>NZ_CP045740.1:0-2400000 GCF_009650765.1 Streptomyces sp. SUK 48 | reverse complement strand
ACCGAGGAGGAGGTCGCGGAGGTCGTACGGCACTGCAAGGCGCAGATGACGCCGGTCTTCCGGGAAGACGTCACGGTCGGCACCAAGCAGAAGAAGGAGATCGACGAGGACATCGGCGACGACCTGGACCTGCTGTGCCAGGCGGCCGAACTCGTGGTGTCCACCCAGTTCGGGTCCACGTCCATGCTCCAGCGCAAGCTGCGCGTCGGCTTCGCCAAGGCCGGCCGGCTGATGGACCTCATGGAGTCCCGCAACATCGTGGGACCCAGCGAGGGGTCCAAGGCGCGCGACGTTCTGGTGAAACCCGACGACCTGGACGGCGTGCTCGCCGTGATTCGCGGCGAATCCGAGGGATAGTAATAAGAGCCGCCCGGTTCCGCACGACGAACGCCGGGCGGAGGTACGCCGTGATGCGTTCGTTCCGGCGTGACCGAGTCGTGCCGTCGTGCTGCGTCCGTGCCCGCCGTGATCCACCCGTTAGAGAGCGGCGGGCAACCGTTTCCCTTTGCCCTACGTCAAGTTGAGCGAGAGGACAGGTAAGCGTCCCATCCAGGGGTATGCGCCTGTCCAGCCTTCGGAGTGTCGGGCCATTCCGATGGCGTAGAAGTTCCTACCGCCCGGTTGCCCCACCCTTTCGTACCCCCCTAGACTGAGCTTCCAGCACAGGTGGCTACACGCTCGAAAGGCGCCCCCGTGTCCCTCGGCAACTCCCCTGAAGACGAGCGTCCCTTCCCAGACGAGTCCCAGGAAGCCCGAATCTCCGTGGGCCGTGCCCTCCATCAGGCGCGGATCGCGGCCGGGCTCACCGTGGACGACGTCAGCAGCGCCACGCGTGTCCGCCTCGCCATCGTGCACGCCATCGAGGCGGACGACTTCGGCCTCTGCGGCGGCGCCGTGTACGCGCGCGGCCACATCCGAAACCTGGCCAGGGCCGTCCATCTCGATCCCGAGCCGTTGGTCGCCCAGTACGACGCCGAGCACGGCGGCCGGCCCGCGCCCACCCCGGCCGCGCCCCTGTTCGAGGCCGAGCGGATCCGCCCCGAGCGCCGGGGCCCCAACTGGACCGCGGCGATGGTCGCCGCGATCGTCGTGGTGATCGGTTTCGTCGGCTTCACCGCGGTCAAGGGCGGCGACGGCTCGAGCGACTCCAAGTCGCAGCTCGCCGAGGGCACCACGCCCGCCGCCGGCAAGTCGGCCTCGCCCGCGCCCACCAAGGCCAAGCCCGTCGACCCGGCCCCGGAGCCCACCGACAGCGCCATCGCGGCCGCCCCGCAGGACAAGGTCACCGTCCAGGTCAGCGCGCCCGACGGACGCAGCTGGATCTCGGCCAAGGACCACAACGGGCGGATGCTCTTCGACGGTCTGCTGGACAAGGGCCAGTCCAAGACCTTCCAGGACAGCGCCAAGATCAACCTGATCCTCGGCGACGCCGGCGCGATCGAGCTGTATGTGAACGGCAAGAAGATCGAGAACAACTTCCGGCCCGGCGCCGTGGAGCGCCTGACGTACACCAAGGGCGACCCGGTCGCGGGCTGATCCGGCCCGCCGCGCACCCCGCCGACGGGGTCGGCCGACCTCGGCCAACCCCGTCGACAGGGCTGTCGGTGAGACAAAGTACTCTTGAGCCCATGCCTGAACGCCGTACCGTCGCACTCGTCACTCTCGGCTGCGCTCGTAACGAGGTGGATTCCGAGGAGCTCGCAGGCCGTTTGGAGGCGGACGGCTGGCAGCTGGTCGAGGACGCCGAGGACGCCGACGTCGCCGTCGTGAACACCTGTGGCTTTGTCGAGGCCGCCAAGAAGGACTCCGTCGACGCCCTCCTGGAGGCCAACGACCTCAAGGGCCATGGCAGAACCCGGGCCGTCGTGGCGGTGGGCTGCATGGCCGAGCGGTACGGCAAGGAACTGGCCGAGGCGCTGCCCGAGGCCGACGGTGTGCTCGGCTTCGACGACTACACCGACATCTCCGACCGCCTCCAGACCATCCTGTCCGGCGGCATCCACGCCGCGCACACCCCGCGCGACCGCCGCAAGCTGCTGCCGATCAGCCCGGCCGAGCGCCAGGACCAGGCCGCCTCGGTCGCGCTGCCCGGCCACGGCCCCACCGACCTGCCCGAGGGCCTGGCGCCCGCCTCCGGCCCGCGCGCGCCCCTGCGCCGCCGGCTGGACGGCGCCCCGGTCGCCTCGGTGAAGCTCGCCTCCGGCTGCGACCGGCGCTGCTCCTTCTGCGCCATCCCGTCCTTCCGCGGCTCCTTCATCTCCCGCCGCCCCAGCGATGTGCTCAACGAGTCGCGCTGGCTGGCCGAGCAGGGCGTGAAGGAGATCATGCTGGTCTCCGAGAACAACACGTCGTACGGCAAGGACCTGGGCGACATCCGCCTGCTGGAGTCCCTGCTGCCCGAGCTGGCCGGGATCGACGGCATCGAGCGGGTCCGGGTGAGCTACCTCCAGCCGGCCGAGATGCGCCCCGGGCTGATCGACGTACTGACCTCGACGCCCAAGATCGCGCCGTACTTCGACCTCTCCTTCCAGCACTCGGCGCCCGCCGTGCTGCGCTCCATGCGCCGCTTCGGTGACACCGACCGCTTCCTGGAGCTGCTCGACACCATCCGCTCCAAGGCCCCCGAGGCCGGTGTGCGCTCCAACTTCATCGTCGGCTTCCCCGGCGAGAGCGAGGCGGACCTCGCCGAGCTGGAGCGCTTCCTGACCGGCGCCCGCCTGGACGCCATCGGCGTCTTCGGCTACTCCGACGAAGAGGGCACAGAGGCGGCCACGTACGACAACAAGCTCGACGAGGACGTCGTGGCCGAGCGGCTGGCCCACATCTCCCGGCTCGCCGAGGAACTGGTCTCGCAGCGCTCCGAGGAGCGCGTCGGCGAGACGGTGCACGTCATGGTGGAGTCGGTGGACGAGGAAGAGGGTGTGTACGGCCGCGCCGCGCACCAGGCGCCCGAGACCGACGGCCAGGTGCTGCTCACGAGCGGCGAGGGCCTCGCCGTGGGACGTATGGTCGAGGCGAAGGTGGTCGGTACGGAGGGTGTCGACCTGGTGGCCGAGCCGCTGACCGGCTCGCTCGCGTGTAGTGAGGAGGCGGGCAGATGACCGGAGTCCCGGCATCCGCCGCGGGCGGCTCCTCCGGCGCGCAGGGCGCACGGGGCACCGCCGCCGCTGCCGACGGCGTGGCGTCCGAGGTCTCCGGTTCCGCGTCCGCTCCCGGCCGCCGGTCCGCTGCGGCCGGTCACTCCGCTTCCGGCCGGTCCGCCGCCGGCGCGGACGCCACGGCTGAGGACAGGCCCGCGCGCGGCGGCAAGATCACGGCCGCGGCGGTCAACCAGGCGAGCGTATGGAACGTCGCCAATCTGCTGACCATGCTCCGGCTGGTCCTGGTGCCGGGTTTCGTGGCGCTGATGCTGGCGAACGGCGGCTACGACCCGGCCTGGCGCTCGCTGGCCTGGGCGGCCTTCGCCATCGCCATGATCACCGACCTGTTCGACGGTCATCTCGCGCGGACCTACAACCTGGTCACCGACTTCGGCAAGATCGCCGACCCCATCGCCGACAAGGCGATCATGGGGGCGGCGCTGATCTGTCTGTCCTCCCTCGGCGATCTGCCGTGGTGGGTGACGATCGTGATCCTGGGCCGGGAACTCGGCATCACACTGATGCGTTTTCTGGTCATTCGCTACGGCGTGATCCCGGCCAGCCGCGGCGGCAAGCTGAAGACCCTGACCCAGGGCGTGGCCGTCGGCATGTATGTGCTGGCGCTCACCGGGTGGCTGGCCACCTTGCGGTTCTGGGTGATGGCCGCGGCGGTCGTCCTGACCGTTGTCACCGGCCTCGACTACGTAAGACAAGCCATTGTGCTGCGCAGGCAGGGAATCGCCGAGCGCGCGGCGGCGTTGGAGGAGACGGAAGCGTGAGTTCCCCGGCCACCGAACTGGTGCGACTACTGACGGTGAGGGGCGAGACCCTCGCGGTCGCCGAGTCGCTCACGGGTGGCCTGGTGGCGGCGGAGATCACCGCGGTACCCGGAGCCTCCAAGGTGTTACGGGGCTCGGTCACCGCCTACGCCACGGAACTCAAGCACCGGCTGCTGGGCGTCGACGCCGCCCTGCTGGAGCGGTGCGGAGCGGTGGACCCGCAGGTCGCGGCCCAGATGGCGGCCGGGGTGCGCAAGGCGCTGGACGCCGACTGGGGCATCGCGACCACCGGAGTCGCGGGCCCCGACCCGCAGGACGGACAGCCCGTCGGCACGGTCTTCGTGGCCGCTGACGGACCGCTGACGGCCCCCGCGCCGTCCGCCGGTGGCGGAAAAGTGGAGGCCCTGCGGTTGAACGGCAGCCGTACGGAAATCCGTAGAGAGAGTGTACGGAGCGTACTCGCCCTGCTTCTGGAGCGGATCGCGGGCGAACAGTTCGGGAATGAGCGGGCACAGGATACGGAACGGAACGGGGGGTTTTGATGTTTGCAGCCCTGAGTGAACACGACATCGCTCCCCGCACGGCCGCAGCGCGAGGCGGTACGGTGGGGCGTGAAGGATGCGGCTACGCGGTCCGAGGAGGGAGCCACCGATGATTCTGCTCCGTCGCCTGCTGGGTGACGTGCTGCGTCGGCAGCGCCAGCGCCAGGGCCGTACTCTGCGCGAAGTCTCCTCGTCCGCCCGAGTCTCACTCGGCTATCTCTCCGAGGTGGAGCGGGGGCAGAAGGAGGCTTCCTCCGAGCTGCTCTCCGCCATCTGCGACGCGCTGGACGTACGGATGTCGGAACTCATGCGTGAAGTGAGCGACGAACTGGCGCTCGCCGAGCTGGCCCAGTCCGCCGCGGCCACCGAGCCCGTACCCACGCCGGTCCGTCCGATGCTGGGTTCCGTCTCGGTGACCGGTGTGCCACCGGAACGGGTGACCATCAAGGCACCCGCGAAGGCGGTGGACGTGGTCGCCGCCTGACCCTCGCGGCGCCGCGCCCGACGGGCACAGCCAGACACAGCCAGACATGGACGAGGCCCCGGCCGGGCTTCTCGGGAAGATCCCCGGGAGCCTGGGCGGGGCCTCGTGCTGTGCGCCTGTATGCGCCCGGTGCCATGCACGCGGTGCTTTACATCCGTACGTGTGTATATATGCGCTTCCATGCGTCCGTTTGCCGGGTTTCGGTGGGGCGGTCATGGTGGAGGGACGTGGCGGCCGTGCGGGCCGTCGGAGCGCCGGAGGAAGCGGATGTACGTCGTGAAGAGCCCGTTGGCCGACGCGGACCTGAAGACCGTGGCCGAGGCGCTGCAAGGTGCCCTGGTCGATCTGGTGGACCTGTCCCTGGTCGCCAAGCAGATCCACTGGAACGTCGTCGGGCCCCGCTTCCGCTCCATCCACCTCCAGCTGGACGAGGTCGTCGCCTCCGCCCGCACCCACTCCGACACGGTGGCCGAACGCGCCTCCGCGCTGGGCGTCCCGCCCGACGGCCGCGCCGCCACGGTTTCCTCGACCAGCGGCATCAAACCCACTCCGTCCGGCTGGATCAAGGACGGGGACGCGGTCGGGGCGATGGTGGACGCCCTCGGCTCGGTCATCACTCGGATGCGGGAGCGCGTGCACGCGACCGAGGAGCCCGACCCGGTGTCCCAGGACATCTTCATCCAGATAACCGCCGACCTGGAGAAGCATCACTGGATGTTCCAGGCGGAGAACGCGTAGCGTCCGCCGGTGCCGCCGGGTAGCGGGTGCGAGCCGGCGTCCGGCGGGAGGTGGCGCGCATGACGGGGCGGGCGGTGCGCCGGACGCTGGCGCTGGCATGCGGCGCGCTCTGGTGGTGGGCCGTGCTGCGGCTCGCCCTCGGACAGGGCGCGGGCGTGCTGGAAGCCGCCGTCGCGGCCGGCGGCTGGGGGCTCAGCGTGCTGCCTGTCCACTGCGCGCCGAAGGGAAAGGCGGAGGGGGAACTGCCCCCGGGGCGGTGGGTGGCCGCCTGGCGGGCGGGAAAGGCCGGTACGGGTGTCGACGCCGACGGGCCGCCCCCGCGAGGGCGTCCGGGGGAAATCGCCGACCCGTGAGGCGCCGGTACCCGTGAGCGGTCGGGTTCGACGGGTGCGTCAGCGGGTGGGCCGATCGAGGTACGACGGTGTCGCTACCCGGCGGTACGACGGTGACGCTCGTGCCGGCGCTGGGGGGTGCCCCGCGCCGGGGCGGGGCCGGTCTGGCAGGCGGGGCACCAGTAGGTGGGGCGGTCCTGGGAGCCGTCGCCCTGGTCGGCCACGCGGACCTGGGTGCGGCAGCGCAGACAGGGGCGGTGCGTGCGGCCGTACACGAACAGGTCCTGGTGGCGCAGGCCCGTGGTCCGGCGGACCGGGCGGTCGCGGTTGGCCTCCAGCAGCCGGTGCGCGAGGCCGGGCAGCTTCTCGGCGCGGTCCGCGGGGAGCGCTCCGACCGGCAGCCAGGGGGTGACGCCGAGCAGGAAGCACAGCTCGCTCTTGTAGACGTTGCCGATGCCCGCCAGATTGCGCTGGTCGAGCAGGGCCTCGCCGAGGGGGCGGGCGGGGTCCGTGCGCAGATTGGCCAGCGCGCGCTCCGGGTCCCAGTCGGGGCCGAGCAGATCGGGGCCGAGATGGCCCACCACCCGCTCCTCCTCGCTGGTGCGCAGCAGTTCGAGCACTGGGAGGCGGTATCCGACGGCCGTCCGGTCGGCGGTGCCCAGGATCACGCGGATCTGGTGCCCGGGGCCGCCGCGCCAGCGCTCGCCCGTGCCGTACACCTTCCAGGCGCCCTCCATGCGCAGATGCGTGTGCAGGGTCAGGCCGCCCTCGAAGCGGGTGAGCAGATGTTTGCCGCGCGGAACCGTGCTCAGTACCCGGCGGCCGGTGAGATCGACGGTCGCGTACTTCGGCACCCGGAAGTCGCTGCGGATCAGCACCTCACCCGCGAGCGCCTCGTGCAACCGCCGCGCGGCCCGCCAGACCGTGTCACCTTCGGGCATGGGTCAAGGGTGCCATGAGGGGAGGGCGTCGGCGGGGGCCAGCCCCCGGCGTCGGTGGCCGACGGGGAGCGTCGTTCGGCTCGCAGCCCAACTCGTACTTCGGCTCGTACTCCGGTTCACGCCCTGAGGCGCTCCCCCGGGGGTGGGCGCGGAGCCTGCTGCCTCTAGCAGGGTGCTTTTGGGGGAGGCCGCGTGCTCAGTTGGGGAGGCCGTCCGGTCCGGTGGCCTTGGCCCGGCGGCTCCGGGGCCTTGCGGCCCTGGCTCTGCGGGCCGCCCTGGCTTCGCAGCCCGACCTGTACGCCGGTTCGCACCCCGCTTCACACCCCGGTCCGCACCCCGGCTCACGCCCTCAGGCGCAGCCCCCGTGGGGTGGCCACAAAGCCCGCTGTCTCCAGCAGGGTGCCTATGGGGGAGGTCAGGGCCGGGGTGCCGTTGATCCGTTCCACGGTGACCGTGCCGAGGGAGCCGGCGCGGGCGGCGGCGGCCAGGGCTTCGGCGGCCGTCCGCAGACGGGGGTCGTCCGTGGCCCCGGTGTCCGGGGTGATCGGCCAGGCGAGGAGGGTCTTGCCGCCGCGCTCCATGTACAGGTTCAGCTCGCCCTCCACGAGGACGACCAGGGAACCCGCCTTGCGGCCCGGCTTGTGCCCGGCGCCGGTCGGCGGCTCGGGCCAGGACAGGGCCGCGCCGTAGGCGTTCGCCGGATCGGCCGCCGCGAGGACGACGGCACGGGAGTCGGGGGAACGGTCCCGGCCGTGGCCCCGCTGCGGGCCCCGGTCCCCCAGGGGGAGCCCGAGCCGTAGCCGGTGGACCCGCCGCCCCGTGGGCCGCCGTAGCCGGGGGCGGAGAAGGGGTCGGCGAGGTCGCGGGCGGAGTCATGGCCACCTTGCTCGGACGGCGGCCAGGTGAAGTCGCCGTCGAGACCGGGGTGGGCGAGGCCCGCGTCGGCGCCCGAGGAGGACGGGCTGTGGCCGTGCGGGTCGCCGTCGCCGGCGGGGAAACCGTTCGGGCCGGTGGATCCGGGTGCCGGGAAGCCGCCCACCGGGGCGGGCGGGGACTCGCCCCGGTCCCGCGCGTTGGACACCGCGCGCAGCCGGTCCACCGCGCCGTCCATGGCGAACTGGGCCGCGCCGAGCCCCTCGACCACATAACCGCGTCGGGCCTGGCCGCTGTCCTCGAAGGCGGACAGCACCCGGTACACCGCCGAGAAGCCGCCCTCCACGCCCTCCGCGGCGACCGCGCCCCGGGTCACCACGCCGTGCCGGTCCAGCAGGGTGCGGGCCAGCGCGTGCGCGCGCACGGTGGGGTCCGGCTCGGCCGCGGGCAGCAGGGACCAGCGTCCCGCGACGGTCGGCGGGCCGGTACGGGAGGCCGTGCGCGCCGCGGCCGTCAGGGAGCCGTAGCGCCCGCGCGGTACGGCGCGCTTGGCCCGGTGGGCGGTCGAACCCGCCGTACGGCCCGAGCCCAGCAGGGAGCGCATCGGCGCCAGCGTGTCGTTGGTGAGCCGGCCCGACCAGGCCAGGTCCCAGAGGGCGTCGGCCAGTTGGGGATCGGTGGCGTCGGGATGCGTGGTGGCGCGGACCTGGTCGGCGATCTGCCGGAAGAACAGGCCGTAGCCACCGGACAGCGTGTCCAGGACGGACTGGTGGAGCGCGGTCAGCTCCAGCGGGTGCGGCGGCGGGAGCAGCAGCGGTGCCGCGTCCGCCAGATAGAGGGAGACCCAGCCGTCCTTGCCGGGCAGGGCGCCCGCGCCGGCCCACACCACCTCGCCGGCCGCGGTCAACTCGTCCAGCATCGACGGCGTGTAGTTCGCCACCCGGGACGGCAGGACCAGCTTCTCCAGCGCGGAGGCGGGCACCGAGGCGCCCTGCAACTGCTCGATCGCGCGCACCAGCCCGTCGACTCCGCGCAGGCCGTGGCCCTTGCCGAGGTGCTGCCACTGCGGCAGGAACTGGCCGAGCGCGGCGGGCGGTACCGGCTCCAGTTCGTGCCGCAGGGCCGCCAGGGAGCGGCGGCGCAGCCGCCGGAGCACCGTGGCGTCGCACCACTCCTGGCCGATGCCCGCCGGATGGAACTCGCCCTGCACCACCCGGCCGCTCGCGGCGAGCCGCTGGAGGGCGCCGTCGGTGATGGCCGCGCCCAGGCCGAAGCGGTCGGCGGCGGTGGCCGAGGTGAACGGACCGTGTGTGCGGGCATAGCGCGCGAGGAGGTCGCCCAGCGGGTCCTTGACCGGCTCGGTGAACGCCTCGGGGACGCCGACGGGCAGCGCGGTGCCGAGCGCGTCGCGCAGCCGGCCCGCGTCCTCGATCGCCGCCCAGTGGTCGGCGCCGGAGATCCGGACCTTGATCGCCCGGCGGGCCCCGGCCAGCTCCCGCACCCAGTGCGGATCGGCGCCCCGCGCGACCAACTCGGCCTCGGTGAGCGGGCCGAGCAGCCGCAGCACATCGGCGACGCCCTCCACGTCCTTGATCCGGCGGTCCTCGGTGAGCCACTGGAGTTCGCGCTCCAGGTCGGTCAGCACGTCGGCGTCGAGCAGCTCGCGCAGCTCCGCCTGGCCGAGCAGTTCGGCCAGCAGCCGGGAGTCCAGGGAGAGCGCGGCGGCCCGGCGCTCGGCCAGCGGGGAGTCGCCCTCGTACAGGAACTGGGCGACGTAGCCGAACAGGAGGGAGCGGGCGAAGGGGGACGGCTCCGGGGTGGTGACCTCGACCAGGCGCACCGCGCGGGACTCGATGTCGCCCATCAGCTCGGCCAGGCCCGGCACGTCGAAGACGTCCTGGAGGCATTCGCGGACGGCCTCCAGAACGATCGGGAACGAACCGAACTCGCTGGCCACCTGGAGCAGTTGGGACGCGCGCTGGCGCTGCTGCCACAGCGGGGTGCGCTTGCCGGGGCTGCGGCGCGGCAGCAACAGGGCGCGGGCGGCGCACTCGCGGAACCGGGCGGCGAACAGGGCCGAGCCGCCGACCTGTTCGGTGACCACCTGGTCGACCTCGCCCTTGTCGAAGGCGACGTCCGCCGCGCCCACGGGCGGCTGCTCGCTGTCCGCGGGGAAGGGCGCGCCCGGCTTCACGGGCTCCTGGTCGAGCAGGTCCAGGCTCATCAGGTCCGCGTCGGGCAGGCGCAGCACGATGCCGTCGTCGGCGTGCATCACCTGGGCGTCCATGCCGTACCGCTCGGACAGCCGGGCGCCGAGCGCGAGCGCCCAGGGGGCGTGCACCTGGGCGCCGAAGGGGGAGTGGACGACGACCCGCCAGTCGCCCAGTTCGTCACGGAAGCGCTCCACGACGATGGTGCGGTCGTCCGGGACATGGCCGCACGCCTCGCGCTGCTCCCGCAGATACGCCAGTATGTTGTCCGCCGCCCACGCGTCCAGGCCCGCGGCGAACAGCCGCGGCCGGGCGTCGTCCTCGGGCAGCGAGCCGACCTCGCGCAGGAACGCGCCCACCGCGCGGCCCAGTTCGAGCGGGCGGCCCAGCTGGTCGCCCTTCCAGAACGGCAGCCGGCCCGGCACGCCCGGCGCGGGGGAGACCAGGACCCGGTCACGGGTGATGTCCTCGATACGCCAGGAGCTGGTGCCCAGCGTGAAGACATCGCCCACCCGGGACTCGTAGACCATCTCCTCGTCCAGCTCGCCGACCCGGCCGCCGCCCTTCTTGGGGTCGCTGCCGGCGAGGAAGACCCCGAACAGGCCGCGGTCCGGGATGGTGCCGCCGGAGGTGACGGCCAGCCGCTGGGCGCCGGGGCGGCCGGTGACGGTGCCGGTCACGCGGTCCCACACCACCCGGGGGCGCAGTTCCGCGAACGCGTCCGACGGGTAGCGGCCCGCGAGCATGTCGAGGACCGCGGTGAACGCCGACTCCGGGAGCGAGGCGAAGGGGGCCGCGCGGCGGACCATGGCGAGCAGGTCGTCGAACTGCCAGGTGTCCAGGGCCGTCATGGCGACGAGTTGCTGGGCGAGCACGTCCAGCGGGTTCGCGGGCACCCGCAGGGACTCGATGGCGCCCGAACGCATCCGCTCGGTCACCACGGCCGCCTGCACCAGATCGCCCCGGTACTTGGGGAAGACCACACCGGTGGAGACGGCGCCCACCTGGTGACCGGCGCGGCCCACGCGCTGGAGCCCGGAGGCCACCGAGGGCGGGGACTCCACCTGGACGACGAGATCGACGGCGCCCATGTCGATGCCCAGCTCCAGGCTGGAGGTGGCGACCACGGCGGGCAGCCGGCCCGCCTTCAGGTCCTCCTCGACCAGCGCGCGCTGCTCCTTGGACACCGAGCCGTGGTGCGCCCGGGCGATCACCGGGGGCGCGCCCTGGGCCGCGCCCGAGCCGCCCATCAGCTGGGCGGGGGAGTGGTGGTCCGCCAGCGGCTCGCCCGTCGCGCGCTCGTACGCGATCTCGTTGAGCCGGTTGCACAGGCGCTCGGCCAGGCGGCGGGAGTTGGCGAAGACGATGGTGGAGCGATGCGACTGGACCAGGTCGGCGATCCGCTCCTCCACATGCGGCCAGATCGACGGCCGCTCCCCGCCGTCGGCCGCGTCGGTGGCGGGGGAGCCGCCCAGCTCGCCCATGTCCTCGATGGGTACGACGACCGAGAGGTCGAACTCCTTGCCGGACTCCGGCTGGACGATCTCCGTCTTGCGGCGCGGCGAGAGGTAGCGGGCGATCTCGTCCACCGGGCGCACGGTCGCCGACAGGCCGATCCGGCGGGCGGGCTTCGGGAGCAGTTCGTCGAGGCGCTCCAGGGAGAGGGCGAGATGCGCGCCGCGCTTGGTGCCCGCGACCGCGTGCACCTCGTCAAGGATCACCGTCTCCACGCCCGTGAGCGCGTCGCGGGTGGCCGAGGTCAGCATCAGGAAGAGCGACTCGGGGGTGGTGATCAGGATGTCCGGCGGCCGTGTGGCCAGCGCGCGGCGCTCGGCGGCCGGGGTGTCGCCGGAGCGGATGCCGACCTTGACCTCGGGCTCCGGCAGGCCGAGGCGGACGGACTCCTGGCGGATGCCGGTCAGCGGGCTGCGCAGATTGCGCTCGACGTCGACCGCGAGGGCTTTCAGCGGCGAGACGTACAGCACCCGGCAGCGCTTCCTCGGGTCGGCCGGGGGCGGGGCCGAGGCCAGCTGGTCCAGGGCGGCGAGGAACGCGGCCAGCGTCTTGCCGGAGCCGGTCGGCGCGACCACCAGCACATCGGAACCCGCGTGGATGGCCTCCCACGCGCCCGCCTGGGCCGCGGTGGGCGCGGAGAACGCCCCCGCGAACCAACCGCGGGTCGCGGGGGAGAAGCCGTCGAGTGCCCGGTGTGCGGAGCTGACCATGCGTCCATCCTGCACCCGCCCACTGACAATCGTGCTGACCTGCGCAAATGCCTCGCCGTCGGGGGTGAGTGAGGGGCGGGACGCGGTCGCGGCGGCGGACAATGGATTTATGGCAGGTACGGCTGGACGGCAGGACGACCGCCCGCCCCGCGACTGGGCGGGCCGTGCGGATCGTGCGGTCCGTGCGGTGGAGCGGGCGCGGCACTGGCGCTACGAGGAACTGCCCGGCGTCGATCTGCTGCGCGCCCGGTACGTCCACAAGACCTTCGTCCGGCACACCCACGAGAACTTCGTGATCGCCGCCATCGCCGACGGCGTCGAGGTCTTCCACCACGGCGGCTCCGACGTCTCCGCGGGCGCGGGCGCCCTCGCGCTGGTCAACCCGGACACCCCGCACACCGGCCGGGCCGGGGTCCCGGAGGGGTGGCGGTACGGCGCGGTCTACCCCGCGCCCGGGGTGGTGGCGGCGATAGCGGCGGAGACCAGCACCCTGCGCGGTACCCCCGGCTTCGTCGGCCCGGTGCTCGACGAACCCGCCACCGCCCGCCTCGTCCACGAGGTGCTCCGCGCCGCCGAGGAGGGCAACGCGCTGGCCGCCGACACCCTGCTCCGGGTCGCCGTGACCCGGCTGCTCCGGCTGAACGGCGGCACGCTGCCCGAGCGGCGGCCGCGCACGGCCGGCGCCCGGATCGCGGCCCGCGCGCGTGCCGTGCTCGAGGAGCGCATGGCCGAGCCGCCGACCCTGGAACGGCTCGCCACCGACCTCGGGACCAGCCCGTTCGCGCTGCTGCGGGCCTTCCGCGACAGCTACGGCATGCCACCGCACGCCTGGCTGACCGACGCCCGGGTGCGCCGCGCGCGACTGCTCCTGGACACCGGCACCCGGCCCGCCGAGGCGGCCGTCGCCGTCGGCTTCACCGACCAGCCGCACCTCAACCGCCACTTCGCCCGGATCGTCGGCGTGCCCCCGGGCGCCTATCAGCGGGAGCGCAACGGCGTACACGGGCACGCAAACACACAGGGGCGCAAGAACGTACAAGACTCGGACTGACGTTCGCCCGTAGCGTCCCGGGCGTGACACAGCAGACAGCAGCAGCGGACATGGCGGACGCGGCGGACGGGGCGGACGGGGCGAGCGGGGCGGCCAAGCCGGACGGGGCGGTCGTACGGGACGCCCTCGGGGTGGGCGTCGCCGTCGGACTGTCCGGCTTCGCCTTCGGGGTGACCTCGGCCGGCGGCGGGCTCGGGCTCCTCCAGACCTGCGCGCTCAGCCTTCTGGTGTTCACCGGCGCCTCCCAGTTCGCCCTCGTCGGAGCGCTGGCCGCCGGGGGCAACCCGTACACCGCGGCGGCCGGAGCCTTCTTCCTGGGCATCCGCAACGCCTTCTACGGGCTGCGCCTGTCGCAACTCCTCGCCCTCCCGCGCGCGGTGCGCCCCTTCGCCGCCCAGTGGGTGATCGACGAGACCACGGCGGTCACCCTGGCGCAGCCCACCCGGCGCGCCGCGCGGATCGGCTTCACGGTCACCGGAGTCGCCCTCTACGTGCTGTGGAATCTCACCACCCTGCTCGGTGCCCTGGGCGCCAAGGCCATCGGCGACACCCGCGCCTGGGGGCTGGACGCGGCCGGCCCCGCGGTGTTCCTGGCCCTGCTCGCGCCCATGCTGAAAACGGCCACCGAGCGGGCGGTCGCGGGCCTCGCGGTACTGCTGGGGCTCGGCCTGATGCCCGTACTCCCGGCCGGTGTGCCGGTCCTGGTGGCGGCGCTGGCCGCGCCGGTCGCCCTCTTCGTTTCGGGGCGCCGGGGACCCCGTGATCCACAGGGGCCACAGGGGCCAAAGGACCTGGGCGAGACCTCGGAGGACAAGGCCATAGAGGGGGGCCTGTGAACACCTGGATCGCGATCGGGCTGACCGTGTTCGGTTGCTACGCCGTCAAGCTCGCCGGCCTGCTGGTACCGGCGCACGTCATCGAACGGCCCGTCGTACGGCGGCTCGCCGCGCTGCTGCCCGTCGCCCTCCTCGCCGCGCTCACTGCACAGCAGACGTTCGCGCAGGGGCACACGCTGATGCTGGACGCCAGGGCCGCGGGGCTCGGGGCGGCCGCCGTGGCCCTGGTGCTGCGCGCGCCGTTCCTGGTGGTCGTCGGCGCGGCCGTACTGGTGACGGCGGGCGTCCGGGCCCTGGGCGGCTGAGCCGTCGTACGGCGGACGCGAACCGGCGCGGGGCTCGGCCCGGGGGCCGAACCGGCACCAGGGTGGACCCGGCACGAGGGTGGACCCGGCGCCAGGTTGGACTCGGCACCGGGTCGGACTCGGCACCAAGTTTGATGCGGATCAGCCCACGAAGCGGCCGTACGCCCGCAGGGTGCGCAGTGCCTCGATCGTCACCAGGGCGCGCGTTTCGAGTGCGGGCACCGGTGCCCACGGTCGGCGGCGGAGCGGCCAGCCCCCGTCCTCCTGCTGTCCGGCGGCCAGGTGGTCCAGGGAGCGGGCCATCTCGTCGTCGGTGAACCAGGCGCGCGCGAGCGACGCGGGGCTCCTGGCGAAGTCGTGCGGGAAGTGGCGCGGCCCCGGATCACCCCGGTGCGTCGCCTGCTGAGGCACATGGCGCGCGCCCGGAGCCCGGCCGGGCGGCACCGAGCGGCCCGGGTCCAGAGCCGCGAGCCACTGCGCGCGCACCAGGCGGCCGAGCCGGTCCGCGGCGGCCTCCGCGCGCGGGCGGTCGGGAACGGAGTCCAGGAAGGCCACGGCGGCCAGCACCTCGTGAGGATGCGGCTTCTCCAGGTTTGCCACGGCCTGCCAGCAGAAGTCGGTGGCCCGGAACAGCCAGGCGTGCCACACCTCGTTGCGGTGCAGCAGCCCCACCACCGGGCCGGTGGCCGGCAGCGAGCCGCGGGAGCCCGCCCGGTCGGGCGTGTCCGAGGCCGTGGGAGCGCCCTGGACGAGCGGCGCCGCCGGATATCCGCGCCCGCTCGGATGGACCGCCGGCAGCGCGCCGTCCGCCGTGGACACGGAGGTCAGATAGCGGCACACACGCTCCACGCGCTGCCCCCCGCAGCGCCCGACGGCGTCCAGGACGCGCAGCGCGTGCGCGGTGTGCAGGGGCTGGCTCACGGGCCCGCGCAGATCGGGCTCCAGCGCGTGCCCGTAACCGCCGTCCTCGTTGCGATAGGCGTCCAGTGCCGCCTCCACCGCGGCCGGGGCGCCGCGCAGGAAGTGGTACGCGAAAAGGCGCTGTTCCAGTACGCGCGCGGTGAGCCACATGAACGGTTCGGCGCTGAAGAGCGGGGAGCGCGCCGGGGGCGTGCAGGGGAGTGGGGAAGCTCCGGTTTCGGCCATGGGTCAGACCGTAGGACGGAATGCGGCCTTGGCAAGCGGTCCCGGGCGGGCCCCACTCTCAGGGGCGGGATACCGGTTTCACGCGGTTGACGATCCCTCAGAGCCTCCGTCTTCCTTGTCACGCACACGACGGCGCCCCGAGTCATCCGTAGGACGGCGCCGCGAACTCCTCGCGCCCGCCCGCTCGGGCGCGCCCGCCCTGGTTCTACGCTGCGTACGTACACGCGCTTCCTGCCCGACGCGGGCACGCGAGGTGCAGGAGGCGGGAAACGTGCAGGTCATAGCGGGTATGGAGCGGGATTCATGCGGTTGACGGTCTTCTGGCAGCGGATGGCGGAACACTTCGGTCCGGGGTACGCCGAGACCTTCGCGCGCGATCACGTGATGTCGGAGCTGGGCGGGCGCACGGTGAACGAGGCGCTGGACGTCGGCTGGGCGGCCAAGGACGTGTGGCGTGTGGTGTGCACGGTCATGGACGTCCCGGGGGAGCGGCGCTGAGAGTGCCCGCAGGCCCTCGGCAACCGTGGGTGAAATGCCCCGTAAGCCCGATGTGAAGTCGACGCTACGGCACCGATCGGTCACGAAAGCCGCAGGTGGGCGCCGCTTGTCGGTGGAGTGGGCGAGACTTGGCGCGTGGCACGCACTGACGAGGACACCGAGCAGCTGACCCGGCCCGCGGAACCGGCGGGCCCGACGGCGACGAGCGACCGGCCACCGGTCGCCGACGCCGTCACGCCGGACGGCCGCACGCCGGACGGTCGCATGCCCGGCGGCCGTCCGGTGGAAGGCCGTATGCCGCGCTGGCTGCCGCGCGCCATGGTGCTCGCGCTCGCGCTGATCGCCGCCTTCCAGCTGGGCAGCTGGGCCTTCCACCAGCTCACCGGGCTGCTGATCAACATCCTGATCGCGTTCTTCCTGGCCCTGGCGGTCGAGCCCGCCGTGAGCCGGATGGCCGCCCGCGGCATGCGCAGGGGGCTCGCCACCTTCCTGGTCTTCTTCGTCCTGACCGTCGCCGCCGCGGGGTTCGTCACCCTGCTCGGATCGATGCTGGCCGGCCAGATCATCAAGATGATCGAGGGTTTCCCGGACTACCTGGACTCGCTCATCCACTGGATCAACCAGACCTTCCACGCCAACCTCAGACGGGTCGACGTCCAGGAGGGACTGCTGCACTCCGACTGGCTGCGCAAGTACGCGCAGAACAGCGCGGCCGGCGTCCTCGACGTCTCCCAGCAGGTCCTCGGCGGCCTCTTCCAGCTGCTGACCGTCGCGCTGTTCTCGTTCTACTTCGCCGCCGACGGCCCCCGGCTGCGCCGCGCCCTGTGCTCGGTGCTGCCGCCCGCGCGCCAGTCCGAGGTGCTGCGCGCCTGGGAGATAGCCGTCGACAAGACGGGCGGCTACCTCTACTCGCGCGGCCTCATGGCACTCGTCTCCGGCGTCGCGCACTACATCCTGCTGCAAGCTCTGGGCGTGCCGTACGCGCCGGTGCTGGGCGTCTGGGTGGGGCTGGTCTCGCAGTTCATCCCCACCATCGGCACCTACCTCGCGGGCGCGCTGCCGATGCTGATCGCGTTCACCGTCGCTCCCTGGTACGCGGTGTGGGTGCTGGTCTTCGTGGTGATCTACCAGCAATTCGAGAACTACATGCTCCAGCCCAAGCTGACCGCGAAGAGCGTCGACATCCACCCGGCTGTCGCCTTCGGCTCGGTCATCGTGGGCACGGCCCTGCTGGGTGCCGTCGGCGCGCTGATCTCCATCCCCGCGGTGGCCACCCTCCAGGCGTTCCTGGGCGCCTACGTCAAGCGCTACGACGTCACCGACGACCCCCGGGTGAACGGCCATCGCGTACGGGCTCAGGGCGGTTCCGGCGTACTCGCCCGCCTCAGGGCCGCGCGCGTCCGGCGCTAGCGGATCTCCCGCGCCGCACCTCTTGAAGCGACACCCCGACACGACGGGGTGTCGCTTGACACGAAAATCGAACATCCATTCTCATGAAGGTTCCGGCGAGGCCCCGGACCGGGGATTTGGTCACGGTTCGGGTCGAT
The DNA here is from genome assembly GCF_009650765.1 of Streptomyces sp. SUK 48. Lineage (NCBI taxonomy): Bacteria > Bacillati > Actinomycetota > Actinomycetes > Kitasatosporales > Streptomycetaceae > Streptomyces > Streptomyces sp. SUK 48. The sequence goes on along the minus strand of NZ_CP045740.1, from coordinate 2,382,353 downwards.
ATGCACCCTGGTTATCCACAGGCCGGACCGACGTCGGGGCGCATTGTCAGTGGCAGGCGTTAGCGTCTTTGACGTGAAGCGATCGACTCAAGCAAACCGGGTGGAACCCATGGCAGGAACCGACCGCGAGAAGGCGCTCGACGCCGCACTCGCACAGATTGAACGACAATTCGGCAAGGGCGCTGTCATGCGCATGGGCGAGCGGTCGAGGGAGCCCATCGAGGTCATCCCGACCGGTTCGACCGCGCTCGACGTGGCTCTCGGCGTCGGCGGCCTGCCGCGTGGCCGTGTCGTGGAGATCTACGGACCGGAGTCCTCCGGTAAGACGACCCTGACGCTGCACGCCGTGGCGAACGCGCAGAAGGCCGGCGGCCAGGTCGCGTTCGTGGACGCCGAGCACGCCCTCGACCCGAGTACGCGCGCAAGCTGGGCGTCGACATCGACAACCTGATCCTGTCGCAGCCGGACAACGGCGAGCAGGCGCTGGAGATCGTGGACATGCTGGTCCGCTCCGGCGCGCTCGACCTGATCGTCATCGACTCCGTCGCCGCGCTCGTGCCGCGCGCCGAGATCGAGGGCGAGATGGGCGACAGCCACGTCGGTCTCCAGGCCCGTCTGATGAGCCAGGCGCTGCGGAAGATCACCAGCGCGCTCAACCAGTCCAAGACCACCGCCATCTTCATCAACCAGCTCCGCGAGAAGATCGGCGTCATGTTCGGCTCCCCGGAGACCACGACCGGTGGCCGGGCGCTGAAGTTCTACGCCTCGGTGCGTATCGACATCCGCCGCATCGAGACCCTGAAGGACGGCACCGAGGCGGTCGGCAACCGCACCCGCTGCAAGGTCGTCAAGAACAAGGTCGCGCCCCCCTTCAAGCAGGCCGAGTTCGACATCCTCTACGGCCAGGGCATCAGCCGCGAGGGCGGTCTGATCGACATGGGCGTGGAGCACGGCTTCGTCCGCAAGGCCGGCGCCTGGTACACGTACGAGGGCGACCAGCTCGGCCAGGGCAAGGAGAACGCGCGCAACTTCCTCAAGGACAACCCCGACCTGGCCAACGAGATCGAGAAGAAGATCAAGGAGAAGCTGGGCGTGGGTGTCCGGCCGGAGGAGCCGGCGGCCGAGCCCGGTGCGGACGCCGCGGGTGCCGCCCCGGCTGAGGACACCGCCAAGACGGCCACCCCGGCCACCCCGGCGGCCAAGGCCACCAAGCCCAAGGCCGCCGCTGCCAAGAGCTGACCGTGACACGACGAACCGACTGGTCCGAGTACGAGTACGCCACCCCCGGTGCCTCACGGGGGAGGGGCACCGGGAGCCGCCCGGCGCATGCCCCGGGCGGTGACGACGCGTACGCGACCGGTGGAGACGACGCATACGGGGACGGCGCCCTGCCGGGCGACGGGAGCGGCGAGCCGTACGGGGACGGCTCGACCGGTCCCGGCTCCCAGGGCCGCCGGGGGCGGGGGCGCCGACGGCCCGGCTTCGGGGAGACGTCCGGTCAGGACGAAGGCGCCCCCTCCTCGCCGAGGGCCGAACGGGGGGAGCCTTCGGGGGACCCGGCCGAGCGGGCACGGGCGATCTGCCTGCGGCTGCTCACCGGGACCCCGCGCACCCGCAAGCAGCTCGGGGACGCCCTGCGCAAGCGGGAGATTCCCGAGGACGTGGCCGAGGAGGTGCTGTCGCGGTTCGAGGAGGTCGGACTGATCGACGACGGCGCGTTCGCGGACGCGTGGGTGGAGTCCCGGCACCATGGCCGGGGGCTGGCCCGGCGGGCCCTCGCCCGGGAGCTGCGTACCAAGGGGGTCGACTCGACGCTGATCGAGGAGGCCGTCGGACAGCTCGACTCCGACCAGGAGGAGGAGACCGCCCGGGAACTCGTCGCCCGCAAGCTGCGCGCCACCCGGGGTCTCGACCGCGACAAGCGCGTCCGCCGCCTCGCCGGGATGCTCGCCCGCAAGGGGTATCCCGAGGGGATGTCTCTGCGGGTCGTCCGCCGGGCCCTGGAGGAGGAGGAGGGCGAGGAGACGGACTTCCTCGGGGAGCCCGACGCCTGACGACACGCCGACGATGCCGACGATGGGGCAAGCCGGCGCGGCGACGCGTTCAGCCTCGGGATGACCGGCCGGGCGGCGCCCTGCCGGGACGTGTCGTGCTGCGGGTCCCGGCGGTGACGGCGGCCACGGCGAAGGAGCAGCGTTCAGACCCCCGCCGGAGTCACCGGCAGACCGGCCGAGCGCCAGGACTGGAAGCCGCCGACCAGGTCGGTGGTCCGGTGCAGGCCGAGCTGCTGGAGGGAGGCGGCGGCGAGCGAGGAGGCGTAGCCCTCGTTGCAGATCAGCACGATGCGCAGGTCGTGGCCGGTGGCCTCGGGGAGGCGGTGGCTGCCCTGGGGATCGAGGCGCCACTCCAGTTCATTGCGCTCGACGACCACGGCACCGGGGATCAGCCCGTCCCGCTCGCGCAGGGCCGCGTACCGGATGTCGACCAGCAGAGCCTCGCCGGTGCGCGCCGTGTCGTACGCCTCCCGTGCCTCGACGCGCCGGTAGCCGGTGCGGACCCGCTCCAGCAACTCGTCGATGCCGACCGGGCGTTGGTTCGGGGCGGCGCTCACTGCCAGTCCTCCGGACGTTCGACCTGCTCCAGGCGCAGCACCTGGCCCGAGCGACTGTAGCGGCGGATGCGGGGGAGCGGCGGATAGTAGGCGTGGACGGAGATCGCGTGTCGGTCGGGGGACTCGTTGAGGACCTCGTGCACATGGTGATGGCCGAAGACGCGGCTTCGACCGGCGGGCAGCCGGCGCTCGCGGTCCACGCCGTCGGTGAGTTCCAGGGTCTTCCAGCCGTCGGTGGGCAGCCGGGCGGCGAGCGAGTTCTCCTTGAGCTCGCCCGAGGCGGTGAGGAAGGCGCCGACGGATTCGGCGTGGTCGTGCCATCCGGTGCCGGTACCGGGCGGCCAGCCGATCAGCCATGCCTCGCTGCCGCCCGGACCCTCCAGCCGCACCCAGGTGCGGCCCTCCGGATCCAGCGGAAGGGAGGCGAGCAGCCCGGTGTCGGCCGCCGTGCGCCGTACGAACGTGAGGAGGTCCGCCTGCGTCGGCGCGGAGCCGGTGGCGGGAGACGTCGAAGGGGACGTCACGGAAGACGAGAGGGACACGTGCACCGTCCTGAAGAGGGTTCGCGGAACGGGCGCACGGCGGCGCCCGGAGAAAAAGGGATGCGAATTCAGCAGGACGGCCGACACACGCAGCCCGCATAGCGGACGAGGTCCATATGGACCCTCCGCCACAGGCGCACACAGGTGTCGGTCACGACGGGAGTACAGCACGCCACCGAAATGCCGGTCAACAGACGGTCACGATGTGGACGGAGGGTGACGGCGCGCGGGGGGAGTGAGAGGGAGCGTGGGGCGGGGACGGCGCAGGGCTCAGGGGCGGCGCACGCCTCTCGCGCGCGTCCCGTGCGCGGGTCCTGTGCGCGCCCCGGGCCGGGCCCTTCGTGAACGCGCTTCAAGGCTTACCGACCCCTCCCCGACCGTTGCCGGCCCCAGGTCAACGCACCCCCGCCTCCACCTCCACCCCTTCCTCCGCCGCTCCCCCCACCGTCGCCTCCGCCGCCGTGTACAGGTCGGCGGGGCGGACGCCGGTCAGGGCGGTGACCAGGTGGCCATCGGGGCGTACGAGGAGGACGCTGTGGGCCGGGGCGCCCGGGTAGCTCTCGGCGACGAGCAGTTCGGCGGGGTGCGGCAGGGCCGTCACCGCGGCGGCCAGGCGGGGCATCACACCCGCGGAGACCCAGTGCTTGCGGTCCCAGACGCCGGTGCCGGGAGCGATCAGCACGACGAGCAGCGCGCCGCGGCCGAGGCGGTCGCGCAGCCGGACGAAGGAGCCGTCCTCCGCGGTGACGCGGACGTCCGTCACCGGGGCGCCGCGCGGCGTGTCGACGGGGATCTCGCCCTGGAGGCGGCCGGGCGCGAGCGGGGAGGCGGTGTACGCGCCCGGCGCGCCGAGCGCTCCGCGGCCCAGGTGGCCGTCGGTGAGGAGGGCGTCGTGGCCGCGGGCCGTGCCCGGGACGATGTGCCGCAGCCCGCCCCCGCCGCGCAGCCCCGGCAACGCCTGGTCGGTTGCGCGCAGCCGGGCGGCGACCACCGCGCGCCGCTCCGTCTGATAGCTGTCGAGCAGCGCCTCGTGCGGCCCGTGGTGCCAGGCGGCGGCGAGCTTCCAGGAGAGGTTGTCGGCGTCCCGCAGCCCCTCGTCGAGCCCCTGCGTGCCCAGCGCGCCGAGCAGATGCGCCGCGTCGCCGGCGAGGAAGACGCGGCCGTCGCGCCACCGCCGGGCCAGCCGGTGGTGCACCGTGTGGACGCCGGTGTCGAGCAGGTCGTACGCCGGTGTCGTGCCGTCGGTCCAGCCCGCGAGGGTCTCGCGGATCCGGTCCACGAGGAGTTCGGGCGTGACCAGGTCCTTGCCCGGCGGCAGCAGCCAGTCCAGGCGCCAGGCGCCGTCCGGCAGGGGGCGGGCGGTCACCTCCCCGGCGAAGGGCCCGGACGACCGCCACGGCGGCGCCCGGTGGAGCAACGCCTGCTCCTGCCAGGGGAGTTCCGCGCGCAGCGCGGCGACGGCGTGCCGCTCCACCGCCGTACGGCCGGGGAAGCGGATGTCCTGGAGTTTGCGCACGGTCGAGCGGGTGCCGTCGCAGCCCACCAGGTAACTCCCGCGCCAGTAGGTGCCCTTGGGGCCCCGGGTGTGCGCGGTGACACCGGAGGGTTCCTGCTCGATCGAGTCCAGGCGGCTGTCGGTGGCGATCTCCACGAGCGGCTGATCGGCGGCGGCCGCCCGCAGCAGGCCCGAGATCACATGCTGGGCGAGGTGCAGTGGGGCGGCCTCGTCCGGGGCGAAGGCGATCTCGCTCACGACCTGCCGGCGGCGCATCGAGCGCCAGCCGGTCCAGCGCACACCGTGGTGGCCGAGGGCGGTTCCGGCCAGCCGTTCCAGCAGCGCGGCCGTGTCGGGGCGCAGGACGACCGTGCGCGCCGGGCGGGGTTCCTCCTTGCCGGGGCCCTCGTCCAGGACGACGGAAGGCACCTCTTGGCGGGCCAGCGCCAGGGCGAGCGTGAGCCCGACGGGCCCCGCTCCGACGATGATCACCGGGTCCACGGCGCGGCGCCCCCTGTCCGCGGCGATGCCTCGACGGCGGTGGGTGAACAGCAGGGTGAGGCCGGGTGCACGATCACAGAACGTATGCAACCCATTGGCAGAGTATGCGTCAAGTGACCATCGGGGGCGGTGGCGTCGCGCCACCGCCCCCGGCCGAATCATTCGATTGAATGATCGTCACTTCTTGGTGTGGTCGAGGTCGCCGACGTCGGAGGGACGGCCGGCCGGATCCGCGCCGGTCGCCGCCGTACCCGCGATGTCCGCCACGTCCTGCGTTCCCAGCACCGCGCCGGTCGACTTCTTGCCCCGCCGCAGCCGGCCCTCCAGCCAGTGCGCGAAGGAGGTCAGCGAGAAGTTGATGAGCACGTAGATCACGGCCACGACGGTGAGCGAGGCGATGAAGTTGCCGTAGTAGCCGCTCATGGTGTTGGCCGAGGCCAGCAGTTCGGGGAAGGTGAGGACCGCGCCTCCGAGGGCGGTGTCCTTCACGATGACCACCAGCTGGCTGACGATCGCCGGGAGCATCACGGTGACCGACTGCGGCAGCAGCACGAGCCGCATCAGCTGGCCCTTGCGCAGGCCGATCGCCAGGGCCGCCTCGGACTGGCCCTTGGGCAGCGAGAGGATGCCCGCGCGGACGATCTCCGCGAGCACCGACGCGTTGTACAGCACCAGTCCGGTGACGACCGCGTAGAACGGCCGGTCGTCCGAACCGACATCGGTGTACTGGGCGAAGAGCGCGAGCCCGAAGATCATCAGGACCAGGACCGGGATCGCGCGGAAGAACTCGACCAGGACCGCGGCGATCACCCGCACCCAGGCATGGTCCGAGAGCCGCGCGATGCCGAGGACCGCGCCCAGCGGAAGCGCGATGACCATCGCGAGCGCCGCCGCCTCCAGGGTCTTCTGCAGGCCCGGCCAGATGTACGTGGTGTACGCCTCGGAACCGGAGAAGAAGGGCTTCCACAGGACCCAGTCCAGCTGGCCTTTGTCGCTGAGGGCGCTGTAAACCCACCAGACGAGGGCCGCGAGCACGACCAGGAAGGCCGCCGTGTACAGGACGTTGCGCCGCTTGGCGCGGGGCCCCGGAGCGTCGTACAGGACCGAAGTCATCGCTTCACCGCCACCTTCTTGCCCACCCAGCCGAGGATCAGGCCGGTCGGCAGGGTCAGGCAGACGAAGCCGAAGGCGATGACCGCCGAGATCGTCATCAGTTGTGCCTCGTTCTCGATCATCTTCTTCATCAGCAGGGCCGCCTCCGCCACGTTGATCGCGGCGGCCACCGTCGTGTTCTTCGTCAGCGCGATCAGTACGTTGGTCAGCGGTCCGACGGTCGCGCGGAATGCCTGCGGGAGCACGACCAGGCCCAGTACCTGGGAGAAGCTGAGGCCGATGGCCCGTGCCGCCTCCGCCTGGCCGACCGGCACCGTGTTGATGCCGGCCCGGATCGCCTCGCACACGAAGGCCGAGGTGTAGACGATCAGACCGAGCACGGCCAGCCGGAAGTTGATCGCGTCGAAGCCCTTGGCGCCCAGACTGATGCCCAGCGTCTGGTTCAGACCGAGCGAGGAGAACAGGATGATCACCGTGAGCGGGATGTTCCGCACGATGTTCACGTAGGCGGTGGCGAAACCGCGCATCAGCGGTACCGGGCCCACCCGCATGGCGGCCAGCAGGGTGCCCCAGACCAGGGAGCCCACGGCCGACAGCAGGGTGAGCTGCACCGTCGTCCAGAAGGCGCCCAGTACGTCGTAATGTCCAAGAAAGTCGAACACGATCTCCCGCGCTTCCGCGTGTAGGGATGCCCACGGTGCGCCGCCGTGGGCGGCGGCGCACCGGCAGGGCGTTGCCTCAGCTCTTGACGTCGCCGACCTTCGGCGCGGGCTCGTTCTTGTAGTCGGCCGGACCGAAGTTCTTCTTCACGGCCGCGGCCCAGGAGCCGTCGGAGACCATCGACTCCAGGGCCGTGTTGACCTTCGCCTTGAGGTCGCTGCCCTTCTTGACGCCGATCCCGTAGTTCTCGTTGGTCATCTTGAAGTTGCCGAGCTTGAACTTGCCCTTGAACTGGGCCTGGGCGGCGTAACCGGCGAGGATCGAGTCGTCCGTGGTCAGGGCGTCGATGGCACCGCTCTGCAGACCCGAGAGGCAGGCCGAGTAGGTCGGGTACGTCACCAGGTCGGTCTTCAGGTTCAGCTTGGCCTTGAGGTTCTGGGCCGAGGTCGAGCCGGAGACCGAACACAGCTTCTTGCCGTTGAGGTCCTTCGGCGCCTTGATGGCCGTCTCGTCGGCGCGCAGCAGCACGTCCTGGTGGGCCAGCAGGTACGGGCCGGCGAAGTCGACCTTCTGCTCGCGCTCCGGGGTGATCGAGTACGTGGCGGCGATGAACTGGACGTCACCGCGCTGGAGCATGGTCTCGCGGTCGGCGCTCTTCGACTCCTTCCACTCGATCTGGTCCGGGCCGTAGCCGAGCTTCTTGGCGACATAGGTGGCCACGTCGACATCGAAACCCGCGTAGCCCTGCGGCGTTTTCTGGCCGAGACCGGGCTGGTCGAACTTGATGCCGATGGCGATCTTCTTGCCGCCGGAGGACCCGTTGTCGTCCTTCTTGTCGCCGCCGCACGCGGTCGCGGCGAGGCTGAGGGCGAGAACGGCGGCCGAGGCGGCGGTGACCTTGCGGAGCTGCATGCTGAACATCCTTCGAAGTGGTGAGGGACGAGGCCCGTCGGGAGAGATCGATCCAGGCGCCCGCTACGGCCGCCCGCGGCCTCAGTGGTGCAGGATCTTGGACAGGAAGTCCTTGGCCCGGTCGCTGCGCGGGTTGCTGAAGAACTGCTCGGGCGCGGCCTCTTCGACGATCCGGCCGTCCGCCATGAAGACCACCCGGTTGGCGGCCGAGCGCGCGAAGCCCATCTCATGGGTGACGACGATCATCGTCATGCCCTCGCGCGCCAGCTGCCGCATGACGTCCAGGACTTCGTTGATCATCTCGGGGTCGAGAGCCGAGGTCGGCTCGTCGAAGAGCATGACCTTCGGGTTCATCGCCAGCGCCCGCGCGATGGCGACACGCTGCTGCTGGCCGCCGGAGAGCTGGGCGGGGTACTTGTCTGCCTGGGTGCCCACGCCGACCCGGTCCAGCAGGGCCCGCGCCTTCTCCTCGGCCGCCTTCTTGTCCGCCTTGCGGACCTTGATCTGGCCCAGCATCACGTTCTCGAGCACGGTCTTGTGCGCGAAGAGGTTGAAGGACTGGAAGACCATCCCGACGTCGGCGCGCAGCCGCGCCAGCTCCCGGCCCTCGTGCGGCAGGGGCTTGCCGTCGATCGTGATGGCGCCCGAATCGATCGTCTCCAGGCGGTTGATGGTGCGGCACAGGGTCGACTTGCCGGACCCGGAGGGCCCGATGACGACCACGACCTCACCGCGGTCGATCGTCAGGTCGATGTCCTGGAGCACGTGCAACGCGCCGAAGTGCTTGTTGACGCTCTTCAGGACGACCAGTTCGCCGGACGCGGCCCCGTCCTCCTTGGCCACCGATACTTCGGTCATCGCTTCACGGCTCCGTCCTCCTCGGTTTCGGAGGACAGTAGTGAGGGGCTGTGACCTGCGTCATCACATCTGAGGGAGATCTGAGCATCACGATCCGGTAGCCGCCGTGCACCTGTCGTGACGGGCGCCTCATGATGCGTATCGGCCGCATAACGGAAGCGGCGGGCAACCGGAAGCCACTTGACGGCGTCCTGCTCCATCGGCGTCACTGCCATGGTGCACGCGCGCGGGCACATGATCTGCAAGGCGGATAAACGATGTCCGTACGACCACTGAACCGGAGGGGGCCGGAATGAGACTGCTGCTCGTCGAGGACGACAACCATGTCGCCGCGGCCCTGTCCGCCGTGCTGACCAGGCATGGATTCGACGTCACCCATGCGCGCAACGGCGAGGAGGCCCTGCGCGCGCTCGTCCCCGAGAGCGACGGCTTCGGCGTGGTCCTGCTCGACCTGGGCCTGCCCGACCAGGACGGCTACGAGGTCTGCGGCAAGATCCGCAAGCGCACCAGCACCCCGGTGATCATGGTCACCGCCCGCTCCGACGTCCGCTCCCGCATCCACGGGCTCAACCTGGGCGCCGACGACTACGTGGTGAAGCCGTACGACACCGGGGAACTGCTCGCCCGGATCCACGCCGTCAGCCGGCGCACCGCCCACGAGGAGCCCGCCCAGACCGCCGACAGCCTGCTGCACCTCGGCCCGATACGTATCGAACTGCCCACCCGCCAGGTCAGCGTGGACGGCACCGTCGTCCAGCTCACCCGCAAGGAGTTCGACCTGCTGGCGCTGCTCGCCCAGCGCCCCGGCGTGGTCTTCCGGCGCGAGCAGATCATCAGCGAGGTGTGGCAGACCAGTTGGGAGGGCACCGGACGCACCCTGGAGGTGCATGTGGCCTCCCTGCGCGCCAAGCTGCGCCTGCCCGCGCTCATCGAGACCGTCCGCGGCGTCGGCTACCGGCTCGTCGCCCCGGCCGCTTAGCGGGGACGAGTGCGCACACGGCTGCTGCCGCTGCTCATCGTCCTGATGGCGGCCGTACTCCTCGCCCTCGGCGTCCCGCTCGCCGTCAGCATGGCCGCCGCCGAGCAGCAGCGGGTCGTGGTGGACCGGATCGACGACACGGCACGCTTCGCGGCGCTCGCCCAGTTCGTCTCCGAGGGCCCCGGCGGCTCCCGGCGCACCGGCACGGACGAGCGCTGGGAGGCGCTGCGCAGCGAACTCGACAGCTACTACGGCGTCTACGGCATTCGCGCCGGTGTCTTCTACCGCAACGGTTCCGCCATGGCCAACGCGCCCGGCGACTGGTTCGTACCGCCGTCGGGGGAGGTGCGGGAGGCGTTCGGCGAGGCGCTGCTCAGCCGGCGCAGCCACGACCCCCAGCAGGCGTGGCCCTGGCAGCACAGCCGCCTGGTGGTGGCCTCACCGGTGATCCGGGACGGGGACGTGATCGCGGTCGTCGTCACCGACTCGCCCACCGGGCCGCTGCGGATGCGCATCCTGCACGACTGGCTGCTCATCGGGGCCGGCGAGATCGCGGCCATGCTGCTCGCCGTCGGCGCGGCGCTGCGGCTGACCGGCTGGGTGCTGCGGCCGGTGCGGGTCCTGGACGCCACCACCCACGACATCGCCACCGGGCGCCTGAAGTCCCGGGTGGCGGCCGCCGGCGGTCCCCCGGAACTCCGGCGCCTCGCCCACTCGTTCAACGAGATGGCGGACCACGTCCAGGAAGTCCTGGAACAGCAGCGCGCGTTCGTCGCCGACGCCTCCCACCAGCTGCGCAACCCCCTGTCCGCGCTGCTGCTGCGCATCGAACTGCTCGCGCTCGAACTGCCGGAGGACAACGAGGAGATCGCCTCGGTGCGCACCGAGGGCAAGCGCCTCGCCCAGGTCCTGGACGATCTGCTCGACCTGGCGCTCGCCGAGCACGCCGAGGCCGATCTGAGCCTGACCGACATCGGCGCCCTCACCGAGGAACGGCTGTCGGCCTGGACGCCGGCCGCCGCGGCCCAGGGGGTCCGGCTGACCGGCGACTGCCCGGCCACCACCGGCTGGGCGGACCCGATCACCCTGTCCAGCGCGCTGGACGCGGTGATCGACAACGCGGTGAAGTTCACCCCCGAGGGGGGCGCCGTGGAGGTCCGCGTCTCCTTCGAGGGGGACACCTCCAGGGTCGTGGTCACCGACACCGGGCCCGGCCTCACCGAGGAGGAACTCGCGCGCGTGGGCGACCGGTTCTGGCGCAGCGGCCGCCATCAGAACGTCAAGGGATCAGGGCTCGGCCTGTCCATCACCCGCGCCCTCCTGGAGGCGGGCGGCGGTTCGATAGCGTACGGCCCGCACGCACCGCGGGGGCTGCGGGTGACGGTGTCGGTGCCGAGGTTCAGGGCTTGACCGAGCGGTAGTAGCGGCGGGCGCCCTCCTGGAGCGGGAGGGGGTCGGTGTAGATGGCGGTGCGCAGGTCGACCAGCTGGGCGGAGTGGACGTGGGCGCCGATGCCGTCGCGGCTCTTGATCACGGTGCGGGTCACCCACTCGGTGAGCCGGGGGTCCATGTCCGCACGGGTCATCAGCAGGTTGGAGACCGCGATCGTCGGCACCTCGACGCCGTGCTGGACGTCCGGGTACGCCGACTCGGGCATGTTGGTGGCCCGGTAGTAGCGCGTCTCCTCGCCCTGCGCGTGCAGCTTGGTGACGAGGTCGGCGTCGATCGGGATGAACCGGAAGGCGCCCTTCCTGGCCAGCGTGACCAGCCCCTTGGTGGGCAGGCCGCCGGACCAGAAGAACGCGTCGATCCTGCCCTGCTCCAGCCGGTCGGGCCCGGTGTCTATGCCGTCGGCGGAGGGCGTGATGTCCGTCTGCGGATCGATCCCGGCGGCCCGCAGCACCCGGTCGGCGATCAGCTTCACCCCCGAGTTGGGCAGCCCGGTCGCGACCCGCTTGTGCCGCAGGTCGTCGATGTCGTGGATGTCCGAGTCGCTGCGCACGACGAGGTGCGCGTAGTCGTCGTAGAGCCGGGCCACCCCGCGCAGGTTCCCGGCGCCGCTGCCGTGCCGGAGCTCGTACGTCTGCACCGCGTCGGCCGCCGCGATGGTGAAGTCGGCCTTCCCGGTCGCCACCCGCCGCACGTTCTCCTGGGAGCCCGCGCTGTTGAGGAGCTTCACCTTCAGACCGGGCATGTCCTTGGCCAGCTCGGTGCGCAGCCGCTCGCCGTACTCCTGGTAGACACCCTTGGGGGTGCCGGTGCTGAAGACGATCGTCCCGCTCGGCGGCTTCTCGCCCAGCGGCAGCAGCCACCACAGCAGCAGGCCGAGGACGACGGCACCGGCGGCGGCGACCGGCAGCGCCCGGCGTCCGGCGGTACGGGAGAACAGCGTGGACATGCGGCGATCCTGCCAGGCGAGGTACGACGCTGACCAGGGCCGGGGCTGTGAGGTGGTCCGATCCTCGGCCGGGCGGCGGTCCGCGACCCGGGGCGGCGGGCGTTGTCAGTGGTGGCCGTTAGAGTCGGCGCATGAGCACTTCCCCCGTCGATCTCGTCCGTGAGTTCCACCGCGCCTTCGGCCTCGACGACCGCGGCACCCCCACCGAGGTCTCGCCCGAACTGGCCGCCCACCGCTGGGACATGCTCGCCGAGGAGGCCGCCGAGGTCGGCGAGGTCTCGGTCGAGGGCCCGCTCGACAAGCTGGCGCACGAACTGGCGGACGTGGTGTACGTGGCGTACGGCACCGCCCTGGTCCACGGCATCGACCTGGACCAGGTGATCGCCGAGATCCACCGCGCCAACATGAGCAAGGTCGGCCCCGACGGACAGATCAGCCGCCGCGCCGACGGCAAGGTCCTCAAGGGCGAGCACTACCGGGCACCGGACGTGTCCTCGGTCCTGCGCCGCCAGGGCTGGATACCGGCGGCGCGGGGCGGTGCCGTGGAGACGGACGCCTAGGGCCTCTCGTCTGGACGGAAGACCCTAGGAGGCCGTCCCGAGGACGAGGCACGTCGTGGTGGCGTGGGCGATCAGCTTGCCCTGGTCGTCCAGCACCTTGCCCTCCGCGGTCGCGGTGCGGCGGCCGGCGTGGATGACGGTGCCCTCGGCCGTCAGGGTCTGCCCGTCCGTGCGGGCCGCGCGGATGTAGTTGACCTTGAGTTCGAGGGTCGTGTAGCCGACGCCCGCGGCGAGCGTGGTGTGGACGGCGCAGCCCATGGCGGAGTCCAGGAGCGTCGCGGCGATGCCGCCGTGGACGGTGCCGAGGGGATTGGCGAAGTCGGGGCGGGTGTCGAGGGAGACGACGACCCGGCCGTGCTCGACCTCGTCGAAGCGCATGCCGAGCAGCCGGCCGATGGAGGGGATGTCGGCGGGGCGCTCGCTCTGCACCCAGCGCATCAGTTCCAGGCCGGTCATGGCGGCGAAGTCGAGGGTGGTCACGGGAGGTTCTCCTTGGCTGGTGTCGTCGCGGACACCCCCGGCGGGACGGCCGGGGGCGCGCGGTGGAGCGGTCGAAGGGGCGGAGGGGCGGAGGTCAGCCCAGCGGGGCGACGGTGTCGCGCAGGGCGGCGAGGACGGGGGCGTACATCCGCGCCTTGATGGTGCCGAGGGTGTCGCCGGCCTTGGCCGCCAGGGCCTGGGCGGTCTCGACGGCGGTGGAGAGCACCGCGTCCTCGGCGACGGCCCGGTCCGCGATGCCGGCGGCCGCGGCGTCCAGGCCGCCGTAGCGGCGGGCGGTGACCATGGACTCGTGGGCGGTCCGGGGCGCGAGCCGGGACTGGATGAGCGCGGACATCCCGGGGGTGAAGGGGATGCCGATGTCCGCCTCGGGCAGGCACCAGAAGCCGCGGTCGGCGCGCATGACGCGCACATCGTGGGCGAGGGAGAGCATCGCGCCGGCCGCGAAGGTGTGCCCCTGGAGCGCGGCCACGGTGACGATCGGCAGCGACAGCGTCCGCGCGAACAACTGGTGGACGGAGACCACGTACTCCTGATGGCGGTCGGCGTGCGCGAGCAGCCAGTCCAGGTCGAGCCCGTTGGACCAGAACTTGCCCGTGGCGGCGGTGACCAGGGCACGCGGCCCCTCCGCCTTCTCCACCTCCGTCAACGCGGCGTCGACGGCGGCGAGCCAGTCGGGATGGAAGCGGTTCTCTCCGTCTCCGAGGTCGAGGACGAAGACGTTGTCCTGACGGTCGAGCGAGGGCATGGCGACTCCTTCTGGCTGAACGGGAGTACTGCTGAAGGGCTTTGACTCCGAGGCCGTGTCCCGGCCGGTACCGCCGTCACCGCCGGGCCGGCTCCCGGCTCACACTCCGGGGTGCAGGGCGTGGACGAGCAGCTCGTGGATCTCGGCGGCGGCTGCGTCCAGCGGTGCGGTGCTCCGCTCGGCCCGGCACATGACGACCGCGCCCTCGACCGCGGCGATGACGAAGGACCCCAGCCTGCGGCCGCGTTCCTCGGTCAGTCCGTGCCGGACGAACAGGGCGGCGAGCGCCTGCTGCCAGCGCCCGAAGACGGCGGCCGCGGACCGGGCCAGACCGGGTGCCTCGTCGTTGGTCTCCACGGCCACCGCGACGACCGGGCAGCCCGCCCTGAAACCGCTGCCCACCAACTGCTCGCGCCACAGCGCGAAGAACGCGTCCACGGCCGCGACCGGATCGTCCGCCCGCGCCGCGGCGTCGATCAGTTCCGCGACGAAGTCCCCGGCGAACGCCACCGCCTCGTCGATGAGCTGCGCCCGCCCGCCGGGGAAGTGGTGGTACACCGAGCCCCGGGGGGCGCCGCTGTGCGCGAGCACCTTGTCGACACTCGTCCCGCTCGCGCCGTACTCGCGCAGCAACGCGGCGGCGCTGAGAACCATCCGGTCCCGGCTGTTACTCCTACGCGGGCTCACCCGCCCACCACCTCTCCGCCGACGGGGTACGGCTCAGCCCCGGTGCAGCCCCTGCGAACTACCGATCGGTAACTTATGGTGTATGGCATAGAACATGCAAGGGGGGTGAGCCGCGTCCCTGCCCGGTGAGCTGGACTCAGGCCCGCAGGCCGGTACCGCCCAGCCGGGTCAACAGGCCGGCGAGGAGCGGGACTTCTTCCTCTCCCCAGGCCGGCGCGGCGAAGAGATCCTCGGCGGTCTCCTCGGCCGTGGCCAGCATCTCCCTCAGCCGGTCCCGGCCCGTGCCGGTCAGCGACGCGTAGGCCACCCGCGCGTCCCGGGCGTCCGGCTCCCGGGTCACCAGCCCGATCCGCTCCAGGGGAGCCAGGGCGCGGGTGACCCCGGAGGCCGTCAGCCCGAGAGCCTCGGCGAGATCGACCCGCCGCATCCGGCCGCCGGGCGCCTGTCCCAGTCGTAGCAGCAGGGTGAAATCGGCGAGGCTCACTCCGTGCAGCCCGCCGAGCCGCGCGTCGAACCGCCGTACGAGCGCCGCCTGGGCCCGTACGAGACGCAGGGTGGCGTCCAGGGCGTCACTCATGGTCCACGTCCATCCGGAGCAACTCCTTGAGAGTTCCTTGAGTAGTCAAGTTTATGAGGTGGGTGAGAGCGAAGGCGTCACGCCTCGGACGAGCGGGCTGCCCGGCGTTGGCGTTTGCTCAGGGGGGCCTGGGAGAGGTCTTCGGCGGAGGAGCGGAGGTTCTTGAAGCCGTAGCCGCGTTCGGACAGCCAGGTCTCGGCGGCCGTCTCGGCGCGTTCGGTGGCGTCCAGGATGTCCTCCTCCTTCTCGCCGGTGTCGGAGAAGCGGAAGACGAAGGCCGGGCGGGCGGCGATGTCGTAGGTCAGGCTGCCCTCGGGGGTGAAGGCGGCGCGCAGGACGTCATGCGCGGCGGCGTCGGCGAGCAGCGCGGCCCGCTGGTCGTCGGTGAGGCCGTCGAAGACACCGCGCACGGTGATGCGGAAGGTTCGGGTGCTCATCCCGCGACCCTAAGCATGCCGGAGGCGGTTCTCCACCGGCTTTTCGCGGCGGGCCGGCAGGGCCGGAAGGGCAGGGCGAGAGGTGACGCACACGCCGCTCCTCGCCCTACGCGGCTGCTGGAAGGCCAGTCGGGCCGCGAAACCTATCAGCAGCCACGTTCATCAAGTTCCTTCTTCCGGGGAGCGCGGTCGAGTCGTGCCGATTGGGTGGTGCCTCATGGTGGCGGAAAGCGGATAGGCCGAGCGTGTGTGCGTCCGTGGGGCGGGCCTAGCCCGTAAAGATCCTGGTGGAGCGGGGCGGCAGGGGGGTAGTCCATCGGCGAAATCCGGTGGTCGCCGTGAACCGGGTGTTCCCATTCCGGTCCCGATTCCGGGAAACAGGATTCGATGGGCGCATCCCGGTAAGGGGGCATTCCGCTTCACGGTCGTCGCCTAAGGGGCGGCCGGGTCTCCCGGGGGGCTCTTTGCCCGTCCGTCGGCCGGAGGCGGACCCTGGCGAGCGGGGCGGCGAAGCCCTTCCCGGGACCGCCTACCCTTGAGCCATGACCAGCAGCAGCGACCGGAGCCCCGCAGTGGACGTGCCCGCACCCAAGAGCTACGAGATCCGCACCTATGGGTGCCAGATGAACGTCCACGATTCCGAGCGATTGGCCGGACTGCTGGAAGAGGCCGGGTACGTACGGGCGCCGGAGGACGCCGACGGCGACGCGGACGTCGTCGTCTTCAACACGTGCGCGGTACGGGAGAACGCCGACAACCGGCTGTACGGCAACCTCGGCCGGCTCGCGCCGCGCAAGACGTCCCGGCCCGGCATGCAGATCGCGGTCGGCGGCTGCCTCGCGCAGAAGGACCGCGACACCATCGTGCGCAAGGCGCCCTGGGTGGACGTCGTCTTCGGCACGCACAACATCGGCAAACTTCCCGTGCTCCTGGAGCGCGCCCGCGTCCAGGAGGAGGCGCAGGTCGAGATCGCCGAGTCGCTGGAGGCGTTCCCCTCCACGCTGCCGACCCGCCGCGAGAGCGCGTACGCCGCCTGGGTCTCGATCTCCGTCGGCTGCAACAACACCTGCACCTTCTGCATCGTCCCGGCGCTGCGCGGCAAGGAGAAGGACCGCCGGCCCGGCGACATCCTCGCCGAGGTCGAGGCGCTGGTCGCCGAGGGCGTCTCGGAGATCACGCTGCTCGGCCAGAACGTCAACGCGTACGGCTCCGACATCGGTGACCGCGAGGCGTTCAGCAAGCTGCTGCGGGCCTGCGGGAACATCGAGGGCCTGGAGCGGGTCCGGTTCACCTCCCCGCACCCGCGTGACTTCACCGACGACGTGATCGCCGCCATGGCCGAGACGCCGAACGCGATGCCGCAGCTGCACATGCCGCTCCAGTCCGGTTCGGACACGGTTCTCAAGGCGATGCGCCGCTCCTACCGGCAGGATCGCTACCTCGGGATCATCGAGAAGGTGCGCGCGGCGATCCCGCACGCGGCGATCACCACCGACATCATCGTGGGCTTCCCCGGCGAGACCGAGGCGGACTTCGAGGAGACCCTGCACGTCGTGCGCGAGGCACGGTTCGCGCAGGCGTTCACCTTCCAGTACTCCAAGCGGCCCGGGACCCCGGCCGCGACCATGGACGACCAGATCCCCAAGGAGGTCGTGCAGGCGCGGTACGAGCGGCTCGTCGCCCTTCAGGAGGAGATCTCCTGGGACGAGAACAAGAAGCAGGTCGGCCGCACGCTGGAACTGATGGTCGCGGAGGGCGAGGGCCGCAAGGACGGCGCCACGCACCGGCTCTCCGGGCGCGCCCCCGACAACCGGCTGGTCCACTTCACCAAGCCGGAGCAGGAGGTACGGCCCGGCGACGTGGTCACCGTCGAGGTGACGTACGCCGCCCCGCACCACCTTCTCGCCGAGGGCCAGGTCCTCGCCGTGCGCCGCACGCGCGCCGGCGACGCCTGGGAGAAGCGCACGGCCGAGGCCGCCGCCAAGCCGGCCGGCGTCATGCTGGGCCTGCCGAAGATCGGCGTCCCGGCCCCGCTGCCGGCGGCGACCGGCGGGTGCGGCTGCGACTAGGGCCTCATCTTCCGGATCAGGCCGGCTCCGGCCGACGGCGCTTTGGTGCCGACCCGGGCGGAGCCGACGCTGACACCGGCCAGGGGGTGAGCCCGGGCCGGGGCGTTCCAGCCTGGGGTGCCCCCTGATAGCCGGGCTGCCCCCCCCGTCAGGCTGCCCGCCCATGCCCACGCCGGGTTACCCTGCCGATCATGCTTGTCGCCGCCGCCGTCTGCCCCTGTCCGCCGCTGCTCGTGCCCGAGGTCGCCGCGGGTGCCGCTCCTGAGATGGATGCCGCGCGTGCGGCCTGTGCGGATGCGCTCGGTGTGCTCGCGGCCGCTCGTCCGGATCTGCTGATCGTCGTCGGGGCCGCCGGGCCGGGCGAGGGCGGGCGGTTCCCGGAAGGCAGCCCGGGTTCGTTCGAGGGGTACGGCGTCGACCTGGACGTCCGTCTCGGGGCCGGCGCGCGGAACAAGGAAGCGGCGCGCGAGCTGCCGTCCTCGCTGGCCGTCGGCGCCTGGCTGCTGGAGCGGACCGGCTGGGCCGACGCCCCGGTCGAGGGCCTTGGCGCGGAGGAGACGCTCACGCCCGAGCGGTGCGCCGAGACCGGCCGGGAAGCCGGAGAGCGCGCCGGCCGCGTGGCCCTCCTCGTCCTGGGCGACGGCAGCGCGTGCCGCACCGTCAAGGCCCCCGGCTACCTGGACGAACGGGCGGCCCCGTACGACGACGCGGCCGCCCGGGCCCTGGCCACGGCCGACCTCCCCGCCCTGCGCGCCCTGGACGCCGCTCTCGCCCGCGCCCTGAAGTCCTCGGGCCGCGCCCCCTGGCAGATCCTGGCCGGCGCCGCCGAGGGCGCCGACCTCGACGGCAGCCTGCTGTACGAGGACGCGCCCTACGGCGTGGGATACATCGTCGCCACCTGGTCCTAACGGGCCGGGTCCCGGCGGACCGGCGTCCCGGCGGACCGGCGCGGTCGCCGGCTCAGGAGGCCGGCGGCGGTCCCTGCGGCGGAGTGGGCGGGTTCGGCCGGGCGCCCGGCGTGCCGTCCGGATGCTCGTCCATGTGCGCCAGGCGGTCCATGGCGTCCTTCGCCTTGCCCGTGCCCGCCTGGATCTTGTCGCTGTACTTGTGCTTGGTGCGGTCGTCGACGGCCTTGGCCGCCTTCTCCAGGCCCTCGGACACCTTGTCGCCGTGCTGGCGCGCGAGGTCGGACATCTTGTCCTTGGCCGGGCCGAGCTTGGCCTTCATGTTGTCGAACAGACCCATGGTCCACCTTCCCTCGCGGATTACTTCCGGACGCCCTTGGCGGACTGCTGCCGGGGGATCTGGGTGGCCTCGGACGACTCGTCCGCACCGGTCGCCCGCGCCGGCTCCGTCTCCTCCGCCCCGGCCGCCTCCATCGACGCCCGCCGAGTCGCCTTCGACCTGCCCAGGAGCCGTGAAATCATGCCCATATCCCCTCCATACGGTACTCGCGCGGGCGAATTCCCGCGTCACGCGGTGCGTACGGCCACGCCGTCCGGGTCACCGCCGCGGAACAGCCGCACCAGGCACCTCGCCCCGGGCAACGACCCGGCGACAGGCTCCGTCACGTAACTCGTTCGAGACCCCGCCGCGAGGTTTGCGAGACTGGTGCGGTGAGCAGCGCATCCCCCGCCCCCCGAGTCATCGCCGTCGTCGGACCCACCGCGGCCGGAAAGTCCGATCTCGGCGTCTTCCTGGCCCAGCGACTCGGCGGCGAGGTCGTCAACGCCGACTCGATGCAGCTCTACCAGGGGATGGACATCGGCACCGCCAAGCTGACGCCCGAGGAGCGCGGCGGCGTACCCCACCACCTCCTGGACGTCTGGGACGTCACGGAGGCCGCCTCGGTCGCCGAGTACCAGAAGCTGGCCCGCGGCCACATCGACGCGCTGCTCGCCGAGGGCCGCTGGCCGATCCTCGTCGGCGGCTCCGGGCTGTACGTCCGCGGCGCCGTCGACAACCTGGAGTTCCCCGGCACCGACCCCGAGGTCCGCGCCCGCCTGGAGGAGGAGCTGGCCCTGCGCGGCTCCGGCGCCCTGCACGCCCGCCTGGCCGCCGCCGACCCCGCGGCCGCCCGCGCGATCCTGCCCGGCAACGGCCGCCGTATCGTCCGCGCCCTCGAGGTGATCGAGATCACCGGCCAGCCCTTCACCGCCAACCTCCCCGGCCATGACTCGGTCTACGACACCGTCCAGATCGGCGTCGACGTGGCCCGCCCGGAACTGGACGACCGGATCACGCGCCGTGTCGACCGGATGTGGGACGACGGTCTCGTGGACGAGGTGCGCGTGCTGGAGGCGCGGGGGTTGCGCGAGGGGCGCACGGCCTCGCGCGCGCTGGGATACCAGCAGGTGCTCGCGGCACTGGCCGGTGAGTGCACGGAAGCGGAGGCGCGCGCCGAGACCGTGCGCGCCACCAAGCGCTTCGCGCGCCGACAGGATTCGTGGTTCCGCCGCGACCCCCGGGTGCACTGGCTGAGCGGCGCCGAAGCCGACCGCGGGGAACTTCCGGAGCAGGCCCTGACGTTGGTCGAACGACCGGTCACAGCCTGATCACGTGATGGCATCGGGATGCGCCGCCGGTCATCGGCGCCTTCGGCGCCGTGCCATCATCGTGCTTCGATCGACCAAGTGGAGTCCTAGTTGGGAGGGCGCGTGGCGATGGAGGCCGGCCCTCGCGACACCGCACCGGGTGCCGAGCGCGTCACCACCGAGGGTGACCGACCGGACCAGGGCGAGGGCCCCCGAGAGGATCTTCGCGAGGACCTTCGCGAGGATCTTCGGGAAGATGTCCAGGACGACATCGGCGACGGCCTCGTGGCCGAGACCGAGGACCGGCTCGCCGACGACGGGCCCGACGAGACCGCGGACGGCGTGACCGAGGACGGTCCGGCGCCCGAGGAGATGTACACCAGCGGGCCCGAGGTCGAGGTCGAGCTGCGCCCGCAGCGCCGGCTGCGCATCTGGCAGCTCGCGCCGATCGTGGGACTGTCCGCCGTCGGCTCCCTGATGTTCGCCTTCCCGCTCGCCTTCGACGGCGACAGCGGCGCGGTCATCGCCATGCTCGGCCTGCTGATCTGCAGCTGCGCCGCAGGCTGGGGCATGATGGCTGCCCGCCGCGTGGGCTACACCTGGCCCGGCCTGCCCCCGCGCGGCTCCGGCCGCCGCCCGGACTGGCGCGTGGTCCTCGGCTACGCCCTGCTGGTCGCCGTGGTGGCCGTACTCGCCGTGTGGCGCGTGGCCCGCCTGCGCTGACGGCGCCTGCGGCGACCGCGCCCGAGCGGGCCGCCGAAGCAGTCCCCCGAAGCGGGCCCCCGAGGCAGACCCCAGACCCCAGAAGCGGGCCGCCGCCGCAGGCCCTCTACGCCGCCGCTGCCCCCGTGGCCGCCGCAGAACCTCTGTCGTACCGACGCCGTACGATCGAGGAATGAGCACGCGGATCGCCTTCCTCAAGGGTCACGGCACGGAGAACGACTTCGTGATCGTCCCGGACCCCGACAACGCCATCGAGCTGTCCCCGGCCGCCGTGGCCGCCCTGTGCGACCGCCGGGCCGGCATCGGCGCCGACGGCGTGCTGCACGTGGTGCGCTCCGCCGCGCACCCCGAGGCGCGGGCGATGGCCGGCGAGGCCGAGTGGTTCATGGACTACCGCAACAGCGACGGCTCGATCGCGGAGATGTGCGGCAACGGCGTCCGCGTCTTCGCCCGCTACCTCCAGCACGCCGGGCATGTCGCCGAGGGCGACCTCACCATCGCCACGCGCGGCGGCGTCAAGAGCGCGCACATCGCCAAGGACGGGGACGTGACCGTCGGCATGGGCGGCGCCCGCCTCCCCGAGGGGGACGTCACGGTGCGCGTCGGCGAGCGCAGCTGGCCCGCCCGGAACGTCAACATGGGCAACCCGCATGCGGTCGCCTTCGTGGCCGACCTCGCACACGCCGGCGACCTGTACGGCCCGCCGCCGGTCAGCCCCGAGGGTGCGTACCCGGACGGGGTCAATGTGGAGTTCGTCGTGGACCGCGGCCCCCGCCATGTCGCGATGCGGGTGCACGAGCGCGGCTCCGGCGAGACCCGCTCCTGCGGCACCGGCGCCTGCGCCGTCGCCGTGGCCGCCGCCCGCCGCGACGGCGCCGACCCGGCCGTCACCGGCACCCCCGCGACGTACACCGTGGACGTGCCCGGCGGACGCCTGGTCATCACCGAACGGCCGGACGGGCAGGTCGAGATGACCGGACCCGCGGTGATCGTCGCCGAAGGAGTGATCGACGGCGAGTGGCTGGAAAACGCCCTTCGCTGACCTGCCGAAAACGTCCTCACGACAGGCTCGGGCAGCCGGAACAGCGGTCCTGGGTCCCGGGCCGGATCGAATCCACGGACGACGCCAGGGCAGGTGGCGCAAAACTTAAACCTCCTTTTCGTCGCTCGAATGGGTGATCCGTTTCACGCTCGGCGAGAGGCGGTCTGTCGCACGTGGTGGGCTCGATAGCATCAAGCACCGGCACGGACGGGGGAGCGTCGGCACCCCGCGCCGCGCATGCCCTGGGGCTCCGTCCGCCGGTCCACGAGCCGGAGGTGCCCATGAGTGCGGAGGCCACGAACCCTTCGACCCCGGTCCCGGTGGTGCCCACGGCCGTGACGGCCGCCGTGGCACCCGCGTCGGTGCGCCGGAAGTCCCGGCCCAGGATCGACCTGCGCCGGCTCGGCCGGGCCGCGCTGCTCGGGCCGAACGCCCGGGACAGACTGCCGGACGCGATCGGCCATGTGGTGGAGGCGCACCGCGCCCACCATCCCGACGCCGACCTCGACCCCCTGCGCCGCGCCTACGTGCTGGCCGAGTCCTCGCACCGCGGCCAGACGCGCAAGAGCGGCGAGCCGTACATCACGCATCCGCTCGCCGTGACCCTCATCCTCGCCGAACTCGGCGCCGAGACCACGACGTTGACGGCCTCGCTGCTGCACGACACGGTCGAGGACACCGAGGTGACGCTGGACCAGGTGCGCGAGCAGTTCGGCGAGGAGGTCCGCTACCTGGTCGACGGCGTCACCAAACTGGAGAAGGTCGACTACGGGGCCGCCGCCGAGCCCGAGACCTTCCGCAAGATGCTCGTGGCCACCGGCAGCGACGTGCGCGTGATGTCGATCAAACTCGCCGACCGGCTGCACAACATGCGCACCCTCGGGGTGATGCGCCGCGAGAAACAGGAGCGGATCGCGGGCGTCACCCGCGACGTCCTCATCCCGCTCGCCGAACGCCTCGGCGTCCAGGCGCTGAAGACCGAGCTGGAGGACCTGGTCTTCGCCATCCTCCACCCCGAGGAGTACGAGCACACCAGGGAACTCATCGCGGAGAACGCGGACCGTACCGCCGACCCGCTCGCCGTGGTCGCCGACGAGATGCGCGGGGTGCTGCGCGAGGCCGGCATCCCCGCCGAAGTCCTCATCCGCCCGCGCCACTTCGTCTCCGTGCACCGAGTGGCCCGTAAACGCGGTCAGTTGCGCGGCGCCGACTTCGGCCGGCTGCTGGTCCTGGTGGGCGAGGACGCCGACTGTTACGGGGTGCTGGGCGAACTGCACACCTGTATGACGCCGGTGGTCTCGGAGTTCAAGGACTTCATCGCGGTACCCAAGTTCAACCTGTACCAGTCGCTGCACACCGCCGTCGCGCGCCCCGACGGCCAGGTCGTCGAAGTCCTCATCCGCACCCACCAGATGCACAAGGTCGCCGAGGCCGGCGTCGTGGCGCTCGGCAACCCCTACGCCTCCGGCACGGACGCCCCGGGCACGGACACCCCCGGCACGGACGCCCCCGCCACCGAGGACCCCGCCGACGGCGAGCGCGCCGACCCCACCCGCCCCGGCTGGCTCTCCCGCCTCCTGGAGTGGCAGCAGGCCGCGCCCGACCCGGACACCTTCTGGTCCACCCTGCGCGAGGACCTCGCCCAGGACCGCGAGATCACCGTCTTCCGCCCGGACGGCGGCACCCTCGGCCTGCCCGAGGGCGCCAGCTGCGTGGACGCCGCCTACGGGCAGTACGGCGAGGACGCGCACGCCTGCATCGGCGCCCGCGTCAACGGCCGCCTGGCCACGCTGAGCACGGTCCTGAAGGACGGCGACACCGTCGAACTCCTCATGGGCCAGGACCCCGCCTCCGAGCCGTCCCGCGAGTGGCTGGAGCACGCCCACACCCCGGCCGCCCGCATCGCCATCCAGCGCTGGCTGACCACGCACCCCGGCGGTGGCGCCCCCGCCGACGAGCCGGCCGGCTATCGCGCCGACGCCGACTTCCGCGAACGGCGCGCCCCGGAGTTCGGGCCCGGCGGACGCCCCCAGGGCGCCGACGTCAGCACCGACCGCCCCGGCGCCGCCGTACGCCTCGCCGGATGCTGTACGCCCGTGCCGCCCGACGAGATCACCGGCTTCCCGGTCCGCGGGGGAGTGGTGACCGTGCACCGCGTGGAGTGCGTGGCGGTGGCGCACATGAAGAGCCGGGGGCGTACGGAGACCGGGGTGCGCTGGGGGGAGAGCACCGCGTGCCGGGTCACCCTGGTCGCCGAATCGTTCGGCCGCCGCGGTCTGCTCGCCGACCTCACCGAGGCCATCGCGCTGGCGGGCGGCGACATCGTCTCCGCCACGGTGGAACCGCCCAGCGAGCAGCGGGTGCGCCACACCTACACCCTCCAGCTCCCGGACGCCGCGGGCCTGCCCTCCCTGATGCGCGCCATGCGCGACGTCCCGGGCGTGTACGACGTGAGCCGCACCCAGCACCAGGCACTGGAGCCGCGGATTCCGTAGCGGCCCCGCCGGGCCGCGCGTTCCCGCGCCCCGCTCACCGCGGGCAATCCGTTCGGGTGGGCCGGGCGCGCGTCGTCGCCGTACGGCGGGCGGGCGCTGGTAGCGGTGGTCCATGCCGCTCAACCCCCGCCACCGGGCCACCTCTGCCCCCGCCCCCCGGCAGCGGACGGCCCCCCGCCGCCGCAAGGCCGTCCTGCTCGCCTCCGCCGCCTCCGTCTGCTCGCTGTGCCTGCTCGGCGCCGCCGCCCCGCCCGTGCCGCTCGGCATCGGCGACCGGCTGTACCCGACGCTGGGCAACCCCGGCTACGACGTCGCGTCGTACGACGTGGATCTCACCTACCCGGGCACCGACGACAAGCCGCTCCAGGCCGTCACCACCATCGACGCCTGGGTCACCGCCGACCTGGACCGCCTCAACCTGGACTTCGCGCGCGGCACCGTCCGCTCCGTCGCGGTCGACGGAGTCCCGGCGGAGTTCGCCAGCGCCGGCGAGGACCTGGTCGTCACCCCCGTCCAGCGCCTGCGCCGGGGCGACTGGGTCCGGATCACCGTGCGGCACACCAGCGACCCGAGGCCCGCAGGCGACCAGAAGGGCGACGGCGGCTGGGTGCCCACCACCGACGGCCTCGTCATGGCGAACCAGGCCGACGCCGCCCACCTGGTCTTCCCGTGCAACGACCACCCCTTGGACAAGGCGATGTTCACCTTCCGGGTCACCGCGCCGAACGCCTACACCGTGGTCGCCAACGGCCTGCCGACCGGCCGCGAGCGCACCGGCTCCGACACCACCTGGACCTATCGCACCGAGCACCCCATGGCCACCGAGCTGGCCCAGGTCTCCATCGGCCGCTCCGCCGTGCCGCGCCGCGAGGGCCCGCACGGGCTGCCCCTGCGCGACGTCGTCCCCAGCGCCGACCTCAAGACCCTCGAGCCCTGGCTCGCCAAGACGCCCGACCAGATCGCCTGGATGGAGAGCAAGGTCGGCGCGTACCCGTTCGAGACGTACGGCGTGATCATGGCGAACGCCACCACCGGCTTCGAACTGGAGACGCAGACCCTCTCGCTCTTCGAGAAGAGGCTGTTCACCGAGCCCGCCTACCCCAAGTGGTACGTCGAGTCGGTCATGGTGCACGAGCTGTCCCACCAGTGGTTCGGCGACAGCGTCAGCCCCGCCTCCTGGTCCGACGTATGGCTGAACGAGGGACACGCGACCTGGTACGAGTCCCTGTACGCGGAGGAGAAGGGCCACCAGCCGATGGTCGACCGGATGAAGGCCGCCTACGCCGCCTCCGACGGCTGGCGCGCCTCCGGCGGACCGCCCGCCCTGCCCAAGCTGCCCGAGGCCGGCCAGAAGATCAGCATCTTCCGGCCGAGCGTCTACGACGGCGCGGCGCTCGCCCTCTACGCCCTGCGGCAGGAGATCGGCCGCCCGGCCTTCGAACGCCTGGAGCGGCTCTGGGTCCGCGACCACCGCGACGCCAACGCCTCCACCGACGACTACATCGCCCTCGCCTCCCAGGTCGCCGGCCGGGACCTCGGCGGCTTCCTGCACGGCTGGCTGTACGGCGAGAAGACCCCGCCGATGCCGGGCCACCCGGACTGGAAACCGGCCGACGCGCCCGCGAAGGCCGCGAAGCCGGCCAAGCGGCCGGCCCGCAGGTGAGCGGGCGGGCGGCGCCCCGGACCCGGAAATCGGGGGCGGCGGCCCCGCCCCGGCCCCGCGTTAACACGGTGACGCGGCGCGCCGCCTCGTGCGACCATCTTCGGGTCGGCGCCGCGCGGGACACGGGAATCTCCCGGGGTACCCGAGCGTTGACCATGACGAGCGGCCCGGCCGGGCCCCCGTACCGACGCCGGCACGGCACTCCCATCGACGTAAGGATCCAATGACCTCCTCTTCTTCCCCTTCCCAGGACGCCAAGCGCACGGCGCACGCCTACCCCGAGGGTCTTCGGGCCGATGCCCTGATGGAAGAGGACGTCGCCTGGAGCCACGAGATCGACGGAGAGCGGGACGGCGAGCAGTTCGACCGCTCCGAGCGCGCGGCCCTGCGCCGCGTGGTGGGTCTGTCCACCGAGCTGGAGGACGTCACCGAGGTCGAGTACCGCCAGCTCCGCCTGGAGCGGGTCGTGCTCGTCGGCGTGTGGACCACCGGCACCGTGCAGGACGCGGACAACTCCCTCGCGGAGCTGGCCGCCCTCGCGGAGACGGCGGGCGCCCTCGTGCTCGACGGCGTCATCCAGCGCCGCGACAAGCCCGACGCGGCCACCTACATCGGCTCCGGCAAGGCCCTGGAGCTGCGTGACATCGTCATGGAGACGGGCGCGGACACCGTGATCTGCGACGGTGAACTGAGCCCCGGCCAGCTGATCCAGCTGGAGGACGTCGTCAAGGTCAAGGTCATCGACCGCACCGCCCTGATCCTGGACATCTTCGCCCAGCACGCCAAGTCCCGGGAGGGCAAGGCGCAGGTCGCGCTCGCCCAGATGCAGTACATGCTGCCCAGGCTGCGCGGCTGGGGCCAGTCGCTGTCCCGGCAGATGGGTGGCGGTCGCGGCGGCCTCGCCACGCGTGGTCCCGGTGAGACCAAGATCGAGACGGACCGGCGCCGCATCCGCGAGAAGATGGCGAAGATGCGCCGGGAGATCGCGGACATGAAGACCGGCCGCGAGATCAAGCGCCAGGAGCGCCGCCGGAACAAGGTGCCCTCCGTCGCCATCGCCGGTTACACCAACGCCGGCAAGTCCTCCCTGCTCAACCGGCTCACCGGCGCGGGCGTCCTGGTCGAGAACGCGCTGTTCGCGACCCTGGACCCGACCGTGCGCCGGGCGGAGACCCCGAGCGGCCGGCTGTACACCCTGGCGGACACCGTCGGCTTCGTCCGGCACCTTCCCCACCACCTGGTCGAGGCGTTCCGCTCCACCATGGAGGAGGTCGGCGACTCCGACCTGATCCTGCACGTGGTGGACGGCTCGCACCCGGTCCCCGAGGAGCAGCTCGCCGCCGTGCGCGAGGTCATCCGGGACGTCGGCGCCACCGGCGTGCCCGAGATCGTCGTGATCAACAAGGCGGACGCGGCCGACCCGCTGGTCCTCCAGCGGCTGCTGCGCGTCGAGAAGCGCTCCATCGCGGTCTCGGCCCGCACCGGCCAGGGCATCGCCGAACTGCTCGCGCTCATCGACGAGGAGCTGCCGCGCCCCGAGGTCGAGGTCGAGGCGCTGGTGCCGTACACCCACGGCAAGCTGGTCGCGCGCGCCCACACCGAGGGCGAGGTGATCTCCGAGGAGCACACCGCGGAGGGCACCCTGCTCAAGGTCCGGGTGCACGAGGAACTGGCGGCGGACCTGGCGCCGTACACGCCGGTCTCCGCGGCCTGACCCACGGCAGCACGAAGGCCCGCCACCCCCTCGGGGCGGCGGGCCTTCGCCGTCGTACAGGCTTACGGTCGTACGGTCCTACGAGCGCCGCAGGGGCCTACGAGGACTGGGCCCTACAAGGACTGGGCTCTACAAGGACTGGCCTTGCGAGGTCTGGTCCTACGGGGACTACCGCCCGGCGAACTTGTCGCTGACCGACTTGTACACGCCCTTGGCCACGTCGCCGAAGCGGGGACCCGCCAGCCAGCCGGACGACACCGGGCCGATCGAGGTGTTGGACACCAGCGCCGGCTTGCCGTCCGCACCGGTCTCCACCCAGCCGCCGCCGGAGGCGCCACCGGTCATGGTGCAGCCGATCCGGTACATCGTCGGGGCGGCCCGGTCCATCGACAGCCGGCCCGGCTTGTCCTGGCACTGGTACAGCAGCTGGCCGTCGTACGGCGGCGCCGCCGGGTAGCCCGAGGCCGTCATGCGCGTCACCTTCGCCACGGCCGGCGCGTCGAAGTCCACCGGCAGCGCGCCGCCGACCGTCTCCTCCAGCGACTTGCCGCCGGTGCCCTGCTCCGGCGTCACATGGATGACCGCGAAGTCGTACGGCGCCCCGTCACCACCGGTCTCGCCGCCCTTGTCGATCCACTGCTGGGAGGTCTGCGCCGCGTCCGCCCACCAGACGCCGTACGGGGCGATCTGCTCCCGGGCGGCGTGCTGGAGCCGGTCGACCGACTGGGCCGCGTTGTTGTACGACGGCACGAAGGCGAGGTTGCGGTACCAGCCGCCGCTCTTGCCGGCGTGCACACAGTGGCCCGCCGTCCACACGAGGTTGGACTTGCCCGGGTGCGCGGGGTCCTCCACGACCGTGCCCGAGCAGACCATGTGGCCCTCGGGGGAGTCGAAGAACACCTTGCCGGAGGCGGCCGCGTTGGCGTGGTAAGGCGCCGCGACCCGCAGCGCCTTCACCGGCTGCGGCGTCGGGTCGGTCACGCCCTGGTCGCCCGAGATGTCGTTGTCGTCGACGCCCTTGTCCGGGTCGTTCGCGTGCCGCATCCGGTCCGGGTCCCACAGGCCCTTGATGATCGGGTTGATGAAGTCGTTGGCCTGGCGCAGCCAGTCCTTGCGGTTCCAGTCCTTCCAGGCGCCGTTCTTCCACTTGTCGACGTCGATCCCGTGCTCCCTGAGCTTCTGGCGCACATCCTCCGGGATCTTGATCTTTCCGTCGCCGGTGCCGGCCGCGGCGGCGGAGGCGGACGGCTTGCCGTCGGCCTGGTCGTCGCCGTTGCAGGCGGTGGCGGTCAGCGCCAGCGCCGAGGCGAGGGCGACCGCCGCCAGCGAGGTCGAGGCGCGGCGGGTGCCCCCTCCTCGCCGGTCGGTGGACGACGGCCGTATGGATCGCATGCTCGTGACTCCCCGTGTGATGACGGAACTTCGGCGCGCGGCCAGGACACCGGCGGCCCCCTCGGGGAGAGTTCGGGCCGGTGTCATGACCTTTCGGAACGGCATCACACCCTATGCGGTCGGCAGCCTCGACTTTTGCCGGTACGGCAACGGTTTCGCTACGAGCGGCGCGCGGACCGGCACATCGATCCGGGGCGAGGCCGTGACCCCGGCGCCCGGTGAGCGGTTGTAGGCGGCGGGGGGCCCGCTGCCTGTCCTTGGTCCCCGTGGATCAACTCGCCTGTTTACAGCGGGAGGACAGCCAGCCGTGGCCGTGACCGAGTCGTTGGCGGAAGAAGCACACGGGCCGGCGGGTGCCGTGCACGAGGGGATCCTGCGGCGCCAGTCGGCGCGCGAGTCCTCGGCGCGCACCTACGCGCGGGCCCTGCCCATCGTGCCCGTGCGGGCGCGCGGGCTGACCATCGAGGGCGCGGACGGCCGCCGCTATCTGGACTGCCTGTCCGGCGCGGGCACGCTCGCGCTCGGCCACAACCATCCGGTGGTCCTGGCGGCCGTGCGCCGAGTCCTGGACTCCGGCGCCCCGTTGTCGGTCCTCGACCTCGCGACCCCGGTCAAGGACGCGTTCATCACCGAGCTGTTCCGCACCCTTCCGCCGGGTCTCGCCGGGCGGGCGCGGGTGCAGTTCTGCGGACCGGCCGGCACGGACGCCGTCGAGGCCGCCCTCAAACTGGTCCGGGCCGCGACCGGCCGCACCGGGGTCCTCGCCTTCACCGGCGCGTACCACGGCATGACGGCGGGCGCGCTGGCCGTCTCCGGGGGCGCGCCCGAGGTCCAGGCCGCCCGCCTGCCCTATCCGCAGGACTACCGCTGTCCCTTCGGCGTCGGCGGCCCGCGCGGCGCCGAACTCGGCGTCCGGTGGACCGAGTCACTGCTCGACGACCCCAAGTCCGGGGTGCCGCTGCCCGCCGGGATGATCCTCGAACCGGTGCAGGGCGAGGGCGGGGTGCTCCCGGCCCCGGACGACTGGCTGCGCCGGATGCGCCGCCTCACCGCGGACCGCGCGATCCCGCTGATCGCCGACGAGGTGCAGACCGGCGTCGGCCGCACCGGCGCCTTCTGGGCCGTCGACCACAGCGGCATCACCCCCGATGTCATGGTCCTCTCCAAGGCCATCGGCGGCAGCCTCCCGCTGGCCGTCATCGTCTACCGCGACGACCTCGACGTCTGGCAACCGGGCGCCCACGCAGGCACGTTCCGCGGCAACCAGCTCGCGATGGCCGCGGGCACGGCGACGCTCGCGTACGTCCGGGAGAACGGGCTGGCGGAGCGCGCGGCCCGGCTCGGGACGCGCATGATGGAGCAACTGCGGTCGGACCTCGAGGGGTTGGCGTGCGTGGGGGAGGTGCGGGGGCGAGGGCTGATGATCGGGCTGGAACTGGTGGAGCCGGGGGCGCCGGCGGCCGGTGACGGGCCCTCCGCGTCCGGCCGGGGCGGGAGGCCGGAGCCCGACGGCCTCGACGCGGTGCCTTCCGGCGAGGAGCGCTCGGTGTACGACCCCGGTGCCGCGCCCTTCGAGATGCGGCCCGGTGCCCGCGATCCCGGCGCCGCGCCCTCCCGCGCTCCTCGTCCCGCCGCTCCCGGACTCGCCGCCGCCGTCCAGCGCGAGTGCCTGCGGCGGGGGCTCATCGTGGAGCTCGGCGGCCGGCACTCCTCGGTGGTCCGGCTGCTGCCACCGCTGACGATCAGCGACGAGCAGACCGCGGCCGTACTGGACCGGCTGACGGACGCGGTGGCGGCGGTGGCCCGGGCCGACGAGAGGCATGGCCCCCACGGCGCACCCGAACACGACCCGGGTACGGGTACGGGCATGGGCGCGGATACGGGCGTGGGCACGGACTGACCGGAGGGGCCGCCGCACCCGGCCGCCCCCTCCTTCCGCCCGGCCTTCCCCGCCGCCCCCTCATGCCCAGCCCGGCTGTCCCGGCCACCCCGACCGACCGCCCCGCGAGACCGCCGACGACCCCGGGCCGCCACCCGTGCACAGCGACCGCCTCCGACCACCGCCGCACGGGCACGGGTCCACGCCGTACCGCCGTACCCGCCTCGCCCCTCCCGCTCCCATACCGCCTCGCCCCTTCCGCTCCCGTCCCCCGTCGCCGCCCCGCCCCCTCCCCTCCACCCCGCCGCCGAGGCCCGAGGGCGGTCGGCGGCCGACATGAAGCCCCCTCTTCCGCAGAGCCGCCGCCCCCCTTGCCCAGAGCCGCCGCCCTCCCCGACCCCGCCGAACCGGGCCCCGTCGCCCCGGCCCCGCACACCTCCCGAGGAGCCGTCTTGAACGCCACCCCCACACCCGACGGCCCCCTCGGCGGCCCCGACGAGCACGGGGCGCCCGGGACCGGCGCGCCCTTCGTCGAGGCGGTCCCGCAGCAGCGCCGGCGGATCGTGGACCCGGGCCGGTGGACCGAGACCGGCGCGGAGCCGCTGGACGATCCCGACGCCTCGGCCGCGGCGCGAGCCGCCGCCGTGGAGAACCTGCTGCGCTGCTGGGTGCGCGAGACCGGCCTGCGCGCCCCGGCGACCGGCACCCTGCGCATCGTGCTGCCCGCCACCGGCACCTGTCTGCTCGTCCCGGTCCGGTACTGGTCCCCGGCCGGCTGGCACCGCTTCGGGCCGCCCCGGTTCGCCGACGCGCCCGAGACCGCGCCGTCCGTCGACGCCGTCACCCTCGCGGCGCTGCTCACCCGGGAGAGCGGGGGCGACGACGACGGCGACCTCGTGGCCCGGGTCGCCGACTCCCTCCGCCGTACCGCCGTCTTCATCCGCGACCGGCGCGCCCGCCCCGCCGACGGCCCCGACCTCTTCCTCGGCGCCGAACAGGCCCTCCTCCTCGGCCACCCCCTGCATCCCACCCCCAAGAGCCGCGAGGGCCTGACCGAGGCCGAAGCCGCCCTCTGCTCACCGGAGTCGCGCGGCGCCTTCCCGCTGCACTGGCTGGCCGTGGCCCCCCGGCTGCTCGCCACCGACTCCGCCTGGACCGAGCGCGGCCGCCTCGTCCCCGCCGACCAGCTCATCCGGCACCTGGCGGCCACCACCCTGACCCTGCCCGACGGATACACCGCCCTCCCGCTGCACCCCTGGCAGGCCCGGGAGGTACGGCACCGCGCCCCCGTCGCCGCGCTGCTCGACGCGGGCCTCCTCAGGGACCTCGGCCCGGGCGGCCCCGCCTGGCACCCCACCTCCTCCGTGCGCACCGTCTACCGCTCCGGCGCCCCCGCGATGCTCAAGCTGTCGCTGGGCCTGCGCATCACCAACTCCCGCCGGGAGAACCTGCGCAAGGAACTGCGGCGCGGCGTCGAGGTGCACCGGCTGCTGCGCGCGGGACTGTTCAAACAGTGGCAGGCCGCCCACCCCGGCTTCGACATCGTGCGCGACCCGGCCTGGCTCGCCGTGGACGACCCGGACGGGCGCCCGGTGCCCGGCCTCGACGTGATGATCCGGCACAACCCCTTCACCCCGGCCGATGACGCGGGCTGCCTCGCGGGACTGATCGCGCCCCGGCCGCTCACCGACGCCTCCGCCACCGCCTCCGCCACGGCTCCCGGCATCGCTCCCCTTCCCGGCGGCCCGGCCCTCCCCGATCCCGCGACCACCGGCGCCCCCGTCCCGCCCGTGCGCTCCCGGCTCGCGCTGCTCGTCGCCCGGCTCGCGGCCCGCACCGGCCGTCCCGTCGCCGCCGTCGCCACGGAGTGGTTCCTGCGCTACCTGGAGCAGGTCGTACGCCCCGTTCTCTGGCTGGACGCCGAGGCCGGCATCGCCCTCGAAGCGCACCAGCAGAACACCCTCGTCCTGCTCGACCACGACGGCTGGCCCCGGGGCGGGCGCTACCGGGACAACCAGGGCTACTACTTCCGCGCCTCCCGCCGCGCCGAACTCGACGCCCGGCTGCCCGGCATCGGCGCGCACAGCGACACCTTCGTCCCCGACGAGGTCACCGACGAACGCTTCGCCTACTACCTCGCCGTCAACAACGTCCTCGGCCTGATCGGCGCCCTCGGCTCCCAGCGCCTCGCCGACGAACGCCTGCTGCTCGCCGCCTTCCGCCGCTTCCTCACCCACCTCGCCACCGGCCCCGCGGCCCTGCGCACCCCCCTGCCCGCCCGGCTGCTCGACTCACCCGTCCTACGCTGCAAGGCCAACCTGCTGACCCGGCTGCACGGCCTGGACGAACTCGTCGGCCCGGTCGACACCCAGTCCGTGTACGTCACCATCGCCAACCCCCTGCACCCGTAAGGCCCTCGGGCAGAGCAGAGAGGAACCCGCCGTGCCGCCCACCGATGTGCGCACCGCCCCCACCGAGTTCCTGGACCTCTTCACCGACGACAGAGCCGAACTCCCGGACGAAAAGGTCGATTTCACCGACGACCTTCTCGACGGTCTGCACGCCTCCTGGGAGCCGGTGCGCACCCCCGTCGGCACCTTCCAGCTGATCCCCGTCCGCCTCGACCGCGACCTCCCCCTCGTGCACGCCTGGATGAACGACCCCGCCGTCGCCGAGTTCTGGGAACTGGCCGGCCCCCGCCACCGCACCGCGGACCATCTGCGCGCCCAACTCGACGGCGACGGACGGAGCGTGCCCTGCCTCGGCGTGCTGGACGGCACCCCGATGAGCTACTGGGAGATCTACCGCGCCGACCTGGACCCGCTGGCCCTGCACTACCCGGTCCTGCCCCACGACACCGGCATCCACCTGCTCCTCGGCGCCGCGGGGGACCGCGGCCGTGGACTGGGCTCCGCGCTGCTGCGGGCCGTGGCCGACCTCGTCCTCGACCGGCGCCCCGCCTGCGCCCGCGTCGTCGCCGAACCCGATCACCGCAACACACCCTCGCTCGCCGCGTTCCTCGGCGCCGGCTTCCGGTACGCGGCCGAGGTCGACCTGCCCGGCAAGCGGGCCGCGCTCATGATCAGGGACCGGGTGCTGCGCGATGTGCTGTAGCGTCGAGTGAGCGGGGTCTCACCATGGGTAGGAACGGCCTCCGATTGTCAGCGCCGGGCCGTAGGGTGGTCGGGCTATGACGAAGCCCTCCCTCCCCGAACTCCTGCATGCCGCCGTCGCCGCGGTCGGCGGCACGGAGCGCCCCGGCCAGGTGACCATGGCCGAGTCGGTCGCCGAAGCGATCGACGACGGCTCCCATCTGCTGGTCCAGGCCGGCACCGGCACCGGAAAGTCGCTGGGCTATCTCGTGCCCGCGCTCGCGCACGGGGAGCGGGTGGTCGTCGCCACGGCCACCCTCGCCCTCCAGCGCCAGCTGGTGGAACGCGACCTGCCGCGCACGGTCGACGCCCTGCACCCGCTGCTGCGCCGCCGCCCCGAGTTCGCGATGCTCAAGGGCCGCTCCAACTACCTGTGCCTGCACCGGCTGCACGAAGGCATGCCCCAGGACGAGGAGGACGGCCTCTTCGACCAGTTCGAGGCCGCCGCGCCCACCAGCAAGCTGGGCCAGGACCTGCTGCGGCTGCGCGACTGGTCGGACGAGACCGAGACCGGCGACCGGGACGACCTCACCCCGGGCGTCTCCGACCGCGCCTGGGCGCAGATCTCGGTGTCCTCGCGGGAGTGCCTGGGCGCCACCAAGTGCGCGTACGGCGCCGAGTGCTTCGCCGAGGCGGCCCGCGAGCGCGCCAAGCTCGCCGAGGTCGTCGTCACCAACCACGCGCTGCTGGCCATCGACGCCATCGAAGGCGCCCCGGTGCTGCCCCAGCACGAGGTGCTGATCGTGGACGAGGCGCATGAACTCGTCTCCCGGGTCACCGGCGTCGCCACCGGCGAGCTGACCCCCGGCCAGGTCAACCGGGCCGTGCGCCGCGCCGCGAAACTCGTCAACGAGAAGGTGGCCGACCAGCTCCAGACCGCCGCCGAGGGCTTCGAGCGGCTGATGGAGCTGGCCCTGCCGGGCCGCCTGGAGGAGATCCCGGAGGACCTCGGCTACGCCCTGATGACGCTGCGCGACTCCGCCCGGGCGGTCGTCTCCGCGCTCGGCACCACCCGCGACAAGTCCGTCCAGGACGAGGACGCCGTCCGCAAGCAGGCCCTGGCCTCGGTCGAGTCCGTCCACGACGTGGCGGAGCGGGTGCTGAACGGCTCGGAGTGGGACGTCGTCTGGTATGAACGGCACGACCGCTTCGGCGCCTCCCTGCGCATCGCCCCCATGTCCGTCTCCGGGCTGCTGCGGGAGAAGCTGTTCGCCGACCGCGCCGTCGTCCTCACCTCCGCGACCCTCAAGCTCGGCGGCGACTTCAACGGCGTCGGCGCCTCCCTCGGCCTCGGCCCCGAGGGCACCGAGGGCGAGGACCTGCCGCAGTGGAAGGGCGTCGACGTCGGCTCCCCCTTCGACTACCGCAAGCAGGGCATCCTGTACGTCGCCAAACACCTGGCCCGCCCCGCCCGGGACGGCGACCGCGGCGACATGCTCGACGAGCTGACGGAGCTGATCCAGGCGGCCGGCGGCCGCACCCTCGGGCTGTTCTCCTCCATGCGGGCCGCGCAGCTCGCCGCCGAGGACCTGCGCTCGCGCATCCCCGAGTACCCGATCCTGCTCCAGGGCGAGGAGACGCTCGGCGAGCTGATCAAGAACTTCGCGGCCGACCCGAAGACCTGCCTCTTCGGCACGCTGTCGCTGTGGCAGGGCGTGGACGTGCCCGGACCCAGCTGCCAGCTGGTCGTCATGGACAAGATCCCGTTCCCGCGCCCCGACGACCCGCTGATGAGCGCCCGCCAGAAGGCGGTGGAGGACGCGGGCGGCAACGGATTCATGGCGGTGGCCGCCACCCACGCCGCGCTGCTGATGGCCCAGGGCGCCGGCCGGCTGGTGCGCGCGTCGGGGGACCGGGGCGTGGTCGCCGTACTCGACCAGCGCCTCGCCACGGCGCGGTACGGCTCGTACCTCAAGGCGTCCCTGCCGGACTTCTGGTACACCACGGACCGCAACCAGGCCCGCCGGTCGCTCTCGGCGATCGACGCGGTGGCGAAGCAGGCGGAGGCCGACAGCGCCTCGTAGCCAGCGGCCGACAGCCCCTCGTCCGTAGGCATAAGCAGGGCCCCGGAACCGGCGCAGAGGTTCCGGGGCCCGGTCAGGGAGCGAGCGGGGGTCCGCTCGCCGCGGGCGTCACACGCGCCGCAGTACGGCGACCACCTTGCCGAGGATGGTGGCGTCGTCGCCGGGGATCGGCTCGTAGGCCGCGTTGTGCGGGAGGAGCCAGACATGGCCGTCCTCGCGCTTGAAGCGCTTCACCGTGGCCTCGCCGTCGAGCATGGCGGCCACGATGTCGCCGTTCTCCGCGACCGGCTGGCGGCGGACGGTGACCCAGTCGCCGTCGCAGATCGCGGCCTCGATCATGGAGTCGCCGACCACCTTGAGGACGAACAGCTCACCGTCGCCGACCAGCTGGCGGGGGAGCGGGAAGACGTCCTCCACGGACTCCTCCGCGAGGATCGGCCCACCGGCGGCGATCCGGCCGACCAGGGGGACGTACGACGCGGCGGGCTTGCCGCTGGTGTCCGTGGGCTGCACCGACACGGCCTGGTCGGAGCCGCGCACCTCATAGGCGCGCGGGCGGTGCGGGTCGCGGCGCAGGAAGCCCTTGCGCTCCAGCGCCATCAGCTGGTGCGCCACGGAGGAGGTGCTGGAGAGGCCGACGGCCTGGCCGATCTCCCGCATGGACGGCGGGTACCCGCGCCGCTGCACGGAGTCCCTGATGACCTCGATCACCCGGCGCTGCCGGTCGGTGAGTCCGGAGCTGTCCGCCCGGATGCCTGGAGGTCGGCCCGGCAGGGAGCGCCGGGGCCCCTCGGGATTCGTGGCTTCGTTCATCGCATGTACCGGCTCGACCCGGCCCTGGGAGCGGTCCTGGGCGGTGATGGTGGCACTGTCTGCGGTGGTGGTCACGTCGGCCCCTCTCGATGGTCTCCCTGCTGGACAACGGTAGTTGCTTTCGAAAGGTTGCGCCAAACACACGTTCGAGTGAAAAAGTGCGATTCACCTGTTGCGAGTGCGTGTTTGGGTGTATGGGCTGACGTGGCACGGGGCGGGCAAAAGTGCTCTTTGTCGTGCGTTGTACTCTTTCCCGCCGGGGTCGCCGACCTCGTGGGCGCTTCCCCAGTCTGCCATCCGGAACCCGTCCCGCCGGGACGCGGGGTCCGTTCCGCGCCGGAGTCCCACGTGTCCTCCGTGCGGCGCCCACGGTATCTCCGCAAGCGCCGCAGGGGTACGGTTCCGCGCCCGCGTGTCCTTTTCCGCAGGCGTTCCCAGGGCCCTGGAGGGCACCCCTCGCCGCCGCTCCCGCGCGACACGCGACCCCGCCTCGGTGAATAAGCCGATCCCCACATCTAGTGGTTGGATGGCTACAGCAGCCCACAAGTTGTGGTGACCCGGGTCGGAGACGGTTCCGTCATCGCCTATGCTTAGGGCTGCTTCGCGAGGCCCCTGGGGCTCGGCGAGGCCATCGAGTCTGCTGTGAGGAGGGTTGGAGATCATGCACTGCCCCTTCTGCAGGCACCCCGACAGCCGTGTGGTCGACAGTCGTACGACCGACGACGGCACGTCGATCCGCAGGCGCCGCCAGTGCCCCGACTGCTCCCGTCGTTTCACGACCGTGGAGACGTGCTCGCTCATGGTGGTGAAGCGGTCCGGCGTCACCGAGCCCTTCAGCCGCACCAAGGTCATCAACGGTGTGCGCAAGGCGTGCCAGGGACGGCCGGTCACCGAGGACGCGCTCGCCCAGCTCGGCCAGCGGGTCGAGGAGGCCGTGCGGGCCACCGGCAGCGCCGAGCTGACCACCCACGACGTGGGTCTGGCCATACTCGGCCCGTTGCAGGAGCTGGACGTCGTCGCCTATCTGCGGTTCGCCTCGGTCTACCGGGCGTTCGACTCGCTCGATGACTTCGAGGCCGCCATCGCGGAACTGCGGCAGGCGACGCGCGGCCCCGCCGCGGACGGCACGGCCGGTGCGGACGGGACGGGCCCGGCGGACGAGTCGGCCGCGACCGCGGGGAGCCAGGAAGACGAACGCGGGACCGGCGGGACCTCCCAGGTCTCCCAGCCCGCGCAAGCCGCCGACTGACCGGCGCGCGGGAGACCGGGAGAGGGCCCGGACCCCTGCCGCGAGGCGGCGACCGAAGACCTGTTGCGGGCGGCAGCTGAGGATGCCCGCGACACAAGACACCACACCGTGCCACGGGAACAATCGGGGCACTTCTGGGCGTTTTCGCCCGTACAGGGAGGCGGCAATGACAGAGACGGCGAGCGGTCCGGCACGAGGTTCCCGCGCCAAGGGCGGCAAGACGGGAAACAAGGGACTGCACATCGAGCGCATCCACACCACCCCCGGCGTACACCCGTACGACGAGGTCGAGTGGGTGAGCCGTGACGTCGTCATGACCAACTGGCGCGACGGCTCGGTCAACTTCGAGCAGCGTGGCGTCGAGTTCCCCGACTTCTGGTCGGTGAACGCGGTCAACATCGTCACCAGCAAGTACTTCCGCGGTGCCGTCGGCACCCCGCAGCGCGAGACCGGCCTCAAGCAGCTGATCGACCGCATCGTGAAGACGTACCGCAAGGCCGGTGAGGACCACAGGTACTTCGCCTCGCCCGCCGACGCGGAGATCTTCGAGCACGAGCTCGCCTACGCGCTGCTGCACCAGATCTTCAGCTTCAACAGCCCGGTCTGGTTCAACGTCGGCACCCCGCAGCCCCAGCAGGTCTCCGCCTGCTTCATCCTGGCCGTCGACGACTCCATGGAGTCGATCCTCGACTGGTACAAGGAAGAGGGCATGATCTTCAAGGGCGGTTCCGGCGCCGGCCTGAACCTGTCCCGCATCCGCTCCTCCAAGGAACTGCTCTCCTCCGGCGGCAACGCCTCGGGTCCGGTCTCCTTCATGCGCGGCGCCGACGCCTCCGCCGGCACCATCAAGTCCGGTGGCGCCACCCGCCGCGCCGCCAAGATGGTCGTGCTCGACGTCGACCACCCCGACATCGAGGACTTCATCGAGACCAAGGTCAAGGAGGAGGAGAAGATCCGCGTCCTGCGCGACGCGGGCTTCGACATGGACCTGGGCGGCGACGACATCGCCTCCGTCCAGTACCAGAACGCCAACAACTCGGTCCGTGTGAACGACGAGTTCATGACGGCCGTCGAGGCGGGCGGCGACTTCGGGCTGCGCGCCCGGATGACCGGCGAGGTCATCGAGGAGGTCGACGCCAAGTCGCTCTTCCGCAAGATCGCCGAGGCCGCGTGGGCCTGCGCCGACCCGGGCATCCAGTACGACGACACGATCAACAACTGGCACACCTGCCCCGAGTCCGGCCGGATCACCGCGTCGAACCCGTGCAGCGAGTACATGCACCTGGACAACACGTCCTGCAACCTCGCCTCGCTGAACCTGATGAAGTTCCTGAAGGACGACGGCCAGGGCCACCAGTCCTTCGAGGCCGAGCGCTTCCAGAAGGTCGTCGAGCTGGTCATCACCGCGATGGACATCTCGATCTGCTTCGCGGACTTCCCGACCCAGAAGATCGGCGAGAACACCCGCGCCTTCCGCCAGCTCGGCATCGGCTACGCCAACCTCGGCGCCCTGCTGATGGCCACCGGCCACGCGTACGACTCCGAGGGCGGCCGCGCCCTGGCCGCCGCCATCACCTCCCTGATGACCGGCACCGCCTACCGCCGCTCCGCCGAACTGGCGGCGGTCGTCGGCCCGTACGACGGCTACGCCCGCAACGCCGACGCCCACAAGCGCGTCATGAAGCAGCACGCCGACGCCAACGGCACGGCCGTCCGCATGGACGACCTGGACACCCCGGTGTGGGCCGCCGCCACGGAGGCGTGGCAGGACGTGGTCCGCCTCGGCGACAAGAACGGCTTCCGCAACTCCCAGGCGTCCGTGCTCGCCCCGACCGGCACCATCGGTCTGGCGATGTCCTGCGACACCACCGGTGTCGAGCCCGACCTCGCGCTCGTGAAGTTCAAGAAGCTCGTCGGCGGCGGCTCGATGCAGATCGTCAACGGCACCGTGCCGCAGGCCCTGCGCCGCCTGGGCTACCAGGAGGAGCAGATCGAGGCGATCGTCGCCCACATCGCCGACCACGGCAATGTGATCGACGCCCCCGGTCTCAAGCAGGAGCACTACGAGGTCTTCGACTGCGCCATGGGCGACCGGGCCATCTCCCCGATGGGCCACGTCCGCATGATGGCCGCGATCCAGCCGTGGATCTCCGGCGCGATCTCCAAGACGGTCAACATGCCGGAGACGGCGACCGTCGAGGAGGTCGAGGAGATCTACTTCGAGGCGTGGAAGCTCGGCGTCAAGGCGCTCGCGATCTACCGGGACAACTGCAAGGTCGGCCAGCCGCTCTCCGCCAAGAAGAAGGAGGAGGAGAAGGCCGAGATCACCGAGAAGGCCGAGGACACGATCCGTACCGCGGTCGAGAAGGTCGTCGAGTACCGCCCGGTCCGCAAGCGCCTTCCGAAGGGTCGTCCCGGCATCACCACGTCGTTCACCGTCGGCGGCGCCGAGGGTTACATGACCGCCAACTCCTACCCGGACGACGGTCTCGGCGAGGTCTTCCTGAAGATGTCCAAGCAGGGCTCGACCCTCGCGGGCATGATGGACGCCTTCTCCATCGCGGTCTCCGTCGGCCTCCAGTACGGCGTGCCGCTGGAGACGTACGTCTCGAAGTTCACCAACATGCGCTTCGAGCCGGCCGGCATGACGGACGACCCGGACGTGCGGATGGCGCAGTCCATCGTGGACTACATCTTCCGCCGCCTGGCGCTGGACTTCCTGCCCTTCGAGACCCGCTCCGCGCTCGGCATCCACTCCGCCGAGGAGCGCCAGCGGCACCTGGAGACCGGTTCCTACGAGCCGGCCGACGACGAGGTCGACGTCGAGGGCCTGGCCCAGTCGGCGCCCCGCGCCCAGGAGCCGACGGCCGTCGCCGCCGCCCCGAAGGCCGAGCCCGAGGCCGTGAAGCCGGCCCCGAAGCAGGCCCACACCAGCGCCGAGCTGGTGGAGATGCAGCTGGGCATCCAGGCCGACGCCCCGCTCTGCTTCTCCTGCGGCACCAAGATGCAGCGCGCCGGCTCGTGCTACATCTGCGAGGGCTGCGGCTCGACGAGCGGCTGCAGCTGAACCTGAGCGGCCTCGCGCCGGGCACACCTCCGGCGCGAACCGCTGAGCACTGACGGCAGTGGGCGCCAGCCACCTGGCTGGCGCCCACTGCCGTCGTCGTACCCCCGGTCTCCTCAGCCGCGACGCGATCCGGCCGCGTGGAGGGCCCGTTGGAGCGCGCGCGACGGGTAGGGGGTCTCGCGGCTGTCGTCCTGGAGCCTGGTGTGGAAGTCGGTGAGGACCGCGGCGAGGGGGGCGTGACGGGAGAGGAGTGCCGTGGCTCCCGGTGGCCCGGGCGGCGGGTCCTGGCCTTTTGCGACGGCGCGGATGAGCGCATGGCGTTCGCTCCGCCCGGAGCCGTACAGCGCCGTGATCAGCCAGTTCACCAGCCAGCTACGCGTGTAGCAGCGATCGTAGGCCCGGTGCGATGCGAGGAAGGCGGCCTCGGCCCGGGAGAGATCGAAGCGGGAGGCGAGGGCGAGGCCGAAGTCGGCGAAGTAGAGGCGCCGGCCGTCGGTCAGGATGTTCTGGAAGTGGGCGTCGAAGTGCACGAGCCCACGGCCGTTCATGAAGGACGTACCGGCCTCCAGCTCCCGCTCCACCAGGGAACAGGCCCGGTCGGTGGAGTCCGCACCGGCCTCCACCTGTCCGGTGAACCACTCATGGAGCGTCCACGGGAGGTATTCGAGGAACAGCGTCAGGCTCGCGGACGACCCCAGGAGGGCCTCGATACGGCGCCGTACCGCCGGCCCGCCTCCCCAATAGGCCACGGCCCGTTCCACGTCCGCGAGTTCCGGTGGCAGCCCCGGCGTCGCGTCCGGCAGTACGCGCCAGTGGTACATCAGCGGAAACCCCTGGTACTGGCCCCCGAGCACCCAGTTCGTCGTCATGATCTGGACGGCGAGCTCCCGCCACGCCCCGAACCCCGGC
This sequence comes from Streptomyces sp. SUK 48, assembly GCF_009650765.1. NCBI lineage: Bacteria > Bacillati > Actinomycetota > Actinomycetes > Kitasatosporales > Streptomycetaceae > Streptomyces > Streptomyces sp. SUK 48. Next base: position 2,340,052 of record NZ_CP045740.1, on the reverse strand, counting down.
CCGCCGATGCCGTACTGGCAGAAGGTCGGCAGCCCGAACAGGTTGGCGGTGGACCGCACACGCTCCGGCCGCCGCTCGAACTCCGTGAGCGGCACCCGCTTCACGAACACCGGCCGCCCGCCGGCCTCCAGCAGCGCCGACCTGCCGCCGATACCGGAGCCGAGCGGCACGGCGGCGTCCACAAGATCCCCCAACTGGCGATCACTGCGCAGGGCGAGGGACGTGGAGACGGCGCCGTAGGCGGCCGAGCGCGCCTCGTCCGACAGGGCGGCCCGGCCGGAGCCGCCCGCTATCGCGCGCGCCCCATCACCCGGGTGAAGGTCTCCGGGTCCTCCTGGAAGCCGCGCACGCCGGGGTGGAAGATCCACTCGCCGGACTCGTTGCGGATGAACTCGGCGATGGTCGCGGCCGTCGCGTCATGGACGGCGGTGAACTCGTCCTCGGAGAGCACGGTGTAGCCCTCGCGGACGCGCATGGCGGGGTTCAGGACGCCGGAGAACGTACGGCGGCCGGCCTGCTGCTGGATGACGACGCCCACCACCACGCGGCCGTACCGCTCGCTGAGCCGGTCGACCTCCAGGGTCATGACCTCGTCCCAGCCGAAGCCCCGCCCGTCCGTGCTGTCCCGGTTGAGGAAGATGGTGCCGTCCGGCGAACGGCTGTCGAAGTGCACCAGATACGCCGGCGCGCCGTACGGGTCCCGCGCGTCGAAGGTCGCCGCGATGATGTCGAGATCCGTGGGCGCCGTACCCGCGGGACTGGGGTCCCACTTGAGCGCGACCTCGACCTTGCGCATTCCCTTGCTGAAACCGGTCACCGGGCCTCCCCTTTCCCTGTGGGCACCACGTCCCCAACTCCCGTCCAGCCGAGGATCCTTGCCCATCGTGCCACGTACCCGGGCCCGCGCGCGCGGAGCGACTCCACCGGAGCGTGACCGACGCCACGCCCGGTGGCCTTACGATGGCGCGGTGCTGGTCAAGTGGATTCGCTGCACCGTGGTGGACCGCCGGGGGTTCGAGCGGGGGCAGCGGAAATGGGCGGGGCTCCCGGGAGAGCCGGGTTTCAGGGGACAGGGCGGAGGCTGGAGCCGGCGGCGGCCCGACGTGGCGCACATCGTCGCCTTCTGGGAGAGCCGCGCCTTCTACGACTCCTTCATGGCCCGCTCCCACGACCGCCTCGCCGCCGCCCAGTCCGGCACCTTCAAGGACGCCCAGGTCAAGCTGTTCGAGTACCGCTTCGACGTGAAGACCGGCTTCGAACCCCGCTTCACCGACTCCGACCTGCTCAGACTCGCCCTGTGCCGGGTCCACGAGGAACGCGTGGAGCACTTCACCCTCATGCAGGAGAAGGTCTGGAACCCGGCCATGGCGGGCTCACCCGGCATGATCCGCGGCATGTTCGGCGAGGCCCCCGAGCAGGAGTTCCTGATCCTGTCGATGTGGCGGGCCGCCGCCGAGCACGGCAAGTACCGCACCGAACGGATCGAACGCCTCGCCCTGCGCGCCCAGACCGAGGCGGACATCGCCGCCCTCTCCGGCGACATCGTCGACCTGGAGCCGTCCTGGACGGTCTAGGACCGGAATACCGGCCGGTCGGTCCGGAAGCGGCGGCTGTGACGTGCGCTGTATGGACCCCGTACGATTCCTCGGTTCGCCGCCCCTCGCTCTAGGGTTTCGGCATGGCACGACCACGGCGCATCGTCCTTGTCCGGCACGGCGAGTCGACGGGCAACACCGACGACTCCGTGTACGAGCGCGAACCGGACCACGCCCTGGCGCTGACCGACCTCGGCCGGCGGCAGGCCGAGGGGACCGGCGAACGGCTCCGGGAGCTGTTCGGCCCCGAACGGGTGAGCGTGTACGTCTCCCCGTACCGCCGCACCCACGAGACCCTGCGCGCCTTCGGACTCGACCCCGACCTCATACGTGTCCGCGAGGAGCCCCGGCTGCGCGAACAGGACTGGGGCAACTGGCAGGACCGCGACGACGTCCGCCTGCAGAAGGCATACCGCGACGCCTACGGCCACTTCTTCTTCCGCTTCCCGCAGGGCGAGTCCGGCGCCGACGTCTACGACCGGGTCGGCGGCTTCCTGGAGAGCCTCTTCCGCAGCTTCGAGGCCCCCGACCACCCAACCAACGTGCTCCTGGTGACCCACGGCCTCGCGATGCGGCTGTTCTGCATGCGCTGGTTCCACTGGACGGTCGCCGAATTCGAATCCCTGTCCAATCCGGACAACGCCGAGATGCGCATGCTCGTGCTCGGCGAGGACGGCCGCTACACACTCGACCGGCCCTTCGACCGCTGGCGTGAACCGGTGCCGGACTGGGCCACCGGATAGAGTGGGGGAGCGATGACCGCACACTTCTCCTCCCGCGGACGCCATGAGCGCGCCCTGGCGAGCCTGCGCGGACTGGCCGTCGGCGACGCCCTGGGCGCCCAGTTCTTCATCCCGGCCCATCACCCCCTGCTCAAGCGGCGCGAGCTGCCGCCCGGCCCCTGGCCGTGGACGGACGACACCGAGATGGCCGCATCCGTCCTCGCCGTGCTCGCCGCGCACCAGCGCGTCGACCAGGACGTCCTCGCCCGTTCCTTCGCCGACCACCACGACCCGGACCGGGGCTACGGCCCCACCACGAGCCGGCTGCTGAGCCTCGTCGGACAGGGCGAGGACTGGCGCGGGCCCGCCGCCGCCCTCTTCCACGGGCGGGGCTCCTGGGGCAGCGGCGCGGCGATGCGGACCGCGCCCCTGGGCGCCTGGTACGCGGACGACCCGGAGCAGGCCACCCATCAGGCCGAGATCTCCGCCTATCCCACGCACCAGCACCGGGAGGCGGTGGTCGGGGCCATGGCGGTGGCGGCGGCCGCGGCTCTGGCCGGTTCGCCGGACGGCCCGCCCACCCCCGAGGCGCTCCTGGACGGCGTCATCGCGCTCGTCCCCAAGAGCGCGGTCGGCCAGGGCCTGCGTCGCGCCCGCGACATGCTCGACTACGGCGACGCCGGCACCGTCGCCGCCGTGCTGGGCTGCGGCCGCCGCAGGACCGCCCATGACACCGTGCCCTTCGCCCTGTGGTCCGCAGCCCGCGGCCTCGGTGACTTCGAGACGGCGTTCTGGACGACGGCCCGGGTGGGTGGCGACGTCGACACCACCTGCGCGATCGTGGGCGGCGTCCTCGCCGCGGGCAAGGCGGGAGCACCGCCCGCGGAGTGGACAGAGCGGACGGAAGCGCTGCCCGACTGGGCGCCGCGGACGCCCTGACACGCGAAGCCCCTTCCAGGGAGGGGGTGTTGGCGAGGGTCTGGTAGCCGGCGCGGGCGAGAGTGGTTCGTCCGGTGTCGCCTCGCCACAAGTCCCGGGACCGCCAGGCCGGTTCGGCGCGACCCGTAATCGCACCGGCGTGGCCGCCACCGCCGCCGGATGCCGGACGGTCCGCTCCAGGCTCTCGCCGTCGGACACCTCGGCGGCGACGATCACCACGCCCTCCTCCTCGGCCTCGGCGTCACCGGCCGGGGTGCCTGGCCGTGTTCGACGTCATCGCCTGCGGCCCGGGTATGATTTGCTGACGTGATCTTGCGTTAGGGGTGCGGCTGTGGGGCGAGGGGGCCGGCGGGGGCTTGTCTCAGAGGCAAGGTCACTGCAAGTAGACAGGGTTAAGGTCCCTGAGAGTGACCGGTGACCGCCCCTTTCCGCCCCTCCGTCGGCAGGCGGATGACCACCCTCATAAATGTGCGCATGCAAATGCGGCGATCCGGATTCCGCTACGATCTTCGGCCCGCCGGTGCTTCCGCCGTCCTCCGGGCGACCGGGGTGTCGGCCAGTGCCCCCGGCGGCGTAATCTAGGTGCGCCATGCCGTACGAACCTCCCACTCACACCGTCGAGCGCTCCCTGCGCGCCACGACCGGAGCCAAGGTCATCGCCGGTGTCGACGAGGTGGGGCGCGGTGCCTGGGCCGGACCCGTCACCGTCTGCGCGGCGATCACCGGACTGCGCCGGCCCCCCGCGGGCCTGACCGACTCCAAGCTGCTGACCGTCAAGCGGCGCACAGTCCTGGACGAGATCCTGCGGACGTGGGTGACGGCCTACGCGCTGGGGCATGCTTCCCCCGAGGAGATCGACGGCATGGGGATGACGGCCGCGCTGCGGCTCGCCGCGGGCCGCGCCCTGGACGCGCTTCCGGTCCGCCCCGACGCCGTGATCCTCGACGGGAAGCACGACTACCTCGGTGCCCCGTGGCAGGTGCGCACGGTGATCAAGGGCGATCAGTCGTGCGTCGCCGTCGCGGCGGCCTCGGTGATCGCCAAGGTTCAGCGCGACAAAATGATGGCCGAACTGGCTGTCGACCATGCAGACTTCGGGTTTGCGGACAACGCCGGGTATCCGTCACCCGTGCACAAGGCCGCACTGGAAGAGCGGGGCCCCACCCCGCACCACCGTTTGTCGTGGGCGTATCTTGATGCGCTGCCCCAGTGGCGGCATCTCAAGAGGGCCCGCAACTGGGCGGACGGAAGCGTTCCGGAAATCGAAGGTCAGCTCGGCTTCGACTTCTGACGGTTCCGATCGCACTGATGTGCCACCCCGTTCATCAGCGCCACTTCAACGTTTGATAAAAATCAGCTCATGCCTCTCATTCCCGAGGAGCCTCAGATTCACGAGAGTGCCCAGGGTCCCCGCGTCACGCCGGCCAGCGGCCGCACCGCACCGACCCCTCGCCCCGTACCCGGCCCCCGTCCCGCGGCGCCGTCCCGCCCCGGTCGCCCTGGCCCTCAGCGGCCTACGCCGCCGGTGCAGCGCACGCCGCGTGACGTGGCTCCGGCCCAGCCCGGCCCCTCCGGTCCGGCTACCCCCGCCGCGGTCGCGGGCCCGCAGATCCAGCTGATCCCGGCCTCGGCCGAGGGTGCGATCGACGCCGCCGAAGAGGCCGTCGATCTCCTGCTGGACGCGGGCCGCGCCCCCGGCGACGTGCTGGTGATCACCACGGGTGCCCAGCACCCGTGGGCCGAGCACGAGCTGTCGTTCGGCGAAACCGCCTACTGGGCGCAGCACGACGCGGGTGACGACGTCTTCTACACGGACGCCGCCATCGCCTCCCGCGCCGGTTCCCGCCCGGTGGTCGTCGTGGCCGTCAACGGGGGCGCCGCCTCCGCCGACGTCCTCTCGCTGGCCCACGGCCGCGCCGGAGCCCTGCTGATCGTCTGCGGCGACCCGCAGCAGATCAACTCGGTTCTCGGCACCGGCGTCTGACCACGCGCCGGGCTCCCGGAGCCGGCGATCGCCCGAGGGGGCACCGCACGGTGCGCCCTTCGGCATGCCGGTCGGTCGCGTGTCCCGGCCCGGCCGGTCCTGACCGCGGGGCAGCCGTGCCTCCCCTGCGAGGGAGGCACCCGGCAGGCCCGGGACACCGTGCGACGACGGTGTACGGGTCGGTGCGGCCGGGGTGACCGGGGTGATCGGTGCGGTTCATCGGCTGGGCCCGAGGCCGGGTCCGATGCTTCTCGCGGCCGACTGCTGCGGTGCCCGAGCGGGGCCGTGTGTGCTTGAGCGGGCCGTCTCCGCGCCCGGCGCTCGCGCGGGAGCCTGTGTCCGGTCCGCCGGGTCCACTGGGTCTAATAGGGTCCGCCGTCGGACGCGTGCCGTCCCTCAGCGGGCCGCCGCGCGGCGCAGGACCTCGGAGACCGGGCCGCCGGTGCGCGGTACGGGCGGCGGGGTATCCGCCGTGGCGAACGGCTCCGGCGCCGAGTGCGCGTGCGGACGACGGCCACCGCGCCCCTCGCCCAGCACCTGCCAGCCGTCGCGGGTCAGCGTGATGTACGCCCCGCACCGCAGCCCGTGCAGCGTGCAGGCGTCCCGCAGCCCCCACATCCAGGCACCGTCCTCCTCGGTCCAACGGGCGTCGCCCTCACGGCAGTAGAGCAGGACGGCGGTCCGCACCGGGGTACGGCGGCGCAGGTCGTGCGGTATGACCCGACGCAGCTGGGACAGCAGGGCGTTGCGGAACATCCAGCCGTCCGCGGGGGCGGCCCGACGGGTGAACGAGGCACTGGCACACAGCCGTTCGTCCGGATCGAGGACGGCCACGATCGCCGTGGACGGCCGCGGGTGATGCCGGGCGTGCAGTCCGCTGACGACCTCACGGGGGTTGCGCAGCAGCGGGATTCCCGCGGCGGCCCACTCCGCCGGCTCCAGCATCCGGCCGGCGGAAGCGGTGGACGTCGACAACGAGGCCGCCGGGGACGAGGCGAATCCGAAGGTCACGTTCCTCCCTTCGGCTACGCGCCCACGCGGCGGGCGAGGGCGGATTCGGGGACCGCGCGCCACAGCGAAGCCCAACCGGATCACGGACCGACCGTGCGGGGAGCGGATCTCAATTCTTCCTGTCGAACTGGAATGCGGCAACGAGCAATTGGGGCCGCCGCCGGGTATCGGGTGGTGCGTGGCTTATATCCCTACCCAAGGGTCGACCGGATGACGCATGGGGCGCTCGCGCCTCTCCACGGCGTATACCCCGAACCCGGCCTGACCTTCGGACCAATATCGCCAGCCCTTCGACCGACATCGGCCACTCCTCGGCCCGACACCGCTCAGCCTTCGGGCTGACACCAACCGCTCTTCGTGCTGCGCCTCTCGGTCTTCGGACCAGCACTGGCCGTTCTTCAGTCGGCATCGGCGCTCTTCGGACCGACACCGCCCGGCCTTGGGTCGGCATCGACCGCCCTTCGCGCCGCGTCGCCGGGCTCTGGTCCGACACCGGCCGCCCTTGTGACCGCGCATCTCCGGCCTTCGGGCCGACAACCAAGCGCCCTTCGTGCCGCGCCTCCCGGCCTTCGGCCCGGCACCGGCTCCTCTCCGCGCCGCGCTCTCGCCCCTGGGGCCATGCCCCTGGCCTTCGGGGGCGCACCCCTCGCCCTCGGGGCCGCGCCCCGGCCTTGGGGCCGTGTCTCCTGCCTTCCGGGATGAAACCCCCTGCCCGCGGATCGCCCCGGTCTTCGGGCTGCCCCCGGCCGGGTCGCCCCCACCTTCGGGTCGCCTCCGACCCTCGGGCTGCCCCCTGCCCCGGCAGGATCGCCCCGGCACCCAATTCCAAGGTCCTCCGGCCTCCGCGCCGAACACCCGGGACCTCCGCGCCGGCTGTTACCGGGCCGGACGCCCCGGCACTCCGGTCAGCCCTGCACCGCGAGGACCAGCGGCAACACCCCCTGCGCACCGGCACGGCGGAGCAGACGTGCCGCGACCGCGAGGGTCCAGCCGGTCTCCGTGAAGTCGTCGACCAGCAGTACCGGACCGCCCGCCTCGGCCAGCGCCGTCGCGAGGGCGGGCGGTACCGCCAACGCGCCGTCGAGTGCCTTGAGCCGCTGCGCGCTGTTGCTGCGCGACACCCGGGGCGCGTCCTCGTCGTACGTCACCGAACCCAGCAGCGGCATCCGCCCGGTCTCCGCGATCCGCGCGCCCAGGGAGTGGACGAGCCGCGGCCGGGTGCGTGAGGCGACGGTGACCACCCCCACGGGCCTCGGCTGGGCGCCCTCGACACCGGGCGCCCAGCCGCCGGGTCCCTTGGCCCAGTCGGCCAGCACCTCGATCACCGCGTGGGCCACGTCGTCCGGCACGGGCCCGTCCGGTGTCCGGGGTGCGAGCAGCGGACGGAGCCGATTGCCCCAGCCGATGTCCGACAGCCGCCCCAGCGCCCGCCCCGGCGCCGCCTGCTCTCCGGCCGGGATACGCCCCTTGAGGCCGATCCCGATGGCCCCGAGCCCGGTCGGCCACATCCGCCGGGGCTCCACCTCCACCCCGGCGCGGCCCAGGTCACTGCGTGCCGCGTCGAGCGCCGCCGAGGAGGCGTCGGCCGTGAAGCGCGGCCCCGCGCAGTTGTCGCAGCGGCCGCACGGCTTGGCCCCCTCGTCGTCCAGCTGCCGTTGCAGGAACTCCATCCGGCACTCGGTGGTGTCCGCGTACGCGCGCATCGCCTGCTGCTCGGCCGCCCGCTGCCGCGCCACCCACGCGTACCGCTCGGCGTCGTACGACCACGGCTGCCCGGTCGCGAGCCAGCCGCCCTTGACCCGGCGCACCGCCCCGTCCACGTCGAGGACCTTGAGCATGGTCTCCAGCCGCGAGCGGCGCAGCTCGACCAGCGGCTCCAGCGCGGGCAGGGACAGGGGCTTGTCCGCGCGGGCCAGGACGTCCAAGGTGCGCCGCACCAGCTCCTCGGAGGGGAAGGCGAGCGAGGCGAAGTACTCCCAGATCGCCTCGTCCTCCCGGCCCGGCAGCAGCAGCACCTCCGCGTGCTCCACCCCGCGGCCGGCGCGGCCCACCTGCTGGTAGTAGGCGATGGGGGAGGAGGGCGAGCCGAGGTGGACCACGAAGCCGAGATCGGGCTTGTCGAAGCCCATGCCGAGCGCGGACGTGGCCACGAGCGCCTTGACCCGGTTGGCCAGCAGATCCTCCTCCGCCTGCTGCCGGTCGGCGTTCTCCGTCCTGCCCGTGTACGAGGCGACGGTCTGGCCCCGCTGCCGCAGGAACGCGGTGACCTCCTCGGCGGCGGCGACCGTGAGGGTGTAGATGATGCCGGAGCCCGGCAGATCGTCGAGATGGTCGGCGAGCCAGGCCATCCGGTGCGCCGCGTCCGGGAGCCGCAGCACGCCCAGGCTCAGGCTCTCCCGGTCCAGCGGGCCGCGCAGCACCAGCGCGTCGGAGCCACCGCCGGTGCCCAGCTGCTCGGCGACGTCGGCGGTCACCCGGGCGTTGGCCGTCGCCGTCGTGGCCAGCACCGGGACGCCGGGCGGGAGGTCGGCGAGCATGGTGCGCAGCCGCCGGTAGTCGGGGCGGAAGTCGTGGCCCCAGTCGGAGATGCAGTGCGCCTCGTCCACGACCAGCAGTCCGGTGGCCGCGGACAACTTGGGCAGGACCTGGTCGCGGAAGTCGGGGTTGTTGAGCCGCTCGGGCGAGACGAGCAGGACATCGACCTCGCCGGCGGCGATCGCGGCCTGCACGTCCTCCCACTCCTCGGTGTTCGAGGAGTTGATGGTCCGGGCGTGGATACCGGCGCGGGCCGCCGCCTCCACCTGGTTGCGCATGAGCGCGAGCAGCGGCGAGACGATCACGGTCGGCCCGCTGCCCCGGGCCCGCAGCAGCGAGGTCGCCACGAAGTACACCGCGGACTTGCCCCATCCCGTGCGCTGCACGACCAGCGCCCGGCGCCGGTCGGCGACCAGCGCCTCGATCGCCCGCCACTGGTCCTCGCGCAGCCGGGCGGCGCCCGTGCTGTCCCCGACGAGCCGGGCGAGGACGGCGTCCGCCCCTGCCCGGAGATCCGCGTTGCTCGTGTGCTCGTGCTCCATGCGTTCCATACAACAGGACGGGACCGACGAACGGGCGGGCCGAAGGCGGATCTGTGGACAACCCTCGACGGCTTGTCGTGTCCCTGATTCGACTTATCCACAGGCCCGAGCGGGTTCGCGGAATCCGCGAGACCGTCGGCGCATGACGCATCACAGCGAAACCACCGAGCAGGTCACCCTGCGCACCCCGGCCGAACTGGCCGACGCCCTGCCCTACCTCCTGGGCTACCGACCGGAGGACAGCATGGTCCTGGTCGCCGTGCACGACAGCGGGGGCAAGGGCAGGTTCGGCGGCCGGGCCCGGCTCGGCATCCCCGCGCAGGAGGAGGACTGGGAAGAGGCCGCCCGCCAGCTGGCCCGGGGCCTGGTGACCAGCAGCGAGCGGCGGGGCGCCAGGCCCGAACGGCTGGTGGCCTACGTCTGCCAGGAACCCGCCCCGGGAGAGCGCGGCCGGGACGTCAAACGCCGTCTCGCCCGCCTCGCCCACCTGCTGCGCATCCAGTGCGGCGACCTCGACGTGCCGGTCATCGAGGCGCTCTGCGTCTCCGACGGCCGTTACTGGTCGTACTGCTGCCCCGTCGCGGACTGCTGCCCCGAGGACGGTACGCCGATGGGCCTGCCCGGCACCTCCGTCCTCGCCGCCGCGGCCACCTACGCCGGCATCCAAGTCCGCGGCACCCTCAGGGAGTTGCGCGCCCGGCTCCAGCCCTGGGAGGCCGCGGCGGCACGGGAGCAGGAGGCCGCCCTCGACGCGGGCGGCCTGGCGCTGGTGCCCCGCATCCTCGACGAGGCGGGGCGCGCGGAGGTGGCCGAGGAGACCATCGTCCTCGCCGAGCGCGTCATCCGCCGCCTCGCCGCGGCGACCCCGGTCGCGGGCGCCTTTCCGGCCGACCTGCGCGACGACGGCCTGATCGGACACGACGAGGCGGCACGGCTGATCCTCGGCCTCCAGGACCGCGGCACCCGCGACCGCGCCGCCGCCTGGATGGAGGGCGACGAAGCGGCCCCCGCGCTCCGCCTCTGGCGCGCCCTCGCCCGCCGCTGCGTCGGACCGTACGCCGAGCACGCCGCCCCGCCGCTGACCCTGGCCGGCTGGGTCGCCTGGTCCACGGGCGACGAACTGGAAGCCCGCGAGGCCCTGGCCATGGCACTGGGCGCCGACCCGGACTACCTCTTCGCCCGCCTCCTGCACCAGGCGTGCAACGAGGGCCTGGACGTGGAATCGATCCGCCGGTGCCTGCGAGCGGCGCGGACCGGGGGAGCGCCCGCCGCGGAACCCGCGCGAGACGGCGTGGCGCCTGCGCAGGACGGGGTGGCGCCCGCGGCAGACGCCCCGGGGGTGACGGAACCCGGGCAGGACGGCATGGCGCCCGCCGCGGCCGCCTCGGAGACGCCCGAACTCGCCGGACGCCTGGAAGGTGTCGCGGACCCCGTCGGCGAACCGGATCCGGCCGCGCGCATCCGCCGACGCCGCCGGCTGCGCTCCGCCCTCGCCGCCGCCGGGGACGGCCCCCGTGCCGCCCGTGTGCCCGGGCAGCGGCGCCGTCCGGCGAGCCCCGGCCCGGCCGCCGGACGCGCTCCGCGCGCGGGCACCCGGCATCCGGCGGGCACCCGTATGCCCACGAAGGGGACGGGGGAGAGCATGACCTGAACCGGGCGGGAGCCCGTCCGGCCTCCCATAACGCGACGAAGCGGAAGCACCGGCGCCCCCACCGGCGAACGGCGTGTTTATCGTCAGGAAGACGACTATGATCGCGGCATGCCCTACGACCCGTCAGCCTTTCCGCCCTTCGCCGTCACCGTGGACCTGGTCGTGCTGACCGTTCGCCGTCATGCGCTGTGCGCGTTGGCGGTGCGCCGGGGCGAGTCGCCCTTCCAGGGGCGGTGGGCGCTGCCCGGCGGCTTCGTACGGGACGACGAGGACCTGAACCAGGCGGCGGCGCGCGAACTGGCCGAGGAGACCGGGCTGCACGCGCACGACCCCTCGATCCCCGCCCAGGACCACGGAGCACACCTGGAGCAGCTCGCCACCTACGGCGACCCCGACCGGGACCCGCGGATGCGCGTGGTCAGCGTCGCGCACCTCGCACTCGCCCCCGACCTGCCCGCCCCCCGCGCGGGCGGCGACGCCAGCAACGCGCGCTGGGCCCCGGTCGAGGAACTGCTTCAGCAGGGCGGTTACGGCCGCGACGACGAGCCCGTCGCACCGCTGGCCTTCGACCACGCCCGGATCCTCGCCGACGGCGTGGAGCGGGCCCGTTCCAAGATCGAGTACTCCTCGCTGGCCACCGCGTTCTGCCCGCCCGAGTTCACCGTCGGCGAGCTGCGCCGGGTGTACGAGGCGGTGTGGGGGGTGGCCCTCGACCCGCGCAACTTCCACCGCAAGGTCACCGGGACCCCCGGGTTCCTCGTTCCGACGGGAGGCACCACCACGCGCCAGGGCGGTCGCCCGGCCCAGCTCTTCAGGGCCGGCGGGGCCACGCTGCTCAACCCGCCGATGCTGCGCCCCGAGGTCTGACCGGCAGCGCACGGGGTCCGGCCGCGGTCCGGGAGGCCGAGCCTTTCCGGGCCTCCCGTTGCATCGAACGGTGGACAGAGGCCGCCGCAAGGGCGCGGCATTCATCGCCAAAGCTCCCCATACACCAAAAAACCGGACATCGCACGCTATCTTGATGCAGGTGATCCAAGCCTTCGGACTGACCAGCACCTCCCGCAAGGCACGGCCGCCCGCTGTCGACGACATCTCCTTCGAAGCGCGCGCCGGCCGGATCACCGTGCTCCTCGGGGCCTCCGGCGCCGGCAAGACCACGGCCCTGAGGCTGATGCTCGCCCTGCGACCCGGTCGCGGCATCACCTACTTCAGAGGACGGCCCCTGTACCGGATCGCCCACCCGGCACGCGAGGTCGGCGTGCTGCTCGGCGACGTACCGGGGCACCCGGCCCGCTCGGTCCGCGGACATCTGCGCATGCTGTGCGCGGCGTCGGGCGTCCCGGGGCGCCGCGCCGACGAGGTCCTCGAAACCGTCGGCCTGGTCAGCTTCCGGGAGGAACGTCTCGGCACGCTCTCCCGCGGCATGGACCGCAGGCTCGGCCTGGCGTGCGCCCTGCTGCCCGACCCGCACACGCTCGTCCTGGACGATCCCGCCCGCGGTCTCTCCCCCGGCGAGGCGCAGTGGCTGCACGGCATGCTGCGCGCCCACGCCGATCAGGGCGGCACCGTGCTGACGACCACGGGCGACCCGAGGGAGGCCGCGCACATCGCCGACCGGGTCGTCACGCTCGACGCGGGCAGGCTCCTGGCCGACCAGGCGGCCGGGGAGTTCGCCCGCACCCGGCTGCGCCCGCGCGTGGCCGTGCGCAGCCCGTACGCCGGGCGCCTCGCGGCCGCGCTCACCAAGGAGGCCCGTACCGGCCGCCGTTCCGTCGAGGTCGTGCGCGAGGGCGGCAACCGCCTCTCCGTGTACGGCACCACCACCTCCGTCATCGGTGAGACGGCCTTCCGGCACGGCATCCTCGTCCATCAACTCGCCGACGAACTGGGCGACATGGGGCCCGGCTCCGCCGTGGGCGGCGCACTGTCCGAGCGCGCGCCGGCCATGGGCGGCCCCGCGAGCCGTCGTACGCCGCCGGAGCGAGAGAAGACCGTGTTCGGCTTCTCCGTGCCGGACCCGCCCACCATGACGCGCCCGGAGACCGCCGCCCCGGCCGCCTCCGCGTCCTTCGCGCGAAAGCCGCCTCGGCCCGACTCCTCGGGGACACCTGTGTTCTCGACCGAACCGGCCCCGGCGGGCTCGTTCGACGAGGCCCCGCCCCGGGCCGAAGCACGTATGGCCCTCGGCGCCGAGACCACTGCCCGCCGCACCGGGAAGCCGGAAGCCGGCCCGACCCGCCTCACCCGCATCATCCCGACCCGCATCGCCACCACCCACATCTCCGCCCTCCGCACCCTCCTGCCCGGAGCCAGGGGACCGTTCGCCCGTCCGTCGTGGACGGTGCAGCCCGAACCCCGGACCGGCGGGAACGCCGATACCGACACCGCCCGCGCCTTCGACATGAACTCCCCCCTCCCGCCCCCCATCTCCGTCCGTCCCGCACCCACCCCCCTGCGCCCCCTGCGCTACGAGATCCGGCGGGCCGCGGGCGTCGGCACCGGGTTCCTGATCTGCGGCGCGGTGCTCGTGCTGTCCGTGCTGACCGCCGTGGCGTTGGCCGGGATCGGCCACACCCCGCAGGCGCGGCTGTTCGCGGCCTGGCCCCGGCAACTGCCGCTGCCGCCCGTCGCGCTCGCCGCCGGCCTGCTCGGAGCACTGGCCTTCGGGGACGAGTTCCGCCACCCCGCGCTTGCCGCCGACCGAGGCACCGTGCCCCGCCGGCTCGGGCTGCTGGCCGCGAAACTCCTCGTCTCCGGAGCCACCGCGACGCTGCTCGCCTTCCTCGTCGCGGGCTGCGACGCCGAGGCGCTCTACCTCGTCTACGGCAGGGAACTGACCCAGGTCCCCGACGACTGGCTTGCGCTGAGCGCGAGTTGGACCGCCCTCGTCATCGGGTGCGCCTGGGCCGGCGTGCTCGCGGCCGGCGTCTTCCGGTCCACCTCGGGCGGGCTCGCCGCTGTCCTCGCCGTACCCGTGGCCGTCGTACCCCTCATGCACACGGCGTTCCGGGGCCCGGCCGAGCGCACCGTGGCCGATCTCCCGCTGCGGATGCGGGAGGTGTTTCTGCTCCAGTGGCCGTTCGGAGGGGACCGGTATGTGCTCGCGGTGGCGCGGCTGCTCGTCCAACCCGTAGGCGGCGCAATGGTGTTGTCCCTGGCGGCGCTGCTGTGCGCGTATCTGTTCACGACCTTGCGTGCCAGGGCTTGATGACCGCGGTTCTTACGGTTCTGGTGCCGGTTGTGCCCACAACTCCCCGTGGGCGGCTCGTTTCTTTCCGATAAGGCGTCAATTGCGACGGGGTGAGCGATCACCCTTTCGTGTGCTTTTCACCAAAGACCTCAAGGGAGTTGGAGACGACGCCGACAAAGGTTCCGTGAGTACCCTTGCGCACACCATGATGACCGCCGCCCGTTCCACCGACTCCGGTCTGGTCGGTCCGGGCGAACTCGACCGCTACTCCTACGGCGACGCCTCGGTGGGCGATCGCGTGGGAACGCCCACCTGGGACGGAGGCGAATCCGAGCTGGGCCGGGTCGGCCGGCGGCCCGCGGGCAGCCGCGGCCGCGGGCTGCACGGCCAACTCGTCCAGCAGCTGGGTCAGATGATCGTCTCGGGCGACCTGGGCGCGGACCGACCGCTGGTGCCCGAGGAGATCGGCCAGCGCTTCGAGGTCTCCCGCACCGTCGTCCGCGAGTCCCTCCGCGTGCTGGAGGCCAAGGGCCTCGTCAGCGCCCGGCCGAACGTGGGCACGCGCGTGCGTCCGGTCAGCGACTGGAACCTCCTCGACCCGGACATCATCGAGTGGCGGGCCTTCGGCCCCCAGCGCGACGACCAGCGTCGGGAGCTCAGCGAGCTGCGCTGGACCATCGAGCCGCTCGCCGCCCGTCTCGCCGCCGGACACGGCCGGGAAGAGGTGCAGCAGCGCCTGTCCGACATGGTGGAGATCATGAGCCACGCCATGGCCCAGGGCGACGCGCTCACCTACTCGCGCGCCGACACCGAGTTCCACGCGCTGCTCATCCAGGTCGCGGGCAACCGCATGCTGGAGCACCTCTCCGGCATCGTCGGCGCCGCCCTCCAGGTCTCCGGCGGCCCCGTCACGGCCTGTGACCGGCCGAACGACTCGTCCCTCGCCCAGCACGCGCGCATCGTCGACGCCCTCGGCACCGGCGACGGCGGCGCGGCGGAGGCCGCCATGCGCCAACTGCTCACGGCGCACCCCGAGGTGGAGCGGGTGGTTCCCGCCCCGCGCGAGCACTGACCCGCCCCCGCGGGCGGTGCGGTCGCCGGTGTGCGGCGTCTCCGCGGTCCCCATGGCGCGTCGGCCCGGGCGCCGGTCGTCGTACCCGCCCATCGCCGGACCCCGCCGGATCCCCTCAGGAGCCCGGCGGGGTCCGGCGATGCGCCGGGCGATATCTTTTGCCCATGTCTGACCGTCTTTGTTCGCTTACGGGGTGTGACTCGGGCCACGCAGAATGGGCGTAACGCTCAGGGGAACAGTGCGATGACTTAAGAGGTGACAGCCGCGAAGGGAATACGGACGCCAGACATGGCGCTGTGCATCTTCCCGGCCCGCGCCCGCGCCGTCGGCCCATCCCCAGGCCGGTGGTCGGCTGCCGTCCGCAGTGGACGGCGCCGGAAGCCGTTTTCCAACGTTCCGAGAGGTTGTTCGTGTCGGCCAGCACATCCCGTACGCTCCCGCCGGAGATCGCCGAGTCCGTCTCTGTCATGGCGCTCATTGAGCGGGGAAAGGCTGAGGGGCAGATCGCCGGCGACGATGTGCGTCGGGCCTTCGAAGCTGACCAGATTCCGGCCACTCAGTGGAAGAACGTACTGCGCAGCCTCAACCAGATTCTTGAGGAAGAGGGTGTGACGCTGATGGTCAGTGCAGCAGAGCCCAAGCGCACCCGAAAGAGCGTCGCAGCGAAGAGCCCGGCCAAGCGCACCGCCACCAAGACGGTCGCGGCGAAGACGGTGACCACCAGGAAGGCCACCGCCACCACGGCCGCCCCCGCGGCGTCCGCCACCCCGGACGATTCCGCCGAAGAGGCATCCACCGCCAAGAAGGCGGTTGCCAAGAAGACGACCGCCAAGAAGACGGTTGCCAAGAAGACCACCGCCAAGAAGACGGCGGCCAAGAAGACCACGGGCAAGAAGGACGACGCCGAGATCCTCGAGGAAGAGGTTCTCGAGGACACCAAGGTCGGCGACGAGCCCGAGGGCACCGAGAACGCGGGCTTCGTCCTGTCCGACGAGGACGAGGACGACGCGCCCGCGCAGCAGGTCGCCGCGGCCGGCGCCACCGCCGACCCGGTCAAGGACTACCTGAAGCAGATCGGCAAGGTCCCCCTGCTCAACGCCGAGCAGGAGGTCGAGCTCGCCAAGCGCATCGAGGCCGGCCTGTTCGCCGAGGACAAGCTGGCGAACGCCGACAAGCTCGCCCCGAAGCTCAAGCGCGAGCTGGAGATCATCGCCGAGGACGGCCGTCGCGCCAAGAACCACCTCCTGGAGGCCAACCTCCGTCTGGTGGTCTCCCTGGCCAAGCGCTACACCGGCCGCGGCATGCTCTTCCTGGACCTCATCCAGGAGGGCAACCTCGGTCTGATCCGCGCCGTCGAGAAGTTCGACTACACCAAGGGCTACAAGTTCTCCACGTACGCCACCTGGTGGATCCGTCAGGCGATCACCCGCGCCATGGCCGACCAGGCCCGCACCATCCGTATCCCGGTGCACATGGTCGAGGTCATCAACAAGCTCGCGCGCGTGCAGCGCCAGATGCTCCAGGACCTGGGCCGCGAGCCCACCCCGGAGGAGCTGGCCAAGGAACTCGACATGACCCCCGAGAAGGTCATCGAGGTCCAGAAGTACGGCCGCGAGCCCATCTCCCTGCACACCCCCCTGGGTGAGGACGGCGACAGCGAGTTCGGTGACCTCATCGAGGACTCCGAGGCCGTCGTCCCCGCGGACGCCGTCAGCTTCACCCTCCTCCAGGAGCAGCTGCACTCGGTCCTGGACACCCTCTCCGAGCGCGAGGCCGGCGTCGTCTCCATGCGCTTCGGCCTCACCGACGGCCAGCCGAAGACCCTGGACGAGATCGGCAAGGTCTACGGCGTGACGCGTGAGCGCATCCGCCAGATCGAGTCCAAGACCATGTCGAAGCTGCGCCACCCGTCGCGCTCGCAGGTGCTGCGCGACTACCTCGACTAGTCGGCTGGTCCGCCAGTCGGCGGTCCGGCCCACAGGGCCGGTCGTAGCCGCCGAAGGCCCGGATCCCCTCGTGGGAGCCGGGCCTTCGTGCTGCGAGCGGAGAGCATGTGGATCACTCTGGGGTCTCCAGTCACCACCCTGAGTGAGGAGTCGACATGCGCCGTTCCCTTGGCCGTGCACTGATCCGGCCGCTCGTCCTCGCGGCCACCGTCACCGCCATACCCCTGGTGAGCGCGTTCACGGCGGCGCCCGCGGCGGTCCGGAGCGTGGTCGTCGGGGGATTCCCCATCGACGTGTCGCAGGCCCCGTGGACGGTGGCGCTGTCCAGCCGTGACCGGTTCGGAGGCACCCGTGCGGGCCAGTTCTGCGGCGGCGTGGCCATCGCCCGCACCACGGTGCTCACGGCCGCCCACTGCATGAACGACGACGTCCTCGGGGCGCCACCCGGCCGGGTGCGCGACCTCAAGGTGATCACGGGCCGCACGGATCTGCTGTCCGACGAGGGCCAGGAGATCGCCGTCAAGGACGTCCAGGTCAATCCGGGCTTCGACGGCGCGACGAACTCCGGCGACTTCGCCGTCGTCACGCTCGCCGAACCGCTGCCGCAGAGCGCGGTCATCGCCATGGCGGGACCGGGTGACCCGGCCTACGCGCCGGGCACCAAGGCCCTGGTCTCCGGCTGGGGCGATCTGACCGGCGGCGGTGCCTACGCGCACCGGCTCCACGCCGCGGATGTGCATGTGCTCGCCGACGACCGTTGCGGCCGCGCCTATCCGGGCGGCCCTGACGGCGTCTACCGGGCCGCCAGCATGCTCTGCGCGGGAGAGGCCGCCGGTGGGCCGGACGCGTGCCAGGGGGACAGCGGCGGCCCGCTGGTGGCCGGCGGGCGGCTGATCGGTCTCGTCTCCTGGGGCAGCGGCTGCGGGCGGGCCGGGAGCCCCGGCGTCTACACCCGTGTCTCCGAGGTCGTACGCGCCCTCGGGACGGGCGGGGACGGCGCGGACGGGAAAGCACCCACGGCGCCCACGAAAGCCCGCGAGAGGCCCCATGGGAGCTCCTGAGGGCCTTGCGCGGGGGTGATCAGGGTATGAGCACGGGCGGTCGCTCCACAGAGGAGCGGCCGCCCGTTCACCGGCCTGTGCCGGTATCGGCTCGTCGTCCGTGCGAGATTCAGCGCTCTTCTTCGGAAGCGGTGCTCGGGGCGGTCGTCAGCCGCTCCGTCTCGTCCTGTATCTCAGCGGCGATCTTCTTGAGTTCCGGCTCGAACTTGCGACCGTGGTGGGCGCAGAAGAGCAGCTCTCCGCCGCTGAGCAGGACGACGCGCAGGTATGCCTGGGCGCCGCAGCGGTCGCAGCGATCAGCGGCCGTCAGCGGGCTCGCGGGGGTCAGAACAGTAGTCACGTCGCCTCTTCTCTAGCTCGACGAGCTGTCGTACCAGGGTCAACATCCAACCAGCCCGAAAACGTTCCCGCTCGTGGCTTTTCCTGGAAAAAATTTTCCGGGGCGGCTGTCTGCTGCCGGTTGGCGGCGAATGTGCCGTAGTGCGTGTTGGGGATGCTTACGGGTTCGCGCTGTCTAGTATCTCGGTCCTCCCGGCTGGCTTGCCGG
This sequence comes from Streptomyces sp. SUK 48, assembly GCF_009650765.1. Classification (NCBI taxonomy): domain Bacteria; kingdom Bacillati; phylum Actinomycetota; class Actinomycetes; order Kitasatosporales; family Streptomycetaceae; genus Streptomyces; species Streptomyces sp. SUK 48. The sequence goes on along the minus strand of NZ_CP045740.1, from coordinate 2,321,257 downwards.
TTGTTCAAGAGGACGTGCCCGGAGCCTAAATGGTTCATGCCTCCAAGGGAACGTGATATGCACTTCACCCCAACGAGGGATCGAACGTGTATACGAGCCTGGACTAGTCTGAGTAGCCGACGAGGGTCGCGCTACACCGGCTCTACCTGGCCTCGGTACCCTCTGACGGGCAACCGAAGCCTCCCCCTTACCCAGAAGGGGGCAACCTGAAATTCAGCGAGGAGCGAACCGCGTGACCGCCGATACGTCCGTGCCGTCCACAGCTCTGCTGGCAGGAGCAGACCGCGACGGTTCCAACTACACCGCGCGGCACCTGCTCGTCCTCGAGGGCCTCGAGGCGGTGCGCAAGCGTCCGGGCATGTACATCGGCTCGACCGACAGCCGCGGCCTGATGCACTGCCTGTGGGAGATCATCGACAACTCGGTGGACGAAGCCCTCGGCGGCTACTGCGACCACATCGAGGTGATCCTCCACGACGACGCGTCCGTGGAGGTCCGGGACAACGGCCGCGGCATCCCCGTGGACGTGGAGCCCAAGACCGGCCTGTCCGGCGTCGAGGTCGTCATGACCAAGCTCCACGCGGGCGGCAAGTTCGGCGGCGGCTCGTACGCCGCCTCCGGCGGTCTGCACGGCGTCGGCGCCTCCGTGGTCAACGCCCTCTCCGCCCGCCTCGACATCGAGGTGGACCGCAGCGGCAACACCCATGCCATCAGCTTCCGGCGCGGCGTGCCGGGCGCCTTCACGGGCGCCGGCGCGGACGCGAAGTTCGAGGCCAAGAGCGGTCTGCGCAAGGCGAAGAAGGTCCCCAAGACCCGCACCGGCACCCGGGTGCGCTACTGGGCGGACCGGCAGATCTTCCTCAAGGACGCCAAGCTCAACCTGGACACGCTGCACCAGCGCGCCCGGCAGACCGCCTTCCTGGTGCCCGGCCTGACCATCGTCGTCCGCGACGAGTACGGCCTGGGCGAGGGCGGCAGCAAGGGTGAGGAGTCCTTCCGCTTCGACGGCGGCATCAGCGAGTTCTGCGAGTACCTGGCGAGCGACAAGCCGGTGTGCGACGTACTCCGCTTCTCCGGCAAGGGCACCTTCAAGGAGACCGTCCCCGTCCTGGACGAGCACGGCCAGATGACCCCGACCGAGGTCGCCCGCGAACTGGGCGTCGACATCGCCCTGCGCTGGGGCACGGGCTACGACACGAAGCTGCGGTCCTTCGTCAACATCATCGCCACCCCCAAGGGCGGCACCCATGTCTCCGGCTTCGAGCAGGCCCTCACACAGACGATGAACGACGTGCTGCGCGCCAAGAAGATGCTGCGCGTGGCCGAGGACAATGTCGTCAAGGACGACGCCCTGGAGGGCCTCACCGCGGTCGTCACCGTGCGCCTGGCCGAGCCGCAGTTCGAGGGCCAGACCAAGGAGGTCCTCGGCACCTCGGCGGCCCGCCGCATCGTGAACCAGGTGGTCACCAAGGAGCTGAAGGCGTTCCTGACCGCCACCAAGCGGGACGCGGCGGCGCAGGCCCGTGTCGTCATGGAGAAGGTGGTCGCCGCCGCCAGGACGCGTGTCGCGGCCCGCCAGCACAAGGACGCCCAGCGGCGCAAGACGGCCCTGGAGTCCTCGTCCCTGCCGGCCAAGCTCGCCGACTGCCGCAGCGACGACGTCGACCGCAGTGAGCTGTTCATCGTCGAGGGCGACTCCGCGCTCGGCACCGCCAAGCTGGCGCGGAACTCCGAGTTCCAGGCCCTGCTGCCGATCCGCGGCAAGATCCTCAACGTGCAGCGCTCGTCCGTGACCGACATGCTCAAGAACGCCGAGTGCGGCGCGATCATCCAGGTCATAGGAGCGGGCTCGGGCCGCACCTTCGACATCGACCAGGCCCGCTACGGCAAGATCATCATGATGACCGACGCCGATGTGGACGGCTCCCACATCCGCTGCCTGCTGCTCACGCTGTTCCAGCGCTACATGCGGCCCATGGTCGAGGCCGGGCGTGTCTTCGCCGCGGTGCCGCCGCTGCACCGCATCGAGGTCGTCCAGCCGAAGAAGGGCCAGGACAAGTACGTCTACACGTACTCGGACCGCGAGCTGCGCGACAAGCTCATGGAGTTCCAGACCAAGGGCGTCCGCTACAAGGACTCCATCCAGCGCTACAAGGGCCTCGGCGAGATGGACGCCGACCAGCTGGCCGAGACCACCATGGACCCCCGCCACCGCACCCTGCGCCGCATCAACCTCGCCGACCTCGAAGCCGCCGAACAGGTCTTCGATCTCCTGATGGGCAACGATGTGGCCCCTCGCAAGGAGTTCATCTCCAGCTCGGCGGCGACATTGGACCGGTCGCGGATCGACGCGTGACGGCTGCGGCGGGCTGGGGTGAGTGCTCTGGCTGGGGCGGGTTCGTCTGAGGTCGTACACCTGAGGTCGCACAAACTGGGCTGGGAGGGGGCCGGGGGATTCCTGGGCCCCCTCGGCGCCCTGCTCTGAGGGGTGCCTCCACGTCCCGGAAGCGGCACGCCCCGATGGTTCGGGTGAGTGCGGCTTGGGGGCGTGGGCCCGAGCGGGGCCGGGTGCGGGTCGGCTTGGACCGGTGACCGAGGAGCGGTTTGGGCCGGCCTGGTCCGGCTTACGGGTCGGCTCCCGACGGCTTCCCCCTGGCCCCACATGTTCAGCCTGTAGGAACGTGCGGGGCGGTCCTGCGGTTTTGTACGACAACCCCCTCGGCTTTGTACGCCACCCACCCGACCCCCTCTGGCAGCTCGCCCTCGGCCAGGTTCAGCCGAACCGTACCCCCGCCCGGTCGCACCGGCCCACCGCACCGACGGACCGGTGCTGTCCGGCGAGTCGGCGCATCGGGCACGCTCAGCGGTACAGAGTGCGCAGGGCGGTGCGGCAGCCCGTGGCCCGGCGCCGCGGGTCGGTGTCGGTGCCGGCCCAGGCGATCCGGGCGTCCGGCCGGATCAGAACGGCGGTGACGTCCCGCCAGATCCGATCCGAGGCTTCGGTGTCGACGGTGACCGTCCGCTGTTCCGGACCACCCGCGGCACACGGCGTCCGCGTCCCGCCGAGGTCCAGCAGCAACGGCCGGCCGCGGTGCATCAACGGGTGGGCGGTGGGCGTTTCGGCCGAGTCCAGGGCGAGGCCCGCCAGCCGCGTGCCGTCCAGCGGGTGCCCGCCGGGTGCGATGTCAGCGGGCAGTGGGTCGTCGAAGCCGGCGATCCTGCGGGCCCACTGGCGGTTGGTCCGCGGCTCGGCCAGCGCGGCGGACCAGACCTCGCGCAGCGCGATCTGCTCCGGGCTCGCCGCCGCGAACAGGGCGAGCTGCGCCCGAGTGTTGTCGATGACGGCGCGGGCGGCCGGCCGGCGCTCGGTGTCGTAGCTGTCGAGCAGTCCGTCGGCGGCCCGCCCCTGAAGGGTGGCGGCCAGCTTCCAGCCCAGGTTGGTGGCGTCCTGGATGCCGAGGTTCATGCCCTGCCCACCGGCCGGGAAGAACATGTGCGCCGCGTCCCCGGCCACCAGTACCCGTCCGGCCCGGTACCGCGCGGCCTGGCGGGTGGCGTTGCCGTAGCGCGACAGCCACCGGGGGTTGCGGATGCCCAGATCGCGTCCCAGGAGCGCCCGGGTCTGCTCGCGCACCTCTTCTAGGGTGAGCGCTTCTCCGGCGCCGCGGTGCATGGTGGCCGTGGACAGGCCCGCCAGCCGGTGGACGCCGTCGCCAATTGGGGCCGCCAGCAACGAACCGGCGGGCCCGGCGGCGGCGAGCGGCGCGGTGGGCGGGTCGTCCAGCTCGACGTCGGCGAGCCACCCGGTCAACGTGGTGTCCCGGCCCGGGAAGTCGATGCCGGCCGCCCGGCGCACCGCGCTGCGGGTGCCGTCGCAGCCCACCACCCAGCGGGCCCGCTCGGTCCGGTGGGTGCCGTCGCCCCGGATCACCACCTCGACGGCGTCCGGTCCCTGGGTGAGCGAGACGACTTCAGCGCCGCGCAGCACCCGGGCGCCCACGGCGACCGCGTGCTCCTCCAGGAGCTGTTCGGTGACGGACTGGCCGAGCGCCAGCATGAACGGGTGCACCGCTCCGGTCGTGGAGAAGTCCAGCCTGGTCGTCGCCGCCCCGAAGTGGCCGGTCGGCACCGGGGTGCCCCGTTCGATGAACCGCTCCGCGAGCCCGCGGGTGGCGAAGGTGTCGAGCGTGCCCGCCTGCATGCCGACCGCGCGCGACCGTCCGTCCGGTGCCGCCCGGCGTTCCACGACGGTCACCTCCACCCCGTGCAGGCGCAGCTCCGCGGCCAGCCAGAGCCCCACCGGGCCCGCCCCGGCGATCAGCACGTCGAGCATGACCATCACTTCCTCTCACTCTTGTCCGTTGGACAACAGTGAGGATGCCCTAGAATTGTCCATTGGACAACAGGGGTTGGCGCGGCAAGGCGCGCGAGCCGACCGGAGAGGCGCATCAATGGGTACGACACGGGGCGAGATCGTCGCCGCCACGCTGGCAGTCCTCGACGAGCACGGCCTGGACGGCGTGACCATGCGCGCCGTCGCGACCCGGCTCGGCGTGCAGCACAACACCGTCCGCTGGCACGCCTCCAGCAAGGGCCGCCTGCTCGAACTCGCCTCCGACGAACTCCTCGCGCACTGCCTCGACGAGCCGCTGCCCGAGGCGTTCCCCGACCGGCTCAGGGAACTGAGCCGCCGCTGCCGCGCGGCACTGCTCTCCCACCGCGACGCCGCCAAGATGGTCGCGGGCGTCTTCGCGGCCGAGCCGCACACGCTGCGCTACGCCGACGCCGTGATCGCCACCCTGCTCGCGGCCGGCCATTCGCCGCGCACGGCCGCGTGGACGCACTGGTCGATCTTCTATCTGACCCTGGGCCTCACCCAGGAACAGCAGGCCGCCCAGGAAACCGCGCCGGCCCTCCACCCGGACCAGACCCCGGCCGCCAGCTACCCGGCCCTGGCCCAGGTCCTGCCGCACGTCGGCCCCGACAGCTTCGACCAGCGCTTCGAATTCGCCCTCGGCCTGATCATCGCCGGTCTCTCCCGGGCAGAGGAGCCTCACGGCCCGGGTACCGGCGGAGACGTGGGTGACTCTCCGGCCGACTGACCGCCGGCCCGCAGCCAGCCAGCCCGCAGCCAGCGGGGCCGGTGCCGTGCAAGGCCCGGCCCGTCAGATCCAGCCCGTCAGATCCGGCCTGTGGGATCCGACCCGCCACGACCTGGCCCCCTGCGCGGGGTCGGCCGGACACGCGCCCGCCGCCCCACCCCGCCGGGACCCTCACCCCCGCCGGGACCTCACCCTGGCCCGTCTCCACCCCTGGGTGGAGGTACGTCCGTCAAGCTCTCCACCTGTGATCCACCCGGGCTCCGATCTCCCGACCTGCGAATTTCCGTAACTTCGAAGCGTCGGGCAGCACTCGCTCCCGGCGAACGACTTCTCGCTCACGGAGGATCTGATGGTGGGGCTCGCCAACGCACTGGTGATCGTGGCCGTCGTCGCGCTCGTGCTGGCACGCCAGTTCCGCGCACGCCCGATCGACACGGACCGCCGCTGGTGGCTGCTGCCCCTGATCCTCGGGGTCATAGCGCTGCGCGAACCCGGCATCCTCGACGCCCATCACCGCGTCGGGTCCGCCGCACTGCTCGCCGTGGAACTGCTCATCGGCCTGGCCATGGGCGCGGGCTGGGCCTGGACCACGCACATCTGGACCGAGCCGGACGGCGCGGTGTGGAGCAAGGGCACCAAGGCGAGCGCCGCCGTCTGGATCGCCGGCATCGCCCTGCGCATCGGCGTCTTCGCCCTCGGCGCCGCCTTCGGCCTGCACCAGCACAGCTCCGGCCTGCTCCTCGGCTTCGCCGCCTCCCTGCTGGTCCGCGCCGGGATCCTGACCTGGCGTGCGAGCACCCTCGGCGCTCGTAAGCCGCTGACCACCCAGCCTCTCGGCGCCACGAGCCGTCCCGCCGCGGCGTACGGTGACGGCAGGCCCGCCGGAGAGGAGCGCCTGTGACCGAGAACGCCTGGACGCGGTGGCCCTCGAAAGAGGCGCTCGGCCGCGCCGGAACCACCCGCCCCCGCCGCCTGCTCGCCTGGGCCGTCAGGATCCTGGTGATCGCCCTGCTGCTGTGGGGCGCGTACAACCAGAAGCATGTCGACGCCTGGACCGGGGTCGCCGCCCTCGCGGGCGTCGTCGTCGCCGGATTCCTCGGCTGGGCCTTCTTCCGCACCACCTACCAGCACCGACTGCTCCCCTCCCTGATCCTGCTGGCGACGCTCATGGGCATCGCGGTCGCCGCCGAGGCCACGGGATTCCGGGCACTGGCCCTCGTCCTGTGGTGCGGCTGCGGAATCACCGCCCTGGAGCGGCTCCCGCTCGCCGCCGCGGCCCCGGTGACCTCGGCGGGCCTCGCCGCGTACTCCGCCTTCAACAACGACGTCTGGCTGACCACCGCCGCCTCGGTCGTGGGCATGGCGCTGGCCGGCTACGTCCTGCGGCTGGACGCTGAGGCCCGGGGCAACGCACAGCGGCTGCTCGACCAGGAGCGGGCCGCGAGAGCCGCCGAGGCCGAGTCCGCGGCACTCGCCGAGCGGGCCAGGATCGCCCGCGAGATCCACGATGTGCTGGCCCACAGCCTCTCCGCGCAGCTCGTCCACCTGGAGGCGGCCCGGCTGCTGATCGAGCGGGGCGCCGACCGCGAGCGGATCCTGGAGCGGGTGGTGGCCGCCCGCGGCATGGCCCGCGACGGCCTCGCCGAGACCAGACAGGCGCTGTCCGCGCTGCGGGGCGAACTGACACCGCTGGAGGACTTCCTCGGCGAACTCGTCAGCGGGGCCGAAGGCGCGGCGGTCACTGTCACGGGTGAGCCCAGACCCCTGCCGGCCGAGGCGTCCCAGGCCGTGCGCCGGGTGGCCCAGGAGGCGCTGACGAACGTCCGCAAGCACGCCCAGGGCGCCAAGGTGGACCTGCGCCTCGACTACAGCGACCACCAAGTGACGCTGAATGTGCGGGACTCGGGCGGACGGCCCGGCGACCTCACGTCCTCCGGCGGCGGGTACGGTCTGCTCGGTATGCGCGAGCGCGCGGAACTGCTGGGCGGCTCGCTGGACGCGGGGCCGGACGAGGAGGGGTTCGCGGTGACACTGAAGGTGCCCGTATGACCGAGCCCGAGGGGGAGAAGAAGCCGGCGCGGGTGGTGGTCGCCGACGATCAGACCGTCGTCCGGGAAGGCATCGTGATGCTGCTCGGACTGCTCCCGGGCGTCGAGGTCATCGGCGCCGCGGGAGACGGCGAGGAGGCGGTGCGCCTGGTCGGGGAACTCGCCCCCGACGTCGTCCTGATGGACCTCCGGATGCCCCGCTGCGACGGCGTGGAGGCCACCCGGCGGATCCGGGAGCAGTACCCCGGGACCCAGGTGGTGGTGCTCACCACGTACGCCGACGACGAGTCGCTGTTCCCCGCCCTGCGGGCCGGCGCCCGGGGCTATCTGACCAAGGACGCGGGCGGCGAGGAGATCGTACGGGCCGTGGAGAGCGTGCTGTCGGGGGAGGCGGGGCTGTCGCCGAGCGTCCAGCGCCGGCTGCTGGAGCGGCTGTCGCAGGCCGAGCCCCGGCCGGTCGCGCTCGTGCCCACGACCTCTGAGCCCCCGGACGGGCTGACCGTGCGCGAGACCGAGGTCCTCGTGCTGATCGCCGAGGGCCTCAGCAACCAGGAGATCGCCGGCAGGCTGCATGTCTCGAACGCGACTGTGAAAACGCACATCAACAACCTGTTCGCGAAGACCGGCCTCAAGGACCGGGCGCAGGCGGTGCGTTACGCCTACGCCAAGGGGCTGGTGCGGCCGCCCGCGGGGTGACGTCACCTGATGGAGTGAAGAGCCCGGAGAAGAAGAGTCACGGAACTTCCGGGTCTGCCCATCCTTGGGCATGCAGTCAAGCGATGATCGTGCCCGCGGAGCAGGGGACGGTCCCGAGCGTTCGGCCGGGAACCGGAGGGACCACGGCGCACCCTGCCGCGCTGCGCGGCACGAGGACCCTTGGTGCGACTCGTCGGCCCTCGGCTGGGGCGAGCCGTACGGCGCCGGATCACCCCCTCCGGCCGTACCCTCGGCGCGCGGGGAGATGGACGCGGCGGCGGTGCACGCCCGCGAGGTGTACGTCGAGGTGCAGCGCAGCGCCGCCTTCCAGGAAGTGCGGGGCAGATACCGGCGGTTCGTGGTGCCGGGGGTCGCGGTCTTCCTGAGCTGGTACGTGGCGTACGTGGTGGCGGCGACCACCGCTCCGGAGCTGATGGCCCGGCCCGTGGTGGGCGCGGTGAACGTGGCGATGCTCGCGGGGCTGGGGCAGTTCCTCACCACGTTCCTGCTCACCTGGGCCTACACCCGGCACGCGCGGCTGCGGCGGGATCGGGCGGCGTTGGAACTGCGCTGGGAGACACAGGAGTTGACCCGGGGGACACGGGGAGGTGCCCGGTGACCGGCGAGCATCAGACGCTGGCGCTGCTGCTGTTCAGCGGATTCGTGGCGGTCAGCCTCGGGATCACGACGTGGGTGGGCCGGCGGCGGCGCGGTTCGGCGGAGGAGTTCTACACGGGCGGGCGGTTGTTCTCCCCGATGGAGAATGGTTTTGCCATCACGGGCGACTACATCTCGGCGGCCTCCTTCCTGGGCGTCACCGGGCTCATCGCGTTGTACGGCTACGACGGGCTGCTGTATGTGGTGGGCTTTCTCGTGGCGTGGCTGGTGGTGCTGTTCCTGGTGGCCGAACTGGTGCGCAACTGCGGGCGGTTCACCCTGGCCGACGTGGTGGCCGCGCGGATGAGCGAGCGCCCGGTGCGGATCGCGGCGGGCACGTCCTCGGTCGTGGTGTCCGTGCTGTACCTGGTGGCGCAGATGGTCGGCGCGGGCAGCCTGGTGGCGCTGCTGCTCGGCCGCACGAGCGGGGCGGCCCAGGCGTGGACGGTCATCGGGGTCGGCGCGCTCATGGTGGTCTATGTGTCGCTGGGCGGGATGCGGGCGACCACCTGGATCCAGATCGTGAAGGCGGTGCTGCTGCTCGGCGGGACGGTCGCGCTGACCGTGCTCCTTCTGCTGCGGTTCCACGGCGATGTCGATCAGTTGCTGGTCACGGCCGCGCGGCGCAGCGGCCACGGGGACGCCTTCCTCGCGCCCGGCCTGAAGTACGGCGGCAGCTGGACCGCCCGTCTCGACTTCATCAGCCTGGGGCTCGCGCTGGTGCTGGGCACCGCCGGGCTGCCGCACATCCTGTCCCGCTTCTACACGGTGCCCACCGCGCGCGCCGCGCGCCGTTCCGCGGTGTGGTCGATCGGGCTGATCGGCGGGTTCTATCTGCTGACGATCGTCCTCGGGTTCGGGGCGGCGGCGGTCGTGGGCCCCAAGGCCCTGCGCGCCTCGAACGCGGCCGGGAACACGGCGATGCCGCTGCTCGCCCTCGACCTGGGCGGCGGCGCCGGCTCCACTGGAGGAACGGTTCTGTTCGCGGTGGTCGCCGCCGTCGCCTTCGCCACGATCCTCGCGGTGGTCGCGGGTATCACGCTCGCCTCCTCCGCCTCCGTGGCCCATGACCTCTACGCCTCCCTCCGGCGGCCGGGCGACGGGCACAAGGGCGGGGTGCACCGCGAGGTGGCCGTGGCGCGGTTCGCCGCCGTCGGGATCGGTGCCGTGGCGATCGCGCTCGGACTGCTGGCCCGGGACCTCAACGTCGCCTATCTGGTCGGACTCGCCTTCGCGGTCGCCGCGTCCGCCAATCTGCCGGTGCTGATGTACTCGCTGTTCTGGCGCGGCTTCACCACCCGCGGCGCGGTGTGGGCCGTGTACGGCGGGCTGGTCCCGGCGCTCGGGCTCGTACTGCTGTCCCCGGTGGTCTCCGGCTGCCGCGGCTCGCTGTTCCCCGGCGTCGACTTCCAGTACTTCCCGTTGCAGAACCCGGGCATCGTCTCCATCCCGCTCGGCTTCCTCGCCGGCTGGCTGGGCACGGTCACCTCGGACGAGATCCCGGACGAGGCCAAGTACGCCGAGACGGAGGTGCGCTCCCTCACCGGGGCCGGGGCTGCCTAGGGCCGGCGACGGTCACGGCGCCACCCACGCGTACCGGTGTTCCGGGCGGCCGGTGTCGCCGTACTTCAGGGAGAGTCGCAGGCGGCCGGCCTGTTCCAGGTGGCGGAGGTAGCGCTGGGCCGTGGAGCGGCTCAGACCGGTGCGGGCGGCGACCTCGTGGGCGGAGAGTGGATGGTCGGCGCTGTGCAGGACGTCGCATATCAGGTCTGTCGTCGGCACGGTGTGGCCGCTCGGCAGGCCGGGCGCGGAGGGGGCGGGCGCCGTGCGCAGCGCCCCGAAGATCCGGTCCACCTGCTCCTGGCCCGCCACCCCCCGGCCGCCCACCCGGTCGACCGTGCGGCGCAGCGCGGCATAGGAGTCGAGACGGGTGCGCAGCGCGGCGAAGGTGAACGGCTTCACCAGGTAGTGCAGGGCGCCCAGGCGCATCGCATGCTGGACGGTGGCGACATCGCCGGCCGCCGTGATCATGATGACGTCCGCGCCATGGCCCTGCTCCCGCATGCGGTGGACGAGTTCCAGGCCGGTACGGTCCGGCAGATAGTGGTCGAGCAGCACCAGATCGATGGCGCCGCGTTCCACGGCGGCCAGCGCCTGGGCGGCGCTGTGCGCGCGGGCGGCCACCCGGAACCCCGGAACCTTTCCCACGTATTTGGCGTTTATCTCAGCGACGCGGAAGTCGTCGTCGACCACCAGGACGTCAATCATCGGGCCTCTCCTTCAAGGCCGGCGGGCGTCCGGCCCGCCCATGCGGCTCCGCAGTTGTAGCGCGAGCAAAAAGAGCACAACAGGTTCTTGCGAGCAAAAGAACGCCTTGTGCACACAAGACTGCTGCTCGTGGCGGGGGCGGACCTACCGTCCCGGGCCATGAGCGCACACACCGGCCCCGCCATCGAGCTGCGGGGCGCGAGCAAGACCTTCAGAACCCCGTCAGGGGGACTGCACACGGCCGTGCGCGGTCTGGATCTCACTGTGGGACGCGGTGAGTTCGTGGCCGTCGTGGGACCGACCGGCTGCGGCAAGTCCACCACGCTGACCCTGGTCAGCGGGCTGGAGGAGCCCACCGAGGGCGAGGTGACGGTCGCCGGCGAACCGGTCGGCGGCGTCGGCGACAAGGTCGGTTTCGTCTTCCAGCAGGACGCCACCTTCCCCTGGCGCACCGTCCTGTCGAACGTCATGGCCGGACCCCGCTTCCGGGGCGTCCCCAAGGCGGAGGCCCGGCAGAAGGCCCGCGAGTGGCTGGGCCGGGTCGGGCTCGCCGCCTTCGAGGACCGCTACCCGCACCAGCTCTCCGGCGGCCAGCGCAAGCGCGTCGCCCTCGCCGCCACCTTCGTCAACGACCCCGAGATCCTGCTCATGGACGAGCCGTTCTCGGCGCTCGACGTGCAGACCCGGGCACTGATGTCGGACGAACTGCTGGAGCTGTGGGAGGGCACCGGCGCCTCGGTCGTCTTCGTCACCCACGACCTGGAGGAGTCCATCGCGCTGGCCGACAAGGTCGTCGTGATGACCGCCGGGCCCGCCACCGTCAAGCAGGTCTTCGAGATCGATCTGCCCCGGCCGCGGAAGGTCGAGTCGGTGCGCCTCCAGCCGCGGTTCATCGAGATCTACCGGGAGATCTGGGAGTCGCTCGGCGAAGAGGTCCGCATCACCCGCGAGCGGGGTGCCGCCCATGTCGCCTGAGGTTCTCGACACCCCGGCCGCCGCCAAGGCCCCCGACCGCGCGCGAAGCCGCGCCCAGGCCGCCCGCCGCCGCAAGCTTTTCGTCAACGCCGCGCGAGTGGTGCTCCTGGTCGCCGTGCTCGGCCTGTGGGAGGCGCTGTCCCGGGCGAAGGTCATCGATCCGTTCAACTTCTCGATGCCCTCCAAGATCTGGGACCAGATCTCCACCTGGGTCATGCACGGCACCGCGCTCGGGTCCCTGGGCGAGCAGGTCTGGTACACGCTCTACGAGGCGCTGCTCGGCTGGCTCGTGGGGGTGGTCGCCGGTGTCCTCCTCGGTATCGCGCTGGGCCGGATCGGCCTCCTCGCCGAGGTGCTTGGTCCATACATCAAGGTGCTCAACTCGATTCCCCGGATCGTCCTCGCGCCCATCTTCCTGATCTGGTTCGGCCTCGGGCCGTCCTCCAAGGTCGCCTCCGCCGTGGTGCTGGTGTTCTTCCCGGTGTTCTTCAACGCCTTCCAGGGCGCCCGCGAGGTGGACCGCAACCTGGTGGCCAACGCCCGCATCCTGGGCGCGAGCGACCGCAGGGTGACCCTCCAGGTGGTCATCCCGTCGGCCACCTCCTGGATCTTCACCAGCCTCCATGTCAGCTTCGGCTTCGCGCTGATCGGCGCGATCGTCGGCGAGTACATCGGCGCGACCAAGGGCATCGGCCTGCTCGTCGCGCAGTCGCAGAACACCTTCAACGCGGCCGGTGTGTACGCCGCGATGGTCATCCTCGCCGTCGTCGCCCTCGCCGCCGAGGGCCTGCTGACCTTCGCCGAGCGGCGCATCTTCCGCTGGAAGCCCGCCGGTTCGGAGAGCTGACCCTGCCCCTCGCGCGACCGGCTCCGTACGAACCGCCCAGCCCCCTCGACACCCTCACCCGCACCGCCCTCTCACAAGGACGTGAACCGCCATGCGCAAGACCGCCAGACACGCCTCCCTGGCCGCCGCCGGCCTGCTCGCCCTGTCCTCGCTCACCGCCTGCGCCAATGACGCGGCCGGTTCCGCGGCCGACTCCGGCGGGGGCGGTGGCAAGGGCGAGAGTGTCAAGATCATGGTCGGTGGCCTCGACAAGGTCATCTACCTGCCCGCGATGCTCACCCAGCGGCTCGGCTACTTCCAGGACGAGGGCCTGAACGTCCAGCTCATGTCCGAGCCCGCCGGGGTCCAGGCCGAGACCGCGCTCGTCTCCGGCCAGGTGCAGGGCGCGGTCGGCTTCTACGACCACACCCTCGACCTCCAGGTGAAGGGAAAGTCGGTCGAGTCGGTCGTCCAGTTCTCGCGCGCGCCGGGTGAGGTGGAGGTCGTGTCCGGCAAGGCCGCGGGCGACATCACCTCGCCCGGGGACTTCAAGGGCCGCAAGCTGGGTGTGACCGGGCTCGGCTCCTCGACCGACTTCCTCACCAAGTACCTGGCGGTCAAGAACGGCGTCGACGTCAGCGAGTTCACGCCGGTCGCGGTGGGCGCGGGACCGACGTTCATCGCGGCACTCCAGAAGGGCTCGATCGACGGCGGCATGACCACCGACCCGACCGTGGCGACGATCCTCGACAAGAAGGCCGGCAAGATCCTGCTCGACATGCGCACCCCCGAGGGCTCGCAGCAGGCGCTGGGCGGGCCGTACCCGTCGTCGAGTCTGTACATGCAGACGGACTGGGTGAAGGGACACAAGGCGACCGTCCAGAAGTTGGTCAACGCATTCGTCAAGACGCTCAAGTGGATGTCCACCCACAGCGCCGACGAGATAGCCGCCAGGATGCCCGCCGACTACTCCCAGGGCGACAAGGCGCTCTACACCCAGTCCGTCAAGACCACCCTGCCCATGTTCACCGACGACGGCGTGATGCCGGAGAACGGCCCCGAGACCGTGGAGAAGGTGCTCAAGGCGTTCAACCCCAACATCAAGAACGCGAACGTCGACCTGGGCAAGACGTACACGACCGAGTTCGCCAAGGCGGTCAAGTAGTACGGCGGGCGGTCAAGGTAATCAACTGTTGCGTGCCGTGGGCTCGGGCTCCCGTCCGGCCCCGGGCTCCAGCTCCGGCTCGCCCAGCGCCTCCGGCAGCACCACCGTGAACTCGGCACCGCCCCGCCGGCGGTGTCCACGGTCGCGCTGCCGCCCTGGCGTTCGGCGAGCCGGCGCACCAGCGACAGCCCGAGCCCCCGCTTGCCGTGCGCGGGGGCCGGTTTGGTGGACCACCCCTCGGTGAAGACCAACTCCCGCTGGTCCAAAGGCACTCCGGGCCCGGTGTCCCGCACCCGGAGCACGACCGTATGGCCCTCGACGCGCAACTCGACCTCCACGCGCGCGTGCGGCGTGCCCGCGACCGCGTCCAAGGCGTTGTCCACCAGGTTGCCGACGACCGTGACCAGCCCCCGCGGATCGACCAGCCGGTCCGGGAGCCTGCTGCGTTCCGACACCCACAGGGCGACCCCGCGCTCGGCCGCCACCGTCGCCTTGCCGACCAGCAGGGCGGCCAGCAACGGGTCCTGGACCTTCTCGGTGACCTGCTCGGCGGTGACCCGGTGATCGCCGACCACCTCGCCGACGAACTCCACCGCGTCGTCGTACATCTCCAGTTCCAGCAGCCCGAGCAGGGTGTGCATCCGGTTGGCGTGCTCGTGGTCCTGGGCGCGCAGGGCGTCGATCAGCCCGCGCGTGGAGTCGAGTTCACGCCCCAGCTGCTCCAGTTCGGTGCGGTCGCGCAGGGTGGCGACCGCGCCGCCGTCGTCGGTGGGCATGCGGTTGGCGACCAGCACCCGCCGGCCGCGTACCGTCAGCAGATCGGTGCCGGTCACCCGCCCGGTGAGCACATCGGTCGTACGGCCCTCGCCGAGCGCCTCGTCGGGAATGCGGCCCACGGCCTCGTCGCCGATGCCCAGCAGCCGCCGCGCCTCGTCGTTCAGCAGCCGGATCCTGCCGCCCCCGTCCAGGGCGACCACGCCCTCGCGGATGCCGTGCAGCATCGCCTCGCGCTCCGCGAGCAGCGCCGAGATGTCGGAGAAGGCCAGGTCCCGGGTCTGCCGCTGCACCCGGCGGGCGATCAGCCAGGCGGCCAGGGCGCCCACCGCGAGGGCGCCCCCGGCGTAGGCGAGCAGCCCCGGGATGACGCCGATCAGCCGGGCGCGCACGCTGTCGTAGGCGATGCCGACCGAGACCGCCCCGATCAGGCGGTGGCGGGCGTCGTACAGCGGCACCTTGCCGCGCGCGGAGCGTCCCAGGGTGCCCCGGTCGATCTCCATGACCTCCTTGCCCGCGAGGGCGCCGGAGGGGCTCGTGGACACCGTGCGGCCGATCTGCGAGGTGGTCGGATGCGACCAGCGCACCCAGTGCCGGTCCAGGACGACGATGTACTCGGCGTGCGTGGCCCGCCGGATCCGCTCGGCCTCCTGCTGCACCGGGCCGTCCTTGGTCGGCGGCGTGGTCAGCAGGCCCTGGGCGATCGCCGGGTCCTGGGCCGTGGTCTCGGCGATGGCCAGCGCGCGGCGCATCGCCTCGTGGTCCAGCTGTTTGCTCAGCGGCGCCAGGAACAGGCCGGTCACCAGCACCGCGACGCCCGCGGCGATGGTCACCTGCATGAGCAGCACCTGCGAGAACACCCGCCGTGGCATACCGAGGCGCAGACGGCGTGCGGAGGGAGTCGGACTCATGGGGGACGACAGTACGGGTTGCGCCCGCCGCGCGGGTCAGCTCGCCAGCGCCGTCGGGCGCAGCTCACGCACCGCGACGACGGTCATCCGCGCCGGTGTGCCGAGCACCGCGGCACCGCAGCTCTCCGGGCGCGGCGGCAGCGACGCCCCGCGCGCCACGGTGACCCGCCAGCGGCGGCCGTCGGCATGGACGACCGTGACCGCCCAGCGCGGCGCCGCGCCGTCGGTCCGTACGACGCCCAGTACGCCCGCCCGGTACTCGCCCGCCACCTCACGCACCGCCAGCTCGGCCGCCTGGCCGGGGCGTTCGAAGGCGGAGCAGCCGCGGCACCCCTCGACGGCCACCCGGCCCTCCCGGACGCCGTCCAGGGCCTTCCCGAGGGTGTGCGCGTCGACGCGGCCGTAGACGTAGCCGTACGGCAGCACGAGCACCGTCGGCGCGAAACGATGTCCACCCAGATGAGTGACCTCCCAGACCCCCTCTTCCCCCGCCGCGGCGAGTTCGGTGGCGAGCGGGCGGCCGAGCAGGGCGCAGCAGCGGTCGCGCTTGCCGTTGGTGCACACGAGCGCGAGCGGATCGCCGGTGTGCGCACGCCCGCCGAGCACCGCGTCGAAGGAGCGGTGGTCGCCCGCGTCGAGGCCGGCGAGGTCCAGGTCGAGGAGGTGCCGGGGATCGCGGGTGGTGGCGGAGCGGACCCAGACCCGGCCCGGCACGGTGTGGGCGGCGTAGACCTGGCGGATCTCGGGGGTGCCGGGGTCCGCGTGGCGGCCGGGGCGCCGGATGAGCGCCACGCGCACGCCGGTGCCCTCGGCGGCGCGCTCCAGGGCGCGGCCGACCGCCGGGTCCAGATGGCTCGAAGTGAGCGCCTTGGCGCCCCACGGACCGGATTGTTCCAGCAGCAGCCATGTCCTCGCCGTGGCCGCCGTCGCCGAAACGGGCTCGTCGAGGCTGAGGGAGACGGACGCGCACCTACTCACACAGGCGAGCCTAACCTGACTCGGGGCAGGGCGACTTCCGGCCGGGATCGTGCCGGGTTCAGGGGAGGGCGGCGGCCTTCCGGAGGGGTGTGGCTCCCGGTGGGCGACGCGCGGGCCTCGGCAGGGACCCGGCGGCGACTCAGTCGGCCTCCGGGAGGGGCTGCGGCGGGCGCGGGCCCACGTAGTGGCCCACGGGCCGCATCCGCAGCGGGCGCTCGCCGTACTCCTCCAGGGCGTGCGCGATCCAGCCCGCGGTCCGGGCGACCGCGAAGATCGTCTCGCCGGCGGTGGCGGGCATCCCGAAGGACGAGGTGAACACCGCGAGTGCCAGGTCGACATTGGTGTGCAGCGGGGTGTGCCGGGCGGTCGTGGCGACGATGTCGCGGGCGGCGAGCAGGGCGGGTTCCGCGCGGGGGAGCCGCTCCAGCAGGCCGAACAGGACCTGCGCGCGGGGATCCTCACCGGTGTAGAGGCGGTGGCCCAGGCCGGGGATGCGGCGCCCCGCGCGCAGTTCGTCGGCGATCACCGGGGCCGCGTTGCCCAGTTCGAGCACGTCGAGCAGCATCCGGTGGGCCAGCCCGCTGCTGGCGCCGTGCAGCGGGCCCTCCAGGACGCCGAGACCGGCCGACACGGTCGCATAGGCGTGTGCCCGCGCGGAGGCGGCGACCCGGACCGCGAGCGTGGAGGCGGCCAGGTCGTGATCGGCGAGCAGGACCAAGGCGGCGTCCAGCACGCGTACGGCGTCCTCGTCGGCCGGGCGGGCGGTCAGCCGCGACCACAGGCGGTGGGCCAGCGGCGCGTCGTTCCCGGGGTCGTACACGACCGGCGGCAGGGCGGTGACGAGCGTGGGGATGAGCACCCGCGCCGTGTTCAGGACGGCCTCTTCGGACAGGTCGAAGCGCAGCGGGTCCTCGGCCGACGCGGCGATCGTCGCGACCCGCAGCCGGTCGATGGGGGAGGTGTGCTCGGGCAGCGCCTGCACGGCCCAGCGGGCGACGCGCACGGTCGCCTCGGGCGCGGTGAAGGACGTCCCGGGGACGAGCCGGCCGGTCCACAGCCACTCCGCGACCTCCTCGTAGGAGTGGCGGGCGGCCAGGTCGGTGGCGTCGACGCCCCGGTAGTAGTACCGGTCGGCCTCGATCAAGGTGATCCGGGTGCGTACCGAGAGATCGCCGCCGGAGCCCGGAATCCCGGCGCTCTCCCGGCGGTTGCGCCGGGCCAGCTCCTCCACCTCGCGTGCCTCGAAGGTGCTGGCGCGGCCGCCGGGCTCGCGCTTGCTGCTCAGCAGGCCGCGGCTGACATACGCGTAGACCGTCTCGGGCTTCACGCCGAGCAGTTCGGCGGTCTCCTTGGTGGTCAGCCTGCGCCCCGGGCGGTTGGGGGCGGGTTCGTGATCGCGCATGAGGGCCACCGTAGCGGTCTCTGCACATATTGATGGCTAACCCCAAGTGCATTGATTCAATCAATATTGACAGGAAAAACGTCAAGAGTGGACAGTCGGATCAAGCTCAGAGAGGACCATCATGGCCATCAACAGGACCGCAACGCCCCTCGTCGACGTCCCGCGCGGTCTCGCCGGCGTCGTCGTCACCGAGACGGAGATCGGCGACGTCCGGGGGCGGGAGGGCTTCTACCACTACCGGCAGTACTCGGCGGTCGACCTCGCGCGCACCCGCCGCTTCGAGGACGTCTGGCACCTGCTCGTGCACGGCGCCCTGCCCGACGCCGAGCGCGGTGCCGCCTTCGCCGCCGAGACCGCGGCGCTGCGCCGGCTGCCCGAGGAGGTCCGGGCGAGCCTGCCCGCGATCGCCGCCGCGAGCCGCGTCTCCGGTCCGCTGGCCGGGCTGCGCACCGGGCTGTCCCTGCTGGGCGCGGCGCGGGGATTCCGGCCGCTGTACGACCTGGACGCCGGCCGGCGCCGCGCCGACACGCTCGCCGCCTGCGCCGTCGTACCCACGCTGCTCACCGCGCTGTACCGGCTGGGGCGGGGGCTGGAGCCCGTGGAGCCGCGCGAGGACCTGCCGTACGCGGCCAACTACCTGTACATGGCGACCGGTTCGGTGCCCGACCCCCGACGAGCCCGAGCGGTCGAGCAATACTTGATCTCCACCATTGATCATGGATTCAATGCATCAACCTTTACGGCGCGGGTCATCGCGTCCACCGGAGCCGACGCGGCGGCCTGTCTGACCGGTGCCGTGGGCGCGCTGTCCGGGCCGCTGCACGGAGGGGCGCCCAGCCGGGCCCTGGACACCCTGGACGCGATCGGCACGCCCGACCGTGTCGATCCGTGGATCCGGGAACGGGTGCTGGCCGGCGAGCGGATCATGGGCTTCGGCCACGCCGTCTACCGCACGGAGGACCCGCGTTCGCGGATGCTCCGGGAGATCGCCCTCGGTTTCGGCGGTCCCCGGGTGGAGTTCGCGGTGGAGGTCGAACGCCGGGTCGAGGCCGTCCTCGCCGAGCTGAAGCCGGGTCGTGAACTCCACACCAACGTCGAGTTCTACGCCGGTGTGGTCATGGAACTGTGCGGCCTGCCCAGGGAGATGTTCACCCCGACCTTCGCGGCGGGCCGGGTGGTGGGCTGGAGCGCCAACATCCTGGAGCAGGCGGCCCACTCGAAGATCATCCGCCCGGCGGCGCGGTACGTGGGGCCGGAGCCGACGGCGGCGGTCCCCGCCGTCTGACGGGCCGACCATGTCACCGGGCCGGCCACGGGACCGGCCGGGCCGGCCACGGGACCGGACTGCCCCAAGGGACCGGGCCGACCATGTGACCGGGTCGGCCGCCCGGATCGACCCCGGGCCCCGCCCCCACTCCTCAATCCCTTTTATCCTGGTCCGCAGCCCGGTCACAGGAGAAAGGTCGCCCCTTGGGGAACAGCTCGGCGCACGAGACGGACGGCGGTCGTCGTCCCCAGCAGCAGATCCCGGTCATCGTCCTGGCCGGATTTCTCGGATCGGGGAAGACCACGCTCCTCAATCACCTGCTGCATCGCAGCGCGGGCAGCAGGATCGGGGCGATCGTCAATGACTTCGGCGCCATAGAGATCGACGCGCTGGCCGTCGCGGGCGCCCTCGGCGACTCCACGGTCTCCCTCGGCAACGGCTGCCTGTGCTGCGCCGTGGACGCCGGCGAACTCGACGTCTACCTGGGCAAACTCGCCGCACCCGAGACCGGTGTCGATGTGATCGTCATCGAGGCCAGCGGGCTCGCCGAGCCCCAGGAACTGGTGCGGATGGTGCTCGCCAGTGAGCACCCCGGCATCGTCTACGGCGGCCTGGTCGAGGTCGTGGACGCCGCCGAGTTCGACGACACGCGCGCGCGGCATCCCGAGATCGACCGGCATCTCGCGCTCGCCGACCTGGTCGTCGTCAACAAGCTGGACCGGACCGGGGACCCCGAACGGGTGCTCGCTCTGGTGGGGTCGCTGACCGACCGGGCCGCCGTCGTGCCCGCCACCTACGGGCGTATCGACCCCGAGTTCCTCTTCGACTGCCGGCCGAGCGAGGAACGCATCGGCCAGCTGACCTTCGACGACCTGCACACGCACGGCGACGGCCAGGGCGACGACCACGACACGGACGGCCTCGGCGGCGGCCACGCCGGGCACCTGCACACCGGTTACGACAGCCTGTCCTTCGTCTCCGGCGTCCCCCTGGACCCGCGCCGCCTGATGCGGTTCCTGGACAGCCGGCCCGAGGGGCTGTACCGGATCAAGGGACATGTCGACCTCGGCCCCAACGACCCCCGCAACCGATACACCATGCACGCCGTCGGCCGGTTCCTGCGTTTCTACCCCGAGCCCTGGGCGCCCGCCGACGAACGCCGCACCCAACTGGTGCTGATCGGCTCCGGCATCGACACCGAGGCGCTCGGCAAGGAGCTGAGGGGCTGCGAGAGCGACGCCCCGCACGCCGACGAGCACGGCATGTGGGGCGTCCTGCGCTACGTGCAGGGCTCCGAGGACGAACCCGGCCCGGAGCCCTGGAACGGCTAGAAGACCGGCCCCGCGACCACCGACACCGTCTTCGGCAGCGAGGTGCCCGAGCCGTCCCGGCGCGGGTCGGGCTCGGGCAGCTCGGCCGGGGTGCCGTTCTTCTGCGCCGCGCGCGCGGGCACCGGGCCCGTCCAGGCCAGCGCCAGGCAGTCCTCGCCCTTCAGGAACCGCTGGCAGCGCACGCCACCGGTGGCCCGGCCCTTGCGCGGGTACTGGTCGAAGGGGGTCAGCTTGGCCGTCGTCTGCACCGAGTCGTCCAGGGTGCCGCGCGAGCCGGCCACCGTGAACACCACCGCGTCGGCGGCCGGGTCGACCGCCGTGAAACAGATGACCTTCGCACCCTCGGTGAGCTTGATGCCCGCCATGCCCCCCGCCGGGCGGCCCTGCGGACGCACGATCGAGGACTGGAAGCGCAGCAGCTGCGCGTCGTCGGTGATGAAGACCAGGTCCTCCTCGCCGGTGCGCAGCTCCACCGCGCCGACGATCCGGTCGCCCTCCCTGAGCGTGATGACCTCCAACTCGTCCTTGTTGGACGGATAGTCGGCCACCACGCGCTTGACCACACCCTGCTCGGTGCCGAGCGCGAGACCGGGGGAGGACTCGTCCAGCGTGGTCAGGCAGACCACGCTCTCGTCGCCCTCCAGGGACACGAACTCCGCGAGCGGGGCGCCCCCGGAGA
Source organism: Streptomyces sp. SUK 48 (assembly GCF_009650765.1). Lineage (NCBI taxonomy): Bacteria > Bacillati > Actinomycetota > Actinomycetes > Kitasatosporales > Streptomycetaceae > Streptomyces > Streptomyces sp. SUK 48. Next base: position 2,300,178 of record NZ_CP045740.1, on the reverse strand, counting down.
GGTTCGGCGCGCCCGTCGCCTCGGGCAGCTGCGGCAGGTCGACCACATTGATCCGCAGCAGCCGGCCCGTCGAGGTCACCGCGCCGATCTCACCGCGCGCCGTCGCCGGCACCGCCGAGACGATCACGTCGTGCTTGACCCGCTTGCCGCCCGCCTGGTCGGGGAACGGCCCGGCGGTCGCCGTACGCGCCAGCAGCCCCGTGGAGGACAGCAGCACCCGGCACGGGTCGTCGGCCACCTGGAGCGGCACGACCGCCGCCGGGGCGCCGCCGGCCTCCAGCAGGACGGTGCGCCGGTCGGTGCCGAACTTCTTCGCCACGGCGGCCAGTTCGGCGGAGACCAGCTTGCGCAGCTCCTGGTCGGAGTCCAGGATCCGGGTCAGCTCCGCGATCTCCTCGGTGAGCTTGTCCTTCTCCGCCTCCAGCTCGATGCGGTCGTACTTGGTGAGCCGGCGCAGCGGCGTGTCGAGGATGTACTGCGTCTGTACCTCGCTCAGCGAGAAGTGCCCCATCAGGCGCTCCTTGGCCTGCGCGGAGTTGTCGCTGGAGCGGATCAGCCGGATGACCTCGTCGATGTCGACCAGGGCGGTCAGCAGACCCTCGACCAGGTGCAGCCGGTCGCTCTTCTTGCTGCGGCGGAACTCGCTTCGCCGGCGCACCACGTTGAAGCGGTGGTCGAGGTAGACCTCGAGGAGTTCCTTCAGACCCAGGGTGAGCGGCTGGCCGTCCACCAGGGCCACGTTGTTGATGCCGAAGGACTCCTCCATCGGCGTCAGCTTGTAGAGCTGCTCCAGGATGGCCTCGGGCACGAAGCCGTTCTTGATCTCGATGACCAGGCGCAGCCCGTGCTCGCGGTCGGTGAGGTCCTTGACGTCGGCGATGCCCTGGATCTTCTTCGCGTTGACCAGGTCCTTGATCTTCGCGATGACCTTCTCCGGGCCCACCGTGAACGGCAGTTCGGTGACCACCAGGCCCTTGCGGCGGGCGGTCACGGGCTCGACCGCGACCGTCGCCCGCATCTTGAAGGTGCCGCGGCCGGTCGCGTACGCGTCCCGGATGCCGTCCAGGCCGACGATCCGGCCGCCGGTGGGCAGGTCCGGGCCGGGGACGTGCTTCATCAGCGCGTCCAGGTCCGCGTTCGGGTTCCTTACCAGATGGCGGGCCGCGGCCACGACTTCGCGCAGATTGTGCGGCGGCATATTGGTCGCCATGCCGACCGCGATGCCCGAGGAGCCGTTGACCAGCAGGTTCGGGAAGGCGGCCGGCAGGGCCACCGGCTCCTGCTCCTGGCCGTCGTAGTTCGGCGCGAAGTCGACCGTGTCCTCGTCGATGGACTCGGTCATCAGGCTGGTGGCCTCGGCCATCCGGCACTCGGTGTACCGCATGGCGGCCGGCGGGTCGTCATTGCCCAGCGAGCCGAAGTTGCCGTGGCCGTCGACCAGCGGCAGCCGCATGGAGAAGGGCTGCGCCATGCGCACCAGGGCGTCGTAGATCGACGCGTCGCCGTGCGGGTGCAGCTTGCCCATGACCTCGCCCACGACACGCGCGCACTTCACATAGCCGCGTTCGGGGCGCACGCCCATCTCGTTCATCTGGTAGACGATCCGGCGGTGCACCGGCTTGAGGCCGTCACGGGCGTCCGGCAGGGCGCGCGAGTAGATGACCGAGTACGCGTACTCGAGGTAGGAGCCACGCATCTCGTCCACGACGTCGATGTCGAGGATCTTCTCCTCGTACGAATCGTCGGGCGGCGGGGTCTTCGTGCTGCGGCGGGCCATCGCTGCCGGCTCCTCCTGATCTGATCGCTCGCCTTCGGGGCGCGCACCCTTCGGCTCGCTCGTGCTGAAGCGTCTGACGGATCTGTCGCGGACCATTGTGGACCGGGGCACCGACAACACGGACCGGCGCCCCGGACGATCACCGGGATCCGGGTGCGAGGCAGGCTACGCGATCCGCTGTCGGCGTACGTGCCGCGGGAACTTCTCCGAGGGCTCGCACGCTTTGCATACAGTGGCAGGAACGGCAGGAAAAACGCGGTTTTCACAACCGCCTCCGCTCGCGAAGGGACGTACATGCCCATGGGTCACACGACCACAGCCGAGGCAGGCTCCGGGGGCCTGACAGCGACCGAGCACCGCTTGGCCAACGGTCTGCGCGTGGTGCTCTCCGAGGACCACCTGACCCCGGTGGCGGCGGTCTGCCTCTGGTACGACGTCGGCTCCCGCCACGAGGTCAAGGGACGCACCGGTCTGGCCCACCTCTTCGAGCACCTGATGTTCCAGGGCTCCGGGCAGGTCAAGGGCAACGGCCACTTCGAGCTGGTGCAGGGCGCCGGCGGCTCGCTCAACGGCACCACCAGCTTCGAGCGCACCAACTACTTCGAGACCATGCCCGCCCACCAGCTGGAGCTCGCGCTCTGGCTGGAGGCCGACCGCATGGGCTCGCTGCTGACCGCCCTGGACGACGAGTCCATGGAGAACCAGCGCGACGTCGTCAAGAACGAGCGCCGCCAGCGGTACGACAACGTCCCCTACGGCACCGCCTTCGAGAAGCTGACCGCCCTGTCGTACCCCGAGGGCCACCCCTACCACCACACGCCGATCGGCTCCATGACGGACCTGGACGCGGCCACCCTGGAGGACGCCCGTCACTTCTTCCGCACCTACTACGCGCCGAACAACGCGGTGCTCTCCGTGGTCGGCGACATCGACCCCGAGCAGACCCTCGCCTGGATCGAGAAGTACTTCGGCTCCATCCCGGGCCACGACGGCAAGCCCGCGCCCCGGGACGGCTCCCTGCCGCAGGTCATCGGGGAGCAGCTGCGCGAGGTCATCGTGGAGGAGGTCCCGGCGCGCGCCCTGATGGCCGCCTACCGGCTGCCCCAGGACGGCACCCGCGAGTGCGACGCGGCCGACCTCGCCCTGACCGTCCTCGGCGGCGGCGAGTCCTCCCGGCTGTACAACCGGCTGGTGCGGCGCGACCGTACGGCCGTCGCGGCCGGCTTCGGCCTGCTGCGCCTGGCCGGCGCGCCCTCCATGGGCTGGCTGGACGTGAAGACCTCCGGCGACGTCGAGGTGCCGGTCATCGAGACCGCCATCGACGAGGAGCTCGCCCGGTTCGCCGAGGAGGGCCCCACCGCGGAGGAGATGGAGCGCGCCCAGGCCCAGTTGGAGCGCGAGTGGCTGGACCGGCTCGGCACCGTCGCGGGCCGCGCCGACGAACTGTGCCGCTACGCCGTCCTGTTCGGCGACCCGCAGCTCGCCCTGAACGCCGTGCAGCGCATCCTGGAGGTCACCCCCGAGGAGGTCCGGGAGGTCGCCGCGGCCCGGCTGCGCCCCGACAACCGCGCCGTCCTGGTCTACGAGCCGAAGTCCCCGCAGGCCGTCGAGGACGCCGAGGTGCCCGAGGACCCCGAGTCGCAGGCCACCGTAGAGGCCGGAAACGAGAACGAGGAGACGGCCAAGTGACCGAGCAGCTCGCCACCATGGACTTCCACCCGCAGCCGCAGGCCGGCGAGGCGAAGCCGTGGGCCTTCCCGGCCCCGAGCGCGGCGCGCTCGACAACGGCCTGACCGTGCTGCGCTGCCACCGTCCCGGCCAGCAGGTCGTGGCCGTCGAGGTGCTCCTGGACGCCCCGCTGGACGCCGAGCCGGCCGGCCTGGACGGCGTCGCCACCCTCATGGCGCGCGCCTTCTCCGAGGGCACCGACAAGCACTCCGCCGAGGAGTTCGCCGCCGAGCTGGAGCGCGCGGGTGCCACCCTGGACGCCCACGCCGACCACCCCGGCGTCCGGATCAGCCTGGAGGTCCCCGCCTCGCGGCTGGCCAAGGGCCTCGGCCTGGCCGCCGACGCGCTGCGCGCCCCCGCCTTCGCCGAGAGCGAGATCGAGCGGCTGGTCCGCAACCGCCTGGACGAGATCCCGCACGAACTGGCCAGCCCCGCCCGGCGCGCCGCCAAGGAGCTCTCCAAGGAGCTGTTCCCGGCGACCGCCCGCATGTCCCGGCCGCGCCAGGGCACCGAGGAGACCGTCGAGAAGATCGACGCGGCCGCCGTCCGCGCGTTCTACGACCGCCATGTACGCCCCGCCACCGCCACCGCGGTCGTGGTCGGTGACCTCACCGGCATCGACCTGGACGCGCTGCTCGGCGAGACCCTGGGCGCCTGGACCGGCACCCCGGGCGAGCCGCGCCCGGTGCCCGCGGTGACGGCCGACGACACCGGGCGTGTCGTCATCGTGGACCGGCCCGGTGCCGTCCAGACGCAGCTGCTCATCGGCCGGGTCGGCTCGGACCGGCACGACCGGGTGTGGCCCGCCCAGGTGCTCGGCACCTACTGCCTCGGCGGCACCCTCACCTCCCGCCTGGACCGCGTCCTGCGCGAGGAGAAGGGCTACACCTACGGTGTGCGCTCGTTCGGCCAGGTGCTCCGCTCCGGACCCGACGGCAACGGCGCCTCCATGCTGGCCATCAGCGGCTCCGTGGACACCCCCAACACCGGCCCCGCGCTGGACGATCTGTGGAAGGTGCTGCGCACCCTCGCGGCGGAGGGCCTGACCGACGCCGAGCGGGACGTGGCCGTGCAGAACCTCGTCGGGGTCGCGCCGCTGAAGTACGAGACCGCGGCGGCCGTCGCGGCCACGCTCGCCGACCAGGTGGAGCAGCACCTGTCCGACGACTTCCAGGCGACGCTCTACCGGCAGTTGGCCGCGACGGGCACCGTGGAGGCCACCGCGGCGGTCGTCAACGCCTTCCCGGTGGACCGCCTGGTGGCGGTCCTCGTGGGTGACGCGTCGGAGATCAAGGCGCCGGTCGAGGCGCTGGGCATCGGCGAGGTCACCGTGGTGGCCGCCGAGTAACCGCGGGCGCCCGCTGCCCGCTTACGGGGGCCCTGACGGCCTACGGGTCGTCAGGGCCCCCTTTGTTCCACTCTCCTCCCGAGATGTCCCTATTGGGACGGAGGTTGCCCGTCTGCCCTGTGGGATGCGCTACAAAAGCCGCGTTCTGTTTGGGGATTGGGAGCCGGTCCGCTTAGCGTCGTCCGGGTTGTCCGTCGGGCAGTGCGCCGCAGCCGCGGCACCGGACAGCCATCGCCGAGTCCCCGAGGCGCGAGCCAGGGGAGCCGGGGACCCACACGTCCCTGGGGTGAATCGGGCGTCCGTGCGCGAGCGCGGGGCCCGTAGGAGACCTTCCTGCTCCGAACCCGTCAGCTAACCCGGTAGGCGAGAGGGAAGGAAAGGAACAGCCACGCACATGGCGTTCATATGCGCCACCGGGAAGCACCGCAAGCCCGGCCGGGTCAAGCGCACCACCGCCCAGGCGGCCGGTATCGCGGCCCTGACGACCACCGGTGTCATCGGCACCCTCGCCGCGTCCCCGGCGCTCGCCGCCGAGCACACCGTCGAGCAGACCGGTCTCACCCCGGTGCTCAGCGCGAGCGACGACCTCGCCGCGCACATCGACGCCCAGGCCGTCGCCCAGCAGCGGATCGCCGAGCACGAGGCGGCCGAGAAGGCCGCCGCGGTGCGCGCGAAGGAGGCCCGCGCGGCCAAGGCCCGCGCCGCCCGCGAGGCCGAGCGCAAGCGGCTGAACGCCTTCGTGGCCCCGATCGCGCACTCCTACGTGTCGACCGGCTACCAGGCCAGCAGCTCTCTGTGGTCGTCCGGCTCCCACACCGGCATCGACTTCCACGCCATGACCGGCACCTCCGTGCACGCGGTCGGCGCCGGCACCGTCGTCTCCACCGGCTGGGGCGGCGCGTACGGCAACCAGATCGTGCTCCGCATGGCCGACGGCATGTACACCCAGTACGGCCATCTGTCGTCCATCGGTGTCACGGTGGGCCAGCAGGTCGCCGCAGGCGAGCAGATCGGCCTGTCCGGCGCGACCGGCAACGTCACCGGCCCGCATCTGCACTTCGAGGCGCGCACCAGCCCCGACTACGGCTCCGACGTCGACCCCCTCGCCTACCTCCGCGGCCACGGCGTGAACGTCTGACCCCTGCGGCCACGGTGTGAACGTCTGACCTCCGCGGCCGCGGTGTGAACGTCCGACCCTCGCGGCCACGGCGCGAACGTCCGGCCCACCCGCACGGCATCGAAAACCCCGGCCCACCCGGCCGGGGTTTTCGCCATTCCCCGGCGCTTCTCGCCGGAGCCTGTCCAAAAAATATCCATGATTCGGGGCCCGCCATCGGAAATTCCGGCCCGGTGGAATAGAGTCACGGAAAACACGCGTCCGTCGTCGGTGTCGTGTCGCGGGTATTAAGGCGGAGGTCGGTCATGCGTATTCCGGCGCAATCGGTGTGCACGGCGATCCGGGACGACATCGTCGCCGGCTCCCTCGAACGCGGTGGCCGCCTCACCGAGGAGGTGCTCGCCCGCCGCTACGGCGTCTCCCGGGTCCCCGTGCGCGAGGCCCTGCGCACCCTGGAGGCGGAGGGCTTCGTGGTGACCCGCCGGCACGCGGGGGCCTGCGTGGCCGAGCCGACCGAGCAGGAGGCCGCCGACCTGCTGGAGATGCGCCTGCTCCTGGAGCCGCTCGGCGCCGCGCGGGCCGCCCGGCGCCGTACCGAGGCCCATCTGAAGGTGCTGCGCGGCCTGGTCCGGCTGGGCCAGGAACGCGCCAGGCGGGGCGGCGGCGAGGATCTGCGCGCCCTGGACGGCTGGTTCCACGAGACGCTGGCCCAGTCCTGCGGCAGCCCCTCGCTGACCTCGACACTCCTCCAGCTGCGCCACAAGATCGCCTGGATGTACACGGTGGACACGCCCCCCGACATGGTCGGCACCTGGGCGGAGCACGGCGCGATCGTGGACGCGGTGGCCCGCGGCGACGGCGAGCGCGCCCGCGCGGTGACCGCGCTGCACACCGAGCGGGCGACGGCGGCGTACCGGCTGCGGGTCCCCGGCACCGCGGCGCGGACGCGGACTTCGCAACATGCCGTAAACATGTCCGGCGCGGGGAATTAACACGGGTGCCGTATACAAAGTGGGTGGGATATTCGGGAGCCGGGTATTTCCGGGTGTCCTGAATTCCCATGAGTGGACCATGACGAATGCCGCCCATGGCCAATGCGGTGGCGCTCCGAAAACACGGAAGCCGTGCCACCCGCTGGGGATGGCACGGCTTCTCGAAATCCCGCACGGACCGTTCCGGGTCCGCCCGGACGGTCCCGGGTCCCGCTCAGACCGTCTCGGGCAGTTCTTCCAGGCCCTCGGCGACCAGCTTCGCCAGCCGGTCCAGGGCGGCGTCCGCGCCCTCGGCGTCGGAGGCGAGCACGATCTCCTCGCCGCCCTGGGCGCCCAGGCCCAGAACGCCCAGCATGGAGGCCGCGTTGACCGGGGTGCCACCGGCCTTGCAGATCGTCACCGGGATGCCTGCGGCCGTGGCGGCCCGGACGAAGAGGGAGGCGGGGCGGGCGTGAAGACCCTCGGCCCAGCCGACGTTGACGCGGCGCTCAGCCATGTGTTGCTGCCCTTCACTGTTCAGGGTTGTCTAGACCAGTGTTCCATATCGTGACGCGTGCCAGAAGAGGGGCTGCGCACCCCCTCCGTCGTGCTCCACAGAGTGCCCCGCGCCGTTGTCGTACGCGAGCCGTACGCTGGGCCCCATGCGAACCTCGGCGGAACCGCAGAGCCGGTACGAGTACCCCGCGCACTGGGAGGCGGACGTGGTGCTGCGGGACGGGGGGACCGCCCGCATCCGGCCCATCACCGTCGACGACGCCGACCGCCTGGTCCACTTCTACGAGCAGGTCTCGGACGAGTCCAAGTACTACCGTTTCTTCGCCCCTTACCCCCGGCTGTCCGCCAAGGACGTCCACCGCTTCACCCACCACGACTTCGTGGACCGGGTGGGCCTCGCGGCCACCGTGGGCGGCGAGTTCATCGCGACGGTGCGCTACGACCGCATCGGGGCCGGCGGCGCGCCCGCGTCCGGTCCCGCCGACGAGGCCGAGGTCGCCTTCCTGGTCCAGGACGCCCACCAGGGCCGGGGCGTCGCCTCCGCCCTGCTGGAGCACATCGCGGCCGTCGCCCGGGAGCGGGGCATCCGCCGCTTCGCCGCCGAGGTGCTGCCCGCCAACAACAAGATGATCAAGGTGTTCACGGACGCCGGGTACACCCAGAAGCGCAGCTTCGAGGACGGCGTCGTACGCCTGGAGCTGGACCTCGAACCCACGGACCGCGCACTCGCCGTGCAGTACGCGCGCGAGCAGCGTGCCGAGGCGCGCTCGGTGCAGCGGCTGCTCGCGCCCGGCTCCGTCGCGGTCATCGGCGTCGGCCGCGCGCCCGGCGGGGTCGGCCGCAGCGTCCTGGCCAACATCCGCGACGCCGGGTACGAAGGCGCGCTGTACGCCGTGAACAAGGCGTTCCCCGAGGACCCGGCGGAGGTCGAGGGGGTGGCCGCGTACCGCTGCGTGCGGGACGTCGAGGGGCCGGTGGACCTCGCCGTCGTCGCCGTACCGGCCGAGTACGTGCCCGCGGTGGTCGCCGAGTGCGGGGAACACGGCGTCCAGGGCCTCGTCGTGCTCAGCGCCGGGTACGCCGAGAGCGGCCCCGAGGGGAGGGAGCGGCAGCGGGCGCTGGTGCGGCAGGCGCGCGCGTACGGCATGCGGATCATCGGGCCCAACGCGTTCGGCGTCATCAACACCGCCGCGGACGTACGGCTGAACGCCTCCCTGGCGCCCGAGATGCCGCGCCCCGGCCGCATCGGCATGTTCGCCCAGTCCGGCGCCATCGGCATCGCGCTGCTGTCCCGGCTGCACCGGCGCGGCGGCGGGGTCACCGGGACGACCGGCGTCTCCACGTTCGTCTCCGCGGGCAACCGGGCGGACGTGTCCGGCAACGACGTCCTCCAGTACTGGTACGAGGACCCGGACACCGACGTCGTCCTCATGTACCTGGAGACCATCGGCAACCCGCGCAAGTTCACCCGGCTCGCCCGGCGGACGGCGGCGGCCAAGCCGCTGGTCGTGGTGCAGGGGACGGGCACGGCACCGCAGGGGCACGCGGTCCGCGCGACGCGGCTGCCGTACGCCACCGTGTCCGCGCTGCTGCGCCAGGCCGGGGTGATCCGGGTCGACACCATCACGGAGCTGGTCGACGCCGGGCTGCTGCTCGCCCGGCAGCCACTGCCCGCAGGGCCGCGGGTGGCGATCCTCGGGAACTCCGAGTCGCTGGGCGTGCTGACGTACGACCGGTGCCTCGCGGAGGGGCTGCGGCCGGCGCGGCCGCTCGATCTGACGACCGGGGCGACCCCGGAGGACTTCCACCGGGCGCTGAGCGCGGCGCTGGCCGACGACACGAACGACTCCGTCGTGGTGACGGCGATACCCGCGATCGGGGAGGCGTCGCCGGGGGACGCGGAGCTGGCGGAGGCCCTGCGGTCGGCCGCCGCCGGGGTGCCGGGGAAGCCGGTGCTGGTGGTGCATGTGGAGCTGGGCGGGCTGGCGGAGGCGCTCTCCGCGGCGGCCAGCACCGCGCCACAGGCCGTGGACAAGGCACTCGGTGCCGCGGGCGCGGAAAGGGTGCCGGCCACGGGACCGGACCCGGTGCCCGCCACGGCGACGCCGGACGGTCACCCGGCCACCACCCCCGCCCCGCCCCCGAAGGCACCCGCCTCATCCCCGCCTACCCCGCCGCCGAACGCGCCGTGCGCGCGCTCGCAGAAGCGGTGCGGTACGGGCAGTGGCGGCGGGAGGCGGCCGACCCCGGGAGGGTGCCCGAGTACGAGGACATCGACGAGAAGGGGGCCGCGCGGCTGATCGGGGAGCTGCTGGAGCGCGGGGAGGGACTCACGATCCCGGACGCGCAGACCTGCGAGCTGCTCGCGAAGTACGGCATCCAGGTGCGCCGCGCGCTCCCCGCGCCCACCCCCGAGGACGCCGTCGAGGCCGCACGCGCCCTGGGCTACCCGGTGGCCCTGAAGGCGACCGCCCCGCACCTGCGGCACCGCGCCGACCTGGGCGGCGTACGCCTCGACCTGTCGGACGAGGAGCAACTGCGCCGGGCGTACGCCGAGTTGAGCGAGCTGTTCGGCAAGCCGGAGGAGCTGCGCCCTGTGGTGCAGGGCATGGCACCCCGGGGCGTCGACACCGTCGTACGGACCGTGATCGACCCGGCGGCCGGTGCCGTGCTCTCCTTCGGTCTCGCCGGCGCGGCCTCCCAGCTGCTGGACGACACGGCGCACCGGCTGATCCCGGTCACCGACCGGGACGCGACCTCCCTGGTCCGGGCGATCCGCACCGCGCCCCTGCTGTTCGGCTGGCGCGGCTCCACCCCCGTCGACACCCCCGCGCTGGAGGAACTGCTGCTGCGGGTCTCCCGCCTGGTCGACGACCACCCCGAGGTGGTCGCCGTCACCCTGGAACCGGTCGTCGTGGCCCCGCACGGCGCGAACGTGCTCGGCGCCACCGTCCGCCTCGCGCCCCCGCCCGCCCGCGACGACCACGGCCCCCGCACCATGCCGGCCTACTGAGCGGCGCCCCATGGAGATCGCCGGGCGGCGGCTCCCCGAGAAGTGGCCTTCGTCGCACCCGCCCCGGTGCCCCGCTCGCCCGCCGTCCGGGACGGCGCCGGTGGATTCGAACCCGTGTCCTGCCTGGTCGCCGCCGAGCGGGTGGAGATCAGGCATGGGCTGGTCCCGGGAACACGCGGCCACCTGACCCGCCGGCCCCTGGTTCCGGCGCCCCCGACGCGCCCGGACCCCCGGCCCGCGGCACGCCCCGTTGGCCCGGAGTGCCCCTGTCCAACGACTAGGATGGACGCCATGGCCAAGACCAGTACGACGACCCAGGGGCTGCGAGCGGCGATCGAGCGCAGCGGCTACTACCCGGCCCTCGTGGCCGAGGCGGTGGAGGCTGCCGTGGGCGGCGAGCCCATCCGGTCGTACCTGGTCCACCAGGAGACCACGTTCGACCAGAACGAGGTGCGCCGCCATGTGACCGTCCTGGTCCTCACCGCCCACCGCTTCATCGTCAGCCACACCGACGAGCAGGCCGCCGACAGCACCTCCCCGACGCCGTACGCCACCACCTCCACCGAGTCGGTGAAGCTCGGCCGGATCTCCTCCGTGGTGGTCAGCCGGGTAGTCGCCAACCCCGAGCAGTACACCCCGGGCACCCTGCCCCGCGAGGTCGTACTGACCATCGGCTGGGGCGCGGTCAGCCGCATCGACCTGGAGCCCGCCGCCTGCGGCGACCCCAACTGCGACGCCGACCACGGCTATACGGGCAACTCCACGGCGGACGACCTCAGCCTGCGCGTCAGCGAGGCGGGGGACGGCCCCGAGACGGTGCGCGAGGCGCTCACCTTCGCGCAGGCCCTCTCCGAGGCGACCGCGGACCTCGACCGCTGATGTCCCAGCTCTCCGCCTGGGACCACCCGGAGCCCCTCGCCCTGGCCACCGCCCCGCTGCCCGAGTACGGCACCGGCTCCCTCGCCGACCTGCTCCCCACGCTCGCCGCCGGGATGGGCGTCCCCGGCATGACCGCCGCGATCACGGAGCTGGCCCCGGTCGACCGCGCCTGTGTCTTCCTGGTCGACGGCCTCGGCTGGGAGCAGCTGCGCGCCCACCCCGACGAGGCGCCCTTCCTCAACTCGCTGCTCGGCAGCTCGCGCGGCGGCACCGGGCGGCCCCTCACCGCGGGCTACCCGGCGACCACCGCGACCTCCCTCGCCTCCGTCGGCACCGGCCTGCCCCCCGGCGCCCACGGCCTGCCGGGCTACACCGTCCGCGACCCGGCCACCGGCGCGCTGATGAACCAGCTCCGCTGGCAGCCGTTCACGGACCCGCGCCGCTGGCAGCCGTACCCCACGGTGTTCCAGCTGGCCCATGACGCCGGGGTGCACGCCGCCCAGGTCTCCTCGCCCACGTTTCAGCACACCCCGCTCACCAAGGTCGCGCTCAGCGGCGGCAGCTTCCACGGCAGGCTGTCCGGCGAGGAGCGGATGGATCTCGCGGCCGCGCAACTGGCCGCCGGTGACCGCGCGCTGGTGTACACGTACTACGCCGAACTCGACGGCGCGGGCCACCGCTACGGCGTCGCCTCCGACACCTGGCGCGGCCAGCTGATGTACGTCGACCGGCTCGCCCAGCGCCTCGCCGAGCAACTGCCCCCGCGCAGCGCGCTCTACGTCACCGCCGACCACGGCATGATCGACGTGCCGTTCGACGAGGAGCACCGCTTCGACTTCGACACGGACTGGGAACTGAGCGCCGGGGTCGCCCTGCTGGGCGGCGAGGGCCGGGCCCGCCATGTGTACGCCGTGCCGGGCGCCGCGAACGACGTACTGACCTGCTGGCGCGAGGTGCTCGGCGAGCAGTTCTGGGTGGCCTCGCGTGACGAGGCGATCGAGGCCGGCTGGTTCGGCCCGCACGTGGACGAACGGGTGTACGCCCGGCTCGGCGACGTGATCGCGGCCGCCTGCGACGACGTCCTGATCATCGCCTCCGAGCGGGAGCCCAAGGAGTCCGCGCTGGTGGGCAACCACGGTTCGATGACTCCCGTGGAGCAGCTGGTCCCGCTGCTCGAAGTACGCTCCTGACCGCTGCCCCCGCCCGCTGTTCCGTCCCCTCGCCGAAAGGTGCTCAACCCCTCATGCCCGAGCTGGTGTTCTTCTCCGGAACGATGGACTGCGGGAAGTCGACGCTGGCTCTGCAGATCGAGCACAACCGCTCCGCGCGGGGCCTCGCCGGGATGATATTCACCCGCAACGACCGCGCGGGCGCGGGCAAGCTGTCCTCGCGCCTCGGCCTGGTCACCGACGCGGTGGAGGTCGCCGACGCCCAGGACCTCTATGTGTACATCGTGGACCACCTCTCGCAGGGCGGCCGGATCGACTATGTGATCGCGGACGAGGCGCAGTTCCTCGCGCCCGTGCAGATCGACCAGCTGGCCCGCGTGGTGGACGACCTCGGCGTGGACGTCTTCGCCTTCGGCATCACCACCGACTTCCGCTCCAAGCTCTTCCCCGGCTCCCAGCGCCTCGTGGAGCTGGCCGACCGGGTCGAGGTGCTCCAGGTGGAGGCGCTGTGCTGGTGCGGCGCCCGCGCCACGCACAACGCCCGTACGGTCGGCGGCGAGATGGTGGTCGAGGGCGCCCAGGTCGTCGTCGGGGACGTCAACCAGGCGGCGGGCGAGGTCGGTTACGAGGTGCTGTGCCGCCGCCACCACCGGCGCCGGATGACCGCCGCGACGGCCCGCGCGGCGGCCCTGTCCCCGGACGTGCTGCCCGTCTCGTCCTCCTGAGCCGGCCAGGGGCCCGCGCGCCGGTCCCCCCACGCGCTCAGTGCGGATCCTGGACCACCGAGAACACCGCGCCCTCCGGGTCCGCCACCGTGGCCACCCGTCCGTGCGCGCCGTCACGGGCCGGGCGGACGATCCGGCCGCCCAGGCCCGTCACCTGACGCAGCGTCTCCGCCGTGTCGGCCACCTCGAAATAGGTCCCCCAGTACGGCCCCCGGTCCCGGGGCAGCCCATGGCCCACGCCGTGCAGCCCGGCCACCGGGCGCCCGCCGACGCGCAGGGTCACATAGTCGAACCCGGCGGCCACCACCGGCTCCGCCTCGTACCCGAACACACTCGCGTAGAACTTGGCGACGCTCTCCGTCTCGAACGTGAGCAGCTCGTTCCACGCGGGCGTGCCCGGCACCCCGGTGATCACCGGGGCCAGATGCGCGGGCGTCTGCCAGATGCCGAACACCGCGCCCGAGGGATCTGCCGCGATGGCCAGCCGCCCGGCCTCGGCCGCGTCCAGCGGGCCGACCGCCACCGTGCCGCCGCACAGCCGTACCGCCTCCGCCGTGCGGTCCACGTCGTCCGAGGCGAGATAGGGCGTCCAGGCGATCGGCAGCCGGTTCTCCGGCGGCAGCTGGCCCATGCCGGCCACCTCGCGCCCGTCGAGCAACGCCCGCACATACGGACCGAGCTGCTGGGGGCCCGGCCGGAACTCCCAGCCGAACAGCTCCCCGTAGAACTCCTCGGTGGCGGTGAGCCGGTGCGCCATCAGACTCACCCAGCAGGGTGTGCCGGGCGCGCGCAGCGCCTGCGGACCGGCCGACTCCCGTGCCTCGGTCATCGATCACTCTCTCCTCGGCCGCCTTGTGCGGTGGCCGTGTCGCTTCCGCTCCTCCGGCAGGTGTGTGCACGCCGCCGGCGCGTACGCCCCTACCGGTGTGACGGCATCTTCCACGGTTGCGCGCCCCTGTGCTGCCGCCGCGCCGCCGGTTCGGTGGTGTGTTCCGGAAGAATGCCCGGGCTGACGTCTTTCGCCGCTTCCTGACGATGTCCGACTGATGTCCGCCGGATGTACGGCATGTGCCCGATCCCCTACGGATCGTGACCGAACCTGCCCGGCCGAGCAGAGTAGCCCTCCCTGGACGCCACGGCTACCCCTGGCGTATGCATGGCGGCATGACAGTCATCATCACCGCACCCGAACTCGCCGAGGCGCTCGCCGGCGAGGCGCCGCCGGTCCTGCTCGACGTGCGCTGGCAGTTGAGCCTGGCGAAGGCGGCGGGCGCCCCGCCCTTCGACGGCCGGGCCGAGCACGCGGCCGGGCACATCCCCGGCGCGGTCTTCGTCGACCTGGACCGGGAGCTGGCGGGGGCCCCGGGCGGGCACGGTCGCCATCCGCTGCCGGACCTCGCGGAGTTCGGCGCCGCGATGCGCCGCGCGGGCGTGTCGGCGAGCCGTCCGGTCGTCGTCTACGACGGCGGGCAGGGGTGGGCCGCCGCGCGCACCTGGTGGATGCTGCGCTGGACGGGTCACCCGGACGTGCGTGTCCTCGACGGCGGGTTGCCGTCCTGGACGGGGGAGTTGTCCACCCGGGTGCCCGTTCCGGCCGAGGGCGACTTCGTGCCCGCAGCGGACGCGGCGGGCCTGCTGGACGCGGACGGGGCCGCCGAACTCGCCCGTACGGGTGTGCTGCTGGACGCTCGCGCGGGGGAGCGGTACCGGGGCGAGGTGGAGCCCGTGGACCGGGTCGGCGGGCACATCCCCGGCGCGGTCTCGGCGCCGACGACGGAGAACGTGGGCCCCGACGGCCGCTTCCTGCCCGCCGTGGAGCTGAAGGACCGCTTCAAGGCCCTCGGCGTCTCCTCGGACGCGCCGGTGGGCGTCTACTGCGGCTCGGGCGTGTCCGGCGCCCATGAGGTGCTGGCGCTCGCCGTGGCGGGCATCCCGGCGGCCCTGTACGTGGGTTCGTGGTCGGAGTGGTCCGCCGACCCGTCCCGGCCGGTGGCGGTGGGCGCCGACCCCCAGTAGCGGCCGGCGCCCACCCCGGAGCGCTCACGGCAGCCCAAGAGGGGCGGAACACCTGGGTGTTCCGCCCCTCTTGGCGTCGTACGACGGTCTACTCCTGCTTCTTGCGCCGGGTGCCGAACACGATCTCGTCCCAGCTCGGGACGGCCGCGCGGCGTCCGGGGCGGACCCCGTCGGCCTCGGCCTGGCGGTCCGTGGCGCCGGTCAGCCGGTCGCGGTGGCTGGCCACCGAGCGGGGCATGAGGACGTCCGCGTAGGCCGAGCCGGCCGAGGCGGCGGTCGCCGGCGGCTCCTCCAGGGCGGCCGCCTCCTCGTCGGGCTCGTCCGGGGTCTCCGGGTCGCGCTCCGGCACCACCATGTCGCCGCGGAAGGACGGCACCGCCTCCAACAGGCTGGTCAGCGAGTCCCGTTCACCCGCGGTCTCCTCGGCGGGCTCGGCCGACTGCGCGGGCAGGCTCGGCCGCTCCCGCTCGGTCTGCCGGTCGAGGGCGCGGTCCATCGAGCGCTCGCGCGGCAGCCGGGCGATGCGCGGGACGAACGGGAAGCTCGGCTCCGGTACGGCGAGATCGTCGGACTCGCCGATCAGCGAGCGCGCCTCGCCGTCCACGGCCTGCACCAGCCGCCGGGGCGGGTCGTACGTCCAGCTCGCCGAGTGCGGTTCGCCGGCGACCAGGTAGACGAGCAGCACCTCCCAGGTGCCGTCGTCGCGGCGCCAGGAGTCCCACTGCACGGTGTCCTTCTCGGCGCCGCGCAGCAACAGCCGTTCCTGGACGGCCTCGCCGAGCAGCGGGCCCGAGTTCTCGCCGGGGCGGCGGACCGGGGTCTTGCGGGCGCGTTCGGCCATGAAGGCGCGTTCGGCCAGCACCGGACCCTCGAAGCGCCGCACCCGGTCGACGGGGATGCCCGCGAGCTGGGCGACCTCTTCCGCCGTGGCACCGGCTCGTATCCGCGCCTGGATGTCACGGGGGCGCAGATGGCTCTCGACCTCGATCTCGATCTGGCCGAGGCGTGGCCGGTCGCCGCGCACGGCGGCACGCAGCCGCTCGTCGATCGGAAGCGTGTACTCCGTTGCGTCGGCAGCCTTCAGCACCAGCCGTGTGCCGTCATTCGAGACGGCCACGACACGCAGTTCGGGCATGGGGACCTCCCGGGTGGTGCCTGCCGACGTCACGTGCGTCGCTGCTTCCGCTAGTCGAGTGTGGCCTGCCCGGGTGCAGCCTGCCACAACCTTGCCGAGTTGCCCGGCGTGTCGGGCACGCGCCCTGGAACGCCGTTATGGCACGGTAACCAGTTCGCCACGCTCAGTGACAAAGTCCGTCACCCTGCGCAACTAGCCCCCTCCCGGCGGTCCTTGGCGGCCGCGGACACCCAGGTGGGAGGCCGGACCCAGGGCTCGCAACAGTACTCCATTCGGGCCACGTGCGTGGATTGGCGCGCCGCCCAACTTCTGGCAAGGGGCGCGTTCGAGCCCTGCGCAACCGGTTTTGTGGATCATGAACGTGGCGAAGTTCACGCAATCCGCAGAAACGGAACTAATGGTTTCGCGCATACGTCCCTATCTCGTGCAGTCGGTACCCCGATGTCGATCAAGTACGGGAAAGGCAGGCAAGTTCCGGGTATGCGCGAAACACCCGATGCGGAGCGGAAGCGGATCGACCTGAACGTCCCGCAGGTGGCGGGCAGCGCCCTGGCGGCCGTCATCGCGGCGAAGATGGCCTCCTCCTTCGGCGTGTACGGCACGATCCTCGGCGCCGGTGTCGTCAGCGTGATCGCCACCTGCGGCGGCACCCTCTTCCAGCACTTCTTCCGGCGCACGGGGGAGCAGTTGCGGGTGGCCAAGACGCCGGGCGCCGGTTCCCCGCTGCCGGGTCCGCCCGCCGAGGGCGAGTTCTCCGCGGGCACCGTCTACCGCGCGCGGGTCAAGAGCTGGCGGCGGCCGGTGATCGCGGCCGCTCTCGTGTTCGGGGTGACCATGGGCGGCATCACGACGTACGAACTCGTGTCCGGCAGCAGCTTCAGCGGCGGATCCGGCACGACGGTCGGCGACGCGGTCGGCGGCCGGAAATCCTCCGTCCACCGAACGGATGACCCCGGTCAGCCTCCCTCCCACACCTCCCCGGGTGACGGCGCCCCGTCGGACGGCGGCACCACCCCCGGCACGGGTCCGGACCCCGGTCCGAGCGCGGACCCCGGCTCCGGCAGCGGTGCGACGGACTCCCCGACGCCCTCCCCGAGCGGCTCGCCGGACGGGGAGACCGGCGGAGACCAGGCCACCCCGGACCCCACGCCCAGCGGTTCCGCCGGGACGCCTACGACCCCAGCACCCTCCGCAAGTAGTCGTTCCGGAACAGCCGATCCGGGTCGAGACGATCCCGCAACGCCGTGAACTCGGCGAACCGCGGATACACCCGCGCGAAGTACTCCGCGTCCCGGGTGTGCACCTTCCCCCAGTGCGGCCGCCCCTCGTGCGCGGTGAAGATTCGCTCGGCGGCGGTGAAGTACGACTGGTACGGCGTGCCCCGGTACATGTGGACGGCGATGTAGGCGCTGTCCCGGCCCGACGCCGTGGACAGGGTGATGTCGTCGGCCGGGGCGGTGCGCACCTCCACCGGGAAGCTGACGCGCAGCCCCGAGCGCTCGACCATCGCCTTCAGCTCGCGCAGCGTCTCCACCAGGGCCGCGCGCGGAACGGCGTACTCCATCTCCATGAAGCGCACCCGGCGCGGCGAGGTGAAGACCTTGTAAGGGATGTCGGTGTACGTCCGCGCGGAGAGCACCCTGCTGGAGATCTTCGCGATCCCGGGGATGCTCGCGGGCGCGGCCCGGCCGGCCCACTGGGTCACCTGGAAGAGGCCGTTGGAGAGGAACTCGTCCTCGAACCACCCGGCCAGCTGCCCGACGGGCTGCTCGGGGCCCGCGCTGCGGTTGTTGCGCTTGGTGTTGGTGTTCCCGGTGTGCGGGAACCAGTAGAACTCGAAGTGCTCGTTCTCCGCCCAGAGTTGATCGAACTCGGCGAGCACCCGGTCCAGCGGCATCGGCTCCTCGCGCGCGGTCAGCAGGAACAGCGGCTCCACGGCGAAGGTGAGCGCGGTGACGATGCCGAGCGCGCCGAGCCCGAGGCGGGCGGCGGCGAAGACCTCGGGGTTCTCCGTCGCGGAGCAGGTGAGCACCGAGCCGTCCGCCGTGACGAGTTCGAGGCCCGTGATCTGGGCGGCGAGGGAGGCGGAGTCGCGGCCGGTGCCATGGGTGCCGGTGCTGGTGGCCCCGGAGACCGTCTGCTCCATGATGTCGCCCATGTTGGTGAGCGACAGACCCTCGCGCGCCAGCACCGCGTTGAGTCGCTTGAGCGGGGTGCCCGCCTCGACCGTGACCGTCATGGAGTCCCGGTCGATGGTGCGTATGCCCGTCAACAGTTGAGGGCGTATCAATACTCCGTCGGTGGCCGCGATCGATGTGAAGGAGTGCCCGGTGCCGACCGCCTTCACCGGCAGCCCGTCCTCCCGTGCCCGGCGCACCGCCTCGGCCAGCTCCGCCACCGAGACCGGTGCCACCTGCCGGGCGGGCCGGGCCGTGACGTTCCCGCCCCAGTTACGCCAAGTGCTGTTCGCGCCGCTCGTCTTCCCGCTCGCTGTGCTGCTCAACGGTTCCTCCCCGACCCGCGGCCGGCCTGCGCAGCCGGCGGTATCCGAGGAAACCGACCACGACCGCGACGGCCCCGGAGAGCACCGGGACCCCGTACCCGGCGCGCGCCCCGGCGGCGTCGATCACCGAGCCGGCCAGCGAGGAACCGAGCGCCACGCCGACCGCGAGGCCGGTGCTCACCCAGGTCATGCCCTCGGTGAGCTGCGCGCGAGGTACGTGCTCTTCGATGAGGGACATCGTCGTGATCATCGTCGGTGCGATGGACAGCCCCGCAACGAACAGCGCCACGGCCAGAAGCGGCAGGTTTCCGACCAGTAGGAGGGGGATCATACTCACGGCCATGGCGGCCACGCCCAGCAGCCAGCGGCGTTCCGCGGCCCCGGCCGGCCGCAGCAGCCCGAAGACCGCGCCGGCCGCGCAGGAGCCGGCCGCGTACAGGGCGAGCACCACGCTCGCGGTGCCCTTGTGGCCGCGTTCGTCGGCGAAGGCGACCGTGACCACGTCCACCGAGCCGAAGATCGCGCCGGTCGCCACGAAGGTCGCCACCAGCACCTGGAGCCCCTTCGAGCGCAGCGCGGTGCGGCCCTCCGCGCCGTGCTGCTCGCGGGGGTGCGGCGCGGGTTCGGTGGCGCGCAGGGCGGTCAGCCAGCAGACCCCGGCCGCCAGGAAGACGGCGGCGAGCAGCGGACCCGCCTCCGGGAACCAGACCGTGCACAGGCCGATGGAGATGATCGGCCCGAAGACGAAGCAGATCTCGTCCATGACCGACTCGAACGAGTAGGCGGTGTGCAGCTGGGGCGTGCCCCGGTACAGGGTGGCCCAGCGCGCCCGGATCATCGCGCCGAGGCTCGGCACCGCGCCGATCCCGGCGGCGCAGACGAACAGCACCCAGTCCGGCCACCGGAAGTGCGCGGCGAGCAGCAGCCCGGCGGCCGCGGCGAGCGCCACCAGGGTCGCGGGGCGCAGCACCCGGCTCTGCCCGTGCCGGTCCACCAGCCGGGAGACCTGCGGTCCGAGCACGGCGGCGGACAGCGCGATGGTGGCCGACAGCGCGCCCGCGAGCCCGTAGCGCCCGGTGAGCTGGGAGATCATCGTGACCACGCCGATGCCCATCATGGACAGCGGCATCCGGCCGAGGAGCCCCGCGGCCGAGAAGGCCCTGGTGCCGGGTGCGTCGAAGAGGGCTTTGTAGGGGCTGGGCACGTGGTCTCCGAGGCGGTTCCGGTAAGGCGCGAATGCGGTGGATACAGCTTACGAGTTAGGTGACCCTAAGTACACTCGGTTTCGGCTGGGGAAATTTCGGTATGAACCCGCTTGATCCAGACTCTTCATCCTGCGGTTGCCGGGCCGTCGGTGCCGGATGGCAGGATCGAGACATGCCAGACGCGCTCGATGCCACTCCGTACGACGCCCTGCTCCTGCTCTCCTTCGGCGGCCCCGAGGGCCCCGACGACGTGGTCCCGTTCCTGGAGAACGTCACACGCGGGCGCGGCATCCCGAAGGAACGCCTGAAGGAAGTCGGCAAGCACTACTTCCGGTTCGGCGGGGTCAGCCCCATCAACGGCCAGAACCGGGCCCTCCTGAAGGCCCTGCGCGAGGACTTCGCCGGGCACGGTCTGGACCTGCCGGTCTACTGGGGCAACCGCAACTGGGCGCCGTACCTGACCGACACCCTGCGCGAGATGGCCGCCGACGGCCGCCGCCGCGTCCTGGTCCTCGCCACCAGTGCCTACGCCTCCTACTCGGGCTGCCGTCAGTACCGCGAGAACCTCGCCGACGCGCTGGCCACCCTCGAGGCGGAGGGCCTGGAGCCGCCGCGGGTCGACAAGCTGCGGCACTACTTCAACCACCCCGGCTTCGTCGAGCCGATGACCGACGGCGTGCTGCGTTCCCTCGCCGACCTCCCCGAGGACGTCCGCGACGGCGCCCACATCGCCTTCAGCACCCACTCCATCCCCACGGCCGCCGCCGACACCTCCGGCCCGGTCGAGGCCCACGGCGAGGGCGGCGCCTACGTCGAGGAGCACCTGGAGGTGGCCCAGCTGATCGCCGACGCCGTCCGCGAGCGCACCGGCGTGGACCACCCCTGGCGCCTCGTCTACCAGTCCCGCTCCGGCGCCCCGCACATCCCGTGGCTGGAGCCCGACATCTGCGACCACCTCGAGGAGCGGCACGCGGCCGGCGTCCCGGCGGTCGTCATGGCCCCCATCGGCTTCGTCTCCGACCACATGGAGGTCCTGTACGACCTCGACACGGAGGCCACCGCCAAGGCCGAGGAGCTGGGCCTGCCGGTGCGCCGCTCGGCCACCGTGGGCGCCGACCCCCGGTTCGCGGCCGCCGTGCGCGAGCTGGTCCTGGAGCGCGCCGCCGCCGAGCGCGGCCAGGACATCACTCCCTGCGCCCTGGGCACCCTGGGTGCGAGCCACAACGTATGCCCCGTCGGCTGCTGCCCGTCCCGGGCGCCCCGCCCGGCCGCCGCGGGCGCCGACAGCCCCTACGCGTGAGGAGACCCGTGACCGAGGCCCTGCACCGGGACCTGCTGCGGCTGGCCCAGGAGGCCGCCCGCCGCGCCGGCGAGCTGCTGCGGGACGGCCGCCCGGCCGATCTCGCCGTGGCACGGACCAAGTCCAGCCCGATCGACGTCGTCACCGAGATGGACATCGCGGCCGAGAAACTGATCACCGACCTGATCTCCGGGGAGCGCCCCGACGACGGCTTCCTCGGCGAGGAGGGCGCCTCCGCCGCCGGGACCAGTGGCGTGCGCTGGGTGATCGACCCGCTCGACGGCACCGTGAACTATCTCTACGGCCTGCCGACCTGGGCGGTGTCCATCGCCGCAGAGCAGGACGGCGAGACCGTCGCCGGAGTGGTCGCGGCCCCCCTGCGCGGCGAGACGTACCACGCGGTACGCGGCGGCGGCGCCTGGGTCACCGGCGCGTGGGAGGGCGAGCGGGCGCTCGCCTGCCGCCCCGCGCCCCCGCTGGACCAGGCGCTGGTCTCCACCGGCTTCAACTATGTCACCGAGGTGCGCGCCCACCAGGCCGAGGTGGCCGCCCGGCTCATCCCGCTGGTCAGGGACATCCGGCGGGGCGGCTCCGCGGCCATCGACCTGTGCGACGTGGCCTGCGGCCGGCTCGACGGCTACTACGAGCGCGGGCTGAACCCGTGGGACTACGCCGCGGGGGACCTCATCGCCCGTGAAGCGGGCGCGCTGACCGGTGGGCGGCCCGCACAGGGCCCGTCACGGGATCTGACGCTGGCGGGGACCCCGGGCGTCTTCGAGCCCCTCCAGGGGCTGCTGGAGGACTTCGGGGCCTGGCACGACTGACGCCCGCCCGGGCGGGCCGGAGGGATCGCCCCCGGACGACGCGAAGGGACCCCGGCGCTGGATTCGCCGGGGTCCCTTCGCGTGCTGGTGTCGCGCCGGTGCGCTCGGGTGGATCAGACGCGGGTCGCGCCGACCTCCACACCGTGTTCGGCGGCGAGGCGGCGCAGGTCGTCCAGCTCTGCCTGCTCCACCTCCACGAGGAAGTCGTCGCCCTCGTCGCGGGCCCGCGACAGGTCGGACTCGGTCGTCTTTATGCGCTGGAGAAGTCCTGCGGTGAAAGCGTCCATGCTGCGCCCCCTCGTCCAGGGTCGGTGGGTCGGTGGCACGGGGGTGTGCCGGGTGAGAAAGGACGATCACGTCTCCCGCGGGTGCCCGGCGCGCCCGGGCCGGGCGCGGCTACGGTGCCGGACACCCGCGCCCGCCCTGCGCAAGCGGATCGCGGGGTACCGCATGGTGCTGCGGCACATGCAGAGCGTGATCGCGGGGTGTAAACCCGTCCTCCCCCCGCTCCCGTTCCGGGAAACCTCGCCGGTGCGGAAAATCTCGTATTCCGCGCCAGGAGCGCCCGTTCTCGCCGCCGGACCCCGCTTACAGCCGACTTATGGCCGAAAAGGGCAGGATGGAGGTCACACTCCACGAACACCCCTGCCCGCGCCGGCGCCCCGGAGCGCTACGCGGGTGGACACAGGAAGGACAAGGGACGTGCGCGTACTCGTCGTCGAGGACGAGCAGTTGCTCGCCGATGCGGTGGCCACCGGACTGCGCCGGGAGGCCATGGCCGTCGACGTCGTGTACGACGGTGCGGCCGCCCTGGAGCGCATCGGCGTCAACGACTACGACGTGGTCGTCCTCGACCGCGACCTCCCGCTCGTGCACGGCGACGACGTCTGCCGCAAGATCGTCGAGCTGGGCATGCCCACCCGGGTGCTGATGCTCACCGCCTCCGGTGACGTCAGCGACCGGGTCGAGGGCCTGGAGATCGGTGCCGACGACTATCTGCCCAAGCCGTTCGCGTTCAGCGAGCTGATCGCCCGTGTGCGCGCCCTCGGCCGCCGCACCAGCATGCCCCTGCCGCCGGTCCTGGAGCGCGCCGGCATCAAGCTGGACCCCAACCGCCGCGAGGTCTTCCGCGACGGCAAGGAGGTGCAGCTCGCGCCCAAGGAGTTCGCGGTCCTCGAGGTGCTGATGCGCAGCGAGGGCGCGGTCGTCTCGGCCGAGCAGCTGCTGGAGAAGGCATGGGACGAGAACACCGACCCGTTCACCAACGTGGTCCGGGTGACGGTCATGACCCTGCGCCGCAAACTGGGCGAGCCTCCCGTGATCGTCACCGTGCCCGGCTCCGGCTACCGGATCTGATCGCCCGTGGCCTCGACCCCCGCGCCCCCGCAGGCGCCCCCGAAGCCCACCTGGGACCCCCAGCGCCCCCAGGCGCCCTTCCCCTGGCTGCGGCCCACGATCCGCATACGGCTCACGCTGCTGTACGGCGGCATGTTCCTGATCGCCGGCATCCTGCTGCTGTCGATCATCTACCTGCTCGCCGCGCAGGCCATCAGCACCGGCAACCAGCCGCTGTTCAAGATCGTCAGCTTCCAGGAGCTGAAGGTCTCCAGCGACAACTGCCCCGCGATCAACACCACCAGCCTGCCGCTGGCGGACTTCAACAACACGATCAGCCAGTGCGTCGACCACCAGCGCCAGGTGGCCCTGGACAACCTGCTCAGCCGCTCGCTGCTGGCCCTGCTCGGCCTCGCCGTGATCGCCTTCGCGTTCGGTTACGCGATGGCCGGCCGGGTGCTGTCCCCGCTCGGCCGGATCACCCGCACCGCCCGCGCGGTGGCCGGCTCCGACCTGTCCCGCCGGATCGAGCTGGACGGCCCGGACGACGAGCTCAAGGAGCTGGCGGACACCTTCGACGAGATGCTGGAGCGCCTCCAGCGGGCCTTCACCGCCCAGCAGCGCTTCGTCGGCAACGCCTCGCACGAACTGCGCACCCCGCTCGCGATCAACCGCACCCTCCTGGAGGTGCACCTCTCCGACCCGGGCGCGCCGGTGGAGCTCCAGCAGCTCGGCAAGACGCTGCTGGCCACCAACGAGCGCAGCGAGCAGCTGGTCGAGGGCCTGCTGCTGCTCGCCCGCAGCGACAACCAGATCGTGGAGCGCAAACCGGTCGACCTGGCCGAGGTGGCGGGCCAGGCCATCGACCAGGTGCGCTCCGAGGCGGAGGCCAAGGGCGTCGAGATCCGCGGCGAGCGCGCACCGGCCGTGGTCCAGGGCAACGGTGTGCTCATGGAGCGCATCGCGCTGAACCTCGTACAGAACGCCGTGCGGTACAACGTGGCGGAGGGGGGCTGGGTCGAGGTGGACACCGAGGTCCAGCACGGACAGGCCGTGCTCACCGTCTCGAACACCGGTCCGGTGGTGCCGGCGTACGAGATCGACAACCTCTTCGAGCCCTTCAGGCGACTGCGCACCGAGCGCACGGGCAGCGACAAGGGCGTCGGCCTCGGCCTGTCCATCGTGCGCTCCGTGGCCAGGGCGCACGGCGGGCACATCGCGGCGCGACCCCGCGAGGGCGGTGGGCTCGTCATGCGTGTGACACTTCCGCTGTGATCCACCGCCCATTCTGTCGACACACGCGGGAGATGTTCGCTTCACGCGGAATTTTCCAGGGGCTGAATGGGCTTCTGTTTGTGTGATCGATCACATGGGCGGATTTCCGGCCATGTACGGTCAGTGATCATGACAGAGGGCAGAAAGCCTGAAAAGTCCTGGTTTTCAGGGCTCTTGATCACGGGAAGTACACGATGAGGCGCCTTTGAGGTGCGGTATTCGAAGCGTGTACGGTCCTCACCGCCATCCAAGCCGATCACTCTTGAGAGATCGGGTTGGGTGTCGATTGAGTAACAGCCCTTGATGTGAGGCAAAATCTCCGCCTCAGGTCGGGCACAAGTCCGGCCTCTCACGCGTTACGTGCGCTGGAGACACCGCAGACACCCAGAGGGGGAGAGCGATATGGCAACCGACTACGACACTCCACGCAAGACAGACGATGACGTCGACTCGGACAGCTTGGAAGAGCTGAAGGCCCGGCGGAACGACAAGACCACCTCCGCGGTGGACGTCGACGAGTTCGAGGCCGCCGAGGGCCTGGAACTGCCCGGAGCGGACCTCTCGAACGAGGAGCTGGCCGTCCGGGTGCTGCCGAAGCAGCAGGACGAGTTCACCTGCATGAGCTGCTTCCTGGTCCACCACCGCAGCCAGCTGGCCCGCGAGAAGAACGGTCAGCCGATCTGCCGCGACTGCGACTGAGGACGGGTCGGCCATGACTGGCTCGACCCCTCCCCGGAAGCGCCGCTTCTCCCTGCGGAAAGCGGACCAAGGGCCGCTCGATGGCCCCCTCGGCGCGCGTGACGACGAGCGTGGCTCCCCGGACCCGGGAGCCCCGCTCGAACCGACGGCGGACCGGGCCGACCACCCGGCGCCGAAGCGACGACCCGTGCCCATCGCCAGGCGACAGGCACGGGTCATCGGTGGCAAGGCCCGGGTCATCGCCCGGGAAGGCGCCCGCAGGAGCGGTGACCGCGCTCGTGCGGGTCTGGCGTACCTCGCGGACCGTGTCATCGACATCGCCCCGCGGGTGCCCGTACGCGACCTCGCGACCCTGCGCGGGCAGTTCCCCGGTCTCGGACCCGAGGAGCTGGCCGACAAACTGGTGGCGGGCGCCGCGGCCGCGACCTCGTCCATCGGGGCCGGGGTCGGTGCGGCGGCGATGCTGCCCGTACCGCCCGCCCTGCCGACCGAACTGGCCACGGAGATCACCGGGGTCGCGGCGGTCGAACTGAAACTCATCGCGGAACTGCACGAGGTCTACGGCAAGCGACCGCCCGGCGGCCTCAAGGTCCGCAGCACCGCGTATCTGTCCTCCTGGTCGGGGGAGCGCGGCATCGACGTGATGAAGCCGTCGACCTACGACGCCGCCCTCGGCGGCCGCATGAAGCGCGAACTGCGCCAGCAGATCATGAAGCGGATGGTGCGGGACATGCCCACACTGATGCCGTTCATGGTGGGCGCCGCGGTCGGGGCGGTGCTCAACCGCCGGGACACCAGAAGACTCGCGGCCCGGGTCCGCGCCGATCTGCGCAAGATCCAGGTGCCCTGGGAGGAGCTGGAGCAGCTGCCGCCCCTGGAACAGCCCGCGAAGCCCCTGAGACTGCGCGGCCTCCGCAAGGGGCTCTGACCCGCACCGGGACCCCCTGGGCCCTTCCCGGGCCCTTTCTGGCCCTCCTGACCCCTTGCGAGGAGCCCCCGGAGGGCCCGGTTCCTAGCTCTCGGCCGAGGTGGGGGCGTTCGCCTCGCGCGCCGCCTCGATCGCCGCCGCCAGCCGCTCCGGCTCACGCGTCGACAGGTACAGGTACGGCGTCGGGTCCTCGGGGTCCGTGACGATCACCCGCAGCGCCCTCGGGATGTACGCGCGCAGCAGCAGGAACGCGCGCACATCGGCCTTGTACGTGCGCCAGGCGCGGGCCTCCTCCGGATCCAGCACCTCGGACTCGCCCAGCGCCGACACCGGGATCTTCGCCTCGCCCGCGATCAGCGAGTCGCCCACCACGCGGATGCGCGGGGAGCCGTACGAACTGGCGACCACCGCGGCCGCGGCCGTACCGCCGACCAGGCCGCCCAGGATAGGCAGGGTGCCGAACGGGAACACGATCAGGGCGCAGGAGACGCCCACCAGAAAGCTGATCAGCCACCACGAGCGGGGGCGGTGAGGCGTTCTTCGTACGGGGTCGCGGAGTGCTGCATGGAGCCAAGCTTGGCACGGGATCCTGTATCGCCCGACGCGCGGGTAAGGTCTGCGCTCGTGAGTGGTAGTTCCGCAAGCCTTCAGCCCCCAGCCGACGCGGTGAAACCGGTACGGCACCCCGACGCGCCCGCACCCGGGGACCTTCTCGGCGCCCACTACGCACACTGCTTCGGCTGCGGCCCCGGACAGCCGCACGGGCTGCACCTGGAGGCACGGGCCGGCGAGGGCGTCACCCTGACCGCCGAGTTCACCGTCCAGCCCGCCCACCAGGGCGCCCCCGGCCTCGCGCACGGCGGGGTGCTGGCCACCGCCCTGGACGAGACCCTGGGCTCGCTGAACTGGCTGCTGCGGACCGTCGCCGTGACCGGACGCCTGGAGACCGACTACGTGCGGCCCGTCCCGGTCGGCACCACGCTGCATCTCGCGGCCGAGGTCACCGCCGTCGCCGGCCGGAAGATCTACTCCCGTGCCGTCGGCCGCCTCGACGGCCCCGAGGGACCGGTCGCCGTGCGCGCCGACGCCCTCTTCGTCGAGGTGAAGGTCGACCACTTCATCGACCACGGCCGCCCGGAGGAGATCCAGGCCGCGATGAGCGACCCCGACCAGGTCCGCCGGGCCCGCGCCTTCGAGGTGAACCCGTGAGCCCCCAGGAGCATCCGGACCCTGCCGGCCGGCCCCCGCTGGAGGTACGTATCCGGCGAGTGGACGCGGACGTCCCGCTTCCGGCGTACGAGCACCCCGGGGACGCCGGCGCCGATCTGCGCACCACCGAGGCGTGCGAGCTGGCCCCCGGTGAGCGGGCCGTTCTGCCCACCGGAGTGTCGATCGCCCTCCCGGAGGGGTACGCGGCCTTCGTGCACCCGCGTTCCGGTCTCGCCGCCCGCTGCGGTGTCGCCCTGGTGAATGCTCCGGGGACGGTTGATGCCGGGTACCGTGGGGAGATCAAGGTGATCGTGGTGAATCTCGACCCGCGCGAGAGCGTGCGGTTCGAGCGCTTCGACCGGATTGCCCAACTGGTCGTCCAGCAGGTCGAGAGGGTCCGCTTCCGGGAGGTCGCGGAGCTTCCCGGCTCGGCGCGGGCCGAAGGGGGCTTCGGGTCCACCGGTGGCCATGCCGCGGTGGGCGACGAGAGCGGCACAAGCGGTCGGTCCGCCGAGGGCGGTCCGACGGGTGGGAATCGATACGCTTCGGTCGTATCCGACCGGGAAGGACAGTGACGTGTTCGGACGTCGCAACAAGAAGGGTGCCGCCGAGGACGCGGCCGGCGAGGCCGAGCAGGTCGTCGACAGCGTCGACACCGAGGCGGACGAGGAAGCGGAGGCCGAGCGCGAGCGCGTCCGGCTGGAGCCCGGCCCGCGGCCCGAGGGCCCGTGGGACAGCACCGAGGTACAGGACCCGGCCGAGGGCCGCGTGGACCTCGGCGGTCTGTTCGTGCCGGGCGTGGACGGCATGGAGCTGCGGGTCGAGGTCGCGGGCGACGCGATCGTGGCCGCCACCGTCGTCCTGAACGACAGCGCCGTCCAGCTCCAGGCGTTCGCCGCGCCCAAGCGCGAGGGCATCTGGGGCGAGGTCCGCGAGGAGATCGGGGCCGGGATCACCCAGCAGGGCGGCATCATCGACGAGGTCGAGGGCCCGCTCGGCTGGGAGCTGCGGGCCCAGGTGCCGGTGCAGCTGCCGGACGGCACGGGCGGCTTCCAGGTGGTGCGGTTCGTCGGCGTCGACGGCCCCCGCTGGTTCCTGCGCGGTGTGATCTCCGGACAGGGTGCGGTCCAGCCGCAGGCCGCCGGGCTGCTCGAGCAGATCTTCCGGGACACGGTCGTGGTCCGCGGCGAGGGCCCGATGGCGCCCCGCGACCCGATCGTCCTCAAGCTGCCGAACGACGCCCAGATGGTTCCCGAGGGGGTCCAGCAGGAGGAGGGTTCGCGGTTCTCCGGGGCATGGGACAGCTTCAGCGGGGTCCGGAGATCACGGAAGTCCGCTGACGGCTGACAGCAGACGGGTCGCGCCTCGGGGTGCGACCCGTTTTTCGCGCCCACGCCGTTCTCCGCGCCCGGACGGCGGAGCCCGGTCCCATCAGGGTTCCGTCAAAGTGCTCTCGTACGCCCACCCCCGTCCGGTTTGTCCTCATCGTTGGCCGTAAGGTCGACGCTGCGTAGGCACGGGTGAGCGGAAGACAATGGAGCCATGGCACGCGGAAAGCTGCGGATCTATCTCGGGGCGGCGCCGGGGGTCGGGAAGACGTACGCGATGCTCGCCGAGGCACACCGGCGGATCGAGCGCGGTACGGACTGTGTCGTGGCGTTCGTGGAGCACCATGAGCGGCCGCGCACCGAGGTGATGCTGCACGGCCTCGAACAGGTGCCCCGCAAGGAGCTGGCGTACCGCGGGGGCGTCTTCGGGGAGATGGACGTCGACGCCGTGCTGCGCAGGGCGCCCGCCGTCGCCCTGGTGGACGAACTCGCCCACACCAACATCCCCGGCTCGCGCAACGCCAAGCGCTGGCAGGACGTCGAGGAACTGCTCGCCGCCGGCATCGACGTCGTCTCGACCGTCAATATCCAGCACCTGGAATCACTCGGCGACGTGGTCGAGTCCATCACCGGGGTGCGCCAGCGCGAGACCGTCCCCGACGAGGTGGTACGACGGGCCGGCCAGATCGAGCTGGTCGACATGTCCCCGGAGGCGCTGCGCCGCCGGATGGCGCACGGGAACATCTACCAGCCCGACAAGGTCGACGCGGCGCTGTCCAACTACTTCCGCCCCGGCAACCTCACCGCCCTGCGCGAACTGGCGCTGCTGTGGGTCGCCGACCGGGTGGACGAGTACCTGAACCAGTACCGCAGCGAGCACCGGGTCTCCAAGATCTGGGGCTCGCGGGAGCGGATCGTGGTCGGGCTGACCGGCGGCCCCGAGGGCCGTACGCTCATCCGCCGCGCCGCCCGGCTCGCCGAGAAGGGCGCCGGGGGCGAGGTGCTCGCCGTCTACATCGCCCGCAGCGACGGGCTGACCGCCGCCTCCCCGAAGGAACTCGCCGTCCAGCGCACCCTCGTGGAGGACCTCGGCGGCACCTTCCACCACGTGGTCGGCGACGACATACCGGCCGCGCTCCTGGACTTCGCACGCGGCGTCAACGCCACCCAGATCGTGCTGGGCTCCTCGCGCCGCAAGGCATGGCAGTACGTCTTCGGACCCGGTGTCGGCGCCACCGTCGCCCGCGAGTCCGGCCCCGACCTCGACGTCCACATCGTCACCCACGAGGAGGTCGCCAAGGGCCGCGGACTGCCCGTGGCCCGCGGCACCCGGCTCGGCCGTTCGCGGATCCTCTCCGGCTGGGCCATGGGGGTCGCGGGCCCCGCCGTGCTCGCGCTGCTGCTGAACACCGTCGACATCGGCCTCGCCAACGACATGCTGCTGTTCCTGGCCGTCACGGTCGCGGCGGCCCTGCTCGGCGGCCTGCTGCCCGCCCTCGCCTCGGTGGCGTTCGGCTCTCTGCTGCTGAACTACTTCTACACACCGCCGCTGCACCGCTGGACCATCGCCGACCCGAAGAACATCGTCGCCATAGTGATCTTCTTCGGAGTCGCCGTGTCGGTCGCCTCCGTGGTGGACCTCGCCGCCCGCCGCACCCATCAGGCGGCCCGGCTGCGCGCCGAGTCCGAGATCCTGTCCTTCCTGGCCGGCAACGTGCTGCGCGGCGAGACCAGCCTGGAGGAGCTGCTGGAGCGGCTCCGGGAGACCTTCGCCATGGAGTCGGCGGCCCTGCTGGAGCGGCAGAGCGACGTCGAGCCGTGGACCTGCGCGGGCCGGGCCGGCTTCGGGCCCGTCCTGGAGCGCCCCGAGGACGCCGACGTCGACATGCCCGTCGGCGACCACATGGCGCTCGCCCTGAGCGGCCGGGTGCTGCCCGCCGAGGACCGCAGGGTGCTCGCCGCCTTCGGCGCCCAGGCCGCCGTCGTCCTCGACCGCAGGCGCCTCCAGGAGGAGGCCGACCAGGCCCGCACCCTCGCCGAGGGCAACCGCATCCGCACCGCCCTGCTGGCAGCCGTCAGCCACGATCTGCGCACCCCGCTGGCCGGGATCAAGGCCGCCGTCTCCTCGCTGCGCTCCGCCGACGTCGCCTGGTCCGAGGAGGACCGCGCCGAACTCCTGGAGGGCATCGAGGAGGGCGCCGACCGGCTCGACCACCTCGTCGGCAACCTCCTGGACATGTCCCGCCTCCAGACCGGCACCGTCACCCCGCTGATCCGGGAGATCGACGTGGACGAGGTCGTACCGATGGCCCTGGGCGGCGTACCCGAGGACAGCGTCGACCTGGACGTGCCCGAGACCCTGCCGATGATCCTGGCCGACCCTGGGCTGCTGGAGCGCTCGGTGGCCAACCTCGTGGAGAACGCCGTCAAGTACAGCCCGGGCGGCCGGCGCGTCCTGGTCTCCGCCAGCGCCCTCGCCGACCGGGTGGAGGTCCGTGTGGTGGACCGCGGGCCCGGTGTGCCGGACGCGGCCAAGGACCGTATCTTCGAACCCTTCCAGCGCTACGGCGACGCCCCGCGCGGCGCGGGCGTCGGGCTCGGCCTCGCGGTCGCCCGGGGCTTCGCCGAGGCCATGGGCGGCACCCTGACCGCGGAGGACACGCCCGGCGGCGGCCTCACCATGGTCCTGAGCCTGCGCAGCATCCATGGGCGGCAGCCGGTCACGGAGTCCCCCGGGACGGCGTCCACCCCCGCCCCGGCCCACGGTGGGCCGGGCAGCGCGGAACCAGAAAGGCAGACCCTATGCTGAGCCCGAGCGGGGACCGGACCCCCACGCGGGTCCTCGTGGTCGACGACGAGCCGCAGATCGTGCGCGCCCTCGTGATCAACCTCAAGGCACGCAAGTACGACGTCGACGCGGCCGCCGACGGCAGGACCGCCCTCGACCTCGCCGCCTCCCGCCACCCCGACGTGGTCGTCCTCGACCTGGGCCTGCCCGACATGGACGGCGTCGAGGTGATCAAGGGGCTGCGCGGCTGGACCCGGGTGCCGATCCTGGTGCTCTCCGCGCGCCACTCCTCCGACGAGAAGGTCGAGGCCCTGGACGCGGGCGCCGACGACTACGTCACCAAGCCCTTCGGCATGGACGAGCTGCTGGCCCGGCTGCGCGCCGCCGTGCGCCGCGCCGAGCCGGTCGGGGCCGGCGAGGACGACGTCACCACTGTGGAGACCGAGGGGTTCGCCGTCGATCTGGCCGCCAAGAAGGTCCACCGCGGCGGCCGCGACGTCCGGCTCACCCCCACGGAATGGCATCTCCTGGAGGTGCTGGTCCGCAACACCGGCCGCCTGGTCAGCCAGAAGCAGCTCCTCCAGGAGGTGTGGGGGCCGTCGTACGGGACGGAGACGAACTATCTGCGCGTCTACATGGCGCAGTTGCGCCGCAAGCTGGAGACGGACCCCTCGCACCCGAAGCACTTCATCACGGAGCCCGGGATGGGGTACCGGTTCGAGAAGTGATCCGGGAGGTGACTCCAGGAAGTGACAACGCGCGTACGGGGGAAGTGTGAGCGGGGATACGGCGCTGTCGGTGGGCCCCGGTACGCTTCAGATATGAGTGCTGTTCCTCGTTCAGAAAAGCCGGCCGGCCGGTTCCGGCGCATGCTCGACCGGCTCTCCACGTCCCAGGAGGACCTGGAGTCGGAGGAGCTGCGCGAGGACGCCGAGACGACGGGCTGCACGAAGATCGGCGACTGCCAGGACCGGCAGATCGTCACCGTAACTGGTACCTTGCGCACGGTCACCCTGCGTCCGCGCGCCGGAGTCCCGGCCCTGGAGGCCGAGCTGTTCGACGGCTCCGCGGCGCTCGACGTGGTGTGGCTCGGCAGGCGTTCCATCGTGGGCATAGAACCGGGGCGCAAGCTGATCGCATCGGGCCGGATCTCGCTGAGCCGGGGCCGCCGGGTGCTCTTCAACCCGAAGTACGAACTGCGACCCCTCGGACGGGAGTAGCCGGTGACGTCCCTCGACAAGCCGACCGAAGACACCGACCAGACCCCGCCCGGAGAGCCCGGCGAAGGCGACGCCCGCGCGGTGACGGAGGCGGCGCTGTTCGAGGCGTTCGGCGGCATCCGCGGCATGGTCGAGACGGTCGTGCCGGGCCTGCTGTTCGTCGCGATCTTCACGGTCGACAAGGACCTGCACCTTTCGGCGATCGCCGCGCTGGCCGTCTCCGTGGTGCTGGTCGTGGTCCGGCTCGCCATGAGGGACACCGTCAAGCACGCCTTCAGCGGTGTGTTCGGCGTGGCCTTCGGCGTGGTGTTCGCCATGTTCACCGGCAATGCCAAGGACTTCTACCTCCCCGGCATGCTCTACACGCTGGGCCTGGCCCTCGCCTACATCGTCACCACCCTCCTCGGGGTCCCGCTGATCGGCGTCGTGCTGGGCCCGGTCTTCAAGGAGAACCTCTCCTGGCGCACCCGTAATCCGGGCCGCAAGAAGGCTTACGCGAAGTCGAGTTGGGCGTGGGGTCTGATCCTGCTCGCCAAGTGCGCGATCCTCTTCCCGCTGTACTGGTGGTCCGACACCACCCGGCTCGGCTGGGTCCTCGTCGCCCTGAAGATCCCGCCCTTCCTGCTGGCCGTCTGGCTCACCTGGGTCTTCCTCGCCAAGGCGCCCGCGCCGATCGACGTCTTCGCGGAGATGGAGGCCGAGGAGCAGGCCGAGAAGGCGGAGAAGGAGCGCAAGGCGGCGCTGGCCGCGGAGAGCGGCGAGTCCGAGCCCGAACCGCTGCCGGGCCGCCATCGCAGGCAGGCGTGAGTTCCGTACCGTAGGCGCTCGGCAGGCGTGAGTTCCGTACCGTAGGCGGTCGGTAGGCGCGAGCGCCGTTCCGCGGACGGTCGCTACGACGACGAAGGGCGCCCTTGTCGCCAAGGGCGCCCTTCCGCGTGCTCGGAGCCGGAGCCGGAGCCGGAGCCGGAGCCGTAGTGCCGGAGCCGGGGCCCTCGGGGCCGTCCGCTCCGGCCCGTCAGCCCTCTTCCCGCTTGCGCACCGACAGCAGCTCCTCCAGCTGCTCCTCCCGGGCCTGCGCCGCGACGAACAGCAGCTCGTCACCCGGCTCCAGGGAGTCCTCCCGGGACGGCGTCAGCACCCGGGTGCCCCGGATGATGGTGACCAGCGAGGTGTCCTCGGGCCACTGCACGTCCCCGACCTGGGTGCCGGCCAGGGCCGACTCCTCGGGCAGCGTCAGCTCCACGAGGTTGGCGTCGCCGTGGCTGAAGCGCAGCAGCCGTACCAGGTCGCCGACGCTCACCGCCTCCTCGACCAGGGCGGACATCAGACGCGGGTGGAGACGGCCACGTCCACGCCCCACGCCTCGTTGAACAGCCACTCGTTCTTGGGGTTGTTGACCCGGGCGACGACACGCGGGACGCCGTACTCCGTCTTGGCGAGCAGCGACACCACCAGGTTGACCTTGTCGTCACCGGTGGCGGCGATCACCACGTTGCAGCGCTGGAGCGCCGCCTCGTCCAGGGACGTGATCTCGCAGGCGTCGGCCAGCAGCCACTCCGCCTGCGGCACCCGCTCCACCGAGATGGCGGTCGGGGCCTTGTCGATGAGCAGGATCTCGTGGCCGTTCTCCAGCAGCTCGCCCGCGATCGAGCGGCCCACGGCACCGGCTCCGGCAATGGCGACCCTCATCAGTGACCGCCTTCCTCTTCCGGACCCCCGGCGAACGCCGCCTCGACCGTGTCCACGTCGTCCGTCCGCATCATCACATGCACCAGGTCGCCCTCCTGGAGCACCGTCTGGGAGGTGGGCAGGACCGCCTCGCCCAGCCGGGTCAGGAACGCCACTCGGACGCCGGTGTCCTCCTGCATCTTGCTGATCTTGTGACCGACCCATTTCGGGGAGGCGTGCACCTCGGCGAGCTGCACCCCGCCGGTGGGATCGCGCCACAGCGGCTCGGCCCCGGAGGGCAGCAGCCGGCGCAGCATCTGGTCGGCGGTCCAGCGGACCGTGGCCACGGTCGGGATGCCGAGGCGCTGGTAGACCTCGGCGCGGCGGGGGTCGTAGATACGGGCGGCCACGTTCTCCACGCCGAACATCTCGCGCGCGACCCGCGCGGAGATGATGTTGGAGTTGTCGCCGCTGGAGACGGCCGCGAAGGCGCCCGCCTCCTCGATCCCCGCCTCGCGCAGGGTGTCCTGGTCGAAGCCGACTCCGGTGACCCGGCGGCCGCCGAATCCCGGTCCCAGCCGGCGGAAGGCGGTCGGGTCCTGGTCGATCACGGCGACCGTATGCCCCTGTTGCTCCAGGGTCTGGGCGAGAGCGGAGCCCACTCGCCCGCAGCCCATGATGACGATGTGCACGACCGTCCTTCCGATGTCAAGAGTCCTTGGGTTGGCCTGAACAGGTTCTCAGACTGCCGCCCAAGCTACACACGCATCACCCTCACCGGGCACCCCCGTGCCCCGGTACGGCCCGCACACCGGTCCCAGACGGTCCCAGACGGGCCCGGACGGCCCCTGACGGGCTCATAGAGGCTCATCCGCTCGTCTGCGAGTGATGCTGCGCACGCTGCACACGGTCAGGATTCCGAGGCAGGCCAGAGCGAGCACCGCCCCGATCAGCTCAGCGGTCGGCGGCATGGGGCCTCCAGGGGTCGGCGACAGGCGGGGTTTGCCATCTAGGCACGACCCGAGCCCGCGCCACGGAATCCGTACATCACATCGCCGCCGAGTTCACCCATGGGGAAGATATTGCGGACGGGGTGGGCGGCTGCCAGTTCGAAGGCTTACGATCCTCTCTCGTGTCCAAACTGACCGACGTGCCCAAACGGATCCTGATCGGGCGCGCACTGCGCAGTGACCGGCTGGGGGAAACCCTCCTGCCCAAGCGCATCGCACTCCCCGTCTTCGCCTCCGACCCGCTGTCCTCCGTCGCCTACGCGCCGGGGGAGGTTCTGCTGGTCCTGTCCATCGCGGGCGTGTCGGCGTACCACTTCAGCCCCTGGATCGCCGTCGCGGTCGTCGTGCTGATGTTCACCGTGGTCGCCTCCTACCGCCAGAACGTGCACGCCTACCCGAGCGGTGGCGGCGACTACGAGGTGGCGACCACCAACCTCGGCCCCAAGGCCGGCCTCACCGTCGCGAGCGCCCTGCTCGTGGACTACGTGCTGACGGTCGCCGTCTCCATCGCCTCCGGTATCGAGAACCTCGGCTCGGCCATCCCGTTCGTGGTCGAGCACAAGGTGCTCTGCGCGACCGTCGTGATCGTCCTGCTGACGCTGATGAACCTGCGCGGCGTCAAGGAATCCGGCAAGCTCTTCGCGATCCCGACGTACGTGTTCGTCGGCGGCGTCTTCGTCATGATCCTGTGGGGCGCGTTCCGCGGCCTGGTGCTCGGCGACACCATGCGGGCGCCGACCGCCGACTTCCACATCAGGGCCGAGCACCAGGGCCTCGCGGGCTTCGCGCTGGTCTTCCTGCTGCTGCGCGCCTTCTCCTCCGGCTGTGCCGCCCTGACCGGCGTCGAGGCCATCTCCAACGGTGTCCCGGCCTTCCGCAAGCCGAAGTCGAAGAACGCGGCGAGCACGCTCGCGGCGATGGGCCTGCTGGCCGTCACCATGTTCTGCGGCATCATCGCCCTGGCCGCGACGACCAAGGTCCGCATGGCCGAGAACCCGGCCACCGACCTGCTGCACAACGGCCACCCGATCGGCTCCGGCTACGTCCAGAACCCGGTGATCTCCCAGGTCGCGGAGGCCGTCTTCGGCAAGGGCAGCTTCCTGTTCGTGCTCCTGGCGGCCGCCACCGCGCTGGTGCTGTTCCTCGCGGCCAACACGGCGTACAACGGCTTCCCGCTGCTCGGCTCGATCCTCGCGCAGGACCGCTACCTGCCCCGCCAGCTGCACACCCGCGGCGACCGGCTCGCCTTCTCCAACGGCATCGTGCTGCTGGCCGGCGCCGCCGCGCTGCTGACCGTGATCTACGGCGCCGACTCCACGCGCCTGATCCAGCTCTACATCGTCGGCGTGTTCGTGTCCTTCACGCTGAGCCAGACCGGCATGGTCCGGCACTGGAACCGCCACCTCGCGGTCGAGAAGGACCAGGCCAAGCGCCGCCACATGATGCGCTCCCGGGCGATCAACACCTTCGGCGCCTTCCTCACCGGCCTGGTGCTGGTCGTCGTCCTGGTCACCAAGTTCACGCACGGCGCCTGGGTGGCCCTGCTGGGCATGTGCATCTTCTTCGCGACCATGACCGCGATCCGCAAGCACTACGACCGCGTCGCCGAGGAGATCGCCGCGCCCGAGGAGCCGGACGACGACCTGGTCCGCCCCTCCCGGGTGCGCTCCGTGGTGCTGATCTCCAAGATCCACCGCCCGACCCTGCGGGCCCTGGCCTACGCCAAGCTGATGCGCTCCGATGGCCTGGAGGCGCTCACGGTCAACGTGGACGCGGCCGAGACCAAGGCGCTGCGCGAGGAGTGGGAGCGGCGCGGCATCGACGTACCGCTGAAGGTCCTCGACTCGCCGTACCGCGAGGTCACCCGGCCGGTGATCGAGTACGTCAAGGGCCTGCGCAAGGAGTCCCCGCGCGACGCGGTATCCGTGATCATCCCCGAGTACGTGGTCGGCCACTGGTACGAGCACCTGCTGCACAACCAGAGCGCCCTGCGCCTCAAGGGCCGCCTGCTGTTCACGCCCGGCGTGATGGTCACCTCCGTGCCCTACCAGCTGGCCTCCTCCGAGGCGGCCAAGATGCGGGCCCGCAGGCGCCAGGACTGGAGCGCGCCCGGCGCGGTCCGCCGCGGCCCGGCGGGGGAGCGGCCCAAGGAGCCGTCGCCGAAGGACTGACGGGACCGGGTTCGGGACGGGGGTTCGGGACCGGGGCGGCGAGGCCGTAGACTGGTGGGCTGTTGTCGGTCCACCGGGCTGCGCTCGACCGCCCCGGACCCGTCCTGGCAGCTCGTCTGCGTCGTGCAGTCTTTCTGCCTCTCCTGTCGCGAACCCGATCCTCTGGAGCCACCCACCATGCAGGCAGAACCGACCACGTCTCTGGTGGGCGAGGAGTACGAGGTCGAGATCGGCCCCGTCGCCCATGGCGGCCACTGCATCGCCCGTACCGCCGAGGGCCAGGTCCTCTTCGTCCGGCACGCGCTGCCGGGTGAGCGGGTGGTGGTGAAGGTGACCGAGGGCGAGGAGGGCGCCCGCTTCCTGCGCGCGGACGCCGTACGGATCCTGGAGGCGTCCAAGGACCGCATCGAGGCCCCCTGCCCCTTCGCCGGTCCCGGCCGCTGCGGCGGCTGCGACTGGCAGCACGCCAAGCCGGGCGCCCAGCGCCGGCTGAAGGCGGACGTGCTCGCCGAGCAGCTGCGGCGGCTCGCGGGCCTCACCCCGGAGGAGGCGGGCTGGGACGGCACGGTGGTACCGGCCGAGGGCGACAAGCTGCCCGCCGGTGAGGTGCCGCAGTGGCGCACCCGGGTGCAGTACGCGGTCGACGCCGAGGGCCACGCGGGCCTGCGCCGCCACCGCTCGCACGAGGTCGAGCGCGTCGACCACTGCATGATCGCCGCGCCCGGCGTGTCCGAGCTGGGCATCGAGAAGCACGAGTGGGCCGGCATGGAGTCGGTCGAGGCGATCGCGGCGACGGGCTCCCAGGACCGCCAGGTGATCCTCACCCCGCGTCCAGGCGGCCGGCTGCCCCTGGTCGAGCTGGACAAGCCGGTCTCGGTCATGCGGGTCGACGAGAAGTCCGGCGGCGTGCACCGCGTCCACGGCCGCCCCTTCGTCCGCGAGCGCGCGGACGGCCGTACCCACCGCGTCGGCGCCGGCGGCTTCTGGCAGGTCCACCCGAAGGCGGCGGACACCCTCGTCACCGCCGTCATGCAGGGCCTGCTCCCGCGCAAGGGCGAGATGGCCCTCGACCTCTACTGCGGCGTCGGCCTCTTCGCCGGCGCCCTCGCCGACCGCCTCGGCGACCAGGGCGCGGTCCTCGGCATCGAGTCCGGCAAGCGCGCGGTCGAGGACGCCCGCCACAACCTGGCCGAATTCCCCCGCGTCCGCATCGAACAGGGCAAGGTCGAATCCGTCCTCCCGCGCACGGGCATCACCGAGGTCGACCTGATCGTCCTCGACCCGCCCCGCGCGGGCGCCGGCCGCGACACGGTCAAACACCTCGCCTCCCTGCGGGCCCGCCGCATCGCCTACGTGGCCTGCGACCCGGCGGCGCTGGCGCGGGACCTGGGGTACTTCGGGGAGAACGGGTATCGGGTGCGGATGCTGCGGGCGTTCGATCTGTTTCCGATGACGCATCATGTGGAGTGCGTGGCGATCCTGGAGCCGGCCGCGAAGGGCTCCTGAGCTGCAATTTTGTCCGCGCGCTTGATGTACGGTGTGGGTGTTACGGGTGATATCACGACGTTCGTGACGCCCATTTGACGCTTTCTCTGATGGGATGTCAGGTCTCTCCCCGACAGGTCACACCATGTCAAGGTAGCGAGCATCAACGGGGCACTGAGCGCAGACGTACTTAGAGTTCATCTCATTTGGCGAGTCTGCGGTAGCAGATCAGGGTGCACGCGAGGCTCGTAAAGGCGAGGAAGTGCTCGGCTTTGCGCTCGTAGCGACGGTGGAGACGGCGGCATCCAGCGAGCCGGGCCATCGTGCATTCGATGCTCCAGCGGTGCCGGCCGAGCCGCTGCGATGTCTCGACTCCCTTGCGGGCTATGCGGTGCCGGATGCCCCGCTTGGCCTTGTCGGCGTGCAGTTTGCCTGGTTTTCGTCGACGGGGGCCTCGCCGGGATCGAATCGGCGGTATGCCGACGGGCAGGGGGAGACCGGTCTGCTCGGTAATCAAGTGGATCTTCGAGCCGTACTTACCCCGGTCGACAGGATTCGGCCCCGTCAACTCCCCCTTTTCAGGGCCCTCATGTTCACCGATTCGATCGCACAGCGAGACCAGTCCAGGTCGCCGCAGGACCCGAGTTCGTCGAGGGCCAGGCGGTGCAGCTTGGCCCACACGCGAGCCTTCGTCCACTCGGTGAACCGGCGGTGAGCTGTCGCCCCGGACGGTCCGAACGACGAGTTCGGCAACTGCTGCCACGTGCGGCCCGACGTCGCCACGAACACGATCGCTGCCAGAACCTCGCGGTCTCCGTGCCGACGTCGGCCGCCACCCTGAGGCCGCGATGGCGCCTCCGGCACGACCCTCTGGAACAGTTCCCACAGCTCGTCCGGCACCAGCCGCTCAATGATCCCCACCACAGGGGTGGTGTAGCTGTGCTCGGCCGGAAGGAGCCGGACTTGGCGAACGGCTTTGATGAGCTGGGCGGTCAGGCCCGCTCCGTGTCAGCTGCCAGCGTCCCTTCTCTGCCAAGACTTCCTTGCCGATGGCCAAGCCGGTTGTCCCCGATCGCAAGGGCGATCAGCTCGGGGGTGCCAGGAGGTGGGCCGGAGTGACATGGCGCAGGTGGAAGAGGAGGTCGTAGGAGGCCGCGGGGGCGATGTTGTGGAGACGCTCCGGGTAGGACGTGCCGATGTTGCGGGTGGGGCGGGGGGTGTCCAGCCACGCGCGGGCCGCGGCCGGAGTTGTGCGCAGGTCCATGTAGTAGTCGCCGGGGCGCACCCGGTCGAGGAAGCGCTCGGTGCTGTTCTGCGGCGGGGCTCCCACTGTGTAGACGCGGGCCGTGCCGTCGGGGCCGGTCGCGTTGAAGGAACCATCGCCGAACGTCGTGGCGACGCTCACGTACCTCTTGCCCAGCCGTTCCCGCAGGAACGCGCCCTGCATCCGCGGGTATCGCCGGTCGGAGGAGAGGTAGGCGATGTGGCTGTCGTGCGCCGACAGGAGGATCTTCTGGCCCGTCCGGGCCTGCCACCAGGCGACATTGTCCGCCATCAGCTGGTCGCGATAGGCCATCGACGCCCGCAGCTGCTGAGGGTTGTCGAAGTCGAAGGCGTAGCCGCGCGCGGTCTGCGCCAGGGCCCGGGCGTTCTGGACCGCCCAGGCGTGGGCGTCCTCCGTCGCACCGGGGGGAACCGGCTGCCGGGCGAGCAGGGACAGCGCCGCCTCCGCGCGGACGGCCATGGCGCGCCGCTCGGCCAAGGGCCGCTTCAGGTACGCCTTCATGTAGGTGCCCGCCGGGGTGGTGGGCCGCAGCCCCTGGTAGAGCGCGGTGAGGCGCGGCAGCAGGTCCGGTCGGTGGCGGGCCGCGTACCCCAGCACCCTGTCGTACTGCTCCGGACCCGCCCATGCGAAGTCGTCGCCCATGAACCGCACCGGGTCGCCGGCATGCCGGACGTTGTACGCGCGCATCCACTTGACGAGGGCGAGGTACTCCTCGGTGTTCCACCACGCGTACGTGTCCTGGAACTCCTCCCGCATGATGCGCCGCGGGTCACCCTCGCCCGTGCGCACGTACGAGTCCAGCCGCAGGCCGCTGCTCCAACTCGTCTCCAGCGCGAAGGTGCGGAAACCCTTGTGCTCCACCAGATAGCGCAGCACGCGGTACTTCAGGGCGAAGAACTCGTGCGAGCTGTGCGTCGCCTCGCCGAGCCCCACCACCTTCGCACCGTCCACCATGCGTCCCAGCGGCCGCAGGTCGGCCAGGTCGCCGTACGACCCGGTGGTGCGCAGGGGGTGGGTGACGCGCTCGGCCGCC
Source organism: Streptomyces sp. SUK 48 (assembly GCF_009650765.1). Lineage (NCBI taxonomy): Bacteria > Bacillati > Actinomycetota > Actinomycetes > Kitasatosporales > Streptomycetaceae > Streptomyces > Streptomyces sp. SUK 48. The sequence goes on along the minus strand of NZ_CP045740.1, from coordinate 2,258,518 downwards.
CGCAGCGCACGTGTCTCCTGCGATGGCACCGGGCCGGAGCCGAGGGCCCCCATACAGAGCAACAGACACAGGATGAGTACGGACCGGTTTCGCTTCATACGGCAAGGGTCCGCTTCCGGGCGGTCTCAGGGCATCCGACGCACCCCCGACTTCCCTGGGTGCTGCCCCTACCCCGGGCATGCCGCTAAACCGGAAGAGGCTCTACCGGTTCCATGGTGAGACGGGTGACCCGTTCGGCGGCCGGCACCAGATAGAAGTGATCGCCCTCCAGCACCGTGACAGCGAAGGAACCCGACGTCACAGAGCTCCACCCGGCCGCCTCCTCCGGTGTGACCCGCGGGTCCCGGTCGCCTGTAAGGGCGTGGACGTCGGCGTGCAGCAGGGGTGCGTCGGTCCGGCGGCGGTAGCTGTCGATCAGGTGGTAGTCGTTCCGGATCGCGGGCATGAGCAGCGCCCGCAGGTCCGGGTCGTCGAAGACGGCCGCGTGGGTACCGCCCAGGCACCGGACGGCCTCGACCAGTTCCTCGTCCGTCTGTACGGCCGGGCCCGCGGCACCATCGGGAGACCGGCCGGAAACGCACAGGCGGGCGATGTGGGCGGCGGCGCCCGCCTGCTGGAGACGCAGGAGCGTCTCGTACGCGACGGCCGCGCCCATGCTGTGACCGAAGAACACCGTGGGCAGCGGCGGCAGGGTCAGCAACTCGTCCGCGATTGCCGACGCAAGCGGGTTCATCGTCGGGATCAGGGCTTCCCGGAAGCGGTTCTCGCGGCCGGGGTACTGGACGGCCAGCAACTCCACCGAGGGGTCCACGTACCGCGCCCATGGGCGGAAGAAGCTCGCCGCGCCGCCCGCATGCGGAAAGCAGACCAGGCGGCGCGCCGGGTGCTCTGGCCGGGTGTGGCGGGTCACATAGGTCGAGGGGGAGGACGAGGGCATGTCGAGAGGTCCGATCGTGGGTCGAGGTCGGCCTCGCGCAGCGCGGCGAGGCTGTGGACGCGAGGTGTCGGGCTCGATGACCGCAGACGGGCGGCCACCTCCCGTTCGCCGGGGTCTCCGCAGCCGCGTGAGCACATCAGCCCGTGAGGGGGCCCGGCCGGGAGGAGGTCAGCGCCAATTCATGGAAACCTCAAGGCTGCTGTAGCCCTGCACGAGGTTGGAGCGCATCCAGCGCACCTCACCGGCCGGTTCCACCCCCCGAGCCTCGGCGGCCAACTCCTTCAGCAGAGCGGCGAGTTCGAGTCGGGCCAGAGCGGCGCCGAGGCAGTGGTGCGGACCGTTGCCGAACCCCAGGTGCCGGTTGGGCGTACGGTCAGGGACGAAGCGATGCGGGTCGGGGAAATGCCGCTCGTCACGGTTGGCGGCGGACAGCCAGGCCACCACCGACTGCCCCTTGAGGATCTCCTGGCCACCGATCTCGCAATCCTCGGTCGCCACTCGCAGGACGTGCGCCGCCGGGGACGTCCAGCGGACCACCTCCTCCACGGCGGAACCGGCGAGTTCCGGGTCGGCGTGCAGCGCGTCCAAGGTGTCCGGGAACGCCTGGAAGGCATGGAAGGCGCCGGTGATCGAGTGCCGGGTGGTCTCGTTGCCTCCTATCAGGACGTTGTCGCAGTTGATGAGCACGTCCTCGGCGCTCAGCCGCCCGTCCTCCAGCAGCGCGCTCACCAGGTCGGAACCGGGCGTACGGCGGCGCTGTTCGATCAGTTCGTGAAAGTAGAAGAGGATCTCCGTGTGCGCCTCGGCCGGGGTCATCTTGTCGAAACTGCTCTCCTCGCCACCGAAGGCGTGGTTGGTCAGCTCGATCAGCTGCTCCCTCTCGCTGAGCGGCACGCCGATGACCTCGCACACGATCGCCGCGGGGAGCCGCGGGCCGATGCCCTGGGCGATGTCGGTGGAGTCCTGCGACCGCAGCCGGTCGACGATGTCCCGGACCTCCCGGTGGAGCACCGACCGGAGTTCGGGGGCGCGCAGCCGCGAGAGGAACGGACCGATGAGCCGCTTCAGCGTGGAGTGCCAGCCGCCTTCGCTCACCACCAGCATCCTGCCGCCCGAGCTGTCGGGATGCTCGGGGTCGAAGCCGATCATCATGCCGTACTCGGAGGTGAAGGGTGCCTTGGGGGAGAGGACGGCGGCGACGTCGCGGTGGGAGAAGACCGACCAGAAGCCGGAGGGGGAGACGCCGGGATCGCTCCAGACTTTCGCTTCCGCCCGGGTGTACTCGCCCCACATGGTGAAGCGGGCATCGGTGGTGTAGAGATCGGGATCGGCCAGATCAACGGGGGCCGGACGGAAGGGAGCCGGGTCAAGGGCAGTCGGATCAATGCTCATGGTGGCTGTCTCTGTCTGTCAGCGGACGGGGGGAGGAGTGGCCGCGACATCAGCGTCGAGGTCCTCGCCGGCGCAGGGGTTGCCGGCGTCGGCGTCGGGCCGTGCGGTGACGGCCGCGCCGGGGTGTGGCATGTCGCGCAGCGCCGGGCTCAGCGATGTCAGCAGGGCGATGACCGCCATCACGGCCGCGCAGCCGAGCAGGCCGGCGAACCGGCCCGCGAGGTCCAGCACGATGCCGCCGGCCAGCGGGGCGATCGCACCGCCGCCACCGCTCGCGATGGCCGCCACGCTCACCACCCGCCCACGGTGGCTGTCCGGGGTGAGCCTCAGCTGGTAGGTGGTGAAGCAGGCGTTCGCCGTCGGCGCCGCGAAGGCAATCGCGCCCAGCAGCACCCCCGGCGTCCAGGCGCCCGGCAGCACCGCGATCCCCACCGTGAGCACGACAAAAGCCCACAGTACGACGTGGATGGGCCGGGCGCCGGTCAGGAACCGCTGGAGCAGCGGTGCGGCGAGGGAGCCCAGCAGGCCGCCGACGCCCAGCAGCGCCGCCATGACACCGATGAGGCCGGTGGCCATGCCGCCGGTCCGCGCGGAGGCGATGACGACGAAGTAGATGACGCCGAAGAAGAAGTTCGTCGCCGTCGCGCACAGCAGTCCCACGCGCAGGAACGGATGGGAGGTGATCCAGCGGATCCCCTCCAGCAATCCCCGCCCACTGAGCACCGGCCGGTCGGCCGGGACGCCGGCGGCCGGCGGTTGCCGCTTCAGGAACAGCAGCATGGCCAGCGCCGCCAGATGCGCCAAACAGCCGACGACGAACGGCAACGCGTTCTTCAGCGCCAGCAGGAACCCACCGGCGGACGTCCCGGCCAGTTGGCCCGCGTAGGTGCGCGCCGCGTTCATGGACACCGCGTCGGATAGCCTCTCCTCCGCCACCAGGCTCGGGATCATCGCCTCCCCTGCCGCCATCGTCAGGGCGGTCGACGCGCCGTTGACCAGGGCGAGCGCCACCAGCGCGGGCAGCGAGACCGTGCCCGCCCACAACAGCAGGGCCAGCGCGCCGAACACCGCCACCAGCGCGGCCTGGCACCACAACATCACCGTCCTGCGGTCGTACCGGTCGGCGATGGCTCCGGCCGGCAGCCCCGCCAGGAGCATCGCCGCCGCGTCGACGAAGCCGATGATCCCCGCTCGCGCGGGTGAACCGGTCAGCGCCAGCACGATCAACGGCAGCACGATCAGCGACGTGCTGTACGCGAACTCACCGAGCGCCGAACCCACCCACAGCAGCGTGAAACCGCCACCCCGCCGTGTCTTCTCCGACGGCATCAGCCGAGGAGCCGCGAACGCGACTTCGTCCGCACATAGGTGCGCCGCAGATCGCGGACCAGGCTGGTGCGCTTGAGCCAGCGGTCCGTCCCGTCGTAGCGGGGCGTGAACGTGTCCCGCCCGTGGACGGCCCGGTGGTTGTCGATGAACACGGCGTCCCCGGGGCTCAGGACGACCCGCTCCGCGGCGGCGGCCAGCAGGCCGGCTGCCTCCCGCAGGGCGGTATCCGCTTCGGTGTCACCGGGTACCGCGTCGGTGAAGTCCGCGTCGATCCGCAGATACGGCGCCTCCTCGGGGCCGAACAGCACGGACGCCACCTCGTGCGGGCGGTCCGTGAGCGCCGCCGGGTTCTCCACGCTGTGCTGCGGCACCACCTGGTGGGAGTCGTCCGGGAAGAACCGGAAGCGGTCCTGGTGCAGGACCCGCCGCGTCGGCTCCGGGAAATCCACCGACTCCACCAGCGCCACCGTCGTACCCACCGCCTCGGGATTGCGCAGGCACATCAGGGCCACGTAGTCACCCCGGCAGGAGTGGAACACGTCCTCTGTGTGCAGCGTGAGCTGCTGCCGGCTGCTCGCGCTGGTCAGGGAGTTCTCCTGTCCCTTGGACGGGCAGACGTCGTGTACGAGGCGGCCGTCCTGCTGGTTGACCCAGCCGAACGGCTCACCGAGCACGGAGCCGACGAGCAGCAGCACCAGCTCCTCACGGATCGCGGCGGCCTCCTTCTCCGCGACCTCCCAGCTCGGCGGGGTCGGTACGAGGGCCTCGTCGACGGGCAGGTTCCCCAGCAGGATGACGGCGTCCTCGGCCGTGCGGGACGACACCAGGAACCTGCGTATTCCTACCGGGAGCCGCTCCGCCTCGGCGCGGATGTCGTCCGCCCACTCCAGCGGTGTCCAGACGGGGTGGGTGGCGAGGAACTCGTCGGCCACGGCGGCCAGTTCGTTTTTCTCGATGTCACTCAGCACATAGCGAGCCACAGCAAAGCCTTCCGATGATGGTCAGTTACCGGCCGCGGCGGCGATCTGCCGCAGGGCGGTGGCGAAGTCGTCCGCGAGCCGGCGAACGGTGGTGGCGGTGTGGGCAGACGGCGCGTACAGCCAGTCGACGCGCAGCTCGCCGCGGCTCACGGCGGCGACGACGTCGATCAGGTGCGGACGGGTCTCGTCGGGTGCCTGGTCGGCGCCGAGGCTGTCCAGCCGGTCCCGGATCAGGCCGCCGCCGTTGTCGGCCGCGCCGTCCCACTGGCCCAGGTAGTTGAAGCTGATCCGCGGCTGCGAGGTGGCGGCGAGGGCGGTGTGCGCGGCGCCGCCCGCCTCGGAGAGGTAGCGCAGGGCCCCGTAGCCGAGCCCGCGGCCGGGCAGCTTGCGCAGGGTCTTCTTGACGGTCTTCAGCGCCGCCTCCCAGGGGCCCTTCGGAACGTCGAGGGCGACGGGATAGATCGTGGTGAACCAGCCGACCGTCCGGGACAGGTCGATGTCGTCGAACAGCTCCTCACGCCCGTGGCCTTCGAGGGCGATCGTCACCGGACCGCCCGTCCAGTCCCGCAGGACCCGGCCCAGCGCGGCCAGCAGTACGTCGTTGATCCGGGTGCGGAACGCGGCGGGCGCGCGCTGGAGCAGCGCGTCCGTCGTGGACCGGTCCAGTGCCGACGACTCCACGGCGACCTCGCCGTACGTGCCGGCCGCCGGCCCGTCGCACGGGATGTCCATGGCGCCGGACAGGGCCTTGCGCCAGTACGCGGTCTCGTGGTCGAGGGCGCCGGAACGGACGTACGTGGTCAGGCGCTCCGCCCATTGCTGGTAGCTGCTGGTCCGGGGGCCGAGGTCCACGGGCCGGCCCTCGGCGAGCTGCGCGTAGGCGATGGACAGGTCGTCCATGACGATGCGCCACGACACGCCGTCCATCACCAGGTGGTGCACGGCCAGGAACAGCCGGGGCGGCGCCCCCGCCGGCAGGCGCAGGAAGACGCCCCGCACCAGGGTGCCCGCGCACAGGTCCAGCGCGCGCTGGGCCTCCAGCGCGGCCTCGTCCAGAGCTCGTTCCCGGTCGGCCACGGCCGTCAGGTCCCGGACCCGGAGCAGTCCCTCCGGGCGCTCGCCGTACTCCTGGACCCAGCCGCCCGCGCCGTCGTCCGCGTACCGCATGCGCAGAGCGTCGTGGTGGTCGACCACCGCCGCGAGGGCACGTTCCAGCACGGCGGGGTCCGTGTCCGGGGCGAGGGCGACGTGCACGGACATCGCGTACCGGTCCGGATCGACGGTGTGCTCGGCGAAGAACCACCGCTGGACGGGTGTCAGTTCGACCTTGCCCGCCGCCTCGGGCGCCTGCTCCCTGGCGGCCGGCGCGTCGGCATCCGAGTTCCCTATGGCGGACGCCAGTTCGGCGACGGTCTGGTGGATGAACATCTGCTTGGAGGTCAGGCGCAGCCCCGCTTGACGGGCGTGGGAGATGAGTTGGATGGAGAGGATGGAGTCGCCGCCGAGTTCGAAGAAGTTGTCGTGGACGCCGACGCGTTCGACGTCCAGGACCTTGGCCCAGAGGGCCGCGAGGGTTTCTTCCGTCTTGTCGCGGGGTGCTTCGTAGGCGGTGGCGAGCTGTCCCGTCTGCACCTCGGGTTGGGGTAGTGCGCGGCGGTCGGCTTTGCCGCTGGGGGTGAGGGGGAGGTGGTCGAGGGGGATGAAGAGGGCGGGGACCATGTGGTCGGGGAGTGTGTGGGTGAGGTGGGTGCGGAGTTCGGTGATGGAGGGGTTGGTGTCGGTGACGGTGTAGGCGATGAGTCGGCGGTGGCCGTCGGTGCTTTCGTGGGTGGTGACGACGCATTCGTTGATGTGGGGGTGGGTGAGGAGTGCGGTTTCGATTTCGCCGAGTTCGATGCGGTGGCCGCGGATCTTGACTTGGTCGTCGGCGCGGCCGAGGTGTTCGAGGGTGCCGTCGGGGCGCCAGCGGGCGATGTCGCCGGAGCGGTACATGCGTTCGCCGTGTGGGTTGGGGGGAAGCGTTCGGTGGTGAGGGTGGGGCGGTTGAGGTAGCCGCGGGCGAGTCCGCCGCCGGCGACGTGGATTTCTCCGGGGATGCCGGTGGGTGCGGGGTTGCCGTGTTCGTCGAGGAGGTAGACCTGGTATCCGGGCAGGGGGCGGCCTGCGGGCAGGCGGGTGTGGTGGGTGAGGTGGTCGGCGGTGATGTCCTGGTAGGTGACGTGGACGGTGGTTTCGGTGATGCCGTACATGTTGACCAGGCGGGTGTGGGGGGAGTCGTACCGTTCGAACCAGGTCTTCACGTGTTTGGGTTCGAGAGCTTCTCCACCGAAGATCACCCAGCGCAGATCCGGCAGAGGGGGCGCGGAGTTCTGTGCGGCCCGTTCGACCAGCTCGCGGAAGATGGACGGCGTCTGGTTCAGGACGGTCACATGCTCGTCGCGCAGGAGGTTCCACATGGTGTCGGGGTTGCGTGTGGTGTCGTGGGGGACGATGACGGCTCGGCCGCCGGTCATGAGGGAGCCCCACAGTTCCCAGACGGAGAAGTCGAAGGCGTAGGAGTGGAACACGGTCCATGCGTCGTGGGGTCCGAAACCGTAGAGGGTCTGGGAGTTGGCCATGAGGTGGAGCACGGTGTGGTGTTCGATGGCCACGCCCTTGGGGCGGCCGGTGGAGCCCGAGGTGTAGATGACGTAGGCCAGGTCCGTCGCGGTCGCTCCGGTTCGGGGTGGTGTGCTGGGCAGGCCGGTGATGGTCTCGTGCTCGGCGTCCAGGTCGACGACCTGTATGTCTGTGGTCGGGAGGGTGCTGTTCAGTCCTCGGTGGGTGACGAGGATCGTGGCTTGTGAGTCTTCGAGCATGTAGGCGAGCCGGTCGGCGGGGTATGCGGGGTCGAGGGGGAGGTAGGCGGCGCCGGATTTGAGGATGCCGAGGAGTCCGGTGGCCATCTGGGTGCCGCGTTCGACGGACAGGGCGACGAGGTGTCCGGGGCCTGCGCCCAGGGATATGAGGTGGTGGGCCAGGCGGTTGGCGGCTTCGTCGAGTTCGCGGTAGGTCAGGGACTCGTCCGTGCAGGTCACGGCTTTGGCGTCCGGGGTGGTCGCGGCGTGTGCGGCGACCCGTTCGTGGATCGTGCCTTCCCACGGGGCGATTCCGGGGGTGACCGCCCACTCGTGCAGCAGCCGTTCCCGCTCACCCGGAGCCAGCATCGGCAACCCGGAGACCGCCCGCGACGGCTCGGCCACCATGGCGGCCAGCAGCGTGTTCAGATGCTCCCCGAACCGCGCGACGGTCGACGCGTCGAACAGCTCGGCACTGTATTCGACGAGCGCACGCACTCCGCCCTCGCGTTCCTCGAACTCGACGGTCAGGTCGAACAGCGCCGAGTCCCGCTCCAGCGGGTAGTCCGAGACGTGGACCTCGCCGAGACTCGGCCGCATGCCGGGCGCGTTCTGCAGCACCACCATCGCCTGCACGAGCGGGGTGCGGCTCGTGTCACGCTCCGGCTGTACCGCTTCCACCAGGCGCTCGAACGGCACCTCTTCGTGGGCGAACGCGTCGAGCACCGTCTCCCGCACCTGTCCGAGCAGGGTGTCGAAGGACATGTCCGGGTCGATGTGCGAACGCAGCACGACTGTGTTGACCAAGAAGCCGACCAGCTGCTCCAGACCCGCGCCGCCCCGACCGGCGGAAGCCGTGCCGACGGCGATGTCCCGCTGCCCGGTGTAGCGGGCGAAGACCACCTTGACGGCCGCCGTCAGCGCCATGAACAGGGTCGCGCCTTGCGCACGCGCCAGCTCTTTGAGCCCGTCCACGGTGGCGGCCGGCACGTCGAAGCCGTGGACGCCCCCCTTGGCCGAGCGCACGGCCGGGCGCGGCCGGTCGGTGGGCAGGTCCAGCGGTGTGATGCCGTCGAGGCGGCCGCGCCACCAGTCGAGCTGCTCCTCCAGCAGCCCGCCGTCCGCCAGGCGTGCGCGCTGCCAGGCGGCGAAGTCCGGGTACTGGACGGCGACTTCCGGCAGGCGGGCCGCGCGGCCCTCGGTGCGAGCCGCGTACAGCTCGCCCAGCTCCCGCGAGGCGACGCCCATCGACCAGCCGTCCGTGACGATGTGATGCATTCCCAGGACGCACACGTGCTCGTCGGCGCCGAGCCGGACGAGGAGAACCCGGACGACGGGGCCGGTGCGCAGGTCGTACGGGCGGGCCAGCTCCTCCTGCGCGAGCTCGCGCAGCCGCTGCTCGCTCGCGGCCTCCTCGGCGCGCCACTCCGGTTCCAGCACGGAGTGGACGATCTGTACGCCGCGGCCGTCGACCACGTCGAACGTCGTCCGCAGCGCCTCATGGCGGGCCACGAGATCACCGACCGCCGCGCGGAGCGCGGCCGAGTCCAAGGGGCCCGTCAGACGCAGCCCGACGGCCGAGTGGTACTCGGTGCCGCCCTCGTCGAAGCCCTCCAGGAACCACAGCCGCTGCTGCCCGAAGGACATCGGCAGCAGACCGTCGCGCGGCACGACCGGGATCACCGCGGCGCCGGCCGCCTCCTGCGCGTTCGGGGCGACGGCGGCAGCGAGCTCGGCGACCGTCGGCGCCTCGAAGAGCAACCGCGGCGAGAGCTGTCCGCCGAGCGCTTGGCGGGCGTGGGAGATGAGTTGGATGGAGAGGATGGAGTCGCCGCCGAGTTCGAAGAAGTTGTCGTGGACGCCGACGCGTTCGACGTCGAGGACCTTGGCCCAGAGAGCGGCGAGGATCTCTTCCGTCTCATTGCGCGGGGCGGTGTAGGTGGCGTCGAGTTGCTCGGCACGAATCCCGGGTTGGGGTAGTGCGCGGCGGTCGGCTTTGCCGCTGGGGGTGAGGGGGAGGTGGTCGAGGGGGATGAAGAGGGCGGGGACCATGTGGTCGGGGAGTGTGTGGGTGAGGTGGGTGCGGAGTTCGGTGATGGAGGGGTTGGTGTCGGTGACGGTGTAGGCGATGAGTCGGCGGTGGCCGTCGGTGCTTTCGTGGGTGGTGACGACGCATTCGTTGATGTGGGGGTGGGTGAGGAGTGCGGTTTCGATTTCGCCGAGTTCGATGCGGTGGCCGCGGATCTTGACTTGGTCGTCGGCGCGGCCGAGGTGTTCGAGGGTGCCGTCGGGGCGCCAGCGGGCGATGTCGCCGGAGCGGTACATGCGTTCGCCGTGTGGGTTGGGGGGAAGCGTTCGGTGGTGAGGGTGGGGCGGTTGAGGTAGCCGCGGGCGAGTCCGCCGCCGGCGACGTGGATTTCTCCGGGGATGCCGGTGGGTGCGGGGTTGCCGTGTTCGTCGAGGAGGTAGACCTGGTATCCGGGCAGGGGGCGGCCTGCGGGCAGGCGGGTGTGGTGGGTGAGGTGGTCGGCGGTGATGTCCTGGTAGGTGACGTGGACGGTGGTTTCGGTGATGCCGTACATGTTGACCAGGCGGGTGTGGGGGGAGTCGTACCGTTCGAACCAGGTCTTCACGTGTTTGGGTTCGAGAGCTTCTCCACCGAAGATCACCCAGCGCAGATCCGGCAGAGGGGGCGCGGAGTTCTGTGCGGCCCGTTCGACCAGCTCGCGGAAGATGGACGGCGTCTGGTTCAGGACGGTCACATGCTCGTCGCGCAGGAGGTTCCACATGGTGTCGGGGTTGCGTGTGGTGTCGTGGGGGACGATGACGGCTCGGCCGCCGGTCATGAGGGAGCCCCACAGTTCCCAGACGGAGAAGTCGAAGGCGTAGGAGTGGAACACGGTCCATGCGTCGTGGGGTCCGAAACCGTAGAGGGTCTGGGAGTTGGCCATGAGGTGGAGCACGGTGTGGTGTTCGATGGCCACGCCCTTGGGGCGGCCGGTGGAGCCCGAGGTGTAGATGACGTAGGCCAGGTCCGTCGCGGTCGCTCCGGTTCGGGGTGGTGTGCTGGGCAGGCCGGTGATGGTCTCGTGCTCGGCGTCCAGGTCGACGACCTGTATGTCTGTGGTCGGGAGGGTGCTGTTCAGTCCTCGGTGGGTGACGAGGATCGTGGCTGTGAGTCTTCGAGCATGTAGGCGAGCCGGTCGGCGGGGTATGCGGGGTCGAGGGGGAGGTAGGCGGCGCCGGATTTGAGGATGCCGAGGAGTCCGGTGGCCATCTGGGTGCCGCGTTCGACGGACAGGGCGACGAGGTGTCCGGGGCCTGCGCCCAGGGATATGAGGTGGTGGGCCAGGCGGTTGGCGGCTTCGTCGAGTTCGCGGTAGGTCAGGGACTCGTCCGTGCAGGTCACGGCTTTGGCGTCCGGGGTGGTCGCGGCGTGTGCGGCGACCCGTTCGTGGATCGTGCCTTCCCACGGGGCGATTCCGGGGGTGACCGCCCACTCGTGCAGCAGCCGTTCCCGCTCACCCGGAGCCAGCATCGGCAACCCGGAGACCGCCCGCGACGGCTCGGCCACCATGCCCGTGAGCAGAGCCTCCACGTGGCCGGCCAGCCTTTCGACGGTGGTGGCGTCGAACAACTCGGGGTCGTAGGCCAAGGCGTACGCCAGCTCGTCACCCGCGTACGCGACGAGATTCAGCGGGAAGTTGGTGACGTCGGCACCCTCCAGGCCGTGGAGCCGCACGCCGCCGCCGGAATCGCCGGCGTCCCCGTCCACGGGGAAGTTCTCGAACGCCACCAGGCTCTCGAAGAGGTTCGTACCGCGCTCGACTCCGCTCCAGCCCTGGATGCGCGGCAGCGGCACGTACTCGTACTGGCGTGCCTCGACCTGGGCCTTCTGTACGTGGACCAGCCATTCGGCGACCGACGCGTCGCCATCGACGGCCACCCGCACGGGCAGGGTGTTGATGAGCATGCCGACGATCGACTCGGCACCCGGCAGGGCCGCCGGGCGGCCCGAGACGGTGGCGCCGAACACGACCTCCCGCTCACCGGCGTACCGGGACAGCAGCAGTGCCCAGGCGCCCTGCACCACCGCGTTGACGGTGAGCCGATGGGTCCGGGCGAACGCGTACAGGCGTCGCGAGGCATCGACGGAGAGCCGTGTCACCAGCCGCTCCGTGGACTGCGCGCGGTGGCTGGCGGCGGGACGGCGGTCGTACGGCAGCACGGTCGGCTCGTCGAACCCGTCCAGCAGTGCCCGCCAGTAAGCCTCCGCCTCCGACAGGTCCTGGCGCTCCAGCCACTCCACGTACGCGCTGAACGGGCGCCGCACAGGCAGCACCGGTTCCGCGCCGGTGGCCAGCGCCCGGTACGCCGTGGTCAGCTCGTCGAGCATCTGGAAGGTGCTCCAGCCGTCCAGCAGCACGTGGTGGGACGTGCGTACCACTCGTACGGACGTGTCCGAGGTACGGGCGATGACGATCCGCGTCACCGGTGCGGCCGACAGGTCGATGCCGCGCTCCCGGTCCTCCGCCAGGTGGAGCTCCAGCGCCCGTCCCTGCTCGTCGGCGCTCAGACCGCGCCAGTCCAGGTGCACGACCGGTGTCGCGACGTGCCGGCGCACGACCAGCAGCGGGCGGTCCACGCCCTCCCACACGACGGCGGCGCGCAGGATCTCCAGGTGGTCGGTGACGTGCTGCCAGGCCCGCTCCAGCAGGCCGGGGTCGGACACCCCGTCGAGAACGAAGCTCATCTGCTCGAAGTAGGCGCCGGACCCGGGTTCGGAGAGGGTGTGGAACAGCATGCCGCTCTGCATGGGGGTGAGCGGGAAGATGTCCTCGACGTCCCGGCCGTCGCCGGCGATGCGGTCGACGGCCGCCTGGTCGAGCCCGGCGAGGGGGAAGTCGGACGGCGTCGCACCGCCGGCCGCCGGGTCCAGGCAGTGGTCCACCAGGGCCCGCAGTGCCGCCACGTGCTCGCCCGCCACGCGCTCCACCGTCGACCGGTCGAAGACCTCACCGGAGAAGATCCACGTGAAGTCGAGGTGGCCGTCCTCGACCATGCCGACGACATCGAGGAGGTACGGGCGGGGCTCGTCCGGCGCGTGGTCGTGGCCGAGGGCGGGAAGGCGGTCACGGACCAGCCCGTCCGGCGTGGTCGTGCCGTCCCACTGGCCGAGGTAGTTGAAACTGATGGGCGGGAGCCGGTCCGCGCGCAGCGCATGACCGGGTGTGCCCGGCGCGGACAGGAAGCGCAGCGCGTCGTAGCCGAGGCCGCGGCCCGGCACGGCCCGCAGCTGCTCCTTGACGGACTTGAGCGTGTCGCCCCAGTCGCGTCCGGCGGGCAGCTTCAGGGCGACCGGGAAGTGGGTCGTGTACCAGCCGACCGTGCGTGACAGGTCCAGTTCCTCGAACAGTTCCTCCCGGCCGTGCCCCTCCAGACCCAGGACCAGGCGCTCGGCGCCCGTCCAGTCGGCCAGGGCACGGCCGAGCGCGGTGACCAGCAGGTCGTTGATCTGCGTGCGGTACACCGACGGCAGGCGGTGCAGCAGCGCCTCGGTCTCCTCGCGGCCGAGGCGCACCTCGACGGTCTGCTCGGCGGCCGTGACGTTGCGGCCGCCCGGGTGGTCGACGGGCAGAGCGGAAGCCCCGTCCGGGGCGACCGAGCGCCAGTGGGTGAGTTCGTGGTCGAGGGCGCCGGAGCGGACGTGCGTGGTCAGGCGCTCCGCCCACTGCTGGTAGCTGCTGGTCCTGGGGCCGAGGTCCACGGCGCGGCCCCCGGCGAGCTGGGCGTAGGCGGTGGACAGGTCCTCCAGGACGATCCGCCAGGACACCCCGTCCATGACGATGTGGTGGACGGCGAGGAAGAGGCGGGGTGCGGCGCCGTCCGCGCGGTGGAACAGGACGCCCTTGACCAGGGTGCCGCTCGCCAGGTCGAGGGAGCGCTGCGCCTCCAGAGCCGCACCGTTCAGCACGGCCTCGGTGCTCTCGCCGTCGGCGATGTCGCGGACGGTGAGGAGGCCGGACGGTTGGTCGCCGTACTCCTGGGTCCAGGCGTCGCCGTCGCGGGTGTACCGCATCCGGAGGGCGTCGTGGTGGGCGACGACCGCCTCCAGCGCCCGCTCCAGCAGCGGGGCCTCCGTGCCGGGTGCGAGCTCCAGGTGCACGGACATGGCGTAGTGGTCGGGGGCGACGGTGTGCTCGTCGAGGAACCAGCTCTGGATGGGAGTGAGTTCGACGCGTCCCGAGACCTGCGCCGGCGCCGTCGCGGAAGGCCGCGTCTCGGTGGTGGCGAGGGGGGCGAGGGTGGCGATGGTCTGGTGGAGGAAGAGGAGGCGGGAGGTGAGGTGGAGTCCGTTCTGGCGGGCTCGGGAGACGACTTGGATGGAGAGGATGGAGTCGCCGCCGAGGTCGAAGAAGTTGTCGTGGACGCCGACGCGTTCGATGCCGAGGACGTCGGCCCAGACGGTGGCGAGGGTTTCCTCGGTGGTGTCGCGGGGTGCGGTGTACTCGGAGCCGGTGCGGGCCGCGGACAGGTCCGGTGCGGGCAGGGAGCGGCGGTCGACCTTGCCGCTGGGGGTGAGGGGGAGCCGTTCCAGTGGTACGTACAGCGCCGGCACCATGTAATCCGGCAGCAGCTCCGACAGGTGAGCCCGCAGACCGGGCGCCCCCACGTCGGCGCCCTCGCCCACGACGTACGCCACCAGACGGCTGCGGCTGGTGTCGTCCTGCCAGGGCAGCACGACCGCGTCCCGTACATCCGGGTGGGTCAGCAGGGCGCTCTCCACCTCGCCCAGCTCGATGCGGAAGCCCCGGATCTTCACCTGGTCGTCGGCGCGGCCCAGGAACTCCAGATCCCCGGAAGCCAGCAGGCGCGCCCGGTCGCCGGTGCGGTACAGCCGGTCGCCCGGCACGAACGGGCTGTCGGCGAACCGCTCCGCGGTCAGCTCCGGACGCCCGTGGTAGCCGCGCGACACACCGTCGCCGCCGATCCAGATCTCGCCCGGCACACCCGGCGGGAGGAGGTTGCCGTGCGCGTCGAGGACGTACACGCGGGTGTTGGGCAACGGGCGGCCGATCGGCGCGTACACACGGCCGCGCAGGCTCTCCTCGGTCGGGGCGAAGACCGTCGAGTCGACCGTCGCCTCCGTACCGCCGTATGCGTTGACGACAACGCAGTCGTGCCGGACGCGGTGCAGCAGGGCACGGCAGTCCTCGACGCGCCAGGCCTCGGAGCCGACGGAGATCAGCCGAAGGGGCGGGAACGCCCCACCGCGGCGGTCCACTTCCTGAAGGACGGCATTGAGCAGCGACGGCACGATCTCCAGGCCCGTCGCGTCCGTCTCGGCGATCAGATCGAGGAGCGCCGACGGCTCAGTGGTGACGTCCTTCGACGCGATGATCAGCGCCCCGCCGAAGGGCAGGGAGCGGATCAGGTCGGCGAAGAACAGGTCGACGGACAGGCTGGACACCGACAGGAAACGCGGCTTCAGCTCCTTCAACCCGTACCGCTCGTCCCAGGCGGTGAGGATGTGCCGGACGTTGCGGTGCTCGACGGCGACACCCTTGGGCTCGCCGGTCGACCCGGAGGTGTAGATGACGTACGCCAGATCGGCCGCGGTGACGGCGGTACTTGGCGGGGTGGCGGGCAGCCGCCCGATCGCGTCCCGCTCCGCGTCCAGGTCGACGAACCTCAGCCCCTGCCCGGAGGGCAGACGGTCTCGTACCGCCGACTGCCCGACGACGATCCGGGCACCCGAGTCCGCCAGCATGTACGCGAGGCGGTCGGCCGGGAAGCCAGGGTCGAGCGGCACGTACGCGGCGCCCGCCCGCAGGATGCCGAGCAGGCCGATCGCCATGGCGGACCCGCGCTCCACGCTGAGCCCGACCAGGGAGCCGGGGCCGGCGCCGAGCGCGATCAGGTGGTGGGCGAGCCGATTGGCGCGCTCGTGCAGCTCCCGGTGGGTGAGCGTGGCGTCCTCAGCGATCAGGGCGACCGCGTCGGGGGTCTGCGCGGCCTGCGCCGCCAGCCGCTCGTGGACCAGGGAGACGTCGCCCGTCGCCAGCCGCGTGGCGTTCCACTCCTCGGCGACCTGTCGGCGCTCGTCGTCGGTGAGCAGCGGCAGCGCGGCCAAGGGCCGGTCCGGGTCGGCCACGGCGCCGGCCAGCAGCACGCCGAGGTGGCCGGTCAGCCGGGCCACCGTAGGCTCGTCGAAGAGCTCGGTGCTGTACTCGACCAGACCGCACAGGCGGCCGTCCCGCTCCTCGAACTCGAAGGTCAGGTCGAACAGCGAGGCGTGGCGCTCCAGCGAGTAAGGGGAGACCGTCGTACCCGGCAGGGCCAGGGTGTCGGCGGGGGTGTTCTGCAGGACGACCATGGCCTGCACCAGCGCCGTCCGGCTGGGGTCGCGCTCCGGCTGCACCGTCTCGACCAGCTTGTCGAACGGCACGTCCTCGTGTGCGAACGCGTCCAGGACGGTGTCCCTCACGCGCCTCAGCAGCTCCGTGAACGTCAGCTCCGGGGCCACCTGCGTGCGCAGTACGACGGTGTTGACCAGGAAGCCGACCAGCTGCTCCAGCTCCTCGCGCCCGCGCGCGGCGGCGGAGGTGCCGACGGCGATGTCCTCCTGACCGGACCAGCGGGCGAAGACCGCCTTCACCGCGGCCGTCAGCGCCATGAACAGTGTCGCGTTCCGCTCGCGGGCCAGTTCCTTCAGCCCCGTGACCGTGCCGGTGGGCAGTTCGAACGCGTACACCGTGCCGGCCGATGAGCGGACGGCGGGCCGCGGCCGGTCGGTGGGCAGCTCCAGCGGCGCGATGCCCTTCAGCTGAGTGCGCCACCAGTCGAGCTGTGCCTCCAGCAGCCCGCCGCCCTCCAGACGTGCGCGCTGCCAGGCGGCGAAGTCCGGGTACTGGACGGCGACTTCCGGCAGGCGGGGTTCGCGGCCCTCGGCGCGGGCCGCGTACAGCTCGCCCAGCTCGCGGGCGATGACACCCATGGACCAGCCGTCGGTGACGATGTGGTGCATTCCCAGGACGCAGATGTGCTCGTCGTCGGCCAGGCGCACCAGCAGCACGCGGACGAGGGGGCCCGACTTCAGGTCGTACGGGCGTGTCACCTCCGCCCGCACGGCCTCCCGCGCCGTGTCCTCGCCGTCGGCGTCGGCGGTCACCCAGTCGGGGTCGAGCCGGTCATGGACGATCTGCACGGCACGGCCGTCAGGGGAGTCGAAGGTCGTGCGCAGAGCCTCGTGGCGAGTCACCAGGTCGCGTACGGCGGTGCGCAGCGCCTGCGCGTCGAGAAGCCCGGTGATACGCACGGGCAGCGCCGAGTGGTAGTCGGCCCCGCCGGGCGCGAAGTCCTCCAGGAACCAAAGGCGCTGCTGGCCGAAGGACAGACGCAGTTCACCGTCGCGCGGTACCGCCGGGACCGGCGGCGCGGCCTCGGCGGCTCCGCCCTGGCCGGCCAGGCGCTGGGCGAGCGCCTCGCGGAGCCGTTCGGGAAGGGCGGCTGCCCGGTCCGCGCGGGAAGACGGTGTGTTCATTGGCGGGATCCCCCAGAGAATTGCTGGTCAGCAGATCGAGAAGGCGGCCCGTCCGGTCCTGCCGGGGTGGTGGCGGGCAGGACCGGGTGGCGGGCGTGGCCGGATGTCGGCCGGGACGAGGCGGGCGGGCTCAGGCGACGGACGTGCGCAGACTGCGCGGGCGCATGTCGGTCCAGTTCGTCTCGACGTACGCGAGGCACTCCTCGCGGGGCCGGCCGGCGAGGACGGTCTCCCAGCCGTCCGGGGCGGCCGTGCCGGTCGGCCACAGCGAGTGCTGGCCCTCCTCGTTCACAAGGACGTCGTACGAACGGTCGGACTTCTCGAACGGGTTGGACATGGCGGCGGCCTTTCGGATGAAGGTGAAGAGTGGGAGGAGGAAGGGGAGGGGGTCAGGACATCCCGGCGGCGGCTTCCAGCTCCGCCAGGACCAGCTCCTCGACGCCGGCGGCGGTCTCGGCGACCGTCGGCCTCTCGAAGAGCGCACGTGGTGACAGATCGGTGGCGAACAGGGCGTTCATCCGCGACACCGTGCGCAGGGCGAGCAGCGAGTCGCCGCCCAGCTCGAAGAAGTCGTCGTGGACCCCGACCCGTTCGGCGCCCAGCAGTTCCTGCCACACCTGGGCGATGAGCTCCTCGGTGGGCGTGGTGGGGGCCTCGTACTCCGCGCCGGTGGCGAAGCGCCGCTCCGGTGCGGGCAGCGCCGCCCGGTCGACCTTGCCGTTGGCGGTCAGCGGCAGCGCCTCCAGCGTGGTGAACACCGCCGGGATCATGTGGTCGGGCAGTGACGCCGCCAGGTGTGCGCGCAGCTCGGCCGCGTCGGGTAGCGGCGCCCCACCGGCCGGGACCACGTGGCCGACCATGACGGTGCGGCCCGACGCCGGGTCGGTGTGCGGGACGACAGCCGCGTCGCCGACCGCAGGATGGGTCGCGAGCGCGGCCTCCACCTCACCCGTCTCGACCCGGAACCCGCGGATCTTGACCTGGCCGTCGGTGCGGCCGAGGAACTCCAGGGTGCCGCCCGCCCGCCACGCCACCAGGTCCCCGGACCGGTACATCCGGGCGCCGGGGGCGGCGGCGAACGGATCGGCGACGAACCGCTCCGCCGACAGGCCCGGCCGCCCGAGGTAACCGTGGGCCAGACCGTCGCCGGCGATGTACAGCTCGCCCGGCACGCCGATCGGCGCGGGCGTGAGCCCCTCGGCCAGCACATACACCCGGGTGTTGGGCAGCGGGGAACCCAGCGGCACGGAGCCCGTCCCCGGGGCGTCGCCGCTCACCGGGCGGCGCACGTCGTGCGTGGTGGTGAACGTCGTGGCCTCGGTGGGGCCGTACCCGTTGGTGAGCCGCAGCGCGGGGTGGGCGTCCAGGACCCGGGCGCAGTGCTCCGGAGAGAGCCGGTCACCGCCCGCGACGAGCTGCCGCAGCCCCGCGAGCGCGCCGATGTCGTCGTCGGCGATCTGGTGGAACAGACCCGCGGTGAGCCATAGGTGCGTGACGCCGTGCTCCTTGAGGAACCGGCCCAGCACCGCTGTGGTGGGCAGCCCCTGAGGGTGCACCGCCAGCCGCGCCCCGCGCAGCAGGGCCGCCCAGACCTCGAAGGTCGACGCGTCGAAGGACAGCGAGGCGAACTGCGCGACCGTGTCGCCCGGACCGACGTCCGTGTACGCCGCCTCGTGCACCAGCCGGACGACGGCCCGGTGCGGGGTGAGCACGCCCTTCGGGGTCCCGGTCGAGCCGGACGTGTACATCACGTACGCGACGTCGTCCGGGCCCGGCCCCGGCACGGGCGCCGTCGCCGGTCGCGTGGCGACCGCCGGCGCGTCCCGGTCCAGGTCGACGGTCGGCGTTCCCGAGCATGACAGCCGGTCGCGCGTCCCCTCCGCGGTGACCACGAGCTGCACTCCGGCGTCGCCGATCATGTACGTGAGCCGGTCGGCGGGGTAGCCCGGGTCCAGCGGTACGTACGCGGCGCCGGCCTTCAGGACCGCGAGCAGCGCGGTGACTGCGTGCGCGCCGCGCTCCAGGCACAGGCCGACGAAGGTGCCGGGGCCGGCGCCCAGGGACACGAGATGGTGGGCGAGCCGGTTGGCCCGCTCGTCCAGCTCCCGGTACGTCACCTCCTCGCCGTCGAACTTCAGGGCGACGGCGCCGGGGTGCGCGGCGGCCCGGGCGGCGAACAGCTCCGGGAGTGACGCCTCGGGCAGCTCGTGGGCCGTGTCGTTCCAGGCCCGTACGGTCAGTTCGGCCTCCGGGGCCGTGAGCATCGGCACCGCGGCCACCGGCGACGCGGCCTCGCCGGCGGCGGGGAGCGCGGTCAGAAGGGCCTCGAGGTGACCGCACAGCCGGTCTGCGGTGTCCGCGTCGTACAACTCCGCGTCGTACGCGAGGGTGTAGGTCAGTTCGTCGCCGCCGTACGCGATGAGGTTCAGCGGATAGTTGGTCGCCTCGGTGCCGGTCAGGCCGCGGACGCGCAGCCCATGGGCGGCGGCCGCCCCATCGTCCATCGGGTAGTTCTCGAAGACGACCAGGGTGCGGAACAATTCCTCGCCGCGCTCCACCTCGCCGCATGCCTGGACGCGCGGCAGCGGCATGTACTCGTACTGGCGCGCCTCGACCTGCGCCCGCTGCACCTGTGCCAGCCAGTCCGCGACCGGCGCGGTCCCCTCGACGCGGACCCGGACCGGCAGCGTGTTGATCAGCATGCCGACCATCGACTCCGCGCCCGGCAACTCCGCCGGACGGCCCGAGACGGTGGCGCCGAACACGACGTCGTCGACCCCGGCGTGGCGGGCGAGCAGGAGTGCCCAGGCGCCCTGGAGCACAGTGTTCACGGTGAGCCGGTGCCGGCGGGCGAAGTCGAACAGCTCGCGGGAGGCTCCCGGCGACAGGCGGCGCGCGATCCGGGAGGTGGAGCCCGTGCGGTTGCCCGGCGCAAAGTGCCGGACTGCGGGAAGCGGCGTAGGCGCCCGGAAACCCGCGAGAACCTCCCGCCAGTACGCTTCCGCCCCTGCCAGATCCTGCCGCTCCAGCCACTCCACGTAAGCGCCGAAGGGCCGCCGCGCGGGCAGCGCCGGCGCCCGCCCGGCCGCCAGGTCCGCGTACGCCCGGTAGGTCTGCGTGAGGACGTCGAACGCGGACCAGCCGTCCAGCAGGATGTGGTGGAAGGCGCACACCAACCGCACCGACGTGTCCGACAGCCGGACGAGGGTGAGCCGCATCAGCGGAGCGGTGGTCAGATCGACCGGCCGGGCGCGATCCTCCGCGAAGAGGCGGCGCATCGCGTCGTCCCGCTCCGCGGCCGGCAGGGCACGCCAGTCGAGGTGGGTGACGGGCAGCTCCGCCCGGCGGTGGACCACCATCAGAGGGCGCTCCACATCCCGCCACTCCAGCGAGGTGCGCAGCGCGCTGATGTGATCGGCCACCTCCTGCCAGGCGCGGGCGAGCAGCGCCGGGTCGCTCACGCCGTCGAGCTCGAAGGACATCTGCTCCGCGTACGCGCCCGGGTCGGACAGCGTGTGGAAGAGCATGCCGCTCTGCAGCGGGGTGAGCGGGTGGATGTCCTCGACGTCCCGGCCGTCGCCGGCGATCCGGTCCACGGCCGCCTGGTCGAGCCCGGCGAGCGGGAAGTCGGACGGCGTCGCGCCGCCGTTGCCCGGCCGCAGGCAGTGCTCCACCACGCCGCGCAGCGCGGCGAGGAACGCCTCCGCGAGCCGCCGCACGGTTGTGGTGCGGTGCGCGGCGGGGGCGTGGATCCAGTCGATACGCAGCTCGCCGTCGCCGATGGCGGCCACGATGTCGATGACATGCGGCCGGGGCTGCTCGTGCGCCTGGTCGGCGCCGAGCGCGGCGAGGCGGGCGCGCACCAGACCGTTGTCACCGGCGGCCCCGTCCCACTGACCGAGGTAGTTGAAACTGATCTCGGGCTGCGGGGCGGCGGCGAGGGCGGCGTGCGCGGCGCTGCCCGGCTGGGACAGGTGGCGCAGCAACCCGTATCCGATGCCGCGGCCCGGGACCGCCCGCAGCCGCTCCTTCACCGACTTCAGGGCCTGTCCCCAGTCGTCCCCGGTGACGTCCAGCGTCATGGGGTGGATGGTGGTGAACCAGCCGACCGTCCGGGACAGGTCGACGTCGTCGAACAGCTCCTCGCGGCCGTGGCCTTCGAGGGCGATCGTCACCGGGCCGTCCGCCCAGTCGCCCAGGACACGGCCGAGCGCGGTCAGCAGAACGTCGTTGATGTGCGTGCGGTAGGCGGCGGGCACCCGCTGGAGCAGCGCTTCCGTCTCGGCGCGGTTCAGCCGTACGGATGTGACCGCTGCCGCGCCGAAAGTGTTGGCAGAGTTCTCGCCGTGCGCGTCACACGGCAGCGGGCGGACGGTGGCGACCGTGTCCTGCCAGTGGGTGAGTTCGTGGTCGAGGGCGCCGGAGCGGACGTGCGTGGTCAGGCGCTCCGCCCACTGCTGGTAGCTGCTGGTCCTGGGGCCGAGGTCCACGGCGCGGCCCCCGGCGAGCTGGGCGTAGGCGGTGGACAGGTCCTCCAGGACGATCCGCCAGGACACCCCGTCCATGACCAGGTGGTGCACCGCCAGGAACAGACGCGGCAGCCGTGACGGGCCGAGACGGAAGAACACGCCCTTGACGAGGGTGCCGCTCGCCAGATCGAGCGAGCGCTGCGCGGCGAGGGCCGCCTCGTGCAGGGCGGCGTTCCGCTCGTCGTCAGCCAGCGCCGACAGGTCCCGCAGGGTCAGCCGCTGCCCGCCGACGTCACCGTCGCCGTACTCCTGGGTCCAGGTGCCGCCGTCGCGGGTGTACCGCATCCGGAGGGCGTCGTGGTGGGCGACGACCGCCTCCAGCGCCCGCTCCAGCAGCGCCGTGTCGGTGTCCGGGGCCAGCTCCACCTGCGCCGACATGCCGTAGTGGTCGGGGCTGACGGTGTGCTCGGTGAAGAACCAGTCCTGGATGGGAGTGAGTGCGACGCGGCCGACGGCTGCCGGCGGTGTGCCGCCGGCGGGGGCGTGAGTGGGGGTGGCGAGGGGGGCGAGGGTGGCGATGGTCTGGTGGAGGAAGAGGAGGCGGGAGGTGAGGTGGAGTCCGTTCTGGCGGGCTCGGGAGACGACTTGGATGGAGAGGATGGAGTCGCCGCCGAGGTCGAAGAAGTTGTCGTGGACGCCGACGCGTTCGATGCCGAGGACGTCGGCCCAGACGGTGGCGAGGGTTTCCTCGGTGGTGTCGCGGGGTGCGGTGTAGTCGGAGCCGGTGCGGGCCGCGGACAGGTCCGGTGCGGGCAGGGAGCGGCGGTCGACCTTGCCGCTGGGGGTGAGGGGGAGCCGTTCCAGTGGTACGTACAGCGCCGGCACCATGTAATCCGGCAGCGAACCGGCCAGGTGCGCGCGCAGTTCACCGGTGGACAGCTCACGGCCGGCCACCAGGTAGGCGACCAGACGCCCTCGCCCGGTCTCGTCGTGGTGGACGACGACCACCGCGTCCCGCACATCGGGGTGGCGGCCCAGAGCCGTCTCGATCTCGCCCAGCTCGATGCGGAAGCCGCGCAGCTTGACCTGGTCGTCGGCGCGGCCCAGGTACTCCAGGCTGCCGTCCGCCCGCCACCGGGCCACGTCGCCCGAGCGGTACATCCGATCGCCCGGCTCGCCGTACGGGTCCGCCGTGAACCGCTCCGCGGTCAGCCCCGGACGTCCGTGGTAGCCGTGCGCCAGGTGCGGGCCGGCGATGTACAGCTCGCCGGGCACGCCGACAGGGACCGGCTGGAGCGCCGCGTCGAGCAACCGGACGCGGGTGTTGGGCAGCGGCGTGCCGATCGGCGGTACGGCCCCGCCAGTGAGCGGCGCGCTCATGGTCGCGACGACGGTCGCCTCGGTCGGGCCGTACGCGTTGACCATCCGTCGTCCGGCTGACCAGCGGGCCACCAGATCCCCGGTGCTGGCCTCGCCGCCGACGACGAGGGTGCGCAGGCCGTCGAGCCCGTCCGGCGTCAGGGTGGCGACGGCCGAGGGCGCCAGCAGAGCGTGAGTGATGCGGCGCTCCCGCAGGAACGTCTGCAGCGCCTCGCCGACCAGCGGGCCATGTGGCGGCAGGACGAGCGTGGCGCCCGCGGGGAGCGCCATCAGCACCTCCATGACCGCGCCGTCGAACGACGACGAGGCGAACTGCAGGACTCGGCTGTCCTCGTCCACCTCCAGTCGCTCGGCCTGGGCGGCGGCGAGGTTGCCGACACCGCTGTGGGAGACGAGCACGCCCTTGGGGGTGCCGGTGGAGCCGGAGGTGTAGATGACGTATGCCAGGTCACCGGTGCGCGGACCGGGCTCGGGCGCGGTGGCGGGCAGTGCGGCGAGCACGTCGCCGTCCCGGGCCAGGTCCACGATCCGGGCGCCGGTGTCCGGCAGCCGCCGCACCAGCTCGGTGCGGGTGACCACAAGGCCGGCGCCGGAGTCCCGGAGCATGAACGCGAGCCGGTCCGCAGGGTAGCCGGGGTCGAGCGGCAGATAGGCGGCGCCGGACTTCATGATGCCGAGGAGGCCCACGACCAGCTCCGCACCGCGCTCGACGCACAGGCCGACGAACGTACCGGGGCCGGCGCCCAGGGACACCAGGTGGTGGGCGAGCCGGTTGGCCCGTTCGTCCAGCTCTCGGTAACCGAGGACGGTGTGCGCGTCCTCGACGGCGGGCGCGTCCGGACGCCGTCGCGCGCTCTCCGCGACCAGCTCCGGGAACGCACCGGTGGGGGCGGGGCGCACGGGGCCGTTCCAGCCGATGACGGTCTGCCGGTACTCGTCCTGCGTCAGCATCGGCAGGGTGGCGAGGGGCCGGTCGGCCTCGGCCGGGACGACGGAAAGCACGGTCGTCAGGTGTCCGGCGAAGCGGGAGATGGTCGCCTCGTCGAAGAGAGCGGTGCTGTATCCCACCCGGGCGGTCAGGCCGTCGCCGGTCTCGAAGAACTCGACCGTCAGGTCGAACGGCGCCGCCTCCCGCGCTACCGGGTGGTCGGCGGCGCGCACGCCGGGCAGCCGCACGGGCTCGGCCGGCGCGTTCTGCAGGACGACCATGGCCTGCACCAGCGGCGTGCGGCTCGCGTCACGTGCGGCACCGACGGCGTCCACCAGCCGCTCGAAGGGCACGTCCTGGTGGGCGAAGGCCCCCAGGACGGTCTCCTTGAGCCGTGTCAGCAGCTGCGCGTACGACATGTCGGGGTCGACATGGGAGCGCAGCACGACGGTGTTGACCAGGAAGCCGACGAGGTTCTCCAGGTCACGGTGGTCG
Organism: Streptomyces sp. SUK 48; assembly: GCF_009650765.1. Classification (NCBI taxonomy): domain Bacteria; kingdom Bacillati; phylum Actinomycetota; class Actinomycetes; order Kitasatosporales; family Streptomycetaceae; genus Streptomyces; species Streptomyces sp. SUK 48. Next base: position 2,234,227 of record NZ_CP045740.1, on the reverse strand, counting down.
CGCCCGGAGGAGGCGGTGCCGACGGCGATGTCCTCTTGGCCCGACCAGCGGGCGAAGACGGTCTTCACCGCGGCGGTCAGCGCCATGAAGAGGGTCGCGCCGTGCCGCCGCGCGAGGTCCCTGAGGGCGGTGGTGGTGTCCGCGGGGACGGGGAAGGTGTACGCGGCGCCGGCCGAGGAGCGCAGCGACGGCCGCGGCCGGTCCGTGGGCAGCTCCAGCGGGGTGACGCCGTCGAGGCGCTCGCGCCACCAGTCGAGCTGCCGGTCGAGGAGCCCGCCCCCCTCCAGGCGACCGCGCTGCCAGGCGGCGAAGTCCGCGTACTGGACGCCGGTCTCCGGCAGGCCGGGTTCGCGGCCCTCGGTGCGGGCCGTGTACAGCTCGCCCAGCTCGCGGGTGACGATGCCCATGGACCAGCCGTCGGTGACGATGTGGTGCATGCCGAGGACGCACACGTGCTCGTCGTCGGCGAGGCGGACCAGCAGCACGCGGAACAGCGGCCCGGCCGTCAGATCGTAAGGGCGCTGCGTCTCGGCGCGGACGAGTTCGCGCAGCCGCTCGTCACGCGGCGCCTGCGCGAGGCCGCTCAGGTCCTCGGTGCGCCACTCGGGGGCGAGCCGGGGGTGGACCACCTGGACACCACGTCCGCCGACGACGCCGAACGTCGTGCGCAGGGATTCATGGCGGCCCGTCAGGTCCTCGGCGGCGGAGCGCAGCGCGGCGGTGTCGAGGGCGCCGGTGAGGCGCAGCGCGGTCGCGGTGTGGTACTCGGCGCTGCCCGGGTCGAAGTCCTCCAGGAACCACAGCCGCTGCTGACCGTATGACATGGGAAGGGCGCCGTCGCGCGGGACGACGGGGATCGCCGGGTCCTCGTCCGTCTCGTCGGGGGCGAGGGAGACGGTGAGTCCCGCGATCGTCGGGGTGTCGAAGAGGATGCGCGGCGGCAGGGTCATGCCGAGCGCGGCGCGCATCCGGGAGACGGCGCGGACGGACAAGATCGAGTTGCCGCCGAGGTCGAAGAAGTTGTCGTGGACGCCGATGTCCTCGATGCCGAGGACATCGGACCAGACACCCGCGAGTGTCTCCTCGACGGCGTTGCGCGGTGCGGCTCGACCGGTGCCGGCCCGCTCCTGGACCGCGGCCGGGTCGGGCAGCGCCTTGCGGTCGACCTTGCCGTTCGGCGTGAGCGGCAGCGTGTCGAGCACCATGATCACGGACGGGACCATGTGGTCGGGCAGGCCCTCGGCGAGGTGGGCGCGCAGGTCCTCGGGGGAGGGGCGGCGTACCCCGGACGGCGACACGTAGGCCAGCAGGTTGGTGTTGTGGGTGAGGACCACGGCCTGGGCCACGTCGGGATGGAGCGCGAGGGCGCTCTCGATCTCACCCGGCTCGATGCGGAAGCCGCGCACCTTCACCTGGTCGTCGGCGCGGCCCAGGTACTCCAGGTTCCCGTCGGTGTTCCAGCGCGCCACGTCGCCGGAGCGGTACATGCGCTCGCCGGGGTCGCCGAACGGGTTGGCGACGAAGCGCTCGGCGGTGAGGCCCGGACGCCCGTGGTAGCCGCGGGCGAGGCCGACACCGGCGATGTACAGCTCGCCGCGCACACCGGCGGGCACCGGGCGCAGGGCGTCGTCGAGGACGTACACGCGGAAGTTGGCGATGGGCGTGCCGATCGGCGGGACCGTCGCACCGCTGAGCGGGGCGCTCATGGTGGCGCAGACGGTCGTCTCGGTCGGGCCGTAGGCGTTGATCATGCGCCGGCCGCGGGACCAGCGGGCGACCAGGTCGGCGGTGCTGGCCTCGCCGGCGACGACGAGGGTGGCGTCGTCGGGCAGGCCGTGCCCCTCGGGGAGGACGGCGACGGTTGCGGGGGTGAGGGTGGCGTGAGTGACGCCATGTGCGGCGGCGTAGGACGCGAGCGGCTCTCCGGGGGCGAGGGTCTCCTTCGAACCCATGACCAGCGTCGCACCGGTCAGGAGCCCCATGCACACCTCCCAGAACGCCGCGTCGAAGCTGGCGGAGGCGAACTGCAACACGCGGCTGCCGGGAGTCACGTCGAACGCCTGAACCTGTACGGCCGCCAGGTTGCCGATGCCGCTGTGGGAGACGAGGACTCCCTTGGGACGGCCGGTGGAGCCGGAGGTGTAGATGGCGTACGCCAGGTCCTCCGGTGCGAGCGCCACGTCGGGCGCGGTGGCCGGGTGGGCGTCGAGGGCGGCGCGGTCGGCGGTGAGGTCGACCAGGGTGGCTCCCGTGTCCGGCAGCCGGTCGCGCAGCTTCTGCTGGCTGACGACGAGGCGGGCGCCGGAGTCCTGGAGCATGTGGGCGAGCCGGTCGGCCGGATAGGACGGGTCGAGCGGCAGGTAGGCGGCGCCGGCCTTCATGATGCCGAGCAGACCGGCGGCCATCTCGCCGCTCCGCTCGACGCACAGCCCGACCAACTGGTCGCGCCTGGCGCCGCGTTCGATCAGGTGGTGGGCGATCCGGTTGGCCCGCTCGTCCAGTTCGCGATACGTGAGGGAGCCGTGTTCGTCGATGATGGCGACGGCGTCGGGCCGGGCGGCGACCTGGGCGGCGTACAGCTCGGGGAAGGTGCCGGTGGGCACCTCGCGCGCGGTGTCGTTCCAGCCGCGTACGACCTGTTCGAACTCGCCGTCGGTGAGCAGCGGCAGCGTGGTGAGGGGCGACTCCGGGCTCTCGGCGGCGCCGGCCAGCAGGACCGTCAGGTGGTCCGCCAGGCGGGCGGCCGTGGCCTCGTCGAACAGGGCGGTGCTGTACCTGACCCGCAGACGCCGCCCGGCGGGGGTGATCTCGACGGACAGGTCCAGCGGGTCGAAGTCCCGCTCCTCCTCGGTCAGCTCGCCGAGGTCGGCGACCATGGCCTGGATGTACGGCGTGATGCTGGTGTCCGGCGCGGGGGCCAGGGCCTCGACGAGGTCCGGGAAGGGGACGCCGTCGTGGGCGAGGGCGTCCGCCAGGGCGCGGGCCGTGTCGCGCAGCAGGGCCGTGAAAGGGGCTGCGGCGTCCACTTCGGTCCGCAGGACGATCGTGTGCCCGGTGCGTGGGGAGACGGTGCCGAGGGCTGTGTCCTCCTGCCCGGAGTAGCGGGTGAGCAGGGCGGTGACGGCGGCCGCGAGGACGGCCGTGCGGCTGGTGGCATGGCGTCGGGCCAGCTCCGTCAGCGTTCGGGCGGCGGAGCCGGGTAGCGCGCGGGTGTGGACCGCGGTGTCGGCCGACCGGACGACGGGGCGTGACCGGTCGGCCGGGAGTTCCAGGGGCGGGACGCCGTCCAGCCGGGCCCGCCAGAACTCGGTCTGGTCGGACACTGCCCGGTTCACCGGTGCGTCGGCGCGAGCCACGTGGGTACCTCCAGAAACGGGGCGGCTTCCGGCCACTGGTGGGCATGGCGAGGCACGGAAACCGGAGAGAGCCGGAAAGTTGGAATGCTGGAAAGGTGGAGCGGGGAGGGCGGTGCCGGCCGGAGCGTGATGGCGGGGCTCGGCGCGCGTCCGCGGTCGGCGAGGGGCTACGCGGCCGACGTCCGCCGGGCGGAGCGTCCGCCGAGTTGCATGAGGACCACATCGCCCGTGGCGGTTTCGGTGACGAACCGGCCGGAGAAGGGGGCGGTCTCGGCGTCCGTGCGCCGGGCGTCGAAGGTCAGGTCGCCGCGGAGCGCGAGGCCGGCGGTGAGACCGGTGGCGTCCGTCAGGTGCAGGGTGGTGCCGTCCTGGTGGGTGCGGACGATGAAGCGCGTGTCGCCGTTGCGGTAGTCGCCGGTGAAACGGTTGAGACCCGTCTGCACGGCAGATGCGGTGGAGGTCGTGGGGCGGTGGTCGCCCACCGGTATACCGTGCTCCCGCAGGATGTCGACGAGGTCGGCCCACAGCAGGGTGCCGGTGGTCGCGTTGGTGGTCAGTGCGACGGCGGTGCCGGTGCGCGGATGGAACCGCAGGTGCGCGGTGCCGCCGTCGGCCGTGCCGTCGTGTCCGAGCCAGGGGCCGTCGGACGAGGCGTAGTGGGCGAGGCCGAGGCCCCATCCGTCGGCCATACCGAAGGCGTTCGCGCGGGGATCCCGGGCCGCCATCTCGGCACGGTCCGCGGCGGGGAGCAGGGCGTCGGCGTCGGGGTGGTCGCCCAGGTGCAGGGCGGCGAGCGCGACCAGGTCGTCGGCGCTGCCGGCCAGCCCGCTCGCCGGTGCCCAGCCGTCCGGCACGTACACGCCGACGGGGTGCACACTGCGCTCGCGGCCCGGCCGTACGGTGTGGCCGTCGGCGACGGTGCGAAGGCCTTCCGCCGGGCCGCCGCTCAGGAACACCGGGTCGATACCGAGCGGTCGTAAGAGGGAATTTTCGACGACCGCCTGCCATTTCATGTCACCGACCGTCTCGATGACGTGTCCGGCGATGTTGTAGCCGGTGTTCGAGTAGGAGAAGTATCGACCGGGTTCGTGCAGGGGAGAGGTGAGCACGGCACTTGCCGTGTAACGCGCCAGGGACGATTCCCGGCTGCTGTCGAGTTCATGGTCGGCGACCAGCCCCGCGGTGTGAGAAAGCAGGTGCCTCAGGGTGACGGCGGACATTCTCCCGTCCACCGCCCCGTCGAACTCCGCCAGGTATTCACAGACCGGGTCGTCCCATTCCAGTTCGCCCTGCGCGACGAGTTGGGCGACTACGGTGGCCGTGAACGCCTTGGTCACCGAGCCCAGGGCGAAGGCGGTGTCCACAGTCACCGGCCGGGCGGTCCCGACGCGTGTCACACCCGTGGCCACCGATACCCTTTTGCCGGCCCGGCGGATGGTCAGCTGGGCGCCGGGAACAGAGTGGTCGTGCGTGAGTCCTCGCAACCGATCCGCCGTGAAAGGCGCTTCCACATCTCCCCCTTGATGGATGTCATCGGTACGGCTACCCGCACCACGGAGGTGCGGGTAGCCGTACCCCTTCATCCTCGATCACACGTTCAATGAACGGCAAGGGCTTTCGATTTAGAGAAAAGATGCAGGTCAGACAGGGTGAATCGACCAAGGGAGAGTGGCGGTCACCGTGGTCGGCCCACCCGGCGGACTGCTGACCTCCAGCTGCCCGTTGAGGGCGGCCGCCCGGTCCTCCAGCCCCCGCAGGCCCGTCCCGGCCGCCGGTGAGGCGCCGCCCGTGCCGTCGTCCGTCACCGCGACGACGAGCTGGTTGTCGTGTTCGTCCAGGCGGACCCGAATGCACGTGGCGGACGCGTGCTTGACCGTGTTCGCGAGGCATTCCGCGACGATGTAGTACGCGGTCGACTCCACGCTCACATCCGGGCGCCGAGCGAGCGCGCCGCACACGGTCACGGGCACGTGAAAACGTTCGGTCAATGCCGTGATGGCCGCTTCGAGACCGCGGTCGCTCAGAATGGGCGGCTGAATGCCGCGCACCAGGTCCCGGATGTCGTCGAGCGCCCTGCCGATCTCCTGGTGGGCTTCTTCGACGAGCGCGGACAGGTATTCCGCATTGTCGCTCCGGCGGTGTTTCGCGTACGACAGGCGCATGAGCAGGGCCGCCAGGCGCGCCTGTGCCCCGTCGTGCAGATCCCTTTCCAGGCGGCGGAAATCCGCGTCGTTGACCCGCAGCGCCGCGATGCGCTGGCGTTCGGCCGCCTGCTCCCGCAGTTGCGCCTCGGCCTCGTCGATACGGCTGAGGACGCGCCGCACCAGCCGGGCCCGGAGCTTGCCCATCCAGAACAGCAGCACCACGAGCACCGAGAAGAGCGCCACGGCCGCGGCAGCCACCGACACGCGCGTGAACGCCCCGGTCACCAGCAGGGTCACGCCGGGTCCGAACGCGAGTTGCTCGGGCGGCCCGACCGGCAGGGCCACGGCGAACAGGACCACAGGGAGCGCGAGTGCCGCGAGCGGCAACAGCCAGACCGAGCCCAGCAGCAGCAGTCCGAGGTAGCCGATGTCGTCCCAGCGCGGCTCGGTGGAGCGGCGCTCCCGCTCCACCTCCCGGTTCGCCTCCGCCGACCGGTGCGAGGGGTCCCCGGGGTCGCCGACGACCGAGTGGGCGAGCAGGCGTTCCAGGTCGGCGACGGCCCGCAGCAGCGGCAGGCTGAATGACATGCCGTCGTGCAGGGCCGCCATCCGGGCTGCTACCTGCCGCGGAACCTCGCCCACGGCCTGGTCGGCTCTCGGCGGTCGCCGCCGCGACGCGGCCACGGCCCGCCGAACCACCGCCGCCGTACCGTGCACGAGGGTGACGACCACCGTCGGCAGGCCGACGAGCAGGAGCCACGAGACGGCGCGCAGCGCCAGGGAGGCCGCCAGAAGGGGGACCAGCAGCAGGCCGACCAGACTGCCCACGGAGAGGTAGATCAGGCCCGCGGCCACACGGTAGGGGGTCGGAAAAGTCATGGGGCTACGAATTGCGATACGTCAGCCGGCTCAGTCCTTCAGCCTGTCCAGGCCCCGTAGATAATCCAGCACCGCCAGCACCCGGCGATGGTTCTCGCCCGAGTTGGGAATCTGCAACTTGCCCAGGATCGACGTGACATGCTTTTCCACCGCGCGTTCGGAAATACCGAGCCGATTCATGATTCCACTGTTGGTCAGCCCCGTCGCCATGAGTTCGAGTACCTGGCGTTCGCGCGGCGTCAGCAACTCGGTGGCACGCTTCTCGCGCGGACTGCCGACGAACTGCTTGAAGACGTCGGAGTCAAGGACGGTCTCCCCGTGCTGCACCCGGTGCAGGGCCGAGAGGAACTCCTCGAAATCTCCGACGCGTTGCTTCAGCAGATAACCCGCCCCTGCCGACGCGTTCCGCACCAACTCCTCGGCATAGGTGGGCTCCACGTACTGGGAAAGAAGCAACACGGCCGTGTCCGTGCGGAGCTGTTGTATGTCCAGAGCGGCGCGTATGCCCTCGTCCGTGAATGTGGGCGGCATGCGGACGTCCATGATGACCACATGCGGGCGAGCGGTACGGACGACTTCCAGAATCCCCGTCGCGTCGCTCAGCGAGGCGACCACTTCAATTCCTTCGTCCGCCAGCAGCCTCGCCATCCCGGCTCGCAGGAGCGCGGAATCCTCGGCGATCGCGACGCGCATGGAGACTCCCGCTCGTTAGGATCGTGCCAACCAATAGCCGGGCATGATGCCACCCGGTGGCTGAAAGAAGTGAAGTTGTGTGGGGGGCATCAGCATAGGGCGGCACGATGGACGACGCCACGCCCGGCAAGGCGCGGCCAGGGGCCCGAAGGGCCTACCGGCGGGAAGCGACCATCGAGACGCCGGCTTGCCGCAGCAAACGCCCCGACGCCGCCAGACTCACCACCACCCCCGCGAGCACGCATGCCGCCGTAAGTGCCGAGAGCATCCCCCACTCCACGCTCAGCGGCGCCTCGCCACCGAACACGGTGAGTGCTCCCCGGTAGGCCCGCGCACCCAGCGCGACCACTCCCGCCGCGATCAGCACACCCAGCGCGGAGGTGGACAGCGTCTCCCACAGAGCCATGCGGCGTACCTGCCCCGCGCTGACGCCGAGCATCCGCATACCCGAGACCTCCCCGCCGCGCCGGCTGTACGACATCACCAGCGTGCCCGCCACGGCGATCAGCGCGTACAGGGACGCGGGCACCGTCAGCACTCCCAGCACCAGCCGGTTGAGCCGGTCCTGGTCGGTCGCCGTCTTGCCGAGCCACTGCGCCGACGGCACGACCCTGACCCGGTCGCCCCCCAGACGCGCGGTCAGCTCGGCGGCCGTCGCCCGTGCCGAGCCCGCGGCCTCCTTGTGGAGCAGCACGGTGGCACGCGACGGGGCCGGGGTCGTACCCCGCGCCCCGTCCGGCAGCAGCAGTGAGGGCACGGCCGAGCCGCCGTCCAGCACCGCCACCACGCGGGCCTTGACAGGCCGACCGCCGAACAACCCGTAGGTCACGGTCGATCCCGCACGTTTCCCGTACCAGTCGGCGAACTCTCGTGACACGGCGACCGTCCCCGGCCGGAGCGGTCCGAGCGTTCCGCCGACCACGGAGATCCGGTGCGTGCGGGCCAGGGCCGGCGGGTCCGCGATCGCCGCCTGTTCCTTCCACACCGAGTACGGGCCCGCCACCGCCACCTCCAGCTCGGCGGGGGCGGAGACGGCCGCCACCGCCGGGTCGGCACGGAGCGCCTTGATGTCGGCCGCGCTCAGCGCGCCACCCCGAGCGGGTTCCACGACGAGCTGTGCGACCGTGCGCGCGCGGTCGTCCGCCTGCGTCGCCGCGCCCGTGGTGGACAGCACCGTGGTGAAGGCGCCGACGACCGTGAGGATCGCCAGTACCGGCCCAACCAGGGACGCCGTGCGCCGCCGCGACGTGCGCACCGACTCCGCGGCCAGGCGCCCGGCCACCGGGTCCAGCCAGCGCAGCGGCAGCGCCATCAGCCTCAGCAGCGGCGGCAGGTACACCGGTCCCAGCAGTGTGGCGGCGACCGCCAGCGCCATGGTGCCGAACAACGCGAGCGGAGTCGCCGCCTCCGCCCCGGCGCCGGGCGCCAGAGCCAGCATCACCGCACCGCTCACCAGCGCCAGCCCGCCCGTCACCCCGCGCCCCGCCGTCATGGTCCGGGCGTCCAGGTCCGCCTCGCGCAGCGCCTCCGTCGGGCGGACCCGGGCGGCGCGCCTCGACGCGGCAAGGGTCCCCAGCACGGCCATGAACAGGCCACTGCCCGCCGCGAACACGAGCGGCCAGAGCAACGGTCCCTGCCGCAAATCGACCGGGGACAGGCCGGTGCCGTTGAGTGCCCCGACAGCGACCGGCGCGGTCACAGCGGCGACCGCGCACCCCACGAGCGCGGCGGGCACCGCCACCGCCAGCGCCTCGCCCAGCACCATCCGGCGCACCTGCGGCCCGCCCGCGCCCACCAGGCGCAGCAGCCCCATGTCGCGTCGGCGCAGGGCGATGCCGAACGCGCAGGTACCGGTGACGACGACGATCGTCACGAAGGCGGACACCACCCCCGCCATCGCCAGCACGCTCTGCACCCCGCCCATGTCCACGTCACCGCCGGACAGGGTGTGCGCCGCGCCGGTGCCGTCCGTGAGCGTCACCGAAGGGCGGCCGGCATCCGTCGAGGTCGGCACCGCCCAGGTCGCGGCCAGCGCCGAGGCGGACACGCCGATCAGCGCCACGCCGAGCGTGAGGGCCACGAAGGTACCGGTGAACAGGGCCCAGTAGTGCCGCACCGAGCGCACGGAGATCCGCCACATCACCGCTCCCACATGCTCAGCCGCTGGGCGACCGCGTCGGCCGTAGGGTGGTCGAGCCGCCCGACGACCTGACCGTCCGAGAGGAACACGACCCGGTCCGCGCAGGCCGCCACCGCCGGATCGTGCGTCACCATGACGACCGTGCGCCCCGCCCGGTCCACCACGGTCCGCAGCAGTTCCATGACCTGCCGCCCGCTGGACCGGTCCAGAGACCCGGTCGGCTCGTCGGCGAAGACGATCTCGGGCTCGGCGACCAGCGTGCGCGCGATCGCCACCCGCTGCTGCTGGCCGCCGGACAGCTGCGCGGGCCGTCGGTCCGACTTGTCCTCCAGGCCCACCTCGCGCAAGGCATCCACGACCCGGTCCCGCTTCACCCGCCGGCCCTGCAGCCGCAGCGGCAGCGCCACGTTCTCGTACGCGCTCAGCATCGGCAGCAGATTGAACTGCTGGAAGACGAAGCCGATCCGGCTCCTGCGGACCGCGGTGAGTTCCCTCTCGTCGCAGGCGGCGAGATCCGTGTCGCCGAGCAGGACCCTGCCGCTGTCGGGCTTGTCCAGACCGGCCGCGCAGTTCAGCAGTGTCGTCTTGCCGGAGCCGGACGGGCCCATCACAGCGGTCATCGCGCGCTGCGAAAAGCCCAGACTGACCTCGCGCAGCACCGGGACCGGGCTCGCGGCGCCCGCGTAACTCTTGGAGACGGCGGCCAGCTGGACAGCGGGAAGCTGGACATCGGTGAGCAATGACATGCTCCCAGTCCAGCAGAGCGGGCCGCCCAGGTCAGTGGACCTTCGCAGAGTCCTGGGGGGCGGGTTTTCCCTACCATCCGCCGGGCGCGCCGGCCGGATAGAGTAGCCGGTGGCCCCGCACGCGTCCGCCCCGGAGGGACACGCACCATGACCGTCGCCGTCTGGGAGTCCTTACGGCGGAACCCCCTGCGGTTCGCCTTCTCCACATGGCCGCTGCGGTGCTGGGCTTTCCTGCTGAGCGGAACCGTCCTCGGCTTCGCCGTGCTGTTCCTTGTGACCGCCCTCCTCTTCGTCGGTGTCGGCCTGTCCGTGGTCGGAGTCGGCCTGCTCGTCCTCATGGCGGTCGCCGTCTCCGGCATCCCCGTCGCCGCCCTGGAGCGGCGCCGGTTACGGCTTGTGGAACCGGAGCCCCTCCTCGACCCGCACGGCTCCCTGCCCGGTACGGGAGCCTGGCCGTGGCTGCGCACCCGGCTGCGTGAACGGGCCACATGGCGGGAACTGGGGTACACGCTCGTCCTGGGAGTCGTCTCCACCACCACGGGGTTCGGCTTCGCCGCCTTGTTCGGCCTGTCGGTGATCCTCACGCTGACACCGGCCATCGTGTGGGCGATTGCGCCCGACACGGTGATGCTGGTGCCCGGCAGGTCCATCTCCGACCCCGTGGCAGCCCTGCCGGGCAGCGCCATCGGCCTGTTCGGGCTGTTCGTCTCGGCCTACGTGGGCGGGCTGCTCACCGGCGCGCACGTATGGGTCGCCCAGTTCCTGCTGTCGGCGCGGGACGAGGACCTGAGCTCCCGGGTCATCGAACTGACCCGCTCCCGCGCTCGGTTGATCGACGCGTTCGAAGCCGAGAGGCGACGCATCGAACGCGATCTGCACGACGGTGCCCAGCAGCAACTCGTGGCACTCAGCATGACCTTGGGACTGGCCGAGATGGAGCTGCGAGGCCAGGACTCGCCGGCTGTCGCGCTCATCGCCCGAGCCCGCGGCGAGGCCCGCGAGGCCCTGGGCCAGTTGCGTTCCCTGGTCCGCGGCATCCATCCCCAGGTCCTCACCGACCACGGCCTGCCCGCCGCTCTCGCCGAACTCGCCCTGCGCAACCCGATCCCGGTGACCGTCGACATCGATCTGCCGCACCGGTTGCCACCGGCCATCGAGACGACGGCGTACTTCACCGTCACCGAGGCGCTGACCAACGCCTCCAAGCACAGCGGTGCCGACCAGGTCACCGTCGTCGGACGGCTGCGCGACGACAAGCTGGTCCTGCTGATCACCGACAATGGGCACGGCGGCGCCGATCCGGCCGCCGGTGCCGGTCTGCAAGGACTGGCGGACCGCGTGGCCATTCTGAAAGGGAGACTCGTCGTGACAAGTCCCGTCGGCGGACCCACGCAACTGCGGGCGGAGGTGCCGTGCTCCGCATAGTGCTCGCCGAGGACGCCGTCCTGCTCCGCGCCGGCCTGGTGGAGCTGCTGTCCCAGGTCGGACACGAGGTGACAGCCGCTGTCGGGGATGCCGGTGAACTGGCGCGCGCCGTGGACGCCGACCGGCCGGACGTGGTCATCACCGATGTCCGGATGCCGCCCGGCTTCCGCGACGAAGGGCTGAAGGCGGCTTTGGAACTGCGCGGTCGGCACCCCGGCCTGCCGGTGCTCGTGCTGTCGCAGTACATCGCCACGGCCTACGCGACACAGTTGTTCAGCGGCAGTTCGCCGGCCGAGGGGGGACTCGGGTATCTGCTCAAGGACCGGGTCGGAGAGGTCGCCGACTTCCTCGACGCGCTGGACCGCATCGCCGACGGGCAGACGGTGATCGATCCGGAAGTGGTTCGCGTGCTGCTGCAGCAGCGTGCCGCCGACGAGCCGCTGCAGCGCCTGACGCCCCGCGAGCGGGAGGTACTGGCTCTCATGGCGGAAGGACTCAACAACCAGGCCATCGCGCAGCGGCTCACCATCACGGAGGCGTCGGTGGTCAAGCACTCGAGCAACATCTTCATGAAGCTGGATCTCGACCCGGCAGAGGGCAACCGCCGAGTCCTGGCCGTCCTCGCCCACCTGCGCGGGCAGCCCCCGCGAGTCTGAGCGGGGGCACCCTCAGGAGGCCGCAGCTCCGTCAGCTTTCCCCGTCACTCCGCCCGGACACCGCCGCGCTGAGATCCGCACCGGGGGAGAGCAGCTGGGCCAGCCGCTGTGCCGACACGTCCCAGGACCACTGCGAAGCCACCCAGGCCCGGCCGGACTCGCCCATCGCCGCGGCCTTGTCCGGGTCGCGCAGGATCTCCGTCACAGCACGGGCCACGGCCCCTTCGTCCGTGCCGTCAACGACGGTCCCCGTCACCCCGTCGACGACCGCGTCCGGCGCGCCCCCCGAGTCTCCGGCGACCACGGGCAGCCCGCTGGCGGCAGCCTCCAGGAACACGATGCCCAGCCCTTCCGCCTCCAGCCCGGCCTTGCGGGTCCGGCACGGCATGGCGAACACGTCCGCCGCCGAGTAGTACGCAGCCGTCGACGCGTGATCCAGCCCGCCGGCGAACACCACGTGGCCGTCGGCGTGCAGCCGTGCGAGCCGGCGCAACCGGTGCTCGTCCGGGCCGCGGCCCACGATCACCAGCACCGCTTCCGGCACGGCCTGCCGTATGCGGGGCATCGCCCGGATCAGCATGTCCTGGCCCTTGCGCCGGACCAGCCGTGAGACGCACAGGACGACTTTGCGGTCCACGATGCCGTGCCGCTCCCGGATCTGCCGGGCCCGGCCGGGCTCCGGCAGGAACGCCGCGGTGTCCACGCCGGGAACCAGCCGCGCGAGTTCGGCCCGCGGCCCCAGCGCCGGCGCGATACGACGCCGGGTGTACTCGCCGAGGTAGGTGACCGCGTCCACATGGTCGCCGATGCGTCGTAGCACCTGCCTGGCGCCCGGTGTGCGTGCCCACCAGATCTCGTGACCGTGCGTGGTGGCCACCATCCGCTGGATCCCGCCGCGCCGCAGTGCCGGCGCCATCGCCGCGAGGGGAGCGGCGGCGCCGAACCAGACCCGGTCGCAGCCGTACCGCCGGGCGATCTCCAGAGCGCGGCGGGTCACCTTGGGGGTGGGCAGCAGCTTGCCGCTGGGATCCCGGACCACCGGGAACGGCAACGTGGCGTCGTACTCGGCGGCGCCCGGCTCACTGGACGTGTAGACGACCACGTCGTTGCCGGGTATGCGCGTGGCCATGGCGTGGACGAACGTTTCGATGCCCCCTTGGCGAGGCGGGAAGTCGTTGGTGACGATGAGAGTGGTGCCCATGGTCGGTCGCTGCCTTCGGGACGGGGACGGTCAGGTGGTGAAGAGGTAGTTGCGGCGGTCGTCGGTGATGCGGGTGACGGGATCCCAGCGGCCACGGCGCCAGCAGTGGGCCCGGTAACCCAAGTCCCGCAGGTGGGTGAGGACATCGGCCGGATCCGCGCCGTACTTCGCCAGGTGGCGCCGCTCGATCTCCAGCAGCAGCGTGGGCCGGTGGCGGAGCAGAGTGGCCGAGCCTCCCTTCAGCAGGGCGAGTTCAGTGCCCTCGACATCGGCCTTGACGAACGTCAGCCGCTCCAGGGCGATCTCCTGGGCCAGCTGGTCGAGGGTCCGGACCGGGGCCGGCACGGTGCGGGAGTCGCGGAACTCGGTATTGGGGCCGGGCCCGTCCGCGCCCGCGGTGAGATAGGCCCGCCCGTGCACCGGCAGACCTCGCCGTACCGGCAGGCTGAGCGTTCCGGACCCGCACCAGTCACCGAGGGCGGCGCGGTGCACGGTCACGTTGCGGGCGCCCAGGAGCCGCGCGGTGCTGCGGAGCAGGCGGTAGGGACCGGGCAGCGGCTCGACGCTGTGCACCCGGCCGGACGGCCCGGCCAGGGCGGCCAGCACCCAGGTGTACAGCCCGTACTCCGCGCCCGCGTCCACGCACACCGATCCCGCCGGTACGAACGCCCGTAGACCCGCCACCTCGTCCTCGACGAACGGGAACCGGTGGGCGCCCCACCGCAGGGTGGCCGCCACCGCCGCGATACGACGGGCCCTCACCGGGTGCCCCCCGGGGCCGCGACGGGGGTGGGACGCGCAGGCCGGGAGTCCCGTACGACGAGGCCGTGCGCGGGCTCCTTGCGCCCGGTGCCGCCCAACAGCCGGGCGAACACGACCAGGGCGACCGGCAGGGCGAGGTACCCGAAGCGCCCGGCCGGCGCGAGGAGGAACGCCGCGGACAGGCCGACGGCGAGCCGGTCGGCGGCCGACACGAGATCGTGCGGCGGCCGTACCAGAAGGGACAGGGCGACGGCCAGTCCGGCGGCCAGTAGCAGGGCGACCGCCGCGTACCAGCCGGCCGGCCCGCCGTCGGCGAGCAGTCTGCCCGGCAGCGGGCTGGCCGCCGGAGTCTCCCATGGCCCCCGCCCGATCGGAAAGGCGAACACCTGCTGCACCAGGGGCCCGGGTGACGACAGCGCGCTCGGCAGGACGAGCAGGGCCGTGCCCGCCACTGCCACGGCCGCCCCGCGCACAGCTGGGCGGGGGCCGCCCCGGCGGGCGAGCAGCGCCACGGCGACCGCGACGGCGGGCCAGGCCGTCCATTTGAGGGAGCAGGCGGCGACGAGCGCGAGACCGCTGGCCGCCGACCGCCCCCGCGCCGCGTACGCCAGCGCGAGAACCAGCAGCCCGATCAGCGGCAGGTCCACGCCGCTGACGCACAGCGGCAGGGCCACGGCCGGTGAGGCGACGAACGCGCCGACACCGTACATGCTCATCGTGTTTCCGGCAGCCGCCCCCGGACCGCGGGCAGGGCGCCGGGCCGCACGCCGAGCCGTCCACAGGCAGCCGAGGAACGCCGCCGCACACCAGAGCCGGGCGTCACCCAGCACCCTGGGCAGTGCGCCGCTGTCGCCCAGCACGGCACGCGGCAGCCCGAACACCGCCATGCCCGGCAGGTACGGGGTGACCTCGGCCACAGTGCGGGGATGCGCCAGGTACGGTGTGGACTGGTGCACCGTCAGCAGCCCGGCGCGCTCGATCACGCCGACCTCGCTCTGCGCCGAGCCGGTCAGTACCAGCAGTGCGAGGGGCACGACGACGGCACCGCCGACGGCGAGCCAGACCGATACGGCATGTCCGCGCCGGCGCGGCGACAACGCGGCGACCGCCGCGCAGAGGTAGCCCGCGCAGGCGCTCATGCCCCACACACGGTGCGGCTCGGGTGCCGTGATCAGCGGGAAGACGGCGGCCCACACGGCGGCCGCGAGCCAGCCGCAACACCACAATGCGCGGTTTTCCGAGGGAAGTTGATGCCTATGAGTCAGCACCCGTCCATTGCACCGGGGAGCGCCTTGCCGGGGCATGACAGCCAGGTCGAGACCTCAAGGTCGGGTTTACCCGACCATGGAACCGATGTGTACCGCAGGGGGTCTCGGCAACAGGGCAGGTCAGCTTGTCTCAAAGTCGTCAGCAAGGGATCAGCAAGATCTACGCTCGGTGGCGCCCTGCGATCTTGAAGGAGCAAGAACAGCAGTGAAGAAGAAGCGAGTTGTCATCGTGACCGGCGGAGGTACGGGCATCGGGGAGGCCACCGCCCGGCTGCTGCGCGAGGGAGAGCACCATGTGGTCGTCTCCGGCCGGCGCAGCGAGCCGTTGCGACGCCTCGAACAAGAGACCGGGGTGCTCGCGCATCCGTCCGACGTGCGGGACCCCGAGGCCGCCGACAGTCTCGTCGCGGCAGCGTTGGACGCGTACGGACGGATCGACGGAGTGGTGCTCAACGCGGGCATCGGGCGCGGAGGGGCCGTGGGCGACCTGTCGTTGGAAGACTGGGACGAGGTGATGCGCACCAATGTCACCGGCCCACTGCTGCTCCTGCGCGCGGCGATCCCGCACCTGCTGGAGGCGAGCGGCGCGGTGGTCGCCGTCGCTTCGGTGTCCGCGCTGCGCAACGGCACGAGCAACGCGCCGTACGCCACGTCCAAGGCAGCCCTGCTCCAACTGTGCCGTTCCGTCGCCGTCGACTACGGCGGCCAGGGGGTGCGAGCCAACGTCGTGTGCCCGAGCTGGGTGCGGAGCGAGATGGCCGACCGCCGCATGGCGCGCTTCGCCGCCGAAGCGGACCTGCCGGGAGACGGCGTGGACACCGCCTACGAGGAGGTGACCGGATTCCTTCCGCTGGGTCGTCCGGGTGAGCCGAGGGAGATCGCGGAGGCCGTTGCCTGGCTGCTGTCCCCCGCGGCGTCGTATGTGAATGGCGCCGTGCTCACCGTGGACGGCGGGGCGACGGCCCTGGACCCCGGGACGCTCGGCTTCGACTTCCGTGTGGTGCCGCGCGACGACGAGGCGGGAACTCGTCGGTAGTACCGCCGGTCCCGCGGCTCCCGGCCCGTCCTCTGTCGCTCGCGAGGGGGTGGGGTCAGGGCCGCCGGGCCGCGACGGTTTCGCTGTCGCACGGCAGCGCGTCCGTCATCGACGGCCACATCCGGGCGATCGTCAGCAAGGTCGCCGCGCTTCCGTGCTCCACGCCGGGGAGGGGGCGGGCGGCGGACGGTGACGCACCGACGAGTTTGGCTCGCCTCGCC
Source organism: Streptomyces sp. SUK 48 (assembly GCF_009650765.1). Classification (NCBI taxonomy): domain Bacteria; kingdom Bacillati; phylum Actinomycetota; class Actinomycetes; order Kitasatosporales; family Streptomycetaceae; genus Streptomyces; species Streptomyces sp. SUK 48. Next base: position 2,217,700 of record NZ_CP045740.1, on the reverse strand, counting down.
TGTCCCAGCGCGCCGGCGAGTGCGGCGGCGGCGAGTCGGTCGTCCCGCACTCCTGCCCGCTGGGCGTGTCGGCGCGCGTCCTCGTAGGCGCCGGGCCGGGAGTACTGCTGGAGCACCAGGAGCGCGTCATAGGTCTCGATGGTCTGTCTGTGCGCCTGCAGCGCCAGCGGGGAACGCGGGCGCAGCACCTCCTGGATCCTGGTCTGCTGTGGACTGGCAAGCGCCACTTGGGGCACTGCCACGACGAGATCGCGCCACAGCGGCCACAGCCGCCAGGTGACCCGCAGAGCGGTCCAGGTTCGGGCCGCGGCCGTCGCCGTGGGGACCAGCAGTGATACCGCCCGGATGATGCCGTGAACGCCGATGACCAGCGACAGGTAGGGAAGGATGGCGGGGGTGCCGCCGAAGAGGTACCAGAGATAGCCGCCCCAGAAGGCGACCGCGAAGACGCTTCCCACCGCGAACAGCCGCAGCGACCAGACGAGATCGCGATCTGCGGTACGCAGGCTGTACGACCAGCACACCGTGAGGGCGACGGCGTCACCGACCAGATGGGCCACGACGAGGATCAGCCAGTAGGCGGACCCCGCATCGGCGGGTCCCTGAACGGAGGGTGTGCTCTCGCCGGAGTGAACCGCCTGCAACAGGCTCAGGACGAGCAACGCGCCCATGGCTGCCGCGAGCCCCACCACGACGGAGAGGTGCAGGCGGCGAGCGCGGGTGGAGTCGACCATGAAGAGAAGGACCAGCCCGGCGCTGAGGACACCGATCAGGTTGCGGACCAGAGCGATGGTGCGGACGTCCGTGCCGGCGTCCGTGAGCAGTTCGACGATCCTGGGCTGGAAGAGGGTGATGGCGACGGTTGCGGCCAGGACGCTGATCCACAGTCCCCGTTGCTGGGCCTGACGCAACGCAGGCCGGGCGCGGCATGCGACGGCGAACCACATGATGAGAACGCTGCCGAGCCCCACCTGAGTCGCCAGCTCACTCGCCGACATCGACCGTCACTCCCAGGAAGGCGCCGAGCCGTCCCAGCGGGCCGGCCATGGGGCCCGTCTTTCCGGCGCTCTGTATGAGGCTGGCAATCATCTCGGCTTCTTGTTCCTCGGTGGTCGTGTAACTGGTGCGTGCCATCAATCGCTTGACGAGGTGGGGCTGCAGGCCGCTGAGGATCTGACCCGCCAGTTCATCGCCGTGGGCCGTCGTCCCCCGGTGGTGGTCGCACAGCACATGGCCGATCTCGTGCAGAATGATGTGTTCGCGATGCAGGGGCGCCGTACGCGCCTCGTAGAAGACGTAATCGGCGTCATCGGTGCCCAGCCAGAGACCGCAGGCTCCGGCGATCGCCGCCTGCTCCGGCAGCTCTTTCAGAACGAGCGGGCGGCCCCTGAGCTCCTCCACCCGCACAAGAATCGCGTCGAGGGACAATGACCCGTGCATCCCGAGATCGCGCAGGATAGCCGTACACTTCCGCTGCAACTCGGCGTAGTGGCCCGTCCTTCTCACCTGCTGTCACCCCCGTCCCGGCAGACGCAACCACGGAAACGTCACAGGGCGCCTGAGTGGGTGCGTGAGCGGGCATCGTTGCTTCTGCTCTCGTTGGTCGTTAACGCGCCGGCGCTCTGAATGATTCCTATCGGTTGTGACGTCCCCCGCCCCGGACTCGTCGGACATCGCGTTCACGAGCGCGAGCAGAGCGTCGAGTCCTGCCTCCGACAGGCCATCGGCACGAAAGGCCAGCGTGCGGACCTTGTTGTTCCCCAGGGCGACGGCGAACTCCATCTGGCGCCTCACCCTCTCCGAGACCTCCTCGTCGGTGAAGTAGTCCGGTGTGACGCCGAAGTGCTCGGCTAGGACGCGGAGATGGTCGCGGGTGACGTTCCGTTTCCGCCCCGTCGCCAACTCCCAGAGGTAGGTGGCCGAAAATGTACGCCCTGTGCTTTCGTGGATTTCTTCGGCGATTTTGCTGTAAGGGGGCCGGTTGCCCCGGTAGTACGCGTTGATGATGTCCTCAAGCCGCCGAGCCAGGGACGCCGGACCTGTGGTGCCCTTGTCATCGCTGCTGATACTGGCCAATTCTCCAACTCCTGTGTGCCACGCCGCTCCTGTGTCCCGCCAACAAGATATGGCACTCGGCGTGGGCACGACCATTTCCAAAGGCCGTCCAGCCCTGAGCGCGGAGCCGGTCCGCGTCCCGTGACCGCCCTGACGCAGGAAATGAGGGCCCCAGCGGATCAGTTGACACCCTTTCATCCGCTGAGTACGGTTCCCGAGTGCTTGTGTCGGCCTATGCGTATGGGGAACGCCTGACGACCCGGTGACCCGCCACGCATTCTTCGTCGGCACGTCCGGCGCCGCGGTGGTGTCGAGAGGGAACAGCACAGGGGGAACAGCAGGCATGACATCCGCTCCACAGCCAGACGAACTGCGACCACATGACCCACGAATCGCACGTGTCGAGTTGAGGAGATAGCGCAGTGGTCTGCCTGCGTCTCACGGTGGAAGATCTTTCCCGTATTCGCTTCGTCGACTCCCTCGGGCCGGACATCGAAGCCCGCTTCGCCGAACTCAGGTACGCCGAGGTGCGACCGGACGAGTTCGCGGAGTGGCGCATGAAAGTACGGAGAAGGCTGCGGGGGCCGGGGTCGGCACCTCACGCCGACATCCGCCGCTTCCGCTCGGTGGCCGTCGTGCCCTTCTGGGGGCGCATACGGAACTACCTGCGGCTGGAGGGTGAGACACGTGGACGCGCCGTCCTCTCCGGCGGCGTCGAGGGTGTCCTCAACGAACTGCATCCGGGCATCAGTTGGCGCGCCCCGCTGCTTCGCGTGGACAACGAGCGGCAAGGGCATGGCATCGAGCTGTGCGGGCAGGGCCTGGTCATCGCCCCGTCGCTGTTCGCGCCCGGGCCCGTGGTCCTGGACGCGGAGACCGGGGGACACGATGCTCCCGTCCTTGTCTACAACGTCACGCCCACCACCGAATCGGCGGCCGGGCTCTGGCAGCAGGAGGAAGAGGACCGGGCCGCAGCTCTGAGCGAGCTCCTCGGACAGACCCGTGCGAACGTCCTGGAGACTTTGCAGGCTCCCGTGTCCATCGGCGAGATAGCGCGCCGTCTCGACCTCTCGCACCCTTCCGTCAGCAGGCACCTGGGCATCCTGCGCCGGTCCGGGCTGGTCGCCGCCGAGCGCCGCGACAACCTGACCAAGCATCGGCTGACGCACCTCGGTGAGGCGGTTCTCGGCCGGCAGGACTGACGGGCCGGACGGACAGCGGTCATAAGGGGGCGATGTCGGCCATGATGTTCGTTTCACGCTCCAGGGTGCCGGCGGATGTGACGTCGGCCGAAGGCCACGCATCACCCGCTCCGGGTGAAGGTCTCCTGACCCGCGGCTTGTGTGCGCATCCGCTCGGTCTTCCCGCAGTTCGCCGAGTCGCGTCCCGCGGAGGCGCCGGAAAACTGGCTGCGCGATGCGGCGGCCGCCGAGCAGGCCACCACGTCCGCCCGGACCGCGCGGGCGCGCGGCAGGGTTTTGATACCGACGTACGACCGTTCCGCCCGCGCCTTCCCCCGAAGGCGCGGGCGGTCCGCGTCGGCCGGGACGTGGGTCAGACCCGGACGCCGAACATGAAGGGTCCGCCGATGGTGTCCATCGACTCGTAGCGCACGACCGTGCCGGTGCGCGGGGCGTGCAGGATCTGGCCGTTGCCGGCGTAGAGGCCGACGTGGTGCAGGTCGTTGAAGAAGAAGACCAGGTCGCCGACCTGGAGCTGGCTCCGGGTGAGGCGGGTGCCGATGCCCGCCTGTTCCTCGGAGGTGCGCGGTATGTGCACGCCGGCCTGCGCGTACGCCCAGGAGGTCAGGCCCGAGCAGTCGTAGGAGGCGGTGCCGGTGGCGCCGCGGAAGTACGGCTTGCCGAGCTGGCCCTGGGCGGCGGCGAACGCGGCGCCGGCCCGGCCGGAGGCGGAGTTCTCGTCGCCGAGCCGCACCCGCTCGGTGGAGGAGCGGCTGGCCCGCTGCTGTTCCTCGGCGAGGGCCGACTTCTCCTTGGCCGTCAGGGTGTTGAGCAGTTTCTGCGCCTCGGCGAGCTTGCCCTGCATCTCCTGCTTCTTGTGGCCCAGCTCGGTGCGGGTGGTGGCGAGGTCCTTGAGCTTCTCGGTCGCCTCGGCGCGCTGCTGCGCCAGTGCGCGCTGCTTGGCCTGGATCTTCTTCAGCGCGGAGACCTGCTGGCCACTCAGCTGGTCGAGTGTGGACGCCTTGTCCAGGAAGTCGTCCGGGTCGGCGGACAGGAAGAGCTGGACCGAGGCGTCGAGGCCACCGGAGCGGTACTGCGCGCTGGCCATCGAGCCCAGGCCGTCCCGCAGCTTGTTCAGCTCCTGCTGGCCACGGGCGACACCGTCCTGGATCGCGGTGATCTCCTTCTGGAGCTTCTGCTGCTTCTCCTTGGCCCCGTTGTACTTCTCGGTCGCCTGTTCCGCCTGCTCGTAGAGCTTGTCGACCTTCGCCTTGACCTCGTCCTTGCCGGGCTTGTGGCCCGGCGCGGCGTTGGCGGCCTGCGCGCTCAGGGCCACGGCGGCCGCGGCGGCGGTGGTCAGTACGGTGACACGCGTCCGGCTGGGCTGCTTGGGTCGTCGATGGGAGGCCACAGGGGCGAACTCCTTGCTTCCTTCAGCCGCCTGCCAGCACGGCGGTGGGCGGGGCCCGCCGCCGTCACTCCGTCTGAGTGCGCACTGGAACGGGGGTTGGAGCCTGACCTTAATGAATTTCTTACCATTGGATCAAACGTTTGGGCATCCCTCGCCGGCGCACCCGGCCGCATCACCCGCCGACCGTGGCTCACCTCGTGGGGGTGGTCTCCTCCAGAGCCGACAGTGCCGCGGCGGCCTCCGCCCGGCGCGGGCTGCGCAGGTCCGTGAGGTCGTCCCGCGCGGCGAGGAGGGTGGCCCGGGCGTCCGGGTGGCCCAGGGCGCTGAGGACGTGGCCCAGGTCGAGGCGGGCGGGGCCGGCCCACGCGGGCATCTGGGCGGTGTCGAAGGCGGAGAGGGCCTGGCGGAGCGGCGGTTCGGCCTCGGCCCAGCGTTCCAGGGCGGCCAGGTCGTTGCCGATCTGCTGGCGGGCGACCGCGTGGTACAGCGCGATCAGCTCGTCCGTACGGCCCGGGACACCCGCGCGGCAGATCCGCTCGCTGCGGCGGTGGGCCTCCAGGGCCTCCACCGGCTGACCGGCCTGACGGAGCAGTGTGCCCAGGGAGTTGAGGATCGTCAGCTCGGCCAGCCGGGCCTGCGCGGAATCCTGCGAGGCCAGGCAGTCGGCCCCCGCGCGCAGCCGCGCCTGTGCCTGCGGGACCAGGCCCTGCCGGTGCAGCGCGCCCGCGCCGTAGCCGAGCGCCCAGCCCTCCTGAAGGCCGTCCCCGCAGTCGCGGGCCGCCACGAGCGCGGCATCGGCGGTGGTCAGCGCGTTGTGCGGGTCATAGGCGCACATGTTGTAGGACCAGGCCAGGTAGTTGAGGTGGATCGCCTCGTCCCGTCTGCTGCCCAGCAGGCGCGCGGAGTCGGCGGAGCGCTGGAACACCTCCACCCACTGTTCCCAGTGCTGGTTGAGGTCGGAGAACCAGTGCATCGCCTGCGCGGCGTCGAGAACCTGCTGGTGACGGCCGGTGTCGTGGGCCCGGCGCAGCGCGGCGAGCCACTGGGTGCGCTCGGACTCCAGCCACGCTCGGGCCTCCTCCCGGCCGACGGGGGCGCTGTCCGGGTCGGGGTCGCCGGCGTACGTGCCGTCCGGGAGGCTCCCCTCGTGCTCCACGTCGAAGTGCAGGGCCGCGGCGGTGGCCCGGCGCAGCATCCATCGCGTGGTCCGGTCGAGGGCGGCGTCGCGCAGTTCGGGGCCGTCCTCGAGGGCGACCTGCTCGGCGGCGTAGAGCCTGAGCAGGTCGTGGAAGCGGTACCGCTCGGCGGTGGGATCGCTCTGGAGCAGCCCGGCGTCGGTCAGTTCCTCGGCGCAGGCGACGGCGTCGTCGTAGGAGAGGCCGGCCAGCAGCGCGCCGGTCTCCGGGCTGAAGTCCGGTCCGGCGGACAATGCGGCGCGGCGTAGGAACGTCCGCGAATCGGGCGCAAGTTGGCGGTACGACAGGGCGAACGCGGCCCGCACCCGAAGGCTTCCGGCCTGGAGTCCGTCCAGTCGGCGGCCCTCGGCGGCGAGGCGGGCGACGAGCTTGCTCAGGCGCTCGTGCGGGCGGCTGAGGAGCCGTTGCCCGGCGATCCGCACGGCCAGCGGCAACTGGCCGCACAGGTCGGCGAGGTCGCGTGCGGCCTGGGCCTCCGCGCGTACCCGTTCCGGACCGATGATGCGGGTCAGGAGTTCGACCGCCTCCTCGCGCCGCAGCAGGGCCAGATCGGTGCGGTGGACGGATGCGAGGCCCGCCAGGGAGTGCCGGCTGGTGACGATGGCCAGTGCCGGTCCGGTGCCGGGCAGCAGCGGGCCGACCTGGGCTTCGTCGACGGCGTTGTCCAGCAGCAGGAGGAAGCGCCGGTCGCCGGCCAGGGATCGCCACAGGCCCGCGCGGTCGTCGGTGCCGGCCGGTATCGCGGCGTCGGCGACGCCCGTCGCGCCCAGCAGCCGGGCGAGCGCGTCCCGGGGTGTGGTCGGCTCGGGATCCATGCCGTGCAGGTCCAGCGCGAACTGCCCGTCCGGGAAGTGCGGGGCGAGGCGGTGCGCGGCGTGCACCGCGAACGCGGTTTTCCCCAGGCCGGGTTGGCCGGCGACCACGGCGACCGCCGGCCGGTCCGGACCGGTGTCCCGCGCCAGTTCCAGCAGCCGGGCGAGGGCCGGGCCGCGGGCGGTGAAGTCCTGGATGTCGCGGGGCAGCGCCAAGCCGCCGTTAGCGGCCGGGCCGTTGCCGGTGCGGGGGCGCGGACGGCCCACGGCGGCGGAACTCTCCAGGCCGGCCGCCTCGGCGTCGTCCAGGCCGAGGGCCCCGGCCAGCATCCGGACCGTACGACGCTGAGGTCCCCGGGTGCGTCCGCGCTCCATGTCGGCCAGGGCCCGCACGCTCACCCCGGCGGTGTGCGAGAGAGCCTCCTGACTCAGTCCGGCGCGGGTCCGCAGCCGGCGCAGCCGCTGCCCGAAGTCTTCCGTGCGAGGCGTGCCGTCGCCCACCGTCGAAGTCCCCTGATCGTCCGGCTCGCCCGGATGCGAGCGCCCGGCAGAAGTATGGCGGACGGCATTTCTGCCGGTGGAACCGCATGGGCCGGGCAGGTCGCGGGTGGTGAACTCAACGCAGGGCACGGAACGCCGAGTTGCCCGGCCGAGCGCATGCCGGTCGTGGCGAGTCCGCGTGCACACCGCTTCCCGGCTCGCACGAGCCGCCGTACGACCTCGCGCGCGACCCGCCGCCCGACCGACGGCCGGCCGGGGCGAGGAGAACCACGGAACACGACCGGCACGACCTCGGCCGAGGCCACCGCGCCCCGGCCCCTCACCACTCATCGGGGGAATCTCCATGAACACGCTCCACCGCACCGCCCTGCTCGCCGCCACGGGCACGGCCCTCGCCCTGTCCCTCACCGCCTGCCAGGGCGACGGCGACGCCGACTCGGCACCCCGGTCCGGCTCTTCGATGACCGTCCAGTCGCCGAGCGGCAAGGCGACCGACGGGTCCGGTACGGCGGGCTCTGGCAACTCCGCCGGTTCGGGCGGCTCTTCGGACAAGGCGGGCGCGAACGGTTCCTCGGGTGCGGCCGGTTCCAGCGGCAGCGGCGGCTCCACCGGGACGTCCGGCTCGTCCGGTTCCTCCGGCTCCTCCAGTGAGCAGGCGTCCGCCTCCACCCCGGTCTGCGCCGCCAAGGACGTCCACATCACCGCCGCCACGCAGGACGGGCCGCCGTACACCCACATCGTCCTCACGGCGAAGAACACCTCCCGCCACTCCTGCCGGCTGACGGGCTTCCCGCACATCCAGTTCCTGGAGAGCCACAAGCAGGACGTGCCGGCCGTCGCCAAGAGCAAGCCGGAGGCGCCGGTGGTGCTCGCGGCGGGCGACCCCGCCTACGCCCTGGTCAAGCTGTCGGACGGCGGGCGCGAGGAGGACAACGAGCCCGTGACGGCATTCTCCGTCATGCTCGCGGGCGACCCGACGGTCATCGCCGTCACCGCGCCCGGCAGCGAGGGCATCGCCGTCGACCCGGCGAAGGCCCTGACCGGCTACTGGACTCCCGAACTCCGCAACGGCGCGGACGACTTCTGAGCTGAGCCGCGTGGCGGGCCCGGGGCCCGCCACGCACCCCGGCACGGCACGGTGTCACCCGTCGGCGCCGAACAACCCCGCGCCCAGCGGGCGTTGGCGATCGAACCCGGGCAGGATCAGAAACGTCCCGCTGGCCGTCGTCGTCGTGAACTCCAGCAGCGCGTCGGCGGCGTCCATGTGCGTGAGCGTGGCGGTGAACGTCCGCAGGTCGTTCTGGAAACTGATGAAGAGCAGCCCGGGGGCGGGCTCGTCGACGCTGTAGGAGCGGCGGAGCATGAGGCCGGTGCCGACCACGTTGGCGTGCGCCCTGCGGACATGGGCGTTCGCGGGGACCAGGTAGCGGCCGTCGGGCGTCTTGGCGCCGAGATCCGGACCCGAGGCGACGGTGCCGCCGGAGAGCGGAACCCCGCTCGCCCGGCGTCGTCCGAAGACCGCCTCCTGCCCGGCGACCGACAGGGCGGCGAACCGCGGCAGGTCCAGCTCCATGCGCCGTACGACGGCCAGGGTGCCCCCGGCGACCGGGGGCGGCCCGGTCAGCCACAGGTCGCGGCGCTGTTCGGCGGCCGTGTGCGGGCCCACGACGCCGTCGATGAAGCCCAGCAGGTTCCGCGGCGCGGAGAGATCCTCGCCGACGGGCACGTTCGTACCCCGGCGGCCGGACTGCCGCCAGCGTTCGCGGACGCGGTCGCCGGCCCGGTCCAGGAGGGCCGCGGCGGCGACCGGGACGATGAGCGGGTCGCTCGCGCAGATCTGGATCAGCAGGTCACCGCCGCGCGCCCCGGGGGCGATCCGCTCGCGGGAGAAACGGGGCAGGTCGGTCGCGCCGGGCAGCGTGGCACCGGCCGCCCGCACCAGCCGGGGGCCCACGCCGACGGTCACGGTGAGGTCGCCGGGGGAGAGGCCCAGCAGCCGGGAGTCGGTCCCGGCCGCCAACGCACGGATGGAATCACCGAGTTCGGCCAGCAGCAAGCCTGGGGAGACCGTCGTACCGACGTCGGCCACCACGACCAGCAGGTTGCCCTGGGCCGGCCGGGGGAGCGTGACCCCCGCCTGATGCGGGCCCAGCGCCGGAACCCCGGTCCTTGCCGTTCCGGCGGAAGCGCCGTGCCGTCCCGGCCCGGTGGCGTCCGTCGTGCACCCGGCCGCGAGACCGGCGGCCATCATAGCGCCGGTGACATCGAGGAACGCGCGGCGTGACGGGCGGTGATCGGCTCGGTGCATGGGGTGCAGGGTGCCACACCCGAAACGCCCATGATGCTCAAGTTCCTTATTCCGGTGCGGAATTCGCCATCGTGCCAGACTGGGATCATGCCTCGATTAGCTCTTCGCCTGATGGCGGCGGCAGTACTCGGCGCGCTGGCGCTCGTGACCGGTTGCGGTGGTGGCGAGGACGGTGGCGACGGCGGATCGGGCAAGGGCCGACGACCGGACGGCGCGCGGGTGACGATCCAGGTGCCCGCCGACGCCCCGACCATCTCGGCGGCGGTGTCCCTGGCCCACCCCGGTGACCTGGTGCTGGTCGCTCCCGGCGTCTACCACGAGTCGGTACGGATCAAGACGCCCCGCGTCACCCTGCGCGGCGCGTCCCGGGACAAGGTCGTCATCGACGGGCGGCTGCGGCAGCCGAACGGCGTCGTCGTGGCGGCGCCCGGGGTGGCCGTGGAGAACCTGACCGTGGAGAACAACACGCAGAACGGAGTGCTGGTGACCGGCTCGGCCGCCGCGGTGGCCGGGCTGCCGGGACGAAACGGTGGCTACGACACGGGAGATGAGCCGGTCACCTTCCTCAAGTCGTTCCTGGTCTCCTACGTGACCGCGACCCGTAACGGGCTGTACGGCATCTACGCGTTCTCCGCGCAGAACGGTGTCATCGAGCACTCCTACGCCTCGGGCGGCGCCGACTCGGGGATCTATGTCGGACAGTGCAAGCCGTGCCGCGTCGTGGTGCGGGACAACATCGCCGAGCTCAACGCGGTGGGGTACGAGGGCACCAACGCGAGCGGCGACATGTACGTCGTCGGCAACCGTCTCGTCGGCAACCGCGTCGGCCTCACCACCGACTCCGACCACCAGGAGAAGCTCCTCCCGCAGCGCGGTGCCGTCGTCGCCGGGAACCTGATCGCGGACAACCAGCAGACCCGGACCCCCGAACAGGCCGACGGCGGCTGGGGGATCGGCGTCGGCGTCGACGGCGGCAGCGACAACCGGTTCCTGCGCAACCGGATCACCGGCAACGCGAACGCCGGGTTCGTGATCACCGCGACCGCCGACGTCCCGCCCGACGGCAACCGGATCACGGACAACACCTTCGGCGCCAACGGCGTCGACGTCGGCTGGACGTTCCCCACCGCCACGCACGGTAAGGGCAATTGCCTGCACGGCAACGTGCTTCGTACGACCGTGCCCGCGCGGCTCGCCACGACGGCGAGGTGTCCGTCGGCCGCCGACGCGCCCTCGCCTTCGGGCACTTGGGCAGCGCCGCCGGGGCCCAGAGGTATCCCGTTCACCGAGGTGGCCGAGCCCGCCCCGCAGCCGCAGTTCCCGGACGCCACGACCACCGGCGCCACCGAGGTGCCGGCCGTTCCGGTACTCCCGGACCTCGCGGGCATCGCCCTGCCGCCGACCACGCTGCTCGCCACCGGGGCCCGCGTGCGGACCTCCTGAACCCCAGGCCGGACCCGGCCGCTCGGCCACCCTCCCCTCGGCCCCCGCCGCCCGCTACCCGGCCGGTGTGACCTCGGGCGCGGGTCGCACGGGGACGTATTTCCGGTCGTCGAAATCGATGACCACCGGCCGCGACTCGGAAGCCATACGCGCCCGCACCCGATACATGGTCCCGTCCGCGCCGATCCAATACCGTACGGCGTCCTCGGTATTGGATAAGGCGGCATTCGAACTACCGTTTTTCGCATAGGAGTTCGGACCAGTCACGACGTCCACGGAATGGCCGCGCAGCTCGTCCTTTCCGACCATCGCCGCGCCATTCTGCGGAAGCAGCTCCGCGTTGTCCGGCCGGTCGCTGCCAAGCCCGAGTGCGATGGCCAGCGAACTGTCCAGCGCGCTGCCGGACTTCTGGAGCGGGCGGCGGAACCAGCCGGACGCGGGCGGCGAGGGCGGCGCCGTGGCCGGGACGGCGGACATGGGGTGGACGAGCACGGTGCCGGCCGTCCACTGGATCAGCCCGTCGCCGGACGCGTCGCGCCCGGCGCCCCGCACCACCCCGTACCCGATCCCGGCCCGGTAGTCGATGGACCCGGTGACGACCAGGCCCCCGGCGGTGCTCGGCACGGTGATCGTCACCGCGCGGCCGCCCGCCTGGTAGTTGAGGAAGCGGGTGACGGCGAGCCGGTTCGCCTCGTCCGGCGTCAGCGCGCGCCGACCGGTCGAGTCACCGCCGTTGCCGTGGACGGCGAACGCGGCGATGGCCGCCGCGAGGACGAGCGCGCCCGCGACCCAGACGGCCCGCGGCCAACGGCGCCGTCTGCCCGCCGCACCCCGCCGGAGACCTCGCTTGATTCTCTTGGTCCGCACGCGGCGCGATGCTAACAGCTACCGCGAAGGTGTCTTCGCTTTTGCCGTTCCGGTCATATGACGGTCCCTCAACTTGTACTCTCCGAGCGGGGTTGCCGTCAATTTGCCGAGTCGGCGATGACGTAGACAACGCGAAGGAATGCGATGCCATTACGTAGGCTGCTGCGGGTGGGACTGTCCGGTCTGTTATTGATGGGCGGCGCCACCGGTACGATCGCGACAAGCGCCGGGCAGGCCGGCGCCTCGACCTCCGACGGCACACTGACCGTCGAGACACTGCGGGACTTCTTCGGCACCGGTGTCGTCAACACGACCATGGACGTCCCGCAACGGGGCATGAAGGTCGACGTCACCGACCCCGCCGGACACCACGTCGGCGGCGTCACGGACGCCACCGGGAAGGTCGCCGTCCGACCCTCGGACAAGGGGCTGTCCGGCGGCCGCTACCGCGTCGACGTCACCGTCCCCGCGCCCTACAGCGGCTATCTGCGGGCGGCGCCGGCCTCGACGGCGGCGAACCACTTCGACAGCTTCACCTCGTTCGTGGACGTCTCGGGCGGCAAGGACGCCTCGGTGATCACCGGCGTCTGGGACGCGGCCGACTACGCCCTGCCGGACTCCCGGTACTTCGTGCCGGTCCAGAACGGCGGCAGCGGGACGGACACCCGGGCCCTGGTGGCCTTCGGCACGGGCGCCCGCGCCAACTGCCCCGACAAGACGGCGTGTCCGGACGTACTCGACACGCAGGACCAGGTGGGCACCACCTTCGGGCTCGCCTACGACAAGGACCGACAGCGGCTGTTCCAGGCGGAGTTCGCCCGGCGGTACACCAAGTACGGGCCGGACGGCGGCGACGCGATCTACACCGTGCCGGCCGCCGGCGGGGGCGCCCCGAAGCTGTTCGCGAAGGTGCCGGGCGCCACGGTCACCCCGCACGACACCGCCCGGCTGATCAAGGACGGGGGCTTCACCGACGCGCCCGGCAAGGAGAGCATCGGCGGGCTGGCCCTGTCCGAGGACGGCTCCACGCTGTACGCGGTGAACCTGCGCACCCGGTCGCTGGTGAGCTTCGACGCGGCCGGAGCCTCCTCCTCGGCACCCCGGGCGACCGTGCCGATCCCGGACCCGGGCTGCGCGGCGGCCGGCGACTGGCGGCCCTTCGGACTGACCACCCACGACAACACCCTGTACGTCGGCGGGGTGTGCGACGCGGAGAGCACGCAGAAGCGCGACGATCTGAAGGCCGTCGTATACGCCTACGACGGCAAGCGGTTCACCCCGGTGCTGACCCACGCGCTGACCGCCGAACGCGGCAATGTGCTCAGCGGTGACGCCGCCTTCCCGCAGGCCCACTTCTGGAACCCGTGGAACGGCAGCCTGAAGGACTGGGACAGCTTCAAGCTGAACAACACGATGATCGACCCGCAGCCGGAACTGGCCTCCATGGCCTTCGCCCGTGACGGCTCGATGGTCCTCGGCTTCCGCGACCGGTTCATGGACCTGGTCAGCTGGGGCGGCCTCGACCCGAGGCCGGCGAACGACGAGGCCGAGAACGGCATGTCCGGCGGCGACATCACCATGGCCTGCGCCAAGCCGGCCGGCGGCTACGACTGGGAGGGCACCGGAGCCTGCCCGAACCACGCGTCGCCCGCCGTCGACGGCGCCGAGGCGACGAGTGTCGTCGAGTACTTCCCGGGCGACTTCTTCCCGAACGGCGGCTCCGCGACCCAGCCCGGACCGCACCAGGAGTCCTCGCTGGGCTCGGTCGCCTACATCCCGCAGCAGCAGTGGGTCGTCAGCACGCAGATGGACCCGACCGGCAACGTCATCACCGACGGCACCGGCTACTACGACATCACCACCGGCGCCGGCCCCGGCAACGACCCGGCCGCCAACGCCTACCAGTTCATCGGCCCGAACCAGAACGGGTTCGGCAAGGCCGGCGGCCTCGGCGACATCGCGTACGCCGCGGCGAACGCGCCGATCCAGATCGGCAACGTGGTCTGGTACGACGGCGACCACAACGGCATCCAGGACGCCGGGCAGGTGCTGCTGCCGGGCGCGACGGTCAACCTGCTGGACGCGGACGGCAAGCAGGTCGCCACGACGAAGACCGATGCCGACGGTGAGTACTACTTCGGCGGGGTCGGCGCGGACTACCAGCTGACGCCCGGCGCGAAGTACACCGTGCGGTTCGACGTGTGCACGGCCGACACCAGCGGGGTACCGGGCCAACCCGCCGCCGACAGGCTGCGGTTCACCCTCCCGAGGGTCGGCTCCGACCGGGCCCATGACTCGAACGTGACCCCGCCGACCACCGGGCAGCTGTGCAGTGGGCAGGCGCCGGTCACCGCCCCCGCGAAGCCGGGAGGAGTCGACCACACCATCGACGCCGGCGTGTACATCCCCAAGGCGAAGCCGCCGGCCCCCACCCCGTCGCCGTCGCCGTCCGTTTCCTCGCCCTCGGCGCCGCCGACCACCGGCGCGTCCACCGGCCCGGCCCCGGGCGGCACGAACCAGGGCGGCGGCGGCCCCCTCGCCAGCACCGGCATGGCCGACATGGGGAGGGTCCTCTCCCTCGTCGCCCTACTGCTCTGCGCGGGCGCGGCAGCGGTCTATCTGGGCCGTAGGCGCCGTACCACCAGGCGCCACTGACACGTCCGAACCCCCGGGGCTCGTAGGGGTCCCTACGGAAGGCGGGCCGGTGCGGGAACGCGCACCGGCCCGTCGCCACGGCCCTCACAGCGGGCGCCGCACCGCTGTCGTCGTCGCTCTACCCGGCCGCCACACCGACGACGGCGAGCAGCACGACACCGAGCACCAGACACAGCGGGATCAGCCCGAGGATGCCCTGCGGCCGTTTGAACACCGACTTGCCCGGGTTCAGCGGCGGCCGGTGCCCGGCCACCACCGGCTCCGGAATACGGCGGATCGTGGCCAGGGAACCGAGGTTGACCAGGAGCGTGATGGGCGTGATGACCAGGGACATCGGCCCCCACCACCCCTGCACCATGGTGTTCGCCTGCATCTCCCGGAAGGTCGCCAGCGCACAGGGACGGCACATCGTCGCGCGGCGGCGCAGCGAACGCATGACGATCAGCATGCCCTGATGCCCCCGCACCGTGACCTGCGCCGCGGGCCCGGCCCCGCACAGCCGGCATGCCTGCATCGCCCCGCCGACCGGCATCCCACCGCCGTACGGCTGTGCCTGCGGCGGCTGCGGCTGCTGGTACGGGCCCGGAACAGGGGCTTGCTGGTACGGCCCCGGAGCGGCCACGGGCGCGTACTGCGCCACCCCCGGCTGCGCATAGGGCCCCGGCGCGGGCGCGTACGCCCCCGGCACCTGGGCGTACGCCCCCGGCGCCTGCGGCTGCCGATACGGCCCTGGAGCCTGCTGATACGGCCCCGGCAGCTGCCGGGGGTCGGGGTACGACGGTGGCGTGCTCAACTGCGGCCTTTCGAATGGGCATGACAGATCTGGGGGGAACGGCACCGCAGCCTACTCATGCACCACGCCGTTCGATCACGCCATGGCCCCGGGGCGGACACCCTGACGTCGAGACCTGGTGGGACCACTGGCGGACCGACGGCCGGGGCCGCGGATCACCTCTGAAGAGGCGGTGCGCCGGGCGCGATACGCGAGGTGACGATGGTCACCGTGCGCCCCGCTCCCGCCGGGGTTCGCTCGTGCGGCCTGCTCTGGTGGACCGGCGGTCGGCCGGTCGTGCCGGTTCGGGACCGGTGTCGTCACTCCCCCTTGGAGCGGAACGAATGGACCCCGTCCAGAAGCTTCGACATGCCCTGCTGATCCTGGTCGTCACGGGGCTGGTCACCTGCGTGGCCTTTCTCGACCCGCCGCTCGGAGTCGCCCTGCTCGTGGGCGTCGGCATCGCCGATTTCGTTCGCCAGGTGCTGAGTTGAGCGGGAGGGCGCTCGAACTCAAGGCCCGAAAACGCACCGAACCGGGTCCGCCCGACGGCATGGATGGATGAAGCGGTGAACTGTCGCTGGACAGAGACGAGTTGGCAGACCGACGGGAAGGATGGTCCCTATGCGCAATGCCCCCGACGTTCGAGGGCCGACGGAGCCGAACGATCCACCGAGTACCCCGCCGGCCCCCGTCCCCGGCGCCCGTACCGCCCCGGAGTCCAAACCCCGTCGGCGACTGACGGCCGAACAGATCGAGGAGCTGCGGCGGTTGAAGCCGTTCCTCGAAGGCATGGTGCGCCAGGCACGCATGCAGTACATGCTGGAGGACCTGGTGCAGAGCTGCGTGCTCCAGCTGGTGCGCGCCTGGTCGCGGCCGGACTTCGCCCTGGACCGGCGGGACGGCGGGCGCGCCTTCGCACGCAAGGTCATGCGCGATGTCATCGCGGACGCGGTGCGCGGCCGGGATCGTGATCTCTCGTCCCCGGTGCGCGAGTTCCCCGAGGTGCCGGTCGAGGCGGACGAGGGCGACCACGCACGGGAGGTCCGCCTCAAGGCCATCGACCGATTCCTCGCCGAGAAGTTGACGGACAAGCTGTACCCGGTCGGGAGGCTCGCGATCGTCGAGGGCCTCAGCCAGGCGGAGATCGCGCGTTGCCTCGAGATCGACCGGCACACGGTGGGCCGCCGGTTCAAGGACGTGTGCAAGGCCCTGGAGCCCTACAAGGAAACGATCTACGACGAGGTACTGGGCGACGTGACGAGCTAGTGCCGCTACTCGGACTCACGGGAGGGGCCCCACAAGTCGCCTCCCGTGAGCCCAGGTTGGGTCCTAGCGACCCGGAGAACGACAAGGGCCACACGCACACCTCGGGAGGGAACACGCGGGATGTATCAGACATTCGAACTACTCCGCCAGGCGGCGGAGGCATGCCGGGCGCCAACTCGGCAGCCACCGGACGAGATTGATCCGGTGAGCTGGGAGGCGTTGCTGGATCGCGTCGAGGATCAACTGGAGGAGGACGTCCGAGACGCTGGTAACGCCTCGGCCGGCTCGCTCTCGCTTCACATCTGCTGAACACCGATGAAGACAACCAGCGGTCGGGGGGCGCACGGGACGTTCGAGGTCAGATCCGCACGGGGGACGGACCCGGACTCGGACAAGTAGCGCCACGACGGCTGGACATCAGGCCCGGCGTGCTACCTCTTCAAGAGAGGGGGGCGGCACGCCGGGCAAGCGTCCAGGCTGCCGGGATGATCAAGCCGATCGAGGTCGTCGGCCGGTTCATCGGCCGCTCGCATGCCGCGATCCGCGCACAGGTCGCCGACCGGCTCGGCACGGTGACCGCGGCCATCTGGTCCGAGCGCTTCGAAGAGCTGCACCGTGAGGCCGTCGACAGTGAACTCGCCCCCGTGGAGGGGCTGATGGAGACGCTCGACGCGATCGCGCTGCCGACGTGCGTGGCCTCCAGCGGGACCCATGACAAGATGCGGCACACGCTGGGCCGTACCGGACTGTACGACCGTTTCGCGGGCCGCATCTACAGCGCCACCGAGGTCTCCCGGGGCAAGCCCGCGCCGGACCTGTTCCTCCACGCCGCGCGGAGCATGGGGGTCGAGCCGGCCGCCTGCCCGGTGTACGGGCCGCGCGCGCCGCGGGGATGCGTGCGTTCGGGTACGCGGGGGGACCTACGCCCGCCGAGCGGCTGGAGGGGCCCGGCACCGTCGTGTTCCGCGACATGCGGGAGCTGCCCGCGCTCATCACCGAGCGGTAACCCGGTACGGGAATGGCTCATGAGCTTCTGTGGCTTATCGAACTTCCGAAGACACGGCGGTCAGTAGCCGCCCAGCAGGGTCCGTACCCGGCGCAGGGCGTCCGGGCCCGCTGCGCTGTGCCAGCGGGAGGGGTCGGCGGGGCGGCGGCCCCACAGGAAGAGGAGCCGGGTGGCCGCGTCGCTCTCGATGGTCGCGGGGCCCTCGGGTGCGGCCAGGCGGATGCCGGCGGTGTCGGCGTCGGCGGTCAGCACGATGTCGTCCGTGCCGGGAGTGCGCAGCCGGGCTTCGAGCCGCTCGCCCGGGGTGAGGCCCAGCTCGGCGCGGCCCCGGGCCAGCAGGGGGCGGCCGACGGAGACGACGCTGTGTCGCGTCATCCAGGGCTCGTCGAGCGCGCGTACGGCCGTACGGTCGTCGCCGGTCAGGTCCCAGCGGTGCAGGATCAACTCCTCACGCATGTGCTCGGCGAAGAAAGGAGCCGTCACGGTCCGGCCGGTCCAGATGATCTCCGTGTCCGGTGAGAGATCCCGCGCGCCGGCCGCGGCGATGTCCGTCAGGTGCGCGCAGTTGCGCAAGAAGGCCGACCAGAGGTCGGCGTCGGACAGGAGACGGTAAGGGGCCTCGCGGTCGAATCCGCGGGTCTCCACGGGCGCGCCCGCGAGGAACGCCTCAAGGACCCGGGCCAGCTCCTCGGCGTTCCCCGCCTGGTGGATCAGCACGTCCCGTACCGTCCACGCCTCGCACCAGGTGCCGTCGTCGGGCCGGCGCGCCTGTACGGCGCGGGCGAAGGGGACGAGTTCCGGCAGGGTTTCGGCGACCTCGGTGGGGATCATGCGGCCATGGGTAACCGGGGCGGGGGGTCGGTCAAACCGGCCCGGGGACTCGGCTCGCCCCCAGGGGCTCAGCTTGTGCCCGGGTCGGCGACCAGGTCCGTGAGGCGGTGCAGCAGCGTGACCAGCAGGGCGCGCTCGGCCGGGGTGAACGCCTCGTAGGCGCGGGCCTGGCGCTCGCGCAGCCGGCTCCGGAGCGCGGCGAGCCGCTCGGCGCCGTCGTCGGTGAGGCTGACGAGGACACGCCGTTCGTCCTCGGGGGAGCGACGGCGTACGACGACCCCCTTCGACTCCAGCTGCTGGAGCATCCGGGTCGCGGTCGGGACGCTGACGTCCGCGCCGCTCGCCAGCCGGCCCACCGGCAGATCCGGCTCCGTGGCCAGCGGTTCGAGGAGGGCGACCTGGGGGAGGGAGAGGCCGCCGTGCTGCTCCGCGCTGGCCGTACGGGCCCGGCGCATCGCGAAGAAGAGCGCGTCGGCGGCCTGGGAGATCTCCTCCGCGCCGATGCCGCCGTGCGCCGCCGACCGGTCCTGATCCGGGGACCGGTCCTCATCCGCCGACCGGTACTGATCCGCGGACCGGTCCTCATCCGCAGATTGGTCGTGAGGCGCCGGCCGGTCGTTGTCCACCGCTCGGTCGTGAATCGCCGACCGCCGGCCCCGACCGTCAGCCCGTCGGCCCAGATTCTCGGTCCGCCGGTCGCCGTCCGCCGTCGGCTGGTCGCGGTCCGCCGTCGGCCGGGGGGCGTCGGCCGACGAGGGACTGGCGTCCCCGGTCACGGTCGGCCGGTCGCCGTCGCGAAGGTTGTTGCGTCTGTCACTCACGGGTGCTACTTTAGCAAAGCAATCGTTAGCAGGCTAAATGTTAGGAGGGCAAGAAGAGATGGCCGCTTCTCGACGCATCGATGTCCACCAGCACCTCATCCCGGGCGCCTATCGGGAGGTGATGGAGCGGCATGGCGCCACGGCCGGGGGCTGGCCCACGCCCGCGTGGGACGCGGAGAGCGCGATCGCGATGATGGACCGCCGCTCGATCGCCACCGGCGTCCTCTCGGTCAGCTCCCCGGGCACTCATTTCGGCGACGACGCGGAGGCCCGCGCGGTGGCCAGGAGTGTCAACGAGTACGGCGCGGAGCTGGTCAAGGACCGCCCCGACCGCTTCGGACTCTTCGCGAGCCTTCCGCTGCCGGACGTGGACGGCGCACTCGCCGAGGCCGCGTACGCACTGGACGAACTGCACGCCGACGGCGTGGTGCTGATGTCCAACGCCCAGGGCCGCTACCTCGGCGACAAGGAGTTCGCCCCGCTCTGGCAAGAGCTGGACGCCCGCGGCGCCGTGGTGTTCATCCACCCCACCGGCTCGGCGCTGCCCATGCTCGACGGCATGCCCAGCCCCGTGGTCGACTTCCCCTTCGACACCACCCGCACCGCCCTGCACATGACGCTCAACGGAGTGATGGGCCGGCACACCCGGATGAAGGTGATCCTCTCCCACGCGGGCGGCTTCCTGCCCTACGCGGCCTGGCGGTTCACCCTCGGCGCCCAGATCAACCCCGGCACCACACCCGAAGGCATCCTGGCCGACCTGCGGCGCTTCTACTTCGACACCGCCCTCTCCGCCAGCCCGTCCGCCCTGCCCTCCCTGCTCTCCTTCGCGGCTCCGGGCCATGTCCTCTACGGCAGCGACTGGCCCTTCGCCGCGGAGGAGCACGGCAGAGTCTTCGACTCGATGCTCGACGGCTACGACGGTTACGCACCGGAACAGCTCGACGCGATCAACCGGGGCAGCGCCGAGGTCCTCTTCCCGAGGCTCGGGGCCGGCTGACCGCTCGTCCTGATGGCGGGGGAGCGGCGGCGGTACGGCCCCTGCCGCGCTCCCCGTCTCAGCCCGGGTCGGCCGGCCGGCGCGAGGGCGGCGCCACCGGTCGGTAGGTCGAGCGGGAGTGGTGGCGTTCTTCGCCGAGGCCGCTGCCAGAGGTGGATCGGGAGTCGGGGCGGGGAGGAGCCTTGGAGCTGGAGCTGGAGCTGGAGCTGGAGCTGGAGCTGGAGCTGGAGCTGGAGCTGGAGCTGGAGTCGCGGCGCGGGCTGGAGTCGGTGCGCGGGCCGGAGTCGCGGCGAGGGCCGGGGTGGGGGCCGGAGCCGGTGGCGGGCGGTATCGGCTGGGGGCCGGTGACGGAGAGCCGGGACACCAGTTCGGCGAGATGGCCGCAGGCCCGGGCGATCTCCCTCTGGGACCGGTCCCGCTCGCTGACGGCCGCCGCGACGAGCAGGGCGGTCAACGCGGAGGAGCCGTTGTATGCCTGGAGGGTGACCATGTCGGTGAGCATGCCGTGCCTGGCGAACGGGCCCGAGCCGTGGTCGGCGGCGATGATCGCGAAGATCGAGACGGCCAGGGCCACGGGCGCGGCGCCGGCCAGCCGGAAGCGGAAGGCGGCCCAGATCAGCAGCGGGAAGCCGAGGAAGAGCAACGGGGTGGAGCTGGTGTCGATGACCCCGACACAGGCGGTGGCCGCGAGAAGCAGCAGCACCTCCGCCCAGCGGGACGGCGGCACATGTCTCGGCAGACGTGCCCGGCACAGCACGAGCAGGACCGGCGTCACCACCAGGACGCCCATCGCGTCGCCGGTCCACCAGACCCACCAGGTCGGCCAGAACCGGTCGGTGTCCAGGGCGCCGGTGAGGACCAGCGTCCCGCTGCCCGCCGTCGCGCTGACCAGCGTCCCGGTGAAGGCGCCGAGACAGATCAGCGCGAGCGCGTCGTGCAGCCGGTCCAGTCCGGGACGGAACCCCGCATGCCGAAGGAGGGCGTAGGAACACAGGGGCGCGAGGGTGTTGCCCACGACGATCAGGAAGAGCCCGGCGTACGACGGCCCCGGCGCGAGGTTGGCCAGCAGCGCACCGAGCGTGATGCCGGGCCAGATCCGCGGACCGCGCAGCAGCAGCGCTGCCACGGCGATACCGGTCGGCGGCCACAAGGGGGTGACCTGGCTGCGCACCAGCTGCTGGAGCAGCCCCAGCTCGGCGGAGCCGTAGTACAGCGCCGCGACCGCGCAGATCTCCAGGGCGGCCACATCGCCGCGCCGGAGTCCTCCACGTCGCGCGACCGTCATCGGGCGACCTCCGCATCGACATCGCCCCGGCCACCATCATCCGCCGTATCGCGGGGTTCCTCCACGGCAGGGGGGTGGCGGGGGCGGGGCGGGCCGGTGCCGGGTCAGGTCGACGGGGTGCGGAGGGCCAGGACCGCCATGTCGTCGTGGCCGTCGCTGGGGTGGTGGTCGGCGAGGGCCTGGACGAAGTCGTCCAGGGGGAGGGAGGAGTACTCGGTGACGAGTTCGATCAGTTCGGCGAGGCTCTGGTCGATCGGGCGGTCGGGGTGTTCGACCAGGCCGTCGGTGAAGAAGACCACGGTGGCGCCGGAGGGCACGGAACAGGAGTGGTCGGGCCGGGGCAGCCCGGGGTCGACGCCGAGCGGCAGCCCGGGCTCGGCGAACAGGTACTCCGCCGGGCGGCCCGGCGCGATCAGCAGGTGCGGGACATGGCCGGCGGTGCTCCAGGACAGCCGCCAGCCGGCCCCCTCCGGTTCGATACGGGCCAGCGTGGTGGTGGTGATGGGGTTCTCGGTGATGGCCTGAAGGGTGTGATCCAGTTGGGACAGGATGGTGCCGGGCGCGCTGCTCCGGTCGAACAGCAGGGCGCGCAGCATATTGCGGGTGGAGGCCATCGCGGCCGCGGCCGGCAGATCGTGGCCGACCACGTCCCCGATGACGACCGCCACGACGTTGCCGGGCAGCGCGATGGCGTCGTACCAGTCGCCGCCGAGCTGGCTGGGTTCGGCGGCGGGCCGGTAGACCGCGGCGGCGGTGAAGGGGTGCAGGTCGGGCAGGGTGGGCAGGAGCAGGCGCTGGAACTGCTCGGCACTCTCGCGGACCCGTTCGAAGAGGCGGACGTTCTCGATGGCGATGCCCGCGGCGCCGGCCAGGGCGATGACCACGCTCTCGTCCTCGGCGTCGAAGGGCCGTCCGTCCCGGCGCTCGGAGAGATAGAGGTCGCCGTAGATCTCGCCGCGGACGCTGACGGCGACGCCGAGCAGGGTGCCCATGAACGGATGGTTCGACGGGAAGCCCACGGAGGCCGGATGGGCGGCGATGTCGTCGACCCGCAGGGGCTCAGGGTTTTCGATCAGCTGCCCGAGGACGCCTCGGCCGTGGGGGAAGTCGGTTCCCGCGAGGGCGGCCCGCTCCTCCTCGGTAAGGCCGGCGGTGATGAACTGCTCCAGCTCGTCGCCGGAGGGGGCGAGCACGCCGAGCGCTCCGTAGCGGGCGCCCACCAGGTCCATGGCGGTGGTCACGATGCGGTAGAGGACCGAGGGCAGCTCGTTCTCGCGGGTGATGGCGACCACCGCGTCCAGCAGGCCCTGGAGCCGGTCCATGGCGTCCAGCAGGCCGCGCATCTGCTCGTCCATGCGGCCCAGCTCGGTCCGCAGGCGGGCGTGCAGATCGGATTCCTCCGGCTGCCTCGGCGACGCACCGTTCCCGGGCCCGGCCATCAGGGGCTCCCCGCGGCCGGGTGTCCGGTCTCGGAGCGGTACATTGCGCCCTCCTGTGGTGACCCTGAGTCATCAGTGGCCGGGGTAAGGTGCGGCGAAACCAGCCTTTCGGTCATCTATCAAAAAATAGGGCAGTGTGCGCCGTCCCGCCGCTCGCCCGGGGCCGTGACGCGCGGGCGGACCTCGAACCATGTGCTCGATGACCGTCCCGGCCCGACCTCCCGGGCCCTCGGACACGGCCGGACGCGGTCTCATCCGAAGGGGTAACTCGCAGGTCAGACACGTCAGTTGAGGCAATCACGGAGCGTGGTGCGCTGTGCTAGCCTCGTGGATTCCGTCCATGGCATCGGTCCAGGGGATGCGGGCCGTCGAAGTGTTCGAGGCGAAGCTCATGCGCAGAAGCAATCCGGGACGAAGACTGCACGACGCCGTGGTGATCGTGCCCGGCATCATGGGCAGCGAGCTGAGGGAGGCCGGGACCGGCCGGAAGTTATGGGGAGTCGGAAAGCTCCTCACCTACACCGCGCGGGCCCACACCGACCGGCTCCGGCAGCTCGCGGTGACCGAGGACGAACGCGAGGGCCGCACCGGACGCGTCGAGGTGACCGGGCTCCTCGAAAGCTTCGAACCGCTGCCGGGTCTCGGCTCCGCCCACCCCTACACCGCCATGGTCGCGGAGATGCGGCGCAGTGTGGTGGACCCCGCCGCGCTCCTTCCCTTCCCCTACGACTGGCGGCTGTCCGTCGAGCACAACGGCGCGCTCCTCGCCGCCGCGGCCCGCCGCCACCTGGACGCCTGGCGCGCCCACCCCGGGCATCGCGGGTACCTGGAGGCCAACCCCGAGGCGGGTCCCGCCCGGCTGGTCGTCGTGGCCCACTCGATGGGCGGCCTGCTCACCCGCGAGGCCCTGCACCTGGACCCCGCCCTGCGCGGGGACATCCGGGCGGTGATGACCGTCGGCACCCCCTTCAACGGCTCGGTCAAGGCCGTGCTGATGCTCAACGCCGGCAAGGGCCTGCCGTTCCCCGTGCCGCCGGCGGTCCTGCGGCAGGTCGCCGCGACCATGCCTGGGCTGTACGACCTGCTGCCCGGCTACCGCGCCTTCGAGGCGGACGGCGACATGCGGGTGCCGGGCGTCGAGGACATCGTGGCGCTCGGCGGGCGGCGCGAGCTGGCGAAGGCGGCCGTGGACTGGCGTACCAGCCGGGCGGAGACCACCCTGCCCGAGCATGTGACGGTCGTCGGCATGGGCCAGCGCACCTGGACCAGTTACCGGCTCGCCGACGGCGTCGCGCTGTTCGACCGCTGCCTCTTCAAGCGCTACCACGACGGCCGGCTGCTCCCGGACGCCGAGGGCCGGCCCCAGCGCGACCCACGGACCGGCGACGGCACGGTGTACCAGTACGCGGCCCAACTGCCGGGCACCGAAAGGCCGGTGCACTTCTACCACGAGCACGGCGCCCTCATCCGTACCCGCAGTGTCCTCGACATGGCCTCCGGCCTGATGCACGGGCTGCGGCACCCGGAGGAGCGGGGCGCCATGCTCGGGGACGAGGCGGAGTTCGAGCTGTGCGCGCCGGAGTGGGCCGCCCTGGGCGAGCCCTTCGCCATCGAGGTCGACGGGGTCGCCCGCGGCGCCGACCTGGAGTGCAGGGTGCGCGGGGTCGACGGCCTGGACGAACTGCTGACCCCCGCCCTGCGGCCGGTGCCGGGCCGGCCCGGTGTGCTGGCGGCCTCCTGCACGCCCGACCGCCCGGGGATGTACGAGGTGGAGGTGACCGGTGGCGAGGAGCCGAAGCGGCGCCTCGTCCCGGTCCTCGACATGGTGCACGACGGCTGACGCCATGGCGACGGAACTGGTGGCGGCGGGGCGCGAGCCGGCGGCCGTGGGGGACGGGGACGGAACCGTGACCGGCGCAGGGGCCGCCGGGCCCGCGTCGCCGGGGCCGCCCGCGCCACCCGTGCCGCCCGTCGTGCCGCGGCAGGGCGCGGCGGTCCGGGACGGGACGGTGGCGGAGGCGTTCGACGCGCTGGTGGTGCCCGTCGGGCATGTCGCCGGGTATCCGAAGGCGGACACGGCGGCGGAGGCGGCCGCCGTGCTCGACGTACTGCGCAGGATCGGGGGGCAGCCGGTACGGCCGTCCACCGGGTCCGGGACCGTCGACTCCCTCGGCGCGGCCGACGACGAACTCGCGCGCTGGTCGGGGAGGTACGGCGACCCCGGCGAGCGCCGCGAGAAGGAACGGCCCTCGGCCCTGGTCTGGCTGGGGCACGGCCGCCGGGGCGCCATGGGGCCGGCCCTGCTCGTGCCCGGCTCGGCGGAGCGCGGGGACTGCGCGCAGCTGACGCCCGACCTGTTCGCCCATCATCTCTACGCCGAGTCGGACAACCGACTCCGGGCGGACGGGCATTGGGCGATGGTGGTGATCGAGGCGTGCAAGTCGTCGGACTTCGCGAAGGCGGTGCGTGAACGGTTCGATCGTTCGGCCGCGACGGGCGACGCACCCCACTCCATTCTGCTGATCGCGACGGGGAAGGAAGCGGCGCAGGCGTACCTCGGGACGTTCCGCGAGACGCTGGAGGACTGTCTGGACGCGCTCACCAGCCATGACGTCCTCGAACTCCATGAGCTGCGCCGGTTCTTCATCCAGGCGGACCACTACTGCGAGTTCGTCGGGGAGTCCTGTGCGGAGCTGAAGCTGCTGGTGCGGGACCGGGTGCCGTTGCCGGGGGTCACCACGGTGGCCGAACAGCGGCGCAGGCAGCGGGAGTTCGACACCGTGCCGGTGACCGGGTCCCGGTCGGTCGAATCGCCGCAGGAGCGGGAGCGCGCCGGATTCCTGGAGGTCGTACCGCATTTCACCGGGCGCCAGGCGGAGTTGGCCGAGGTGGTGCGGTGGGGCACCGGGCCCGGGCCGGAGCGGGTGCTGATCGTGCCCGGGGCGCCCGGCGTCGGCAAGTCCGCGTTCCTCGGGGAGGCGTTGCGGCGGCTCAGGGCGGCGGGGGCCCGGGTCGGGGCCGTGCTGCGGCTGACCGGGAGCACCGTGGCGGAGGTCCGCGAACGGCTCGAAGGGGTGAGGGCGAGCCGGACGCCCGCAGAGGAGTGGGGACCGGATTCCCCGGAGCCGGGCGAACGGATTCTCGTGATCGCCGACGCGCTCGACGAGGCGCGGGACCCCGTGCCGACGGCCCAGTTGCTCCGCGCGGCGACGGAGCATCCCCAGGTCTCGCTGATCATCGGCACCCGCCGGGCACCCGGCGACGACGGGGACCCCGAGGCCGCCCGGATCGATCTGCCGACGGTGCTCGGCTCGCACACCGGCGGAGCGCGGGTGCTGGAACTCCTGCCGGACCCCGTCGCCGCCGGTGCCTACGCCGCCGCCGGAGTGCGCAGGGCACTCGTGGACAGGGCACGGGGAGAGGGCGTCGACGCGCCACGGGACGGGGCGGACGCGCCGTCGGCGGGGACCGATCCCGTGGGGGCGGAAGCGGTGGCCGGGACGGTGCGGGCGGCCGTCGAGCGGCATGTGCGCGAGGGGGCCTGGCAGTTCCTCCAGGTGGCGCTGCTCGTGCAGGAGATCGAGGAAAATCCAGGGGTGCTGTCGCGGGACCCCGGCGCGCGGCCGGCGCTCCTGAAGCTGCTGGACAAGGACCGTTCCGGGCTGTTCGGGGCGGCCGTGGCGCGGATCGCGGCGGAGCTGCCGATGGCGCTGCCGTTCCTGCGGGCGCTCGCGCTCGGCCACGGCCGGGGACTGCCGCGCGCGGACGGGATCTGGCTGCGGGCGGCGGGCGCGCTGGCGGGAGAGAGCGGGTGCGCGCCGGACGAACGGACGCTGACGGAGTTCCTGGGCAAGGCCGCCGCCTATGTGCTGCTGGACGGGGAGGACCGGCGCAGTGTCTACCGGCTGGCCCACCGCACCTACGCCGAGCGGCTGGCCGCCGACGTCACCGGTGAGCAGCGGCTCGCTCTGCTCGGCGCGCTGCTGGAGCTGGCCGCCGACCAGATCGCCGGGGGCCGGCCGCCGAGCCCGCACCTGGAGAGCCGGCTCGCCGAGTACGCGGCCGACTGCGGCGCCCCCGGGTGGCGGCGACTCGCCGCACGGCGAAGTGTGGTGGACCAGCTCCGCGTTGCCGCGCTGTGCGCGCTCGCGCTCGCCCCGGGGCGCAGCGGTGGCGGTACCGTGCCGACCGACCTGCCCGTCGAGATCCTGGGCACGGTCGCCTCGGCCCATCTGATCGAGCGCTCGGCCGCCGCCGACCGGCCCGGGCTGCGCCAGCTCGGCGGGCTGCGCGCCCGCGGTGTGCCGCACCCGGCCGGGGACGGCGGGGCGTGGCAGGTGTGCTGGGGCGCGGTGCGTCGTACGCCACCGCATCTCCAGCTCGACGCCGGGCAGATGGTGACCGCCGTCGCCGCGTGCCCCGGCCGGCCGTGGCTGGTGAGTGGCGCCCGCGACGGCTCGGTGACGCTGTGGGAACCCTGGCGCACCCACGCCCCGGTGCTGCTGACGCGCGGCTCCGACAGCCCGGTCACGGCGGTGGCGGCGAGCGGTGTCCCGGGCACGGCCGACGGAGGTTCGGGGGCGACAGGCGCTGCCCCGGGTGGGGCTGGGCCCGGCCTGGTCGTATCGGCGCATGAGGACCGTACCCTGCGCGTCTGGCGCCCCGCTGCGGGGAGCGCTGCGTATGCCGATGAGCGGGTCGTGGAGGCGCCCGAGCCGGTGTGGCGGCTGGTGGCGCTGCCCGACGGGCGGTTCGCCGTGGCCGGGGAGACGGGCTGGGTGGCACTGCTGGACCCGGGCCCGGACGGGAAGCCGGGCGGGGTGCGGTTGTCGCCCGCGCCGGGCGCGCCCGGCAGCGAGGTGGTGGGCCTGGCGGCGGTCACCGGGCCGGACGGGGAGCGGTGGCTGGCGGTGGCCGAGCGGGCCGGGGATCTCACGCTGTGGGAGGTGGCCGGGGAGGCGCCGCGGCTGCTGCACACCATGAGTTTGCGGCGGCAGCTCGCGGGGCTCACCGCGATGGCGCCGGCGGAGCTGGCGGTGGCCTGTGACGACGGTTCGCTGTGGTGGTGGGACGCGTCGTCCGAAGGGCATGCGGCGGTCGGGCGAGTGAGCGTACCGGGGCCGCCGTTCAGGGCGGGGGGCGCCACGGCCCTCGCCGGGTGGCGGGCGCGGGACTCCGGCTGGACGGTCCTGTGGGGAGACCCCCGGGGCCTGTGGGCCCTGGCGGCGGACCAGCCCCGCCGGCCGGTCGGCGGGGGAACGGGAGCCGGGGTCCGCGCGCTCGCGGTGCTGGCGGGACCTGACGGAGGGCGGGTGGTGGCGGCCGCGGCGGAGCGCGGTCCGGCCATCCACTTCTGGGACCCCTCGGCCCACCTGACCGGCGCGGCGCCGGGCGCCGGGGTGCCCTTCGGCCGGATCATCGGGATGCACCGGTACGTCACCGAGGAGAGGGCCGAGGCGTTGGCGCTGTGTCATGAGGTGCGGGCGTCGGGGCGTACGGAGCGGGCCGTACGGGTCCTGCGGGCTTCCGACGGACGGGAGTTGACCGGGGAGGCGGTCCGGGCGGCCGGCCGCCCGGGGTGGGACGGCACCGAAGGCCGCCGGCCCGAGGCCGTGACGCGCGCGCACCAGGGCGACGTCAGCGGCCTGGTGCGGCTGCGCGGGGCGCCGTACCGGGGGATGCGGGCGAGCGCCGATGACGACGGCGAGGTCCAGCTCTGGACCACCGGCCCGGACGCCGCCCGGCCCCTCGTCCCCGGCCACCGCATCCGCCTCGGCTCCCCGGTCCTGGGGCTGTCGGCCCTGTCCGGCGGGCGGCTCGCGGTGGCCTTCAGGGACGGCGTGGTCGTCCTGTCCGTGACGGCGGCGGAGCCCCGGCAGCGGGACACCGGCGCGGCCGAGGACTCCGGTCCCGGGGACGACGAAGCCGGGAGCGCCGGTCCCGGGGACCACGAAACCGGGAGCTCGAGTCCCAGGGACGACGAAACGGGGGGCCACGATGGATGAGCCGGGGACCACGATGGACGAGCCGTGGGCGGAGCTGGACGTGGAGTTCCAGATCAAGGACCTCTTCACCGGCGGGCGGGCGGTCTACGCGCCGGAGGGCGGCGGCTGGGAGCTCGACGGCGGGGTCGAGCATGTCATCGACGGATGGCTGACCCGGTTCGTGCTGCGGGCACCGCACGGGGAGGAGCCGCCCCGGGAGGTGTCGCTCTTCCACGGAGTGGACGATCTCGCGGGCGAGTTGTGGGACCACGAGGTCCGGAATCTGCTGCGGCTGCGGATGCTCGGGCACCCGGCGCTGCCGGAGATCGTGGACGGGCGGTTCGACAAGACGAACCGCGTGGCCTTCATCATGACCCGCAAGGTCGGGGGACCCCTGGCGGAGCAGGACTGGGGCGACGTACAGGAGTGGGTCCGCGGGCACCCCGTCGTGGCGTTCGAGCAGTTCAGCCTGCTGGTGGACGCCCTCAGCCAGCTGCACGGCACCCGGATCGTGCACCGCAATCTGACCCTGGGCGCGATCAGGCTGGCCATGGAGCCGAGCCGGCCGGAGCGCGCGGCCCTCGCCCTGACCCGGTTCGAACTCAGCGCCCTGCTCAAGAACCTGCTGCACCACGTCGCGGGCCCGGACGACCATCGCTCGCAGGACGTACGGGAGTTGTTCCTCACCCCGCCCGCCGGCGTCCCCCGGGCCCGCCATCTCGCCTACCTCGCGCCCGAGACACACCCCTCGCTCCTCGGCCGGGTGCGGGTGCGCAGGCTCGACCACGGCAGCACCGATGTGTTCGGACTCGGCGTGCTCGGCTGGGAGTTGTTCCTCGGCGCCGTCACCGAGCTGCTGCCCGGAGAGTGCGCGGCCGTCGAGCGGTCGCCCGAGGACCGGCTGCCCGAGACCCTGGCCGCGCTGCACACCGCGATGCGCCGGGCGCTGACCGGGGCCACGAGGGTCCCGCGCCGGCTCCGCGAGGCGCTGGGGGACATGCTCGACCCGTCCCCCAGCGGCCGTATCTCCTCCTTCGACGCGGCGGCCGCGCTGCAACGCCACTGGACGGAGATCACCCTCGGCTTCGCCCCGGTGGAGCAACACGACGAGAAGCCGCGGCTGCTGGCGTTCATGCCGGAGAAGTCCGTGCAGACGGTGTACGAGAGCCGGGGCTGGACCGACCACCGCCCCGACACCCCCGAGGGCTGCCGGGAACTCCAGACCTTCCTGGAGGACGAGCTGCGCCAGGCCCAGCTGGTGCACAGCCCCAGCGGCGCCCAGGGCTTCGTGCACGGCGACTCCCCGCAGTCCCAGGCCGAGGCGGAGTGGGCGCTCATCGGCAACCAGGCCGTGTGGTTCTGCGCGTTCCACTACGACGAGGCGATCTCCGGCCGCCGCAAGAAGATCCACAAGGACACGTTGGTCATCAAGTACCTGCTGGACAAGCGGTACGCGGACGATCTGCTGACCGCCTGGCCCCGGCGCAGCATCGGCAAGGTGGACCTCGTGCCCTTCTGGGTCGGCCAGACCCTGGACAAGGGCGGCGAGACGCGGCCCTCCTGGGAGGAGCTGACCAAGGCGGTCGTCACCGAACGCGCCGTCGACCACCAGGGCTCGCAGAAACTGCTGCGGTCGTACCGGTTCATGCTGGAGTACCAGGGTGTCGCCCTGCGCGCCCGCCAGTACCCCTATGTCAGGGTGCGCTCGGAGGAGGGTGACGCGATCGTGCTCACCCAGGACCACGAGCGCGACCGCCGCTGGCTGCACGGCGACCCGCTGCTCACCTCCTACGCCCAGCCCCGGCGCAGGCCGCCCCTCGGCGACTTCGCCCGGCAGCTGCTCACCGAGAACGAATGGGCGCGGGTCACCCTGGTGGAGGACCGCACCGGCCGCGACGGCCACCCCACCGACCCCTACTTCGGCGGCCGGGCCGTGGAGGCCCGGCTGAAGGTACGGCTGGACGCGGACTCGGTGCAGATCCAGCCGCTCGGCGGCCGTCAGGTGCCCGAGCGCGGCTGGCTCCGGCCCGACGAGGACCGCGGCGCGGAGACCCAACTGCGGCGCGAGGCGCGTGGGCTGGACTCCCTCGCGCACAAGCCGGGCCTGGTGCGCATCCTGGACGCGCCGGAGGCCATCGAACTGCGCAGCAGGGGGGTCACCAGCCGCGACCAGAGCGAGCTGCGCGGCAAGGGCCAGGCCATCGTCTCCAACATGCTGCGCTTCCACCCCTTCTACGCCCTCCAGGGGCCGCCCGGCACCGGCAAGAGCACCGTCGTGGCCAAGGCTCTGCGGGACTTCCTGGAGATGGAGCACGGAGCCCGGGTCCTGGTGAGCGCCCAGTCGAACGACGCGCTCGACCAGCTCGCCGAGAAGATCGTCAAGGAGCTGCGGCCACGCATCGAGGACCGCTCCCTGCTCGCCCTGCGGGAGCTGTCCCGCACCAGGGAGCGGGGGGAAGCCCCCGATTCGGTGCGGAAGTTCACGGCGGAGAACATCGTCGGGGACCTGGTGGCGCACATCGTCCGCCGCGTGGAGCGGGGCTGCGAGGGGGCGCGCGACGAGGACGAGAAGCGGCTGATGAAGCGGTGGGCCGAGCTCGCGGGCGACACCCAGCTGGAGCTGATCGAGCGGGTGAAGTCCGGTGCCGACATCGTCTTCGCCACCTGCTCCATCGCGGGCACCCTGTCCGACGAGGTCCGCGACCCGAGCGACATGTTCGACTGGGTGATCATCGAGGAGGCCGCCAAGGCATGGCCCACCGAGGTCGTCATGCCACTCGTCCGGGGCGTGCGCTGGACACTGGTCGGCGACTACCAGCAGCTCGGCCCGCACCGCGCCCAGGACATGCGGAACTTCCTCGAAGGGCTCGCCGCCCACGAACACGACCGCGTCCAGGCCCACCACGCCAACCAGGACGCCTATCTGGACCATCTGCACATGTTCCGGCGCTTCTTCGACGGGCACGACCCGCGGCGCACCGCCTCCGCGCGACGCCCGGTCGACGTCCTGGTCACCCAGTTCCGCATGCACCCCGACATCGCCACGCCCTTCGCCCGGGCCTTCTACCCCGACGCGGGCCCGACCGGCACCTTCCTGACCTCGGACCCGTTCATCGACCAGATCCACGGCCGCACCGAGCCGCCGTACGTGACGAACGCGCCGCTGGTGTGGCTCGACACCGGGCGCCACGACGGCTGCCGCGACACCCCCTACTGGGGCAACGAGGGCGAGGCGGAACTGATCGACAACCTCGTGGCCCGGCTCGGCCTCGCCCACCGCACGGACCCCGGCGCACTCGTCGTCATCACCCCCTACCGCAAACAGGCGGGCATCCTGGAGGCCAAGGGGCTTCGGGGGCGGGTGCACACCGTGCACTCCTTCCAGGGCGGCGAGGCCGAGGTGGTGATCGTCTCCCTGGTGCGCAGCGCCGTGCGCGGCGAGGGCGCCCGGGGCAACATCGGGCACACCGCGCAGCCCGAGGTGGTCAACGTGATGCTGTCCCGGGCGCGCCAACTGCTCGTCGTCGTCGGGGACCTGGCGCATTTCGAGCAGTACGGCGGAGCGGACTGGGGGACGGTCATCGAGGCGTTCCGGGACAGCGGGGTGATCGTGGACGCGGTCACCGAGGAGATCACCGGCGGCCGGCGGGCGGTCGTACCCGTGCCGCGGGACGAGACGCCCGAGGGCGCCGCCGGAGCCATGGCAGCGGAGGACGCCGGTGAGTGAGACGACCCTGGTCGCCCTGCCCTGCCGGGTGATCACCCTGAGGGTGGAACTCGGTTCGGAGACGGGCGCCTCGACCCTGGAGGAACTGGTGCTCGCGGCGGTCGCCGGCGGCCGCACCACCGTCGACTCCCTCGGCGACCTCTTCTCGCTGCCCCGCCGGCTGATGCTGGACGTGGTGCACGCCCTGTGGAGCCGGGGCTTCCTCGCCGTCGACTTCACCTCGCACACCCTGGAGGGCACCCCGGCGGCCGAGGCGGTGCTCGGCGACGGCGACGGCGCGCAGGCCGTCGCCACCAGCGTGGATTCACGCAAGTTCCTGTTCGACCCGGTGACCGAGACGATCCTGCCGTACCGGGACGGAAGCGTCCGGGTGCCGCTGGGCGCCCTGGAGATGCCGATGGCCCGGGGCGTCTTCGCGGAGGACCTGCCCCAGACCGAACTGCTGCGCGCCGTCCGCCGGGCCGTCGCCGAGGAGCGCCGCGACCGGGGCGTGCGCCGCCGGGTGCTGAACGTGTCGTTCACCAACCCCGTGCTCAGCCCGCCCGAGGCGGTCCGCTGGAGCACGGTCGAGGTCGTGGTGAAGCGGGACCCCGGCAGCGGCCAGATCGCCGCGGTGCCCGTCGAGGCGCCGCCCGGCTGGGGACGCAGGGGCGCCCAGCTCTTCCAGGCACACATCACCCATCTGCTGCGCACCCGGTCCGAGAGCACCTTCGTCAAGAAGCTGCTGAACCGCCAGGTCCCGGAGGTCGTACGGCCCGACACCCTCAAGGAGCTGATCCGCGATCTGGAGCAGCTCGCCGAGGGCCTGGACGACGCCCCCGAACTGCCCGACCTGCCCGGCCGGCACCACGCGCTGAAGTCCAGGGCGGACCAGCTGCGGGAGCAGATCTCCGAGGCGCGCAGGGCCCGTTGCGGGGCCCACCGGGTGGCGCCCGGGGCCGGGGTCGGCTATGTCGTCGGCGACCTGATCGACCGCGCCGAACACCAACTGGTGCTGGCCGCGCCCACCATCGCCTACGACGCCCTCAACCCGCTGCTGCCCGGCCTGGAAGAGGCTCTCAAGCGGGGCGCCACCCTCGTCCTGCTGTGGGGCGACCACCCCACGGCCAGACTCGAACCCCGGGTCGAGACGGCCCTGTTCGACCTGAAGGCCCGCTACCTGGGCAAGGTGCTGCTGGAGAAGCGCAGCAGCTCCAGCGCGGCCTCGCTGCTGATCTGCGACAACCGCGCCGCCTACGTCGGCTCCCGCGGCTTCCTGTCGGCCGAGACCGGCGCCGGGGTGCTCGTGGAACCCTCCGAGGACGCCGACACGCCCCCGCTGTGCGTGGCCGACCTGCTCAGCTGGGTGCGCAGGGTCTACACCTACTGGGAGACCGCGCGGAGCATCGCCATCGCGCCCGACGACTTCGGCCGCACCGGACGCGGACTCCCGGCCGAGCCCGCGCGCTGGTGGCGGTGGGAAGCCCCCGAACTGCCCGAGGGGTGGGACGAGGACCCGGTGGGCTTCCAGGTCGGCTGGGCGGCGGCCTGGGGCCGGGTGCTGCGCGAACTCGTGGACGCGGTGAACGACGTGTACCGGGGCACCGACCCGGTGGTGCGCGCCGTATGGGACGGCGCCTACACCGAGGTGGCCGGCCGCCTCCTCGCGAGCGCGGGCGAACGGCTCGCCGTCACCGACGACCGCGCCGAGCACGAAGCCTGCGACGAGATCCTCGCCCTGCGGCTGCGCCGGCTGCGGGAGGCCGGCGGTGTCGTGCACCTCCAGCATCCCTCGCT
Organism: Streptomyces sp. SUK 48; assembly: GCF_009650765.1. Taxonomy (NCBI): domain Bacteria; kingdom Bacillati; phylum Actinomycetota; class Actinomycetes; order Kitasatosporales; family Streptomycetaceae; genus Streptomyces; species Streptomyces sp. SUK 48. Next base: position 2,183,361 of record NZ_CP045740.1, on the reverse strand, counting down.
CAGCGGCGGCCGGCGCACGGCCACCGCGTACGACGCCCTGCTCAAGGCCCTCAAGACGGACGGCACCCTGCGTGTCGGCAAGGCCAGGGCGCGGGCGGTGCTCAGCGATCACGAGCTGGTGGTGGGCAGCCGTCACCCGGTCGGGCACGGGGCGACGCATCCGGGGCAGGGCGCGGTGGCGCAGGTCGGGCTGCACATCGTGGGGACCGCGTTCACCGTGGACTTCGCGCGGGAGCTGGGAATCCCGGAGTGGTTCGGGGACGCAGGGGACAGCGGGGCCGAGGGGCCGGAGTACCACCCGACGGCCGGGGTGTTCGCCGCCATCCCGCTGGACGACGACCCGTGGACGGCACTGGCCCAGCGGGAGCGGGCGGGCCGGGGCGCGGGGGAGCTGCGGCGGTACGCGGCGGCGTTGTTGATGGGCCGGGGCGACGCGGAAGGCCCGGTCGGCACGGGGGAGCGGGGTGCCGACACCCACTGCCCTGAAACCGATGCCTACCGCCCCGACACTGACACCCACCGTCCCGACGCCGGCAAATGGTCCCGCTGGCTTCTGGAGGACGCCTGGCGGCGCGGGGCGTTCATGGAGGCGTACCTGCTCACCCCGCTGCTCGGCGGGGGCCCCGGCGCGCTGTCTGTCGAACTGGCCGCCGTCGCCCTGCCGTTGGAGCACGGTCCGTTCGGTGAGCAGCTCTTCTTCAGCGCCCTCGCGCTGGAGTCGGCCCCGCCCGAGCAGCGCACCGTCGCGCTCGCGGGCGCCGTCGCGGAGATGCTGCTGCACGGCGGCGACACGGGCCGGCTCGCCTGCCGGCACCTGACGGAGGGGGCGCCCGCCGAGGGGCTGCCGACGGCCTGGCTGGAACTGGCCCGTGCCGCCCGCGCCTGCTTCGAGGCGGCACCGGCCCCGCTGCCCTTGCAGGACGTCGACGAATGGGCGGCGGGGCAGGAGCGCTCGGCGCGCTCCGACGAGCGCTGGGCCGGGCTCGCCGCCGGGGTGGCCGCCTTCGAGCAGGCCAAGAACCACTTCAGCTTCACGGACGGCCAGAAGCTGCACCGCGCCCTGTTCCGGCCGGGCGGCATCCTCGCCCGGGTCCGCGAGATGGCCCGCGACCCCCGGCCGGCCGACCGCTGGGTCCCGGTGGCCGAGGAGCTGCCGCAGGGCGAGCACGACATCCGCACCCAGCTCGACCGGATGTCCGCGGACCTCGGCCTGCGCAAGATCGAGTGGAGCAACCACTTCGCCTACGCCCGCAACATCGCGGAGTTCGTCGCCGAGGCCAGGTCCCTCGTCGCCGGCTCCGAGGAGCAGCTCCAGGGTTCGCCCGCACCCCGGCTGACCGCCGCCCAACGGCGGTTCGCCCTGCACCTGGACGGCTCCTGGCACCAACTGCTCAAGGAGGCGGACGAGTTGGGCGAACCGGCCTGCCATCCGGCCAAGGCCCTGCTGGAGGCGCTGTCCGCGCTGCCGAAGGCCGGGAAGGAGAACGCATGAGCGCGCCGAGCCACGACAGCCAGGTGCGGAACCATCTGGACGGCGCCCGGCATCTGCTCGGCACCTGGCCCGGCCGGTTCCGCTACCCCGAGGTGCTGGCCCTGCTGACGCGCGGGCAGTCGTCGTACGGCCCCGAGGACGCCGTCGAGCTGGCCCGCGCGGTCCTCGCCCGGCTCGGCGGCCGCCCCGTGGGCCTCGTCTGCGAGGAGCTGCTGGAGCGGGGCGAGTTCGACGCCGCCGAGTATCTGCTCGCCGGCTGCGCTGACCTGCGCCCGTACGACGCCGAGCGGCTGGCCCGGCAGCTGGAGAGCCTGCGGGTGAGGGCCGCGGAGCTGGTACGGCAGCGGCTCGGCGCCCTCGCCCGGCGGGCCCAGGGCGCGGGCGTGGCGTGGGAGGACGACCCCGCCGGGACCGAGGCGCTGGTGGAGCGGGCACGCTCGGGGCGGCCCGGGGTCGTGGCCCGGCTGGACGCGCTGGCGGACGATCTCGAACGGCGCATCGCGGACGCCGCCCGCGCACTGGCCGACCGGCTGCCCCCGACGGAGCGCGCGGGTGCGCGGGGGCAGGCGGTCGCCCGGGTCAGGGCTCTGCTCGACGCCGGTGAACTCGTCGCCGCCACCGCCCTGTTGAACCGCGAGCCGCCCGGCGCCCCGATCCCCGAGGGCATGACCGCGCCGCCGGCCTGGAAGGCGGAGTGGGACCCGCGCCAGTTCCTCGACTATCACCTCAACCCCGGACGGCTGCGGCCTCCGGCGTTCGTCGACTGGCGGGCGGCCGACCGCGAGGGACAGGAACTGCTGGCGGCGTACGGCAGGCTGGAGCACGATCTGTCGGCCGCGGCGGCCGCCGGGTTCGCCCATGCCCTGTGCTGCTTCCTCGGGGTGCCGCCCGGACCGCTGACGGCCACGCCGGTCGAGCACAGCGCCTTCCATCTCACCTTCCTGGACGGCCTGTTCGGCGGCCCCGCCCTCTCCCGGCTGCACCCCACCGGACGCGTCGACCTGTACGTCGGCGGGCCCGGCGCGGTCGGCCTGCCGGACACCGGCGAGGACGAGCGGCCCTGTGTGGCGGTCGGCCCCCAGGTGGAGCCGTCCGGCTACACCGACCGGCGGCCCACCGCGGTACTGACCCTGCGGGACCTGCTGCGCCTGGTGGTGCTCGCCGAGGTACCGGACCGGGCCGCGGCGCTGCTCGGCGTTCTCGCCCCGCAGTGGCCGGTCTCGGCGCTCGCCGGGCACAGCGGTGCCGAGCTCGGCCGGATCCTGGGCGGCGAGGCCGACGTGGCCTGGCGCACCCTGCGCTGGATCAGCCGGCTGTCGCTGGGCTGCGGACCGGCGGCCGTGCAGGCCATGGAGCACTGCACCGGCATGGACCCGCATCTGCTGCTGGTGATGCTGCGGTACGCGCAGGACCCCGCCGACGACGCCGGCCCCGTACGGCGCTGGGCGGCGGCCGAGGGCGGCTGGCAGCGGGACGAGGCGCTGACCCATGCCTTGCGCGAGGAGCTGACGGCCCGCTGCGGCGGGCCCGCGGCGGAGGCGGCGTGGTGGGCGGCGCTGGCGGCGAGCGACCCGGTGGGCGGGCAGGTCGGCCGGGACGAGGCGGCGGACATGGCGGAGGCGTGCGGCGCGGGGCCCGGGGTCAGGGCGCGGGTGTCCGGCGCCGTCGACGAGCTGGTGCGCCGCGGTCTGCTGACCCCGGTGCCGGACGGCGACGGCGAGCTGCGGGTGCCGCCCGGCGGTGTCGTACGAGCGCTGCGGGCCGAGGCCGAGCAGCAGCTCACCGTGCTGCTCGGCCGGCTCGCCCTGGAGCGGGAGGGACGGGGCGACGGCCCGCGGGCATGGCGCCTCAACCGTTACGCGACCCTGCCGGTGTATCCCCGGCTGCGGGAAAGCCCCTCCGCCTTGGACGAGTTCGGCGAGGAGATCGAACTTGAGCTGTCCCTGGAAGACCTCCGGCGGGTTGCGGCGGCCGAGACCGAACTGGGCCCGCTGCTCGGCTCCTTGGGGCCCGAGTTCGAGGAGGCGCACCCGCATGTGGGACTGGATGTGCGCTGCCCGCCCGGACTGCGGGTCGCGGTCCCCGAGCCCGAGCTGCGCGTGGTGCTCTACGAGGTGATGGACAACGCCGCGGAGGCCCTCGCCGGGCAGGACGGGGTGCTCCAGATCCTGGTGGAGCGGGAGAGCCCCGAGGTGCTGGTCGTGCTGCGGGACAGCGGCCCCGGCCTGCCGGAGCGGGCCCGGTCACGGCCCGCGCGGATCTTCGGGCCCACCTGGACCACCCGGGGCGAGGGCCGGGGCCGGGGCCTGCACCGGGTCCGCCGCTTCCTCCGGTCCCGGGCCACGGACGACGTCTCCGCCGACATCGAGATCCTCGACCCCGACAACCGCGCCCTGACGGGGGCGGCCTTCCGCCTGGTCCTCCCGGAACAGGAGAACTGACGGGCCGCGCGGGGCCCTCGCTCCGCGGAGCCCCGCGCCCCCGGGTCCTCGGTGACCGGCCGGGCTCGCTCCCCTGTGCCCGCGCGGCCCGACCCTCGGCCACCCGACGGGCCCCTCCGGAGCGGTGCGGATCGACTCTTGCGCACCCGCCGGCCTCGCCTTCCCGGGTGGGTCCCCGCCCTCCCGCCCCGGCCCTTCCGCCCCCGCCCCCGCGGCCCCTCCGCCCCCGCCCCCGCGCCCTCGTGTGTCCCGGTCGGCCGGGGTCGGGCAGGGATGCGATGGTGGAAACAGGGCAGGTGGTCGGTCTGGTGAAGGCAGGCAGGGAGGAGAACGATGGATTGGCGCGTGTTCGCCGAACGGATGGCCGCACTGGCGCGGGAACTGCTGGCGCAGGAGACGGTGACCGACACCCTGGAGCGGATCACCCGGTCCGCCACCGAGCTCGTCCCGGGCTGTGACGCGGCCGGGATTCTCCTCCTGCACGCCAAGGGCGTCCGCACCCTCGCGCCGACCGACCAGGTGGTGATCGACAGCGACCAGGCGCAGGAGCGGCTCCAGGAAGGACCGTGCTACGACGTCGCCCGCCCCGAGAGCGACGAGCGGGTGTTCCGGATCACCGATTTCAGCGAGGAGCACGCGGGCTGGCCCCGCTATGTGAGGGCGGGCCGCGAGCTGGGCCTCGGCAGCATGATGGGCTTCCTGCTCTACACCGAGGAGGAGGACCTCGGCGCGCTGAACATCTACTCCCGCAGCCCGGGTGCCTTCGGCGACGCCAGCGAGACGGCCGGCTGGCTGCTCGCCTCGCACGCCGCCGTCGCCTTCTCCAGCGCCCGCACCCACGCCCAGCTGGAACAGGCCGTCGCCACCCGGCACGTCATCGGCGAGGCCATGGGCATCCTCATGGGCAGCCACGACCTCACCGAGGACCAGGCGTTCGACGTGCTGCGCCGCTACTCCCAGGACAAGAACATCAAGCTCCGGGACGTGGCCCGGCGGATCTGCGAGCGCGGCGGCCTCGGCTGACCAGGACCCGGCCGACCTCGACCGGCCGACCAAAACTCCGCTGACCTGGACCCGGCCGACCTCGACCGGCCGACCAAGACTCCGCCGACCAGGACTCAGCCCGCCGGCTCCGACCGGCCCGCGCCGCCCCCCTCGAATGTCCCCAGAATCCGCTCCGCCGCCAGCGTCGCCGTCAACTTCCCCTCCCTGACCTGCCGTTCGAGCTCCGGTGCCGCCGCCCGGACCGCCGGGTCCGCGTGCAGCCGGCCGAGGAGTTCGTCGCGGACCATCGCCCAGGTCCAGCCGACCTGCTGGTCCCGCCGCTTGGCGGTGAGCCTGCCGGTGGAGTCCAGCAGCGTGCGATGCTGCTCCAGCCGTTCCCACACCGTGTCGAGCCCCATGGACTCACGCGCGCTGCAATGCAGCACCGGCGGCGTCCAGAACGCGTCCTTGCCGTGCATCAGCCGCAGCGCGCCCGCCAGCTCCCGTGCCGCCGCCCGCGCGTCCCGCTCGTGCGGCCCGTCCGCCTTGTTGACGGCGATCACGTCGGCCAGCTCCAGGACGCCCTTCTTGATGCCCTGCAACTGGTCGCCGGTGCGGGCCAGGGTGAGCAGCAGGAACGTGTCGACCATGTCGGCGACCGCCGTCTCCGACTGCCCGACGCCGACGGTCTCCACCAGGACCACGTCGTAGCCCGCCGCCTCCATCACCACCATCGACTCCCGGGTGGCCTTCGTGACCCCGCCCAGCGTGCCCGCGCTGGGGGAGGGCCTCACGAAGGCCGCCGGATCGACCGACAGCCGTTCCATCCGCGTCTTGTCGCCGAGGATGGAGCCGCCGGTACGGGTCGAGGAGGGGTCGACGGCGAGGACGGCGACCCGGTGGCCCAGCGAGGTCAGCATGGTGCCGAACGCGTCGATGAACGTCGACTTGCCGACCCCCGGCACCCCGCTGATGCCGATCCGCCGGGCCCGGCCGCTGTGCGGCAGCAGCCGGGTCAGCAACTCCTGCGCCAGCACCCGGTGCTGCGGCCGGGTGGACTCGACGAGCGTGATGGCGCGGGCCACCAGGGCCCGCTTCCCGTCGAGCACACCCTTCACATACGTGTCGAGATCGATCGGGGCCATCGCGGCCCTACAGCTCGTGGCCGAGGTCGGCCGCCAGGCGCTGGACCAGGTCGTACGCCGCGTCCGGGATCACCGTCCCGGGCGGGAACACGGCCGTGGCGCCCATCTCCAGCAGCGTCGGCACGTCCTGCGGCGGGATCACCCCGCCGACCACGACCATGATGTCCTCTCGGCCCTCCTCCGCCAGCTTCTCGCGCAGCGCCGGTACGAGGGTCAGATGTCCCGCGGCCAGCGAGGACACGCCGACCACGTGGACGTCCGCCTCGACCGCCTGCCGGGCGACCTCGTCCGGCGTCTGGAACAGCGGGCCGACGTCGACGTCGAAGCCGAGGTCGGCGAACGCGGTCGCGATCACCTTCTGGCCCCGGTCATGGCCGTCCTGGCCCATCTTGGCGACCAGGATGCGCGGCCGGCGCCCCTCCGCCTCCTCGAAGGCGTCCACCAGGGCGCGGGTACGGTCCACGGACGGGGACTCCCCGGCTTCGTTGCGGTACACACCGGAGATCGTACGGATCTGGCTCGCGTGCCGGCCGTACACCTTCTCCAGGGCGTCGGAGATCTCGCCGACGGTCGCCTTGGCGCGGGCCGCCCGCACCGCCAGCTCCAGCAGGTTCTCGGTGCCCTCGGCGGCCCGGGTGAGCGCGTCCAGCGCGTCCCGGCACGCCTGCTCGTCCCGCTCCGCGCGCAGCCGGCGCAGCTTCTCGATCTGCTGGGTGCGCACCGAGGAGTTGTCGACCTTGAGCACGTCGATCTGCTCGTCGCTGTCGACGCGGTACTTGTTGACGCCGATCACCGGCTGGCGCCCGGAGTCGATGCGGGCCTGGACCCGGGCCGCCGCCTCCTCCACGCGCAGCTTGGGGATGCCGGCGTCGATGGCCTGCGCCATGCCGCCCGCCTGCTCCACCTCCTGGATGTGCGCCCAGGCCCGGCGGGCGAGGTCGTACGTCAGCCGCTCCACATAGGCGCTGCCGCCCCAGGGGTCGATGGTCCGGGTGGTGCCCGACTCCTGCTGGATGAGCAGCTGGGTGTTGCGGGCGATGCGCGCCGAGAAGTCGGTGGGCAGCGCCAGCGCCTCGTCCAGCGCGTTGGTGTGCAGCGACTGGGTGTGGCCCTGGGTCGCGGCCATCGCCTCCACACAGGTGCGCGTGACGTTGTTGAACACGTCCTGCGCGGTCAGCGACCAGCCCGAGGTCTGCGAATGGGTGCGCAGCGACAGGGACTTGGTGTTCTTCGGCTCGAACTGCGCGACCAGCTTGGACCACAGCAGCCGGGCCGCCCGGAGCTTGGCGACCTCCATGAAGAAGTTCATGCCGATCGCCCAGAAGAACGACAGGCGCGGCGCGAACGCGTCCACGTCCAGGCCGGCTTCGCGCCCCGCGCGGATGTACTCCACACCGTCGGCGAGCGTGTACGCCAGCTCCAGATCGGCCGTCGCACCCGCCTCCTGGATGTGATATCCGGAGATGGAGATGGAGTTGTAGCGCGGCATCCGCTGCGAGGTGTACGCGAAGATGTCGGAGATGATCCGCATCGACGGCTTCGGCGGATAGATGTAGGTGTTGCGGACCATGAACTCCTTGAGGATGTCGTTCTGGATGGTCCCGGCCAACTTCTCGGGCGGTACGCCCTGTTCCTCCGCCGCCACGATGTACAGCGCGAGCACCGGCAGCACGGCGCCGTTCATCGTCATCGACACGGTCATCCGGTCGAGCGGGATGCCGTCGAACAGCTGCCGCATGTCGTAGATCGAGTCGATCGCCACGCCCGCCATGCCGACGTCGCCGGTCACCCGCGGGTGGTCGCTGTCGTAACCGCGGTGCGTGGGCAGGTCGAAGGCGACCGACAGGCCCTTCTGGCCGGCCGCGAGGTTGCGCCGGTAGAAGGCGTTGGACTCCTCGGCGGTGGAGAAGCCCGCGTACTGGCGGATCGTCCAGGGCTGGTTGACGTACATCGTCGGGTACGGGCCGCGCAGGTACGGCGCCATGCCCGGGTAGGTGTCCAGGAAGTCCAGGCCCTCCAGGTCACGCCCGGTGTACAGCGGCTTGACCCCGATGCCCTCCGGGGTCTCCCACAGCGGCTCGGCGCCGCCGGTGGCCTGCTTGACGGCCGCCTGCCACTCCTCGGCGCTGCCGCCGGCCGGCGGGGTCCCCAGCTCGATGCCGGAGAAGTCGGGGATTCCCATCAGGACACTCCCATACGGTCGAGAGTCGCGGTCAGCACATCGACGGCGTCGCAGCCCGCGAAGACGTGACGGTCGACGCCGGCGTACTCGCCCCGGCCCGCCAAAAACACCTGCCGGGCGCCCGCGGCGCGCAGCGCCGCGGCGCTCTCCTCGGCCTGTGCGGCGTACGTCGCGTCGCCGGAGCACAGCACGGCCTCGGTGGCGCCGCTGTCCTCGAAGGTTCCCCCGGTGACCGGCTCGATGCCGCCGGCCTGGAAGAGATTGGCGGCGAAGGAGGCCCGCGCGGTGTACTCGGCGGGCGAGCCGAGCGTGGCGAGGAAGATCCGCGGCCGGGCGCCGGTCGCCGCGAGATGGGCGTCGGAGCGGGCCCGCAGCTCCTCGAACGCCTCGTCCCGGCGCACCCGGGGCAGCCCCCCGGACGGCGCCTTCGGCGCGGGCTCGCGCTTCACCGGCTTCTCGGCCAGCAGCGGGAACTCGCTGACACCGGTGATGGGTTCGCGCCGCTTGGCGAGCTTCTTGGAGCGCTGCGCCCAGGTCGTCGCGAGGTCGGTGCGCAGCCGTCCGGAGCGCAGCACGGCCGCCTGGCCGCCGTCGCGCTCGATGGTCCGGAAGAACTCCCAGCCGGCCTCGGCGAGTTCGTCGGTCAGCCGCTCCACGTACCAGGAGCCGCCCGCCGGGTCGATGACGCGCGCGAGGTACGACTCCTCGATCAGGATCGTGGAGGTGTTGCGGGCGATGCGCCGGGCGAACGCGTCCGGCAGCCCGAGCGCGTGGTCGAACGGCAGCACCGTCACGGAGTCGGCGCCGCCCACCCCGGCGGCGAGCGTCGCGATCGTGGTGCGCAGCATGTTCACCCACGGGTCGCGGCGGGACATCATCACCGGCGACGTCACCACGTGCTGCGTCTGGGCGCCGGGCGCCCCGCTGACCTCCGCGACCCGCGCCCACAGCCGGCGCGCGGCGCGCAGCTTGGCGATGGTCAGGAACTGGTCGGCGGTGGCCGCGTACCGGAACTCCAGCTGCCCGGCGGCCTGTTCGACGCTCAGGCCCGCCTCGGTGAGCGCGCGCAGATAGGCCACCCCGGTGGCGAGCGAGGCGCCCAGCTCCTGCGCGGCCGAGCCGCCGGCCTCGTGGTACGGCAGCGCGTCCACGGTCAGCGCGCGCAGCCCCGGGTAGCCCTCGGCGCAGCGCGCGGCCAGAGCGACGTACGGCGCGACGTCCTGCGCGGTCCCGGTGCGGGCCTCGTACCCGAGCGGGTCGCCGCCGAGGTTGCCGCGTACGTCCTCGGGCTCGACGCCCTTGTCCGCGTACAGGGCCAGCAGCGCCTCGGCCGCCTCGGCGGTGTCCCGTCCGGCGTCCAGCACGACGGGCGCGAGGTCCAGGTAGACGCCCTCCAGGGCCCGGCCCAGGTCGGCGAGCGGGATGCCGCCCTCGCCCAGCGCCAGCCACAGCGAGGTGCCGCCGTTCTCCAGATCGGCGAGGACCGCGCCGTCGGCGAGCGTCGTGTGCCGCTGGCGTACGCCCCAGCCGCCCGCGACCCCGCCCTCGGGGCGCGCGCCCCGTACGAACGGGGCGAAGCCCGGCAGACCGGGGTCGGGCGCGGTGTCGCGCGCCGTGTACAGGGGACGGGTGCGCAGCCCGTCCTCCAGCGTCGTGGACAGAGCGTCCTCAGCTGCCGCGCCCGAGACTTCCTTGCCCGACTTGCGCAGCACACCCTCGACCAGGCGTTGCCACTGCTCGTGTGTCGCGTCAGGGAACTCGGCGGCCAGTGGGAGCCCGTCGTCAGGCAGGACCGTCATGGCTCGGATGCTAGGCCAGGGCGCTCAAAAGAGTGCAGAGCAATCGCTTGTGAGTTTTCTCCCCTTGCGGCTGTGACCGGCGCCGCTCCCGTAGTGGATCACCCCGGTACGACGGCGCGGCCCGGCCTCGACGAGGACCGGGCCGCGGCGGACGGGTGGGGGCGTTCAGCCCTTGACGCGCAGCGTGGACCGGGGTACATCCCGGGTGGAGAGCGTCTGGGGGCCGCCGGTGAAGGCGCGCAGCCGCAGCCGGGCGCTTGGCTTCCTCGGGAGCGTGAAACCGCCCGAGGGGGCACGGAGTTCGACGGTCGCCGTGCCGTGCGCGGGGATGGTGGCCGGGCCGTGCGCGAGCGGCCAGTAGCGGGTCATGCCCTGGCCGGTGGTGAGCATGTAGTGCGGGGTGAGCGGGTCGTCGCCGGTGTTGGCGACCCGCAGGGTCACCCCGGAGACCGTGCCGGGCGCGAGGGGCCGTACCGCCGTGATGTCCATCCGCAGCGGCGGGCTCCCGGTGGCCGCGAGGACCGCGCTGACCAGGGCGGGCGCCAGCAGCACCGGGACGGCCGCGAGCCGGACGGCCCTGCGCCGGGGACCGGCCAGGAAGCGCGGCCGGGGCTGCCACGCCTGCGCGAACTCCGGCAGGGGCGCGGTGACCGCCGCCGCCAGCCACAGCGGGGTCATCATCAGGTAGTAGCCGTCCTGCGAGCGTGTCGCCAGGAAGAACGCGCACCACGGCAGCACGGTCGCGGCCGGTCCGAGGCGCCGTACGAACAGCACGAACAGGGCCAGCAGGGCGGCGGCCAGCAGCATGCTCGCGTGCCCGTACCAGTCGAGGCGGTCGCTGCCGTGGGTGAAGTACAGCGAGATGCCCACGATGCCCTGGCCGTGCAGCACCGCGCCCTGGGTCAGCGGCAGCACGATGCCGCGCAGCCACGGGCCGGGCTCGGTCACGATCAGATACGCGTCGAGCAGCAGGAAGGCCAGGACGGCGATCCCGGTGATCCGCAGCACCACGCGCGCGGCGGCCCGGCCGCCCAGCTCGCCCCGGCGCACCGCGTAGATCCCGGCGAGCAGGAACGGCGCGACGAACCAGGGGAGTTGCTGGGCGGCGCAGGCCGCGCCGAGACAGGCGGCCCGGGCGACGCCGACCGCGCCGAGCCGGCCGCGCGCGCCGAGCCGGGGCCAGCGGACCACCACCGGGACCAGCAGCGCGAGGGCGAGGATCGCCGGGTAGCCCTGGCGGCCGTAGCTGGACAGCATGCCGAAGCCGAGGAAGACCATGGTGGCCGCCGACCGCCACTGCGCCGGGAGCAGCCGCCACAGCGCGATCGCGCCCGTGATCAGGGCGAGGGTGCCCACCGCCGTCGCCGGGGCGCCGCCGTGGCCCAGCCACAGGAACGGGACGGTGAGCAGCGGCGCGAGCGGGGGATAGCCGTACGTGTAGTCGTATCCGCCGGTCGTCGTCGCGGTCAGGGCGACGCCCTTGATGCGGAACAGCCAGGGCCATGGATGCTCGTACAGGTGGTGACCGTGGACGAGTTCCCGCGCGGCCTGTGTGGTCAGGAGCGCCTCGTCGCCGCCGCCGTGGTTCAGCGCCCACGCGCACAGGGCGAGGACGACCGCGGTCACCAGCACCACCAGGTCCAGGCGGGCCAGTGAGCGGGCCCGGCGGACCGTCAGCGCGAGCACGCCGGTCACCAGGATCGCCGCGTAGCACAGCGAGATGACCGCGGCGAGGACGAGACGGTGCGTGGCCGCCTGTGTCCAGACGGAACGGGTACCGATGAAGAGGCTCACGTCGGCCAGGAGCGTGAGGACGCGGTGCCACTGCGCGGGCCCGCCGGGCGCCTGCGCGCGCGGTCCGGGTACGGCGGACACCGCCGACTGCGTCCGCCGGCCGGGCGTCACCTGCTGTGTTTCTGCCAAGTGCACGGGACCGGACGCTAGCGGCGGTGCGTGACCGGCGCGCGACCAGCGGTGAAGAGTCCGGTATGAGGGCGGTAAGAAGCGGGCATATTCGCACATCTGCCCAGAGAAGGGGCGGGGTTGGGGCGGGGCGGGCGCCACCGGACCGATCGACTCCGTGTCGTTGTGTGTCGTTGTTGGGCCGAACGGGTGACTTGGCGTAAGAATTGGCTGGTGCAGGCATGGAAAGCGAGCAAGGTCGGGGGAGCCGGTGAGCCGTTATGACGTCACCGATGAACAGTGGGAAGGGCTCGCCCAGGTCGTGCCACTACGGGGCCGCGACGCGTGGCCCTCGGCGGTCAACCACCGTTCCCTACCGGACGACGAGACCGAGACCCGGCGCCGTTTCGTGGTCCTCCGCGTCAACGTCTTCGCCGATGCCCGGGAGGTCGCCGAGACGGTGATGGCGGGCGCGCCCGTCCTCCTCGACCTCTCCGGCGCCGAGGGGGATGTCGCCAAGCGCGTCCTCGACTTCAGCACGGGCGTCGTCTTCGGCCTGGGCAGCGGGATGCACCGGGTGGACCGCAACGTCTTCCTGCTGACCCCGCCGGGTACGGAGGTCAGCGGGCTGCTGGAGGGGGCGGGGTGAGCGCGGGCTCTCCCCGCGGCACCGGCGGCACCCGCGGCGTCCATGGCACCCACGGCGTCCATGGCGCCCCCGGCGTCCCATGGCTCTCCCCGGCCCCCGTAGCTCCCCGGAGTGAGGCCCGGTCCCCGTTGTTGCCGTGAACGCCCCCGATCGTGGGAACATCCGCCGGGTAAACGGTTCGCCCGCCCGGCGGAGCCCTACGTTCCGGGCATGGCCATGCCTTTCGCGTCCGCTGAGCCGCCGGTGGTCGACGGGCTCGGCGGGACCCTCCCGCCGGAGTCCCGCGAGCCCCTCGATGTGCGGCCCCGGGTCACCGAGCTGCGGTTGTCGGCGTTCGCCGGGCACCGGGGCGCGGGATTCCCGCTGGGGGCGGTCACGCTGTTCGCCGGCCCCAGCGGATCGGGGAAGACGACGGCGCTGGCGGCCTACGAGGCGCTGGCCCGGCTCGCCGGCGGCGCGCCGCTCGGGGAGGCGTTCCCCGATCCCGTCGCCTGCGTGCCCGACCGGGCCCGGCCCGACGGCGAGGGCCGGCGCGGCTTCAGGATCGGCTGCACGGCCGACGGCGCCGAGGGCCCGGTACGGCTCGACCTCGCCGTACAGGCCGAACCGCAGCCGCGGATCGTGGGCGAGCGGCTGAGCGCGGGCGGCACCGTCCTGCTCCAGACCGCGTTACGGGACCCGGGGCGGCGCGCCGTGCAGGCCGCCTGGCACACCGCGGGCACCGCGCCGGTGACCCGCGCGCCCCTGCCCGACGACCGCCTCGGCACCGCGCTGCTCCCGCTGCGGGTGGCCGGCAAGACCGACGGCCAGCGCCGGGTGCTGGCCGCCGCCGAGCAGATGGTCGTCGCCCTGCGCTCGGTCTTCGTCTGCGATCCCCGCCCCGACTGCATGCGCACCCCCGTGCCCACCGGCTCCGGCCGGCTGATGCCCGGCTGCGACAACCTCGCGGACGTGGTCTGGCGCACCCGCGCCGAGTGCGCCCGCAGGCACGGCCGGCTGGTCGAGGCGCTGCGCGCGGGCTGCGCGGGACCGGTGTACGACCTGATCGCCGAACCCCTCTTCGACGGCATGGTGCGCGCCCTGCTCGACCGCGGCGACGGCCACCGCACGGAGCTGGCCCGCCTCGGCGACGGCGAACTCCGCTACCTCGCCCACACCCTGGTGCTGCTGACCGGTCCCGGTGTGCTGGACATGGACCCGCCGGGCGAGGTCCCCGACGCCCTGCGCTCCCTCACCGTCCTCGCCGACGGCTTCGACCGCTCCCTCGACCCGGGCCAGCGCCGGTCCCTGCTGCGCCTCGCGGCCGCCATGGGCGAGTCCGGGCACATCCGGCTCGTCGCGGCGGTGAACGACGCCTCCTGGTGCGCGGGGGCCGAGGGCGTCACAGTGGTACACCTGAACCGTGACGGAACACCCTGACCTCCCCCGACTCCAGCGCAGGCTCGCCGAGTTCGCCGCCGCCCGCGACTGGGGGCGGTACCACACCCCCAAGAACCTCGCCTCCGCGCTGAGCGTGGAGAGCTCCGAACTGGTCGAGATCTTCCAGTGGCTGACCCCCGAGGAGTCGGCCCGGGTGATGTCCGACCCCGCCACCGCGCACCGCGTCCGCGACGAGGTCGCCGATGTCCTCGCCTATCTCCTCCAGTTCTGCGCGGCCCTGGACATCGATCCGCTGACCGCGCTCTCCGAGAAGATCGACCGCAACGAACACCGCTTTCCGGCGCCCGAAGACTGACAACAGGCGGATTCCCCGGTTCCGTTATCACTCTCCGCTGTCAATTCATCTACCGAATCCGAATTGTTGTCCCCAGATTTCGGGCTTCCTCTAGCTTTTCGCACCAACGGCCCTCACTCTGGGTAGTGGACAGGAGAGTCAGTGAACGTACGAGCGAGTGCGTGGAGGGACGGGGGCGACGGATGGACGCGGTACGACTCATCCTCACCGGCAGACGAGCCCTGGCGAACGGCGCGGACACGCGCGAGTTGATGGCGGAGGTGTGGCAGGCAGGGGCCCTCGCGCAGGCGATCGGCAGCAGACTCGCGGTCTCCGGACCGCCGGAGCTGCGCGGCGAGGCGCTCGGGCTGACCGAGCTGGCGGGCCGGGGCTGCGGTGTCCTCGACCCGCCCGAGCTGGACCTCGGCGATCTGCGCGCCGCCCAGCTCACCCGGCTGGACGACGCCCGCGAGACCCTGCTCTGCCTCGGCGGACTGCTCGCCGAGGTCGGCATGGCCCTGGTCGGCATGGCCAGCGGCGCGGCGGACGAGACGACGTACTGGCAGTGCATGGAGGCCATCGACGCGGCCGACGAATCCCGCGACCGGGTCCGCGAGATGCTGCGCAAGCTGGCCGCGCGGGAGGAGGTGTTATCGGCGGACGACAACCAGCGCAGCCCCTTCGGGGGCGCCCCCTGCGCGTAGCCGCCGCGCGGGAGTCGGGTACGACGGTTCGCGCCAAGGTTCCCGGAGCGGCGCGCGGCACCGCCCGCGGGCGACGGTGCCGGTCGCCCCGTCAGGCCACGTGCGGCATGACCTCGGACGCGATCAGCTCCAGGTGGGCCAGGTCGTCCAGGTCCAGCATCTGCAGGTAGACCCGCCCCGAACCCACCGCGGCATAGCGCCCCAGCTTGTCCACCACCTCCGCCGGAGAACCCGCGAGACCGTTCGCCTTCAGCTCGTCCACCTCGCGGCCGATGGCCGCCGCCCGCCGCGCGACCTCGGCGTCGTCCTTGCCGACACAGGCGACCAGCGCGGCGGAGTACACCAGGTCGTCGCCCTTGCGCCCGCGCTCCTCGGCCGCCGCCCGCACCCGGTCGAACTGCCGCTCGCTGTCCTCGACGGAGGCGAAGGGGATGTTGAACTCGGTGGCGTACTCCGCCGCCAGCGCCGGCGTGCGCTTGGCGCCGTGACCGCCGATGAGCACCGGCACCCGGCTCTGCGCCGGCTTCGGCAGCGCGGGGGAGTCCTGCAACTGGTAGAAGGTGCCGTCGTAGTCGAAGCGCTCGCCGATCGGCGTCTCCCACAGCCCCGTGACGATCGCCAGCTGCTCCTCCAGCCGCCCGAACTTCTCCTTCGGGAACGGGATGCCGTACGCCTTGTGCTCCTCCTCGTACCACCCGGAGCCGAGGCCCAGCTCCACCCGGCCGCCGGACATCTGGTCGACCTGCGCCACCTGGATGGCCAGCACGCCGGGGAGGCGGAAGGTACCGGCCGTCATCAGGGTGCCGAGCCGGATACGGCTGGTCTCCCGGGCGATGCCGGCGAGGGTGATCCAGGCGTCGGTGGGGCCGGGCAGGCCGTCCGCGCCACCCATGTGGAGATAGTGGTCGGAGCGGAAGAACGCGTCGTAGCCCAGCTCTTCGGCGGTCTTGGCGACACGCAGAAGCGTGTCGTAGGTCGCGCCCTGCTGAGGTTCGGTGAA
This sequence comes from Streptomyces sp. SUK 48, assembly GCF_009650765.1. Classification (NCBI taxonomy): domain Bacteria; kingdom Bacillati; phylum Actinomycetota; class Actinomycetes; order Kitasatosporales; family Streptomycetaceae; genus Streptomyces; species Streptomyces sp. SUK 48. The sequence continues at coordinate 2,167,349 of NZ_CP045740.1, read as the reverse complement.
GACTCGAAGATCCATGCGTCCATGATGCATGCCGTTGCGCGCGCAACCCTGTACAAAGCCGTCCGGAGGCGTGAAAACCGGTGGTCAGCGGGGTGCCCGGGCGGCCAGACTCGGACACGTGTTCCTGACGATCTCTCTCCGCGGCGACGCCGCCCACCCGGCCACCGACCTCGGGTACCTGCTGCACAAGCACCCGGGCAAGGCACAGCGCTTCTCCACGTCCTACGGCACCGCGCACGTCTTCTACCCGGAGGCGGACGACGCGCGCTGCACGGCCGCCCTGCTGCTGGAGACCGACCCCGCGGCGCTGGTGCGGCGCGGCAAGGGCAAGGGCCGCGGCGGCGCCCCCGACGCGGCCCTCGCGCAGTACGTCAACGACCGCCCGTACGCCGCCTCCTCCCTCCTCGCCGTCGCGCTGAGCGGCGTCTTCTCCAGCGCCATGCGCGGGATCTGCGCCGCCCGCCCCGAGCGGGCCGCCGCGCCGCTGCCGCTGCGCATCGAGGTCCCGGCCCTGCCCGCCCGCGGCGGCGCCGCGCTCGTACGGCGGCTGTTCGAGCCGCTGGGCTGGACCGTGGACGCCGAACCGGTGCCGCTGGACACGGAGTTCCCGCAGTGGGGCGACTCGCGGTACGTCCGGCTCGTGCTGGAGTCCGAGACGCTGACCCTCGCCGAGGCGCTGCGCCACCTGTACGTCCTGCTGCCGGTCCTCGACGACGCCAAGCACTACTGGGTCTCCGCCGACGAGGTCGACAAGCTGCTGCGGGCCGGCGAGGGCTGGCTGCCCGGCCACCCGGAGCAGCAGCTGATCACCAGCCGCTATCTCTCCCGCCGCTGGTCGCTGACCCGGCAGGCGCGCGAGGCACTGGAACTGGTGCGGCTCGCCGAGGCCGACGACAGCGAGGTCGAGTCGATCGACAACGCGGTCGGCGAGGAGACCGAGGCGGAGGAGAAGCCGACCCCGCTCGCGGTGCTGCGCCGGGAGGCGATCCTCACCGCGCTGCGCGCCCGCGGCGCCGCCCGGGTGCTCGATCTCGGCTGCGGCCAGGGGCAGTTGGTGCAGGAACTGCTCAAGGACGTCCGGTTCACCGAGATCGTCGGGGTGGATGTCTCCGTCCGGGCCCTCACCATCGCCGCCCGTCGGCTGGGGCTCGACCGGATGGGCGAACGGCAGGCGTCCCGCGTCCAGTTGACGCAGGGCTCGCTCGCCTACACCGACCAGCGGCTCAAGGGCTACGACGCCGCCGTGCTCAGCGAGGTCATCGAACACCTCGACCTGCCCCGGCTGCCCGCCCTGGAGTACGCCGTGTTCGGGCACGCCCGTCCCCGCACGGTCGTCGTGACCACCCCGAACGTCGAGTACAACGTCCGCTGGGAGACCCTGCCCGCGGGACACGTCCGGCACGGCGACCACCGCTTCGAGTGGACCCGCGCCGAGTTCCGCGCCTGGGCCGCCGAGGTCGCCGAACGGCACGCGTACGAGGTCGAGTTCGCGCCCGTCGGACCCGACGACCCCGAGGTGGGACCGCCCACCCAGCTGGCCCTGTTCACTCTCCGCGCCGAGAAGGAGGCGAAGGCGGCATGACCGAGACACGCAAGGGGCGGGCCCTGCCCGTCACCGACCTCTCCCTCGTGGTCCTGATCGGCGCCTCCGGCTCCGGCAAGTCCACCTTCGCCCGCCGGAACTTCAAGCCCACCGAGGTGATCTCCTCCGACTTCTGCCGCGGCCTGGTCTCCGACGACGAGAACGACCAGGGCGCCACCCGCGACGCCTTCGACGTCCTGCACTACATCGCCGGCAAGCGGCTCGCCGCCGGGCGCCGCACCGTCGTGGACGCCACCAGCGTGCAGCAGGACAGCCGCCGCCAGCTGATCGAACTGGCCAGGAAGCACGACGTGCTGCCCATCGCCATCGTCCTGGACGTGCCGGAGGAGGTGTGCGCCGAGCGCAACGCGGCCCGCACCGACCGCGCCGACATGCCGCGCCGGGTCATCCAGCGGCACATCCGCGAACTGCGCCGCTCGCTGCGCCACCTGGAGCGCGAGGGCTTCCGCAAGGTGCATGTGCTGCGCGGCGCCGAGGAGGCCGAGAGCGCCACCGTCGTCACCGAGAAGCGCTTCAACGACCTCACGCACCTCACCGGCCCCTTCGACATCATCGGCGACATCCACGGCTGCTCCGCCGAACTGGATTCGCTGCTGGGCAAGCTGGGCTACGTGGACGGCGTCCACCCCGAGGGCCGTACCGCCGTCTTCGTCGGCGACCTGGTCGACCGCGGCCCGGACTCCCCGGGGGTGCTGCGCCGGGTGATGTCGATGGTCGAGTCCGGCCGGGCGCTGTGCGTGCCGGGCAACCACGAGAACAAGTACGGCCGTTACCTCAAGGGCCGCAAGGTCCAGCACACCCACGGCCTCGCCGAGACCATCGCCCAGATGGAGGGCGAGAGCGAGGAGTTCCGGGCGCGGGTACGGACGTTCCTCGACGGGCTGGTCAGCCACTACGTCCTGGACGGCGGCGGGCTCGTCGTCTGCCACGCCGGACTGCCCGAGAAGTACCACGGCCGCACCTCCGGCCGGGTCCGCTCACACGCCCTGTACGGCGACACCACGGGCGAGACCGACGAGTTCGGCCTGCCCGTGCGCTACCCGTGGGCGGAGGACTACCGGGGCCGGGCGGCGGTCGTCTACGGCCACACCCCGGTGCCGGAGGCGACCTGGCTCAACAACACCATCTGCCTGGACACCGGCGCCGTCTTCGGCGGCAGGCTGACCGCGCTGCGCTGGCCGGAGCGGGAACTGGTCGGCGTACCGGCCGAGCGGGTCTGGTACGAGCCGACGCGCCCGCTGCGCACCGAGGCGCCCGGCGGGGCGGACGGGCGGCCGCTGGACCTCGCCGATGTGCGGGGCCGCCGGGCGGTCGAGACCCGGCACGCCGGCATGGTCGCGGTCCGCGAGGAGAACGCGGCGGCTGCCCTGGAGGTCATGAGCCGCTTCGCGATCGACCCGCGCCTGCTGCCGTATCTCCCGCCGACCATGGCGCCGACGGCCACCTCCGGGGTGGACGGCTATCTGGAGCACCCGCGGGAGGCGTTCGCGCAGTACGCGGCGGACGGGGTCGCGCGGGTGGTGTGCGAGGAGAAGCACATGGGCTCGCGGGCCGTGGTCCTGGTGTGCCGGGACGCTTCGGCGGCGACGAAGCGGTTCGGTGTGGACGGGCCGACGGGCGCGCTGTACACGCGTACCGGGCGCCCCTTCCTCGACGACGAGAAGACCACGGAGGAGATCCTGGCCCGGCTGCGCACGGCGGTCTCCGACGCCGGTCTCTGGTCCGAACTGGACACGGACTGGCTGCTGCTGGACGCCGAGCTGATGCCGTGGTCGCTGAAGGCGGCGGGGCTGCTGCGCAGTCAGTACGCGGCCGTCGGCGCGGCGTCCGGGGCGGTGTTCCCGGGTGCGCTGGCCGCGCTGGAGGCGGCGGCGTCCCGGGGCGCGGAGGTGGGCGAGCTGCTCGACCGGCAGCGGGAACGCGCGGCGGACGCGGCCGCGTTCACCGCCGCGTACCGGCGCTACTGCTGGACCACCGACGGCCTCGCCGGCGTCCGCCTGGCCCCCTTCCAGATCCTCGCCGCCGAGGGCCGCAGCCTCGCCGCGCTCCCGCACGACGAGCAACTGGCCCTGCTGGACCGCCTGGTGGAGCACGACGGAACCGGTCTCCTGGCCACCACCCGACGCCTCTACGTCGACACGGGCGACCCGGAATCGGTACGGGCGGGCATCGACTGGTGGCTGGAGATGACCGGCCGCGGCGGCGAGGGCATGGTCGTCAAGCCCCTCACCGCCCTGGCCCACCGCCCGGACGGCCGCCTGGTCCAGCCCGGCATCAAGTGCCGGGGCCGCGAGTACCTCCGGATCATCTACGGCCCGGAGTACACCCGCCCCGACAACCTCGCCCGGCTGCGCCGCCGCTTCCTCAACCACAAGCGCTCCCTCGCCCTGCGCGAGTACGCCCTCGGCCTGGAAGCACTGGACCGCCTCTCCGCCGGCGAGCCGCTGTGGCGGGTCCACGAGGCGGTCTTCGGCATCCTGTCCCTGGAATCCGAACCGGTGGACCCCCGGCTGTGACGCGGCCCGCGCCTGGTGGCCTCACCCCACCAGGCGCAGCCGCTCACCCCACACCCCGACCCGCACCCGCTGGCCCCACGTCAGCTGGAGTGCGTCGGTCTCGATGCCGTCGCCGAAGGCGATCAGGTGGTCGGACTCCACGGTGAGGGTCAGCGCGGCGGACGCGTCCAGTTGTCCGGAGACCAGGGTCGTGCCGGTGGCCGGGGAGGGCCATGCCTCGCGGACGTACCACAGGAGGCGGGGCTCGGTGGGGGCGGGCAGGGGGAGCTGTGCGCCCCGCTCCTGCCACAGGGAGCGCAGCCAGCCGGTGGCGCCCGTGCCCGTGCCCACCAGGACCCCGGAGGATGCCTGGGCCTCGACGGCACCCCTGTCGCCGTCGAGACCCAGGCGGTACCGGGCGGTCTGGTGGCCCGGGGCGCCGAGGTAGACCTCGTTGAGCGCGACCAGCCGCTGCGTGTCGTCGGCCTCCGCCGCCACCATCGTCAGCTCCTCGCACCCGCCGCCCGGCGCCGCGAGCAGCTTCGCCGCGTCCCGCGGCCGGTGCCGCACCAGCACCCCCGGGTTGCGTCCCGGGTCGGTGTCGATGCCGATCACCGGCTGCCCGGTCAGGTACTTGGCCACATTGGCGACCAGCCCGTCCTGGCCGACGACCACGACGACGTCCTCGGGCGCGAACAGGAACCGTTCCAGGTCCGCGCGTTCCACCCGGGCCTGCCGCCAGGTGAGCGGCACGGCCGCCGCCACCTCCGCCAGCGCCCGCCGCGTCCCCTGGTGCCGGGCCGCGATCTCCTCGATGTCCCGGCCCCGGGAGGCGAGCACGAACGCGGCCTGGCCGTGGGTGCCGTACCGGGCGACCAACTCCGCGTACTCCGTGGTGCGATGGACCAGCACGGCCCGCGGCGCGAGACTCACGCCCCGGCCCCACCGGAGCCGGAGCCCGAGGCCGAGCCGGAGCCGGAGGCCGTTCCCGGTCCGGAGCCCGCCCCGCCGAGCTTCGCCAGCAGCCCCGTCAGCACATCCGGCGAGATCGTCACGCTCTCGATGTCCGGCAGGTTCTCCGCCACCCGCATCGCCGCCAGCGCGTGCAGCGTCGCCACGTCCGCCTCGCCGTGCACCCGCAGCCACGCCGCCCGCGCCTGCGCTTGCGCCTCTCCCACCTCGCGCTCCCGCTCCGCCGTCGCGCGCGCCAGCCGTACCGCCTTGTCCGCCTCGGCCTCGGCGAGCCGTACCGTACGCGTCGCCTCCGCCTCGGCCAGCCGTACCGTGCGTGCCGCCTCGGCGTCCGCCCGTACCGCGTCCGCGGCCGCCTGCTCCTCCGCCTCGCGCCGTGCGTTGGTGCCACGCTGCTCCACCAACTGCTCCTCGCGCCGGGCGAGTTCGATGCGGCTGGCCAGCTCGTTCTCGGCGATCGTGCGCTCCCGCTCGACGGCCACCGCGCGCCGCTCGTACGTCGCCCGGTCCGCCTCCTGCTGGATCTGCTCCCGCGCGGGGGTGCGCAGCGCCCGTTCCACCTCGGGCTCCGGGCGTACGGCCACCACGCGCACCGCGACCACCTCCACCCCGGTCTCCGGCAGCCGGGGCTGCGCCGCGAGCCCGGCCGCGAGCCGTTCGCGCACCGCGCTCACCCCGTCGGTCAGCGCGGCCGACAGCGGCGTACGGGCCAGTACGTCCAGGGCGTGCTCCTGCGCCGTCTCCGTGAGCAGGGTGGCCAGTTGCTCCAGCGGTGTGCCCCGCCAGGCGCCGGTGTCCGGGTCGACCGAGAAGTCGAGCCGGGCGGCGGCGAGTGCCGGGTCGCCGATGCGGTAGGTGACCGTCGCCTGCACCGTCACGTCCTGGAAGTCGGCCGTACGGGCGTGGAAGGTCATCGCCAATTCACGGTCGTCCACCGGCACTTCGGAGAGCGCCGCCGTCAGCGAGCGGAACCAGAAGCTGAGTCCGGGGCCGTCGTGCAGCAGTGTCCCGGAGCGGTGGTGGCGGATGTGCGCGGTCGGTGTGCCCCGCAGATGGCGCCAGCCGAGGCGCCGGGTGATGTCGGCCATGGGGCTCCCCCTCGCTTCTTTTCGTCGTCAAGACGATAAGCGGAACTCCCCGTTGTCGTCAAGTGGACGAAAAGCACCCCCCGGTCGGGTGATCGAACTGAAGTCGCAACAAGAGCGCTCCGAAATGGCCGACAGGCGGGTGAATCCGGTCCCCGGTGGTCAGGATGGTCACATGGGATTCCAAGTCGACTCCGAGGCCGGGCGGCTGCGCCGCGTCATCCTGCACCGGCCTGATCTCGAGCTCAAAAGGCTCACCCCCAGCAACAAGGACGCCCTCCTCTTCGACGACGTCCTCTGGGTGCGCCGGGCCCGCGCCGAACACGACGGGTTCGCCGACGTCCTGCGCGACCGGGGCGTCGCCGTCCACCTCTTCGGCGAGCTGCTGGTCGAGACCCTGGAGCTGCCCGAGGCCCGCACCCTGGTCCTCGACCGCGTCTTCGACGAGCGGGAGTACGGCCCCCTCGCCACCTCCCATCTGCGCGCCGCCTTCGAGAACCTGCCCGCCCGCGAACTGGCCGAGGCCCTCGTCGGCGGCATGACCAAACGGGAGTTCCTGGCGGCCCACGCGGAGCCGACCTCCGTCCGCTTCCATGTGATGGACCTGGACGAATTCCTCCTCGCCCCGCTGCCCAACCACCTCTTCACCCGCGACACCTCCGCCTGGATCTACGACGGGGTCTCCATCAACGCCATGCGGCTGCCCGCCCGGCAGCGCGAGACCGTCCACTTCGAGGCGATCTACCGGCACCATCCGCTCTTCCGTGACGAGCGCTTCCACATCTGGTCCCAGGGCCAGGCCGACTACCCCTCCACCATCGAGGGCGGGGACGTCCTGGTGATCGGCAACGGCGCGGTCCTCGTCGGGATGAGCGAGCGCACCACCCCGCAGGCCGTGGAGATGCTCGCGCACAAGCTGTTCGCGGCCGGCTCCGCCCGGACGATCGTCGCGCTCGACATGCCCAAGCGGCGCGCCTTCATGCACCTCGACACGGTGATGACGATGGTCGACGGCGACACCTTCACCCAGTACGCCGGGCTCGGCATGCTGCGCTCGTACACCATCGAACCGGGCGTGAGCGAGAAGGAGCTGAAGGTCACCGACCACCCGCCGGAGCACATGCACCGCGCGATCGCCGCCGCCCTCGGGCTCGGCGAGATCCGGGTGCTGACCGCCACCCAGGACGTGCACGCGGCCGAGCGCGAGCAGTGGGACGACGGCTGCAACGTGCTCGCCGTCGAACCCGGCGTCGTCGTCGCCTATGAACGGAACTCCACCACCAACACCCATCTGCGCAAGCAGGGCATCGAGGTCATCGAGATCCCGGGCAGCGAGCTCGGGCGGGGCAGGGGCGGACCCCGGTGCATGAGCTGTCCGGTGGAGAGAGATCCTGTGTGAGAACCCGCACGTCAGGGGGATGCATAAGTTTACTGAGGGTCGTATAGAATTCCAGAGTCTCTGTAGTCGTACCCCCGTACCCCTGGAGCGCCCCCATGGCGACAGTCCCGACCGCCCTCGCCGGCCGCCACTTCCTCAAGGAGCTGGACCTCACCGGGGAGGAGTTTCGCGGCCTGGTCGAGCTGGCCGCGGAGCTGAAGGCCGCCAAGCGCGCCGGGACCGAGATCCAGCACCTCCGGGGTCGTAATATCGCACTGATCTTCGAGAAGACCTCGACGCGCACCCGCTGCGCGTTCGAGGTCGCGGCCGCCGACCAGGGTGCCCACACCACCTACCTCGACCCGTCCGGCTCGCAGATCGGGCACAAGGAGTCCGTGGGGGACACCGCCCGGGTGCTCGGCCGGATGTTCGACGGCATCGAGTACCGCGGCGACAGCCAGGCCAAGGTCGAGGAGCTGGCCGCCCGGGCCGGGGTGCCCGTCTACAACGGGCTCACCGACGACTGGCACCCCACCCAGATGCTGGCCGACGTGCTCACCATGACCGAGCACTGCGCCAAGCCGCTGACGGAGACGGCCTTCGCCTACCTCGGCGACGCCCGCTTCAACATGGGCAACTCCTACCTGGTCACCGGCGCCCTGCTCGGCATGGACGTACGGATCGTCGCGCCCGAGGAGTACTGGCCCGCCCCCGCGATCGTGGCCCGCGCCCGCGAGCTGGCGAGGACCAGCGGCGCGGTGATCACCCTGACCGAGGACATCGCGGAGGGCGTCCGCGGCGCCGACTTCGTCGCCACCGACGTGTGGGTCTCCATGGGCGAGCCCAAGGAGGTCTGGGCCGAGCGGATCAAGGCGCTCGCGCCGTACGCCGTGACCATGGACGTGCTGCGCGCCACCGGCAACCCGGACGTCAGATTCCTGCACTGCCTGCCCGCCTTCCACGACCTCGGCACCAAGGTCGGCCAGGAGATCCACGAGGCGTACGGCCTGACCTCCCTGGAGGTCACCGACGAGGTGTTCGAATCGACGTACTCCGTCGTCTTCGACGAGGCCGAGAACCGGCTGCACACCATCAAGGCCGTGCTGGTCGCCACACTCGGCCGCTGAGTCTGTTCCCGTCCCCGACCAGGGATTATCCTGATCGGCGGCCTCGGAACCACCCATTCCGGGGCCGTCGGCGCGACCGTCATCCCGTCGCTCGCACCCGCGACGCCACCCGTCGCACCCGCCGCTCGCACCGGCGGCCGTCACCCGGCCGCCCGCCACCGCCAGAAACGAGCACCACCCGCAATGCCCGCTCCCCGCATCAAGTCCCCCCACCTGCTCGTCGCCGAATCCGGCGCCGACCGCGAGGGACACGGCCTGAAGCGCACGATGGGGCTCTTCCAGCTCATCTGCTTCGGCGTCGGCGCCATCGTCGGCACCGGCATCTTCGTCGGCCTCTCCGACTCCGTCGCCCAGGCCGGCCCCGCCGTCGTCGTCTCCTTCGTCCTCGCCGCGCTCACCTGCGTGTTCACCGCCTTCTCCTTCGCGGAGCTGGGCGGCGCGATCCCGGTCTCCGGCTCCTCGTACTCCTTCGCCTACGCCGGCCTCGGCGAGTCCACCGCCTTCCTGGTCGGCTGGTGCCTGCTGCTGGAGTACGGCATCTCCATCTCGGCCGTCGCGGTCGGCTGGAGCCAGTACGTCAACGAGCTGCTGCACAGCCTCATCGGCTGGCAGCTGCCCGCCGCCCTGTCGGCGGGCCCGAGCGACGGCGGCATCGTCAACCTCCCGGCGGTGCTGGTGATCGCCATGGCCTCCGTGCTGCTGGTGCGCGGCGTGCGCGAGAGCGCCGGCGCGACCGCCGCCATGGCCGCCGTCAAGCTGGTGATCCTGATCGCCTTCTGCGCCATCGGCTACAGCGCCTTCAAGCACGGCAACCTGACCCCGTTCTCCCCGGCCGGCCTCGGCGGCATCGGCGCGGGCACCACCGCCGCGTTCTTCTCGTACATCGGCTTCGACGCGATCACCACCGCCGGCGAGGAGGCCAAGAACCCGCGCCGCGACATCCCCGTGGCGATCATGGTCTGCATGGGCATCGTGACGCTGCTGTACTGCGCCGTCGCGCTCGCGGCCATCGGCGCCATCGGCGGCAAGCAGGTCGCGGGCCGCCCGGCCGCCCTGTCCTACGTCGTCAACGAGGTCACCGGCTCCACCATCGGCGGCGGCGTGATCGCCTTCGGCGCGGTCGTCGCCATCGCCTCCGTGGTCCTCGCGGTGATGTACGGCCAGACGCGCATCCTGATGTCGATGTCCCGGGACGGCCTGATCCCGCGCGTCTTCGAGAAGGTCTCCCCGAAGACCTCCACGCCGGTCGCCGGCACCCTGATCGTCGCCGCCGTCTTCGCGCTCCCGGCGGCCTTCGCCTCGCTCGACGCGGTGATGAACCTGTGCACCATCGGCACGCTGGCGATCATGGCCGTGGTGAACGTCGCGGTGATGACCCTGCGCCGCCGCGAGCCGGACCTGGACCGCAGCTTCCGGGTGCCGCTCTACCCGGTGGGCCCGCTGCTCGGCATCGCCTTCTGTCTGTACCTGATCTACGAGACCGGCTGGTTCACCTGGGTGCAGTTCGCGCTGTTCCTCGCGGTGGGCTTCCTCGTCTACGTCGCCTACGGGCGCCGGCACTCCACGCTGGGCCGCGAGCTGGCGGCCGGGGCCAAGGCCGGGGACGCGGTCGAAGCCGGAGCCGCCGAGGCGGACCGGGTCGGCGTCACAGCGGCCGGCGCGGAGCGGGAACCGCGGGAAGCGTGAACCACACCGCCTTGCCCCTCGGGGTGGGGCGGTGTCCGCAGGAGGCGCTCAGGGCGCGGATCAGCAGCAGCCCGCGCCCGCCCTCCTGCCACAGGTCGGGCTCCTCCAGCACCGGCCGGGTCAGCTGGCCGGGCGGCGCGGGGTCGGGGTCGTGCACCTCGACCTGGCAGCCGGTCGGCAGCAGCTCCACCACCAGCTCTATCGGGCCGCGGCCCGCGGTGTGCTCCACCGCGTTGGCCACCAGCTCCGCCGTGAGCAGCTCCGCCGTGTCGCGGTCGGCCGCGTGCTCCACCTCGGAAAAGGCCGTACGCACCATGGCGCGGGCCACCGGCACCGCCGCGGCGGTGTGCGGCAGCGCCATGCGCCAGGAGGCCGATTCGGTGGGGCGTTCGTGCAAGGCGAGTCCGTTCATGGAGCAGGCTGTCCTGCTTTCGACTGTAGGAATGGTACGGGCCCGGTCGTCCGAAATGGCCGGCGGGCTTCGCCCGGGACCCTCGCCCCGGTACCGGACGCCCTACCCGTCCCGGCGCCCCGCCCCGCGCGCCGGGGCCCTCTGTTACGGGGCTGGAGCCGACCGGTGACAGTCGGCACGGTCCGGCCGAAAAGAGACCATCGACACCTCGGCTTGTCGCGTGCCCGTGACGACAGTCACAAACGGGTGATAACTTCGGAGGACCGCGCAACGTACGGCACCGCCGCCCAAGGAGGCCGCACGTCATGAGTCCCTTCACCGGCTCCGCCCGCCGCACCGCCGACTGGGAGCATCTGCGCCTCCAGATCGCCGACGGGGTCGCCACGGTCACCCTCGCCCGCCCCGACAAGCTCAACGCCCTCACCTTCGGCGCCTACGCCGACCTGCGCGATCTGCTGGCCGAGCTGTCCCGGGAGCGCGCGGTGCGCGCCCTGGTGCTGGCCGGGGAGGGGCGCGGGTTCTGCTCCGGCGGCGACGTGGACGAGATCATCGGCGCCACCCTCGCCCTGGACACCGCCCAGCTGCTCGACTTCAACCGGATGACCGGGCAGGTGGTGCGCGCGATCCGCGAATGCCCGTTCCCGGTGATCGCCGCCGTCCACGGGGTCGCGGCGGGCGCCGGCGCCGTCCTCGCCCTCGCGTCGGACTTCCGGGTCGCCGACCCGAGTGCCCGCTTCGCCTTCCTCTTCACCCGGGTCGGCCTGTCCGGCGGCGACATGGGCGCGGCCTATCTGCTGCCCCGGGTCGTCGGCCTCGGCCACGCCACCCGGCTGCTGATGCTGGGCGAGCCGGTCCGCGCGCCCGAGGCCGAGCGGATCGGCCTGATCAGCGAACTGACCGAGGAGGGCCACGCCGACGAGGCCGCGAGCGCGCTGGCCCGCCGCCTGGCCGAGGGCCCGGCCCTGGCCCACGCCCAGACGAAGGCCCTGCTGACGGCCGAGCTGGACATGCCGCTGGCCGCCTCGGTCGAACTGGACGCGGCGACCCAGGCGCTGCTGATGAACGGCGAGGACTACCGGGAGTTCCACGCGTCGTTCATGGCGAAGCGGCCTCCCAAGTGGCAGGGAAGGTGACCTCTCATGCCCACCGCGAGCAACCAGCCCCCGCGCATCGCGATCATCGGCGGCGGCCCCGGCGGTCTCTACGCCGCCGCCCTCCTCAAACGCCTCGACCCCACCCGTGAGGTGACCGTCTGGGAGCGCAACGCCCCCGACGAGACCTTCGGCTTCGGCGTGGTCCTCTCCGACGAGACCCTGGGCGGCATCGAACACGCCGACCCGGTCGTCTACGAGGCCCTGCGACGGCACTTCGTCCGCTGGGACGACATCGACATCGTGCACCGCGGCACCCGGTACACCTCAGGCGGCCACGGCTTCGCGGCCCTCGGCCGGCACCGCCTCCTGGAGATCCTGCACACCCGCTGCGCGGACCTGGGCGTCCGTATCGAGTTCCGCACCGAGGCCCCGCCCGTCGACCGGCTCCTCGCCGAGTACGACCTGGTCGTCGCCGCCGACGGGGTCCACAGCGCCACCCGTGAGGCCCACGCCGACGTCTTCCGCCCCAGGATCACCGGCCACCGCTGCCGCTACATCTGGCTCGCCGCCGACTTCGCCTTCGACGCCTTCCGCTTCGAGATCGCCGAGACCGAGCACGGCGTGATGCAGCTGCACGGCTACCCGTATGCGCCCGACGCCTCCACCGTCATCGTCGAGATGCGCGAGGAGGTCTGGCGGGCGGCCGGATTCGACGAGCTGGACCCGCGCGAATCGACCGACCGCTGCGCCAAGATCTTCGCGGAGGCGCTACGAGGCCGCCCGCTGCGCTCCAACAACTCCGCCTGGACGACGTTCCGTACGGTGGTCAACGAGCGCTGGTCGCACGGCCACCTCGTCCTGCTCGGCGACGCTGCCCACACCGCCCACTTCTCCATCGGCTCCGGCACCAAGCTGGCCGTCGAGGACGCGCTGGCCCTGGCCGCGTGCCTGCGCGAACAGCCGGACGTACCGGCCGCGTTGACGGCGTACGAGGCGGAGCGCAGGCCCGTCGTCGCCTCCACCCAGCGGGCCGCGCGGGCGAGCCTGGAATGGTTCGAGGACCTGGACCGGTACCGGGACCAGCCGTCCCGCCAGTTCGCGTTCAACCTGCTCACCCGCAGCCGCCGTGTCACCCATGACAACCTCCGGCTGCGCGACGCCCGCTTCACCGGGTCCGTGGAACGCGAGTTCGGCTGCCCGCCCGGCACGCCCCCGATGTTCACCCCGTTCCGGCTGCGCGGCCTGACCCTGCGCAACCGCGTCGTCGTCTCCCCGATGGACATGTACTCGGCCGCCGAGGGCGTCCCCGGCGACTTCCACCTCGTGCACCTCGGCGCCCGCGCGCTCGGCGGCGCGGCGCTGGTGATGACCGAGATGGTGTGCGTGAGCGAGCAGGGCCGCATCACCCCCGGCTGCGCGGGCCTCTACAACGGCCGCCAGGCGGAGGCGTGGCGGCGCGTCACCGACTTCGTGCACCGGCAGGCGCCGGGCACGGCGATCGGCGTCCAGCTCGGCCACTCGGGCCGCAAGGGCTCGACCAAGCTGATGTGGGAGGGCATCGACGAGCCGCTGCCCAGCGGGAACTGGCCGGTCGTGGCCCCCTCCCCGCTGCCGTACCGCCCGGGCAGCCAGACCCCGCGTGAACTCTCCCGCGCCCAGCTCACCGACATCCGCGAGCAGTTCACCTCGGCCGCCTGGCGCGCCGCCCGCGCCGGCTTCGACCTCCTCGAACTCCACTGCGCCCACGGCTACCTGCTCTCCGGCTTCCTCTCGCCCCTGACCAACCGCCGCACCGACGCGTACGGCGGCTCACTGGAGCGGCGACTGCGCTTCCCGCTGGAGGTCTTCGACGCCGTCCGCTCGGTGTGGCCCGGCGAACGCCCCATGACGGTCCGCATCTCCGCGACCGACTGGGCCGAGGGCGGTACGAGTGCCGAGGACGCGGTCGAGATCGCCCGCGCCTTCGCCGCCCACGGCGCCGACGCGATCGACGTCTCCACCGGCCAGGTCGTCTCCGAGGAGCAGCCGGACTTCGGCCGCTCGTACCAGACGCCGTTCGCCGACCGTATCCGCCACGAGATCCGGGTCCCGGTGATCGCGGTGGGCGCGATCTCCTCCTGGGACGACGTCAACTCCCTGATCCTGGCGGGCCGCACCGACCTGTGCGCCCTGGCCCGTCCCCACCTCTACGACCCCCACTGGACCCTGCACGCCGCCGCCGAACAGTCCTACGAGGGCCCCGGCATCCACTGGCCCACCCCGTACCGCGCCGGCAGCCGCCGCCCCCGTACGGGCCGCGCGGACACCCCCAAACCCCGCCTGTCGCTGAGCGACTGAGAACACCGGCAGCCGCCCGCGGGCTGTCTCCGAGGCCGACGGCGCTGCTCCCGGCTACCACAGCATGCGGAGCAGCCGCCGTCCCTTGCTTTCCCAACTCCCGGGCGAGGAGGCGAGGTCGATCAGGGTCCGGACCGTGCCGGGGGACCACAGCCAGGGGTGGCGGCGGCTTCGCCCCGCGATGTCGCCGCTGTGCGCCGCCGCCGCGACGGCCACCGCCGGTGTCGCCAGAAAGGCCAGCAGGGTCTGGCCGTAGCCGCCGTACATGGCCACGAGAACGAGCACCACCTCGGCCTGGAACAGCCCTCCCGCGACGACCGCTGCCAGCACTCCCCGAAGCGGACCGCGGGAGACCAGCCAGTCCGGTGCGACCGCCAGTACCGCTCCCGTCGCCACGCCGAGCAGTGCGCCCACCCCGAGGCTGCCCACCACGACGATGAGGCCCCGACCGAGCACGGCGAGCGGGCCGTACCGGGCCGAGGCCACCGTCAGGACCAGGAACAGCACACCCCAGAAGGCGGCCGGAATCACCCCGACCCGTATCCCGAACCGCAGACCGCGCGGCACCGCACCCCGCCTCACCATCACGCACGCCCCCCATGGCCCGACCCCCGGCTGATCGCCACCCGTGAGCTTAGACCTGCGGTCCATTTTCTCCCCGCCGCCGCACGAAACACCAGGTCAGCGGCGTGATGCGGGTCCGCCGGCCCGGAATTGTGCCGACGACCACAGCGAACGGGTTGCGCGAAGGCGCATAATGAGCCATGACAAAGCCTCCTGCGCCGAAGCGACACCTGCCGACGAGCCCCTTCAAGGCCCCGGTCGCACCGGTTCCCAAGCACTTCGCCCTGGGTGATCAGGTCACGCATGACATGTACGGCCTCGGCCGGGTGATCGGCATCGAGGAGGGCGTCGCGGCCCTGGTGGACTTCGGCTCCTCGCAGATGCGGATCTTGAGCCCGTACAGCAAGATGACCAAGCTGTAGTACCGCGGTGCCCGGTCACGGCACCCCAGGACCCCACTCGGGGACCTGTCACGAAAGAGAGCCCTCCCATCGATTCCTCCTCGCTGTTCTCCGCTCCGGAAGGGCAGCCCCGCTGCCCCACCGCGGCCTCCCCGCCGCCGGCGACCAACCCCTTCCAGGCCCCCGACTTCGGTGAGGCCGACACCTTCCCGCCGGACGACGCCCAGCCACCCGCCCCGCACACCCGCAGGCCACGCCCCAGGGCGGCCTAGCCTGTTCGCCCCCGGACGGAGAAGCTCCGGGCGGCGAGCCGGAAACGCCAAGTAGAATCTTCGCTCACGCGTGGTGAGGGGGGCGGAGTGACTACGCAGATCGTGTCGTATTTGCTGGACGACGAGACGGCGGTCCAGTTCGAGGTCGAGCCGACGGGAGACTGGCATCCCGTCAGCGCGGACGAAGCGGCCGGACGAGTCCGGGAGGCAGTGGGTCCTGCGGTCGAAGCCGCTCGAACCGTGCTGGCCAGAGTCGCCGCATTGCAGCCGGATCAGGTACAGGTCAAATTCGGCATCAAGGTCAACGGCACTGCGAACTGGGTCGTGGCCAGGGCGGCCACTGAGGCCAACTTCGAGATCGCCCTTACCTGGAATCCACAGACCGTGACGGAACAAGACGCTCCCCGGTCATGAGGGCGACTTCGCAAGGAATCCGGCCCCAACGCGACACTTGGGTGGCGGCGCTCCACGCCACTGAGCAGGACATGCGCCCGCTGGGCTCCGGCGTTCTGATCGATGAGCGGCGCGTGCTGACCTGCGCTCATGTGGTGCAGACGGTCTGGGAGCGAAGCGGAGTTCTGTGGGCTGCCTTTCCCAAGGCCGAGGAGGCCGTCGATCACCGTGTCCAGGTTGCTGATGTGGTGCTGCCTCCGGGTGGTGTCCACGAGGTCCGGGACGCGGCGGTGCTGCACCTTGCCGAGGAATTGCCCAAGGACCTCGCAGCACGGCTGAGGCGAGCGGCTCCCGGCGATCTGGTCGGCACGGAGTGGTGGTCGTTCGGCTTTCCCGAGGGAGTACTCGGCAATTCCGCGAGCGGGGACGTGGGAGAGACGCTCGGGCACGGCTGGATGCGACTCGATGCCCATCGGTCTCGGTATCCGGTCAAAGGCGGTTACAGTGGTTCCGCTGTGTGGTCGGCGGCGTACGAAGCCGTTGTCGGTCTGATAGGGCAGGCGCACAGCGGCACGGGGGATGCGCTGGCCATTACCGTGCGCCAGATCGACCGGCTTCTGCCGGCTGAGAAGCTGCGTGAGCTCACTGAGTGGTCGCTTGAAGCCGCCGACGAGCCGGCCCTGTCCGCATGGGGCTGGTCCCTGAACACCGATCTGGAAGCCGGGAGGCACTGGCGACCGCGCGCTCGTGGGGTGAACACCGACGCGGAACGCGGCTTTCGGTTCCAAGGCCGTACCGCTGTACTGGGTGAGATCAGTCGGTGGATCAGCGCCGCTCCACCTCAGCGCAAGGTGCTGGTAGTCACTGGCACACCAGGCTCCGGCAAGTCTGCGGTGCTGGGCCGGGTCATCACAACCGCGGACCCCGATATCGCCTCGTCGCTGCCGCCATATGACACGGCTCTACGCGCGCCGTTGGGAGCCGTAGCCTGCGCTGTGCACGCCAAGGGCAAGACCGCTTTGGAGGTGGCTCAGGAAATCGCCCGCGCCGCTTCCACTGCTTTGCCGAGCCAGGTCATCGATCTGCCACCGTTCTTGCGGGAAGTCTTGCAGGAACGCCCCGCCCGTTCCTTCGCACTCGTCATCGACGCACTCGACGAAGCGGCCTCACCGGCCGATGCACGTGCCATCATCAACCACATACTGGTACCCCTCGCGGAGACGTGCACAGGCGCAGGAGCACGCCTGGTAGTGGGAACCCGACGTCGTGACGACGCGGGCGACCTGCTGGCCAGCTTCGGACACTCGGCGCGGGTCCTCGATCTCAACGGACCTGAACTTTCAGAGCACTCGGATCTGGTCGCATATGCGTTGGCCACGCTTCAGCTCCGGGGCGACGAGCGTGGTAGGAACCCTTACGCGGACGGTGCATTGGCCTTCCCGGTCGCGGAACGTATTGCCGAACTGGCCGACGGCAACTTCCTGGTGGCCGGGCTGGTAGCCCGGGCACACGGAATGCATGATCCAGAGGCCGTTGACCTGGACGAGGTGTCCTTCCCGGTGACGGTGGAGACCTCGCTGCGCGAATACCTGCGCTATCTGCCCGACCTCGCGGGGCTGTCTGCCGAGAAACTACTCATCCCGCTCGCACACGCCGAAAGCCCTGGCCTTCCGCCCCGTCTGTGGCGGACAGCTCTCACCGCACTGTTCCGGACAGCTCCTGCCGAGGACGAGTTGCTCGCCTTCGCACGGTCCTCTGCGGCGAACTTTCTCCTCGAGTCCACCACTGACGACTCGCCCGACATCAGTTTCCGACTCTTCCATCAAGCATTGAACGACGCACTGCGTGCCTCACGGGCCGACCTGGCGCTGCTCGCCTCGGACGAGCTGGCCATCGCACGCGCATTCATCGAGGAGGGAGTTGAGCGCGGTTGGGTAAACGCACCCCGCTATCTCTTGCGGTCCCTGGCCACGCACGCGAAACGCGGTGGCATGATCGACCGGCTGCTACAAGAGGACGAATACCTGCTCCACGCCGACCTGCGTCGCCTCATCCCGCAAGCGCGTTCCGCGGTCACGGGCAGCGGCCGTCAGCGCGCAGAGCTACTACGACGGACACCGCGCGCCCTCGACGCCACGGCATCCGAACGGGCGGCCTTGTTCAGTGTGACCGAGGTACAGGAAGACCTTGGAACAACGTACAGGCACAGCGACAAGGCGGCTCCCTACCAGGCCCTCTGGTCGACCGCACCACCGTTGTTGGAGGTGGCCGTCTTCGAGGGACACAACAAGCAGGTGAACGCGCTCTGTTCGATGCGTACTGCTGAGCGCAGCCTCGTCGCGAGCGCTGACGAGCAATCCATTCGGCTCTGGGACGCGGTGACGGGCGAAGCCGTCCGCAGCCTTGGTGGGTATTCAAGCTGGGTTGGGGCTTTGTGCGGGGTGGTAGTGGATGACAGCACGCTGCTGGCCGGCGCTGGAAGCGATGGCACCGTGCGACTCTGGGACCCGGAGACCGGCGTCGTCGTCCGTGAGATGAAGGGTCATGACGCGCCGATCGACCATCTGTGCGTCGTCGACATGGCGTCCCACCCCTGTTTGGTGAGTGCCGGACGTGACGGCCGATTGACGATCTGGGATCCTCGAACAGGAGAGGCTCGGCGTACTTTCCGCACCCGGGGCAGTCGTATCAACAGCGTATGTGCTTTTGACGAGAACGAGCGTCCACTGCTGGCGATCAGCGTTGCGCAACGCTCGAAGAAGTACGACCAGATACGTGTGTGGGATCCAGCGACCGGGAAAACGGTCCGGGTGTTCTCGGCGTGCAGTAGCAGCCTGTTCAGCCGAAAGCTCACCGCGGTGCCCTGCCTGGACGGACCTCTTCTGGCCACTAATCATGGAGAAGACATCCTGCTCCTCGACCCTTGTAGCGGAAAGCCCATCCGGCTGCTCGACGGCATGGAAGAAAGCGACATTTTCACTCTCGCCACTGTGCACAGCGCCCACGGTCCTCTTGTGGTAGCCGGATACGGTCAGGAGGAGGCCGGGACCATCGTGATCTGGGATCCGGTCACAGGTGTGCGGACTCACTCTCTGGAAGGCCATGACGGCTGGGTGGGAGATGTGTGCGGGGTGCGATCGGAAGGTGAATGGCTTCTGGCCAGTGCTGGCGAGGACCGCACCGTGCGCCTCTGGGACCTCGACCGACAACCGGTTGCTCAACGTTACGACGAAGCGGGCGGTTGGGTCGATTCATTGTGCACACTCAGGCTCGGCGATCGCGAGGCTCTCGCCGACAATGGGTTACCCGGTGCTGTCCGGATACACGACATCGCGACGGGTGAACTCGTTAAGGTGGTAGGCGCCCCTTATGCTCGCGTTCTGGATCTATGTATGGTACAGGTGGACGACCGTTCCTGTCTGGCCATCGCCAGCGGCAGTCTGAAAGAGGGGGCGCTCCAGGTCTGGGATCCCGTATCGGAGGCAGTCAAGGAAATTAAGATCGAGGGCTGGCCTCGGAAAATTTCTCCGATTAATGTGAGTGGCAGGACGTGCCTCGCATTGGCTTTCAGTGAGGAAAATGCAAATCGGGTTCTGATTTTGGATCCGTCGTCCGGGGAGCGGATCAATTGCTTTGATGGCGGTGACCTGGGACGAGTTGATGACCTCTGTGGTCTCCGTACTGGAGGCGGCGCCGGGCTTGGAGTCCTTCAAAGTAACGTGATGGACGACTTCGGCACGGTCACCGTGTGGGATGTGGGCCAGTCGAAAGTGATCTTTTCCCTGCGGATCCCAGACGCTGAAATGGGATGCCTGTGCGCACTCGACACGGGCGGCAAAGATCTCCTGGTGGTGAAACGGCAAGTGAGCACGGACGAGGAGGACAGCTGGGGCGTCGGTTCGGTGTGGGTCCTGGATCCCGAGACGGGCCACAGGGTCAATGCGCGGGAGCTGCACAACGGGTGGGTGAACAGTGTCAGCCGCGTAGAGTTCGGGAGTCGGGAGCTGCTCGCGAGCGCTGGTCAGACCGGGCGCTGCGTGGGCCTGTGGGCAGACGAAAACCTACGACCGGTGCTCAATATCCCCGTACGCCGGGAAGCATTCTCCGTCATCGAGGCCGATGGCCGTCTCGCCGTCGGCCTCAGCCAGGGCGTCATGGTGCTCAGACTCCATGTTGAACAGTATTGACATGGTCCGGAGAGGCCATGCGGCCACAGCGCTGTTTACCTTAAAGGGTCTCTGGCTGGAGCCGGCTCAAGGTCCCGATCAACCGTCAACAGTGGCCCGCTGAGGTGAGTCACCGGCCTCGAACGAGGAGTCATCAGGTCCCGGCTTCCGTCCGGATGTGTTTGCCCTCCGCGCCAGCGGCAACGCGGAGTTCATGACTCAGACGAACAGTGGCACCAACAAGGCATCCGTGAACAAGACCCGGCGGGCGACCGCCAAGGTGACCGCGCCGGCGGCGAAGGCGGCCGGGAAGGCGGCGGAGAAGTCGGACGAGGTGGCCTCGGAGGCCGCCGGGGTGGCGGAGCGTGCGGCCGGGGCGGGCGCCTCGGTGGTGCGGGGTACGGCCGAGCGGGTGCAGGCCGGCCGGGAGGCGGTCGTCGCCGCGTCGGGGCACGCCGTGGGCTTCGCCAAGACGGCGTGGACCGTGGTCGCCCGACGGAAGGCCATCGCCGCCGGGGCGGGTGTCGGCCTGTCGGCGCTGGGGGCGGCCTCGTACCTCGCGGGGCATCGGGCCGGGCGCCGTACCCTCGGACCGATCACCCGGCTGACCGGCGGCCGGATCTGAGGGGCGTCAGGACGTCGGGCCAAGGGCGGCTCTCGTCGGCTCCGGCTGAGCGCCCCCGGCCCGCGGCCCGAGCGGCAGCGGGCCGGCGAAGGTTCAGGGCTGCTGTCGCGCGAACTCCGCGCCCGCGTTCCGGAGTCGCTCGTGCAGCGCCCGGAAGACCTCCGAGGAGCGCACGCCCGGCCAGTCGGCCGGGAGCAGGTCGGTGGGCAGGCCGGGGTCGGTGTACGGCAGGTGGCGCCAGGAGTCGAGGGTGAGCAGGTAGTCGCGGTAGGCGTCCTGCGGCGGGGTGTCCGCGCGGTGTTCCCAGGCGTGCAGCAGCGGGGCGTGGGTGTCCAGGAAGCGGATGTGCTCCTTGGCGATCGAGGCGAGGTCCCACCAGCGGGCGACCGCCTCCGGGGTGGGGGCGAAGCCCAGGTGGTCGCCGCGGAAGAAATCGACGTACGGGTCCAAGTGGAGGCGGCGCAGGGTGTGTTCGGTCTCGTCGTAGAGACGGGACGGGGCGATCCAGACGCCGGGGGCGGCCGTACCGAAGCCCAGCGCGGACAGGCGGGAGCGCAGCACATGGCGCTTCTGGCGCTCCGTCTCCGGCACCGAGAAGACCGCCAGCACCCAGCCCGCGTCCTCGGGCGGCGCGGCGGCGTAGATGCGGCGGTCGCCGTCCTCCATCAACTGAAGTGCCTCGGAGGAGAGTTCGTATCCGGCGGCACCGGCCTCCGTGCGGGCGGGCAGCAGCAGGCCGCGGCGCTTGAGGCGGGACACCGAGGAGCGGACGGATGGCGCGTCCACGCCGACCGCGGCCAGCAGCCGGATCAGCTCGGCGACGGGCACCGGGCCGGGCAGGGAGCGGCCGTACGCGCCGTAGAGCGTGACGATGAGGGATCTGGGGGCGTGCTGCTCGGACACGATGATCATCTTAGGTCGTCGGCATCACTGCTGGTCACCTGGGATGCGCAGGCGGAACCTCTGCAACTTGCCGGTGGCGGTGCGGGGGAGGGCGGACAGGAAGACGAACTCGCGCGGACACTTGTACGGCGCCAGTTCGGCGGTCAGGAACGCGCGCAGCGCCTCCGGGTCGCGGGTCGCGCCCTCGCGCAGCACCGTGTAGGCGACCGCCACCTGACCGCGGACCGCGTCCGGGCGGCCGACCACCGCCGTCTCCATCACGTCCGGATGGCGCAGCAGGGCGTCCTCCACCTCGGGCCCCGCGATGTTGTACCCGGCCGAGATGATCATGTCGTCGGCGCGGGCCACATAGCGGAAGTAGCCGTCGGCCTCGCGGATGTACGTGTCGCCGGTGATGTTCCAGCCGCCGCGCACGTACTGGCGCTGGCGGGGGTCCGCCAGATAGCGGCAGCCGACCGGGCCGCGCACGGCCAGCAGTCCGGGCTCGCCGTCCGGCAGCGGGGTGCCGTCCGGCCGCTGCACCCGCGCCTGCCAGCCCGGCACCGGCACGCCCGTGGCGCCCGGTCTTATGCCGTCGTCGGCGGCGGAGACGAAGATGTGCAGCAGCTCGGTCGCGCCGATCCCGTTGATGATCCGCACTCCGGTGCGCTCGTGCCACGCCCGCCAGGTCGCCGCGGGCAGGTTCTCCCCGGCCGACACGCAGCGCCGTAGCGAGGAGACGTCGTGGCCGTCCAGGTCGTCCAGCATCGCGCGATAGGCGGTCGGGGCGGTGAACAGGACGGAGACGCGGTGCTCGGCTATCGCGGGGAGCAGCCGGCGCGGGCCGGACTGTTCCAGCAGGAGGGCGCTCGCGCCGGCCCGCAGCGGGAAGATCACCAGGCCGCCGAGGCCGAAGGTGAAGCCGAGCGGGGGGCTGCCCGCGAAGACGTCGTCGGCGCGGGGGCGCAGGACGTGCCGGGAGAAGGTGTCGGCGATGGCCAGCACGTCCCGGTGGAAGTGCATGCACCCCTTCGGGCGTCCCGTGGTGCCCGAGGTGAAGGCGATCAGGGCCACGTCGTCGCTGGCGGTGTCGACCGCCGGGTAGGGGGTCGCGGGCGCGGTGCGGCGCAGCAGGTCGTCGGGGCTGTCGCCGCCGTACGTCGTGATGCGCAGCCCGGGGATCTCGGCCTTCGCCAGGTCGTCCACCGCACGGGCGTCGCACAGCGCGTGGCTCACCCGGGCGATCTCGCAGATGGTCGCCAGTTCGTGCGGGCGCTGCTGGGCCAGCACGGTGACCGCGACCGCGCCCGCCTTCAGCACCGCGAGCCAGCAGGCCGCGAGCCAGGGGGTGGTGGGGCCGCGCAGCAGCACCCGGTTGCCGGGGACGACGCCCAGCTCGCCGGTGAGCAGGTGCGCGATCCGGTCGACCCGGGCGCGCAGTTCGGCGTACGTCCACCCGGGCCCGTCCGGGGTGCGGAAGGCCGGGCGGGCGCCGTCGGCGTGGTCGAGGAGCTCCACCGCGCAGTTCAGCCGGGCGGGGTAGCGCAGCTCCGGCAGGTCGAAGCGCAGCTCGGGCCAGTCCTCCGGCGGCGGCAGGTGGTCGCGCGCGAAGGTGTCCACATGCGCCGAGAGATGCATGGCCTTGCCCCCTTGCCGTGACGGACGTCCGGACGGGCATTCCTGGCGGGCTCGCGGTTCGAGCGTATCGTGTTGGTGACGGCAGTCAACTGTGCGCGATAACGTCGTACGGGTGGACGGTCGCCGTGGTCCGTCCCGGAGGGAGGACCGGCAGTGCCCGCATTCTCACTCGACCCGGATCGGCTGGCCTGGTGCGCGCGACTGCGCTCGCTCGCCGCCGAGGAGCTGCGCCCGCTCGCCGACAAGGGCGCCCCCGGCCGTGTCAACCGGCCCCTGCTGGCGGCGCTCGGTCAACTCGGCCTGCTGGGCAGGCTGTTCACGTCCGGCGCGCTCGATCTGTGCCTGATGCGGGAGTCGTTGGCGCAGGGCTGCACGGAGGCGGAGACCGCCCTCGCCCTCCAGGGGCTCGGCGCCCACCCCGTGCACGCGCACGGCACCCCGGCCCAACGGGAGCGCTGGCTGCCGAAGGTCGCCGACGGCGGTGCGGTCGCGGCCTTCGCGCTGAGCGAGCCGGGCGCCGGTTCGGACGCGGCCGCGCTGGCGCTCGCGGCCGAGGAGCGCGGGGCGGGGGAGTGGCGGCTGACGGGGGAGAAGTGCTGGATCTCCAACGCGCCCGAGGCCGACTTCTACACCGTCTTCGCGCGCACCGGGCCGCGGGCCGGCGCCCGGGGCGTGACGGCGTTCCTCGTCCCCGCCGACCGGCCCGGACTCACCGGCCGCGCCCTGGAGATGATCTCCCCGCACCCCATCGGCGCGCTCGACTTCGACGCCGTGCCCGTCACCTCAGACGATGTGCTCGGCGAGGTCGGCCGGGGCTTCGCCGTCGCCATGGGGACGCTCAACCTCTTCCGGCCCAGCGTCGGGGCGTTCGCGGTGGGCATGGCGCAGGCGGCACTGGACGCGACCGTGGCACACACGCGTCAACGTCAGGCTTTCAAGGGTCGGTTGATGGACCTCCAGGCGGTGGCGCACCAGGTTGCGGAGATGGCGCTGCGCACCGAGGCGGCCCGGCTGATGGTGTACGCGGCGGCGAGCGCGTACGACGAGGGCGCGCCCGATGTGCCCCGCCGCTCCGCGATGGCCAAGCTGCTCGCGACGGAGACCGCGCAGTATGTCGTCGACACCGCGGTGCAGTTGCACGGCGCGCGCGCCCTGGAGCGCGGTCATCTGCTGGAGCACCTCTACCGCGAGGTGCGCGCGCCGCGTATCTACGAGGGTGCGAGCGAGGTCCAACGGGGCATCATCGCCAAGGAGTTGTACGCCGCATACGAGGAGGACGCACGGTGACGACCGAACGTGTCAACCCGCCCGAGCTGTCCCCGGCCACGGGGTTCTCGCACGCCGTCGTCGCGGCCGGGTCCAAGGTGGTGTTCCTAGCCGGGCAGACCGCGCTCGACGGCACGGGGAAGATCACCGGCGACACGCTGGCCGAGCAGTTCGAGCGGGCCCTGGGCAATCTGCTCACCGCCCTGCGCGCGGCCGGCGGCACCCCCGAGGACCTGGCCCGGGTCACGGTGTACGCCACGGACATCGCCGAGTACCGCGCGCGGGCGGGGGAACTGGGGCGGCTGTGGCAGGAGGCGGCGGGCCGGGTCTATCCGGCGATGGCCGTCGTTCAGGTCGTACGACTGTGGGACGAAACGGCGCTCGTGGAGCTGGACGGGTTCGCCGTACTGCCGTGACGCGCCACCGCCCGGGTGACGGTCACGCCCGCAGGGGTGGGTGACGGGTACCAGTGGATACCCCCGAAACGGTGCAAACCTGGAGGTATCCATGCCTGTCCGCCCCGCCCTCGCCGCGGTTCTCGGTGGCGCCGCCCTGCTGGCCCTCACCGCTGGACCGGCTCACGCCGCGGCATCGGTCCGCACCGCGGTGCCGGCTCATGCCGCTCCCGGCGAGTTCGTCACCGTCGACACGGTCGGCCGTCTCGCCGCCGACGGCACCGTCACCCTGACCGGCACCTACCGCTGCGCCGGCAACACCGGCCCGGTCTTCGTGACGTCTTCCCTCAGCCAGCGCGACCCCCGGGTGCGGCACGGCATCGGCGGCACCGTCGCGCGCTGCGACGGCATGACGCACAACTGGTCCAACTCCGGCCGGGTCACCAGCGAGACCCTCCGGCCCGGCGCGGCCCACGTCCAGGCCACGGTGATGGAACTGCGCCCGGTCGGGCTGGTGCCGCTGCCGGTGTTCCACGCCACCGCCGACCAGGACGTCACCCTGGTCCGGGGGTGATCCGGGGCGGCCACGCAGGAGCCGAAGCCGCAGCCGATGCCGCAGCCGCAGCCGCAGCCGCAGCCGCAGCCGAAGCCGCATCCGGAGCAGGAGTCGGAGCCGGGGCCCAGGGCAGGCGCACCCGTACCGGTGGTGCGCCCCCTGGGCCGTGCGGGGGTTACGCCCGCTGCCAGCTGTGCGGCGCGTGGAAGGAGTGCGGGCGCCAGGCCGTCGTGCCCGGGGAGGACGCGTCGGTGCCGGGGCCCGCGAGGGCGCTGCGGCTGAGCAGGAGGACGGTCAGGGCGGCCAGTTCCTCGGCGGTGGCTTCGCCCCTCTCGACCCGGATGGGGGGAGTGGGGGAGGGCGTGGACACGGACATGGGGACCTCCGTCATTGAGGGGGGTTGCCGTGCTTGCGGGCGGGGCTCTCCGCGTGCTTCGTGCGGAGCATCGCCAGCGACCGCACCAGGACCTCACGGGTCTCGGCGGGATCGATGACGTCGTCGACGAGGCCGCGCTCGGCGGCGTAATAGGGGTGCATCAGCTCGGACTTGTACTCCTTGACCAGCCGCGCGCGCATGGCCTCGGGGTCCTCGGCGTCGGCGATCTGGCGGCGGAAGATGACATTGGCCGCGCCCTCCGCGCCCATCACCGCGATCTCGTTCGTCGGCCACGCGAACGTCAGGTCCGCGCCGATCGACTGGGAGTCCATGACGATGTACGCGCCGCCGTACGCCTTGCGCAGGATCAGCGAGATGCGCGGCACGGTCGCGTTGCAGTAGGCGTACAGCAGCTTCGCGCCGCGGCGGATGATGCCGCCGTGCTCCTGGCCGACGCCCGGCAGGAAGCCCGGCACGTCCAGCAGGGTGACCAGCGGGATGCTGAAGGCGTCGCACATCTGCACGAAGCGCGCGGCCTTTTCGGACGCCTCGATGTCGAGGACGCCCGCGAGGGACTGCGGCTGGTTGGCGATGATGCCGACGACCTGGCCGTCGAGGCGGGCGAGCGCGCAGATGATGTTGCGGGCCCAGCGCTGGTGGACCTCCAGGAACTCGCCGTCGTCGACGATCTCCTCGATCACCTTCGTCATGTCGTACGGCCGGTTGCCGTCCTCCGGCACCAGATCGGCCAGCGCCTCGCAGCGCCGGTCGGCCGGGTCGGAGCACTCCGTCCGCGGCGGGTTCTCCCGGTTGTTGCCCGGGAGCAGCGACAGGAGGTATCGGACCTCCTCCAGGCAGGTCTCCTCGTCGTCGTAGGCGAAGTGGCAGACCCCGCTCGTCTCGGCGTGCACGTCCGCGCCGCCCAGGCCGTTCTGGGTGATCTCCTCGCCGGTGACCGCCTTGACCACGTCAGGTCCGGTGATGAACATCTGCGAGGTCTCGCGGACCATGAACACGAAGTCGGTCAGCGCGGGGGAGTAGGCGGCGCCGCCCGCGCACGGGCCGAGCATCACGGAGATCTGCGGGATCACTCCGGAGGCGGCCGTGTTCCGGCGGAAGATGCCGCCGTAGCCGGCGAGCGCGGTCACGCCCTCCTGGATGCGGGCGCCCGCGCCGTCGTTCAGGGACACGAGCGGTGCGCCGGCCGCGATGGCCATGTCCATGATCTTGTGGATCTTGGTGGCGTGGGCCTCGCCCAGCGCGCCGCCGAAGATGCGGAAGTCGTGCGCGTAGACGAAGACCGTACGGTCGTCGACCGTGCCCCAGCCGGTGATCACACCGTCGGTGTAGGGCTTCTTCGCCTCCAGGCCGAAACCGGTCGCCCGGTGCCGGCGCAGCGGCTCGACCTCTTGGAAGGAACCGGGGTCCAGGAGCAGTTCGATCCGCTCCCGTGCCGTCAGCTTGCCCTTGGCGTGCTGCGCCGCGGTCGCCTTCTCGCTCGGGCCGGCGAGCACGCTCTCGCGTATGCCGGCCAGTTCCGCGATATGGGACTTCATCTCTGCCTGCCTCTGTGGTGAGGTGACGTGACATCGGACGCTGCCCGCGCCGGACCGTCGCCGGGGTGATCCGGACACGATCGTGGCAACGCGGTCTGACCGGGCACTGACGGGCCGCTTACGGTCCGCACCGCCGCACCCGGACCGCCCCCCGCGCTCACCCGACCGCCTCTCGCGCTCACCCGACCGCCCCCCGCGCTCACACCGGCTGCAACGCCGTCGGGACCAGGTGATCGCCGGTGAGCGCCGGATCGTGCGAGAGGATCGCCAGCTCCACCTTGCGCAGCGCGGGCGACGGCTGGATGCCCAGCTCCTCGTCCAGCCTGCGGCGCATCCGGCGGAACACGTCGAGCGCGTCGGCCTGCCGGCCCGAGCAGTACAGGGCGACCATCAGCTGCTCGCAGAAGCGCTCGCGCAGCGAGTGGTTGGTGTGCGCCTCGGCCAGCTCCGCGAGCACCGAGGCATGTCTGCCCAGGCGCAGTTCGGCGTCGAAGCGCAGTTCCATCGCGCGCATCCGGTACTCCTCGTACCGGGCCCCGGCGAGCTGGCACATGGTGCCGCCGGGGAAGCCGCCGAACACCGGGCCCCGCCACAGCGCGAGGGCCTCGCCGAGCATCCGGGCGGTGCGCTCCGGGTCCTTGGGCCCGGCCGACTCGGCCTGCCGTACGGCCCGTACGAACTCCGCCGCGTCCAGCTCGCCCTCGCCGACGCTGAGCCGGTAGCCGGCCGGATGGATGGTCACCCGGGAGGCGGGGCGGTCCGGCTCCAGCGCCCGCAGCCTGCGCCGCAGCCGGCTGATGTGCGCCTGGAGGGCGTTGGCCCGATGGTCGGGCAGGGTCTCGCCCCACATCTCCTCCGCCAGGCTCTCCCCGGACACCGGCCGGCCCTCACTGACCAGCAGGGTCTGCACCAGAGTGCGCTGGAGATCGCCGCACACGTCCGCCTCGCCGGCGGTGGTGCGTATCTCCAGCGCTCCGAGAACGGAGAACCTCAGCATATCTTTCCCCCTAGATGACAATTCCTCGCCGACGGTGTTTCCGGAGTGGTGCTGCCGTGAAAGAAAGAATGTCCGAACGCGCCTTGCCCCGGCGGGCCTCGACCTGTACCGCGGCCCGCCGGGGCGTTAGCTCCGCCGGGACGGGGGGCGGCCGGCGGCTTCTGGGTGGTGCCGGTGCCCGAATGCGTTCGGAGGAGCACCGGCTGGTGGTGCCGAATTCATGGACGGACGCCTGCGATGTCCCACCGTCCGGGGCGGGAAGCGCGTCCAGCCATGGTTCCGGCCGTGGCGGAGAGGGCAGGATTTGAACCTGCGTGGGCTGTTGGGCCCGACCAGCGCGGTGCACGTGGTCCCCGATCGGCCACTCCGGGCACCTCTCCCCGTGTCCGGCTCCGGATTCCGGCGCCGTTCACGTCAACTACTTTGGCAGTAACGGCTGACGGAATGCTGACGCGGTTCTGACACAGGTAAATGAATGCCCAACTGCTCTTTTCCGGGGCAACGTTACGGTGCTGTACTCCCTTTGACGGAAAACGCTCCCGAAAGGGGTCAGGAAATGACCGCGATCACCACCGAGACCGGTACGGACAGGCTGATTCTCGACGCCGTACGAGCCCACACCACGAGCGAGAACCCGAGTTCCTTCCTCGCTCTCAACAGCGGAAACAGTGCCTTCACCGTCCCGGGCGTGGACGGTGTCGTCGTCTACCGCCGCACCGGCCGCTGGGCCGTGCAGTTCGGCGGCCCGTTCGCGGCCGAGGGCGACTACGACACCCTCCTGGACGCCTTCCGGACCTACGTCCGCGACGAGGGCCTGAGCCTGGTCGGCGTGCAGCTCCAGCGGGCCGACGCCGAGCGGTACGCGGCGCGCGGCTGCGTCGTCAACCAGATCGGCGCCTCCTGGGCGGTGAGCCTCGCGGACTTCACGCTGCGCGGCACCAAGTTCATGCAGCTGCGCAACAAGATCTCCCGCGCGCTGCGCAACGGCCTCCAGATCCAGGAGGTCGACGCGACCGAGGTCGCCGACGACATCGCCGTGATCGACAGGGCGTGGCTCGGCTCCAAGGGCGGCGCGCAGCAGCTGGAGTTCCTGGTCGGCCAGATCGGCGGGCCCGCCCAGGCGCAGCGCCGGCTGTTCAGCGGCACCATCGACGGCGAGCCGGTCGCCTACATCTCGTACTCGCCGGTCTACGGCAGCCGGGCCGGCTGGATGCACGACCTCAGCCGGCGCATCCCCGAGGGCTCGCCGGGCCTGATGGAGGCCATCAACGCGCACGCCATCGAGGTCTTCCGCGCCGAGGGCGTCGAGTGGCTGCACTTCGGCTTCACGCCGTTCACCGGGCTCGACGCCGGACACGAACTCGACGGCCACAGCCCGGGGTTCCAGTGGTTGATGCACGCCCTGTGGGCCGAGGGCGCGGCGCTGTACCCGGCGCAGACCCAGCTGTCGTACAAGCAGAAGTGGGCCCCGGACGTGCTGATCCCCGAGTACGTCGCCTTCGACGGGCCGCAGGCGTCGCTGCCCGGCTTCGCGCACATCTTCCGTGCCTGCAAGGCGTTCTGACACCCGCCCCGCACGGTCCCGCACCGCACCGCACCACACCGCCCCGCACCGACAGGAGACGATGAAATGAGCCAGTCCACCGAGGACCTCTCGCACGCCGTGGTCGAGCAGCTGATGGCCGTCATCGGCGCCCCCGACGACGCCCAGGTCGCCGAGACCGCCGACGCCGCCGTGCGCGCCCTGGACGACCGCCTGCGCGCCGAGGCGACCGCCTGAGTGGCCGACGGGCGGCCCGGGTGCCGGCCGTCGGGGCCCGCCTGGCCCGATCAGACCGGTATCAGTGCCACATCAGTGGTGCACGGAACGCTGGAACTACGTTCGCCCGGTGGTCCGGGTCCGGGAGTGCCGCACTGTACTCCCGTCGCCCGGGTCCGCCGGGCGGGCCACAGCCCGCGGCGGTGACGCCACGCGGGAGCTGAAGTCGACTCGCGGCGCCCGCCGGTCCGCAGGTCCGCGGGGCAGCGGCGCCGCCGCCCGCTATCGGGCACTTTCTCCCAAGGAGAGCAACGCATGCAGCGTCCGCACATACAGGAAGCCGTGGCCGCGGCCGCGCCGGGCGGCGAACGCACCGGCGCGTCGGCCACCTTCGCCGAACTGCTCAAGCGGGTCAAGGCCGAGGGCCTCCTCGATCTGGACCCGCGCTACTACGTGGGCAAGCTCGCCCTCAACACCGCCCTGCTGGCGATCGGGTTCGCCGCGTTCTTCGAACTGGGCAACAGCTGGTGGCAGTTGCTCACCGCCGTGTGGATGGGCCTGTGCGGCGGCCAGTCGGCGTTCATGTGGCACGACGCCGGTCACAAGGCCATGTTCCGCAGCAAGAAGGCCGCGTCCGCCGTCGGTTACGTGCACGCCAACCTGGTCAACGGGGTCAGCTACGGCTGGTGGGTCAACCACCACAACCGGCACCACTCCAACCCCAACCACCTCGACATGGACCCGGACATCGGCCGGCGCACCGCCATCTTCGACATCAAGCAGTACCCGACCCGCACGGGCACCCAGAAGCTCGTGGTGCGCTACCAGAGCGTGATGTTCTTCGTGCTGCTGGTCCTCGAGGGCTTCAAGATGCTGAAGACCGCGGTGGTGTCCATCACCGGCGGCAAGACCAAGCGCCCGCTGCTGGAGACCTCCCTCATCCTGCTGCGCGCCGCCGTCTACCTCACCTGCGTCTTCACCGTCCTGTCCCCGGGCCTCGCGGTCGCCTTCATCGTCGTCCAGCACGCCGCCCTCGGCGTGTACTTCGGCATGATCTTCGCCCCGAACCACAAGGGCATGGAGGTCCGCGACGGCGAGGTGGAGACCCTGGACTGGTTGCAGCGCCAGGTGCTCACCTCCCGCAACATCCGCCCCAGCCTGTTCATCGACTTCCTGTACGGCGGCCTCAACTACCAGGTCGAGCACCATCTGTTCCCGGCCATGCCGCAGAAGAGCCTGCCCCGCGCCCGCGAGCTGACCATGGAGTACTGCGCCGAACGCGGGGTGCCGTACCACGAGGTCGGCTTCTGGCGCTCGTACCGCGAGGTCGCCTCCTTCCTCCACAAGGTCAGCGCCCCGGTGCGCCGCGGTGACGTCGACGAGCAGATCCGCCGCCAGGCCATGGAAGCGGCCTGATCCCCCCACCCCCCTTGTCCACCTCCTCCTCACCCCCACACCTGGCCCCCGGGCCGCACGCCCGGGTCCGCCGGTGACCCGGGCGGTTCCTTCCCCAGCAGCACAGCGACAGCGTGCGACAGCAGTTTCCAAGGAGCCAGCCCCATGTCCCAGACCACCGCCGCGGCCGGCGGTCGCACCGCTCCCGTCCCGATCGGCGCCCGCCTGGACCGCATGCCGATCACTCCCCTGCACCGAAGACTCACCGCGGTCATCGGAGTCGGCCTGTTCTTCGACACCTTCGAGAACAACCTCTCCGGCACCATCGGAAAAGTGCTGCAGAGCGACTTCGGCTTCGGCACGACCTCGCTCAAACTCGTCCTGGCCTCCGCGTTCGTCGGCCAGTTCATCGGATCCCTGACGCTCGGCCGGATCGCGGACCGGTTCGGCCGGCGTCGGGCCTTCCTGGTCAACCTGGCGATCTACTCGGCCTGTTCACTGCTCGGCGCCTTCGCGCCGAACGCCGCCTGGCTGATCGTCACCCGCTTCCTCGCCGGTCTCGGCATCGGCGCCGAACAGGCCCTCTCCGACTGCTACCTGGCGGACGTCCTGCCCGCCTCCAAGCGCGGCCGGTTCATCGCCTGGGCCTACACCCTCGCCTTCTGCGGGGTGCCCGCGGTCGGCTTCGCCGCCCTGTGGCTGGTGCCGCTGTCCCCGCTCGGCGTGGCCGGCTGGCGCTGGCTGTTCGTGCTCGGCGCCCTCGGCTCCGCCGCCGTGTGGGTGCTGCGCCGCCAGCTGATCGAGTCCCCGCGCTGGCTCGCCGCCACCGGCCGCACCGAGGAGGCCGACCGCCTGGTCGCCCGCATGGAGGCCGAGGCGGCCGGAGCGGGACTGCCCCTGGAGCCGCCCGCCCCGCGGCAGGACACCGGGGCCCCCGCGCGGCAGGCCCGCCTCCGTGACATCTTCCGGCCCGGACTGCTGCGCCGCACCCTCGTGCTGTGGGTGTTCTGCGTCCTGTCCGTCGTCGGCTACTACGGCTTCGGCACCCTCGCCCCGCAGATCGTCGCCGCCAAGGGCTACGGCGTCGTCGCCGGACTCGGCTTCACCGCGCTGTCCTTCCTCGGCTACCCGGTGGGCTCCGCGCTGGTCCTGCCGATCGTGGACCGCATGGAGCGCCGTACCCTCGTCGCCCTCTCGGCCGGCGCGATGGTGGTCGCGGGGCTCGGCTTCGCCTACGCCGGGTCCGCGGAGCTCATCGTGCTGTGCGGCTTCGCCTACACCCTGTTCAGCAACGTCTTCTCCAGCGTCTCGCACGTGTACCTCTCCGAGCAGTACCCGACCGAGATCCGGGCCACCGCCGCGGGCGCCGCGTACTCGCTGTCCAAACTCAGCGCCGGCGCACTGCCGTTCGCGCTGCTCCCGGTCCTCGACGCGCACGGCCCCGGCGCGCTGTTCGCCGTCATCGCCGCCGCCATGGCCGTCCTCGCCGTCACCGTGCTGTCCCTCGGCGAGCGCACCACCGGTGTGTCCCTGAAGTGAACAACCCCTATCGATCAAGGAGTTGAGCATGGCCTACGTCATAGGACTGCCCTGCGTCGACATCAAGGACCGCTCCTGTGTCGACGAATGCCCCGTGGACTGCATCTACGAGGGCCGCCGCGCCCTGTACATCCATCCGGAGGAATGCGTGGACTGCGGAGCCTGCGAACCGGTCTGCCCGGTCGACGCCATCTACTTCGCGGACGACCTGCCCGAGGAGTGGGGCGACGACCACGCCGCCTCCAACGCCGACTTCTTCGCCACCCTCGGCTCGCCCGGCGGCGGCAGCGCGGCCGGTCCCCAGGACCACGACTCCCCGCTGGTGAGCACCCTGCCGAAGAAGGTGTCGGCATGAGCGGCATCCTCGCGGGCAAGCGCATCCTGGTGACCGGCGTGGTCACGGACGCCTCCATCGCCTTCCATGTGGCCCGGATCGCCCAGGAGGAGGGCGCCGAGGTGCTGCTCACCGGGTTCGGGCGGCTCTCCCTGATCGAGCGGTTCGCGGCGAAGCTGCCCAAGCCCGCCCCCGTCATCGAGCTGGACGTCACCGACCAGGACCACCTGGACACCCTGGCCGAGCGGCTCGGCGCGCACACCGACGGCCTCGACGGCGTGGTGCACTCCATCGCCTTCGGCCCCCAGGGCGCCTTCAACTTCCTCGACGGCACCTGGGACGACGTCTCGACCGCCGTGCACGTCTCGGCGTACTCCCTCAAGTCCCTGACCACCGCCTGCCTTCCGCTGCTCAAGCAGCGCGGCGGCTCGGTCGTCGGGCTCACCTTCGACGCGGCCGTGGCCTGGCCGCACTACGACTGGATGGGCGTCGCCAAGGCCGCCCTGGAGTCCACCAGCCGCTATCTCGCCCGCGACCTCGGCGAGTTCGGCATCCGCAGCAACCTGGTCGCGGCGGGCCCGCTGCGCTCCATGGCCGCCAAGTCCATCCCCGGCTTCGGTGAACTGGCCGACGTCTGGACCACCGGGCGGGCCCCGGCCGGCTGGGACCTCACCGACCCGGAGCCGGCCGCCCGCGGGGTCGTCGCCCTGCTCTCGGACTTCTTCCCGCGCACCACGGGCGAGATCGTCCATGTGGACGGCGGGGTGCACATGATGGGCGCCTGACGGCGCGCACACGGGAAGGGGGCGGGTGCCGGACCGGCACCCGCCCCCTTCCCGTGGTGTCACTCGGTGATGCCGCCCGGCAGGATGCGCCGGAACCCGGTGTACGGCTGGAGCGCCGCCGGCAGCAGCACCGAACCGTCGTCCTGCACGCCCTGCTCCAAGAGCGCGGCCACCGTCCGGCCGATCGGCAGCGCCGAGCCGTTCAGCGTGGCGGCCGGCGACTTGCGGCCGTCGGCCCGCTTGACCCGGATGTCCGCGCGGCGCGCCTGGAAGGTGCCGCAGTCGGACACCGAGGAGATCTCCCGGAAGGCGTCACCGCCCGGCAGCCACACCTCGATGTCGTACGTCATCCGCGCCGAGAAGCCCATGTCGCCCGCGGGCAGCAGCACGGTGCGGAAGGACAGTTCGAGCCGGCGCAGGCACTCCTCGGCGTGCCCGACCATCAACTCCAGCTGCTCCTGCGCCTCTTCGGGGGCGCAGATCCGCACCAGCTCCACCTTCTCGAACTGGTGCAGCCGCAGCACACCGCGGGTGTCGCGGCCGTACGCGCCCGCCTCCGCGCGGAAGCAGGGGGTGCGGGCGGTGAAGGCGTACGGCAGCGCCCGCGCGTCCAGCAGCTCGCCGGAGACCAGGTTGGTCAGCGGCACCTCCGCGGTCGGGATCAGGAACAGCTCCCGCTCGCCGACCTGGGTGCGGAAGAGGTCCTCCTCGAACTTGGGCAGCTGCCCGGTGCCGGTCATGGTGTCCCGGGAGACCAGGTACGGCACCGACTGCTCGGTGTAGCCGTGCTCGCGGGTGTGCAGGTCGAGGAAGAAGTCGGCGAGGGCGCGCTCCAGGCGGGCCCCGGCGCCGTGCGCCACGCTGAACCGGGCGCCGGACAGCTTGGCCGCGGCCTGCGGGTCCAGGATGCCGAGGGCCTCGCCGATCTCCGCGTGGTGCCGGGCGCCCTCGGCCGGGCGCGGCGCGGGACCGCCCCGGCGCACCTCCACGGCCTCCTTCTCGGAGTCGCCGTCCGGGACGCTGTCCAGGGGCAGGTTGGGGATGCCCAGCAGCAGTTCGGTCAGGTCCGCCGCGGCCACCCGGGCGACGCCCTCCGCCTGCTGTACCTCGGCGCGCAGCGCGCGGGCAGCCTCCTTCTCGGCCTCGCTGGGCGGGCCCGAACGGCGGGCCTTGGCCGTCCTGTTCAGCTCGGTGCGCAGCCGGGTCACCTCGGCGTTGGCGGCCGTACGGGCGCGCAGCGCACCGCCCACGGCGTCCAGGTCGAGCTCGTAACGGCGGCGGGCCAGGCGGCGCTTGGCGTCCTCGCCGGCCTCGATCAGCTCATTGGGATCGTGCATGGCGGTCTCCTGACGGGGTGAGGGTGAGGTCGGGGGCGGCGGGGGTGGCGGTGTGCCGGGTGCCGAGCTGCCGGTAGCGCAGCGGGTGGGCGCCGCGCAGCCGGGCCGCGTAGAGGAGCCCGCCGAGCGCGACCAGCGGCAGCAGCCAGGGCAGCGCGGCGATCACCTGGGAGGGGGAGCCGGTGAGCATGTCGAAGTTGCCGACCACCAGCCAGACGGAGGTGGCGAGCCCGGCGAAGCCCAGCAGCGGGGCGAGGGTCTCCTTCCACCAGTGCCCGTGCCCGGCGCGCAGCCGCAGCCCGAGCACCGACAGCGCGGCCAGCGCCTGGAGGGTGACGATGCCGAGGGTGCCCAGGCCGAGCATGCTGGTGGTCAGGTCGGCGTACGGGTCCAGGCCCGCCACCGCGAACCCGGCCAGCACCAGCGCGGTCAGCATGCTCTGCCACACGCTCGCCCGGTGCGGGGAGCCGTGCCGGGCGTGCTCGGCGGCCAGCGTGCGGGGGAGCAGCCCGTCCTGGGCGAGGACCTGGGCGTAGCGGTTGGCGGCGCTGTGCAGGGCCAGCGTCGCCGCGAACAGGCTGGTGCACAGCAGGACTTGGAGCAGTGTGCTGCCCGCCGAGCCGAGGAAGTCGTCGCCGAGCCCGAAGAACAGGTCGCCCATCTGCTTGCCGGCGACCTCGCGCACGTGGTCCGGGCCGATCGCGCCCACCGCCAGCCAGCTGGTCAGCGCGTAGAACCCGGCGATCAGCGCGGCGGCCGCGTACGTCGCCCGGGGCACACTGCGCTCCGGGTTGCGCGCCTCCTTGCCGTACAGCGCCGCCGACTCGAACCCGATGAAGGACACGAACGCGAACATCAGCGAGACACCGACGCCGGGGCCCGCGGCGGTGTGCGGGGAGAACGAGGCGGCGGGCAGCGCGTGCACCCCGTGCCGGACGAGGATCGACACGTCCAGCGCCGCCAGCACCCCGATCTCGCCCAGCATCAGCAGGGCCAGCACCCGGGCGCTCAGCGCGATCTCCCGGTAGCCGAGCACCGCGGTCAGCACCAGCCCGACCGCCGCGCACCACTCCCAGGACACCGTCAGCCCATGGGCGGCGAGCACGAGCTGGGTGAAGTACCCGAGCGCGCCGGCCAGCCCGATGGTCGCGCAGTTGTACGACAGCAGGGCCATGTACCCGGCCGCGACCGCCGGGGGTCTGCCGAGTCCGTCGGCGACGGAGGCGTAGAACCCGCCGGACCCGCCGGTGCGCCGCGCGCTGACCGCGTACCCGGCCGAGAAGCAGAGCAGGGTCACCCCGGCGAACAGGAACGCCGCCGGCACTCCGGCCCCGTCGCCGAACGCGAACGCGAGCGGGACGGTGCCGACCATCGCGGAGAGCGGGGCCGCGGCGGCGACGATGAGGAACAGGATGTGCGCGGTACCGAGCCGCCCCGAGACGGGCGGCGAACCACTGGTGGTGGACATGGGTGCTCCAGATATGGGGAGTGGGGTGGGGACTGTGGGGGGTGGGTCAAGGCCAACAGCCGCCCGCGGAACGTGCTCAGCGGACGGCTGTTGGAATGCGGGGCGTCTGCTCAGGCGGGCGCGATCGCCAGAGCGGTGTTCTGCCCGCCGAACCCGAGGGAATTGCTCAGCGCCAGATCGATCGGCATCTCGGTCAGGGTCTGTGCCAGCTTGATCTCCATCCGGGCGTCCGGCATCACCAGGTTGGCGGTGGGCGGGATGATTTCGTGCTCGACGCTGAGCACGGTGAACGCGGCCTCGACCGCGCCCGCCGCGCCCAGCAGATGCCCGGTGACCCCCTTGGTGGACGTCACCACCGGATCGCCGCGCAGCGTCCGCTGGATCATCCGTGCCTCGGACAGGTCGTTCAGCGGCGTCGACGTACCGTGCGCGTTGACGTGCTCGACGTCGTCGGGGTCGGCGCCCGCGTCGGCGAGCGCGGCGCGGACCGCCGCCTCGATGCCGGCGCCGTCGGGATGCGGCGACGTCATGTGGTGGGCGTCGGCCGTGGCGCCGTACCCGATGATCCGCCCGTGGATGTGCGCCCCACGGGCCCGCGCGTCGGCGACGCGCTCCATCACCAGGATTCCGGCCCCCTCGCCGGCCACGAACCCGTCGCGGTCGGCGTCGAAGGGGCGGGAGGCGGACGCCGGGTCGTCGTGCCGCTTGGACAGCGCGCCCATCTGGGCGAACCCGGCCATGACCAGCGGGGTGATCATGGCTTCGCTGCCGCCGGCCAGCACGATGTCGCAGCGGCCGAGCGCCAGCAGATCCCGGGCGGTGCCGATGGCCGTCGCGCCGGACGCGCACGCGGTGGCCACCACCAGGTTGGGACCGGTCGCCCCGAACTCGATGGCCGTCTGACCGGCCAGCATGTTCGGCAGCTGCATCGGCAGCAGCAGGGGTGACACCCGGTCCGCGCCCTGCTCGCGCAGCACATGGTGCTGTTCCTCGACCGTGCCAGGGCCGCCGTCGGCGCAGCCGAGGACCACGCCCACCCGGGCGCCGTCCCAGGTCCTCGGGTCGAGACCCGCGTCGGCCACCGCCTCGTGCGCGGCGACCAGCGCGAACTGCACGAACCGGTCCAGGCGGTGGGCCCGGCGCGCGCTCAGCAGGCTCTCGGGATCGAAGCCGGGCACCCGGCAGGAGAGCTGTACGGGGTTGTCGGCCAGCACCGGATCGAGGGCCGCGGCCGGCCTGCCGTCGCAGACCGCCGCCCAGCTCGGTCCGACCCCGATCCCGCCGGGGGTGATCAGACCGAGCCCGGTGACGGCGATGTCCATCGCGGCCATCAGACCTTCGCGCTCCGCTCCTCCATCAGCGAGACCATGTCGGCCACGGTCTCGGCTTCCAGGAGGTCGTCGTCGCTGACGTCCAGGTCCAGCTCGGACTTCAGCAGCAGCGACAGCTCCACGACGGCCAGCGAGTCCAGCTCGATGTCCTCCCGGGTGGCCTCGGGGGTGATGGCCTCGGGCGACACCTTGAGCTTGTTGGACAGGATTTCCTTGAGCTGCTCCAGCATGACGATTCCTTTCGAAGGTCTTTTCTGACGATCGGTCAGATGGTCTGGAGTTCGGGCCAGACGACCGTGGCCGCGCCCCAGGAGAGCCCGCCGCCGAACGCGGTGAGCAGCACCCGGTTCCCCGCGGTCAGCCGCCCGTCGGCGGTGGCCTCGGCGAGCAGCAGCGGGATCGAGGCGGCACCGGTGTTGCCGACCCGCGCGATATTGCTGAGCCGCCGCTCCTCGGGGATGTCGAGCCGGTCCGAGACGGCCTCCAGGATGCGGGCGTTGGCCTGGTGTGCCGCGAACCGGTCGACGTCCTCCAGGCGCCAGCCGGCCCGTTCGACGGCCTCGGTGGACGCGCTGGTCATCCGCTCCACCGCGTGCCGGTAGGTCTCCCGCCCGAGCATCCGGAAGTAGTGGTCCTCCGGGGCGGCCGGGCGGCCCGAGGAGCGCTGCTTGGAGCCGCCCGCCGGGACCTCGATCAGATGGCTCAGCTCGCCGTCGCTGCCGAGCACCAGCGGTCCGAGCGCGCCGGGTTCGTCCGGCGAGCCGGCCCGCAGTACCACCGCGCCCGCGCCGTCCGCGAAGATCACGGCGGTGGTGCGGTCCTCCGGGTTGATGATCGTGGTGAAGGCGTCGGCGGCGATCAGGAGCACGCTGTCGGCGACCCCGGAGGCGATCAGCCCGGCGGCGGACGCGAGGCCGTACAGGAACCCGGAGCAGACGGCCGCCACGTCGAAGGCGGGCACCTGGCCGAGCCCGAGCCGCGCGGCCACCTGGGGGGCGGTCGCGGGGCAGGGCTGGTCCGGGGTGGTGGTGGCGAGCACCACCGCGCCGACCTGCTCGTCGCCCGCCGACTTCAGGGCCCGCAGGCCCGCCTCCACCGCGAGGTCGCCGGTGGTGGTTCCGGGGGTGATGTAGAACCGCTCGGCGATGCCGGTACGGGTGCGGATCCACTCGTCGGAGGTGTCGAGGCGCCGTGAGAGGTCCTCGTTGGTGACGATGTTGGGCGGGACGTACGAGCCGATCCCGGTGACGACCGCCGCCCGCCCGGTACTCATGCGCCGGCCTCCGAGGCGAGGACCTCGACGGGCAGGCCCATGTACTCCATCCGGACCTCGGCCATCTCGTCGGTCCACTGCTCGGCCATGTCGTAGCGCTGGTCGGGAGTGGTGTCGAGGAGGCGGACGCCCGGCCAGACCTCGTAGTCGCCGATCAGGTCGGCGTGCTTGAACATGCCTTCCTGGAACAGCTCCTCGCGGTGGATGACGAACTCGCGGTCCGGCAGCTCGTCCCACAGCTTGACGCCCGAGCGCAGGATCTCCAGGAGCCGGGGGGTGTACTCGGGGTGCTCGACGAGGTGGTCGCGCAGGATGGTGCTGGCCACGGTGAGGTGGCGGATCTCGTCGATGGCGGTGCCGCGGGAGATCTCGCCGGTCGCCGGGGACAGCGGGGTCCACTTGCGCTCGCTGAGCTCGGCGGCGGGGGCGAGGACGCCCTCGATGATGATGGCGAACACCCCCACGCCGCCGGGGAAGTCGGCCTTGTCGCGGACGATGTCCAGCGTGAAGTCCACCACCGGGTTCAGGACCCGCTTGCGGTAGTCCTGGGTCATCTCCTCGATCTCCCGCAGCAGGGCGCTCTGCGGGATGCCGAGATCCACCAGGTGCTGGCGGAAGACACGGGCGTGCCGGGCCTCGTCGATCAGCTGGGTGGCGTAGAACTCCATCTCGGGGATGGAGGGCGCGATGGTCACGTAGTGGCCGAGCAGCCGGGTGGCGAGCTCCTCGGAGAGGGCCCGGAAGCCGAACTCCAGGATCAGGGCCTCGCGCAGCGGGCCGGGGGCCTTCAGGAAGTCGGGGGTGAGGGCGTCCACATGGTGGCCGGTGGCACCTCGGTCGCGCAGGGTGCCCTGGGCGACGGAGGTGAACCAGTAGGCGAGGTCGCACTCCTCGGGGCCGAGGGTGAGTTCCTTCGCGCCGTCCAGCAGGCCGGGGGCTTTCTCCCAGTCGGCCTCGGGGGCAACGGGTGCGGTCATGATGCGGCGGTCTCCTTCGCCGGACGCAGGGAACCGGCGTACAGCCCGCCGGTGTAGCTCAGCAGCGGCAGGCCCTCGTCCGCGGTGGCCCGGACGACATGGCCGAGCAGCAGCTCGCTGTCGCCCGCGGTGTGCGCGGAGTGGAACCGGCAGACATAGTGGGCGAGGGCGCCCGCGAGCAGCGGGGCCTGGGCGTAGCGGTCGGTGGTCCAGGCGAGGCCGGCGAAGGCCGCGCTGCCCTCGGGCCGCGAGCTGACCGCGAACCGCCGTGCCACGTCGGCCTGTTCGCCGCCGAGCACATTGATCGCGAACCGGCCCTCGGCGGCGGCGCGGCGGCCGAAGGACGAGCCCGCCCGCAGCACCACCCCGACCAGCAGCGGCGAGCGCGAGACCAGGGTGACGGTGCTCGCGGTGGTGCCGTGCATCCGTTCCTCGGGGCCCGTGGTGAGCACGGACACCGCGGAGGCCAGGTGGTACAGGGCCCGCCGGCGCTCGGCCGGGTCCTGGCGCACCGCCCGGCGTACCGGGGTCGCGGCGGTGGTCATCGCACGGCCTCCGTCTCGCGGACGACGGGCCGCGCGGGGACGTGCCCGACCGGCACCGGGTCCATCGCGTGCCCCACCGGCTTGGGATGCGGCAGCCCCAGGTCGTCCAGGAGGCGGAGGTACCCCTCCTGGCGCACCGGCTCGAAGGGCAGCGCGAAGGACTTCATGAAGTTGCCGAACAGGCCCCGGTCGCCGAAGAGATGGAACGGCAGCACCAGCAGCGCCCACTCCGGCTTGACCAGCAGGCACCACAGCGCGGCGACCGCGCCCTGGGTGATGAGGCTGTGCATGACGTTGTACAGGACGTAGTACGCCTTGTGGATCGGCTGCCCGCCGCTCTTGCGGAAGGCGATGGCGCCGGGGATGTAGCCGATCAGGTCGATGTAGAGGAACAGCCCGAGCGCCGGCAGCCAGCGGATGTCACCGAAGTGGTAGATGATCATCCCGGTGGTGACGGCGAGGCCCACCAGGTACTCGGCGCGGTGCAGCGAGTAGGTCCGTGGGGTCTCGAAGGGATTCGCCTGGTCCATGGTCAGCTCCTTCGGCGGTGCTACGCGCCGACCGTGGCGGGCGTGTTCAGCTCGATGCCGCCCTGGATGCGCACGGCCGGGTACAGACCGGTCAGGGCCCAGGCGACCGTCTCCTTGATGACCCGCTCGGCGATCGGGTCGAGGATGCCCTCCAGGCTCGGGATGCCGAAGTCGAAGTCGGCGTCGAAGCGGACGACGACGTCCTCGCCCTTCTGCTTGACCGACCAGACACCGGTGAAGGAGTCGAAGTCGCCGTCGGACTGCTCGAAGCGGATCTCGCCCGCCTCCGGCAGCACCGTGTCGTCCTCGGTCCAGCGCAGCAGACCGCTGCGGAAGTGCAGCTCCCAGCTGGAGGAGGGCTTGGGCTCGGGGTACGCGGAGTGCACGGTGGTCGCGTTCACGTGCGGCGCGAGGTCCGGGTACTTCTCAAAGCGCCGTACGGCGTGCAGGACCTCCTCGGCCTGCGCCGCGGGAATCAGGGATTCGAGTTCTACGTGCCGCACGATCAGTTACCGCCTTCCGGCATAGTGGCCGCGCCCTTGATGAGATCCCGGGTGGCCAGATCGAAGGAGTTGACGAGGTAGTCGAGGTCGGTGTCGCTCAGCACGGCGGGCGGGGTGAACCGGACCACCGAGCTGCCGTTCATGGAGTGGTTGGCGACCACGCCGTGGTTGAACAGCTCGATCAGCAGCTCGCCGGCGAGGCCCGCCTCGACCAGCTCCACGCCGATGAGCAGCCCCTGGCCGCGGACGTCCACGACCAGCTCGGGGATGTTGCGGTGGGCGACCTCCGCGATCCGCGGCAGCAGCCGGGCGCCGAGGTCCAGGGAGCGGGTGACCAGGCGCTCCTCCTTGACGGCACGGACCGCGCCCAGCACCGAGGCCATCAGCACCGGCTGCCCGGAGAAGGTGGCGGTGTGGACGTAGGGGTCCTTGTCGAAGGGGCGGAACGCCTTGCGGGTGGCGACGGCCGCGGACACCGGCATCACACCGCCGCCGAGCGCCTTGCCGGCCAGCAGCACGTCCGGTACGACGCCTTCGAGGTCGGCGCCCCACCACTCGCCGAGCCGTCCGAAGCCGGACTGCACCTCGTCGAGGATGAGGAAGCCCTCGTACTCGCGGACCAGTTCCTCGACCCGCTTGAGGTAGCCCTTGGGCGGGATGATCACGCCGCCCTCGCCCTGGACCGGCTCCAGGATCACGCAGACCTCGCCCGGGTGGGCGCGCAGCTCGGCCTCCAGGGCGTCGGCGTCGCCGAACGGCAGGTGCTGGAAGTCGGGGATCAGCGGCCGGAACGGCGCCTGGTAGACGTCCTTCGCGGTCGCCGACAGGGCGCCCAGCGTCTTGCCGTGGTAGCCGCCGCGCATCGAGATGGTCCGCTTGAAGCCGCCCGCGCGGGCCAGCTTCAGACCGGTCTCCACCGCCTCGGCGCCGGAGAGCGCGAAGTGCACCCGGTCCAGGCCGGTGGGCATCACCGACACCAGCGCCTCGGCGGCGCGGGCCACCGTCGGCTCCAGCAGGATGCGGGTCGCGGTGGGGTGGGTGCGCAGCTGGCGCTCCACCTCCTCCATGACGATCGGGTGCCGGGCGCCCATGATGAACACGCCGTAGCCGCCCGCGTTCAGGAAGCGCTCACCGTCGCTGGTGGTGAGCCAGGCGCCCTCGGACGCCACCTCCATGTGGCTGCCGAACAGCTCGGCGAGCGTGGCCCGGCCCTTGCTCAGGTGGGCCCGGTAGAGGTTGAGGATCTCGGCCTCGTCGTCGACGACGGGCGCGTGGGGGGAATCGTGCAAGACGGTCACGTGTCACTCACTCCAAGAGAGGGGGACTTTTCAATGCCGTTCAGGGGAGCGCCCCGAAGGGGCGCGGGGCCGCACTACGCGAGAACCAGCGGCCCTCCGTCGAAGTACGTCAGCAGCGGCTCCGACGCGGCGATCCGCGACGGCGGGTGGAAGGCCAGCGCCCTCGTGGCGGCCGCGGCCTGCGCGGACGCGGAGTTCGTGATGAAGTCCATCCCGCCGAGCAGCTCCAGCGCCCGTGCCACGATCCCCGGCA
Organism: Streptomyces sp. SUK 48; assembly: GCF_009650765.1. Classification (NCBI taxonomy): domain Bacteria; kingdom Bacillati; phylum Actinomycetota; class Actinomycetes; order Kitasatosporales; family Streptomycetaceae; genus Streptomyces; species Streptomyces sp. SUK 48. Next base: position 2,123,746 of record NZ_CP045740.1, on the reverse strand, counting down.
GCGCGTTCTGCACCGCGTAGCGCGCCACCAGCACCCGCGCCACCGACTCCTCGTCGCCCGGCTCGCGGCCGGTGCCCCGGGCCACGCCTTCGAGGAGGGCCAGCGCGGCCTCCATGTCGACGGCGAGCGCGGCCCGCTCGTCCGCGCTGCCCCGCTTGCGGGTCAGCACCTGCTCGACCAGCGCGGCCGCGGCGCCCGCGTACCCCGCCGAGATCAGCATCTCGAACCAGACGAACCCGGCGGACTGGAGGTCGTCCAGGCGCGTGGGATCGTCCGCGCCGGCCCGCACCACCATCTCGCTGGGCACGAACACGTCCTCCAGGCGCACCTCGTCGCTCTCGGCGCCGGCCAGCAGGTCGTTGGCCCAGAACCGCTGCACGGTCAGGCCCGGCGCGTCGGCCGGCACCAGCGCGAGCGCCAGCTCGGGCTCGCCGCCGTCCTCGCCGTGGATCGCCGTGGACGCGGTCAGCAGGCTCATCGAACGCGACAGGCTGCACGGCTTCTTGGAGCCGGAGAGCAGGAAGCCGCCCTCCACCGGGCGCGCGGTCACGGCCGGCTTGAGGATGTTCGCGGCGGTACGGCCCTCCGACCAGCCGGAGGCCAGCACCTGCTGGTCGGGCACGATCTGGTGCAGGAGCTGGGTCTGCGCGTCGGTGAGCCGCCCCGACTTGACGGCGAGCGAGTACAGCATGGCCGCGGTGAAGTGGTGCATGGAGACGGCCGCGACCAGCGAGGGCGACAGGGCGCCGAGCGCCAGCTGCACCCGCAGCGCCTCCAGCGGAGCCGCGCCGTGACCGCCGTACGTCTCGGGGATCAGCAGGCCCACACCGCCGTGGATGCGGAACAGGTCGATCACCGGACTGCCGGGTTTCTCCCGCTCTTCGTAAGGGAGTTGCTCGATTTCCTTGAGCAGTCCTGGGTGGAACCGCTCGCACACGGTCCGGGCGACATCGAGGGTACGCACGGGAAAACCTCCGGGGACGGGGTGGGTTCAGGCGCCGAAGACCGCGTCGTACGGGCTGACGTCGCGGGCGATGCTGACTCCCTGGACGTGGGAGGTCTTGAGCATCGGGTAGTTGGCCTCGCCGAACGCGCCGCCGGTGCGGCCGGTGCCGCCGTGGCTCGGCAGATACGGCAGGAAGCCGATGTGGGAGTCGTTGACCTTCAGCAGACCGCCGTTGACGGTGCGCCGCACGAAGGTCTCGACCACGTGGTCGGAGCGCGACCACAGCGAGTTGCGCAGCCCGTAGTCGTTGCTGTTGACGAACTGGAGGAACGATTCGAGCAGGGCGTCGTCATGATCGCGTTCGGCGACCACGATCGGGATCAGCGGGAAGAAGGTCTCCTCGCGGACCACGTCGTACGTCCGTGCCCGGTCCAGGCCGTCCACCCGGACCACCGTCGGCTGGAGGAACACGCCCGTCTCCGAGACCGTGCCGTCCACCTCGGTGCGGTTGCCGCCGGTGACCAGCTCGGCACCGTTGTCCAGCGCCTGCCGCAGCAGCCGGAAGAAGCGCTCACTGCGCCGCACCGGCGACAGCAGCACGTCCTCCTCCTCGGGCAGGCCCGGCTTGATGCCCTTGACCTGCTCCTTGACCTCGGCGATCAGCGCCTCGGCGACATCCGGGTGGGCCAGCACGTAGTTGGGGACCATGCAGATCTGCCCGGAGCCGTAGAACGCCTCCGTGATCGCCTCGGCCGCCCACTTCACGTCGGCGTCCTTCCAGACCACGATGCCGTCGTTGCCGGCGAGTTCGAGGATCGGCTTCTTGCCGTGGGCGACGCACTGCTGCTCGAAGCGCAGGCCCTCCTGGCTGCCGCCGATGTAGAAGATGTCGTTGATCAGCGGATCCGCTATCCAGCGGTCCATGGTCTGCTTCGGGTTGGAGCAGACCGCGTTGAGCACGCCGGGCGGCGCGTCGAACTCCTCCAGCAGCGGGGCGACGATGTCGCGCAGCAGCCACATGGTGGAGAGCGCGATACTGCGGGGGGCCCGCACGACCACCGCGTTGCCGGCCATCAGCGCCAGCACGCACAGCGCGGCACTCGGCAGCGGGGCGTTCTGCGGCGGGTTGAAGGCGACCACTCCGTCGGGCTGGCGGTGGAGGATCAGGCGGCGGCCGTTGTACTCCTTCTCGACCCGCATCTGCTTGTCGTACCAGCGCAGCGATCCGGGCGCGTAGATCTGGAGCAGGCAGCTCAGCTCCCAGCGAGCGAGCTTGACGGGGTGGGACTCGGCGACCAGCATCCGCAGGAACTCGTCCTCGTGCTTGATCAGTTCCTCGCGGAAGCGGGTGCCGAGCTTCATCCGCCGCTCCAGCGGTACGGCTTGCCACTCGGCGGCGGCCGCCGCGGCGGCCTGCGTGGCGAGGTCGATGGAAGCGTCGTCCGCGATCGCACAACGCCCCACGACGTAGGGGTGCTTGGCCGCCTCGGACTCGGGGTCCTGTTCGAGGGAGCGCTTCAGGCTCACGCTGGTGAACACGTCTTCCAGCAGGGAACGCCCGCTGACGGTGTACACCCAGCCGTCGCCGGCGACGTCTTTGCCCGCGATGTAGAGGTCGTAACTCTTCAATCCGGAAGGTGCCTCAGCACTCTCCTCCTGCGCGGCTTCGCGAAGCATCTTCAGCCTTTCGGATATGGCGTGTGGATTTCTTGAAGCAATGCGAGCGTGACAGCGGAATCTGATCCGGCGCTGACACCCGACTGATCCAGCCAACCCGCCCCACCCGCGCCGTCAGTGGTGCGTCAGCCGCCGCTGCTTGCATGAGGCGCATGTCACCCGTCGACAGCACCATCCAGCGGCTACGTGATCTGCCGCGCAGCGAACTGACCGAGGAAATCGAGACAATCGTCCTCAGGAAATTCAAGGTCGTTCTTCTCATGGACGATTCCGAGGACCTCCCCGTCGACATCTCCTACTTCGATCTCGGGCTCACCTCGCTGCGCCTGACCGAGATACGCCAGAGCCTGGAACAGCTCCTGGATCTGTCGATCAACGTCAATGTGCTCTTCAACGAGCCGACCATCACCCACCTCGTCGACCACCTGACCCAGGCCGTCCAGGAAGCTTGAGGAGTCGTTCCATGCCGCGTAAGGAATCAGCGCAGGCGCCCGAGCCGGTAGCGATCGTCGGAATCGGTCTGCGGTTCCCCGGCGGCAGTGGCTCGCCCGAGGAGTTCGACGACTTTCTGCGCGAGGGCCGCAGCGGAATCCGCCCCATCCCCACCGATCGCTGGGACGTCGAGGCGTTCACCCCCGAGGGCCCCGACGACAAGGGCAAGATCCGCGCCTCGGCGGGCGGGTTCCTCGACCGCATCGACCTGTTCGACGCGGGCTTCTTCAACATCTCGCCGAAGGAAGCCCGGTACATGGACCCCCAGCAGCGGCTGCTGCTGGAGACCGCCTGGCAGGCGCTGGAGCACGCCGGCATCGACCCGGCCCCGCTGCGCCGCGGCAACGGCGGCGTGTACATCGGCGCCAGCTCCATCGACTACGCGCTCGAGCTGGACTCGCTGCCGTACGAGGAGCTGGACGGCCATCTCGCCTCCGGCATCACCATGTTCCCGCTGTCCGGGCGGCTCTCCTACTTCCTGGGCTGGCGCGGTCCGAGCATGAGCGTGGACACCGCCTGCTCCTCCTCGCTGGTCGCCCTGCACCTGGCCGTGCAGGCGCTGCGCGGCGGCGAGACGGACATCGCGCTGTGCGGCGGCGTCAACGCCCTGCACCACCCGCGCATCCCGGTCATGTTCTCCAACGCGCAGATGCTGGCCCCGGACGGCCAGTGCAAGACCTTCGACGAGGCGGCCGACGGATACGCCCGCGCCGAGGGCTGCGGCATCGTCGTCCTCAAGCGGCTCTCCGACGCCGAGCGCGACGGCGACCGGGTGCTCGCCCTGGTGCGCGGCACCGCCGTCGGCCAGGACGGCGACAGCGCCGGCCTGACCGTGCCCAACGGGCCCGCCCAGGAGAAGGTCATCCGCAGCGCGCTGAGCGCGGCCCACCTCGCGCCCGAGGACATCAGCTACGTCGAGGCGCACGGCACCGGCACCCCGCTCGGCGACCCCATCGAATTCGGCGCCATCGGCGATGTGTTCGTGGACTCGCACACCAAGGACCAGCCCGTGGTGGTCGGTTCGGTGAAGACGAACCTCGGCCACATGGAGCCGGCCTCGGGCATCGTCGGCGTCATCAAGACGGTGCTCATGCTGCGCTCGGGCACCATCTACCCGCACATCAACCTCGACAACCCCTCCGGGCGCATCCCCTGGGACCTGTACCCGCTGCGCGTGCCCACCGCCCCCGAGCCCTGGAAGGCGGAGGTCAAGCGCGCCGTCGTCAACAGCTTCGGGTTCGCCGGGACGATCGGCGCGGTGGTCCTGGAGGAGGCCCCGGAGCATCCCGCCGAAGAGACCGAACAGACGGGCGCCGCACCGCTGTTCACCCTCTCCGCGAAGAACGCGACCGCTCTTCGTGAACTCGCCGCGGACTACCGGGCGTTGCTGGAGCGGCGGCCCGAGATCTCCGTCGCCGCGCTCTGCCACAGCGCCAACACCGCCCGCGCCCACCACCCGTACCGCGTCGCCGCCCCCGTCGCCGACCGTGCTGCCCTCGTCAAGCTCCTCGACAAGGCCGCCGAGCGCGAGCACGAGGGTCCGACCGGCATCCGCAAGACCGCATTCATGTTCACCGGCCAGGGCTCCCAGTACGCCGGCATGGGCGCCGCCCTCTACGCGGCGCTCCCGGTCTTCCGCGCGGAGGTCGACGCCTGCGACGAGCTGTTCGCCGCCCACCTCGGCCGCTCGGTGCGCGAGCTGCTGCTCGGCACCGCCGCCGACCCCGAGGCCATCGACCGCACCGAGTACACCCAGCCCGCCCTGTTCACCCTGGAGTACGCGCTCGCCCAGCAGTGGATGGCCTGGGGCGTCAAGCCCAACGTGCTCATCGGGCACAGCATCGGCGAGGTCGTCGCCGCCGCCGTGGCCGGGCTGTTCAGCCTCCCGGACGCGGTCAGGCTGGTCGCCGCCCGCGCCCGGCTGATGCAGGCCGTCACCGCCGAGGGCGGCATGGCCGCCGTCTCCGCGCCGCTGGAGGACGTCGCCCCGCTCCTGGAGGGCCACGCGGACCTGGCCGTCGCCGGGGTCAACGCCCCCGACCAGACGGTGATATCGGGCGCCACCGCGGCCCTGGACGAGGTGAGCGCCGCGCTCACCGAGCGGGGCGTGCGCGTCGAGCGGCTCAAGGTCTCCCACGCCTTCCACTCCCCGCTGATGGCCGAGGTCTACGACGACTTCCGCGCCGCCCTCGACGGCATCGAGTTCCACGAGCCGAAGATCAGCCTCATCTCCAACGTCACCGGCCGGCTCGCCCGCTTCCGCGAGATCGGCAACCCCGGCTACTGGGTGCGGCACATCGGCGAGCCCGTGCGCTTCCTCGACGGCATCCGCGCCGTCGCCAAGCGCGGCCGGCACGCCCTGATCGAGGTCGGCCCGCAGGCCGGGCTCACCGCGCTGGCCCGCCGCTCGGTCACCGTCGAGGACCACGTCTGGCTGGCCAGCCTGCGCCGCCGCGACACCACCACCGCGACCACGCTGGGCGCCCTCGCCGAGGGCTACACGGCCGGGCTCACCGTCGCCTGGGACGGCTACCACGCCGGGCACCCCGCCCCCGCCCGGGTGGACCTGCCGACGTACGCCTTCCAGCGCAAGCGCTACTGGCTGCCCTCCGTCACCCCGCGGCGCTCCGCGTCGAACGGCACCGCCCGCCACCCGCTGCTCGGCACCGAGGAGCGATTCGCCAGCGGGGTAAGGGAGTTCACCGCCGAGTTCATGCCCGAGGAGCTGGGCGCGCTCGCCGACCTGGCCGCCGAGGACCGCACGGTGCTGCCCGCCGGCGCCTACGTCGACCTGCTGCTCGCGGTGCAGGACGCGGTGCAGGGCCACGCCCGCAACGCCGTCCGCGACCTCAGGCTGCTGGCCCCCCTGGAGCTGTCCGCCGAGACGGTCACCGCGCTGACCACCCGCTGGCGGCCCCGCCCCGACGGCGGCGCCGAGGTCGAGGTGTACACGCTGGTCGGCGGCGAGGAGAACCTGCACGCCACCGCCACGGTCGCCGCCGACCCCGAACCCCTGGTCCCGGTCTCGGAGCTGGCCGAGCTGGACGCGGGGCTCGCCCCGGCCGCCCAGCACATCGACGACGAGGACATCTACACCGACCTCGCCTCCGTCGGCCGCCCCCAGGGCCCCCGCATGCGCCTGCTGGTCAGGGCCGCCCGGCACGGCGACGGCCTGGTCTCCGGCGAGCTGACCGGCCGCGACGCCAGTGCCGTCGAGCACGTCCCGGCCGAGCTGCTGGAGGCCGCCGTACAGGCGCTGGTCGTCCTCGACCCCGAGGGACCGGTGTTCGTGCCCCGCGAGATCGCCTCCGTACGGCACTTCCGCAAGCCGCGCGGCGAGCAGCTGCGCGTCCTCGCCCGGGTCCGCGGCGAGCAGGACCGGCGCCTCGCCGATGTGCTGCTGCTGGAGAACGGCGACCCGGTCGCCGAACTCCTCGGGGTGCGCATGGCCCGCCCCGAGGGCCGCGCCGGGCGCCGCCAGTTCCTGCACCGCCCCGAGTGGGTGCGGCGCGCCCTGCCCGCCCGCGGCGGCGCCCCCGCCGCCCGGCACGTCGTCCTCCTCGACCCCTCGGCCGCCCGCGCCGCCGAACTGGCCGCCGAACCCGGCCTCAAGGTCACCTGGCTGCCCGATCTCACCGATCTCAAGGCCGCCCTGGAGGACCCCACCGTCACCGACATCTGCCGGCTGTGGCACCAGCGCTCCGGGCCGATGTCCGCCGAGCGGATGCGCGCCGAGTGCGAGGACAACTACCGCGAACTCCTCACCCTCATGACCGCGCTGGAGAGCGCGAACCGCCCGCCGAGGCTGTGGCTGGTCACCGAGGGCGCCCAGTGGCTGCCCGGCGACCCGGCCGGCGACGGCGGCCACCTGGCGGCCGCCACCCTGTGGGGCTTCGGGCGGGTGCTGCTCACCGAGTACGCCCAGTACCGGGCCACCCTGGTCGACCTCGCCCCCGGCAGCGGCCTCGCCCCGCTCGCCGAGGAGTGGCGGACCGAGCCGGCCGGCGAGTACCAGGTCGCCCACCGGCCCGGCCGCCGCTATGTGCGCCGGCTGCTCGCCGGTGACACCAGCCTCACCTGGTCCGGCGGCTTCGAGCTGCGCGCCCCCGACTCCGGAGACCTGTCCGACCTGGTGCTCGTGCCGGTCGCCGACCGGGCCCCGGGAGCGGACGAGGTCCAGGTCCGGGTGAGCGCCGTCGGCCTGACCGCCGAGGACGCCCGCGCCGCCCTGGACACCGGGCGCGCCGAACGCGCCGAGGAGACGGGCGAGGCCGAACTGCCGCCGCTGCTCGGTCAGCTGGCCCGGGGTTCGGTCCTCGCGGCGGCCGAGGGCACCGGGTTCGCGCCGGGTGACGAGGTCCTCGTCCGCCATGACGGGACCTTCCGTGCCACGCTCACCGTGCCCGCGGTCGCCGTCGTACCGGCCGGCGGCGAGGACGGCTCCGGCCTCCGCTTCGGCCTGGACGAGACCGGCGAGGCCCTGCGCACCGCCCTGTCCGACCCGGCCGGACCCGCCTGGGTGACCCTGCCCGCGGACCTCCAGGAGCGGCCCGAGCCGGCCGACGAGGGGCCCGCCGGGCTCCGCGCCGACCGCACCTACCTGGTCACCGGCGGTCTCGGCGGCCTCGGTCTGGTCACCGCCCGCAAGCTGGCCGCGCTCGGCGCCCGCCACCTCACCCTGGTCAGCCGCAGCGGCAAGGCCACCGAGGAGGCCGCACCGGTCCTCGCCGACCTCGCGGCCGACACCGAGATCGACGTCGTACGCGCCGACATCTCCCGGCCGGGGGACGTCGAGCGGCTGGTCCGGCACCTGGCGGCGGGCTCGCGTCCGCTCGGCGGGATCGTGCACGCCGCCGGTTCCTACGACAAGAAGCTGGTCTCCGAGCTGACCTGGGAGTCCATCGACGCCCAGCTCGCGGCCAAGGCGTACGGCGGCTGGCTGCTGCACGAGGCCGCCGAGAACTCCTTCCCCGACCTGGAGTTCTTCGTCACCTACTCCTCCATCGCCTCCGTCCTCGGCGGCGCCACCCAGGGCCACTACGCCGCCGCCAGCGCCGGGCTCGACGCGCTCGCCGAATGGCGCGGCCGGCGCGGGGTGCCGGGCCTGTCGGTCAACTGGGGCGCCTGGGCCCGGGTCGGCATGTCCGCCCGGCTGGAGGAGCACCTCAGCCAGGAGATCGAACGCAGCGGCGTCCGCTTCTTCTCCCCGACCCGCGCCCTGGACACCCTGGCCCGGCTCTGGGGCCGGCCCCGCACCCAGCGGATCGTCGGCGAGTTCGACTGGGACCGCTACGTCTCCGGCAGCGTCAACGGCGACCTCTTCTTCGACCGGCTCGCCCGCCGGGGCGGCGAGGAGGGCACCGGTCTCGACCTCACCGCCCTCACCGCGCTCCCCGACGCCGAACGGCTCGCCGCCGTCACCGGCGTGGTGAGCGAGAAGGTCGGCGCCGTCCTGCACCTGGAGGAGGGCGACGAGCTGGATCTGAACAGCGAGTTCGTGTCGCTGGGCCTGGACTCCCTGATGGCCCAGCAGGTCAAGGCCGCACTGGAGCAGTCGTTCCGGCTGCCCCTGCCGGCCTCCCTCACCCACGACCACCCCACGGTCCGCGCGCTGGCCCAGTTCGTCGACGGGCAGCTCGCCCCGGCGCCCGCGGCGTGACGGTCGGACAGTTCGACAGAGACGGCACATCATCATGAGCGACATACCGAGGGAGCGCTGGACGCTCCACCACTCCGCCCGTGCCCACGCCGGCACCCGCCCCGACCACCCGGCGATCATCTGCGACGGGCACGTCACCACCTACGACAAGCTGCACCGCGACAGCAACCGCGCCGCGCACGCCCTGCACACCAGCGGGGTACGGCACGGCGACCGGGTCGCCTACCTCGGCCGCGAGTCCGCGAACTACTACCTCGTGATGATCGCCTGCGCCAAGGCGGGCGCCGTCCTGGTGCCGGTCAACTGGCGGCTCACCCCGGGCGAGGTCGACCACATCCTGCGCGACTCCGGCGCCACGCTGATCTTCGTGGACGACGAGTTCTGGGACACCGTCGCCGCCGTACGGCCCCAGCTGCGCGGCCTGCGCAAGGTGATCCGGGTCGACGGCACCGACGTGGACGGCGAACCCGCCCGCGGCGCCGGACTGCTCGCCTGGGCCGCCGACCAGCCCGAGACCGACCCGGCGCCCGGCACCGGACCCGACGACGCCGTCATCCAGATCTACACCAGCGGCACCACCGGGCTGCCCAAGGGCGCCATCCTCGCCCACCGCAGCTTCTTCACCCTGCCGCACGCCAGCCGCGAGCGGGGCCTGGACTGGATCGACTGGCTGCCCGAGGACGTCGCCCTGATCTCCCTGCCGGGCTTCGGCGTCGCCGGCATCGGCTGGTTCCTGCACACCTTCAACGCCGGCGGCACCAATGTGATCATGCCGCAGTTCGACCCGCAGGAGGCCGTCCGCCTCATCCGCGAGCACGGCGTCACCACCACCTTCGCCGCACCCGCGATGCTCCAGGCGATGGCCGCCGAACGCGGCGCCGGACCCGAGGCGTTCACCTCCCTGCGCAAGATCGCCTACGGCGCGGCGCCGATGTCCGAGACGCTGCTCAAGCAGTGCCTGGAGACCTACCGCTGCGAGTTCGCGCAGATCTACGCCAGCACCGAGACCGGCAGCGTCGCGGTCTGCCTGCCGCCCGGCGACCACCACGCGGGCAGCACCCGGCTCATCTCGGTGGGCCTGCCCTGCCCCGGCAACGAGATCAAGGTGGTCGGTCCCGACGGCGCGGTCCTGCCGCCCGGCGCCATCGGCCAGGTCTGCGTGCGCGCCCCCTCCCGGATGCTCGGCTACTGGAACCTGCCCGAGGCCACCGCCACCACCCTGGTGGGGGAGTGGCTGCACATGGGCGACGCCGGATTCCTCGACGAGGACGGCTATCTCCACCTGTGCGACCGCATCAACGACACGATCATCGTGGCCGGGCAGAACATCTACCCGGCCGAGGTGGAGAAGGCCCTCGCCGCGCATCCGGCGGTCGCCGACGTGGCCGTGGTCGGGCTGCACGACGACCGCTGGGGCGAGAGCGTGCACGCGGTGGTCGTCCTGCGCCCCGGCGCCAGAGCGACCCCCCGCGAACTCCTGCTGTCCCTGCGCGGCCGGATCGCCGACTACAAGATCCCCGGCACCTACCACTTCGCCGGCTCCCTGCCCCGCAACCCCTCGGGCAAGATCCTGCGCCGCGCGGTGCGCGAGCGGCTGACGGCGGAGACCAGGGCCGTCGCCGGGAGTGCCGTATGACCACGTTCCCCGACCTCCCCGCGGAGAGTGACACGTCCATGAGTACCGAACCGCTGCGGATCGGCATCCTCCTGCCCACCCGCGAGCAGGCCATCAACGGCGCCTACGCGGCCGCCCCGTTGCTGGACTTCGCCCGCCAGGCCGAGGCGCTCGGCTTCGACTCGCTGTGGGCCGGCGACTCGCTCACCGCCCGCCCCCGCCTCGACCCGCTGGTCGTGCTGTCGGCCGCCGCCGCCGCGACCCGGCGCATCACCGTCGGCACCGCCGCGCTCACCCCCGCCCTGCGCCACCCCCTCATCGGCGCCAACATGATCGCGAGCCTCAGCCATGTGGCCGCCGACCGGCTGATCCTGGGCCTGGGTTCGGGCTTCCCGATGGCCGAGACCGAGGCGGAGTTCGAGTCCGTCGGCGCCTCCTTCCAGGGCCGCGTCGGCCGCCTGGACGAGATCGCCGCGCTGTGGCGCGCCGCCTGGCGGGCCGGCGAGGACGGCGAACCCAGCGAGTTCGAGGGCAGGTTCTGGCAGGCGGAGAACCTGGACCGGCTGCCGTCGCCCGCCGTGCCCGGCGGTCCGCCGCTGTGGCTGGCCGGCAGCGACACCCCCAAGGTGCTCGCCCGCGCCGCCACCCGCTACGACGGCTGGCTGCCCTTCCTGCCCGACGTCGACGCCTACGGCCGGGCCGCCGCCCGGCTCGGCGAACTCGCCGCGGAGGCGGGGCGCACGGTGGTCCCCGGGCTGTACGCCACGGTCACCGTGAACAGTGACGAGGCTACCGCCGAGGCCGAGTTGGAGCACTACATCAGCCACTACTACGGCCGCTCCCTGGAGCAGATGAGCACCATCCAGGCATACGCCTGGGGCAGTGCCGAGAAGTGCGCCGAATGGCTCGGCGGATACGTCCGCGCGGGCGCCCGGCACCTGGTGATCCGCATCGGATCCCTCGACCCGGAGCCCCAGTTGAAGGAGATCGCCGAGGTGCTGCTGCCCGCGGTACGCGCCCTCGGCACCGCACCCACCGTAGGGAGTACGCAGTCGTGACCACCGCCATCGGCACCATCGGCAGCCAGATGTCCAGCGAGGGACACTGGTTCCACCCCGTGGAGCCCTCGCCCGACGCCTCCGTCCGGCTGTTCCTGCTGCCCCACGCGGGCAGCGGCGCCATCATCTACCGCGACTGGGAACGCCTGCTGCCGCCGGACATCTCCCCGCAGGCCGTCACCCTCCCCGGCCGGCACAACCGGCGCGAGGAGGAGACCTACGAGAACTTCTGGCCGCTGCTCGAAGCTCTGCACGAGGCGGTCCTGAACGACCTCGACGACCGTCCGTTCGCGTTCTTCGGCCACTGCCTCGGGGCCCAGCTGGCCTTCCGGCTCGCCATCCGCATGGAGGAGGAGGGCGGCCCGGTCCCCGCGATGGTTGGCATGTCCGGCTGGTCGCCGGTCGGCTTCTTCAAGCCGACGGAGGAGCAGAGCCGGATGCCCGAGCCCGAACTGATCGAGTGGATCAAGAAGTTGGGCTCCTTCCCGGCCGAGGTCTACGACAACCCCGAGATGCTCGCCCTGGTCGTGCCCGCCCTGCGCTCCGACCTGCGGGTCGCCGGGGACTACGACGACGACGGCGCCGGCGTCAGCTGCCCGCTCGCCTCCTACGGCGGCCGCAGCGACCCGCTCCAGGAGGCCCCGGACGCCATGACCCACTGGGCCGGGCGCACCCCGTCGTACCTGGGACACAACGAGTACGAGGGCGGCCACTTCTACATCGACACCCACGCCCAGGCCGTCACCGCCCACTTCGCACACCGGCTCCAGCGGACCGTGGCCACCGCTGTGAGCTGACCGGGGGAAACGGCGCGCGTCAGCGCCGTGTCAGCGGGACGCGAGATGGTGCAAGGCGGCCCGCCGACACGGCGCTCGTCGGTCTCTCCCCGACGTACTGCCGAGGCCACCCATCCGAGAGAGAAGCAGCAGTATGAGATTCGACAACGACCTCTTCATCGCGTCGGCCGGGTCGTGGATACCGGACACGATCACCGTGGCACAGGCCACCGCCGAGGGCCTGGTGGACGCGGAGCACCGCGACCTCGGCTTCGAGCACATCGCCGTCTCCGACGAACTCTCCGGCCCCGAGATGGCCGTACGCGCGGGCCGCCTCGCCGTCGAGCGCTCCGGCGTCGCGCCCGCGGACGTCGGCCTCGTCCTGCACTCCTCCGGCAGCTACCAGGGCCACGACATGTGGCCCGCCGCGGCCTACGTCGCGAACGAGACCGTCGGCCCCGGCGCCCCCGCCTTCGACCTCCAGCAGCGCTGCAACGCGGCCGTCGGCTCGCTGAGCCTGGCCGCCGGATACCTCACCTCCGGCCTCGCCACCGAGGTGCTGCTCACCACCGGCGACCGGTTCGCCCCGCCCTGGGTGGACCGCTGGAACGTCCAGATGAACCTGATCTTCGCGGACGGCGGCAGCGCCCTGCTGCTGTCCGGCCGCACCGGCTTCGCCCGGGTGGTCGCCGCCACCCTGGGCGCCGACAACTCGCTGGAGCGCTGGAACCGCGGCCTGGAGCCCTTCGCCCTCCAGCCCGGCCCCGAGGTACGGCTGATCGATCGCGGCGCGCAGCACGCGGCCACCCCGGAGGCCGAGGGCTCCTGGGAACGCTACGAGGCCGCCCTGATGTCCACCACCCGGCGCGTGCTGGCCGAGGCGGGCGTGTCGACCGAGGACATCGCCCGCGTCGTCACCCCGCACGTCCACCGCAACAAGACCCCCGAGAATTTCGACCTGCTGGGCTTCACCGAGAAGCAGAGCACCTGGGAGGTCGGCCGCAAGTACGGCCATGTCGGCCCCGGCGACCAGTTCCTCGGCATCGAACACCTCGTCCTGGAACGCGCCGTCGGACCGGGCGACCTCGTCCTCGTCGTCGCGGCCGGCGCGGGCTTCAGCTTCTCCGCAGCCGTACTGGAGATCCTGCACACCCCGTCCTGGTGACGGGAGGGGCGGCTCCCCAGTCCCCCCATCGCACGAAGAGAGGAACGGCCGTCATGGCCCTACAAGAACCCCGGGAAGCCGCCCCGGACCACAACGGCGACCAGCCCGGCGCCACCGCGGACCCCCCGCGGGCCGTCGCGCCGCAGGAGCCCGCGGCCCCGCACTGGGCGATGCTGCCGATCATCCTGATCGGCACCTTCGTCATCACCCTCGACGTGTTCATCGTCAATGTGGCGATCCCCGCCACCCAGCGTGATCTGCACGCCGGTTCGTCCGCCGTGGAGTTCATCGTCGCCGGGTACGCGCTCGCGTACGCGGCCGGACTGATCACCGGCGGCCGGCTCGGCGACCTCTACGGCCGCCGCCGGATGTTCCTGATCGGCGTGGCCCTGTTCACCCTCTCCTCGGCCTGGGCCGGCAGCGCGCCCACCGCCGGGCAACTGGTCGCGGCCCGCGTCGCCCAGGGCCTCGCCTCCGCCCTGATGGGCCCCCAGGTCCTCGCCATCATCGGCACCGTCTACAGCGGGCCCGCCCGCATCCGCGCCTTCAACGCCTTCGGCCTGACGATGGGTCTCGCCGGGGTGTTCGGCCAGCTCATCGGCGGTGTGCTGATCCACCTGGACATCGCCGGGCTCAGCTGGCGCACCTGCTTCCTGGTCAATGTGCCCATCGGTGTCGCCGCGCTGGTCTTCGCGCCGCGCGTGGTGCCCGAGTCCAAGGCACAGGGCAAGTCCCGCCTCGACCCGCTCGGCATGCTGCTGGTCTCCGCCGGTCTGGTCGCCGTCGTACTGCCGCTCGCCGAGGGCCAGCAGAAGGGCTGGCCGGAGTGGACCTGGGTGTGCCTCGCCGTCTCCCCGGTGCTGCTCGCCCTGTTCGCGCTGTACCAGCGGCGGCTGGCGGCGGCCGACCGCGGCCCGCTCGTCGATCCGGCGCTGTTCCGCCAGCGTTCCTTCACCGTCGGGGTGAGCACGGCCCTCGTCTACTACTCGGGCATGGCCTCGTTCTTCCTGGTGCTCGCCCTCTACCTCCAGCAGGGCTGCGGGCTCAGCGCGCTCGACTCCGGCCTGGTCTTCCTGCCGCTCGGCGTGGGCTTCCTCGGGGTCTCGCTGACCGCCAAGCAGATCGCCGCGGCGCTCGGCCGGCAGACCCTCGCGGTCGGCGCGCTGGTGCTGACGGCCAGTCTGATCGGCCTGTACGCCGCCGTGGAGCACATCGGCACCCACGGAGAGGTCGCCTGGCTGGTACCCGGGCTGCTGGTCGGCGGCGCCGGCATGGCCATGGTGATGGCGCCGCTGGCCACCGTGGCCCTCGCGGGCACCGACCCGCGCCACGCGGGCGCGGCCTCCGGGGTGCTGTCCACCGCCAACCAGGTCGGCGGCGCGATCGGCGTCGCGCTGGTGGGCGTGGTCTTCTACCACGTCCTGGGCCGCGGCACCGGCCCCGACGCCTACGCCGACGCCTTCCGGGCCAGCGTCTATCTGCTGGTGCCGTTCGCGCTCGGAGTGGCCGCCCTGGTCCAGCTGTTCCCGCGCCCGCCCAAGAAGGCGCCCACGTCCTGAGCCGCGCGGCCGCGGCCCGTTCGCGGGCCCGGCCGCCGGCCCCCGATCCGCGTGTCCGCCGACGGACGCGCCGTCAGCGCACCAAGAGGAGTCACGTCCATGACCACCGAAGCGGAACCGACCGGCAGAGCTGCCGAGTCCGCGCCGGCAACGGACCACGGGGAAACCGGCGGCAAGCCCGCCTGGGGTGCTCTCCTCGTGGTGTTGCTCGGCCTGTTCATCGCCAACATCGACTTCTTCATCGTCAATGTGGCCATCCCCTCCCTCCAGCGGGACATGCACGCCACCAGCGCCGAGATCCAGCTGGTGGCGGCGACCTTCAACATCGGCCTGTCCGCCATGCTCATCACCGGCGGCCGGCTCGGCGACCTGTACGGCCGCCGCAAGGTGTTCGCCATCGGCCTGGCCCTGTTCGCGCTGGCCTCGCTGGCCTGCGGCATCGCGCCGAACATGCCCGAGCTGATCGCGGCCCGCGCCGTGCAGGGTGCCGCGGCCGCGCTGGTGATCCCGCAGGTCCTCGGCATCCTGACCACCGCCTACACGGGCAAGGCCAGGGTCGCCGCGTTCAACGCGTACGGCATCACGATGGGCGCCTCCGCCGTGTTCGGCCAGCTGATCGGCGGTCTGCTGATCAAGGCCGACCTCTTCGGCTGGGACTGGCGGACCATCTTCCTGATCAACGCCCCGATCGGCGCCGTCGTCCTGCTGCTCACCCCGAAGGTGGTCCCCGAGTCCCGCGCGGAGGGCCGTACGGGCCTCGACTGGACCGGTGTCGTGCTGGTGACCGCCGGCCTGACGGCCATCGTGCTGCCGCTGGTCCAGGGCCGCGAGCAGGGCTGGCCGGCCTGGACGTGGGAGTGCCTGGTGGCGGCCGTGCCGCTGCTGGCCGCGTTCTGGTGGACGCAGCGCCGCAAGGCCGCCCGGGACGGATCGCCGCTGGTCCACCCGAGCCTGTTCGCGGACCGCGCGTTCGGCGTCGGCGTCGTCTCCCTGCTGGTGTTCTTCGCCGCGATGGCCTCCTTCTTCCTGGTCCTCGCGCTGTACCTCCAGGAGGGCCGGGGCGTGTCCGCGCTCAAGTCCGGTCTGCTGTTCATGCCGCTCGGCCTCGGCTTCTTCCTCGGCTCCGCGCAGTCGCCCAAGGTCGCCGCCAAGCTCGGCAAGCAGGTGCTCGCCCTCGGCGCGGTGCTCCAGGCCGTGGGCAACCTGGGCCTGGCCGAAACCGCATGGCACCTGGACAGCACCGGGAACGTCGCCTGGTGCATTCCGGCCATGGTCGTGGCCGGTCTCGGCATGGGCTTCGTGATCGCCCCGCTCGCCTCGCTGGTCCTGGCCGGGGTCGCCCCGCAGCACGCGGCCGCCGCGTCCGGGGTGTTCTCCACGGCCCAGGAGATGGGCAACGCGATCGGCATCGCCGTACTCGGCGTGGTCTTCTTCGGGGTCGCCGGATCGCATGTCTCCGCGCACTCCTACGCACACGCCTTCAGCGTCGGACTGCTGGTCCAGGCGGGGATCTGCGTCCTGGTCGCCTGCCTGGTGCAGCTGCTGCCCCGGCCGGCGGCGGCCGAAGCGGGGCCGGTGCCGGCCCCCGAGGCGGCACCGGCCGTCTGAGGCCCCTTCCGATCGCCCCGACGGGGGCCGGCGCGCGAGCGCCGGCCCCCGTTCGCGTGTTCCGGAACAGTGCATCCCGCTCCCCTTGACCTCTCGTAAACCAGCCATTGACTGGCCGAAAACGAATCAGTTAACCGTCAGATTCACGTCAGTTACGCTCGCCACGATGTCCTTCCAACGCTGAGATTCAGCCAACGGAGGGAACCCGATGTCCGCCTGCGACCAGCACCAACTCGCCGAGTGGCCGATGCCCCGCACCTGCCCCTACGCGCCGCCGGACGCCTACCGCGACCTGCGCGAGGACGCGCCCACGCGAGTGCGCATCCGCGGCGGCGACGCCTGGCTGGTCACCCGGCACGCGGACGTGCGCCAGGTGCTCAACGACAACCGGTTCAGCGCCGACGACCAGCAGCCCGGCTTCCCCATCCGGATCCAGCTGCCGCCGGAGCCCGGAGTGATGTCTTTCAGTCGCATGGACGACCCCGAGCATGGCCGGCTGCGCCGGATGGCGCTGACCGAGTTCACCGCCCGCCGTACCCGCGCCCTGCGGCCCGAGGTGGAACTCCTCGTCGACCGTCTGCTCGACGAGCTGGAGCGCAGACCCAGACCCGTCGACCTCGTGACCGAGTTCGCCGTCCGCCTACCCGCGCTGGTCATCGCCCGCATGCTCGGCGTGCCCGAGCAGGACGAGGCCGACTTCACCGAGCAGAGCCGCGTCGTGCTGTCCCAGGAGGCCGGCCCCGAGGAGACCTACGCCGCCTTCGTCACCATGACCCGCCTGCTCGACCGGCTGGTGACCGAGCGCACCGCCGACCCGCGCGACGACCTCATCAGCCGCCTCGCCACCCGCTATGTGGCGAGCGGCGAGCTGACCCACGACGAACTCGTGTCCATGGCCCGCTTCTTCCTCGTCGCCGGGCACGAGACCACGGCCCACCAGATCGGTCTCAGCGTGCTCAGCCTGCTGCGCGACCCCGGTCAGCTGTCCGAACTCCGCGCCGATCCCGTCCTGTTCAAGCCCGCCGTCGAGGAACTCCTGCGCTACTGGTCCATCTCGCAGGACAACCAGGTGAGAGTGGCGGTGGGCGATATCGAACTCGGCGGCGCACGCATCCGCAAGGGTGAGGGAATCGTTCTCGCCATCCCCGCCGCCAACCACGACGAGTCGGTCTACCCCGGCGCCGAGCGGCTCGACATCCACCGCGACGCCGCAGGTCACCTCGCTTTCGGCTTCGGCCCCCACCTGTGCCCGGGCGCCTCGCTGGCCCGCATGGAACTGGAGGTCTGCCTCAGCCGGCTCTTCGCCCGCTTCCCCGCGCTGCGCCTGGCCGTGCCGGTCGAGGACGTCCGCTTCCGCCAGAACACCCTGGTCTACGGCCTGGAGGAGCTCCCCGTCACCTGGTGACATCGACTCCGGGTAAAGAGTTCCTCATGGTGGCCAAAACCGGAGGGTCGTGCCCCACCACGGCCCTGTCCCGGCCCCGTCCGTCAGTTCCGGATCAGCCTCAGGTCAGCGCGGCTTGGCAAAGTCATTACCCAATTCGCTTCTGAGAGATCCCGCACCGAACCGCACACGGGCCCCCGCCGGGCCCGGTGTCAGTGCTACGTCAGCGCGGTGTCAGCGTGGTGCGCGACAGTGGCGCCACGACGTCCGCGCGCACGGCTCGGAGGAAAAAATTCCCCTTGCCGCCCCGCGTCGACGAACCCACCGTCGTGTCGAGCACAGGAAGCGAGTCGGTGCCGCGGATCGCCTTTGCCCCCCGGACCTGGAGGACAAGCATGTCGCTCGCCGACCACGCCGACATACTGGACTGGCCCTTCGCCCGGGCCGAGGACGGCAGCCCGCCGCCCATCCTCGCCGAACTGCGCCAGGCGCCCCCGCGCGTGGTGCGCATCCCGGCCGGCGCGGCCGAGTCCCGGCTGGGCTGGCTCGTGACCCGGTACGCCGATGTGCGCCAGGCGCTCGCCGACCCCCGGCTCAGCGCCGACGAGACGTTACCGGGTGCCCCCGTGCGCATCCAGGTGCCGCCCGGCGGCAACCCCAGCTCCTTCCTGCGCCTGGACGACCCGGAGCACGCCCGGCTGCGCGGCATGATCCAGACCGAGTTCACCGCCCGCCGGGTCAAGCGGCTGCGCGAGCCCGTGCAGCGCCTGGTGGACGAGCTGCTGGACGAGCTGGCCGCCCAGCCCCAGCCCGCCGATCTGCACGCCGTCTTCTCCCGGGCGCTGCCCACCCTCGTGATCGCGCGCCTGCTGGGCGTCCCCGAGGAGGACTCGCCGTTCTTCATCGAGAAGACCCGCGTCACCATCTCCCAGGAGGACCCGGCCGTCTCCCAGGCCGCGTTCGTGGAGATGTCCGAGTACCTCGCCAAGCTGGCGCTGCGCAAGCTCACCGAGCCCGGCGACGACCTGATGAGCCGGCTCGCCGTGCGCCACCACGCCACCGGCGCCATCACCCTGGACGAACTCGTCGGCATCGCCCGCCTGGTCCTGGTCGCGGGCCACGAGACCACGACCAACCAGATCGCCCTGAACATCCTCGCCCTGCTGCGCGACGACGACCTGCGCGCCCGGGTCGCCGCCGACGACGGTGCGCTGATCCCCAACTTCGTCGAGGAGTCGCTGCGTTACTGGTCGATCTCCCAGGACGCCATGGTCCGCCTGGCCCTCGAGGACATGGAACTGGGCGGTGCGCGCCTGGAGAAGGGCGACGCCGTGGTGATCTCGGTGCCCGCCGGCAACCACGACGAGACCGTCTTCGCCTGTCCGCACCGCATCGACCCCGAGCGCGACACCAGCGGCCACCTCCAGTGGGGCTTCGGCCCGCACTACTGCCAGGGCGCCCCGCTGGCCCGCCTCGAAATGGACCTGGCGCTGCGCACGCTGCTGCGCCGCTTCCCGAACCTCCGCCTCGCCGCCGATCCGCGCACGCTGTTCCGCCGGGGCACCGTTTTCCACGGGGTGACCCGTCTCCCCGTGACCTGGTGACCGGCCGGTCACCGCAGCAACCGACCGAAAGATCGAGAAACGGAGTCGTCATGACTCAGGAGTTAACTCCGGACATCGCGGCGGAGGGGCGCGAGCGGACGGCCTCCGACGGTGCCGCGGCCCCCTCGCCGGGCGCCCTGGCGGTGGTCCTCATCGGCACGTTCATCACCGTGCTCGACTTCTTCATCGCCAACGTGGCCGTCCCGGCCATCAAATCCGACCTGCACGCCACCGCCGCCCAGGCCCAGCTGATCATCGTCGGCTACGGCGTCGCCTTCACCTCGGGCCTGATCACCGGCGGCCGGCTCGGCGACCTCTACGGCCGGCGCCGGCTGTTCGCCCTCGGCATGGTGCTCTTCATGATCACCTCGGCCGCGTGCAGCTTCGCCCCCACGGTGACCTTCCTCGGAGTCGCCCGGATCCTCCAGGGCGGCTCCGCCGCGCTGATGGTCCCGCAGGTCCTCGGCATCATCAGCACCGTCTACACCGGCGCCGCCCGCGACCGTGCCTTCACCGTCTACGGCCTGGTCATCGGACTCGCCGGTGTCTTCGGCCAGTTCATCGGCGGCGCGCTGATCTCCGTCGACGTGGCGGGGCTCAGCTGGCGCACGATCTTCCTGATCAACGTGCCGCTGTGCCTGGTCTCCCTGGCCATGACCCGCCGTACCATCCCCGAGTCCCGGGGCCAGGGCGGCACCCGGCTGGACCTGCTCGGCGCCCTGCTGATCACCGTCGCCCTCGGCCTCATCGTGTTCGCGCTCCTGGAGGGCCAGGAGCGGCACTGGCCGGCGTGGGTGTGGGAGTCGCTGGCCGTCGCGGCCGTGCTGCTCGCCGTCACCGTCTGGCATCTGCGCCGCCGGTCCGCCGCCGGGCGCGGCCCGCTGATCGAGCCGGGCATGTTCCGCTCCCGGCTGTTCTCGGTGGGCCTGCTCGCCACGGTCGCCTACTTCCTGGCCATGGGCTCGTTCTTCTTCACCCTCGCCCTCTACCTCCAACTGGGCCGGGGCATGAGCCCGCTGGAGTCCGGCTCGATGTTCCTGGCGCTGGGCGTCGGCTACTTCGGCGCCTCCATCGTCTCGGCCCGGTTCGCCGCCTCGGTCAACGCCCGCCGGGTCGCGGCCGGTCCGCTGATCCTCGCCATCGGCTACACCGCCATCGCGCTCACCGCCTGGGACCTGAAGCTGGACGGTTCCGCGCTCTGGCTGCTGCCGATGCTGCTCGTCGCTGGGCTCGGCATGGGCCTGACCACCGGGCCGCTGACCAACCTGGTGCTCGGCGGCGCGGTCCCCGAGCACGCGGCCGCGGCCTCCGGACTGCTGAACACCGCGCAGGAGGGCGGCGCCGCCGTCGGCGTGGCCATCGCCGGCGCCGTCTTCTTCCCGGCCCTGGCCCGCGCGGGCGGCAAGGCGGACGCCTACCCGCACGCCTTCACCGTCACCCTGATCCCGCTCGTTTGCCTGGGCCTGCTCGCCTCGCTGCTCGTGCTGTCGGCCCCCGGCCGCGCCGCCCGGAGCTGACGCCACGCACCACCGGCGGCACGAGCGTCCCCACCACCACTGGAAAGGAGGCACACCGCGATGCCGTACTTCACCACCCGGGACGGAACCCGGCTGCACTACGACGACTGGGGCGAGGGACGCCCCGTCGTCCTGCTCGGCGCCGCCATGGCGGACGCGCGCATGTGGGAGTTCCAGGCCCCGTTCCTCGCCGGGAACGGACTGCGCTGCGTCACCTACGACCGGCGCGGCAGCGGCCGTTCGGACAAGCCCTGGACCGGATACGACTACGACACCCTCGCCGGCGACCTCGCCGACCTGCTCGACCACCTCGACCTGAGGGACACCGTGCTGGTCGGCTACGCGGTCGGCGGCGGGGAGTGCGTGCGCTACCTGTCCCGGTACGGCGACACACGGGTCACGGGCCTCGCCCTGGTCGCCTCGACCACCCCCTACCTGCTGCGCGACTCCGACAACCCCGACGGGCTCGACCTCGCCCTCTTCGACCAGATCGAGCAGGCCATCAAGGCCGACCGGGCCGCCTGGCTGTCCGAGCTGACCTGGCCGTTCTTCGCGGGCGCCGCACCCGACCCGGAGAACCTGCCGATCTCCCCGCAGCTGGCGAAGTGGCTGATCGAGATGTGCCTGAACACCTCGCCGAGAGCCGGCATCGAGATCTACCGCACGCTGCTCACCACCGACCAGCGCGCGGAGACGGCCGCGGTGCGGACCCCCACCCTGGTGATCCACGGGACCGCCGACCTGGCCGCCCCGTACCCGCTGTGCGCCCCGCGCACCACCGGGCTGATCCCGGACAGCAGGCTCATCACCTACGAGGGCGCCGCGCACGGCCTCTTCGCCACCCACGCGGACCGCCTCAACGCCGATCTGCTGGCCTTCGTCAAGGAGTGAGCCCCGCCGCCTCCCGGCAGCCACGTCCGGCCCCTCACCGCGAGGGGCCGGACGCGCGCGTTCGCGGCACGGGCGCCGTGTCAGCGCCGGGTCAGCGGCATGACAGTCCTCCCCGGCACAGTGGTCATTGCCGCGACACCGGGGCGCACCAGCCCGGTACCCCGGTGCCGACCGACGAAGGAGTACGCCCCATGGCAGACACCGCAGCCCCGGGACCCACCCGGGCACTCGTCCTGGGCAACCCCGCTTCCGGCAGCCACTCGCCCGAACTGGTCGAGGAGGTACGCCAGTTGTGCGCCTCCATGCTGGAGCGCGCCGAGGTCCACCTGACCACGGGACCGGGTGACGCCACGGTCGCCGTACGCCGCGCCCTGGAGCGCACCGACGACGCCCCCGACCTGATCGTCGCCATCGGCGGCGACGGCACGGTCCGCGAGGCCGTCCAGGGACTGGTGCCGGCCGACCACGGGGCGAGCCTCGCGGTGGTACCCGGTGGCACCGGCAACTCCGGCTACAAGATGCTGTGGGGCGAGCGCCCCTGGAGCGAGGCGCTGAAGGCGATCCTCAGCGACCACGGCGTCGGCGGCAGCGCCCGGCTGCGCAGGCTCGACCTGGCACGCCTCGCCGAGACGCGCAACTACGTCTATCTGGGCGCCTGTTCGGGCGTGATCGCCGACGCGCTGATCACCGCCAAGCAGGTCCCGCTGCGCGGCCGCGAGCGCTACGTCCGCGCCTTCGCCGACACCGCCGACGGGTACGAGCCGTACCCCGGCCGGGTCACGGTCGACGGCCGGATCGTGCACGAGGGCCCCACCGTGCTCGCCAACGTCGGCGGCGGCCCCTACCGCGGCGGCCGCTTCCAGGTACTGCCCGACTCGCTGCTCGACGACGGACTGCTCGACGTCTGCGTCATCGGCGGCGACATCACCGCGGCCCAGGTTCCCGAACTGACCCTGAACGCCGCCCATATGTCCCATCCGGCGACCGTCTACGCACGGGGCCGCCGGATCACCGTGGAACGCACCGACGGCCGCCGCCTCCCGCTGGAGCACGACGGTGAGTACCAACACGGCATCGGCGCCGCCGCCACCTTCGAGGTGCTCCCCGGAGCCCTCCCCGTGTGGGCGCCCGCCACCCCCTGAACCAACCGTCCGAAGAACCGAAGAAGCACCACCAAAAAGGAGATCGCCCGCATGAGCGACCTGACCACCACCGTCACCCGCTACCTCGACATCTGGAACGAGGCGGACGCCGACAAGCGCGCCGCGGCCATTGCCGAGCTGTTCACCGCCGACGCCCCGTACATCGACCCGCTGGCCGCGGTCGAGGGTCGCGAGGGCTTCGCGGCTGTGGTGGCCGGCGCCCGCGACCAGTTCAAGGGTCTCTCCTTCGAGCTGCACGGCACCGTCGACGCCCACCACAACCAGGCCCGCTTCCAGTGGGGCCTGGTGACCGAGGCCGGCGCCGAGCCGGTCGCCATCGGCTTCGACGTCCTCGTCGCCGACGAGGCCGGCAAGATCAAGGCCGTCTACGGCTTCCTGGACAAGGTCCCGGCCGCGTAACATCGGCACGCGTCGCGGGAGCACCGGCAGGTCCGGTGCTCCCGCACCCGTGTTGAGGACCGACGTCCTCCCCCTCGACGCACGCACGGAAGGTACCCCGCCATGACCGCCGTCCTCGCGGAGAGCGTCGCCCAAGCGCTGTGCGACGACTGGGCCGAGCAGGCCGCGGCATCGTCGCCATCGGCCGCCCGCAACCCCGCCGGTACGGACAGCCCGCTGCGCGAACTCTCGCACTGGGCCGCCACCTTGCGCCCGCAGGCCGTGCCGTGCCGGGTGCTCAAACTCGCCGCGAGCCAGGTGCTCTCGCAGATCGCCTCCATCCGGGCCGGGCTCCAGCACCCCCTGGGCCGCAAGCTGGTGGCCGCCTTCGGGCACCCCATGCAGCGCGACCCCCGCCAGGCCGCCGGGGTCTTCGCGGCGCTCGGCTCCTGGCTCAACCTGGACGACACCGCGTACGCCGGCCATCTGTCGAACTCCACGGTCGCCGTCCCCCTCGCCTTCGCCTACGCCCGCCGCCTGGACGGCCTCTCCCTGCTGACCTCGGTGGTCGTGGCCAACGAGTGCGCGGCCCGCATCACCGCCTCCGCGACCCTGGGCCCGCTGCGCGGCCAGAGCGCCGTGCACACCCATCTGGCCGGCGCCGTCGCCGGGCGGCTGCACGCCGACCGGGCCTCCGCGAGCCTGTACGAGAACGCCTTCGGACTGGCCTTCGCCATGCCCAACTGGCCCCTGATGCGCGCCTTCCTGGCCAGCGACGCCCGGCTGTTCAACACCTTCACCCCGGTGCGCACCGCGATGGACGCCTGCGACGCGGCGTACGCCGGGCTGCGCGGCGCACCCGACATCATGGAGCACAGCGACGGCTTCCTCGCCCGCTTCGCGACGGTCCCGCTGCCGCAGGCGGTCGCCAAGGGCCTCGGCCGGCGCTGGCACACCGACACCCTGTCCTTCAAGATGCACCCCGGCGGCCCCGGCATCGACGCGGCCGTGGACTGCGCGGCGGAGATCCACCGCGAACTGGGCTCCCTGCGCCCGCAGGACGTGGCCGAGGTCGTCGTGGAGGCGTCCCTGTACACCCTGTTCGCGGGGGAGCGGGCCGCCGCCTACGTCACCGGTCCGGGCTCCCCGCTCGGCGCGCTGGTCCTGGACGTGCCCTACCCGGTGGCGACCACCCTCCTCACCGGCGAGTTCTCCGTCGACGACTTCTCCTCGCCGCGTGTGGACGACCTCGACCGGTGGGCGCTGGCCAAGCGGATACGCCTGGAGCACGACACCGAGATGACCCGCGAACTCTTCCTGTCCGACGCCCCGTTCGGGGAGGCGGTACGAGAGGCGGGGGAGCTGGCGGTGCCGTGGCTGCGCGGCTTCGGCGGCGACGAACTCGTGGACCTGGTCGGCGCGATCCGTGCCGACAACCGCGACTTCTCCCGCTCCACCAAGGCGACGGGCGCCCGCGTCACCGTCCGCCTGACCGACGGCCGTACGATCTCCCGCACCCGCCTGATCCCCGTCGGCGCCGCGGGCCCCGAGACCCGCCGCTCCCACGCCGACCTGGTCCGCGAGAAGTTCCTCTCGGTGGGCGGCTCCCACGAGGTCGCCGACACGGTCGACCGCCTGCACCGGATGCGCCCCTCGGCGGTACGCCGCTGGATAGAGACGGCGTTCCTCGACTGAGGACGCCACCGGCCCGGGCTTTCCTAGAGTGTGTCTCTTTGATGGGTTCATCAGTTGATCGGATGTGCCTGCCCGATTAGTGCTCACTGATGTGATGTGGGATCGGCTCGAGCTGCTGATGCCGGCCGATCCGGTCCGGGGACGGCGGTGGGCCGACTACCGTCGCATGCTGGAGGCCATCGCGTGGAAGTACCGCACCAACTCGCCCTGGCGGGATCTGCCCGATGAGCTCGGCTCTTTCCAGACCGCCCACCGGCGGCTGATCAGGTGGGCAGTCGACGGCTCCTGGGAGATGATCCTCGCCGCTGTCCTCGCGGCAGCGGACGCCGACGACGATATCGACTGGACGGTGTCGGTGGGCTCCACGGTCGTGCGGGCTCACCAGCATGCCGCCGGAGTACGCAAAGGGGGGGCCTCGCTCCGGTGAGCCCGCCGGCCACGCACTCGGACGCTCCCGCGGAGGCCTGAGCGCCAAGGTCCATCTGGCCGCGGACGGCGGTGCATGCCCTTTCGCCTTCACTGTCACCGTAGGCCAAGCCGGTGACGCATCCGCTTTCGAGTCGGTGATGTCCCGCATCCGTGTGCCTCGCGGCGGCCCGGGCAGGCCACGGACCCGGCCTTTCGCTGTGCTGGCCGATCGGGCCTACTCTGTTCCGTGCCATCCGCGCCCGCCTGCGGCGCCGGGGAATCCGAGCGGTCATCCCGCAGCCGTCCGACCAGGTCGGCCACTGCCCGCGGCGGGGCCGCCGAGGAGGCTGCCCGCCAGGCTTCGACCGCGAGGCATACAAGCGGCGGAACACCGTCGAGTGGTGCATCAACCGGCTAAAACAGTGGCGCGGCCTGGCCGCACGAACCGACAAACTCGCTATCGCCTACCAGGCCGCACTCCACCTCGCAGGCATCATCATCTGGACCCGACGCTGACCAAAGAAACAGAACCTAGCCGGTCCACGAACAGCAGCTGGTACCGAGCACCCGCACCCGGCGCACGCCCTCGTGTTCCACCACGCACTCGCTCCCGTCGGCCCTCCGCCGAAGCTGCCCACGGCGAGGCCAACTCCTTGACCAGCGCCGCCAGATGCACCGTCGGTATACCCGTGAACAACGGATGCGCCCACACCGCCCGATCGACCATGCCCTTCACTTACCACGAGAGCATGCCCACCCGCTATCACGCACCAACTCGTTAGGAGGCTGGCAGCGGGCCGGGCTGGACGGCGTCGCGGGATGCGGTGGGGAAGTTGTCGGCGCGGGTGAGGCCGAAGCGTTCCCAGCTGCCGATCGTGTCGCTGCGCGCGCGCAGCAGTCCGTTGTCCGTGTCGCTGTCGTTGATCTCGGTGGACACGTACTTGCCGTTGCTCATTGCCTTGAGGGAGTAGTTCCCGTTGCTCTGGCGGTCGAGTCTGAACTTCTCCCAGTTGCCCGCACTGGTGGCGCGGGCGCGCAGCATGCCGGCGTGGGTGCCGGAGTCCTCGACCTCGACGCTCACGTACAGGTCACCGTTCTGGGCCTGCAGGCTGATACCACCGTCGGTGCCGTTTGCGGGGAGCGCGAACTGTTCCCAGCTGCCGGTGGGGGCATCGCTGCGGGCGCGCAGCTTGCCCTGCTGGTTGCCGGCGTCGTTGAACTCGGCTGCGACGTACTTGCCGTTGGCCTCTGCCTTCAGACCCCACCGCGCGACGTGCGCCGATACCCAGCCGGCCAGGTCGTCGACACGGGTGTCGAGTGCGTCGGTGCGCGTCTCAGTGGCGTCAGTGCCGAAACAACCTCCCTGCCAGGATCGGGAGTTGATGCCCACGAGCTCGCTCTTGCCGCCGTTGACGGCCAGCGCGGGTGCGCCGGTGTCGCCGGCGCAGATGGCGGAGCCGTCCTTGCCGGCGAGCGGCAGGTCGCTGGTGCCGGTGGCACCGACAGTGAAGGTGCCGACGTGCATCTTCTGCGGCGACCACTCGGTCTTGGTGCGCCCGTAGCCGGGCACGGTCACGTCGGTTCCCGCGGCGGGGGCCTGGGCAGCGATGGCCACTGGGGTGATGTCGGTGACCGGCTTGTCCAGACGGGCCAGCGTCAGGTCGCGGTCGGTGCGCGGCACCAGTTGCACGATGTTGCGTACCTGTCCGGTGCTGGAGGTCAGGTCGTTGCGGCCGATGGTGGCCTTCGCGGCCTTGGCCGGGGTGCCTGCGGCAGGTTTGCCGTCGGCGAAGCAGGTGGCGGAGGTCAGCAGCCACTGCGACTCGACCAGGACGCCGGAGCATGTGCGGTCGCCGTCGCCGATGTCGATGCGGGCGGTGAACGCGGCGGTGGCCTTGTCGGCCTCGGAGCCGGTGACGGCCTGGGCGGGCAGGGCAGCGAATGCCCCGGTGACGAGCGAGGTGGCGAGCAGGCCGGTCAATGCTGCTCGACGGGATGTTCTGGACACGGGTACGCAGGATCCGATCAAAGTGGAACAACGAACAGGGACGGCGAGCCGGCGGTGCCGGGAGCCGGGGGATGGCCTGCGCGCCTCACTCAGGCGGCAGGGCGCAGAGGGCGAGGTCAGCCGGTGACGCGCAGTTCGACCAGGATGGAGCGCTCTCCGGAGTCACCCGCCTCGCCCATCGGCGTGTAGTCGTTGACCGGAGCCTTCACGACGCTCTCCTTGCCGCCCGCGTCCAGCGTCGCCGTGACGGGGTGTGCCCCGTTGTCGATCCCGAAGGAGTCCGGAAGCTCAAGCGTGAGCAGGCCCTTCTTGCTGTTCACCGCAAAGCAGAAGTGCCCGAGTCGGGAGCGGACCTGGAGGTCGTAGGGCTGGGCGCAGTCGGTGAGTGTGATGTGCCCGTCTCCGCGCTTGAGGGCGATGCCCTTCTCCCCGGCGATCTTTGCCGCACCAGGGTAGTCCCAAGTCTCGGCGGTGGTAGGCATGTCCGTGGCTGTGGCTGCGGTCGGGGCAGTCTGCGGATCGGCCTGTGCGGTGCTGAGTGTCAGGAGGCTGCCGGTTGCGGCCAAGGCTCCAACGGCACCTGCGATGAGTGCCTTTCGGGCACGGGTTATCGCCATATCTTCCTTCCGGTTAGAGGCAGGTCGGCGCGAGTGACGCCTCACAAGATTTTCATAAGTAAATCACATGTATGCTTCACTCTCCTCGACAACTCCCAGCTCAGGGGCTGTTTCGCGCCCAAACGAAGTCATCGCGAAGGTGTCAGGCTTCGCCTTGGTGAGCAACCCTGACTCCTCATCAAGTACCTCACACGAGCGTTCCGCTTGGAGGTGGGCGTTTCGAGGGATCTCGCCTTCGCTGCGATCGGTATGAGGCACCGCACGTTCGCTGTGCGGGCCGAGAGAAAGGAATCAGGGTGGGAAGACGACCACTCGGCCACGGCGCTGGTACCTCACGTCGGACCGAGTCAAGACACCGGAACAGGACGCAGCGGTGGGGCACCCGCAGAGCTGCAGCCATGCTCCCCGGGATGCTTATAGCCGGGTTGCTGAGTATGCCTGTGCCAGCCGCGGCTGCCACAGACCAGGATGGCGTTCCAGTCCTCACCGATCGTGAACAGGCCGTCGACTACTGGCAGTACGGCGGCACGGGCATCAAGGAAGCCGCCGAACAGGCACTGCTCGGCGGCAGCGACGACATCAAGAAGTTCCTCGACGACGCGCCTGCGATCCAGAACCTCGATGACGAGGTCGATGTCAGCCGCATCTTCAACGCAGGTGGTCCCGCGGTCAGGGATGCCGCGAAGACAGCGCTGGCGGGTACCCCGGAGCAACTGCACGCCTTCTTGAAAGACGGGTGGAAGGCACCGCTGGAGCAGGACCAGGAGGTCGATGTCTCCCGGATCGTCAACTACGGCGGCCCCAGCGTGCAGGAGGCCGGGAAGAAGGCACTGAGCGGCACCGCCGCCGACCGGGCGAGGTTTCTCGACCGCGGCCAGTACGACGCCAGGGAGATCGACAACGAGGTCGAGGTCTCCAAGATCATCAATGCGGGCGGGCCGAACGTGCGGGCCGCCGGCAAGCTGGCTCTCAGGGGCAGCGCGGATGACATCGTCGAGTTCCTGGAGGTCGGCCAGTTCACGGCCCGTGACCGCGACGAGGAACACGCCACCATCGCCGAACTGACGGATCAGGCGGAGAAGGCCGGCAAGCAGGCGAAGAAGGAGACCGAGGCCGCCCAGGAGCAGTCGAAGAAGGCGATCGCAGCAGCCGGGCAGGCGCGGAAGGCTGCCGACAAGGCCGCGACCGAGACCGAGGCGGCCAAGAACGACTCGAAGATGGCCGCAGTCAAGGCCAAGCAGGCCGCCGATGCGGCCCGCCAGGCCGCATCCGCCGCACAGAGCGCGATTAGTGCCGCGAACGCGGCCAACCGTTCCGCGCGCATCGCCGCGCTCGCGGCCGCGCAGACCGCGAGCGCCGCTGCGCAGGCTGCGGACGCTGCCGAGGACGCCTACAACGCTGCGATCGCTGCAGGCAAGGACAAGAACCAGGCCGCAGATGCAGCCGCCAAGGCCAAGGCCGCACACAAGGCCGCCGATCTCGCGCGCCGTTCCGCGGTGGCCGCGGACCAGGCGGGCAAGGCGTCGCTGGCGGCGAAGGCCGCGGTGAAGGCCTCCCGCAGCGCCGGGGCGAACGCGAACGCGGCCGCCGATGCGGCCGACCGCGCCAACACCGCTGCCGAAGCGGCGGGTGTCCACTCGGGCGAGGCCGCGGCCGCCGCTGCAGAGACGCGCCGTCACGCCGCGGAGGCCAACCGAGCGGCGGACGCGGCCGAAGCCTTGGCGGACAAGTCCGCCACCGCCGCCAGCCAGGCACGCGACTACGCCAACTCGGCTGCCGACCACGCCGATAAGGCCGCCGATGCTGCGGACGCGGCCGCCAAGTTCGCCGGCACGGCAGCCGAAGCGGCGAAGCTGGCGACCCAGCACGCGGCCGCGGCCAAGCAGGCCGCCGACACCGCCACTCACGCGGCCACCACGGCGCACCAGGTCTTCGACGTGGCCCGCCAGACCGAGGCGGAGGAGCTGACCACCCGCACCAACGCCGCCATCGAGGTCGCCAAGACCGAGAAGGCTACCTACGACGAGTCCGTGTCCCAGGCCGCCGGCGTTGCCGTCAAGGCGCATGACCTGGATGCCACCGAGGCCACCCTCGGTGCTGAGGCTGCCAAGCCGGACGCCGATCAGGCCGTTCTCGCGGCCAAGGGCCGCCAGCTCGCCCTAGAGGCGATGAAGACCCGCGGCCCATGGGTGAGCCAGGCCGCTGCCGACGTCCTGGGCGGCACCGACCAGGACGTGATCACGTTCCTGCGTACCGGCTGGAACGCGGCAGTGCAGGACGAGACCCGCGACGCCGTCTCCGAGCTGAGCACCACCAGCCCGTACGAGAGCGTGCGCACCGCTGCGGCCAAGGCCCTTGAGGGTGACGCCAAGACGGTCAACGACTTCTATACCACCGGCCAGTACACCTCCGGTACCACCGACATGGAGGTGGAAGTCTCCAAGATCGTCAATGCCGGTGGCACCAGCGTGCAGGAAGCCGGCAAGGCCGCGCTCGCCGACGGCAGCGGCAAAGCCCTCGCGGCGTTCCTCGCCCACGGACAGTACGTCGCCCGCAGCACCGATGAAGAGGCCCAGGCCTCCAAGCTGGTCAACGACGGCGGCCCCGAGGTGAAGGCCGCGGCGAAGATCGCACTGGCCGGACCGGTCAACGAACTGCACGACTTCATCGCTGTCGGGCAGTACATGGCCGACCGCAAGGACCAGCTGGCCGCCACCCACGTCGCCCGGGTGACCGGCCTGGTCGCCCAGGCCGATGCCGCAGCCGCCACCGCGCGCAAGAACAGCTTCCTGGCGGCTAAGGCCGCCTACGAGGCCAACGGAGCCGCCGCCGACGCGACGGCCGCAGCCGAAGACGCCAAGGAGTCCGCGGACGAGGCCAAGGGCTACGCGGCCGACGCCGACAAGTCCGCCAATCAGGCACAGGCCAGCGCCGACAAAGCGGCCAAGTCCGCGACCACCGCCCGCAACGCCGCCGACGCCGCGGACCGCGACGCCGCAGCCGCCACCGAATCCGCCGCCCAGGCCGCATGGTCCGCCACCTACGCACGCAACTCCGCCGCGTCAGCCAACGCCTCGGCGGCACAGGCCAAACAGGACGCCCTGGACGCCGGCAAGTCCGCCGACCAGGCAAATAGTGACGCCAAGGCAGCCTGGAAGAAGACCTACGAGCTGCGCAAGCAGGAAGAAGCCGCAGCGCGCAAGGCCGCCGAGGAAGCCCGTAAGAAGCAAGCGGCAACCGACAACAAGCCGCGCTGCATCCCCAACAACAACGTCGCCGGAGTCGACTGGAACCTGGTCCGCTGTGTCAACAAGGGCGGCACCATCGAGGCCCCCGAATACGACCCGCGCCTCGTCGCCCTCGTCTGGGCCGTCACCGGAACCGACCTTGCCGTCGAGTGCTACAAGGATCCCAGCGCGACGAAGTGCGGCGAAGCCCTAGCGATGGTGATCCCCGGGGCGGGAGAAATCAAGGGCCTCAAGGCACTCAAGGACGTCGAGAAGATAGCGGAATCAACCCGCCTCGGCCGGATCGGGCACCTTAGCGAGGTTGTCCTTAAGGAAGGAAAGCCCCTCGGATACGAGGACAGCCCAGGCGTTCGCATCATCACTCCTGATGAGCTCAAGGACGTTGCTGACTCAATCCGTAGTAAGCTCGGCCCGCCTGATCAGGTGACGCAGGTCCCCGGGAAGGGAAGCGTTGAAGTGTGGAAGATGGAAGGCGGGAACGTCAACTACCGAAACTTCAGCAGCTCAGGCGGGGCCGGCGATACCACGATCGACTTCACCAAGGACCTCGCCAAAGAGTTCGGATTTAAGCGATACCACGCTAAGTAAGGAAGAACGCTCATGCTGGCGGACGCCGAGTACCGCGCCGAGCTGGATTATCTGATCCGATACACAGAGATGTCCCCGGTCTACTTCACTCCACTCTGGGACGCAGCCGAAACCGTGGCAGGTCAGAGCGCCAGTGAAGCTGAGGTGCAAGAAGCTGCACTCAGGCTTATCGGAGACATGATGGACCACGGCATCAAGGTGGGAGATATGAGCCCAAAAGATGGAGAGGGCGTCATCCCGTGGGGTCTCTCCCGCTCTGAGACGCTGGAACGCATCCACTCGGAAATGCAGGCGTGCGAGGACCCGCTTGAGTATGTGAATATTTGCTGGTTCAGCGCTACCTGACGCCAGCGGATTCCAGTATGCCCTGCGGCGCAAGAAGTGCGGCGCAGGGCATACTAGTTACGTGGCGGGTCTCGCGAGCTTCTTGTAGCAGGTCAGAGCCACTGCGAGGCCGAGCAAGGCCAGGAAGTACGATCCCTTCCGCTCGTATCTCCCCGGTCGCTTCCTCGGGTCGAGCAGATCACGATTCATTGACCGCATCTCTGGGTGAGCCTCAGTGCTTAGACAATCGCCGGGGCCCGCAGATGACGGGCGTGACTTAAGAGGATCGCTTGATCGTCGGTTCCAATCTGAGGAGCTGACCACCTGCACTAATTTCGCCTTCGAGATCGCCAAGATCGAGAAGGCCACCACCGACGACTTGCCAAGGATCTCGTTCATCAGTGGCGCTAACCCGAGGAGCACGGGATGACGGCAACCAAGCGGCATCCAACCATCAAAGTCATGGCGGACTACGAGTGTCATCCCTTGTGGCTCACCGGCGTTGATGCCGGCGACATTGAGCCCGGCGACTCTCGCCTGAATCTGTCACCTCAGTTGGCGCAACGATTCACCACTTGGGCTCAACAATTCGACCAAACGTTCAACCACGACGACCCCATCTCGTCCGGTTTTCTGACGCGTCAAGCCGAGGAAGAATTCGTTGCGACAGGAGAGTCACTCGCAAGTGACCTGGCACGAGAGCTCGGATCCGGCTGGAGAGTTCTTTACCAAGACATTCGGTCGGACACGACACGAGAGGTCCGTCATGGCTGAGTAGCTCCCGTGTGTGGTTGTAGAGTTCGTTGAGCTATACAACCACACGCGACCTTCCCGAAACGTCCAGACCAGATTTCGAGAAATCCGGGTCTCGCCCAGGGAACGGTGTCAACGAGCGCCGCTACCCGGCCGAGCGTCTCGAACGCCTCCGCTGGGTACACGAGAGCGCCTACTTCGCTCTACATCACACGATTCTGCACGCACAGGTGTTGCGCTCTGCGCTCAGGGAGCATTTTCGGTGGTCATTCTCGATCTACCGGCGCCTTCCGACCTGGTGACGCCGCCCCGCGGGTCATGGTCGACAGGGGGCAAAAGTCGTGCTGGGCCAGAAGGCCGCGAGCCTCACGATCGAGTCCGTCGAGAAGGTGACTGTGGTCGATGGTCAACAGAACCTAGGCCCCCCAGACCGCCGGCCGGCGCAGCGTCGCCACGAACTTGTACCGCGACCCCCGGTACACGGACCGCACCCATTCCACCGGCGCCCCCTCCGCGTCCCGTGAGTGCCGGGACATCAGCAGCATCGGCAGGCCCACGTCCGTCGCCAGCAGCGCCGCCTCCCGGGGCGTCGACAGCGACGTCTCGATCGTCTCGTCGGCCGACGACAGCCGCACCCCGTACACCTCCGCCAGCGCGGTGTACAGCGAGGGACACGAGGCCAGCACCCCCCGCAGTCCCGGGAACCGGCGCGCGGACAGATGTGTCGTCTCGATCGCCATCGGCTCCCCGCTGGCGAGCCGCAGCCGTTCGATCCGCAGCACCCCCTCCCCGGCGAAGACCCCCAGCAGCCCCGCGAGCCGCTCGTCCGCCGGCACCTCCCCGACGTCGAGCACCTGCGAGGCCGGCGACAGCCCCTGCGCCCGCATGTCCTCGGTGTGCGAGGTGAGTTGCAGCGTCCGGTACAGCTTCGGCTGCGCGACGAACGTGCCCTTGCCCTGGATCCGGTCCAGCCGCCCTTCGCCGACCAGCTCTTGGAGCGCCTGCCGCACGGTGGTCCGTGAGGTGTCGAACTGCTCGGCGAGCAACCGTTCCGCCGGCACCGCCGCACCGGGCTGGAGCGCCTCGGTCATGGCGAGCAGCCGCTGCTTGATGCGGTAGTACTTCGGCACGCGCGCGCCGCTGACGTCGGTGGTCATGCCTGCCTTCCGGCTGGGTCGATGGGCTCCCGTTATAGCGACCAAGTGCCCTATGGTCTAGTCCAACTGAACGGACCGGGCGAAAGGGACGCACGGGCCGTGTGCGGGGGCCCCGAAGCGGACGAGAGCACTCCGGTGTCTTTCTCGTAACGGCCTCGACCCGGCTCCCGGACCACCCTTGACACCCCGAAAGGTCTAGGCCAAGCTCCACCGTACTGGTCTACACCATTAGTGGCCAGGTCCCGAGCCCTACGTGCAACAGCGTCGTACGCAGGTCACCGCCGAGGGCGTGGGGGGTTGAGTGGCATCCCTGAGGAGGGTGGCGTGAAGCGCAAGCTCGCTTCCGCGATCGTGATCGCGGGCATGATGGTCTCCGTTGCGGCGTGTGGCGGAAGCTCCGGCAATGACAGCAAGGACGAGGGTCCCGGCAGCTGGAAGGGCCAGACCCTGACGGTGTGGACCATGACGGGCTCCGCGCCGCCGCAGTGGACCAAGGACGTGCAGGCCGCCTTCGAGAAGAAGACCGGCGCCAAGGTGAAGTTCGAGATCCAGCAGTGGGACGGGATCCAGCAGAAGATCACCACCGCGCTCTCGGAGGACACCCCGCCGGACGTCCTGGAGGTCGGCAACACGCAGACCCCGGCCTACGCGTCCACCGGCGGTCTCGCGGACCTCGGTGACATCAAGCAGTCCATCGGCGCCGACTGGACCGCCTCCGTCTCCAAGTCCGCCGTCTACGACGGCAAGCAGTACGCGGCCCCCTGGTACTTCGCCAACCGCGTCGTCATCTACAACAAGAAGATCTGGGCCCAGGCCGGCATCAAGTCCACGCCGAAGACCCGTGACGAGTTCCTCAAGGACCTCGACACCATCGGCAAGAAGACGGACGCCGAGCCGCTCTACCTGCCCGGCCAGAACTGGTACTTCCTGGACGGCCTGATCGTCGGCCAGGGCGGCGACCTGGTGAAGAAGCAGGGCGACAAGTACGTCTCCAACCTCGCGGACCCGAAGGTCGCCGCGGCCATGGAGATCTACAAGAAGTACGCCGCCTACTCCAAGGCCCCCAAGGACAAGGACGAGGCCAACCCGCAGCAGGCCACCGTCTTCGGCAAGGGCAAGACCGGCGCCTTCATCGGCATGGGCTGGGAGGCGGCCACCGCCGTCCAGGCCAACAAGTCCATCGAGAAGGACCTCGGCTACTTCACCATCCCCGGTGCCACCGCCGACAAGCCCGAGGGCGTCTTCCTCGGCGGCTCCAACCTCGCGGTCGCCCAGAACAGCAAGAAGCAGTCCCTGGCCAAGGAGTTCCTGAAGATCGCCCTGTCCGACCAGTACGAGGGCGAACTGGCCAAGCTGGGCGGCGTCATCCCGAACAAGACGTCCCTGGAGAGCAACCTCAAGGGCAACGCGGCCGCCGAGGCCGCCGCCCCGGGCGCCGCGGTGGGCGGCACC
The DNA here is from genome assembly GCF_009650765.1 of Streptomyces sp. SUK 48. Classification (NCBI taxonomy): domain Bacteria; kingdom Bacillati; phylum Actinomycetota; class Actinomycetes; order Kitasatosporales; family Streptomycetaceae; genus Streptomyces; species Streptomyces sp. SUK 48. Next base: position 2,088,004 of record NZ_CP045740.1, on the reverse strand, counting down.
ACCCCGCTGATCCCCGAGTGGGCCGCGGTGGAGAACACGCCGAACCCCATCAAGTCGTACATGACCGCCGTGCTGAACGGTAAGGCCCCGGCCGCCGCCGCCAAGGACGTCGAGAGCCAGATCAACCAGCGCCTGGCCCAGCAGAACTGACCCCGCGCCGGGGGCGTCCCAGCGACGCCCCCGGCTCACCTGCGCCGCCCGCGTCCTTCGGCGCCGGCGGGCACACGATTTCGTACGGCCACGGAAGAGACGACGACTCATGTCAGTGCAGACCGAAGGCACGGACACGGCCGGGGGGCCCGCTGTCCGCAAGGGCCGGGTGCCGGCGCCGCCGCGCGGTGCGGACCGGGCCTCCCGGTCCCCGGCGGGCCGCCCCGCCGCCGCTCCTTATCTCCTCCTGCTGCCCGCGCTGGCGGCCACACTGGTCCTGCTGGGCTGGCCGCTGGTCAAGAACGGCATGCTGTCGTTCCAGAACCTCAACCCGCGGCAGCTCATCCAGCACCTCACCGAGTGGAACGGCTTCCACAACTACCAGCAGATCCTGAGCGGTTCGGAGTTCTGGAAGGTCGTCGAACGCTCGGTCCTGTTCACCGCCGCCAACGTCGTCCTGATCATGCTGATCGGCACCCTGATCGGACTGCTGCTGGCCCGCCTCGGCAAGAAGATGCGCCTCACCCTGCTGGTGGGCCTCGTCCTCGCCTGGGCCATGCCCGTCATCGCCGCCACCACCGTCTACCAGTGGCTGTTCGCCCAGCGCTTCGGCGTCGTCAACTGGGTCCTGGACAAGCTGGGCTGGCACTCGATGGCCGACTACAACTGGATGGGCAGCCAGTTCTCCACCTTCTCGGTGATCGTCCTGCTCATCGTGTGGCAGTCGATCCCGTTCGTCGCGATCAACCTCTACGCCGCGACGACCACCATCCCCAAGGAGCTGTACGAGGCCGCCTCCCTGGACGGCGCCGGCGCCTGGCAGAGCTTCACCTCCGTGACCCTGCCCTTCCTGCGGCCCTTCCTCTACTCCACGACCTTCCTCGAGGTCATCTGGGTCTTCAAGGCGTTCCCGCAGGTCTTCGCCATGAACGAGGGCGGCCCCGACCGGCTCACCGAGACCCTGCCGATCTACGCCTACGTCGAGGGCGTCGGGAACCAGCACTTCGGGGTCGGCGCGGCGATCTCCTTCCTCACCATCCTGGTCCTGCTCGTCATCACCTCGTACTACCTGCGCATGGTGCTCAAGCAAGAGGAGGACGAGCTGTGAAGCGCTCGCTCTTCGGCCGTATCTGGCCCAACGCGACCGCCGCCGTCCTCTTCGTCGGCTTCGTGTTCCCCGTCTACTGGATGTTCGCCACGGCCTTCAAGCCGACCGGCGACATCATCACCGAGAACCCGGTCTGGTTCCCGACGCACTTCACCTTCGGCCACTTCACCAAGGCCGTGCACGCCGACCACTTCTGGACCCTGGTCGCCAACTCCGTGACCGTGACGCTCTGTTCGGTCCTGCTGTCGCTCGTCATCGCCCTGTTCGCCGCCTTCGCGCTCGCCCGGATGCGGTTCAAGGGACGGCGCGGGTTCATCATCACCTTCATGCTGGCGCAGATGGCCCCCTGGGAGGTCATGATCATCGCCATCTACATGATCGTGCGCGACGGCGACATGCTGAACAGCCTGGTCCCGCTCACCGTCTTCTACGCGATGATGGTGCTGCCCCTCACCGTCCTGACGCTGCGCGGCTACATCGCCGCCGTGCCGAAGGAGCTGGAGGAGTCGGCGATGGTCGACGGCTGCACCCGCTTCCAGGCGTTCCGCAAGGTGATCTTCCCGCTGCTCGCGCCCGGCCTCATGGCCACCTCGCTGTTCGGGTTCATCACCGCCTGGAACGAGTTCCCGCTGGTCCTGATCCTCAACAAGGACATCGAGAAGCAGACCCTGCCGCTGTGGCTGTCGCAGTTCCAGACCGCCTTCGGCGACGACTGGGGCGCCACCATGGCCGCGTCGACCCTGTTCGCGCTGCCCATCCTGATCCTCTTCATCTTCCTGCAACGCAAGGCTGTCAGCGGTCTGACCGACGGCGCCGTGAAGGGATGACGCCCGATGACCACACTCGCCACCACCGGGTCCGACAGCGGCGCCGCCGCGGGTGACGCCCTGACCCGCGACGCCCTCGCGGTGCTCCAGCCCGGCTTCGACGGCACCACCGCCCCCGACTGGGTGCGCCGCCGCATCGACGAGGGACTCGCCTCCGTCGCCCTGTTCGGCCGCAATGTCGTCACCGAGGACCAGGTCACCGCCCTGACCGCGCAGTTGCGCGCCGAGCGGGACGACCTCCTGGTCGCCATCGACGAGGAGAGCGGCGACGTCACCCGCCTCGACGTGCGCACCGGCTCCTCCTTCCCCGGCAACCACGCCCTCGGCGCCGTCGACGACCCGGACCTCACCCGCGCCGTCTCCCGCGAGCTGGGCCGCCGCCTGGCCGCCTGCGGCGTCAACTTCGACTGGGCGCCCTCCGCGGACGTCAACGCGAACGCCGACAACCCGGTCATCGGCGTCCGCTCCTTCGGCGCCGCCACCGACCTCGTCGCCCGGCACACCGCCGCCTGGGTCGAGGGCCTCCAGTCCACCGGCGTCGCCGCCTGCACCAAGCACTTCCCGGGCCACGGCGACACCAACATCGACTCCCACCACGCCGTACCCCGCATCGACGTCGACGCCGAGACCCTCTTCGCGCGCGAACTGCCCCCGTTCCGCGCGGCGATCGCCGCCGGCACCCGGGCCATCATGAGCGCGCACATCCTCGTCCCGGCCCTGGACCCCGACCGCCCCGGCACCCTCTCCCGCCGCATCCTCACCGAGCTGCTGCGCGGCGAACTCGGCTACCAGGGCCTGATCGTCACCGACGGCATGGAGATGCGCGCCATCTCCGGCACCTACGGCCTGGAACACGGCGTGGTCCTCGCCATCGCGGCCGGCGCCGACGCCATCTGCGTGGGCGGCGGGCTGTGCGACGAGGGCACCGTGCTCGGCCTGCGGGACGCCCTCGTGGCCGCCGTGCGCTCCGGCGAACTGCCCGAGGAGCGGCTCGCCGACGCGGCCGCCCGGGTACGGGAGCTGGCCCGCTGGACGGCCGGTGCGCGCGGCGACGCGGCCCGCACCGAACCGGCGCCGGAGGTCGGCCTGACGGCCGCGCGCCGGGCGCTGAGAGTGACCCGCTCCGGGGCGGCCGTCCCCGTCGACTCCCCGGTCTACGTCGCCCAGTTCAACCCCGAGCCCAACATCGCCGTCGGCGACCAGACCCCCTGGGGCGTCACCGACGAGCTGAGACGGCTGGTGCCCGGCAGCACGGACGGCTCCTTCACCGGCACGGACGCGGGCGCCCTCGCCCTCGCCGCCGCGGGCGACCGCCGGATCGTCGCCGTCGTCCGCGACGAACACCGCCACGACTGGATGCGCTCCGCCCTCGACACCCTCCTCGCCGCCCGCCCCGACACCGTTGTCGTGGAGATGGGCCTGCCCCAGGCGGCACCGCGGGGAGCCGCGCACATCGCCACGTACGGCGCCGCGCGCGTGTGCGGGGTGGCGGCGGCGGAGGCGGTCGTGAAGGGCTGAGCGGGGAGGACGTACGGCGGGCCGGCGGGGGGCTGGCGTTCCGGCCGGGGCAGGTTCGGGGGACCTGCGGCGGGGCGGGGCGGGTACGGCGCGGTGCGCGTACGACACGCGCGGCGCGCGTACGGCACGGTGCGTATACGGCACGACGGGGGACCGTGTGCGTCGCGACGGGGGCCCGCGTACGGCGCGACCGGGGGACCGCGCGGACGTGGCGGGCCCCACGGGGTCGTGGCGGGCCCCACGGGGTCGTGGCGGGCCTCCGCCGGGGGCACCCGCGCCAACCCCGGACATACCCGCACCGGTTGCCGGAAAGAGCTTCCCCGCGCCGCCCCTGACCGGACCAGCCCAGCGGGCCCGCGCCGGGCCCCGGCCGTACCCGCCGATCACCTGGTGCCGCCCGCCCTGACCAGCTGAAGCCCCACCGAACCGACCACCCGAAGCGGGGTGGGCCCGGCCCGACCCGGCAGGGCCGGGCCCACCCACCCCGGCGAGCCCCCGCGCCCCGAGGGGTGCGGGGCCGTCCCCGATACACGGCTCCGCCGCGGGGACCCGACGAGCCGCACCGCACCCGCACCCATCCGTGCGCCGAACATCCCTATCCGACCCGCCCGGACATCTCCCGGCCCCTTCGTGCCCCCCGCGTATGCCACCGGCACATGTCTCACCGCCATCCACATCCGTCATCCCGGAGTGCTCGCATGCAGACACCCGCCCCCTACCTCCACCGCGCGGCATCCGGCCGCCCCTACTTCAGCGCCGACGGCGAGACCTACCTCGCCCCGACCCCGTTGCGCGACATCGAGAAGTCCCGCCCGCTGCGGGTGCTTTCGGAAGCGGACCTCGCGTTCTGGCAGACGTACGGCTATGTCGTCGTCCGTGAGGCCATCACCCCCGGCGAGGCCAAGCAACTCCTCGACTTCACCTGGGAGTTCCAGGGCCTGGACCCGGACCGCCCGGATTCCTGGTACGAGCAGCCCGAGTTCCGCTCCGAACTCGACCAGCACCTGTTCATCTACGGCTTCGTGGAGGCGTACCACCACCAGCTCCTGTGGGACAGCCGGCAGAACCAGCGGGTCTACGACGCCTTCGTGGACGTCTGGGACTGCGAGGAGCTGTGGGTCACCCTCGACCGCCTCAACCTCAACCCGCCGAACACCGGCTCCCGTTCGCGCTCGCTGATCGAGCCCACCGCCGAGGGCTTCGACATCGACCTGCACTGGGACGTGGACACCACCCTCGCCGTGCTGCCCCAGCGCGTGCAGGGCATCATCGCGCTGAACGACACCCGGCCCGAGCTCGGCGGCTTCCAGTGCGCCCCCGAACTCTTCCACCGCTTCGAGGAGTGGCGCCTCGCCCAGCCGCCCGGCCGCGACCCGATCCGCCCGAACGCCGACCGCACCGAGTTCCCCGTGATCCGCCCCGACCTCCAGGCCGGTGACCTGCTCATCTTCAACGGGCTGCTGGCGCACGGCGTCGCCCCCAACCGGTCGGAGCGCGGGGTGCGGGCCGTCCAGTACCTGTCGATGATGCCCGCCCTGGAGGAGCACACCACCCTGCGCGACGCGCGCGTGCACTCCTGGCGCACCCTGGCCACCCCCGACTGGAACGCCACCCTCCTCGGCGACGCCCGCCGCCCCGAGGCGGCGCGTTATGAGACGGCCGAACTCAACCCCCTGGGCCGCAAGTTGCTCGGCCTCGACTCCTGGACCGGTGGAGGCGACGCCGAGTGAAGCACCGCATCTGCCTCTGCCTGCCCACCAACCGGGCCTGCCCCGCGACGATCACCGCCCTGCACCAGGAGGCCGCCTACGCGGTCCGCCACTTCGGCGCGGACGTCCACCTCCTGATCCTCGACTCGGCCGACGCCCCCACCCGCGCCGACCACCTCCGGGTGATCGCCGCGCTCCCCGAGACCCCCCAGGTGACCGTCCACCACCTGGACGAGGACCAACAGCGCTCCCGCCTCAGCGAGTTGATCAAGACAGCGGGGCTGCCCTCCGACCTTGTCCACCTGCTGCTCCCGCCCGCCGTCTCCTACGGCGCCTGCACCAACCGCGCCTTCCTGTTCGCCGCCGCGCTCGGCTGCCGTTCCCTGCACCGCAGGGACTCGGACAGCACCTACCAACTGCACGCCGAACAACCGGTGTTCCCCATCCACCACGAACTGCCCTGGCTGGGCCGCCCCGCCGCCGAGGCGACGGCCGCCGGCCAGTACACCGACCTGGACCCGGCCCACGCCCACCGCCCGGTCTCCCTGGCGGGTGCCTCCTTCATCGGTGAACTCTCCGTCGACATCGCCGAGATACGCCATCTGGACCCGGCGGTCTACCACGACGTGGTCAGCCTCTGGGCGCCCGCCGACTGGCCGGAGGAGCGCAAGCGGGACCTGGTCGCCGAGTCCTTCACGGGCGCGGGGACCGCCCCGTTCACCGGGGACCGCTCGACCCTCACCCTGGTCGACCCGATGCGCGTCGACATGTGCAACATCGCCTTCGACCGGGCCGTCTACGAGAGCGTCCCGCTGCCGCCCGCCACGGACACCATCGGCAGCGACTACTTCCTCCTCCACCTGGTCCACGACGCCACCTTGCCCGGCATCCTCCACAACCGGCACATCGAGAACTTCCACACCCCCGAACGGCGCACCCCCACCGGCTTCCTTGCCTATCAGCGCCGCTTCGTGAAGTTCCTGCTGTCGATGCGCTACTTCCACCACGTCTACGACCGCATGACCGCCGAGGGCGCCGCCCTCCTGGACGACGACGGCCGGCTCCGCCCCGACCGGATCACCGCGTTCCTCCGCGAGAGCACCACCCTGGACCCCACCGAGAACATCTGGCGCCTGGACCGCCTGGACACGTCGTACCGCAAACTGGGCGGCAGATACGCGGAGTTCGCCGACCGACTGGGCGACGAACGCGACCGGTTGCTGACCGAGGCCGCCTCGGACATCACGGCCTACGCGGACCTGATCGACGCCTGGCCCGCACTGATCAAGGCGATCCGCGCATGAGCGCCCCCGAGTGGCGCGGGGAACCGCGCGCTCAACCCCGTCGAACCCGCACCCGCCCGACAGCACTTCCCGGCACCCTCACAGGCGAACTCGCCGCCGCCACCACCGACCGCATCATCTACGACCTCACCGGCATAGAACACCAGTACGACTCCCTGCGCACCGAACTCCCCGGCACCGACATCCGCTTCGCGCTCAAGGCGTGCCCCGTCGACGACGTCCTCCACTGCCTGGCGGCCCGCGGCGCCGGCTTCGACGCCGCGAGCCCCGCCGAGATAGCGCAGGCCCTCCGCACCGGCGCCGACCCGAGCCGTATCCACTACGGCAACACCATCAAGTCCGACCGGGACATCGCCGAGGCCCACCGCCATGGCATCCGCACCTTCGCCACCGACAGCGTCGAGGACGTCACCGCGATCGCCCGACACGCTTCCGGCGCACGGGTGTTCTGCCGACTCGCCACCAGTGGCGAGGGCGCCCTGTGGGGCCTGAACCGCAAGTTCGGCTGCGCCCCCGAGGACGCCGTGCACATCCTGGAAACGGCACGTTCGGCCGGCCTCACCCCCGCCGGTCTGTCCGTGCACGTCGGCTCCCAGCAGATGACCGCCGAGGGCTGGCAGGCCGCCTTCGACCTGCTCGCCGAGACCCTGACGGCGCTGGCCGGACGGGGGATCGTACCGGACCACATCAACCTCGGCGGCGGACTGCCCGCGCTCGGCTACCGGGACCTCCACGGCGACCCCCTCGACCCGCCCCTCGACAAGATCTTCGCCGTGCTCCGCGAGGGAATGGACCGGCTGCGCGCCCTCGCCCCCGTCACCTTCGTCATGGAACCGGGCCGCCATCTGGTCGCCGACCACGGTGCCGTCCGCGCCCATGTCGCCCGCCTCACCCGCCGCCGCGGCCCGGACGGCGAGGACGCGCACTGGCTCTACCTCAGCTGCGGCAAGTTCAACGGCCTCTACGAGATGGACCAGTTGACCCATCACATGGTCTTCCCCGGACAGCCGGACGCGGGGGAGACGGTACCGGCGATCGTGGCCGGCCCGACCTGTGACAGCGACGACGCCTACGGCGCCGGCCTGCACCCCGTCCGCATCCCCCGGTCCCTCGCCTCCGGCGACCCGGTGTGGATTCTCTCCGCCGGCGCCTACGCCACGAGTTACACCACCGGCGGCTTCAACGGCTTCGGCCCGCTGCCCTGCGTCTGCGTCCGCGCGCCCGACTCCCCGAACCACGAACGGCTCTGACATGAACGACCACATACGCATCCGGGAGATAGCGGCCCCCGACTGGCCCGCGCTGGCCGCCCTCGAACACGAGACGTACGCGCACCTCTCCCTCGCCGAGGGCGAGCACCTGCTGCGCTCCCGCGCCGCCGCCTCACCCGCGACCTGCTTCGCCCTCACCGTGGACGGCCGACTGGCGGGCTACACCCTCACCCTGCCCTACCCCCGCCCCCACTGCCCCGACCCGACCCGCCCCGAGCACACCCGCCACGACACCACCAACCTCCATCTGCACGACCTCGTCGTGAGTGCCCCGCTGCGCCGCAGGGGACTGGGCAGCCGCCTGGTCCGCCACGTCAGCGAGACGGCACGGGACCGCGGCTTCGAGACGGTCTCCCTGATCGCGGTGGCCGGCAAGGAGACCTTCTGGCGGGCGAACGGCTACGCGTCCCACCCCGACACCCCCGTCCCGTCGGCCTACGGCGCCGACGCCCTCTACATGTCGGCCCGTCTGCCCCGCGAAGCGCTGAGGACGTCGTGATGCCCACCCTCTCCTTCTCCCGCGCGAAGTGGTCGATCGCGGCCCTGTTCTGCTTCCTCGGCTTCCAGTACGGCACCTGGGTCTCCCGCCTCCCCGCGCTGAAGACCCGCCTCGACCTGGGAGCCGGGGAAGTGGGCCTCCTCCTGATGGCCTGCGGCGCGGGCGCGGCGGCCGCGTTCCCGCTGGTCGCGGTCCTGATGCGGCGCCTGGGCTCACGCACCCTGTCGCTCGCCTCGGCGCTGGCCCTGATCGTCGTACTGGCCGCGCTGTCGGTCGTACCGAACTACCCCCTGGCCCTCCTCGCGGTCTGCGCCGACGGTGTCGCGGTGGGCTGCCTCAACGTCGCCATGAACGCGCAGGGCGCAGCGCTGGAGTCGTCGTACGACCGCACGGCCATGTCCCAGCTCCACGCCACCTTCAGCGCGGGCCTGCTCACCGCGGCCCTGCTGACCTCCGGCGTCACCAGCCTGACGCCCTCCGTCCCGGTCCATTTCACCGTCGCGGGCGCGGTGTTGCTCCTGCTGCTGGCGGGCGCCCACCGGGGCCTGCTCCCCGACGCGCCCGCGCCGAAGGAGACCGCGACGGTGACGGCGGAGAAGCGGCGCGCACGACGCTGGTCCCTCCCCTCCGGCCTGACCCTCCTCATGGGCTGCGCCATGACCTTCGGCACGATCACCGAGGGCGCGATGAACGACTGGTCGACCCTCTACCTGAAGGACACCGTCAAGGCGTCCTCGACGGTCGCCCCGCTGGGCATCGCGGTGGTCTCCGCGACGATGCTGCTGGCCCGCGCGTGCGCCGACCGCTGGCGCGACCGCTGGGGCGACGGCCCGGTGGTGCGCGCGGGCAGCGCGCTCGCCGCCGCCGGACTGGGAATCGCGCTGCTGACCGGCGGGGTGCCCGTCACACTCCTCGGCTTCGCCTGCGTCGGCCTCGGCGCGGCCGCCATCACGCCGTGCGTGTACGTCGCCGCCGCCGACCGCGGCTCCGACGCGCTGTCCCTGGTCGCCGCCATGGGCACCACGGGCCTGCTGGCCGGCCCCGCCCTGATCGGCTTCGTGGCGACGGCGGGCGGCCTGACCCTGGGCATGACCGTGGTCGCCGCCTCAGCCCTCGCGGTCACCGCGACCGCGTTCTGGATCCCCTGGAACATCCGTACGTCCCCGCAGCGAGACCCGATCCGGACCAACCTGGATCACGAAGAGGTGAAGACTCCTCATTGAACCAGTGCAACATCCAACGGGAGATAAAGGAGTTCGACCGGCACCGGCCCCTGGTGGCGCCGCTGGTCTCCTTCCACAGTCGCGCCGTGAGCATGTGGCTGACCTTCGTCTTCGGTCGGAAGGCCGCCCGCCCCGCCCCCGTCACCCCGTCCGCGGCAGCGGAGTGAACGCCGTCCGGTGCGGGAGGAACGGTACCGGGGCCGGGGCGGGCTCCTCGTCGGGTGGGAAGAACCTGGCCAGCTCATGGCGCCCGCTGATGCGCAACTTCCGGTAGGAGTGGGTGAGATGGGACTCGACATTGCGCAGGCTGACCTTCAGCAGCTGGGCGATGCCGCGGTTGCTCAGCCCGCGTGCGGCCAGCTCGGAGACCTGCCGTTCGGTGGGCGTCAGCAGCGACTCCGCGGAGTCCTTGCGCGGGTCCGGCCGGCCCCCCGCGCCCCGCAGCTCCCGCTGCACCGCCGCGACCAGGCCCTCGGCACCCAGCGAGATCCCGACCTCGTTGGCCCGGTGCAGCAGTTCGCGGGCGCGTCCCGCGTTGCCGGTGCGCCGGTGGGCGGTACCCGCCGCGTGCAGGGCGTGGGCGAACAGCAGGGGCGTCTGGGCGGGTTCGAGGAGTCCCACGGCCCGTCCGGCGAGCTGGAGCGCCTCGCGGCCCGAGCCGGCCGCGGCCCGCGCCACCAGGGCCCGGCCCAGGGCGAAGGGCGCTCCCCAGCGGGCGGCCAACTCCACCTCCTCCTGGGCGATCCGGCGGGCCCCCGCCGTGTCGCCGAGGGCCAGCAGGAGTGCGGACCGGGTCGAACGCCAGGGCAGGGGCGCCGGGTTGACCACCCCCCGGCGTTCCAGCTCCGCCGCGCACCGGTCGACCAGGGCGAGCCCGCGCCGGGTCTCGCCGAGCCGCGCCAGCGCCCGCCCGGCACTGTGCAGCAGATGCAGCTGCCACCACGTGACGGGCCGGTCCTCGGGCACCGGCGCCTCGTCGAGGAGAGCGCTGGCACCGGCGACATCGTCCTTCTCCAGGGCCACATCGATGAGCACGGCGCGCGCGAGCGCCCCGGTGTGGTGGCCGTCGGCGCCGATCCGGGACAGCAGCTCCAGCGCCTCCCCGGCGTCGTCCCTGGCCTCCGTCAGCAGCCCCCGGTGCAGCTGCACGAGGCCGCGCACGGCGAGCGATTCGGCGCTGCGGGGCACATCGCCCTCGGCGCGCGCGAGCCGCACCTCGGTGTCCATGCGCCGCAGGGCGTCGTCCACCTCGCCCGTCCACAGCAGGGCGAGCAGCGCGTGGTACCAGGGCGGCGAGCCGTACGGGGCACGCGGGACGGACAGGACGCCGTGGGCTATCCGCCGTACCGCGGGCGCCGAGTCGCCGCGGGCGGCACGCAGCAGCAGCACCCGCTCCAGCCGGCCCTCGCCCCCTCCCCGGGCCGGTAGCTCCCGTCGAGCAGCCGGACATGGACGAGACCCCGGCGCAGCCGCGCGGCCGCCACGGGGTCCCGGGTCCCGACCTCCCGCTGAGCCTCCTCCAAAACGGAGCGGGCCCGCGGTAGTTCATCGAGACGCAGCAGTATCTGGGCCAGTTCCAGGGCCTGTCGACATCGCTCGGCGGGACCGGCGCAGACGGCGGCGCGCGCGGTCAGCGCGCCCGCGGCCGCGGGCAGGTCGAGCCGGGTGAGCACCTGCACGCGCAAGTCCTCGGCGCGCGCGGCCAGTTCCGGCGGAAGGCCGTGCAGCACCGCCTTCTCGATCAGCCGGCGGGCGCCCGCCGGATCGGCTCCGGCCATGTCGTGGGCGCTGTCCAGGAGCAGCCGGGTCATCCAGGGCTCGTCCAGCCGGTGCGAGCGCAGCAGATGGGTGGTGACCGCCTGGGCCGGGGCGTCGCGCAGCCGCAGGCAGTGCGCGGCGATCCGGTGCAGCTCGGCACGTTCGGCGCACGGGATGTCCTGGTAGAGCAGCTCGGCCAGCAGGGGATGGCGGAATCTCAGGTCGTCGGGGTGCAGCAGACCCGACTCGGTGAGCCTGCCCAGACAGCGGCAGGCACCCTCCGTGGGGATGCCGCACAGGGCGGCGAGCAGGGCCGCGTCCAGCGGGGCGCCCAGGACGCAGGCCGCGCGGGCGACCTGCACGCCATGCGGATCGAGCCGCCGGATCAGGCACAGGATGCGCTCCTTGACCGCGTCCAGGCGGGTCCGCCGCTCCGGCGGGTCGGCCGGCGCGTGGCCCGGGGAACGCTTGTCCCCGGTGGCGTGCAGCGGGGTGACCCGGACCGCGGGAACGGTGCGTATCTGTTCGGTCAGCAGGTACGGATTGCCGCCGCTCTCCGCGATGAGCGCGCCCACGGACTCCTGGCCGTGGCCGCAGAGCGCGGCGGCGAGATCGAGGGCGGCGCTCGGGCTCAGGTCGTGCAGGTGGATATGGCGGTCGGGGCGGACGCCCTCCATGAACTCGACCAGCAGATGCTGGTCGGACGCCGGTTCCCCGCAGCGCTTCGTGGCGAGCAGCGCCACCGGCAGGTTCTCCAGGCGGCGGGCCAGGAACCCCAGCCACATCAGGGACTGACGGTCGGTGTGCTGGACGCAGTCGACCGTCAGCAGGACCGGGGTGTGGCGGGCGGCCCGGCCCAGACCCGCGCACAGCTTTGCGAGCAGCGGATAGTCGGGACAGGCCGGGTCCGTGGTGCCGTCAAAGGCGCCGCACCGCGCGAAGGCCCGGTCCCACAGGCCCGACGTCTCGGGCAGCGTCCCGAGAAGCTGGTGCACGATTCCCAGCGGGAACCGCTGCTCGGCCGGGGACGCGGTGGCCGACAGCATCACCATGCCCCGCTCGCGGGCGCTCCCCTCGGCCCAGCGCAGGAGTGCCGTCTTACCGGTCCCGATGATGCCTTCCACCAGCGCGGTCGCTCCCGTGCCGGTGGTGGCGGAGTCGAGCAACTCGACGATGATCCTTGCTTCTTCGCTCCTGCCGAACAGTTCCCGGGGCACCGGGCCCACACCTCCTGCCTGAACAGTGCACGACCTGGGTGACGAGGAATTCGAAGGGGGGCTCAGAAAGGCAGAGCCTGTAAATCACGCCGGAATCAGCTCGATCAAGCGCTTTTTCCGATCATGGCGGAACCATCACGGCCATCATGGAAAGGATTTCGCCAGGGAACGCGGGAAGTACGTCCGAGATTTCCCTCACGGCTCCCCCGCGGACACCGGTGAACGGCGTACACCTCTGATGCTCCCGACGCTAGCACGAGTACCCGCTGAATTTGTACAGCCGGTTCGCCACCAGGTTCCGGAGCGTGTTTCTTCGGCCAGTGCTTCGGTCCCACCGTATTGATGTTCACGGGTACCGCACCAGTACGGTCGGCACGGCTCAGAGCCGGTGCCCGGTGACCCGCGCACGGAAGGCGGCACCGCGTGTCCCGTCCCGTTCCTCCGTCCTGTTGGCGGAAACCCGGTGGAAGGATCGGTCCCCACGTGCCCGCGACCAGTCAGCAGCCCGGTGGCTGTCGTACCGAGCAGTTCGTCCTGTCCCTGACCGGCATCCTGCCGTACGTCTACGAGCAGGCATGGCAGTCCGTACGGGCGGCCTCCCCGGCCCTGCGCGGGGCCCTCGCCGAGGCCCGGTTCCCGCTCCAGGCGGTGGACTGGCGGGCCACCCACCCGGCCGTGCAGGACGCGCGGCTCGCCGAGCGGCTGGCCGCGGAGGCGGCCACCGGACTCGCCCGCGAGGAGGGGCCGCCGATGCGCGCCACCCTCATCCGGCGCACCGACCGGACCTGGACCTTCGCCTGGCGCTACGCCCGCGGCCTGCTGGACCGCGGCGCCGGAGCGCGGCTGCTGTCCGAGACCGCCGAGGAGTACGGCGTACTGCTGCGCGGCGGCCCCTCGCGGCACCCGGAACCGTCACCGCCGCGCCCCGGCGCCCCGCGGCCCCCGCGGTCCGGGGCCGGCGCCCCGGCGCTTCCCGCCCTGCTCGGCGGGCCGGTGGGCGACCGGTGAGCGACGGCTCGGTACGCCTGTTCTGCCTGCCCTTCGAAGGCGTGTCGGCGGGCGTCTATCTGCCCTGGCGCGAGGCGCTCGGCCCCGCCGTGGTCGTCACGCCCGTGGAACTGCCGGGCCGCGGGCGCCATCCGCGCACCCGCCCCTGCTCCCGGATGGAGCACCTGCTGGCCGAGGTCATGCCGTACGTGGTCCGCATGCGCGACCGGCCCTTCGCGCTCTACGGGCACGGCTTCGGCGCGCTCCTCGCGTACGAGATCGCCGCCCGCCTCGAATGGGAGCACGACGCCGTGGCCGAAAGGCTCTACGTCTCCGGCGCCGCACTGCCGCACCGCCCGGCGGCCGGGCGGCCCGCGGGCGGCCCGCCGGACGCCGGGCTGCCGGACGCCGAACTGCTGCGCAGGCTCGGTGAGTGCGGCCGGATACCACCGGGTGCGCAGGACCCCCGGCGGGCCGGCCGGGTGCTCGCCGCGCTGCGCGCGGACCGCGCCGTCCTGGCGGCGTACCGGCGCGATCCGCGCCATGTCGTGCACTGCCCGGTCACCCTCATGACCGGGCGGGACGACCGCGCTGCCGCCGCCGGACCGGCCGGCTGGCGCCTGTGCACCCGCGGTTCGCTGCGCACCCAGACCCTGCCCGGCGGCCACTACTTCCCGCTCACGGCCGGCTGGGACCTGCTGGACATCTTCACCCGGGACCTGCTCCGCCCGCCGGCGGTGCGCCACGTCCGGGCGGCCGCGGCCCGCTGACCGGCCGCCGCCCGCCGGGATTCCGGAAACGGCAACAAGATTTGCCCGGCCTGCCCGGCATGCTCATGCTGGCCGCCGGAGGTGACCGTATGACCACACACCACATCGAGGATGTCGGCGGCGACGACCTCGCCGCCGGACCGGAGGCGGAACTGGCGGTGGAGCCGCACTCCGGTTTCCTGGCGGAGGCGGCCGGCTGGCTGCGGGACCTGCTCGTGCCCGCGGACCGGGTGGCGGCGGTCCGCCGGGTGCTGGACGTGGGCAGCGGGCCGGGTGCGGCCTCCTGCGAACTGGCCCGTGTCTTCCCCCGGGCGGAGGTCGTCGCGGTCGACCGGTCCCCCTCGCAGCTGGTCCGGGCGAGGACCAGGGCCGCGGCACTCGGTCTGACCGGCCGGCTCAGCACCCGGCCGGCCGAACAGCCCGAGGAGTTCGGCGCCCTGGGCCCCGCCGATCTGGTCTGGACCGGCAACGTCTGCCGTCACCTGGGCGACCAGCAGGCGGCCGTGACGAGCCTGGCGTCCGCCCTGCGCCCCGGCGGACTGCTCGCCGTCTGCGAACGCGGCCTTCCGCCCCGTTTCCTGCCCCGTGACATCGGCATCGGCCGCCCTGGGTTGCAGGCACGGCTGGACGCGGCGCTGGAGGACCGGTTCGCCGAGCGGCGGGCCCGGCTGCCCGGTGCCACCTCCGTGGTCGAGGACTGGCCGCGGTTGATGGCCGCGGCCGGCCTCGTACCGGCCGGTACCCGCACCTTCCTGATCGACCTGCCCGCTCCGCTGGGGCCGGCCGCACGCGGATACCTGCGCGCCCGGCTGGCCCGGCTGCTCGCCGAGATCGGCGACCGGCTCGACCTCGCCGACCGGCTGACCGTGGAACAGCTCCTGGACGGCGACGCCTGCACCGGCATCCTGTGGCGGCCCGACGCCTTCTACCTCAGGGCGGTCACGGTGCACACCGCGCGTCTGTGCGCGGGCCGCCGCGCCTGACCGGACCACCGGGCGCGGTATTCGGTGAGAGCGCGTTCTCTTTCCCTGTTCCGCACCGGGGGAGAACGCGCCCTTCGGCCTGCCCGAATTCCGGGAGCGCCTTCGTGCGGCACGCTCCGTCGCCCTTTTCGGGAAACGCGTGCGGTACGGCTCAGATTCTACGGTCAGCCCTACGGTGCCACCGTATTGAGGCCCCCGGCCCCGCACTCCTACGTTCCTCTCGTGGCCATCGCCACATGGAATTACCGAGACCAGGCACTTCACGGTGATATTACGGAGGACTCGTGAAGATTCAGGTTCTGGGCCCCCTGCACGCAGTGGCCGGCGGAGTTCCGGTCACCCCGGCGGCGGGAAAAGAGCGGCAGATCCTGGCGCTCCTCGCCCTTCACCCGGGGCGGCTCGTGCCGGTGACCACCCTGATCGAGGAGGTGTGGGGGCCCCGGCCGCCGCGCACCGCGCACAGCACCGTCCAGACCTACGTCCTGCGGCTGCGCCGCACCCTGGCGACCGCACTCGGCGGCGCGGACGGCCCAGACGGCGCGATTGGCCCAGACGGCTCGGGCGGTCCGGACGGCCGGTACCGCGCCCGGCAGTTGCTGGCCACCGGCCACGGCGGCTATCTGCTGCGGGTCGCGGAGGACGACGTCGACGCCTTCGCGTTCCGGCGGGCGGCCCGGGCGGGCCATACGGCCTTCGCGGACGGCGAGGGGGAGCGGACCGCCCTGCTGCTGCGCGACGCGCTGGCGCTGTGGCGGGGACCGGCCCTGGTCGACGTGCCCGCCGGGGAGCCGCTGCGCGTCCAGGCGGCCCGGCTGGAGGAGGGCAGGCTGCTCGCCACCGAGCGGCTCGTCGACGCCGAACTGCGGCTCGGCCGGCACGGCGAACTCATCGCCGAACTGGTCGAACTGACGAGCCGTCACCCCAAGAACGAGCGGCTGCACGCCCAGGCCATGGTCGCGTTCTACCGCTCGGGACGACGGTCCTCGGCGCTGGAGCTCTACCGCGCCCTGCGCCGCCGGCTGGTGGACGAACTCGGTCTGGAGCCCGCGCCGCAGCTCCAGCGGCTGCACGAGGCGATGCTGACGGTCGATCCCCGGCTGGACGTCCTCACCCAGGGCGGCAGGCCGACCCCGACCTTCGACCTGTACGCCGCCTGACCACCGCGCCACCCTCCACCCGGTCCCACCCGCCCCCTCCACCCGGTCCCACCCAGCGAAAGGCGACATCGTGACGGACCAGACTCCCACCCTCTACGAGTGGGCCGGCGGCGCCGAGGCGCTGAGCCGGCTCACGGAGGAGTTCTACTCTCGCGTTCGCAAGGACGAACTGCTCGCTCCGCTCTTCGCCCGGATGTCGGACGACCACCCCCAGCACGTCGCCACCTTCCTCGGCGAGGTGCTCGGCGGCCCGGCGGACTACACCCGGCACCACGGCGGCTACCGGCACATGGTCTCCCGGCATCGCGACCGGGCCATCGAACCCGCCCAGCGGGAACGCTGGGTGGAGCTGATGCGGGAGGCCATGGACGTGGTGGGGCTCCCGCAGGACGCGGAGTTCCGCTCGGCGTTCATCGGCTACATCGAGTTCGGCTCGCGCCGCGCCATGGCCAACTCGCAGCCGGGCGTCGGACCCGGCACTCGTACGACGGTCAAGAAGTGGGGCTGGGGCGAGGCCGCCCCCGGCGACGACTGACCGGCCGCCGCCTTGAGTGGCCGCAACCCCGACCGACCGCCCGGGGACGTCCCGGTATCGGCAACAAATGTTGTCCGCCGGCCACGCCCGGTCCCAGCATGGGCACCAGTGGTGATCACCACGAAGACGCGGATCGCCGAGGCACCGCTCAGCACGTGGCCGCGACTCCCCCCGCCCGTCAGGACGCCGCGCCACCCGCCCTGATCCGCATGCCCGAACAACCCGAACAAGGAGTTCGCCCATGCGTATGACCACTCCCGGGCCGGCGCACCGCGACGCCGCGCCGACCGGCCCCGAGCAGCCCGGAGGTGGCCGCCGATGAGCGCCCAGACCGAACAGCTCCAGGCGGCCGACGGCAAGGCCACCGGCCGGCTCCCGCTCGGGGTCTACCTGCTCGCGTTCAGCCTGTTCGCCATGGGCAGCGCCGAGTTCCTGCTCGCCGGTGTGCTCCCCGACATCGCCGACGACCTCAACATCTCGCTGTCCGAGGCGGGCGCGCTGATCTCGGCGTTCGCCATCGGCGTGGTGCTCGGCGGTCCGCCGCTGGCCGTGCTGACCCTGCGCTGGCCGCGCCGTGCCGCCCTGGTGGTCTCCCAGGCCCTCTTCGCCGTCCTGGTGGCGATCGGCCTGATCAGTGACAACTTCGCCATCCTGCTGGTCACCCGCTTCCTGTGCGGCCTCGCCTACGCCGGGTTCTGGGCGGTCGCCGCGGTCACCGCGATCAGCCTGGTCACCCCCGACCGCACCGCCCGCGCCTCGGGCGTGGTGGTCAGCGGGCTCAGCGTGGCGATGGTGGCCGGCGGCCCGGCCGGTGCGCTGCTGAGCCACTTCACCTCCTGGCAGGGCGGCTTCTGGGCGGTCGTCGCCCTCACCGCCCTCGGCGCGATCTCCACGGTCGCCGCCGTGCCCGTCACCCGGGCCGCGCAGGAGCCCAGCGTGCGGCGGGAACTGCGCACCATGAAGCAGCCGCAGCTGTGGGTCGTGTACGCGGCGACCCTGCTGAGCACCGCCGCCTACATGATCTCCTACAACTACCTCGCGGCCTTCCTCACCGACATCACCGGCATCCGTACGGTGTGGGTGCCCGCGGTCCTGGTCCTGTTCGGTGTCGGCGCCTTCGTCGGGCTGTCCATCGGCGGCCGGATCTCCGACGGACGCCCTCATCACGCGCTGCTGGCCGGCGCGGCCGGCATCCTGGCCGCCTCCGTACTGCTCGCGCTGTTCGCCCACCACGCGGTGGCCGTCGTCCCGCTGGTGCTGATCCTGGGCGTCGCGGGATTCGTGCTCAACCCGGCCATCTACGGGCGGGTGTTCACGGTCGCGGCCGGGGCGCCCACCCTCGCCGGCGCCACCGCCGTCTCCATGTTCCAGCTCGGCATCAGCCTGGTGCCCCTCCTCGCCGGCGTGGCACTCGGCGCCGGGGCCGGGCTGACCGCCATCCCCTGGCTCGGCGCCGGTCTGGCCGTCCTCACCGTCCCCGTCGTCCTGATCGACCGCACGATGACCCGGGGCCGTGCGAACGCCCCGTCCGCCGAGGGCTGATCCGGGACCCGGAAGACCGGTCCACCGGGCGACGGCCGATCCGCCGCCGCCCGCCGCCCGCCGTCCAACGGAGTTCCCGCGTCCGTCCGCACCTTCCACCGTCCGGCGCCGTGGCGCAGCACGTCCCTGACGAGCCGCGCCACGGCCTTTCCCAAGGAGGACCGAATGGACAACAAGCTCGGATACGAGCTCGGCAACTGGGTCGTGGCACAGATCCAGAGCCCGGACGGCCCGGCGCAGACGGAGTTCTCGCTGCTCGGCCGGGACTGGGAATTGCTGCCCGAGGTGTTCCCGCCGTTCACCGACCCGGGCCCCGGCCTGTTCGCCTCCTGGGTGCCGTACGAGAAGGGCAGCCGCTTCCTGGAGATGGGATGCGGCGCCGGGGTCGCGGCCGTGCTCGCCGCACAGCAGGGCGCCGAGCGGGTGCTGGCCCTCGACGTCAACGAGGCGGCGGTGGAGAACACCCGCCGCAACGCCGCCCGGCACGGCGTGTCCGACCGGGTGACGGCCCTGCACAGCGATCTGTTCGACGCCCTGGACCCGGCCGAGGTGCTGGACCTCGTCTTCTGGAACACCCCGTTCATCGAGGCGCCGGAGGACCGGCCGCCCGGCGGCGGGATCGAGCGGGCGGTCTTCGACCCCGGCTACGAGCTGGTGCGCCGGTTCTTCCGGGACGTGGTGCCCCATCTCGCGCCCGAGGGGCGGGTCTATCTCGGCACCAGCGAGGCGATGGGCAACCCGCGAAAGATGCTGGGGGCCGCCGCCGACGCCGGATTCGAGGGCCACCGGTACCGCGGCGAGACCGTCGGTCTCCAGGCCGCCGACTTCCCCGAGTCCGCGGTGGTGAAGGCCCACACCGACGAGCGCGGAATCGTGGACATGGATTTCACGATGTACGAATTCCAGCGCCGCTGACCGTGTTCCGTCCGGCCGGGCGGAAATCCCGCCGCGACACCCACCGAACCATCAGCTCAGCCCCGATGGAATTGATGTGCCTCGCCTCGATCCGGACGCTGACACAGCGCGCTGGAGGATTGGATTGTGATGAACGCCAGCGGAAAGGCAGACGGCGGTAACTTCGATGTGGTCATCGCCGGCAATGGAATCCTCGGACTGTCGCTCGCCTGGATTCTCGCCCGGCGCGGACAGCGGGTCGCCGTGCTCGGCCGGCCGGCCCGCCCCTGGGCCGGTTCGACCGCGTCCGGCGCCATGCTCGGCTGTTTCGGCGAGGTCACCACCTCCCTGCTGGCCAGCGAGCACGGCCGGGCCAAGCTGGAACTCGGCATCGAGGCGGGCAGGCTGTGGCCGCAATGGCTCGCCGAGCTGGAGGAGGTGACCGAGGGCGCCCCCGTCAAGACCGCGCGGGGCACCACCGTCGTCCTCAACACCATCGGCACGGCCGAGATCGACGACGCCAACTACCAGGCCATCCGCGCCGAACTCACCCGCTACGAGGAGCCGTTCGAGGACGTCGAGCCCGCCGACCTGGACTGGGTGGACGCCGAGCCGATCTCCCGCCCGCTGCGGGCCTTCCACATACCCGGCGAGCACGCGGTCAACTCGGCCGCGCTGCTGGAGCGCCTGGAGGCGGCCGTCGTCCAGGCCGGCGGCATCCTCGTACCCGAGTTCGCCACCCGCGTCGAGTACCGGGGCGACCGCGTCACCGGCGTCGTGCTCGCCGACGGGCGGCGGATCACCGCGGGGCATGTCACGCTGGCCGCCGGAGCCCGCACCCAGGAACTCCTGGACAGCCTGCCCGTCGGCCCTCGCATTCCCCGCCTGGTCAGCGGCTACGGCGTCTCCGCCCTGATCAGGACCGCCGACGGCACCGCCCCCGACAGCGTCGTCCGCACGCCGAACCGCTCCTTCGCCTGCGGCCTGCACGTCGTCCCGCGCGGCGACGGACAGGTGTACGTCGGCGCCACCAACGTCATCTCCGTCGACCCCCGCGACACCGCCGAGATGCGCGACCTGGTGTTCCTCCTCCAGTGCGCCCACCGCCAGGTCCGTCGCAACCTCTGGAACAGCGACGTCACCAAGGTCCAGGTCGGCAACCGCCCGGTGTCCATGGACGGTTTCCCGCTGCTCGGCGACGGCGGCATGCGCGGCCTGTCGGTCATGACCGGCACCTACCGCGACGGCCTGCACCTCTCCCCGCTGCTGGCCCAGGACTTCGCCGCGCGCGCCCTCGGCGAGGAGACCCGGGCCGACGTGGCGCGGTTCGCCCCCGTGCGGCAGCCGCTGCGGGCCGGGACCCGCGAGGAGATCGTGGACGTCCTCATCGACCACCAGATGGGCATCGGCTACGAGCAGGACTGGACGATCCCCGTCGAGTGGCACCAGTGGATCGAGATGGACCTGCGGCCGGGCACTCTCGCCTGGGCGAACGGCCTCGACCCCGAGTTCACCCCGCCGCCCGAGCTGCTCTTCGCGTCCCGCTTCGACCCGGAGCTGGTCAGCATCCTGCGCAAGTACTACGCCACGTGCCGCGAGTACAGCTGACCCACCGCGCCCGGCCGCCCGCCCCCGAACTCCCGCCCCCCGAACTCCAGAACGGCCGTGCGGGCGGGCCGGTGTCCCCGCACCCGCCCGCACGGCCCGTCGAGAAAGGACGACCCGCATGGCAGTCGAGACGATCGACCCGCCCGGCCTCCCCGAGCCCTACGGCTGGCGGCAACTGGCCGTGGGCACCGGCAGCAAGATGGTGTTCCTCAGCGGCCAGACCCCGCGCACCGCGGACGGCGAGCCCGTGGGCATGGGCGACCTCGCGGCCCAGACCGAGCAGGTCTACCTCAACATCGCCACCGGACTGGCCGCGGCCGGTGCCACCTTCGACGACGTACTCCGCCTGACCATGTACGTCGTGGACTGGTCGCTGCCCAAGTGGGAGGAGATCAGCGCGGGCGCCAAGCGGGCCGCGGCCAGGCTCGGCGTCGACGTCATCCGGCCCACCACCCTCGTCGGGGTCGCCACCCTCGCCGAACCGGACTTCCTCATCGAGGTCGAGGCCACGGCCATCGCCACCTGACCAAATCCCCGCCTCCCGACCAGGGCCGCGTCTCCTCACCAGCGTCGCCGATACGTGCGGTGCCCCGCCTCCCTCCCCGGGGGCGGGGCACCACGCGTACCGGCCGGTCCGGCCGCCCGGACCGGTCACACCAGCAGGTCCCCGATCACCTTCGCCACCGAGTCCGGCGCCGGCAGCCCCGGATGGTTGCTCGTGGTCCCCGTGCCCGGGTCGTAACCCTCGTGCCACTCCGGTTCGTTGACGAGTGCGCCGTCCTCGCGGAGCCGCGCGATGTTGCGCCGTACCGCGGGCTTTCGCCACATCTTCGCGCCCATCACCGGGAAGTAGACGACCGGACAGTCCACCGAGAGCGCCACGGTCAGCAGCCGGTTCGGCGCGGCCCCTGCCGCCGCCGACGCCAGGGTGTGGGCGGTGGCCGGGAGCACCGCGAGCACGTCGTGGTCCGCGGCCAGCCGGGAGGGCTTGTCGGTCGGCCAGTCGGCCGGCGACTCCCCGCTCACCACCCGCTCGGCGAACAGGGCGAGACTCTCGGGGGAGACGAACGACGCCGCGGTATGGGTCAGCAGGACCGTGAACGTACTGCCCTCGATGTGCCGGCGCAGCGCCTGGATATATGCGGGAAGTCCGGTCACCGCGATCGATCCGGTGGCCCCGATGAGTACGCGTTTCCCGGCCGTCCCCGGGGAGTCCTTGAATTCCATGCCCGATGATGTCGCCGCCGTCCCGCTCGCGGTCAACGGTGTGCACCCGAATTCCGGAGAGAATCCGGCGCGGGTCCAGCGGCGGTCCAGTACCGGCCAAATCCTTCGGGTGTCCCTACGGTCTCACCGTATTGAGGCCGAATGCGGCCGCTGCCTAATGTCCCTTGCGCACCACCGATGCGAAAGCCGATCAGGCATCCGACGAAAAGGGACGTGAATCGATGGAGGATCTCTTCGCGGAACTGTGTACCCGGACTGGCCACCGTGGGCCGGACCAGGACACGCCGGAACTCAAGCCGCGGCCGGAGCAGCGCCATGAACCCTTCCCGCTCACCGACATCCAGCAGGCGTATCTGATCGGCCGGCTGGGCGGCCTGGAGCTGGGTGGTATCTCCAGCCAGTACTACCTGGAGTTCGACTGCCCCGGTCTCGACCCGGACCGGCTGGCCGAGGCCCTGCGCGAGGTCGTCGCCCGGCACGAGGCGCTGCGCACGGTCACCGGACCCGACCGGACCCAGCGGGTCCTGTGCGGGCACGAAGCGGCGCCGTGCCCCGTGCGCACCACGGATCTGCGCGGCCGGCCGGCCGCCGAACAGCGGGCCGAACTGGAGCGCATCCGCGCCGAGGCGACCGGGCAGGTGCTCCCCGCCGACCGGGCACCGCAACTCGATGCCCGGGCCACGCTCCTGGACGACGGCCGCGTGCGGCTGCACCTCGCCGTCGACCTGCTCTTCCTCGACATGCCCAGCCTCTTCCGGCTGCTGCGGGAATGGCGCCGCCACTACGACGACCCCGGTCTGCGCACCCAGCCGCTGGAACTCTCCTTCCGTGACTACGTGCTGGCCCAGGAGGAGCTGCGCGAGTCCGGCACCGGCCGGGCCGCCGCCGCGTACTGGACCGAACGGCTGGACAGCCTGCCCCCGGCTCCCGAACTGCCGCTGGCCGCGGCCCCCGAACAGCTGGGCACCCCGCGGTTCGTACGACACCGTGCCACGCTCGCGCCCCAACGATGGGCGGCACTGCGGGCGGCGGCCGCCGAGCACGGGCTCACCCCCTCGGGTGTGCTGCTCGCCGCGTACGCGGAGGTGCTGCGGGCCTGGTCGCGGCGGCAGGAATTCACCCTGACCGTCACCCAGTTCCACCGGCTCCCGCTGCACCCGCAGGTGGCGGAGATCCTGGGCGACTTCCTCTCCCCGGGACTGCTCGCCGTCGGCGGAGACCCCGAGGAGACGTTCGCGCGGCGGGCCGCGGACCTCCAGGCGCGGCTCCTGGAGGACCTGGCGCACGCCACCCATGGCGGCATCCGGGTGCTGCGCGAGCTGGCCCGGCGCCGGGACGACGGCCGTGCCGCGATGCCGGTGGTCTTCTCCAGCACCCTGGGCGGCGAGGACCTCCCCGGGGCGGGGGCCCTGGAGTCCTTCGGCGAGCTGGTGTACGACCACAGCCGGACCCCGCAGGTGTGGCTGGAGAACCAGATCCTGGAACTCGACGGCCGGCTCAGCGTCAACTTCAACGCTGTCGAGGGCCTGTTCCCCGAGGGGACTCTGGAGGACATGTTCGAGGCGTACACGACGCTGCTGCACCGGCTCACGGACGACCCGTCCACCTGGCACACCACCCGCGGACTCGTGCCGCTGCCGCCCGCGCAGGCGAAGGAGCGGGCGCTGGCCAACGCCACCGCCGCGGACATCCCGCCGGCCCTGCTGCACGAGCTGGTCGCCGACGCGGCCCTGCGCCGCCCCGACGCGGTCGCGGTCGTCACCCCCGGTACGGAGACCACGTACCGCCGCCTCACCGAGGCCGCCCACCGCATCGCCCACCGGCTGCTCACCGGCCCCGCCACCGCACCCGGCGAGATCGTCGCCGTGTCCATGCGGCCGGGCGCCGCCCAGTACTCCGCGCTGCTCGGCGTGCTGCACGCGGGCGCCGTCTACGTGGCCATCGACCCGGAGCTGCCCGAGGAACGGCGGCTGCGGCTGCTGGCCCGGTGCGCGGCGCGCGCGGTGATCACCGAGCCGGACCTGCGCGAGTCGCTGCGCTGGCCGGCCGGTGTGACGGTGGTGACCGGACAGGACGCGGCCACCCTGGAGTGCTCCACCGAGCGGCCCGCCGGACGCCGGAGCCCGGACGACCTGGCGTACGTGATCTTCACCTCGGGCTCCACCGGCGAACCCAAGGGCGTGATGATCAGCCACCGCGGCGCCGCCAACACCGTGCGGGACATCAACCGCCGCTTCGACGTCGGCCCCGACGACCGGGTGCTGGCCCTCGCCCCCACCGGCTTCGACCTGTCGGTGTACGACCTCTTCGGCGTCCTCGGCGCCGGCGGCACCGTCGTCGTCCCCGACCCGGCCCGCGCCGGCGACATCGCGCACTGGACCCAGTTGCTCAGCCGCTACGGCGTCACCATCTGGAACAGCGTGCCCGCCCCCATGCGCATGTGGATCGACTCGCTCGGCGACGGCGGCGCTCCGCGCGGCTGCCGGCTGCGCCTCGCCCTGCTCAGCGGCGACTGGATACCCGTCGACCTGCCGGACCGCGTCCGGGAGAAGATCCCCGCGATGCGGGTGATCAGCCTGGGCGGTGCCACCGAGGGCTCGATCTGGTCGATCCACCACCCCGTCGAGGCCGTCCGGCCGGAGTGGTCGAGCATCCCCTACGGCAAGCCGCTCGCCAACCAGACCATGCATGTCCTCAACCAGTGGCTGGAGCCGTCGCCCGTCGGTGTCACCGGCGAGATCCACATCGGGGGGACCGGTGTGGCCCAGGGATACCTGGGCGACCCCGAGCGCACCGCCGAACGCTTCCTCGTCCACCCCGTCACCGGGGAACGCGTCTACCGCACCGGCGACCTCGGCCGCTATCTGCCCGGCGGCGACATCGAGATCCTGGGCCGCGAGGACTTCCAGGTGAAGATCAACGGCTATCGGGTCGAGCTGGGCGAGATCGAGGCCGCGCTGCTGCGCCAGCCGGGCGTGCGCACCGCGCTGGTCACCGCGCCGGCCCACACCCGCACCGGCCAGCGGCAGATCGCCGCGTACGTGGTGCCCGAGCCCGGCGCCGACCCGGACCCGGCCGCGCTGCGCGAGGCGCTGACCGCCCTGCTGCCCGGCTACATGGTGCCCAGCCGCTTCCTGACCCTGGACACCCTGCCCCTGACCGTCAACGGCAAGATCGACCACAAGGCGCTGCCCACGCCGTGGAACGACGACGCCGAGGCGGGGGACGGCCGCGTCGCGCCCCGCGGCCGGCTGGAGGAGCGGCTGTTCGCCCTGTGGTCGCGGCAACTGGGCCATGGCGACTTCGGTGTGGAGGAGGGCTTCTTCGACATCGGCGGCGACTCCCTGCACGCCGTCGGCCTGCTCACGCTGCTGCGCGCCGAGTTCGGCATGGGCACCGAGGAGGAGCAGGAGATGGTCGAGGGGCTGTTCATGAACGCCTCGATCGCCTCGTTCGCCGAACTGCTCGGCACAACAACGGAGTTGACCGCATGAGCGGCGCCCGTGGACCCGCCGCGGAGCCCCGTGAGTGGGAGTACGTGATCGTCGGTGCGGGGTCGGCCGGCGCCGTCACCGCCGCCCGGCTCGCCGCCCGGGGCTCCGGGAGCGTGCTGCTGCTGGAGGCGGGCGCCGACCAGCCGCGGCCCCGGGACCGCTCCCATCCGCTGGCCGACGCCGGCCGGCTCGTGCTCTCGGGCTACAACTGGGACTACCGGGCGAACCTGCGCACCAGCAGCCGCCTGGAAGACCTGGTCCGAGGCACCGGCACCCCCGCCGGTCCCGGCGTCGGCACCCCGGCCGGTCCCGGCGCGGGCCGGGCCGCGGCCCGCGCCCTGTGGGAACGCTTCCCCTACCAGCTCGGCAAGGTCGTCGGCGGCGGCTCCGCCGTCAACGGCGCCATCGCCCTGCGCGGCCTGCCCCGCGACTTCGCCGCCTGGGCGGCGCGCGGCAACCCCGACTGGTCCTGGGCGCAGGTCCTGCCGTTCTACAAGGACATCGAGCACGACGCCGACTTCCCCGGTCCGCTGCACGGCGACAGCGGCCCGCTGCCCGTCCGCCGGACTCCCCGCGTGCGGGTGCACGCACTGGACGAGGCGTTCTGGGCGGAGTGCGACCGGCAGGGCGTCACCACGCTGGCGGACCTCAACGCGGGCGCCGAGGCCGGGGTCGGTGCGATCCCCGGCAACACCGTCGACGGCGAACGCGTCGACGCCGCCACCGCGTTCCTCTCCGGCGCCCGCGACCTGCCCGACCTGCACCTGCGCACCGGCGTCCGGGTCACCCGGGTGCTGTTCGAGAAGAACCGGGCCGTCGGTGTGGAGACGGAGAGCGGCGGCCGGCTCGACACCGTCCGCGCCCGGCACGTCGTGCTCAGCGCGGGCGCCGTCGGGACCCCCGTCATCCTGCAGCGCTCCGGCGTCGGTGGCGCGGCACTGCTCCGCGCGCTCGGCATCACCCCCGTCGCCGACCTGCCCGGGGTGGGCCGCGACCTCGTGGACCACCCGTCGGTCGTCATCTGGTCCCGGCCGGCCGACGGCGTCTGCACCCCCGGACTGCCCTGGCGGCAGGTCGCGGCCCGCATGAGCAGCGGCTACGACGGCGACACCGACATCCAGGTGGGGCTGCTCAACAACGTGGAGAGCCACACCATCCCCGGCTTCGTGGACCGCCTCGGGTGGCCGCTCGTCGTGGGCACCTCGGTGATGCTGCTGCGCCCGCGCTCCCGGGGCCGGGTCTTCCTCGACAGCGCCGACCCCACCGCCGCGCCCGTCATCGAACTGGGCATCGGCACCGACCCGGAGGACGTGGAGCGCCTCTACCACGGCGTACGCCGGGCCTGGAGCTTCCTGCGCTCGCCGGGACTGGCCGGCCGGCTGGCGCAGACCCAGTTCTGGAGCGACCGGATGATCGCCAGTGACGGCGTGGTGCGCAGCGGCGTGCGGCACATCATGAACCCCGGCTGGCACGCGGCCGGTTCCTGCCGCATGGGGCCCGCCACCGACCCCTTCGCCGTGGCCGGTCAGGACGGCCGGGTGCACGGCACCGAACACCTGCGCATCGCCGACGCCTCCCTCTTCCCGGCGATCCCCAGCGCGCCCACCAACCTGACCACCCTGATGCTGGCCGAGAAACTGGCCCGCGGCACAAAGGAGTAAACGTGCGCCCTCCCTCCGGCCCCCCGACACCCACCCACCCCAACCTCCCGGCATCGACCCGGCCCGGCTCTCCGGCATCCACCCAGCCCGGCTCTCCGGCATCGGCCCGGTCCGGCTTCCCGGCACCCGTCCGCTCCGGCTCCCCGGCCCCCGCCCATCCCGCCCTCCCGGCATCGGCCCGGTCCGGCTCTCCGGCATCCGACCGATCCGGCCTCCCGGCATCGGTCCGGTCCGGCTCTCCGGCATCCGACCTGCCCGGTTCCCCGGCACCCGTCAGATCCGGCTCTCCGGCGTCCACCCAGCCGGGCCCCCCGGCCCCCGCCCGATCCGACCCCCCGGCACCCGTCCGCTCCGGTTCCCCGGCATCGGCCCGGCCTGGCTCCCCGGCCCCCGCCCATCCCGACCCCCCGGCATCGGCCCAGCCCAACTCCCTGGCATCGGCCCAATCCGGTTCCCCGGCGTCCGCCTTGCCCGGCCCCCCGGCACCCGTCCGCTCCGGTTCCCCGGCATCCGCCCTGCCCGGCCCCCCGGCACCCGCCCATCCCAACCCCCGGCATTAGCCCGGTCCGGCTCTCCGGCATCGGCCCGACCCTGCTCTCCGGCTCCTGTCAGCTCCGGCTCTCTGGCATCTGCCCGCTCTGGCCCCCCGGCATCTGCCCGCTCTGGCCCCCCGGCATCTGCCCGCTCTGGCCCCCCGGCATCTGCCCGCTCTGGCCCCTCGACACCCGCCCGCTCCGGCCCCCCGGCATCCGCCCGGCCCGGCCCCTCGACACCCGCCCGCTCTGGCCCCCCGGCATCTGCCCGCTCCGGCCCCTCGACACCCGCCCGCTCTGGCCCCCCGGCTCCCGCCCGGCCCGGCCCCCCGGCCCCCGCCCGCTCTGGCCCCCCGGCTCCCGCCCGGCCCGGCCCCCCGGTGCTCCTCTACTGCTTTCCGCACGCCGGGGCGACCTCGCTCGTCTACCGGAGCTGGCAGCCGCCCGCGGGTACCCGGCTGTCGGTCCGGGGCGTGGACCCCCCGGGGCGCGGGACCCGCCGTCGCGAGCGCCGCGCCGAGGGCTTCCACGCCCTGGTCCGGGCCATGGCCGAACAGGTGGTCGCCGACCTGCTGGTCGAGCGGGCCCGCACCCCCGGCGTGCGCTGGGCGGTCTTCGGACACAGCTTCGGCGCCACGACCGGTCTCGCGGTCGCCGCCGCCGTGGCCCGCCAGGTGGGTACGGCACCCGAACGCGCCGTACTGTCCGGGGCGGTGCCGCCCGCGCTCCAGCGGCCCGGGGAACTCCTCGCCGACGTGTCCGACGCGGAACTGCTCGCCCGTACCGCCGCCGGCAAAGGCACCCCGGCCGCGGTGCTCGCCGACCCCACGATGAGCCGCATCCTGCTGCGGATGCTGCGCGAGGACGACGCCGTACGGGCCGAGTTCGCGCGGGAGGCGGCCGGGCTGCGGGTGGACTTCCCGCTCACCCTGATCGCCGCCCGCGAGGACGCGTACGCCCCGCCGGAGCAGGTCTGGGCGTGGTCCGCGCACAGCACGGCCCCGGTCCGCCGGGAGGAGATCGACGGCGGCCACTTCGCGGCCGTACAGCACCCGAAGGAAACGCTGACGACCGTCGCCGAGCACACCGGCGCGGGGGAGAGGTGACCGCATGGCACGCAGGCGGTACGAGACGGCGCACGAGCAGTTCCGGGACGCGTGCCGGGAGTTCCTGACCCGGGAGGTCGTGCCGTACCACGCCCGCTGGGAGCGGGACGGCATCGTCGACCGGGAGGTGTGGCGCAAGGCCGGGAAGGCCGGCCTGCTCGGCATCGGGGTGGCGCCCGAGTACGGCGGGGGCGGCGAGCGCGACTTCCGCTACCCGGCCGTCTTCGCCCAGGAGATCATGTGGGCCCGCGCCACGGCACCGGGCTTCGTCGCGCACAACGACGTCATCGCCGGATACCTGTCCGAGCGCACCACCGAGGAGCAGCGCGCCCGCTGGCTGCCCGGCCTCTGCTCGGGCGAACTGATCGCCGCGATCGCGATGAGCGAACCCGACGCCGGGTCCGATGTCGCCGACATCCGCACCACCGCCGTACGCGACGGCGACGGCTATGTCCTGAACGGCCAGAAGACCTTCGTCACCAACGGCGAGAACTCCGATGTCGTCCTGGTCGCCGCCAAGACCGCGCCCGAGCGCGGCGCGCAGGGGATCAGCCTGCTGGTCGTGGAGCGCGGCGCCCCCGGCTTCACCCGGGGCCGGCGCATGGAGAAGCTGGGGTGGCATGCCAGCGACACCTGCGAGCTGTTCTTCGACGACTGCCGGATACCGGCCGAGAACCTGATCGGCAAGGAGAACGCCGGGCTCGCCTACCTGATGGCCGGACTGCCCCGGGAGCGGCTGAGCATCGCGACCGTCGCCGTGGGCGCGGCCGAGCGGATGCTCGCCGACACCCTGGAGTACGCGCGCACCCGGCAGGCGTTCGGGCAGACCATCGGAACCTTCCAGCACAACCGGTTCCAGCTCGCCACGATGGACACCGAACTCACCGTGGCCCAGGTCTTCCTGGACCACTGCGTCACCGAACTCAACGCCGGACGGCTGTCGGTGACGGACGCCGCGAAGGCGAAGTGGTGGACGACCGAGCTCCAGATGGACATGGCCAACCGCTGCCTGCAACTGCACGGGGGCTTCGGCTATCTGAAGGAGAGCGCGATCTCCCGGGAGTGGGCCAACGCCCGGGTGCAGACGATCTACGGCGGTACGACCGAGGTGATGAAGGAGCTGATCGGCCGCTCCCTCGGCCTGTGAGCCGGACCGCGCGGCACTGACCCGGACGCGTGATCGGCGTCCGAAAACAGCACCGTGCGTTGCGAGTTCGGGGACACGATCGGTTGTAATGAGAAGCGTGGACCAGTCCCCGACCATCGCCCAGGCCCTGTCCGAGGTCGGCCCCCGGCTCAAGCGGCTGCGCACCCTGCGGGGTGTCACGCTCGCCGCGCTGGCGGAGGCCACCGGCATCTCCAAGAGCACGCTGTCACGGCTGGAGGCGGGCCAGCGCCGCCCCAGCCTGGAAATACTGCTGCCCATCGCCCAGGCGCACCAGGTCCCGCTCGACGAACTGGTCGGAGCCCCGGAGGTGGGCGATCCGCGGGTCCGGCTCAAACCGCACCGGGTGAACGGCAACACCGTGCTGCCGCTGACCCGCCAGCCCGGCTCGATCCAGAGCTACAAGATGGTCCTGCCGGCCGGCCGCAGCACACCCGAACTGTGCACCCACGAGGGATACGAGTGGCTGTACGTGCTCTCGGGCCGGCTGCGGCTCGTCCTCGCCGACCACGATCTGGTCCTGGGCCCCGGCGAGGTGGCCGAGTTCGAGACCCGGCTGCCGCACTGGTTCGGCAGCACCGGGGAAGGCCCCGTGGAGGTGCTGAGCCTCTTCGGCCGCCAGGGCGAGCGGATGCATGTGCGGGCCCGCCCGAACCACGGTTCGGGCGCTTGAGCGCACCGCCGCTGCCCGCGCGCCGACGGGCCGGCGCCGGAGGAACACGGATGTTCCTCCGGCGCTGGAGGGATGCCGGGCGCCCGACGGTCAGCGTGCCGCGGTCACGGCCGACGCGCGATGCGCGGTGACGGCCTGCTCGATCTCCTCGTCCACCAGGTCGTGATTGAGCGCGAAGGCGGCGGCGGCCCCCATACCGGCCGCGGTCACGGCCTGGGCGCGGCTGTCCACCACATTGCCGACCGCCCACAGGCCCGGCCGGCTGGTGCGCCCGGCCCGGTCGGTGACGAGCCAGCCGCCCTCGTCCCGCGCGCAGCCGAGGCCCTCGAAAGCCGCGTCGTTCGGGGTCATCCTCGGGAAGACGAACACCGCGGCGCACTCCAGGCTCCGCCCGTCGGCGAGTTCCACCGCGTGCAGCCTGCCCTCCCGGGTGAGCACACCGGACACCGGTCCTTCGGCCACCCTGACGCCGCGCGCGTCCATCCGCTCTCGCTCCTCCTCGGTGAGCGGCTGGGTGTGCGGGACGTACACGACGTCGTGCGACCACTGGCGCAGCAGCAGCGCCTGCCCGGCGGACGCCGGGTGCACGCCCAGCACCACCAGCGGCTGGTCACGGACCTCGTAGCCGTGGCAGTACGGGCAGAAGATCACGCCCTCGCCCCACAGCGCGCGCAGCCCCGGGATGTCCGGCAGCTCGTCGCGCAGGCCCGAGGCGAGCACGACATGCCGGGCGTCCAGCGTCGCCCCGCCGGCCAGCCGGACCACGTACCCGCCCGGCTCACCGGCCTCCACCTGGTCCACCTGACCCCGCACCAGGACCGCTCCGTAGCGCGCGATCTCGGCGCGACCGGTCTCCAGCACGCTGAGCGGGGGGACCCCGTCACGGGAGAGGAAGCTGTGCATATGGGCCGAGGGTGCGTTGCGGGGCTCCCCGGAATCGATGACGGCGACGGAGCGACGGGCCCGCGCGAGCACCAGCGCGGCGTTCAGCCCACCCGCCCCGCCGCCTATCACGATGACGTCGTACGAAGTCCGGTCGGTCCTGTCGTTGAATGCGCCGGTCATGGCGATCACCTCCGCCGCAAGGGTGCGGCGGAGGCCCCGCCCGGGCAATTTTTGTTGCCGTTTCCGGAACGCGCGACCGCCCGGCCCGTTTGTCCGGGCCGCCGCGGGCAAAACGGAGTCCATGAGAGGCATCGACTCCGTCATAAGAACCGTGGCTCACGTGCTCGCGGGCATCCTGGTCGTCTGGATCCTCATGGACCTCTTCCACGCCAACCGCGGCAACACCGTCGTCGGCTGGTTCCACTCCGCCGCCGACTGGCTCGCCGGCTGGTCCATCGGCCTCTTCACCGTCTCCGGGCACACCCTCCAGGTGCTCCTCGACTACGGCATCCCCGCGATCGTCTACGTGGTGATCGCGAACATCGTCGCGGGCAGGGCCTTCGCCCGGGCCTAGCCCCGGAAGCTCAGCTGTCGAGGGGCGTGGGGACGGTGAGCGGACCCCTGTTGACCGCCGACAGCGGGCCGTTCACGGCGAAGATCCGGCCACGGACGTCGGTGATGCCCCAGGACCGCAGCCGTTCGGTGTGCTTGGCCAGGTACCGCTGTGCGTCTGCCTCGGAGCCGAAGAGGTAGATGCCGCCCGCTTCGCCGGCCTCGCTGTTCTCGGTCCAGATCTTCCAGATCAACCCCGGCTCGTCGTTGATGCTCTCGGCCAGCTGCCGGTACTCGGTCGCCATCTGCTCCCCGAAGGGGCCGTTGTGCGGGAAATCGACCTGGAGGAGATACGTCGTAGCCATCTTCGTTCCTTCGGGCTGTGCCGTGCCGGTGTCCGTCGGGGCGGAGCGCCGACGCAGTGTGGGCAACCGTGGGGCCGCGGACGAAATTCCCAGGTCGGCCCAACTACCCGGAGAATTCCCGGAAATGCCGCCGCACCCCTCCCCGACCCGCTGAGCACAGGTCGGACGGGGTGCGGCGGCATTCGCGCGTCAGATGTCCCGGAAGATCTCGATCTGTGCCCCGATCGAGTTCAGGCGCTCCGCGAGGTCCTCGTAACCGCGGTTGATGACGTACACGTTGCGCAGGACCGACGTCCCCTCCGCCGCCATCATCGCCAGCAGGACGACCACCGCGGGACGCAGCGCCGGGGGGCACATCATCTCGGCGGCGCGCCAGCGGGTGGGGCCCTCGACGAGGACGCGGTGCGGGTCGAGGAGCTGGAGGCGGCCGCCGAGGCGGTTGAGGTCGGTGAGGTAGATCGCGCGGTTGTCGTAGACCCAGTCGTGGATCAGGGTCTGGCCCGAGGCGACCGCCGCGATCGCGGCGAAGAACGGCACGTTGTCGATGTTCAGGCCCGGGAAGGGCATCGGGTGGATCTTGTCGATCGGCGCTTCCAGCTTGGAGGGGCGGACCGTGAGGTCGACCAGCCGGGTACGGCCGTTGTCCGCGAAGTACTCCGGCGAACGGTCGTGGTCCAGGCCCATCTCCTCCAGGACCGCCAGCTCGATCTCCAGGAACTCGATCGGCACCCGGCGCACGGTGAGTTCGGACTCGGTGACCACCGCCGCGGCCACCAGGCTCATCGCCTCGACCGGGTCCTCGGAGGGCGAGTAGTCCACGTCGACGTCGATGTTGGGCACGCCGTGCACGGTCAGCGTGGTGGTGCCGATGCCCTCCACCTTCACGCCCAGCGCCTCCAGGAAGAAGCACAGGTCCTGGACCATGTAGTTGGAGGAGGCGTTGCGGATGACGGTCACGCCGTCGTGCCGCGCCGCGGCCAGCAGCGCGTTCTCGGTCACGGTGTCGCCGCGCTCGGTCAGCACGATCGGGCGGTCGGGGCTGACCGTGCGGTCCACCTGCGCGTGGTACTGGTTCTCGGTCGCCGCGATCTGGAGCCCGAACCGGCGCAGCGCGATCATGTGCGGCTCGATGGTCCGGGTGCCGAGGTCGCAGCCGCCGGCGTACGGCAGCTTGAACTGGTCCATGCGGTGCAGCAGCGGACCGAGGAACATGATGATGGAGCGGGTGCGGACGGCCGCCTCGGCGTCGATCGCCGTCATCTCCAGCTCGGCCGGCGGGACCAGCTCCAGATCGACCCCGTCGTTGATCCAGCGGGTGCGCACGCCGATGGAGTTGAGCACCTCCAGCAGGCGGTACACCTCCTCGATGCGCGCGACCCGGCGCAGCACCGTGCGTCCCTTGTTCAGCAGGGAGCCGCAGAGGAGGGCCACACAGGCGTTCTTGCTCGTCTTGACGTCGATGGCGCCGGACAGCCGCCGGCCGCCGACGACCCGCAGATGCATCGGGCCCGCGTAGCCCAGCGACACGATCTCGCTGTCCAGAGCCTCACCGATGCGGGCGATCATCTCAAGGCTGATGTTCTGGTTGCCGCGCTCGATGCGGTTGACCGCACTCTGGCTGGTGCCGAGCGCCTCCGCGAGCTGCGTCTGCGTCCAGCCCCGGTGTTGCCGGGCGTCACGGATGAGCTTGCCGATGCGTACGAGGTAGTCGTCTGCCATGAGGTTGAGGTTATCTCAGATATGAGATGGCGCCCGTCAGGGGGGCCATTCGAGTGATGGCGCGTCAATGACCTGCGGGTTTCCGGCGGGTGTGCCGACCGCGGGTGATTCATTCCGTAATGACGCTCATGACGGATTTAGCCGTCGATGGGGTGATGAGGCGAGGCAGACAGGGCGCGATGGGGGAGCGGGGACGAGTAGACGACGCTGGTCGTCACCGACCCCAAACCGCCGATCCGTCCCGAAATCTCCTCCAGATGGCGCATCGAGCGGGCCGCCACCTTGATGACGAAGCAGTCGTCGCCCGTCACGTGATGCGCCTCCAGGATCTCCGGCATCGCCGTGACCAGGTCGTGGAACGGCTTGTAGTTGCCGTTCGGGTACCGCAGTCGTACGAACGCCATGACCGTCAGTCCGACCCGCTCCGGGTCCACGACCGCCGCGTAGCCGCTGATGACCCCGCCCTCCTCCAGCCTGCGCACGCGTTCCGTGACCGCGCTGGCCGACATGGAGACGGCCCGCGCGAGGTCGGCGAAGCTGGTCCGGCCGTCCCGCTGGAGGACGTCGAGAATGCGCCAGTCGATGGCGTCCAGGGATATCGCGGTCATGGTCGAGAAATAGCACGGATTCCCCGGCCGATCGGGTGACATCGCCGTGGATCGAACCTTCAGCGGGCCGCTTCCGCTCCGTAGATTCGAGCCCGAAGCCGCGAGGCCGGACCTCGCCGGCCGAGCCGACCCCCTCAGGCAAGGAATGGCCCCCATGACCCCGACCGCCCCCGCCACCCTCAGCGAAACCGCCCCCCTCACCGCCCCCGCCGAAGCCGCCGCCCACTTCCGCGCCTCCCTCCGTTTCCACACCGACGTCGCCGACGTGGCCGCCGCCCTCGCCGCCCCCGGCGGCCCCGGATTCGTGCTCCTCGACTCCCGCTCCACCCACTCCTGGGACCAGGGGCACATCCCCGGCGCCGTCCACCTCCCCACCGCGCTCATCCCCGAGCGGGCCCCCGGTCTGCTCGACAGATCCGTGCCCGTCGTCACCTACTGCTGGGGCCCCGGCTGCAACGGTGCCACCCGTGCCGCCCTCGCCCTCGCCGAACTCGGCTACCAGGTCAGGGAGATGCTCGGCGGATTCGAGTACTGGGTGCGCGAGGGCTTCGCCCACCGGACCTGGCAGGGCCCGGAGCGCCGCGACCCCGACCCCCTCGCCGCCCCGGTCGCGGGCACCTGCGGCTGCTGACGCCCGGCCGACCTCGGGTCGTACGGCACCTCGGTCCTACGACGCCTCGGTCCTACGACGCCTCGGTCCTACGACGCCTCGCGCGTCCAGGCCCGGACGGCCAGCTTGCCCGTCGTACCGAGGTCGAGATGGGGCGTGACCGTCACCGGCGCGGCACCCTCCTTGGCCCGCACCCTGACGTACGGGACGTCGACCGCCGTACCGAACTCCGTGGTGTTGCGCCACATGAGGCCGGAGACCGCGCTCTCGCCGGGCTTCAGGACCAGCGGGCGGGCCGGGTCGTCGAATCCGGTGCCGGTGCTGATGCCGCCGCTCCCGTGGAAGATCCGCACGCCGTGGACGGGGGCCAGGTCGTCGTCCAGCAGTTCCAGTCGCGGATAGCCGTCGAGCGTGTAGTCCCGCTTGCCGCAGTTCTCCAGGCGCAGGCCCACCACGCGCAGCCCCATCGCGGCGTCGCCCGCGTCATTGCCGAGACGGATGCCGGAGGGCGGGCACACGCCGGGCGCGGGCGGGGCCTCGGCGGCGGGCACCCGGGTCACCTGGGCCACCTTGATCCGGCTGACCCGCGACGACCCGGGGGCCGGCGCCCCCAGCCGTACCGTGCCGCGCCTCGTCGCGCCGGGGGCGACCGAGCGCACGGTCTCGGCATGGTTGCCCATGACCGCGCCGCTGTCCGTGGTGAAGTCGAACAGGACCGTGTACGTCAGCTCCTGGGTGCCGCTGTTGGTGACCTCGTAGGCGGCCGAGATCCCGGAGTCGGCGGCCGGGAGCGGGTCGGCGTGCACCAGGTGGTCGGAGGGGGAAGGGCTCGGCGTGCCGGTGGGGATCGTCACCGAGGTGATCCGGACACCGTCCACGGGCGGATCGGACACGGGAACCGCGGCCCCGGACCCGGCACCCGGGCCGGCCATGCCGGAGACCCCCGCGTGCTCGGACCCGCACGCCGTGAGCAGCAGCAGCGCGGCGACGGCGGGCACGACGGCCGGAAGAAGTGAGGTGGCAGTGCGCATCCGCGCATCCCATCAGCGCCGCGCCCCCCGGACCATGGTGGAAGCCACAGTTCCGGCCACCGGTACGCGCCCGCCTATACGCTGCCCCCCGCGTACTGGCCCATCGCGGTGACGAGGCTGGAGGACACGTGCGCCAGCGCGGGATCGGCGGGGATGAAGAACGTCTCCACTCCGGCCAGTTCATGGTTCATCCGGGCCATCGGCATCTCGTAGTCCAGGTCCTTGGCGTCCCGGACCCCGCGGACCACGATGTCGATTGCGGCCTCGCGGCAGTAGTCGACCAGCAGCCCGCCGGTGTGCGAGTCGACCGTGACATTGGTCAGCCCTTCCGCCGCCGCGCGGAGCTTTTCCAGCCGTTCCGCGACCGGAAAACGGCCGGTCTTGCTCGCGTTGAACATCACGCAGACGACGACCTCGTCGAACAGCAGCGAGGCGCGCCGCAGCACGTCCTGGTGCCCCGGCGTCACCGGGTCGAACGATCCTGGAAAGAGGGCTCGCATGACCAGACAGAGTAACAACCGCCCGACCCCCCGGACCGAAACCCGAACGGACCTCGAACCGAAACCCGAACGGAACCCCGAACCAAACCCGAGCGGAACCCCGGCCCGAACCCCGACCGGGACCCCGGTCAGGATCAGGGTCCACGCGCGCGCAAGGCGGCCCCGGCATGACCATCCGGCACCCATGTACTAGAGTTATCTCGACATCGAGATATCTGCCGAGGCGCACCGCAGCCGCCACCCCGGTAAGGCAAGCCTAACTTAGCCTGACCTTACCGGACCGGCCAAACCGGCGTGGCGGCAGGATTGACGGTGGTAGGCGCACATCAATGAAGGAGACTGTCGTGTCGGCGAACAGCTTCGACGCCCGCAGCACGCTGCAGGTGGGCGACGAGTCGTACGAGATCTTCCGGCTGGACAAGGTGGAGGGCTCGGCCCGCCTGCCGTACAGCCTCAAGGTCCTGCTGGAGAACCTGCTCCGCACGGAGGACGGCGCGAACATCACCGCCGACCACATCCGTGCCCTCGGCGGCTGGGACTCGCAGGCCCAGCCCAGCCAGGAGATCCAGTTCACGCCGGCCCGCGTGATCATGCAGGACTTCACCGGCGTGCCCTGCGTCGTGGACCTCGCCACCATGCGCGAGGCCGTTGCGGCCCTCGGCGGCGACCCGGCGAAGATCAACCCGCTCTCCCCGGCCGAGATGGTCATCGACCACTCCGTCATCGCCGACAAGTTCGGCACCAGCGACGCGTTCAAGCAGAACGTCGACCTGGAGTACGGCCGCAACCGCGAGCGCTACCAGTTCCTGCGCTGGGGCCAGACCGCGTTCGACGACTTCAAGGTCGTCCCGCCGGGCACCGGCATCGTGCACCAGGTGAACATCGAGCACCTGGCCCGTGTCGTCATGGTCCGCGACGGCAAGGCGTACCCCGACACCCTGGTCGGCACCGACTCGCACACCACCATGGTCAACGGCCTCGGCGTCCTCGGCTGGGGCGTCGGCGGCATCGAGGCCGAGGCCGCGATGCTCGGCCAGCCGGTCTCCATGCTGATCCCGCGCGTCGTCGGCTTCAAGCTCACCGGTGAGCTCCAGCCCGGCACCACCGCCACCGACCTGGTGCTCACGATCACCGAGATGCTGCGCAAGCACGGCGTCGTCGGCAAGTTCGTGGAGTTCTACGGCGAGGGCGTCGCCGCCACCTCGCTGGCCAACCGCGCCACCATCGGCAACATGTCGCCGGAGTTCGGCTCCACCGCCGCGATCTTCCCGATCGACGACGAGACCCTCAACTACCTGCGCCTGACCGGCCGTTCGGAGCAGCAGGTCGCGCTGGTCGAGTCGTACGCCAAGACCCAGGGCCTGTGGCTGGACCCGAAGGCCGAGCCGGACTTCTCCGAGAAGCTGGAGCTGGACCTCTCCACGGTCGTCCCCTCCATCGCCGGCCCGAAGCGCCCGCAGGACCGCATCGTCCTCGCGAACGCCGCCGAGCAGTTCAAGCAGGACGTCCTCAACTACGTGGACGTCGTGGACGAGGCGGGCCAGGAGTCCTTCCCGGCCTCCGACGCCCCGGCCGTCCGCCCGAACGGCGGTCCGTCCAACCCGGTCCAGGTCACCGCCCCCGACGGCTCGACCTACACGATCGACCACGGCGCGGTCACCGTCGCGGCCATCACCTCCTGCACCAACACGTCCAACCCGTACGTCATGATCGGCGCCGCCCTGGTCGCCAAGAAGGCGGTCGAGAAGGGCCTGTCCCGCAAGCCGTGGGTCAAGTCCACCCTCGCCCCGGGCTCGAAGGTCGTCACCGACTACTTCGACAAGGCCGGCCTCACGCCGTACCTGGACAAGCTGGGCTTCAACCTCGTCGGCTACGGCTGCACCACCTGCATCGGCAACTCCGGCCCGCTGCCGGAGGAGGTCTCCAAGGCGGTCAACGACCACGACCTCGCCGTGGTCTCGGTCCTCTCCGGCAACCGGAACTTCGAGGGCCGCATCAACCCCGACGTCAAGATGAACTACCTGGCGTCCCCGCCGCTGGTCGTCGCGTACGCCATCGCGGGCTCCATGAAGGTGGACGTCACCCGGGACGCCCTGGGCACCGACCAGGACGGCAACCCGGTCTACCTGAAGGACATCTGGCCCTCCGAGGCCGAGGTGAACGAGGTCGTCGCCAGCGCCATCGGCGAGGACATGTTCAACAAGTCCTACCAGGACGTGTTCGCGGGCGACGCCCAGTGGCAGTCGCTCCCGGTCCCGACCGGCAACACCTTCGAGTGGGACGCCGAGTCCACCTACGTGCGCAAGCCCCCTTACTTCGAGGGCATGGGCATGGAGCCGGCCCCGGTCGCCGACATCACCGGCGCCCGTGTGCTGGCCAAGCTGGGCGACTCGGTCACCACCGACCACATCTCCCCGGCCGGCGCCATCAAGGCCGACACCCCGGCCGGCAAGTACCTCACCGAGCACGGTGTGGAGCGCCGCGACTTCAACAGCTACGGCTCGCGCCGCGGCAACCACGAGGTCATGATCCGCGGTACGTTCGCCAACATCCGCTTGCGCAACCAGATCGCGCCGGGCACCGAGGGCGGCTACACCCGCGACTTCACCCAGGCCGACGGCCCGGTGTCCTTCATCTACGACGCCTCGCAGAACTACCAGGCCGCCGGCACCCCGCTGGTCGTCCTGGCGGGCAAGGAGTACGGCTCCGGTTCGTCCCGCGACTGGGCCGCCAAGGGCACCGCGCTCCTCGGCGTCAAGGCCGTCATCGCCGAGTCGTACGAGCGCATCCACCGCTCGAACCTCATCGGCATGGGCGTCCTGCCGCTCCAGTTCCCCGAGGGCGCCACGGCCGAGTCCCTCGGTCTGACGGGCGAGGAGACCTTCTCCTTCGCCGGTGTCACCGAGCTGAACGACGGCACCACGCCGCGCACGGTCAAGGTCACCACCGACACGGGCGTCGAGTTCGACGCGGTCGTCCGCATCGACACCCCCGGTGAGGCCGACTACTACCGCAACGGCGGCATCATGCAGTACGTGCTGCGCAACCTGATCCGCAACTAAGCGATCAGTAACCGCGGTTGAGGGCCGCACCCCTGGCAACGGGGGTGCGGCCCTCTCTTGTGTCTTTTGTCTTTCAGGGGCGCGGGGAACCGCGCGACCAGCCACGACGCACCCGCACCCGGCGACGCACCCCCACCTCCCACCCCGCCCCCTCAGATCTCATCGAACGAGTCCAGCGACAACTCCGGCATCACCGGCGGAGCCCCCCGCAGCGCCATCTCCGCCCAGATCACCTTCCCCTGCGGCGAGTACCTCGTCCCCCACCGCTCCGTCATCTGCTGGACCAGGAACAGCCCCCGCCCGCCCTCGTCCGTCGTCGCCGCGTACCGCAGATGCGGCGACGTGTTGCTGCCGTCGGCCACCTCGCAGATCAGCGCCCGGTCCCGGATCAGCCGCAGCCGGATCGGCTCGGAGCCGTACCGGATCGCGTTGGTCACCAGCTCGCTGAGCACCAGCTCCATGCCGAACGCCTGCTCCTCCAGCCCCCACTCCTCCAGCCGCCCGGTCACGGCCCGCCGCAGCCCCGCCACGGCCGACGGATCGGCCGGTACGTCCCACTCGGCCACCTGGTCCGACGTCAGCGCCCGGGTGCGCGCCACCAGCAGCGCGACATCGTCCTTGGGCCCCTCGGGCAGCAGCTCCTCCAGCACCGCCCCGCAGCTCGCGTCCGGGGAGCGGTCGGGATGCCCGGCCAGCGCCCGCCGCAGCAGCTCCAGGCCCTCGTCCAGATCGCGGTTGCGGTCCTCGACCAGCCCGTCGGTGTACAGCACCAGCTGCGTCCCCTCGGCCAGCTCCAGCTCCGCCGTCTGGAACGGCATGCCCCCGAGCCCCAGCGGCGGACCGCCGGGCAGCTCGGGGTAGGTGACGCTGCCGTCGGGATGCACCAGGGCGGGCGCCAGATGCCCGGCGCGGGCCATGGCGCACCGGCGCGAGATGGGGTCGTAGATCGCGTACAGGCACGTGGCGCCCACGATCGCGCCCGAGTCCTCCCCGTCGCCCTCGTCCTGGTCGATGCGCCCGACCAGGTCGTCCAGATGGCTGAGCAGCTCGTCGGGGGGCAGGTCGAGGGTCGAGAAGTTGTGTACGGCGGTCCGCAGCCGGCCCATCGTGGCGGCCGCGTGCAGCCCGTGCCCGACGACATCGCCGACCACCAGCGCCACCCGGC
Source organism: Streptomyces sp. SUK 48 (assembly GCF_009650765.1). Lineage (NCBI taxonomy): Bacteria > Bacillati > Actinomycetota > Actinomycetes > Kitasatosporales > Streptomycetaceae > Streptomyces > Streptomyces sp. SUK 48. The sequence continues at coordinate 2,046,588 of NZ_CP045740.1, read as the reverse complement.
TGCCCGGCAGCGGGATCACGTCGAACCAGTCCCCGCTCACCCCCGACTGGGCCGGCAGATACCGGTAGGCGACGTCCAGCGCGCTCTGCTCGGGCAGGGCGCGCGGCAGCAGGCTGCGCTGGAGGGTGACCGCGAGGGTGTGCTCACGGGCGTAGCGGCGGGCGTTGTCCACGCTGACGGCGGCGCGGGCCACCAGCTCGTCCGCGAGCGTGAGGTCCTCCTCGTCGAAGGGGTCCCGTTTGGCCCGGTAGAAGTTGGCGATGCCCAGCACCACCCCGCGGGCCCGGATCGGGGCCGAGATCAGGGACTGGATGCCGTACTCGAGGATGTTGTCGGTGCGCTGCGGGTCCTGGGCCCGCCAGTCCGTCGCCATGGCCAGGTCGGACACCAGTTCGGAGTGTCCGGAGCCGTAGCCCCGGGCCTGGGGGGTGAACGGCTTGAAGTCGATCAGCCGGTCCTGCTCGTACAGCGGATGGTCGCCCCGGATGCCGTGCACGGCGATACGGCGCAGGGTCGCCGCGGTGGGGCCGGGCTCCTCGCCGTGCAGGACGCCGTCGTCCAGGTCGACGGTGACGTAGTCCGCGAAGCGCGGTACGGCGATCCGCGCCAGCTCCTCCGCGGTGCGCCGCACGTCCAGGCTGGTGCCGACGCACAGCCCGGCGTCGTAGAGGAGCTTCAGCCGCTCCCTGGCGACCTCGGCGCGCCCGGAGAGGGCCTGGAGCTCGGTGGTGTCCCGCAGGGTCACCACGGTGCCGCCGGGGAGCCCGCCGTGGTCGGTGGGCCGCTGGTTGACGGCGAGCAGCCGTTCCCCGGCGAACAGGACCTCGTCGGTGGCCTCGCGCCCGGAGGCCAGCAGCTCCACCGTCTCGGGGTCGAGGCCGGGCAACTCGGACAGGTGGCTGCCCTCGGCGTCGGCCGGCAGCCGCAGCAGGCGCCGGGCCTCGTCGTTGGCGAGCAGCAGCAGCCCGTCGTCACTGACGATGAGGACGCCCTCGCGCACCGAGTGCAGCACCGTGTCGTGGTGCTCGTACATCCGGGTCATCTCGTCGGGGGCGAGGCTGTGCGTCTGGCGCCGCAGCCGCCGCCCGACCAGCGCGGTGCCGCCGGTGGACACGACGAGCGCGCCCGCCCCGGCGGTCAGGATGATCGGGATCTGCCGGTCCACCTCGCTGGTGACGTTCTTGACCTTGAGCCCGGCGGAGACGAGGGCGACCACCTTGCCGTGCGCGTCCTCGATCGGGGCCGTGGCCTGCATCTCCCGGCCCAGCGGGCCATGCACGCTCTCCGTGTAGATCTGCCCGGCCAGCGAGGGTCCGATGTTGCCCACGAACCGCTGCCCGATCTTGCTCGGCATCGGGTGCGTGTAGCGGATGCCGTGCGTGTCCATGACGACGATGAAGTCGACCCCGGCCGCCTTGCGCCCGGCCTCCGTGAGCGGCTGGAGCACCGTGGAGGGCTTGGGGGCGTCCAACGCCTGGAGGACGCCGGGGGAGTGCGCGAAGGTCTCCGCCACGGCGACGGAGCGGCGCCTGGCCTCGGCCGTGGTGTCCCGCTCGGACTGGAGGAAGAGGGCGAGCACGCCGCTGAGCACCAGCAGCACCACGAGGGCCACCTGGAGCAGGAAGACCTGCTTGGCGACGCTCCACTGCCTCCCGCCGATCACAGAACGCCATACCAGGCGTCTGAACCGAGCCACGGTGTCCGACATGCCGCATTTGTAGCACCGGAGTCCGCTGTGTGGCCACGGTCGGTCCACAGATTGGACAGGTGTTCTAGGAGGTGGGACCGCCGTCGGTCGGGAGGGGCAGTTCCAGCAGCTCCGCCGGGGGCCGGAAGCCGGAGCGCCGGTAGAGGGGATCGCTGCGCTCCGACGGCCAGACGATCAGCGTCTCCAGCCTCGCGCCGCGCGCGTATGACGTCAGCGCGTCCAGGAGCGCGGTACCGGCCCCCTGGTTCCGGTACGCCGGCTCGACGAAGAAGTTGGTCACATAGCCCAGGGAGTCGTTGTCGGCGAACGGCTCCGGCACCCGCTCCACCAGTGCCAGGAAGACATGGCCGCGGATCTCGCCCCCGGCCTCCGCCACCCAGGCCAGCCACCGCCCGCCGCCGAGCCGCTCGCCGATCCACCGCTCGGCCTCGTCCAGGGGCGGGGCGGTGTCCGGCGGCGCCTCGTGGTCCTCCCGCTTGAACGCCCATCGCAGCTCGGCCAGGGACCGGGCGTCGGAGGGCCGGGCGGGCCGCACGGTGAGATCGGTCGGCACCGGGGGGTCGGTCGTCATGGGGCGAGTCTCGCGTCCGCGGCCCGGGAGGGCGACCGATTTCCTACAGGGCGTCCAAGCCCCGCTCGTGGTTCTCGACCGCCTCGCGTACGGCGCCCACGAAGCCGGTCCAGAAGTGGTCGGCGTAGGGACTGGCCGTGCTCGGGACGCCCGCGCTCGTCCGGCGCTTGGCCGCGCCGGAGAAGTCGCCGAACATCGCCTTGCGCAGCGCGGTGGATATCTCCAGCTGGGCGCCGCCGCCGGTACGGGTGCGGTTGACGATGTTGGCCGGGTCGTCGCCGTCGATCGAGGTCGAGGGGTCCGCGAGGACCACGGTGACGTTCCGGTCCGGGTCGGCCGCCGGGGAGGTCAGCCCGTACTTCGTGAACGCCGCGAGCAGATTGCGCTTCAGCCGCGCGTCCCGGCCCCCGACGATCACCTTCTTCACGGACGTGTCGTCGAACCCGTGCAGCGACACGGCGTACAGGTTGCCCGTGCAGACGGCCAGCGCCGCCGGGTCGTCGCAGTGCGTGGACGTCACATGCTGCGCGGCGGAGTTGGCCAGCGCCTCGAACATCCAGTAGTCGCGCTGCGGCTCTCCCGGTACGGCCGCGCTCGCCGGGTCGGTGTCCGTCTCGAACGGCGTGTACCCGGCGATCGCCATGCACAGCTCGCTCGTACCGGCCTCGATCCCGCCCCCGTGCGGTGCGATCACCGCGGTGCCGCCGAGCGGGCTGCTGGTGGTCCGTGCGTTGTCCGTGACCTGCGCCGGCGCGCCGATCCGGAACCGGCGCACCCAGTCGGTGCCCTCCCGGTCCGCGGTACGGGTGTACAGCTCCGTGTTGGACCCGTACTGGTCCGCCGCGCTCGCCGGGGTGGCACCGGAGCCACTGACGACGGCGTTGACGGTGGGCAGCCCGGCGGCGAGGGCGGCGACGGAGGCGAGGACGGCGCGTCTGCTGTTCATCGCACCGAGGAGGTGAAGGCGGCCCAGGTGAGCGGGCTGACGCGGAGAGTGGGCGCGTGGGAGGGGTCCTGCTTGGAGTCCCGGACGAGGACGGAGTGAGCGCAGGAGGCGACTTCGACACACTGGCCGCCCTCGCTGCCGCTATAGCTCGACTTACGCCAGGAGACGGCCACTTCGAGGCACTGGCCGCCTTCGCTGCTGCTGTAGCTCGACTTGAACCACTGAAGTGCGGCGCTCATTGCTCTCCTAGTAGACGATCAAGCAGTTCTCTTGAGATCTCGACGGCGAGGACGGCGCTCCGCTGTTCACCGGACCGAGGAGGTGAAGGCGGCCCAGGTGAGCGGGCTGACGCGGAGAGTGGGCGCGTGGGAGGGGTCCTGCTTGGAGTCCCGGACGAGGACGGAGTGAGCGCAGGAGGCGACTTCGACGCACTGGCCACCTTCGTCGCCGCTGTAGCTCGACTTGCGCCAGGAGACGGCCACTTCGAGGCACTGGCCGCCTTCGTCACTGCTGTACGTCGACTTGAACCACTGAAGTGCTTCCGCGCTCATTGCTCTCCTAGCAGGCGGTCGAGCAGGCCCTTGGAGTACTGGATGTTCAGGGCCTGTGTCCGCAGCATCGCATATTTGCGTGCCAGGCGAGACACCTCTTCGGGGTCGGAAACCAACTGGCTTCCGCGTTGCGATTCCGTGTAGGCGAGGTGCTGGTGGTCCGGAGTTTCGAGGAGTGTGAAGGGCCCGTTGAGTCCCGCGTGGAGGTTGCTGTCCAGTGGCAGTACCTGGAGTGAGACGCACAGCAGTTCGGCCACTTCACGCAGATACCGCATCTGCTCCCTGCGGACCTCCTCGCAGCCGATCCTCAGACGCAGCGCGGGCTCCCACACCACGAAGCTCAACGTCGGCGGACACTTGCGCTTCAGGATCTCCTGGCGATCGAGTCGCAGCCGTAGCGTCGTTTCCAGGCTCTCCTCGTCGTACGCCGGGACGCGATTCTGTAGCACCGCGCGGGCGTACGCCTCGGTCTGCAACAGACCTGGGATAACGGCGTTGTCGTACCAAGACAGCGCGACGGCCACCTTCTCCTGATCCATGTACTCCTCCGCCCACAGCGGGAACTGGTCGATCTCCGGCAGGTTCGTCACCCCCGCCGCCAGCGTCCCCTTGGTGCCCAGAAGCTCGTCACACCTCTCGGCGATGTCCAACTTCAGGGGACGTCGGCCCTGTTCGATCGACGCGATCGTCTCGTCGTTGACCTTCAGTTTCGCGGCCAGCGCGGGTTGGCTCAGACCGGCCGCTCGGCGGGCCGCGCCCAGTTGACGGCCGAGCATCCGCATGGCCGACTGGTTCTTCCTGTGTGCAGGCGTCATGTCTGTTGAACTCCCCGTGCCATCGGAACGCCACCCCGCACGATCCCGTACAAATAATCTGTACGGGATCACCTACTGCCGCAGGCTAGTCACGCTGCGCGACATTCGCCCCGTGAACGAGCAGATTGAACTCCTGCGACAGCTCGACCAGTTCTACCCACGGGCCCGCCGCTCCGTCCCCGCTGCCAGACGGTTCGCGGAGTGGGCGTTGGCGGACTGGGGACTGGCCGCATGGGAGCGCGGCGCGGACGTATCGCTCTGTGTGAGCGAGTTGGCGACGAACGCGGTCGTGCACGGTGTCCCGCCGGGCCGGGGCTTCCTGCTGCGGCTGTGCCATGACGGCGCCCTCGTCCGGGTCGAGGTCCACGACAGCGGAACGGGCGTCCCGGTGGTCGCGCACCCCCTCCTGGACGAGGGCGGCCGAGGGCTGCTGCTGGTGTCGGCGCTGGCCGACACGTGGGGCGTGGGGGAGCGGAACCCCGGCAAGATCGTGTGGTGCGAGTTCGCGCTGCCCGAGGGGCGGGCCGTCACATGAAGGGCAGCGGGGTGGCCAGCAGCCAGCCGGCCGAGGCCGCTCCGCTGCCACAGGCCGTCGCCCAGCCCGCCCACTCCTTGCCGGAGAGGACCCGCGCCGCCCGCGCGGCCTCGGTGCCGAGGATCACCCCGAAGAAGAGCGACAGCCACAGATCGGCCCACGCGGTCTCGGGCCTGCCGATGAGCAGCCAGCCCACCACGCCCGCGGCCAGCGCCGCGGCCACATGGGGCCAGGACATCTCCTTCGGGGCACCGGACGGGGCGCGCCAACGCTGTACGGCGATGAGCGCGACCTCTACGAGGGCTGCTGCCAGGGCGATCAACGGGAGCTTCCTGTGGGGGAGGTGGGAACGAAGTCGGCAAACGGAATCATAAAGGACCCGGTTCATCAACTCTTGGGCTCCCACCCCCCGGTCACCTCATCCGAGCAGCTCCACCTCCGCCAGCGTCGCCGAACCACCTAGTACCAACCGGTACTTGGCGTACGACCCCGGCGCCGCGATGGTGAACGCCCGGGTCTGCCGGTTCCACGGGAAGGTCTCCCCGGAGCGGTGGTCCAGCGTCCGCCAGGTCGTGCCGTCGGCCGAGCCCTGGAGGGTCCAGCCGGCCGGCGCCGTGGTGTGGTCCGCCGCCGACGTCAGCGTGTACTGGACCGGCTTCCCGGACCGGTTCACCGGCAGCTCGACGGAGGTGAACGTCTCCTGTGTCGCCGAGGTGTCGTCGAACAGGGCGCCCTCCCCGCGCAGCAGGTCCGTCCGGGGCGCGGGCACCTGGTCGTCCTGGGTGATCGACACCGGCCCCGCGTTCTTCCCGGAGCCCCACGCCGAGGGCCGGGGTCCCATGGTGAACGTCAGCTCCCCGCCCTTGGCCAGCAGCGACTGCGGCAGCGAAGTGGACTTCCAGGGGCGGCCGTTGAAGGTCACGTTCTGCACGTAGACGTTCTTCGCGCTGTTGCCCGGCGCCCGGACCACCAGGTCGTGGCCGTTCTCCAGGTGCACGGTGACCTTCTTGAACAGCGGGGAGCCGATGGAGTAGTCGCCGCTGCCCATGACCAGGGGGTAGAAGCCGAGCGCGGAGAAGAGGAACCAGCCGGACTGCTCGCCGTTGTCCTCGTCGCCGTGGTAGCCCTGCCCGATCTCGCTGCCCAGGTAGAGCCGGGACAGGATCTGCCGCACCGCCGCCTGCGTCTTCCACGGCCGGCCCGCCGCGTCGTACATGTACGAGACGTGATGCGCGACCTGGTTGGACTGCCCGAGCATGCCCATCCGCACGTCCCGCGCCTCGGTCATCTCGTGGATGACCCCGCCGTAGGACCCGACGAACTCGGGGGACGCGGTCTCCGGGGTGGCGAAGAACTGGTCCAGCTTGTCGGCGAGCTGCTTCCTGCCGCCGTACAGGTCGGCGAGGCCCCGGCTGTCCTGCGGCACGGAGAAGGCGTAGCCCCAGCCGTTGGTCTCCGTGTAGTCGTAACCCCACACCCGGGGGTCGTAACGCGCGGAATCAAGGCGCCAGTTGCCCTTGGCGTCCTTCCCCTGGAAGAAGCCGGCCTTCGGGTCGAAGAGGTTCACGTAGTCGCGGGCGCGGTTGAGGAAGTAGTCCGACTCCTCCTTGTAGTGCCTCTCGCCCGTCTTCTCGTACAGCGCCGCGCCCATCTTCGCGATGCCGTAGTCGTTGACGTACCCCTCCATCGCCCAGGACAGCCCCTCGGCGGTGTCGGTGCTGGTGTATCCGAGGAACGGCGAGGTGCTCATGCCCTTGCGGCCCACCCCCGAACTCGGCGGCACCACGGTCGCGTTCTTCAGCGCCGCCTCGTACGCCGCCTTCGCGTCGAACTTCACGCCCTTGACGTAGGCGTCGGCGAACGCCACGTCCGAGGAGGTGCCGGTCATCAGGTCCGCGTAACCGGGGGAGGACCAGCGCGAGGTCCAGCCGCCGTCCTTGTACTGCTGCACGAACCCGTCGACCATCGCGCCCGCCTGAGTGGGCGTCAGGAACGAGTACGCCGGCCAGGTCGTCCGGTAGGTGTCCCAGAAACCGTTGTTGACGTACACCGTGCCGTCCACGATCTTCGCGCCGGTGTGCGTCGGGGTGTCCTGGCTCTGCATCGGGGAGAACGGGGAGGCGTACCGGTCCTTCCCGTCCACCTTCTCGTAACCCGAGTTGGGGTACAGGTACAGCCGGTACATGCTGGAGTACAGCGTGGTCAGCTGGTCCGGTGTCGCGCCCTGCACCTCGACCTTGCCGAGCAGTTTGTCCCAGGTGCGCTGCGCCCGCGCCTTCACGGCGCCGAAGGAGGTGCCGTCCGGGATCTCCCGGCGCAGATTGTCCTTCGCCTGGTCGACGCTGATCAGCGAGGTCGCGAGCCGCAGGGTGACGGTGTGGCCGGCGCCGGCCGCGAACCGCAGGTAGCCCTTCACCCCGCTCGCCGACCCGTCCGTGACCGGCCGGTCGAACACGCCGTACACGAACAGCCGGGTCGCGCCGGTCGACAGACCCGACTTGACGTCCGAGTAGCCGGTGACGGTCCCGTGCTCCTTGTCCAGCGTCAGCCCCGCCTGCTCGGTGACGTTGTCGAAGAGCACGCCGGCGTCGGAGCCGGGATAGGTGAAGCGCATCACCGCCGCGTGGTCGGTCGGCGCCATCTCCGCCTTGAGCCCGTTCTCGAACCGTACGCCGTAGTAATACGGCCGCGCCGTCTCGTTCTCGTGCCGGAACGCCAGCGCCCGCGCCTCCCGGCCGGTGTCCGGGGTGCCGGACGCGGCCGACGGCATCACCTGGAAGGTCTGCCGGTCACCCATCCACGGGCTCGGCTCATGGCTCGCGCTGAACGCCTGGATCGTCGGCAGATTGGCCTCGTTGTTCGCATGCGCGTACTCGTAGAGCCAGCTCAGCGACGACGCGTTGGTCACCGGCGTCCAGAAGTTGAAACCGTGCGGCAGCGCGGTCGCGGGGAAGTTGTTGCCCCGCGAGAAGCTGCCGCTGGAGTTGGTGCCGCGCGTGGTCAGCGCGTAGTCGGACAGATGCGCCTTCGGCCGCTCGGGCGCCACCGGCTTCAGCGACACGTCGTCGATCCAGCCCCGGAACTTCGCCGGCCCGGTGGGGGAGTCGTACCCGACGAGAATCCGGTCGACCGTCTTGCCGGCCGCGACCGAGCCGATCCGCGCGACGACGTTGTTCCACTGATTGACGTACAGCGACTTTGCGTCGCCCTGCCCGCGCGGCGACAGTGGGAACCCGTGCTGGTCCAGCGCGCCGAGGCCGCTGAGGTAGGTGCCGTCGGTGAAGGCGAGGTCCAGGGAGACGTCGGTCGCGTCGTAGTCCCGGTCGCCGTCGGCCATCGAGGGGAAGATCCGGTACGACAACTGCGTGTCGCCGCCGACCCTCACATTGACGTCGAACACCTTGTTGAAGGAGTACGCGCGGCCGTCCGCCGTGTGCCGCCCCGCGTACCGCAGCGCCCGGGTCCCGGTGAACCCGGCCCGCGCCTTGGCCGTCGGCGAGGCGGTCGGGCCCTTGTCGACCAGCGTCAGCATGTCCTGCGGCACCGGACCACCGCCGCCACCCGTGGCGAACTGCACATCCGCGAGCTGGAGGACGTCCGGCGCCCCGTTGTTCCTCGTCACCTCCAGCCGGAAGTGCTGGTACTCGGCCGGCTGCGCGAGGTCGTACGACGTGGTCTGGAACCGCTCGGAGAAGGTCTCGCCCGTCCGCGCGTCGAGGCTCTTCCAGTCCTTGCCGTCGGTGGAGCCGAGCAGCGTCCAGTCCCGCGGGTCGCGCTCGGCGTAGTCGTTGGCCGAGGTCAGCGCGTACGTCCGGACCGCGACGGGCTTGTCCAGGTCGAACTCCGCCCAGCCGGTGGGCTGGAAGGTCAGCCACTTGGTGCCGGACTCGCCGTCGGCCAGGTTCTCCTTCACCTCGCCCGCGCCCGCGTTCTCGCCGCTCGCCCGGACCTCGGTGACGTGGTCGTTCACATTGCCCGGTATGCCGGTGCTGTAGCCGCCGTCTACCCCCGAGGCGCGCGGGGCGCCGTCCGGGCCGGTGTCGACCGTGTCCACCCAGTCGGGGGCGGGATCACCCGCCTCGAACGAGGATGCGAACTCCCGGTCGGCCACCGGGGCCTTGGCGGGCAGTGCCACCGCGGCGCCCTGCGCGCCCACGGCCATCACGAAGGCGGCCGTGAGCACGGCCGCCGGGCCCCATCTGTGCCGAGTTCTCCGCTGCATGTACGGATTTCCTCCCCGCGCCGTCGCGGACAACGTTGTCATAGGCGGTACACAGGAACCAAGTAGGTGGTCAAGTGGTGGATGATGTCAAGGGCGTTGGGCGTGTCATTCCGGGGCCGATGTCGCGTGGATTTCTCAGAGGCCGCGCACAACCCGTTCCTCTGTCCGCGAGGTCTCAACTCGGAAAAGACCCACGGCCAACCCTGCATTCGATCTTGCTCCGTCGGCGGGAAGTGGACTATACCTGTCGGCGCCCGGTACAAGAGCAATCCCGGCAGTTCATGCACGAAGCACTTCCTGTACCACCCAGCTTGACCCGACCGCGGTGCCGGGCAGGATCCGGTTCACCGCCTGAGTCCTGGAGAAGGCGAGGACTTGAGCATGGGATCCACTGCGCACGACCGTGAGGGTGTCGGCCGCCGAGAACTGATCAGGCGGTCCGCCGCGCTCGGCCTGGTCGCCGTTCCGGGGATGAGCCTGCTGTCCGCCTGCGCGAGCAGCGGCGGCGACGGCCAGACCAAGGCGAAGGCCGGAAAGAAGACCGCCAAGAACCCGCTCGGCGTCAACGACACCGCGAAGATGGAGTTCGTCCTCTTCGACGGCGGCTTCGGCAAGGAGTACGCGCAGGACGCGGTCAAGATCTACCAGAAGGACTTCCCCAAGGCCCAGGTGAAGTTCGCCGCCACCCAGAAGATCCAGTCCACCCTCCAGCCCCGCTTCAACCAGGGCAACCCGCCGGACCTCATCGACAACTCCGGCGCCGAGCAGATGGACATGGGCGTCCTGGTCGGCAAGAACCAGCTGGCGGACCTCACCCCGCTGCTCGACGCGCCGTCGTACGACGACCCGGGCAAGAAGGTCCGCGACACGCTGCGGCCCGGCATCGTGGAGATGGGCCAGTTCGACGGCAACCCGGTGTGGATCATGTACTACGCGTACACGGTCTACGGCGTCTGGTACTCCCAGAAGGCCCTCGACTCGCTGGACGCCGAGTACCCGAAGACCTGGGACGAGATGCTCCAGGTGTGCGCCAAGGCCAAGAAGAAGGGCATGGCGGGCTGGACGTACGCGGGCAAGTACCCGTACTACATCCCCTTCTCGCTCTACCCGATGATCGGCAAGGTCGGCGGCGTCGAGGTCCTGAACGCCATCGACAACCTGGAGCCGAACGCCTGGAAGCACCCGGCCGTCAAGGCGTGCTTCGAGGCGTACTACGAGCTGTTCAAGAAGGGCTACATCCTCAAGGGCACGCCCGGCCTGGACCACATCCAGTCGCAGACCGCGTGGGCCAAGGGCGAGGCCCTGTTCATCCCGAACGGCTCCTGGGTGGAGAACGAGTCGGCGAACGTCATCCCCAAGGACTTCGACCTCGCGGTCTCGGCGCCCTCCGGCATCGACGGCGGCGACAAGATGCCCTTCGGCACCATCTGGGCCTCCGGCGGCGAGCCGTTCATCGTGCCCTCCAAGGCGGCGAACCCCGAGGGCGGCATGGAGCAGCTGCGCATCATGCTCTCCGAGGCGTCCTCGAAGAACTTCACCTCCAAGGTGAAGTCGCTGTCCGCCTACAACGGCGGCACCGACGGCATCGAGCTGACCCCGGGCCTGAAGTCGGGCGTGGCGGCGCTGAAGCTGGCCGGCTCCCACGTGGTGAACCCGCGGCTTCAGGACTGGTACGTCCAGTTGCAGAAGGAGAAGATCGGCGTGGGCGCCCTCGGCGAGATGATGGCGGGCCGGCTCACCCCGGCGGAGGCCATAAAGAAGATCCAGGGCTACGCCGACGAGGCCGCCAAGGACACCACCATCAAGCACTACAAGCACCAGTAACCAGCACCCCCGAGCGCACCGGAGTAACGATGCAGCACGGCAAGTACCGGTTCATCGTGGGGTTTTTGGTACTGCCCCTGGGACTGTACGCGCTGTTCGTGGTGTGGCCGTTCATCCAGTCCATCTATTACTCGTTCACGGACTGGACCGGCCTGAGCCCCGAATTCAAGATGGTCGGCTTCGACAATTACAAGAGGATGCTGCACGACGACGTCTTCTGGAAGTCGTTGCAGCACAGCCTGCTCTTCGCTCTGGTGCTGCCGGTCGTGACGATCAGTCTGGCGCTTTTCTTCGCCTTCATGATCAACGTGGGCGGACGGCGCAGAAAGGGCGGCCCCGCCATCACGGGCGTGCGGGGCTCCTCCTTCTACAAGATCGTTTATTTCTTTCCGCAGGTCCTGTCCATCGCGATCGTCGCGCTCCTCTTCCAGTTCGCCTACAACCCGGACAGCGGGGCGATCAATTCGCTGCTGCGCGGGATCGGACTCGATCATGTGCAGCCCTTGTGGCTGGGTGATCCGGGCCTCGCCCTGTGGTGTGTGATGGCGGTGCTCGTCTGGTCCACCACCGGCTTCTTCGTGGTCCTCTTCTCCGCGGGCATGGCCTCGATCCCGGCCGAGCTGTACGAGGCCGCGCTGATCGACGGCGCGGGCCGCGCCGCCACCTTCTTCCGCATCACCCTGCCCCTGCTGTGGGACACCGTGCAGTCCGGCTGGGTCTACATGGGCATCCTCGCGCTGGGCGCCGAGTCCTTCGCGGTCGTACAGATCATGACGACCGGTCCGGGCGGGCCCGACTACTCGACCACGGTGCTGGTCCTGTACGTGTACCAGAAGGCGTTCCGGGACGGTCAGGCCGCCTACGCCACCACCATCGGCGTCGCCCTGCTGGTCGTCACGCTCGCCTTCGCGGCGATCGTGATGCGGCTGGGCCGTCGCGAGCGGCTGGAGTTCTGAACCGATGAAGACGACCGAGACCCCCGCCCCGCCGCCGGCCGAGCCCGGTGCGCGCGTCTCCGAGGCGGATGTGCCGGCGCGGAAGCCGGGCGGCCGCGCGAGGGAGGGCGGCGTCCTCAACGTCTTCTCCCACGGCGTGCTGGTCATCTGGGCGATCATGGTGGTCACGCCGCTGCTGTGGGCGGTGATGACGTCCTTCAAGGACGACAGCTCCATCTTCGGCTCGCCCTGGGCGCTGCCGGACCGGCTGCACTTCGGGAACTGGGCGCGGGCCTGGACCGAGGCCAACATGAGCGGCTACTTCCTCAACACCGTCCTGGTGGTGGGCGGTTCGCTCGTCGGCACCCTGGTGCTCGGCTCGATGGCCGCCTATGTGCTCGCCCGGTTCGACTTCCCGGGCAACCGCTTCATCTACTACCTGTTCATCGGCGGCATGAGCTTCCCGATCATGCTGGCGCTGGTCCCGCTGTTCTACGTGGTGAACAACATGGGCCTGCTGAACACCATCCACGGGCTGATCCTGGTCTACATCGCGTACTCGCTGCCGTTCACCGTCTTCTTCCTCACGGCGTTCTTCCGCACCCTGCCCACCTCGGTGGCGGAGGCCGCGTTCGTGGACGGAGCTTCGCACACGCGTACGTTCTTCCAGATCATGCTGCCCATGGCCAAGCCCGGTCTGATCAGCGTGGGCATCTTCAACTTCCTGGGCCAGTGGAACCAGTACATGCTGCCCACGGTGCTCAACACCGACCCCGACAAGAAGGTCCTCACCCAGGGCCTGGTCCAGCTCGCGGTCAGCCAGGGCTACAAGGGCGACTGGTCGGGCCTCTTCGCGGGCCTGGTGATGGCCATGCTGCCGGTGCTCGGGGCGTACATCGTCTTCCAGCGCCAGGTGGTGCAGGGGCTCACCGCGGGGGCGCTGAAGTAGGCCGCTCCACGTCGGGGGTGACCCTCCGTAGTCGTCCATGCGCACGCCGTCCGGGGCCGCCGGGCGGCGTGCGCCGCTGTGGCGTACCCCGGATCCGGCTCAACCTCTTGACGTGAGTCACCCCGAACGGCTCAGCTTAGAGTTCACTAGTTGGACATACACGGGGCCTCGCCGAAGCGGCCCCGCGCTCAGGAGGTCGTCGTGGAGACTCCAGGGTCGCAGTCGTCACTGCACCGAGCCAACCTGGAGCGGGTGGTACGGGCCGTCCGGCTTGCCGGTTCGCTCACGCAGGCGGAGATCGCGCGGACGACCGGCCTGTCCGCCGCCACGGTCTCCAACATCGTGCGGGAGCTGAAGGACGGCGGGACGGTCGAGGTCACGCCCACCTCGGCGGGCGGCCGCCGGGCCCGCAGCGTCAGCCTCAGCGGGGACGCGGGCATCGTGATCGGCGTGGACTTCGGTCACCAGCACCTGCGGGTCGCGGTCGGCAACCTCGCCCACCAGGTGCTGGCCGAGGAGGCCGAGCCGCTGGACGTGGACGCCTCCGCCGCCCAGGGCTTCGACCGGGCCGAGGAGCTGGTCAGCAGGCTGATCGTGGCCACCGGGGTGGACCGCGCCAAGATCGCGGGCGTGGGCCTCGGCGTACCCGGCCCCATCGACCTGGAGTCCGGCACCCTCGGGCACAGCGCCATCCTGCCCGGCTGGGGCGGCACCAAGCCCGCCGAGGAGCTGGCACAACGCCTCGGCGTGCCGGTCCACGTGGACAACGACGCGAACCTCGGCGCCCTCGGCGAGCTGGTCTGGGGCAGCGGCAAGGGCGTACGCGACCTCGCCTACATCAAGGTCGCCAGCGGCGTCGGCGCCGGCCTGGTCATCGACGGCACGATCTACCGCGGGCCGGGCGGCACCGCGGGCGAGATCGGCCACATCACCCTGGACGAGTCGGGCCCGGTCTGCCGCTGCGGCAACCGCGGCTGCCTGGAGACCTTCGCGGCGGCCCGCTACGTCCTGCCGCTGCTCCAGCCGAGCCACGGCTCCGACCTGACCATGGAGGGCGTCGTACGGCTCGCCAGGGAGGGTGACCCCGGATGCCGCCGGGTGGTCGCCGACGTCGGCCGCCACATCGGCAGCGGTGTGGCCAATCTCTGCAACCTCCTCAACCCCAGCCGGGTGCTCCTCGGCGGCGATCTCGCGGAGGCCGGCGAGCTGGTCCTCGGCCCCATCCGGGAGTCCGTCGGCCGCTACGCGATCCCCAGCGCCGCCCGTCAACTCACCGTGCTTCCCGGGGCACTTGGAGGCCGCGCCGAAGTGCTGGGCGCGCTCGCCCTCGCCCTGAGCGAGATGGGCGATTCAGCCCTTCTGGACGGTTCCGTCACCGGCACTCCGGCCGTGTCCGCCCCTGCCTTCACTTAGAGAAGGAATGGCACCGTTGCCATCTCGTTAAGGATTTACTTCTTGACGTCGCACGTGTGGCCGAGTTGACTTCCAGCCACCTCGGCCGCAACGACGCGGCCTCGTCAGGGAGGTTTGAGAAGTGAACACGCGTATGCGTCGCGCGGCCTTCGCCGTTGCCGCTGGTGCCATGGCCGTCTCGCTCGCCGCTTGTGGCAGCGCCAAGGAGTCGAAGGGCGACAGCTCTTCCTCCGCGTCCTCCGCCAAGAAGGGCGACAACATCAAGGTCGGTCTCCTGCTCCCGGAGAACAAGACCGCCCGGTACGAGAAGTTCGACCGCCCGCTGATCGAGAAGAAGATCAAGGAGCTGACGAACGGCAAGGCGACGATCGACTACAACAACGCCCGTCAGGACGCGAACCTGCAGGCCCAGCAGGTCGACACCATGATCACCAACAAGGTGGACGTCCTGATCGTGGACGCGGTCGACGCCAAGGCCATCCAGAACTCCGTGCAGAAGGCCGTGGACGCGGGCATCAAGGTCGTCGCGTACGACCGCCTGGCCGAGGGCCCGATCAGCGCCTACACCTCCTTCGACAACGAGAAGGTCGGCGAGACCCAGGGCCAGGCCCTGCTGACGGCGCTGGGCGGCAAGGCCACCAAGTCCTCCAAGATCGTCATGATCAACGGCTCGGTCACCGACCCGAACGCCGCCCAGTTCAAGGCGGGCGCCCACAAGGTCCTCAACGGCAAGGTGACGATCGCCAAGGAGTACGACACCAAGGAGTGGTCGCCGGACAATGCCAACTCCGAGATGGAGGCGGCGATCTCCGCGGTCGGCAAGGACAAGATCGCGGGCGTCTACTCCGCCAACGACGGCATGGCCGGCGGTATCATCACCGCCCTCGACGCGGCCGGCCTCAAGGTCCCGGTCACGGGCCAGGACGCCGAGCTCGCCGGTGTGCAGCGCATCGTCGCCGGTTCGCAGTACATGAGCGTCTACAAGCCGTACGCCCCCGAGGCCGACGCCGCCGCCGAGATGGCCGTCGCCCTCGCCCAGGACAAGTCGCTGGACTCCGTCGCCAAGGACAAGATCTCCAGCAACTCCCAGAAGGACGTCCCGTCGGTCCTCGTCCCGGTCACCGCGCTGACCAAGGACAACGTCAAGGACACCGTCATCAAGGACGGCGTCTACACGGTCGCCGACATCTGCACCCCGCAGTACAAGAGCGCCTGCGCCAAGCTCGGCCTGAAGTAAGCCGCGGCAACACGCCTTCCCTCTCGGGGATTTCACCCCCGTAACTCCCCGGAGAACCCCCTCCGTGAGGGGAGAGGGCGTCTCACTGTCCTCCGGCGCTCCGCGACACACACAGCCCCGCAAGCTCGGCGCGGGGCGCCGGACGGAACCCCCCAAACTTCTGCACAACCTCCCGCCGGGTCAGGCGGCGAAGGAGATGGTTCACGTGTCCGCTACGCCCGTGCTGGCGTTGCGCGGGGTCTCCAAGCGGTTCGGTGCCGTCCAGGCGCTCACCGACGTAGAGCTTGAGGTCCACGCCGGTGAGGTGGTCGCCCTGGTGGGCGACAACGGTGCCGGTAAGTCCACGCTGGTCAAGACGATCGCCGGGGTGCACCCGATCGACGAGGGTGCCATCGAATGGGACGGCAAGCCCGTCTCCATCGGCCGGCCCCAAGACGCCCAGGCACTGGGCATCGCGACGGTCTACCAGGACCTCGCGCTGTGCGACAACATCGACGTCGTCGGCAACCTGTTCCTCGGCCGCGAGCTGAGGAAGTGGGGCGTGCTGGACGAGGTCGAGATGGAGCGCCGCTCCCGCGAGCTGCTCACCACGCTGTCGATCCGCATCCCCAGCGTGCGCATCCCGATCGCGTCGCTCTCCGGCGGTCAGCGCCAGGTGGTGGCCATCGCCCGCTCCATGCTCGGCGAGCCCAAGCTGGTCATCCTGGACGAGCCCACCGCGGCCCTCGGCGTCGAGCAGACCGCCCAGGTCCTCGACCTGGTGGAGCGGCTGCGCGAGCGCGGCCACGCCGTCGTCCTCATCAGCCACAACATGGCGGACGTGAAGGCGGTGGCCGACAAGGTCGCCGTGCTGCGCCTCGGCCGCAACAACGGCGTGTTCGACGTCGCCTCGACCTCTCAGGAAGAGATCATCTCCGCCATCACCGGCGCCACCGACAACGCTGTGACCCGCCGTGCGGCGCGTAGCACCAAGGAGGTCCAGAAGTGAGCCTGGACAAGACCTCCACGCCTCCCGAGGACCACACTCCCCAGGACGCCGTAGTGGAGAACCCCGAGGCGGCGGCCGCCGCGGTCACCGCGGTCGACCCCCGCCTGCTCGTCCGCGAACAGGGCCTGATGGGCTACTGGAGCGAGTTCAAGCGCAAGATGAAGGCCGGCGAGCTGGGCTCCATGCCCGTCATCGTGGGCCTCGTGATCATCTGCGTGATCTTCCAGGTGCTGAACTCCAACTTCCTGTCCGCGCAGAACATCAACGACATCACGATCACGATGGTCGGCACCGGCATGATCTCGGTCGGTATCGTCTTCGTGCTGCTGCTCGGCGAGATCGACCTGTCCGTCGGCTCGGTCAGCGGCGCGGCCAGCGCCCTCGCGGCCGTCCTCGCGGTCAACCAGGGCTGGCCGGAGTGGGCGGCGGTGCTGCTCGCCATCGCCTCCGGCGCCGCCATCGGCGCGCTGCACGGCTTCTTCTTCGCGGTGCTCGGCGCGCCCGCCTTCGCCGTCACCCTGGCCGGTCTGCTGTTCTGGCTCGGCTTCATGCTGAAGGTGCTGGGCGCGGACGGCACGATCAACCTCGACTCGGACGGTCTGGTCGGCAAGCTCACCACGTACTACTTCTCGGACGTGGCCGCCGCGTACGGGCTCGCCGTGGTCATGGTCGTGGTGTTCTTCCTCACCTCGTTCCTCGCCAACCGGCGCCGGGAGGCCGCGGGCGTCCCGTCCCGGCCGCTCAGCGACACGGTCCTGCGGACCGTTCTGCTGGCCGTGATCTCGTTCGCCGCCGCGTACATGTACAACCAGTACAAGGGTCTGCCGCTGGCCACCGTGATCTTCCTGGTGTTCCTGATCGGCTCGGACTTCGTACTGCGGCGCACCCCGTACGGCCGAAGGATCTTCGCGCTCGGCGGCAGCGTCGAGGCGTCCCGGCGCGCGGGTATCAACGTGACGGCGGTCCGCATCTCCGTCTTCGCGATCTCCGGCGGCTTCGCGGCGATCGGCGGCCTGTTCCTGGCCTCCAAGATCGCCTCGGCCAACCAGAGCGCCGGCACCGGCGACCTGCTCATGAACGCGATCGCGGCCGCCGTCATCGGTGGCACGTCCCTGTTCGGCGGCCGGGGCCGCACCTGGAACGCCCTGCTGGGTGTGCTGGTGATCGTCTCGATCCAGTACGGCCTCCAGCTGGAGTCCATCGCCGAGCCGGTGAAGTACATGATCACCGCGGCGGTCCTGCTCACGACGGTCGTGATCGACTCGATCACCCGCAAGACCCAGAAGACGGCAGGCCGCGCCTGACGGAACGACGGACAGCCCCCGTGCCGTGAGGCCACGGGGGCTGTCCGTTTGCCGCCCGGAACCGAATTGACGCCCTACCTCGGTGAGCGGGTGGGCGCGAAGGACGTGCGGAAGCTCAAGCTCAAGGCTTGCGGCATCGGCCACTACGCGTGCAAGAACGCCCCGGTCCGCTACCAGAAGGACAAGAGCTATCCCTACGCCTGGTTCTTCTTCGCGCAGAAGGGGCACTTCGACGGCAAGGACTCGATGGTCCGGTTCCGCTTCTACGACGACAGCCAGGGGTTCCTGCACCTGAAGGTGTACGCGCTCGTCACCCACCCCACCGTCCCGGACGCGATCAACAAGGAGTTCGTCACCATGAAGTGGCGGGCCTTCGCCCACATCCTGGGCATGCACCTGGAGTAGGGGAACCCGCCGCGGACCCTGACCTCACGGCTCCGCGGCCGCCCGCGTGAACCCCGGCCCGCCGGCGCCGGGTCCGCGCCGCATGAGGTCGGTCACACGGCTGACCGGGCACCTGCCGAGATCGCCCGATCACGTGATGCCGGTCGGCGACCTGGAGCACCACGCGTCACACCGGAAAGTTAGACTCTGGCGAGCCCGGCAAGCTCGATCAGCTCTATTGCAAGGAGGCACGGGTGCCGCTGCTGACCCGCATCACGGGACCGCGCGATCTGGACCGGCTCAGCCTGGAGGAGCTGGACCAGCTGGCAGGGGAGATCAGGACCTTCCTGGTGGAGGAGGTCTCCAAGACCGGCGGACACCTCGGCCCCAACCTCGGCGTGGTCGAGCTCACCATCGCCCTGCACCGGGTGTTCGAGTCCCCCAAGGACAAGGTGCTCTTCGACACCGGCCACCAGTCCTATGTGCACAAGCTCCTCACCGGCCGGCAGGACTTCTCCCGGCTGAAGATGAAGGGCGGCCTCTCCGGCTACCCCGCACAGGCCGAGTCCGCGCACGACGTCATCGAGAACAGCCACGCCTCCACGGTGCTCGGCTGGGCCGACGGCATCGCCAAGGCCAACCAGCTGATGAAGCGGGACAGCCATGTCGCCGCCGTCATCGGCGACGGCGCGCTCACCGGCGGCATGGCCTGGGAGGCGCTGAACAACATCGCCGCCGCCAAGGACCGCCCCCTCGTCATCGTCGTCAACGACAACGAGCGGTCGTACGCCCCCACCATCGGCGGCCTCGCCAACCACCTGGCCACCCTGCGCACCACCGACGGCTACGAGCGCTTCCTCGCCCGCACCCGCGAGGTGCTGGAGAAGACCCCCGTCGTCGGCCGCCAGCTCTACGAGACGCTGCACGGCGCCAAGAAGGGCCTGAAGGACTTCATCGCCCCGCAGGGCATGTTCGAGGACCTGGGCCTGAAGTACGTCGGCCCGATCGACGGCCACGACATCGAGGCGCTGGAGTCGGCGTTCTCCCGCGCCAAGCGGTTCGGCGGCCCGGTCATCGTGCACTGCCTCACCGAGAAGGGCCGCGGCTACCAGCCCGCCCTCCAGGACGAGGCCGACCGCTTCCACGCCGTCGGCAAGATCCACCCCGACACCGGCCTGCCGATCGCCGCGTCCGGCGCCGACTGGACCTCCGTGTTCGGCGAGGAGATGGTCAGGCTCGGCGAGGAGCGCGAGGACCTCGTCGCCATCACCGCGGCCATGCTCCAGCCGGTGGGCCTCGACAAGTTCGCCAAGCGCTTCCCCGAACGGGTGTACGACGTCGGGATCGCGGAGCAGCACGGCGCCGTCTCCGCCGCGGGCCTCGCCCACGCGGGCGTGCACCCCGTCTTCGCCGTCTACGCCACCTTCCTCAACCGCGCCTTCGACCAGGTCCTGATGGACGTGGCGCTGCACAAGTGCGGCGTCACCTTCGTGCTCGACCGGGCCGGCGTCACCGGCACCGACGGCGCGTCCCACAACGGCATGTGGGACATGTCGATCCTCCAGGTCGTCCCGGGCCTGCGGATGGCCGCGCCGCGCGACGCCGACCAGGTGCGCGCCCAGCTGCGCGAGGCCGTCGCCGTCGAGGACGCGCCGACCGTGGTGCGCTTCTCCAAGGGCGCGGTCGGCCCCGCCGTCCCCGCCGTCGACCGGGTCGGCGGCATGGACGTGCTGCGCGAGGCGGGCACCGAACGGCCCGATGTCCTCCTGGTCTCCGTCGGCGCCCTCGCCCCGATGTGCCTGGAGATCGCCGCTCTGCTGGACAGGCAGGGCATCTCCGCCACCGTGGTCGACCCGCGCTGGGTCAAGCCGGTGGACGAGGCGATGGCCCCGCTGGCCGAGCGGCACCGGGTCGTCGTCACCGTCGAGGACAACAGCCGGGTCGGCGGCGTCGGCTCCACCGTCGCGCAGGCCCTGCGCGATGCGGGCGTCGACGTACCGCTGCGCGACTTCGGCATCCCGCCGCGCTTCCTCGACCACGCCTCGCGCGCCGAGGTGCTCACCGAGATCGGGCTCACCGCGCCGGACATCGCCCGCCAGGTGACCGGACTGGTCGCCAAGCTGGACGGCCGGTTCGACCGTACGGCGGACGCGGTGGACTCCGTGGAATCCGCGCGCGACTAGGACCAGCGCTCCCGACCGGGCCGGTCCCGCCCCTCCTTGCGGTGGCGGAACCGGCCCGCTTGCGTAAGCCTGCCTGTCACAGGGCTCTCGCGGCCCGACCCTCTCGACCAGGTCGACCAGGTCGAGGGCGACACGCGTGGGAGGCAGCAACGTGAGCAGCTCGCTCTTCCGGACGAAGAACGTCGAGCAGTCGATCCGGGACACCGAGGAACCGGAGCATGCGCTCAAGAAGTCGCTCTCCGCGCTCGATCTGACCGTCTTCGGCGTCGGCGTGATCATCGGTACCGGCATCTTCGTCCTGACCGGACAGGTCGCGAAGAACAACGCCGGCCCCGCGGTCGCCCTGGGCTTCGTCGCCGCCGGTGTGGTCTGCGCCCTCGCCGCCCTGTGCTACGCCGAGTTCGCGTCCACGGTCCCGGTGGCGGGCTCGGCGTACACCTTCAGCTACGCCTCCCTGGGCGAGCTGCCCGCCTGGATCATCGGCTGGGACCTGGTCCTGGAGTTCGCGCTCGGCACCGCGGTGGTCGCCGTCGGCTGGTCCGGCTACATCCGCTCCCTGCTGGACAACGCGGGCTGGCACCTGCCGGGCTACCTCTCCAGCCGCGACGGCGCCCACGGCTTCGGCTTCGACATCCTCGCCGCGCTCCTGGTGCTCGTCCTGACCGCGATCCTCGTCCTCGGCATGAAGCTCTCGGCCCGGATCACCTCGCTGGTCGTCGCGATCAAGGTCGCCGTCGTGCTCATCGTGATCATCGCGGGCGCCTTCTTCGTGCAGACCCGCAACTACCACCCCTTCATCCCGCCGGCCCAGCCGGTCCCGGCCGGTGCCAGCCTCAAGGCGCCGCTGGTGCAGCTGATGTTCGGCTGGGCGCCCGCCAACTTCGGCGTGATGGGCATCTTCACCGCCGCCTCGGTGGTGTTCTTCGCCTTCATCGGCTTCGACATCGTGGCCACCGCCGCCGAGGAGACCCGCAACCCGCAGCGGGACGTGCCGCGCGGCATCCTCGGCTCGCTGATCATCTGCACCGTGCTCTACGTGGCCGTCTCCATCGTCGTCACCGGCATGCAGAACTACACCCGGCTGTCCGTGGACGCCCCGCTCGCCGACGCCTTCAAGTCCATCGGGCACCCCTGGTACGCGGGCGTGATCAGCTTCGGCGCCGCCATCGGCCTGACCACCGTGTGCCTGATCCTGCTGCTCGGCCAGACCCGGGTGTTCTTCGCGATGAGCCGGGACGGGCTGCTGCCGCGCTTCTTCTCCCGGGTGCACCCGCGCTTCCGGACCCCGCACCGGCCGACCATCCTGCTCGGTGGGATCATCGCGATCGTCGCCGGGTTCACCAGCCTGAGCGAGCTTGCCGAACTGGTCAACATCGGCACCTTGTTCGCGTTCGTGGTCGTGGCGATCAGTGTGATCATTCTGCGCCGGACGCGCCCCGACCTGCCCCGCGCCTTCCGCACCCCGTGGGTTCCGTTCGTCCCGATCGTCTCCGTGTGCGCCACGCTCTGGCTGATGCTCAATCTGCCCGCCGAGACCTGGCTGCGGTTCGCCATCTGGATGGTGATCGGCTTCGCCGTCTACTTCCTCTACGGCCGCTCGCACAGCCGTCTCGCCCACCCCGAGGAGCCGACGAAGCCGGAGCCCGCGCCGCCGGTCCCGTGACCGGTCGCACGGCGCTGCCGCTGAACCGGCCGAACGGCGCGGCGGCCGGTTCAGCCGAGCACCGCGCGCGGCCCGGTGACCCGCGCCCCCAGCTCCGTCACCCGGCGCCGCAGTTCCCGGTCCGCGGTGACGACCAGACAGGTACGGCCCGCCGCCTCCCCGGCCAGCTCCACGATCCGGTCGTCCCCGCTGCCGGGCGCCTCCGCCACCCGCACCCCCGGCACGGACGCCACCCCGCGCGCGGCGCCCTCGACCACCAGCACCAGTTCGAGCGGCCCGGGCAGCTCCGCCGTACCCGAGTCGGCGTACGCCACCAGGCGGTCGCGCAGCCGTTCGGCGGCCCCGCGCCGGTCGCGCCACCAGCCGTCGGGCACCGAGCCGACCACGTTGGCGCCGTCGACGATGAGCAGGGGCAGGATGTTCGTCATGCCCGCCATGGTGCCCGCTCGGCGCCCGTCACGGTGCCCGCTCGCCGGGCGCCCGGGGGCCCGGCTTAAAGTGACCGGGTGAACGGAGACTGGCTCCTTCGCGGCCGAGACGGCCGGCTCAGTGTCTACCAGTCGTCGGGCGACGCCGTCCTGTGCCGGGCGGAGAGCGCCCCCGGCGGCCCCTGGACCGGCCCGCGCAAGGTCGGCGGCGAACAGAAACTGCATCCCGTCCCGGCCCTCGGCCAGGGCGCGGACGGCTATGCCCACCTGGTGGCCTGGCGCCCCACCGGCAAGGGCGAGTCGGGCCTCGTGCACTCCACCCACTTCCGCGCCCACCTCGCCGCCCTGGACTGGAGCCCGGTCGGCCATCCCGACAAGAAGGGCGACCGCACCGGGCAGCCCTCCGTCGCCGTGGACGCCGAGGGCCGCGCCCATGTCTTCGTGCGCAACAAGGGCGGCGGCGTCAGCATGCTCGCGCAGAAGGAGAAGGGCGGCTGGGAGCCCTGGCGGGACCTCGGCGGCAAGGGCGTCCAGGACGGACTCGCCGCGGTGACGGGGGAGTCCGGCAGGGTCGAGCTGTACGCGGCGGGCCCCGAGGGCGTCCTGTACTGGCGCCAGGAGGCCCCCGGCGCCCCGCCGGTACTCCAGGAGCCCCTGAAGGCCCCGGTCCGCCCAGGGACCCTGTACGCCCTCGCCACCTCCGCGGGGAGCACGACGCTCTACTACACCGGCACCGACGGCGAACTGAACGCCTGGCGGCCCGGCGGCAAGCCCGTCGCCCTGCTGACCGCCGCGGGCCACGGCCCGGTCAGCGCCGTCCGCTGCGAGCTCGACGGCCACGACTGCACCCTGCTGGCCCAGCGCTCCGCCACCGGCCGCGTCGCCTTCGCCGCCTACCCGACCGAACTGGAGTCCGCCGGCGCCTGGTGGGCCGAGTCCGGCCCCCGGCTCACCGTGGACGCCCGGGTCTCCCTCACCACGGACGAGGACGGCCGGGTGGCCGCCGCGACCCTGTCCCCGTCGATCGGCCAGCTCCTGCTGACCCGCCGCAAAGCCGAACCGGGCCTCGCGCTGGAGGCGTGGCGGACGGTGTGAGCGGGCCGTGAGCGGTCCGGCCGTACCGAGCGCGGACGCAGCCGACGAGCACACACGAAAAGGCCCCCGCCGAGGCGGGGGCCCTTCCCTGTCGGTGCCGGCGGGGTTACGCCGGGACGCTCGCCACGCCCGGGGCCAGGAACGGCTTGCCGTTCACGCGCTCCGAGACGCCCTCGCGGTCCAGGTACGGCGTGATGCCGCCCAGGTGGAAGGGCCAGCCGGCGCCCGTGATCAGGCACAGGTCGATGTCCTGGGCCTCGGCGACGACGCCCTCGTCCAGCATGAGCCCGATCTCCTGCGCCACCGCGTCGAGGACGCGGTCACGCACCTGCTCCTCGGTCAGGACGACATCGCCCTGCTTGAGGAGAGCCGCGACCTCGGGGTCCAGCTCCGGCTTGCCGCTGTCGTAGACGTAGAAGCCGCGCTTGCCGGCCTCGACCACGGCCTTGAGGTTCGGGGAGACCGTGAAGCGGTCCGGGAAGGCCCGGTTGAGGGTCTCCGAGACGTGCAGGCCGATCGCCGGGCCGACCAGTTCGAGCAGGACCAGCGGGGACATCGGCAGGCCCAGCGGCTCGACAGCCTTCTCGGCGACCTCGACCGGGGTGCCCTCGTCGATGACGTTCTGGATCTCGCCCATGAAGCGGGTCAGGATGCGGTTCACGACGAACGCCGGGGCGTCCTTGACCAGCACCGCGGTCTTCTTCAGCTTCTTGGCGACCGCGAAGGCGGTGGCCAGGGAGGCGTCGTCGGTCTGCTCGCCGCGCACGATCTCCAGCAGCGGCAGGATCGCGACCGGGTTGAAGAAGTGGAAGCCCACGACCCGCTCCGGGTGCTGGAGCTTCGCGGCCATCTCCGACACGGACAGCGAGGAGGTGTTGGTCGCGAGGACGGCGTGCGCCGGGGCGACCGCCTCGACCTCCGCGAACACCTTCTGCTTGACGCTCATCTCCTCGAACACGGCTTCGATGATGAAGTCCGCGTCCGCGAAGCCCTCGGCCTTGTCCAGGACGCCGGTGACCAGCGCCTTGAGGCGGTTGGCCTTGTCCTGGTGGATACGGCCCTTGCCGAGCAGCTTGTCGATCTCGGCGTGGACGTAGCCCACACCCTTGTCGACGCGCTCCTGGTCGATGTCGGTCAGCACGACCGGCACCTCCAGGCGGCGCAGGAAGAGCAGCGCGAGCTGGCTGGCCATCAGACCGGCGCCGACGACGCCGACCTTGGTGACCGGGCGGGCCAGGCTCTTGTCCGGGGCGCCGACGGGGCGCTTGCCGCGCTTCTGCACCAGGTTGAACGAGTAGATGCCGGCGCGCAGTTCACCACCCATGATCAGGTCGGCGAGCGCCTGGTCCTCGGCGTCGTACCCCTGCTGGAGGTCACCGCCGCGGGCGGCCTCGATGATCTCCAGGGCGCGGTAGGCGGCCGGGGCCGCGCCGTGCACCTTGGAGTCGGCGATGAAGCGGCCCTTGGCGACGGCCTGGTCCCACGCCTCGCCGCGGTCGATCTCCGGGCGCTCCACCGTGACGTCGCCGTTGAGGACCTGGGCGGTCCACAGCAGCGACTGCTCCAGGAAGTCGGCACCCTCGAACAGGGCGTCGGCGATGCCCAGTTCGAAGACCTGCTTGCCCTTGAGCTGCTTGTTCTGGTTCAGCGAGTTCTCGATGATGACCGAGACGGCCTTGTCGGCGCCGATCAGGTTCGGCAGCAGGGTGCAGCCGCCCCAGCCGGGGACCAGACCGAGGAAGACCTCGGGCAGCGAGAACGCCGGGATCGCCTGGGAGACGGTGCGGTAGGTGCAGTGCAGACCGACCTCGACACCGCCGCCCATGGCCGCGCCGTTGTAGTAGGCGAAGGTCGGCACGGCGAGGCCCGAAAGGCGCTTGAAGACCTCGTGGCCGCCCTTGCCGATGGCGAGCGCGTGCTCGTGCTCCTTCAGCAGCTCGACGCCCTTGAGGTCGGCGCCGACGGCGAAGATGAACGGCTTGCCGGTGATGCCGATACCGGCGATCGCGCCCTCGGCGGCCTCCTGCTCGACCTGGTCGATCGCCGCGTTCAGGTTGGCGAGCGAGGCCGGTCCGAAGGTGGTCGGCTTGGTGTGGTCCAGGCCGTTGTCCAGCGCGATCAGCGCGAAGCGGCCGGCGCCGAAGGGGAGGTCGAAGTGGCGTACGTGCGCACTGGTGACGACCTCGTCGGGGAACAGGCCCGAAGCCTGCTTCAGAAGCTCGGTGGTGCTCACTTGTCCCCCTCGAAGTGCGGGTTCTCCCAGATGACCGTCGCGCCCATGCCGAAGCCGACGCACATGGTGGTCAGGCCGTAGCGGACGTGCGGCTGCTCCTCGAACTGGCGGGCCAGCTGCGTCATCAGACGGATGCCGGAGGAGGCCAGCGGGTGGCCGAAGGCGATGGCGCCGCCGTACTGGTTGACGCGCGCGTCGTCGTCGGCGATGCCGTAGTGCTCCAGGAAGGCGAGCACCTGGACGGCGAATGCCTCGTTGATCTCGAACAGGCCGATGTCCGAGATGGACAGGCCCGCCTTGGCGAGCGCCTTCTCGGTGGCCGGGATCGGGCCGTAGCCCATGACCTCGGGCTCCACGCCGGCGAAGGCGTAGGAGACCAGGCGCATCTTGACCGGGAGGCCGTGCTCGCGGGCGAAGTCCTCGCTGGCGACGATCGACGCGGTGGCACCGTCGTTCAGACCGGCCGAGTTGCCGGCCGTGACGCGGCCGTGGACGCGGAACGACGTCTTCAGGTTGGCCAGGCCCTCCAGGGTGGTCCCCGGACGCATCGGCTCGTCGGCGGTGACCAGGCCCCAGCCGGTCTCGCCGCCGACGGGGGTGGTGCGGCGCACCGAGATCGGCACCAGGTCCCGCTGGATCTTGCCGTCGGCGTACGCCTTGGCGGCCTTCTCCTGCGAGAGCACCGCGTACTGGTCGGCCCGCAGCTTGGTGAGGCTCGGGTAGCGGTCGTGCAGGTTCTCCGCGGTCATGCCCATGAACAGGGCCGACTCGTCCACCAGCTTCTCGCTGACGAAGCGCGGGTTCGGGTCGACGGCCTCGCCCATGGGGTGGCGGCCCATGTGCTCGACACCACCGGCGATGACGGCGTCGTAGGCGCCGAAGGCGATGGAGCCTGCGACGGACGTCACGGCGGTCAGACCACCGGCGCACATGCGGTCGATGGAGTATCCGGGCACCGACTGCGGCAGACCGGCGAGGATGCCGGCGGTGCGGCCGAGGGTCAGACCCTGGTCACCGATCTGCGTGGTCGCGGCGATGGCGACCTCGTCGATCTTCTTCGGGTCCAGGCCGGGGTTGCGGCGCAGCAGCTCCCGGATCGCCTTGACGACGAGGTCGTCGGCGCGAGTCTCGTGGTAGATGCCCTTCGGGCCCGCCTTGCCGAACGGGGTGCGGACGCCGTCGACGAAGACGACGTCCCTGACGGTACGAGGCACGATGGCTCTCCTCCATGGTGCGGGACGCTGAGCGCTTGCTTAAGCCCATGCTACTTGCGAGTAATGTAGTTGCCCAGCGTCGGGGGTGCCAGCGGCGAAGGTCACACCGGCGGGAGCGGGGGTCCGTCCGGAGGTTGGCGCGATCTTTACGGCCCGGCAGCGCCTGTCGGGGGCGGGAAAACGCGCGAGCGGCCACGGTGGACCCGCGGCCGCTCGATCTCGGTCCGTACTACGACGCTCAGGCGCCCTTGTCCGACAGCGCGCTCACCAGTTCCGGCGTCACCAGCTCCACCTGCCACGGGCGCGCGCCGTACCCCGCGAGCGCGGCGGAGACGGTCCCGGCGTCGGCCGGGGCGGGCGGCTGCCAGCAGAGCCGGCGGACCGTGTCCGGGGAGATCAGGTTCTCCTGCGGCATGGACAGCCGCTCGGCGAGCGAGCTCACCGCGGCCCGCGCGGCGGACAGGCGCGCCGCCGCCGACGGGTCCTTGTCGGCCCACGCCCGCGGCGGGGGCGGACCCGTCACCGGCTGCCCCGGCTGCGGCAGCTCGGACTCCGGCAGCGCCTTCGCCCGGTCCACCGCCGCCTGCCACTGCTCCAGCTGCCGGCGCCCGGTGCGGTGCCCGAACCCGTTCAGCGCGGCCAGCGCGTGGACATTGGCCGGCACGGCCAGCGCCGCCTCCACGATCGCCGCGTCCGACAGCACCTTGCCCGGCGACACGTCACGCCGCTGCGCGATGCGGTCCCGCGTCTCCCACAGCTCCCGTACGACGGCCAGCTGCCGGCGCCGCCGTACCTTGTGCATCCCGGACGTACGGCGCCAGGGCTCCTTGCGGGGCTCGGCCGGCGGGGCGCTCGCGATCGCGTCGAACTCCTGGAGGGCCCACTCCAGCTTGCCCTGGCGGTCCAGCTCCTTCTCCAGGGCGTCGCGCAGGTCCACGAGGAGTTCGACGTCCAGCGCCGCATAGCGCAGCCACGGCTCGGGCAGCGGGCGGGTGGACCAGTCGACGGCGGAGTGGCCCTTCTCCAGGACGAAGCCGAGGACGTTCTCCACCATGGCGCCGAGGCCGACCCGGGGGAACCCGGCGATCCGGCCGGCCAGCTCGGTGTCGAACAGCCGGGTGGGGAGCATGCCTATCTCACGCAGGCACGGCAGGTCCTGGGTGGCGGCGTGCAGGACCCACTCCACGCCGGACAGCGCCTCGCCGAGCGCGGACAGGTCGGGGCAGCCCACGGGGTCGATCAGTGCGGTGCCCGCGCCCTCGCGGCGCAGCTGCACCAGATACGCGCGCTGGCCGTAGCGGTACCCGGAGGCGCGCTCGGCGTCCACGGCGACCGGCCCGGAGCCGGCGGCGAAGGCGGCGACCACCTCGGCGAGCGCCGCCTCGTCGGCGACCACGGGCGGAATGCCCTCGCGGGGTTCGAGAAGGGGTGTCGGCGCCTCCGGCACAGAAGATCCGGCGTCGTCGGGAGACGTGTCTCCATTGCTGCGCCGGGTGCTGTCTGCTGCGGTGTCTTGGGCGTCGGTCACCTGTCAAGGGTATCCATGCGTGGACAGCGCCCGTCGCCGGAACGTTCCGTCGACGGGCGCCGAGGGGTCGTAAACCAGTCAGCCCGGTGAAATCGCCGGTTCAGGGGAGTGAATCGGCCGCATTCCCGAAGGGGTCGGTGGGAAAGGGTGCGGGGGGAAGGGGGCGGAGCGGGAAGAAGGGCCGGGAGGGGTGGGGAAAGGGGAGATCAGGGGAGGGGTGTGGGGGAAGGGTCAGTGGATGATTCCGGTGCGCAGGGCGACGGCGACCATGCCGGCCCGGTCGCCGGTGCCCAGCTTGCGGGCGATGCGGGCGAGGTGGCTCTTCACGGTGAGGGCGGACAGGCCCATGGACACGCCGATGGCCTTGTTCGACTGGCCCTCCGCGACCAGGCGCAGCACCTCGACCTCGCGTCCGGACAGTTCGCGGTAGCCGCCCGGGTGGCTCGGGGCACCCGGGGGGCGGCGGTGCATGCGGGCGGCGCCGCCGAGGGGGGTGGCGCCGGGCCGGGTGGGGAGCCCGATGTTGGTGCGGGTGCCGGTGACCACGTAGCCCTTGACCCCGCCGGCCAGGGCGTTGCGCACCGCGCCGATGTCGTCGGCGGCGGAGAGGGCGAGCCCGTTGGGCCAGCCCGCGGCGCGGGTCTCGGAGAGCAGGGTCAGGCCGGAGCCGTCGGGCAGGTGGACGTCGGCGACACAGATGTCGCGGGGGTTGCCGATGCGGGGACGAGCCTCCGCGATGGACGAAGCCTCGATCACATCGCGCACACCGAGCGCCCACAGATGGCGGGTGACGGTGGAACGCACGCGCGGGTCGGCCACGACCACCATGGCGGTCGGCTTGTTCGGGCGGTAGGCGACCAGGCTTGCGGGTTGCTCGAGGAGAACGGACACCAGGCCTCCTGGGTGGGGGGACGGGGCCGGCTTGTGGGGAAGAAGCCGGGACGAACCGTGCTTTCAAGGTCACAGTCGTCTTCGGCAGCAAACGTGTCCGCCTTTAGAGAGTGATCACGATCTAGTGAGTAACAATCCGTGCAATTCGGACACACGCTCGATCACCCGAAGATCGAATCGGTCCGAGCGGATGCGATTCGAAGTCACAATGTGGCCGTATCGACAAAGAGATGGTCAATAAGGCGCCCCGGAGGAGGACGGCGGTCGTGACGCGCCGTCACGTCACCGGGACTGCGGCCCCCTGCGCTGCGGCAGCGTCACCACCGAGGTGTCGCCCGGACCGGCCGGCGGCAGCCCCCCGACCTGGGCCAGCAGATCACACCAGGAGGTCAGGTGCGCGGCCGTGTCCGGCACCCCGCCCCGGCCCTCGCGCGGCGTCCAGGAGGCCCGGATCTCGATCTGCGAGGCGGCCGGCCGGTCGGCGAGACCGCCGAAGTAGTGCGAACTCGCGCGCGTGACGGTGCCGCTCGGCTCGCCGTAGCCGAGGCCGCGCGCCCCGAGCGCCCCGGTCAGCCAGGACCAGCACACCTCCGGCAGCAGCGGATCGGCCGCCATCTCCGGCTCCAGCTCCGCCCGCACCAGCGTCACCAGCCGGAACGTGCCCCGCCAGGCGTCGTGCCCGGCCGGGTCGTGCAGCAGCACCAGGCGCCCGTCGGCCAGCTCCTGCTCGCCGTCGACCACCACCGCCTCCAGCGCGTACGCGTACGGCGCGAGCCGCTGCGGCGCGGGGGTCGGCTCCACCTCGATCTGCGGCCGCAGCCGGCAGCCGCGCAGGGCGTCGACCGCGGCCCGGAACGCCGGCGGACCCGCGGCACCAGGGTGCCGGTCCGCCTCCTCGGTGTCCTTCACGTCGCCCAATCCGTCAGCGCCTTCCGACCTGTGTCCGTGAGCCGCAGCCATGCGGGGAAGAGTAAGGGGAATCGGGCCTCTGCGCAGGCAAGACACCCCGCGACGTGCGCTTCCTCGCCGCCTGTGCACGGGGCGTCCACACCGCATGCGAGACTTTTCCCGTGACCGCCAACGACGCCCCTCGGGGCAAGCAGCCGACCGCGACGTACGACAGCGCCTTCCTCAAGGCGTGCCGGCGCGAGCCCGTGCCCCACACCCCCGTGTGGTTCATGCGCCAGGCCGGCCGCTCGCTGCCCGAGTACCTCAAGGTGCGCGAGGGCATCCCGATGCTGGAGTCCTGCACGCGGCCCGAGCTGGTCACCGAGATCACCCTCCAGCCGGTGCGGCGGCACCACGTGGACGCGGCGATCTACTACAGCGACATCGTCGTCCCGCTCAAGGCCATCGGCCTCGACCTGGACATCAAGCCCGGCGTCGGCCCGGTCGTCGAGCAGCCCGTCCGCACCCGCGCCGACCTGGCCCGGCTGCGCGACCTGACTCCCGAGGACGTCTCCTACGTCACCGAGGCCATCGGGATGCTCACCCGCGAGCTGGGCCCCACCCCGCTGATCGGCTTCGCGGGCGCCCCCTTCACGCTGGCCAGCTACCTGGTCGAGGGCGGCCCCTCGCGCACGTACGAGAACGCCAAGGCGATGATGTACGGCGACCCCGAGCTGTGGGCCGACCTGCTGGACCGCCTCGCCGCCATCACGGCCGCCTTCCTGAAGGTCCAGATCGAGGCCGGCGCCTCCGCCGTGCAGCTGTTCGACTCCTGGGCCGGCGCGCTCGCCCCCGCCGACTACCGGCGCTCGGTGCTGCCCGCCTCGGCCAAGGTCTTCGACGCGGTCGCGGAGTACGGCGTGCCGCGCCTCCACTTCGGCGTGGGCACCGGCGAGCTGCTGGGCCCGATGGGCGAGGCCGGCGCGGACGTCGTCGGCGTCGACTGGCGCGTCCCGCTGGACGAGGCCGTCCGCCGCGTCGGCCCCGGCAAGGCGCTCCAGGGCAACCTGGACCCGACCGTGCTGTTCGCGGGCAAGGACGTCGTCGAGGCCAAGGCCCAGGAGGTGCTGGACGCGGCCGCGGGCCTGGAGGGCCACATCTTCAACCTGGGCCACGGCGTGATGCCCAAGACCGACCCGGACGCGCTGACCCGCCTCGTGGAGTACGTCCACGGCGCGACCGCGCGCTGACCCTCACCAGGTCGGGTAGGAGGGCCGCGCGCGCCTGCCGAACAGCAGGCCGGGCGGCTCCGGCGGGGGCGGGGTGCCCGGCCGCAGCGGCAGGGCGATGAGCAGGCCCACCAGGAAGCCGATCACATGGGCGGCGTACGCCACCGTCCCCGCGTCGGCCACCCCCTGCCCGGACGAGTACACGGCCTGGAGCACGAACCAGAAGCCCAGCACCAGCCAGGCCGGCAGCCGCAGCGGCAGGAACACCAGGAACGGCACCAGCACCCAGACCCGCGCCCGCGGCCACAGCACGAGGTAGCCGCCGAGCACCCCGGCGATCGCGCCCGACGCGCCGATCAGCGGGTCGCCCGAACCGGCGTTCAGCAGCGCGAAGCCGTATCCGGCCGCATAGCCGCAGACCACGTAGAAGACGAGGTAGCGGAGGTGGCCCAGCCGGTCCTCGACGTTGTTGCCGAAGATCAGCAGGAACAGCATGTTGCCCAGCAGGTGCAGCCAGCTGCCGTGCACGAACATCGCCGTGAACACCGACAGCGGCGGCGACTTGTGGAAGCCGCGCGGGGCCACCACGCAGCCGGGGCCGTGCGGGCCGACGCCCACCTGACCGGTCGGCACCAGCCGCGGCACCTGCCCGTGGACCAGCTCTCTCGGGACCGCCGCGAAGCGGTCCATGAAGGACTCCAGATGGCACAGCTGCGCCAGGTTCTCGCCGCCGGCCAGCGAGCCGGGCATGCCGGGCGTCGCCAGGAACACCAGGACGTTCGCCGCGATCAGCGCGTACGTCACCCAGGGGGTGCGGCGCACCGGGTTGATGTCATGGACGGGAATGACCACGAGGGAGTAGTGCCCGGCTGCCCCGCCGGGCAACCGGGCGGAGCCGGCGGACGGCCGCGCCCCGGTCAGCTCCCGCGCACCCGCCGCGCCGCCTTGCGCGCGGCCACCAGGACCGGGTCCCACACCGGCGAGAAGGGCGGCGCGTAGCCGAGGTCCAGGGCGGTCATCTGCTCCACCGTCAGCCGCGCGGTCAGCGCCACCGCCGCGATGTCCACCCGCTTGGCCGCGCCCTCCCGACCCACGATCTGCACGCCCAGCAGCCGCCCGGTGCGGCGCTCGGCGAGCATCTTGACGGTCATCGGGGAGGCGTCCGGGTAGTAGCCCGCCCGGCTGGTCGACTCGATGGTGACCGCCTCGAACTCCAGGCCCACCCGGTGCGCGTCCTTCTCGCGCAGGCCGGTGCGGGCGATCTCCAGGTCGCAGACCTTGCTGACCGCCGTGCCGACCACGCCGGGGAAGGTCGCGTAGCCGCCGCCCGCGTTGGTGCCGATGACCTGGCCGTGCTTGTTGGCGTGGGTGCCCAGCGGGACGTACTGCTCCCGCCCCGAGACCAGGTTCAGGACCTCCACGCAGTCGCCGCCCGCCCAGATGTTCTCGTGGCCGCGCACCCGCATGGCCAGATCGGTGAGCAGCCCGCCGTGGGCGCCGAGCGGCAGCCCGGCGGCGCGCGCGAGGGCGGTCTCGGGGAGGACGCCGATGCCGAGGACCACCACGTCGGCCGGGTACTCGGCGTGCTGGGTGGCCACCGCGCGGACCCGGCCGTCCTCGCCGGTGAGGATCTTGGTGACCTCGGTGCCGTTCACCATGGTGATGCCGAGGCCCTCCATGGCGCGGTGCACCAGGCGGCCCATGTCCGGATCGAGGGTCGACATGGGCTGCTCGCCGCGGTTGACGACCGTCACCTCGAAGCCCCGGTCGATCAGCGCCTCGGCCATCTCCACGCCGATGTACCCGGCGCCCACGACCACCGCGCGCCGCCCCTTCGCCCGGGCCAGCGAGTCGAGCAGGGCCTGCCCGTCGTCCAGGGTCTGCACGCCGTGCACTCCGGGGGCGTCCACGCCCGGCAGCTCCGGGCGGACCGGACGGGCACCCGTGGCGATCACCAGTTTGTCGTACGACGTCCAGGACGTGGCGCCGGAATCCACGTCCCGCGCGCGCACCCGCCGCCCCGGCACGTCGATCTCCGTGACCTCGGTGCGCAGCCGCAGGTCGATGCCCCGGGCGCGGTGCTCCTCGGGGGTGCGGGCGATCAGCTCGTCCCGCCCGGGGACGGACCCGCCCACCCAGTAGGGGATGCCGCACGCCGAGTACGAGGTGAAGTGGCCGCGCTCGAACGCCACGATCTCCAGTTCCCCGGGCCCCCGCTGCCGCCGCGCCTGCGACGCCGCCGACATGCCCGCGGCGTCCCCGCCGACGACGACCAGCCGCTCCCGCCCCTGATGCATGCTCATGGGGACACGCTAGAGGGTCCGGGCGACAGCGCGGCGGGGACCTACGGCCCCATCGGCGCTGTCGGCGGGGTCTGAGAGAGTGGGGACCATGAGCGCAACGGGTACGAGTCCGGGTCACGCCGTCGTCGTCGGAGCCGGCATCGCCGGTCTGGCCGCCGCCCACCGGCTGCTGGAGCGCGGCGCCCGGGTGACGGTGCTGGAGGCGGCCGACCGGGTCGGCGGCAAGCTGCTGCCCGGCGAGATCGCGGGCGTCCGGGTCGACCTCGGCGCCGAGTCGATGCTGGCCCGTCGCCCCGAGGCCGTGGCCCTCGCCCGCGAGGTCGGGCTCGCCGAGCGGCTCCAGCCCCCGGCGATCGCGAGCGCCGCCCTCTGGACCCGGGGCGCGCTGCGCCCCATGCCCAAGGGCCATGTGATGGGTGTGCCCGGCACCGCCGCCGCCCTCGCCGGTGTCCTGTCCGAGGACGGCCTCGCCCGCATCGGACAGGACGCGGTCCTGCCCCGCACCGAGGTCGGCGACGACGTGGCGGTGGGGGAGTACGTGGCGGCGCGCCTCGGTCGCGAGGTCGTGGACCGCCTGGTCGAACCCCTGCTCGGCGGGGTGTACGCGGGCGACGCGTACCGCATCTCGATGCGCTCCGCCGTCCCCCAGCTCTTCCAGGCCGCCCGCGCGCACGCCTCGCTGACCGAGGGCGTCCGCGAGATCCAGGCCAAGGCCGCGGCCGCCCAGCAGACCGGGCCCGTGTTCACGGGCATCGAGGGCGGTGTGGGCACCCTGCCGCTCGCGGTCGCCGACTCCGTCCGCGCGCGCGGCGGCGAGATCCGCACCGGGGCGCCCGTCACCGCACTGCGCCGGGACCCCGCGGGCGGCTGGCGGATCACCGCGGCCGGAGAGCCGCTGCACGCCGACGCCGTGGTGGTCGCCGTACCCGCCCCGGCCGCGGCCCGGCTGCTGCGCCCCGAGTCCCCGGCGGCCGCCGCCGAGCTGGCCGCCGTCGAGTACGCCTCGATGGCCCTGATCACCCTCGCCTACCGGCGCGCCGATCTGTCCCTGCCCGAGGGCAGCGGCTTCCTGGTGCCGCCGGTCGACGGACGCACCATCAAGGCCGCCACGTTCGCCTCCCAGAAGTGGGGCTGGATCGCCGAACAGGACCCGGACACGGTCGTGCTGCGCACCTCGGTCGGGCGGTACGGCGAGACGGCGGTCCTCGGCCGGGACGACGCCGACCTGGTGGAGGTGTCCCGGCACGACCTCCGCGAGGCCGCCGGCATCGACGCCGCGCCCGTCGCGACCCGGGTCACCCGCTGGACCGACGGGCTGCCCCAGTACCCGGTAGGGCACCACGCGCGCGTGGCCCGCGTCCGCGAGCACATCGCCAAGCTGCCGGGCCTCGCGGTCTGCGGCGCGCCGTACGACGGGGTGGGCATCCCCGCCTGTGTCGCGAGCGCGAACGCGGCCGTCGACCAGCTGTCCGGTGATCCGCGCGGGGCCGAGGAACTCACGGCCCACCCGGTGCAGAGCCGCCACGGCGGAGCAGGAGAATAGGAACCATGAGTGACGACGCCCCCATCACCGAGTCCGGCCGCATCCCCAACAAGGGCAAGCTGGCCAAGGACCTGAACGATGTCATCCGCTACACCCTGTGGTCGGTCTTCAAGCTGAAGGACGTGCTGCCGGCCGACCGCGCGGGCTACGCCGACGAGGTCCAGGAGCTGTTCGACCAGCTTGCCGCCAAGGACGTGACGATCCGCGGCACGTACGACCTCTCCGGCATGCGGGCCGACGCCGATGTGATGATCTGGTGGCACGCGGAGACCAGCGACCAGCTCCAGGAGGCGTACAGCCTCTTCCGCCGCACCAGGCTGGGCCGCGCGCTGGAGCCGGTGTGGTCCAACATGGCGCTGCACCGCCCGGCCGAGTTCAACCGCTCGCACATCCCGGCGTTCCTCGCCGACGAGACGCCCCGCGACTATGTGAGCGTCTACCCCTTCGTGCGCTCGTACGACTGGTACCTGCTGCCCGACGAGGACCGCCGCCGCATGCTCGCCGACCACGGCAAGATGGCCCGCGGCTACCCGGACGTGCGCGCCAACACGGTCGCCTCGTTCTCGCTGGGCGACTACGAGTGGATTCTCGCCTTCGAGGCGAACGACCTGTCCCGCATCGTCGACCTCATGCGCCACCTGCGCGGCTCCGAGGCCCGGATGCACGTCCGCGAGGAGGTCCCGTTCTACACGGGCCGCCGCAAGGACGTGGCGGACCTGGTGGCGGGGCTGGCGTAAGGCTCAGCCCGCCTTCCGTCCCCCGCCGGGGACGGGTTCGGCGCGGGGCGCGCAGGACGCGTTCCGCGCCGGGAGGCGGCCCGTCAGCAGGTAGTCCTCCATATAGCCGTTGACGCAGTGGTTGGGGCCGCCGCCGATGCCGTGCGTGCCCGCGTCCCGCTCGGTCACCAGCAGGGAGCCGGCCAGCCGCCGGTTCATCTCCAGGGCCCCCGCGTACGGCGCGGCCGCGTCCCGTTCGGCCGCCAGGAGCAGCACCGGGGGCAGCGCGCCGGGCGCGGTGCGCACGTCCAGGGGCCGCTGCCGGGGCGCCGGCCAGTACGCGCAGGGCAGGTTCATCCACGCGTTGTCCCAGGTCTCGAAGGGCGCGACGCGGGCCAGTAGGGTGTTGTCCCGGTCCCACACCGCCCAACGTGTGGGCCACGGCGCGTCGTTGCACTCGACGGCCGTGTACACGGCGCTGCCGTTCTCCGCGGCCGCGGCCGACCCGGCATCCGGTGCGGCCAGCGCGATCAGCGGCTTCGGGTCGCCGCGCAGATAGGCGGAGAGGGCGGCGGCCCGGCCCGGCCAGTAGGCGTCGTAGTACCCGGCCGTCAGGAACGCGTTCTGCAACTGGCCCGGCCCGACCTTCCCGCCCGCCGGTGTCCGGGCGAGCCGCGCGGCGGCCATGTCGTAACTCCCCTGCACCTTCCGGGGCGTGTCGCCGAGCCGGTAGACGTCGTCGTGCCGGGCGATCCAGTCCCGCACGTCCGCCCAGCGCTTCTCGAACGCGGCCGACTGGGCGAGGTTGCTGCGGTACCAGATCTGCCCGGGGTCCGGGTCCACCGGCGCGTCCAGCACCATCCGGCGCACCTGGGCGGGGAACATCGCCGCGTACAGCGAGCCGTAGTACGTGCCGTACGACGCGCCCATGAACGTCAGCCGGTCCTCGCCCAGCGCGGCCCGCAGCACGTCCAGGTCCCGGGCGTTGTTCAGGGAGTCGAAGAAGCGCAGCCCGGGACCCGAGCGCCGGGCGCAGCCGCGGGCGTACGCCTTCGCCTGGGCCACCCGCTCGCGTTTGTACGACGCGGAGGGGTGCGTCGGCGCGAGCGTGGGCGCCTTGCCGAACTGCTTCGGGTCCTCGCAGGACAGCGGGGCGGACCGGCCGACCCCGCGCGGGGCGTAGCCGACCAGGTCGTACGCGGCGGCGATCCGCTTCCAGACGGGCAGGGTGCCGGCCAGCGCGAAGTACATGCCGGTGGCGCCGGGGCCGCCGGGGTCGTAGACGAGGGCGCCCTGCCGGGGGACCTTCCGGCCGCCGTCCTTCCCGGTGGCGGGGGTGCGGCTGACGGTGAGTTCGATCTGCTTCCCGTCGGGACGGGCGTAGTCGAGGGGCACGGCGACGGTGCCGCAGCGCAGGCCGGCGGGGGAGTGGGGGACGGCCGGCACCTCGGCGGGGTCGCAGGTGCCGTAGCGGATGCCGGTGGCGCGGGCGCGCAGGGCGGCGACGATGGTGCCGCGGAGTTCGGCGGCGCCGGAGGGGAACGGCGCGGAGGGGAACGGCGCGGCGGGGATCGGTGCGGCGGGGAGGCTCGGCACGCCGGGGAGGCTGTGCGTGGCACGGAGGCCCGGCGTGGCGGGGTGGCTCGGTGTGGCGTCCACCGGGGTGGTGGCCAGGGCGGTCAGCAGCAGGGAGACGGCGGCCGAGCGGACGGCGGCGGCTTTCATTCGGCACCCCTTCGGTCACCGCGACGGACACCAGGGATGTTTCGTGCCGCCGCCGGGGAAGGCAAGCACCGCCCGGCGGGTGTCGGCCCCAGTGCTCCGATGCGCCCCCTACTCCCGGTGTGGCGCGTCGCGGTGGGCGAAGGCCGCGCGCAGCTCCGGTTCGCCGATCGCGCGGATGCCGCGCAGCGCGACCGAGGTGAGGAAGGACGGCTCGGCACCGGAGCGCCGCCGCAGCAGCGCGCCCAGTACGCGCTGCCCGGCGGGGGAGGCCCACGGCGAGTACGGGTGCACCTCGAAGCGGGCTATGGCCAGGCAGCTCAGCGCCAGCGTGAACGGCAGCAGGAACCACAGGCCGGCCATCAGACGTGAGGCGTCGGCCTGGACCGGCAGCAGCAGCGCGGCGACGGCGAGGGCCGGCACGGCGAGCACGGCGGCGCGGACCTGGCGCACGGCCGCGCCGATGGTGGGGCCGTGCGCGTCCGGGACGGCGAGGCCGCTGCGCACGAGGCGGTCGGCGAGGCGCCGTACGGCGTCGGCGTGGGCGGCGCGGGTGCGCACCGGCGCGATGCGGGACTGGCCCTCCGGGCCGATCGCCCCGATGACGGACCGCTCGATCTCGTCCCGGCCGAGCGGGTCGACGACGGTGGCCCAGCCGGTGTGGGCGAGGTGCAGGCGCCGCCCGCGGGCCATCGACAGCAGGGTGACGTCGGCGACGCGCTGGGGCCCGCCGGACAGGAACGCGGTCTCGTACAGGGTCAGTTCGTGGTCTCCGGCCGGTGCTCCGGGGTCCGTGGCCGCGGCGCGCATCGCCGCGAGACAGAGGCGGACGCAGGCCGTACCGGTGAAAGCCCAGGCGAGGAGCAGGAGAAGGAGCCAGAACATGAGGTGTTTTGTATGCCAGGGGCGGGCGCGGGCGCCAGGATTTTTCACATGCGGATCGCGTTCCGCCGGTTCAGCTCCGCCCCGGCAGCATCCTTCGCGCCGCCCGCGCCAGCCGCCCCCGAGGCGCCGGGCCGGAGCGGTCCAGCCACCACTCCCGCAGCTCCCGCCGCGGGAGGTCCGGCCGCTTCCCGGCCAGCAGGAACGCGGCGAAGTCCAGCGCGTCCCGCCGGTACCCCGCACCCATCGGCCGCCGGCCCGCGTACTCCAGGAACGCCGGCCGGTACGACGCCCCCAGCAGCACCGGCAGCTCCGGCGCCACCTTCGCCACCACGTCTGCCCGCTTCGCCGCGAGCGCCCGCGCCTGTACCCCCAGCCGTACCCGGTCGAACCCCTCGGGCACGGGCGTCCCGGCCACCAGCGAGGACAGTACGGCGGTCTGCGCGACGCCGAGCCGCTGACGGGCGTCCTCGGTGTCGGCGGAGCCCTCGCGCACCGGCGAGACGGGCCGCGCCTCCGCCTCCCCCCGCCGGCCGCCCTCCACCACCTTCCGGATCGCCGTCAACTCCCGCTCCAGCTCGGCCGGTTCGGGGAAGTCCTCGTCGCGCTCCAGCAGGACCCCGGGCGGGGCGGCCCGGGAGGCGAGGTCGGCCAGGATGCCGAGCACCGCGTCCGGTACCGGGTGCGCGTGGCTGTCGTGCCACACGCCGTCGCGCTCGACGCCGCCCGCGACATGGACGTAGGCGATCGCCTCCAGCGGCAGCGCGTCCAGCGCCTCGGCCGGGTCCTCGCCCCGGTTGACGTGGTTGGTGTGCAGGTTGGCCACGTCGATGAGCAGCCGTACGCCGGTCCGCTCGGCCAGCTCGTACAGGAACTGCCCCTCGGTCAGCTCCTCGCCGGGCCAGGAGAACAGCGCGGCGATGTTCTCCACGGCGAGCGGCACCGGCAGCGCGTCCTGGGCGATGCGCACATTCGCGCAGAGCACGTCGAGCGCGTCCCGAGTACGCGGCACGGGCAGCAGATGGCCCGCCTCCAGCGGCGGCGAGGCGGTGAGCGCGCCGCCCGCCCGGACGAACGCGATGTGCTCGGTGACCAGCGGCGACCCGAGCACCTCCACGCGTTCGGCGAGCGCCGCGAGCCGGCCGGCGTCGGGCCGCCGCGCGCCGCCGAGCCCGAGGGAGACCCCGTGCGGCACCACGGTCACCCCGCGCTCGCGCAACCGCACCAGCGACTCCGGGAGATGGCCGGGGCACACGTTCTCCGCCACGACCTCCACCCAGTCGATCCCGGGCATCCGCTCCACGGCCCCGGCGATCTCCGGCCGCCAGCCGATCCCGGTCCCCAGTCTCCCCATGACCCGTCCCGTCCCCTCCGCGCCCCCCGGCGCACGCGTCGTACATGACCCCCGGGGCCCGCCCCGAACCCCCTACCGGCCGCCTTCAGAGCAACATTTGAGGTTCAGCCGGGGTTTCCGGCCGGGCTCGCGGCCGGGCGGGTGTCCCGGGGCATCCGGTTGACGCGGTGCAGATCCGGGACGCAGAGATTGAGCACGGTCGCCGCGACGATCAGCGCGGCGCAGGCCAGGAGCACCCCCTGACTGCTCCAGGCGGGCACCGCGAGCGCGGTGACGAGGTAGCCGAGGGGGATGGCGAGCCG
The DNA here is from genome assembly GCF_009650765.1 of Streptomyces sp. SUK 48. Taxonomy (NCBI): domain Bacteria; kingdom Bacillati; phylum Actinomycetota; class Actinomycetes; order Kitasatosporales; family Streptomycetaceae; genus Streptomyces; species Streptomyces sp. SUK 48. The sequence continues at coordinate 2,006,032 of NZ_CP045740.1, read as the reverse complement.
TTCGCCGACCCCGTTGAAGGCGCTCATGCGGCCCTGTTCCGCCGAGGGCACATGCTGCTGGAACGCGGTGGTCCAGGCGACGACCGCGACATCGAGCCCGATCCCCGCGAGGAAGGCGGCCCCGAGCACGAGCGGCAGCGCCATGCCCCAGGCCATGGCGGCCAGCGGCAGCGCGAGCGCGCCGCCCGCGGCGACGGCGACCGCGAGCAGCCGGTACGGCTTCCACCGCAGGCACACCAGGGTCCCCGCCAGCAGCCCGCAGGAGAACGCCGCCTGGACCAGGCCCCAGTCGCGGGCCCCGGCGTACCGGCGGGCGGCGACGAGCGGGCCGAGGAGCTGGAATCCGGCCAGCCACGCGGCGACGAGGACGGTCCCGGCGGCCGTGTAGGTCCACAGCCAGGTACGGGACCAGAACCCCGTCCAGCCGGCCCGCAGGTCGGCCAGGACACCGCCGGCCGCGGCGGGCGGCACGGCCAGGCGCAGGCCCAGCAGCAGGACGGCCGCGACGGCGAAGCTGCACGCGTCGAAGGCCAGCGCCCAGGCCGCGCCGCTCAGGGCGACGACGAAACCGCCGACGACCGGGCCCAGCACCTTCACCGTGTTGCCCGGCAGCCTGAGCAACGCGTTGGCCCGCTGGAGGTGTTCCCCGGGGACGATCTGCGCGACGACACCCTGCGTGGCCGGCACGATGAACGACGCCGCCGTCCCCGACACGAAGCCGCAGGCCGCGATCGACGCCGTCGTCGCGTGCCCCGTGGCCACGGTCATGGCCAGCGCCCCTGCGCGCCCGCTGCCGCCAGGTTCCCCAGGAACAGGATGCGGCTGCGCGACCACCGGTCCGCGAACAGGCCGCCCATGAGCAGGAACAGGATCGTGGGCACGGTGTTCACCGCGAGCACGACCCCCAGCGACCCGGCCCCGCCCCCCTCCTCGATCACCGAGTAGGCGAGCGCGATCGGCGCCATCGCCGACCCGCTCGCCGAAACGACGTTCGCCACCACGAACCGCCGGAACGCGGGGAGGCGCAGGGGCGATTCGAGGGTCTTGGACGCCTCCGGGGGCTTCGATGCCTTCGGTGAGCCGGTGGCCGTCTCCATGATCCCCCTCGGACTTGGTGGAGCGTGCACCTTAATGCAGCCGCTGCCCCACGCGAGACAGTTCTTCGAAGCTAACGACGAGCGCACTCGGGGCAGGCCGTGCCCGCTGCGGCCCGCCGACCGGCCGACCCGGCCAAGCCCGCGGTGACGATGAACGCGGCGATCGCGGCGACGATGCCCAGCCAGGCCGGATGCACGGCGGTGGGCCAGAGGACGAGTCTGCCGATGCCGCCGCCGCTGTCGGAGCTCACCGTGGTGACCGCGGCGACGATCGCGGCGATCACAGAGCCGAATTCGAGGAGCGCGAGCCAGCTGAGAAACCTGGACCACCCGTGCTTCTCGACCGGCTTCATGTCCTGGCCGCAGCGCCCACAGTGGCGGCTTCCGGCTTCAGAGATGGTCGCGCGGACCATCCCACCGGCCTGGTACCCGGACCACCCGGGCTGGAAGGACCGACCGGACCAGCGGGGCCGCCGGACAGGATGGGGAGGACGGCAAGGACGGACGTGACGGGCAGACATTCCCCGACGGCTAGACCCTCCAGGCGCCCCCTCACGATCCCGACGCACTGGTCTGCCGGAAGGACAGCACCCCCGGCGGGCCGACCACGACACGCCCACCAGCGCGCTGCGGGCCCTCAGCCTCGACCCGCAACGCCGCCAGTACTGAACGCGAAGGCCCCACTCGTCCGTCTCGGAGGCGACGGGCGAGCGAGGCCCATCATGGGACTTACTGCCCTGACGTATCGGGGCGGTAGAAGCGCTTTGTAGGGCGCCAGGGTTCGGGCATGTGCGGCAGCTTGCCGAACGCCGGCAGAGGAATGCGCTCGGCACGGGCGTTCGCGTCCCTCCCGGCCTCAGCAGCCGCAGCGCCCCGGTCATCGGCGACACCGGTGGGTGTCCACTGGCACCCGTCCCACTCCTGGATGACGCGCGGAGTGTCCGGGTCTACGTGCGCGCCCTGCTCCGGCCGGTCGCCGAGCGGGGTGGCCCGCCGCTCCCCGCGTGCCGGGCGGCGCAGCTCGCGGCGCTCGTCGTCCATCGGTCCCTCCCTCGTCGGCCGTCTTCAGTGTGCCGCGCATCCACGGGCCGGGTACCCCGAGCCGGTCAGAGCGTGGCCGTCCAGCCGCCCCGCGACAGCGTCGTCACACCGTCGGGGCTGATGGTGACCTGTGCCCCGTACACGGGTAGCTCGCCGTGCTCCAGCCACCGCCAGCGGATTTCGTCCAGCAGGTCGTAAAGGCGGCGCGGGCCGCCCTGGTGGACGGTCGTGGTGCGCTCGCCCGGCGCGGTCCGGGCCCGCGCCCATGACCCGTCAGAGTGCAGCATCCACGCCAAGCGGCCCCCACGGTCATCGGTGCCGGTGCGGTGCTCGATCCCCGGCGCCATCAGCGACAGCATCGACCACAGGTCCCACGCCTGCATCACGTTCAGCACCGGGAACGGTGACAAGGTCACCTCGCCGTCCTCCCCGCTGGCGGCGAACAGTTCATCGAGGCGGGGCGGGTAGTCGACGCCCGCCCGGGTGGCCATGAACGAGGCCCGGTCCCACTCGACCCGGCCGATCGCGCCGCCGTCGGGCCCCTTGTCGGCCGTGACGATCAGTCCGGTGCCCGCGATCGTCGTCACCAGGCGCCCCTGCGGAGCGAGGCCGCGCAGCCACGATGCGGGAATTCGGGGTACGGACACCATGGACACGATCCGGTCGAAGACGCCTGGCAGGTCGGCGGTGGCGTCGGCGGCGACGACGTCCGGGCGGTAGCCGATACGCTCCAGCCGCTCGGCAGCCGCCTCCGAGAGATACGTATCGACGTCGAGTGTCGTCACCATCTCGGCGCCGAGCCGGTGGCAGGCCAGAGCGGCGCTGTATCCGGAGCCGGTGGCTACGTCCAGCAGGCGCGCGCCCGGGGCGAGGCGGCCCTGCCGGAGCATTGTGAGGACCAGGCTCGGATGTGTGGAGGACGAGGTGGGCAGTCCGGTGTACGTCTGGCCGGGCTCGGCCAGGTCGGCGTGCACCGGCCCGACCCGCGTGACCAGTGTCGTGTCCGAGTAGGCAGCGCGGGCCCACGTCTCCTTGTCGGCGGAACCCTCGACCATCTTCCAGCCGCCCCCGCCGGGCGTGAACCAGCGCCCCACCAGCTGGTGCCGGGGTGTAGCGCTGACCGGGTCCCACCAGGCCGAGCCCGAATACGTGACCTCGGCCGCGAGGGCGGCTGCATACGGTTTCCAGTCCATCAGCTGATCCCTTGCAGCTCATCGGCGATCGCCTCGGCGATCGGCAGGCCGGTCTCCCCGGCGATCCAGTCCCACTGCCCGCACGGGTTGACCTCCAGGAACGTCCACTGCCCATCGGGTCTCACGACGAAGTCAGCTGCACCGTAACGCAGTTGTAGCCGGTCCATCAGGGCAAGCATCCCAGTCGCCACCACCCCTGGCACTGCACTGGTCGTGTAGGTGAGAGATCCGTAGTCGCTGCGCCAGTCCTCGTGCCCGGCGTCGCTGTCGGCGTGGATGGCCGCGGCGAACATCTGCCTGCCGACGACGGTCAGTCGCACCTCATACGCCTTGTCCACCCATGCCTGGAACAGGTGCGCGGTCGTGCTGATCCCGCGCAGGTCGAGCAGGTCGTCCGGGGTCAGCCGCCTGGTGTAGACGGACTTGAGGCGGCCGTCCTCGATGAGTACGGGCGAGGACACCGGTTTGCACACCACTGGGCCGCCGGCCTCGGCGGCGAACTTCTGCACATCGCCTGGCCGGTTGGTGATCAGGGTGGCTGGAATTCGCAGCCCACACGCGCGAGCGGCGGCGAGCTGCACGGGCTTGTACTCGGCGCGCGCCATCGCCGTGGGATGGTTCACCCATCGACAGTCCAGTGCGGACAGGACACCGCCGAGGCCGGCGCGGGCCTGGGCGGCTGCGAACCGCGCCTCCGGGCCGGACATCCCCGTGGGGAACCGGAACGCCCCGGGGGCGCGGTAGTACATCGCGCCGACCCGGGACAGCTCCACCGTCCGGTACTCGGTGGCGAGTTCGCCCGTCCACGCCTGCTCCTGGTCGATCCGGCCGGCCAGGCCGAGTTGCTGCGGGAAGTCCGCGGTATCCATGCGGAACACCTCTACGCTGCGGCTCTCCAGCTCGACGACGATCCGGTCCGTGGGCCAGTCATCGCGAGCTGCGACGATCAGAACGGGCGCGGACATCAGTCCTTCGGCCCCTCGTCCAGCGGTGGCGGGTTCGAGACCGAGCCGTCCGGCACCGTCGGCGAGTGCGTGTTGGCCATGCAGGTCAGCAGGCCACCGTCGTAGGAGATGCTGACCTGCCGTCCCCGGTCGTACTCGTGAGCCGGGACGGGGATGGCCGCGGTGGAGTCGGGGATGCGGGCGCCCCGCAGCGCCCACGGCCGGGTGTCCGGGCCGGACGGCATCTCCTTGCTGTAGGGGGTCGTGCCCCCGGGCGGGGTGAGCGGAAACGCTTCGTGGTCGAGCGCTGTTGTCATGTGCCTCTCCTGTCAATGACGGCGCGGCGAGTGCCGAGCCTGATCTGTGTGGGCCCGCACCGATACCCGGCGTGGGTGATGGTGCAGAGACCCGGCACGGGGCATTGCTTGCCGTGGGAGAACGGGAAGCCATGCTTCCCGCGCCGGGCGCTGAGGCCGGTGTGAGGTGACGCCCTTATTACGGGGAGCGGTCTGTCTGAGTGCCTGGACCCAGTCGGCGTTCGGCCGCTCGGCAGGTGGATCGCCCCGGCTGGTGCAGAGCGCGTCTACAGCAGCTGGGCCACGGGGGCACTTCGCCCGGGTGCTCTGCGGCGATGTGCCGCGCGAGGTTGATCTGCTCGGCGAAGCAGCCGGCGTCCGCCCAGACCTTCTCGGCCAGGAGGACCAGCAGCTGCCAGCAGCCGGTGCAGGTGAACATGAAGGGCGCAGGCACCGGTAAGGCGTTGTCCTCGGATTCCATCGTTCTCCCTTCGTGGCGCTCACCCCGCCCGGGTCTTCCGGATTCCGGGCGGGGTGGCGGTCCCGCCGCGCTCGTGGCGGAAGGCGAGCCAGCTGCCTTCCAGCGGCGGGGCTGGTGGGTGCGGCCCTGACCCGAGACGGCCGCCATGGGAGTGCTTCAGTGCGAGGCCGTCGTAAGCACCAGGACGAGGGCAGAGGCGGTCGCGGCGGCTCCGTACAGGAACAGGCCGACGATCGTCCTCACTGCGACGACGGCGCCCCGGCGTCCTCGAAGTGGTCGAGGAGCGCCCGCAGGACACGGGCCGGGCGGCGGGCGTACTCCACCTCGCCGTCGGGGCCGCGGGCCGGGCGTGCCTGGAGCTTGCCGCGGGCCTCGCCGACGCACGCGCTCGCGCAGTACCGGCCGGAGCTCTCCCTCGGCAGCTGGCCGAGCTTTTTCTCCACCTCGGGGATCAACTGCACCAGATGGTCGCGCAGCACGAAGATGAGGGAGCCGCGCTTCTCGGGTGCCGGGGGCGGCGCGTCGGCCTGGCCCTCGGGTCCGAGCGTCAGGGACGCGTTCTGGCGCATGGTGGCGGTGTCCACCTGCTCCTTGCTCGCAGTCTGCTTCGCGGGGGCGCTCATCGGGTCACCGGCCGACCGAGGCGGCAGAGCGGGCACTGGCATGCGGGGTAGGAGTCGGGCTGGGGCAGCGGCGGCAGTTTGCCGTCGACGGCCACGGTGACCGTGCCGCGGTCCTGGGTGATCGTGCCGTAGCGGTCCACGGTGTAGACCCGCATCGTCATCCGGCCACCCCGTGCGTTCGCCGGCCTCTGGGCGGTAGCGTTTGTCATGTCGACGCTCCCTGTTGGGTTCGAGCGCTGGCCATGCCCCCGGACCGTTGACGCGGTCGCGGGGGTTCGTCTGTAAGCAGGATGCCGACATGAAAAGGCCCTAACTATCAGACATCACTGATAGTTAGGGCCAACGGTTATCGAAGCGTCACATACCCAGCCAGGAACCGTAGTTGGTGAAGGAGTCAGGCATTCGACGCCTCGCCGCGTCCAGTCCGGCATAGGTCTCACGGACGGTCGGGTGATAGCGAGTCTGCTGGGGAGCCAGCTTGCGTGCCTTGAGCAGGCTCTTGAAGGCCGCCTCGGTCTGGCCCGTCCACATCTGGGCCCGCGCAATCTCCGCATGATGGTGGGCGAGCCGGGACGGCGGCCACCCGTCCGCGATCACCATGTCCTCTGCCTGGCGTACGGCCTCGGGGTACAGGTCCAACTCCGCCAGGACACTCACTCGATGCGCGCCGACGTTCGTGGGCCCGAAGGACAGCCAGTGCACCTTCTCGGCCGGCCCGGTGCGCTTCGCGATGCGGCCCGCCTCGGCGAGGTGTCCCTCAGCGGTATCCGTGTCCTTCTCCCGGCCGGCGAGTACGGCAGCGCCCAGGTGCAGCTGCCCGGTGACGACGTCCAGGACGCGCCCAGGCTCGGCCTGTTCCAGGGTGGACATGCCGAGGCGGACCAGCCGCTTGCCTGTCTTGTAGTCGCTCGCCCGCAGGTAGGCCAGGGCGCGGAGGTACTGGCGCATGCCGCTCAGCACCGGATCAGAGGCGCGCTGCGCCGCCCAGTCCATGCGGTCCAGAGCAACCGTGCACAGGTCGGGGAAGCCGAGCTTGGTCGTGACGTCGTACGCGGTCCGGTAGGCGCTGGCCAGCAGTTGCCAGCTGCGCGCAGTTCCGCTGATGTGAGCCGTCGTCGTCGCCTCGTGGATCAGCGCCGGCAGCTCCGTCGCGACCTGCTTGATGTTCGTGGCACGCACCTGGGCGCACAGCTGATCGGCGTGCTCCTCCAGGGCTGGTAGCGCGCGCGGACTGACGTCCGGGTCGGGACCGAGGTCGTAGATGTTCAGCGCCTCGCGGATCGGGTTGATGAGGCCATCGAGCTGGTCCTGTCGCAGCTCGTCCATATACGGCTGACCGTTGAGATCCGAGACCTGGACGGACAGGGCGCGGGCCAGCGCGCCCACCACCGAGGGGCTGGGCGGCATGGCGCCCTGCTCGACCTTGGTGATCGTGCTGTAGGAGACGTGGGAGAGATCGGCCAGTTCACGCTGGGTCAGGCGACGGGCTTTGCGCGCGTGCGCGATGCGTGTGCCCGTGTGTTCTACAGAGGGCGGGGGCATACTGGACTCCGTTCTGAACTCGACACTCGGAACGGTACTCCTCGAGACAACGGGCCTACCTGGTACGGGCCTTACGGTCGTTTGACCGTAGGGCCCGTTCTGTTCGTGCGGGCAGATCCCGGCGTAGTCAGGACTTCATCGGAAAATCGCCTGTCGCATCGGCTCCCCAGTTCCGTGGCGTCCCGAGGCTCCCCGGACGACGTACGCTCTGCGCGCTGGCGCGCTGTCCCAGCTGATGTCGCCAGTTCAGGGCCGTTGCAAGCGTCCCACCGATGCGAAGTGCTCGCCGCCCTCCACTGCAACAGTCAGCCCCGGAGCGATCTCCGTGAAACCGGCGTCGCGGACCAGTGGCAGGCCGCTGTGGGTGAGGCGGGTCCAGTCGGCGGGGGTGGCGGTGCGGACGGAGAGGGGGTGGCCGGCGGCGCGCCAGGCGGCGCGGGCCGGGTCGGGCAGGGCCCACCAGGCGAGTTGGGCGGCGTGGCCGGTCTGGGCCATGGTCTTGCCGGCGGACATCGTGAGGCCGGGGTTGAGCCACAGGACGGGCGCGGTGCGGTCGGGGTCCGACGGGGGCTCGGGGTCGTCGAGTTCGGTGCCGGAGACCTGGAGCTTGGCCAGGTCCTTGGGCCAGCCGTCCAGGGGGACCGGCGGGAAGACCCGTACCTCCGCGGTCCCGCCGGTCACCGTGATCCCGGGCAGCGCCCCGGCGCGCCGCCACTCCGCGCCACGGGCCCGCCGGACCACCTTGCGGATGCGGGCGTCCTCCCAGTTCCGTACGGCCTCGGCCCACTCGCCGTCGCCGAGGGCCCGTTCGTCGCCGAGCAGCGTCAGGACCGCCCGCGCGGACGTCTCCAGGGCGTCGGTACGGGCGGGCGGCGCATCGCGTTCGAGGCGGACGACGAGCGGCAGCACGTACTGCGGGGCCTCGTCGCGCGGGGACGGAAGGGGGCGGTCGGCGGGGATCGGAACATCGCTCACGAGGGGCCACCCTACGAAGCCGGGCGCACGCCGATCAACGCGCGTCCCCCGAGGCACGGTTCACGCGCGTCCCCCATCGTGAGGACCGCATCGTGAGGACCGTCTCGCGAGGACGCCCCGCCCGGCGGGCCGTCTGAAGAAGAATGACCCCATGCACCGTGACCTGCGACTGACCGCCGTGGGCCGCCGCTACGGCGTCCGCGGCCCCTGGGTGTTACGAGGCGTCGACCTCACCGTGGCGCCCGGCACCCTGACCCGCGTGGAGGGGGCGAACGGCACCGGCAAGTCGACCCTGCTGCGACTGCTCGCCCGGCTCGACACGCCCACCGAGGGCCGGATCACCGGCCGTCCTCGCACGGCCTACGTGCCGGAGCGGTTCCCGTCCGCGCTGCCCTTCACGGCCGCCGGCTACCTGACCCGGCTCGGCACCGTCCACGGCCTGTCCCGCGCGTCCGCCGCCCGCGCCGCCGGCGCCTGGCTGGAGCGGTTCGGGGCGGCCGCGTACGCCGGCACACCGATGGCGCGGCTGTCCAAGGGGAGCAGCCAGAAGATCGCCGTCGCGCAGGCGCTGCTCGCCGATCCCGAGCTGCTGGTCCTGGACGAGGCGTGGACCGGGCTCGACGCGGACGCGCGCGACGAGCTGGAACGGGCGGTGGCCGAGCGGACCGCCGCGGGCGGGGCCGTCGTCTTCGTGGACCACGACCCGCGACGGCTGGCGGGGGCGCCGGACGCGACGTACACCGTCATCGACGGCGGGCTCACGTCCCGCGCGGACGGCGGCACTCCGGCCGCCGGGGCGCTCGCCGTCATCGTCGTACAAGGCGGCGGGCAGTTGCCGCCCGACGCGGCACGGCTCGCCGCCACCGCGGAGGAGACCGGCCCCGGCCGGCACCGGCTGACCGTCCCCGCCGCCCGCTCCGACGTCGTGCTGCGCACCCTGCTCGCGGCCCGCCCGCCCTGGCACGTCGTCAGCGTCGCACCATCCCTCGGCACCGAGCCCCCGCTCGCCGCGGAACCACCCCTCGACCCCGGGAGCCGGGCATGAGCGCACTGCTGCGTTACCACGTCGAACTGCTGCTGCGCTCGCAGCGGTGGCTGGCTCCGGTGATCCTCTACGCCGCGTTCCTCGGGGTCGGTGTGCAGAGCGGGCAGCCGGTGCTGGACTCGCTCGGGTACGCGGCGGCCGGGCTGCTGCCGGTGGCGGCCTGGCTGGTACGGATCTGCGTCACCGGGGAGCCGCCCGCCGCCCGTGCCGTCGTGGCCGCGCCGCACGGACCCGCGCGGGCGCACCTCGCCGGTCTGCTGACGGCGCTGCTCGCGGCGGCCGTCCTCGGTACGGCGGCGACGCTCGTCGTCACCCTGATCAGCGACCCGGCGAGTAACGGCGCCCAGGTCAGGGTGGACCGCCTGGGCGCCGGCGCGGCCGGTCTCGCGGCCGCGTACGTCTGCGCGCTGCTCGGCGCGGGCGTCGGCGCGCTCACCCACTGGCCGCTGCTGCGCTCCGCCGGACGCGCGGTGCCCGCGATGCTGCTGGGCGCGCTGCTGGCGACGGTGCTCGCGGGTTCCCCGGCGCAGGCGGCGGTCTCCGGCCTGGTCACCGGTTCGCGCTCCGGCCGGGTGCCGGTGCCGCTGCTGCCGCTGGCCGGGGCGGCCCTGCTGACGGCCGCGGCCTTCGCCGCGGCCTGCGCGCTCACCGCCCGCCGAACGCCCTGAGCGCCCGCCGGTCCGCGCCCCGCTCGCACGCGGAATGGCCCTGGCCTCGGCAGAAAGCCCCGGCCTCAGCGGTGGCCCTGGCTCGCGGCGATCATCTGGGAGACCTTCACGAACGTGTAGCCGCGCTTGCGCAGCTCCGGTACGACGGTGCGGACGACCTGCTCGGTGGTCGGCGCGGCGCTGCGGGTGCAGTGCATGATGACCACCGAGCCGGGCCGCACCCCGTCGAGGACCTGCTTGGCCACCGCGTCGGCGTCCGTCGCGAACGCGTCCCCGCTCACCACGTCCCACTGGATCGCGGTCATCCCGAGTCCGCTGAGCGCGCGCAGCGTCTGCTGGTCGTAGCAGCCGCCCGGGAAGCGGAAGTACGGCAGCGCGTTGCGCAGGCCCGCCGTGCGGAAGGCGGCGTACGCCCGCTCGACGTCCGCGCGGGCCCGGTCCACGCCCATGGTCGGCAGGCCGTAGCAGCTCGGGGTGAACGCGTAGTGGCTGTAGGAGTGGTTGGCGACCTCGAACTGCGGGTCGCCCCCGAGGCTGCGGGCCTCGTCCGGGTACTCCTCGGCCCACCGGCCGGTCATGAAGATGGTCGCGGGCACCTTCAGCGTGTGCAGGGCGCCGATCAGACCGGGGTTGTCGAAGCGCTCGCCGGAGGCGGCGCGGGGCCCCTCGTCGGCGGTCATGTCGGCGTCGAAGGTGAACGCCACGATCTTGCCCTTGTCGCGCGGGCCGTGTTCGAAGACCGGGGTGAGGCCGCCGGGACCCGGGGTGAGCACGGGCGGGCGGGTGGCGGACGGGGAGACGGAGACGGGGGACCTGGCCGGGGCCGGACGGGTGCTGCCCGTGGGGCCCGCGGTCCCGCAGGCGGCGAGGGCCGCGCCCAGGGCACAAGCGGCGGTCATACGGCGTACTAGTCGGATCACCCTACGAACGTAGGGCTATGTGTTGGTTTATATGGCGATATGCCCCGTGGCGCGGCGGTACGGTCACCCGCGCGGCCGTCGCTCCGGGGCCACCCCGGGGTCCACCCGGCGCCCCGCCCCGGGGTCCACCCGGCGCCCCGCCCCAGGGTTCACTCGGCGTCCCGCTCCGGGTCGTCCGCCGCCACGCCCGGGGCCGGTTCGAGGTCCCGCTGCTCCAGCGGCCGTACCGCGGGCCCCTCCAACACCCGCCCGTCGACATCGAAGCGGGAGCCGTGGCAGGGGCATTCCCAGGCGCGCTCGGCACGGTTGAAGGCGACCAGGCAGCCCAGATGGGTGCAGCGGGCCGAGACGGCGTGCAGCGCGCCCGCGTCGTCGCGGTGCACGGCGAACCGCTGCTCACCGGCCCGGACCAGCGCGCCGTCGCCCGGTGCCAGGCCGTCGAGGTCGACCGAAGGCTTCAGCCGGTCGCCGACGAAGTGCCGGGCCACCTCGGCCTGCGTCCTGAGCAGCGCGGGCGCCTCGCGCACCACGGACTTCAGGCGCCGGGGGTCGTACAGCTCCCGCCAGGGGCTGTCCCGGCCGGTGATCAGCGCGGTCAGCAGCAGCCCGGCCATGATGCCGCCGCTCAGCCCCCAGCCGCCGAAGCCGGTGGCCACATAGGTGTGCCGGGCGCCCGGATGCAGCGGGCCGACCAGCGGCACGGTGTCGGTGGCGTCGCTGTCCTGGGTCGCCCAGGCGTGGTCGAGGCGCACCCCGGGGAAGTGCCGCTCGGCCCACGCGGCCAGCCCGTCGAGGGCGGCTCCCGGGTCGCCGGTGCCCGGTGTGAAGTGCTCCCCGGTGACCACCAGCAGCCGTCCGCCGTCGTACGGCGCGGTCCGCACCGAACGGGTGTTCTCCTCGGGCGTGATGTACATGCCCCCGGGGTCGGGCCCGTCGCCCAGCGGCCCGGCGACGACCAGCTCCCGGCGCGGATGCAGCCGGGCGAACAGCAGGGCGCGGTCGAACACCGGATAGTGCGTGGCGACGACGACGTCCCGGGCGGTGACGGTACGGCCCGTCTCCGTCGTCAGCCTGCACGGCCCGGACGCACCGCCCTCGTCCAGGCCGACGACCCGGGTGCCCTCGTACACCCGGCCGCCGCGCGCGATCAGGTCCTCGGTGAGCGCCCGCAGGTATTTCACCGGGTGGTACTGCGCCTGACCGGTCACCCGCACCGCGCCCGCCACCGGGAACGGCAGCCCGGTCTCCGTGGTGAACGACGCGTCCAGTCCCGCCTCCCGCGCGGCCCGCGCCTCCGCCCGCACCTCGTCCGCCCGCTCCGGGTCCCGCACATAGGTGTACGCGTCCCGGGTCTCCCAGTCGCAGTCGGCGCCCCACCCGGCCACCAGGTCCGCCGCGTGCGCGATCGCCTCCGACTGCGAACGGGCGTACAGCCGCGCCCCCTCGGGCCCCCGGGTGCGCCGCAGCCGGTCGTAGATCAGCGTGTGCTGGGCGGTCAGCTTGGCCGTGGTGTGTCCGGTGACCCCGGCCGCCACCCGCCCGGCCTCCAGTACGACGACCCGCAGCCCGGCCCTGGCCAGCTCGTAGGCGGTGCTCAGCCCGGCCATCCCGGCACCGATCACGGCGACGTCGGCCTCGGTGTCCTCGATGAGGGCGGGGTGGGCGGGTCCGGGCGCGGTGCCCAGCCAGTACGACTCGGTGATCTTGCGCATGCCCGCCGGGTACCCCTGGGCGGGGGCGGCTCACGTCTCCGTCAGCAGCCGCTCCCGGCACTCGGCCAGATCGTAGGGGGAGCGCGGATATCTGGGGTCCAGCTCCCGCAGGTGTTCGAGGAGCAGGCGGCCGACGGCCCAGTTCCGGTACCACTTGTGGTCGGCGGGGACCACGTACCAGGGCGCGGCGGCGCAGTGTCCGAGGGCCAGCTCGTACGCCTCCTGGTAGGCGGGCCACAGGGCGCGCTCGTCGATGTCGGAGGGGGCGAACTTCCAGCGCTTGTCCGGGCGGTCGAGGCGGCGCAGCAGCCGGCGGCGCTGCTCCGCGTAGGACAGGTGGAGGAAGCACTTGACGACGGTCACCCCGTCCTCGGCGAGGGCGCGCTCGAAGTCGTTGATCAGGCCGTAGCGGCTGCCGATCTCGGCGGGCGGCACCAGGTGCCGGACGCGGGCGACCAGGACGTCCTCGTAGTGCGAGCGGTCGAAGATGCCGATCTCACCGGGCTGGGGGAGCGCCTGCCGCACCCGCCACAGGAAGTCGTGCCGCAGCTCCTCGGCGGTGGGCGCCTTGAAGGCCCGGATGCGGCAGCCCGAGGGGTTGAGGTGGCCGATCACATGCTTGACCGTGCCGCCCTTGCCGCTGGTGTCCATCCCCTGGAGCACCAGCAGTACCCGGCGCCGGTCGCCCGCGGTGCCCGCCGCCCACAGCCGTTCCTGGAGCCCGGCCAGTTCGTCGCCCATGCGTTCGGCGTCGGCGAGCGAGGCGTGTTTGCCGCCGGGGGCGCCCGGCGCGGCCCCCGGGTCGTGCGCCGCCAGGTCGACGGTCCCGCCCGGTGGCAGGCGCAGCAGCTGCCGTAGATCCGTCGTCGCCGCGGGTTTCTTCGCCACGGGCGCCCCTTCCTGACAGGTGTTCTTCGGGCGTTCTTCGCCGGTCGTGTCCGCCGTACCCGGGTCGCCGGCCCGGGAACCGCTCAGTGGCCGTAGCGGCCGGTCAGGGTGCCGGTGGCGAGGGTGTGGCCGGACAGGGCGCGGCGCAGGGCGTCGGGGGAGGCGCCGGGGGAGAGGGGCGGGCGGCGGTCGGTGGCGTAGACGGTGAGGACGTAGCGGTGCGGGTGGTCGCCGCGCGGCGGGCAGGGACCGCGGTAGCCGGACTTCCCGAAGCTGTTGCGGCCCTCGGCGGCGCCGTGCGGGTGCGCCCCGGCGGACAGCCGGCGGGTGCCCGCGTCGAGGTCCCAGATCAGCCAGTGGGTGAACGTGCCGCCCGGTGCGTCGAGGTCGCGCACCGTCACGGCCAGGGAGTCCGTGCCCGCGGGCACGGAGGACAGGGCGAGCGGGGGTGAGACGTCCGCGCCGTCGCAGGTGAAGCGGCGCGGGACGGTGCCGCCGTCGGCGTAGGCCGTGCTCGTCACCGTGATCCGGCGGGCGGCGGGGGCCGTGGCCGCCGTGTCCGCCGTACCCCTCGTAGCCGTCGTGTCCGTGGGCGAGGCGGCACCGGTCGCGTGGCCGGTGCCGCCTCCGCAGCCCGTGACGGCGGCCAGGCAGACCGCCGCGATCGCCAGACTCTTGCGCATGCCCGGCAGGCTAGTCGGGGCGGGCGCCCCGGCCGGGGTCCGGCGCGAGGGGGTGATGGGCGGTCTCGGGGCCGGGGGCCGGTACGCCGTCGAGGTCCGGGGCCGGTGCTCGGTCGGGGGCGAGGTCCGGGGCCCGCGCCGGCTCACCGTTCGGGGCGATCTCCTCGGGGGCGAGCTGGGGGGCGGCCTCCTGGAGGCCGACCCTATGGGGGCCCTGCTCCAGCTCCGGTTCCGGCTCCGGATCGAGCTGCCGTTCCGGCTCCTGTTGCCGCGGCGGGCGCGTGGCCGTCTCTCCGTTCGGCGTGTCCCCCCGGTTCCCCCGCTCCAGGAAGTGCAGCAGCTCGACCGGGATCGGCAGGACCAGCGTGGAGTTCTTCTCGGCGGAGACCGCCATCACCGTCTGGAGCAGGCGCAGCTGGAGCGCGGCCGGGGTGCCGGACATCTGCTGGGCGGCCTCGGCGAGCTTCTTGGACGCCTGGAGCTCGGCGTCGGCGTTGATGATCCGGGCCCGGCGCTCCCGGTCCGCCTCGGCCTGGCGGGCCATGGACCGCTTCATCGTGTCGGGCAGCGAGACGTCCTTGATCTCGACCCGGTCGACCTGGATGCCCCAGCCCACGGCCGGGCTGTCGATCATCAGCTCCAGGCCCTGGTTGAGCTGCTCGCGGTTGGAGAGCAGATCGTCCAGGTCGCTCTTGCCGATGATCGACCGCAGCGAGGTCTGCGCCATCTGCGAGACGGCGAACTTGTAGTCCTCGACCTTGATCAGCGCGCTCGCCGCGTCGACCACCCGGAAGTAGACGACCGCGTCCACCCGCACGGTGACGTTGTCGCGGGTGATGCCCTCCTGGGCGGGGATCGGCAGCGTGACGATCTGCATGTTGACCTTCGCCAGCCGGTCCACGAAGGGAATGATCAGCGTGAGACCCGGCGGCCGTACGTCACCGGCGACCCGGCCGAGCCGGAACAGCACCCCGCGTTCGTACTGCTTGATCACGCGGGCCGCCATCCCCATGTACACCAGGGCGACGCACACCAGCGCGACGATCGCCCCCACCAGCTCCGGGACCATGACGACCTCCTCACCCAGAGGTCTGATGCACTATTTCGTCTGTCGATGCAACGATATGCCTTTTTTGACCGAAGGGGATCAGAGGGATTCGAAGGTGTCCGTCTCCGCCCGGTGGGCCCGCACCGCGCCGGTGTGCACCTCGTAGTACCAGCCGTGCAGCCCCAGCCGGCCCGCGGCGAGGCCACGCTCCACGCACGGGTACGAGCGCAGCCGCAGCAGCTGGGTCAGCACATGGCACCGCACGGCCTCGGCGACCTCCGGGTCCTCCGGCGCGCCGGACGGGCGCGGGGCGGCATGCGCCAGCCAGTCGCGCACGGCCGGCACGGCGGTCAGGTCGTCGCCCCGCACCAGCGCGCCGACGGCGCCGCAGTGCGAGTGGCCGCAGACCACGATGTCGCGGACGCCCAGCACCTCCACCGCGTACTCGATGGTGGCCGCCTCGCTGGTGGGGTGGGCGGAGGTGTGCGGCGGCACGATGTTGCCCGCCGTGCGCAGCTCGAACAGCTGGCCGGGGCGGGCGCCGGTGATCAGGGCCGGGACGACCCGGGAGTCGGAGCAGGTGATGAACAGCACCTGCGGGGACTGGCCGGCGCCGTGCCGGGCGAAGTCCTCGGGGCGGTCGCCGAAGCTGCGGGCGTTGTCGATGAGGGGCTGCACAGGGGGTCCATCCATGCCTCTCGTCCGGGCCAACCATTGGTCAATGGAAGGTCAAGAAAGACATTAGCGCGGCAAAGCCCCCCACGGGAGGAAATTCACCCCATGGGGGGACGCAAGCCCCGGTCAGGGACTGGCGAGCCCCTGCTCGCGGACCTGCGCGCCCTGCTCAGGAGCCGACGAGCCCCTTCGCGTCCCGGGCGAGCGCCGTGAGGCGGGATATCGCGCGGAAGTACTTCTTGCGGTACCCGCCGTTCAGCATCTCCTCGCTGAACAGCTTGTCGAACGGCAGTCCGGACGCCAGGACCGGGACCTCGCGGTCGTAGAGCCGGTCCGCGAGCACCACCAGGCGCAGCGCCGTGGACTGGTCCGGCACCGGGCGCACATCGGTGAGGCAGACCGCCCTCAGGTCGTCGGTCAGCGCGCCGTACCGGCTCGGGTGCACCTTGGCCAGGTGCTCCAGCAGATGCGGGAAGTCGTCGAGGGAGGCACCCTGCGTGCCGTACGCCGCCTTGGTCACCTGCTCGTCGGTGAACGGCGCCGGTGCCTCGGGCAGGCCCCGGTGGCGGTAGTCCTCGCCGTCGATGCGCAGGGCGCGGAAGTGGGCGGACAGGCCCTGGATCTCGCGCAGGAAGTCGGCGGCCGCGAACCGGCCCTCGCCCAGCTTGCCGGGCAGGGTGTTGGAGGTGGCGGCGAGCGCGACACCGGCCTCGACCAGCTTGCCGAGCAGCGTGGAGACGAGCACCGTGTCGCCCGGGTCGTCCAGCTCGAACTCGTCGATGCACAGCAGCCGGTGCTCGGACAGAGTGCGCACGGTCTGCTGGAAGCCGAGGGCGCCGACCAGGTTGGTCAGCTCCACGAAGGTGCCGAACGCCTTGCGGGAGGGCTCGGCGGGGGTGGCGTGCCACAGGGAGGCGAGCAGATGGGTCTTGCCGACGCCGTAGCCGCCGTCGAGGTAGACGCCGCGGGGGCCCGCCGGGGTCCTGGGCGCCTTGGCCCGGCCGAAGCCGAGGAAGCCGCGCCGGCCCGCGCCCAAGGCGTGCGCCCCGCCGAGCCCGGCCGCGAAGCCCTCCAGGACCGTGACGGCCTCGGTCTGGCTGGGCTGGTTCGGGTCCGGTATGTACGTCGAGAAGCGGACCGAGTCGAAGCGCGGTGGCGGCACCATCTCGGCGACGAGGCGGTCCGCGGGGACGTGCGGCTCGCGCTCGCAGAGGGAGAGGGGGCCCGCTGCGGTCAGGGCGCTGGATCCGGGGGCGGTGGTGGAGGACGACACGGTCATCCATGTTAAGCGCCGTGTCACACTGCACGACATGCGACGCCTGTTCCCTGTGACCGACGAGACACCAGCCCAGGCTTCCGGCGGAGGTGAGAGCGGCGCCGCGGGCGCCGGCCGCGAGTGGGGCCTCGCCGAACTGGCCGCCGCCTACGCCTACCCGGCGCGCCGGCCCTGGCTGCGCGGCAACATGGTGTCCTCGCTGGACGGCGCCGCCCAGCACGACGGCCGCTCCCAGCCCCTCTCCAGCGCCACCGACATGCGGATCTTCGGCACGCTGCGGGCGCTCGCGGATGTCGTGGTCGTCGGCGCAGAAACGGTACGGCAGGAGGGGTACCGCCCGGCCCGCGCGCGGGCGGAGTTCGCCGCCGCGCGCGAGGCGGCAGGGCAGCGCCCCGCACCGGCCGTCGCGGTCGTCACCGCGAGCCTCGACCTGGACTTCTCGCTCCCGCTGTTCACCTCGCCCCTGGTGCCCACGCTGATCCTGACCGGCGCCGCGGCCGCGCCCGAGAGGGTCACCGCCGCCGAGAAGGCCGGCGCCCGGGTCGTCGTGGCCGGTGAGGGCATGGGCGTCGACCCCGAGCGCGCCGTCCGCGCCCTCGCCGGGCTCGGCCACCAGAGGCTGCTCACCGAGGGCGGCCCCCGGCTGCTCGGCCAGCTGATCGCCGCCGAGGTGCTGGACGAGCTGTGCCTGACCCTCTCGCCGACGCTCACCGCGGGGGACGCGCAGCGCGTCGCCGGGGGGCCGTCGGTCGCCGTGCCGCGCCGATTCGAACTCGTGTCCCTCCTGGAGGAGGACGGATTTCTGTTCGGTCGCTACCGCAGGCCCTGAAATCAGCGGAATCTGCCGTTCCGGTTGGACTTCGGCGGGCACACTAAGACCCGCGGTACCCGTGCAGGCGCGGGGGAAAATGGTTTCCGCAGGGGCCCGGCACACGGCCCACGGAGGAGAAGAGGCGTTTGGTGTTCACGAGCGTACTGATGATCGAGAAGGCGATGACGTCCGCGGACGTCGAGTTCGTCACCACCTTGCACGGCGACGAGCCGGTCGCCTTCCATGTGCTTCTCCAGCCGCGCGGGGACCAGGCGGACCGCCTGCTGCGGGCCATCGACGACATCGCGCTCGGCGAACTCGACGAGGCGGTGCGCGAGCACGAGACCCCGGAGGGGGAGGACGCGCGCAGCGTCGGCCGGCAGGCCCTGGACGTCTCCGTCGCCGCCCTGCGGGCCTCCGGCAGCGTGGCCGAAGGCCGGCTGGTCGAGGACCATCCGCTGGACGCGCTGAAGTCGATGGTGGCGGAGGTGGGCGCGGACGAGGTGATCGTGCTCACCGATCCGCACTACGTGGAGGAGTTCTTCCACCGGGACTGGGCCTCGCGGGCCCGGCACAAGGTGGGGGTGCCGGTGCTGAAGCTGTTCTCCCACAGCAAGGCGTAGGGGCTTCGCCGCGGGCGGGGGCCGAGCGCATAGGCTAGGCCCCGCTTCAGCTCGTACCGTCTCTGGGGAGAAACGCATGGCACCCGGCATTCCTACCGCCATGGACCGACCGCACTTCATCGGCATCGGCGGCGCCGGAATGTCGGGGATCGCGAAGATCCTCGCGCAGCGCGGGGCCGAGGTCGCCGGCAGCGACGCCAAGGACTCGGCGACCGCGCGGGCGCTGCGGGAGCTCGGGGTCACCGTGCGCCTCGGGCACGCCGCCGGACACCTCGCCGACGACGCCAGCTGCGTCGTCGTCTCCTCGGCGATCCGCGAGGACAACCCGGAGCTGGTCCGCGCCGCCGAGCTGGGCATCCCGGTCGTGCACCGCTCGGACGCGCTGGCCGCGCTGATGACGGGGCTGCGCCCGATCGCCGTGGCCGGCACGCACGGCAAGACGACCACCACCTCGATGCTGGCCGTCTCGCTCGGCGAGCTGGGCCTGAAGCCGTCGTACGCCATCGGCGGCGACCTGGACGCGCCCGGCTCCAACGCGCTGCACGGCGCCGGTGACATCTTCGTCGCCGAGGCGGACGAATCGGACCGCAGCTTCCACACGTACGCGCCCGAGGTCGCCATCGTCCTCAACGTCGAGCTGGACCACCACGCCAACTACGCCTCGATGGACGAGATCTTCGAGTCCTTCGAGATCTTCGCCGGCAAGATCGTGCCCGGCGGCACCCTGGTGATCTCCGCCGACCACGAGGGCGCCCGCGAGCTGACCCGGCGGCTGGCCGGATCGGTGCGGACGGTCACGTACGGCGAGGCCGCGGACGCCGACGTGCGGGTCACCGCCATCGTCCCGCAGGGCCTGAAGAGCCTGGTCACCGCGGTGATCGACGGGGCGGAGCTGACCTTCGCGGTCTCCGTGCCCGGCCGGCACTACGCGCTCAACGCCGTCGCCGCGCTCGCCGCCGGTGCCGCGCTCGGCATCCCCGCCGCCGAGCTGGCGCCCGCCATCGCCGCCTACACCGGCGTCAAGCGGCGCCTCCAGCTCAAGGGCGAGGCCGCCGGGGTGCAGGTGATCGACTCCTACGCGCACCACCCCACCGAGATGACCGCGGACCTGGAGGCCATGCGGGGCGCCGCCGGGGACGCCCGCATCCTCGTCGTCTTCCAGCCGCACCTGTTCTCCCGCACCCAGGAGCTGGGCAAGGAGATGGGCGAGGCCCTGGCGCTCGCCGACGCCTCGGTGGTCCTGGACATCTACCCGGCCCGCGAGGACCCGATCCCGGGCATCACCAGCGAGCTGATCATCGAGGCCGCGCGCGCCGCGAACGCCGAGGTCACCGCGGTGCACGACAAGGCGGAGATCCCGGCCGTGATCGCGGGAATGGCCGGGCCCGGTGATCTCGTTCTCACCATGGGCGCGGGCGATGTGACCGACCTGGGCCCGCTGATCCTGGACCGCCTGTCGCAGCAGTAAGGGGCTGAGACCCATGTCGTACGACATCGAGAAGCCGGACGAGCAGTGGCGCGCGGAGCTGAGTCCGGGCGAGTACGCGGTGCTGCGCCAGGCCGGGACCGAGCCCGCCTTCGCCGGTGAGTACACGGACACCACGGCCAAGGGCGTCTACTCCTGCCGCGCCTGCGGGGCCGAACTGTTCACCTCGGAGACCAAGTTCGCCTCGCACTGCGGCTGGCCGTCCTTCTTCGACCCGAAGGACACCGACGCCGTGGAGCTGATCGAGGACCGCTCGCACGGGATGGTCCGCACCGAGGTGCGCTGCGCCCGCTGCGGCTCGCACCTCGGGCATGTCTTCGCGGGGGAGGGGTATCCGACCCCCACCGACCAGCGGTACTGCATCAACTCGATCTCGCTGAGGCTGGCGCCCGAGGAGGGCTGACCCGCCTCGCACAGGCCGGATGAGCCGGGCCGTTGCCGTCTAGACTCTCGCGGCAGCGGCCCGCGCGTCGTCGGCCGAACCGTGGCCGCGGGCGGGCGGAGAGCTGTCAGACCCGAAGGGTGTTCGGCGTTTTGATACGGATAGATGCAGTCACGAAGCGGTACGACGACGGTACGGTCGCGGTCGACCGGCTGTCGCTGGAGATACCGGACCGGGCGATCACCGTCCTCGTCGGGCCCTCCGGCTGCGGCAAGACGACGACCCTGCGGATGATCAACCGGATGGTGGAGCCCACCGAGGGCAGCATCCTCCTGGATGGCGCGGACATCCGCCGCCAGCCGGTCAACTCCCTGCGGCGTTCGATGGGGTACGTCATCCAGAACGCGGGGCTCTTCCAGCACCGCACCATCCTCGACAACATCGCCACCGTGCCCCGGCTGCTCGGCTGGAACAAGCAGAAGGCGCGCGAGCGGGCCGCGGAACTGATGGAGCGGGTCGGCCTGGACACCGCCCTCGCGCGGCGCTATCCGTACCAGCTCTCCGGCGGCCAGCAGCAGCGCGTCGGCGTGGCCCGCGCGCTCGCCGCCGATCCGCCGGTGCTGCTGATGGACGAGCCGTTCTCCGCCGTCGACCCCGTGGTCCGCAAGGGACTCCAAGACGAACTGCTGCGCATCCAGGACGAGTTGGGCAAGACGATCGTCTTCGTCACGCACGACATCGACGAGGCGATCAAGCTGGGCACCATGGTCGCCGTGCTGCGCGAGGGCGGCCGGCTGGCCCAGTTCGCGCCGCCGGCCGAGATGCTCAGCGCACCCGCCGACGCCTTCGTGGAGGACTTCCTCGGCGCCGACCGGGGCATCCGGCGGCTGTCCTTCTTCCCGTCCGACGCGCTGGAGCTCGCGACCGCGCCGCTCGTCCCGCTCGACGCGGACGCGGAGCGGCTCGCCGCCGCGGCCGACGCCCCCTACCTCCTGGTCACCGACGCCGACGGCCGGCCGCTCGGCTGGGCCGAGCCCGGCGCTCCGCTGGACCGGGACCGGCTCCTGGACCACGGGCGGCCGTTCCGGCCCGGCACCGACTCGCTGCGCACCGCCCTGGACGGGGCCGTGCTGTCGCCGACCGGATGGGCGGTCGCCGTGGACGGCGAGGGGCGCGCCGTGGGCGTCGTCTCGCAGCAGACCATCGGGGAGGCGATCCGCACGGCGCACGGCCGGGCCGGCGCCGGAGTGAAGGCCGCCCGGTGAACGGCTTCTTCGATCTGCCGAGCGACCTCCAGTACACCTACCTCGGTCTCGTCGGACTGCATCTGCGCGAGGCGCTGATCCCGGTGCTGGCCGGGCTGGTCGTCGCGCTGCCCGTCGCCCAGCTGTGCGCCCGCTTCCGCTGGATCTACCCGCCCGTGCTCGGTCTGACCACCGTGCTCTACTCCATCCCCTCGCTCGCCTTCTTCGTCGTCCTCATCGACTACTTCGGGCAGAGCGAGACCACGGTGATGATCCCGCTCGCGGTCTACAGCCTGGTGGTGCTGGTCCCCGGCATCGTGGACGGCGTCCGCTCGGTGCCGCAGGAGACACTGGCCGCCGCCGAGGCGATGGGCTTCGGCCCGCTGCGCCGCTATCTCCAGGTCCAGCTCCCCATCGCCGCACCGGCGATCATCGCGGGCCTGCGGGTGGCGGTCATCTCCAGCCTGTCCCTGGTCAGCGTCGGCATGCTCATCGGCAACCAGGGCGCCCTGGGCAACATGCTCTACGACGCCAACACCTACCACCGGCCCGCCCTGGCCGTTAACTCGGTCCTGACCACGGCGGTGCTGGGCGTCCTCGCCGATGCCCTGCTGGTCCTCCTGCGCCGACTGCTGACCCCCTGGATGCCGACGAGGAAGGCCACCGCCCGGTGAACGTACTGAACCTCGTCCACGCCTTCTTCGGCGACGGCGCCCACTGGCACGGCTACGACGGCATACCGGCCCGGCTCGCCGAGCACGTCACCTACTCGCTGGAGGCGCTGCTGATCGCCGCCGTGATCGGGCTGCCCGTCGGCCTGGTCACCGGACACTACGGCCGGGGCGGCAACGCGCTCGCGCTGATCGCCACCGCCGGGCGGGCGCTGCCCAGCTTCGGGCTGCTGGTGCTGATGGTCCTGTGGATCGGGCTCGGCCTGGTGCCGGTGATGATCCCGCTGGTGGTGCTCGCCGTACCGCCGATCCTGGTCACCACCTACGAGGCGGTGCGCACCGTCGACCCGTCCCCGGTGGACGCGGCCCGGGGGATGGGGATGTCGGAGGGGCGGGTGCTGTTCCGGGTCGAGGTGCCGGTCGCGCTGCCGCTGATCTTCTCCGGGCTGCGCACGGCGGCCGTGCAGATCATCTCCACCGCGACCATCGCGGCGTACGTCGGTCTCGGCGGGCTCGGCCGGTACATCATCGACGGCCTCTACCAGCGCGACTACGAGAAGGTCGTGGGCGGCGCGGCCCTGGTCGCCGGGCTGGCCCTGGTGACCCTCCTGCTGTTCTGGGCGGCCGCCCGGGTCACCGTGTCACGCGGGGTGCGCCGAAGCACCTGACCGGCCGGCCGTTCCCCTTCGTTTCCCTTCATCAAGTTCTTTGCCCTTCATCAAGAATGCGTTACAAGAGCCGGGCGCGCCGTTGACGCGGTGTCGAGCCCGTGGATTGGATCAGGTAGTGACTTCAACAAGCCAGATCAGCAGGTCCATACGGAGGAACCGGGGCGCGGCGGCGGCGGTCGCGCTCGCGACGGCGACGGCCCTGCTCGCGGGCTGCTCCGCCAAGTCCGGCGGCGTGGTCGTCGGCTCCAACAACTTCCCCGAGAGCAACCTGCTCGCCGACATCTACGGCGAGGCGCTCAAGGCCAAGGGGATCGACGTCACGTACAAGCCGAACATCGGCAGCCGCGAGACCACCTACGGGCTGCTGAAGAACGGCTCCGTCGCGGTGCTGCCCGAGTACAACGGGGCGCTGCTGGCCTACCTCGACTCCAAGGCGACGCCGAAGAGCGCCGAGGAGACCACGGCGGCCATCAAGGCCAAGCTCGCCGCCAAGCTGACGCTGCTCGACCCGTCGGCGGCGCAGGACAAGGACTCCCTCGCGGTCAACGCGGAGACGGCGCGCAAGTACCACCTCACCGCGGACTCCAGCGCCGCCGACCTGAAGGCCGTCGCCAAGAACCTGGTGATCGGGGGCTCGCCGGAGTTCCAGACCCGGCAGCAGGGCCTGGTGGGCCTGAAGTCCGTCTACGGCCTCGACTTCAAGTCCTTCAAGGCGCTGGACGCGGGCGGCACGCTCACCCAGACGGCGCTGAAGAAGAACGACGTCCAGGTCGCCGACCTCTTCAGCACCGACCCCACCATCGCCAAGGAGAAGTTCGTCGTCCTCAAGGACCCCCAGAACCTCTTCGGCTTCCAGAACATCCAGCCGGTCGTCTCCAAGACGGCTCTCCCCAAGAAGGGCGTCGCCGCTCTGAACGCGGTCTCCGCCAAGCTCGACACCACGACCCTGCTGAACCTGGACACCCAGGTTCAGCTCCAGCACAAGGACCCGCTGGACGTGGCGAAGGCGTGGCTGAAGTCGGCGGGGCTCGACTGACGCGCGGGCGACACGAAGGGCGGGGCGCGGCCGGGAGTTCCCGGCCGCGCCCCGCCCTCGTACTCGGTCCGTCAGAGGTCGAACTCGTGCGGCGGGAGCTCCAGGGTGAAGCACGCCTCGCGGACGACGGCCTGCTCGGTCTTGTCGAAGTCGCCGTCGGCGCCGCCGATGACGATGCCGATCTGGATGACGGCGCGGGCCTCGGCGGGCTTCTTCTTGGCCTTGGCGATCTCCTGGAGGACGCTCACCTTGCCGAAGGCGAAGTCGGTGGTGAGCTTGTTCAGATTGTCCTCGAAGCGGCGGCGCAGGTCGTCCGCCGGGAAGTTCCCGAGCACCTCATTGGTGGCGATGAGCTGGGCCACCCGCTGGCGCTCGGAGGGGTCGACGGTGCCGTCCGCGGCGGCCACCAGGGCGCACATGGCCATGCTCGCGTCCCGGAAGGCGCCGCTCTTCAGGTCGTTCTTCTTCGCCACCAGCTGGTTCTGCATCTGCGACGCGGATTCCTTGACGCGGTCCCACAGGGCCATGCTCGCTCCTCATATCAACGGCAGGTGCCCCGCGGCACCCACCGGCAACTTCTACAACACCGTAGAAACTGACGGTGGGGCCGGAAAGTTCCGGGGCGTCATACCGCGCTCGTCCCGGCCTCCTCGGCGCGGGCCCGTGCCAGGCGGCGGCGCTCGCGGCGGCCCGTCCGGGGCTCCTGGTCCGGCAGCCAGCCGAAGGCGAGGCAGCTGCCGACGACTCCGAGCAGCAGGCCGATGAAGAAGCCGCCCAGGTTGGACGTGACCCAGGTGCCCAGCGACGCCAGCACCCCGACGATGGAGTAGAAGAGCCGCTGCGCGGGGTTGAAGAGGACCAGCAGGCCCAGCAGCGCCATCAGGCCGGGCAGCAGATAGCCGGCGAGCCCCTGCATGCCGATGTGCATCACGACCTTCAGCGATGCCTTCTCGGTCAGCAGGATCTCGCCGCCGCCCAGGGCGAGCAGCAGCCCGCCCCAGAAAGGACGGCGGGCCCGCCAGGACCGGAAGGAGCGCCGGGCACCCGGTCGGGCGTCGTCCGTCACGGTGCTCAGCAACCCGAGTCGCTGAAGCGCAGCTTGAGACCGGGCAGCTTGAACACTCCTGCCGTGGTCGCGTAGTTGGTCTGCCGCAGCTGGTCGATGTGCACGCTGTCGGCCTGCTGGCTGAAGACGCCGATCGGGCCCTTCGCGTTGGCCTTGGTCAGCGTGCTCGCGTCGTTGCCGATCTCGATGTGGTTGAACGACGCGTCACCCGACATCTCGGTGGAGTCGGTGGTCAGATCGGACGCGCTGACCTTGGTGGCGCCGCTGCCCGCGGTGATCAGCAGGTTGGTGCCGCCGAGGTCGACGCTCTGGCACAGCTTGGTGAGTGTCGCCTTCTTGATCGCCGAGGTGACGATGAGCTCCTGGCCACCGGTGTCACCGGCGTTGGGGCTGCCGTCGGCCATGTTGTCCAGGCCGCCGAACTGCTCGAAGCCGGTGCCGTCCAGCTGGCTGGCGGTGACCGTGAACGGCATGCCGGAGATGGCGAACTGCACGCCCAGCGCGCCCTGCGCGGTGAAGACCGCGAGGCCGGCGGCGATGAGGGTGGCGGGCACCGCCATCACCGCGGCGCGACGGGCCCGGACCCGGCCCCGTCTCTCGGTCGCGGTGCTGCTCGGCGCTTCGGACGGGGAAGCGCTTTCCCGGTACTCGGGGGTGTTGCCGGTGGACGAGGCCATGTCTGCTCCCATGGGCATGGATCAATGCGGGTTGGGCTTCAGTGGCGCGATGTCCTGGCGCGGACAGCGGCCGCCGCGGACGCCTCCTCGCACTCCCGGCGGGTGCAAGGGCTTTCTCGTTACGCGGCGGTAGCCTTTCGAGGAAGTTACCGCCGGTTACATTTTGGGGTCAAGGGAGATGTGAAAAAAGGGTGTCGACGGTGCGTACGAGCCCTGCGAACGCTCAACTTCCCCTGTGTACAGATGGGTTGAGCGGTCCGAAGGGTTGACGCCGATGGTTGACGGGGTTACAAATTCCTCAGATTCCACGGATCCGTGGCGCCGGATCCGCCGAGCGGCAGCGGCCGTGCCCCCTGCGGGCACCGGCCGCGTTCCCGGCCCTTACGCGGCACCCGCTCCATCGGCCATCGATCGTCCCGAACCCGGGCTGCCGCACATGCCGGCCCCTTCGGGCGGCGGCCGCTTCGAACGGTGATCTTCCCGCACTTCGCGCGAGTACGGCACGGACAGCTCCCGCACGGGTCCGTACCGGCACCCCCTTGTTCGTCCGGCCCGGCCGATTCCCCCCGGGTACCGGCCGGTGTCCGGCCCGCCGCCGTCGCCGGTCCGTCGCGTAAGGAGAAGGCGTGACGGACCCGCGCCGGCGGCGCATTCCGCACCACCCCGTACCGCCGTGAAACCGCCCCCACCCCCCACGTCCCCCACTTCCATGTTTCCCCACCTCATGAGAGAGGCACCCGCATGCGTACGCGTACCCTCATCGCCCTCGCCGGCACCGCCACCGCCACCGCGCTCGCCCTCGTGTCGGCCGGTCCGGCCTCCGCGGCCGGCTCGGTCCTCACCAAGGGCAGCGCCGGCGGCACCGCCGTCGCGGTCGGCGACACGCTCACCTCGCCGCTGGCGAGCGGCACCTTGGCCACCTTCTACTCCAGCTCGACCGGCACCAGTGGCGTGAAGTGCGGCACCTCCCAGTTCACCGCCAAGGTCACCGCCAACCCGACCGCGCCGGGCACCGCCACCGAGTCCCTGACCGGACAGACCTTCAGCGGCTGCACCAGCAACGTCACCGGTGTCACCGGCGTCAACAGCGTGACCATCGACAACCTGCCCTACACGGCGGCGGCCTCCTCCAGCGGCACCCTCACCGTCACGCCCCCGAGCGGCTCCGTCATCCAGTCCACGGTCAAGCTGAACACCCTGCTCGGCAGCGTCACCTGCGTCTACCAGGGCCCGAGCCTGGCCGGGAAGACGGCCAACGCCGACAACAGCATCACCTTCACCAACCAGCAGTTCACCAAGGTCTCCGGGTCCTCGCTCTGCTTCTCCACCGCGTACTTCAGCGCCAAGTACGCCGCGGTGACCGACGGCGGGTCCGCGGTCTACGTCAACTGACGTCCCCCGGGCGGTCGTTTCGGGCCGACCTGAACGCAGCGCCCAGGCGGCGCCGACGCGGTGCACCAAGGCATCGCGGCGGCGCCGCCCTGCTGTGCGACCTCATCCCGGCAGCGGCCGTACTGCCTTACAGTGCAAGGCAGTTGGTCGTTTTCGGCCCTCCGGTGAGACGCCGTTGAGGAGCCGGCCGTCCGCCTCGTATCGTGGCGATCATGGGGACTCCCGTTGTCATTCGGTGAGTTATCGTATGCAAGGGGTTAAAACAAACCGCATGTCCCGTTCGTTCGTCTCGCGAGGAGGGGTCCCAGCATGGCGAGGCAGTTACGCGCCGAACAGACCCGGGCCACGATCATCACGGCCGCCGCCGACCTGTTCGACCAACACGGCTACGAATCCACCAGTCTGAGCGACATCGTCGCACACGCGAAGGTCACCAAGGGCGCCCTCTACTTCCACTTCGCCGCCAAGGAGGACCTGGCGCACGCGATCCTGGAGCTGGAGAACCGTGCGGCCCGCCGTCTGGTCGCCGATCTCGACGGTCGTGGCTACTCCTCCCTGGAGGGCCTGATGCGCACCACCTTCGGGATCGCCCGGCTCGCCGTGGACGACCCGGTGCCGCGCGCCGGACTGCGCCTCGCCACCGCCGACGTGACCGTACGGCCGCCGCTGCGCCACCCCTACACCGAATGGCTGGAGTTCGCCGGCCGCAAGTTCACCGGGGCCGTGCGCGAGGCCGATGTGCACGGAGATCTGGACGTCTCCGCCGCCGCCCACTCGCTCGTCTGCTTCTTCTTCGGCACCCGGGTCGCCGGCCGTTTCGAACCCGTGGGACGCCTGCCGCGCCGGGTCGCCGAGATGTGGCACCTGATGATCCGCGGCCTGGTCCCGGTGCACCGCCGCCCTCGCTACGTCACCCTCGCCACCCAGCTGGAGCGGGAGATCAGAACCGCGTGAGCCGCGCGGTACGGTGACGGACATGCCCACAACCCCGTTCGCATCCGTGATTCTCGGCAACGAACCCGGCTCGTTCCCGCACGGTGTGCTGGCCGAGCGGCACCCGGCGATCATCCGCCAGGTGCGGGACGCCTTCCCGTACGGGCCCGGGCAGCACCGGGCGCTGGACGAACTGCTGGAGAGCTGCGCCGAGGGGACCGTGGAACCCCTGCCCGCCGACGCCCCGGACCGGGCGGCATGGCACGCGTGGGGCCTGGCCGAGTACGCCGGGCGGTCCTGGTTCGACGTGCCGTGGCTGTGGTCCGAGAGCTACTTCTACCGCCGGCTCCTCGAAGCCGTCGGCTACTTCGCACCCGGGCCCTGGCGGGGCATCGACCCCTTCCGGCCCGTCAAGCGAGCGGAGCTGGCCGCGCCGGAGACCGACCGGGAACTCGCCGCCCTCGACGGTCTGCGGGAGCTGCCCGTGCCGGAGCGGGACCGCGCCCTGCTGCACGGCTCGCTCTGGGGCAACCGCGCCGACCTTGGCTTTCGGCTGTCCGCCGAGGGTGCCGGGGCCCGGGAGGCGGTGCCCGCGCTGGTCGCCGACGACAGCGAGCGGCTGTGGTCGCTGCTGCCGCCCGACGGCGCGGGCACCCTCGTCCTCGTCGCGGACAACGCCGGCCGCGAACTCGTCCCCGATCTGCTGCTGATCGCCCATCTCCTCGCCGGCGGCCGGATCGAGCGGGCGGTGCTGCACGTGAAGCCGTACCCGTACTACGTCTCGGACGCGGTCATGGCCGATGTGCTCGACGGCCTGGAACGGCTGCGCACGGCGCCGGGCGCGGCCGGGGAGCAGGGGCGGCTGCTGCGCTCCGCCCTGACCGACGGGCGGCTCACCGTGCGCGCCCACCCCTTCTCCTGCGCCCCGCTGCCGTACGAGCGGATGCCGGCCGAGCTGCGCGCCGAGTTCGCCGCCGCCACCCTCACCGTCTTCAAGGGCGACCTCAACTACCGCCGCCTGGTGGGGGACCGGCGATGGCCGCCGACCACCCCCTTCGCCGACGCGACCGCCTATTTCCCGGGCCCGGTGGCCGCGCTGCGCACCCTGAAGTCCGAGGTGATCACCGGGCTGACCGCCGCCACCGAGGCACGGCTGGTGGCGGCGGAGGGACAGCGCTGGCGCACGGACGGCACGCATGCGCTGATCCAGATCAACTGATCCGCACCGGCAGCGACTTGATGCCGTTGATGAAGTTCGACACCAGCCGCTCGGCCGGGCCCGCGGGCCGCAGCTCGGGCAGGGCGCGCGCCACCTCCGCGTAGAGCAGCCGCAGTTGCAGCCGGGCGAAGTGGGCGCCCAGGCAGACATGCGGACCGTCCCCGAAGGAGACGTGCGGGTTGGGGGAGCGGGCGAGGTCGAGGCGGCCGGGGTCGGCGAAGGCCCGCTCGTCGCGGTTGGCGGAGGCGTGGAAGACCACCACCTTGTCACCCGCCCAGATGCGCCGGCCGGCCAGTTCGGTGTCCCGCGCGGCGGTGCGCCGGAAGGTCAGCACGGGCGGGTGCCAGCGCAGCAACTCCTCAACGGCGGTGGTGAGTTCGTATTTCCCCGAGCGCAGCAGCCCGTACGACTCCGGGTGTCCGGCCAGGGCCAGCAGGCCGCCGGGGGCCGCGCCGCGGACGGTGTCGTTGCCCGCCACCGTGAGCAGGAAGAAGAACATCTCCAGCTCAGGGCCGGTGAGTTCGGGGTCGGTGGCGAGGGTGGTCGTGATGTCGTCGGCGGGGTGCCGGCGCTTGTGCGCGGCCAGTTCGTGCGCGTAGCCGAACATGTCCCGCAGCAGCGCCGGGGAGCGCGGATTCAGCGGCTTGCCCGAGCCGTCGAGGACCGGGGCGGCGGCCTCGTCCGGGTCCTGGTAGCCGATCACCCGCCGCGTCCAGTCCAGCAGCAGCCCGCGGTCGCTCGTCGGTACGCCCAGCAGATCCGTGAGGTTGAGCAGGGCGTACTCGTCGGTGACGGCCGCGACCAGGTCGACCGTGCCGTCCCCGTGCGCGGCCCGCTCCACCGCCGCCGCGAGCAGCGTCCGCGCCCGCTCCCGGGCGAGGGCCGCGAACCGCTCGATCCGTCCCGGCGTGAACGCCCGGCTCACCAGCCGCCGCGGCCGGCCGTGGTGCGGCGGGTCCTGGTTGAGCATCATGCGGCGGACGAACGGCAGATCCGCCGGGTCGGGGTCCCGGATCTGGGTCGCGCCCAGGTGCGAGGAGTACGCGGCCGAGTCCCTCAGGACCCGGACCACGTCCGCGTGCCGGGTCACCGCCCAGAACCCGGGCCCGGCGGGCCAGCCCAGCACCTCGGGCTCCTCCTGCCAGGCCACCGGATGCTCGTCGCGCAGCACGCGGTAGGCGTCGTACGGCACCCCGGTGGCGTACCGCCGCGGGTCGAAGACGTCCGGCACCGGACCGGTGATTCCCGTGCTCACGCCTGGTCGCTCCCGTCCGCGCGCAGGAAGTCCTCCACCACCCGGACCAGCTCCAGCGGTGTCTCGTCCATCGCGTAGTGTCCGGCACCGGGCAGGGCGACGAGATGGCCGTGCCGGTACCAGGACAGCCAGGTCCCCCGCATCAGCTCGGGCGACAGGGCCGGGTCCAGTTCGCCCGCCACCGCCAGCGCGGGCACCTCGCTGCCGGCCACCTCGGCGTGGAAGTCCTCGCCCGCCCAGGAGTCGAGCCAGGCCCGGAACGCCTTCGCGTCGCTGCGCTGGAACGACGTCCACACCATCCGGTCCAGCCAGGCGGCCGGGCGACGGCCGCCGGTGGTGAAGTCGATGATCGCGCGCCGGTTGCCCGCCCGGTGCGCCGCGTCCGTGAACAGCGCGCCCTGCTCGCCCGAGAGCGGCATCCCCGCCGCGGGCACCGGGGACACCCCGACGATCCGGCGCAGCCGCCCGGGCGCGAGCGCGAGCAGCCGCTGGGCCACCGCCCCGCCCATCGAGTGCCCGATCACCGAGAACCGGGCCCAGCCGAGCCGGTCGGCCAGCGCCACCAGATCCACGGCCGCCTGCGCCGTCGTATACGGCCCCGGGGCGTCCGCCGCCTCCCCGTAGCCGCGCAGATCGACCGGCACATACGTGAAGGAGGCGCGGTCCAGGTCCGGCAGCACGGTCGCGTAGGCGGAGCGGTCGGCGAACCAGCCGTGTACGGCGAACACCCGGTGGGCGCCGTCGCCGTGCACCTCATGGGGCAGCACGAAGGAGTTCATGCGCTCCACCGTGGCCCGGGCACCCGAGCACGGCAAGGGCGCGGACGGGGCACACCTCGGGGCCGGTTCACGCGATGGTGTGATCATGTCCCGCGCATGGGATGGGCGTTCGGGACCCCGGGTAGGGCCCGGCCATGACGCAGCCGTTCGAACTCCCGCACTTCTACATGCCGTTTCCCGCGCGGCTCAATCCGCACCTCGACGAGGCACGCGCCCATTCCACCGCGTGGGCGCGCGAGATGGGCATGCTGGAGGGCTCCGGGATCTGGGAGCAGTCCGACCTGGACGCGCACGACTACGGGCTGCTGTGTGCCTACACCCACCCCGACTGCGACGGCTCCGCCCTCTCGCTGATCACCGACTGGTACGTGTGGGTGTTCTTCTTCGACGACCACTTCCTCGACATGTTCAAGCGGACCCAGGACCGTGCGGCCGGCAAGGCCCACCTCGACCGGCTCCCGCTGTTCATGCCGATCGATCCCGCGACCCCCGTGCCGGAACCGGAGAACCCGGTCGAGGCGGGTCTGAAGGACCTGTGGGCGCGTACGGTGCCCGCGATGTCGGCGGACTGGCGCCGCCGCTTCTCGGTGGCCACCGAGCATCTGCTCAACGAGTCGCTGTGGGAGCTGTCCAACATCAACGAAGGGCGGATCGCCAACCCCGTCGAGTACATCGAGATGCGCCGCAAGGTGGGCGGCGCGCCCTGGTCCGCCGGGCTCGTGGAGTACGCGACCGCCGAGGTGCCCGCGTCCGTCGCGGGGACCAGGCCGCTGCGGGTGCTGATGGAGACCTTCGCCGACGCCGTCCATCTGCGCAACGACCTGTTCTCCTACCAGCGCGAGGTCGAGGACGAGGGCGAGAACAGCAACGGCGTGCTTGTCCTGGAGACCTTCTTCGGCTGCACCACCCAGCAGGCCGCCGACACCGTCAACGACATCCTCACCTCGCGGCTGCACCAGTTCGAGCACACCGCGCTCACCGAGGTGCCCGCGATCGCCCTGGAACAGGGCCTCACCCCCGTCGAGACGGGCGCGATCGCCGCCTACGCCAAGGGACTCCAGGACTGGCAGAGCGGCGGCCACGAATGGCACCTGCGCTCCAGCCGCTACATGAACAAGGGCGCGCGCGGCGACTCGCCCTGGCGGCTGCCGAGCGGGCCCGGCACCTCCGCCGCCCACATCGGCTCCCTGCTCGCCTCCGCCGCGCACGAGCGGCTGCGCTCCTACGCGCATGTGCCCCACCAGAAGGTCGGCCCCTCGATCCTGCCCGAGTTCCACATGCCGTTCGCCCTGGAGCTCAGCCCGCACCTGGAGGCCGCCCGCCGCCATCTGCGCGCCTGGTGCGACCGGATGGGCCTCCTCCGGGAGGGCGTCTGGGACGAGGACCGGCTGCGCGCCTGCGACCTCGCCCTGTGCTCCGCCGGACTGGACCCCGACGCCACCCCCGAGGCCCTCGACCTCAGCGCCCAGTGGCTCGCCTTCGGCACCTACGGCGACGACTACTACCCGCTCGTCCACGGCCGCCGAGGCGACCTGGCCGGCGCCCGCCTGGCCACCGCCCGGCTGTCGGCCTGCATGCCCGTCGACGGCGAGCCCCCGCTGGTGCCCGGCAACGCCCTGGAGCGCTCCCTGAGCGACCTGTGGGCCCGCACCAGCGCCCCGATGAGCACCGGGCAGCGGCGCACCCTCAAGGCCGCCGTGGACACCATGACCGAGAGCTGGGTGTGGGAACTGTCCAACCAGCTCCAGAACCGCGTCCCCGACCCGGTCGACTACCTGGAGATGCGCCGCGCCACCTTCGGCTCCGACCTCACCCTGAGCCTGTGCCGGATGGGCCGGGGCCCCGCGGTCCCGCCGGAGCTCTACCGCAGCGGCCCGGTGCGTTCCCTGGAGAACGCCGCCATCGACTACGCCTGCCTGCTCAACGACATCTTCTCGTACCAGAAGGAGATCGAGTACGAGGGCGAGATCCACAACGCCGTCCTGGTCGTGCAGAACTTCTTCGGCGTCGGCTACCCGGCCGCGCTCGGTGTCGTCCACGACCTGACCACCCAGCGCATGCGGCAGTTCGAACACGTCGTCGCCCATGAACTGCCCGTACTGTACGACGACTTCGGGCTGTCCCCGCAGGCCCGTGCGGCGATGGACGGCTACGTCGACGACCTGCGCAACTGGCTGGCCGGAATCCTCAACTGGCACCGCAGCGTGGACCGTTACCGGGACGCGTGGCTGTCGCGGCGCGCCCACGGCTTCCTGCCCGACCGCCCGCCCGTGCGCCCCCTGCTCACTCCGGGCTGATCGACCGTTTCGGAATCTACTCGTACGGAGTAGGGCATTCAGGGAACTTCGGCGGACTCTTCGCAGTCTTCACAGGCAAGGGGAACGACACAGCGCGAGAACACGGGGGGTGTTCGAGCTTGACCGAGATCATCGAGAAGGCCGTCGGAAGGATCACCGGCGCCACGGGGGAGAAGAAGCAGGCGCCGGGCGAACTGCGGCCGTATGTCGCGCCGTTGACCGTGCCGCCGGTGCTGCGGCCGGGCGGGGCCGACGTCCGGCAGGAGACCGAGATCGCCCTGCGCCCGACCTGGGTGCGGCTGCACCCGCAGCTGCCGCCCACCCTGATGTGGGGCTACGACGGCCATGTCCCCGGCCCGACCATCGAGGTGCGGCGCGGCCGCCGGATCCGCATCGCCTGGACCAACCGCGTCCCCCGGGACGCCGAGTACCCGGTGACCTCGGTCGAGGTGCCGGTCCGCGCGCCCGGTACCGCGCCCGCCACCACCGAGCCCGGCCGCGGCGGCGTGGAGCCCGACAAGGACGTCGCCGCCCTGCCCGCCTGGACGGTGACCCATCTGCACGGTGCCCAGACCGGCGGCGGCAACGACGGCTGGGCGGACAACGCGGTCGGCTCCGGCGACGCCCAGCTGTCGGAGTACCCGAACGACCACCAGGCGACCCAGTGGTGGTACCACGACCACGCCATGAACATCACCCGCTTCAACGTGATGTCCGGGCTCTACGGCACCTACCTGATCCGCGACGACGAGGAGGACGCGCTCCATCTGCCGTCCGGGAAGCGGGAGATCCCGCTGCTGCTCGCCGACCGCAACCTCGACACCGACGAGGGCGGGCGGCTCAACGGGCGGCTGCTGCACAAGACGGTCGTCGTGCAGGCGAGCAACCCGGAGACCGGCGAGCCGGTGTCCATCCCGTTCACCGGGCCGTACACCACGGTCAACGGCCGCATCTGGCCGTACGCCGCGGTGGACTCGGCCTGGTACCGCTTCCGTCTGGTCAACGCCTCGAACGCGCGCATCTACGACCTCGTGCTGATCGACGAGGACGGCGACCCGGTGCCCGGCGTCGTGCACCAGATCGGCAGCGACGGCGGGCTGCTGCCGCGGCCCGTGCCGGTGGACTTCGGCGCGGAACTGCCCACCCTGACCGCGGCGCCCGCCGAGCGCTTCGACCTGCTGGTGGACTTCCGGCGGCTGGCCGGCCGTACCCTGCGGCTGGTGAACAAGGGGCCCAACCAGCCGGCGGGCGTGCCCGACCCGGCCGGTGACGTGCGCTATCCGGCGGTCATGGAGTTCCGGGTCCGCGAGGCCGCCGAGCGCGACACCTTCGAGCTGCCCGAGGTCCTCTCCGGCTCCTTCCGCCGGCTCACCCACGACATCCCGCACGGCCACCGGCTGGTCGTGCTCACCCCGCCCGCCACCCAGGGCGCGGGCGGGCACCCGGAGATCTGGGAGATGACCGAGGTCACCGGCACGGACGGGCCGACGCTCCCGGCCGACGGCGTCATCCGGCTCACCGGCGCCGACGGCACCACCAGGACGTACCGGCGCATCGCGCGGACCTTCAACGACGGGCTCGGTTTCACCATCGCCGAGGGCAGCTACGAGCAGTGGAGCTTCCTCAACCTCGCGCCCATCGTGCACCCCATGCACATCCACCTGGCCGACTTCCAGCTGCTGGGCCGGGACGCCTACGACGTCTCCGGCTTCGACCCGGCGGCCGGCGGGACCCGCGCCCCGATCCGCCACGACGCGGGCACCGCGATCCCGCTCGCGCCCAACGAGCAGGGATACAAGGACGTCTTCCGGGTGCCCGGCGGCCAACTGCTGCGGGTCATGGGCCGCTTCGACGGGGCGTACGGCAGGTTCATGTACCACTGCCATCTGCTGGAGCACGAGGACATGGGGATGATGCGCCCGTTCGTCGTGATGCCGCCCGAGGCGATGAAGTTCGACCACGGCGCGGCGCACGACGGCGGCCACGGAGGGCACATGGGCTGAGCCGAGCTTGAGCCGAAGGCCGGGGCCCCTGGTGACCGGGGGGGCGCGGGGTGTCCGTAGTGACTACCCGCCGCCGGCCTCCGGGCAGTCTCACTCGTTCGTGTCTCGTCGCCGGCCGGTGCGCCGGGTAGATGACCGGCCGGAGGCGAGCGAACCATGGAACACACTGCGTTGCGGCCCAGGCCGCTGCCGGGCCGGGGCCCCCGGGCCGGCGGCGGCCCCCGGACGGGCGGCGGCCCCGCCCACCATCCGCACGCCGCGTCCCGGCGCGTACGGCGGCTGCGGACCCTGCTGCTCGGCGCCTGCGCGGGCACCCTGCTGCTGCTGTCCGGCGTGGGCATCGGCGCGGTCGGCGCCACCCTGCTCGGCGCGGGGAAGAGCGCCGTACCGCATCCCCGGACCGCGGCCGCGCCCGCGCGGGACGGCGGCCCCCGGGCCACCCTCGGCGTGGAGGCCGTCGACTACGGCAGCCCCGGCGCCCTGGTGGTGGGGGTGCACACGCCCGGCCCCGGCTACCGGGCGGGCCTGGCCCGCGGGGACGTCCTGCTCCAGTTCGGCGGCGCCCGCGTCGACACGGCCGCCGACCTGGCACGGGCCGTCGCCCGCGCCCGCCCCGGCAGCGAGGTGCTGCTCACCGTGCGGCACAGCGGCGGCGGGTTCCAGCAGCTGACGGTGGTGCCGGGCGTGGTGACCTGAGCGCGGCGGAGTCCGGGGCCGGTGGGTCGGTGGAACCCGGGAGCCGGTGGTCGGTGGAATCCGGGGGCCAGTGGTCGGCGGAGTGCGGGGGCCGGTGGGACATGATGGCCGGGTGCCGTACCTCCTGCCGACCCCCGTGAGCCGCCCCGCGCGGATCTCCGCCGCACCCGGCGGACGCGGGATCGTCCGATCGGGTCGCGTGGCCCGGTCCGGGCGGGCAGGATGCTGCCCAGGGCGCCTGCCGTGCGCCCCGGTACCCGCCCGACCAGCCAGAACCGCCCGGAGGCCCGGATGACCGGTAGTACGACCACGCCCTTCAGCGCAGCCGACCACCAGGCCCGCATGGAGCGTGCCGCGCGCGCCGCGGCCGACGCCGGTCTCGCCGGGCTGCTCGTGGCACCGGGCCCGGACATGGTCTGGCTGACCGGCTACACCCCCACCGCCGTCACCGAGCGGCTCACCCTGCTGGTCCTCGCCCCCGGCCAGGACCCCGTCCTGGTCGTCCCCACCCTGGAGGCCCCGGACGCCGAGCACTCCGTCGCCGGCGAGGCGCTCACCCTGCGCGACTGGACCGACGGCAAGGACCCGTACGCCGTCACCGCCGAGCTGCTCGACGGCCGCGGCCGCTACGGCATCAGCGACAACACCTGGGGCCTGCACGTCCTCGGCCTCCAGCGCACCCTGCCCGACAGCTCGTACGCCGCCCTCACCGACGCGCTGCCCATGCTGCGCGCGGTCAAGGACCCCGCCGAGGTGGAGCTGCTCGCGGCCGCCGGAGCCGCCGCCGACGCCGCGTTCGAGGAGATCCGCAAGGTGACCTTCGCCGGGCGCCGCGAGTCCGACCTCGGCCGCGACCTCGCCGCGCTGCTGCGCCGCTTCGGCCACTCCCAGGTCGACTTCACCATCGTCGGCTCCGGCCCCAACGGCGCCAACCCGCACCACGAGGTCGGCGACCGGGTCATCCGGCGCGGGGACATGGTCGTCCTCGACTTCGGCGGCCTGAAGGACGGTTACGGCTCCGACACCACGCGCACCGTGCACGTCGGCGAGCCCACCGAGGAGGAGCGCCGGGTCCACGACATCGTGCGGGAGGCCCAGGAGGCCGGCTGCCAGGCGGTGCGGCCGGGCGTGGCCTGCCAGGAGGTCGACCGGGCCGCCCGCCGGGTGATCACCGACGCCGGGTACGGCGAGTACTTCATCCACCGCACCGGGCACGGCATCGGCGTCACCACGCACGAGCCGCCGTACATGATCGAGGGCGAGGA
This sequence comes from Streptomyces sp. SUK 48, assembly GCF_009650765.1. Classification (NCBI taxonomy): domain Bacteria; kingdom Bacillati; phylum Actinomycetota; class Actinomycetes; order Kitasatosporales; family Streptomycetaceae; genus Streptomyces; species Streptomyces sp. SUK 48. The sequence continues at coordinate 1,968,419 of NZ_CP045740.1, read as the reverse complement.
GCTGCCGCTGGTGCCCGGGATGTGCTTCTCGGTCGAGCCCGGCATCTATCTGCCCGGCCGGTTCGGGGTGCGCATCGAGGACATCGTGACGGTGACCGAGGACGGCGGCCGCCGCCTCAACAACACCGGCCGCGAGCTGGTGACAGTGGACTGACGGACCGAGACCCCGGGCCCGGGGCGGGCCCGGGCAGAGCACCCCGACGACACCCGGAACGGCAACGCGCGATCCATGACCCAGGCACCGACCCCCACCGCGGACACCGTCCGCCAGCTGGTCCGTTCGCTGCTCAAGGAAGGCCCGGACGGCGACGCACCCGACGTCCGGCCCGTACGGGAGGAGCATGCGTACACCTGGTGGGTCGGCACCCGCCAGGTGCTGCGGCTCGCCCCCGACCGGGAGGCGTCCGCCCGCAGGCGCCGCGAGCTGCGGCTGCGCGCCCTGGTCCGCCCGCACGTCCCCATCGCGGTGCCGGTCAGCGTCGCGCACGCCGACTGGGCGCCCGGCCTCGCCTGCACCCTGGACACCGCGGTGCCCGGCGGCACCGCCGAGGAGCACGAGGTCTCGGCGGCCGGCGAGGCCGATCTCGCCGGGCTGCTCACCGGGCTGCGCGCGGTGCCGGTACGGCAGGCCGAGTCGCTCGGCGTGCCGCGCGCCGCCCCGCGCTCCCTGGAGGCGCTGCGCCGGATGGCCGTGCACGCGGCCGAACGGCTCGCCGCCGCCGACGAGTTCGACGCCGAGCCGATGCACCAGCTCACCCCGGCCGGGGCCGCCCAGCTCGCCGCGCAGCCCGGCGTCGCCGTGCTCACCCACCACGGGCTGACCGGCGAACACGTGGTGGTCAGCGCCGACGGGCGGGTGCGCGGCGTCCTCGACTGGACCGAGGCGGCGCTCGGCGATCCCGCCGAGGACATCGCGGGGCTCGCCGTCGCCGTCGGCTCCCCGGCCGCCGTCCGCGCCGCCACCCTCGCCGGGTACGGCGCCCGCCCCTGCCTGCGCGGCCTGTGGCTGGCCCGCTGCGACACGGTGCTGCGCCTGATGGACCGCCTCGACGGCCGCGGCCCGGGCGACCCGGCGCTGCTGCGCACCCAGTTGCGCCGGGCGTGGGAGCCGATCCTGCTGGAGCGGGTGACGGACTTCAAGACGGCGGGGGAGGAGCCGTGACCGGCGTCCGGCGGCTCAGGGCTGGCTGAGCACCACGCACGACTCCCCGGGCAGCTGGAGCACGCCGTCCGCGCCCGGCGGCTCGACCGGCTCCCAGGCGGCGAGGACCAGGGCCGGGCGGGAGCCCAGCGGAATGGCGGCCGGTTCCTCGCCCAGGTTCACCGCGACCCGTACGTCGCCCCGCCGGAAGGCCAGCCAGCGGGCCCCCGCGTCGTAGGCCACCTTCGTGTCGGCGAGGTCCGGGTCGGTGAGGTCGGGCTGGTCGCGGCGCAGCGCGATCAGCCGCCGGTACCAGTCCAGCATCCGCGCGTGCGCGGCGCGTTCGGGTTCCGACCAGTCGAGGCAGGAGCGCTCCCGGGTCGCCGGGTCCCCCGGGTCGGGTACGTCCTCCTCGGCCCAGCCGTGCGCCGCGAACTCCCGGCGCCGCCCGCGCCGTACCGCCTCGGCGAGCTGCGGGTCCGTGTGGTCGGCGAAGTACTGCCAGGGCGTACCGGCCGCCCACTCCTCGCCCATGAACAGCATCGGGGTGAACGGCGCGGTCAGCACCAGCGTCGCCGCGCAGGCCAGCAGGCCCGGGGAGAGGTGCGCGCAGAGCCGGTCGCCCTGGGCGCGGTTGCCGATCTGGTCATGGGTCTGGGAGTAGCCGAGCAGCCGGTGCCCAGCCACCCGCGCCCGGTCCAGCGGGCGCCCGTGGTGCCGGCCCCGGAAACCGGAGTAGGTGCCGTCGTGGAAGTAGCCCCCGGTCAGCGTCCTGGCCAGCGCGGCGAAGGGGTCGCGCGCGAAGTCGGCGTAGTAGCCCTGGGACTCGCCGGTCAGCGCGGTGTGCAGGGCGTGGTGGAAGTCGTCGTTCCACTGCGCGTGCAGCCCGAGCCCGTGCTCCCCGCGCGGCGTGATCAAGCGCGGATCGTTGAGATCGGTCTCGGCGATCAGGAACAGCGGCCGGCCCACCTCCGCCGCCAGGTGGTCGACGGCCGCCGACAGCTCCTCCAGGAAGTGGACGGCCCGGGTGTCGTACAGCGCGTGCACCGCGTCCAGGCGCAGCCCGTCGAGCCGGAAGTCCCGCAGCCACGCCAGCGCGCTGCCGACGAGGAACGCGCGTACCTCGTCCGAGCCGGGCGCGTCCAGGTTCATCGCCGCGCCCCACGGTGTGGTGTGCGTGTCGGTGAAGTACGGCCCGAAGGACGGCAGATAGTTACCGGAGGGCCCCAAGTGGTTGTGCACGACGTCCAGGACGACACCGAGCCCCAGCTCGTGCGCCCGGTCCACGAACCGCTTCAGCGCCTCGGGGCCGCCGTACGGCTCGTGCACCGCCCAGGGCGCCACCCCGTCGTACCCCCAGCCGTGCCGCCCGGGAAACGGGCAGAGAGGCATCAACTCCACGTGCGTGATGCCCAGTTCCACCAGATGACCGAGCCGGTCCGCCGCCGCGTCCAGCGTGCCCTCGGGGGTGTACGTGCCCACATGCAGCTCGTAGAGCACCGCGCCCGGCAACTCCCGCCCCGGCCATGGCACCCGCCACCGGTACCGCTCCTGGTCCACGACCGCGCTGAGCCCGTCCGGACCGTCCGGCTGGCGGCGCGAGCGCGGGTCGGGCAGCACCGGACCGTCGTCCAGCGCGAACCCGTACCGGGCGCCGTCACCGGCCGCCGCCTCCCCCTTCCACCAGCCCCCGCGCTCCGGATCGCGCGCCAACGCCCGCGTGGCGCCCTCGCACTGGAGCGTCACCCGGTCTGCCTGCGGTGCCCACACCTCGAACTGCACGGACGGTTCCCCTTCGTCTGTTCACCGTGATGTCCCGCGCTCCCATCGTGCCCGCCCCCGCCCTCGATCTCCCCTCCGATCGGGGCCTTTCCCCTCAGGTGTCGTGCGAAGTTCCCCGGGCGGCCCGCGCGGAAGTACCGTCCGGCGGGCGCCGATTACCCGCTTTCTGGACACGCGTCGCCCACTGACCGACAATCACAGGCGTGACGTCGTCCTTCGAGTTCCCCACCGCCCCGGCCCCGGCGTCCGCGCGGCTGTCCGACACGGAGCGGGAAGCGGCCCTGGAGGTGCTGCGGGACGGCGCGGCCAAGGGCCGGCTGTCGCACGAGACGTTCGTGCGCCGCATGGAACTGGCGCTCGCCGCGCGCCACGCCGACGAACTCGCCGTCCTCGTCGCCGACCTGCCCCGCGACAGCCGCCTGTCCCGCGTGGTCTTCGGCACCGTGGAGGCCGTCTCCGGTTTCACGGTACGACTGCGCCGCGCCTGGCAGGCCGAGCGGCTGCCCAAGCTGCTGCTGCCGGGACCGGCCCACACCCGCCCGCTGCGGATAGGCCGCGACCCGGGCAACGGGCTGCGGCTGACCCATGAGACGGTCTCCCGGGTGCACGCCGAACTCAGCCACCAGGGCGGGCTGTGGATTCTCCGGGACCTCGGCTCCACCAACGGCACCACCGTCAACGGCCGCCGGGTGATCGGCGCGGTCGCCGTCCGCGAGGGCGACCAGGTGGCGTTCGGGCGGGTCGCGTACCGGCTGTCGCTGGGCTGAGCGCGCGGCCGGGGGCGCCCCGGTCGTTCGAACGGGTGACCCGCACTGCGGAACGGCGGACGTCCTGCCGATGCAACGGGCATGACGTACTTCACCAGAGCGACCGCGGCCGTCGGCGTGTTCCTGGCCGCCGCCGGTCTCCTCGCCGCGGGCCCCGCCCAGGCGTTTCCCCATCCGTTCCCCCATCGGCACGGCAACCGGCTGCACCTCACGATCACCCGCTCGGGCGACCGGGCCGACAGCGGCCGCAGCGCCCTGCTGCGCTGCCTGCCGCCGCACGGCCATCCGTACGCGGCCGAAGCCTGCGCCGAACTGGCCGCCGCCCGCGGCGACATCGACCTCATCCCGGCCCGCAAGGTGTTCTGCCCGCGGATCTACTCCCCGGTCACCGCCACCGCGCGCGGCCGCTGGAACGGCCGGATGGTCGACTTCCGGCGGACGTACACCAACTCCTGCGAACTGCGGGCGCGGACGGGGTCGGTCTTCGACCTCGGCGACTGACCGGCGGCGCGCGGCCCCGCCGGCCGCCCTCGTGAGCCGGCCGCCCTCGTGAGCCGATGGCACTTCGAGCCGGCGGCCCCTAGGGATACGCCTGCTCCCGGGCCTGCTGGGCCGCCAGCAGCACCGTGCGTGACTGGTGCTCCACCTGGTGGTCCAGCGGCACCCAGCGGGCCCGGAAGCGCCGGGCGAAGGCGTCGGACCAGGTGGCGACGAGCCGTTCGAGGTCCGGCGCCGCCCGGTCGCCGCTCTCCCGCAGCACCCGCAGCAGCATCGCCGCCGCCCGCAGCGGCAGCCGCCGCCCGAACGCGTCCACGCTGCCGACGTACGCCATCGTGCCGGCGGCCGGCACGGTGTGGGTCCAGTCCTCGGCCAGGCCCGGGATCAGCCCCAGCGCCCAGCGCGCGGCCCGCAGCAGCGGCCCGTCGGCGCCGTCGAGCCGGGGCAGCGCCTCCGCGAGCACCCGCTCCACCTCCAGCGAGTCCCGCAGCAGCCGCCGCGCCAGCCGCCGGATCGCCACCGCCGGCGCCGGGTGCGGCGCCGGGTCGTCCACCAGGTCGCTGGCCCACATCGGCACCTCCACCACGGCGGTCAGCCCCCCGTAGCGGTGCGCGTGGTACCAGGTGCTGTGCCGGGCGTCGTCCGGCATGCTCGGATAGGCCACGCCGCTCTCCGGACCCGGCATCACATGCACCCCCGGCCCGGACGCCGGCCAGCCCGCGGCGTCCGAGGCGCCCGTCTCCACCGGGATGTGCAGCTGCGCCGCCGACTTGGCGAACGGCTCCGCGAGGCCCGGCACGTCCCGCGTCAACTGCACCCAGCTGCCGCCCAGATCGGTGCCGTGCAGGGTCACCTGGAGGTAGGGGCGCAGCTCGTCGATCACCCCGGTCAGCGCCCGGGTCTCGGGCGGGAGCAGGTCGGGGGGCAGCACGGACGGCGACCACTCCGGTTGCTCGGCGCCCGTGGGCCGGTAGAAGCCGAGGTGGTAGTCGAGCAGGCTGCGCGGCGCCGGGGTGACATGGAGGGCGGCGCCGTCCGGGTCCGCGCACAGCAGGAAGTGCCAGGAGGTGCCGGTGCGCAACTCGCGCTCCGCCAGCACCCGTCGGGCGAGCACCCGCAAGGTGGAGCCGCCGGTCGGCTCGTTGGCGTGGGCGCCCGCCACCACCAGCACCGAGCGCTGTGCGTGCCCCACCGACAGCAGGTGCAGCGGTCGTCCCGCGCGCGAGCGGCCCACTTGCCGCAGCGCGCACAGCCCGGGTTCCGAGGCGGCCAACGCCCGTGCGGAGGCCACCAGTTCGGGAACGCTGGGATAGCGCAGCTCCGGCAGGAGACTCACCCCCGACTCGTCCGCCCTGCTTCGCCCTCCCAGTCCCGCACGGTGCGCGGTGGCTGTCAAGCGTCCGGCCGGATGCCCGCGCGGCATGTGCCAACCGGAGCCGGGGCCACCGCACGCACGGCGCTCACCGCTGGTGCAGCCCCCGCCCCGCGAGCGTCAGGAACACCTCGTCCACCGCCTCCGAGAGCGTCGGGTGCGGGTGTATGTGCCGGGCCACGTCACCGGGTTCGGCGTCCCAGCCGATGATCAACCGGCCCTCGCCGATCGGCTCCGAGACCTGCGGCCCGACCAGAGGCACCCCGAACACCGGCCCGCCACCGGCCGGGACCCGCCGGGAGCGGTCTCCCGGCGGGTCCCGGCAGGGGGGCATCGGTTGCCTCTCACTCCCGGGTGACGCGCTCCAGCAGGGCCACCGGCCGGGGGGCGAACAGGTCCGTGAGGGGGACCCGGCCGGTGAACTCCCGTGCCGGGTCGAGGGCATCGGCCCAGCGGCCGGGGGGCAGCGGCAGGGTCGTGTCCCGCCAGCCGCCCGACTCCGCGAGCCGCAGCGAGAGCCGGGTCACCGCCGTGATCACCTCCCCGGAGCGGGCGAAGGCCGTGCAGTGGTCCGCCGCCGGGCCCTCGGCGGGCAGCGGGTCGTAGGAGGCGGCCGCCCCGAAGGCGTCCGGCCTGCGGGCACGCAGCCGCAGCGCCGCGCGCGTCAACTCAGCCTTTTCGCCCGGAGTTTCGGGCGGCAGGGCCGCCGGGCGGCGGTTGTCCGGGTCCACCAGCGCGCGGAACTCGCCCTCGGCGCCCTGGTACACGTCCGGGACGCCCGGCATCGTCAGGTGCACCAGGGCCGTGCCGAGGACGTTGGCCCGGATGTACGGCTCCAGCGCCTTGCGGAAGGCGGTCACGCGTTCGCCGGGCGGGCCGCAGGGGCCGGCCGCCACGAAGGCGGTCACCGCCTCCTCGTACGGCGTCTCCCGCTCGGTCCAGCTGGTGTACATGCCGGCCTCGCGCACATGCTTCAGCAGGTTCTCCCGCACCCGCTCCTCCTCGGCCGGACCGAGCCCGAACACCGTCTGCCAGGCCGCCCAGGCCAGCTGCCCGTCCGGGGTGCCCTCCTCGGGGCGGGTCACCCCGGCCACCAGCTCCGCCCAGCGGCCGGGGCACTCGGTCAGGACGGCGAGGGCCGCGCGGACGTCGGCGCTGCGCTTGGTGTCGTGCGTGGTGACGGCCGTACCGGTCAGCGGCCGCTCCTCCTGGACGCGGGCGCAGTACGTGTGGAACTCGCGCGGGGAGATCCCCGGGCGGCCCGGGTCGCCGCCCACCTCGGTCGCCGCCAGCAGCGGCACATAGCGGTAGTACGCCGTGTCCTCCACCGACTTCGCCCGCAGCGCGGAGGCGGTCTGCGCGAACCGGGTGCGCAGTTCGAGCCGGTCGGCGTGGTCCGGCGCGGCCGGGTCCCCGGGCGGCTCCACGAGCAGCTGCCGTACGAGGTCGACGACCGCCGCCTCCTCGGGGACCACGAAGGCGAGCCGGGCCTCCCCGGCGGCCTCCTCCGTGATGACGGCGGCCGCGTCCCCGGAGGCGTACGGCCGGTAGACCCGCATCCGGACCAGGAGTTCCTCCAGGGCCGTACGCAGCGCCCAGGGGGCCCGGTCGCGCAGCGCGAGGTCGGGAGAGTGGGCGCACAGCCGCACCGCGACCCGGGTGAGCCGCTCGGTCTCGGTGGCCAGCTCGTGCGTGAGCACCTTGTAGGCGGCCCGGCGGACCGTCGCATCCCAGACACCGCCCCGGTCCGCCTGCGGGGCCGCGAACCGCCGGTACTCCGTGAGGAGTTCGACCGCCCCGTCCGGGTCCGTGAACAGGCCGTCGACCCGGCGCAGCGCGTCGTAGCCGGTGGTGCCCGCGATGGGCCAGGAGGGCGGCAGCCGCTCGTCGTCGGCGAGGATCTTCTCGATCACCGTCCAGCGCCCGCCGCTCGCCTCGTGCAACCGGGCGAGATACGCGTCCGGGTCGGCGAGCCCGTCGGGGTGGTCCACGCGCAGCCCGTCGGCCACGCCCTCGTCCAGCAGCTGGAGGATCTTGGCGTGGGTGGCGTCGAACACCCCGGGGTCCTCCACCCGCAGCCCGATCAGCTCCGAGATGCTGAAGAACCGCCGGTAGTTCAGCTCGGTCCGGGCGAGCCGCCACCACACCGGGCGGTACCACTGGGCGTCCAGCAGCTCGGGCAGCGGCAGCCGCTCGGTGCCGGCGCGCAGCGGGAGGACCTGGTCGCGCAGGCGCAGCGCGTCGCCGTCGACCCGCAGATGGCCGAGCTCGGCCCCGAGCGGGGCACCGAGCACGGGCAGCAGCACCCGGCCGCCCCCGGCGTCCCAGTCGATGTCGAACCAGCTTGCGTACGCCGAATCCGGTCCCTCGCGCAGCACCTCCCACAGGGCGTGGTTGTGCGCGGGCGCCATCGCCATGTGGTTCGGCACGATGTCCAGGACCAGGCCGAGGCCGTGCTCCCGGGCGGTCCGGGACAGCGCGCGCAGCCCCTCCTCGCCGCCGAGTTCCGCGCGGACGCGGCCGTGGTCCACCACGTCGTAGCCGTGCGCGGAACCCGGTACGGCCTCCAGGACGGGGGACAGGTGCAGATGGGACACGCCGAGCGAGGCGAGGTACGGGACGGCCGCCGCGGCGGCCGAGAACGGGAAGGCGGGCTGGAGCTGAAGCCGGTAGGTGGCCGTGGGCACCCCCGGTCCGGGTCGCGCAGAGGTCATGGGAACCTACGTACCCGCCCTGCCGCGTTTCGTGTCACCCGGACCGGGCCGGCGGCCGAGGCGGCTCGTCCGCGCTCACCCACCTGGCCTACGGCGCCCTACGCCGGACGCTGGAGGACCATGAGGCTGCGGTCCTCCAGGGCCAGCCGGTCGCCCGCCTTCGCCTTCGTGCCCGAACCCGGCGGGATGCCCTCGGCGCGGGCCGTGTCGACCACCACCTGCCACTGCCGGCCGTGGTTCACCGGCACCCGGAAGTCCAGCGGCTCGGGGGAGGCGTTGAACAGCAGCAGGAAGGAGTCGTCGGTGATCCGCTCCCCGCGCGGGCCCGGCTCGGAGATGGCGTTGCCGTTGAGGAACACGGTCAGCGCGGACGCCCCGGCCGCGTCCCAGTCCCGCCGGGTCATCTCCGTGCCGTGCGGGGTGAACCAGGCGATGTCGGACAGCTCGCCGTGGCTGCCCTCCACCGGGCGGCCGTGGAAGAAGCGGCGGCGGCGCAGCACGGGGTGGTCGCGGCGCAGCCACACCATGGTGCGCACGAACTCCAGCAGCTCCCCGCCGTCCTCGGGCCAGTGCAGCCAGGAGACCTCGTTGTCCTGGCAGTAGGCGTTGTTGTTGCCGCGCTGGGTGCGGCCGAACTCGTCGCCGTGGCTGATCATCGGCACGCCCTGGGACAGCATCAGGGTGGCGAGGAAGTTGCGCGTCTGGCGGGCGCGCAGCGCGAGCACCCCGGGGTCGCCGGTCTCGCCCTCGGCGCCGCAGTTCCAGGACCGGTTGTGGCTCTCGCCGTCCCGGTTGCCCTCCTCGTTGGCCTCGTTGTGCTTGTCGTCGTACGACACCAGGTCGCGCAGCGTGAAGCCGTCGTGGCAGGTGACGAAGTTGACGGAGGCCAGCGGGCGGCGGCCGTCGTCCTGGTAGAGGTCCGAGGAGCCGGTCAGCCGGGAGCCGAACTCCGCGAGCGCGCGCGGCTCGCCCCGCCACAGGTCCCGTACGGTGTCGCGGTACTTGCCGTTCCACTCGGTCCACAGCGGCGGGAAGTTGCCCACCTGGTAGCCGCCCTCGCCCACGTCCCAGGGCTCGGCGATCAGCTTCACCTGGGAGACCACCGGGTCCTGCTGCACCAGGTCGAAGAACGAGGACAGCCGGTCCACCTCGTGGAACTGCCGGGCCAGGGTCGCCGCGAGGTCGAAGCGGAAGCCGTCGACATGCATCTCGGTGACCCAGTAGCGCAGCGAATCCATGATCATCTGGAGCACGTGCGGGGAGCGCATCAGCAGCGAGTTGCCGGTGCCGGTGGTGTCCGTGTAGTAGCGGGGATCGTCCGCGAGGCGGTAGTACGACGGGTTGTCGATGCCCTTGAAGGAGAGCGTCGGGCCCAGGTGGTTACCCTCGGCGGTGTGGTTGTAGACGACGTCCAGGATCACCTCGATCCCGGCCTCGTGCAGCGCCCGCACCGCCGACTTGAACTCCAGCACCTGCTGGCCGCGGTCGCCCCAGGAGGCGTACGCGTTGTGCGGGGCGAAGAACCCGATGGTGTTGTAGCCCCAGTAGTTGCTCAGCCCCAGGTCCGCCAGCCGGTGGTCGTTGACGAACTGGTGTACGGGCATCAACTCCAGCGCGGTCACACCGAGTTCGGTCAGATGCTCGATGAGTGCCGGGTGGGCGAGCGCCGCGTACGTGCCGCGCAGCTCCTCCGGGAGGCCCGGGTGACGCATGGTCAGGCCCTTGACGTGGGCCTCGTAGATCACCGTGTGGTGGTACTCGGTGCGCGGCGGCCGGTCGTCGCCCCAGTCGAAGTACGGGTTGATCACCACCGAGGACATGGTGTGCGGCGCCGAGTCCAGGTCGTTGCGCCGCTCGGGCGCGCCGAAGTGGTAGCCGTACACCTCCTCGCCCCAGCGCACCGCGCCCGCGACCGCCTTCGCGTACGGGTCGAGCAGCAGCTTCGCCGCGTTGCAGCGCAGCCCCCGCCCCGGGTCGTAGGGGCCGTGCACCCGGAATCCGTAGCGCTGTCCGGGCATCACCCCCGGCAGATACGCGTGCCGCACGAACGCGTCGCTCTCCCGCAGCTCCACCGCCGTCTCCGAGCCGTCGTCGTGCAGCAGACACAGCTCCACTCGGTCCGCGGCTTCGGTGAAGACCGCGAAGTTGGTGCCGGCGCCGTCGTACGTCGCGCCGAGCGGATACGTCCCTCCAGGCCAGACCTGCATGGCAATGACTCTCCCAGGTGGGCGGCCCGCCCGGGGGCCGGTTCGCGCGATGGCACGAAGTCTCCCCGAAAGCAGGAACGGGACCGGCCGGGTACCCCCGGCTATGAAACCGCTCACTCCCCGTGCACGAGCGGTGGGGAACGGCCCGAAAACGCCAAGCAGTTGAGCAGAGCAGGAGCGGAACCGACCTGTCCATCCGGCTGCACCGCGCGCCGCTCCCGGAGTACCCTTCCTTGATCGTCGAGACGGGAAAGGCCCGGGGACGGAAGGCGGTGCACGGGTGGGCTCGGGAGGGCTGGAGCTGCCCCCTGGTGGCGAGGGTCACGAGGGAGACTCCGCGGACGTCCCGCCCGGCGCGGTGTCCCTGGCACGGCCGATGGACGCGGGTTCCATCGGGCCGGAGCTGGACTGGGGCGCCGACGCCTGGCACGAGGTGCGCACCCGCGCCCAGCGGGCCGGCCGGGCCTACATCTGGCTGAACCTCGTGGAGCAGCGGCTGCGTTCGGTCGTCGCCGCCGTCCTGCGGCCCGTGTACGAGCCCGTGCACGGCGACGAGTGGGTGGTCGCCGCCGCCGGACCGGCCGGACAGGAATGGGTGCAGCGCGCGGTCGCTGTACGCGAAGTCAGCCGCCGCAAGGGCTACTTGCTCGATCCGGCCGACGACAACGTGCTCAGCTTCCTGACGTTGCCCCAGCTGCGCGAGCTGATGGTGCAGCACTGGCCCTGCTTCGAGCCGTACTTCGACGAGCGCCGCGACCTCGAACTCGCCCTGGACGAGCTGGAGGTGACGCGCAACGTCGTCTCCCGCAACCGGGCCCTGTCCGAGGCGGTGCTCGGCCAGGCGGAGCGCGCCTCGGCCCGGCTCCTGGAGATGCTCGGCGCGGGCGGCGACGTGCCCTCCGCGCGCCGGCTGCCCGTCGACGCGGTCGAGGACCTGGTCGGCGACCGGTACGCCGACGTGGTCGCCGTCCACTCGGACCGGGTGCGGCTGATGCGCCGGTTCCCGGCCGAGGACCTCTTCGGCGGCGCCCGGCGCCTGGACGCCATCGGCATCGGCCTCAACCTGCTGGTGCAGAACTTCTCCGGGCGGCGCCTGGTCCGGCTCGCCGAGTCCGGCTGCCGGGTCCGGCTGCTCTTCCTCAACCCCGCCTCCAGCTCGGTCAAGCGCCGCGAGCGCGAACTCGGGATGAAGCGGGGCGAGCTGAGCCGCTCGGTCGAGATGAACATCCTGCACATGCGCCGGGTGCGCTCCCGGCTGCGCGACCCGGACGCCTTCCAGATCCAGGTGTACGACGAGACGCCCCGCTTCACCGCCTATCTGGTGGACGGCGACGGTACCGACGGCATCGCCGTGGTGCAGTCCTATCTGCGCGGGGCGCGCGGGATGGAGTCGCCGGTCCTGGTGCTGCGCAACGGCAGCCGCCTGGTCAAGTCGGACGATGCGGGCGAAGCCGGACTCTTTCCGACATATCGCGAGGAGTTCGAGCTGACGTGGGCCGATTCGCGCCCTGTGTCCTGATCCGCACCCCCTTCTCCACCGAAAAGCGGAACGCGGTCCCCTGATTGTCAGTGCCCCGTGCGAGGGTGGAGACCACTGGGGGAACGCACCATGAAGAAGGGGGACCGCCCATGGGCTGGCACCAAGAGCTGCTGGTCGGCTTCGACCTGGAGACGACCGGCACGGATCCGCGCGAGGCACGCATCGTCACCGGCGCGGTGATCGAGGTCAGGGCCGGTGAGCCGCTGGGCCACCGGGAGTGGCTGGCCGATCCGGGCGTCAAGATCCCGGCCGACGCGGTCGCCGTGCACGGGATCAGCAATGAACGGGCGGCGGCCGAGGGCGCACCCGCGGACCGGGTCGCCGACGCCATCGCCGAGGCCCTGGTGTCGTACTGGAAGACGGGCGTCCCGGTCGTCGCCTACAACGCGGCCTTCGACCTCACCCTGCTCGCCGCCGAACTGCGCCGCCACCGGCTGCCGTCCCTCGCCGACCGCCTCGGCGGGGCGGCCCCCGCGCCGGTGATCGACCCGTACACCATCGACCGCCGGGCGGACCGCTACCGCCGCGGCAAGCGGAATCTGGAAGCGGTCTGCGCCGAGTACGGCGTCGTCCTGGACGCGGCGCACAACGCGTCCGCGGACGCCCTCGCCGCCGCCCGCCTGGCCGCCGCGATAGCCGTCCGCCACCCCAAGATCGCCGCGCTCGGCCCGGCCGAACTGCACCGCCGGCAGATCGAGTGGTACGCCGAATGGGCGGCCGACTTCCAGGAGTTCCTGCGCCGCAAGGGGGACGGGGCGGCGGTGGTGGACGGGCTGTGGCCGCTGCGGGAGCTGACACCCGAGACGGTGTGACGCGAGGCGTCCGGCGGCTCGGACGCGGGCCGTCCGGCCGGTGGGATCAGAAGGGGTACCAGCGCACCGACTCGTCCCCGTCCCGCAGCGACGCCACCCGGCGGCGGAACTCCGCGAGGGCCTTCGGATTGCCGGGCGCGTGCTGGGCGACCCAGGCGCAGCTGGCCGTCTCGCGGGCGCCGCGCAGCACCGAGCAGCCCTCCCACTCGCGCACGTCCCAGCCGTAGGTCGCGGTGAAGGCGTCGTACGACGCGGCGGGCAGCCCGTACCGGTCGCGGGACAGGGCCATCACCACCAGGTCGTGCTCGCGCAGATCCGCGGAGAAGGTCTCCAGGTCCACCAGGGCCGGACCCTCGGGCCCGATGTGGACATTGCGCGCCAGCGCGTCACCGTGGATGGGACCCGGCGCCAGACGGGGCGTCAGCGCCGCCGCGGCCGCCGCGAAGCCGTCCCGGCGCGCCCGCAGATAGGCCGCGTCCTCGGGGTCGACCGCCTCGCCCGCGAGCCGCAGCCAGCGCTCCACGCCGCCCAGCAGCTCACGCGGCGGCAGCGCGAACGGCGCCGCGGGCAGGGCGTGCACCAGGCGCAGCAGCCCGGCCAGATCACGCGGCTCGGCGGGGCGTACGGCGTCCGGCAGCCGGTGCCACACCGTCACCGGATGCCCCTCGGCCAGCCGCGGCTCCGGCTCGGCCGCCCGCACCGCCGGCACGCCCGCCTCGGCGAGCCACCCGGCGACGGCCAGCTCACGCCGGGCGCGCTCCAGCAGCTCGGCGTCCCGCCCCACCTTCACGACCAGGTCGCCGGCGGCGAACACCGCGTTCTCGCCGAGCGCGAGCAGCACCGCGTCCCCGGCCCCCGCCGCGGGCACGCCCGCCGCGGCCAGTACGTCCCGCGCCCGTGCCTCGTCCATCGTGGTGCCTCTCCGTGCCGCCGTCTTCGCCGAGCCGTTCCCGGGGCGCCGGCGCCCGCCGTTTCCCCCGGTCAGTCTCCCATCCGCGCGGGACCGGACCCCGCCGGGCGTCATGGGATGTCCGTTCCGCCGTCAGAGATCCACTTTGTGATTACGAAAGCTTGTTGAACAAGTCACAGCTGTGTGCAGAGGTTGATCCGGCCCCCGCCGAACCGGCATTGTTTCGCGCAGCCCGCCCCCCTCGGGGCCGGGCCCCGGCCGTCGTGCCCGCCCCCACGGGGCACGACGGCCGTTCTAAGCTGACCGTGTGACGACCTATGCGGCGCTGTTGCGCGGGATCAACGTGGGCGGGAAGCGGAAGCTCCCGATGGCCGACCTGCGCGCCCTGCTCGGCACCCTCGGCCACACCGGCGTCCGCACCCATCTCCAGAGCGGGCAGGCCGTGTTCACCACCGGCCGGGGCGACGAGGAGTCGCTGGCGGGGGAGTTGGCCCGGGCGATCGAGGAACGCTTCGGCTTCCCGGTGGACGTGCTGGTACGCGACCACGCCTATCTGGCCGAGGTGGTCCGCGCCTGCCCCTTCCCGGCCGCCGAACTGGAGGCCCGGCAGCTGCACGTGACCTACTTCTCCGGCCCCGTCACCCCCGACCGCTACGCCCACCTCGACCAAGTCGCCCACCTCCCCGAGGAGTTCCGCCTCGGCGACCGCTGCCTGTACCTGTACGCCCCCGACGGCCTCGGCCGCTCCAGGCTCGCCGAGGCGCTGGGCCGCCTGCGGGCCGCCACGGACCTGGTCGGCACCAGCCGGAACTGGAACACCGTGGTGAAACTCGCCGAGCTGACCGCGCCCCCGGCGTGATCGCGTGTGATGGGATCGGGTCCATGCGCTACATCGTGATCGGAGCGGGAGCGGTCGGCGGGGCCGTCGGCGGACGGCTGGCCCAGGCCGGACGCGAGGTCGTCCTCGTCGCCCGCGGCGGACATCTGAGGGCACTCGGCGAGCACGGGCTGCGGCTGCGCGTCCCCGAGGGGGAGCTGACGTACCGGCTGCCGGCCGTCGAGGGCCCGGAGCGGCTCGGCGCGTTGCGCCCGGACGACGTCCTGCTGCTCGCCGTGAAGACCCAGGACACCGCGGCCGCGCTGGACGCCTGGGCGCCCGCCCCGGTGGCCGGCGGCGGCACCGCCGCCGAACGGCTGCCGCTGCTCTGCCTCCAGAACGGCGTGGAGAGCCCCCGGATCGCGCTGCGCCGCTTCCGCCGGGTGTACGGCGTCTGCGTCTGGCTGCCCTCCACCTTCGTGGAGCCCGGCGTCGTCTCCGCCCCGGGCGCCCCGCTCACCGGCATCCTCCATCTGGGCCGCGCCGAGGGCGGTACCGACGACACCGCCCGGCGGATCGCCGCCGACCTCGCCGCCGCGCACTTCGAGGCGCCGGTCGTGCCGGACGTGGCCCGCTGGCAGTACGCCAAGCTGCTCAGCAACCTCGCCAACGCCCAGGAGGCCCTGAGCGGCCCCATCGAGGGCACGGCCGCCGAGGAACTGCACGCACGGGTACGGGCCGAGGGGGAGGCCGTGCTGGCCGCCGCCGGGATCGCCCACGCGAGCGCCGAGGAGCAGCGCGCGGTGCGCGGCGACAAGGTGACCCTGGTCCCGCTGGACGGGGCCCCGCGCGGCGGCGGCTCCTCCTGGCAGTCCCTCGCGCGCGGCACCGGCAGCATCGAGGCGGACTACCTCAACGGCGAGATCGCCCTGCTCGGGCGGCTGCACGGCATGCCCGCGCCGCTGAACGAACTCCTTCAGCGCCTCGCCGGCGCCTTCGCCCGGGAACGCCGGGCGGCGGGCTCACTGCCGCCGGCCGAGCTGGTCCGGCTGGCCGACGAGGCGCGGGCGGCGTCGGCCTGAACCGCCGCCGAACTCCGCTTGTGCTGAACCGGAGTTCGAAGGGACCTCGCCGCAGTGGCCGATAACCGACCCTGTGCGTACCCGACTTGGTCTTCCTCTGTGACACCTGGGGCTCCCGGGGCGCAGAACGGAGTGCCGTCGCGGTCCGACGTCACAGGGGAACGCCGGACCGCGACGGCTTGTACCACGGTCCTCACTCGTACGGGGACGGCTCCGCGAACAACGCGACAACTCCGTCCCGCTGTCCCTAGGGTGAAGCACGCCGGACGGCCGGAAGGACACCGCCCATCCCCGCGCCGGAGCGTGCGCACGCCGTTCCGCTCGCGCGTCCGGGGTCGTCGACGGACGACCGGCCACCCGCGGGAGTGGCGATTTTCGGCCTACCTCCGATCCACGAGCGAGGACTGGACATGAGCACCTACGACTACGGACACCCCAACGGACCTGGACAGTACGGTGAGTTCGTCGGCCTCGACCTGACCCACGGCACCCCGCCGCTGCCGGCCCTGATCGCGGTCTCCGCCCGGCTCACCGAGGCGCTGCGCAGGGAGTGCCCCGGGCTCGTCCGGCAGGGCCAGATCATCGAGGCGGCGTTCGCGGAGTCCGCCGACGACGGACTGCCGCCCAACCGCGGCCGCATCCGCTCCGCCCTGGACGACATCTGCATCGGGGCGTCGGCCGGCACCGCCAGTCTCGCCTACACCCGGCAGCTGGTGCAGGCTCTCGGACTGTGACCGCGGGCCGCGCCCGGCGGCGGCCCTCGCACGAAACTCCTTAGGCGCCGAGCGCCTGGAGCGCCGGGCGGCACGCCGCGTCGTACCGGCGCAGCAGCAGCCGGGCCACCTCCGGCGCGGGCCCCAGCACCTCGGCGAGGACGTCCGCCCCGGCCGCGCCGCGCGCGATCCGGTCCGGCAGGAAGCCGGGCGCGAGGACGTACGGCGCGACGGCGACCCGTGCGCAGCCGAGCGCGTGCAGTTCCCGTACGGCGTCCTCGGTGCGCGGCAGCCGGGCGGAGGCGAACGCGGGCCGCACGGCGCACCAACCGGTGTGCCACCACTCCCGCGCGATATCGGCGATCACCGCGATCGCCTCCGGGTCGCTGGACCCCGCCGAGGCCAGCACGACCCCGGTCGAGGACTTGTCGGCGGGGCTGAGCCCGGCCTCGTACAGCCGTCGCTCCAGCGCCGTGAGCAGCAGCGGCGACGGGCCGAGCACCTCCGCCTGCCGTATCCGCAGCCGCGCGGGCGCCGCCCGCAGCACCGCCGGGATGTCGGACTTCGCGTGGAAGGCACGGGTGAGCAGCAGCGGCAGCGCCACCACGTCCCGGACGCCCTCCGCCGCCAGGGACTTGAGCACACCGTGGACGGACGGCACGTTGAAGTCGAGGAAGCCGGTCTCCACGCGCAGCCCGGGGCGCTGCGCGCGCACCCGCTCCACCAGGGCGTGCACGGTGGCGGCGTGCCGCGGGTCGCGGCTGCCGTGGGCGATGACGAGGAGCACGGGCGCTGCCATACGGATCAGCCTTTCACCAGCAGGCCGCGGCTGCGCAGCACCCACCGCTCCAGCGGACTGAAGATCAGCAGGTCGATGGCGATGCCGACGAACAGGATCAGCAGGATGGCCTCGAACACCATGGCCATGTCGCTGGCCGTACGGGCGTTCTCCAGGAGCTGGCCGAGGCCGGTGCCCAGGTCGGGGAAGTTCGCGATGATCTCGGCGGCCATCAGGGAGCGCCAGGAGAAGGCCCAGCCCTGCTTCATGCCCGCCACATAGCCGGGCAGCGCGGCCGGCAGGGTGATGTGCCAGGTGCCCTTGACCCCGGTGGCGCCGAGCGTACGGCCCGCGCGCAGGAACAGCGGGGGCACCTGGTCCACGCCGGACACCAGCCCGTTGGCGATGGACGGCACCGCGCCGAGCAGGATCACCGTGTACATCATGGAGTTGTCCAGGCCCAGCCAGATCACGGCCGGGGGCACCCAGGCGACCGAGGGCAGCGACTGGAGGCCGGACAGGATGGGCCCGATCGCGGCGCGCACGAACTTCACCCGGGCCACCAGCAGCCCCAGCGGGGTGCCGATCACCAGGGCGAGGCAGAAGCCGAGCAGACCGCGCGAGACGGACGTCCAGATGTAGCCGAGCAGCTTGCCCTGGAGCCAGTCGTCGCGGAAGGCGCCCCAGACCGCGCCCGGCGTGGGCAGCTTGGTCGGGTCGTCCACGATCTTCAGGGTGATCAGGCCCTGCCACACCAGGAGGACGACGGCGATCGCGGCGACCGGCGGCAGGATCTTGTCGACCAGGGTCCTGCGGAACGGTGTACGGCCCGAGGGGGCGGTCTCCAGCGCGTCGAGGCCCGCCTCCACGCTGCCCGGGGCCGGGGCGTCGGTGGTGGTGGTGTCAGTGCTGGCCATGGCGGCGGATCTCCCCACGCAGTACTTCGGTGATCTCCAGGGACAGTTCCGCCACGGGCGCGTCCTCGATGCGGCGCGGCTGCGGGATGCCGACCTCCCATTCGCGGGCCACCCGGCCCGGCCGGGAGGACAGCAGCACGACCCGCTGGGCGAGCCGCACGGCCTCGCGCACATTGTGGGTGACGAACAGTACCGAGACGCCGGTCTCCGACCAGATCCGGGTCAGCTCGTCGTGCAGCACGTCCCGGGTGATGGCGTCCAGGGCCGCGAACGGCTCGTCCATCAGCAGCAGTCGGCTCTCCTGGGCGAGCGCCCGGGCCAGCGCGACCCGCTGGCGCATACCGCCGGACAGTTCGTGCACCCGCTTGCCGTACGCGCCCTGGAGGCGGACGAGTCCGAGGAGTTCCTCGGCCTTGCCGCGCCGCTCGGGGCGGGGAACTCCCCTGAGTTTGAGAGCGAGTTCGATGTTCTTGCCGGCGGTCAGCCAGGGGAACAGGGCGTGTTCCTGGAACATCAGCGCGGGACGGCCGTCGGTGCGGATGGCGCCGGTGGTGGGCTCGTCCAGGCCCGCCACCAGATTGAGCAGCGTGGACTTGCCGCAGCCCGAGGCGCCCAGGAGGGTGACGAACTCGCCGGGCGCGACATCGAGGCTGATGTCGTCCAGCACGAGCTGGGAGCCGCCCGGCGTGGCGAAGGACTTCGAGACATGCTCAAGGCGTGCGGCGTACTCCACCGACCGCGCGGCCTTGGCGAGGGTCGTGGCCATGGTCGTCACCTCCTGGGACGTCTTCGGGCGGGCGTCAGCTGGTGCCGAGGCCGGCGGCGTCGACCGGGCTCGCGCCCTGGGCCTTGAGCACCTTGTCGAGGATCGTCAGGTCGTAGATCCCCTTGAGGTCCGGCTTCTTGAGCAGCCCGGCCTTGACCGCGTGCGCGGCCTCGGTGTCGAGGGTGGCGGCCAGCGGGTCGTCGGTGAACTGCACCGACTTCCAGGCCGGGTCGAGCACCTTGGCCGGCAGCGCCTTGCCGGAGTCGTCCGCGAGCTGCTTGTTCGCGGCCTGCTTCGCCTGCTCCGGGTTGGCGTTGATCCACTTGTTGGCCTCGACGGACGCCTTCAGGACCGCCTCGACCGCCTTCGGGTGCTCCTTGAGGAACGCCTGGCGCACGATGATGTTGGTGATCACGAACTTGTTGCCCGGCCACAGCGAGGACTCGTCCAGGAGCACCTTGCCGCCCTCGGCGACCAGCTTGGACGCGGTCGGCTCCGGCACCCACGCGCCGTCGATGGAGTGGGACTTGAAGGCGTCCGGGGTCACCTTGTTGTCGCTGCGGACGACCGTGACATCGCCCTTGCCGCTCTGCGGGTCGACCTTCCAGCCCTGCTCCGCGGCCCAGTTGAGGAACGCCACGTCCTGGGTGTTGCCCAGCTGCGGGGTGGCGATCCTCTTGCCCTTGACGTCCTTCAGGGACGTGATCTTCTTCGGGTCGACGACCAGCTTCACCCCGCCGGACGCCGAACCGCCGATGATCTTCAGGGACTTGCCGTCGGACTTGGTGTAGCCGTTGATCGCCGGGGACGGGCCGATCCAGCCGATGTCGATGGAGCCGGAGTTCAGCGCCTCGATCTCGGAGGGCCCGGCGTTGAAGGTGGCGTAGTCGGCCTTGGTGGCGCCCAGTTCCTTCTGGAACAGGCCCTGCTCCCGGCCCACCAGCGCGGTGCCGTGCGTCAGGTTCGGGAAGTAGCCGATCTTGACGGAGCCGAGACCGTCGATCTTCTTGGCCCCGGCGGCGACCTTGGCGGTGTCGTCGCTCTTGGCGTCGGAGCCGTAGCCGCACGCGGCGAGCGTGAGCAGTGGCAGAGCGGCGAGCGCGGCTATCGAGCGGCGCAGGAACGGGGAGTTGATGGCAGGCACGGGAGGTGTTCCTCTCGTTGGCCCGGCGGGTCACGGTCTCTCAGGTCGTGGCCGGGAGGTCGGCAGGTCTTCGTCTGTGGGGGGTGAGGGCGCGCGAGCGGTGCGCGTACGTCAGCGCACACATCGCCCGACCCCGCCCTGTCCGCTGCCGAGGGCACCGCTGCCGACGCGGCCGCCCTCCTTCGCGAACGTGGAGTAGACATCGGATGCGTTCATGCTCAGAAGTCCCAGCCGTCGTCGTCGGCCGCGTCCTTGACGGGCTCCGGCGCGGCGAAGGACTCGCCGACCATGCCCGCGGTGAGGGTGGTGCCGTCGGCGGGGTCGATCAGGATGAAGGAGCCGGTGCGGCGCGAGTCGGCGTAGGCGTCGACGGGCAGCGGTTCGGCGGTACGGATCTTCACCCGGCCGATGTCGTTGGCGGCGAGCAGCCCGGGGTGCGGGTGCAGGGACAGATCGTCCAGGGTGAGCCGGGACGGGATGTCCTTGACGATCGCCTTGACGGTCCGGGTGCCGTGCTTGAGCAGCACCCGGTGGCCGACGGTCAGCGCGGCGTCGGCGACATGGCACACCGTCGCCTCCACGTCCTGCGTGGTCGGCGGCGCGTCCTTGGTCGGCACGATCAGATCGCCGCGCGAGACGTCGATGTCGTCGGCCAGCAGCAGGGTCACGGACTGGGTGGTCCAGGCGACGTCGACCGGCTCGCCCAGCAGGTCGATGCCGGAGATCGTGGTGGTCCGCCCGGACGGCAGCACCGTGACCTGCTCGCCGACCCGGAAGCTGCCCGCGGCGATCTGGCCCGCATAACCCCGGTAGTCGGGGTGCTCGGCGCTCTGTGGCCGGATCACGTACTGCACGGGCAGCCGGGCGTGGCAGTGCGCCAGGTCGTGGCTGACCGGGACGGTCTCCAGGTGCTCAAGGACGGTGGGGCCGCCGTACCAGTCCATGCGCGCGGACGGCTCCACCACGTTGTCCCCGGCGAGCGCGGAGATCGGGATCGCGGTGACCTCGGGGATGCCCAACTCGGTGGCGTAGGCGGTGAATTCCTCGGCGATCGCCGCGAAGACCGGCTCCCGGTAGCCGACCAGGTCCATCTTGTTGACGGCCAGCACCACGTGCGGGACGCGCAGCAGGGCGGCGATCGCGGCATGCCTGCGGGTCTGCTCGACCACGCCGTTGCGGGCGTCGACCAGGATCACCGTCAGTTCGGCGGTGGAGGCGCCGGTGACCATGTTGCGGGTGTACTGCACATGGCCGGGGGTGTCGGCGAGGATGAACCGCCGCCGGGGCGTGGCGAAGTAGCGGTACGCCACGTCGATCGTGATGCCCTGTTCCCGCTCGGCGCGCAGCCCGTCGGTGAGCAGCGCGAGATCGGGGCCGTCCTGCCCGCGGCTCGCCGACGCCCGCTCCACGGCCTCCAGCTGGTCGGTGAGCACCGACTTGGAGTCGTGCAGCAGCCGGCCGACCAGGGTGGACTTGCCGTCGTCGACGGAGCCGGCGGTGGCGAACCTGAGCAGCGTGGCGGTCGCCGCCAGCGCCTCGGTGGTCGTGGTCATGGTCAGAAGTACCCCTCGCGCTTGCGGTCTTCCATCGCGGCCTCGGACAGCTTGTCGTCGGCGCGGGTCGCGCCCCGCTCGGTGAGCCGGGAGGCGGCGATCTCCGCGATGACGGCGTCCAGGGTCGTCGCGTCGGAGTCGACGGCGCCGGTGCAGGACATGTCACCGACGGTGCGGTAGCGCACCAGGCGCCGGACGACCGGTTCGTCCTCGCGCGGACCGCCCCAGTCGCCGGCCGTCAGCCACATCCCGGCCCGCTGGAACACCTCGCGCTCGTGCGCGAAGTAGATCCGCGGCAGCGCGATGCCCTCGCGGGCGATGTACTGCCACACGTCCAGCTCGGTCCAGTTCGACAGCGGGAACACCCGGACGTGCTCACCGGGCGCGTGCCGGCCGTTGTACAGGTTCCACAGCTCGGGGCGCTGGCGGCGCGGGTCCCACTGGGAGAACTCGTCGCGCAGCGAGAACACCCGCTCCTTCGCGCGGGCCTTCTCCTCGTCCCGGCGCCCGCCGCCGAAGACCGCGTCGAACCTCTCCGAGCGGATCTTCTCGGTCAGCGGCAGCGTCTGGAGCGGGTTGCGGGTGCCGTCCGGGCGCTCCTTGAGCACCCCCCGGTCGATGTAGTCCTGCACGGAGGCCACATGGAGGCGCAGCCCGTGCCGCTCGACCGCGCGGTCCCGGTACTCCAGCACCTCGGGGAAGTTGTGCCCGGTGTCCACGTGCAGCAGCGAGAACGGCACCGCGGCCGGCGCGAACGCCTTCAGCGCGAGGTGCAGCATGACGATCGAGTCCTTGCCCCCGGAGAACAGGATCACCGGGTTCTCGAACTCGCCCGCCACCTCACGGAAGATGTGCACGGCCTCGGACTCCAGCGCGTCCAGGTGCGACAGGGCGTACGGGCTGTCCGTACCGCCCTGCACCTCGGCGAGCGTGGTCATATCAGTCCCCTCTCGCTGAGCAGCGCGGACACGGCGGCCGCGGATTCCTGCACACTCTGGTGCTGCGACTCGATGCGCAGGTCGGGTTCGGCGGGCTCCTCGTACGGGTCGTCCACCCCGGTCAGCCCGGTCAGTTCGCCCGCGGCCTGCTTGGCGTACAGCCCCTTCACATCGCGGACGCTGCACACCTCGACGGGCGTCGCCACATGCACCTCCAGATACGGGGTGGCGTTCTCCTCGTGCCGCTCGCGCACGGCGTCCCGGCTGTCCGCGTACGGCGCGATCACCGGTACGAGGGTCAGCACACCGTTGCGGGCGAGCAGTTCGGCGACGAAGCCGATGCGCCGCACATTCGTGTGCCGGTCCTGCCGGGAGAAGCCGAGGCCCGCGGAGAGGAACTCGCGGATCTCGTCGCCGTCGAGCACCTCGACCCGGCGGCCCCCGGCACGCAGCCGGTCCGCCAGTTCCCGTGCGATGGTGGTCTTGCCGGCGCTCGGCAGACCCGTGAGCCAGACGGTGGCTCCGGTGGTCACGTCGTTCTCCTGAGTCCGAGACGGTGTCTGTGTCTGTGTCTGTGTCTGTGTCTTTGTGTGTGCCTGGGGGAGCGTCATCCGTGCAGCCCGCACTCGGTCTTGGCGCGTCCCGCCCAGCGTCCGGCGCGCGCGTCCTCGCCCTCCAGGACCCGGCGGGTGCAGGGGGCGCAGCCGATGGAGGCGTAGCCGTCCATCAGCAACGGGTTGGTGAGGACGCCGTGTTCGGCGACATAGGCGTCCACGTCCTCCTGGGTCCAGCGGGCGATGGGGGAGACCTTGACCTTGTGCCGCTTCTCGTCCCAGCCGACCACCGGGGTGTCCGCCCGGGTCGGGGACTCGTCGCGGCGCAGCCCGGTCGCCCATGCCCGGTAGTCCGCCAGGCCCTCCTCCAGGGGGCGCACCTTGCGCAGGGCGCAGCACAGGTCGGGGTCGCGGTCGTGCAGCCCCGGGCCGTACTCGGCGTCCTGCTCGGCCACCGTCTGCCGGGGCGTGAGGGTGCGGACGTTGACGTCCATCACCGCCGCCACGGCGTCCCGGGTGCCGATGGTCTCCGGGAAGTGGTAGCCGGTGTCCAGGAAGACCACGTCCACGCCCGGGCGCACCCGGGAGGCGAGATGGGCGACCACGGCGTCCTCCATCGAGGAGGTGACGCAGAACCCCTCGCCGAACGTGTCCACCGCCCAGCGCAGGATCTCCAGGGCGGAGGCGTCCTCCAGCTCCCGTCCGGCGCGCTCGGCGAGCTCCCGCGACTCGTCGTCGGTACGCGGCTTCTGATCGGTCGTCATGTCCGCTCGCCCTCTTGGTCGTCGGCCCGGCGCAGTCCCCGCGCGAGCAGTCCGAGGAACTTCAGCTGGAACGCCCGGTTGCACGCCCCGCACTCCCAGGCGCCGTGGCCCTGCTCGCTGGGCCGCAGGTCCTCGTCGCCGCAGTAGGGGCAGTGGAAGGGCGCCGCGCGCTCGCTCACGACAGGGCCTCCTCGGGGGCGCGGGCCGCCCAGACGGCGAACCGCTCGCCGTCCGCGCGCTCGGCCAGATAGCGCCGCAGCACCCGCTCGATGTAGTCGGGCAGCTCGTCCGAGGTGACCTTCAGACCGCGCACCTTGCGGCCGAAGCCCGCCTCCAGGCCGAGCGCGCCGCCCAGGTGCACCTGGTAGCCCTCGACCTGGTTGCCGTCGTCGTCCAGGACCAGCTGGCCCTTGAGACCGATGTCGGCGACCTGGATACGGGCGCAGGCGTTCGGGCAGCCGTTGAGGTTGATGGTCAGCGGCTCGTCGAACTCGGGGAGCCGGCGCTCCAGTTCGTCGATCAGGGAGCTGCCGCGCGCCTTGGTCTCCACGATGGCGAGCTTGCAGAACTCGATGCCGGTGCAGGCCATGGTGCCGCGCCGGAACGTGGACGGGGAGACGGTGAGGCCGAGCGCCTCCAGGGCCGAGGACAGCGGCTCGACCTGGTCCTGCTCGACGTCCAGCACGATCATCTTCTGCTCGACGGTGGTGCGCACCCGCCCCGAGCCGTGCGCCTCGGCGACCTCGGCGATCTTGGCCAGCGTGGTGCCGTCGACCCGGCCGACGCGCGGCGCGAACCCGACGTAGAAGCGGCCGTCCCGCTGCCGGTGCACCCCGACGTGGTCGCGCCAGCGCCGCACCGGCTGCTCGGGCGCCGGCCCGTCGGTCAGCTTGCGCCCGAGGTACTCGTCCTCCAGCACCTGCCGGAACTTCTCCGCGCCCCAGTCGGCGACCAGGAACTTCAGCCGGGCCCGGTTGCGCAGCCGCCGGTAGCCGTAGTCGCGGAAGATCGAGATGACGCCCTCGTGGACGTCGGCGACCTCCGCCAGCGGCACCCAGGCGCCCAGCCGCACACCGATCTTCGGGTTGGTGGAGAGCCCGCCGCCGACCCACAGGTCGAAACCGGGGCCGTGCTCGGGGTGTTCGACCCCGACGAACGCGATGTCGTTGATCTCGTGCGCCACGTCGAGCAGCGGCGAGCCGGAGATCGCGGACTTGAACTTGCGCGGAAGGTTCGAGTACGCCGGGTTGCCGATGACCCGGCGGTGGATCTCCTCGATGGCGGGGGTGCCGTCGATGATCTCGTCCTCGGCGATGCCCGCGACCGGGGAGCCGAGGATCACGCGGGGCGTGTCACCGCACGCCTCGGTGGTGGACAGGCCGACCTCCTCGAGCCGCCGCCAGATCTCCGGCACGTCCTCGATACGGACCCAGTGCAGCTGGATGTTCTGCCGGTCGGTGATGTCGGCGGTGCCGCGCGCGAACTCCTGGGAGACCTCGCCGATCACCCGCAGCTGCCCGGTGGTCAACCGGCCGCCGTCGATCCGCACCCGCAGCATGAAGTACTCGTCGTCCAGCTCCTCCGGCTCCAGGATCGCGGTCTTGCCGCCGTCGATCCCGGGCTTGCGCTGGGTGTACAGGCCCCACCAGCGCATCCGGCCGCGCAGATCGTTCGGGTCGATGGAGTCGAAGCCGCGCTGGGAGTAGATCGTCTCAATACGTGTCCGTACGTTGAGACCGTCGTCGTCCTTCTTGAACTGCTCGTTGCCGTTCAGCGGCGTGAGGTGGCCCTGGGCCCACTGGCCCTCACCGCGGTGACGGCTCACCTTGCGGCGGGGCGCGGAGGCGGCGGGGTTCTGTGGGGAGGCGGCCATGGTTACTACGTCCTTCGGACAGGCTGCGGACAGGGAGAAGCGGCGTTGAAATGGCTCTGACCTGCGCAAAAGCGCACACACGGCGGGGGATGGGGGCCGGGTGCGGGCAGCGGTCGAGCGGGGAGGGGGAACGGGGTGCTGTAAGAGTCAGCTCGCCGGACAGATGGCGCTGGACATGCGGCCGAGGTCGACGTGCCGCCGACTCACCAAGGCAATTCCAGTTCCAGGCATGACGGCAGCGTGTCACGGCGATCTGGACAGAGTCCAGCTTCTTCCATCATGTGGACACCCTTGTCTCGCATCGCGGGACAAGGGTGTGTTGCCTCACATGCGTCGCGGGGAGGCTTGTCCGGGCAGGTCAGGCAGGGTACGCACCCGGCCAGGGGCCCGGGTCGGACACCTCCGGCTCCAGCTCCACCCGGGTGTCGTACAGCGTGAAGCCGCGCCGCTGGTAGTTGGCCATGGCGAACTCGCCGTCCTTGTCGCACGTGTGCAGCCATACCCGCTTCGTCGGCGCCAGCCCCGGCCAGCGCTCGGCGAGGTCCCAGGCGCGCGCGGTGCCCCGGGCCAGCAGATGCCCGCCGATGCCGCGGCCGCGGAAGGCGGGGAGCAGCCCGAAGTAGAGGATCTCCACGGCGCCCTCGTCCTGCGCCGCCAGCTCCAGGAAGCCGGCCGGCGTGCCGCGGTCGTACGCCACCCAGGTCTCGACACCGGGCCCCTCCAGCAGCTCCTGCCAGCGCGCGTACGGCCAGCCCAGCCGGTCGGTCCAGCGGATGTCCCCGCCGACGGCCGTGTAGAGGAAGCGGTTGAACTCGGGGGAGGGCACCTCGGCCCGTACGATCCGCACCTCGTCCTCGGGCGCGGCGGCGGGCAGCAGATCGGCCGGGGACGTCTGCTCCAGGTACCAGGTGGTGACAGGGACGCTGCTCATGCGGGCCAGAGAATCATCCCGCCCGGGTGTCTGTCGATCGACCGGCCCCCTTGGCACGAGGCCGGGCCGGGGCGGAGCCCGGCGGCTCAGCCCAGCGACCGGTCCAGTTCCGTCAGCGGCACCGTGAACAGCATCCGGTCGGACAGCGACCACACGTCACCGGTCTCCCCGTCGTACGACAGGGAGCCCGCGGACTCGGCCCAGCAGCGGTGGGTGGCGTCCGCGCCGCACCGAGCCGCCTTCGCGCCCCGGGTGTCCTGCCGCCACAGCCCCCCGTGCCCGTCTTGCGAACCGGGCAGCCGTCCCACATACCAGGACGTGCGCGGGGCGCCGGGCGCCCGGTACGACAGGACGCCCCGGATGCCGGTCACCTTCGTCCGGTACTCCTCCACCGCCTCCGCCCGGCCCTCCGCGTCGGTGGCGAGCAGCCCGGCGCGGCGCGGGTCGGTGCTGAACGCGTACCGCCACAGCCGCGCGGGGCGCTCACTGCCGGGGGAGGTCCACTCCGCGGCGACCAGGCCGGCCGGTGCCGTGCCCGCGTCCAGGGCGAGCGCGCTCGGGCAGGGCGGCCCGTCGGCGGAGCAGCGGCCCGCGGTGTAGCGGTAGCTGCCGATCGCGGGCATCACATAGCCGTACCCGTCGGCGGACCAGCCGCCGCGCACCCGGCCGATCGCGGGCCCGTCGACGGTGGCGCGCTCGATCCGGCCGAGGTCGTACACATAGAGCGCGGCGGAGCCGCCCCGGCCGGCGGTGACCAGCAGCTTGTCCCGGTACCAGACCATGGAGGAGACCCGGGAGCCCAGGCCCCGGTAGTCGCGGCCCCCGTCCACCGGCACCACCAGCAGCACCCAGCGGTAGACGGGGCGGTCCGGATCGTCGGCGTCCACGAAGGCGACCCGGGCGAGGCCCCGCTCGGCGCTCGGGCCGGTGCGGGTGCTGTGGGTCCAGCCGCTGAGGACCACCCGGTGGGTGCCCCGCACCGCGCCGTCGCCGGCGTCCCCGGACGTGGTCACCGAGGCGGGCCGCCAGCCCGCGGCACCGGTGTCGGCCGGGTCCCAGCACCAGGCGCGGCTGGGCGAGGGCGCCACCGGCAGCGAGGCGCGGTCGGTGTCGTCGCAGCCGGATCCCTCGCGCAGGGTGCGGTCGGTGTCGGCCAGCACGGTGTCCATGCCGACCGGCCGGCCCATCGAGGCGGCCAGGGTGTCCAGGGTGCGCGCGGGCACCAGGCTCTCGCGCAGCCGCAGCCGGCCGGTGTCCGCGGGGGAGGTGAGCGGCTTGAGCGCGCCGGGGCGCTCGGTGACCTGCGCCTGGGAGGTGCTGATCAGGGTGGCGGCCGCGGTCAGCGCCAGCGCGGTCCCGGTCAGCGCGGCGCGCAGGGCCGCGCCCCGCCTGCGCCGACGATGTCTGCCGCGTTGCTTCATGTCGTCCCCTCTTCAGGGCCCTTTCGCTCCGGCGCGCGCCGTCCCCCCGGCCCCCGGCCGAGGCGGGTCAACTGCGCCCGCCGATCGTTGCGTTGACACCGCGGTCGGGCCCGTAGGGGATGCTACGGCAGTAACGGTCCGCGCAGGGCGAAGACCCCGCAAATACCCGGAAGTCACGTCGGAAGCCCCGTGCCCCCGCCGTCACGCGGGTCGCGGCCGCTTGGCCGGCGGGGCCGTCCGCCGGTGCGCCACCACCGCCGCGGTGGAACGGGGCAGCAGGTCACGGGGGTCCTCGGGGAGGACGACCTCGACGTCGGCCGCATCAGAGAAACGATACGGCCGATGCTGGAGAAGTCCCCCGAGATAGCGCCGGATACGCGACATCTCCGCCCGCACCGTCACCGTGCGTGACGGGTCCTGGAAGAGGTCCCCGGCCAGCTCCGCCGCCCCCCGCCCGTCCGGGTGTTCGGTCAGCAGGAACAGCAACTCGGCGTGGCGCGGGCTCAGTTCCCGCGACCAGGCGCCCCCCGGGCCGGACGCCGACACGGTCACCGCGGCGCGCTCCGGCCGGGACAGGTCCAGTACGACGCGGGAGGCGGCCGCCGTACCCGGCTCCCCGTCGGCGCGCAGCAGCCAGCCCCCGCCGAGCGGTTCCGCCGCGCACCAGCCGAGCGAGGGCAGCCACCGGCGGCCCGGCACCAGCGACTTGGGCAGCGCCACCCGCCCCAGGTACGGCATCCCGGTCACCGCCGCCGTCCAGCCGTCCCGGTCCACCACCAGCGCCCGCCCGTCCAGCCGGGCCAGCACCGGTGCCGCGATCGCCCGCAGCCGCTCCAGCGAGCCCAGATGCAGCTCCCGCAGCCGGGCCTCGGCGAGCTTCGCCACCGCGTCCACCCAGGAGAGGGTGGCCGGATGCATGGTCTCCAGCGGGCCGCTCACATCCACCACGCCGAGCAGCCGGCCGTCCCGCGGATCCGTGATCGGCGCCCCCGTGCACGTCCAGGAGGTGTGCGACCGGACGAAGTGCTCGGCGGCGAACACCTGGACCGGCCGCCGGACGACCGCCGGGGTGCCCACCCCGTTGGTGCCGACGACGTCCTCCCGCCAGTCCGCGCCCAGTTCGAACCCGAGCGCGTCCGCCTTGCGCAGCACCGGCGGCGACCCCTCACGCCACAGCACCCGCCCGTCCGCGTCGGCGACGACCATGATGTGCTGGGCGACGTCCGCGACCGAAAGCAGCCCCTCGCGCAGCACCGGCAGCACATGCCGCAGCGGCGACTCCTCGCGCCGTCTGCGCACCTCGTCCGCGGGCAGCAGCCCGGATCTGACGTCGCGGTCCGGGTCGACGCCGCCGCGCAGCATCCGCCCCCAGGACTGCTCGATCACCGGCCGCGGCGCGAGCGGCACACGCTGCCCGGCGAGCGCGGCCTCGCGCACCTCGCTCAGCACCCGTGCCGCCCGCGTCGCGTCCACGGCGGCCAGGCGCGCCACGTTCATCGGCGGGTTCACCAGGGGTTCTCCTCCCGGAGAAGAGGGTCGTACACATTCTTCCAGCCGCCCGAAGAGCGCTTTTCGGCCGGTCGTCCCTCACATACTGCCGGGCCGGGCAGGCCGGAGGCACAGACTTCGCGCAGGTGCGCCGACGAGTTGCAACCCCCTGCAACCCTGGTGAACCGCCGCCTCCCGGTCGAGACTTGACCAGTACGCCCCGCGTGGCGTCCACGGGCCGCACATGGCCCGGGTGGCGGGGGTGGTGCCGTGTCGGCGCGGCACCACCCCCGGCCGGTCACCGGCGCATTTCGGCCAGAGCGCCGAAGTCCGCGAGCGGCCACGGTGATTCAGGCGACCGGCCGCGCCCGCTCCACCACCGACGCCAGATCCAGGCCCCCGGCAGCGTGCCGAAGGTGCCGCCGTGGTCGCCGCCGAGCCGGGAGGCGCAGAAGGCGTCCGCGACCGCCGGCGGCGCGTGCCGCACCAGCAGGGAGCCCTGGAGCACCACCGCGAGCCGCTCTGCCAGCCGCCGCGCCCGGCCCTCCGCGCCCTCCAGATCGGCGAGTTCGGTGAACAGGTCCTTCACCGCGCGGTCCAGCCGGTGGTCGGCGCCGTGCGCCCGCCCGATCTCGGTCAGACACGCGTCCAGCGCCGCCGGCTCCCGTTGCAGCGCCCGCAGCACATCGAGCGCCTGCACGTTCCCGGCGCCCTCCCACACGGAGTTGAGCGGCGACTCGCGCACCAGCCGGGGCATCCCCGACTCTTCCACGTACCCGTTGCCGCCCAGGCACTCGGCGGCCTCGACCACCAGGGGCGCGCACCGCTTGGTGATCCAGTACTTGGCGGCCGGCACCGCGAGCCGCAGGAAGGCGCGCTCCCGCTCGCTCCCGTCGTCGTACGCCGCCGCCAGCCGCAGCGCCAGCGCGGTCGCCGCCTCCGACTCCAGCGCGAGGTCCGCGAGCACCGTGCGCATCAGCGGCTTGTCCAGCAGCCGCCCGCCGAACGCCTCGCGGTACGCGCAGTGGTGCACCGCCTGCGCCACCGCCTGCCGCATCAGGCCCGCCGAGCCGAGCACGCAGTCCAGCCGGCTCGCCGCGACCATCCCGATGACGGCGCGCACCCCGCGCCCCTCCTCGCCGACCCGGCGCGCCCAGGTGCCGTCGAACTCGACCTCGGCGGAGGCGTTGGAGCGGTTGCCCAGCTTGTCCTTGAGCCGCTGGAGCAGGAACACATTGCGCGTGCCGTCGTCCAGGACGCGCGGCACCAGGAAGCAGGTCAGGCCCTCGGACGCCTGCGCCAGCACCAGGAAGGCGTCCGACATCGGGGCGGAGCAGAACCACTTGTGCCCGGTGAGCGCGTAGGCGCCCTCCTGGGCGAGCGGACGGGCCAGCGTGCTGTTCGCGCGCAGGTCGCTGCCGCCCTGCTTCTCGGTCAGGCCCATCCCGAACAGCGCGCCGGGCTTGCGCGCGGCGGGCCGCAGCTCGGGGTCGTACACCGTGGAGGTCACCCGCGGCTCCCAGAGCGCGGCGAGCGCGGGATCGGCGCGCAGCGCGGGCACGGCCGCGTGGGTCATGGACAGCGGACAGCAGGTGCCCGCCTCGACCTGGGTCCAGAGCAGGAACCCGGCCGCCCTGCGCACATGGCCGGCGGGCCGGGTCCAGGCGCCGGTCAGCCCGGCCGAGACGCCCTTGCCGAGCAGCCGGTGCCAGGCCGGGTGGAACTCCACCTCGTCGATCCGGTGGCCGTACCGGTCATGGGTGCGCAGGCGGGGCGGCTGCTCGTCCGCCTGTCTGCTCCACTCCTGGAGCTGCGCCGAACCCCCGGCCCGCCCCAGCGCGGACAGCTCCGCGCGCACCTCGCCGCGCAGCTCGTCCGGTGTGTGCCGATCGACGGCGTCCACCAGCGCGCGGTCGGTGGCGAAGAGGTCGTGGCCGGCCAGTGGGGGCGGCTGGTTCGTCACGGTGTGGGTGGAGAAGCCTGCCATGCTTGCGAACCTACCCGGAACGGCGGCGATGCGGGCCTCCAGGGTGACACAGGGTGGCCGGGCGACGGGAGGAAACGGGACAGCCGGGTGCGGGTCGTGCGCGGGCGCCCGACGGAACGCCCCGTGAGGTGAGGAGGGGCGCTCGCTGCGGATACCTTTGGGTCGTGCAGCCAGCAAGTGATTCCCCCGAACGGTCGGCCGGACGGCTCCACCGGGCCCGCGCTCTCTACCGGAACGTATCCAAGCGCAGGACCGCCTGGCTGCTGCTCAAGGACACCGTCAACTCCTGCATGGAGTACCGCATCCTCGGCCTCGCCGCCGAGGCCGCGTTCTTCACCCTGCTGTCGGTGCCCCCGCTGCTGCTCTGCCTCATCGGGCTGCTCGCCTACGTCGACACCTGGACCGGCGCGCACACCATCGGCAGCCTGGAGACCAACCTCCTGGAAGCCTCCCGGACCGTCCTGTCCGACAAGGGCGTCAAGGAGATCACCGAACCGATCCTGCACGACGTCATCAAGGGCGGCCGGCCCGACGTCATCTCCCTCGGCTTCCTGTTCGCCCTGTGGTCGGGGTCCCGCGCGGTGAACGTCTTCATCGACACCATCACCGTCATGTACGGCCTCGACGGCGTCCGGGGCATCGTGCGCACCCGGATCATGTCCTTCGTCCTCTTCATCGTGGCCCTGCTGATCGGCTCGGTGGCGCTGCCGCTGATGGTCGCGGGCCCGGACGCGGTGGTCCGGGTGGTGCCCTGGTCGGAGACGGTCGTACAGGTCCTGTACTGGCCGGTCGTCATCGTCCTGTCCATCGTCTTCCTGACCACGCTCTACCACGTGTCCGTGCCGGTGCGCTCGCCCTGGATCGAGGACGTGCCCGGCGCGCTGGTCGCCCTCGCGATGTGGGTCCTCGGCAGCTTCCTGCTGCGCATCTACCTCGTGCACACCATCGAGGGCGCCACGATCTACGGCTCCCTGGCCGCGTCCGTCGCCGTCATGCTCTGGATCGGGGTGTCCGCCTTCGCCGTGCTGGTCGGCGCGGCGGTCAACGCCGCGATCGACCGGGTCTGGCCGGCCGCCGCGACGGCCGCCGCGCGCGAGGCCAACGAGCGGGTGCGGCACGCGCAGGTCGCCGAGTACGTCGCCCGGGCCACGGCGGCGCGGGAGAACCTCCCGTACGACCCCGACAACCCTGACGACCCCGACGACCCCGACGACCCGGACATGCCCTCCGAGTTCCCCGAACGCTGGTCGCGCTTCCTGCCGCCGGAGGACGTCACCTCGCGGCTGCGGGGGCCCGCGTGGGGCGGCCATGGGGCGCACCGGCGGGTGACACCCAAGGAGGAGAAGGGCGAGAAGGCAGAGCAGGGGGAGAAGGCGGAGCACGGGGACGGGGAGCGGGGCGACGGCCCGCAGCGGAACGGCGCCGGGCCCCGGCCGGCGAACGGCCCGGGCCCGCGCGCCGACGATGGCTTCCCCTGGTTCCCGGGTAACGGCGGCGGCCCCCATATCCCCGGCGACGGGAGTGGCGAGAACCCTTACCGGCAGTGGTGATCGAGAGCTCTTACCGGCAGTGGTGAACGGGCCCGGCGTCCCGGCCCCGGCCCGGCCCGGCGACGCGGCTCCGGTCGACCGGGCCCCGGCACGGACACCCGCCCCGGTTCAGCCGAACGTGACCGGCCCCCGGGGCGTGTCCACGGTGAAGCGGAGCGCCACCGGCCCCTCGGCCAGGTCGAGCCCGGTGCCCAGGGCCGCCAGCGGGCCGCGCACCTCCTCCGGTCCCGGCACGGTCGCAAACACCCCGAGCAGCGGGGTGAGCGGCAGACCCGAGTCGGCGGGGTGGCACGAGTCGCCCCAGTCGATCAGGAACGGCACCAGACCCGAGGGATGCGCCGGCTCGCCGCCGGTCAGCCGCCACCGCAGCAGTTCCCCGCCCGGGGTGCGGCGGCTCATCGCGTGCGCGGGCCCCGGGTCGTAGCCCCGCGCCCGGGCCGCCGCGATCGTCTCGTCCAGGTCCGGCGGGCTGATCGCCCACGTCAGCACCCGGGGCCCGGGCAACCGGTCCACCCCGAACGGCCGTTCACCGACCGGTGCCGGCTGCTCCGGGTCCGGGCCGACGATCTCCAGATAGGCCCGGCCGCCGAGCCCCACCAGATGGTTCCGGGTGCCGTGGCCGAGGTGCGCGCCGCCGGGCGCGGGAGTCACCCCGGTGCGCCGCGCGAACTCGGCGACGGACGCGGCCAGATCGGGGGTGGCGAGGACAAGGTGGTCCAGGTGCGCGGGAATGGCGTTCACCCCGCGGGAGGCTACGGTCAACGGCCGTGCCGTTCAAGGCCGTCACACGCGCACGGCCCGCATCGACCGCACCACCCGGGCCAGTTGACGTAGACCGGCATCATCAGGTCACCGCAGGCCCCCGTACCTCCTCCGCCGCCCCCTCCGCACGCGCACCACCGGCCGCCGCCACGGCTCCGAACCGGCCGCCGTCGCCGCCCTCGCGGCGGGCTCGGACCCGCCCGCGCCGCCCCGCCGCGATCCCGGCGTCCCCTCACCTGGACGGCGGAATCCGCTGGGCTGTCCGGCCCCTCAAGTGACGTTTCTGCGGTGAACGGATTGCGCCATTCCAGTGAGTAAAGCTGGCGTCATGGCAAGTCAATGTGAGTACCTAGAGATGCTCTTGGATTGGTAAAGAGCATTGAGGGGCGGCGGCCCTCGCCGCTGTGCCGTACCCACAGAAGGAGCCGGACCGTGACCCACGGTAAGAAGCTGCGCGACCGCATCGCCGGGCCCGGAACCACACCGCTGATCGGCGTCTACGACATGTATTCGGCGTCGATCGCGGCCAAGCACTACGACGGTATGTTCGTCTCCGGATTCGGCTTCGCCGCCTCGTACTACGGCCTGCCGGACATCGGATTCATCGCCTGGCCCGACATGGTGGCCTTCGTCCAGCGGCTGCGGGGCGCGTTCCCGCACCACCACCTCCTCGTGGACATCGACGACGGGTACGTCGATCCCGAGGTCGCCTGCCACGTCGTCGAGCACCTGGAGCGCATCGGCGCCTCCGGCGTGATCCTGGAGGACCAGAAGCGGCCCCGCCGCTGCGGCCACGCCGACGGCAAGCAGGTGCTGCCGCTGGAGGAGTACCTGGAGAAGCTGAACCAGGTCCTGGAGACCCGCAAGGACCTGGTGGTCGTCGCCCGCACCGACGCGACGGACGAGCACGACATCCTGCACCGCGCCGAGCGGCTCGCCGCGACCGACGCGGACGTGGTGCTGGTCGACGGGGTGCGCAGCGTGGAGTGGATCAAGCGCATCCGGGAGGTCGTCGGCGGCAAGCCGCTGCTGTTCAACCAGATCGCCGGCGGCAAGTCGCCCCGCCTCTCCCTCGGCGAGCTCTCCGACTTCGGCGTGGACGTCGCCATCTACAGCACGCCCTGCCTGTTCGCCGCGCACGAGGCGATGGACTCGGCGCTCACCGGGCTGAAGGCCGCCGACGGCCGGCTGCCCGTGGTGGACCCGGCGAGCGGGATCGGCGTGCAGGCGTCCACCACCCTGCTGGAGCGGAACATCGCGCGCGAGCGGCTCGCCCCCGAGAGCGTGGGCGTGTGAGGGCCGCCGGGATCGGCACGGCGGCCGCGCTCACCGCGGCCTTCCTCGGCGCGGGCGCCGCCCCGGCGCTCGCCGACAACAGCCTGGTCACCCTGGTCGACAACTCGCACGCCGATTCCTGGCTGGAGGTCGACCGCACGGCCAATGTGCAGACCGGCAAGGGCGACGCGGGCAGCGACCACGACGGCAGCGCGGTGGACGCGATCCAGGCGCTCCTCGGCAACCCCCCGGCGCCGGACGAGGACTGAGGGGCGAGGGCCGGGTGTCTCCCGTGGAGGGGGCGCCCGGCCCTCGTCGGTACCGGCCGTCGCTGTCGCCCCGCACCCGTCGCTGTCGCCCCGCACCCGTCGCCGTCGCCCCGCGCCCGTCGCCCCGCGTCCGGCGCGCGGAGGGCGGCCCGTTACGCCGAACGGCCCAGCCGGAGGTCTGTGCACCGGAATACACCGGGCCCCTGTGGTGCTCTGGAAATGAAAGGTGCATGACGGCGAAGGGCTGGTGGGTGATGACGGCAGACCCGGCGGACCCGGTGGTCCGCACGCCCCACGGTGCCGTCCGCGGCCGCCGCGAGCACGGCGTCGCCGTGTTCCGGGGCATCCCGTACGCCGCCCCGCCCGTCGGCCCCCGCCGCTTCCGGCCCCCCGAGCCACCCGAGCCCTGGGACGGGATACGGGACACGGCCGGCTTCGGCCCGACCGCGCCGAAACCGCCGTACTCCGAGGCGTTCGCCCAGTACCTCTCCGACCCCTCGATCCCCGGCGACGACTGCCTCAACCTGAACGTCTGGACGCCCGACCCGGCCCCCGGCGCCCGGCTGCCCGTCCTGGTGTGGCTGCACGGCGGCGCCCTGACCAGGGGTTCCTCGGCCGTCCCGGTCTACGACGGCCGTACCTTCGCCCGCGACGGCGTCGTCTGCGTCTCGGTCAACTACCGGCTGGGCATCGAGGGCTACGGACTGTTCCCGGACGCGCCGCCCAACCCCGGCCTGCGCGACCAGCTCGCCGCGCTGCGCTGGGTGCACGAGAGCATCGCGGCGTTCGGCGGCGACCCCGACCGGATCACCCTGGGCGGCCAGTCGGCCGGCGCGATCAGCGCGGGCGTCCTGCTCGCCTCGCCGCACACCGCCGGCCTGATCCGGCGCGCGGTGCTGCAGAGCGGCCCGCCCGAGGTCTTCGAGAGGGACAAGGTACGGCGGATGGTGCGCCGGATGGCCGCCCGGCTGAAGATCCCGGCGACCGCCGCCGCCTTCGCCGCCGTCGACCGCGAACTCCTGCTGCGCACCCAGGCCGAGGCGGGCCGGCTCTCCACTCCGGTGCTCGGCGGACCGGCGTTCGGCATCGTCGTGGACGGCGACCTGGTGCCCCGCGACCCGCTGGAGGCGCTGATCGACGGCGACACCGCACGGGACGTGGACCTGCTGATGGGCTGGACCCGGGACGAGTACCGGCTGTGGCTGGTGCCCGGGGACTGCTGGAGCACATCGACCGGCTCGGGGCGGTCGCCGTCGCGGGCGCCATGGCCCGCTGCCACGCGAGCCACGAGATACCGCGCGGCTACCGCGCCCTGCACCCGGACGCGGGCGCCGCCGAGATCGTCGGCCAGATGGTCACCGACCACATCCTGCGCGTCCCGCTGCACCGCCTCGCCGACGCCCGCCCCGCCACCAGCCACCTCTACGAGTTCGCCTGGCCCTCCCTGCGCCCCGAGCTGCGCGCCTGCCACGCCCTGGAGCTCGGCTTCGTGTTCGACTCCGGCGACCTCCCGGAGTCCCAGAAAC
Source organism: Streptomyces sp. SUK 48 (assembly GCF_009650765.1). NCBI lineage: Bacteria > Bacillati > Actinomycetota > Actinomycetes > Kitasatosporales > Streptomycetaceae > Streptomyces > Streptomyces sp. SUK 48. The sequence continues at coordinate 1,931,568 of NZ_CP045740.1, read as the reverse complement.
TGGCCGGCGAGGGCGCCCCGCACGCGCTGTGCGACGAGATGCACGGCGCCTGGGTGCGCTTCGCGGCCACCGGCGACCCCGGCTGGGAGTCCTGGAGCCCCGCCCACCCCGTCCGCGTCTTCGGTGACGGCGAGGCGTACACCGCCCACGGCCCCCGCGACGCCGAGTACGCCCTCTGGTCCACCGCCCCCCACCCCCCGCCGCCCCGCCGCCCCACCTCCGTCCCCCGCGCGCCCGGCGCCGAACTGGCCTCCGCCATGCGCCGGCTGCGCCGGTCGGTGGGGGCACGGCGGCGCTGAGCCCGGGACGCCGGGGGCAACCGGGAGCGACCGGTCAGAGCGTCTGCGCCCCCAGCGTCCGCGCGATCGAGGCGATGCTCTCCGGGCCCACCCGGCAGCAGCCGCCGATCAGACGGGCGCCGCCGCCGTGCCAGGAGGTGACCTGGGCGGGTGTGAAGGTGGCGGGGCCGGTCCAGGTGTGGGTGGCCGACTGCCAGGACTCACCGCTGTTGGGATAGACCACGACCGGTTTGCCGGTGACACGGGCGGCGAGTTCGACGGCGGGGGCCGCGTCCTTCGGGGCGCAGCAGTTCACGCCCACCGCGATGATCTCGTCCGCGTCGGCCGCGAGCGCGAACGCCTCTTCCAGGGGCTGGCCGGCCCGGGTGCGGGGGCCGTCGATCGTGTACGACAGCCACGCCGGGACCCCCAGTCCGCGCACCGCCCGCAGCAGCGCGGCGGCCTCGTCGGTGTCGGGGACGGTCTCCAGGGCCAGGACGTCCGGCGCGGCGGCGGCCAGTGCTTCGAGGCGAGGGCGGTGGAAGCGCTCGAGGTCGGCCACGCCGAGCCCGTAGCGGCCCCGGTACTCGGAGCCGTCCGCGAGCATCGCGCCGTACGGCCCGGCCGAGGCGGCCACCCACAACGGGCGCTCCACGCCCGCGTCCTGGGCGCGCCGGGCCGCCCGCCGGGCCAGCCGGACGCTCAGCGCGAGCAGGCGGGCCGCCTCGGCACGGTCGATGCCGCGCCGGGCGAAGCCCTCGAAGGTGGCCTGGTAGCTGGCGGTGATCGCCACGCTCGCGCCCGCCAGGTAGTAGGCGAGATGGGCCTCGGCGAGCGCCTCCGGGTGTTCGGCGAGCAGCCGCGCGGACCACAGCGCGTCGCTCAGGTCGTGCCCGGCGGACTCCAGCTGGTTGGACAGTCCGCCGTCGAGGACGACCGTCCCGGCGGCGAGGGCCGTGGCGAGGGCGGGGGCGGAGGCGTTGCCGGTCATACGGGTGACGCTAGTCCACCGGGAGGGGGAGCGGCGGGTGGTGTCCAGGGGGTGGGCAGGGCACGGGGACCCCGGACACGTTTCGGTCCGCGCCGAACCGACCCGGGGCTAGCGTAACCGTATGACCGCAGACCTTCGGGAAACCTCGTTCGCCGCGCTGCACCGCCCCGGCGAGCCGCTGCTGCTGCCCAACGCCTGGGACCACGCCTCGGCCGCCGCCCTGGCCGCCCGGGGCTTCCCGGCGATCGCCACGTCGAGCCTCGCGGTGGCGGCGGGCGCCGGGCTGCCCGACGGGGCGGCGGCGACCCGGGAGCACACGGTGCGGCTCGCGCGGACGCTCGGTTCCGGGCCGTACCACCTGTCCGTGGACGCCGAGGGCGGCTTCGGCGACGACCCGGCACAAGTGGCCCGGCTGGCTGCGGAGTTGTGGGCGGCCGGCGCGGTCGGCGTCAACCTGGAGGACGGGCTCGGGGCGAGCGAGCTGCTCGCCGCGAAGATCCACGCCGTCAAGGCCGCCGTGCCGGGGATGTTCGTCAACGCCCGCACCGACACGTACTGGTCGGGGGACGGCGACGAGAAGGACACCCTGCGCCGCCTGGACGCCTATCAACAGGCGGGCGCCGACGGGGTGTTCGTGCCCGGCCTCACCGACCCGGCCCGCATCGCCGAGCTCGTACGGCGCCTCGGCGTCCCCCTCAACATCCTCCACTCGCCCGCCGGATGCACCGTCCCCCGCCTCGCCGATCTGGGCGTGGCCCGCATCAGCCTCGGCTCCCTGCTGTACCGCAGGGCGCTGGGCGCGGCACTGGATGCCATGACCGACATCGCCGCCGGCCGGACGCCGGGCGGTACGACCCCCTCCTACGACGAGGTGTGCGCGCTGGAGCGCAGCGTCCCGGCGAGCAGGCCGGCGAACTCCACCGGATGATCCAGCGTGCCCAGATGCCCGCCGGGGAACTCCGTGAACGCCGCGCCCAGCCGCCCGGCCGTGAACTCGGTCGTACGGTAGAGGAGTTGACCGCGTGACGCGGCACCCGCGACGAGCGTGAGCCGAGCGGCCGACTCCGGTCGCGGCACCGGCGTGTACGCGGTGAACGGATGCAGCACGCTGGCGAGGAACACCCCCATCGGGGTCGCCGACTCGCCCTCGGCGGGCGGCCGTTCGCCACCGTCCAGCTGTCCGAGCAGCTCGGCGCGCCGCTCGGCGCCGTCCGGCAGCACGGCCACGCACGGCGGCTCGTGCGCGACCGCGTGCGCCACCCGCTCCGGATGCCGGGCGAGCAGATCGAGCACCGCGATACCGCCCGAGCTGGTCCCGAACACATACGCCGGCTCGCCCTCGGGCAGGACCGCCGTCAGCACCCGGTGCGCCCCCTCGCTCCAGTCCGTCACCCGCTGCTCCGGCACCGGCAGGCCGAGCCGGCCATGGGCGAGCCCCAGCGGGTCGTACGTCACCACCGTGAACCGCGTGGCCAGCGCCTCGACCAGCGGCCCGAGCCCCATCGGATGCCCGGCGCCGCCCGGCAGCAGCAACAGCACGGGGCCCTCGCCCGTGACGTCGTAGTGGTCGCGGCCGTCGTCCGCCGTCTCGGTCATCGCTCATCCTCTCCGGGGCCGGCGCCCGGGACCCGGGGGCCGGGCGCCGATCGTCCTGACCGGCCGACAGTACGCGCCGGTCCGGCCCCGGAGCCTCCGAATTAGCCGGCGCCCGGACCGGGGGAGAAGACGAAGGAGAACTCCGCCGGTTCCGCGCGCAGTCGGTACCGCGGCAGCGGGCCGGGGCCGCAGGACTGGGAGCCGATGCCGTGCTGGGCGTGGTCCAGGGTGACCCAGACCGTGTCGCCCGGCGCCAGACCGGTGCGGTGGGTGGCGGCGTCCAGTTGCTCCGTGGTCCAGCGGCGGGCCGTCAGGAGGAACACGGGATCGCCCTCGACGCGCAGCCCGCCCAGCTCGGCCCAGCGGACGTCGATCCGGGCGCCGTTCTCCTGCGGACGGACGTACGGCGTCTGGAGATCCTCGACCGTCGACTCCCAACGCCCCAGCATTGCGGCCGACTTGGTGTCCGGGTACGCCTCCCCGGGGCCGCCGCCGAACCACCGCACCCGGTCGGTGGAGGCCGCCCACAGTCCGTACCGGATGCCGAGCCGGGGCAGCGGCAGCGTCCAGTCGCCCTCCGGCACGACGCGCACGGCCAGCCGCAGCCGGTCACCGTCCGCCGTCCAGCGGTACACCGTGGACAGCCCCAATTCCGTGCCGGCGGGGGCCACTCGGGTGCGGACCGTCAGCGTGTCGCCGCCCGCCTCCATCGCGTCGAGCCGGTGCCGCATCCGGTGCAGGCCGAGCCGGCGCCACAGCGGTCCGCAGCGCGGGTCGTGCTGCCAGGCGGCGCCCTCGTCGTTGTCGGTGGGCGCCCGCCACACGTCCAGCCGCAGGCCGGTGACGGGCACGTCGCCGACCGCCGTGAGAGTCCCGGTGCGCGCGTCGAAGCTGCCGGGACCCAGGTGCAACACCTTTCCGGCGGAGCGGAGCCGGGCGGTGGCCGGGACCCGAGGGGGTGTGCGCTCCACGGCCCGGAACTGGCCCCACGCGACGACATGCCCCCGCTCCGCCCAGGGCGCGTCGGCCGCCAGCACCGCCCTGACCAGCCAGTGCGCCTCTCCGTTCGGCGCCCCGGCCGGGGGCGGGGGGAGTGCGACGTCCGCCGACTCACCGGGCGCCAGATCGGGCACCGGCAGCGCTCCGGAGGCCAGCGTCTCCCCGTCCACCTGGTACGACCAGGAGAGGGCGAGCGCCGACAGACCGGCGACGTCGTACCCGTTGGTCACCCGCACCGTGCCGTCCCCGCCGTCGTTGGTGAGGCCGACCGGTTCCAGCACCTTCTTGTACTCCACCAGCCCGGGGGAGGGCCGCCGGTCCGGGAAGACCAGCCCGTCGCAGACGAAGTTCCCGTCGTGCAGCTCCTCCCCGAAGTCACCGCCGTAGGCGAAACCCAGCTCCGGATGCGCGATGCCGTGATCGATCCACTCCCAGACGAAGCCGCCCTGGAGACGGTCGTACGACGCGAACAGCCCCTGGTAGTCGGCGAGTCCGCCGGGACCGTTGCCCATCGCATGGGCGTACTCGCACAGGAGGAAGGGGAGTTGACGCCGGTGCCGCGGGCCCCCGTCCAGGTGCCGGCCGATGCGCTCCACCTCCGCGTGCCCGGCGTACATCCGCGCATACACGTCCGTGTCACGGCAGTCGCGGTCGCCCTCGTAGTGCAGCGGGCGGGAGGGGTCGCGGGCGCGCATCCATCCGGCCATCGCGGTCAGGCCCCGGCCCGTGCCGGCCTCGTTGCCCAGCGACCACAGGACGACCGACGGATGGTTCTTGTCCCGCTCGACCATTCGGGCCGCCCGGTCCAGCAGGGCCGGGGTCCAGCGGTCGTCGTCGACGGGGTTGTCCCGCCAGCCCGTCTCGGTGAAGCCGTGGGTCTCCAGATCGCACTCGTCGATCACCCACAGGCCGTACTCGTCGCACAGGTCGAGGAACGCCGGATGCGGCGGATAGTGGGAGGTGCGCACGGCGTTGATGTTGTGCCGCTTCATCAGCAGCACGTCCGCGCGCATGGTCCCGGGGTCCAGCGCGCGGCCCCGCTCCGGATGCCACTCGTGGCGGTTGACGCCCCTGAACAGCACCGGCCGCCCGTTGACCCGAAGCAGCCCGTCCGCCACCTCCACCGTGCGGAAACCGATCCGCAGTGGCACCCGTTCACCGCCGGTGGCCAGCACTCCGTCATACAGCCGGGGTTCCTCCGCCGACCAGGGCCGCACCGCGACCGTGACCGGCTCGCCGGCCGGGACGTCGATGCCGAGGTCCGCGACCGTGACCCGGCCCTCGACGTCCGAGTCGACGCGCAGGGTGCCGGTGCCGGTGCGGTGGTCGTAGGACGCGTGCACGAAGAAGTCCCCGACGCCGTCGGCCGGACGGTGCAGCAGGGTGACATCGCGGAAGATGCCGGGCAGCCACCACTGGTCCTGGTCCTCCAGATAGGACCCGGCCGACCACTGGTGCACCCGTACGGCGAGCACATTGCCGGCGGCCCGCAACAGCGGCCCGACCGCGAACTCATGGGCCAGCCGCGACCCCTTGAAGGTGCCCAGCTCCGTGCCGTTCAGCCACACCCGGGCGCAGGACTCCACCCCGTCGAACCGCAGCACCGCCCCGTCGCCCGCGCCGTCCGGCCAGTTGGCCGGGAGGTCGAAGTACCGCAGATGGTCGCCGGTCGGATTCTCGGCCGGCACGCGCGGCGGATCGACCGGGAACGGATAGCGGTGGTTGGTGTACACCGGGGAGCCGTGGCCCTGGAGGACCCAGTGGCCGGGGACCGCGAGCTCGGCCCAGCCGCCGGCGTCGTACCCCTCCCGCGCGAAGGACCCGGCCTCCGCCGTCGGCGACAGCCTGAAGCGCCAGGAGCCGTTCAGGGAGAGGGACGTGGCGTCGGAGGACGCATACCAGGCGCGAGGCGGCAGCGCCCCGGAACCGGGAGACACATCCTCGACGTACTCGGTGTCGGTGTCGACGTCGGTGGTGTCGGCGTTGTCGGGGGAGGGGGCGACGGACATCGGTCTCCGATCCGGTGCCACACACGACGGAAAGGGCGGGGTCGGGCGGGAGGGATGCTCACGCGAGGCCAGGGCCTCTCGTGTGGATCATGCCGGGCTCGCGGGCCCTGGCACCGCACCTCGCGGCGTTGTCGTCGGTTGCCATGGCTCCGCCATGTCGCCCTCCTCCGCCTTGCGACGCACGGCACCGGACCCCGCTCCCTGATCCGGCCTGATCCAAACGAAAGACCCTAGGCGCGGCGCCGGGCCCCCGACAAGGGCGCACCGTCAGCCGTCCAGGGCGTCGGCACGGCCGTCCAGGACATCGGCACAGCCGCCCGGGACGTCCTCGCCGTCGCCCAGGACATCCGCGACGAACGCGTTGGTGAACTTGCCCGTCGGGTCCAGCGACCGGACGAGCGACCGGAAATCGCCGAGGCGCGCGTACCGCCCCCGCACCACCGCCGCCGGAATGCCGGACAGCTTCCCCCAGTGCGGACGCGGCTCGAACGGCTCCAGCGCCTCCTCCAGCGCGCGCACCACAGGCAGCACGGCCGCCTCGTCCCGCACCCAGGTGAAGTGCAGCGCCGCCGAGTCCCGCGCGTACGCCGGGCTGAGCCACTGCGGATCGGCGGCGACCGTGCGCACCTCGCAGGTCTGGAGCACCCCCGCGACGCTCGCCCGTATCCCGTCGACCGCGTTCAGCGCGTCGACGGCCGCCGCGCGCGGCACCAGGTACTCCGACTGGATCTCCGCCCCGCTGCTCGGCGTGAACTCCGCTCGGAAATGCGGCAGTCGCTCGTGCCACGGCCCGGCGAGGCCCAGCTGCCCGGTGCAGTTGACGGCGGGCATCCCCGGCACCGGATGCATCGCCCGTGCCGCCGGCCGCGCCCAGGGGAAGTCCACCTCGGGCTGGTCGGTGCGCCGTTTGACCCACACCTGCCGGAAGCCCGGCTCCCGCCAGTCCGTGAACAGGCTGACGCTGTACGCGCAACCGGCGATCGTCTCGAACTCCAGTCCCTCAAGCGGCAGTTCGGTGTACACCCGCTGCTCCACCTCGAACGCCGTTTCGAGGTCGAGGGTGAGCGCGGTGACCACGCCCAGCGCGCCCAGCGAGGTCACGGCGCCGTCGAACCGGGCGTCGCCCCGGGCGATCGTCACCGTCGTACCGTCCGCGACCACCAGCTCCACCTCCCGCACCGCCGAGGCCAGCGGCGGGTTGGCCAGGCCCGAGCCATGGGTGCCGGTCGCCACCGAACCGGCCACCGAGATGTGCGGCAGCGAGGCCATGTTCGGCAGGGCGAGACCCCGGGCGTGCACCGCGCGGGCCAGCTCGGCGTAGCGCACCCCGCCCGCGACCCGGACCGTGCGCGCCGCCGTGTCCACCTCGATCACCGGCGCCAGCCCCGCCACCGACAGCAGCACCCCGTCCGGGCCGGGGTCGGCGACCCGGTTGAAGGAGTGCCCGCTGCCCAGGACCCGCACCTTCGCCGCACCGGACACCAGGGCGCGCAGCGCGTCCGGCGAGGCGGGACGCCGGTACTCCTTCGCGTCGTAGGCGATGGTGCGGGCCCAGTTGGTGACCGTCTCCCTCATGCTGCCGATCCTCTCGCCGGGGCGGCGGGTCCGTTGCCCCGCTTCTGTGCCGCGGCCTACGGTAGAGACCGCCTGGCGCCCGTGGCGCCCCTGCCGCACCGAGCCCGGAGGGTCCGTCCTTGCCCGAGCGCCCGCCGGCCGTGCTCGCGATGGCGGCCGAAAACGTGCCGTACGTCTTCCCGCCCGGCCTCCTCGCCCGTCTGCGCGCCCATCTGGACCTCGATCCCGCCCTGGTGGCCCACGACTTCACCGCGCCCCGGGTCCGCGACGCCCTCGCCCGCGCCGAGGTCCTCGTCACCGGCTGGGGCTGCCCCCGCCTGGACGCGGCCGCCCTGGACGGCGCCCCGAAGCTGCGCGCCGTGCTGCACGCGGCCGGGTCGGTCAAGGGGTTCACCACCGCCGAGGTGTGGCGGCGCGGCATCCTCGTCTCCTCGGCCGCCGACGCCAACGCGCTGCCCGTCGCCGAGTACGCCCTCGCCATGATCCTGCTCACCGGCAAGGACGTCTTCGCGCTGCGCGAGGAGCTGCGCGAGCGCCGGGGCTTCCCCCGCGGCGCGATCCTCCCCGGCCTCGGCAACCACGGCCGCCGCGTGGGCGTCGTCGGAGCCTCCCGCATCGGCCGCCGGCTGATCGCGCTGCTGCGCCCGCACGACCTCGCCGTCGCCCTCGCCGACCCCACCGTGGACGCCGCCGGGGCCGGGCGCCTCGGGGTGCCGCTGCTGCCGCTGGACGACCTGCTGCGCACCAGCGACATCGTCACCCTGCACGCCCCCGCCACCCCCGCGACCCGGCACCTGATCGGCGCCCGCGAGCTGGCCCTGATGCCCACCGGGGCGGTGCTCCTCAACACCGCGCGCGGCTCCCTCGTCGACCATGACGCGCTGGCCGCCGAGGTGCGCACCGGGCGCCTGCGCGCCGTCCTCGACGTCACCGACCCCGAACCGCTGCCCGCCGGCTCCCCGCTGTACGACCTGCCGGGCGCCTTCGTCACCCCGCACCTGGCCGGCTCCCAGGGCAACGAGGTGGCCCGGCTCGGCCGGGTGGTGGTCGAGGAGGCCGCGCGGCTGGCGGCCGGCGAGGCACTGCGCCACGCCGTCGACCCGGACACGCTGGACCGGATGGCCTGACCCCGGACCGCGAGGGAACCCCTCCCGGACGCGCCCGCGGGACCCGGCACCGATCCGCCCGGGCCGGGGGCATACGGTGGGGCGGTACGCCTGAGCCGGGAGGAGACATACGGATGGGCACTCGCACCGCACTGGTCGAGGATCTGATGGAGCGCTTCCCGCACGTGCCGCGGGAAGCCGTCTTCAAGGAGGACCTGCTCCGCGGCGGTGTCGCCTTCGACAGATCCGCCCTGAGCGACAACGAGGGCGGGGACGTCAAGCCGAAGTCCTACTTCATCTTCTCCTTCGACCACGGCACCCTGCCCGAGCTGGGCGAGGCCGCGCTGCGCCGGCCCCCGGAGGAGATCATCCTCACCGGCGGGCCGTACGACCTGCGCCGTACGGTTGTCTCCGTACGGGTGAACCCCGCCTCCCCCTACCGGGTCGCCGCCGACGACCAGGGGGTGCTCGGCCTCTACCTCGACGGCAAGCGCATCGCCGACGTCGGGGTGCCGCCGATGCCGGAGTACTACCGGCACACCCTCTCCAACGGGAAGTCCGTGATGGAGGTCGCGCCCACCATCCAGTGGGGCTACCTGATCTATCTGACCGTCTTCCGGGTCTGCCAGTACTTCGGCGCCAAGGAGGAGTGCCAGTACTGCGACATCAACCACAACTGGCGCCAGCACAAGGCGGCGGGGCGGCCGTACACGGGCGTCAAGGACGTGGAAGAGGTCCTGGAAGCCCTGGAGATCATCGACCGGTACGACACCCAGAAGGCGTCCACCGCCTACACGCTCACCGGCGGCGCCATCACCAAGACGGTCGCCGGGCGCGACGAGGCCGACTTCTACGGCCACTACGCCAAGGCCATCGAGGAGCGCTTCCCGGGCCGCTGGATCGGCAAGGTCGTCGCCCAGGCGCTGCCCAAGGACGACGTGCAGCGGTTCAAGGACTACGGCGTGCAGATCTACCACCCCAACTTCGAGGTGTGGGACCGCCGGCTGTTCGAGCTGTACTGCCCCGGCAAGGAGCGCTACGTAGGCCGCGACGAGTGGCACAAGCGGATTCTGGACTCCGCCGAGATCTTCGGCGCGCGCAATGTGATCCCCAACTTCGTGGCGGGCGTGGAGATGGCGGAGCCCTTCGGCTTCACCACCGTCGACGAGGCGATCGCGTCCACCACCGAGGGCCTGCGCTTCTTCATGTCGCACGGCATCACGCCCCGCTTCACCACCTGGTGCCCGGAGCCGACCACCCCGCTCGGCAAGGCCAACCCGCAGGGCGCGCCGCTGGAGTACCACATCCGGCTGCTCCAGGCGTACCGGCAGACGATGGAGGACTTCGGGCTGTCCTCCCCGCCCGGCTACGGCCCGCCCGGACCCGGCCGCGCGGTCTTCTCGGTCAGCTCCTTCATGGACAGCCTGCCCGCGCGGGACCCGGTCGCGGAGGAGTCGGCCACGGCCTGAACCGCCACCGTGCGTGACCGCTCGCGCACGTGCCGCTTGTCAGCGGGGCCGGGCCCGTGAAAGGCTCGGTTCCGCGAGGTTTATGCCAACTCCGTCGTCCCTGTGGTGAGTTGCCCTCGCCCGTGATGCAGGAGTTCCATGCCCGACCTGCCGACCCCTCAGGACGACGCCGAGGCCGCGCTGTTCTCGGAGTCCTGGGACGCGGTGCTCGCGTACGCCGCCCTGTGCGCCTCCGGTGCCGCCACCGCCCACCGGCTGGCCACCGAGGCGTTCACCCTCGGCATGCGCGAGGTCCGCGCGGCCGGCCGTACCCATGTGCGCGGCGCGGGCCGCAGCCCGGCGCGGCTGCCCACGATCCCGGCCCTGCTCACCGCCGTCCGCGCCACGGCCGCCGCCTGGTCGGCCGCGGGCCGGGGCCGGCTGCTCGCCCCCGGCCTTCCCCAGTGGCTGACCTCGCCCGAGGCGTCCCGCCTCACCGGCTCGCCCCGCGCCCATCCACCGGCGCTGCGGGCCCTGCGCGACCTCGGCGGGACGGACGCGGCGCTGCTGTGGCTGGCCGAGGTGGAGGCCCTGCCGCTGCCCGCGGCGGCACACCGGCTCGGGCTGGACCCGGCCACCGCCCGGACCGAACTCGACCGGGTCCGGGCGCTGTTCCGGGAGCGCTGGCGGCGCGCCCGGGGCGAGGCCCCGGAGCCGGAGGGCGCCGGGCTGGCCGCCGTACTGGCGGGCGGGGTGCTGGGCTGGGGCGGGCTGGACTATCTGGAGCGGCGCCGCCGGTCCGCCGAGGCGCGGCTCGGGACCGGCCGGGCCGGGGAGCCCCCGAGGGGTGAACCCGAGGAGCGTGCCGGGCTCCGGCGGCTGCTGCACGGGGGCGGGATGTTCGCCACCGCCCTGCTGCTGTCGGCGATGGCGCTGGGCGCCTCGCTGATGGCGCCCGGCGGTTCGGGCGCGGACTCCTTCACCGCCCGGGACGACACCGCCGCCACCCGCGACGACAGCGCGGCACCCGACGGCGGCGGCGCGTCCGGCCATGGCACCGCCCGGGGCAGCGGCCGTACCGGCGCCCGCCCCACCCCCGCGGGCTCCACCCCGGCGCCGACACCGGCCCGGACACCGGCCTCGGCCCCGATGCCCGAGCGTGAGCCGGTGCACGGGCCGAAGGGGACCACCGGGACCCCGTCCGCCGCCGCCCGGGTACCCGACGGCCAGGGCGGCCGGGACCCCGGCCGTACGAAGCCCGGGCCCGGCCCCGACGCCCCGCCCAGGGGCCTCTCCTCCCTGGTCCACGGCCCGGTGAGCGTCCCGGCCCCGCCGGCCGGTCGGCCGTCGCCCTGCCGGGTCGTCTACGACCGGGTCAGCCAGTGGTCCGGCGGCTTCCAGGCCACCGTCACCGTCACCGGCGAGCGGGCCCTCGACGGGTGGCGGGTCGACTGGACGTTCCCGGACGGCCAGAAGATCGGCCGGGTCTGGGACGCCACCGTCCGGCAGGACGGCGCCCGGGTCACGGCCACCGCCGCCGACTACGACCGGGCCGCCCCGGCCCGCACCGCCGTGTCCTTCGGCTTCACCGGCACCTGGACGAACGCCGACCGCGCCCCGGCCGCCTTCACCCTCGACGGCCGGCCCTGCGCCTAGGGCCTCTCACCCCCCCAGGGCAACTGGTCTCTACCTGACGAGCCGTCGTACGGCCGTCTCACCAGGTCGTATCACGAGTCGTGATCGTTCTCAGAGCGGATTGCGTCTTGGCCGGCCCCCGGTCCGGTGCTGGACTGGGTCCACGGCGGATCCCGGCCGAACCGGCCGCGGACCGTGCGCCATCGGCGCGACCTCGATCCAGGAGAACGCAATGCCTCTCATCCACGTGCAGCAGACCCCCGGCAAGACCGCCGAGCAGAAGGCCGAGCTGGTCCGCGAGCTGACCGACGCCTACGTCAAGGCCACCGGCAGCAAGCCGGAGAGCGTCTGGGTGACCGTGCAGGAGATCGGCACCGACAGCTGGTCCATCGCCGGCGAGACGCTGGCCGCCCGCGCCGCCAAGCGCTGAGTCCACGGGCCGCCACCCGAACCGCCGTTCCCGGGCGCATCACCCCCGTTACGCCCGGGAACGGCTTCCCTTTTCGGTGACCAAGGAAGTTGCCACGAGCCATGAAGTCCGCATCCACACGCACCCCCTACGCGCTGCTGCTCGCCGTCCTGTCCTCGCTGAACGCGGGCGGCCTGTTCGCCTCCGACATCAACCTGCCCGGCGTGCCGGCCACCGCGCACGCCTTCCACACCCCGGTCGCGTCGGTGCAGTGGACGTTCAGCGCCTTCATGATCGGCATCGCGGTCTCGCAGGCGGTCTACGGGCCCATATCCGACGCCTACGGCCGTAAGCGCGTCATCGTCTCCGGGCTCGGCCTGTTCGTCCTCGCCTCCCTGGTGTGCGCCGCGGCGCCCACGGTCGAGGTGTTCGGCGCGAGCCGGCTCCTCCAGGCGCTCGGCGCGGGCTCGGGCATGGTGCTCGGCCGGGCCGTGATCAGCGACCTGTACGAGGAGAAGGACGCGGCCCGGATGTTCGCCACGGTCATGCCGATCGTCGGTGTCTCCCCGTCCGTCGCCCCGCTGATCGGCGGCTATCTGACGACCTACGTCTCCTGGCGCGCGCCGTTCGTGGTCACCGCCGTGATCGGCCTGGTGACCCTGGTCGCCATGATCACCGCGATCCCCGAGAGCCTGCCGCCGGAGCGCCGCAGCAAGCACCTCGGCGCCACCCTCAAGGGCTACCCGAAGCTGCTGTCCCGCCCGCTGTTCTGGGCCTACACCGTCAACCTGTGCGTGGCGTACGGCGGTTACTTCGGCTACCTGGCGGCCTCCCCGCTGGTCTTCGAGAAGATGCGGCTGGCCACCGAGACCACCAGCTACTGCTACATCACCGTCTCGCTCGCCTACGTCGCGGGCAACCTCACCTCCCGTGCCCTGGTCCGCACCCGGTCCGTCAACCGGCTGCTCTGGATGGGCCACGGCTTCTTCCTCGTCGGCGCGCTGATGATGCTCGGCCTCGGGCTCAGCGGGGCCGGCGGCCGCTGGGGTCTGCTGGTGCTCGTCTTCATGCCGGTGATGACGTTCGGCAACGGCTTCCTGCTGCCGCTGTCGATGAGCGCGGGCGTGACCACGTTCCGCTCCACCGCCGGTTCGGCGTCCGGCCTGATGGGCGCGCTCCAGCTGCTGTCCGCCTCGCTGGGCATCTACCTGTCCAGCCGGCTGCCCGCCGGTGACCTGTTCGCCCTCGGCTGGTTCGTGCTGACCGCCGCGGTGCTCGGCATCTGCGCCTTCGCCTTCTTCCTGTCGCTCGCCTCCCGTGCGACGGCGGCGGCCGCGCCCGCGCCGGTGCAGGGCGGCGGGGAGCACCCGGCCGACCGCCCGGCCGCGGACCTTCAGGAAGCCGCCATGGAATAAGGCCACCCGGGGCCGTAGGAGCGACGACAGCGGCACCCGTACGACGCCGACGCGCGTACGGGTGCCGCGGTCAGGTGTGCGAGGATTCCTCTGCGGCGACCCCGAAATCTGTATTGATCTATTCATCAACATAGGTGATCCGAGTTCTGATCACAGGGCCGCCCGTCGAGGATTGGGGGGTCCTGTGGAATTGCGCCAGATCCAGTACTTCGTCGCCGTCGCGGAGGAACTGCATTTCGGCAGGGCGGCCCAGCGGCTGCACATCGGCCAGCCCGCCGTCAGCCAGCAGGTGCGCCGGCTGGAACGGGAACTGCGCACCCAGCTCTTCGACCGCTCCAGCCGCACGGTCACGCTCACCGCGGCCGGACAGGCCCTGCTGCCCGAGGGCCGCCAACTGCTCAAGGCGCTGGACTCCTTCGCCGCCAAGGCCCAGCGGCTGGCCGCCCAGAAGGACGCCACCTTCCGCGTCGGGATCAGCTCCGCCCTGGGCGAGCGCCTGGACGACTTCCTGGACGCGCTGCCCGACTCCGGGACCGGCACCCGCTTCGAGTTCCAGACCCTCGGCGCCCACCACCGCCTGGAGGAGGTACGGGCCGGCCGGCTGGACGCCGCCTTCGTCCGGGGCGTCGAGAGCGCCCCCGGCCTGCGGCTGCTCACCCTCTGGTACGACCCGCTGGTGGCCGCGCTGCCCGCCGCGCACCCGCTGTCCGGCCGCGCCGGCCTGAACCTCGCCGATCTGGCGGGGATTCCCCTGCGGATCGCCTCGCGCGGCGAGAACCCGGCGCTCCACGACGCCGTCGTCGCCGCGTGCCGCAAGGCCGGTTTCGAACCCACCTTCGGCGCGCCCTTCACGGGATTCCAGGACACCCTCGCCGAGATCGGCGCGAGCGGCGACGGCTGGACCCTGATGTACCCGACGGCGGCCGACACCGTCTCCTCGCGCCGGATCGCGCTGCTCCCGCTGGACGGGGAGCCCATCACCATGCGGATGTTCCTCGCGCTGCCGGAGAACGCCGACCCGATGCGCCTGGAACTGCTCACCGAGACGGCGGCCCGGGTCCGCCGGAAGACGATGGGCGCCGCCTGACGCGGCCCGCTCCACGCACAGCGCCCCGGGAGGGACCCGTACTCCGGTCCCTCCCGGGGCGCTGACTTCCGGTCGTCCCGGCCGCCCTACAGGCTGAGCATCCTCAGCGGCGCGTCCCGTACGACCTCCGTGATCCGGCCCTCGTCGAGACCGGCCTTGGCGAACCAGTCCCGGCTCTGCGTCGTCCACTCCCCGATGTCCATCTGGGAGGTCTGCCCCAGATCGGAGCTGTAGAGCGCGCGCGGCACCTTGGCGAGGACGGCGGCGAAGTCGTCCCAGTCCTGGTAGCCCAGCAGGTACGTCAGCGCGGTCTGCTCCGCGTACACCTGTTCCGCCGACGCGATGTCCAGCAGATCGGCACAGCTCAGACCGGTCATCGGGTTCGCCGGCTGATTGAGCATCACCCGCGGTACGTCGAGCCGCACCGCCTCCTCGACCAGCAGGGCCACCTCGCGTCCGTCGGCATGGCCGGTGGAGATCACGACCGGCAGGTCCCGGGCCATGCGCAGGATCTCCCGCACCTCGGGCCGCAGGGCGCCGTCCCCGTCCGTGACGGTGAGCGGCCGCAGCCCGTCCCGGGCCAGCAGCGGATGCGCCGGGGTACGGGACAGCCGGCTCGTGTGGGTCCGCCCGGTCACCGTCGGCAGATGGACGATCAGGCGCAGCCCGCTGTCCTCCCCGTGCTGCACGACGGCCTGCTCCACGGCCCGGGTGTCCAGGCCGCCCGCGATGTCGTTGAGCACGATCGAGCCGGAGACGGGCAGGCCCTGCTGACGGGCCTCCCACGCCTGGGCCGCGGTGGAGCCCAGGTGGTTCTTCAGCACCACCCAGCCGCCGAGCCGGGCGTACTGCTCACCGGCCGTGGTGGCGGTGTGCCGCCGCACGTAGGCGTCCGGGCCGACGTGGTAGTGGACGTCCACGAACGCCGCCTGTCCGGCGTCGGCCGCGGTCCTCGGTTCAGTCGTCGTCACGGCCCTCGTCCTCCCAGGGGCGCGCGTAGCCGTAGCGGGCCCGCGCCTCGTCCAGCCGGGTGCCGTCCGCCGCGGCCTCCCGGATGCGCCGCTCGGTCCGCTCGACCGCCTCGGCGCGCCGGACGACCTCGGCGACCAGGTCGGCGGGGATGCGCAGGGCCCCGTTGTCGTCCGCGAACACCAGGTCGCCGGGGCGGACCACGGTGCCGTCGATGTCCAGGTCGACGCCGGTGCGGTCGAGCACCACCCGGTTCTTGCCGCTGACCATGGTGACGGCGGTGCTGAACAGCGGGTACCCGGACTCGCGGGTCTCCCGTACGTCACGCACGGCACCGTGCACGACGGTGCCCGCGATGCCCCGGCGCAGCGCCACCGAGGTGAGCAGGGAACCCCAGTTGGTGCAGGCGCCGGTGCCGCCGTTGTCCGCGACCACCACCGAGCCGGGCGGCACGTCGTCGATGTAGTTGGCGGCGTTGTGGAACGCGCCGTCCTCCTCGACGGGCCGGTAGCGCAGGGTGAACGCGGGTCCGAAGGCCACGGCGCCGGATGTGCGGGCGGCGATGCCCGGCAGCACGAACGGCGCGGCCCGCAGGCTGTCCAGCGCGTCGGCGAGAGCGGCCGTGTCCAGCCGCGCCAGGCGCGCGCTCAGCTCACTGTCGAGCAGCGGGTCGGCGGATACGGTGGTCATGCGGTCTCCTCCACGAGCTGACGGGCGATGGTCCAGGCGGCGAACTGACCGGCGTACCCGAGGACTTCGGGGCCCCGGTTGGGGACGGTCAGCTCTCCGGTGCGCTCCCGCGCCCCGTCGTGCAGCGTGCACAGCAGGCGGACGGTGCCGGTGTGGTCGTGCGGACCGCCGCCGTCCCAGGCCGCGTCCAGCGTCACGGACACCCGGCCGGACGGCTCCTGGCCCTCGGCCGGCCGCCGCTCGGCGGCCAGTTCGGCCGCGAAGGCGCCGTCGGTGACCCGGTCGTCGGCCGCCAGCGCCAGTCCGCGTGCGTCCAGCAGCTCGGCGAGTTCCTGGACGGCGGTGCGCTCCCTGCTGGTGACGACGTACGCGCCGAGCGCGTCGTCCAGCCGCTTCGCCAGCTCCGCCGCGCTCTCCGGCGGGCAGTCGATCCGTACGTCCACATAGGGGTAGTGCCAGCGGTAGGCGGGCTTGACCCGCAGTCCCAGGTCCTGGACCAGGGCGTCCACCGCGGCGGCCGCGTCGGCCTCGATGACCCCGAGGGTACGGCGGAACACCGTGACGACGGGCTCCGGTTCGGGCAGGTGGGCGAGGCCCTCGCGCAGGAAGCCGTCGAGCATCGGCAGGCACTCGCGCGGCGGGCCGGGGAGCATCACCACGGTGGTGCCCTGCACGTCGAGGCGGCAGCCCCAGGCGGTGCCGTTGGTGTTGGGCAGCAGTTCGGCGCCCTCGGGGAACTGCGCCTGGCGGCGGTTGTCCTCGTGCACCGAGACGCCGAAGCGGGTCAGCCGCTCGACGACGCCCTGCCACGCCTCCTCGCGGTGCTCCAGCGGGCGGCCGACCGCGCGGGCCACCCCGACCCGGGTCACGTCGTCCGAGGTGGGGCCGAGGCCGCCCATCACCACGATCACGTCGTCGCGGCCGATGGAGGAGCGCACGGCGTCCGCGATCGCCGCCTCGTCGTCGCCGACGGTGTGCCGGACCCGGACCGGTACGGCGCGGGCGGCCAGCCTGCGGGACGCCTCGCCCGCGTTGCTGTCCTCCAGGACCGCCCGCAGCAGCTCGTCCCCGACGGTGACGACGGCCGCGGTGTGGACGCGCGGCACGGCACGGCAGGCGTCCAGCACGGACGCGGCGCACTCGGTGGTGGTCGCCGTACCGCCCAGGTCGTACGTCACCCGGTCCCGGCGGCGCGTCACATGCGAGACCGCCTCGCGCACCTGGCCCGCGGCCTCGCCGAAGCCGAGGTGTTCGAGGAGCAGCCCGACCGTGAGGAAGGCGGCGAGCGGGTTGGCCCGGCCGGTCCCGGCGAGGGCGGGGGCGCTGCCGTGCACCGGCTCGAAGTAGTTGCCGTTCTCCCCGATGTTGGCGCTGGGCGCGAGACCGAGGCCGCCCATCACCCCGCCGCCGAGGTCGGACAGGATGTCGCCGAACATGTTCTCGGCGACGATGACGCCGAAGCGCTCCGGGCGGCGCGCCATCCACAGCGCGACGGCGTCCACGTTGAGGATCTCGTACTCGATCTCCGGGTAGTCCGCGGCGATCTCTTCCAGGCGCTCGCGGGCGTACGCGCTGCTCTGCCGCAGGACGTTCGGCTTGTCGGCGAGGGTGACCCGGGGGTGCCCGTGGGCGCGGGCGTGCTCGAAGGCGTAGCGCAGGATGCGGTCGAGGCCGTGCCGGGTGAGCATGCGCACGCTCGCGGTGGTGGCCTCGCGGCCGCTGATCCGCGCGTTGGGGTGGTCCGCGACGAGCGGCCACATCTCCTCGGGCACCCGGTCCCAGTCGAGGCCCGCGTAGAGGCCCTCGGTGTTCTCGCGCACCACGCAGAAGCGGTACGGGGTGCCGCCCAGGTAGCTCTCGACCGGCCGGAGGTTGGCGAACAGGTCGAGACGCTGGCGCAGTTGGATGATCGGGGACACGTACTGCGGGGCCCGCTCGCGCAGGTGCGGCTCCAGGTCGGCCAGGGCCTCGCGGCCCGGCTTGCTGGTGGTGGCGCCGAGCAGCACCGCGTCGCTGCGGCCGATCAGGTCCCAGGTGCGCTGCGGCACCGGGGTGCCCTCGGTGCGCCAGAACTCCCAGCCGATGTCGCCGTGTTCGAGGGTGAGGGGCAGCCCGAGGGCGTCGATCACCGGGAGGGCCGCATCGAGTACCTCGGGGCCGATGCCATCGCCGGGAAGTACTGCGACGGTCTTACTGGTCATGGATCCTCTTCGTTTGCTGTGGTGCCAGGAACGCGGCGACGGCCCGCCGGGTGGCCTCCGGCTGGTCGGCGTGGGGGCGCATGCCCGCCCCCGGAATGCCGACGCCGCGGTGCCCGGGGCCGGTTGCGAGGTGCTGCTCGCCCACGAGATTCGACTCGGTGCCGTACACGTGCAGCAGTCTGCCGGGAAACGCCTCGACGCGGCTGCGGGCATCGGCGCGGTGCAGCAGGCGCAGGCCGGTGGCCAGGCGCCAGCCGTGGAGCGGGTCGTCGGCGATGTCCGGTGCGCTGTCCGATGTGTCCCGCGAGCCGGCCGGGGCCGGGACGGGCGCGGGGTCCGCCGGGCCGCGGACCACCTCGTGCAGCAGGTCGAGCGCGGCGGCCGTACCCCGCTCGGCCACGGCCGCCGCGATGCGCTCCAGGGTCGCGTCGAGCACCCCGTCGGCGACCGTGGGGGAGGACAGCAGGACGACATCGGCCCGGTGTGTCCAGGGCCGGTCGAGCAGATACTGGACGACGGCGCCGCCCAGGGCGTTGCCCACCAGGACGTCGGGCTCCTCGGCGCGCAGGACCCCCGCCCACCGGTCGGCGAGGGCCGCGAGGTCGTCCCCGTCGCGCAGCAGCGACAGGGTGTCGTACACCGTCACCCGGTGACCGGTCGTCACCAGCGCCTCGGCGACCGGCTCGAAGAAGGCTCCCCGGTCCCAGCGGGCCATGACGGGCGCGAGCACACAGGCGGTGCGCGGCGCGCCCGCCTCGCCCAGGCGTACGGCGACCGGGGCCCGCAGGGACGTCGTGGTGGGCGAGGTCATGCCGCGACCACCGGGCTGGTCAGCTCGCGCGCGGCGCTGAAGGCGGCGCCCATGTGGTCCGCGGGCAGCTTGGCGCGCTCTTCGACGGAGAGGTCGAAGTGGCCGAGGACCAGGTCGGGCAGCGGCAGCGAGGGTCTCGCCTCGGCTATCTCGGACTCCATGCGGTGCGCGAGGGTGAGGATGCGCCCGAGGTCGTACCGGTCGGCGCGCCCGGCGCGGCCCAGATAGGCCAGCCACTGCTCGGTGATCAGGTTGCCGGGGCCCTTGCCCATGCCGAGGACCGAGGAGTCGATCCAGGTGGCGCCGGCGTCGACCGCCGCGATGGAGTTGGCGAGCGCGAGGCCCAGGTTGTTGTGCGCGTGCAGGCCGATCTCGGCGCGGGTCACCGAGCGCACCAGGGTGACCAGGCGGGAGACCTCGTCCGGCAGCAGGCTGCCGTTGGAGTCGGCCAGGTAGATCACGTCCGCGCCCGAGTCCTCGGACATCGCCGAGAGTTCCACGAGCCGCCGCCGGTCGAGCTGGCTGACGCGGGTGATGTTCACGGTGGTGGTGAAGCCGAGGTCCGCGGCCTTGCGGAGCACGGCGAGCCCGGGCTCGGGCGTCGTGGACGGCAGGCAGAACCGTACGAGCCGTACGCCGGCCTCGAACATCTGGGTGAGGTCGTCGTCCTCGATGTTCTTCGGGTGCAGGATCATGCAGATCCGCTCGGGCGGTATGACCTCGGCCATGGCGCGTATGTAGGCGTCGGCGCCCATGCCGGTCAGGCCCAGGTCGGCCTTGGGCTGGAAGGACCCCTTGCGGTAGCCGATCTCAACCCATTCGATACCGGCCGCGACGCTCTCCCGGGCGTGTTCCAGGGCGTATTCGAGCGTGAAGCCGAAGTTGTTGCGGTATCCCCCGTCGCGCAGCGTCACATCGAGATTGGTGACCATGTCTCCTCCGTTGACTGTCCGAGGTGGCGGCCGGGAGGGCGAGAATGGTGGCTCTTATCGTGCACCGCAGCGAAAAATCGGTGTCAACAGATAACTGACACATGGTGGCGATTTCCCCCGTCCCCCGTCGCCCCTATTGATGCTGCCCTTGTTGATGCTTCGACAGGTGCGTATAAATACGTACCCGGAATTACTCGGGGCGCGGCCAATGCGTAGTCACTTCGCTAGCCGCAGCCCCTGAAGGCGGAATGGATGCTAGCGGTTTCGGCGCGGGAAGTGCAAGGTGGGGCTGGTGGGTGAAGGCCACTCCCGCATCACGCCGCATTAGTCGAAGAAATTTACTTTCTATATACCGTCACAGTGGGGGCTGTTCCTCGCGCATCGGTCCGTCACGCGTCAAGTCCAGCACCGGCGCCCCGACCGTCCAAGACGCAATTCGCACTGGTATCGATCATGATCAGTGATGATGGGAGGTGGCTGCCGCCGTGGCATACTCACGGACTCGTCGGCGAAACCGAACGTTCAAATTCGCGTTACAGGATGGCGGACGACAGCGTTGTCAATCAAGAGCCGCGAAGGAGAATCGGTGATAGCCGATCCGGTGCCCCTGGACGGCCTCGGCAGCGTCCCCCGGGCGGACCTCGCGCACGCGTACGGGTCCGCCGCCGACGTCCGACCCCGAGCGGGCGGAACGCCTGGACGGCCTGGACGATCTGGACGTCGCGATCCACCACCTGGGCGGCGCCGTGTACCCGGCTGGCGCGGGGACCCTGCCCTTCCTCCCTGAACTCGCCGCGCTGCGCGCCCTCGCCGACCTGGGCCCCGAAGCCCCCGCGCTCGCCCCGCTGTCGCGCACCTGCCGGGACCACGTCGAGCCGGGGCCGCGTTAATTCGGTGGCACGCGTGGCCGTGCCCTCCTAGGGTGAGGACCACGTCGTGAGGCGGCCGCCGGCCGCCCCGGACGATCGCTTACGGAAGAGGAGGTGTCGACCGATGACTGTCGCTGCGACGGGCGCTGCCCGCATCCAGAGGTTCATCAAGTCCACCTCCGTGGCCACCGGCTGACCCGAGCGCGTCGCAGACGACCGCTCCCGTCCGGGGCCACCCCTGTGAAGGGTCTCCCTTGACTTCCAGCTCCGCTGTGTACTCCGCCCTGGCCCCCTACGGCTGGGACGACGACTGGGCCGACGCGTTCGCGCTGTACGCCGCCGAAGGGCTGCTGCCCGGCCGGGTGGTGCGGGTCGACCGCGGCCAGTGCGACGTGGTCACCGCCGGCGGCACCGTCCGCGCCGACACCGCGTTCGTCACCCCCCACGACCCCCTGCGGGTCGTCTGCACCGGCGACTGGGTCGCCGTCGAGGCGGGCGGCAACCCCCGGTACGTCCGGGCGTATCTGCCGCGCCGCACCGCCTTCGTGCGGTCCACCTCCTCCAAGCGGTCCGACGGACAGATCCTCGCGGCCAACGTCGAGCACGCCGTCGTCGCCGTCTCCCTCGCCGTCGAGCTCGACCTCGGCCGGGTCGAACGCTTCCTCGCCCTCGCGTGGGAGTCCGGGGCGCAGCCCGTGGTCGTGCTCACCAAGGCCGATCTGGTGACCGACCCGGTCACCCTGGCCCACCTCGTGCAGGACGTCGAGAACACCGCGCCCGGTGTGCCCGTGCTCGGCGTCAGCGCGCACTCCGGCGACGGGCTCGACGTCCTGCGCGCCCTCGTCGGCGACGGCACCTCGGTGCTGCTCGGCCAGTCCGGCGCGGGCAAGTCCACCCTGGCCAACGCGCTGATCGGCGCGGACGTCATGGACGTGCGGGCCGCCCGGGACGTCGACGGCAAGGGGCGGCACACCACGACCACCCGCAACCTGCTCGCCCTGCCCGGCGGCGGGGTCCTGATCGACACCCCGGGGCTGCGCGGGGTCGGCCTGTACGACGCCGGGAGCGGGGTCGGGCAGGTGTTCGCCGAGATCGAGGAACTGGCCGAGCGGTGCCGCTTCCACGACTGCGCCCACGAGAGCGAACCGGGCTGCGCGGTGCGCTCCGCGGTGGACGGCGGGGACCTGCCCGTCCGCCGTCTGGAGAGCTACCGCAAGCTGCTCCGCGAGAACCAGTGGATCGTGGCCAAGACCGACGCCCGCCTGCGCGCCGAGATCCGCCGCGACTTCAAACGCAGGGGCGCCGAAGGCCGGGCCGCGATGCAGGCCAAGCAGGGCCGCTGGGCGTGACCGCCGCGGAGGGGCCGCCCCGGCCGGTTCGGGGCGGCCCCTCCGTACGCCCGGTCGGCGCGGCTCGGCCCGTATCCGGCGGGGGTCCCGGCAGGTCGCGCTGTGTCCGTCTCCTCGGTGAATGCTAGAAATGCATCATGAAGAGGCGTTTCGGCCTGTTTCCGGGACGGGACGCTTCCGCCCCGGCCGGAGCGTCCCCCGCTGCCGCCGACTCCGGTCGGTTCACGTGGCTGCCGTCCGGTGCCCGGAGCGTCGCCGGACAGATGTTCGTCCTCCAGCTGATCATCCTGCTGCTGTTCGGTGTGGCGGCCGGCACCGTCCTGGTGGTCCAGGCCAAGCAGGCCGGTGTGAACGAGGCGCGGCAACGCACCTTCGCCGCCGCCGCCGGCTTCGCCCACGCTCCCGGGACGCTGGCCGCGATGGAGTCCCCGGACCCCTCCGCCCTGCTCCAGCCTCGCGCCGAGCAGGTCCGCAAGGAGACCGGCATCGACTACCTCGTGGCGTTCAGCCCGGCCGGAATCCGCTGGACCCACCCCGACACCCACCTCATCGGCCGGCACGTCATCGGCAACTACGCGCAGCCGCTGCACGGACACCCGCGCACCTACACCCTGTCCACCCCCATCGGCGTGGCCGTGGAGTCCACCGTGCCCGTCCTGGGCGCCCACGCCAAGGTCGTCGGACTGGTCACCGCCGGTATCACCGTGCGCAACATCCACCACCAGGTGATCCGGCAGCTGCCCCTGCTGCTCGCGGCCGGCGGCGGCGCGCTGCTGCTGGCGACAGCCGGCATCGCCCTGGTGAACCAGCGGCTGCGGCGCCAGACCCGGGGCCTGGAACCGGCCGAGCTGCGCCGGATGTACGACCACCACGACGCCGTGCTGCACGCCGCCCGCGAGGGTGTCCTCATCGTCGGCGGCGACGGCACCCTGCTGCTCGCCAACGACGAGGCCCGGCGCCTGCTCGGTCTCCCCGCGGACGCCGAGGGCCGACAGCTCACCGACCTCGGGCTCGCGCCGTCCCTCGCCACGCTGCTGTCGTCCACCCGCCCGGCCACGGACGAGGTGTGCGAGGCCGGCGACCGGCTGCTCGCGGTGAGCGTCCGCCCGACCGCGCCGCACGGCTGCCGGCCCTCCAGCATCGTCACCCTGCGCGACACCACCGAACTGCGGGCCGTCGCCGGGCGCGCCGCTGTCGCCCAGCGCCGGCTGCGGCTGCTGTACGACGCCATGAGCAGCATCGGCACCACCCTCGACGTGGAGCGCACCGCCGAGGAGCTGACCCGGTTCACCGTCCCCCGATTCGCCGACTACGCCTGCGTGGACCTGCTCGACTCGATCCTGCGCGGCGGGGAGCCCGAGGGCACGATGATGCGCCGTACGGCGCTGTCCGGCATCGACACCGACCATCCGCTGTACCCCGTCGGCACCCTCGTGGACTTCGCCTCCCCGACCCCGCAGGCCATCGGCCTCGGCACCGGCACCCCGGTCCTGGAGCCCGATCTGCGCAAGGACGGCGGCTGGGAGCAGAACGACCCCGACAACGCGCACCGCATCCTCGCCCACGGCATCCGCTCGATGCTGGTGGTACCGCTGCGCGCCCGGGGCGTCCTCATGGGCGTGGCGAGCTTCTGGCGCACCGCGGACGCCGAGCCGTTCGAGGCGGAGGACCAGGCGGTCGCCGAGGAACTGGTGGCCCGGGCCGCGGTCGCCATCGACAATGCCCGCCGCTACACCCGCGAGCACACCACCGCCGTCACCCTCCAGCGCAGCCTGCTGCCGCGCGGCGTCCCCGACCAGTCGGCGCTGGAGGTGGCCTACCGCTATCTGCCCGCGCAGGCCGGGGTGGGCGGCGACTGGTTCGACGTCATCCCGCTGCCGGGCGCCCGGGTGGCCCTGGTCGTCGGCGATGTCGTCGGGCACGGGCTGCACGCGGCGGCCACCATGGGCCGGCTGCGCACCGCCGTCGCCAACTTCTCCGCGCTCGACCTCGGCCCCGACGAACTTCTCGTCCACCTGGACGAACTGGTCAGCCGCATCGACAGCGACGAGCGGGGCGACGCCCAGGAGACGGAGGAGTTCGAGGGGCTGCTGCGGGACGAGCGGGTCGCGCGCGACGGCATCGCGAACGTTACCGGCGCCAGCTGCCTGTACGCGCTCTACGACCCGGTCGCCGGACGCGTCACCATCGCGCGGGCCGGCCACCCCGGCCCCGCTCTGGTGCTGCCCGACGGCACCGCCACCTACCCCGACGTGCCGGTCTCCCCGCCGCTGGGCCTCGGCGACGGCATGCCGGTGGAGACGCTGGAGCTGGAGCTGCCGGAGGGCTCGTACCTGGTGCTGTACACCGACGGGCTGCTGGAGGACCGGCAGCGGGATATCGGGGCCGGCCTCGACCTGCTGCGCGACGCCCTGGCGGGCCCGGCGGGGGACGGCCCCGAGGCCCTGTGCACGGCCGTCCTGGACGCGGTGCTGCCCGCCCGGCCGATCGACGACGTCGCCCTGCTGGTGGCCCGCACCCGGCTGCTGGGCCCCGGGCATGTCGCCGAGTGGGAGGTGCCCCGCGACCCGGCGGCCGTGGGCCCGGTGCGCGCCGAGTGCGCCGCCACGCTGGAGGCATGGGGGCTCGGGGACGTCGGCTACACCGCCGAGCTGATCCTCAGCGAGCTGATCACCAACGCGGTCCGCTACGGCTCCCCGCCCATCCGCGTCCGCCTCCTCCACGACCGGGGCCTGATCTGCGAGGTCTCCGACGGCAGCAGCACCGCCCCGCATCCGCGCCGGGCGGCGGCCACCGACGAGGGCGGCCGGGGGCTGTTCCTCGTCGCCCAGCTCGCCTCCCGCTGGGGCACCCGCTACACCGCCCGCGGCAAGGTGATCTGGGCCGAGCTGTGCCCGCAGGAGGACACCCCGGTGCCGGCCGCCGGCCCGGAGGCGGCGGACAGCACGGACGACATCCTGGACCAGTGGGAGAGCATCTGACTCCCCGCACTGGCCACAGGCGGAGTTCTACGGGCCGGGGTCAGATGCCGAACGCGGCAGCGTAGCGGACGGTGCCGCCGGGGAGCGGGTGGCCGGCGTCGAGGCTCAGCGCCATCAGGGCGTCGTCCGGGACGTCGACGGTCAGGCGGATGCCGTGGTCCGAGGCGCGGGTGAACCCGAACCGGGGGTAGTAGCCCGGATGCCCGAGGACGATCACATGCTGTTCGCCCTGTGCCCTCGCCGCGGCCAGGGCGGCGTGGATGGCCGCGCTGCCCGCGCCGGTCCGCTGCCGCTCGGGCCGGACCGCGCAGGGCGCCAGGGCCAGGGCCGGGGCGGTGCCGATATGGCACCGGGTGAGCAGCGCGTGCCCCACCGGCCGGTCGGCCTCGTCCACCGAGACGAGGGAGAGGCCCTCGATCCAGGCGGCCGGATCGGCGCGCAGCGCGTCGACGAGGTCGGCCTCGGCGGGGGTGGGGAAGGCGGCGAGGTTGATGTCGCGGACGGCGGAAAGGTCGGCGGTGGTCTCGGCGCGCGAGATCCAGATGTTGCCCATGACGTCGGATGTCCGTTCAGGGAGATGTTCGTGTGGTGGCCCCGCGAGCTCACGCTCTCGGCGGGGCGGCGACAGGAGGGTCAGGCCACGGCCCGGGGCATGAGGGAGACCCGGACACCGCACACGGTGGCCATGAGCGCGGTCATCGACCTCACCTCCCGCTTTCCCACTCCTGATCGGACACGAACCCGGCCATCCTACCGGACCCGACTCCATGTCCGTTTTCCGCCAGCCGGTGTCCGCGCGGCGGGCCACACTGGACCGTGTGATGGACGAGGACAGCAGGTACGAGGCGGTGCGCAGCCGGGACGGACGATTCGACGGGGCGTTCTTCTTCGCCGTCGAGACGACTGGGATCTACTGCCGGCCTAGCTGCCCCGCGGTGACCCCCAAACGGCGCAATGTGCGGTTCTATCCGACGGCCGCCGCCGCCCAGCGCTCCGGGTTCCGGGCCTGCCGGCGCTGCCGCCCGGACGCGGTGCCCGGCTCGGCGGAGTGGAACGCGCGCGCGGACGTCGTCGGCCGGGCCATGCGGCTGATCGCCGACGGCGTGGTGGACCGCGAGGGCGTCGCCGGGCTCGCCACCCGGCTCGGCTACAGCGCCCGGCAGGTGCAGCGGCAGCTCACCACCGAGCTGGGCGCGGGACCGGTGGCCCTGGCCCGCGCGCAGCGGGCGCACACCGCGCGGGTCCTGCTCCAGACCACCGGGCTGCCGGTCACCGAGATCGCGTTCGCGGCCGGGTTCGCCAGTGTGCGGCAGTTCAACGACACCGTCCGCGAGGTGTACGCGGCCACCCCGACCGAGGTGCGCACCGCCGCCCCGCGCGGTGGTGCCCGCCCGGCCGCCGCCGACGGCACCGGCATCCCGCTGCGGCTCGCCCACCGGGGCCCCTACCAGGCGGCCGCCGTCCTCGACCAGCTCGCGCGGGAGGCCGTGCCGGGGGTCGAGGAGGTCACCGGGCGGCCCGGCGCGCGCACCTACCGGCGCACCCTGCGGCTGCCGTACGGCACCGGGATCGCCGCCGTCGCCGAACGCACCCGGGCGCCGCGCCCGGGCACCGGCACCCGTCCGGGCGGCTGGCTGGACGCGGGGCTGCGCCTCACCGACCCGCGCGACCTCACCACCGCCGTGCAGCGGCTGCGCCGGCTGTTCGACCTGGACGCCGACCCGTACGCCGTCGACGAGCGCCTGAGCGCCGATCCCCGGCTCGCCCCCCTGGTCGCGGCCCGCCCCGGGCTGCGCGTCCCCGGCGCCGTCGACCCCCTGGAGGCGGCGGCCCGCGCGCTGCTGGGCCCGGCCGGGTGCGGACGCCTGGTCGAGGCGTACGGCAAGCGTCTCGACGCCCCGGACGGCGCCCTCACCCACCTCTTCCCGGAGGCGGCGGCGCTCGCCCGGGCGGAGGCAGTGCCCGCACCGCTCGCCGCGCTCGCCGCCGCCCTCGCCGACGGCACCCTCCGCCTCGATCCCGGCGCCGACCGGGCCGACGCCCAGCGGGAGTTGCTCGCGATGCCGGGGATGGACCCGGCCACCGCCGCGCTGATCCGGGTCCGCGCGCTCGGCGACCCCGATGTGACCCCGCCCGGCGTGCGGGCGCCCGACGCCTGGCGTCCCTGGCGGACGTATGCCGTACAACACCTGGACGTGGCAGGAGAGTTGATCCGATGACCGCCGGAAGCTTCACCCATCTCGACACCCCCCTCGGCCGGCTGCTGCTCACCGCCGACCCGGACGGCACGCTCACCTCGCTGCACTGCGCGCGGGACGTCCCGGCGGGGCTGCGGGAGGACCCGGAGCCGTTCGCCGAGGCGCGCGAGCAGCTCGACGCCTACTTCGCCGGTGAACTCCGCGCGTTCCGGCTCCCGTTGCGGTCTCCCGGCACCGAGTTCCGCCGGCGGGTCTGGGACGCCCTCGGCGAGGTGCCGTACGGCAGCACGCTCACCTACGGCGAACTGGCGGCCCGCATCGGCGCCCCGCGCGCCGCCGTCCGCGCGGTCGGCGGCGCCCTCGGCGCCAACCCCCTGCTGATCGTGCGCCCTTGTCACCGTGTCATCGGCGCCGACGGCTCCCTGACCGGCTACGCGGGCGGCCTCGACCGCAAGATCCGCCTGCTGACCCTGGAGGGCGCGCTCAGGGGGTAGCCGTACGCTGGCCGGGTCGCGGTTCGCCGGTGCGGTCAAAGGGGCTTGGGCATGGACGACCTCGTGGTGGTGCTCTTCTTCGGCGTGTTCCTGTCGGCGCCCCTCTGGATGACCTGGGGTGCCGGAAAGGTCTCCGGGATCTGTGCCGCGTCCAGGCCCGGCGGCGGCGCCGAGCCGGTGGCCGTCGCCCTCGCCGCGGTGCTGATCTTCGCGCTGGCCGCCGGGCTCGCGCTGTTCTTCGGGGCCTGAACTCCAGGAACTTCAGTGGGACTTGCCGGTCAGCCGGTCCCGTCGGCCGGCCGGAAGACGCGGTCCAGATGGTAGGCCAGTACCTCCGTGGCCGATTCCGCGGTGCGCTGGCCGACCAGGACGCTCGTGCCGAGGCCGGCGGACAGGGCCAGCAGACCGGCCGCGGCCGGGCCGGGGTCCGTGCCCGGGAGCAACTCGCCCGCGTCGGCGGCGCGTCGGAGCAGCGCGGCGACCGTCGCCTCCGCCGCGTCGGGGTCCTTGATGAAGGGCTGCGCGGCGAGCGCCTCGTCCGTCACCGAGAGGACGGCGTACGAGGTGTACAGGTGGTGGAACGTACGGCTCTCCGCGTCCACCGGCAGCGCGGCCGCCAGCAGCGCCTCGATCACCGACCGGGGCCCGGGGTCGGACCCCGCCGCGGCGATCCGCGCGGTCACCCGCTCCCCGAACCTGGCCGCCAGATGCCGCAGCCCGAAGAGCAGCAGCTTCTCCTTGGATTCGAAGTAGTACTGCACCAGCCGCAGTGACACACCCGCCTCCGCGGCCACGTCGCGCATCCCCACCGCGTGCAGCCCGAGCCGCCCCGCGGCCCGCACCAGCGCCTCCGCGATCTCGGCCCGCCGCTCGCCGTGGTCCACGCGCCTGGGCATCGTCGGCCCCTCCTCAGCTTCCGCACTCCGGTCGTCTTGATGGTACAGCCGTACCATCAATATGGTACGTTCGTATCACGAAAATCGACTGCCCCGGAGGTGGCCGTGTCCAAGCCCGCAAGCACCCCCCGTCCCCCGGCCGACGTCGGCCGCTACGTCAGCGACGCCTGGCGCGAGCGCTACTTCGCCGCCTGCGACGCGCTCTACGCGCTGGGCGCGCCCGCGTCCTGGGAGGGGGATGTGGAGACGTCCTCCGGCACCACGCACGTCTACCGGTACGACCCCCCGGCCGCCCCCGACGGCGCTCCCCGTGGCGTCGCCGGCCCGGACGCCCCCGGCCGCATACCCGTCGTCCTCGTGCACGGCGCCGGCAGCTGCTCGGCGATGTGGTACCCGAACACCGGCGACCTCAGCGCCGAGCGGACCGTCTACGCCCTCGACACCCCCGGCGACCCCGGCCGCAGCGTGCAGCGCGCCCCGATCCACGAGCCCGAGCGGGCCGCGCGGTGGCTGGACGAGACCCTCGCGGGCCTCGGCCTCGACCGGGTGCACCTGGTCGGCACCTCCTACGGCGGCTGGCTCGCCCTCAACCAGGCGCACCGCGCGCCCGACCGGCTCGCCTCGGTCACGCTGCTCGATCCGGGCGGCCTGGAGAAGGTCGGGCTGCGCTTCTTCGCCTGGATCTTCGTCAGCCTCTTCGCCACCTTCGCCCCCAAGGCGCTGCGCCCCCGCCTCGCGTCCTGGCTGGAGCAGCCGGTACTGGTCGTGCCCGAGCTGCGCACGATGATCCGGACCGGCGTGCGCGCCTACCGCATCCGCAGGCCCGCGCCGAAGCCGCTGACCGACACCGAACTGGCCACCGTCCGCACCCCGTTGTATCTGCTGCTCGGCCGGCGCAGCCTGCTCGTGCACCCCGACCGGCAGGTCGAGCGCGTCCCCCGGCTGGTCCCCGGCGCCCGCGCCGAGATCATCGCGGACACCGGTCACGGCCCCCAGATCGACCACGCCGCGGCGACCGACCGGGCGATGCTCGACTTCATGGCCGACACCGAACGGGGTCACGTCACGGCGCGGACTCCTCAAGTCCCCAGCTGAGCACCCGCCGCGGATGGATCCGGATCACCTCCTCGCTGAGCTGCGGCCCCAACGCGTGTGAGCCGACGAGGAGTTCGGCCTCGCCCCGGATGTCGACACCGCGCACCCGCCAGGGCTCGACGCTCACGATGTCGTCCACGACGAGCGCGATCCTCGGGTTCTCCCGCAGATTGCGCCACTTCTTGGTGCTGCCCATCGCGTAACCGCCGATCAGGATGGTGCCGTCGTCCTGGAGGCGGTAGCCGACGGGGTTCGCCTGCGGCTGGCCCCGGGGGTCGACGGTGGCCATCCGGCCGAGGCGCTGGGAGCGCAGATACGACAGTTCCGCCGCGCTGAATCCGGTCATGACGCCAGCCAAGCACCCCCGGCCGCCCCGCGCATCGGCTGGATGTCCCGGGCCCCGCGCCCTGCACCGGCGCCTCGAGGTGTCCCAAGCCCGCGCCCATTGGGCCGACCGGGTGGAATCGCGGCCGACTTGCGGCGGTGCGGGCCGCCGCTGTGGCACGGTCGCCTCCGGCGGAGCACGGGGAAGGGCGGGCGCACATGGGCAAGGTGAAACGGGTCCTCACGGTCCTGCTGCTGGCGCTGGCCCTGCCGGGCACCCGGGCCTCCGTCGGCGTCGCCGCCGCACCCGGGGCCGTCCACACCGCCGCGCGCTGGAGCGGCAGTTGGGAGATGGCGCCCTCCGGGACCACCGCCGGGCGGCCCGGCGCGGCCATCCGCAATGTCGTCCGGCTCAGCGTCGGCGGCACCGCCGTACGGGTCCGGGTCAGCAACCGGCTCGGCACCGGGCCGCTGCGGCTCGGGGCGGTCACCGTGGCGCTGCGCCGGGGCCAGGGGCCGGACGCCGCACCGGGTACCCTGCACGCCGTCACCTTCCGGGGCGCGTCCACGACGACCGTCCCGGCGGGGCGGGACGCCGTCAGCGACCGGGTGCCGCTGACCGTGCCGGACGCCGCCGACCTCCTGGTCACCGTGTACACGCCCGAGGACGACGGCCGCGCCACCTATCACGCCAGCGCCCTCCAGACCAGCTACCTGGCCCCCGAGGGCGCGGGCCATGCCGACGACACGAGCGGGTCGTCGTACAAGAAGATCATCAAGTCCTGGTACTACGTGACCGGCGTCGACGTCCTCGGCCGCGCCGGCGGCAGCGTGGTGGCCTTCGGCGACTCCCTCACCGACGGCACCGGCTCCACCCCCGACACCGACCGCCGCTGGCCCGACCGGCTCGCTGCCCGGCTGCGCGACCGCGGACTCGGTGTCCTGAACGCCGGGATCAGCGGCAACCGGCTGCTGCGCGACGGCACCGGGCCGAGCGCCCTCTCCCGGCTCGACGCCGACGCACTCGACCGGGCCGGGGCGCGGATCCTCGTCGTCCTCGAGGGCATCAACGACATCAAGGGCCTGCCCCCGGCGAACGACCCCGCCGCCTACGCCGACGCCTACCGCACCCTCGTCTCCCGCGCCCACGCCCGGGGCATCCGGGTCGTCGGCGTCACCCTCACCCCGTTCCGCGGCTACGCCGCCTACACGGACGGCCGCGAGGACGTACGGCAGCGGGTCAACGCCTTCATCCGCACCGGCGGCGCCTTCGACGCGGTCGCCGACGCCGACGCGGCCGTCCGCGACCGGGCCGAGCCGACCCGGATCCGCCCGGCGTACGACCCGGGCGACCATCTGCACTTCACCGACGCGGGGATGGCCGCGGTCGCGGAGACGGTACGGCGGGCACTCGGCGGGCTCAGTCAGGCCGGCCGCGGGTGACCCAGCCGCGCTCATGGGCGTGCCAGCCCAGCTGGAGCCGGGTGCTCACCCCGGCCAGCTCCATCAGCCGCTTCACCCGGCGCTGCACGGTGCGCAGGCCCAGATCCAGCTGCTTGGCCACGCTCGCGTCGGTCAGCCCGGCCAGCAGCAGCGACAGCACCTCCAGATCGGTGGCGTCCGGGCCGTCCGGCACCTCCTCCGCCGCGCCCTCCGTGTTCAGCCGCAGCGGCAGCGCCTCCCGCCACACCGACTCGAACAGCCCGGCCAGCAGCTCCAGCAGACCGCCGGCGTGCACCACGAGCGCGGCCGGCTCCGCGCTGTGCGAGGTCAGCGGCACCATCGCGAGCGAGCGGTCGGCCACCACCAGCTTGGTCGGCACCCGGTCCGCCATCCGCACCCGCTCACCCCGGCCGAGCGCCTCCGTCAACCCGCCGAGCGCCTGCGGCAGATCGAGCACCGACCGCTCCACCACCACGCGGTAGCGCACCCCGCGCGCGGCCGCCTGCTCCTCCGCCTCGTTCTCCGGCGCGGTCACCGCCACCGGGTCGCCGGTCACCAGCGCGCACACCTCCTCGGCGGCGCCCAACTGGAGCTGGAGGAAGCGCTGCGCGACCGCGGAGGCGCCGGTCACCACCTCCACCAGGTCGTGCACCGCGGGCTCGGCCGCCGCCGCCCGGTACTCCCGCGCGAGCAGCGCCGCCGCCAGCTCGGCCCGCTCCAGCTCGTGCCGCTGCCGGGTGAGCAGCGCGCCCAGCGCCACCGCGGGCGGCGCCGCCACCCAGCGGCCCGGCCGCGCCGAGGAGCGGGCCGCGAGCCCCTGCCGCTCCAGCCCCTGCAACGCGCGCTCGGTGTCCTGCACGCCCAGCGTCAACCGCCGCGCCAGATCGGCCACATCGGCCGCGCCCACCGCCACCAGCGCCCGGTACGCCGCCTCGTGCCGGTCGTCCAGACCTATCGCCGTCAGCATCGCCCGCCGTCCCTCCCCTGAGTACGCCCCGAGTACGTACAAGCCACCTGAGTGCGAGGCGTCCCGTGTACCGGCCGTCCGGGAACAGGCTGTCACGGAGGGCCGTGGCTGGCGGAAACCGGCCACGGCGTAAACCCGCCACCGCCATCATCGCCGTCTCACAGGTGCGTCTGGAAGGGTGGGCCTGGCGCGGCAGCTTTCCGTGCGCCGCGATCCGGCCACCCGGCGGGTGGCCGACATGGTCCGGTCCGCGAGGACCGAGCACGCCGTCGGACGGTCCCCCCGTGGGGGGTGGGGCCGTCCGGCGGCCGTTCACCTTTTCGCGGCCGGAATTTCCCGATGCCCCGTTTTCCCCGCGCCCGCGTGGTGACAATCAGGGCATGAGCCAGCAGGGGGGAAGGCCCACCGCCCGTCCCGAGGACGACTGGTGGGGTCAGCTGTACGACGACGCCACCGGGGACACGGGCCCGACGACCGCGCCGGACTCCCTGGACGACCGCTTCACCTCGGTCCGCGACACGGTCCGGGAGAGACCGTCCCCGCCCGCCCCTCCGGCCGGACCGGAGGTTCCGGACCCGTCCGACGACGGACCCGCGACCGGCACTCGGGGAACGCCCGACGCTACGACCCCGGCGGACAACCCGTCCCGGGCCGACGTCCGGGGTTCGGGCGACGATCCGCGTCCTTCCGACGGCGCGACGCCAACCGGCGCCCGGGAACCCTCTGATGCTGCTCGGGGTACCACCGACGCTGCGGCCCCACGGGATACCCCGCCCCGGATCGACATCCCGGCCCCACGCGATGCTCCGGTTCCGTCCGACCGCGCGGCTCCAACTGGCGTCACGGGAGCGTCTGATGCCGTAGACCCGGCGGCTTCCCGCTCCCGGGCCGATGCTGCGGACGGGTCCGGTGGTGCGGCTCCGTCCGGTGTCCGGGGGCCGTCCGATGCGGGGGCTCCGGTGGATGGTCTGTCCTGGGGTGACGCTTCGGGGCCGCGTGATGCTCCGGTTCCGCCCGACCGCGCGGCTCCAACTGGCGTCACGGGAGCGTCTGATGCCGTAGACCCGGCGGCTTCCCGCTCGCGGGCCGATGCTGCGGACGGGTCCGGTGGTGCGGCTCCGACCGGTGTCCGGGGGTCGTCCGATGCCGGGGCTCCGGTGGATGGTGCGTCCTGGGGTGACGGGTCGGAGCCCGTGTCCGGTGCTCCGGGGCCGTCCGAGGGTGAGGCTCCTGCCGATGCCCCGCCCCGGGCCGGTGCTTCGGGCGGCCTCGGTGTTCCGGGTCCGTCCGCTGGGGCGGCCTCGTCCGGCGTCCGGAGACCGGCCGATGCCCCGCCGTGGGGCGACGTTCCGGGTTCGGCCGAGGGCCGGGTCCCGTCCGACGCCGCCGCCCCGTCCGGCGGACCGGGAACGCCCGCCGCCCCCGACCCCGGCGGCCTCCCCGCCCCGAGGCCCCCCGACGCCCCCGCCCTCCAAGTCCGCCCCGTCCAGTCGGCCCGGCCCGGTTTGTCCGGCCGGCACCCGGCGCCCGAGCCGCCCTCGGTGCCCGAGCCCGCCTCGGCCCTGGACTTCGTGGGGTCCGGGCCGCCCACCTACGACCCCGAGCCCACCGCCCTCCCCGAGGCCGAGCCCGAAGAGCTGGGGGAGCTGGTGGCGGACACGGTCCTGGACGGGGCCCGGTACGGGACGTGGACCCTGCGGTCGGTCTCGCTGCGCGGGGACTCGGCCCGCTACCGGGGCGAGCCGCGCAGGGACGCGCTGCTGACCGCCCGCTTCGGCACCGGCGAACACGCGCTGGTCCTCGTCGCGATGGCCACCGGCGCCCGGGCCACCCCCGAGGCCCACCTCGCGGCGGCCGAGGCGTGCCGCTGGATCGGCCGGGCGGTGGGCCGCAGCCACCGGCGGCTCGCCGAGGACATCCGCGCCACCCGCCGCGCCGACCTGAAGGCGGGCCTGCACCGGCTCACCGACCGCAGCCTCGGCCGGCTCCGCGCGAGCGCCGCCGAACGGGGCGCACGGCCCGAGGAGTACACGGCCGCCCTGCGCTGCCTGCTGCTGCCCGCCGACCCGCACTGCCGTACCCGCGTCTTCTTCGGCGTCGGCGGTGGCGGCCTCTTCCTGCTGCGGGACGGCATCTGGCGGGACATCGAGCCGCGCGCCGCACAGGGGGAGCCCCCCGCGCCGCCGACCGCGCCCGAGCCCGCCGAGGACGACGACCGCCTCACCCTCGACCTGGGCCTCCCCGCCCCGCCGGACCCGTACGAACCGCTGCCCGCGCCGCCGCCCCCGCCCGCCCCCGACCCCTTCCGCTTCCAGGTCTCGCTAGCCCGCCCGGGTGATGCGCTGCTGATGTGCACCCCGGGCCTCGCGGAGCCGCTGCGCGGTGAGCCCGCGCTGAGCGCCTATCTGTCCCGGCGCTGGTCCGGCCGCCGCGCGCCCGGCCTCGCCGCGTTCCTCGCCGACGCCCGGGTACGGGTCAAGGGGTATGCCGACGACCGTACGGCCGCCGCCCTGTGGGAGGCGTAACCGCCCCTCGTATGCCTCCATGGAACCGGGGCACCACGCACGGATCCGGGACGGGTCCGGGACCTCGCACGGCTCCCGGACCCCGGAAGGGGCTGACGAGAGAACATGGCCAAGCAGAACGTAGCCGAGCAGTTCGTCGACATCCTCGTCCGCGCCGGCGTGCGCCGCCTCTACGGCGTCGTCGGCGACAGCCTCAACCCGGTCGTGGACGCCGTCCGCCGTCACTCCCGCATCGACTGGGTGCATGTCCGCCATGAGGAGACCGCCGCCTTCGCGGCCGGCGCCGAGGCCCAGATCACCGGGAAGCTGGCCGCCTGCGCCGGCTCCTGCGGCCCCGGCAACCTGCACCTCATCAACGGCCTGTACGACGCCCACCGCTCCATGGCTCCGGTGCTCGCCCTCGCCTCCCAGATCCCCTCCAGCGAGATCGGCCTCGGCTACTTCCAGGAGACCCACCCCGACCGGCTCTTCCAGGAGTGCAGCCACTACAGCGAGCTGATCTCCAGCCCCCAGCAGATGCCCCGGCTGCTGCAGACCGCCATCCAGCACGCGATCGGCCGGAGCGGGGTCAGCGTCGTCTCGCTGCCCGGCGACATCGCCGCCGAACCCGCCCCGGAGAAGGCCGCGCAGAGCGCCCTGGTCACCTCCCGGCCCACCGTCCGCCCCGGCGACGCCGAGATCGACGCCCTCGTGCAGATGATCGACAAGGCCGGCAAGGTCACGCTGTTCTGCGGCAGCGGCACGGCCGGGGCGCACGCCGAGGTCATGCGGTTCGCCGAGAAGATCAAGGCCCCGGTGGGACACGCCCTGCGCGGCAAGGAGTTCATCCAGTACGACAATCCGTACGACGTGGGGATGAGCGGACTGCTCGGCTACGGCGCCGCCTACGAGGCCACCCACGAATGCGATCTGCTGATCCTGCTCGGCACCGACTTCCCGTACAACGCCTTCCTGCCCGACGACGTGCGGATCGCCCAGATCGACGTACGGCCCGAGGTGCTCGGCCGGCGCTCCCGGCTCGACCTCGCCGTGTGGGGCGACGCCCGTGAGACGCTGCGCTGCCTCATCCCGCGGGTGCGGGAGAAGACCAGCCGGCGCTTCCTGGACCGGATGCTGAAGAAGCACGCCGACGCGCTGGAGGGCGTGGTCAAGGCGTACACCAGGAAGGTCGACCGGCACGTCCCGATCCATCCCGAGTACGTGGCCGCGGTCCTGGACGACATCGCCGACGACGACGCGGTGTTCACCGTGGACACCGGCATGTGCAACGTGTGGGCGGCGCGCTACATCTCGCCCAACGGCCGCCGCAGGATCATCGGTTCGTTCTCGCACGGCTCGATGGCCAACGCGCTGCCCATGGCGATCGGCGCGCAGTTCACCGACCGGCGCCGGCAGGTGGTGTCGATGTCCGGCGACGGCGGATTCACCATGCTGATGGGCGACTTCCTCACGCTGGTGCAGCAGGATCTTCCGGTCAAGGTGGTGCTGTTCAACAACTCCTCGCTCGGCATGGTCGAGTTGGAGATGATGGTCTCCGGACTGCCCGCGTACGGCACCGCCAACGCCAACCCGGACTTCGCCGCGGTGGCCCGCGCGTGCGGGGCGTACGGGGTGCGGGTGGAGAAGCCCAAACAGCTCGCCGGCGCGCTCAAGGACGCCTTCCGGCACAAGGGCCCGGCCCTGGTGGACATCGTCACCGATCCCAACGCCCTGTCCATCCCGCCGAAGATCAGCGCCGAGATGGTCACCGGGTTCGCGCTGTCCGCCTCCAAGGTCGTGCTGGACGGCGGGGTCGGCCGCATGGTCCAGATGGCCCGCTCCAACCTGCGCAACGTGCCCCGGCCCTGACACCACCCGGTCCGGGGAGCTGATTTCGGCCAGTTTCACGGCCCGTGACGGCTTGCCGACCGGCTGTGCCGGACGCGGCGGTCCGGTCGTCACGGGGCGTCAGCGGCGTCAGGGGGCCGCCCGGAGGGCCGTCACGAGTTTCCGCGACCGCCGCGCGCCCGGGTGCGGCGGGCCCCGGTGGTGGCCGAACCGCCGGTCATCGGGCCGGTGCCAGGACTGGCCGTTGGTCCACTGGGCAAGCATCCCCCCGTGAACGTGTTCGAGCAGGAGGGGCAGGGTTCGAGCGGCGTGCGGGCGGGGGCCATGAAGAGGCAGGCACGAGGAGGCGGTCCCGTGACCACCGGGACCCCCTCCGCGGAACCGGGGGACGGCACGGGGGAGACCCCGGGGGAAGTTCCGGGCGGCGTCCGGGAGATGGCGGGCGGCGTGCGGACCGTGGCGGAGCCACGGCGCGTGCAGGCCGTCGGCGAGCCGCGGTCCGCGCAGGCCACCGGGGAGCCACCGGGGTGCCTGGTGCGGGTTCCCGTCGACGATTCCTTACGGGACGGGCCGGAGGCACGCGACGGTCGTGACGGACACGACGGGCGTGACGGACGGGACCGGCCCGGCGGGCGCGGCCGGGTCGTGGAGCCGCCGCAGCGGCTGTGGCGCAGGCTCGGGCGGGCGGATCTGCACTCCGTGCCCGAGGCCCGCCGGGAGCTGCGCGAGCTGCTGCGGGACTGGGGCAAGCCGGGGCGCTCGGAGATCGCCGAGCTGCTCACCAGCGAGCTGGTCACCAACGCGCTCGTGCACACCGACGACGACGCCGTGCTCACCGCGGTCGTGGCACCGGGCGGACTCCGGGTGGAGGTACGGGACTTCGTGCCCCGAAGACCCCAGGTGCGCACCCCGGACCCGGACGACGACACCCACGGCCGGGGCATGGTCCTGGTGGAGTCGCTCGCGGACGCCTGGGGCGTACGGCCGCACGGGGTCGGCAAGTCGGTGTGGTTCGAACTGGGCGCCGAGGCAGCGTGAGCGGCGAGGGCCGGGGGCCGGGGACGGACATGGGCCGGGGGCGCGACCCGTGCGGTCGCGCCCCCGGCCCATGCGGTCCGGTCATCTGACGTCCGGACACTCCTAGCCGAACTGCTGCTCCATCTCCTTGAGCTTGCGCTCCAGGGAGTCCAGCCGGGGCAGGGCCATGGTGTCGT
The DNA here is from genome assembly GCF_009650765.1 of Streptomyces sp. SUK 48. Taxonomy (NCBI): domain Bacteria; kingdom Bacillati; phylum Actinomycetota; class Actinomycetes; order Kitasatosporales; family Streptomycetaceae; genus Streptomyces; species Streptomyces sp. SUK 48. Next base: position 1,893,235 of record NZ_CP045740.1, on the reverse strand, counting down.
CCTCGGCGGTGAGGTCGACGGTCACCGGCTCGGACCCTTTGGCCAGGGGCTCAGACCCTTTGCGGACCGGCTGGAGGGAGGGACGCGAGGGCACCGGCAGCTGTTCCGCGGTCGCTATGGCAGGCTCCGCGGAGGTGGCACCCGAGGAGCCGCGCTCCACCGCCTGCACCTCGACCTGCCGGCCGCCGACCCGGTTCACGAACCGGCCGTGGCCCCGGCTGATCGCCTTGAGCTGGGCGCGCTCCATCCGCTCCTGCTCGCGCCTGCGCTGGCGCGACTGCTCCTTCTGCCGGTTGTCCTCGCGGACCTCCTCGACCGCCTCGTCCAGGCTGCGCACGCCCTCCAGGAGCATCAGCGACCACGCCCGGTAGGTCTCGCGGGGGCGCGCAGCCAGCGCACGATGCGGATCTGCGGCAGCGGGCGCGGCACCAGGCCCTGCTCGCGCAGCGCGGCGCGGCGGGTCTGCTTCAGCGCGCGGTCGAACAGGACGGCCGCCGACAGGGACATGCCGGAGAAGAACTGCGGGGCGCCCGCGTGGTCGACGCCGCGCGGCGCGTGCACCCAGTTGAACCAGGCGGCGGCCGCGGCGAACAGCCATACGAGGATGCGCGAGCCGAGGGCCGCGTCACCGTGGCTGGCCTCGCGCACCGCGAGGACGGAGCAGAACATGGCCGCGCCGTCGAGGCCGAAGGGCACCAGGTACTGCCAGCCGTCGGTCAGGCCGAGGTTCTGCTCGCCGAAGCCGACGAGGCCGTGGAAGGACAGGGCGGCCGCCACCGCCGCACAGCAGAACAGCAGCACGTAGGAGGCGGTGCCGTAGATGGCCTCCTTGCGCCGCCGGCGCTCCTCGCTGCGCTCCCAGGAGTCGTCCGCACTCGCGTTCTCCCCGGAGGAGCGCTTTCCGCGCGCGAGCACCGCTACCGCCGCCACCATGCCCAGGAGCAGTACGGCGCCCGGAAGCAGCCAGTTCAGCGATATGTCGGTCAGTCTCATCAGGGGTCCCTTGCATTGGGATAGGGCGTAACGCCCGCCATATTGACCCACTCCGGGCGGCCCTCAGGGGGTTTCGCGGCAAGAGGCCGCCAAGAGGGTGCGAGGGGATGCCCGGGGACGGCGATCTGCTCGAACTGCCGCATGAGGGGCGGGAGTTGAGTTCGAATAAGACTACCCGTACGGATGGTTCAACGGAAAGTTCCTGCGAACGCCGAGGAAGTTGTGAATCACCTGTCCGTGCGCGGCGGCCCGATTCGAGTTGATCTTAGTGGACCGCGGGGGTCCGCTCGCCCCGATCGGCCCCGGGGAGCGACCTCGATCGAGTTTGACGTACCGCTCGGTACGTCTAGGGTGCTTGACGAACAACCGACAACCCGTCGTTAATGACCCCAAGTACCGACAAGCCGCCAGGAGGACCCCGTGAGGCAGGGCGCGCAGGGCCCCGCGGCGGCGTACACGCACGGTGAGGGACTGGTTCCGGGTCCGCGCCGGCCCGCGGGCGAGCGGCCCGTGATACAGCGGGCCTCGGTGCGCGGGCAGGTCCTGGAGGCCCTGCGCACGGCGCTGGTCGCGGGCGAGCTGAAGCCGGGCGAGGTGTACTCGGCGCCGGTGCTCGGGGACCGCTTCGGGGTCTCGGCGACGCCCGTGCGCGAGGCGATGCAGCAGCTGGCCCTGGAGGGCGCCGTCGAGGTGGTGCCCAACCGCGGGTTCCGGGTGCTCGAACGGGGCGCGCGGGAGCTGGCCGAGCTGGCGGAGGTACGGGAGCTGCTGGAGGTCCCGGTGATGCTGCGGCTCGCGCGTACGGTCCCGGCCGCGCGCTGGGCCGAGCTGCGGCCGCTCGCCGAGGACACGGTCCGCGCGGCGGCGTCCGGCTGCCCCGCGACGTACGCCGAGTCCGACCGCGCCTTCCACCGCGCGATGCTGGCCTACTCCGGCAACGAGGAACTGGTCCGCATCGCCTGCGACCTCCACCGCCGCGCCCAGTGGCCCCTGGCCGGCGGTCCGGTCCGGCACGCCCGCGCGGACCTGGTCGCGGACGCGGCGGAACACGTCTCCCTGCTGGAGGCCCTGGTCGCCCGGGACCTCGACGTGGTGCGGGAGCTGGTGGCGGAACACTTCACCGGCGCGGCCTGAACGAAGCCGGAACGGGTCCGGGCGGTCCTGCCCGGGCGCGGGTCCGCCGCGGCCCGTCGCGCGGTTTTCCGCGCTCCCTCTGGGCGCCTCAGGAACCGTCGCCGCCATGCTCAGCGTGCGCCGACTTCGAGAACCCGTCGTGCCACGCCGCCCGCGCCCCCGAGTCGCCGATCCGGTACACATCCACCACCGCCCCCACCGCGACGACCACGGACAGCAGCCCGAGGACGATCCGCACCGGCAGCGCCGACCAGCGCGAGCCGACGCGCTCCGCGCCCTGGGCCGGGTCCGCCGCGCGGCGCGGCGCGCGCCCCGCCCACCACACCACCACCGCCAGCGCGCACAGCCCCAGCGCCCACGGCAGCAGCCCGTCGCCCAGCTCGGTGTGCCGGCGCACGAGCGGGTCGTCGTCGACATGCCGCTCCAGCCATTCACCGGCGTTCGTCGTGAGCGGCACGCTGACCAGGGACACGAGGCCCAGCGCGGGCAGCAGGACGCCGAGCCGGCGCGCGGCCCGCGGCCACACCGCCGCGGCGACCAGCGCGATGGCGGTCAGCGGCACCAGCACCACGACGAGGTGGACGAGCAGGACATGGGCCGGAAGCCCGTTGACGAGGGTCATGCGACGCGCTCCTGAAGTGGGGGGCTCGGGGCGCGTCACCCTGGCACAGCCGTCTCTCAGTTCCTTCTGAGCACGCCCCCGCGCTTCCCGCGCCCCTCTCGCCCGCCCCCACGCCCCCGCGCTTCCACGCCCCCGCTCACGCCGTGGCCGGCCCCGCCGCCGGGGGCGCGAGCTGAGCCGCCAGCCAGGTCGGCACGCCCCCCAGGAGGCGGAACAGCCGCCGTGCCTCGTCCCGCAGCCGGGTCGCCGCCGGCTCGTCCTCCGTGTCCGCCAGGGACACCAGCGCGGGCGCCGTACCCACGAGGTAGCCCAGCTCCTCCCGGATGCGCAGGGACTCGGCGAAACCGTGCCGTGCCTCCGCCAACTCCCCGTCCCGCAGGGCGAGTCCGGCGAGATGACGCCAGGTGAACGACAGCAGCAGCGGATCGGCGTGCGCGGTCGCGCCGGCGTGCGCCCGGCGGTACGCGGCGCGCGCCGCCTGCGGGGAGCGGGACAGGTTCTCCGCGAGCAGCCCCCGCCGGAAGTCCAGCAGCGACCGCCCCGCCGCCCCCGGCGGGATCAGCGCCGCCGCCCGCCCCAGCGCGGCCCGCGCCTCGTCCACCCGGTCCCGGACGCCGTGCAGCGTCGCGGCGTACGCGAGCTGTCCGCGCTCGCACGCGGCCGCGCCGCGCTCCTCGTCGGTGTGCGCGAGCGCCTCCGCCGTACGCAGCGCGTCCTCCGCGTCCGCCCAGCCGCCCTCCGTGTACAGGCAGCGCTCCACCAGCAGCATCGCCCGTTGCAGCGCGGTGCCCGGCGTGTCCGGTGGCAGCAGGGCCGCGGCGTCGGCCCAGCAGGCCCGCGAGCGCAACCGCCATACCGCGGTCTGGAGAGGATCGTCACCGGCGGTCGTTCCGTTCCCAGACATGGCGGTATACGCCACGTTGACCTCCCCAGGCACACCATCGGGCTGTTGAGTGGTGGCGGCATTCCAGCACCGATCGCCACACCTGGCCAAGGGGGTGGGTGAAAGATTTCACAAAGTCGTGGGGGCGCGGCGCGGACGCGGTTCGTCCGTTTCGCCCCGCGCGGCTCAGCTCATGCGCAGCGCCAGGAAGAAATCGAGCTTGTCCTCCAGGCGCGACAGGTCCCGTCCCGTCAACTGCTCGATCCGCCCGACGCGGTAGCGCAGCGTGTTGACGTGCAGGTGCAGCCGGGTGGCGCAGCGGGTCCAGGAGCCGTCGCAGTCGAGGAACGCCTCCAGGGTCGGTATCAGCTCCGCGCGGTGCCGGCGGTCGTAGTCCGTCAGCGGGTCGAGCAGCCGGGCCGTGAAGGCGCGGCGCACATCGTCCGGGACGAACGGCAGCAGCAGCACATGGCTGGCCAGCTCCTGGTGCCCGGCCGCGCAGACCCGGCCGGGCCGGGCCGCCGCCACCCGGCGGGCGTGCCGTGCCTCCTCCAGGGCGCCGCGCAGGCCCTCCGCCGAGTGCACGGCCGCGCTGACGCCGAGCGTGAGCCGCCCGTCCCCGTCCAGGCCCGCCGACAGCGGCTCGCGCACCACCTGGAGCAGCGCGTCGGCGAGCAGCCCGGTCTCCGCCCCCTCGCGGTCCGCGGCGACGGCCGGTACGGCGGGCAGCGGCACCAGCGCCACCGCCTCGTCCCCGGTGTGCGCGACAGCGATGCGGTCGGCCGGCTCGGGGCCGGTCGCCAGCGGATCGACCAGCACCTCCTCCAGCAGCGACTGGGCCACCGGGCCGCCCTCGATCTCCTCGCCCTCCCACTCCACCCGGGCCACCACGACCTGCCAGTGCGGGGCCGCGCCGAGGCCGGGCAGCAGCACCGGCGCGGCCACCCGCAGCCGGGCCGCGATCTCGGCGGGCGCCGCGCCCGTCTGCACCAGCTCCAGGACCTCCTGGGCGAGCCGGCGCCGTACCGTACGGGCCGCCTCCCGGCGGTCGCGCTCCACCGAGATCAGCTGGGTGACGCCCTGGAGCAGGTCCATCCGCTGCCCGTCCCAGTCGCTCGCGTCCGCCTCCACGGCCAGCAGCCAGTCCGACAGCACCGTCTCGCGCACATCGCGCGCGCCGCCCGGGGTGCGCCCCGAGGAGCGGATGGGGAAGAGCGAGTACGTCGTACCGTCCAGCAGGACCCGGTGCGGGCCGCGCCGGCCGGTGCGGGTGGCGGCCAGCTGCTCGGCGGCCAGCCGGGCGCAGGTCCCGGGGGGCAGCTCGGGGCCCGCCACCTTGGAGCCGGCGATCAGCCGGCCGGTGGGGGAGAGCACCCAGGCGCGCAGGTCCAGGTCGGTGCCGAGCAGGTCGAGCACCACATCGGGGCCGCCGCCCGCCGGTCCCGAGGTCATCATCCGGCGGTGCCGGTCCACCACGGCGGCCAGGTCCCCGGCGCGCTCGCCGGACACCTGTCGTACGACATGCTCGGTGACCGTCGCGAACGCCACCGACTCGTCCACCGCGAGCAGCGGCAGCCGGTGCTGGGCGCAGGCCGCGATCAGGTCCTCCGGCACCCCGCCCAGCTCGGCGGTGCCCGCCGCGAGGGCCGCCACCCCGGCCTGCACCAGCAGGCGCACGAACGGCTCGGAGTCCGCCTCGTCCCGCCGCCAGGCCAGACCCGTCAGCACCAGCTCGCCGCCGGAGAGGTAGCGGCTCGGGTCCCGCAGGTCGGTCGTCATCACACCGCGCACCGAGCGGTCCAGCTCGTCCTCGCCGCCGAGCAGCAGCAGGCCCAGCGCGTCGGTGTCCAGCAGTGCGCGCAGCCGCATCTCAGTTGCCGCCGTTTCTGTGTCTCGAAACCTACGATGGATCTCCGGAGGGTGACGGGGGAGTGGCCGTTTCCTCGGGAAAACGGAGAGGTTACCGATGTCCTCCGTTCATACGAATCTACAAGATGCTTCCCCTGGCCAGCGAACTCCTTCATGGTTTCAGTGACTGACCCCGTCGGAGCACACGGCGGTGTACTGACTCCACTCCACGTCAACACGACAGGAACGAGCCGGGCCCGCCGCACACGGATTGGCTCAGATCCGCAGAACCCAAGACGAAGAAGAGAGCCGGTTCATGGACTTCCTTCGCCCCGCCAGCTGGGAGGAGGCGCTCGCCGCGAAGGCCGAGCATCCCACCGCTGTGCCGATCGCGGGTGGCACCGATGTGATGGTCGAGATCAACTTCGACCATCGCAGGCCCGAGTACCTGCTCGACCTCAACCGCGTCGGCGATCTCTACGAATGGGAGTCCGGCGCGGACGCCGTGCGGCTGGGCGCCTCCGTGTCCTACAGCACGATCATGGAACAGCTCCGTGCCGAGCTGCCGGGCCTCGCGCTCGCCTCGCACACGGTCGCCTCCCCGCAGATCCGCAACCGCGGCGGCGTCGGCGGCAACCTCGGCACGGCCTCGCCCGCCGGCGACGCCCACCCCGCCCTCCTCGCCGCCGGCGCCGAGGTCGAGGTGGCGTCGGCGGCGCGCGGCACCCGGATGATCCCGATCGACGACTTCTACACCGGCGTCAAGCGCAACGCGCTCCAGCCCGACGAGCTGATCCGCGCCGTCCACGTGCAGAAGGCGGACGGCCCCCAGCAGTACTCCAAGGTCGGCACCCGCAACGCCATGGTCATCGCCGTGTGCGCCTTCGGCCTCGCGCTGCACCCGGGGACCCGCACCGTGCGCACCGGCATCGGCTCGGCCGCGCCCACCCCGGTGCGCGCCAAGGCCGCCGAGGAGTTCCTGAACGCGGCCCTGGAGGAGGGCGGCTTCTGGGACAACGGGAAGATCATCACCCCGTCCGCCGCCAAGCAGTTCGCGGACCTGTGCGCCGCCGCCTGCAACCCGATCGACGACGTACGGGGCACCGCGAGCTACCGCCGGCACGCGGTCGGCGTCATGGCCCGCCGGACGCTGACCTGGACCTGGGAGTCGTACCGCGGCGCCCGCCACACCGAGGGAGCTGCGTGATGCGCGTCAACTTCACCGTCAACGGACGCCCGCAGGAGGCCGACGACGTCTGGGAGGGCGAGTCCCTGCTCTACGTGCTGCGCGAGCGGCTCGGCCTGCCCGGCTCCAAGAACGCCTGCGAACAGGGCGAGTGCGGTTCCTGCACCGTACGGCTCGACGGCGTGCCGGTGTGTTCCTGTCTGGTCGCGGCCGGACAGGCCGAGGGCCGGGACGTGGTGACCGTCGAGGGCCTCGCCGACCACGCGCGGCAGCGTTCCCACGGCGGCTCCGACGGCGTCCCGCTGGACGCGGCCAAGGGCTGGGCGGCCAAGGGCGGCACCGACTCCCAGGCCGGCGAGGGCATCGAACTCGCCCCCGTCCAGCAGGCGTTCATCGACGCCGGCGCCGTCCAGTGCGGCTTCTGCACCCCGGGTCTGCTCGTCGCCTCCGACGAACTCCTGGAGCGCAACCCCAACCCGTCCGACGCCGACATCCGCGAGGCGCTGTCCGGCAACCTGTGCCGCTGCACGGGCTACGAGAAGATCATGGACGCGGTCCGCCTGGCCGCCGCCCGTCAGTCCGAGGGGGTCTGACATGCCGTCTCCCGCATCCGGCGTCGCTCGCGCGAGCGGTGCCCCCACCGGCCTTCCCACGAAGATCACCCAGGGCTCCGGCACCAAGGGCGGCATCGGCGAGTCCACCCTGCGCCCCGACGGCACCCTCAAGGTCACCGGCGAGTTCGCCTACTCCTCGGACATGTGGCACGAGGACATGCTGTGGGGCCAGATCCTGCGCTCCACCGTCGCGCACGCCGAGATCGTCTCCATCGACACCGCCGAGGCCCTCGCCCTGCCGGGCGTGTACGCCGTCATGACGTACGACGACCTGCCCACCGAGGTGAAGCACTACGGCCTGGAGATCCAGGACACCCCGGTCCTCGCGCACGGCAAGGTGCGCCATCACGGGGAGCCGGTCGCGATCGTCGCCGCCGACCACCCGGAGACCGCCCGCCGCGCCGCCGCCAAGATCAAGGTGGAGTACCGCGAACTCCCGGTGATCACCGACGAGAAGTCGGCCCTCGGGCCGGACGCCGTGCTCGTCCACGAGCACCGCGACGACCACCACATCGGGCATGTCGACCACCCGAACATCGTGCACCGCCAGCCGATCCTGCGCGGCGACGCCGCCGCGGCCGCCGCCCGGGCCGATGTGACCGTCAAGGGCGAATACACCTTCGGCATGCAGGACCAGGCGTTCCTCGGCCCGGAGTCCGGGCTCGCGGTGCCCGAGGAGGACGGCGGCGTCCACCTCTACATCGCCACCCAGTGGCTGCACTCCGACCTGCGCCAGATCGCGCCCGTGCTCGGCCTGCCCGAGCGCAAGGTGCGGATGACGCTGTCCGGTGTCGGCGGCGCGTTCGGCGGCCGCGAGGACCTGTCCATGCAGATCCACGCCTGCCTGCTGGCGCTGCGCACCGGCAAGCCCGTCAAGATCGTCTACAACCGGTTCGAGTCCTTCTTCGGGCACGTCCACCGCCACCCGGCCAAGCTGTACTACGAGCACGGCGCCACCCGCGACGGCAAGCTGACCCACGTCAAGTGCCGGATCGTCCTGGACGGCGGCGCCTACGCCTCCGCCTCCCCGGCCGTCGTCGGCAACGCCTCCTCGCTGAGCATCGGGCCGTACGTCGTGGACGACGTCGACATCGAGGCCATCGCGCTCTACACCAACAACCCGCCCTGCGGCGCGATGCGCGGCTTCGGCGCGGTCCAGGCGTGCTTCGCGTACGAGGCCCAGATGGACAAGCTGGCGAAGGAACTCGGTCTGGACCCGGTGAAGTTCAGGCAGCTGAACGCCATGGAGCAGGGCACGATCATGCCCACCGGGCAGCCGGTCGACTCCCCGGCGCCGGTCGCCGAACTGCTGCGCCGCGTCAAGGCGATGCCGCTGCCGCCCGAGCGCCAGTGGGAATCCAGCGAGGGCGCGGACGTACGGCAGCTGCCCGGCGGCCTGTCCAACACCACCCACGGCGAGGGCGTCGTCCGCGGCATCGGCTACGCGGTCGGCATCAAGAACGTCGGCTTCTCCGAGGGCTTCGACGACTACTCCACCGCCAAGGTGCGCATGGAGGTCATCGCGGGCGAGCCCGTCGCCACCGTGCACACCGCGATGGCGGAGGTCGGCCAGGGCGGCGTCACCGTGCACGCCCAGATCGCCCGCAGCGAGCTGGGCGTCGCCCAGGTCACCATCCACCCCGCCGACACCCAGGTGGGCTCGGCCGGTTCGACCTCCGCCTCCCGGCAGACGTACGTCACCGGCGGCGCCGTCAAGAACGCCTGCGAGCTGGTCCGCGAACGGGTCCTGGACATCGGCCGACGCAAGTTCGGCTCCTACCACCCCGCCTGGGCCACCGCGGAACTGCTGCTGGAGGGCGGCAAGGTCGTCACCGACGGCGGCGAGGTGCTCGCCGATCTGGTGGACGTCCTGGAGGGCGAGGCCGTGGAGCTGGAGGAGGAGTGGCGGCACCGGCCGACCGAAGCCTTCGACCTGCGCACCGGGCAGGGCAACGGCCATGTCCAGTACTCCTTCGCCGCGCACCGCGCCGTGGTCGAGGTCGACACCGAACTCGGCCTCGTCAAGGTCATCGAGCTGGCCTGCGCCCAGGACGTCGGCAAGGCGCTCAACCCGCTCTCCGTCGTCGGTCAGATCCAGGGCGGCACCACGCAGGGCCTGGGCGTCGCGGTGATGGAGGAGATCATCGTGGACCCGAAGACCGCGAAGGTCAGGAACCCCTCCTTCACGGACTACCTGATCCCGACCATCCTCGACACGCCGACCATCCCGGTCGACGTCCTCGAACTCGCCGACGAGCACGCCCCGTACGGGCTGCGCGGCATCGGCGAGGCGCCGACCCTGTCCTCCACCCCGGCCGTCCTCGCGGCGATCCGCAACGCGACGGGCCTGGAGCTGGACCGGACGCCGGTACGTCCGGAGCACCTCACGGGCACCGCGTAACGCCCACGCTCGTGTCCCCCCGCCGCCGCGGGCGATCGCGCCTTGCTCAGAGCCTTCAGGGCCTGAGGGGGGCCGACTCCCGGGCGGCGCGGGTGGACGCGGTCACACCTTGACGCCGGGCAACCGCTCGCCCCGGCCCTCACCCCCCATACGTGCCACACCGGGCCGTCCCCCGGGTTATGTGCACATCCCAAATCCCGCTCAGCTCAAAGGAGTTGACCGGGTGCCCCTGTGAACCTTGGGAGACGGCACCATGACCCATCCATCAGTGGAGCCCAGGACCATGGCCGAGGACGCCGGCGACGGCAGCCGCGTCCCGGCCGGCCGGTCCTGGCTCGACCGGTACTTCCACATATCCCGGAGAGGATCCACGGTCGCGCGTGAGGTCCGCGGCGGGGTCACCACCTTCATGGCGATGGCCTACATCCTCCTCCTCAACCCCCTGATCCTGTCCGGCAAGGACGTCCAGGGCGACACGCTCGGCCAGAAGGCCCTGATCACCGCGACCGCGTTCGCCGCGGCCCTCACCACCCTGCTGATGGGCTTCGTCGGCAAGGTGCCCCTCGCGCTCGCCGCCGGCCTCTCGGTCTCCGGCGTCCTGTCCGCGCAGGTCGTGCCCAACATGACCTGGCCGCAGGCGATGGGCATGTGCGTGGTGTACGGCGTCGTCATCATGCTGCTGGTCGTCACCGGCCTGCGCGAGATGATCATGAACGCGATCCCGCTCGCGCTCAAGCACGGCATCACCATGGGCATCGGCCTGTTCATCGCCCTCATCGGCTTCTACAAGTCCGGCTTCGTGCACCAGGGCAAGGGCGCCCCGCTGAGCCTCGGCCCGGTGGGACAGCTCACCGGCTGGCCGGTGCTGCTCTTCGCCGGCACCCTGCTGCTGATCTTCATGCTCCAGGCCCGCAACGTCCCCGGCGCCATCCTCATCGGCATCGTCTCCGGCACGGTCGTCGCCGCCGTCCTCAACGGGCTCGGCGTCATCGACCCCCGCCAGTGGGCGTCCGGCGCCCCCGAACTGCACGGCGGCGCCGTCTCGATGCCGGACTTCTCGCTCTTCGGGCACATCGGCTTCGGCGGCTGGGACAAGGTCGGCGGGATGACCATCGCGGTGATCGTCTTCACCCTGGTGCTCGCCGGGTTCTTCGACGCGATGGCCACCATCATCGGCGTCGGCACGGAGGCCGGGCTCGCCGACGACAAGGGGCGGATGCCGGGGCTGTCCAAGGCGCTGTTCATCGACGGCGCGGGCGGTGCGATCGGCGGCCTGAGCGGCGGCTCCGGCCAGACGGTCTTCATCGAGTCGGCGACCGGCGTCGGCGAGGGCGCCCGCACCGGGCTCGCGTCCGCGGTGACCGGACTGCTCTTCGCGGCCTGTCTGTTCTTCACCCCGGTGACCGCGATCGTCCCGCAGGAGGTGGCCTCCGCGGCGCTGGTCGTCATCGGCGCGATGATGCTGATGAACGCGCGGCACGTGGACTGGGGCGACCGGGCCACCGCGATCCCGGTCTTCCTGACCGTCGTCCTGATGCCCTTCACGTACACGATCACCACCGGCGTCGCCGCCGGTGTCATCTCCTACACGGCCATCAAGGTGGCGCAGGGCAGGGCGCGCGAGATCGGCGCGTTCATGTGGGGGCTGACGGCCATCTTCCTCGTGTACTTCGCGCTGCACCCCGTCGAGGGCTGGCTCGGCGTCCACTAGCGACGCGGCGAACCCCCGTTCCCGGCAACCATCTTGAGGAGACCGACAGATGCTGGACCTCGCCGAGGAGTTGAACCGTTGGGCCCGGCAGGGGCGTGACTTCGCCGTCGCCACCGTCGTCGCCGTCGGCGGCAGCGCGCCCCGGCAGCCCGGCGCCGCGCTCGCGGTGGACGCCGACGGCACCGCGATCGGGTCGGTCTCCGGGGGCTGTGTGGAGGGCGCGGTGTACGAACTGTGCCGACAGGCGCTGAAGGACGGCGACACCGTCCTCGAACGGTTCGGATACAGCGACGAGGACGCCTTCGCCATCGGCCTGACCTGCGGCGGCGTCATCGACATCCTGGTGGTGCCGGTCCGGGCGGACGACCCCGCCCGGCCGGTGCTCACGGTCGCGCTGGCCACCGCCGCCCGGGGGGAGGCGGCGGCGCTGGCACGGATCGTGGAGGGCCCGGCCGGCCTCCCCGGCCGCGCCCTGCTCGTCCGGCCCGACGGCTCGTACGACGGCGGTTACGGCGCCCACCCCGAGCTGGACCGCACCGTCGCCGCCGAGGCCCGCGCCCTGCTGGACGCGGGCCGCACCGGGACCCTGGAGATCGGCGCCCAGGGCTCGCGCTGCGGGGCACCGGTCACCGTCCTGGTGGAGTCCTCCGTGCCCCCGCCCCGCATGATCGTCTTCGGCGCGATCGACTTCGCCTCCGCCCTGGTCCGCGTCGGCAAGTTCCTCGGCTACCACGTCACCGTGTGCGACGCCCGCCCGGTCTTCGCCACCCGGACCCGCTTCCCGGAGGCGGACGAGATCGTGGTCGAGTGGCCGCACACCTACCTGGAACGCACCGGGACCGACGGCCGTACCGTCCTGTGCGTCCTCACCCACGACGCCAAGTTCGACGTCCCGCTCCTGAAGGTGGCGCTGCGCCTGCCGGTCGCCTACGTCGGCGCGATGGGCTCCCGCCGCACCCACCTGGACCGCGCCCGCCGCCTGCGCGAAGTCGGCCTCACCGAGCGGGAGTTGACCCACCTGCGCTCCCCGATCGGCCTCGACCTCGGCGCCCGTACGCCGGAGGAGACGGCCCTGTCGATCGCCGCGGAGATCGTCGCCGCCCGCCGCGGCGGCACCGGCACCACCCTGACCGGCGGCCACACCCCGATCCACCACGAGCCGACGCCCCGCCAACGGATCGACTCGGTGGCCTGAGCGCCACGCATCCCGAGGGCCCGCGTACCGCCCGCCCCCGCCCCGAAAAGCCATTGCCGCCCGCCCCGGCCCCTGTGTTCCATGAGGGCATGGTCCCTCCCGACCGGCTGGTCGCCTTCTCGGTGCTGGCCCTGCTGCTGATCGTGATACCCGGTCCGAGCGTGCTCTTCGTCGTCGGGCGGGCCCTCGCGCACGGCCGACGGGCCGCGCTGACCACGGTCGCCGGGAACACCCTCGGCGCGTACGTCCTCGTCGCCGCCGTGGCCCTCGGCATCGGACCGGTCGTGGAGCGCTCGGTCCTCCTCTTCACCGCGCTCAAGCTCGCGGGCGCCGCGTACCTGGTGTACCTCGGCGTCCGGGCCTGGCGGCAACGCGGCTCGCTGCGGGCCGCGTTCACCGGGTCCGGTCCCCCGGAGCGGGGCGGTCTGCGCACCCTGGGGGAGGGCTTCGCGGTCGGCGTGGCCAATCCCAAGACGATGGTGTTCTTCGCCGCCGTACTGCCCCAGTTCGTGGATCGCGCGCAGGGGCACGTGCCCCTCCAGATGCTGCTGCTCGGCCTGGTCTTCAACGTCATCGCGCTGGTCTCGGACAGCGTCTGGGGCCTGGCCGCCTCCGCCGCCCGCGACTGGTTCGCCCGCTCGCCCCGCCGGCTGTCCGCGGTCGGCGGCGCCGGCGGCCTGGCGATGATCGGCCTGGGCGTGACGGTCGCCGCGACGGGCCGCAAGGACTGAACTCCGCCCGGGAGAGGACCGACCCCCGTCCGGGCGAGGACCGAATCCCGGCCGGGGCGAGGGTCGAATCCCGTCCGAGCCGAGGACCGAATCCCGGCCGGGGCGAGGACCGAATCCCGGCCGGAGTACGGCCGTCCGACCCGCCCGGAGTCGGCTACCGCTCAAGCCCGCCTGAGCAACCGGTTCATCCCGCGCCCGAAGACGGTACGGGCCGTACGCGTCACCACACCGTCGAACGCCCGCGGCAGGAGACGCACCCGCAGCTCCTCCCGCCACACCACCCGGCTGCGGCCCCCCGGACCCGGCCTGACCTCGATCTCCGCCCAGCCGAGGACCACCCGGCCCCGCTTCTCCAGCCGGCACAGCCCGCCCTCGCCGCCCGCGGGCGGGCGCCAGACGGTCACCTCCATGGGGTCGTCCAGGCCGAGCGGACCGAAGCCGGAGCGCGCCGTGAAGCGGGTGCCCACCCGGGTCGGGCCGGGGGTGAGCACCCTGATCCGGGTCAGCGGCACGGTCATCCGGTGGCGGGGCCACTCGGTGATCCGGCGCCACGCCTCGTCCAGCGGGAGCGGCACGGTCCGGGTGAGGGTGAAGGTCGGCACGTGCCGATCGTAGGCAATGGCTCTCGCACGGCCGGGAGTTCCGCACCGGCTCACCCGGTCGGCCCATTCCCCGGTGCTCAGGGCCGGTAGACCTTGCCCGGCTCGGCCCTGCCGGGAGCGAGGAGCTGGGGGACCGTCACGAAGGTGTACCCGCGCTTCTTGAGGGCGTCGATGATGCCCGGCACGGCGGGCACGGTGCCGGCGTAGAGGTCGTGCAGCAGGATGATCCCGTCCCGGTCGGCCTGGTCGAGGACGCGCTTGGTGATGAGCGCCGAGTCGGTGGTCGCGTAGTCCTTGGCGGTCACGCTCCACAGGACCTCCGCCAGCCCCAGCTCCTTGCAGATCTTGTGGATGTTGGCGTCCGTACGGCCCTGCGGCGGGCGCATCAGCGTGGGCTTGCGCCCGGTGATCCGCTTGATCGCGTCGTTCGGCCGCCGCAGCTCGTCGCGCACCTGGTCGTCGGATATGTCCGTGAGGATCTTGTGGTCCCAGGTGTGGCTCGCCACCTCGTGACCCTCGTCCGACATCCGCTTGACCAGCTGCGGGTACTTCTCGATGTGCCGCTTGCCGAGCAGGAAGAACGTCGCGTGGACCTTCTTCTCCTTCAGGATGTCCAGCAGCTTGGGGGAGTTCTCGCTGGGCCCCGCGTCGAAGGTCAGTGCGATGCACTTGGCCTTGCGGCAGTCCACGCCGCCGAGACTCGCCGGCGCCCCCTGCGCCGCCTCCTTGCGCGCGGTGCTCGGCGAGGTGGTGTCGACCTGCGCGCAGCCGCTCAGAACGAGCGCCATGCCGACGGCCGCCGAGACGAGCGCGGCCGGACGGAACCCGCGGTGCCGTTCGCGCATCTTGCCTGGCGCGGACACCGGCGTACGGGATGTCGTGATCGAAGGAAGCATGCCGGGACTATACACACATTTTATAGTTCATTTGTTCGAATATGAGTGAACCTTCACGTCGGGCGGTCACCGTGGGCCGAGGCTGGTACGGGTACGACGACCGACCGACGAGGGGCCGCGCCCCGTGCCTGCTCCCGCCCCTCCCACCCCGAAGAAAACACCCCCGACCGCCCTGATCGTCGCCGCCGGGCGCCCTCGCGCGGACTCCTCGTACCGCCCCGGCGCCCGGGACACCGACGCGTGCGCGTCACCGCACACCGGTAGTTCCGCGCCGGTACAGGGAGTAGCCTCGGCACCATGACGCGCACGGGGGAGCGAGCCGTCAAGTCCCGCTTACGCACGCCGACATGGATCGCCCGCATCGAGGCAGCGGACGGCGAGGTGCTCGGTGCCGGGGTGCTGCTCGCCCCCGACCGGGTACTCACCGCGGGCCATGTCGTCACCCCGGGCACGCGGTACGCCGTACGGCTGGTCGGCGTACCCGGACAGGGCGCGGTCACCGCCACCGTCCGCCCCGACGAACACGTACCGGAGCAGGAGGACGCGTTCGGCGACCGCAGCGGCGACCTCGCCCTGCTGCGGCTCGCCGAACCCCTGCCCGCCGAACACACCACCCGTCTCTTCCGGTTGGCCTCGCCGCACGGACCGGTGAGCATGTACGGCTTCCCGGCCGGCGACGACGGCGGCCGCTGGCACGGCGCCACCCTGGTCGCCGCGCGCGGCCGGGACAGCCGGGTGCAGCTGCGCCCGCTCACCCCCGGCGAACTGGCCGCCCCCGGCTTCAGCGGCGGCGGAGTGGTCGACCACGCCACCGACCAGGTGATCGGCATCGTGCTCAGCGTGGACGAGGGACAGGTCTCCGCCTTCAGCCAGATGAGCCCCACCGAGACCATCCTCGGCCATCTGCCGCAGGCCGCCGCCTGGACGGACGGCGCCTTCGCGGTCGACCCCCGGCTGCGCAGCCGGGCACCGGACGGCGCCGGGCACCTCGACGTGCCCTTCGCCACCGAACTCGCCGGATGGTTCCGGGGCGAGGGCTGGCCGGTGCTCGTCACCGTCGTACCGGCCCGCGGCGACCGCGCCTTCACCCTGGAGCGCGCCGTCACCCTCGCGGACCGCGAACTGCGCACCCGGCACACCACCGGCGCCTTCCGTCACGACCCGCCCGAGACGGTGCCCCCGGCCGGTGCGCACGATCTCGCCCTGGACGTCGAGCGGTTGACGGCCGCGCAGGTCATGGACCGCATCGCCGAACGCCTCGGCATCCGCGACGACCCCCGGCCGGAACGGCTCACCACCCTGCGCGTCCCGCTCGCCGCCGTACTGGTCGGCGTCGACCGGAGCGCCGAACCCGACGCCCTGCTCGCCCTGTCGGACCGGCTCGCCCGGCACGGGGCCCGGCTGCTGCTGGTCCACCGCCGCCAGGGCGACCGCGCCGTCCTGGCCGCCGAGTCCCTGGTGCACCGGCCGCTGCGCGAGCGCTGGTCCCGGCTCGGCACCGAACTCGACCGCATCGTCGACGAGTTGGGGCCCGCGCTCGACGCCCGCCGGGACCGGGTGACGGCCGGGCCGGGCGCCGAGCCGCTGCTGGACCAGGCCGAGGCCGCCGTCGGGCGCAGCCTGATGCTGCGCGCCTGGCTCACCCACAGCTCGGAGCGGGACCGCGAACCCCGGCGCGCCGACCTGCTGTTCACCTTCGAGGACGCCGCCGAACGCCGCGGCCTGCGCCTGGCACAGGCCCTCGGCCTGCTCGACGCCCGGCTGCGCCGCTGGGAGGAACTCCGCGGCCGGGTCACCGCCCAGTGGCCGCTGTGCCGCCGCCGCGCCGAGCGGCAGGGCGACCGGGTCCTGGAGGCGTACCGGCTCTACGAGGCCGCGCTCGGCTCGCTGCGCGAGACACCCTGCGACATCGAACGGGCGGAGGCGGCGGCGGAGCGGTTCATCGGGTTCTGCGCGGGAGCGGCTGGAACGGCGGGAGCGGCCGGGTCGGCCGGGGAAGAGCGTGACGCGGAGCCGGAAGAGGGCCTCGACTCCGGTGTAGAAGCGGGGCGTTCGGGCGGCGGGGCCCCGCACGACCCCGCCGGACCGCACGCCGATGCCGATGCCGATGCCGATGCCGATGCCGACGCCGATCCCGAGCACGCCCGCGCCCCCGACCGGCTCCCGCGTCTTTGCCGCGGCGCCACCGACCCCCGTGAGGAGCGCGGCTCATGACCACCTCCTGTCTCCGCCCCGGATGCGCGGGCCACGTCATGGGGACCGGCTACTGCGACACCTGCGGGCACCGGCACACCGAGCCGCGCGGCGAACCCCGCGGCGCCCCGGCCGCGCCGCCGCCCGCCGTGGTCGAGGAGAGCCCGGGACCGCCGGCCGTGCACGCCGTGGCCGGGTTCGGCGAACTGGACCAGCACGGACTGGTCGTGCTGCCCGAGGTGCCCGAACCCGGCGATGTCCTGCTGGTCGAGGACCCGCGCCCGCCCACCGAGGGGCGCCGCTGCGGCACGGACGGCTGCGGCATGGTCATCGGGGTGGGGTACGGCGGTCAGCCCGCCCGCGCCACCGGCCGCTGCCCCCGCTGCGGCGCGCCGTACTCCTTCCTGCCCCAGCTGGCCCGGGGCGACCTGGTCGCCGGGCACTACCGGGTCCTCGGCTGCCTCGCGCGCGGCGGCCTCGGCTGGATCCATCTCGCCGAGGACACCCGCGCCGAGGGCCACCGCGTCGTCCTCAAGAGCCAGATCGACGCGGGCGGCGCGCTCGCCCGCCGTACCGCCGTCGAGGAGCGCCGCTCCCTCACCGACCTGCACCACCCGGACATCGTGCGGATCATCACGTACGCCGATCACCGTCCCCCGGGCGGGAGTTCCACCGGCTACCTGGTCATGGACTACATCGGCGGCCGCTCCCTGCAACAGCTCTTCGACGCCGATGCCGACGACACCGCGCGCGTCTTCCACGGCCGCCCCCGCCTCGACCACGTCCTCAGCTACGGCTGCAAGATCCTCGGCGCGCTGGACTACATGCACGAACGGGGCCTGCTCTACTGCGACATGAAGCCCGCCAACGTCATCCACTTCGGCCGGGCCGTGAAGGTCATCGACCTCGGCGCGGTCCGCGCGATCGGCGACCGCGCGTCCGCGTACGTCTACACGGCGGCGTTCGCGCCGCCCAAGACGGAGATCGACCGGCGCGGCTGGCACGTCGACAGCGACCTCTACACCGTCGGCATGACCCTCCAGGCCCTGGCCCGCGACACCGAACCGGCCCGCGGGCTCGCCCACGACTCCTTCCGCCGGCTCGTCGAACGCGCCACGCACCCCGAACCCCGGGCCCGGTTCCGGTCGGCCGCCGAGATGTCCCGCCAACTCTGGGAGGTGCTGCGCGAGTTCCGCTCGCTCCAGTTCGGCGAGCAACTGCCCGAGAGCTCCACCCGGTTCCGCGCCACCGGCGCCAGCCTGGACGCCGGGCTCGGCGCGATCCCCGCCCTGGACCACTGGACCGCCCGCCCCGGCGAGCGCCCGGCCGAGCTGGACGTGACCCCGCCCTCGCCCGCCGAGGTCGCCGGCGCCCTGCCGGAACCGGTCCCCGACCCCGCCGACGGCGCCGCCCTGGTCCTGGACACCTTCTCGCCCGACGCCCCCGACCAGGTGGCCCGCCAGTGGCCCCGCGACTCCCGCCTCGGTACCCCGGAGACCGCGCTGTGGCTGTGCCGCGCCTACCTCAGGGGCGGCGACCGGGAGGCGGCGGCCGACTGGCTCACCGAGGCCGAGACCCAGCTCGGCGAGCGCGCCGCCGCCCACGACTGGCGGATCGCCTGGCACCGGGGCGTCCTGCACCTCGGCACGGGCGAGACCGAACTGGCCGGCGCCCGGTTCGAGGCCGTGTACCGGGCGCTGCCCGGCGAGTACGTGCCCAAGCTCGCCCTCGGCCACTGCGCCGAGCACGGCGCCCGCACCGCACGCGCCATGCGCTTCTACGAGGCCGTGTGGCGGCGGGACAGCGCGCACACCGCCGCCGCCTTCGGCCTCGCGCGCGGCCATCTGGCGGGCGGCGACCGGGACGCCGCCGTCCGCGTCCTGGACGACGTACCGGCCACCTCACGCCACCACGACGCCGCCCGGATCGCCGCCGTCCGCATCCGCGCCGGCGTCATCGGCGGACTGCCGCCCACCCCAGCCGACCTGGCCGACGCGGCCCGGCGGCTGCCCAAACTGCGCCTGGACGGCGGCGCCGAGGACGGCGAGTCCCGCGCCCGGCTGGTCGCCGAGGTCCGCGAGAACACCCTGGGCGGCGCTGCTGCGGCCTGGCCGTCCGGGAGCCTGCTCGGACCCGGTGACGAGCGCGGACTGCGCACCCTCCTCGAACACTCCTTCCGCCAGCTGGCCGCGCAGGCCCGCACCGCACCGGAACACGGCCGGCTGCTCGATCTCGCCCATTCAGTACGGCCGCCGACCACCTTCTGAGGACACCCGGGACCCCCGCGGAGAGACGCTCATGACCCTCGCAGAGAGACACCGATGACCGTGGCCGAGGAGATCGAGGTGACGCTGGAGGTCGGTCAGGACAAGGACCTGGCCGCCGAGCCGTATGCCCGAGGAGCGGGCGTGGAACGGGAGATGCACGCCATCCTGGAGATCGGCGTGCGCGGCCACGGCGGTGCGGGGCTCGCCCAGGGACGGACGCCGGGCGGCGGACCCGCGCTCGCCGAGGTGCTGATCGTGGACACCTCCCGCTCCATGCTCTTCCCGCCGGCCAAGCTGCACGCCGCCAAGGACGCCACCGCGGCCGCCGTACGGCTATTGCCCGAGGGCACCGCCTTCGCCGTGCTCCGCGGCCACTTCCACGCCGCCGTCGTCCACCCGGGCCCCGACCAGCCGGGGCTCGCCGTCGCGGGACCGGGCGAACGCGCCGCCGCCGTACGGGCCGTGCGCATCCTCGACGCCGACGGCGGCACCGCCATCGGGACCTGGCTCGACCTCGCCCGCCGGCTGCTGAAGGACCACCCCGCGCCGGTCAAGCACGTCCTGCTGCTCACCGACGGCCGCAACGAGCACGACCACCGGGCCGCCATGACCCTGGAGACCGCGCTGGACGCCTGCGAGGGCCGCTTCGTCTGCGACGCCTGGGGCATCGGCGACGACTGGGACGCCGAACTGCTGCTGCGCATCACCCGGCGGCTGCACGGCCGCGCCGGAGCCGTCCGCGAGGAGACCGAACTGACCCGTGTCTACGAGGAGTTGATGACCGGACTGCTCGGCACGGCGGTCCCCGAACTGCGCATCCGGCTCACCCCCACCCCCGGCACCGTCGTCCGCCGGGTCAAGCAGGTCGTCCCCGGCGAACAGGATCTCCCGCCCGCCGGGGGCACCGGGCGCGGCACCGAGTACGTCACCCGCGCCTGGGGCGAGGAGGTACGGCACTTCCAGGTGGTGCTGGCCGCCGACCCGACCGGCCGGGAGCGCGGCGAGGACCTCCAACTGGCCGCCGTCGAGGTCGTCGTACCCGACTTCGGGCATCCGGTACTGCTGCCCCGGCCCCGCCCCGTCCTGGTGCGCTGGACCGACAGCCCGCTCGACGCCTCCCGCCGCCACCCCGGGGTGCACCGGCAGGACCTGTACCAGCAGGCGAGCGCCGCCGTGGCCCGCGCCTACCGGGCCTGGCTGCGCGGCGCCGACGGGCGCGCCGTCGCGGACCGCGAACTCGCCCGCGCCCTGCGTCTGGCGGGCGACCTCGGCGACCCCCAACTCCTCGACGCGCTGCGGCGGATCGAGGCCACCCCGGGCGGCGGCCGGATTCGCGCCGGCCTCAAGGACGTCGACTGGCAGCACCTGATCCTCTCCAGCGCCCTGACCACCCCGCCGCGCCGTCCGGCCGAGGGACCACCGCCCGCCCCCGACGTCTCCCCGGCCGCCGACGCCCTCGTGGAGTGCCCGGACTGCGGCTGGCTCGGCCCGGCCGACTCGGTCTACTGCGGCGGCGAGTGCGGCCGCCGCCTGAACGGGCCCCCGGCGTGAGCGCGGGCGCGGGCGCCGTCCCGGACGGCGGCGCATCCGCGACGGAGGGCGGTGGACGGCGGGCGCCCGGGGCACGGCCGGGCAGCAGTACGACCGCCCACGACCTGGCCGTCCGCCACCGCCTGCTGCTCGCCCTGTCCGCGCTGCTGACGCTCTCCCTCTTCCTGTCGTACGAGGGGGTGCACGGCGACGCCGATCCGCTGCGCACCGCCAGCGCCCCGGCGGTGCTCTCCCTCGACACCGCCCTGTACGCCCTCGGGCAGGCCGAGGCGGACGCCGGTGCCGCGACCCCCACCAGCGACTTCCAGAAGCAGATCTCGGTCGCCGCGCAGAGCGTCGCGGCCGCCGCCGGCGACGACGTCGGGGGAGCCTCGGGACGGCAGGCGCTCCAGACGGTGGCCGCGCTGATCACCGTCTACGCGGTCAAGGTGCAGCAGGCGCAACTCCAGCCCACCGGGAGCGTGTTGCGCGAGGCGTACCTCAGCTACGCGACGAGCATCCTGTCGGACGCGGGCTCCGGGATACTGCCCCGGCTGAAGGTCCTCCAGGCACAGCGGCGCGCGGCCGTGCACCGGCAGACCTCCTTCGGTCCGCTGCTGTGGTGCGGCTGGGCCGCGACGCTGCTGCTCGCGCTCGCGCTGGTCTGCTGCCTGCTGGAGACCCAGCTGTTCCTGCGCCGCCGCTTGCGGCGCCGCTACAACCGGGGCCTGCTCGGCGCGGGCGCGCTGCTCGCGGCCGGGCTCGCCGTCACGCTGCTGTTCACGGTGTGGACGCACGCGGGGATGGCGGACACCCGGCGGCTGCTCGACCGCCCGCTGTCCGGGCGCGAACTCACCGACGCGGGGCGGGCGACCGCCGCGTACCTGGCGGACACCGGTCTGCGCGCCGCGGCCGCCGGGTGGATTCTGATCGGAGGCATCCTGGTCATGGCACTGGCGGAGACGGGACTGCGGCGCCACCTCGACGAGTACCGGTTCAGGCCCCGGTGAGCGGGCGACCGCGAGGCCGCGCCCGGACGGTCGCCGTGCTGGCGAGCTGCCTCCTCCTGCTGGCGGCGGCCGTCGTGCTGGGCACCCGCGCGCTGGGCCGGGAGCCGACCGTCACCCTGCTGGCGAACTGGACGGGCCCCGACGAGGCGAACCTGCGCCGCGCGGTGATCGAGCCGTTCGAGCGGACGTACCACGTGCACGTGGACTACCAGGGCAGCTCGGCCGAGAGCCAGGTGCTCGGCGCCGATGTCGAGGCCGGGACACCGCCGGACGTGGTGGTGCTGACCGGCCCCGGCGAACTCGCCGGCTACGCGGGCCAGCAGCAGCTCCAGCCGCTCGACGGACTGATCCCCCGGGCGGACTTCGGTGCCTCCTGGGCGACGCCGCTCGCCGACGGGCATGTGTACTGGTTCCCGCTCAAGGCCGACCTCAAGAGCATCGTCTGGTACCCGGCGGACACCGGCGAACGGCAGCGCCGCGCGGCCCGGGACGATCCGGCGCAGTGGTGCGTGGGGATGGGCTCCGGCGCCACCAGCGGCTGGCCGGGCACGGACTGGATCGAGGACATCCTGCTCCAGCAGCACGGCGCACCCGTCTATCAGTCGTGGGCGAGCGGCAAGCTGTCCTGGCGCTCGCCGGAGGTGCGGCGGGCATGGACGACCTGGGGCCGCCTCATGGGCGCGGGCACCTCCGAGAAGCTGCTGCGCCGCACCCTGAAGACGGACTACGCCGAGGCGTCCGCACCGGTCACGGCCGGCCCCCGGGGCTGCACCCTCGAACACCAGGCGTCCTTCATCCGCACCCGGTCCACCGCCTGGAAGCGGGCCGACGGCCGCTACGACCCCTCGGCCGACCTCATCCCGGGCGCCACCGCCAAGGACACCTGGGAGGTCTCCGGCGACCTGGTCGCCCTCCTGCACGCCACCCCGCAGGCGCGGCGGCTGATCCGCTACCTGTCCTCCCCGGCCGCCCAACGCGCCTGGGCGGACGCCGAGTCCGCGTTCTCCGTCGACACCGGGGCCCGGGCCGCCGCCACCGGCCCCGCCTGGCACCGGAGCCTCGCCGATACCCTCCTCTCCCCGGCCGCCACCCACTGCTTCGACGCCTCCGACGCCATGCCGCCCACCGTCCGCGACGCCTTCGCCGAAGCCACCATCGACTACCTGGCCCACCCCGCCCGTCTGACGTCCCTGCTCAGCACGCTGGACACGCTGCGGACGGCACCGGGGCAGACCTGGCTGCCGTCCGTGTGCGACCAAGTGTCCTGACAGGAAGCCCGGTTCCAGGCGGCCGGTCAGCCCGTCGCCCACTCCGGCTTCAGCGTGCGCCCCTGCTCACGGCCCGCCCTCGCCGCCGGTTCGCGGGTCGCCGGGTCCAGCGGGTTGGCGCCGATCGCGGCGGTGGAGGCGTCGTCCGGGCCGATGACGAGGACCTCGGCGCCCTCGGCGCGCAGGGCCGCGACCGTGTCGTCCAGCGCGTGCTCGCTGGGCAGGGGCTCGACGGGACCCAGCGGCACGAGCACCAGGACGCGGGCGGCGCCGGAGGCGAGATCGGCGTTGGCGACCGAGCGGATACCGCCGTCGATGTAGCGGCGCCCGGCGATCGTCACCGGCGGCCACACCCCCGGCACGGCGCAGCTGGCGGCGACCGCGTCGACCAGCGAGACCCCCGAGTCGCGGTCGAAGACACGCGGGTCACCGGTCTCGGCGTCCACCGCGACGACCTTCAACGCCCGCCGGGGCCAGCCGTGTTCGGGCAGCCGGGACTCGATCACCGCGAGCCGCTCCGGCTCGCCGACCGTCCGCGCGGCGAGGGCCACCCGGCCGACCGCGCTGCGCAGCTCGGACGCCGAGGACGCCGTGGCCATCGTGACGCCGATCTCCGCGGCGAACCTCTCGATGTCCATCTCCGCCATGATCTCGCGGGCCTGCAACGAAGGGTCCACCTGCCGCGCGAAGAGCTCCTCCACGCTCAGCCCGCTGCCCAGTTGGGCCGCGACGGTCGCGCCCGCGGAGGTGCCCACCAGCAACCCGGCCCCGGTGACGTCCTGCCCGGCATCGGCGAGCCCCGCGAGCAGCCCGGTCATCCAGGCGATCCCGCCCACCCCGCCGCCGCCCAGCACCAACGCCTCGGTCATCACTGCCCCTCCAGCCTCCTCGACAGCGCACCGGCCGCGCCGGCGCCGGGAGGAACCCTTCCCTCCGCAACCCGCGTCCAAGGTCGGCGGCGGGTAAAGGCCCGGGAAGGATCGGACGGCACGGTGCGCGTGCGGGGCCGCCGGACGTGGAGAGGGGGGCGCTGCGGGCTGCTCGTGGTCGCTCGCAACGCCCCCCTGGCCTTACCCGAGGGGTACTCGGGAGATCTTCCGGGTCACGAGTTCACCTGTGCGGTGACCTGGTCCGAGAAGGTGGCCAGCCGGGTGTAGACACCCGGGTAGCCCGCCTCCGCGCACCCCTCGCCCCAAGAAGTGATCCCTGCCAGGACGCCCCCGATGAGCAGGGGACCGCCGCTGTCGCCCTGGCAGGTGTCTACGCCGCCGGAACTGAGCCCGGCGCACACCATGTCGGACTGCACGTAGTCCGAACCGTAGGCAGAACGGCAGCTCGCGTCGGACACGACCGGTACGGTCGCGGTCCGCAGCTGGTTGGAGGAGCTGCCGTTCTCCGAAGTCGTGCCCCAGCCGAGGATGCGCGCCGTGGTACCGGCCGCGTACACATCGGTCTGGGAGGAGGAGACGTACGACACCGGCTTGTACGGCATCGACGTCGAGAGGGTCAGCACGGACACGTCGTCGCCGTTGGTGGCGTCCGTGTAGTCCGGGTTCACCCAGATCTTGCTGACCTCGCTCACCGTGCCGTCGGTTCCGTTGAGCTTGGTACGGCCGCCGACGACGCGGACGCCGCCGGGGGTCTCGCCGGCCATGCAGTGCGCGGCCGTCACCACCTTGGTGGCGGACACCAGGGTGCCGCCGCAGAACTGGCTGCCGGAGGCGTCCGTGATCTGCATGACGAACGGGTACGCGGTGGTGGTCGTCGTCGTACCGCCGACAATGGGCTGGGGAGCGGCGCTCGCCGTGGGGGAGGCGAGCAGCGCGGTCGTCGCGGCGGCGGCGGTGGCCGTCAGGATCGCGGCGGTGCGTCTGGCACGTGGGGTCCCGAACATGAGTCTCCTCAGTGGGGTTGCACCGGTGGGGGGTTCGCACGGGTAGGGGGGTGTGCACGGTGGTGGGGGGTGGGTCCGACCCCCTGTACCCGGGCGAGCGGTACGCCCATTACGCTAGGTCCGGAACCTTCGGCTCCCAATGAGGGAACCCCCTAGGGGGTCGGGTGAGGGAAAACCCTCGGTCCGGTTCAGTTAACAGGCGCCCTGCTCAGTGCGCGCGCCGACCTGCGGCCAATCGGACGATGTCGACCCGCGACCGTATCCCGAGCTTGCGGTACACCCGGGTGAGCGTGGCCTCGACCGTCTTGACGCTGATGAACAGCCGGGCCGCTATCTCCCGGTTGGTGGCACCCTCCATGACCAGCGCGGCCACCTGACGCTCCATCGCGGCCAGGACGTCCAGCACGTCGAGCGCGTCCAGGGCGGCGGGCGCGGTCCGCGCGGGTTCCGCGTCGAGGGTGGTGAGCGCCTCGTCCACCTGGCGCAGCCAGGGCAGCGCCCGGCAGCGGCGGAACATCCGGGTCGCCTCGTCGAAGGCCGCGGGCCCCGGGCGCCGGCCGCGCAGCCGGGCCAGCGCGAACGCGGCCCGCGCCTCCTCAAGGCCGTAGCCCAGCTTGCCGAGCCGGTCCTGAGCCGACCTCAGCCGGTCGAGCGCCGCCTCGCCCGCGCCCTGCGCGGCCCGCACCAGCGCCTCGGAGCGGTCGAGCACGGCGAGCACGCTCTCCCGGCCGAGCCGCAGCGCGTGCTCCCGCGCGCTGTCGATGACGTCCTGCGCCTCGGCGGGTTCACCGATGCGGACCAGTGCCTCGGCGAGGTCGCCCTGCCAGCGGCCGCGGGCCGGGTCGGTGATGCCGAGCCCCAGCTCCAGGCTGCGCACCCGGCGCAGCGAGCGCACGGTGCCCGCCGGGTCCCCGGCCACCAACTGGGCGTATCCGAGCGCGCCCAGGGCCCGGGAGAGGTACATCTGGTCGCCGTCCCCCTCGGCGTGCTCCACCGCCTCCCGGGCGAGCGTGAGCGCCCGGTCCACGTCCCCGCCGGACGCCTCCGCGAGCGAGGTCAGCATCGCCGAGGCGGTCTCGCCGATCCCGGAGTCCCGGGCCAGCTTGAGACTGTCCCGGGCGAGGTCGAGGGCACGGCCGCAGTGCCCGGCGCGCAGTTCGGTCTCGGCGAGGCCGCGCAGGAAGTGCACCTCGCTCTCCACCGAGCCGCGCCGGCGCACCTCGCGCAGCAGCCCGGTGACGGTGGCCCGGGCCTCGGCCAGCTGGTCGCCCATGACCAGCCAGCGGAACCGGGCGCTGCCCGCCCCGTTGTGATGCCAGGCCACCCGCGGGTCCTGGGGTTCGCGCAGCGCCCGCTTGATGGTGCGCGGCGCCTCCGGATGGCCCATCAGGGTCTCGGTCTGCGCCTGGAAGGCGAGGGCGAGCAGCTCGGTGCGCCGGTCCTTGCTCCGCGCGGCCAGCTCGGCGGCGTGCGCGGCGGCGTCGCGGGCGGCGGTGAAGTCGCCCTCCACGATCAGCGCCCGCCAGCCCAGCTGGTAGTGGACCAGGGCGAGCAGCCGCGGATCGTCGCCGGCGTCGGCGAGGGCCTGCGGGAAGAGGGCGTCGACCTCGGCCATGGTGTGGCCCGCGGTGTCGATGACGATGATCCAGGCACGCACCCGTTCGGCGGGCACGCTCGCCCGTTTGAGCACCTCGCGGGCGATGTCCCGGGCGAGGTCCACCTCGCCCGCGGTGATGGCGTCCTCGGCGGCGCTCAGCCGGCGTTCCTCCGGGCTGGGCACGCTGTCCACCGGGGTGTGCCGGGCGGCCAGCAGCCCCAGCTGGGCGGCGACCGAGGGGGCGCCGCGGTCCCGGGCGAGGGCGGCGGCCTCGGCGAGCCGCGCGGCGACCTCGGGGTCGGCGCCGGTGGTGGCGAGGGCGAGGTGCCGGGCCCGCTCGATGGGGTCGGAGGCGGCCGTGGACAGCGCCGCGTGCGCGGCCCGCCGTTCCTGCGCGGGCGCCTCCGCGTACAGCGCGGCGGAGATGAGGGGATGCGCGAAGCGTACGGCGGGCGCGTCCGACTCCGTTGCCAGCAGCCCGAGTTCGGCGGCCTGGGCGCACTCCGCCTCGGCGTTCTCCCGGCCCGCCGCGTGCAGCAGCGACGGGGTGGGCCGGGCGCCGGCGCTGGCCACCAGCAGGGTGCGGCGGGCCTCCACGGAGAGCATGTCCAGGCGGCTGAGCACCAGGGCGCGCAGCGAGGTGGGCACCGGCAGCGGCTCGCCGGGCCGGGGCGGGGTGCGGCTCTCGGCGAGGGCGCGGCCGAGTTCGAGCGCGAACAGCGGGTTGCCGCCGCTGGTGCGGTGCACCTCGCGGACCGTGGAGCGGGGCAGCCCGCCGTGGCCGCGGTGGCCGAGCAGTTCGGCGATCCGGGCGTGCGAGAGCGGCCCGAGCCGTACGGCGAGGGTGTCCGGCGGGCAGGACCGCAGATGGCCGTCGTACTCCTGGCTGTCCTGGCCCTCCGTCCGTACCGCGCACAGCAGTTGGACCGGGGTGCCGCCGAGCCGGCGGGCGGCGAAGCCGAGCAGTTCGGCGCTCGCGGGGTCCAGCCACTGCAGGTCGTCGGCGACGACCAGGACCGGGCCGCGGACGGCGAGCGCGCGCAGCGCGGACAGCACCGCGAGGCGCAGGGCCAGGCCGTCGCGCTGGAGGCTGGACTCGCCGCGGCCGGTGAGCGCCGATTCCAGCGCGGTGCGCTGGGCGGCGGGCAGCTGCGGGCAGACGTCGTCGAGGACCAGGCCGAGGAGGTCGGCGAGGGCGAGGAAGGGAAGGTGGGATTCGGACTCGGTCGCCGAGCAGCGCAGCACGATGTGCGCACGCGCGGCGTATTCCTCGGCCAATGCCCGCAGGATGGTCGATTTCCCAATTCCGGCCGGTCCGTGGAGCAGCACACTGCCGCCGGAGGCGAGTCGGGCACGGGCGGCGGCGCGCACTTCCTCGCGGCCGATGACCAGGTCCGAGCGGCATCGGGCAGACTCCTGGAAGTCCCGTCGCACGGTCACCGCTCCCCTCGTATGTCGTGTCCGGACCAAATTCTAGGCAACGATCCTTGAAACACGGACGGAAGCCGTGGTGAGGGAAATAACAAACGGTCAAGCATGAGGAAATTCAAAGCATCCGCGCATGAATGGGAAGGTTTCCTTCATGTCTCGGGAGGCTACGGAAGCAGCCCCGCCCTGCGTGCCGCGGTCACCGCCTCCCCCCGCGTGTGTGCGCCCAACTTCCGCATGGCCGAACGCAGATAGCCCTTCACCGTCTCCGGGCGCAGCCCCAGCCGCTCGCCCACCGCGGCGTTGGTCGCCCCCGCCGCCACCCAGGACAGCACGTCCAGTTCACGCGGCGCCAGAGCCGGTCCGTCCGCCGGCCGAGGCGCCGTCAACAGGCCGCAGGCGGCGAGCAGATCGGCCCGCAGGACCGGATCGGCGATCCGGGGCGCGAGCGCCCGCAGCGCCGCGTGCGCCTCCCGCACCTGCTCCCAGGCGCCCGTACCGGCACCGGTCTCGGGGCCCCCGCACGGCCGCGCCGTCGCGCCGTCCAGGGGTACCCGCCCGGTCGCCGTCAGCAGCTCCCACGCCTCGTCCCGCAGGATCAGCGTCCGCTCCACGTCCCGGGCCACCGCCATCGCCGCGCCGAGTGCCCGGTCCCCGAGCGGCTGGGCCGAACGCAGCGCGCCGTAGAGCACCCCGCGCACCCGGCGCCGTACCACCACCGGCACCGCGAGCACCGAGCGGATGCCCTCGGCGGCCACCGGGATGTCGTACTCGTGGCTGATGTGCCGGGAGCTGGAGTAGTCCGTCACCGCGCACGGCCGGGCCAGTGCCACCGCCTTGCCGCCCAGTCCGCTGCCCGAGCTCACCGCGAGCGAGCGCAGCGCGGCCGTCGCCGTGCCGCTCAGCTCGCTGATGCGCACCTGCGGCCGGCCGGGCTCCACCAGCCCGCCGAAGGCGACCGGCAGCCCCGTCGCGCGCCGCAGCCGGAGCAGCGCACCGCGGATCTCCACCACCCTGACGGCCTCTGCTGTCACCTCATCGCTCCTTCGGTGCGGCTGATGTGCGGACCACACCCCCGTGCGCACAGGGACCACACCCCCGTTCGGGGGTAGTGAGACCTGCATCACGGATTAGACGATGCCAGGGAGCCGCCCGGCAATGGTCGGGAACATAGGAGGACGACGGATGACGACGGCGACCGATGCCTTCAGGGACGCACGGGATTTCCTGCTGGCACACCGCGAGGACTATGCCAGCGCCTACGACGGGTTCGCGTGGCCCCGGCCGGAGCACTTCAACTGGGCGCTGGACTGGTTCGACGTGATCGCCGCCGGCAACGACCGCACCGCCCTGCACATCGTGGAGGAGGACGGCCGCGAGGTCCGGCTCTCCTTCGCCGAGCTGGCCGAGCGCTCCGACCGGATCGCGAACTGGCTGCGCGCGCGGGGCGTCGCCGCCGAGGACCGCCTCCTCGTCATGCTCGGCAACCAGGCCGAGCTGTGGGAGGTCATGCTGGCCGCGATGAAGCTGCGCGCGGTCGTCATCCCGGCCACCCCGCTGCTCGGCCCCGCCGACCTGCGCGACCGCGTCGAGCGCGGCCGGGTCCGGCATGTGCTGGTACGGGCCGAGGACGCCGCCAAGTTCGCCGAGGTGCCCGGCGCCTACACCCGGATCGCGGTCGGCGGCACCCCGGCGGACGGCTGGCTGCCGTACGAGGACGCGTACGACGCCCCCGCGGGCTTCACGGCCGACGGGCCCACCCGCTCCGACGACCCGCTGATGCTCTACTTCACCTCGGGCACCACCGCCCGCCCCAAGCTGGTCGAGCACACCCATGTCTCGTATCCCATCGGCCACTTGGCGACCATGTACTGGGTCGGCCTCGAGCCCGGTGACGTCCATCTGAACATCTCCTCGCCCGGCTGGGCCAAGCACGCCTGGTCCAACCTGTTCGCCCCGTGGAACGCCGAGGCGACCGTCTTCATCTTCAACTACACGAGGTTCGACGCGGGCCGGCTGATGGCCGAGATGGACCGCGCCGGGGTCACCACCTTCTGCGCCCCACCGACCGTGTGGCGCATGCTCATCCAAGCCGACCTCGGCCAACTGCGCACGCCGCCACGCGAGGTGGTGGCCGCGGGTGAGCCGCTCAACCCCGAGGTCATCGAACAGGTGCGCAGGGCCTGGGGGTTGACCGTCCGGGACGGCTTCGGCCAGACCGAGACCGCCGTCCAGGTCTCCAACCCCCCGGGCCAGCCGCTGAAGACCGGCTCCATGGGCCGCCCCAGCCCCGGTTACAAGGTGGAGCTGCTCGACCCGGTCACCGGCGCGCCCGGCGCCGCCGAGGGCGAGATCGCGCTCGACCTCGCCGACCCGCCGATCGGCCTGATGGCCGGCTACCACGGCGACCCGGACCGCACCGCCGAGGCCATGGCGGGCGGTTACTACCGCACCGGCGACATCGCCGCCCGCGACGAGGACGGCTACCTCACCTACATCGGCCGCGCCGACGACGTCTTCAAGGCGTCCGACTACAAGATCAGCCCGTTCGAGCTGGAGAGCGCGCTGCTGGAGCACCCGGCGGTGGCCGAGGCCGCGGTGGTGCCCGCGCCGGACGAACTGCGGCTCGCGGTGCCCAAGGCGTACGTCGTCCTCGCCGAGGGCTACGAGCCGGGACCCGACACCGCCAAGGCCGTCTTCGAGCACTCCCGCCAGGTGCTCGCCCCCTACAAGCGAATCCGGCGCCTGGAGTTCGGCGCGCTGCCCAAGACCGTCTCCGGCAAGATCCGCCGGATCGAGCTGCGCGAGGCCACCGCGCAGGGCTCGGCGGACGAGTACCGCGAGGAGGACTTCCGGTGAGCGGGGGACTTCCGGGGGCCGCCCCGCGGCTGTCGTACGCGCACGGGACGGGCACCACCGCGCTGCTCGGCGAGACCATCGGCGCCAACCTCGCCCGTACGGCCGCCACCTGGCCGGACCGCGAGGCCCTGGTCGACGTGGCGGCCGGGCGCCGCTGGACGTACGCCGCCTTCGACGCCGACGTGGACCGGCTCGCCCGCGCCCTGCTGGCGAGCGGTGTCGCCAAGGGCGACCGGGTGGGCATCTGGGCGGTGAACCGCGCCGAGTGGGTGCTCGTGCAGTACGCCACCGCACGCGTCGGCGCCGTCATGGTCAACATCAACCCGGCCTACCGCACCCACGAGGTGCGCTTCGTCCTGCGCCAGGCGGGCGTACGGCTGCTGTTCGCCTCCCTCGGCCACAAGAGCAGCGACTACCGGGCCATGGTCGAGGAGGTCCGCGGCGACTGCCGCGAACTGCGCGAGGTCGTCTACCTCGGGGACCCGGGCTGGGAGGCGTTCACCGCGCGCGGCGAGACCGGTGACCGCGGCGAACTGGCGGCCCGGGAAGCGGAGTTGTCCTGCGACGACCCGATCAACATCCAGTACACCTCGGGCACCACCGGCTTCCCCAAGGGCGCCACCCTCTCCCACCACAACATCCTCAACAACGGCTATTTCGTGGGTGAGTTGGTCAAGTACTCGGAGCAGGACCGGATCTGCGTCCCGGTCCCCTTCTACCACTGCTTCGGCATGGTGATGGCCAACCTGGCGGCCACCTCGCACGGCGCCTGCCTGGTGATCCCGGCCCCGTCCTTCGAACCGAGGGCCAGCCTGGAGGCGGTGCAGCGGGAGCGGTGCACGTCCCTGTACGGCGTCCCGACCATGTTCATCGCCGAGCTGAACCTCCCGGACTTCGCGTCGTACGACCTCTCCACCCTGCGCACCGGCATCATGGCGGGCTCGCCCTGCCCGGTGGAGGTGATGAAGCGGGTCGTCGCCGAGATGCACATGGCCGAGGTGGCCATCTGCTACGGCATGACCGAGACCTCGCCGGTGTCCCTGCAGACCCGCACCGACGACGACCTGGAGCACCGCACCGCGACCGTCGGCCGCGTCCTGCCCCACCTGGAGGTCAAGGTCGTCGACCCGGCCACCGGGGTCACCCAACCGCGCGGCAGGACGGGCGAGTTGTGCACCCGCGGCTACAGCGTCATGCTCGGCTACTGGGACGAGCCGGAGAAGACCGCCGAGGTCGTCGACGCGGGCCGCTGGATGCACACCGGCGACCTCGCGGTGATGCGCGAGGACGGGTACGTGGAGATCGTCGGCCGCATCAAGGACATGATCATCCGGGGCGGCGAGAACATCTACCCGCGCGAGATCGAGGAGTTCCTCTACGCCCACCCGAAGATCAGGGACGTCCAGGTCGTCGGGGTGCCGGACGAGAAGTACGGCGAGGAGGTGCTGGCCTGCGTGATCCCGCAGGACGAGGGCGACCCGCTGACCCTGGAGGAACTGCACGCCTTCTGCCGGGGCCGGCTCGCGCACTACAAGGTGCCGAGCAGGCTCGGCATCCTCGACGCCTTCCCCATGACGGTGTCGGGGAAGGTGCGGAAGATCGAGCTGCGGGAGCGGTACCGGGGCTGAGCCTCCCGGTCAGCCCCGACGCGCGCGGCGTCCCGTCTCCGGGGCGCCGTCGGTGTTCAGGGTGTCGGCGGGGTCGTTCACCGGCTGCGGGACGCCCGCGAGGTCGAGCACGAACAGCGGTACGCCGAGCGAGTCCGCGCAGGCGCGGGCGGCGTCGCCGTACCCGGCGAGGGAGAAGTACACGCAGTCGGCGGACTCCGTCATCGCGGTGAGCCACAGGCACTCCACGTCCCGGGGCGCGGCGGGCCGTACCGTCGGGTCCACCTGGGCGAGCAGCCCCCGGGCGGCGAGCCCGATGCCGTGCACCGGCCGCTGGTCGGCGCGCCGGATGTCCCCGTACCCGAGCCAGCGCAGATACAGCGCGGTCGCGGTGACGGCGTCCCGGGCGGTGCGGACGGCGTGCGGCTGGAAGGCACGGCGGGACGGGGCGGCCCCGGCCGGTTCCGGCCGGGCGGCGTCGGGCTCGGCGAGGGCGGGGGACGGTTCGGCGCGGGCGGGGGAGGGTTCGGTGTAGGCGGGGGACGGTTCGGCGTGCGCGGGGGACGGCTGGGCGCGGGGCCCCGCGCCCAGGTCCAGGCCCGGGGCCGTCTCCAGCGCCGGAATCCACAGCACCGTGCCGCAGGGGCAGCCCAGTTCCGGGCGCGGCCAGTGGTTGAGCCGCCCGCAGACGGCGCACACGGCACCGATCCACTCGTCGTCCCAGGACCGGTCCCCGGCCACCACCGGCGCGGCGACGCGGTCCAGCCGCACGACGGCCGGGGTTCCGCAGGCGCAGGGATACGCCGGCGCGGTGTACACATGCGCACGCCGACAGGCCGGGCAGCGCACCGGCACGCTCTCGGGCATGGCCCACTCACTCTCGCACGACACCTCGGGACAGCGCTCCCATGGTGCTCCCGCCGTACCGCCTCTGTCCGGCGTTCCCCCACCACTTGCCGGTGTTTTTGTGTCTCTTGGTGTCTCTTGACGAGGCCCGTACTCACCCCTACATTGCTTCCAGATAGTAGAATTTAAATTCCACGATACGGAATTAACTGTGTCGGGGTTCACCACAGACCCTCTGGAGACAGTGCTCACCGCGGGGCGCGACGGGAGTACGCATCCGACACCGAGGCAGGAGTACTCGATGGCTCGTATGACCGCTGCCCGCGCGGCAGTTGAGATCCTCAAGCGCGAGGGCGTCAGTGACGCCTTCGGTGTGCCGGGCGCCGCGATCAACCCGTTCTACAAGGCCCTCAAGGAGGGCGGCGGCATCCAGCACACCCTCGCCCGCCATGTCGAGGGCGCCTCGCACATGGCCGAGGGCTACACCCGGACGCACCCCGGCAACATCGGCGTGTGCGTCGGCACGTCGGGGCCGGCCGGCACCGACATGATCACCGGCCTGTACTCGGCGTCCGGCGACTCGATCCCGATCCTGTGCATCACCGGGCAGGCGCCCACGCACGTGATCCACAAGGAGGACTTCCAGGCCGTCGACATCGCCGCGATCGCGGGCCCGGTCACCAAGATGGCGGTGACCGTCCTGGAGGCGGCCCAGGTCCCCGGCGTCTTCCAGCAGGCGTTCCACCTGATGCGCTCCGGCCGGCCGGGCCCGGTGCTCATCGACCTGCCCATCGACGTCCAGCTCACGGAGATCGAGTTCGACCCGGAGACGTACGAGCCGCTGCCGGTGTACAAGCCGGCCGCGACCCGCGCGCAGATCGAGAAGGCGATGTCGTACCTGCTCGCCGCCGAGCGGCCCGTCCTCGTGGCGGGCGGCGGCGTCATCGGCGCCGACGCGTGCGAGCTGCTCACCGAGTTCGCCGAGCTGACCGGCACCCCCGTCATCCCGACCCTGATGGGCTGGGGCGCGCTGCCCGACGACCACGAGCTGAACGCGGGCATGGTCGGCGTGCAGACCGCGCACCGCTACGGCAACGCCACCTTCCTGGAGTCCGACTTCGTCCTCGGCATCGGCAACCGGTGGGCGAACCGGCACACCGGCTACAAGCTGGACGTCTACCGCGAGGGCCGCACCTTCGTGCACGTGGACATCGAGCCCACGCAGATCGGCCGGATCTTCCCGCCCGACTACGGTGTGGTGTCCGACGCGCGGGCGGCACTGGAGCTGTTCGTGCGGGTGGCGCGGGAACTGAAGGAGGCGGGCCGGCTCCCCGACCGCGCGGACTGGATCGCCTCCTGCCAGGAGCGCAAGGCCACGCTGCTGCGCCGTACCCACTTCGACGACGTGCCGATGAAGCCGCAGCGGGTGTACGAGGAGATGAACCGGGCCTTCGGCCCCGAGACGCGGTACGTCACCACGATCGGCCTCTCCCAGATCGCCGGCGCCCAGATGCTGCACGTCTACAAGCCCCGGCACTGGATCAACTGCGGCCAGGCGGGCCCGCTCGGCTGGACGATCCCGGCCGCGATCGGCGTCGCCAAGGCCGACCCGGAGGCGGCGGTGGTCGCGCTGTCCGGCGACTACGACTTCCAGTTCCTGATCGAGGAACTCGCGGTCGCCGCCCAGCACCGCATCCCCTATGTGCACGTCCTGGTCAACAACGCCTACCTGGGCCTGATCCGCCAGGCGCAGCTCGGCCTGGACATCGACTTCCAGGTCAACCTGGAGTTCGAGAACATCAACACGCCGGAGATCGGTGTCTACGGCGTGGACCACGTCAAGGTCGCCGAGGGCCTGGGCTGCAAGGCCCTGCGGGTCACCGAGCCGGACCAGCTGGGCCCCGCCTTCGAGGAGGCGAAGAAGCTGGCCGCCCGGTACCGGGTGCCGGTCGTGGTCGAGGCGATCCTGGAGCGGGTCACGAACATCTCGATGAGCCGCACGATGGACATCAGCGACGTCACCGAGTTCGAACCCCTCGCCACCGAGGCGTCCCACGCGCCGACGGCGATCGGCGCGCTGAAGCGCTGACGCGTTCCGCGAAAGGGGCGGCCCGTTCGCGGGCCGCCCCTTCTTCCGTACGCGCTCCTACACCTCGTGCTCCGAGAGCCCCGGCCAGTCCTCCGGGCCGCCGCCCTGCCACTCGATGAGGTCGTCCTCCTCCACCTCGACCCGGTCCAGATCGGCCAGCCGCAGGATCTCCACGACATCGTCCAGATGCGAGGCCAGCCCCAGCGTCACCTCCCCCTCGGTGACACGCCGGGAGCCGTCCAGGGCGGGCGCGTGGACGACGATGTGCGGGTGCCGAGCCGGATGTCCCATGGGTTCAGCGTGCGGCGGCCGGGGCATGAGCGCACCTCGGAACGGCCGCTGTCAGTGGCGCCCGCCACACTGGCGGACATGGGCGTGCGAAGTGACATGACGCTGGAGTGGCAGCTGCGCAAGGTGTGCGAGGAGACCGGCGACGAGGGCGTGGAAGCGGCACTGTCGGCGGTCTTCACCTATCTGCGCAGTGGAAGCGCGGGGAGACGCAGACAGACCAAGGAGCTGGTGCGGCTGCTGGAGGACGCGCGGGGCCTCGCGGCGGGTGTGGGGGAGTGGCACGTCGTACGGCTGCTCCAGGACTCGCTGGACTACGCGGAGGGGCGCATCCTTCAGCCGGACTTCGACGAGCGGTACCGGCTCTTCCAGGACGGTGCGCGCAAGGAGCGCAACCGCGATTTCGTGGCGTCCTCCCTGCGGACCATGCACGAGTGGTTGGTCGCGGTGAGCGAGGCGTATCTGCGGGACCATCCCGGCGCGAGCGCGCGGGACGTGCTCGCCCACTTCGAGGCCCAGCGCGCCGACACCGGCTTCCTCCGCGCCCCGGACGACCGGCCGGGGCGCTATGTGATCCCGCGCGGCATGTCGGAGATCTCCCTATGGCTGGAGCGCCTGCTGCGTAGCGACCGGATCGAGATCGAGGACCCCGCGGCGGAGGCCCGCCGTCTCGCCGGCTCGCCGCAGGCGCTCGCGCTGCTCGCCGCCGACCAGGACGGGCGGCTGATCCTCCGGGCCGCCGAACTCCAGCGCCGTACCGCCGGCCTCCGGGAGCTGCGGGCCGTCGTGGACGATCCCACCGCCACCGAAGCGGACCTCCAGCGCGCCCTGCAAGGCAATCACTGGATCTTCGGCGGCCGGTACGTCGGTGAGGCCGCCCGGCGCCGGCTGGTGCCCGGTGACGAGGTGGACATCCCGCTGATACGCGCGGACGGCGCCCTGCACATCGTGGAGCTGAAGCGGGCCATGGGGCTCAAGCGGCCCCTGATCAGGCGGCACCGCAACGCCTGGGTGCCGGCCGACGCCGTGCACGAGGCCGTCGGGCAGGCCGTCAACTACCTCGTCGGGCTGGACGAGAACCGGGCCCGTATCCGCGAGGAGTTCGGCATCGAGACCCGCCGGGCCGGCGCCCTCGTGCTCCTCGGCCACCCCGCCCTGCACGCCGACGTGCCGGAGGAGGAGGTCGGCGAGACGCTGCGGACGTTCAACGCGCATGTCACCCGCGTCGAGGTCCTCACCTACAAGGAACTCCTCGACAACGCCGAACGCTCCCTCGCCGGGGGCGTCGGCCCGGCGTAGGGAGCGTGGTGCTGGTGCCGTCCGGCGGCGCGGCGCTGGGCGCGACAGGTAGGTCGCGCCGCCGGACGGGGTCGGGGGTGGGTGGGACCGCGGGGGTGTGAGGGAGACGGAGGCCCTTCACTCTGGTCGAGAAGAGCCCCGGCTCCTTGACCACCGCACTGGCTCGCACGCCGCCGCGGTCCTCGCCCTGCCCGCGTCCGCCCCGGACGGCCACCCCTCATACCGGGCCGTCCGGTGCGGCGCGGGCCGCGTGCGCGGGTATGACCTCCCGTCAGACCCCGCACGCCGCCTGCTGACCGGTCGGGCGCTCAGTCCTCGCGCAGGGCCTCGACCGCTTCGCGCACGCGCTTGCCGTACTCCGGGTCAGCCGCCTGGAAGTGCGCGAGGTTCTTCTCGATCACCTCGTCGCGGGAGACCTGCGCGAGGCCCCCGGCGATGTTCGCGACCAGGCGCCGCTTCTCCTCGTCGGACATCAGCCGGTAGAGCTCGCCCGCCTGGTAGAAGTCGTCGTCCTTGGTGTGCAGCGGCGCGGCGTGGGTGCCGCTGTGGCCGGAGACGGGCAGCGGCGCCGCGAGCGGGCGGCCGGTCTCGGCGGGGCCGTCGTAGGAGTTCGGCTCGTAGTTCTTGGCGTACCGGCCCTGGGAGTTGGCCGCCATCAGACCGTCGCGTCCGTAGTTGTCCGCGCTCGTCGCCCGCGGCGCGTTCACGGCGAGCTGGGTGTGGTTGACGCCCAGGCGGTACCGGTGGGCGTCCGCGTACGCGAACAGCCGGCCCTGGAGCATCTTGTCCGCCGAGGGACCGATGCCCGGCACGAAGTTGTTCGGGGAGAACGCGGCCTGCTCGACCTCGGCGAACACGTTGTCCGGGTTGCGGTCCAGGACCAGGCGGCCCACGCGCTGGAGCGGGTAGTCCCGGTGCGGCCAGATCTTCGTCAGGTCGAACGGGTTGAAGCGGTAGTCCGCCGCGTCCGCCGCCGGCATGACCTGCACGTACAGCGTCCACGACGGGTGCACGCCCCGCTCGATCGCCTGGAGCAGGTCCGTCTGGTGGGAGTTGGGGTCCTTGCCCGCCAGCTCCTGCGCCTGCTCGGTGGACAGGCAGCGGACGCCCTGGTTGGTCTTGAAGTGGTACTTGACGAAGAAGCCCTCGCCGGCGGCGTTCGTCCACTGGTAGGTGTGCGAGCCGTAGCCGTTCATGTGCCGGTACGACGCCGGGATGCCGCGGTCGCCCATCAGCCAGGTCACCTGGTGCGTGGCCTCGGGAGCGTGCCCCCAGAAGTCCCAGACGTTGTCCGGCTCCTGCTTGCCGGTGAACGGGTCCCGCTTCTGCGAGTGGATGAAGTCGGGGAACTTCAGCGGGTCCTTGATGAAGAACACCGGGGTGTTGTTGCCGACGAGGTCGTAATTGCCCTCCTCGGTGTAGAACTTGAGCGCGAAGCCGCGCGGGTCGCGTACCGCGTCCGCGCCGCCGAGGTTGTCGGCGACCGTGGAGAACCGCGCGAACACCTCGGTGCGCTTGCCGACCTCGCCGAGGAAGGCGGCGTGAGTGAAACCGGTGACGTCGTCGGTCACCTCGAAGTGGCCGTACGCGCCGGAGCCCCGGGCGTGCACCACCCGCTCCGGGATCCGCTCGCGGTTGAAGCGCGCGAGCTTCTCCAGGAGGTGCTGGTCCTGGAGCAGGAGCGGGCCGCCGACGCCGGCGGTGGCGGAGTTCTGGTTGTCGGCGACCGGGGCGCCGGACTCTGTCGTGAGCACGCGCTGCGACATCGTGGACCTTCCATGCGGGTGGCAGCGGAAATCGTCTTCCGCTTTGTGGAGCCTAGAAGTCTGCGTGGAGCCTAGGAGCGGGGTGAACAGGGCGTCAACAGTTTGTTGAATCTGGTTCCGGGCCGCGGCGTCGCTTGGGCGCGACGGGACAGGTGTCGACGACGCCGCGACCCGGAAGTTTTCCGAGCGGTGCCCGGAGGCCGGCTCCGGCGGGTGTCAGACCTGGGCGCCCGAGAGCCGCTCCACCGACCGCAGCAGGGCCGAGTGGTCCAGACCGCCGTCGCCCTGCGCGCGCAGGGACGCCACCAGCTGGGCGACCACGGCGCCGACCGGCAGGGCCGCGCCGACGCTGCGGGCGGCCTCGGTCACGATGCCCATGTCCTTGTGGTGCAGATCGATCCGGAACCCCGGCGCGAAGTCGCGGTTCAGGAAGTTGTCCTTCTTGCGCGTCAGCACCGTCGAGCCCGCGAGGCCCCCGTTCAGCACGTCGAGCGCGGCCGCGAGGTCCACCCCCGACTTCTCCAGGAAGACCACGGCCTCCGCGCACGCCTGGATGTTGACGGCGACGATCAGCTGATTGGCCGCCTTCACGGTCTGGCCCGAGCCGTGCGGTCCGCACAGCACGATGGTCTTGCCCAGGGCGTCGAAGAGGGGCTTCGCCTCGTCGAAGTCGGCCTGCTCGCCGCCGACCATGATGGACAGCACCGCCTCGACGGCCCCGGCCTCGCCGCCGGACACCGGGGCGTCCAGCACCCGGATGCCCTTCTCCTTCGCGGCGGCGGCCAGCTCGATCGAGGTCCCCGGCGTGATCGAGGACATGTCGATCAGCAGGGTGCCGGGGCGGACGTTCTCCAGGATGCCGTCCGGGCCGTAGGCGATGGCCTCCACCTGCGGGGACGCGGGCACCATCGTGATCACCACATCGGCGTCGCGCACGGCCTCGGCGATCGAGGAGGCCGCGGTGCCGCCGGCGGCGGCCAGCCGGTCCAGCTTCGCCTGTTCCAGGGTGTGGCCGGTGACGTCGTAACCCGCCTTGACCAGGTTCTCGGACATGGGGGAGCCCATGATGCCGAGGCCGATCCAGGCGATCTTCGGAAGCGTTGTGCTCATGTTCGGGGTGCCTCTCTCAACTGCCGTTCAAAGTCGGGGGAGTTCAGCGCGCCGCGCGCGCCTCGCGCGGGAGCCAGTCGAATGCCTCGGCGCTCGGGCGGTCGCCCGGCTTGTACTCCAGGCCCACCCAGCCCTCGTAACCGGCCTTCCGCAGCCGGCCGAGCAGCTCGGCCAGCGGGAGCGAGCCCGTGCCGGGGGCGCCGCGGCCCGGACTGTCGGCGATCTGGACGTGGCCGGTCTTCGCGGTGAACCGGTCGATCACCGCGGGCAGGTCCTCGCCGTTCATGGCCAGGTGGTACAGGTCCATGAGGAACGACGCGTTCTGGAGGCCCGTCGCCGCGTTGACCCGGTCGACGACCTCGACCGCGCTCGGCGCCGACACCAGCGGGTAGCGCGGCGACTCGGGCGCGTTCAGCGCCTCGATCAGCAGCGTCGCGCCGATCCGGTCGGCGGCGCGGGCCGCGAGGACCAGGTTCTCCAGGGCGAGCGCGTCCTGCTCGGCCGGGTCCACGCCGTCCACGCGGTTGCCGTAGAGGGCGTTGAGCGCCGTGCAGCCGAGGGACGCGGCGAAGTCCGCGGTCACGTCGATGTTGGCGCGGAACCGCTCGGACTCCTCGCCGGGGACGGACAGGGCGCCGCGGTCCGGGCCCGGCAGCTGTCCGGCGTAGAAGTTCAGCCCGGTCAGCTGGACGCCCGCCTCCTCGATCGCCCGTTTCAGGGCGTCCAGGCGGGACTTCTCGGGGGTGGGCGAGTCGACCCAGGGCCACCACAGCTCGACCGCGGTGAAGCCCGCCGCGGCGGCGGCCGCGGGGCGCTCCAGGAGCGGGAGTTCCGTGAAGAGGATCGACAGGTTGACGTTGAAGCGCTGGTCTGCGGCGGTGCCCCAGTCAAGACCTGGCATGTCGGGCCGCGCTCCCTTCCGTGGTAGTAATTCCGCATTACGGAAGTTCGTTTCTGCGTATTGGAAGATTGCCGCCGTGTGTCGGTGCTTGTCAAGGGGGTCCGCCGGCTGGTTCCCGCCGGGACGCCCCGGGGCGCGCACCGCGCGTTAGGTTGTGCGCGTGCGATTGAGAGTGGAGTTCACGACCGAACCCTTCGACCTGGAAGAGGCCCCCGCGCACGCCCTGGCGGCGCGCGAGGTCATCGAGACCGCGGCCCTGGACGCCGTGGACGTCGGCCCGTTCGGCAACACCGCCGAGGGCGGCGCCGAGCGGGTGCTCGTCGCGGTGGACGCGCTGCTGCGCCGGAGCCTCGAAGCCGGCGCCACCCGGATCTCGCTCCAGGTCAACGTGCTGGGCGACGAGGGCGGTCATGGCGGCGGGGGCGGCCACGGCGACGGCGGCGGCCTCGGCGACGGCGGCGGGGAGGGTGATAGATGACCGGGGAGGAGCCCTTCATCGCGGCCGTGAAGCCGCTGGTCGACGCCATGGGCGGGACGATGGTGCCGCCCGACGAGGCCGGCCCCGAGGACGTCGTGCTCGCATGGGCGGGCACGGACGTCGTCGCCGTACGGCTGCCCCAGCTCGCCGACTCGCTCGATCACATCCTCGCCGCGATGGAGCGCAGGGAGGGGCGGCCGCTGTCCGACCTGGACCGCAGGGCCAAACAGGAGGTCGTGCGGATACTGGAGGCGCGGGGCGCCTTCGCCGTGCGGCATGGGGTGGAGACCGTGGCGAGCGCGCTGGGTGTCAGCCGCTTCACCGTCTACAACTACCTCAACCGGGAGAAGGGTGTCTGAAGCCCCCGGGGGGTGTCCTCACCTGTAACGCCTCGTTACGCGGATTTTTCAACAAAGTGTTGACGTGACGTTTCCGGGGGCGTTAGCTATCGGCAGCCCGTTCAGCACGAAGGCCGAATCCGGCCACGGAGGCTCCCGTGACGTCGACTTCCACGCCCCCGGGTCTGGCCCGGTTCAACGATCTGGAGGAGCGGGCGGCCTTCGCCGCCCTCCACGAGGCGTGCGCCTCCACGACGTGGGTACGACGGCTGACCGCCGCCCGCCCCTACGCCACCGCCGACGAGCTCTACGCGGCGAGCGATGCCGCCCTGGCCGAACTGACCGCCGCCGACCTGGCGGAGGCGATGGCCGGGCATCCGCCGATCGGGCGGCCCCGGCCGGGCGATCCGGCCTCGGCCCGCGAACAGCGCGGCATGGCCGGCGCGTCCGAGGAACTCAAGGCCCGGATGCTCGAACTCAACCTGGCCTACCAGGAGAGGTTCGGGCATGTCTTCCTGATCTGCGCCACCGGTCTGACCGGCGAGCGGATGCGGGACGCGGTCGAGGAGCGGATCGGCAACGCGCCGGAGCGGGAGCGGGAGATCGTCCGCACCGAACTGGGGAAGATCAACCGCATCCGACTGGCCCGACTCGTCGAAGAGGACGCCTGACCCATGAGCACCAGCACCACCGCCTCCGTGTCCACGCACATCCTGGACACCTCGATCGGCCGCCCCGCCGAGGGCGTCGCCGTCCGCCTCTTCGCCCGCCCGGGCGGGGACGCCGACTGGGTGGCGCTCGGCGGCTCCGCGACCGACGCCGACGGCCGGTGCAAGGATCTGCCGGCGCCACCGGCGGGTACCACCCAGGTACGGCTCGACTTCGCGGTGGAGCCGTATTTCCGAGAGCAATCAGCGAACCAGCAAGCCGATGCGCAGCAGGACGCCCCCGCGAATCGGGACAGCGGACCGGCCGTGTTCTTCCCGGAGGTGGCGATCACCTTCGCCGTCGTACCGGGCGAGCACTACCACGTACCGCTGCTGCTCAACCCGTTCGGCTACTCCGTTTACCGAGGGAGCTAGCTACATGACCGTCAATTCCCGCCCTGGCCGCCCTGTGATCCTGGGCCAGAACCAGTACGGCAAGGCCGAGAACCGAGTCGTCAAGATCACGCGGGACGGCGCCACCCACCACATCAAGGACCTCAACGTCTCGGTGGCGCTGAGCGGTGACATGGAGGACGTCCACTACTCGGGCTCCAACGCCAATGTACTGCCGACCGACACCACCAAGAACACGGTGTTCGCGTTCGCCAAGGAGCACGGCATCGAGTCCGCCGAGCAGTTCGGCATCCATCTCGCCCGCCACTTCGTCACCTCGCAGGAGCCGATCCAGCGCGCCCGGATCCGGATCGAGGAGTACGCCTGGGAGCGGATCGCCACCTCCGAGGCGAACTCCCAGTTCATCGGCGCCGACGAGGTCAAGCACTCCTTCGTCCGCAAGGGCCAGGAGACCCGGCTCACCCAGATCACCTACGACGGCTCGTCCTGGGAGGTCGTCTCCGGCCTGAAGGACCTGACCGTCATGAACTCGACCAACTCCGAGTTCTGGGGCTACGTCAAGGACAAGTACACGACGCTCCAGGAGGCCCACGACCGCATCCTGGCGACCTCCGTCTCCGGCCGCTGGCGGTTCAACTGGACCGACGACGAGCAGAAGATGCCGCACTGGGAGAAGTCGTACGAGCAGGTCAAGAAGCACATGCTCCAGGCGTTCGCGGAGACCTACTCGCTCTCCTTGCAGCAGACGATGTACCAGATGGGCGCGCGCATCATCAACCACCGGAGCGAGATCGACGAGGTCCGCTTCTCCCTGCCCAACAAGCACCACTTCCTGGTCGACCTGGAGCCGTTCGGGCTCAAGAACGACAACGAGGTCTACTTCGCCGCCGACCGGCCCTACGGCCTGATCGAGGCGACGATCCTGCGGGACGGCTGCGAACCGCGGATCCCGGTGGACCTCACCAACCTCTGATCCGCCCCCGCACCCGATCGACCTCCTTTTCGGCACCCGCGGCCGGGGTACCACCCCCACCGGAGCCCGGCCGCGGCACTCAAATCTCCCCAGGGTCCTGCCGTGCCCTCCCCACAGAAGTCCGCTGAGCGAGAAGGACGAAACATGGCAGCAGCCCAGCGCATCGTCATCGAGAACTGTTCGATCGCGACCGTCGACGCCGACGACACCGAGTACGCCTCCGGGTACCTGGTCCTCGCCGGCAACCGCATCGAGGCGCTCGGCGCGGGGTCCGCACCCCAGGGCCTTGAGAACGTGGTCCGCCGGATCGACGCCACCGGACATCTGGCGACCCCCGGCCTGGTCAACACCCACCACCACTTCTACCAGTGGCTCACCCGGGGCCTGGCCACGGACCACAACCTGTTCGACTGGCTGGTCGCGCTCTACCCGGTCTGGGCGCGCATCGACGAGTCCATGGCCTACACGGCGGCCCAGGGCTCGCTCGCCATGATGGCCCGCGGCGGGGTCACCACGGCCATGGACCACCACTACGTCTTCCCGCGCGGCACCGGCGACCTGTCCGGCGCGATCATCCGCGCCGCCCGCGAGACGGGCGTCCGCTTCACCCTCGCCCGCGGCTCCATGGACCGCGGCGAGTCGGACGGCGGACTGCCCCCGGACTTCGCCGTGGAGAGCCTGGACGACGCGCTCGCCGCGACCGAGGCCACCGTCCAGGAGCACCACGACCCCTCCTTCGACGCCATGACCCAGGTCGCCGTGGCACCCTGCTCCCCCTTCTCCGTCTCCACCGAACTCATGCGCGACGGCGCCGAGTTGGCCCGCCGGCTCGGCGTGCGGCTGCACACGCACGGCTCGGAGACGGTGGAGGAGGAGAAGTTCTGCCACGAGCTGTTCGGCATGGGCCCGACCGACTACTTCGAGTCCACCGGCTGGCTGGGCGAGGACGTGTGGATGGCGCACTGCGTCCACATGAACGACTCCGACAT
This sequence comes from Streptomyces sp. SUK 48, assembly GCF_009650765.1. Lineage (NCBI taxonomy): Bacteria > Bacillati > Actinomycetota > Actinomycetes > Kitasatosporales > Streptomycetaceae > Streptomyces > Streptomyces sp. SUK 48. Next base: position 1,848,628 of record NZ_CP045740.1, on the reverse strand, counting down.
CGCCGCCTTCGCCCGCACCGGGACCGGCGTCGCGCACTGCCCCTCGTCCAACGCCCGGCTCGCCGCGGGCATCGCCCGGGTCCCCGACATGCTCGCCGCCGGCGTCCCGGTCGGCCTCGGCGTCGACGGCACCGCCTCCAACGAGTCCGGCGAACTCCACACCGAGCTGCGCAACGCCCTGCTCATCAACCGGCTCGGCGCCCACAGGGAGGCCGCGCTCAACGCCCGCCAGGCCCTGCGGCTCGGCACCCACGGGGGCGCCCGGGTGCTCGGCCGCGCCGCCGAGACCGGTTCGCTCCAGGCGGGCAAGCTGGCCGACGTGGTGCTGTGGAAGCTGGACACGCTGGCCCACGCCTCCATCGCCGACCCGGTGACCGCCCTGGTCTTCGGCGCGGCCGCCCCGGTCACCGCGTCGTTCGTGAACGGCCGGCAGATCGTCGCGGACGGCCGGCTGCTGACCGTCGACGAGGACGCCATCGCGCGCTCCACGCGCGACGAGGCCCGGCGCCTGGCGCAGCTCGCCGCGCGGCGCTGACCCCCCGACTCCGGCCGGGAGGGACGGCTCCCGGCCGGCAGCCGTGGACCCGAGCGGGGCCCACGGCGGCCGGCTCCGGGGCGCGCGCGAGCGTGCGCGCCCCGGAACGGTTCCCCTGACGATCCCCACGGTTTCCTTTACGAGCCCTACGGGTCTCCGTCCACGACCCCCACGGGTCCCCGTCCACGACCCCTACGGGTCCCCGGTCCCGCACGACCGTCGCGCACCACCTCCCTGAAACCCACGTCCACAGCAGACGTGTCTTAACCGACCGGAGGAGCCCGCCGTGTCCGCCCAATCCGCCGAAGCAGCGCCAGTCCCCGTCCATCCGGTGGACGAGAAGCTCCCCGCCCTGAAGATGGCGACCAGCGGCCTCCAGCATGTGGCCGCCATGTACGCGGGCGTCGTCGCCCCGCCCCTGATCGTCGGCGCGGCCGCCGGTCTGTCCGGCACCGACCTCACCTTCCTCACCGGCGCCTGTCTGTTCACCGCGGGCCTCGCCACGTTCCTCCAGACCCTCGGCTTCTGGAAGATCGGCGCCCGGCTGCCCTTCGTCAACGGCGTCACCTTCGCCGGTGTCGCCCCCATGACGGCGATCATCGCCTCGGCCAAGGACAAGTCCGACGCCCTGCCGATGATCTTCGGCGCGGTCATGGTCGCCGGTCTCCTCGGCTTCCTCGCCGCCCCGGTGTTCTGCAAGGCCGTCCGCTTCTTCCCGCCCGTCGTCACCGGGACGGTCATCACCCTGATCGGCATCTCCCTGCTCCCGGTCGCCTTCGGCTGGGCCCAGGGCCCCGACCCGTCGGCCCACGACTACGGCTCGACCACCAACCTCACCCTGGCCGGCATCACCCTCGTCATCGTCCTGCTGCTGCGCCGCTTCACCCGCGGGTTCGTCAAGCAGATCGCGGTGCTGCTCGGACTGGTCGCCGGCACGCTGATCGCGATCCCGTTCGGGGCCACCGACTTCTCCCCGGTCGCCGCGGCCGACCTGGTCGGCTTCCCGGCCCCCTTCCACTTCGGCGCCCCGCAGTTCCACATCGCCGCGATCCTGTCGATGTGCGTGGTGATGGTGGTCTCGATGACCGAGTCCACCGCCGACATGCTGGCCCTCGGCGAGATCGTCGAACGGCCCTCCGACGAACGGACCATCGCGGCCGGCCTGCGCGCCGACACCCTGGGCTCCGCCCTCAGCCCGTTCTTCAACGGCTTCATGTGCAGCGCGTTCGCCCAGAACATCGGCCTGGTCGCCATGACCCGCATCCGCAGCCGCTTCGTCGTCGCCTTCGGCGGCGGCTTCCTCGTCCTGATGGGCCTGTGCCCGGCGGCCGCGTCCCTGATCGCCGTCGTCCCCCGCCCGGTCCTCGGCGGCGCGGGTGTGGTCCTCTTCGGCTCGGTCGCCGCGAGCGGCATCCAGACCCTGGTACGGGCCGGCCTGGACAAGGACAACAACGTCCTCATCGTGGCGGTCTCCCTGGCCATCGGCATCGTGCCGATCACGGCCCCGGACTTCTACCACGCGTTCCCGGACACCGCGCGGATCGTCCTGGACTCGGGCATCTCCACGGGCTGCGTCACGGCGGTCCTGCTCAACCTGGTCTTCAACCACCTCGGCCGGGGCCGGGACGCACAGGACGTCACGCATCCGATGGAGGCGGGGGAGGAACTGGCGCCGGTGCAGTGAGGGCGGGGCCGGGGGCGGGGTCGCGCATGCGGCACCCCGGGGTTCCCGCCCCGGCGACGCGCCGGTCACCGGGGATGTGTCCCGGGTGCTGGGCCGGCCCGCCACCGCCCCCGTCCGGTCACAGCCCGAACAGGGCCGGTTCGGAAGCGAGTTCCGTGAAGATCTTCGCCGGGTCGGCGACCAGCTTGCGCTCCTTCAGGTCCAGCAGGCCCCCGACGCCGGTGAGTTCGGCGGCCACGGTGCCGTCGGTCTTGCGCATCTCCTGGTGGATCTTGAAGGTCTTGCCGGAGCTCCACTCGAAGGCGCAGCTCACGTCCACCTCGTCACCGGCGAGGAGTTCGCGCAGATAGCGGATGGTCGTCTCCAGGACCACCGGGCCGACGCCGGTGCGCACCAGGCCGGTCTGGCCGATGCCGGCGGCCTGGAGCAGCGACCAGCGGGCGTGCTCGGCGTACTGGAGGTACACGGCCTGGTTCAGATGGCCCTGCACATCGGTCTCGTACCCGCGGACGGTGACGCGGACGGAAAACGGTTCGCTCACGGCTTCCCCTCGTGTTCGGAAAAGACGGCTGCCCCGGTACGGCGGCGCCGCCCACCCGGTGATCCTTCCACGCGGGGCGGGCCGGGCGCCCCCGGGTCAGGTACGGCGCGGGGACGCCAGCAGATAGCGGGTGCGGGTGCGCGGCTCGGTGTACTCGCCCGGCTGCCACCCCGCCCGCTCCAGCGTGTCCGCGCAGGCCGCCAGGACCGCCGCGTCCGGCGCGTACACGGCGACCGCCTCCGGCTGCGGGGTCGCGCGCACCCGGTAGCCGGGGGTGGCCGCCGTCTGCGGCCGGTGTCCGGCCGCCTCCAGGGCGAGGGCGGCGGCCCGCACCAGATGACCGCGCTCCCAGGCGCACGGACGGTCCACCGAGCCGTCCGGGCTGGTCATCCGGCGCAGCTCCAGCAGGCCCTGCCAGGCACCGCGCACCTCCCGCAGACGCCCGGCCTCCGAGGACGGGACCGCCTCCTCCGCGCCGCCGACGCGCGCGACGAAGACACCGGGGGAGGGAGCCGGTTGCCCGGATCGCTCCGGTGTCCCGGGTGTCCCCTCGCGTACGCGCTGCCCGGCCGGGGTCAGGAAGTGGTCGTGCGGCGGGCGCGGGTGCCGGAAGGCGAGACCCCGCCGCACCAGCGCCGCGAGCTGCGCCTGCGTACCGCGCAGCCGGCCGGTGTCCGGGTCGGCCGCGTCGATCACCCGCCGCTGGGCGGCGGTCGGCTCTCGGCTCACGATGCGCTCCCCTCCGGGTGTCGCCGGGCAGGGCCGTCGGTTCGGCGACCCGGAAAGAAGCGTAGGACGAGGGTCTGACAAGGGGACGCGGTACGAGGCCCCGACCGTGGAGGCCGTGGGTGCCCTTCCCCGGTTCCCCGTCTTGGCCGAAGAGGCTCTTGACTCTCCGGAGGCGACGGCCGAAGCTCGTGCGTCTCGACAGGTCCATAGCGCCTCCACCAGCCGCGACGGCGCCGACACGACAGGCCGATCATGACCAGTTCGCCCGACCGCCACCGTCCCCCAAAAGCGCCCGATCCGCGCCCCCTGGCGGTGCTCCTGCACTCCCGCCAGCCCCTCACCACCGACCCGGCGGCCACCTTCGACCCGGCGCGCTGGGAGACCGTCGTCCTCACCGACGCCGACGGCGGGGCCGACGTGGTGATGCGCGAGGACGCGCCGGGCGAGGCCCCGGCCGTCCACCGTGCGCCGCGGGACGCCTGGGCCGCCGAGATCCGGCGCCTCGCCGGGGACCGGGCGGTGCAGGTCGTCACCAACGACGAGTACTGCCTCATCGATTGCGCCGACCTGCGCGCCGAGTTCGGGCTGCCCGCACGGCACCCGGCCGTGCCCGCGCACTACATCGACAAGGTGCTGATGAAGGAGCGCCTGGCCGCCGCCGGGGTGCGTGTGCCGCGCTTCCTCGCCCTCGCCGAGGGCGTGCCGGAACCGGTGGCCGGCCCCGCCCTCGTCACCGGGGCCGTCGGCCTGCCCGCCGTCGCCAAGCCCCGCCGGGAGGCCAACTCCCGGGGTGTCGCCGTCCTGCGCACGCAGCCCGAACTGCGCGACTGGCTCGCGGCGCACCAGGGTGAACAGGGCTGGCAGATCGAGGAGTTCCTCGACGGCACCTTCCACCACGTCAACAGCCTGGTCCGCGACGGGGTGCCCACCCCCGTCCAGACCGGCACCTATCTCGGCCCGCTGCTCGACCTGCCCGACGGCCGCAGGCTCGGCGGCTGGACCGTCCCGTACGACAGCGAACTCTCCCGGCGCGCCCATGAGCTGAACCGCGCCGTGGTCGCCGCCCTCGGTGCCGAGGGGGCCTTCGTCGTCCACACGGAGTTCGCCGTCGACGGCGCGGGCGAGCTGATCGTGGTGGAGGTCGCGGGGCGGGCACCCGGCGCCCTGGTGTCCGAACTGTCCGACCTGCACGCGGGGTTGAACCTGGAGGAGGCCAATCTCGCCCTCCAGGCCGGTCTGCCCGTCCCGGAGCCGCGGCCCACGGGCACCCAGGCGGCGTGGGTGTGGATCCCCGTCATGCCGGGCGAGCGGTACCGGCACACCCCCGAGGCGAGCAGTAAGCGGCTCGTGCACGTCCGCCGGGCCGCCCGGCGGACCCACACCGGCACCTCGGGCGCCCTCGGCGTCTCGGTACTGCTGTGGCACACCGACCCGGACGTCCTGGCCGCCGACGTGCGGACCGCGGCCACGGCGGAGTGGTGCGGCGCGTGAACCGCGCGTACCGGCGCCGCTGACACCCGCGGCCGGGGCCGGTGCGGCGGATGCGCCCCCGGCCCCGCGCCGCTACTGCCGATACCCCCGAGGAACCGCCCGATCCGCCCGATCGCCGCCTCCAGGTCGTCGGCCTGGGGCAGGGTGAGGATGCGGAAGTGGTCGGGGGAGGGCCAGTTGAAGCCGGTGCCCTGCACGACCTGGATCTTCTCGCGCAGCAGCAGGTCCAGGACGAACTTCTCGTCGTCGTGGATGCGGTGCACCTTGGGGTCCAGGCGCGGGAAGGCGTAAAGCGCGCCCTTGGGCTTGACGCAGGAGACGCCCGGGATCTCGTTGAGCCGCTCCCAGGCCACGGTGCGCTGCTCGTACAACCGTCCGCCGGGCACGGTGAGTTCGCGGATGGACTGGCGGCCGCCCAGCGCGGCCTGGATGGCGTACTGCGCGGGCGCGTTGGCGCACAGCCGCATGGAGGCGAGCATGGTCAGCCCCTCCAGGTAGTCCTTCGCGTGCTGCCGGGGGCCGGTGACGACCAGCCAGCCGGAGCGGAAGCCCGCCACGCGGTACGTCTTGGACAGCCCGCAGAAGGTGAGGACGACCAGGTCGGGGGCGAGGGCGGCGGCCGAGTGGTGCACGGCGTCGTCGTACAGGATCTGGTCGTAGATCTCGTCGGCGAACACCATCAGGCCGTGCCGGCGGGCGAGGTCCAGGATGCCCTCCACGACCTCCTTCGGATACACCGCGCCCGTCGGGTTGTTGGGGTTGATGATGACCACGGCCTTGGTGCGGTCCGTGATCTTCGAGGCCATGTCGGCGAGGTCCGGGTTCCAGTCGGCCCCCTCGTCGCACAGGTAGTGCACGGCCTTGCCGCCTGCCAGCGTGGTGACCGCGGTCCAGAGCGGGAAGTCCGGGGCGGGGATGAGGATCTCGTCGCCGTCCTCGATCAGCGCCTGTACGGCCATGGAGACCAGCTCCGAGACGCCGTTGCCCAAGTAGACGTCGTCCACGTCGACTTCGAGGCCCAGGGTCTGGTAGCGCTGGGCGACGGCGCGGCGGGCGGAGAGCACGCCCCGGGAGTCCGTGTAGCCATGGGCCCGGGGCAGCATCCGGATCATGTCCTGGAGGATCTCCTCCGGTGCCTCGAAGCCGAAGGCCGCGGGGTTGCCGGTGTTCAGGCGCAGCACGCTGTGGCCCGCCTCCTCCAGCGCGTCCGCGTGCTCGATCACCGGGCCGCGGATCTCGTAACAGACCTCGCTGAGCTTGTTCGACTGCCGGAACTCCATGCGTCCCTCCGGGAACTCGTGTTACTTGGTTTTACCAAGCGGGAGCTTGGAAAGTCCAACAACGCGTCTAGACTGCGTCGCATGCCACCTCGCCGAAGCTACGACCAGTACTGCTCCGCGGCCCGTGCGCTCGACCTCGTCGGGGACCGCTGGACCCTGCTGATCGTCCGGGAACTGCTCGCCGGCCCGCGTCGCTACACCGATCTGCACGCGGACCTGCCCGGCGTGAGCACCGACGTCCTCGCCTCCCGGCTCAAGGACATGGAGCGCGACGGTCTGGCCACCCGGCGCCGGCTGCCGCCCCCCGGCCCGGCCACGGTCTACGAACTCACCGAGCGCGGGCGCGGGTTGCTGCCCGTCCTCCAGGCGTTCGGCGCCTGGGGCGAGGCCGAACTCGGCGAGCGCCGCCCGACGGACGCGGTCCGCGCCCACTGGTTCGCCCTGCCGCTGCTGCGCGCGCTGGAGGGACTCGGCGCGCGGGGACTGGTCGAAGTCCGGTTGGAGGAGGGCGACTTCCACGTCCACGCGGGCAAGGAGGCGGCGGACACGGCACCGGTGTACGGCGACGGGCCCGCCCCCGCCCCCGCGGACGCGCGCCTGACCCTGACGACCCCGGTCTCCGAGGCCGTGGCCCGCGGCACCCTCTCCCTCGCGGCGGCCCTGCGCGCCGGGGACATCGGGGTGGAGGGCGAAGGGCCGGTGGCGAAGGCGCTGCGCAAGGGATGACGGAGCGCCCGAAGTGACAGTCCGGAGCGGCTGGTTCAGGAGGACGCCGACAGGCTCCATTCGCCCGAGTGGCCGGGCGGCAGCCCGAGGTCGTGCCGGACGGCCGCGTAGTACGCCTCCCGCGCGGCCCGCTGCCGGGACATCATGGCCCCCCAGGTCCCGGGCTCGTGGGGCCCGTCGCGCAGGAAGCGCTCCATGTCCATCACCGCGACGACCCACTCGCGGGCCCGGTCCACCACGGCGGTGCTGCCGAGCATCAGCAGCGCCTCTCCGGCGGGATCGCGGGCGTCGGTCGCCTCGGCCAGCTGGGGGCGGCCTCCTCGGGGGACAGCGGGTGCGGATGGGGGTCGACGCCCAGATGGGCGGCGATCCGGTAGGTCAGGGTGACGGACTGCTTGAGCGCCCTCGCGTACTCGGCGTAGATCGCCAGCCGCCGCTCCTCCCAGCGGGCCGCCCGCTCGCGGTGGAAGCGGATCCGATCGCCGCGGGCGATCGCCAGGTACGAGCCGATGGCGCCGATGACGACCCCGACCAGCGCCGGAAGCTGTTGTATGAACGCGGACATGGCGCCAAGCTATCGGCTGCCGCGCCCGGCCGGGGCCGGAAAAAAAGGGCCCGCCACACGGGCGGGCCCTTCTCCACGGCGAGGTCAGACGGTCGGCGGCCGCCCGTGTCCCCGCGTCAGCGCGTATCCGCCGATGCCGGCCAGCGCGGCGAGCACCGCGCCGATGCCCGTCCACACCCAGCGGTCGGACCACCAGCCGGAGGACCAGCCGTCACGCGAGCCGAAGCTGGAGAGCACGGCGGTCTTGGAATCGTCGCCCTGTGCCTCGGACTTGACCGCGATACCGGGGACGAGCGGCTTGCCCAGCGAGCCGTCGACGGCCGAGGGGCCGCCGATGTCCTTGGAGTCCACCTGGACCTCGGCGTTCACCGGCTGGCCGAGGTCGGAGGCGCCCATGTCCACGACCGTCAGCCGGACGTAGTACGTGCCGGGCAGCGGGTCGTTGGCCCACGGCTCGGCCCAGCCGCGCACCGTCCGCAGCACACAGGCCAACTCGACCGAGGCCGAGCCCTGTTCGGTGGTGCGGGTGGCGGCGCCGTACTGGCAGGACTGGCGGCGGCGCAGTCCGTCGAACACATCGAGCTGCCAGGTCTCGGGGCCGTGGGTCCGGGGCAGCTTCACGCTCGCCGTCACCGTCGGCCGCTGCCCGGTGTCCGCCGGGAACGACCAGTACAGGTAGTCACCGGTGGACCCGGAGGCCGTGGCGCGCTGCCCCTGCTGGAGCTCCGTCGCCGTACGGAAGGACGTGCCCGCCTGCGTGGGCGCCGAAGTGGCGGAGCCGTCGGAGGCGCTGGGGGAGGGCGAGGAGTCGGCGGCGGCCGGACCCGCGGCGAGACCGAGGGTGAGCAGCGTCGCACCCAGAGCGCTCAGAACTCGTACGGCACGCATCAGTTGGTCCTCCAGATCGCGACGCGCCAGCGCGACAGCCAGCCCCACAGCACTCCCGCGAGGAAGCCGACGAGCACCAGCGTGCCCAGCAGCCACCAGCCGCGGCCGAGTCCGAACGAGGCCACGTCGTGCGCCTGGTGGGGACCGTTCACCACGTCCACGGTCAGCTCCAGCGGCAGACCCGGCGTGCTCTTCACGCCCGCGGGCGCCGAGAAGGAGTGCGCGACCTCCAGGCACACCGTCTCCGCCGGCGCGTTGTCGTCGTCGCTCGCCGGCTTCGGGTAGCGCAGCCCGGTGGAAATCATGTCGGTGCGCCCGGTACCGGCCGCCTCACCGCGGACGATCTCCCGCCCCTTGGCGGTCACCGCCCGCAGCAACACCCCGTAGGAGGGGTTCACGGCCCGGTCGTCCGCGACGCTCACCGAGGCCCGCAGCTCCTGGCCGGGCTTGACGTCGACCTTGTACCAGCGCTGCTGCCCGAAGGCCGCGCGGTCGGTGTACAGACCGGACTTCAGCGCTGGCGCGCTCGTGCACTGCCCGGCACCCGAGGTGGCCACCGGCGTCACCACCGGATCGGCCGCCCGGTGCACCAACTGGCCGACACGGTCGGTCAGTTCCTCCTTGTGCTGCACGGAGGTGTAGGTGCCGCCGGTCGCGTCCGCGATGCAGCTGAGCTGGTCACGGGTCTTGGAGTCGGGCACCAGGCCGAGCGTGTCGATGGTCAGGCCGATGCCCTTCGCGGCTATCTCCCGGGCCACCTCGCACGGGTCCAGCGGCTGGCAGGTGTCCTCGCCGTCGCTGATCAGCACGATCCGGCGGGTACCGGAACCACCGTCGAGATCGCCCGCAGCCTTCAGCAGCGCGGGCCCGATCGGCGTCCAGCCGGTCGGCTGCAGCGTCGCCACCGCGGTCTTCGCGTCGGTCCGGTCCAGCGGGCCGACCGGGTACAGCTGCGCGGTGTCCTTGCAGCCCTCCTTGCGGTCGTTGCCGGGGTAGTTGGCGCCGAGCGTGCGGATACCCAGTTCCACGTCCTGCGGGGTCGCGTCGAGCACATCGTCGAACGCCTGCTTCGCCGCCGCCATCCGGGTGCCGCCGTCGATGTCCCGGGTCCGCATGGATCCGCTGACGTCCAGCACCAGTTCGACCTTCGGAGCGGCCTGCGCCGTCTCGTCGGCGGCCGCCGCTGTCGGGAACGTGAGCCCGGCGGTCAGCGCGGCGAGCAGGGCGCACACCCCTACCGCCAGCCGTTGTCTTCTGATCATCGACGGATCCTATTGATCAACCGTGCCGGGCTCCAAAACGAGCGGGTGGGGCAGCTCGGTCCACTGGTCGCCCGGTGTCCCCGGCGAGAGCCGCATCAGCGTCAGCGCCTTCGCGGGCACCGGGCCCCGGCGCAGCACCGCGAGATCGGACGTGTCCGCGAGGTTTGGCACGACCGCCGCCAGCGCCGCCCCGAGCGCCGGTCCGGAGCCCGCCACCGCGGCCAGCGCGCCCGCCACCAGCGAGCCGAACAGCTTGCGGCGCAGGGCGGTTTCGTCGTCCGTGACCAGCCGCCCGGCGAGCGCGGGCCGGGTGATGCCGTGCCGGGCGAGGCGGGCCGGGCTGATCCGGATGTCGGCCAGATCGCGGTAGACCAGCCGCAGCGGGCTCCCGTCGGCGGCCAGCACCACCAGGAGGTTCTGCCCGTGCGCCTCCAGGGCCACCCCGAGATCGAGCAGCCGCAGTCCCACGGTGAGCGCGAGCCGGGTGAACGCGGCCAGCCACCCGGGATCCCCGGGCAGTTGCGTGGTGGCGAGCGCGGCGACCGGCAGCACCCGTTCGCCCGGCCCCGCACACCGCTCGGGCGACTCCCGCAGCAGCGCGGCCAGCTCGGAGGTGCCCGCGGTGACCGCGCCCAGGGTGCGGGTGACGTCCAGCAACCCGCCGGTACGCCCCGCGAGTTCGGCCGCGAAGTCGGACAGCACCGCCGCCGCCTCGACCGAGTACGGCGAGATGTCCCGCACCGAGGAGGTCAGCCGCGAGCTCAGCGCCGTCTTCACGTGGGGCCCGCCGGGCACGGCCAGCGTCCGCAGGGACATCAGCGGGTGGGCCTCGCGCCAGTCGTCGTACGACCGCTTCAGCACATGCGCCGCCTGCCACGGGTGCACCGGCACCAACAGCCGCTCCCCGTGCCGCAGTTCGTCCGGCCACTCCCCGGTCACCCGGCACTCGACGGCCGGCACCGGCAGCGTCCCGAGCCGTACCACGGGCCGGTGCTCCGGGGCGTACGCCAGCTGGTCCGCGACCGAGAACCCGGGCCGGGAACGGCAGTTGGGGTGGAAGGGATGCCCGTCGACCACCCGCTGCTCCCACTCCCAGTCCGCTCCCGGCCACTCCTTTGAGCGGTCGGCGGCGGCGCGGGACAGCGCCAGGGAGGCCACGCTGTGCCCCAGCTCCGCCGCGAACCCCTCGGCCCCCGGCCCCACCCCGGCACCGGCCGCCAGCTCCGCCGTCAGCCGGGCCGGATCGTCGTACCGCTGCCGGTCCAGGCGTACGGCGGTGACGTAGGCGTGCGTGGCGTACGGGTCGGCGTGCGGGCCGTGCAGCCTCCGGCCGTCGGCCAGCCGCAGGGTCAGGCCGTGCGCCCCGCGCTCCCGGCCGGTGATCCAGGGCAGCGGCTCATGGGCGAGCCCCCGCCACAGCCGGGTCAGCACGGCCGCGCGGGCGCCGGGCAGCTCGGCGTCGTACCGGGGCAGCAGCGCGGGGCGTACGGTCCGCAGCTCCGCGGCGACCTCGGCCTCGGCGGTGGGGGAGTGGGGCACGGTCGGCTCCTCGGTCGCGGCCGGTACGGGGCACGATGGTCGGGTACGGAAGACAACACCATGGTCGGATACGAAGCCATACTGATCGCTTCCGGGTCCCGTGCGAAGAACGCGCCCACCGGGGTGCGACGCTCGAAGACGTACGGCTCGGAGAAGAACGCCACCGAAGAACGAATGGATCGCGTGGACCTCAAGCCTCCCGCAGCCGCCGTCGGCCGGCTCGCCGACGCCTATGCGGCCGCCCCCTGCTCAACTGCCTGCTCCGGGAGGTGGCCGAGCCGCTGCCCGGTGCCCCTGGACCACCGTCGGTGCACCGGCTGCCCGGCACCGGACGGCTGCTGCGGGTGCGCCCCGGCCGCCGCCCCGCCGACCCCGAGGTGTTCGCGGCCGGCGCCTGGCACCGCGTCGGCCATCCCGAACTGGTCAAACTCGTCGCCGAGGAACTGCGCCGGCACACCGGGCTGCCCGGCGGCGACCTGCCCGCCGAGATGATCGACAGCCGGGAGGCCCTCGCCGCGCTGCTCGCCGCCCGCGCCCGCGCGACCCCGCCCGACGACCCCTATCTGCGCTCCGAGCAGTCCCTGCTCACCGGCCACCCCTACCACCCGGCGCCCAAGGCGCGCGGCGGCGGCCCGGCCGCGTCCTGGCTGCCGTACGCCCCCGAGGCGCACGCCCGCTTCCCGCTGGTGCTGCTCGGGGTGCGCGAGGACCAGGTGGCCGAGGAGGGCGACACCCGCGCCCTGGACGCCCTGGGCAGCGCCCCGCCCGGCTACCGGCTGCTGCCCGCCCACCCCTGGCAGCTCGACCTGGTCGCCGACACCCTCGCCCCCGCCTTCGCCGACGGCCGCCTCGTCCGGCTCGGCCCGACCCCCTTCGACATCTGGCCGACGGCCGCGATCCGCACGGTGTACGAGCCGGGGGCCGACCTGTTCCTGAAGTTCAGCCTGGACGTGCGGATCACCAACGACATCCGCCGGCTCTGGCGCCACGACCTGCGCCGGCTGCGCCGCACCGACACCGCCGCGGGGCGCGCCTTCGCCGCGATGAGGGGGCTCGCGGCGCCGGGAGCGTCCGCTGTCGCGGGGGCGTCCGCTACGACGGGCATGTCCGCCGCCTGGCTCGCCGACCGCGGCCACCGGACGGCGTCCTTCGCGTACGAGGAGCTGGCCGTGGTGGTCCGCGACGGGCTGCGCGGCCATCTGCTGCCGGGCGCCGTCCCGCTGCTGGCCGCCGGTCTGGCCGAGGGCTTCGACGGCAGCCCGCTCGCCGCGACGGCCGACCCCGGGGCCTGGTGGGAGGCGTATCTCGGGCAGGTCGTGCCGCCCGCGCTGACCGCGTTCGACACGCACGGGGTCGTCCTGGAGGCGCACCTGCAGAACACCCTGGTCGCGGTGGACGCCTCCGGTATGCCGGTACAGGCGCTGTTCCGGGACGCCGAGGGCGTCAAGCTGCTGCCGGACGTCCCGCGCGCCGCGGGCTGGGAGCGGCTGGTCTACTGCCTGCTCGTCAACCACCTCATGGAGATCGCCGGCGCCCTCGCGGAGCGGCATCGCGGGTACGACCCCTGGCCCGCCGTGCGCCGGTCGCTCGCCCGGCACGACCTTCCGGAGATCCCCGCCCTGCTGGGCTCGCCGACCCTGCCGGGCAAGACCAACCTGCTGCTGCGGTGGACGGGCGCGGACGGGGCGGACGCGCGGTATCTGCCGCTGCGCAACCCGCTCGCCGACCGCTGACCCGTCCTCCGCACGACTCGCCGGAGGCCGTAGACGGCTACCGGGCCGTGCCGAAGTCCTGCGTCCAGTAGCTGCCGGGCTGGGCGAGACCGACCCCGATCTCCTGGTAGCCGCAGTTCAGGATGTTGGCCCGGTGGCCGGGGCTGGACATCCAGCCCGCCATCACCTCGGCGGCGGTCGAGTAGCCGTACGCGACGTTCTCGCCGTACGCGCTCCAGGCGTACCCGGCCTGGGTGATGCGGGTGCCCGGGTCCGAGCCGTCGGAGCCGGTGTGCGACATGTTCTGGTGGGCCGCCATGTCCGCGCTGTGCGCCTGCGCGGCCTTGGTCAGCTTCGCGTCGAGGGTGAGCGGCCGGCAACCCGCCTTCGCGCGCTCGGCGTTGACCAGCCGCACGATCTGTGCGGTGACGCCGGACGCGGTGGTGGCGGACGGCGTGGCCGCCGCCGGGGTGCTCGACGCCGGGGTGCTCGACGCGGTGGGGGCGGCCGCCGGGGCGTCGCTCTGCGCGGGCGCGGCGGCCGGGGGCGTGCCGCCCGGCTGCGCGGCGGCCGCCTGGGACGCGGTCGGCGCGGCGGTGGTGAGCGGGGCGCTCGGAGCCTTCGAGTGGTGGCGCGGGTGAGGGTGATGCGCCCGCTGCTTCGGTATCGCCCAGGATGTGCCCGGCTGCTGGGGTATCGCCGTCTCCTTGGCCGCGGCCGTCGCCGGGTCCGTGGGCGCGGGCGTGTCCGCCGACGCGAGAGGGGTGGTGCCGGTGGCGGCGGTGCTCTGGTCCGTCGTACCGGACGGCCAATTCGTACAGGCCAGCGCGACGGACGGCACGCCCACCGTGCCGACCGCGACGGCGCCGATGACCATCCGTCGGAAATGCTGCGTCTTGCGATGCTTGCCCATGGTGTGACCCTCGCTCGGTGATCGCCGAGCGCCCAGTCTCAGCACGGGCCGGAGAGGACCGCAACGCGCCCCGCTACTATCCGGCCTCGTAGCCGCGCGGGCCTCTTGTCAGGCGCCCGTGAAGGTGTCGACTTCGCGATCGCGACGTTCACCGTCACCCGGTGAGCCGTCAGGAGGGCGCCGATGGGGACGAGTAGGGAGAGGTGCCCCGCGTTCCGGGAGCGGTCGCTTCCGGAACGGCTCGGGTCGATGCCAAGACGGACAAATCCCATATGTCAGCGGACGGCCGCCTACTAACCTGGATGCTTAGTGGCCGATTTCGTGTGAGGGTTGTCACGCGGCCGGCCGGCTGCCCGGCGCTCTCACCCTCGCGCCCGGGGCGGCGGCTGATCCCGCTCGCGAACGGGTCCGGGCTATCCGGCGTCCGCGCCCGCCATCCGCGCCGCGTCGTTGGACCTGACCACCGCGACACCGGTGGCCATGACGGCGGCGCGCACCGAGCCCAGGGCCTCGCGCAGCAGTTGCCCGCGGTCGGGCTGGCCGGGGGACGGGGTGACCGCGCCCGCGCGGGTCAGCATCAGTCCGGCTTCCAGCACCGCGACCTGGGCCTCCACCAGCGGGTCGCGGCGTTCGGCGGTGGTCAGCAGGGCGTCCAGGGCCTCCTCGACGAGGGTGGCGGGACTGCCGTTCGGGGGGACGATCGCTGTCATGTCGTGATCCTCGGGTAGGGGTCGTGGGACCGGAGGGCGAGGTGCGGCGGCCCGGGCCGGATCGGTCACCGCCGGTCCGGCCCGTCGGGGGCGGCTCTCAGGCGACGGCGAAATCCGCGACCACCCAGGTGGCGATCTCCTTCCACAGCTCGACGCCGCGGACGTGGTCGGGGTGGGTCAGATAGCGGTCGACCGCTCCCCGGTCGGCGAACGTGCCGATCAGGGCGAAGTCGTAGGCGACGGGCCGCTCGGTCATGTTGCGCCCGAACTCCCAGCCGAGGATCTCCTCGATGTGGTCCGGGTGGCCCGCGGTGGCCTCCTCGGCGGCCCGGGCGCGCGCGTCGGACCAGTCGACCTCGGGCCGGAAGCGGAAGAGGACGGTATGGCGGATCATCGGTGCCTCCTCAGAGCAGGACGGGGGTGGTGTGGACCGGCGTCAGCCAGCCGTGGTCGTCATGGGGGTCCCGGCCGCGGACGGACCGGTCGTAGGCGTCCATGACCGTGCGGGTGAGGGGGCCCGGGACGCCGGAGCCCACCGGGCGGCCGTCCAGGGCGGTGACGGGGACGATCTCGCAGCCGGTGCCGGTCAGGAAGATCTCGTCCGCCGTGTACAGCTCGGACCGCAGGACCGTGCGCCGCTCGACCTCGACGCCCGCCCGACGGCGCAGCAGCGAGATCACCGAGTCCCTGGTGATGCCCTCCAGGATGTCGGAGTCCTGGGCCGGGGTGGCGACCTGCCCGGCCCGGACCAGGAAGAGGTTGGCCGTGCTGGCCTCGGCGACATGGCCGGCCTGGTTGAGGAAGATCGCGTCGTCGTAGCCCGCGGCCGTCGCCTCGTCGGTGGCGAGCGCGTTGTTGGCGTACGCGCCGGTGATCTTCGCCCGGGCCGGGAGCGAACTGTCCGGGATACGCCGCCAGGAGGAGATCCCGCAGCTGATCCCGTCCCTGGACGTGTAACGGCCCATGGGCAGGCTGACGATGGTCAGCGTGGAGGACACCCCCTGGAGCCGCACCCCGAACGGCACCCCCGGTTGCAGGGCCGTCTTGTAGGCGAGCGGTCTGAGGTAGGCGTCGCCGGAGTGGCCGTTGCGCCGCAGCAACTCGGCCGATATCTCGACCAGTTGGTCGGCGTCGTGATCGATCGCGATGCGCAGCAGGCGCGCCGAGCCGATCATCCGGGTGAAGTGGTCGTGGGCCCGGTAGAGGTGGCTGTCGCCCGAGCCGGTCGCGTAGGCGCGGATGCCCTCGAAGACGCCGGTGCCGTACTGGAGCGCCTGAAGGCTGGGGCCGAGCCGTACGTCGGCGGCGGGCACGAAGTCGCCGTCGTGGAAGACCCACTGGCCGGCGGCCGGGGCGGCGGTGCGGCCGGCGCTCATCGTGCGTCCCGGCGGCGGGCGATGGCCAGGGCCGCCTCGTGCTCGGGGTCCGACGCCGTGCGCAGGTCCCGCACCCGGGCCGCCTTCCAGCTGACCATGGCTCCCGTCGTGGTGATCGCGCCCAGGCTGGTGTGCCGGACGGTCAGCGGGCAGCCCCAGGCGTCCGCGGCCGCCGCGACGAGCGAGGCGTGGGCGTCCCGCGCGGCGGCCGTGTCGGGCATGTCGAGGTCGACGGCGAGCACGTCGGTGTCCGCCTCCCGGTCGATGGTGATGTGGTAGTCGCGGCAGCCCGGTGTCCGGGACAGCACGAGGTCCTCCAGCTCGTAGGCCGTGACGGTGTGGCCGTTGAGGTCGATGCGGTCGCGCACCCGGCCCAGCGGCGTCAGGACCTGGGCGGGGGACCCGTCGTCGGCGGCCGGTGCCAGTCGCACCAGGTCGCCGGTGCGGTAGCGCACCAGCGGCTTGGCGCCCTGGTACAGATGGGTGATGACCAGCTCGCCCGTCCGCACCCGCCGCGCGTCCGGCGCCACGAGCTGTCCGGTGGCCGGGTCGACGACCTCGTAGTAGACGTTCAGCGGCACGGTCCGCAGCCGGCCGTCGGCGTGCGCGGTGGCGATGATGGACGACTCCTGCGAGGCGTACATGCAGCTGTACGCGCGGGCGTTCCAGAGGGAGCCGAGGTTCTCCAGCAGCGTCGGGGTGACCAGCTCGCCCACGAACATCAGCAGCCGCAGACCGAAGTCGGCCGCCGGGTCGAGCCCCGCCTTGCGGGCCTCCTTGGCCAGCGACATCGCCATGCCGGGCGTGCAGAAGACGGCCGTGACGCGCAGCTCGCGGAGCATGTGCAGGGCCCGCTCGAATCCCACGACGGGGGAGTGCGGCCACATCTTGACGACCGTGTGCCCGAGGTTGCGGCAGACGTCGCCGAACGTGTCGCCCGTGGAGTGCAGTTCGGTCGGGCCCAGCACGGCCACCACGTGGTGGTCGCCGTGCTGCTCGAAGATGTCCCGGTAGGCCACCGTGAGGGCGGTGTTGTTGACGATGGAGTCGGTGTTGTCGCGGGGGCACGGGGTGGCGGGCCCGGTGGTGCCGGTGGTCTCGTAGAACACCCAGGACTCGCTGACTGGCCTGGAGAGCATGTCGTAGCCCTGGTCCCGGAGGTCCTGCTTGGTGGTGAAGGGCACGGCGCGGGCGAACTCCGCGGCGTCCAGGACCTCGATCCCCGCCTCCGTCAGGTCCGCCAGCCGCTCGGCGTAGAAGGGGGAGCGTTTGCGCACATAGCGCAGGCTCTCCCGGAGGTTCTCCCACTGGTGGGCCGACAGGCGCTCCCCGTCCCACGACCCGGCGTGGAATTCCCGCTGCCGGGCGACCGTACGGCGGGCGAGGGCGTCGAGCTCGTCGTCGAAGATGGTGAACACGTGAGGTGAAACCTTCCTGAATCCCTGCGTGGACAAGCCGGATCGACAGTCGTTCGTCGTCAGTCGCCGCTTTCGAGGAGGACCAGCTCGGTCCGCACGCTGCCGGTGCGCAGCGCGGCGATCTCCTGGTACTCGGGGGACCCGAGCCAGGCGCGGACGGCGGCGCCGTCCGGGAACTCCATGAGGGTGAGGTGGACCGGGAGCCAGTCGCCCTCCACGACGTCCACCTTCCCCCCTCTGACCAGGAAGCGCCCGCCGTACCGGACCACCGTGGCGCCCACCCGGCGGCGGTACTCGGCGAGTTCGTCGCTGGTCTCCAGCGTGGTGACGTTCCCTATGACGTACGCGGGCATGCTCTGTCCTCCGCTTCCTTCCCTGCCGGCTACGGGATCGACGCGCCGGCCGTGATCGTCACAGCGGTGCCGCCCAGCAGCACGTGGTCGTCCAGGACGGTGACGTGGACCGTGCCGCCGCGCCGGGACATCTGGTAGCCCCACAGCTCCGTGCGCCCCAGCCGGCCGGCCCAGTACGGGCCCAGGCAGCAGTGGGCGGAACCGGTGACCGGGTCCTCGTCGACGCCGTACGCCGGTGCGAAGAACCGGGAGACGAAGTCGAACTCGGAGTGGGAGCCGCCCGGCGCGGTGACCATCACCCCGCGGGTCGGGACGCCCGCGAGGGCGGCGAAGTCGGGCTTGAGGTCGGCCACCACCTCCGCGTCGGCGACCTCGACCAGGTAGTCGAACCGGTTGCGGCCGGTCCACACCGGCGCCACGCCCAGCGCCTCGCACAGCCCGGCCGGCGGCTCGGTCTCCACCGCGCGTTCGGCCGGGAACCGCATGACGATCTCGCGCTGCTCGCGGCTGACCGTGAGCAGGCCACTGCGGGTGTGGAAGTCGATCTCCCGTTCCCGGTAGCCGCGCTGCCACAGGACGTGGGCGCTGGCGAGGGTCGCGTGGCCGCAGAGGTCGACCTCCTTGGCCGGGGTGAACCAGCGCAGTTCGTAGCCCTCGTCGCGGGCGGTCACGAAGGCCGTCTCGGAGAGGTTCATCTCCCGGGCGAGGGCCTGCATCCAGCCCTCGTCCCGGGGCTCGTCCAGCAGGCACACGGCGGCCGGGTTACCGGTGAACGGGCGCTTGGCGAACGCGTCGACGACGAAGACCTTGGTGGCCCGCAGCGTGGACGGCCGCGTCTCAGACAGCAACACCGATGCCGCCCTTCCGCGCCCGGGCCGCGATCGAGAATCCGGAGGCGACGTCCTCGACGGCCAGGCCCAGGGACTTGAACAAGGTGATCTCCTTTGGCTCGGTGCGTCCCTCGGTGGTGCCGAGGAGCACTTCTCCGATCTCGCCCCTGATGTCCTTCTCGTCCATCAGGCCCTCGTCGATGGGGTCGCAGAGGTCACTGGACTCGTTCAGGGCCGACTCCCGGCTGTCCACGTAGACCGCGCAGCCGGCGACGGCGGCGGGGGCCAGTTCCCGGGCGCCGCGCACGGACGCGCCGACCGCGTTCACATGGGCGCCGGGGCTCAGCAGGCCCGCCGGGATCAGCGGGACGCGCGAGGCGGTCGTGGTGCACACCAGGTCCGCGCCGCGTACGGCCTCCTCCGGGGTCGCGGCGACCTCGACCTCCACGCCCTGGGTACCGGCCCAGTCCCGGAAGTCCCGGGCCCGCTCGGCGGTGCGGGACCAGACCCGGACCCGGTGGACGTCCCGCACCAGCCGGACGGCCTCCAGATGGGTGCGTGCCTGGGTGCCCGCGCCGAGGATCGCCAGATCGCCCGCGTCCGCGCGGGCCAGTTCCCGGGTGGCGACGGCGGAGACCGCGGCGGTGCGGATCGCGGTGACCGCGCCGCCGTCGAGGACGGCCGAGAGCTCACCGGTCTCCGGATCGAAAACGGTGACCATGCCGATATGCGTGCTCAGTCCGCGGGCCTCGTTCCCGGGATTGTGCATGATGGCCTTGAAACCGTATCCGAGGCCCTCGGCATGGCACGGCATCATCGCGAACACACCTTGTTCGGACGGCGGCGCGAGCACCGACCTGAGCGGTTGCGTCACCTTTCCCGAGGAAAACGATCGCAGCGCCTCGGTCATGACCGATATCGCCTCGGCCATCGGATAGGAGGCGCGGACCGCCTCACCGTCAAGTATGAGCATGGGTGATCCTCCCCGCTTCCGCGGTGTCGTCGGGGACGACGAATATCTCGCCGTTCAGCGTGAATACGGACCAGAGCATCCTGATGAACCGTTTCCGGGAAATGAATTCGAGGCCGTGGGCCTCGGCCGCCGGTACGGTCGTGAGCGCCAGGTCCGTGACCCGGTCGCGGACCGCCTGGGCGGCCGTGCTGGTCGACGTGACCTGAAGGATCTCCCGGTCGGTGAAGTGACTTGGCAGCAACTCGTCCACCAGGGGGCGGGGCGCCGGGTGGGTGGCGACCACCGGCCGGTCCGGGACCGCCTCCCCGGGCAGCTGGGCGATGCCGTAGTGGGGGGTGTCCATCACGAACACGCCGGCCAGGGACAGCCGGGTGTCCATGTAGAACTCGCTGATGCCGCTGTAGGCGTTGGCCACCACCAGGTAGTCCACGTCCTGCTTGAGCACCGCCTCGGCGGCGTCCTCGTACGTCCGGTGCAGTGCGATGTTCCGGATGTCCGGGACATCGCCCCCGAGGCTTTGCCAGACGATTCCTGCGGCGACTTCGCTACTGGTTCCCGAAGGTCCCAGCGTGGCCACTCCTGGATTACCGCTGTGTGCGGCGAAGGAGGGTGTCAGCCAATTTACCATCTGCCTCATCGTTGCGTTCCTCCGTTGGTTCCTGGAAGCCGATCGGGCGAGCAGTGGGAATACGAGGACGCTAACTCGACGGGTCGCGGAGTTTCCATGAATCCGGCCAAGCACCCCGGTAACTGCCGATGGAAGCTGCCTCTTGACGGCTCAACCGGCAAAGCAGTGGCATGGAGGGCGTCGGAAATCTGAGAAGGAGCGTTTCGTGAACCATTTCCCGGACCCGCGACCGGTGACGGAACGGCTCAGCCGTGCCCTGCGGGACCTGTCGGCCGTCGAGCGCTGGGCCGCACACACCGGGACCGGCGCGGAGGAGAGTGGGGAGGGGCCCCGGTTCGGGGTGGCCACGGAGTCCAGCGACGGCATGCACCAGGTAGTCGGCATCACCCGGAACGCGCCCGCCGGCGCCGCCCCGTGGGGTGAGCCCGCCGCGGCGGACCGCGCCGTACTGCATTCGTCGGTCCGGGCCCTGCTCGACATGGCGGAGCACGAGAGCGGGCCCGCGCACACGGAGGTCGTCCTCACCGCCCGGGGCCCGCGTGTGCTGTCGTGCCGGCTCGGCGGTACGACCGTGACGGCCACCGGCGCGGGCACGGACTGACCCGGTACCGGCTCACCCGGTACCGGCTCACCCGGTACCGGCTCACCGGGACCGGCTCAGCCGATACCGGCTCACCCGCACCACCCGTCGCGGCCCGTCCCACCCGTTCGTTCCCGCCCCGGGAGACCGTTCCCGTCCCACCCTCCCGGATTCGCCTTTGTCCCTGGTCAGAGGCCGTTTCCGCGCGTTACCCGTGGGCGGTATCGGAGCGGGACCCTCGCGGGATCGCCCGTCTCCATATTCGAGGTGTCGGAAAGACGGAGACACTTCCAGGGGGCGGAAAACATGGCTCGCAAGCTCACCAACTCGGTCCGGATCGTCGTTGCTGTGGTCGCGCTGGCGCTGGGCGCCGCGGCGGTCGAGGCCGGCCACACGGACACGCAGCGGCACGGCCACCACGTGACGGCCGAGGACAAGGGCCCGACCGTCACCACCCCGGTCGTGGGCGCGTAGTACGACGGTCAGCTCTGCACGGCGGTCAGGTGCGCCGGGCGTTCGGGGGATGCCCATCGCCGAGAACAGTTCCTCGGCCTGCGCCGCGTGCTCGGCCGCCCACGGTTCGTCGCCCAGTGCCGCCGCCGCGGCGGCCAGTCCGGCCAGGGCATAGGCCGCCTCGACCCGGTGGCCGACGGAGGACGCCAGTTCATGTGCGCTGCTGTGCAGGGCGAGCGCGGAAGCGTACTCCTGCTTCCGCCGCAGCACCCGGCCGATCACGTTCTCCAGCTTCGCCTGGCGCAGCGGCGAGGAACCCGCCCGGGCGAGGGCCAGGGCGCGGTCCGCGAATCCGGAGGACTCGTTGGGCTGGTCCAGACGCTGGGCGATGTCGGCCGACAGCGCCAACGTCATCGCGACATGGCCCTGGTCCATGGACTCGTCGCACAACTGGCGGGCGAGAGCGAGCGTCTCATCGGCCTCCGCGTACTCGCCGAGTCCCGTCTGCGCCAGGGAGAGATCGGTGAGGGCCACCAACTTCCCTCCCTGACTCCCCAGTTGCTCGGCGAGCAGCATCGCGCGCCGGGCCGCCTCGGCGGCCTCCCGGTACTTGCCCCACTGCTCGTACAGGGCGCTCAGGGCGGTGAGGCTCTCCGCCTCGGCGCGGGGCGATTCGAGTTCGCGCTCGCAGGCGATCGCCCACTGGAGGTGGACCAGCGCCTCGGGGAAGCGGCCCAGCAGGCTCTTGTACAGGCCGAGCGTGCTCTCGGTGTGCGCCTGGGTGTGCCGGTCGCCCAGGCGGGCGGCGACGTCCCGGCCCTCCTCGGCGACCTTGATGCCCTCCTCGTAGCGGCCGAGCTTCCAGCAGGCGACGCCCAGGTTGGACAGGCTGACGCCGAGCAGGTCCAGATCGCCGAGGCGCCGGGCGGCCGTCACCGCGAGGCGGCACAGCTCCGCGAACTCCTGGAGATGGCCGCGCGCGTTGAGGTGGAAGACGAGATTGCGAGCCAGGCACACCGCGTGCCGGTCATGGCCGGACCGCTCGGCCAGGGTGACCAGGGACAGCAGCCCGGGATGCTCCCGGGAGAACCAGACCTGCGCCAGCTTCTCGTGGGTGAGGTCGGGGAGTTCCGCCACCGACGGGGGGATTCCGGTGGGCCGGTGCCGGCGCCCGGGGAACAGCACCTCGCAGGCCGCCTCGGTGGCCGTCAGGTAGTAGTCGAGCAGCCGCTCGACCGCGGCCCCGTCGTCCAGCGCGGTCGGCTCGCCGCGCAGGCTCCGGACGAAACTGCGCACCAGGTCGTGCATGGTGTACAGGCCGATCTCCGGCTGGAGCACGAGATGCACGTCGAGCAGCCGTTCCAGCATGTCCTCGGCGTCGCGCAGGTCCATGCCGAGCAGGGCGCCCGCCGAGTAGACATCGATGTCCCCGCCGGGATGCAGGGCGAGGGTCCGGAAGGCGGTCCGGGAGTCCTTGTCCAGCGCCTGGTACGACAGCCGCAGGGTCGCGCCGATGCTGCGCTCGCCCAGGCTGAGTTCGTCCAGCCGACGGGTCTCGTCCCGCAGCCGCTCGACCAGGTAGGCCAGGGTCCAGCGCGGCCGGTTGCGCAGCCGCGCGGTCGCGATGCGCAGGGCGAGCGGCAGATACCCGCACAGGCGGGCCAGTTCGGCGGCGGCCTCCGGCTCCGCGGACACCCGCCGGCTGCCGAGGATGTCCTCGATCAGGGTGGCGCTCTCCCCGGGGGACATCAGCCCGATGGAGATCCAGTCGGCCCCGTCGAGGTCCACCAGCCGGGCCCGGCTGGTGACGAGGAGGAGGCAGTCGGGCGAGGCGGGCAGCAGCTGCAGGATCGTTCCGGCTTCGGTGGCGTTGTCGACGAGCAGCAGCACCCGCTTGCCTCTGAGGGTGGCCCGCCACAGGGCCGCGCGCCCGGCGTCGTCCTCGGGCAGCTGCTGTCCGGGGCCCGGTACGCCCATGGTGCGCAGCAGCGAGGCGAGGGCCGCGCCGGTGGTGACGGGCTGTTCGCCGGGGGTGTATCCGCGCAGGTCGATATGGATCTGGCCGTCCGGGTAGGCCGCGGCGAGCCGGTGCGCGGCCCGCACCGCCAGGGTGGTCTTCCCGCTGCCGCCCATGCCGTCGATGGCCACGATCCGGGTGCCCCGGCCGTCCTCGTGACGCGCGTAGCTCAGTAATTCCTGGAGCTCGCGGTCCCGGCCGGTGAAGTCGGCGAGGTCGTGCGGGAGCGTGGCGGGGGCCTCGATCTCGGGGGCGGGCGGGAGCGGGGTCGGGGCCTGCCAGGACTTCGGCGCGGCCGCGAGTTCGGGGCTCTCCCGGAGAATCCCCTCGTGCAGCCTGGTCAGTTCGGGGCCGGGGTCGATGCCGAGTTCCTCGCCGAGGAGCCGGCGGACCTCGGCGTACTCCTCCAGCGCGGCGGCCTGGCGGCCCGACCGGTACAGCGCGAGCATCAGCTGGCCGCGCAGGGTCTCGCGCAGCGGGTTCTGGTGGACGAACTGGCGCAGGTCCACCACGAGTTCGGCGGACTCGCCGAGGCCAAGGCGCAGATCGAAGAGCTGCTCGGCGGCGGCCAGCCGGCGCTCCTCCAGCATGACCGAGGCGCGCTCGATGACCGGGGTGCCCTCGCCGGAGAGCAGCGGACCGCGCCACAGGGCCAGGGTGGCCTGGAGCGCGTCGACCGCGCGGGCGGGGTCCTCGGCGGCCAGGGCTTCCTTCGCGAGGCGCAGCCGGGCGTCGAACTCGGCCAGGTCCAGCTGGCTCTCGGTGACCATGACGCGGTAACCGGGGCCCTCGGTCACCAGGGTCTCGCTGCCGCCGGGTATGCGCCGGCGCAGATCGGCGACGGCTTTGCGAACCTGGTGGGGAGCGGTCGCGGGCGGGTCCTCGTCCCAGACGGCCTCGACCAGCCGGGAGACGGGCAGCATCTTGCCGGACTCCAGCAGCAGCATGAGGAGCACACGCTCCTGGATCGCCCCGCCCAGCCGGAGTTTGGTGCCGCCCTCCCAGACCTCCAGCGCGCCCAGCAGGTTGAATCTCAGTGGCCCCCCACCACCTGCCACGTGGATCCCCTCACCGGTCGGAGTTCATGGATCTCGCTGTCCGTATGATCATAGGTCGTCCACGAAATGGGCGGAAGTGTGGTGTGGACCAGTCGCGTCGGGCGGCGAGGGCGGGAACACCACCGCCGAGCTGCCTGTCACTCTGCCCGCGCATTGCCTGAACGGCCCCTAGTTTGGGACCGGAAAACGCAGACGCGGGTCATGCGTCGTCGCTTCAGCGAAGGTGGGAATCGTGGCAACCAACCCTTTTGAGGATCCGGCAGGCCGCTATGTCGTCCTCGCCAACGACGAGGGCCAGCACTCCCTCTGGCCGGTCGGCATCCCCCGGCCGGCGGGCTGGACGCTGGTGCGGGACGAGGGCACGAAGCAGGAGTGCGCCGAGTACATCGAGGCCCACTGGACCGATCTGCGCCCCAGGTCGGCCGTCGCGGCCATGGGCGGCTGAACCCGACCCCTCGGCGCGGGGCGCGCCGACAGCGGTGGGGGGATGGGCCCGCGGGCCCATCCCCCCACCGCTGTCTTGCGCGCTTTCCGGTCAGGCGCGGTCGGCCGCCCCGGTCACGCACCACTCCAGCACCGCCATCGCGGCCGTCATCTTGTGGTGCGCCTGGCGCCAGGCGACGCTCCGCTCCCCGTCGAGGACCTCGTCGGTGACCTCCTGGCCGCGCACGGCGGGCAGGTCGTGCAGGAACACGGTGTCCGGGCCGGCGAACCGGTCGAGGAACGCCTGGTCGATCCGGAACCCCTCGAAGTCGGCCAGCCAGTCGGGGTTCGCCTTGGGGACGCCCATCGTCTGCCAGCGGCTCGTGTACACGGCGTCCACCGGCCCCGTCACCTCGTCGGCCGACGTGACCTGCTCGACCAGCGCCTGCCCGTCACTGAGCTTGCCGACCAGGTCGAGGGTCTCCCGCGGCACCTCGTACCCCTGCGGGCACAGCAGGGTCAGCCGCAGCCCGGGGGTGAGCGCCGCGGCCAGCGCCAGCGCGGCACCCGAGCTGTTCCCCTCGCCGACGCACAGCACATGCCGCCCCGCCAGGTCACCGAACAGCTCGGTGAGCGTGGCGAGGTCGGCGATGGCCTGGGTCGGATGCTCGTCCAGGGTCAGGGCGTTGACCACGGCGAGCTTCGGGCTGCTGCCCAGCCGCCGTATCTCCGCCATGTCCCCGTTGGTGCGCACGACCAGCGCGTCCAGGTACTCGCCCAGCACCCGGGCCGTGTCCTCCAGGGTTTCCCCCGTGCTGATCTGGAGTTCGTCGGGACCGAACGTGATGACGTCCGCGCCCAGACGGCTCGCGCCGCTCCAGAACGAAGTACGGGTACGGGTCGAGGACTTGCGGAAGTAGATACCGACCCGGTGCCCGGCCAGCGGCCGTTCGCCGGTGTCACCGCGGCCGAAGACGACGGCGCGCCGGACGATGCGGTCGAGTTCCTCGGAGGTCAGGTCGGCGAGCGAGATGAGATTACGCATGGCGGAGTGTCATCACCTTTCGTGAACTACCTGTTTATGAATAAGAGTTGGCAGTTAATACCGGGGTGTCCGAGTGGTGGCGGCCGCCGGTCACACGGCGCCGGTGGCCAGCAGGCGGGGCGCCGCGTCCTCGGGGGACGGCCGTCCGCCGGTGACGAGGTCGCGGACGAGATGGAGCACCGAGAACCGGCCGGGCCGGGCCGCGCCGCCCGGACCGGCGGGGAACTGGCGGATCAGGCCGTGCAGAAGCAGGGCGTGCACGTCCTGGGCCGCCCGCGCCGAGGGGACGCCGAGCGCCTCGGCCGCGTCGTCGACCGTCCAGGAGGAGGCCGAGGGGGCCATCGCGGCCAGCAGATCGGCCTGCCGGTCCGGGAGTCCGGCGCGCACCGAGGCCAGCAGGTCGCCCAGCGGCGCGGCGGCGCCGAGGGTCAGCGAGGGAGCGCCGTCGACCAGCGCGAGGGGTGACTCCCGTGCCATCTCCCGCAGTTGCTCCAGGGAGTACAGCAACAGCCAGGAGGTGGCCGCCTCCAGAGCCTGGGGGATGCCGTCCAGCGCCTCGCAGATCTCCGCCACGACCGCGATGACGGAGTCGGTGAGCAGCAGGTCGGGACGCAGATGGCTGACGTACGACAGCATCAGCTCGACTGCGGGGCGGCGCGCCGACAGCGAGTCACCGGGGAGCGGCGACATCGCGGCCGGCCCGGATATCGCGGCCGGCCCGGTTATCGGGGGCGGCCCCGGCGCGAGGACCGTCGGCAGCGGGGCGAGGGGCAGCAGCCGGCCGCCGGAGACATGGTGCGGGTGGCGGGAGGTGAGCAGAATCCTGAGCCGCCGGCAGCTGTGCAGCAGATACATCAGGGCCGGGCTGGTGGCGGGCGTGACCTCGTGGCCGTCCAGGACCAGCAGGGTGGGCCGGTCCGCGATGAACGCCGCCAGTTCGTCGTAGCGCCCGCCCTCGGACACCAGCGGCCGTACCCAGTTGGCCAGCGCCGTCCGCGGCCGGTGCGCGGCCTTGTCCGGGGTGCGCCCGGCCCCGTCCATGGGCAGCCACAGCACGGGTATGTCGCCCCGCCGGTGCACCTGGAGGGCGGCCTCCTGGGCGAGCCGGGACTTGCCGACGCCGGGCAGCCCCACGACCGTCACCAGCCGCTCCCGCTCGCCGCCGAGCAGGTCGGCCAGCGCCCGCAGTTCGGACTCGCGGCCGAACAGGGTGTGCACCGGCATGGGCGGGCAGGCCAGTTCGGGGCTGTACACATCGCGCAGCGCCTTGCCCACCGAGGCGCTGTCGGCGGCCAGTTCGAGCGCCGCCCGGCCCGTGTCACCGAGCCGCATGGCGTCGGCGAGCAGTCGCACCGTGTCCCTGCGGGGCCGTACCACCCGGCCGCGCTCCAGATCGCGGATCGCCCGGATGCTGACAGTCGAGAGCCCGGCAAGCTGTTCCTGGGTGAGCCCGGCATGCTCCCGAGCGCTGCGCAGCACGGCGCCGAACTCAGCCGACCGAGCCTGTCGGTTCGTCATCGCTGTCTCCCCTGGTGTTCCGGTTACTTGCGGGAGCAGCTTCCGAGGCCGCCTTACCGTTCCGTTCCTGCGGCGATACTGCCGGCGGGAACACCGGGCGGCCGGGCGGCGGCAACTGCCGCTGCGCTGCCGTCGCGGACGCCGGTGACGCTCCGGGGGGACTCCTAGTCTCGATCGTGCGGGGCGTTCAGAACCCGCCAGCCCCCTTCTCCCGATGTCATCGACGATGTGGACGAAGAACGAATGAAGCCTGCCGAACTGGCGACGTGCGACCGCATGGCGTCACTCGAAGTGATCGTCACTGGACTGGCGTCCGACGCACACACCTGGAATCTCGTATTCGTACAGCTGCTGCTCGAGGACCTGGGGCACAGGGTCGTCAATCTCGGCCCCTGTGTCCCCGAGGAAGAGATCGTCGAGTCCTGTGCGAGGCACCAGCCCGATCTGCTGGTGGTCAGCAGCGTCAACGGCCATGGCTGCCGTGACGCCAAGCCGTTGATCGCCGCCCTGCGCGCCCGTCCCGACCTGGACGGTCTGCCGGTCGTCATCGGCGGCAAGCTCGGGATCTCGCAGGACCGGCAGGAGGAACAGGCCCATGAACTCATGGCGGCCGGCTTCGACGCCGTCTTCCAGGAGGGCGTGGACCTCGCCTCCTTCGAGACGTTCGTCGGCGCCCTGCCCAAGGAGGTGACCCGGTGACCCGGGCCTTCGCGAGCCGCCCCCGGGGCCCGGTGGCCGTGCACGGATCGCGCGTCTCCTTCGCACGGTACGTCGCGGATGCCCAGGCCAGGGGCGCCCTCGTGGTGCAACCGCGGATGGGGTTCTCCGACCCCGCCCTGATGCGGGCCGGGCTGCGGGCGACCAGGGACGCCGCCGACGCCGTCGTCGGCACCATCACCATCGACAGCTACACCCGGGTGGGCGACGAACCGGCCGCGGTGCGCGCCCTCAACACGGACCACCCCCTCAACGGCTACCCCATCAGCTCGCTCAGCCCGCACACCTCCCGCTGGGTCCTGGACGGCGTGCGCGACCCCTCGTTCCCCGTGCAGGTACGCCACGGTTCGGCCCGCCCCCAGCGCATCATGGCCGCGCTGGCCGCGCTCGGCCTGGACGCGACCGAGGGCGGCCCCGTCTCGTACTGCCTGCCCTACGGCCGCACCCCGCTGGCCGACTCCGTCCGCAACTGGCGCCAGGCGTGCGAGTTCCTCGCCTCGCTCCGCTCCACCGGCGCGGAACCCCACCTGGAGACGTTCGGCGGCTGCATGCTGGGACAGCTGTGCCCACCGGGTCTCCTGGTGGCGCTCAGCGCGCTGGAGGCGCTCTTCTTCCACCAAGCCGGCCTGCGCTCCCTCTCGCTCAGCTACGCCCAGCAGACCAACTCCGAGCAGGACGCGCACGCGATCCACGCGCTGCGCCGGCTGGCGGCCGAGCTGCTGCCGGACACCGAGTGGCACATCGTCCTCTACACCTACATGGGCCTGTACCCGCGCACCCGCGAGGGCGCGCTGGAACTGCTGGAGAGGTCGGCGGAACTCGCCGTGCAGGCCGGAGCGGCGCGGCTGATCGTCAAGACGGCCGCGGAGGCGCACCGCATCCCCACCGTCGCGGAGAACGTCGAGGCGCTGCGCGTGGCGTCGGCCGCCGCCCGCAACACCCGCAAGACCGCCGCCGCGGGCGTGCCGGACGTGTCCGACAACCCGGTGTACGCCGAGGCCCGCGCCCTGATCGACGCGGTCCTCGGGCTCGACGCCGACCTCGGCCGGGCCCTGCTGGCGGCGTTCGCGCGCGGCTACCTCGACGTCCCCTACTGCCTGCACCCCGACAACGCGGGCCGCACCCGCAGCCACATCGACGAGTCCGGCCGGCTGGCCTGGTCCGAGACCGGCTCGATGCCGATCGGCCGCGCCGCCGGGAGCAGCGGCCGGCTGACCGCCCGCGGCCTCTTCGACGCCCTGTCCTTCGTCCAGAGCCGGCACGACCGCCACGTCCTCGCCCCGACCGCCGCGCCGCCCCGGCGCCCGCGTCCGCTCGCCGGTCTGTCCGGCGGCACCTCCAGGAGGTAGTACCCATGACCGTGTCGACCGCCGAGTCCGCCGGACCGGCCACCCTCCAGGCCCCGCCCCCGCTGCCCGCCTCCCTCGACGCGCACCTGACCGCCGCCGGGACCCGAGCCACCCTGCGGGTGCAGAACCGGATGCTCACCGCCGTCCGCGCCTTCCTCGCGGGCCACGGCTTCCAGGAGCTGCTGCCGCCGCTCATCGGCCCGGTGACCGACCCCGGCATCCGCGGTTCGAAGCAGGTGGACGTCGATTTCTACGGCCACAAGTACAAGCTGATGACCAGCGCGATCCTCTACAAGCAGGCCACGCTCGCCGCCTTCGACAAGATCTTCTACATCGCGCCCAACGTGCGGCTGGAACCGCTGGAGACGGCGGTCACCCACCGCCACCTCGCCGAGTTCCACCAGATCGACGTGGAGATACGGGACGCCCGCCGCGAGGACGCGATGGCGCTCGCCGAGGCCCTGGTCGCGCACACCGTGGCGGAGGTCCTGCGGGACATGCCCGCCGAACTGGAGCTGCTCGGCCGGGACGAGGACGCCCTGCGCGCGGCCGTCACCGGCGCCTTCGGCCGCACCAGCCACGAGCGGGCCACCGCCGACCTGGTCGCCCTCGGGCACCCGCAGGACCCGGGCGCGGAGATCGACTGGCGGGGCGAGGAGATCCTGTCCGCCGGCTCCGCCCGCCCCTTCTTCGTCGTCGACTACCCCAAGGGCTCGCGCGGCTTCTACGACCGCGAGGACGCCCGGCGCCCGGGCGTGCTCCGCAACTTCGACCTGATCGCCCCCGAGGGCTACGGCGAACTGGCCAGCGGCAGCGAGCGCGAGCACGACTACGCGACGCTGGTGACCCGGATGCGCGAGACCGGCGAGAACCCCGCCAAGTACGGCTGGTACCTGGACCTGGCCCGCCGGGGCATCCCGGCCAGCTCCGGCTTCGGCATCGGCCTGGAGCGCTTCACCCGGTACGTCACCGGCCGCACCGCCGTCTGGGAGGCCAGCGCCTACCCGAAGCTGCCGGGAGTGGTGTCCGCGTGAGCGCCGCACTGAGCGCCGCCGGCTTCCCCGAGGAGGAGGTGCGCCGCCGCGCCCGGCTGGGAGCCGCGGCCGCCTTCCCCGACCTGTCCGTCTACGGCACCGGCCTGGTCGGCGCCGTACCCGCCGGGCAGGACCTGGGCGACCCGCTGGAGCGGACCCGGATCGTGCCGCCGGTGTTCATGCCGGAGCGGCTGGAGAAGCTGATCGAGCTGGCCCGCGAGCCGCTGTACACGGACGTCGAACTGGACACCGTCATCGGCGGGTTCGCCTCCCGGCTGCCGCTGTACGTCTCGGCGTTCGGCTCCACCCAGGTCGCCAGCCGCGACCTCGGGGAGGCCGCCGGGGCGCAGGCCGGACGGCTGGGCATCCCGATGGTGATCGGCGAGAACGTGGTCCCCGTCAACGGCTACCGGGGTGCCAGCGAGGCCGAGGTCTCCTCGATGACGGGCCGTATCACCGCCTACACCGAGGCGGCCGCCGCGTTCGGCAACGAGGAGTACGGCGGTGTGGTCGTCCAGCAGTCCACCGAGGACGCGGACGCCGAGGTGTGGAACCTCCTCTACAGCGACCCCGTGTCCCAGCCGCTGCTGGCCGCCGGGAAGCTGGCCTTCGAGCTGAAGGTCGGCCAGGGCGCCAAGCCGGGCCTCGGCGGGCTGACGGTACTGGACCGCGAGGCGGCCGGGCGGATCGCCGAACAGTACGCCACCCAGGAGGTGTTCGGCGCCGGCGACCGGGTGCTGCGGCTGAGCAGCCCCGGCACGTTCACCGAGGAGATCCTGCGCCAGCAGATCCGGCTGATGCGCAACAACTTCCCACGCGTACGGGTCTGGGTGAAGCTCCACCCCGGGCGGGACGTGGCCCACGCCGCGGCCACCGCGTGGGCCTCCGGCGCGGACGCGGTGACCGTCGACGGCGCCGAGGCGGGCACCGCGTGGGCGCCGAACGGGTTCCTGGCCCAGGTCGGGCTGCCGCTCGGCGACTGCCTGACCCGGATCGGCCGCACCGGCCGCTGCCTGCTGGCCAGCGGACGGATCTGGGAGGGCACCCGGGCGGTCAAGGCCCTGGCCCTCGGCGCCAGGGCGGTCGGGCTCGGCCGGGCGGCCCTGCTGGCCGTCGACGAGGACGGCGACGCGGGACTGCTGCGGCTCGCCGAGAGCATGGCCCTGGAGCTGCGGATGCTGATCAGCGCCGTCGGAAAGTACCGGGTCGACGCCCTGTCCCCGGAGGACCTCCAGCTCCCCGCCGACGTACGCCCACCGCTCGCGCACGTCCTGCACTAGAGCGGCCCGCCGGACCGGCTCTGGCCACCTCCCGCTCCTCCCGTCGGCGCCGATCGCGGTCGCGGCGGTCCGCCCCCTTCCGCGCGCGAGCGCAGCCCCGAATCCTCGAGATTGGTGTGTGAGATGCCCCAGCAGCAGGCCGGTCAGGCCCACTCGGTCGACATCGACGAGTACAACAGCACCGCGGTGGCCCTTCCCGAGCTGCCGCTGCACGACCTGTTCACCGCCCAGGCGGCGCGCACACCCGAAGCCGCAGCCCTGCTGTGCGGCGAAGTCGAGCTGTCCTACGGCCGGTTGGACGCCGCGTCCGACGCGTTCGCCCGTCGGCTGGTGGCGGCCGGGGTAGGCCCCGGAGACCGGCTCGGGCTGCTCTTCGACCGGTCGGTGGAGTATGTCGTCGCGATGCTCGGGGTGTTGAAGGCGGGTGGCGCGTACGTCCCGTTGGACGCCCGTCAGCCGGAGGAGCGGCTGTCCTGGATGCTCCGCGACACGGGCGCGGTCCTGCTGCTGACCGACCGCCGTTCGGGCGGGACCGACTTCGCCGGTGGTCTGCCGGTGGTGCGGGTGGGCGCCGAAATCACTGTCGTCGAGGGGGAGTCGGCGCCGCTGGGTCTGTCCGTCGCCGCCGGTCAGGCGGCGTACGTGATGTACACCTCGGGGTCGAGCGGGACGCCGAAGGGTGTGGTGAACACGCACCGCAATGTGGTGGAGCTGGCCCTGGACCCGTGGTGGGCGAGTGGCCGGCACCGGCGGGTGCTGGCGTATTCGCCGCTGGCCTTCGACTCCTCGACGTACGAGTTGTGGGTGCCGCTGCTGAGCGGTGGCCTCGCGGTGATCCTCCCCGCCGCCAAGATCGACCTCGGGGAGATAGGCGAGGCCATCGTCCGGCACGGTGTCACCGCCGCCTACTTCACCACCGCCCTCTTCGACGCGATGGCGCACGAGGCCGTGGACAGCCTGGGGTGCCTGGAGGAGATCTGGACCGGCGGCGACGTCCTGTCCAGGACCGCCCTGGAGAAGGTGCTCGCGCACTGCCCCGGCACCACCGTCGTGCACGCCTACGGCCCCACCGAGGCGACCGTCTTCTGCAGCTACCAGGTCTTCGCCACGGACACCCGCGTAGTGGAACGGCTGCACCTGGGCGGCCCGATGGCCAACACCGCCATGTACGTCCTGGACGAGTGGCTGCGCCCGACGGCGCCGGGCGCGGCGGGCGAGCTGTACGTCGCCGGGTCGCATCTCGCCGCCGGCTATCTGGGGCGCGCGGCGCTGACGGCGGAGCGCTTCACCGCAGACCCGTACGGTCCGTCCGGCAGCCGGATGTACCGCACGGGTGATCTGGCCCGCTGGAACCAGCACGGCGAGATCGAGTTCCTCGGCCGCGCCGACCAGCAGGTCAAGCTGCGCGGCTTCCGGATCGAACTCGGCGAGATCGAGACCGTGTTGAGCCGTCGCCCGGAGGTGGGGCAGGCGGCGGTCGTGGTGCGCGAGGACCGTCCCGGTGACAAGCGGCTCGTCGCCTACGTCGTCCCGGTCGCCGGGAGCGAGACCGACCCGGAGGCGCTGCGCCGGTACGTGGAGGGGGAACTGCCGGAGTACATGGTGCCGTCGGCCTTCGTCCGGCTGGCCGCCCTGCCGCTCACCGCCAACGGGAAGCTCGACCGGCGGGCCCTGCCCGAACCGGTGCTGGGCGGCGGCGCGGCCGGCCGCGCCGCGCGGACACCCGTGGAGGAGATCCTGTGCACCCTGTTCGCCGAGGCCCTGGGCCTGCCGTCGGTCGCGGTGGACGACGACTTCTTCCGGCTCGGCGGCCACTCGCTGCTCGCCACCCGCCTCGTCTGCCGCATCCGCGCCCTGCTCGGCACCCGGCTGTCGCTCACCGACTTCTTCCGCCACCCGACGGCCGCCCTGCTCGCCGGTCATCTCGCCGGGGCGGTCGCGGAGGACCGTCCCGCGCTGGTGCCGGCCGAGCGCGGTGACACGGTCCCGCTGTCCCCGGCCCAGCGACGGCTCTGGTTCCTGGACCAGATGGAGGGGCCCTCGGCGACGTACAACATCCCGCTGGCCGTCCGGGTCCGGGGCGGCCTCGACCGGGAGGCGCTGCGCGGCGCCCTCTCGGACGTCGTGGCCCGGCACGAGGTCCTGCGGACCGTGTACCCCGCCCAGGACGGCACGCCGTACCAGTCCGTCCTGCCGGCGGAGTCGGTCGATCTTCCGCTGCCGGTGGTCCCGGCGACCGAGGACGCGCTCGGGGACACCCTCGGCGAGCTGGCCGGAAGCGTGGCCTTCGATCTCGCCCGTGACCTGCCCGTGCGGGGGACGCTGCTGGAACTGGCGCCGGATGACCACGTCCTGCTGCTGGTGGTGCACCACATCGCCTCGGACGGCTGGTCGAACACCCCGCTGATGCGGGACCTGGGGACCGCGTACGCGGCCCGGGCCGACGGGGCGGCACCCGGCTGGCAGCCGCTGCCGGTCCAGTACGCGGACTACACGCTGTGGCAGCAGGAACTCCTGGGCGACGCGGACGACCCGGACAGTGTGCTCGCCGCTCAACTCGACTACTGGAAGGGCGCGTTGGCGGAGCTGCCCGACACGGTGTCGCTGCCCGCGGACCGGCCCCGCCCGGTCGTGGCCTCCTACCGGGGCGCCACGCACACCGTCTCCTGCCCGGCCGCGTTGCACCAGGCGCTCACCGCGCTGGCCCGGGAGACCGGCACCACCTTCTTCATGGTCGCCCAGGCGGCCGTCGCGGCGCTGCTCACCCGCTCGGGCACCGGTACCGACATCGCCCTCGGCTCCCTCGTCGCGGGGCGCGGCGACGAGGCGCTCGACGATCTGGTCGGCTTCTTCGTCAACACCCTGGTCCTGCGCACCGACACCAGCGGGGACCCCTCCTTCCGTGAACTCCTCCGGCGGGCCCGGGAGACCGACCTCGCGGCCTGGGCCCACCAGGACGTGCCGTTCGACCGGCTGGTCGAGGCGCTCAACCCGGAGCGGTCCGCCTCCCGGCACCCGCTCTTCCAGGTCATGCTCACCGTGGCCGACGCCGTCGACCCGGCTCCGGTCCTGCCCGGCGCGGACACGAGCGCGAGCCAGCTCCCGCTGGGCGCGGCCAAGTTCGACCTCACGGTGAACTTCCACGAGCACCACACCCGCGACGGCGGACCGGCCGGCCTCGACATCACCATCGAGTACGCCACCGACCTCTACGACGCCGTCACCATGCGGGCCGCGGCCGCCCGGCTGGTCCGGCTGCTCGGCGCGGCCGTCGCCGAACCCGAGACCCCGATCGGCCGGATCGAACTGCTCGGGGAGACCGAGCGCGCCGCACTCCTCGTCGACTACAACGACACGGAGACCGACCTGCCCGCCGCCTCCCTGCCGGAGCTGTTCGCGGCCCAGGCGGCCCGTACGCCCGAAGCGGTGGCGCTGATATGCGGTGAAGCCGAGCTGTCCTACCGGCAGTTGGACGCCGCGTCCGACGCGTTCGCCCGTCGGCTGGTCGCGGCCGGGGTGCGTCCCGGCGACCGGGCGGGCTTGTTCCTGGACCGGTCGGTGGAGTATGTCGTCGCGATGCTGGGGGTGTTGAAGGCGGGTGGTGCGCTCGTCCCGTTGGACGCGCGCCAGCCGGGGGAGCGGCTGGGCTGGATGCTGCGGGACACCGGCGCGGCCTTGCTGGTGACCGATCGTGGTGCGGATGCGACGGAGTTCGCCGGTGGTCTGCCGGTGGTGCGGGTGGGCGCCGAAATCACTGTCGTCGAGGGGGAGTCGGCGCCGCTGGGTCTGTCCGTCGCCGCCGGTCAGGCGGCGTACGTGATGTACACCTCGGGGTCGAGCGGGACGCCGAAGGGTGTGGTGAACACGCACCGCAATGTGGTGGAGCTGGCCCTGGACCCGTGGTGGGCGAGTGGCCGGCACCGGCGGGTGCTGGCGTATTCGCCGCTGGCCTTCGACTCCTCGACGTACGAGTTGTGGGTGCCGCTGCTGAGCGGTGGCCTCGCGGTGATCCTCCCCGCCGCCAAGATCGACCTCGGGGAGATAGGCGAGGCCATCGTCCGGCACGGTGTCACCGCCGCCTACTTCACCACCGCCCTCTTCGACGCGATGGCGCACGAGGCCGTGGACAGCCTGGGGCGCCTGGAGGAGATCTGGACCGGCGGCGACGTCCTGTCGGCGACGGCCCTGCGGACCGTCCTGGACCGGTGCCCGGACACCACCGTCGTGCACGCCTACGGCCCCACCGAGGCGACCGTGTTCTGCAGCTACCAGGTCTTCGCCACGGACACTCGCGTGGTGGAACGGCTGCACCTGGGCGGCCCGATGGCCAACACCGCCATGTACGTCCTGGACGACCGGTTCCGCCCCGCGCCTCCGGGCGTCACGGGGGAGCTGTACGTCTCCGGGTCGCATCTCGCCGCCGGCTACTTCGGACGTCCGGCACTGACGGCGGAGCGCTTCACCGCGAACCCGTACGGTCCGTCCGGCAGCCGGATGTACCGCACGGGCGATCTGGCCCGCTGGAACCAGCACGGCGAGATCGAGTTCCTCGGCCGCGCCGACCAGCAGGTCAAGCTGCGCGGCTTCCGCATCGAACTCGGCGAGATCGAGACCGTGTTGAGCCGTCGTCCGGAGGTGGGTCAGGCGGCGGTCGTGGTGCGCGAGGACCGTCCCGGTGACAAGCGGCTCGTGGCGTACGTCGTCCCGGTCACCGGGAGCGAGACCGCCCCGGACACCGCGTGCGACATCGACCCGGAGGCGCTGCGCCGGTACGCGGTGGAGGCGCTGCCGGAGTACATGGTGCCGTCGGCGTTCGTGACCCTGGACGCCCTGCCGCTCACCGCCAACGGCAAGCTCGACCGGCGGGCCCTGCCCGCGCCGGTCCTGCGGGGGAGCACGGGCGGCCAGGCCGCGCGCACGCCCGCCGAACAGGTCCTGTGCACCTTGTTCGCCGAGGCCCTGGGCCTGCCGTCGGTCGCGGTGGACGACGACTTCTTCCGGCTCGGCGGCCACTCGCTGCTCGCCACCCGGCTGGTCGCGCGGGTGCGGGAGATCTTCGGGGCGCAGGTACTGGTGCGGGACCTGTTCCGGCACCCGACGGCGGCCGCGCTGGCCGCTCACATCGCCGGCGGCCAGCACGATGCCACCCGCCCCGCCCTGACCGCCGGATCGCGTCCGGCTCGGCTGCCGCTCTCCCCCTCCCAGCGACGGCTCTGGTTCCTGGACCAGATGGAGGGCCCCTCGGCGACGTACAACATCCCGCTGGCCATCCGCCTCACGGGCGGCCTCGACCGGGAGGCCCTGCGCGGTGCCGTGTCGGATGTCGTGGCCCGGCACGAGGCCCTGCGCACCCTGTTCCCCGCCGAGAACGGCGAGCCGTACCAGCGGATCGTCCCGGCGGACCGGGCGGAGGTCCCCTTCGCCCTCCTCGGCGCCGACGAGGACACGCTCGCGGCGAGGATGGCCGACGAGGCCGGCCGCCCCTTCGTCCTCGACTCCGAACTGCCCCTGCGGGCCATGCTGTTCGAGCCGGCGCCGGATGAGCATGTCCTGCTGCTGGTGATGCACCACATCGTCTCGGACGGCTGGTCCAACACCCCGCTGACGCGGGACCTGGGGATCGCGTACGCGGCCCGGGCCGACGGGGTGCCGCCGGACTGGGAACCGCTGCCGGTCCAGTACGCCGACTACACGCTGTGGCAGCGGGACGTGCTGGGCGACGCGGACGACCCGGACAGTGCGGTCTCCACTCAACTCGACTACTGGAAAGGGGTATTGGCGGGGCTGCCGGACGAGGTGTCGCTGCCCGCGGACCGGCCCCGCCCGGTCGTGGCCTCCTACCGGGGCGCCACGCACACCGTGTCCTGCCCGGCCGCGTTGCACCAGGCGCTCACCGCGCTGGCCCGGGAGACCGGCACCACCTTCTTCATGGTGGCCCAGGCGGCGGTGGCGGCGCTGCTGACCCGCTCCGGCGCCGGTACCGACATCGCCATCGGAGCCCCCGTGGCCGGCCGCGCGGACCAGGCCCTCGACGATCTGGTCGGCTTCTTCGTCAACACCCTGGTCCTGCGCACCGACACCGGCGGCGACCCCTCCTTCCGTGAACTGCTGCGCCGCGCCCGGGACACCGACCTCGCGGCCTGGGCCCACCAGGACGTCCCCTTCGACCGGCTGGTCGAGGCCCTCAACCCCGAGCGCTCCACCTCCCGGCACCCGCTCGCCCAGGTCATGCTCTCGGTCACCGACGCGGCCGTACCGGTACCCCAACTCCCGCGCGTGGTAGCCCGGTCGGAGTTCACGCCGCTCGCGATCGCCAAGTTCGACCTCACCTTCACCTTCCGGGAGCACCGCACCCCGGGAGGCGAACCGGCCGGCTTCGACCTCGGCGTGGAGTACGCCACCGACCTGTACGACGCGGGCACCGTCGAGGCCGCCGCGGCCCGCCTGACCCGGCTGCTGGACGCGGCGGCCGGCACCCCCGATCTGCCGGCCGGCGGGCTGGACATGCTCGGCGACGAGGAACGCCGGCGGCTGCTCGTCACCTGGAACGGCGAGACGACCCCCCGGGCCGGGGCCTCGCTGCCGGAGGCGTTCGCCGCGCGGGTCGCCCGCGAACCGGACGCACCTGCCGTGGTGATGGGTGAACGAAGCCTCAGCTACGCCGAGTTGGACGAGCGCACCGACCGGCTGGCCCGCCGGCTCCTCGGCGAGGGCATCCGCGCCGGTGACCCCGTGGTCCTCTTCCTGGAGCGCTCGCTGGAAGCGGTGGTCGCCCTGCTGGCGGTCGTCAAGACCGGCGCGGTCTACGTCCCGCTGGACGTCCGCTACCCCGCCGACCGCATCGCCCTGATCATCCGGGACTCCAAGGCCACGGTCTTCCTCACCGACCGGGACCTGACCGGCCTCGGCCTCTCCGAGCACGCCCGGACGATCCCGGTCACCGGTGTGGCGGACCGCCCGCAGGGCGCGGCGGGGGAAGCGGCGGCCGGATCAGCGGCGACCGGGAGAGCGGCGGCTGGGGGAGCGGAGGTTGGCGGGGCCGACCCCCTGCCCCCGGTCCACCCCGACCAGCCGGCCTACGCCATGTTCACCTCCGGCTCGACCGGCGTCCCCAAGGGCGTCGCGGTCACCCACCGCAACATCACCGACCTGGCCGCCGACGAACGCTTCCCGCTCGCCTCTCGGGCTCGGATGCTGCTGCACTCGCCGATGGCCTTCGACGCCTCGACGTTCGAATTCTGGATGCCGCTGCTGACCGGTGGCACGCTCGTCGTCGCCCCGCCCGGACTGCTGGACACCACCGCGCTGAGCCGCGTCCTGTCCGAGGGCCGGATCACCGGACTGGTCCTGTCGTCGGGCCTGTTCCAGATGCTGGCCGAGGACGACCCGGCGGCGCTGGCGGGCGTACGGACCGTGCTGACCGGCGGCGATGTCATGTCCGTCGAGGCGGTCCGCCGTATCCACGAGCACTGCCCCGACACCACCGTGCTCAACGGCTACGGCCCGACCGAGACGACCGTCCTGGTCGCCGCGCACACCGTCCGCAGGCCCTACGACCGCCCCGGAGCGGTACCGATCGGCACCCCGCTGGACAACACCCGGATGTACGTCCTCGACAGCCGGATGCGCCTGGTCCCGCCCATGACGCCGGGCGAGCTGTACCTGGCGGGCTCCGGACTGGCCGCCGGCTACCCGAACCGGCCCGCGCTGACCGCCGAACGGTTCACCGCCGACCCGTACGGCCCGCCCGGCAGCCGGATGTACCGCACCGGCGACCTGGCCCGCTGGAACCACCGGGGCGAGATCGAGTTCCTCGGCCGCGCCGACCAGCAGGTCAAGCTGCGCGGTTTCCGGATCGAACCCGGTGAGATCGAGACGGCCCTGTGCCGGCATCCGGCGGTGGCGCAGGCGGCCGTGGTGCTCGGGGAGATCAGGGCGGGCGACAAGGCCCTCATCGCCTACGTCACCCCCTTCGAGGGCGTCCACGCGGACATCGCCGAGCTGCGCGCCCAGGTGTCCGCGACCCTGCCCGACTACATGGTGCCGTCGGCCTTCGTCCAGCTGGACGCCCTGCCGCTCACCGCCAACGGCAAGCTCGACCGGGGCGCCCTGCCCGCGCCCGAGCCGGCCGACACGGGAGCGGCGGCCGAGGGGCGGGCGCCGCGCACCCCCAACGAGGAGATGCTCTGCGGCCTGTTCGCCGAGCTGCTCGGCCGGCCCTCGGTCTCCATCGACGACAACTTCTTCCACCTGGGCGGGCATTCGCTGCTCGCCACCCGGCTCGTGCGCCGGATCAACAGCGTCATGGGTGTCGACCTGCCGATCGGCGCCCTCTTCAACAACCCGATGGTGGCCACGCTGGTCGAGCAGCTCGACCGTATCGGCAGCGCCCGGCCCAAGCTTCGGCCCATGCGCCGGATGGGAGCGTCCACATGATCCCCTTGTCCTTCGCCCAGCAGCGGCTGTGGTTCCTGGACCAGATGGAAGGCCCGTCCGCGACCTACCACATTCCGCTGGCCGTCCGGATGCGCGGCGCTCTCGACCGCGCGGCCCTGCGGGACGCTCTGACGGATGTGGTGGCCCGGCACGAGGTGCTGCGGACCCTGTTCCCCGCCCAGGAGGGAACGCCGTACCAGTCGATCCTCGCGGAGGAGGACGTCGAACTCCCGCTGCCGGTGCTCCCGGTGACCGAGGACGCGCTCGCCACCACCCTCGGCGAGCTGGCCGCGAAGACCTTCGACCTCGCCCGTGACCTGCCCCTCCGCGGGACCTTGCTGGAGCTGGCCCCCGAGGACCACGTCCTGCTGCTGGTCGTGCACCACATCGCCTCGGACGGCTGGTCCAACGCCCCGCTGATGCGGGACCTGGGGACCGCGTACGGCGCCCGGACCGAGGGCGGCGCGCCGCACTGGGAGCCGCTGCCCGTCCAGTACGCCGACTACACGCTCTGGCAGCGGGAGGTCCTGGGGGACGCCGACGACCCGGACAGCGTGATCTCCTCCCAACTCGACTACTGGAAGGACGCGTTGGCGGAGCTGCCGGACGAGGTGTCGCTGCCCGCGGACCGGCCCCGCCCGGTGGTGGCCTCGTACCGGGGCGCCACCTGCGAGGTGTCCTGCCCGGCCGGGACGCACCGGGCGCTCACCGGTCTGGCCCGGGAGACCGGCACCACGTTCTTCATGGTCGCCCAGGCGGCGGTGGCCGCGCTGCTGACCCGCTCGGGCGCCGGTACGGACATCGTCATCGGCTCCCCGGTCACCGGGCGCGGGGACGAGGCCCTCGACGACCTGGTCGGCTTCTTCGTGAACACGCTCGTCCTGCGCACCGACACCGGCGGCGACCCGTCCTTCCGTGAACTGCTCCGCCGCGCCCAGCAGACCGATCTGGCGGCCTGGGCGCACCAGGACATGCCGTTCGACCGGCTGGTCGAGGTCCTCAACCCGGAGCGCTCGGCTTCCCGCCACCCGCTCTTCCAGGTGATGCTCACGGTCGCCCGGTCGCTCGACCCGGCCGGGCCCGGACTCGGCTCCCTGGACACGTCGTTGGTGATCCCGGAACTGCGGATCGCCAAGTTCGATCTGACCTTCGGCTTCCAGGAGCGCTCCGGCGCCGACGGCCGGCCGGCCGGATGCGACATCGTCGCCGAGTACGCCACCGATCTGTACGACGCGGGAACGGTACGGGCCGTCCTCGACCGGCTGGTACGACTGCTCACCGCGGTGGCCGACACCCCGGACGCGCCGGTCGGCACGCTGGAGATGCTGACGGCCGACGAGCGCAGCCGGCTGGACGGGTGGGCCGGGCCCCGCACCCGGGCCCCGCGGCTCTCCCTCGACCAGCTGTTCAGCGGGAAGGCGGCCGCGACCCCCGACGCGGTGGCCCTCGTCCACGAGGAGCAGCGGATCACGTACGCGGACCTGGACATCTGGTCCAACCGGCTGGCCCGCCATCTCACTTCGCGGGGCGTGACACCGGGCAGCCTGGTCGCCATCCATCTCGAACGCTCGCCGCTGCTGATCGCCTCGCTGCTCGCGGTGCTGAAGGCCGGCGCCGGATACACCCTGCTGGACCCGCAGTTCCCCCTGGAGCGCCTCAACAAGGCCCTCGGACAGACCAGTCCGTCGGTGGTGATCAGCCAGGCGTACCTCCCGGCGCTGGAGCACACCGCGCCGCTGATCGACCTGACGGCCGACGCGACGGTG
This sequence comes from Streptomyces sp. SUK 48, assembly GCF_009650765.1. NCBI lineage: Bacteria > Bacillati > Actinomycetota > Actinomycetes > Kitasatosporales > Streptomycetaceae > Streptomyces > Streptomyces sp. SUK 48. The sequence goes on along the minus strand of NZ_CP045740.1, from coordinate 1,806,799 downwards.
ATCGCGGCGACTTCGGGCGCGTCGGTGGAGACGTCCGGCCATCCCGAGGCCGTGGCCTGCGTCATGTTCACCTCCGGTTCGACCGGCGCCCCGAAGGGTGTGGCGGCCTCCCATCGCGCCCTGGCGGCGACGTTCCTGGGGCCGGACTACCTCCACTTCGGCCCCGAGCAGAGCTACTTGCAGTGCTCGCCGGTTTCTTGGGACGCCTTCGCGCTTGAGGTCTTCGGTCCTCTCCTCCACGGTGGTACGTGCGTTCTCCAGCCCGGTCAGCACACCGATCCGCATCAGATCGTGGAACTCGTCGAGCGGCACCGGATCACCACGCTCCAGATGTCCGCGAGCCTGTTCAACCACATGCTGGACGAGCACCCCGCCGTCTTCAGCGTCCTCCGCGAGGCCATGACCGCCGGAGAAGCCGCCTCGCCAGCCCACACCGCACGCGCCCTCGCCGACCACCCGCACCTGCACCTGATCAACGGCTACGGCCCGGCGGAGAGCATGGGATTCACCACCACCCACCCGATCACCTCCGACGCCGCGTCCATCCCCATCGGCGGCCCGGTCACGGGCAAGAACGCCTACGTCCTCGGCCCGAACCTCGAACTGCTTCCTCCGAACACGCCGGGGGAGTTGTATGTCGCCGGACACGGCCTCGCCCACGGTTACATCGGCCAACCCGCGCTCACAGCGGACCGGTTCACCGCCAACCCGTACGGCCCGGCCGGCAGTCGGATGTACCGCACCGGCGACCTGGCCCGCTGGAACCACCGGGGCGAGCTGGAGTACCTCGGCCGTGCCGACCAGCAGTTGAAGCTCCGGGGCTTCCGCATCGAACCCGGCGAGATCGAGAACGTCCTGTGCAAGCACCCCGCCGTGGCCCAGGCGGCGGTCGCCGTGCGCGAGGTCCGCCCGGGTGACAAGCGGCTCGTCGCGTACGTCGTCCCGGCCGCCGGGAGCCGGATCGAACCGGAGGCGCTGCGCCGGCACGCCGAGAGCACGCTGGCCGACTACATGGTCCCGGCCGTGTTCATGGCGCTGGACGCCCTCCCGCTGACCGTCAACGGCAAGCTCGACCAGCGGGCCCTGCCCCAGCCCGGCCTCCCGGGCCACTCCACCGAGGGCCGGGCCCCCCGCACCCCCGCCGAAGAAGTTCTCTGCACCGTCTTCGCCGAGGTCCTGGGCCTGCCCTCCGCCAGCGTGGACGACGACTTCTTCCGCCGTGGCGGCCACTCCCTCCTCGCCACCCGCCTGGTCTCCAGGGTGCGGGAGATCTTCGGAGTGCGGCTGCTGGTACGGGACTTGTTCCGCCACCCCACGGTCGCCGCCCTGGCCGAGCGCATCGCCGGCGACCGGGCCGAAGCCTCTCGCCCCGCACTGCTGGCCGGGCCGCGTCCGGCGCGGCTGCCGCTCTCCCCGGCCCAGCGCCGGCTCTGGTTCCTGGACCAGATGGAGGGCCCCTCGGCGACGTACAACATCCCGATGGCCGTACGACTGACCGGTGACCTCGACCGTGCGGCGCTGCGCGGCGCCCTGTCGGACGTCGTGGGCCGACACGAGGCCCTGCGCACCCTGTTCCCCGCCGAGCACGGCGAACCCCGCCAGCAGATCGTCCCGGCCGACACGGCGGAGGTCCCCTTCAGCGTCCTCGGCGCCGACGCGGACACCCTGGCGGCCAGGATCAGCGAGCAGGCAGGACGGCCCTTCGCCCTCGACTCCGAACTCCCGATCCGCAGCGTTCTGTTCGAGCTGGCACCGGACCATCACGTCCTGCTCCTGGTGGTGCACCACATCGTCTCGGACGGCTGGTCGAACACCCCGCTGATGCGCGACCTCGGCACCGCCTACCGGGCACGCGCCGACGCCGAGGCGCCCGGCTGGGCGGCGCTGCCGGTCCAGTACGCCGACTACACGCTGTGGCAGCAGGAACTCCTGGGCGACGCGGACGACCCGGACAGCCTGATCGCCGCCCAGCTCGGCCACTGGCGCGGCGCCCTGGAAGCCGTACCGGACGAGGTGACCCTCCCCGCCGACCGGCCGCGCCCGGTCGTGGCCTCCTACCGGGGCGCCACGCACACCGTGTCCTGCCCGGCCGGGACGCATCAGGCGCTCACCGGTCTGGCCCGGGAGACCGGTACCACGTTCCTCATGGTCGCCCAGGCGGCACTGGCCGCGCTGCTGACCCGCTCGGGCGCCGGTACCGACATCGTCATCGGCTCGCCCGTGGCCGGCCGCGCGGACCAGGCGCTCGACGATCTGGTCGGCTTCTTCGTCAACACCCTGGTCCTGCGCACCGACACTGGCGGGAACCCCTCCTTCCGTGAACTGCTGCGCCGCGCCCGGGACACCGACCTCGCGGCCTGGGCCCACCAGGACGTTCCCTTCGACCGTTTGGTCGAGGCCCTCAACCCGGAGCGTTCGGCCTCCCGGCACCCGCTCTTCCAAGTCATGCTCACCGTCGGCCAGTCCCTCGGCAGCGGACCCGAACTGGGGCACCTGACAACCGAGTTCGTCGTGCCTGAACTGCGGATCGCGAAGTTCGACCTGACCTTCGGCTTCGAGGAGCACCGGACCGAGGACGGCGGCGCGGCCGGCTTCGACATCTGCGTGGAGTACGCCACCGACCTGTACGACGCCGGTACCGTCCGGGCGGCCGTGGCGCGCCTGGTCCGGCTGCTCGGCGCGGCGGCCGAGACTCCCGATCTGCCGTTCGGCCGGCTGGAGATCCTCGGCGCGGAGGAGCACGGACGGCTCACTGCCTGGGCCGGCCCGGACACGTCCGCTCCCGGGCTCTCCCTGGACCGGCTGTTCAGCGCACGGGCGGCGCGGGTCCCCGACGCGGTGGCCCTCGTCCACGAGGAGCAGCGGATCACGTACGCGGACCTGGACATCTGGTCCAACCGGCTGGCCCGTCACCTCACTTCGCGGGGCGTGACGCCGGGCAGCCTGGTCGCCATCCATCTGGAGCGTTCACCGCTGCTGATCGCCTCGCTGCTCGCGGTGCTGAAGGCCGGTGCCGGATACACCCTGCTGGACCCGCAGTTCCCGCGGGAGCGGCTGAACGGCGTTCTCGCGCAGACCGGTCCGGCCGCCGTGATCGGCCAGGCGTACCTCCCGGCGCTGGAGCACACCGCGCCGCTGATCGACCTGACGGCCGACGCGACGGTGATCGCGGGGACTTCGGGTGCGTCGGTGGAGACGTCCGGCCACCCCGAGGCCGTCGCGTGCGTCATGTTCACCTCCGGTTCGACCGGCGCCCCGAAGGGTGTGGCGGCCTCCCATCGCGCCCTGGCGGCGACCTTCCTGGGCCCGGACTACCTTCACTTCGGCCCCGAGCAGGACTACTTGCAGTGCTCGCCGGTCTCCTGGGACGCCTTCGCCCTGGAGGTGTTCGGTCCGCTCCTGCACGGTGGTACGTGCGTTCTCCAGCCCGGTCAGCACACCGATCCGCATCAGATCGTGGAACTCGTCGAGCGGCACCGGATCACCACGCTCCAGATGTCCGCGAGCCTGTTCAACCACATGCTGGACGAGCACCCTCAGGTCTTCGCCACGGTGCGTGAGGCCATGACGGCGGGCGAGGCGGCTTCGCCCTCCCACACGGCACGGGCCCTCGCCGACCACCCCCATCTGCACCTGATCAACGGCTACGGGCCCGCGGAGAGCATGGGTTTCACCACCACGCACCCGATCACCCCCGAGTCCGCCGTCTCCGGGGCCGCGTCCATCCCCATCGGCGGCCCGGTCACGGGCAAGAACGCCTACGTCCTCGGCCCGAACCTCGAACTGCTTCCTCCGAACACGCCGGGGGAGTTGTATGTCGCCGGACACGGCCTCGCCCACGGTTACATCGGCCAACCCGCTCTCACGGCGGACCGGTTCACCGCCAACCCGTACGGTCCGGCCGGCAGTCGGATGTACCGCACCGGTGACCTGGCCCGCTGGAACCACCGGGGCGAGCTGGAGTACCTCGGCCGTGCCGACCAGCAGTTGAAGCTCCGGGGCTTCCGCATCGAACCCGGCGAGATCGAGAACGTCCTGTGCAGGCACCCCGCCGTGGCCCAGGCGGCCGTGGTCATCGGCGAGGTCAGGCCGGGCAACAAGGGCCTCATCGCCTATGTGACACCTCTCGACGGGTCCCGTATCGACATCCCCGGACTCCGCGCCCACGCCTCCGCGTCGCTGCCCGACCACATGATCCCGGCGGCGTACGTGGCCCTGGACGCGCTCCCGCGCACCACCAACGGCAAGCTCGACCGCAAGGCCCTGCCCCAGCCCGACCCCGACGACCAGCCCCGCACCGGCCGCGGCCCCCGCACCCCCGCCGAAGAGGTCCTGTGCACCCTGTTCGCCGAGGTCCTCGGCCTGCCCGCGGCCTCCGTCGACGACCACTTCTTCCACCGCGGCGGCCACTCCCTGCTCGCCACCCGGCTGATCAGCCGCATCCGCACCATCTGGAGCACGCACACGACGATCAGCGACCTGTTCCGCTACCCGACACCCGAGCTGCTCGCCGAGCACATCGCGGCCGGCCCCGCCGGCGCCGGCGCCAACCCGCTGGAGGCCGTCCTGCGCATCCGCGGCGCGGCCGAGGGCGCCGCCCGCGCGGCGGAGGGGACCGCGCCACCGCTGTTCTGCGTCCACCCCGTCTCCGGGATCAGCTGGGGGTACGCCGGGCTGCTGCGGCACATCGGCGAGGACCACCCCGTCATCGGGTTGCAGGCCCGGCACTTCACCGAGCCCCAGCGCCGTCCCGGCTCCGTCGCGGAGATGGCGGACGACTACCTGGCCTCGATCCGCGCGGTCCAGCCGCACGGGCCGTACCACCTGATCGGCTGGTCCTTCGGCGGCATGGTCGCGCACGCCGTCGCCGCCCGGCTGGAACGGCTCGGCGAGGAGGTACGGCTGCTCGGGCTGCTGGACGCCTATCCGCTGCCGGAGGGCTTCGAACCGCGGCCGATCACCGGCGGGGACGTCCTGCACGGCCTGCTCGGCGAGGTGCCGGCGGACGCGCCCGTGCACTGCGCCGACGGGGCGCCGGACGTCGGGGAACTCGCCGGGCTCGTACGGGACCGGGCACCCGGGCTCGGCGAACTCGACGGGCCGGGCGCCGCCGCCGTCGTGGAGGCGACCGTCGCCAACCTGGAGATCCGGCTGCGCCATGTGCCGGACCTGCCCTTCGGCGGCGACCTGCTCTTCTTCAACGCCACCGGCACGCCCGCCCCGTCGACGGCGGCCGAGGCATGGGCGCCGTACGTGCGCGGCCGGATCGAGGAGGTCGACGTCGACTGCCGGCACGCCGAGATGACCGAGCCGGAGCCGCTGCGCGCGATCGGCGAGATCCTGGCCGGCCGGCTGCGTCCCGCCAGACGCTAGAACCGCCAGACGTGAGAACCGATACCAGGAACCTCCGGCCGGTCGCCTGATGGCCTCCGGCCGGAGGTTCCTGGTTCCTGGTCCCTGTTCCCCGGTCCCGACCGTCCACCGCCCTGCGCTGCCCCGCCAACGCCCTGCCCCGCCCTGCCCTGTGCCGCCCCCGCCCCCCGCTTCCCCCTCCGTGGTGACTGCCCCGGAACTGCCGCCTCGGTCACCGGATTCGGCCGGTTCCTTTTCCTAACGTGGAGGTGTCCGAACGGCCGACCCGGTACGCAAAGGAGCGGCCCGGCCTCAGAGGAAGCAAGGGATATGGCTGATCATTCCGGCTGGCGCCTCGGTATCGCTTCGGCTCCCATCCATCACGGCGAGATCCTGCAAGGTGTCTTCCCCCACGAGGGCGGACTCAGCAGGGGCCTGGTGACCCTGCCCTGCACCATCTACAAGACACACGCGACCTTCATGCCGGCCCCCGGTGCCGAACTGACGGTCTCCCCGGCCTGGAAGACCAAGGCCCTGCGCGCGGCCGAACTCACCATCGCCGCGATCAGCCCGGACGGGGACCACCCCGTGGGCGGCCACCTCGACCTCTCCGGAGACGTCCCGCTGTGCCGCGGCTTCGGCTCCTCGACCAGCGATGTCCTCGCCACCATCTGGGCGGTGAAGGACGCCTTCGTCAGCACGCTGGCCCCCGAGGACGTGGCCCGGCTCGCCGTACAGGCCGAACTGGCCTCCGACTCGCTGATGTTCGAGGAGACCTCGGTGCTGTTCGCGCAGCGCGACGGCGAGGTCATCGAGGACTTCGGCTACCGCATGCCGCCGGTGCGCGTCCTCGGCTTCGGCTCACGGCCGCAGAACAACGGGCAGGGCGTCGACACGCTCGCCTTCCCGCCCGCCACGTACGGCAGCGACGAGACCCGGAGCTTCGCCGAGCTCCAGGCCATGCTCCGCGACGCCATCCAGACGAAGGACGCGGCCCTCCTGGGCGCGGTGGCCACCGCCAGCACCGAGATCAACCAGCGGCATCTGCCGATACCGGACCTCGACCGGATCCGCTGGATCGTCCGGGAGGTCGGCGCCCTCGGGGTGCAGGCCGCCCACAGCGGGGACATCGCCGGAATCCTCTTCGACCGCGACGACCGCGAGGTCGAGGCCCGCACCGAACACGCGAAAGACCTTCTGCACAGCACGGGCATCCACGAGCAGTGGATCTTCACGACGGGTGACTGACATGACGACGACCGTGGTCGCGAGTGCCGCCAAGGCGCACTCGTCCGTAGTGGAAGCCACCGAGCTCCCGCGCATCATCCGACTCACCGACAACCTCTACGCGGCCGCCTTCAGCCTGATGAAGCTGCTGCCCGCCCGCTACATCATCGACCAGGCCGAGGCCGCCGGGACCCTGCTGCCGGGCACCCCCGTCATCGAGACCTCGTCGGGCACCTTCGCCCTCGGCCTCGCCATGGTGTGCCGGCTGCGCGGCTACCCCCTCACCATCGTCGGCGACGCGGCGATCGACCGGGAGCTGTACACCCGGCTGACGATGCTCGGCGCGACGGTGGAGATCGTCGAGGACACCGGACAGCCCGGCGGCATCCAGGGCGCCCGGCTCGCCCGGGTGGAGGAACTGCGCCTGGAGCGCCCGGACAGCTTCGTACCGGGCCAGTACGACAACCCCGACAACCCGGCCGCGTACGGCTCGGTCGCCGAACTGATCGGCGGCACCCTCGGCCCGGTGGACTGCCTGGTCGGCCCGGTCGGTTCGGGCGGCTCCACGGGCGGTCTCGCGGCGGCGCTGCGGCTGTCCGACCCGGCCCTGCACCTGGTCGGCGTCGACACCCACGGCTCGATCATCTTCGGCACCCCGGACCGCCCCCGGATGCTGCGCGGCCTGGGCAGCAGCATCCACCCCGGCAATGTGCGGCACTCCGCCTACGACGAGGTGCACTGGGTCACCGCGCCCGAGGCGTTCCACGCCACCCATGAACTCTTCCGCACCCACGGCCTGTTCATGGGCCCGACGAGCGGCGCGTCCTTCCAGGTCGCCGCCTGGTGGGCGCGGCAGAACCCGGACAGCACGGTGGTGGCCGTACTGCCGGACGAGGGCTACCGCTACCAGTCGACCGTCTACAACGAGGCATGGCTGCGCGAGCAGGGCATCACCCCGGCCGCCGATCCGGCGGGCCCCGCCCTGGTCGAGCATCCGCTGGACGCGCCGGCGACCTGGTCGCGGCTGCTGTGGGCGCGGCGGCGGTTCGACGATGTGATGGTGCCCGGAGCGGGCGCATGAGCGACCGGCTGCTCCTCCTGATCGAGTCCAACACCACCGGCACAGGGCGCCAGTTCGCACGGCGGGCCGTCGCGGCGGGCATCGAACCGGTGCTGCTCGGCGCCGATCCCGGACGCTATCCGTACGCCGCCGAGGACGGCCTGCGCACGGTGACCGTCGACACCGCCGACCCCGAGGCCCTCTGGTCGGCGGTGCGGGAACTGGCCGCGGACACGGAGATCGCGGGCGTGCTGTCCAGCTCCGAGTACTTCGTGGCCACCGCCGCCGAGCTGGCGGCCCGGCTCGGCCTGCCCGGTCCGTCCGCCGACGCCGTACGGGCCTGCCGCGACAAGACCACCCAGCGCCGCCTCCTCGCCGGGGCCGGGGTGCCGGTGCCCGGGTTCACGGAGGTGGGCGAGGTCGCGGAGGCCGTCGACGCGGCCGCCCGGCTGGGCCTGCCCGTGGTGGTCAAGCCGGTGCAGGGCTCCGGAAGCGTCGGGGTACGGCTGTGCGCGAGCCCCGGCGAGGTCGCCGACCACGCCGGCGCCCTGCTGGCGGCCACCGTCAACGAGCGGGGGCTGGCCGCGCCGACCCGGATTCTGGTCGAGTCGTACCTGACGGGCCGGGAGTTCTCGGTCGAGGTGGTCGGGCACGAGGCCGTGGTGACCGTCGCCAAACACGTCGGTCCGCCCCCGGTGTTCGTCGAGACCGGCCACGACCTGCCCGCCGCCCTGCCGGCGCGGCAGCGGGACGCCCTGACCGGGTGCGCGGTCGCCGCCGTACGGGCCCTCGGGCTCGGCTGGGGCGCGGCGCATGTGGAGCTGCGGCTGGACGACGACGGGCCCCGGGTGATCGAGGTCAACCCGCGGCTGGCCGGCGGGATGATCCCCGAACTGGTGCGCCGCGCCCGGGGGATCGACCTGGTCACCGCGCAGGTGCGGGCGGCGGCCGGGCTGCCGGTGACGCCGGAGGGCGACCGGGACGGCGGGGCGTCGATCCGCTTCCTCACCGTCGACGCGGCGGGCACCCTCGGTCCCGCGGACGCCGTCGAGGCGGCCCTGTCCCGAGCCCGGGAGGTGCCGGGGGTGGTGGACGCCGCGCTGTACCGCGCGCCGGAGGCGCCGGTAGGTCCCGCCGAGGACTTCCGGGGCCGGCTGGGCCATGTGATCACGAACGGTTCCTCCGCGGCCGCCGCGGCGCGGGCGGCCGAGGAGGCGCTGGCCGGACTGGCCACCGCGCTGCGCCCCCCGGCCGCGGACCGGACGGAGCGCACCGACCGCTCGGACCACCGTGACCGCAAGGAGACCGTATGAGCGCCATCGACGCCATCGACGCCCTGGGCGCCATCACCCGCCGAGCCGACACGGCCGTCCGCGACACGGCTGTCCGTGACACGGCTGTCCGTGACACGGCTGTCCGTGACACGGCTGTCCGTGACACGGCTGTCCGTGACACGGCTGTCCGTGACACGGCTGTCCGTGACACGGCCGTCCGCGACACGGCCGTCCGCGACGGGGCTGTCCGCGACGGGGCCGACACCGGCCGGCTGCGGACCACGCTCAACGGCGAGGCGCACCGGATCGTGTATGACCAGTACCTGCCGGACTCCGGCTCCGGCCGGGACGGACTGGTCCAGGAGCTGCGCCTGATCAGCGAGGTGGACCTGGCCCACCTGGTCATGCTGGCCGAGCGCGGCATCGTGGACACCGGCCGGGTCGCGGTCCTGCTGGACACCATCCTGGCCCTGCGTGCCGACGACTTCGCCGACCTGCGCGGCATGCCCATGCCCCGCGGCGTCTACCTGGCCTACGAGGGCAGGCTGGTGGAGCGGCTCGGCGAGCGGATCGGCGGTGTCCTGCACACCGGGCGGTCCCGCAACGACCTCAACGCGACGACCGTACGGCTGAAGACCCGCGGACCGTACGGCGAACTCCTAGCCGAGGTCGCCGAGTTGGCCGACATCCTGCTGGCCGCGGCCGATGTGTACCGCGACGTCACCATGCCCGCGTACACCCACGGCCAGCCCGCCGTGCCGATCACCTACGGGCACTACCTGACCGGCGTGGCCACTTCGGTGCTGCGGAGCCTGGAGGCGCTGCTGGAGGCGGGCCGGGAGATCGACGTCAACCCGCTCGGGGCCGGTGCCGTCGGCGGCACCTCGGTCCGCATCGACCCGCACCGCACGGCCGAACTGCTGGGCTTCACCGGCGCCGCGCTGAACTCGGTCGACGCGGTCGCCTCCCGGGACTTCGTGCTCCGCCTGCTCGCCGCCTGCTCCACCCTCGGGGTGACGATGGCCCGGGTCGCCCGGGATCTGAGCACCTGGACGTCGGAGGAGTCCGGGCTGCTGCGGATGGCCGACGACCTGGTCGGCTCCAGCTCGATGATGCCGCAGAAGCGCAACCCGTTCCTGCTGGAGCACATCCAGGGCCGGTCGAGCGCCGCCCTCGGCAGCTTCGTCGCCGCCTCCACGGCGATGAGCACGGCGGGCTTCACCAACGCCATCGCGGTGGGCACGGAGTCGGTACGCCACCTGTGGCCGGGCCTCGCCGGCACCCTGGACGCGGTCACCCTGCTGCGGCTGGTGGTGGCGGGCGCGGAACCGGAGCGCGAGCGGATGGAGGAGCGGGCCGTCGGGGGCTTCACCACGGCGACCTATCTGGCGGAGTCCCTGGTGCTGGACGGCATGCCGTTCCGCAAGGCCCACCATCTGGTGGGGGAGACCGTGCTGTCGGCCCTGGGACGGGGGGTCTCGCTGACCGAGGCCGGTCGCGGCCGGCCCGAGGTCGACGCTCTCGCACCGGGTGACGGCTCGTCCTGGCTGGACCCCGCGGACGTCGCCGCCGCCTGCTCCTACGGCGGGGGCCCCGGCGCGGCCTCGGCCGAGGTGGCCCTGCGGCGGCTCACCGCGGAACTCGAACGGTTGCAGAGCGAGGCGACGGCCCGCAGGACGCGCTGGACGCGCGCGGCCGACCGGCTCACCGCGACGGTGCGGGGGATGGTCGAGTCGCCGTGAACGAAGAGAGCGAAGAGAGCGAACAGAGCGAAGTGGACGGGGTGGGCGGAGACAGGGAGGGGCGCGGGCCGGGGAGACGGCACGACTTCCGGCTCCTGTGGGGCGGGGAGACCGTCAGCAAATTCGGCAGCAGCATCTCCGGCGTCGCCATGCCCCTGGTGGCCGTGGTGACCCTGCGCGCCGACACGCTGTGGGTGAGCATGCTGGCGGCCGCCGCCTGGCTGCCGTGGCTGCTCTTCGGGCTGTCGGCGGGCGCCTGGGTGGACCGGGTGCGCCGGCGCCCGCTGATGATCGCCTGCAACCTGGTCTCGCTGGTGCTGCTGGCCAGCGTCCCCGTCGCCGCCTGGTGCGGTGTCCTCACCATGGCGCAGCTGCTGGCCGTGGCCCTGCTGACCGGCTGTGCGAGCGTCCTGTTCTCCGTGGCGTACCGCGTCTATCTGCCGACCGTCGTGGCCAAGAAGGACCTGTCCGCGGCCAACGCCAAGCTCCAGGGCAGCGAGTCGGTGGCACAGCTGGGCGGTCTGGGCGCCGGCGGCCTGCTGGCGGGGGCCCTCGGCGCGGTGAACGGACTGCTGGCCGACGGGGCGAGCTTCCTGGTCTCCACCCTGGCCCTGCTCGCCGTCCGCGGCCGCGAACCGCGTGTGGAGAAGCCCCGGGTACGTTCCGGGCTGCGCGCGGAGATCCGGGAGGGCCTGCGCTACACCCTGCGCGACCCCTACCTCCGGGTGCTCACGGTCTACGGTTCGGTCACCAATCTGCTGCTGACCGGATGCCAGGCCATCCTCACCGTCTTCCTGGTGCGTGAACTGGGCGTCGGCGAGGGCGCGGTGGGCTGGCTGCTCGCGGCGGGCGGGGTGGGCGGCTTCCTCGGCGCCCTCGCCGCGAACCCGATGGCCCGGCGCTTCGGCACGGCCCGCGGCATGCTGCTGTGCAAACTCGTCACCGCCCCCCTCGGGCTGCTGATCCCGCTGGCGGGCGCGGGCGCGCGGGCCGTGCTCCTGGCGCTTGGCCTCGCGGGCCTGTCGGTGGGCGTGGTCTGCGGCAGCGTCATCCAGGGCGCGTTCCGGCAGACGTACTGCCCGCCCGAACTCCTCGGCCGGATCACGGCGAGCTACTCCGTCGCCAACTACGGATCGGTGCCGGTCGGCGCGCTGCTCGGCGGAGCGCTCGGTACGGCCATCGGGCTGCGGCCGACGCTGTGGCTGCTGACCTCGGGCCTCGCCGTCAGCAGCCTGCTGCTGCTGGCGAAGCCCCTTGCCGGCCGCCGCGACCTGCCCACCACCCCAGCGCCCGACCCCACCGACGCCCCGGAGACACCGGCACCGCCGGTGCATACGGCCACAGCCTCGGCCCCGACCACAGCCCCGGCCCCGGCACCCGCGATGTGACGCCCCCCCCCGCCCCGCATGAACATGTCCGACACCCCCTCCACGGCCGGGAGCAGTCCAGTGGAATCCATTCCGCAGCCCCTACGGCGCGGCCTCCCGTCGGCGGGCTCCCCCGAGCTGTGGCTGCTCCGGCTGTCCGACACCCCGGAGGCCGCCCTGGACGCCGCCGCGCTGGACGCGTCCGAACGCGAGCGGGCCGCGTCCTTCGCCAGGCCCGCCGACCGCGCCCGCTTCACGGCGGCGCACGGCACGCTGCGCGCGGTACTGGGGTCCTACCTGGGGGTGGCGCCGGCGGACATCCGCTACGCCCGCGAGACCTGCCCCTGCTGCGGCGGACCCCATGGCCGCCCCGCCCTCCTCGGCTTCCCCGGCGACCTCCACTTCTCGCTCTCCCACCGCGGCGACCTGGTGCTGATCGGTGTCGCGGGAGAGCCGGTCGGGGTGGACGTGGAGCTGGTCCCCGGCATCGAGGGGAGCGGCGAGCTGGCCCTGATGCTGCACCCCGACGAGCAGCGGGAGGCGCGGGCCCTGGACCCGGCCCGGCGCGCGCGGGCCGTCGCCCGGCTGTGGACGCGGAAGGAGGCGTACCTGAAGGGCCTCGGCACCGGCCTCGGCCGCGACCCCGCCACGGACTACATCGGCCTGGGCACCCCGGACGGCCCGCGGCCCAGGGTCGACTGGCACTTCCGGGACGTCCCGGTGGACCGCGGCTACGTCGCCTCGGTGGCGACGCGCGGCCCGATGACCGCCACCGCCGTCCGCCCGAACCGCGTCACCGGCCGCTTCCCCTCACCCCGGCGGATGACCCTGGCGGATCACCCCGGCGCAGCACCCTCGGTCTATGCTCACCACGTGGCACGCAGGGCGGACGAGGCTGGTGACGTAGGGACATGCTGAGAGAGGTCACCGCGACCCGTTATGTCGAGCCCCTGCGCTCGGGCGGCTCGGTCCCCGGGATCGTCGAGGCCGACGACCTGGGCACGTACGTCGTCAAGTTCACCGGTTCGGCACAGGGGCACAAGGCGCTGGTCGCGGAGGTGATCGTCGGCGAGCTGGCCCGCGCGCTCGGGCTGCGCTTCCCCGAGCTGGTCCTCGTGCACTTCGACCCGGCCGTCGCCGACGCGGAGCCGCACCAGGAGGTGCGCGACCTGCACAGCGCCAGCGCGGGGGTGAACCTCGGCATGGACTATCTGCCGGGCGCCCACGACCTCACCCCGGAGCTGGCCCGCGACTTCCCCGTGGACCCGCTGGAGGCCGGCCGCGTGGTGTGGCTGGACGCGCTGACCGTCAACGTCGACCGCACCGTGCACAGCTCCAACCTGATGGTGTGGCCCACCCTCGGCACCGCCCCGCCCCGGCTGTGGCTCATCGACCACGGCGCCGCCCTCGTCTTCCACCACCGCTGGGACACCACGGCCCCGGGCAAGCGGTACGACTTCCGCCACCACGCCCTCGGCCCGTACGGCCCCGACGTCCGCGCCGCCGACGCCGCCCTCGCCCCGCGCGTCACGGAAGAGCTGCTGCGCGCGATCGTCGCCGAGGTGCCGGACGCCTGGCTGGCCGAGGACGCCGGGTTCGCCACCCCCGACGACGTACGGGACGCCTACGTCGGCCATCTGCTGGCCCGGGCGCGGCGGTCCGCCGAGTGGCTGCCCACCGAGTTCCCGAGCCGCGAACAGGTCGCCGCCGAGGACGCCGCCCGCGCCGCCCGTACCCAGGCGGGCCGCCCGGACTGGCTGAAGCAGGTCCCCGATCTGCACGGCAAGCCGGCCGTGGAGCACGACGGCGCGGTCCACCTGCGCTGACGGGCCCGGAAAACGCGAGGGGTGGCCCAGGGCCGGAACCCTGAGCCACCCGGGACCCCTTGGGGCTCAGCCCCGGAGCTGCTCGTACGCCGGCAGCGTCAGGAAGTCGGCGTAGTCCTCGTCCAGGGACACCCGCAGCAGCAGATCGTGCGCCTCCTGCCAGTGCCCGGCGGCGAACGCCTCCTCGCCCATCTCCCCCCGGATGGAGTCGAGTTCCTCCGCGGCGACCTTGCGGGCCAGCTCCGGCGTCGCCTTCTCGCCGTTCTCGAACTCGACGCCCGCGTTGATCCACTGCCAGATCTGGGAGCGGGAGATCTCCGCGGTGGCCGCGTCCTCCATCAGGTTGAAGATGGCGACCGCGCCGAGTCCGCGCAGCCACGCCTCGATGTAACGGATGCCCACCTGTACGGCGTTGACCAGACCCGGGTACGTCGGCTTCGCCTCCAGCGAGTCCACGGCGATCAGGTCGGCGGCGGACACGTGCACGTCCTCGCGCAGCCGGTCCTTCTGGTTCGGCTTGTCGCCGAGGACCCGGTCGAAGGACTCCATGGCGATCGGCACCAGGTCGGGGTGGGCGACCCAGGAACCGTCGAAACCGTCGTTCGCCTCGCGGTCCTTGTCGGCGCGGACCTTCTCGAAGGCCACCTTGTTGACCTCCGCGTCCCGGCGGGAGGGGATGAAGGCCGCCATGCCGCCGATCGCGTGCGCGCCGCGCTTGTGGCAGGTGCGCACCAGGAGTTCGGTGTAGGCGCGCATGAACGGGGCGGTCATCGTCACCGCGTTGCGGTCCGGCAGCACGAACTTGGGTCCGCCGTCACGGAAGTTCTTGACGATGGAGAACAGGTAGTCCCAGCGTCCCGCGTTCAACCCCGAGGCGTGGTCGCGCAGTTCGTAGAGGATCTCCTCCATCTCGTACGCCGCCGTGATGGTCTCGATCAGCACGGTGGCGCGGATGGTGCCCTGCGGGACGCCCACGTAGTCCTGCGCGAACACGAACACGTCGTTCCACAGGCGTGCTTCGAGGTGCGACTCGGTCTTCGGCAGGTAGAAGTACGGGCCCTTGCCGAGGTCCAGCAGCCGCTGGGCGTTGTGGAAGAAGTACAGGCCGAAGTCCACGAGCGCGCCCGGCACCTGGCTGCCGTCCTCGGCCACGAGGTGGCGCTCGGTCAGGTGCCAGCCGCGCGGGCGCATGACGACGGTCGCCAGCTCCTCGTCGGGCCGCAGCGCGTACGACTTGCCGGACCTCGGGTCGGTGAAGTCGATGTCCCGGGTGTAGGCGGCGATCAGATTGAGCTGGCCGAGGACGACGTTCTCCCAGGTGGGCGCGGAGGCGTCCTCGAAGTCGGCGAGCCAGACCCGGGCGCCCGAGTTGAGCGCGTTGATGGTCATCTTGCGGTCGGTGGGCCCGGTGATCTCGACGCGCCGGTCGTTCAGCGCGGCCGGAGCCGGGGCGACCCGCCAGGAGTCGTCCGCGCGGATCGCGGCGGTCTCGGGCAGGAAGTCGAGCGTGGAGGTGCGGGCGATCTCGGCGCGGCGCTCGGCCCGGCGGGCCAGGAGTTCGTCACGGCGCGGGGTGAACCGCCGGTGCAGCTCCGCCACGAAGGCGAGCGCCGCGTCCGTGAGGACCTCTTCCTGCCGGGGCAGGGGCTCGGCGTCGACGATGGCCAGCGGGGACGGCGCTGGTGTGGACATGAGCTGTCACTTCCTTCAGCGGTGGCACCACGTGCCAAGCGGCACGAAAGGGATGAATCGCGTCCGCTGTGCGGTCGGACGCTTCTGATCAGTGGATACTAGTTTCCTCATTGTGGAACTTCAATGGTGTGTTGATGTCGAGATTCTCCGAGTCGAGGCATGCTGACGCCGGGTGCCACCGAACCCGGCCGGCGACACCCGCCCCGTTCATCCGAGGTGCCTCAGGTCGGCTCATTCGAGGTGGCTCAGGTCGGCCTCGGTGTCGATGTCGTACGGCCGCGCCACATCCGCGCACTCCACCAGCCGGACGGCCCCCGCGTGGGCCTTCAGATAGGCGCGGGCGCCCCGGTCCCCGGTGGCGGCCTCCGCGATCCCCGCCCAGTGGGCCGACCCGAACAGCACGGGATGCCCGCGCGTCCCGTCGTACGCGGCGGAGACCAGCGCGTTCTCGCCGTCGTACGCCCCAAGGACCCGCGCCACCGCCTCGGCTCCGATGCCCGGCTGGTCGACCAGCAGGACCAGGGCCGCCCGTGCGTCGGTCCGGGCGAGCGCGGCGAGTCCCGCGCGCAGCGAGGAGCCCATGCCCTCGGCCCAGCGCGGGTTGTCGACCAGGACGCAGCCGGCCAGGTCCGCCCGCTCGCGCACCTCCTCGGCGCGCGCGCCCAGCACGACATGGATGCGCCCCGCCCCGGCCGCCCGGAGCACCCCGACCGCGTGCTCGACCAGGGGCCGCCCCCGGTGTTCCAGCAGCGCCTTGGGCCGTCCGCCGAGCCGTCTGCCGCCCCCGGCGGCCAGCACGAGCCCGGCGACCCGGGCGGTGGGGTCCTCGATGTCACTCATGGCTCCTGCATACCCGACGGCGGCCCGGCTTTCAGGATTCCGGGGGCTGAATTTCGGCATGCCCCATGGCGCTCGCCGGGCCGGGTGGCGTTTACTGACCCGCGCACGACGGCGTGGCTGCCTGGGGAGGGCTGCTTTGCGGAGCTTGGGGCACAGGCCGGTGACCGGCGGTGAAGAGGACCCGAGGGTGACGGAGCTGCGTACGGCGGTGGCCCGCTTACGCCGTGAACTGGCCGCCCTGCGCACGGACTTCCCGGACCGGGCGACAGCGGAGGAGGAGCTGGCGGCGCTCGCCGCCATGACCTCCGGCGGCTTCCCGGAGATACCCCGGCTGCGCGGCTCCCTGCTGCTGCTCGCGGGCGCCATCGGCTCGATGAGCGCCCTGTCCGGGGGCCTGCGGGAGGTCAGGGCGGCGGTGGATCTGTTCGGGGAACCCGCCCGGCGGAGCCGGGAGCCGCTGCCCCGCCCGGATCAGCCCTCCGACGCGAACAGCCCCCGCTCCTGAGCCTGTTCGCGGATACGGCCGTACAGCGCGGTCAGCGTCTCGCTCACCCCCACGCGGGGCAGCTGGAGCCGGTCCAGCGCCTCGGGGCCGGCCGGTACGTCCTGCCAGCCCTGGCCGGTGAGCAGCCGCATCAGGGCCGGATTCAGCCGGTCCACCCCGCGCACCAGCCGCGCCTCGGCGGTGGCGCCCGCCTCGTACTCGTGCCACAGGTCCAGGAACTCCCCGGCGAGCGGACCGGGCAGCGCGCCGAACCGCCGCCGGGCGACGGCCTCCTCCGCCCGCGCCTTCCCCGCCCGGTCGCCGGGAGCCCAGGCGGAGGGATCACCGGTGTCGATCTCCACCAGGTCGTGCATCAGGCACATCTTGATCATCCGGGTGAGGTCCAGCGACCGGCCGCTCTCCCGCTCGAACTCGCCGTGCAGCAGCCAGCAGACCAGCGCCAGGTGCCAGGAGTGCTCGGCGACGCTCTCCCGGCGGTCCGGGGTGGCGTTATTGTGCCGCTCGACCTCGCGGAGCCGCGCGGTGTGGGCGATGGCGTCGAACAGCTCGCGCAAGCTACGCGCCGGAGCTCGCCAGCGACCGGGACAGCTCGACCGCGACCTGCTGGAGCACCGGCACGATCTTGTCCGTCGCGTCCTCGGTCACCCGGCCCGCCGGGCCCGAGATGGAGATCGCCGCGGCCGTGGGGGAGTCCGGTACGCACACGGCGAGGCAGCGCACCCCGATCTCCTGCTCGTTGTCGTCCACGGCGAACCCCTGCTGCCGCACCTCCGCCAGCGCCGCGAGGAACCCCTCCGGCGTGGTGATGGTCCGGTCCGTCGCCGCGGGCATCCCGGTACGGCCGAGCAGCGCCCGCACCTCGTCGTCCGGCACCGCCGACAGCAGTGCCTTGCCCACGCCCGTGGAGTGCGGCAGCACCCGCCGGCCGACCTCGGTGAACATCCGCATCGAGTGCTTGGAGGGCACCTGTGCCACGTACACGATCTCGTCGCCGTCCAGCAGCGCCATGTTCGCGGTCTCGCCGGTCTCCTCCACGAGCCGCGCGAGGTACGGCCGCGCCCAGGTGCCGAGCAGCCGGGACGCCGACTCGCCGAGCCGGATCAGCCGGGGGCCGAGGGCGTAGCGCCGGTTGGGCTGCTGGCGCACATAGCCGCAGGCGACCAGGGTGCGCATCAGCCGGTGGATGGTGGGCAGCGGCAGCCCGCTGGTCGCGGACAGTTCGCTCAGGCCGACCTCGCCGCCCGCGTCCGCCATCCGTTCCAGCAGGTCGAAGGCGCGCTCAAGGGACTGGACCCCGCCACCGCCGGGGGCCTTGGCGGATTCGGGGGTGCTGGCGCTCGACGTCGGCACGGCACGTTCCTTTCGGGACGAACGGAGGGCAGCAGCCTACCCGGCAGACGGTTGACTCCCCGCTTGTGCGGAGCTACATTCTGCTTGCTGGAATTCTAATTCCGCTTTGTGGAAACGTCCAGGGTGCCCCTCCTTCCGCCGCCGCCAGGCGGACGCCCCTTGACGACGCCGAACCGGGAGTGAAGACTCCTTCAACAGAACGTTGAAATCCGTTTCGTGGCTGTATATCCCGTTTCCCCGGGTGCGAAGACCCGGGCGTCCGACAGCGGTACAGATCCGACGGCGGGACAGAAAGGGGTCCGGGTGTCCGACGCTGAACTGGTGCTGCGCTCGACGCGGGTCATCACCCCGGAGGGGACACGGGCCGCCACGGTCACCGTGTCCGCCGGGACCATCACGGCCGTCCTGCCGTACGACACCGAGGTCCCGGCCGGCGCGCGCCTGGTGGACGTCGGCGAGGACGCGCTGCTGCCCGGCCTGGTCGACACCCATGTGCACGTCAACGATCCGGGCCGCACCGAGTGGGAGGGCTTCTGGACCGCCACCCGCGCCGCGGCCGCCGGCGGCATCACCACCCTCGTCGACATGCCGCTCAACTCCCTGCCGCCGACCACCACCGTCGAGCATCTGCGGATCAAACGGGACGTGGCCCGGGACAAGGCGCACATCGACGTCGGCTTCTGGGGCGGCGCCCTGCCCGACAACGTCAAGGACCTGCGCCCGCTGCACGACGCCGGGGTCTTCGGCTTCAAGGCGTTCCTCTCCCCGTCCGGCGTGGACGAGTTCCCGCACCTCGACCAGGAGCAACTCGCCCGCTCCCTCGCGGAGATCGCCGGATTCGGCGGCCTGCTGATCGTGCACGCCGAGGACCCGCACCACCTCGCCGCCGCCCGCAGCACGGCGGCCCCCGCTACGCCGACTTCCTCGCCTCCCGCCCGCGCGACGCCGAGGACACCGCCATCGCCGCGCTGATCGCCCACGCCCGCCGCCTGGACGCCCGGGTGCACGTCCTGCACCTGTCCTCCAGCGACGCGCTGCCGCTGATCCGCGCCGCCCGCGCCGAGGGCGTCCGGATCACCGTGGAGACCTGCCCGCACTACCTCACCCTCACCGCCGAGGAAGTCCCCGACGGCGCCAGCGAGTTCAAGTGCTGCCCGCCGATCCGCGAGGCCGCCAACCAGGACCTGCTGTGGGCGGCGCTCGCCGACGGCACCATCGACTGCGTCGTCACCGACCACTCGCCCTCCACGGCCGACCTGAAGACCGGCGACTTCGCCACCGCCTGGGGCGGCATCTCCGGCCTCCAGCTCAGCCTCTCCGCCGTGTGGACCGAGGCCCGCAGGCGCGGCCACACCCTGGAGGACGTGGTGCGCTGGATGTCCGCGCGCACCGCCGCCCTGGTCGGACTCGACAGCCGCAAGGGCGCCATCGCCCCCGGCCGCGACGCCGACTTCGCGGTCCTCGCCCCCGAGGAGACCTTCACCGTCGACCCGGCCGGCCTCCAGCACCGCAACCGGGTCACCGCGTACGCGGGCCGCACCCTGCACGGCGTCGTCAGGTCCACCTGGCTGCGCGGCGAACGCATCGTCGCCGACGGCGAGTTCACCCCGCCGAAGGGCACGCTGCTCGACCGCCCCTGAGCCGCGCCCCGCCCCGGGGCGCCCCCCGCAGACCCATCCGGCCGACTCCCGAGAGGAAGCACTGATCACCGTGACGGCGACATCAGGTTTTACCGGCGACGCGAACCCCTACGGAGGCGGTGACCCGTACGCGGACTACCGCACCGCCGACTTCCCCTTCACCCAGTACGCCAACCTCGCCGACCGCCGCCTCGGCGCCGGTGTCGTCGCCGCCAACGACGAGTTCTTCGCCCAGCGCGAGAACCTGCTGGTGCCCGAGCGCGCCGAGTTCGACCCCGAGCACTTCGGGCACAAGGGCAAGATCATGGACGGCTGGGAGACCCGCCGCCGGCGCGGTGCCTCCACCGAGGACCCCTGGCCCACCGCCGAGGACCACGACTGGGCCCTGATCCGCCTCGGCGCCCCCGGGGTGATCCGCGGCATCGTCGTGGACACCGCCCACTTCCGCGGCAACTACCCGCAGGCCGTCTCCGTCGAGGCCGCCTCCGTCCCCGGCTCGCCCGCGCCCGCCCAGCTGCTCGGCGACGACGTGAAGTGGACGGCCCTCGTCCCGCGCACCCCCGTCGGCGGCCACGCCGCGAACGGCTTCCCCGTCTCCGTGGAGCAGCGCTTCACCCACCTGCGCGTCAACCAGCACCCCGACGGCGGCATCGCCCGGCTGCGCGTGTACGGCGAAGTCGCCCCGGACCCGGCCTGGTTGGCGGCCCTCGGCACCTTCGACGTGGTCGCCCTGGAGAACGGCGGCAGCGTCGAGGACGCCTCCGACCGCTTCTACTCCCCGGCCACCAACACCATCCAGCCCGGCCGTTCCCGCAAGATGGACGACGGCTGGGAGACCCGGCGCCGCCGCGACCGGGGCCACGACTGGATCCGCTACCGGCTCGGCACCCAGTCCCGCATCGGCGCCGTCGAGATCGACACCGCCTACCTCAAGGGCAACAGCGCCGGCTGGGCATCGGTCTCCGTGCGCGACGGCGAGGACGGCGAGTGGCGCGAGATCCTGCCCCGCACCCGCCTCCAGCCCGACACCAACCACCGGTTCGTCCTGCCGGAGGCGGCCGTCGGCACCCACGCGCGCGTCGACATCTACCCCGACGGCGGCATCTCCCGGCTGCGCCTGTACGGCTCCCCGACCGAGACCGGGGCGGCCCGGCTGGCCGCGCGCCACCAGGAACTGGGCGGCTGACCCACCGTCACACGGATCGAGGGGCGGGCACCGCGGGGAGGCGGGCGCCCGCCCCTCGTGCTGTCCGCGGTGGGTGCGGCCCGTACAGCGAAGCAGCAGGTGGCGGGGGGTGAACAGGGCCGAACGGCCCCATCGGCAGGGCCGGACGGCATCGGGCCCGCGGTGCAATACTGGCTCGTCTTCCGGCCGGACCTCCGGCGCCGTGGGGCACGGGTCCACCGCCACCGTCTTCTTCCGGCGGCTAACTCGCCCACGGCGCACGGGAGTCACGCTGCGCCCCGACCCGGCGCACCGCGCGGTCCACGCGAAGACGGCGCCGAGAGAGCGCGCCGACCACCACCGGGTACGGGGCCGGGCACGGGCGGGCGGCGCGCGAGGAACCGCAGGGAGAGAGCCAGTCCGTGAACACCACCCGAAGCGACGGCCACGACGAGTACCACGCGCTCCTCGCCCGGCGGGACGCGATGCGCCTGCGCCAGCAGCTCCTGTCCCCGTCCGCCCGCCCGGACGCGGGGACACCGCGCGCCGGTGCGCGAGCGGCCCCCGGGCAGCCGTACGACGGCGCCGCCGACCAGCGGATCATCACCCGCCAGCTGCCGCTGGTCACCCCCTTCGGCAAGCTCATCGGGCACCTCTACGACGCCATGTTCGAGCGCCACCCCTATCTGCGCTCGCTCTTCCCCGACTCCATGGAGTTCCAGCGGGTCCACCTGGAACGCGCCTTCTGGTATCTGATCGAACACCTGGACCGGCCGCGGGAGGTGACCGACTTCTGCGCCCGGCTCGGCCGCGACCACCGCAAACTCGGCGTCCGGCCGGTGCACTTCGAGGTGTTCGAGCAGGCGCTCGCCGAGGCCCTGCGGCGCGGCGCGGGCGCGCACTGGAGCGAGGAGTTGGAGGGGGCGTGGCTGCGCATGGTGCGCTTCGCCGTCACGGCCATGGTGGACGGCGCGGCCGGCGCGCTGGGCGAACCGCCGTACTGGAACGGCACGGTCACCGCCCACGAGCTGCGCGGCCCCGACCTCGCGGTGCTCCGGGTGCGCCCCGCGGAACCGTTTCCCTACCAGGCCGGGCAGTACACCCGCATCCAGACCCCGCTGCTGCCGCTGACCTGGCGGCCGTACTCGATCGCCTGCGCGCCCCGCCCGGACGGCGAACTGGAGTTCCACGTCCGCCGCACCGCCCCCGGCGGCGTCAGCGACGCGCTGGTCACCCGGACCCGGGCCGGCGACCAGCTCCGGCTCGGCCCCGCCCAGGGTTCCATGGTCCTCGACGACGACCCCGCGCGGGACGTCCTGATCGTGGCCGGCGGCACCGGCTGGGCCACCGCCCGCGCCCTGCTCGAAGAGCTGTCCCGGCGCCCGCTGCACCGCACCACCCACCTGTTCGTCGGCGCGCGCACCCTGGACGACCTGTACGACACCGCCGCCCTCGCCCGCCTGGAGAAGAACTGCTCCTGGCTGCGGGTCGTGCCGGTGCTCGGCGAGGGGTCCGGCGCCGCCGAGAGCGGCTCGGTGGCCGACGCGGTGACCCGGCGCGGCGACTGGTCCGGACACACCGCCTACGTCAGCGGCCCGCCCCTGATGGTCACCAGCGCGGTGTACGGCCTGACCGCACTGGCCCTGCCCCCGGACCGCGTCCATCACGACCCGGTCGACGGCACCCTGCCCCCGGCCACGCGGCCCTCCCGGCCGGGGTCACCGGTGGCGATCATCGGGGGGTGAGCCGCGCCACGCGCGGGTGCGCACCGGAACTTCTCCCCCCTCCCGGCGCGTTCTTCCCGGCGTGACCCTTCAGCAAGAGATCGTCGGCAACGCCATGCAGATGGCGGTCGTCAACCTGGACCCCGGCCAGACCGTGTACTGCGAGGCCGGGAAGTTCCTGTTCAAGACCACGAACGTGACCATGGAGACCCGGCTGTCCGGTCCCTCCGGGAGCGGCGGGCAGCAGGGCGGCGGGAGCGGCGGCATGGGCGGCCTGCTGCGCCAGGCCATGGGCACCGCCATGCAGGTGGGCCAGCGGATGCTCGCGGGCGAGTCGCTGGCCTTCCAGTACTTCACCGCGCAGGGCGGTCAGGGCACGGTCGGCTTCGCGGGCGTGCTCCCGGGCGAGATGCGCGCGCTGGAACTCGACGGCCACCGCGCCTGGTTCGCCGAGAAGGACGCCTTCGTGGCCGCCGAGTCCTCGGTGGAGTTCGGCATCGCCTTCGCGGGCGGCCGCACCGGCATGAGCGGCGGCGAGGGCTTCGTCCTGGAGAAGTTCACCGGTCACGGCACCGTGATCATCGCGGGCGCGGGCAACTTCATCGACCTCGACCCGGCGGACTTCGGCGGCCGGATCGAGGTGGACACCGGCTGCGTGGTCGCCTTCGAGGAGGGCGTCCGGTACGGCGTCCAGCGCGTGGGCGGCCTCAACCGGCAGGGCGTCATGAACGCCGTCTTCGGCGGCGAGGGCCTCTCCCTGGCCACCCTGGAGGGCAACGGCCGCGTCATCCTCCAGTCCCTGACCATCGAGAGCCTGGCCAACGCCCTGAAGAAGGCGCAGGGCGGCGACAAGCAGGGTCCGACGGGCGGCCTGTTCTCCACGCACGCGGGGTGAGCCCGGGACCCCCGGGTGCGCGGGGACGTCACAGAGCGCGTCGCCAGGTCTGGCCGACGAGGTCGTGGCCGAAGCTGTGATGGGCCTGCGCCTCGGCCAGTTCGAAGCCGTGTGCCTCGTAGACGCGGCGGGCCGTCCTCAGTACGTCATTGGTCCACAGCGTGATCGCCGCGCACCCGGCCTCGCGCGCGAAGCGCAGGCATTCCCCGACCAGGCGGGTGCCGAGGCCGAGCCCGCGCGCGGCGGGGTCCACCAGCAGCAGGCGCAGCTTGGCGGTGCCCTCGTCGTCCCCGGGCGCGCAGAAGACGCAGCCGGCCCGCACCCCGTCGACCTCGGCGATCCAGGCCGCCCGCGGACCGGGACCGTCCGCGCGGGTGTGGTCGGCGACGATCCGGGCGACGAGCGCCTCGAAGTCCGCGTCCCAGCCGAACTCCCGGGCGTAGAGCTCGCCGTGCGCCATCACGACCCAGCCCAGGTCCCCGGGCCGGCCGAGCGGGCGGACGACCACCTCGTGTTCCGTCGCCATCAGGACCACCCACCTCTCACTGAAACGACTGTTTCAGTACACTAACCCGGGTGGCCCGATCCGAAGCAACCCCCTCTCCGCGACGGCAGGAACTGCTGGAGGCGGCATACGCCCACGCGCTGCGCGCCGGCCTGGCCGGTCTGTCCCTGCGCCCGCTCGCCGAGGAGATCGACTCCTCCCCGCGAGTGCTGCTCTACCTGTTCGGCAGCAAGGACGGCCTGGTCCGGGCCCTGCTGGCGCGGGCCAGGGCCGATGAGCTGGCCGCCCTGCGCCGGCTCGCCGCCGCCCGCGACCCGGCGCGGGGGCTGGCGCCGGTCGCCCGGGAGCTGTGGCGGTGGCTGTCCGAGGACGCCCATCGCGGTCTGCTGACGCTCTGGGTCGAGAGCTACGCCCGCTCCCTCGTGGGGCCCGACGGCCCGTGGGCCGGGTTCGCGAACGACACGGTCGAGGACTGGCTCGCCCTGCTCGCCGCCGCCCAGCACCCGGGGGAGCGCGACAGCGAAGCGGGCCTGGCCCGGCGCACGTTCGTGCTCGCCGCCCTCAGGGGCGCCCTGCTGGACCTCCTCGCCACCGGCGACCTGGCCCGGACGACCGCGGCGGTGCACGTCCTGCTGGCCGCGGTGGAGTGACCCCGGCGCGACCGGTTCGCGCCGGGCGTCCGGTGGCCGCCGCGTGACCTTCCTGTGGGTGTTCTGCGGAGGAAGGTGAACTGGTTGAAAAACACGGTTACCTGCGGGGGAATTCCACGCTGTTGTCGTTGACATGTCCTTGTCTACGCGCGTCATCATGACGTCATGCGTATCCCCCCACGTGCCGCCCGTATCGGCGCCGCAGCAGCAGTCCTGTCCGCACTCCTCGCCGGCGGCACCGTCTCCGCCACCGCGGCGAACGCCGCCCCCGTCTCCGTCGCCACGGCGAAGGCGTCCGTCGTCTCCGCCGACTCCGTCGGCAGCATCTGCCAGAGCGCCCTGCCCTCGCAGGCCGACGACACCCTCGACCTCATCGCCCAGGGCGGCCCCTACCCCTACTCGCAGGACGGGACGGTCTTCTCCAACCGCGAGGGCGTGCTCCCCAGCCAGTCCTCGGGCTACTACCACGAGTACACCGTGGTGACCCCCGGTGCCCCCACCCGCGGCACCCGCCGCATCATCACCGGCGAGGGCAGCCAGGAGGACTACTACACCTCCGACCACTACGAGACCTTCGACCTGATCGACTTCGGCTGCTGAACCACTCTGTACCACCCCTGATCCACCCCTGATCCACCGCTGATCCATCGTTGATCCGCACCGAGCCCCGCCCCGCGGCCCCACCCCACGTGACGGCCGCGGGGCGAGCCGTTACCGGCGCCCGCACATCGCTTTCGGCCATCTCCCGCTTTCCGCACGGCATTTCCGCGGGTCCGGGCACCAAGCCGCCGCCGTGTGCGTTCTCCGGACACCGGGATACGCCCGGTCGGCCTCGGGGGAGCCCGGAAGGGACGTCATGGATCGTCGACAGGCAGTGGATCTGGGGGAGTTCGGGGACGCGTTCCGCCGCGACCCCCATCCGGTGTACGCCCTGCTGCGCGAGCGGGGCCCGGTGCACCGGGTCCGGATACCCCACGCGGACGAGGACTACGAGACCTGGCTCGTCGTGGGGTACGAGGAGGCGCGCGCCGCCCTCGCCGACCCCCGGCTCTCCAAGGACGGCACGAAGATCGGCGTGACCTTCCTCGACCAGGACCTGATCGGCAGGGATCTGCTGGGCACCGACCCGCCCCAGCACACCCGGCTGCGCGGCCTCGTCACCCGGGCCTTCACCATGCGCCGGGTCGAGCAACTGCGCCCACGCGTCCAGCGGATCACCGATGAACTGCTGGACGAGATGCTCTCGCCGGGCAGCGCCGGCCGCGCCGACCTGATCGCGGCCCTCGCCTACCCGCTGCCCCTGACCGTCATCTGCGAACTGCTCGGCGTCCCCGAGATGGACCGCACCGAGTTCCGCAAGATCTCCACCCAGGTGGTCGCCCCGACCGACCCGGGATCCGAGCGCGAGGCGATGAGCCGGCTCGGCGAGTACCTCACCGAACTGATCGAGGACAAGCGCCGCTCCGGGGTCACCGGCGACCTCCTCGGCGACCTGGTCCGCACCACCGCCGAGGACGGCGACCGGCTCTCGTCCGAGGAACTGCGCGGCATGGCCTTCCTGCTGCTCATCGCGGGCCACGAGACCACGGTCAACCTCATCGGCAACGGCGTCCTCGCCCTGCTCACCCACCCCGACCAACTCGCCGCCCTGCGCGCCGACATGAGCCTGATCGACGGGGTGGTCGAGGAGACGCTGCGCTGGGAGGGCCCGGTGGAGAACGCCACGTTCCGGTACGCGGCCGAACCGCTGGAGCTCGGGGGCGTCCGCATCGAGAAGGGCGAACACGTGATGGTCGGCCTCACCGCCGCCCAGCGCGACGGCGCCCGCTTCCCCGCGCCCGAGCGCTTCGACATCCGCCGCGACACCCGTGGCCATCTCGCCTTCGGCCACGGCCTCCACTACTGCCTGGGCGCACCCCTGGCCCGCCTGGAGGGCCGCGTCGCCCTCTCCACCCTGCTGGAACGCACCCCCGGCCTCGCCCTGGACGGCCCGCACGACGAGTGGCTGCCGGGCATGCTGATGCGCGGCCTGCGGACCCTGCCGGTGCGCTGGTAGAGCTGGTCGAGGGGGAGCGCCGGGCGGGTGGTCGTACGGCTCACGCGTGACGGTCGTACGACACCCCGCGCGTGACCGTCGTACGACCACCCCGTGACCGCTTCCGCACGGCGACCACTCCGCGACCGCTCCCGTACGGCCGCTCAGCCGCCCGCGGACCCCGGCGCCGTCGGGATCTCCGCCATCGCCACCGCCCGCCGCTCCCGCCGCGAGACCTCGCACGCCTCGGCGATCCGCAGCGCCTGGAGGGCCTCGTGGCCGTCGCAGGGGTTGGCGCGTTCGCCGTGCAGCACCTCCACGAAGGCGCACAGCTCGGCCTCGTACGCGGGCGCGAACCGTTCCAGGAAACCGGTCCAGGGCTTGTCCGCGGGCGGTGGCCCGGTCGGTTCGGTGGAGGCCAGCGGGGTGCGGTCGTCCAGGCCGACCACCACCGTGTCGCGCTCCCCGGCCAGCTCCATGCGGACGTCGTAGCCCGCGCCGTTCGTGCGGGTCGCGGTCGCGGTGGCCAGGGTGCCCTCGGCCAGGGTGAGCAGCGCCGCGCCCGTACAGGCGTCACCGGCCTCGCGGAACATCACGGGGCCCGCGTCCGAGCCGGCCGCGTAGACGTCGCTCACCTCCTGGCCCGTCACCCAGCGCAGCATGTCGAAGTCATGGATGAGGGTGTCCCGGAACAGCCCGCCGGACAGCGCCAGCCAGTCGGCGGGGGGAGGGGACGGGTCGCAGGTCAGGGCCCGTACGGTGTGCAGCCGGCCGAGCCGCCCGGCGCGCACCGCCTCGCGCGCTCCGGCGTACCCCGCGTCGAAGCGGCGCTGGAAGCCCATCTGGAGCACCGTGCCGGCCGCCGCCACCTCGGCCAGCGCCTGGAGCGTGCCGGGCAGGTCCAGGGCGATCGGTTTCTCGCAGAAGACCGGCAGCCCCGAGCGCGCCGCCCGGCCGATCAGCTCGGCGTGGGCCGCGGTCGCCGTGCTGATCACCACCGCGTCCACGCCCCACCGGAAGATCTCGTCCACCCCCGGCGCCGCCGTCTCGCCGATCCGGTGCGCGAGCCGCTGCGCCCGCACCGGATCGGCGTCCGTCAGGATCAGCGAACCGACCTCGCGGTGCCGGCTGAGCGTGTTCGCGTGAAGGGTGCCGATGCGGCCCGTACCGATGACCCCGATGCGCATGGAAACAAAGTGACGGCGCGGCCCGGCCCCTGTCAATGTGTATGTCAGGACAATCAGACTTCACGACTTCCCGTCAACTGCCCACCCGACTACGCTCGGCCCGTGCCCAAACCAGATGTGGACCCGACCGTCGCGCTCGAACTCCGCGTGGACCGCGGTTCGCCGGTGCCGCTGTACTTCCAGCTGTCCCAGCAGCTGGAGGCCGCGATCGAGCACGGAAGCCTGACCCCCGGGAGCCTGCTGGGCAACGAGATCGAGCTGGCCGCGCGGCTCGGCCTGTCCCGGCCCACCGTCCGCCAGGCCATTCAGTCGCTGGTCGACAAGGGGCTGCTGGTGCGCCGCCGGGGCGTCGGCACCCAGGTCGTGCACAGCAGGGTCAGGCGCCCGCTGGAGCTGAGCAGCCTCTACGACGATCTGGCGGCGGCGGGCCGGCGGCCCACGACGAAGGTCCTGGTCAACACGGTCGTCCCGGCCTCCGACGAGATCGCGGCCGCGCTCGGGGTCACCGAGGGCACCGACGTCCACCGCGTCGAGCGGCTCCGGCTCGAGCACGGCGAGCCGATGGCGTACCTGATCAACCATCTGCCGCCCGGACTGCTCGACCTGGACACCGCCCGGCTGGAGGCGACCGGCCTGTACCGGATGCTGCGCGCCGCCGGGATCACCCTGCACAGCGCCCGCCAGTCGATCGGCGCCCGCGGCGCCGGCGCCACCGAGGCCGAGCGGCTCGGCGAGGCCGCCGGCGCCCCGCTGCTCACCATGTGCCGCACCACCTACGACGACACCGGCCGCGCGGTCGAGTACGGCGACCACGCCTACCGGCCGAGCCGCTACGCCTTCGAGTTCCAGCTGCTCGTACGGCCCTGAAAGGCACCGGCCGGCCGTCGCGTTCCCCGCCGCGCCGTCCGGTTCTCCGCCGCCTCGTCCGGCCGGCGTTCGTCGCATTGTCAGGACAAGGTGACCGGAATCTCCTCCCCGGCCGTCCGCCCGCCCACCCCG
Organism: Streptomyces sp. SUK 48; assembly: GCF_009650765.1. NCBI lineage: Bacteria > Bacillati > Actinomycetota > Actinomycetes > Kitasatosporales > Streptomycetaceae > Streptomyces > Streptomyces sp. SUK 48. The sequence goes on along the minus strand of NZ_CP045740.1, from coordinate 1,777,764 downwards.
GTGACCGATACTGAAGTGTTTGGGGCCGGTGCGGTCGCCGCCGGGACACACCGACGGTGAGGTCGCCCGCCCCATCCGCACGTCGGAGCAAGGACAGCTGAGAGTCAGCTGGAGACAGCGAGAAGGGCACGGCCTCGTGGCACGGTTTCGGACCTGGGCAGTCATGGCGCTCGCAGGGGCACTCTCGGTGTGCCTCGCGGGCTGCAGCAGCACCGGCGGGAAGCGGGCCGAGGACGCCCGCAAGGCCGCCGTCGCCCAGGGCAGGTCGGGGGTGAACACCCCCCGCTGGACCTTCGCGATGATCACACACTCGGGAGACGGCGACACCTTCTGGGACATCGTGCAGAGCGGCGCCAAGCAGGCCGCCGTCAAGGACAACATCAACTTCCTGTACTCGCACGACGACGACGCCCAGCAGCAGGCCCAGCTGGTGGACGCGGCGGTCGACAAGAAGGTCGACGGGATCATCGTCACCCTGGCGAAGCCGGACGCCATGAAGGCCGCCGTCCAGCGCGCCGAGAAGGCCGGCATCCCGGTGATCACCGTCAACTCCGGCTCGGAGGAGTCCAAGGCGTTCGGCGCGCTCACCCACATCGGCCAGGACGAGACCATCGCCGGTGAGGCCGTCGGCGACGAGCTGAACAAGCGCGGGAAGAAGAAGGCCCTGTGCGTGCTGCACGAGCAGGGCAACGTGGGCCACGAGCAGCGCTGCGACGGCGTCGCCAAGACCTTCAAGGGCAAGCTCCAGAAGCTCTACGTCAACGGCACGAACATGCCCGACGTGCAGTCCGCCATCGAGGCCAAGCTCCAGGCCGACAAGTCCCTGGACAGCGTCGTCACCCTCGGCGCGCCCTACGCCGACACCGCCGTGAAGGCGAAGAACGACGCGGGCAGCAAGGCCGAGGTGGACACCTTCGACCTCAACGCGCAGGTCGCGGCCTCGCTCAAGAACGGCACCCTGGGCTTCGCGGTCGACCAGCAGCCGTACCTCCAGGGATACGAGGCGGTCGACCTGCTGTGGGCCTACAAGTACAACGGTGACGTCCTCGGCGGCGGCAAGCCGGTGCTGACCGGCCCGCAGATCATCACCAAGGACCAGGCGGCCACGCTGGCGGCGTACACCGAGCGGGGCACCCGATGACCGCCGAGCGGACCACCGGGCAGAACGCGGTCGAACAGAAGGTCGGGGAACCGGTGGCCGACGAGCGGCTCCTGCGGACCTCCCCGCTGAAGAAGCTCCTCGCCCGCCCCGAGCTGGGCTCGGTCGTCGGCGCCCTCGCCGTCTTCGTCTTCTTCGCCTTCATCGCCGACGGCTTCCTGCGCGCCCCCAGCCTCAGCACCGTCCTGTACGCCTCCTCGACCATCGGGATCATGGCCGTGCCGGTCGCGCTGCTGATGATCGGCGGCGAGTTCGATCTGTCGGCCGGCGTCCTCGTGACGTCCTCGGCGCTGATCTCCTCGATGTTCAGCTACCAGATGACGGCGAACACCTGGGTCGGCGTCGGCGTGTCCCTGCTGGTCAGCCTCGCCATCGGCGCCTTCAACGGCTTCATGCTCACCCGCACCAGACTGCCCAGCTTCATCATCACGCTGGGCACCTTCCTGATGCTGTGCGGCATGAACCTCGGCTTCACCAAGCTGATCGACGGCACGGTCTCCACCAAGACCATCGCCGACATGCAGGGCTTCTCCAGCGCCCACGCCGTCTTCGCCTCCACGGTCACCGTCGGCGGCGTCGACTTCAAGATCACCATCCTGTGGTGGCTCGCCCTGGTCGCCCTCGGCTCCTGGATCCTGCTGCGCACCCGCGTCGGCAACTGGATCTTCGCGGTCGGCGGCAACGAGGACGCGGCCCGCGCGGTCGGCGTGCCGGTGGCGAAGACGAAGATCGGCCTCTACATGGGCGTCGCGTTCGGCGCCTGGATCTCCGGCCAGCACCTGCTGTTCTCCTTCGACGCCGTCCAGTCCGGCGAGGGCGTCGGCAACGAGCTGATCTACATCATCGCGGCCGTCATCGGCGGCTGCCTGATCACCGGCGGCTACGGCAGCGCGGTCGGCTCCGCGGTGGGCGCCCTGATCTTCGGCATGACCAGCAAGGGCATCGTCTTCGCCGAGTGGAACCCCGACTGGTTCAAGTTCTTCCTCGGAGCGATGCTGCTCCTCGCGACCCTGCTCAACGCCTGGGTCCGCAAGCGCGCGGAGGCGACGACATGACGGACGACATGACGGACGGCGTGACGGCCGGGACGACGGACGGGACCACGGACGGGACCACTTCGGCGGCGACCGCGACGACGGCTGCGCCCGCCCTGGTCGAGCTGTCCGGCGTCGGCAAGCACTACGGCAACGTGCGCGCCCTGGACGGCGTGTCCCTCCAGGTGCACGCGGGCGAAATCACCTGTGTCCTCGGCGACAACGGCGCGGGCAAGTCCACCCTGATCAAGATGATCGCCGGACTGCACCAGCACGACGGCGGCACCCTGCGCGTCGACGGCGAGGAGACCCGCCTCGCCTCCCCGCGCGACGCCCTGGACCGGGGCATCGCCACGGTCTACCAGGACCTGGCCGTCGTGCCCCTGATGCCGGTCTGGCGCAACTTCTTCCTCGGCTCCGAGCCCCGCAAGGGCACCGGCCCCTTCAAGCGCCTCGACACCGCCCTGATGCGCCGCACCACCCGCGAGGCGCTGCTGCGCATGGGCATCGACCTGCGGGACGTCGACCAGCCCATCGGCACCCTCTCCGGCGGCGAACGCCAGTGCGTGGCCATCGCCCGCGCCGTCCACTTCGGCGCCAAGGTCCTCGTCCTCGACGAGCCCACCGCGGCCCTGGGCGTCAAGCAGTCCGGCGTGGTCCTCAAGTACGTCGCCGCGGCCCGCGACGAGGGCCTGGGCGTCGTCCTGATCACCCACAACCCGCACCACGCGTACCTGGTGGGCGACCGGTTCGTGCTGCTGCGCCGCGGCACGATGGTGGGCAATCACACACGGGACGAGATCACCCTGGACGAGCTGACCGCGCAGATGGCCGGCGGCTCCGACCTGGACGTCCTGCGCCACGAACTCCAGCGCGACTGAGGGCGGCGAGGGGCGCCGCGGTCAACCGGGACACCACCGGGATCGCCCGCCCCTCGCCCCCGCCTTGTACGGCACCCTTACCGTCGTTGAGGCACAATCGACCAACGATGAGCACCTATCGCGACCTCACGGCCCCCATCGGCTCCCGCCGCGCCCCCGTCCTGCGGACGGTCGGCACCCGGGAGCGCCGGTCCCACCTGACGGCCCCCCGTGTCCCCACCGTCGGCATCGACATCGGCGGCACCAAGGTGATGGCGGGCGTCGTGGACGCCGACGGCAACATCCTGGAGAAGCTCCGCACGGAGACCCCGGACAAGTCGAAGAGCCCCAAGGTCGTCGAGGACACCATCGTCGAGCTGGTCCTGGACCTCTCCGACCGGCACGACGTGCACGCGGTCGGCATCGGCGCCGCCGGCTGGGTCGACGCGGACCGCAACCGCGTCCTGTTCGCCCCCCACCTGTCCTGGCGCAACGAACCGCTGCGCGACCGGCTCAGCGGCCGCCTCTCCGTGCCGGTGCTGGTGGACAACGACGCCAACACCGCCGCCTGGGCCGAGTGGCGCTTCGGCGCCGGGCGCGGCGAGGACCACCTGGTGATGATCACACTGGGTACCGGTATCGGCGGCGCGATCCTGGAGGACGGCCAGGTCAAGCGGGGCAAGTTCGGCGTCGCGGGCGAGTTCGGCCATATGCAGGTCGTGCCCGGCGGCCACCGCTGCCCGTGCGGCAACCGCGGCTGCTGGGAGCAGTACAGCTCCGGGAACGCCCTGGTCCGCGAGGCGCGCGAGCTGGCCCAGGCCGACTCGCCGGTCGCCTACGGGATCATCGAGCACGTCAAGGGCAACATCGCCGACATCACCGGGCCGATGATCACCGAGCTGGCCCGCGAGGGCGACGCGATGTGCGTGGAGCTGCTCCAGGACATCGGCCAGTGGCTCGGCGTCGGCATCGCCAACCTGGCCGCCGCCCTCGACCCCTCCTGCTTCGTCATCGGCGGTGGCGTCTCGGCCGCCGACGATCTGCTCATCGGCCCCGCCAGAGACGCCTTCAAGCGCCATCTCACCGGCCGCGGCTACCGCCCCGAGGCCCGTATCACCCGCGCCCAGCTCGGCCCCGAGGCCGGCATGGTGGGCGCGGCCGATCTGGCCCGCCTGGTCGCCCGCCGCTTCCGGCGCGCCAAGCGCCGCCGGGTCGAGCGGTACGAGCGCTACGAGCGGTACGCCCAGGCCCGCCGCGAACGGGACACCGCATGACCGCCTCCACCTCCCTGCCCCGCCAGGCCGCCGGGCCGCAGCCGGGGCGGCGGCCTCCCGAGGACCCCCGCCACAAGGCCAGGCGCCGGGGGATCACCCTGCTGATCATCGTGCTGCTCATCGGTGTGCCGGCCGGTTATCTGGTGATCTCGGCGAACCAGAGCCGCAACAGCGGCAAGGACAAGGAGGCCAAGTACTCCGCGACCGGCCTCACCGCGGGCTGGCCGTCGAAGGTGCAGCGCCGCCTCTACCAGGTCAACGTCCCGCGCCCCGCCGACCACATCGCGTCGTACGAGACCAACAACTGGAAGACCAGCCGCCTGTACGTGCAGTTCCGCACCAACCCGGCCGGCCTGGACACCTTCCTCCAGTCCATGGACTCGCGCCGCGACGAGCTGAAGAAGGGCGACATCGCCGTCGGCGCCCGCGACCGCAAGGTCAGCGGCTGGACCTTCGCCGGCGCCGGCTCCTGGTACGGCCTCACCCACACCCAGAAGAACCCGGCACCCACCCAGGACGTGGTCGTGAACATGGCCGACCCGGACTTCCCGATGGTGTACGTGGTGTCGCGGACGGTGCCATAGCCCCTGCTCGGGGACCGGTTGTCAGACCCCGCCCGTAGAGTCGGAGACGTCTGGTCCGAGGTGCGGGCGGGAGGTGGCAGAAGGTATGAGCGGTGGGGCGATGACGGCCGAGCGGACGGCGGACTCCCGGGTGGCGGGCGGGGACCCGGTGCCGGTGCGCCTGGCCGCGGTCTACGTGCCCGCGCCGCTGCCCCGCGAGGGCCGTATCGCCTTCTGGGACCCCGAGGGCGCGCCCCTGCCCGCCGCGGCCGCCGACCCCGAGGAACTCACGGTCGTACGACGGCACGGCGCCGCAGTGCGCCGCCGCCAGGTACCCGCGCTGGCCCTGCCGCTCGCCGAGGCCCTGCCCCTGCTGGTCCGCGCCCGCCGGGACCCCGCCGCGCACCCCGCCACCGCCTGCTGGGGCGCCGCCGCGCTGCACGCCCTGCGGCTCGTCGCCCGGGGGCGGCTGCTGCCCGGCCTCACCCCGGGCGGCCAGGACGCCTGGCGGGCCGGTCCGCTGGAGCCCGACGACATCGCCCATCTGCGCGCGATCGCCGCCGCCCTGCCCCCGGAGGGACACGCTGTGCCGCTGCCGGACCCCGGGCCGCTGCGGCTGCCCGAGCCGGAGGCGCTGCTCCGCTCCTTCCTGGACGCGATCGCCGACACCCTGCCCCGCACCCCCGCCGCCGCCCACGCCTGCGGCCGCCCCTTCGCCGCGCGCGAGCCCCAGTCCCTGCCGGGTGCGCACGCCTGGGCGGCCGAGGTCGCCGCGGGCATGGACGCGGGCGTACGGATCTCGCTGCGCCTGGACCTGTCCGCCTACGACACCTTCGACGCGGGCGCGAGCGGGGGCGCCCGCGCCGCCGGGGCCGCGATCGTGCAGGTCCACAGCCTCGCCGATCCCACCCTGGTGGCCGACGCGGCCACCCTGTGGGCGGGCGGGGCCGACACCGCCTTCGGCCCCCGCGCCCGGGTGGACGCGGCCCTCGCCGTGCGCCGCGCCGGGCGGGTCTGGCCGCCCCTGGACCGGCTCGCCGAACAGGACGTGCCCGACGTCCTCGCCCTGTCCGAGGAGGAACTGGGCGACCTGCTCGGCGTCGCGGCCAGCCGGCTCGCCGCCGCCGGGGTCGCCGTGCACTGGCCCCGGGACCTCGCCCGCGATCTCACCGCCACCGCCGAGGTACGGCCGGCGCCCGGCTCCGCGACCGACGGCACCGGCTTCTTCGAGGGCGCGGACCTGCTGCGCTTCCGCTGGCAGCTGGCGCTCGGCGGGGACCCGCTGGACGAGGCCGAGATGGACGCCCTCGCCGAGGCCCACCGCCCCGTCGTACGACTGCGGGACCGCTGGGTGCTCGTCGACCCCGCCCTCGTCCGCAAGGCCCGGAAGCGGGAACTGGGCCTGCTCGACCCCCTCGACGCGCTCTCCGTGGCGCTCACCGGCACCGCCGAGGTCGACGGCGAGACCGTCCGGGCCGTCCCGGTCGGCGCCCTCGCCACCCTCCGCGACCGCCTCACCGCGGGCCTGCGCCCCGCCGAGCCGCCCCCGGAACTCGCCGCCACCCTGCGCGACTACCAGCTGCGCGGCCTCGCCTGGCTCGACCTGATGACCTCCCTCGGCCTCGGCGGCTGCCTGGCCGACGACATGGGCCTCGGCAAGACCGTCACCCTCATCGCCCTGCACCTGAAGCGGGCCTGCCGCGAACCCACCCTCGTCGTCTGCCCCGCCTCCCTGCTGGGCAACTGGCAGCGGGAGATCAACCGGTTCGCCCCCGGCGTCCCCGTCCGCCGCTTCCACGGCACGGAGCGCACCCTGGCCGGCCTCGACGGCGGCTTCGTCCTCACCACGTACGGCACCATGCGCTCCGCCGCGCCCCGGCTCGCCGAGCACTCCTGGGGGATGGTGGTCGCGGACGAGGCCCAGCATGTGAAGAACCCCTACTCGGCCACCGCCAAGGCGCTGCGTACCATCGAGGCTCCCGCGCGGGTCGCGCTCACCGGCACCCCGGTGGAGAACAACCTCTCCGAACTGTGGGCCCTGCTCGACTGGACCACCCCCGGACTCCTCGGCCCGCTGAAGTCCTTCCGCGCCCGGCACGCCCGCGCGGTGGAGAACGGCGAGGACCAGGAGGCCGTGGACCGCCTCGGCCGCCTCGTCCGGCCCTTCCTCCTGCGGCGCAAGAAGTCCGACCCCGGCATCGTCCCGGAACTGCCGCCGAAGACCGAGACCGACCATCCGGTGCCGCTCACCCGCGAACAGGCCGCGCTGTACGAGGCGGTGGTGCGCGAGTCGATGCTGGCCATCGAGACCGCCGAGGGCATCGCCCGCAGGGGCCTCGTGCTGAAGCTGCTCGGCGCGCTGAAGCAGATCTGCGACCACCCCGCGCTCTATCTCAAGGAGGCCGGGGCCACCGACCGGCTGGTCCACCGCTCGGGCAAACTCGCCCTGCTGGACGAGCTGCTGGACACGGTCCTCGCCGAGGACGGCTCGGCGCTCGTCTTCACCCAGTACGTCGGCATGGCCCGGCTGATCACCGCCCATCTGTCCGCCCGCGCGGTCCCCGTGGAGCTGCTGCACGGCGGCACCCCGGTAGCGGAGCGGGAGCGCATGGTCGACCGGTTCCAGGACGGCGCCACACCGGTGCTCGTCCTCTCCCTGAAGGCCGCGGGCACCGGCCTCAACCTCACCCGTGCCGGGCATGTCGTGCACTTCGACCGCTGGTGGAACCCGGCCGTCGAGGAACAGGCCACCGACCGCGCCTACCGCATCGGCCAGACCCAGCCCGTCCAGGTCCACCGCCTGGTCACCGAGGGCACGGTCGAGGACCGGATCGCCGAGATGCTCGCCGCGAAGCGGGCCCTGGCCGACGCCATCCTCGGCTCCGGCGAGGCCGCCCTCACCGAACTGACCGACCGCGAACTCTCCGACCTCGTGTCCCTGCGGAGCACCCCATGACCCCCGCCGACCCCACCCGCCCGGCCGACGCGGCCCGCGAGGCCCTGCGGGCGGCACGCCGCCGGACGGGCTCCCTGCCGGGGCCGGGCGAGGGGAGGAGCGGGCGAGGCCGGAGGATTCGACCGAGACCGGGGCCGGGGTCGAGGGGGAGCGGGCGGCAGAGGAGGAGCCCTACCCGGAGGCGGCGGCGGAGTCGGCTGTGCGGCGTGGGCCGGGCGGAGAGGGGCCGGGCGAAGGCGGGCCGGCCGGAGATGGGCCGGGCGGAGACGGGTCGATCGGAGAGGGGTCAGGCGCGGCAGGTCCGGCGGGAGAAGCGCCGGTCGTCGCCCCCGGCCCCGGCTCTGGGCCGGACCCCACCGCCGGCCCCGACCCCGCCCCCGCTCCCGCCCCGGCGACATCGCCCGGGAAGCCCTGCGGGCCGCGCGGCGTGAGGCGTCGCGCGTGGAGACGGAGGCGGCGGAGGCCGAGCGCGGTGGGCGGCGTAGGTACGGGCGTTCGTCGGGGGCTGGTGCACAGGCCCGTACCAAGGGCGTGACCTCCGCCGATTCCGATTCCGATTCCCGTCCCGGTCCTGGTCCCGGTTCCGACTCTTCCCGTGCCGTGCGGCTCAAGGCGGCCGGTGAGATGCGGCACTTCCTCAAGAACGCCTTCCGGATGCCGCCGGAGACCGACGCCGAGGTGGAGGACGTTCCCGCGCCCCTGCCCGAAGACGCGTCGAGGCCCGAGCCCGAACCCGGGCAGCCCACCGTTGCGCACGCGCCGCCGACCATGGCCACTCCGCACCGGGACGGTGAACACCGGCGTACGTTCCCGGCGTTCGGGCCCCGTGGGGAGCGGGCCGAGGACGGGCCGTTCGCCGGGACCTGGTGGGGGAACGCATGGGTGGAGGCGCTGGAGCGGGGCGCGCTGGACGCCAAGCGGGTGGCGCGCGGCCAGGGGTACGCGGACCAGGGACACGTGGACGCGATCACCGTGACCCCGGGATCGGTGCTCGCCTATGTGCGGGGGAGCCGCCCCCGCCCGTACCGCGTCGAGGTGCGGGTGCGCCCGCTGGCGGACGCCGAGTGGGAGCGGTTCCTGGACGCGGCCGTCGACCGGCCCGGCCATATCGCCGCACTGCTCGACAAGGAGCTGCCCCAGTCCCTCGCCGACTGCGGGGTCCCGCTGCTGCCCGGCCCCGGCGACCTCGCCCCCCGGTGCAGCTGCCCCGACTCGGGCCACCCCTGCAAGCACGCGGCCGCCCTCTGCTACCAGACGGCGCGGCTGCTCGACGCCGACCCCTTCGTGCTGCTGCTCCTGCGCGGCCGGGGCGAGCGGGAGCTGCTCGACGCGCTCTCCCGGCGCAGCGCCGCCCGCGCGGCCCGCGACGGACGGGAGCGGCAGCCCTGCGCCCTGCCCGGCGTCCGCGCCACCGAGGCCCTCGCCCCGCGCGACCGCCCCCTGCTGCCGCCGCCCGCGCCGGTCCCCGCGCATCCCGGGCAGCCCCCGGCGTATCCCGCCGCGCCCGGCGGCCCGGACCCGTTCGCGCTGGACCAGCTGGCGACCGACGCCGCCGCCCGCGCGTACGCGCTGCTCGGCAGCGGACGCGACCCGGTCGGCGAGCTGTCCCTGTGGCAGGACGCGGTGCGGCTCGCCGCGGCCCGCCCCGGCTCCGGCCTGACCGTGACGACCCGCGCGCTCTACGCGACGCTCGCCGGGGCCACCGACCGCACCCCGGGCGACCTCGCGCGGGCCGTCGCCGCCTGGCGGCAGGGCGGGGTGGAGGGGCTGGCCGTCCTGGAGGAGCCGTGGGACCCGCCGGCCGGCCGCTTCGACCGGGCCCGGCCGCTGCTGCTCGCCGCCGACCTGCCCGCCTTCCGGCCCTGGCGCAACCGGCTCACCCATCCGCTCGGCCATGTCCAGCTCCGGCTGGGCCTCGACGGACTGTGGTACGTCTACGAGTCCGAGCCCGGCGCGCAGGACTGGTGGCCCCGGGGCACCCCCGACCTCGATCCGGTCGGCGCGCTCACCGGACTCGGCACCCCGGACGGCGGCTGACCGCACGCCCGTGGGCGTGCGGAGACACAGAAAGGCCGGTGCCGGCAGCGTGGGAGCTGCCGGCACCGGCCTTCGGTGCGGGGACCGCGTCGATCAGTGCGATCAGTACGCCGAGTTGACGTTGTCGATCGAACCGTAGCGGTGCGCGGCGTAGTTGGCCGCGGCGGTGATGTTCGCCACCGGGTCGGTGATGTTCTTCGCGGTACCGGAGACGTGGTACGCGTTGAAGGTGGGGGAGATCACCTGGAGCAGACCCTTGGACGGAACGCCGTTCTTGGCGTTGACGTCCCAGTTGTTCTGCGCGTTGGGGTTGCCGCCGGACTCGCGCATGATGTTGCGCTTGAGGCCGTCGTAGCTACCGGGGATGCCCTTGGACTTCATGATGGCCAGCGACTGCTTGATCCAGCCGTCCAGGTTGTTGCCGGAGCCCGCCTTGGCGGCGGTGGTGTGGGATGCCTTGACCACAGAGGCGTGCACCTGCGGCATCTCGGCGGCCTGCGCGCCGGTCGGCACCAGGGTCAGGGCCGCGGCAGCGGCTCCGGTGGTGGCGAGACCGGTGACGGCGAGGCGGGCGATGCGGGTGCGGGTGGTGGCCATGGTCATGCGTGAACTCTTCCTCTGGGGGACAAGGTCGTGCCTGCCGCGAATCTCGCGGTGGCGGTGGGGCGATGTGCCCCGCGCTGCGGGTGGGACCGGGCGTTTGATCCCGGCGGAGATCCGCTCGGTCCGGCCCGTTGCTTCCCGGCAACGACAGCAATGGTTAGCCGGGGCCGAAGCGCTTGGCAAGGATGTGACGTACTACGCCACTTCGGAGCAATGACCGCTATGTCCCGATATGGAAATGTCTGTGCAGCTCAGGGCTCCCCGTTCCTACGGCCCGGCCTAGGACGTGATGTGGCTCCTATGGGTGCCGTCACAAGCCGAGCCCCCGAAACGGCCCGAAACGTACCGATTCGGGGGAGGGGGAGCCGGTCGCGCGGAGGTTCCCGGGGCCCTCTTCCCGGACGTACGGTGGCGGCCCGATGACGGTCCGTGGAGCACACCGGTGCTCCGCCACGACCTCCCCTTCCATCTCCGGGGTTGACGGGGCCCCCGGCGCAAACTGATGATCTTGCCGGACATCCTGACGATCCCCCGGTCGCTCGCGCGACCCAAGGAGAGGGCACCCCTTCTATGGACACCGCGCCGGACACCGCGCCCGCAACGCCCTGGACCATCGCCGTGCTGGGCCCCGGAGGCGTCGGCGGCCTCCTCGCGGCCCTGCTCTCCCGTGCCGGACACCGTGTGATCTGCCTGGCGGGCGAGGACACCGCGCGCACGCTGGCCCGGGACGGCATCCGGGTGTCCAGCGGGCAGCACGGTGATTTCACCGCCCGGGTGGAGGCGGACACCGAACTGCGTGAGCCCGTCGATCTGTGCCTGGTCACCGTCAAGCACACCGTGCTCGACGCGGCGCTCGACCGGGTGCCGCCGCAGTTCGCCGGGGGCTTCGTGCTGCCGCTGCTCAACGGCGTCGAGCACGTCGCCGCGCTGCGTGCGCGCTACGGCGCCGGACAGGTCGTACCGGCCGTGATCCGGGTCGAGTCCACCCGCACCGCCGCGGGCGTCGTCCGGCACGGCAGCCCCTTCACCGAGATCGACGTGGCCGGCGCGGACGAGGCCCGGCTCGCGCCTTTGGCCGCCGTGCTGAACGCCGCCGGGGTGAAGACCCGCACGGTCGCGGACGAGAACGCCGCCCTCTGGGCCAAGCTGGCCTTCCTCGCGCCCTTCGCCCTGCTCACGACGCATTACGGCCTGTCGATCGGCGGCGTCCGGGACGAGCACCCCAAGGAACTGGCGGCCCTGGTCGAGGAGACCACCGCGGTGAGCCGGGCCTGCGGGGGACCGGGCGACGCCGCCCAGGTGCTCGCGCGCTACGACGCCTTCCCGGCGCAGAGCAAGTCGTCCATGCTGCGGGACGCGGAGGCCGGCCGGGCGCTGGAGCTGGACGCGATCGGCGGCGCCGTCCTGCGGGCGGCCGAGCGGCACGGCATCGATGTGCCGCTCGCCACCCGCCTGGTCGCGGAACTGGCCGACGGAACCCCGGCGGCCCCCTCCGCCTGACCAGTGGGACGCGGGACGGGTCATCACCGTGCCGGCGAGGGCGTTCGCGTCTTCTCGCACGGGGCCGTCCGCGCCGAGCGGAAGATCGCCCGGCGCGGACGGCGCCCGTACATCCCGCGTCCCGGTCAGCTCGGCCCCGGCCGCTCCTCGGACCAGAGGTCCTCCCGGCCCAGCTCGGATATCTCGTACTTGCCGAGCGAGCTGAGCAGCATCCGCATCTCCAGCGCCAGGCACTCCACCAGGTTCACCAGCCCGTGCTCCGGGTCCTCGTCCACCGCCGCGAGCGCGGCCCGGCCGAGCCCCACGGCGCGCGCGCCGAGCGCCAGGCACTTGGTGGCGCGCGCCCCCTCCCAGATCCGCCCGGTGACGAGCAGGCAGTGCTCCTGGGGGTCGACCCGGTCGAGGCACTCCGCGAGCGGCAGCCCGACATGGCCGAGGAAGGCCCGCGGCGCCCAGCCGGTGCCGCCCTCGGCGCCGTCCACGCCGACCGCGTCCGCCCCGGCCGCCCAGGCGACCGCCGCCGCCGCGCCCACATCGCGGGCCGGCGGCAGCTTCACCCACACCCGGCAGCGCGGATAGTTGTTCCGCATCAGCCGGATCTGGTGCCGCAGGATCTCGTCGGTGAAGGTGCCCGGACTGCTGCACCGCAGCACCGCGTCGCTGTCGGCGCCGAAGACGTCCATGAGGTCGTACTGCGCGGAGAGCGCCGTGGCCTTCTCCCGCGGTACGAGCGTCATGCCGCCGAGGCCCGGCTTGGCGCCCTGGCCCACCTTCAACTCGAACGCCAGGCGCCCCGATTCGAGCAGCGACTGCACCGCGGGATCGCTGTAGACGAGGTTCCAGACCTCGGCGTCGGCGTCCTCGGTGCTCTGCTGGACGACCACACCGCCCTGTCCGTCGGGGACGGCCGCGGCGTACTCCGTGATCCTTTGCAGCAGCGAGCTGGGAGCGGTCTGGGCCATCCGGCCGTAACCGGCGACAGGGACGATGTTCTCGCCAATGACCATGGGAATGCCCAGCCGGCCCGCCTGGCGTGCTACAGCCTGGCCGAGGTCACCGCTGGCGACCCGGGTCGAACCGAACGCGGAGACGTAGACCGGCAGCGGAGCGCTGAACCCCCCGATGGTGGTGGCGAGTTCGGCGTCCCCCACCACCGGCTCGCGGCCCAGGTCGATCAGCCGCTCCAGGCGCCGGGGCACGAAGACCGGGGGCACCAGCCGGGTCCGGTCGATCGCGTCCAGGGGCGCGTCCGGCTCGGGGGGCTGCTGCCCGAACATGGTGGTCCCGTAGCCGGCGGCCTCGGGGAACGCCATGGCGGTGCCGTGCCGGGCGCGTTCCGCCACCCGCTGCCGGGGGAATCCCGGGGCGTGCAGATCGGTCATGGCCGCGGGTCCCCCGGGAGCTTCGGGTAGCCCGACGCCTGCCAGGCCGCGTCGAGACCGCACAGGAACCGGGTGAAGCGCTCCACGCCGAGCCCGAAACCGGCGCTGGACGGGAGTCCCTCGCGGGCGAGGGTCAAGTACCAGTCATACTTCGCGGGGTTCTCCCCGGTTTCCCGGATGCGCATGACGAGGTTGCGGTAGTCGGATTCGCGTTCGCTTCCGCTCATCATCTCGCCGAAACCGCCCGGGAAGATGAGATCGAAGTTGCGCAGCACCCCCGGCTCCGTCGTGCTCTCCTTGTCGTAGAAGCCGCGGGAGCCCTTGGGGTAGTCGGTGATGAAGAAGGGGTGGGCGGCGGCCCGGGAGATGATCTCCTCGCCCTCCCAGTCGACCTCCGCGCCGGCCTCCTGCGGGTGTCCGCGCCCTTGGAGGTCCGCGACGACGTCGGCGTGGCTGCGGCGGCCGTAGGGGCCCGCGAGTATCTGCTTGAACGCCTCCAAGTCGCGCCCCAGTACGGCGAGTTCGGGCTGGGCATGCACGAGGACGTACTCCACCACGTGCTTCGTCAGCCGTTCGGCGATGTCCAGGGCGTCCTCGCGGGAGCCCTCGCCGATCTCCACGTCGAGCTGGTGGAACTCCACCAGGTGGCGGTGGGTGACCGCGGTCTCCAGCGGTTCGAGCCGCACGTTCGGGGCCACGTGGAAGATCTTGTCGAAGCTGAGCAGGGACGCCTGCTTGTACAGGATTCCGCTGGTCATCAGCTTGTAGCGGTGCCCGTAGTAGTCGATGTCGACCTGCTTGGCACCGCGGGCGCCGGGGTCGGTGACCGGTCCGATCGTGGGCGGCAGCAGCTCCTGGAAGCCCTCGCCGACCAGGAACTCCCGGGCTCCGGTGAGGAACTTGCTCTGCACGGCCAGCGTGGCGCGGGTCCGGTCCGACGTCAGGTGCGCGCGTGGGGTGGGCAGTTGGGCCCTACCCGTCTCCTGGGACAACCTCGTAACCTTTCATGTCCGTCGGTCGCGTCGGCCGGCCGATCCGGGGCGAATCATTCCGCTCACCTCAGGCTGGTCCAACGTTTAGAAATCATTTGCCTTTGCTCTGACCTATTTCGTAAGCGAACGCAAGCAAGCCGCAACCTTTGCGTGTGAGATGAAGCACAGCCCGACAAGGCCGCTCCTCGTCCGCGAAGTCAAAGTCGGCGGTTTACTCTCTACTGCGAGCAGCGTCGTGATCTTGACGTAACGTCAGGAGACGTGTCAAGGTCGGACACAAGTCGCATGGCATCGGCAGAGTTCTTCTGATCCGCCATATATCTCCTTTGTTCGGCCGTCGGCTGTAAAGACCAAGTCTTTTCGGGTGGGTAGCTATGGACGATCTGAAGTTGCACTGGTGTTCGCCTCTGGACAGTGGCCAGCAGAAGGCCACCGACAAGTACCAGGCGGGTGAGCTCGACTTTGACGGGATAGTTGATTTCGCCCGTGAGGCGGATGAACTCGGGGTGGATTCCCTGCTCATGGGAATCAGTTACCATATGCCCGATCCCCTTCCGATGATCGGTGCTCTCGTCCGGGAAACCGAACGGGTCAAGTTCATCCTCGCCTACCGTCCCGGACTCCTTTCCCCGACGTTGTTCACCCAGATCGTGAACACCGTCTCCTGGATGTCCGACGGGCGTATCGCACTGAATCTCGTGGCCGGTATATCTCCGGCCGAGCAGGCTTTTTACGGAGACTTTCTCGCGCACGACCAGCGGTATGCGAGATCCGAGGAGTTCCTCGACGTCTGCCACCGCTTCTGGCGCGGCGAGACCCCTCTGACCCACAAGGGCGAGCACTACACCATCGAGGACGCGCAGCTCGGCCTCGGCTACAAGGGCGGCGGCCGCCCGCACATCTACATCAGCGGCGCCTCCGCCGTCGCCCAGAAGACCGCGATCAAGTACGCGGACTGCTGGCTGCGTTACGGCGACACCCCCGAGGGCATCGCGGCCGTCACCGAGCCGCTGCTGTCCCAGGGCTGCAAGGTCGGCATCCGGATGCACGTCCTCGCGCGGGAGACCCGCGCCGAGGCGCTCGCCGCCGTCGAGGACATGATGCGCGACCCCGACGAGCAACACCGCGCCTGGGTCAGCCACTTCGTCGGCAAGTCCGACTCCGAGGCCGTCAAGACCTCGTTCCGGCTCGCCGACACGGCCTCCGACGACTGGCTCTCGCCCATGCTGTGGTCCGGCGCCGTCGCCTACCGGGGCGGCCCGGCGCTGTGCGTCGTCGGCAGCTATGCGGAGGTCGCCGAGTACCTCTACGCCTACAAGGCCGCGGGCGTCAGCGAGTTCATCTTCTCCGGCTGGCCGACGCGCGACGAGATGCGGATCTTCTACACGCATGTCGCCCCGCTGATCCGCGAGCACGAGCGGAACGCGGCGGCGGGTTCGTGACCTCTCGACCCCGTTACGGCCGCGGCCTGTTCGGCGCGGGCGTCCTGCTCGGTCTGATGGCCGAGCAGGTCGTGATGTTCGCGGTGCCGCTCCTGCTCTTCCAGGACACCAAACAGGTCTCCACGCTCGGTTTCGCGTTCGCGCTGGAGTGGCTGCCCGGTCTGATCGCCTATCCCTTCGCCGGCCTCATCGCCGACCGGGACGGCGGCGCCCGGCTGTTCTCCGTCGTGACCGGCTCCCGCGCGGTGGTGCTCGCCGTGGTCGTGGCGGTCCTGCTGACCCGGCCCGGCTGGACCACCCCCGCCCTGATGACCAGCGGCGCGGTCCTGTCGATCCTGGTCGCGCCGACCCGCATGTCCGTCGAGAAGATGGTGCCCCAGCTGGCGGCGGGCGAGGCCATGGCGCGCACCCAGGCGCTGGTGCAGAACATGGAGCTGCTCGCGATGGCCCTCGGGCCCGCGCTCGCGACCCTCGCCGCCGCGCTGATCGGCAAGGTGTGGCTGCTGGCCGTGGCCGCCTCCGTGTTCGCCCTCGCCGCGGCCTGCTGGCTGCCGCTGCCGCGCGGCGAGCGGCCGGGCGAACCGACGACCACGCGGGAGACCCTGCGCGAACTGGGCCTGGGCTGGAAGCTGATGGCCGGCAACCGTCCCGTCCTGCTGCTCGGCATCCTCAACTTCGGGATCAACCTCGTGGTGGCCTCGGTGCTCAGCGCCAACGCGGCGCTGGTGACCGGTGTCTTCGCCGCGCCCGACTGGTCGTTCGCGCTGCTCAACACCTGCGTCGGCGTCGTCGGACTGGTCAACCTGCTGCTGATCCCGCGCGTCCTCAAGCGGTTCGAGGTCCCGCTGCTCGGCGCGGTCGGCTTCGCGGTGCTGTGCGCCGCGCTGCTGCTGATCGGCATCGCCGGCTCGTTCCCGGTCTACGCCGTGCTGTTCATCGCGGTGCTCACGGGGACGGCGTACTACAACGTCTTCAACCGCACCTCGCGGGTGAAGGTGATCCCCAGGGAACACCTCGGCAAGGTGATGGGGCCCTTCTACCTGCTGAACCTCCTGTCGTACCCCATCGCGGGACTGCTGGTCGGCAGCGTCGGGGCCACCTACGGGCCGCAGCGCCTCGTGGGTGTGCTCGCCGTCGTGCTCAGCGTCTTCGGTGCCGTCCTGTTGCCCCTGACCATGCGCAGCTTCCGCCGGACGCTCACGGATCGTGAACGACTTCCCGTAGGAGTGCAGTCTTGAGTACGTCCTTCCGGTGCATCGTGAGCACCGTCGAGTCCGATTCCCATATCTGGAACCTGGTCTATCTCCAGAAACTCCTGGAGGAGCACGGCGGTCTGGTACGCAACCTCGGCAGCTGCACCCCGGTGCCGGTGGTGCTGCGCGGCATCGAGGAGCACCGGCCCGACCTGCTCGTGGTCTCCAGCATCAACGGGCACGGCCACCACGGCGCCCGGGTCCTGATGACCGAGCTCCAGCGCCGGGGCGTCGAACTGCCCTGCGTCGTGGGCGGAAAGCTGACCACCTCGGAGTCGGACAACGACCGGGTGCGCCGCGATCTGATCGACCAGGGCTGGACCGACGTGTTCACCGGAGAGGAAGCCGTCCCCCGCTTCCGGGACTTCCTCCACCACGGCAAGCAGCACGGCTTCGCCGCGTGGCAGCCGCCGTCCGCCCCCGTACCGCCGTGGGACAACCCGGAACTCATGATCGCAGGAGCAGTCTGAAATGCACATCGTCATCGTCAACCGCTGGCCGCGTTTCTCCGACGGCGTGCGCTGGGACAACGAGCTGACGCGCTACGAGGAGTTCATCGACCACGACGCCCACCGGGTGAGCTATGTGGTGGACCCGCTCGGTGCCGAGGGCGTGCTCGCCGACCCCGCGAAGATCGCCGCGCAGGTCCGGGTCGACGACGTCAACGACTTCGAGGCGCTGCGGGACGCGGTCGCCGAGATCACCCGCCGGGTCGGTCCGGTGGACCAGCTCGTCGCGCTGTCCGAGTTCACCCTGGAGATCGCCGCCCGGGTCCGCCGGGACCTCGGCATCCCCGGTCCGACCCCGGACGAGGTGGCGGTCTACCGCGACAAGGTGCGGATGAAGGAGATCCTCGCCCTCAAGGGCGTCCGGGTCCCGCGCTTCGGCAGTTGCGAAACACCGGAAGCCGCCGTGGAGTTCGCGCGCGGCGCCGGCTACCCGGTGATCCTCAAGCCGGTCGACGGCGCCGCCAGCATCGGCGTGCACCGCGTCGAGGACGAGGGGCGGCTCACCGAACTGCTGCCCACCCTCGACCTGTCCCGGTACGAGATCGAGGAGTTCGTCACCGGCCGCATCTTTCACATCGACGGCTACGCGGACGACGACGCGGAGGTGCCCTTCCAGGTCGTCTCCCGCTATGTGAACGACTGCCTGGCCTTCGGCCTCGGCGCACCGCTCGGCTCGGTCGTGATGCAGAACAGCGAACTGCGCGACCGTATCGAGGCGTTCACCCGGGAGTGCGTCGCGGCCCTCGGCATCTGCACCACCCCCTTCCACCTGGAGGTCTTCGTCACGCCCGGCGACGAACTCGTGTTCCTGGAGATCGGCGGCCGGGTGGGCGGCAGCGAGGTGCCGCACCTGCTGAACAAGGTCTTCGGGGTCAACCTCTTCGAGGTCTGGCTGCGCGCCGTGGGCGGCGAGTCCACCGCGAAGATCACCACCAAGTCCGGTGACCCGTCCGGCGGCTGGCTGTGCGTGCCCAAGCCGGCCGACCTGCCCGCGCGGGTCACCAAGGCCGTCTCCCTGCGGACGAGCGTGCCCTCGATCTGGCGGGAACTGCTGCCGCCGGTCGGCGAGGTGCTCCAGCCGGGCGGCTCCTACGACGCCCTGCACAGCGGCCGCTTCATCCTCCTCGGCGACGACGAGGCCCAGGTGGAGGCCGACATCCACCGCATCATCGACACCTTCGAATTCGAGGCCGAACGCATATGAACCAGCACACGGGGGAGCCCGCGAACGAGCGGTACCCGGCGCTGCACGCCCAGCTGACCGGCTTCCTCAGCGATGTGGAACTCGACGGCGTCAAGGCGACCGGAGAACGGCTCGTGGAGGCCGCGGGCGGCGTCGACGCGCTGCCCGACTACAAGGTCATGGTGGCCTACGGCGGCGGCAAGGACAGCACGTACGTCGTCGCGTTCGTGCGCGCGGTGCAGCTGCACCTCGCGCTGAACTTCGGCCGCACCTTCACGCTGCGCGTCGCCAACATGCGGCACGCGGGCGTGCCCCGGGCGGTCATGGAGAACATCGACCGCGTCTACCGGGCGCTCGGCCTGCTCGACGACGACCGGGCGGAACTGCTGACCATCGACCACACGCTGGTCCGCCCCTTCGACGTCGACCTGCCGCTGCCCCAGCACCTGATCGACATCAACCGCGTCGACGTCCTGATGAACGGCCACCGCGCCGCGGGCGACGGCCGGCCGACCTTCTGCAACAGCTGCAATCTGGCCGTCGCCGACTTCTACGGCCGCGCCGCCTGGTTCGACGGCGGCGTCGACGTGGTGATGACCGGCGACTCCCGGCGCGAGCAACTCCTGTACTCCGCCTGGATCATGCGGCTCGCCAAGGCGTCCGGCGTGGATGTGCAGGAATGCCGCACCATGGGCTTCCGGGGCATCCTGCTGGCCCTGCGCGGCATCGGCGACACCTACTTCCGCGAGCTGTTCGGCGACGACAGCGCGAGCGAACTCGCCGAGCGCGAGGTGTCCACCGGCGACCGATCGATGCAGCCGCAGTTCATCTCGGTCTACGACCTGGTGAGTTACCGGGTGCACGACCACTGGGACCTGATCGTGGACTTCCTCGGGTTCCAGTTCGACGAACTCGCCTTCAGCTTCAGCGAGTCCGACTGCGCCAACCCCGGACTGATGGCCCATCTGCGGGCGCTGCGCGTCGAGTTCGTCCAGGGCCGGACGTACGACGAGGGCCTGGCCGAGTACCTGGAGCTGGCCGAGGAGCTGATGCACAAGAAGGAGATGCCGCAGAACCTCATCGACCTCGCGCTCGGCCGGTACGACACGGCGGAGAAGCGCCTCTACCGGCGCGAGCTCTCCGACGAGTTCGCCCGGGAGGCGTTCGGACTGTCCGAAGAGGCGCTCGTGGCCATGGTGTTCTCGCCCTTCACCGACCGCGGCGCGCGGCTGGCCGCCTTCCTCGAACGCTGCCACCCCGACCGGGCCGCCGACGCCGACCGTATCCACGCGGTGCTCGGCGGGCCGGACGGCGCGGCGGACGACGAGATCGAGAGCTGGCTCCAGGACGTCTCCGGCCTCGGCCTCACCCACCTGCGCACCCTCTACACCAGCAGCCTGGTCGACTTCGGGGCCCCGGGGACGATCATCTCCCGCGTCCGGGCCGGCGACCCGCACAAGTACCACGTGGCCACCATCGACCCGGCCAGCGGAGCCCCCGCCACCGAACTGATCTCAGGGCGGTGACCGGCCACCTCGACCGCTTCGTGGCCGGCCGCCGGGCCGAGCGCACCCTGGTCGTGCAGCCTCGCATGGGCTTCGGCAGGATCGGTGCGATGGCGGCCGGGCTGCGCGAGGTGGCCGCCCTCGACTTCCCCGTGGTGGGAACGATCACCATCGACAGCTACACCCGGGTCGGCGACCACACCACCCCGCTGGAGCGGCTGGCCGCGGGCGAGGAGCTGAACGGATACCCGCTCGTCTCCCACCCCGCGGCCGCCACCCGGCACATGCTGGCCGACCTGTACGGACCGGAGTTCCCCGTCCAGGTCCGGCACGGCACGGCGCTGCCGCTCGCCGTGTTCCGCCGGCTGGTCGAGGTCGGCCTGGACGCGACCGAGGGCGGCCCGATCTCCTACTGCCTGCCCTACAGCAGGCTCCCCCTCGGTGACGCGGTGCGCGCCTGGTCGGAGAGCTGCCGGGTACTGGCCGGGGAGACCGAGCACGGGCACATCGAGAGCTTCGGCGGGTGTCTGCTCGGCCAGCTCTGCCCGCCGTCGATCCTGGTGGCGACGGCGGTGCTGGAGGGCTGCTTCTTCCGGGCCCACGGGCTGCGCCACATGTCCTTCAGCTACGCCCAGGGCACCCTCGCGGCCCAGGACCGCGGGGCGCTGCGGGCGCTGCGCACCCTCGCGTCCGAGCTGCTGGGGGACGCCACCTGGCATGTGGTGCTCTACACGTACATGGGCCTGTTCCCGCGCACCCCGGCGGGCGCCGGCGCGCTCATCGAGGACAGTGCCCGGCTCGCCCGGGACGCGGGCTGCGAGCGGCTGATCGTCAAGACGGTCTCCGAGGCGTGGCAGATCCCGAGCGTCTCGGAGAACCTGTCCGCGCTGCGGCTCGCCGCGGCCGCCGCGCGCGGGCCGGCGGCTCCGGCGAGCGCCGAGGAGGACGCGTACTACGAGGAGACGCTCGCCGAGGCGCGGGCCCTCGTGGAGGCGGTGCTGAACCTGCACGCGGACATCGGCACCGCGCTGACCGGGGCGTTCCGGCTCGGTCTGCTCGACATCCCCTACTGCCTCCACCCCGACAACAGGGCGGCGGCGACCTGCGTCATCGACGACCGGGGCGCGCTGGCCTGGGGGTCCACCGGAAAGCTGCCCCTGAGCACCCCCACCTCCCGTACCGCCGGCCGGCTCTCCTCCGACGACCTGTACGGGATGCTCAACCACGTGGCGGAGCGCTACGACAGCGCGTCGTCCGAGCCCAGATTGGTTCCCCGCCCATGACTGTCCCGCACCACCACCAGGACCGGCCCGCCCTGGTCCTGGTGGACGCGTTCTCCACGGGCTCGATGCTGGCCCGCGAGGCGGCCGAGACCCATCGCGTCCTGCATGTGCGCTCCCGCGCCCTGGCGTCCGGCACCTTTGGCGCGAGCCTGCCGAGCGCCCTGCTCGCCGAGGACCTCACGTACCCCGGCCACGAGGCCGAGGTGCTGGCGCACCTGAAGGCGCGGCGGCCCGTGGGCGTCGTCGCGGCCAGCGAGTTCGGCGTCGAGGCGGCGGACGAGCTGGCCCACCGGCTCGGGCTGCGCGGCAACGACCCCGCGCTGTCCGCCGCCCGCCGGGACAAGTCCCTGATGATGGACGCCCTCTCCCGGGCGGGCGTGCCCACGGCCCGGCAGTGCCGCTCCGGTGACCCCGCCGCACTGCTCGACTGGTGGCGCCGCCATCCGGACATCGCGCGCCTCGTGGTCAAGCCGCTGGACAGCGCGGGCTCCGACGACGTCTACACCTGCGACAGCGAGCAGGAGGTCCTGGACGCCTGCCGATCCGTCCTCGGCAAGACCAACATCATGCTCCGGGTGAACGAAAAGGTGCTCGCCCAGGAGTACCTCGCCGGGGACGAGTACATCGTCAACACCGTGAGCCGCGACGGGAGTCACTGGTTCACGGACGCCTGGATCAGCCGCAAGCAGGTACGGGAGGGCGGGCGCCGGATCTACGAGGCGGAGGACCTGCTGACGCCGGACGACCCGGTGCTCGACGTCGTCCTGCCGTACATCGCCCGCTCGCTGGACGCCCTCGGCATCACCGACGGGCCCGCGCACAGCGAGCTGATCCTCACCGAGCGGGGCCCGCTGCTCCTGGAGACCGGGGCGCGGATCTCGGGGCTCGCCAACCCGGCCGCGCTCGACCTGTGCACCGGCGCCAACCAGGTGAGCCTGACCCTCGACTGCCACACGGGCGACGGCGTCGCGCTCGCCGCCCGCCCGGCCCGCTACCCGGTGCTCCAGCGGGCGCGCTGCGTCAACCTCATGGCGCGTCGTGCCGTACCGCTGCCGCTCGCGGCCCTCACGTCCGCGCTGGAGCGCATCCCCGCCTTCGAGAGCGTCCGGTTCCGGATCGCCGACGGCGCGGTCACCCGGCCGACCGTGGACCTCAACTCCTCGCCGGGCGCCGTGTTCCTGGTGCATCCCGACCCCACCGAGATCGACAACGCGCACAAGGTGATCCGCGAGCTCGAGCTCGAACTGCTCTGAATCCGAAAGCATGGTGAGATCCACATGTCCCTAGACAGCGGGCGGTTCCGCGAGATCTTCGGCTCCTTCCCCACGGCCGTCGCCATCGTCACGGCGCTGGACGAGCAGGGCAGGCCGCGCGGCTTCACCTGCAACGCCGTCTGCTCGGTCTCGGCCGCGACGCCGAGGCTGCTCGTCGGGGTCGGCAAGACGTCCCAGACGTTCCCGGCGCTGGCCTCCTCCGGCGCGTTCGTGGTCAACTTCCTCGCCGAGTCCGGTGAGCAGGCGTCCCGCACCTTCGCCGGCAAGGGCACGGACAAGTTCGCGGGCCTGGTCTGGGAGCCCTCCGCGCATGCCGGCGGCGCGCCGATCCTCACCGACATCGCGCTCGCCTACGCCGAGTGCCGCACCGCGCAGACCGTGGACGCCGGCGACCACTGGCTGCTGATCGCCGACGTCCACGGGGGAGCGGCGTACTCCCGGGAACCGCTGCTGTACTGCCGCGGTGCGTACAGCACCTGGCCGGCGGGCGCCGCGATCCACTGACCCCGGCGAAACCCGGCCCCGGGGAGGCCCCGCCGACGCGCTGGGCCTCCCCGCCCGGGACCGGCCGCACCGGCCCCGGGCACACCGCTGCCCCTCACCCCGGTCGGCCCGCCACGGAGGTCGTCTCGTCCATCCGACGCCGGCCGCCACTGACAGTGCCTCATGAAGTCCATTCCGGTTATGGATCGAACGATGAGGAGTCGTCAAATAGGCAAAAGGGCGCGGAATTCAGACAAATGCCAGGTGCAATCAGCGCCAAACAGTGTGTAGTTTGCCAACTGCTCGACGGACGCCCCTTACCCCCACGCCCAGACGCATTCGAGATCCCCGAGGTCCCCATCCATGATCGAGATACCGGAGCTGGCCTTCGGCGGCCTGGCCGCCGGGACGGTGTCGGCGCTGGCTCTGGGCAGCGGCCTGTGGCGCTCCCGACGTGAACGCGCCCGGCTGCGGCGGGAGATGACCGGTCTGCGCCACCAGGCCGAGCAGTCCGTCCGCGCCGGCGCCGAGGAGGCCGAGCGGATCCGGCAGGCGTTCACCGCCGAGCTGGCGCACCTGGCCACCCGGCGGATGCCGGCCGAGGCGTCCCGCACCGCGCACCCGCACGTCCCCGTGCCCGGCCCGGTCGGCCCCGAGGGCGCCGCGACCGAGCCCGTACTGGAGGCCCTGCGCGCCGCGGCCCTCCAGGAGCGCAAGCGGGTCGACGCCGCCGCCCGCGCCGGTATGCGAGGCACCACCCGGGAGATCCAGGCGAGCCTCTACCGCCTCCAGGACATCCTCCACGGACTCCAGCAGCGCTACGACGAACCGGAGCTGGCCCAGGACCTCTACAGCCTGGACCACGAGAACGAGCAGTCGCTGCGCCGCGCCCAGGTCGCCGCGGTGGTCTGCGGGGCCTGGGTCGGCCTGGCCCGCGAGGAGTCCCACCTCGTGGACGCCGTCACCGGCGGACAGGCCCGGCTGGCCGGCTACCGGCGGGTCAAGCTCCACAACCACCTCGATCCCGGCACCGCGCTGGTCTCGCACGCCGTGGAGCCCGTCGCGATCATCGCCGCCGAACTCCTCGACAACGCCCTGCGGCACTCCTCTCCGGACACCTCGGTCGTGGTCAACCTCGAACACGTCCACAACGGCGTCGCGGTGACCGTCGACGACGCGGGTGTCGGCATGGCGCCCGACGAACGGGCCGCCGCGCAACGGGTGGTGGCGGGCACCGACCCGATCATGTTCTCCGACCTGGGCGACCCGCCCCGGATGGGCCTCGCCGCGATCGGCCAGCTGACCCGGCAGTTCGACCTCTCGGTGGACCTGTCCACCCCGTCCCCCTACGGGGGCGTACGCGCGGTCCTGCTGGTCGACAAGCACCTGCTGAGCCGCGTCGACCCGGCGCTGCGCCCCGCCGCCGCGAGCACCTCGCCCTCCACCCGCACCGGCGAGGTACCGAGGCCGGAACCGCTGGCCGAACACGCCGAAAACGCCGGCCACACCGCACATGCCGGGCACGCCCAACACGCCCACGCGCCCGCCCCCCGCGCCGCCGCCGGATCGCGGACCGCCCCGGCCGCCTCGCCGGAACCGGGCACCCATCAGCCGGCGTCCACCCCCGCCCGGCCGGTGTCCGGCACCGATCACCCGGCACCCGGTCACGCTCGGCCGGCACCGGACCCGGGCCCCCCGTCGCCCGGTTCCGGCCGGTCGGCGCCCGGCCCCGCCCAGCCCGCGCCGCCCGCCGCCGACGACCTCCCCCGCCGTCGCCGTCGTCAGGTCTCGCCGGACCAGGCCGCGATGATCCGCCCGAGCGCGGCCGGGACCACCGCCCCCGCCCGCTCGCCCGAGGAGACCGCGGCGGCCCTCGGCGCCCTGCAATCGGCGACCGCCGCTGCCCGTGATGCAGCTCGATCCGAAGGGACCCCTCCCCGATGACCAACCGCGACACCGGTGACACCGCGTGGGTTCTCGACCCGATCCTCGAAGTCCCGCATGTGAAGGCCGCCGTCCTGCTCACCAGGGACGGCCTGATCTCCGGATTCTCCGAGGCGCTCACCCAGGAGTCGGCCGAGCGGGTCGCCGCGATCACCTCGACCGTGCAGGGCGCCTGCCGTACCGCCGCCGCGGCGTTCGCGGACATGCCGGCCGCCCAGCTGCGGCAGGTCGTGATCGAGTCCGACCACGGCTACATCTTGGTCGCGCCGACCGACCACGGCACCTGTGTCGCGGCGTACGGCGACCCCGAGGTCCGGCTCGACCTGCTCGGCCACCGCGTGCACTCCCAGGTGGCGCGGCTCGGCGAGAAGGCGATGGCCGCGGCCCCCCGCGCGGCCGAGGGCGGCGCTTTGCTGTGAGGGGCCACCGGTCCGGCCGCCCGCTGGTGCCCGCCTACCTCTCCACCTCGGGGGTGGCGCGGCCCAGCCGCAACAGCCTGGAGCGCCTGTCGGTGCTCACCTCCACCGCCGGGCCGGTCTTCGGCGACCTGCCCGCGGCCCAGCACGCGCTGCTCCAGTCGCTGGAGGGCGGCTCCCTGACCGTCGTGGAGGCCGCCGCGCTGCTGCGGCTGCCGGTCTCCGCCGTCCGGGTCCTCGCCGCCGCCCTGATCGATCAGGGACTGGTGACGGCGCGCCCGCCCGTCCCGCCCGCCGCCCAGCCCGACCACGATCTGCTGAAGAGAGTCGCCGATGGCCTCCGCGCCCTCAAGCTCTGAACCCCTCCCGGCCGGGAGCCGGGCCGCCGACTTGGGTGTCCGGGCGGGGGAGCTCCACCTTCCCGCCACGGCACGGGAGTTGGTGAAGATCGTCGTGGTCGGCCCGTTCGGCGTCGGCAAGACCACCCTGATCGACTCGGTGTCCGAGATCCGCCCCCTGCACACCGAGGAGCACCTCACCCAGGCGTCCACCGCCGTCGACGACCTCGACGGGGTGCGGGACAAGAAGACCACCACCGTCGCCATCGACTTCGGCCGGATCACCCTCGGCGGGGAGACTGTCCTCTACCTGTTCGGCACCCCCGGGCAGGAGCGTTTCCGCGCGCTGTGGGCCGACATCGCCTACGGCGCGCTCGGTGCCCTCGTCCTCGTGGACAGCCGCCGCCTCGACGCCTCCTTCGACGTGCTCGGCCTGGTCGAGGAGTCGGGGCTGACGTACGCGGTCGCCGTCAACACCTTTCCGGACTCCCGGCATTACCCCGAGGAGCAGCTGCGGGAGTCCCTGGACCTGGCCCCGGACACCCCGCTGGTGGAGTGCGACGCCCGGGACCGCAACTCCTCCGTCGACGCGCTGCTCGCCCTCGTGGAGCACCTGATCGACCTCGACGCCCGCGCACTGGCCGGGGAGGTCCGCTCGTGACGCCGTACCCCGCCCCCGCGGAGTCCTTCGACCGCTCCACCCCGGTCCGGCTGTGGGAGGACGGCTTCGCCGCCGACCCGCGCCGCTACTACGCGGCGCTGCGCGCGCAGGGCCCGGTCGGCTGGGCCGAACTCGCCCCGGGCGTACCGGCGTACGTGGTCACCGACCGCCGGGCCGCGCTCGACATGCTGCACGACGACGCGACCTGGTCCCGCGACCCGCGCCCCTGGCAGGCGACGGTCCCCGAGGACCTGCCGATCCTCGGCATGATGCGCTGGCGGCCCAACACCCTCTTCTCCGACGGCGCCGAGCACATCCGCTACCGGACCGCCCTGCTCCAGGCGTTCGACCTGGTCGAGCCGCACGATCTGCGCGAACGGGTGCTGCGCGCCGTGCACATCCTGGTCTCCCGGTTCGGTCCGCGCGGCGAGGCGGACCTGGTGAACGACTTCGCCCGCCCGCTGATGACGCTGGTCTTCAACAGCCTCTTCGGCTTCCCCGAGGGCGAGGCCGACCGCCTCAACGACGCGCTCGGCGCGCTCATGGAGGGCGGCGAGGCGTCCATCCAGGGCGAGGCCGAGTACGGCAGGTACGTCATGGACCTGATCGGCGCCAAGACGGCGCGGCGCGGCGACGACCTCACCAGCCGGCTGCTCGACCACCCGCTGGGCCTGACCACCGAGGAGGTCACCTGGCAGGTCTTCCTCACCCTCGGCGCGGGCCACGAGCCGTCCACCAACCTGGTGAGCAACGCGCTCTCCCGCATCCTCGGAAACCCGGCGTACTACTCGACCCTCACCAGCGGCTCCCGCACCGTGCGCGACGCGGTCCTCGAAGTGCTCCGCCACGAGACCCCGCTCACCAACTACGGGGTGCTCTACGCGCGCGAGTCGCTCAGCTTCCACGGCGCCTGGGTGCGGGCCGCGGTGCCCGTCGTCGTGTCGTACGGCGCGCTCGCGCTGTTCGCGGACGAGGAGCACGGCGGGGCGCGCCACCCGCGGGACGCCTCGCACCTGTCGTTCGGCGCGGGCCCGCACACCTGCCCGGTCAAGCACGAGGGGCTGCTGATCGCCACGGAGGCCATCGAACGGCTCACCCAGTGGCTGCCCGACATGGAGCCCACGGTGCCCCGCGACCGGCTCACCTGGCGCCCGGGCCCCTTCCACCGCTCGCTCGTCTCGCTGCCGGTCCGGTTCACCCCCTGCACCCCCGACCGGCCCGCAGGCCCACCGGCCCCTTCCGCGTCCTCCCAGACTGGAGCCCGAGCATGACCACCACGCCCGTCCGCGTGCCCATCGACCCGTTCGGGTCCGACATCGTCGCGGAGAGCGCGCGGCTGCGCGCCCTCGGACCGGTCGTCCCCGTGGAGCTGCCCGGCGGTATCCCGGCCTGGGCGCCCACCGGGTACGACGCCCTGCGCACCCTGATCCTCGACCCCCAGGTCAGCAAGGACCCGCGTCGACACTGGCGGTTGTGGCCCGAGGTCGGCGAACACCCCGAGTGGGGCTGGGTGCTGGGCTGGATCGGCGTGGTCAACATGCTCTCCACCTACGGCGCCGACCACACCCGGCTGCGCCGCCTGGTCGCGCCCAGCTTCACCGCCCGGCGCACCGAGGCGCTGCGCGGCCGGGTCGACTCCGTCGCGGCCGAACTCCTCGACAAGATGGCGGAGTCGGGGGCGGGCGGCGCCGTCGTCGACCTCAAGGAGGCGTTCGCGCAGCCGCTGCCGATGCAGATCATCTGCGAGCTGTTCGGCGTGCCCGGCCACCTCCGGCCGAGCGTCGCCGAACTGATCGCGGCGATCATGGACACCAGCGACCCGAGCCCCGAGCACGCGGACTTCGTGCAGCGGCAGATCGGCACGGTGATCCCCGCGCAGATCGCCTACCGGGCCGAGAACCCGGGCGACGACCTCACCACCGAGCTGATCCGGGTCCGCGACGAGGAGGGCGACCGGCTCAGCGCCGAGGAACTGCTGTTCACCCTCCTGCTGGTCATCGGCGCCGGTTTCGAGACCACGGTCAACCTGATCGCCAACGCGGTGGTCGAGCTGCTGACCCACCCCGAACAGCTCGCCGCGGTCCGCTCCGGCGAACTCGACTGGGACCAGGTCATCGACGAGGTGCTGCGGGTGCGGCCCTCCATCGCCGCCCTGCCGCTGCGGTTCGCGGTCTCGGACGTCACCGTGGGCGGTGTCACCATCCCCGCGGGCGACGCGATCCTCACCACCTACGGCGCGGCCGGCTCGGACCCGGCGCACTACGGGGAGACCGCCGAGGCGTTCGACGCCGCGCGCGCCGCCGACGACCACCTCTCCTTCGGCATCGGCGTGCACCGCTGCATCGGCGCCCCGCTGGCCCGGATGGAGGCCCGCACCGCGCTGACCGCCCTCTTCGACCGCTTCCCGGACCTGGCCCCCGCCTTCACGGCCGGCGAGCTGGCGCAGGTCCCGTCCTTCATCGCCTACGGCTGGCAGACGGTTCCGGTACGGCTGGAGGGCTGACGTACCGGAGCATCCGGTGGGGGAGTACGGCGCCCCACCGGATGCTCCGGCACCCCGACGTCGGCCGTGAGCCGGCGGCGCAGCCACCCGCCCGGTTTCCGGTCCACGACGAGCTGTTCGATCGCGCCTGTCGGCGGCTCTGTGATCGCGACATCGAGCACTGGGCCGACCAGTGAGGCACGTACGGCACGTTCAGCCCCGATCACGCGGCGGCGCGGCGGCGTACGTCCGGCGTGAGGTCCGTGGATGCGTCGTGCTCACCGTGCCACGCACAGGCCGTCACCCGGCGGACCGATGGGCGCGGTTCGCCGTGGCGTGCACGGAGCCGAGCAGGCTGAGTGCCTCGGCGCTGGGGCTGCCGGGTTCCGCCTGGTAGATGATCAACTGCTGGCCGGGGGCGTCCCGCACGTCGAACGCGTGGTGGGTGAGGGTCAGGCCGCCGACGTCCGGGTGGCGGACGTGCTTGTCCTCCCGGGTCTTGCCGCGCACGGTGTGGGTGTTCCACAGCCGGGCGAAGTCCGTGCTGCGCGCGCCGAGTTCGCCTACGAGAGCCCGGAGGCGCGGACTGCCCGGATCGAGGCCGGACGCCTGGCGCAGGTGCCCGTCTCGGCTGTTCGGTCCCATCGGGGGTGGAACGGCCGGCCTGCCGGGTCGAGGAAGACCATGCGGGCCAGGTTGTCCATCGCTTCAAAGGGGGAGTACAGCGCCTCGGTCAGGGCGTTGGCGGCCAGGATGTCCAGGACCGGGTTGACGACGAACGCCGGAGTGCTGGGGTAGCCGTCCAGCAGGACGCGCAGGGCCGGGGCGACCTGGTCGGTGGCGGCGACGGACCGCTGGGACGCCGCGGTTCCGGACAGCTGGTGAAGGTGCGCCCGGGCGTCCGTGTCCAGCAGCAGCGCGCGGCTGAGCGCATCCACCACCTGCGCGGACGGATGGCGTTCGCGGCCCTGTTCCAGCCGGGTGTAGTAGTCCGCTTTCACCCCTGCCAGTACGGCGACCTCTTCGCGGCGCAGCCCGGCGACCCTCCGCACGCCATGGATCGGCATCCCGGCCTCGTCCGGCCGCACGGCAGCACGGCGCGCCCGCAGGAACTCACCCAGCTGGTTGTCCGTCATGTGCCCAGGCTAGGCCGCGGGCCCGGTGTGCTGCCTGGGTGTACCGCACCCAGGCAGCACACGCCCTGGGCCGCCTGGAACACCTCGCCCAGACTCGGTGCCCCACCAAGAGACAAGGGGCAGTCATGCCGGACCAGACAGTCAAGGTCGTAGCGATCACCGGTGCCAGCAGCGGGATCGGCGAGGCGACCGCCCGCCGGCTCGCCGCCGACGGCCACCGCCTGTTCCTGGGAGCACGGCGCACCGATCGCCTGCACCAACTCGTCACGGAGATCACCGCCACGGGCGGCACGGCGGCGACCCGGCGCCTGGACGTCACCGAGGCCGCCGACGTCCAGGACTTCGTGGCAGCGGCCCAAGAGCGCTACGGCCGCGTGGACGTGATGGTCAACAACGCCGGGGTCATGCCGCTGTCGCCGCTGGAGGCGCTCAGGACGGAGGAGTGGAACCGCATGATCGACGTGAACATGCGGGGTGTCCTGCACGGCATCTCCGCCGCCTTGCCCGTGATGCGCGCGCAGGGCGACGGGCACATCGTGAACATCGCCTCCGTCGGCGCGCACGAGGTCTCTCCCACCGCCGCCGTCTACTGCGCCACCAAGTTCGCGGTCCGTGCGATCTCCGAGGGCCTTCGTCAGGAGTGCGCCGGTGACGTCCGGGTCACGCTGGTCTCGCCGGGCGTCACGGAGTCCGAACTTGCCGACGGCATCGCGGACCCGGCCGCCCGGGCGGCCATGCGGACCTACCGCGCCGTGGCCCTGCCGGCCTCCGCGATCGCGGACGCCGTCGCCTACGCGATCTCCCAGCCGTCGTACGTCGACGTCAACGAGATCGTCGTACGACCCGCAGCGAGCGCCCGGTGACGGACGGAACCGGACATCCGCACACCCTCGCCCTCATGATCCGCGGCCGGCGGCAACCGGCCCCGGATACAGGTGGTTCGTCGCCGTCACCGCTCCCGGGAGCATCACCGCCCCCTGCTCCATGGGCGGCCCCTCGGGCCGGGAGCGGCACCTCGTACGGGCAGCAATGCCCACACCTGCCGTCCTTCGTCGGTCATCTCGGTGCCGCAGCTGTCGGTGCCCAGCTCTCGCAGCGCATCCAGGACGTCGGTGGCCTCGTCGGCCGGGGCGGGCCGGTGGCTGAGGCACAGGACGAGGGCCAGACCGTTCTGCTCGGACACATGGACGCTGATCCGCCGGCCTCCGTCGGCGACGACCGTGCCGGCCAGGAGTCGCACCACCTCCTCCAGCCTCCTGGGGGCGGCCAGGCCCCAGCCGGTCAGCTGGGTCTCCACGTGCTCGTACGCCTTGCGCGGCGCCCATGGGGCAGCCTCCAGCGTCCACGCCGCACCACGCCTGTTGCGCATGACGGGACGCCCGCTGCGGCCACCGCGCTGCGGCACGGGCAGGTCTTCGAGCAGCTCGCTGCGCGACCGGTCTGTCAGTGGCGGGGAGAGCGGCTTCTTCGGCGGCGGCGGAGTCTTCGGCGGGTAGTCGGGCCGCGGCCTGAGCGGCGCATCGGCCTCAGGCTCCCCGGGCTGCCTCTCCATCACGCCCTCCTCCCTGTGCGTCTTCAGAGTAGAGGCGAGGCCCGCTGCGGGGAGAGCGAACGACGCATCGCGCCGCCGCTGTGTGCCGCGCCGGAAGGACCCACCCGGACGCCCCGGCGCGAGCCCGGTCCCGTCCTGGCCGTCGGGGCCTTTCATCCCGCGCGATCCGTGGGCATCCGCGCGGGCGCGGCATCCGGACGGTCGTCCTCGTAGCGGCGGACCGATAACCAGAGGACCCGATCACCAGAGGCTCCGGACGAAACCCCGAGGCGCTCCCACGTCATCGGGCGGCCAGTCGGTCGAACGCTGCCTCGGTTCGCTCGTCTGCCGGCCGGCAGATCATCAGCCGCTGGCCCGGGTCCTGCGTCGGTGTCAGCATCTCGTAGTGCACGGCGATCGGCCCGACGTCGGGGTGTCGTATCTCCTTGCTGCCCCGGCCGTTCCCCTTCACGTCCTGCTCGGCCCACCGGTGGGCGAAGCCGTCGACGTGCGTGGTGAAGCGTGCGATGAGACCGGCCAGGACCCGGTCATCCGGATGGGCGGCCCACGCGGCCCGCAGGTGGGCGACACCCTCCCGCAGGACCCGATCGCGGTCGACGTAGAGGTCACGGGTCTGCGGGTGCATCAGGCAGAGCCACATCGCGTTGCGCCGCTCCGGAGGCAGAGTGCCGAAGTCCAGGAGGAGACGCGCCATCCCGTCGTTCCAGGCGAGGATGTCGGCGCGGTGGTTCATCAGCATGGCCGGCATCGGTGACAGGTCGGCGACCAGCCGGGCCAGCGGCGGTGCCGCGGTGGTGGCCGGCCCGTCGATGTCGCGGGCCCGCTGCCGGGCCAGGTCGAAGAGGTGGACGCGTTCGTCGGCGCCCAGCCTCAGCGCGTGCGCCAACGCCTCCAGAACCTCCGCCGAGGGCCGCAGCCCGCGAGCCTGCTCCAGCCGTACGACGTAGTCGACGCTGATCCCGGCCAGCTCGGCGACTTCTTCACGGCGCAGCCCCGGGGTGCGCCGGGCCCGCCGACGCGACGGCAGGCCGAAGTCGCGTGGATCCAGTCGCTCGCGTCGGGCCCGCAGGAACGCGGCCAGTTCCTGTGTCGTGTCCACGGTGTCGGCGATGGTGCGCGTCGTCATGTCCGTCGCAACAACGAGGGTGGGACCGGCGTTCCCAGGATGTCCCTTCCCTTACCCCGGGCCCGCCTGCGGCACAGCCTTGTCCCTGGCACCGATCACGATCACGAGCACAGGAGGATGCGATGTCGCTCACCCTCGACACCTACCGGCTGCTGGGCCGTTCCGGGCTGCGGGTCTCACCGCTGGCACTGGGCGCGGCGACCTTCGGCACAGAATCGGGCTGGGGCGCCGATCAGGACCAGGCGCGCAAGCTGTTCGACCTGTACGTCGAGCGAGGCGGGAACTTCATCGACACCGCCAGCACCTACAGCGGCGGCACCTCGGAACGCCTGCTGGGCGAGTTCACCCGCAATCGGCGCGAGAGCCTGGTCCTGGCGACGAAGTACACGACGCTGCGCCACCCCGGTGACCCGAATTCCTCGGGCAGCCACCGCAAGAGCCTGTTCGCCTCGGTGGAGG
This sequence comes from Streptomyces sp. SUK 48, assembly GCF_009650765.1. NCBI lineage: Bacteria > Bacillati > Actinomycetota > Actinomycetes > Kitasatosporales > Streptomycetaceae > Streptomyces > Streptomyces sp. SUK 48. The sequence continues at coordinate 1,744,358 of NZ_CP045740.1, read as the reverse complement.
CGAGTCTGCGAGGACTCGGCACGGACTACGTCGACCTGCTCTATCTGCACGTGTGGGACTTCACGACACCGGTCGAGGAGATCCTGCGCGGCATGGACGACCTGGTCCGGCAGGGCAAGGTCCTCTACGTGGCGATCTGCAACGCCCCCGCTTGGCAGGTCTCGCGCATGCAGACCGCCGCCGGCCTACGCGGCTGGTCACCGCTGGTCGCGCTCCAGATCGAGTACAACCTCATCGAGCGCACCGGGGAGCGCGACCTCATCCCCATGGCCCTCGAGATGGGGCTGGGCGTCGTCCCGTACTCGCCCCTCGCCGGGGGCGTCCTCACCGGCAAGTACGGCCGCGCCGACCTGGCCGGGGCGGACGCCGCTGTCGGCGACGGCACTCGCAGGGCCTTCAACATCGCACTCGGCACGGTCACCACCCGCAACCTGGCCATCGCTGACGTCGTCGGCGAGGTCGCCGAGGAGACGGGCCGTACCCCCGCCCAGGTCGCACTGGCCTGGACGTTGCGCAACCCTGGCGTGACGGCCCCGATCATCGGCGCCCGCACAGTGGCCCAACTGGAGGACAACCTGGGCGCCTTGGAGGTCGACTTCACCGCCGCCCAGCTGGCCCGCCTCGACGGGATCAGCGCGATCAGCCTCGGTCACCCGCACGACCTGCTCGCGAGCGACCACATCCGGGCAGTGACCCGGGGCGAGCTGAAGATCCCGGACCGCCGCTGAGCTCCATGCCGGTCCTCGACCTGCTCAGGACGGCATCCATTGATCCCGCGTTTTAGGGGCGTCCGTGAGGGATGAGAGGGTGAGACCCATGAGTGAGAGCGCCCCCGAGACCCTCCAGTACCGCTTCGACGGGCCAGAACAAGCCCCGGTCCTGATCCTGGCTCCCTCACTGGGCACCACCTGGCACATGTGGGACCGGCAGGTTCCGGAGCTGGCCAAGCAGTGGCGGATCTTCCGGTTCGATCTGCCCGGGCACGGCGGAGCGCCCGCCCATCCGGCCGGGTCCGTGGGGGAGTTGAGCACCCGGCTGCTCGCGACCCTGGACTCGCTCGGAGTGCAGCGCTTCGGGTACGCGGGCTGCGCGCTGGGCGGTGCGATAGGGATCGAGCTGGCCCTGCGCCACCCCGAGCGGCTGGCCTCGCTCGCGCTGGTCGCGGCCTCGCCCCGGTTCGGCACGGCCGACGAGTTCCGCCAGCGCGGCGTGATCGTACGCACCAACGGCCTGGACCCCATCGCCCGGACCTCACCGGACCGCTGGTTCACCGGCGGGTTCTCGGCGGCGCAGCCCGCGATCACCGAGTGGGCCGTGCAGATGGTGCGCACCACCGACCCCGGCTGCTACATCGCCTCCTGCGAGGCCCTCGCCTCCTTCGACGTGCGGGCCGAGCTGGGGCGCGTCGCCGCGCCCACGCTGGTCCTGGTCGGCTCCGAGGACCAGGTCACCGGCCCGGCCGAGGCCCGCACCCTGGTCGCGGGCATCCCGGACGCCCGGCTCGCGGTCGTGCCCGGCGCCTCCCACCTGGTCCCGGTCGAGCAGCCCGCCGCCGTCACCGATCTGCTGGTCCACCACTTCGCCACGGCCTGGCAGCAGCCGTACGACACCGGCCAGATCGCCCTGCCGGGGGCGGAGGTCACGGCGCCGCTGCCGATGGTGCCGCCGCAGGCCGTGGTCCCGGTCGCGGAGATCGCCCCGCCGGCCGCCGCCGCGCCGCCCGCGGAGCGCGCCGACCGGTACGAGACCGGGCTCAAGATCCGCCGCGAGGTGCTCGGCGATGCCCGGGTCGACCAGGAACTCGCCGGGGCGGACCGGTTCTCCGGGGACTTCCAGGAGTTCGTCACGCGCTACGCCTGGGGCGAGGTCTGGGACCGCCCGGGCCTGGACCGCCGCACCCGCAGCTGCGTCACGCTCACCGCGCTGATCGCCGGCGGCCACCTGGACGAACTCGCCTCCCACACCCGCGCCGCCCTGCGCAACGGCCTCACCCCCGACGAGATCCGCGAGATCCTCCTGCACACCTCCCTCTACGTCGGCCTGCCCGCCGCCTCCAGCGCCTTCAAGGTGGCCCAGCAGGTCATCCAGGAGGAGACGACCCCGGAGGAGTGAGCCCCGAGGCGTCCGTGCGCCCCCTCCGGCAGGATGGTGAGGCATGAAGCTCACCAAGAAGTCCCATGCCTGTGTCCGGGTGGAGAAGGACGGGCAGGTGCTCGTCATCGATCCCGGGGGGTTCAGCGAGGAGGACGCCGCGCTCGGGGCGGACGCGATCCTCGTCACGCACGAGCACGCGGACCACTTCGACGAGTCCCGGCTGCGGGCGGCGATGGAGGACAACCCGGCAGCCCACATCTGGACGCTGCGGTCCGTCGCGGAGAAGATCGCGGCGGCGTTCCCGGGCCGGGTGCACACGGTCGGGCACGGCGACACCTTCACCGCCGCCGGCTTCGACGTCCAGGCGCACGGCGAGCTGCACGCCGTGATCCACCCGGACATCCCGCGCATCACCAACGTCGGCTACCTCCTCGACGGCGGGAAGATCTTCCACCCCGGCGACGCCCTCACCGTCCCGGACCGGCCCGTGGAGACGCTGATGCTCCCGGTCATGGCCCCCTGGAACAAGATCGCCGAAGTGATCGACTACGTCCGCGAAGTGCGCCCGCAGCGCGCCTACGACATCCACGACGCCCTGCTCACCGACCTGGCCCGGCCGATCTACGACCACCAGATCGGCGCCCTCGGCGGCACCGACCACCAGCGGCTCGCCCCGGGGGCCTCGGCCCGGGTGTGAGACGGGGCGGGCCGGGTGTGAGGCGGGCCGGGCCGGGTTGTCGTACCCGCCAGGTAGGTTGTGGGACATGCGCATCGCGACCTGGAACGTGAACTCGATCACCGCCCGCCTCCCGCGCCTGCTGGCCTGGCTGGAGAGCAGTGGCACCGACGTGCTCTGCCTCCAGGAGGCCAAGGTCGCCGAGGAGCAGTTCCCGATCGAGCCGCTGCGCGAGCTGGGCTACGAGGCCGCGGTGCACGCCACCGGCCGGTGGAACGGCGTGGCGGTGCTCTCCCGCGTCGGCCTGGCGGACGTCGTCAAGGGACTGCCCGGCGACCCCGGGTACGAGGGCGTGACGGAGCCCCGCGCCATCTCCGCCACCTGCGGCCCCGTCCGCGTCTGGTCGGTGTACGTGCCCAACGGCCGTGAGATCGACCACCCGCACTACGCGTACAAGCTCCAGTGGTTCGAGGCCCTGCGCGCCGCCGTCCTCGGCGACGCCCAGGGCAGCCGCCCCTTCGCCGTCCTCGGTGACTACAACGTGGCGCCGACCGACGACGACGTCTACGACCGGGCCGCCTTCGAGGGCGCCACCCACGTCACCCCCGCCGAGCGCGCCGCCCTGACCGCCCTGCGCGAGGCCGGCCTCGACGACGTCGTCCCGCGCCCGCTCAAGTACGACCGGCCGTTCACCTACTGGGACTACCGCCAGCTCTGCTTCCCCAAGAACCGCGGCATGCGCATCGACCTGGTGTACGGCAACGCGGCCTTCGCGGGGGCCGTCAAGGACGCCTACGTCGACCGCGAGGAGCGCAAGGGCAAGGGCGCCTCCGATCACGCGCCCGTGGTGGTCGACCTCGACGTGTGATGCCACGCTGGGTCCATGAACCTTCCGTTCCTGGGCCCGCGGCACAAGAAGCACCCCGCGCTGCCCGCCGACCCCGAGTCGGTGGCCGCGCTGCTGTCCGAGTGCGATCTGCTGCGCGCCCAGGCGGCCCGGGGCGGCGTCCGCCTGGACGACACCCCGGCCTCCCTGGAGGCCCTGGACCAGATGATCCCGCGCTGGCGCGACGACACCGAGACGCTGCCCTGGCTCGGCCATGACGCCGGGCTGTACCTGGGCACCGTCGTGGTGCGCACCGTCCCCGGCGCCGCCTGGCGGATCGGCGCCGGCGGCGAGCCCGTCCTGCGCCTGGCCTCCGGGCGCGAGGTGGAGGTGGTGGACGCCGGCCGCCAGTGGGCCGCGACCGGCGTCCCCGAGCTGTCCCAGCTGTACGCGGAGATCGCCGAGGTCTGACCCCCGGCGGCCCCGGGACCACGCCCGCCCCGCCACACCCTTCCCCGTGCGGCCTTAAATACGGCTAATGCCGGAAAGGCCGTGTCGCCCTCCGACTCCCCGGCCCGGCTGGATAGTTTGCGGCAACCACCACCCAGCGGAGAGTGGAGTAGGGCTGCGTATGGCCGTCGATCCGTTGATCGAACCGAGGAACGGCAACTGGAAGAAGGCGTACCAGGCAACGCGCACCGGCCGGTTCACCCGGCGCCCCGTCGATCCCCGTCCGTCCCCCGCCTTCGCGGACCACCCGTTACCGGGGTCCACGACCGCGCTCGGCAACCGGCCCCGGCACCTGCCCGCGGGCCCTCGGGCCTGCCCGGACAGGCTCTAGCACCATGCCGGGAACCCCGGCCCCCGACGTCTCGACTACGATGGTGCGTTCCGCCCCGTGGTGAGGTGATCAAGCCCCGCCGCACCGGGACGGAGGCACTGCCGCCGGTTGGGGACCCCATGGCCCCCGCACCGTGAGAGGGGCGGCAGTTCACACGGGCCAGGCTCGTCCGGCGGCAGCCGGAGATCACTGCTCGCACCGGCGAGGAGAAGGTCAGCTGCGCCGGACGAGTTGCGCTCGACGGGCCGTCACCGCCCGCACCGCGCCTCACGCGGACCCCGCGGGCTCCGGCTCGGGCTCCGGCAGCGGACCGCGCGCCGCCCGGGTCACATCCGCCACCAGCTCCACCACGTCGGGCCCGTACGCCTGCGAGTTGAGGACCTTCAGCAGGAGGACGAACGTGCCGTCGCCGTACGTGCGCGCCAACCGCTCGTGATGGCGGGCCAGATAGCGGGTCGCGGCCTGGTTGGTGATCGCGCTCTGGCCGCAGAACAGGAACACCGGACGGGGCCGCCCCTCGCTGGTGACCCGCGCGAGCAGCGCGTACTCCACGACCCCCCGCTCCATCCGGTACTCCTGCGCGCCGATGCGGAACTTGCTCCGCTCGGCCACCGGTTCGGGGTCGGTGGTGATCCGCAGCCCCGGCAGCATCGCCGACAGATGCGCGGCCGTCCGGCGGTTCGAGGCCGGCCCTCCGACACAGAACTCCGTGCGCTCGCCGAAGCCCTGGCGGACCGTGTCCTGGGTGGCCACCTCGGCGTGCGCCCCGCACTCCTTGATGAGCGCGGACAGTTCCAGCAGCGCGAACACGTCGTAGCGGTGCACCGCGGGCTCGGTCGCGGCCGGGTCCCGGTTGACGACGAGCAGCGCCTCGGCGTGCTCCGGCAGCCCGAAGAACGCCTGCTCGCGCCGGAGTCCGCGGCGCCACAGACAGGTGCGGGCCAGCCAGCCCGCGGCGGCGGAGATGGCGGTCGCCACCAGGCCCAGGACGATGTCGCGCACGTCGTCGTTCATGGCCGGGGATGGTAGTGGGCCAGCGCGTCCTGGGCGTACCGGTGTTCGAACTGTGACGGTCGTGTGGCGAGCGCGCGAGACGTACTGTCGCTAGTGTGACAATCTGGCTACGCTGCGCTGACTGTCCCGACGGGAGGTACGGATGGGTCGCCCAGGCACGCGGAGACTGGCGGTTCTGACGGTGGTCTCGGCCGCCGTGGTGACGATGGGGGCCGCGGCACCGCCGCCCGCCCCGAAGGCGGGCGGACCGGCCGGCAAACAGGCGGTGGCCGTGGGCTACGGCGGTGCCGTCGCCAGCGTCGACAAGGACGCCACCGCCGCCGGTATCGAGGTCCTCAAGCACGGCGGCAACGCGGTGGACGCCGCCGTCGCCACCGCCGCCGCGCTCGGCGTCACCGAGCCCTACTCGTCCGGCGTCGGCGGGGGCGGCTACTTCGTCTACTACGACGCGCGGACCCGCACGGTGCACACCATCGACGGCCGCGAGACGGCACCGCAAAGCGCCGACTCCCGGCTCTTCGTGGAGAACGGCAGACCGCTCTCCTTCAATGACGCCGTCAGCAGCGGACTCAGCGTCGGCACCCCGGGCGCCCCGGCCACCTGGCAGACCGCCCTCGATGAGTGGGGCAGCCGGAAGCTCGGCAGCGTCCTGAAGCCGGCCGAGCGGCTCGCCCGCGACGGCTTCACCGTGGACGACACCTTCCGCTCGCAGACCGCGGGCAACGAGACCCGGTTCCGCTACTTCCCGGACACCGCGAAGCTGTTCCTGCCCGGCGGCAAGCTGCCCGTCGTCGGCTCCACCTTCAAGAACCCCGAACTCGCGAAGACCTACGAGGAGTTGGCGAAGAGGGGGATGGGAGCGATCTACCACGGCGACATCGGCGACGACATCGTCAGGACCGTCGAGCACCCGCCCGTGGACCCGGCCTCCGGCTGGGACGCCCGCCCCGGCAAGCTCGCCGAGAAGGACCTCGCCGTCTACCGCGCCAAGCTCCAGGCGCCCACGCGGACCGCGTACCGCGGTCTGAACGTCTACTCCATCGCCCCGTCCTCCTCGGGCGGCACCACGGTCGGTGAGGCGCTCAACATCCTGGAGAGCTCCGACCTGGCGAAGATGAGCGAGGCGCAGTACCTGCACCACTTCATCGAGGCCAGCCGGATCGCGTTCGCCGACCGGGGCCGCTGGGTCGGCGACCCCGCCTACGAGAAGGTGCCCACCCGCCAGCTGCTCTCGCAGAAATTCGCGGACTCGCGGGCCTGCCTGATCAAGGACGACGCGGTCCTCACCAGCCCGCTCGCCCCGGGCGACCCGTACCACCCGAAGGACTGCGCCAAGGGCGGCAAGGCGGCGCCGACGACGTACGAGGGCCAGAACACCACCCATCTCACGGTCGCCGACAAGTGGGGGAACGTCGTCTCGTACACCCTCACCATCGAGCAGACCGGCGGCAGCGCGATGACCGTGCCCGGCCGGGGCTTCCTGCTCAACAACGAGCTGACGGACTTCTCCTTCACCCCGGCGAGCCCCTCCGTGCCCGACCCGAACCTGCCCGGTCCGGGCAAGCGGCCGCGCTCCTCGATCTCGCCGGCGATCGTCCTCGACGGCCGCAACCGGCCCGTGGTGGCGCTGGGTTCGCCCGGCGGCGCGACCATCATCACCACGGTGCTGCAGACCCTGACCGAGTTCCTCGACCGGCGCCTTCCGCTGGTCGACGCGATCGCCGCCCCCCGCGCCAGCCAGCGCAACGCGGCCCAGACGGAACTCGAACCCGCCCTGTACAACAGCCCGTTGAGGCAGCAGCTGGAGGCCATCGGCCACCATTTCACCCTCAACCCGGAGATCGGCGCCGCTACCGGGGTGCAGCGGCTGCCGGACGGCAGGTGGCTGGCCGCGGCCGAGAAGGTACGGCGCGGTGGGGGCTCGGCGATGGTGGTCGACCCGGCCCCGTAGCCGCCGGGCGCACGACACGCGCGAGGGTGCCGGGGGCGAACCGCATCCGGCACCCTCGCGTTCGCCCCCGGCACCCTCGCGCACGGGTCTCGCTCCGGGTCTCGACGGGTCTCATCCGGCGGGCGGGGCCTGCGCGGCCTCCGGCGCCTTCGGTGTCCGGAAGTCCAGCTGCCCGTCCCTGACGTCCACGGTGACCCGGCCGCCCTCGGAGACCGTGCCGTTCAGCAGCAGCCGCGACAGCCGGTTGTCCACCTCGCGCTGGATGGTGCGGCGCAACGGCCGGGCGCCGTACTCCGGTTGGTAGCCGCGCTCGGCGATCCAGTCGACCGCCGCGTCCGTGAACTCCACCGAGACGCCCTGCCCGTCCAGCAGCCGCCGGGTGCTCTCCAGCAACAGATCGGTGATCTGCCGCAGTTGCCCGCTCGTGAGCTGCCGGAAGACCACGATCTCGTCGATGCGGTTGAGGAACTCGGGCCGGAAGTGCTCGCGCAGCGGCCGCATGATCTGCTCCCGCCGCGCCTCCTCGTCGGCCTCCGTGCCGCCCGGACCGAAGCCGATCCCGGCGCCGCGCCGGGTGATCGCCTCGGAGCCGAGGTTGCTGGTCATCACGATGACCGTGCTGGTGAAGTCGACCGTGCGGCCCTGGGAGTCGGTGAGCCGGCCGTCGTCCAGCACCTGGAGCAGGATGTTGAAGACGTCCGGGTGCGCCTTCTCCACCTCGTCGAGGAGCAGCAGCGAGTACGGGTGCCGCCGCACCACCTCGGTGAGCTGGCCCGCCTCCTCGTGGCCCACGTACCCGGGCGGGGCGCCGACCAGCCGGGAGACGGTGTGCCGCTCCTGGTACTCGCTCATGTCGAGGCGGACCATGCGGTCCTCGCTGCCGAACAGCGCCTCGGCGAGCGCGCGGGCCAGCTCGGTCTTGCCGACACCGGTCGGGCCGAGGAAGAGGAAGCTGCCGATCGGGCGGGCGGGGCTGGCGAGCCCGGCGCGCGAGCGCAGCACCGCCTCGGCGACCACCGCGACGGCCTCCTCCTGGCCGACGACCCGCTGATGCAGATGCGCCTCCAGGCCGAGCAGCCGTTCCTTCTCCTCCTGGGTGAGCCGGCTGACCGGGATGCCGGTCTGCCGCGAGACCACCTCGGCGATGGACTCCGCGGTCACCTCCAGCTGCCCCTCGTCGGCCTGCTCGCCCCCGGACGCCTCGGCGATACGTTCCTTCAGCTCGGCGATCCGGTCGCGCAGCTGCTTGGCCTGCTCGTAGTCCTCGTCGGCGACCGCCTGGTCCTTGTCCCGGACCAGCTGGTCCACCTCGCGCTCCATCGCCCGTACATCGGTGCCCTTGGTGCGGGCGCCGAGCCGGACCCGGGCGCCCGCCTGGTCGATCAGGTCGATCGCCTTGTCCGGCAGCCGCCGGTCGGTGAGATACCGGTCGGACAGCTCCACGGCGGCGACGAGCGCCTCGTCGGAGTAGCGGACCTGGTGATGGGCCTCGTAGCGGTCGCGCAGCCCGCGCAGGATCTCGATGGTGTCCTGCACGGTCGGCTCGGGCACCAGGACCGGCTGGAAGCGGCGGGCCAGCGCCGCGTCCTTCTCGATCCGGCGGAACTCCTCCAGGGTGGTCGCGCCCACGATGTGCAGTTCGCCCCGGGCCAGCGCGGGCTTGAGGATGTTGCCCGCGTCCAGCGCGCCGCCCTCGCCGCCGGAGCCCGCGCCGACGACGGTGTGCAGTTCGTCGATGAAGACGACCAGCCGGTCGGAGTTGGCGCGGATCTCCTCCACGATGTTGTTCAGGCGCTCCTCGAAGTCGCCCCGGTAGCGGGTGCCGGCCACGACCCCGGTCAGATCGAGGGCGACCACCCGCCGCCCGGCCAGCTGGTCCGGCACGTCCCCGTCGGCGATCCGCTGGGCGAGGCCCTCCACGATGGCGGTCTTGCCCACCCCCGCGTCGCCGATCAGCACGGGGTTGTTCTTGCCCCGCCGGGAGAGCACCTCGATGGTCTGCTCGATCTCGGTGTCCCGGCCGATCACCGGGTCGACCCGGCCCTCCCGGGCCAGCTCGGTCAGATCACGGCCGTACTTGTCCAGCGTGGGGGTGCCGGTGGAGCGCTGCCGCTCCACGCGCACCGGGCCGGTGGCGCCCTCCGGCGGCTCCGGCGGCAGCCCGCTCGCCGGGAAGCGGGCCGCGTGCAGGATGTGCCCCGCCGCCGAGTCGGGGTTCGAGGCCAGCGCGCTGAGCACATGCTCCGGGCCGATGTATCCCGCGCCGGTGGAGCGGGCCATGTCGTGCGCGTCCAGCAGCGCCCGCTTCACCGCCGGGGTCAGGGACAGCGAGGTCGGCGGCGGCACCTCGCCCGGCGGGTGCGCGACCGGGCCCGCCCGGTCGTCGATCTCGGTGGCGAGCGAGTCCGGATCGGCCCCGGCCCGGGTCAGCAGGCTCCGCGTGGGCTCGGTGGAGACGGCCGCGCGCAGCAGATGCTGGGTGTCCAGGTCCCGGCTGCCGTGCTCGGCCGCGTACTGCGCCGCCCCTTTGACCAGCTCCCGCGCCGGCTGGCTGAGCAGCCGGCCGATGTCGATGTGCCGCGGGCCGGGAGCGCCGCCGCTGCCGCCGGCGGCGCCGCTGAAGAAGCGGGCGAGGAATTCGCCGAAGGGGTCAGGAGGGTAGCCGTTGGTCATGGCGATGCTTTCCTTCGCTGACGGTGGCTCCGCCGGGTAACCCGGAGTGGGGCTGCTCATGCCCACGATGGCATGAAGTGTGGGGGTGGGCATGTTCGCCCGGGCGGGGCACGGGCGCCCCTCAGGCGGGGCCGCGGGCCGTCAGGACGCGGGGTCCCGCCTCCGTGATCGCCACCGTGTGTTCGGCGTGGGCGGCGCGGGAGCCGTCCGTCGTGCGCAGGGTCCAGCCGTCGGGGTCGGCGCGGTAGTCGTCCCGGCCGCCCCCGATCAGCATCGGTTCGATCGCCAGGACCAGGCCGGGGCGCAGCGGGAAGCCGCGGCCGGGGCGGCCCTCGTTGGGGACGCCGGGGTCCTCGTGCATACGGCGGCCGATGCCATGGCCGCCGAAGTCCTGCGGGACGCCGTAGCCCGCCGTACGGCAGACCCGGCCGACGGCGTGGGCGATGTCGCCGACGCGGTTGCCGGGGACGGCCGCCGCGATGCCCGCCGCCAGCGCCCGCTCGGCGGTGTCGATCAGCGTGACGTCCTCGGGGCGCGCGCGGCCCACCGTGAAGCTGATCGCCGAGTCCCCGGCCCAGCCGTCCAGCAGGGCCCCGCAGTCGATGGAGACCAGGTCGCCCTCGCGCAGCCGGTACCCGGTGGGGATGCCGTGCACGATCGCGTCGTTCACCGAGGCGCAGATCACCGCGGGGAAGGGGGTCGGGGCGAAGGAGGGGCGATACCCGAGGAAGGGCGAGGTCGCCCCCGCCGCCCGCAGCACCTCCCGCGCCACCTCGTCCAGCTCCAGCAGCGAGACCCCCACGTCCGCGGCCTTGCGTACGGCACTCAGGGCCTGCCCGACGACCTGGCCCGCTGCATGCATCGCGTCGATCGACGCGTCCGTCTTCAGTTCCACCATGCCAATTACTATACCGGTATTTGTATTGGGGTCGGGACTGGGGTCGGGGTCGGGGCCGGGGGCGTTCCGGGCGGGCGGTATTTGAATGGGGGAGTGCGGCGGGCACAATGGGCGCATGGTGCGCACCCCCCTCACCCCCGAAGAGCACGAGCGCGGCGAGCGGCTCGGGCGGCTGCTGCGCGAGGCGCGCGGTGACCGCAGCATGGTCGAGGTCGCCGCCGCGGCGGGCGTCTCCGCCGAGACCCTGCGCAAGATCGAGACCGGCCGCGCCCCGACCCCGGCCTTCTTCACGGTGGCCGCGCTGGCCGGCGTGCTGGGCCTGTCGATGGACGAGCTGGCGGTGCACTGCACCCCGGTGGCCGTCTGAGCAGGAGCGACTCCTCGGGGTTCGCCCCGGCTCGGCGCGGCTCACCCACCGGAGTGTGAATCGCCCTCGCCCCAGCGGGTTGGCGGTGATGGTCTTGGCAAGGCGGCCCCGGAGGCTTACGTTCGTGCCTCTACGGTCTGCTCTACGGGCGTAGAGGCTCTGACGTCATGTCGAAGGAGCGGCTCATGGCCGACGTCGTCCGCGCCGCGCTGGTCCAGGCCACCTGGACCGGCGACACCGAGTCCATGGTGGCGAAACACGAGGAGCACGCCCGGGAGGCGGCCCGGCGGGGCGCGCGGATCATCGGGTTCCAGGAGGTGTTCAACGCCCCCTACTTCTGCCAGGTCCAGGACCGGGAGCACTTCCGGTGGGCCGAGCCGGTGCCCGACGGGCCGACCGTACGGCGGATGCGAGAGCTCGCGCGGGAGACCGGGATGGTGATCGTCGCGCCGGTCTTCGAGGTCGAGCGGTCCGGGTTCTACTACAACACCGCCGCCGTGATCGACGCCGACGGCAGCTACCTCGGCAAGTACCGCAAACACCACATCCCCCAGGTCGAGGGCTTCTGGGAGAAGTACTACTTCCGCCCCGGCAACCAGGGCTGGCCCGTCTTCGACACGGCCGTCGGCAAGGTCGGCGTCTATATCTGCTACGACCGCCACTTCCCGGAGGGATGGCGGCAACTCGGTCTCGGCGGCGCCCAGTTGGTCTACAACCCCTCCGCCACCCACCGGGGCCTGTCCGCCCACCTGTGGCAGCTGGAGCAGCCCGCCGCGGCCGTCGCCAACGAGTACTTCGTCGCCGCCATCAACCGGGTGGGACAGGAGGAGTACGGGACCAACGACTTCTACGGCACCTCGTACTTCGTGGACCCCCGCGGGCGGTTCGTCGGCGACCCGGCGGACGACAAGGCCGAGGAACTCCTCGTCCGCGACCTGGACTTCGCACTCATCGACGACGTACGGCAGCAGTGGGCCTTCTACCGCGACCGCCGTCCCGACGCCTACGAAGGGCTGGTGCAGCCGTGAACGACCTCTACTCCCGCCACCGCAGGGTGATGCCCGACTGGCTCGCCCTCTACTACGACGACCCGATCGAGATCACCCACGGCGAGGGCCGGCACGTCTGGGACTCCGACGGCAACCGCTACCTGGACTTCTTCGGCGGCATCCTCACCACCATGACCGCGCACGCGCTGCCCGAGGTCACCAAGGCGGTCAGCGAGCAGGCCGGGCGCATCCTGCACTCCTCGACCCTCTACCTCAACCGCCCGATGGTCGAACTCGCCGAGCGCATCGCCCAGGTGAGCGGCATCCCGGACGCCCGCGTCTTCTTCACCACCTCCGGCACCGAGGCCAACGACACCGCCCTGCTGCTCGCCAGCACCTACCGGCGCAGCAACACCGTCCTGGCCATGCGCAACAGCTACCACGGCCGTTCCTTCTCCACCGTCGGCATCACCGGCAACCGCAGCTGGTCCCCCACCTCGCTGTCCCCGCTCCAGACCCTGTACGTGCACGGCGGCGTCCGCACCCGGGGCCCCTTCGCGCACCTGGACGACCGCGCCTTCACCGACGCCTGCGTCGCCGACCTCAAGGACGTCCTCGGCCACACCCGGCCCCCGGCCGCGCTGATCGCCGAACCCGTCCAGGGCGTCGGCGGGTTCACCTCGCCGCCCGACGGCCTGTACGCCGCATTCCGCGACGTGCTCAGCGAACGCGGCATCCTGTGGATCTCCGACGAGGTGCAGACCGGCTGGGGCCGCACCGGCGACCACTTCTGGGGCTGGGGGGCGCACGCCGCGAGCGGCCCGCCGGACATCGTCACCTTCGCCAAGGGCATCGGCAACGGCGCCTCCATCGGCGGTGTCATCGCCCGCGCCGAACTGATGAACTGCCTGGACGCCAACAGCATCTCCACCTTCGGCGGCACCCAGCTCACCATGGCCGCGGGTCTCGCCAACCTCGCCTACCTCCTCGACCACGACCTCCAGGGCAACGCCCGCCGGGTCGGCGGCCTGCTCATCGAGCGGCTGCGGGCCGTCGCCGCCCAGCTGCCCGGGGTGCGCGAGGTCCGCGGGCGCGGTCTGATGATCGGCATCGAGCTGGCGAAGCCGGGCACCGACGAGGCCGATCCGCAGGCGGCCTCCGCCGTCCTGGAGGCGGCCCGGGCCGGCGGCCTGCTCATCGGCAAGGGCGGCGGCCACGACACCAGCGCCCTGCGCGTCGCCCCGCCGCTGTCGCTGACCGTCGCGGAGGCCGAGGAAGGCGCCGCCGTCCTGGAGGACGCGCTCAGGAGCGCCTACGCGTAACGGACGCGTACGACACCCAGGGGACACCTGGCACTGCCGAGCAAGGGGATACGGCCATGACCACCACCTCCGCCTCCCGTCCCGCCGCCCCGCCGGGACCCGCCCTGTCCGTGCGCCAGGTGCTCACGCTGGAGCGGGTGCTCGCGGGGGAGCCCGAGGTGGTGGCCGGCGCCGACGGCCTCGACCGGGCGGTGCGCTGGGTGCACGTCGCCGAGGCCGCCGACGTGGGCGTGATGCTCACCGGCGGCGAGATGGTGCTCACCACCGGCGTGCTGCTCGCCGGGGACGAGACCCGGCAGGCCGAGTACATCCGCTCCCTGCACCGCGCCGAGGCCGCCGCCGTGGTCCTCGGCCTCGGGCGGGCCTTCCCCGCCCCGCCCGAGGTGATGCGCCGCGCCGCCGAACGCTGCGGCCTGCCCCTGGTCGTGCTGCACCGACCCTTCCCCTTCGCCGAACTGACCGAGGAGGTGCAGTCCCGGCTCATCCGGCGCAAGTTCGCGGCCGTCAGCCTGTCCGAGGCGGTACGCACCGACCTCACCGCGCTGATCACGGCCGGCGCCCCGCTCCAGCGGCTGCTCGACGAGGTGGCCCGGCACAGCGCCTGCCCCGTCGTCCTCACCAACCTCGCCCACCGCGTCCTCGCCACGGCGGGGGAGCGCTCCGCCGTGGACGATGTGCTGCGCGACTGGGAGCGGGTCGCCCGGCAGGCCGGGGGCGGCGCCCTGGACGCCTGGATCAGCGCCGAACTCGGCGGCCGCGGCGAACGCTGGGGCAGGCTGCTGCTGTGCGGCTACCGGGGCGAGACGGCCACCGGACGGCTGCTCGCCGACCGCGCCGCCGAGGCCCTGGTGCTGCACCGCATGCTCGGCGGCTCCGCGCTGAGCTGGGAGGAGCAGTCCGCGCGGAGCCTGCTGACCGACCTCGTCCTTGGTGTCGTACCGGCCCGCCAGTTGCTGCCGCGCGCCCGCGCCGCCGGGCTCCCGGTCAACCTGCGCACCTTCGTGCCGCTCGTCGTCCCGGGCGCCGAACCCGCCGTGCTGGACCGGCTGCTGCGGGTGCTGGGCCTGTCCGGGCTCGCCGCCGAGCTGGCCGACGGGGTCACCGCCGTCCTGCTCAGCCTGCCGCGCGACCGGCCCGCCGACGCCCTCACCGCGCTCTTCGCGACCCGGCTGCGGGAGGGCACCGGGCGACCGGACGCCGTGGTCGCCGCCGCCGACGCGCGCACCGGCTGGGACGAGGTGCCGGCCGGACTGCGCGAGGCCCGCCATGTCGCCGAGGCCGTCGCCGGCTCCGCCGCCGCCCTCGGACTGCCCGCCGTCGTCCGCCTGAAGGACGTCCATCTGCGCGGTCTCGTACGGCTGTTGCGGGAGAACCCGCATGTGCAGTCGTTCGCGGAACGGGAGCTGGACGGGCTGCTGTGCACGGCCGAGCCCGAGCTGCTCGAAGTGCTGCGCACCTACCTCGCCACCGGCCGCAACAAATCCCGTACCGCCCAGCTCCACCATGTCTCCCGGCCCGCGCTCTACCGCCGCCTGGAGGCCATACAGGGCCGGCTCGGCGTCGACCTGGACGACTTCGAACAGGCGGCCTCCGTGCACATCGCCCTGCTCGCGCATGACGCGCAACAGCGCTGAAACCTGTGACCACCTGGGAAAACGGCGGTGAAACATGGGCCAGCGCAGACATGACACGGTGGCACGCGAAACGCCCGGGGACGTGACACGCTGCCCGTCGAAGCCGGCCCGCTCGCTTCCTAGGCTCACCGCACACCCAGCTACCGGAGGTCCCGATGAGCCGAGTGATCCGTGCCGCCCTCTTCCAGACGGCCTGGACCGGCGACAAGGAATCCATGATCCAGGTCCACGAGCAGGCGGTCCGCGACGCGGCCGCGCAGGGCGCTCAAGTCCTGTGCTTCCAGGAGCTGTTCTACGGCCCCTACTTCTGCCAGGTCCAGGACAAGGCGTTCTACGACTACGCCGAGCGCGTCCCCGAGGGCCCGACCGTCCGGCGCTTCCAGTCCCTCGCCCGCGCCCTCGGCATCGTACTGATCCTGCCGATGTACGAGGAGGAGCAGCCGGGCGTCCTCTACAACACCGCCGCCGTGATCGACGCGGACGGCAGCTACCTCGGCAAGTACCGCAAGACCCACATCCCCCAAGTGCAGGGATTCTGGGAGAAGTTCTACTTCCGTCCCGGCAACAGCGGCTGGCCCGTCTTCGACACCGCCGTCGGCCGGATCGGCGTCTACATCTGCTACGACCGCCACTTCCCCGAGGGCTGGCGGGCGCTCGGCCTCGAAGGCGCCGAGATCGTCTTCAACCCCTCGGCGACCTCCCGCGGCCTGTCCAAGTACCTGTGGCAGCTGGAGCAGCCGGCCGCGGCCGCCGCCAACGAGTACTTCGTCGGCGCGATCAACCGGGTCGGTGTGGAGGACCTGGGCGACAACGACTTCTACGGCACGACCTACTTCGTGGACCCCGAGGCCCAGTACGTCGGCGAGGTCGCGAGCGACAAGGAGACCGAACTGGTGGTCCGCGACCTGGACATGGCCAAACTCCGCGAGGTCCGCGACCGCTGGCAGTTCTACCGCGACCGCGCCCCGGGCGCGTACGGCCCGCTGACGGCGCCGTAAGACGGCCTTCAGAGGCGCGGGACCGCATCCGATGTGCGGCTACCGCCGCGCGGGCGCGACCAGCCACGACGTACCCGCAGCCGACAACGAAAGGGGACCAATGCCCGGCCGAAAAATCATCCGTGGTGGTCTCGTCGTCACCGCGTCCGACGAGATCCACGCCGACGTCCTCATCGAGGACGGCCGTATCGCCGCCGTCGCGGCGTCCGGCACCCCCGCCGCCGCCGCGCTCGGCGCCGAGCAGACCATCGACGCCACCGGGAAATACGTCATCCCCGGCGGTGTCGACGGGCACACCCACATGGAGATGCCCTTCGGCGGCACCTACGCCTCCGACACCTTCGAGACCGGCACCCGCGCCGCCGCCTGGGGCGGTACGACCACCATCGTGGACTTCGCCATCCAGAGCGTCGGCCACACCCTGCGCGAGGGCCTGGACGCCTGGCACCAGAAGGCCGAGGGCAACTGCGCGATCGACTACGCCTTCCACATGATCGTCTCCGATGTGCACGAGGAGACGCTCAAGGAGATGGACCTCTTGGTCGAGGAGGGCGTGACCTCCTTCAAGCAGTTCATGGCCTACCCCGGGGTGTTCTACTCCGACGACGGCCAGATCCTGCGCGCCATGCAGCGCGCCGCCGCCAACGGCGGCCTGATCATGATGCACGCCGAGAACGGCATCGCCATCGACGTCCTGGTCGAACAGGCCCTCGCCCGCGGCGAGACCGACCCCCGCTACCACGGGGAGGTCCGCAGGGCGCTGCTGGAGGCCGAGGCCACCCACCGGGCCATCCGGCTCGCCCAGGTCGCGGGCGCACCGCTGTACGTCGTCCACGTCTCGGCCGCCGAGGCGCTGGCCGAGCTGACACGGGCCCGCGACGACGGCCTGAACGTGTTCGGCGAGACCTGCCCGCAGTACCTGTTCCTGTCCACCGACAACCTCGCCGAGCCGGACTTCGAGGGCGCCAAGTACGTGTGCTCGACGCCCCTGCGGCCCAGGGAGCACCAGGCGGCACTCTGGCGGGGCCTGCGCACCAACGACCTCCAGGTGGTCTCCACCGACCACTGCCCGTTCTGCTTCAGCGGGCAGAAGGAACTGGGCCGCGGCGACTTCTCCAAGATCCCCAACGGGATGCCGGGCGTGGAGAACCGCATGGACCTCCTCCACCAGGCCGTCGTGGACGGGCACATCTCCCGCCGCCGCTGGATCGAGATCGCCTGCGCCACCCCGGCCCGGATGTTCGGCCTGTACCCGAAGAAGGGCACCATCGCCCCGGGCGCCGACGCCGACGTGGTGATCTACGACCCCCACGCGGAACAGGTGATCTCCGCCGAGACGCACCACATGAACGTCGACTACTCGGCCTACGAGGGCAGGCGGATCACCGGCCGGGTGGAGACGGTCCTCTCGCGCGGCGAGACCGTCATCGACCGGCGGGAGTACACCGGGCACGCCGGACACGGCGTCTACACCCCGCGCTCCACCTGCCAGTACCTCACCTAGGAGCAGCGCCCATGGACTTTGGACTCGTCCTCCAGACCGACCCGCCGGCCTCCCGTGTCATCGACCTCATGCGGCGGGCCGAGCGCAACGGCTTCAGCCACGGCTGGACCTTCGACTCCGCCGTGCTGTGGCAGGAGCCGTTCGTCATCTACAGCCAGATCCTCGCGCAGACCGAGCGGCTCACGGTCGGGCCGATGGTCACCAACCCGTCCACCCGCACCCCGGAGGTCACCGCCTCCACCTTCGCCACCCTCAACGACATGTTCGGCAACCGCACGGTGTGCGGCATCGGCCGCGGCGACTCCGCGATGCGCGTCGCGGGCCGCAGGCCCAACACCCTCGCCCGCATAAGCGAGGCCATCAAGGTGATCCGCGCCCTCGGCCGGGGCGACGCCGCCGACCTCGGCGGGGGCGCGGTCGTCAAGTTCCCCTGGGTCGGGCCCGGCGCCCGGCTTCCGGTCTGGATGGCGGCCTACGGCCCCAAGGCGCTGAAGATGACCGGCGAGGAGGCCGACGGCTTCATCCTCCAGCTGGCCGACCTCTACCTCACCGAGTACATGGTGAAGGCCGTCAAGGACGCGGCGAAGGCGGCGGGGCGCGATCCCGGCGAGGTCCGCATCTGCGTGGCGGCACCGGCGTACGTCACCGCCGACGACTCGCCCGAGGCCCTCGCCCACGCCCGCGACCAGTGCCGCTGGTTCGGCGGCATGGTCGGCAACCACGTGGCCGACCTGGTCTCCAAGTACGGCGAACACTCCGCCCAGGTCCCGGAGGAACTCACCGAGTACATCAAGTCCCGGCAGGGCTACGACTACGCCCACCACGGGCGCAGCGGCAACCCCGACACCGAGTTCGTGCCCGACGAGATCGTGGACCGCTTCTGCCTCGTCGGCCCGCCCGAGTGGCACATCGAGAAGCTGACCGCGCTGCGCGCCCTGGGCGTCGACCAGTTCGCGCTGTACGACATGCACGACGCGCAGGAGGCCACCATCGACGCCTACGGCACGCAGGTGATCCCGGCCGTCAACTCCTAGCCTTACCAGCCCCGTTCACCGTCTCTCCCGGTCCCCTCGGGGGTCCGCCCCAACCCCCCACCCCCTGGTCGCCCCTCCCCGCCTCCCCGCGGGGAGGGGCTGGTGCCCGCACTGGCCTTAGCCGACCCGTCCCGTTCCCGATTGGGGCCCGCCCATGACCGACACCGCTCCTGCGCACATACCACCCCCGGCCCAAGTCACCCTCGCCGACGGCCGGGTGGAGATCGCCCCCGGCGCTCCGCGGCCCAGCGGCCGCTACGCCAACGAGGACCTGCTGCCGGTCCCGGCCGCCCGGCGCACCTGGACGACGTACAACTTCTCCGCGCTGTGGGTCGGCATGGCCCACAACACCGCCTCCTGGACGCTGGCCTCCGGGCTGATCGCCGTCGGCATGGACTGGAAGCAGGCGGTGTTCACCATCGCCGCCGCCAACCTGGTCGTCCTGGTGCCGATGCTGCTGACCGGGCACGCCGGACCGAAGTACGGCATCCCCTTCCCGGTCTTCGCCCGCGCCTCCTTCGGGGTGCGCGGCGCCAACCTCCCCGCCGTCGTACGGGCGCTGGTGGCCTGCGGCTGGTTCGGCATCCAGACCTGGATCGGCGGCGAGGCCATCTACTTCCTCGCCGGGAAACTGATCGGCGACGGCTGGTCGGGCGCGGCGCACGTCGGCGGCTACGCCTGGACCATGTGGCTGTCGTTCGCCCTCTTCTGGGCGCTGCAAGTCGCCATCATCCACCGGGGGATGGAGACCATCCGCCGCTTCGAGAACTGGGCCGCGCCCTTCGTGCTGGTCGGCGCGTTCGTGATGCTGTGGTGGATGGCGTCGAAGGCGGGCGGGATGGGTCCGCTGTTCGACCAGCCCTCCTCGCTCGGCTAGGGCGGCCGGTTCTGGAAGCTGTTCTGGCCGTCCCTGATGGGCATGATCGGCTTCTGGTCCACCCTGTCCCTGAACATCCCGGACTTCACCCGCTACGGCCGCAGCCAGAAGGCCCAGACCTGGGGGCAGGCGCTCGGACTGCCCACCACCATGACGCTGTTCGCGTTCCTGTCCGTGCTGGTCACCTCCGGTTCGCAGGCCGTCTACGGCAAGCCCGTCTGGGACCCGGTACAGCTGGCCGCGAAGACCGACAACGTGGTCGGTCTGCTCTACGCCCTGGTCACGGTCCTGGTGGCGACCCTCTCGGTGAACATCGCCGCCAACCTGGTCTCCCCGGCCTTCGACTTCTCCAACGTGGCGCCCAGCAGGGTGAGTTTCCGCACCGGCGCGCTGATCACCGCGGTGCTCGCCGTGCTGATCTTCCCGTGGAAGCTGTACTCCGACCCGCAGGGCTACATCTTCACCTGGCTCGGCCTGGTCGGCGGGCTGCTCGGCACCGTCGCGGGCATCCTCGTCGCCGACTACTGGATCGTGCGCCGCACCCGGCTGGACCTCGCCGACCTCTACCGCACCGGCGGCCGGTACTGGTACGCGGGCGGCTGGAACTGGCGGGCGGTCCTCGCCTTCCTCGTCGGCGGCGTCCTCGCGATCGGCGGCGCGAGCCTCAAGCCGCTCTACGACGGCCGCCCGATCCCGGCCCTCGCCCCGCTCGCCGACTACGGGTGGGCGGTCGGCCTCGGCACCTCGCTGGTGCTCTACCTCGCGCTGACCCTGCCGGCCGGGCGGCGAAAGCGGGCGGCGGAGACGGTCTGAGCGAGGGGCCGTCCGCGGTCATTCCGCGGACGGCCCCGGTGGGCACGCGTCGACCGGGGCCAGGGACTCGGCCCGGTCGAGCCGCACGGTGACCTCGCCGGTGTCCGTCCGCACCAGCAGCCGTCCGGCGTCCGCGCGCACCGGCTCGCCGCACACGTCCCCGGACGGGGTGCGCACCAGAATCCGGGGGCCGTCCTTCCCGGGCCCGTACCAGGTGAGCGCGACCCCGGTGACGAGCATCGCGCCGCACCCGATCGTCAGCACCACCCCGCGGGTGAGGGCCCGTACCGTGCGGCGGGTCTCCATATGGTCGCCGAAGTGCAGCGCGGTGGCGGCGGCGGGGACCCCGGCCGGCAGCCGGACGCCGATGGGCGCTCCGTGCGCCGCCCGGAGCAGCAGCAGCGCGCCGAGGGTGCCGAACACCAGGCACAACAGCAGCGCGCCGCCCACCAGGGCGTCGTACGGCGGGGCCAGCTTCCCCACGTCCGTACGGCCCTTGACCAGGCCGAAGCCCAGCAGTCCGGCGAACAGGGCGGCGAGCCCGTTGCGCCAGGCGAGCGCCGCCGCCCGGGCGCGGGCCAGCTCACCGGCGAGCAGCTCCGTGGTCAGCCGGCCCGCCCGGCGGTCGGCGGGGGTCGCGGGCGGGCCCGGCCGTACGGACCAGCGCGGGGTCATCCGCGCTCCACGAGGACGTTCCAGTAGGCGCCGCACCCCTTCTCCTCGGGTGGCCGGCCCGGGTGTTCGGCCGTGCACTCGCAGAGCACCGGCACCTGCGCGGGGCGGGGCGCCCGGCGCGGGGTACGGAAGACCCGGTCGGTGTGCGTGTACGTGAACGCGCACCCGCAGCGCGGGCACCGGCCGTGCAGCACGGCCACCCCCTCGTCCGCGGCCTCGATCCGCAGGCCGTTCGTGTAGCGCACCGCGTAGTCGTCCCGGGTCGTCTCCACGTACGGTTCGAGGGCGCCGGGCGCCGGTGCGGAGTGCGTCACCGCATCCCCCTCCTTGGCTGATCCTCACGCGGACAACGAGACGTCCAGCATGGCGAGTTCGCCGCCCCGGTGCCACGGCCGGAGCCGGGCACGCCCCGAACTCGCCCGGCGGCTGGCCCCGTCGGCGCCCCGGTGCGCGCGGATCGGGCGGAATCCGTCCGGGAACCGGGCGTTGTCCGGCAGGATGCCGGGAAGGTGCGCGACCACCGGCCGCCGGGACCGGGGGAGCGGGCACCATGGCGGCGGAGGGGATGACGCATGAGTGGAGCCGGGGCCGTACCCGTCAGCGACCGCATCGCCGCCGCGCTCGGGCGCACGGCCGGGATCTCCGTCCCGATGGACCCGCGCGCCTACGAGGGGACACGAGGACCGGAACTCGACGCGCTGACCGATGAACTGGACCTGATCCACGCCGAGTTGGAGTCGGCCCAGGGGTGTGAGGCACAGGCCGCGATGGTCGCGGCTCGGCTCGGCAGCTGCCTCGCCCTGCGCTTCGTCCTGGCGGGCGCCCCGGCCGACCGGGAGCGAGCGGTGCCCCTGCTCGACGGCGCCCGGGCCGCGGCCCCGCTCGACGAGGCGGACCGGGAGGCCGCGCGCCGGGACCTCGTCCACCTGCTGGGCTCGCGGCTGATGACGCTGACCCGGGAGGTCCCGGCCGGCTCCGGCAGCGGGTGGAGCGTCGACCGGCTGACGTCCATGCTGGAGGCCGGGGCCCCGCTCGGGCACGGCGGCACCGGTCTGGTGGAGGACACCGATCTGCTCGTACGGCTGCTGCTCGAACGGGAGCAGGAGCGCATGCCTCCCGAACTGCGCACCAATCTGCGGGGGCTGGGCGCGCTGACCGAGGCGCTGCTGAAGGGCGACATGGGCAGGGCCGCCGACGGGGCCCGGCAGTTCGTCGCGGCCATGCCCGAGACACAGCTGCCGGCACCGCTGCGCGCCCTGCTGCCGTCGGCGTTGTCCATGCTGGAGGACGGCCTCGCGGAACTCCCGCCCGGGGCCGAGGGGATCGTCCCCGCCCCGGCCGCCGAACCCGCCGGCCCCGAGGAGCTGGAAGAGTACCGGCACACCCGCACCCGGTTCCTCGCCCTGGCCGAGGTGATGTCCCCGGAGACCCTCGCACCGGAGGAACTGCCCAAACTCATCGCCGAGTTGACCGTCACCCGGGACCCCGCGACGGGGGAGGAGCACCGCGCACCCGTCCAGTCCCGGCTGATCGCCGCCCTCCTGCACACCACCCTCGCCGCACGCTCCGGGGACATGGAGGGATTCCGGGAGGCGCTCCGGCTGATGCACGAGGCGTACACCGACGGGGAACTCGAGGGCCGCGCCCACCGCGAATGGCTGCGCACCATCGTCCCCGGCGTGCTCGCCGCGGCCTTCCTCACCGGTGGCAGCCTCCAGGACGAGGACATGTCCCGGACCCTGCTCGAAGCACAGCGCTGGAACAAGGACGCCGAAAACGCCGAGTACGCCGAGGACACCGAGGACGGCAGCCTGGCCGCGAGCCTGCGCATGTGCGGGGAGGTCACCCGCCTCCAGGGGCGGCTGACGGCCGCCCTGGACAGCGGTGACGGCGACGCGGTCGAGGACGTCATCGAGGCGCTGTGCGAACTGGAGCTGGACGAGGCGTTCGACGGCGCCGAGGAGTGGACCTTGGCCCTCGCCGGTTTCGTGCTCGGCTTCGCCTATCTGGGCCGGGTGGTGCTCGCCGCCTCGGCGGAGGACCGCACGGAGCAGCTGCGGGCCGCTGCACATCACCTCCAGCGGGCCGTGGAGACCTCGGTGGAGATGCCCGTGCTGCGCGGCCTCCTCGAGAGCGGCTGGGCCGGGCTGATCGCGCTGACCGCGATCGCCGAGTCCGATCCCAGCCGTATCGCCGAGGGCGTGCGGCGCACCAGGAAGGCCCTGGAGAACCCCGGATTCACCCCCGGGGTACGGCCCTGGGCGCGCGGCGGTATCGCCATCGCCCTGGACACCCTGCACCAGCTGACCGGGGACCCCGAGCCGCTGGACGAGGCGATCGACGAGCTGGCCCAGGGCCTGACGGAGCTGCCCGACGGCGCGCCCAACGGCGCCCGCCTCACCTGGGACCTGGCCGCGCTGCGCGCCAAGCGCGCCACCCTCGGGGCGGGCGAGGCCGACGCCGGTGAACTGGGTACGGCCGTCGGCCTCGCCCGTACCTCGCTGCGGCTCGCCGCCGACGAGGTGCTGCTCCAGCAGGGCGCCCACCGCGGCCTGCGCATCGCGCGCGGGGCGGCCGACCGGGGCCGCCGCGCGGCCTTCTGGGCGCTGCGCGCCGGGCTCGCCGAGGAGGCGATGGCGTGTCTGGAGGAGGGCCGCTCCCTGGTGCTGGGCGCGGCGGCCGTCTCGGCGGGCGTCGCCGACCGGCTGGCGGCCCTCGGCGAGAGCGGGCTCGCCGAACGCTGGCGGCGCGCCACCGCCGACGGCTCCTGGGACCGGGCCGACGACCGCTCCCTGCTGGAACTGACGGCCGCGGGCACCGGCCTGCCCGTCGCCCTGGCGGGCCGCTCCCCGCTGGAGGTGCTGGCCGCGGCGGGCGCGGGCGCCCCCGATCTCCCCGGCGACCTACGCCGCCGCTCCCTGGACGCGCTGCGCGGCCGGGCCGAGGACGCCGACGCGCGGCCGGTGCCCGCCGCCGCGGCCGACCTGCGCGCCGGGCTGGCGGAGACGGGCGCGGACGCGCTGGTGTACCTGGTCCCCGGCGTCGACGGCCCGGACGGGGCCGTCCTGGTCGTCACCCGCGACGGCCCCGTCACGGCGCTGCCCCTGCCCGGCCTCACCCCCGCCGGCCGCGCGCCCGTGACGGAGTACCTGGAGGCCGGTGCGCACCGGCAGCGCCTGGAGGCCGCCGCCCTCGAGGGGCCCGCCGCCGTCAGCCCGAAGGACACCGGTCGCGCCGAGCGGCGCTGGCTGGGCGCCCTGGACGGGATGTGCGCGTGGGCGGGCGAGGTGCTGGGTCCCGTACTGGATCACCTGGGGGTCTGGGGCCGCGCCCTCGGCGAGGCGGGGCTCGCCGGCGTCCCCGGGCGGGCCGCCGAGGCCGTACGGCTCGTCCTCGTGCCCTGCGGTGAACTCGGGGTCGTGCCCTGGCAGGCGGCCGTTCTGGAGCCGCCCGCCGCCCACGGCGTGCCGCGTGCCGTACGGGCCTGCGAGGTCGCCGTGCTCACGCACGCCGCGTCCGGCCGGGAGTTCCTGCGGGCCGCGGCCCGCCGCCGGATGAACCCCGCCGACCGCCCCGCCCTGGTGTTCCACGGGACGGACGACCTGGAGTGGGCCGAGGACGAGATCGAGACGCTGGCCGAGGTCCACTACCCGGGCGCCGTGATCCACCGCCCCGACGAGGACCCCGCCACGCCCGAGACGGTCCTCGCCCTGCTCGGCGGCCGGGCCGACGCCCCCGCCTCCCTGGTGCACATCGCCTGCCACGGCCTCGCGGGCCCCGACCCGACCCGGTCGGCCCTCTACCTGGCCGCCCCGGCCGGTGCCGCCGCCGGTGGCGCCCTCACGCTGAGCGCCCTGCTGGAGACGCCCGCCGAGGGCGACGCCTTCCGCTCGGCCGGGCCGCTGGTCGTGTGCGGGGGCTGCGAGACGGACCTCACCACCCGCGACCACGACGAGGCGCTGACCGTCACCTCGGTCATGGTGCACCGGCTGGCCGCCGACGCCGTCGGCTCCCGCTGGAAGGTCGACGACCAGTGCTCCGAGGTGCTCATGCTCGTCCTGCACGACGCGCTCGCCCGGGGCCTCGCCCCGCCGGACGCGCTGCGCGCCGCCCAGCGCTGGATGCTCACCGCGCCCGGCGAACGGCCGCCCGTGCGCACGGTGAAGCATGTCGCCGCCCGCCGCCTCGCCGAGAACTTCCGCGACCGGCCCGACACCTGGGCGGCCTTCGTCCACCACGGCAACCCCGCACCGGCGGCGCGGCCCGCCCGGCCCGAGGAAGGAGAGCGTGTATGACGTCGGAGGAACTGCTCAGGCTCCTGGAGAGCCACTGGACCACCGTCATCACCGGCCTCGACGGCGACGACCTGGACCTGCTCGCGCGCACCCTGCGGGAGATGCGGGAGGCGGCCGCCGCCCAGAACCCGCCGGGCGTGGCACGGGCCGTACGCGGGCTGCGCCGGACGCTGTCCGCGCTGCCGCCCGACCACCCGGTGTCCGAGGCGCTCGGCGGCCACCGCTACGCCGCGGGCCCCCGTGAACTGCCCCGCCTCACCACGATCGACGCCGTCATCGACGTGCTCGGCACTCCGCCGCCCGACCCCGCCGACCTGCTGCGGGCGGCCCGTCTGCGGCTCCTCGCCGCGCCGGCGCTCACCGCGGACGACCACCCCGAGCTGCGCGGCGGCCCGGACACCCCCGCCGGTCTGATCAGACTGCGCGATCCGGACCGCGGCATCCGCTGCCCGGGCTTCCAGTTCCGGGCCGGCACGGTCGAACCGCTGCCGGTCGTCCGCCGGATCAACGAACTCCTGCGGGCGGACCGGGACCCCTGGGGGGCCGCCGACTGGTGGCTGGGCGGCAACCGCTGGCTGGGCGGTGTCCCCGCCGACCTGCTCGGCGTGCTGCCGGACGAACAGCTGGAACGCGCCGCCGCCGAACTGGTGAGGGCGCTCTGATGGTCGGCCAACTCCCGCCCCGCGACGCCGTGATGAGGCCGGTGATCACCCAGGTGGCGGCGGGCACCGTCGTCTGGCGGTGCCACGAGGAGCAGTACGCGCCCGGCGAGTTCAACCCGAGCGTCGCGCACGAGTTCTTCAAGGGCAGCCGCTTCGACCCCACCGAGAAGGACCCCTACCCCTACCTCTACGCGGCCCTCGACCCGGTCACCGCGCTGTCCGAAGTGCTGCTGCGCTCGGTCGAGTTCAGCGACGTCGGCGGGGTGCGGCAGATCCCGTGGGCGCAGGCGTCCCGGTACGTCCTGTCGGCGGTGCGCACCACGGCCGATCTCACCCTGGTGGACCTCACGACGGCCGAGGGGCTGGCCGCCGTGTGGCAGGACGGCTGGCTGATCGACACCGACGACTACGCGGGCACCCGCTACTGGGTCCGGGTGATCCGGGAGCGCAGCAGCCAGGTGCAGGGCCTGTGGTGGACGTCGAAGCGGTGCAGGCCGCGCCCGGCGCTCCAGCTGTTCCAGGACCGCTGCCCGGCCGCGCCGCTCGACCCCCGCCCGCGGGACACCCTCCGGCTGGCGTCGAGGGAGGACGCGCGCGAGGTCAACAAACTGCTGGCACCGCTGCACGCGGTCATCTCCGCGCAGGAGGAGTGAGGAACGCCCCGCACGGGCGAAGGCCCCGGCCCGCTGGTGCGGGTCGGGGCCTTCCCTCATGCGGCCAGGCGGGCTGTCGTACGAGAGCCGTTCAGCGGTCCCGGGCCACCTCGCGGCGGGCCGGGGCCGGCAGCAGCGGCCAGTCGCGGGACAGCCGCATCGCCGACTCCGTCACGGCCGGGTCCTTCGACGCCGTCATGACCTCCCCCAGATACCGGGCGGCCGCGGCCTCGTACAACTGGCGGGCGGCGGAGGTCCGT
The DNA here is from genome assembly GCF_009650765.1 of Streptomyces sp. SUK 48. NCBI lineage: Bacteria > Bacillati > Actinomycetota > Actinomycetes > Kitasatosporales > Streptomycetaceae > Streptomyces > Streptomyces sp. SUK 48. The sequence goes on along the minus strand of NZ_CP045740.1, from coordinate 1,717,302 downwards.
TCGTTCGCGGCCTCCCTGCGGGCCCGCCGGCGGTCCTCGGCCGTCTCCTGGGCGGCCCGCGCCCGCTCGGTGACGGCGACGCTCTCCTCGTGCCGCCGCAGCAGCCCGGTACGCCGCTCCAGCGCCGTACGGAAGGCGTCGAGGAAGGGGTGCTCCCGGAACAGGCCGAGCAGGAAGCCGACCCCGCCCGAGAGCAGCAGCAGCGCGCAGAACAGCCAGGTCACCGTCTGACTCGACAGATGCAGCCGGTCCACCAGGGTCGTGGTGTCGGCGCCGGCACCGCCGATGCCGCGGAAGCCGGAGGCCCCCGCCGCCGGGGCCGGACTGTCGTGCTGGGTCACGAACTTGGCGCGCAGCAGGCCGAGCCCCCAGGTCAGACCGCCCCACACCCCGAGCAGTGACACCGCGGGCAGCCAGCCGAGGCGCGGCGAGCCGGTCGCCGAGCGCCACCGCAGCATGAGCCCCGACAGGTGCGGCAGGACCAGCATGATGACGGCGGACGAGATCGCGAGGCCGCCGGACATGAAGTCCCCACCCGCGCTGCCGACCCCGTGGAAGGGCTGGTACGCGACCCAGTAGATCGGCACCTCGACCGCCATGATCACGGCGAGCAGCGCCCAGGTCATCCAGCGGGGCAGACCGGGGCGGGTCTGGAGGCCCTCCCAGCCGTAGCTCGACGCGGTGTCGCGGGCCTCGGCGCGCGCGGCACGGTACACGTCCCGGATCGCCCCGGCGTCGGTGCCGTCCGGGGCGCCGGTGGTGGACACCGACTGCCAGTCGTCGCCCGGTTCCGGCGCCGCCTCCCCGCCGTTTGCCGCCCGCGACGGCTCGTCCTCCCGGATGCCGTCGCGTGCCGGGCCCGCGGAGCCGCCTGCCGGTGGCCGGTCGGCCTCGGGGAAGCGGGCCTGGAGCCAGCGCTCCTCCACCCGCTCGCGCAGACTGTCCCGGAAGCGGAGCCAGCGGGCCGAACGGGCGGCCAGCAGATCGAGCTGGCGGCGGGCCGTCTCGATCTCCCTCTCCACCTCGCGCAGCCGCTCGTCCAGGATTCTGGTCTCAATCTCCCCGGCGGTCACCTCGGAGCCCGACCGGGCGTCGAGCAGCCGGGCCGCCTCCTCCTGGAGGTTCAGCTCCTCCTCGATCCGGTGCACGACGACGTCCCGTACGGACGCCAGTTCCGCGAAGTACGGCACCCGGTCGCCGCCATTCAGCACCCACGGGTCCAGCGTCCCGCGCCGCGCGTCCTGGCGGCCCCGCTTGCGGGCGCCCTGGAGGAGGTCGCGTTCGCCCCGGTCGCCGATGACCAGCGGCGGCCGCCCGGCGCGGGGGCCACCGGGAGCGGGCCCCGGACGGGCGCCGGTGCCCGGCTGCGTGCTGCCGCCGCCCGTGAACGGCAGATAGCGGGCTATCCGCCGCCGGCGCGGCTGGGGGTCAGCCCCGGTACTTGTCGTCGACATGCGCCTTGGCCCTCCCTTCGAGTGCCTCGGTCCAGAAGGACTCGAAGTCGGCGGCCTCGCTGGGCTTCGCCTTGTACTGCATGCCGAGCCCGACGGGGAAGACGTCCATCCCCTTGATGCCGGGCATGCCGCGCTTGTCCACCAGCGAGTCGATCACCTTGCCGCGCGCGGACCTGGTGGTGATGTCCTGCCGCGACAGATGGAACTCCGGGTCGGCCTGGTCGAAGTCGCTCACGACGAGGAGCTTCGCGGCCGGGCCGCCGGAGGGGACGGCCTCCCCGATGCGGGTCAGCGCCCCCCACACGTCCGAACCGTTCTGCGTACGGGCGCACTTGAGCTCGGCGAGGGCCGCGACGGCGGCGTTCCGCTGGGCGTTGGCACGCTGCGTCTTCTGGTCGGTGGTGGCGTCGTGCGGCGGGTCGAGGTCCACCTCGTCCTGCCGGCAGGACGAACTGCGCGAGGAACGGGTGACGGGGGCGTAGTCGAGGGTCCCGCACTTCTGGTCGGTGAGGAACGCGCCGAGGGTGTCCTTCAGCTTGGCCTCCGAGTCGAATCCCTCCTTCGCCGCGGCGGCCGACCCCGAACCGTCGATGACCAGGCCGCAGGGCGTGGTGAGAGCTTCCTCCTGCCGGGTGCACGACACGAGGGAGCCGAGCGCGCACACCAGGGGGACGAGGACCGCGAGCCGGCGGGCGGCGCGGACGGTGGACCGGCGACCGGCCCGTGCCGAGTGCTGCACGATGATGTTCCCTGGCCTTCCTGGAAGTCGATGAGCGGTGATCACCTGCGGCTGCCCTTCGGGGCGTCGCTGTGCCGCGCCCGGTCCGAACGGCCGCGCGCGGACTGGGTGTCGAGGATGTGCAGGGCCTGGGCGACCGCCGACGGATCGGTCTCGCGCCCCGGCGCGCCCGGGGCATACCAGCGGTCGCTCAGCAGCCCGTCGTCGAGACGGGACCAGGTGCCGTCCAGGGTGATCTTCCCCGGCAGCCAGCCCGTGGGCCGCCGCCCGGCCACCTGGTCGCCCCGCCGGGCGCGGGCCCAGGCGCCGTCCCAGTAGCAGGCGATCAACTGATTTGCCTCGTCGGCGAGTTGCTGTGCCTGCTGACGGCAGACCGAGGCGGCCGAGCGCCACTCCGCGACCCACCCGCCGAACCGGGCGAGCGCGGCCGGAGTCGGTTCCCCGCGCCCGGTGTACTGGGTGACCACCCGCACCGACTCGCTCTGGATGCGGATGTGCAGCGCGCGGTGCGCCGCCAGGGTGCGGGAGCGCAGCCGCGCGGTGCTGTGCCGCACCTGTGCGTGCAGGCCCAGGACGTAGGGCGGCAGTTCCTCGTCCGAGGGCGCGCCCCCGGCGCGGGCGCCGGCCAGCATCTCGCGCAGCCCGTCCGCGTCCCGGCGGCCGTGGATCCGGGCACGCAGCGAGGAGAGGAATCCGGCTCTCCGTCGCTGGACCCGGACATTTATTCGACCTTTGTTGATCATTTCGAAGATCCCCCATTCCTCCCGCGGTCCGGGTCGGTGAGTCGCTGCGATGGGGGAGAGAGTAGCGGAGCAAAACCTTTGCGGGGACGGTGATTTCAAGGAACTCGATCTCTCTCTTCCGGAGTTCCGGAAAACAACCGGATCCCGCCCGGCGGACAGCCGGATGAACGCCTTCCGGCAATTGCGGGCGTCCACCGGAGCACTGGATACTCGCTGCCGGTACGAGGAGGAGATGCCGTGGAAATACGCCTCGACGGGACCCACTACCCGTTGGAAACGCTCGGCCCGGGGAGGCGGCTCGGCATCTGGTTCCAGGGCTGCTCACTGGCCTGCGCCGGATGTATGTCCCGGCACACCTGGGACCCCGAGGGCGGCACGTCCGCCACCGTCTCCGAGGTGCTCGCGCGCTGGCGGGAGGCTCTCGCCGACGGGGCCGAGGGCCTCACGGTCAGCGGCGGCGAGCCCCTCCAGCAGGCGGCGGCGCTCGCCGAACTCCTCGCGGGTGCGGCACGGTTGAGGGACGAGGCCCGGCGGCACGAGGGGAGCGCCGGGCCCCGTTCCCCCGACCTGCTGGTGTACACGGGGTACGAGCCGGCGGAGCTGACGCCCGAGCGGCGCCGGGTCCTCGCCGGGGCGGACGCCGTGATCACCGGCCGGTTCCGGGTCGCGGAGCCCACCCGGCTGCTCTGGCGCGGCTCGGCCAACCAGCGGATCGAGCCCCTGACCCCGCGCGGCGCCGCCCGCTACGCCCCCTACCTGGACCGGGAGTCGACCGGCCGGCGCTTGCAACTGGCCGGCGGCGAGGGCCGGGAGCTGCGGCTGTACGGGGTGCCGCTGCGCGGCGAACTCGCCGAGATGGAACGCCTGCTCGGGCGGGGCGGGGTCGCCTTCACCGAGCGGAGCTGGCGGCCATGAGCAGCCGGGCGTGCCCCTCGTCGGGCGTGACCAGCAGCACCGACCAGGAGGGGTCCCGGCGCAGCTCCTGCCCGATCGCGCCGAGCAGCGCGCGGGCCGCCGTCGGCACGGACAGGCCGCCCCGCCCGGTGCCCATCAGCGGGAAGCAGATCGAGGACATCGGCAGCGCCAGGAAGTCGGCCTCGTGGCGGGCCAGTTCGAAGGAGGCGCGCACCGCCTGGGCCAGCACGGCGGGTGTCACGTGGTAGCGCTCGCCGTTGCCGACCGGGGCCGCGATCGCCGCGTGGTGGACGCGCCGTACCCCCTGCGCGGCCAGCGCGCCGGACGACGTGGCCACGACGGTGCCCGGTCGCACGGGCACGCCCGGTCCCTCGTGCGTGCGCAGCCACACGCCCAGTTCGCGGGCGAGGACGTCGTCCACGATCTCGCCCGAGGCGTCCCGCAGCGCGGCGGCCCGCCGCAGGGCCCCGGACACCGTGGAGCGGAAGGTCTTGGACATCTCCAGGAACGTGTTCTCCGAGGAGACGAGGATGTCCACGTCCCGCACCAGCTCGATCGGGCACGTCCGGACGGTGATCCGGCCCGCCGGGGCGGCGCCCGGCCGGACGCCCGGCGCCCGGTCCTGGACACCGGTGCCGGGTATCGCCCGCCCCGGCGCGGGCGGCGCCAGGGCCGCCGGTTCCCGCGCGCCGGGCGGCCAGGGCTCGCCGTCCCGCCGCCCGTCCCGCTCCCGTATGCGTGCCTCCCGGGCCACCGCCAGGACCGCCGCCGCGAGTTCCTCGATGACGTCGTGCTCCTGGCTCTTGCGGAAACGCTCGGTGGTCACCCCGTAGACCCCCGCCGCGGCCTTGCGCCGGTCGGTGCCGGGGACCCCGCGGCGGGCCGGGAAGATCCCGAAGGAATGGGCGGCCGCGCGGGCCAGCGGATCGCTGGAGTCGTCGTCCCGCACCGGATGCCCCCCGGCCAGCCGGCGCACCGCCGCGCCCAGCAGCTCCTCGATGCCGCTCTGCTCGTCCTGCTCCCCGTCGCACAGGCCGGCCGCGACGGCCGCCTCGCGCAGCGCGTCCCTGGGGCAGCGGCGCAGCCCGGGCAGCCCGCGGCGCCGCACTTCCCGAAGTTCTTCCACCAGGCTTTCGTGCGCGGGCAGCGGGTGCATGGGGCACATCGTAGACCCGGCGGATTGCCCGTTGAAGTTGCGGGAAACTCCCCTTCGCGGGACGGGATTTCGGATATCTTCGGCGTCCCGCGATCCGCGCATCGCGCCGATTCGTTCCGCGCCGCGCCCTGGTGGCGCGCCCAGCGTGTTTCCCGGAAGATCGGAAGTCGATGAGCACGCCGCCCACCCGAGTCGTCCCCGTCGAGGACGGCGGATTCACCAATGCCCGGGCCGTGGAGACGCGACCGGTCCTTTCCGACGTTCCGCGGGAACTCGCGGACCGCTTCCTGCTCGTCGCCGAACTGTCCCGGGCGCGGCGGCCCGCCGAGGCCGTGGTGCTCAGGGTGCGCGACCTGACGGCACGTCATGGCGCTCCCGAGATACCCCTGGTGCTCAAGTGGTACCACCGGCTGCACGCCCCCGGCCCCGACGTCGAGCAGGAGCTGCGCGAACTCGCCGAGGAGGAGGCCCCCCACCTGGAACGGCTCCTGGAGACCGGCGAGGCCCACGGACACCCCTGGCACCTGTACTGGTCGCACGGCGAGGAGGACCTCGCGAGGTACCACGCCGACCATTGCGGGGAACTGCGCCCCGAGACCGTCAAGGACCTGGTGGGCCAGCTGTACGACGCCCTCACCGCCCTGCACGGACGGGGCGTCGTGCACCGGGACATCACCCCCGACAACATCATGGTGCAGACCCGCCGCGCGGACACGGCCGACCTCGTCCTCATCGACTTCGGCGCCGCCGTCCACCGGCCCGAGGAGGCCGAGGAGCCCCGCACCGACTGGCGGGGCAAGCCCCTCTACCTCGCGCCCGAGGCCGGACTTTTGCGGCAGACCGTCTCCGAGGCCGGCGACTGGTGGTCGCTCGGCATGGTGATCGCCCAACTCGCCCTCGGCAGGCACCCGGTCGACTTCCGCCGCGACGAGGAGGTGCTGGCGGAGATCGCCACGCACGACCCCGACCTGAGCGGCATCGGCGACCGCAGGACCCGCCGGCTCTGCGAGGGCCTGCTCACCCGGGCCCCCGAGAAGCGCTGGCACGCCGGGCAGGTGGGGGACTGGCTGGACGGCAAGGACCCCGACGTCGCCCCGCGCACCGACGAGCGGGTCTTCGACGACGAGGACCCGCGCCCCGCGATCCGGCCCTTCCCGTTCATGGGGCGCGAGTTCACCGGGACCGACGCGCTCGCCCTCCACCTCGACCAGAACCACGTCTCCGCGGCCCGGATGCTGGCCGCCGCCGACGACCGGGGCGAACTCGTCGCGTGGCTGGGCCAGTTCGAGACCACCGGCGCCCGCAGCCCCGAGGAACTACGCCGGCTCGCGGCCCTGCGCGCCGAACTGGACCGCCCGCCGTCCGCCGGCACCGTGGTACGGCTCCTGAACTGGCTCGGCCCCGGCCTCGATGTCTCCTGGCACGGCGCGGACCTCGACGTACGCGGCATGCGCCTGCTGTGCCAGGGCGCCAGGGACGGCCACGCCGACGCGGTCTCCCTGCTGCGGCACCTCGCGGAGCGGCCCGCCGTACTGACCGGACTCGCCCAGCGGCCCGGCGGCCACGGACTGGACGAGACCGGCCGCGCCTGGCACACCCTGCGGGCCGGCTGGGAGCCCACCGTCCGGGAGCTGCGCGGCCATGAGATCGGCACCCTCCCCGGCGTGGCCGCGGCCCTGCGGCGGACCGACGCGGTCGACGCCTGGCTCCTTCAGCTGGCACGCGAACCGGAGCGCACCCGGAGCCGGCTCACCGACGACATCCTGCGCCGGCGCGCCCTGCTCCCGGAGCGCGTCCCCTGGTTCGACGCGCTGCTCGACGCCCGCGAGGACGACCTGCGCCTGCTCGCCGCCCATCTCCTGTACGAGCAGGCCCGGTTCGCGGCCGAGGAACTCAGGCGGCGGCGGCTCGTCCAGGAGGCCGACCGGATGCTCGCGGCGGACCAGGCCGGACTCCTCGCCGTACTGCGGCGCCTGGACCGGCTGCCCACCCTGGGCTGGGCCCTGCTCGGCGCCACGGTCGTCACGGCCCCCTGGACCTTCGTCATCGGCCTCGCCGACGTCCTGGGCCGCGCCGCGCAGGACGCGGTCGTGACGGCCTGGCTGGAGGCGCTGCCGGCGGCCGCGTTCGTCTTCGCGGCGGAGCTGTGGACCGCCGCGTACATCGGGCCGCCCTTCTACCACCCGGAGAGATCGCTGGCGGGCCTGCTGATCCGGCACGCGGAGCGCCCCGCCCGGCTGGCCCGCACCCGGGCCGGCCGCTACCTCACGGCGGCGCTGCTGGTGCTCGCCGTCTTCCTCGGCTTCTACGCCATCGTCCGCGCGCCCTGGGTGTGGCCGCTCGCCTCGGCGGTCGCCGTCGCGGTGTGGAGCGTCCGCCGCTGCCTCGCCCACCGGCGGCTGCGCCGGCCGCGCGATCCGGAGTCCGCGTGGAGCCTGCGCCGGCTGCTGGCCTGGTGGCGGGGCCGGCACGAGCGCCGGCGGCTGCGGGCCGCCGGGCTGCCGCCCGATCCCGAGCCGGAGTGGGGCCTGCGGCGACTGCTGGCCTGGTGGTGGCGCGGCCGCCACGAGCGCCGGCTGCGACGCCGACGGGCGGGCCACCGGCTGTCCCGGTGGCACCCGCGCCGCTTCCTGGACCGCCGCCGGACGCGGCGGGCAGCCCGGACGAGGCGGGCGGATCGAACGCGGTGGGCAAACCGGGTACCTCGGGCAGACCGGGCACGTCGGCCGGACGGCCTGCGGCTCGAACCGACGGCTGATACGGCGACCGGGCCGCCGGCCGGGGTCGGCTCCGAGGGGGCGACCGGGCGGGTGGCCGGGTTCTGCCCCGGGGTGGTGGCCGAGCCGGTGGCCGAGCCCCGGCCCGAGCAGACGGCGGAGCCACGGCCCGCGACGCAGCCCGAGGAGACGGCGGAGCCACGGCCCGCGACGCAGCCCGAGGTGACGGCAACCACCCCGCCCACGACGGCGACCGTGACCACCCCCGAGACGACCTCCGCGACCACGTCCACGACGACAGCCGAGTCGCCCTCCGCGACGATCGCCGAGTTTGCGGGCGGGGCTGCGGGCGAGACCGCGGGTGAGTCATCGTCCGAGCGCCGCCCCGAGGCGACACCGGGGCCACAGTCCGCGACGCGACACGAGTCGTCGGCAACGACCCCGCCCACGACGGCGACCGTGACCACCGCCGAGACGACCTCTGCGGCCACGTCCACGACGACTGCCGAGTCGCCCTCCGCGACGATCGCCGAGTTTGCGGGCGAGGCTGCGGGCGAAACCGCGGGTGAGTCATCGTCCGAGCCCCGCCCCGAGGCGACACCGGAGCCGCAGTCTGCGGTGCGACACGAGTCGACGGCAACGACCCCGCCCACGACGGCGACTGCGACCACCCCCAAGACGATCCCCGCGACCACCCCCAAGACGACCTCCGCGACCACGTCCGGGACGACGGCGGAGCCAGGGTCCGACAGCACAGGAGGACAGGCATGAGTTCGGGTCTCGCCTTCCCGACGGTGGACATGGTGATGCCCACCGTGACCTTCCCGCCGCCCCCGCCGCCCGTCGACGCCCAGGCCCTGCCGCACACCGGCCTGCTCCATACGCACGGCGCGACCAGCCACCTCTCCGCCCACGCCGGCGACTTCATCCAGCACACGGTGCATCAGGCCGGCGACGCCGCGCTCCAGGCCCTCGGCTCGCTCAGCGGCGCCCTGCTCGTCGGCCGGGCCGCCCTGCTCACCACCCGTGTCCTCGCCGCCGCCGCGGTGCGCGCGGGGAGGAGCAGCGCTGCCTGGAGCGGCAGCAGGCACTGGCCGCGACGGCCGCCGAACAGTGGCGGGACGCCGCCTTCGCGGCGGTACGCGTCAATGCCCGCAGGCGCGCCCTGCTCGCGCGGGTGGCCCGGGCCGGTGCCGCGGGCGGCCCGGGCGGAGGCCCGCCGGACCCCGATCTGCCGCCACCGCTGGAGCCGGTCGGCGAGCAACTGCGCACCCTGCGGCAGCGACTGGCCCGCTTCGAGGAGGACGTGCGCCGGGCGGAGGAACGGCATGCCGCGTGGGAGCAGCAACGCCTCGGCGCCGAACTGCGGTTGGACGACGGCGACGACGCCTGGCAGCGCGCGCTGCGCGAGAGCCGGCGGCGGGCGCTGGACCTGTTCACCGCGGAGCGCACCGCCGAGGCCGAGGAACGCCGGCTGCCCCGGCAGACCTCCGACCGCGCCCCCCGTCCCGCCCCGGACGCGGACGAGGTCCGCCGGGCCGGCGCGGAGATCCTCGGCGGGCTCGACCCCTACGCCGTCTCCGAGGCCGCCGAACTCGCCGCCGGTGCCGTCCGGCACGCCGTGTGCCGCGCGGCCGAGGACCCCCGCCGGGCGCGCATCCACCTCAACGAGGCGCGCAAGTACGTCCGCGACGCCAACAAGGACGCGCGCCTGACCCGGGAGGCCCAGGAACGGGCCGCGCTGCACTACGACTTCCTCGTCTACGAGACCCCGGCGGACGCCGAGGACCTCGCCCCGGCACCGGAGGCGGTGGAACTGCTGCGGCGGACCCTGGACGACGCCGTCCCGCTGAACCGCGAGGAACTGGCCGTGGTCGAACGCGCCGTGGAGGAGCGGCGCTGCGCGCTGGAGACCATCTACGTCCGGGACCAGTGCGCCAGGGCCGTCGAGGAACTGGCCCGGAGGTTCGGCGGGCCCACCGAGGCCGGCCGGCCCGCGGGGCAGGAGATCCGTCTCGACTGGACACCGGACGGCTGGGGGCCCGGCCACTGGCTCAGGGCGACGGTGTCCGACGGCGCGCTCAGGGTCGCGACCATGTACCGCGGCGGGCCGGAGCGGACCCCCGAGCAGCGCGCCCTCGACGACGCCCGCTGCGCGCAGACCCCCGAGCGGATCGGCGAACTCCAGCGGATCATCAAGGACTTGGGCGTCGACATCGAGTTCGACGTACGGACCGAGGGCGCGCTGCCGGGCGTACCGGGGGAGGGCGCCGTGTCGCTCGACGAGCCGCCGGCGAGGGACGACGTCCGGCCGGAACCCGCCCACCACACGGGTCCGCGGTACAAGACCGCCGACGGCGACGACCGCCGCCGGGACCAGCGCTGAACCGCCGCAAGCGCCACTGAGAGGCATGCCCGCACACGGTCCGTGCCCGCGGACCGGGGGGAGGAACGATGGAACTGTCCAAGGAAGACCGGCTCCCGCCCTTCGTGGAGGAGCTGATCGGAACGCTCGGCGTGCACGCGCAGTACGTGCTGCACGGCAACATCCGTGATCTGCACCTGGTGAGCCGGCGCGGCCGGGACCGCTTCCATCCGATGCTCGACGTGCTCTGGAACCCGCTGCGGGAGATCGGCTACCAGGCACTGGTGCTCTGCGACCAGGTGGGCGGGTTCCATGTGGCGGCCGGGGACGGGGAGACCCGGACCGCCCTGGAGGAACTGCTCCAGGGCCCGCGCGAGTTCCCCGGCCAGAACGCCGCCCAGCGCCAGGCGGTGCTCGACCAGATGCGGAACATCACCTCCGGCTGGGCGGAGCGGCGCGAGGAGATGATGCGGGACGGGCGCCGGCTGCGGCCGCTGCGGCTGGCGCTGGTCGTCGACCACTCCTCCCGTCTGCTCACCGACCCGTCCCGGCCGACCCCCGACGAGCGGGACTTCTTCCTCGCCTGCCTCAAACTCGCCACCGAGGCAAAGCCGTTGGAGCCCTGGACCGGCAACCCCGTCGTCCCGGACGAGCCGGGCCGGTTCAACCCGGTGATCTGGCTCGCCGAGGGGGAGCGGGACGTACCGGGCTGGCTGATCTCCGGCAGCGAGCGGATCCGGGCGGTCGCCGTGCCGGAGCCGGACGCGGACGAGCGTACGACGATGGCGCGGCTGCTGCGCGAGCGCTACGACCGGTACGCCGGGAAGGGCGCGGGCGGCGGCCGTACCGTATCCGGCGACACGGACGCGCAGGAGGCGGCCCGGTTTGTCGGCGCCTTCGCCCGGGCGGCCACCGGACTGAGCCTGCGGGCCATGGAGGAGAGCGTGAAGCTCGCCCGCTCCCGGGGCATGCCGTTCACCGCGATGCCCGACGCCGTACGGATCTACCGGCTCGGCGTGGAGAAGAACCCCTGGAGCCGGGGCGAGATCCGCCGGCGCATCCTCGCCGGCGAGGACCCGGACAACGAACGGTCCATCCCCCGCCGGGTGCTGGGGCAGGAGGCGGCCGTGGCGATGACCCTGGACATCCTCAAGCGGGCCGCGCTGGGCCTCTCCGGGGCGCAGGCCACCAACCCGGGGCACCGGCCGCGCGGTGTGCTGTTCTTCGCCGGCCCGACCGGCACCGGCAAGACCGAGCTGGCCAAGGCCGTGGCCTCGGTGCTCTTCGACAGCGACCAGGCGTATCTCCGCTTCGACATGAGCGAGTTCTCGGCCGCCCACTCCGCCGACCGGCTCGTGGGCGCGCCGCCCGGATACGTCGGCTACGAGGCGGGCGGCGAACTGACCTCCGCCGTACGGGAGAACCCCTTCCGCGTCATCCTCTTCGACGAGATCGAGAAGGCCGACAAGGGCATCCTCGACAAGTTCCTCCAGGTCCTGGAGGACGGCCGGCTCACCGACGGGCAAGGGGTCACCACGTACTTCAGCGAGTGCGTGCTCATCTTCACCTCCAACCTCGGCGTCCAGCACACCGATCCGCAGACGAAGGAACGCAAGTGGATCGTCGCCCCGGGCACGCCGTACAAGAAGCTGGAGACCACGGTCAAGGACAACGTGAAGAAGCACTTCGAGGAGGTCATCGGCCGCCCCGAGCTGATGAACCGGATCGGCGGCAACGTCGTCGTCTTCGACTTCATCTCCGACGCGATCGCGGAGCGCATCTTCGATCTCCAAGTGGGTAACATCCAGCGCCAGTTGGCGCAGGGGCACCAGCTCTCCCTGGAGATCGAGGACAGTGCCCGGCGTGAACTCCTGGACCACTGCACGCGGGACAAGTGGAACGGCGGCCGGGGCATCGGCATGGTGCTGGAGACGCATCTCATCAACCCGCTCGCCCGGGAGCTGTTCGCGGCGCCCGACCTCGGGCCGGGCAGCACGGTCGTGGTGACCGGCGTACGGGAGACCGAGAGCGGACGGGTGGACACGACGGTCGTCATCAAGAAGGGGGCCGCGGATGGCGGAGGAGCCTGACGGGTACGACGACGATGACGGGTGGGAGTCCGTCGACGAGAACTTCGGGTCCGCGCCGACCGCATCCCCGCCACTGACCGCATTCCCGACGGCCGCGCCCGCGCCACCGGCCGTCGGCGCGCGCTGCGCGCGGTGTGCCGCCGTCGTCCCCGCCGGCGCGGGCGTGTGCCCCGGCTGCCTGTCCCCGGTCGGTGCCCGGGAGCGGCAGGCGCGCCGGCTCGCGGGCGGTGTGCTGCGGCTGGTCTTCCGCGGCGGCGGCCGGCACCTCGACGTGCCGCGCGGCGCGGAGCTCCGGCTGGGGCGCAGCGAGAGCTGGGCCCCCGAGGCGGCCGCTCTCATGGCCGACGAGGAGACGGTCTCCGCGCGGCACGCGACCCTCGTCCACACCCCGGAGGGGGCCGCCTGGCTGACCGAGGTCCCGCGCGGCGCCAGCAACGGCACCCGCGTCAACGACCGTGTCCTGACACCGGGTTCCCCGGTCCGGCTGCGCGACGGCGACCGGGTCGACCTCGGCCCCGAGGTCGACTTCGTCGTCCGGGGCATCGAGGACGAGCCGGGCGACGCGGCACCCTGACGACCAAGCGGGCAGACCGGTCAGCCGGACCCGGACGCGCTCGCGGACCGCCCGCCCCCGAGCGCCCCGACCGCGGCCCGCGCCACCTTGATGGCACCCTTGTTGATCTCGTCCGTCCCCGGCGCCTTCTTGGTGTCGAAGTCGCTGCCGCTGTACGTCACCACGACCAGCGCGTTCGAGACGCGCACGATCACCACGCCCTCGCGGGTCTGCTGCTTGTCCTCGGTGGACAGGCCGACCACCGAGTACGCGCTGTCCCCGAGCCCCGGCACGCTCCCGCCGCCGGTCCTCCGGCTCACCTGCTGCTGGTACTCCTGCGTGGCCTCGTCCGCCGAGCCGCTGATCTCGTAGGAGACGTCGAGCCAGTGGTACGCGTAGCCGTGCAGGGCGTTCCAGGAGCAGGTGCGGCGCAGCTTCGGGTCGGTCGAGGGGATCTCCTTGCCGGCGGCCTTCGCCCCGGGCACCAGATCGCCGACGGTCGAGGCGGACACGGCGGAGCAGGGGGAGGAGGCGGTGGAGTACGACGTCGACGCGGACGAGGCGGAGGGCGCGGCGGACGACGCGGACGGGCCGGGCGCGCCCGCCCCGGACCGGTGCCCGGTGGACGACGCCTGGGGTGTGGCGGGGGAGGCGGACAGGGCCCACCCGGCGCAGGCGAGGACCACGACGGGGGTCAGCCGGGCGGTGAGGGCGAGCGGCAGAGGCAGAGAACGCACGGCGCACATCTCGTGGGAGGGGGAACGGGGACGACAGTGTCACACGACTGCCTGTGCGGCAGAAGCACGAACTCGCTGGGTGGCCAGGCGATCACGGGCTCACCCCCGGGACGTACCACCGCGCCCCTTTTGCCCCTCCAGCCAACGGCGGGCGCCGACCTCGCTCGGGTACTCGCGCACGGTGAACGCCGCCGCGCACCAGCCGACGGCCCAGGCGGCGAAGGCGGGCAGGACGGGCGCCGCGATCACCACGAGCAGTCGGCCCACCAGCGTCAGCCAGGTGGTGCGGCGCACCTCGTCGCGCTTGCCGGCGCGGAACTCGTCGGGGACCGGAGGGTCCTGGAGCTTCGCGCGATGGTCCCGGCGCTGGACCAGCCAGCCCCACGCCAGCGCCACCACGGACGCCACGGCCTGCGCCCAGTCCCACACCGTGCGCACCGCCGACGGCAGTTGCTCGCGGAACCCGCTGTACAGCTCCAGCGCCGCGTAGCAGAAGAAGGCCAGCACGAGGAACCACAGCAGGGCACCGCTCGCCCGGCGCAGCCAGTAGCGGGCCCCGCGCGTGTACCAGGTGGTGCCGAGCCCCGGCAGGGCCGGGATGCGGGCGGGGGCCGGGGCGGCCGGGGCGTCAGAAGATGCTCTTGATGCCATGCCAGGCGTCCTCTCCGAGTCGCTTGAAGTCGCCCCCGGTCTTGGACAGCACATGCCCCGACCCTGTCAGTACACCGCCGACCACGCCGTGGTCGTGGATGTCCTCGCTCCAGTGCTCGTGGAGGGAGTGGTCGATGATGCCGGTCGCGCCGATCACCACCGCGCCGCCGACTCCCGCCACCACCAGCACGGGCACATCCACGGGCGCGGCCGCGACCAGGCCCGCCGTGATGGCCGTACCGGCGGCGAGCCCCGCGACGTTGGCGCCCCCGTCCACCGCGATCGACTTCTGCCACGACCAGCCCTTGTCATGGTCGTCGGACGCCTCCAGCAGCCCGCACGCCCCGGCCGCGGCCACGTCCAGCACCGGGATCTCCTTCAGGAAGTCCGGCACCGCCTCCAGGCCCTTGCCCGCCCGCAGCAGATCCGCCGCGTCGGCCAGCTTCACGTTCAGCGCCCGGTCGTACGGCAGCTTGGTGCTGCCGTTCTCCGCGCGCGCGATCGCGTCCTCCAGGTCGTCCACCTTGGTGAGCGCGTCCTTGTACGCGCCCTTGGCGGGCAGGTCCTTGGGCAGCGCCTTGCCCGCCTTCTGGTACGCCTTGCGCTCGGCGCGCAGCTCCTTCTTGGCGTCCTGCGCCGCCTGCTTGGCGTCGTCCAGCTTGGAGCGGGCCTTCTCCCCGCCGGCGCGGGCGTCCTCGGCGTCGTACGCGTACAGGCCGCGCAGATAGTCCGCGATGGTGACCTTGTCGCCCTGGGACACCGAGCTGTCCTTCGACGTGACCTGGTCGTACAGGTCCGACAGCTGCTGCGCCGCCTGAAGGCGCGCGTGCTGGGCGGTGTGCAGGACCCGGTCGCGCACCTTCGCGTAGTCGTTCATCGCGGAGATGGTCTTCTGGTCGTCCGCGCTCGGCGGGTCCGCCGTCATGATCGGCTGCGGCGCGCCCTTGGCGTCGCAGACCACGCCCTTGCCGGCCGCCGTGTGCTCCGCGTTCTGCAGGGACGTCTCACAGGTGGTCAGGGCGTCGGCGAGGGTGCCCAGGATGGTGCCCGCCTGGTGCACCAGCTCGGCGAAGCCGCCGGCCGTGATCTCGTCCTCGCTCCACTTGCCGCGGAACGTCTCGGCCGCCTCGCCCTTCCAGCTCGCGTCGCCCGCCAGCTTCTCCACCGCGGTGCTCAGCGGCTTGACCACGCCGTCGAGCTTGTCCTTGGCGTTCTTGTAGGTGGTGGCCATCGTGTGCAGCCCGCCGATGTCTCCGCCGACCCAGCTGTCGCCCATCAGTCCAGACCCTCCGTCAGGTCCTCGAAGACGCCGTGGACGTCCACGTCGTGCCGGTGGAAGGAGTCACGCGCGTACGCCGCCTTGTCGCCGTGGTCGTCCATGCGGTCGGCGAGCCCGGTGTGCAGGCCGATGATGAGGTCCGCGACCTCCTTGACGGCCGCGTCCAGCGCCGGGTCACCGCCGCTGACGATGGCCGGGGACACGTCCGGGGCGAGCTTGCGGTAGTCGCCCGCCTGGTCGTGGAAAGCCTTGGCAAGGCCGGTGAGGTCGTCGTAGATGACCTTGAAGTCGGCCGTCACCGGCGCACCTCCTGTGCGAGGGCGGCCAGGTCCCGCGGCCGCCAGTTGGTTTCTCCGGGCGCGACGCGCGGATCGAGCAGGACCGTGATGCCCCGCCCGCCCATCTCCTCGGCCAGCGGACCGAGCGAACCGGCCACCCACGGCTGCGCCTCGCCGAGTGCGGCCGCCAGCTTCGCCGGGGAGGTGAAGGCGAAGGCGACCGTGCCCCGCGCGGGATGCCCGAAGAGCTCGACCATGATGAAGGGGACACGGGCCGGGCGGCCCTCGCTGCCGGTCCCGGCGACCGAACGAGGATGCGCGGGCACGCACACCGGCGTGTGGTACGGCGGCACACCCGGCCGGGGACCGGGGCGGCCGTCGGCTGCGGGCGGCGCGGGGGCGGACTCGGCGAGGTCCAGCAGGGCCGAACGGCGCGGTCGCGGACCGTCCTGCGCGGGCTCACCCCCCGGCGGTCCGGGCTCCGGCTCCACGAAATCGAGCAGCCGTGAACGTATCGGCGCCGTCACCGCCGTCACCTCTTCCCCGTGGTCGTGCGTGGCCGATTCAGGCCCGACCACGGTAGCCAGCGGACGGCGGGGCAAATCCGGCTATGTCCGGGCCATGGCCGCGACGTGCACGGAACTCATACAGGGGCTTGGTCCGCCCATGGGCCTGCCTTGACCTCACCCTGAACCGCGCTCCCCGCCCGCGGACGCTCACGGCACCCGCGCGGTCCACTCCCCGGTCGTGAACTTCGTCCGCGCCAGTTCCCGCGCCCGCGCCAGCTCCTCGTCGGTGACCTCGCCCGGCGCGAGCCCGTAGCGCGCGCGGAAGGAGTCGATCATGCGGTCGATGACGGCCTCACGGGCCAGCCCGGTCTGCCGGCGCAGCGGATCCACCCGCTTCTTCGCGCTCCGCGTCCCCTTGTCCGACAGCTTCTCCCGGCCGATGCGCAGTACTTCGGTCATCTTGTCGGCGTCGATGTCGTACGACATGGTCACGTGGTGCAGTACGGCGCCCGGACCGCCGCCCGGTCCGACGACCCGCTTCTGCGCGGCGCCCGCGATCTTGCCCTGGTCGGTGGCGATGTCGTTCAGCGGCTGGTACCAGGCCCGGATGCCCATGTCGCCGAGCGCGGCGAGCACCCAGTCGTCCAGATAGGCGTAGCTGTCCTGGAAGGACAGGCCGTGCACCAGGGACTCGGGCACCGACAGGGAGTACGTGATGGTGTTGCCGGGCTCCACGAACATCGCGCCGCCGCCCGAGATCCGGCGCACCACCTCGATGCCGTGGCGGGCGGCGCCGTCCGGATCCACCTCGTTGCGCAGCGACTGGAAGCTGCCGATGATCACCGCGGGGGCGCCCCACTCCCACACCCGCAGCGTCGGCGGGCGCCGGCCCGCGGCCACCTCGGCGGTCAGCACCTCGTCCAGGGCCATGTGCAGGGCCGGGGCCTGAGGCCCCTCGTGGATCAACTGCCAGGCGTAGTCCGTCCAGTCGGTGGCGTGCGCCAGCGCCCGGCGCACCGCGATCGCGATGCCCTCCGCCGTCAGCCCGTACATCACCGTGCCCGCGGGCAGCGCCGCCTCGATCCGCGCGGCGAGCCCGGCCGCGTCGGTGCCCGCGGGGGCGCCCTCCAGCGCGCCGTTCACCGCGTCCAGCGCCTCGTCCGGCTCCAGGAAGAAGTCACCCGCCACCCGGACGTCGCGCAGCACGCCGCCGTCCGTCTCCACATCCACGACGACCAGCTTGCCGCCGGGCACCTTGTACTCTCCGTGCACCGCCTGGGCCCTCCGTTTCCCTCAGCGTGATCAACGCGCCGCCTCCCCGAGGTGTTCCCCGCGGGCCGCACCGCCCAGGCTCCGTCAAAACGGTGTCAAGGTCCCCGGGCACGCCGCCAAGGAAGCGCTAACGGCCGCACCGCCCGCCGGGCCCGGCCGCTTCCTTGGGAGGGAACCCCCCGGTGCGGGGGGCCGGATCAGTGAGCGGAGCGCTACGGCGGCGATGAGTGACGTACGGCCCGGACGACTGAAGGTCTACCTCGGCGCGGCCCCCGGGGTCGGCAAGACCTACCGGATGCTCGACGAGGGGCGGCGGCGTGCCGCGCGCGGCACGGACGTGGTGGTCGGCTTCGCCGAGTGCCACGGCCGCCCGCGCACCGAGGCGATGCTCGACGGCCTGGAGCGCGTCCCCCGCGCCGTCTGCTCCCACCGGGGCGGCCGGTTCGAGGAGATGGACCTGGGCGCGGTCCTGGCGCGGCGCCCCCAGGTGGCGATCGTCGACGAGTGCGCGCACGGCAACGTCCCCGGCGAGGGCCGCAACGCCAAGCGCTGGCAGGACATCGAGATCCTGCTGGCCGCCGGGATCGACGTCGTCACCGCGCTCAACATCCAGCACCTGGAGTCCCTCAACGACGTGGTCGAGAAGATCACCGGCGTCCCGCAGCACGAGACCGTGCCCGACGAAGTGGTGCGCCGGGCCTGCCAGATCGAGCTGGTCGACATGCCGCCCGAGGGGCTGCGCCGCCGGATGGCGCACGGCAACATCTACGCCCCCGAGGCCGTCGACGCGGCCCTCGCGAACTACTTCCGCCCCGGCAACCTGGCGGCACTGCGCCAGCTGGCCCTGCTGTGGGTGGCCGACCGGGTGGACGAGGCGCTCCAGGAGTACCGCTCCCGGCACGGCATCGGCCGGGTCTGGGAGACGCGGGAACGGGTCGTCGTCGCGCTGACCGGCGGTCCCGAGGGCGACACGCTGGTACGACGGGCCGCCCGCATCGCCGACCGGTCCGCGGGCGGCGATCTGCTCGCCGTGCACGTGGCCCGCAGCGACGGCCTCGCCGCCGGCGTCTCGCACGCCTCGCTGGCCCGGCAGCGGCGGCTGGTCGAGGACCTCGGCGGCAGCTACCACTCGGTCGTCGGCGACGACGTGGCCGCCACCCTGGTCGAGTTCGCCCGCGCCGAGAACGCCACCCAGCTGGTGCTGGGCACCAGCAGACGGGGCCGGCTCGCGCGCTTCCTCACCGGACCCGGCACCGGGGAAACCGTCACCGCTCTCTCCGGCGACATCGACGTACACCGCGTCACCCACGAACGCGCCGGGCGCGGCACCCTGCTGCCGTCCCGGCGGCGCACCCTGTCCCCGGCCCGGCTGATCGCGGGACCGGTGGCCGGGCTGGTGCTGCCGGTGCTGCTCACCGCCGTCCTCGCCCAGCTGCGCAGCACCCTCAACCTCACCAGCGAGGCACTGCTGTTCCTGCTCACCGTGGTGGGCGTGGCCTGCATAGGCGGGGTCGCCTCGGCGGTGATCGCGTCGGTGACGGCGTCCCTGCTGCTCAACTACTGGTTCATCCCGCCCGTCGGCTCGTTCACGCTCGCCGAACCGAACGCCCTCGTGGCGCTCGCCGTGTTCGTGGTCGTCGCCGCCGTGGTGGCCGCCGTCGTGGACCGCTCCCTGCGCCTGTCCCGGCGCTCGGCGCGGGCGACGGCCGAGGCGGAGACCATGTCCTCGCTCGCGGGCAGCATCGTGCGCGGCGAGGCGACCATCCCGGCGCTCCTGGAGCGGACCCGGGAGACGTTCGGCATGGACGTCGCGGACCTCCTGGACGAGCCGCCGGACACGCCCGGGGTGACCGCCGTACCCGCGGGCCCCGGCGCCTGGCTCGCCCTGCGCGGCCGGGCCCTGTCCGCCTCCGAACGGCGGGTGCTGGCCGCGTTCGCCGCGCACGTCGGCTCGGCCGTGGAGCGCGCCCGGCTGGCCGAGGCGGCGGCCGAGGTGGAGCCGGTGCGGGCCGCGGACCGGCTGCGCACCGCGCTGCTGCGGGCCGTCGGCCACGATCTGCGCACCCCGCTGGCCGCGGGCTGGGCCGCCGTCACCTCCCTGCGCGGCCGCGACGTCGCCTTCTGCGCCGAGGACCGCGAGGAACTCCTCGCCACCGCCGACGCGTCCATGGCCAAGCTCAGCCGCCTGGTGGAGAACCTCCTCGACCTCAGCCGGCTGGAGGCCGGGGTGCTCACCCTGAATCTGCGGGAGACCTCCCTGGAGGAGGTGCTGCCGATCGTCCTGGCGGAGGAACCGGGGGCCGAGGCGGCGGACACGGAGGGCATCCCGCCGGTGCTCGCCGACCCGCCGCTGCTGGAACGCGTACTGGCCAACCTGGTCGGCAACGCGGCCCGGTACTCGCCCGCCGGGAAGAAGGTGCTGATCACGGCCAGCGCGCTGGCCGGACGGGTGGAACTGCGGGTGATCGACCGGGGCCCCGGTCTGCCCGCCGACGGCCGCGAACGGCTCTTCGAGCCCTTCCAGCGCCTCGGCGACACCGACAACACCACCGGCCTCGGTCTCGGCCTCGCCCTGGCCCGGGGCCTGACGGAGGCGATGAACGGCACGCTCAGCCCGGAGGACACGCCCGGCGGCGGCCTCACGATGGTGGTGTCACTGCCGGCCGCGGAGCACGCCGGGAACCCCGGCCGCGCCCCGCTCCCGGAACCCCCCGCCCTGCGAACGCACGACCCGCACCCCGGCCCCCCACCCGGCCGCCCCCGTCCCGGGACGCACCCGAGGACCACGCCGCCCCTGACCGGCAGGCCCCACCCGCCCCGCGCCCAGGGCCCGGCCGCCCCGTGACCGCGCCGCCGCGCGACGGCCCGGCCGGTCCGTGCCCGGCGACTCCCGCCCTGGCGCCGGGCCGGACGGCGCCCTGCCCCGCCCGCCGACGCCGCGCCGCCCTCGTGGCCGCGCCGGGCGGGTGCGTCAGCCGGACGACGGGCGGGCGCGCGGCGCTGCCGGAGGCGGCCGGCACCGTGGCGAGGCGCGACGTCCGCGCCCGCGCGGCGAGTCGGGAGACGGCCGCGCCGGCGGTGGGCAGCGGCACCGTCGTCCCGGTCGGCCGCCACGCCCGGGGTACGAGGGCGCCGTCACGTTCGCGCGGCACACCCGGAACCCGGACACCGACGGCCGGTCGGACGGCGAGGCCGAGCCGCGCGGGTGTACGGCGGCGGCCCCTGCCCCGGCCGCCGCTCACCCCCGGCCGCCGTCAACGATCCGTCAAAACAGGCAGGTCGGGCGCGAAGAAGGTGACAGGAGAGGTCGGCGGGGGCGGGGGAGAGGGCAGAGGCTGGGTGCCTCCGCGCGCCCGGTTCCGGCGCGCGGCCGAACGACGAGGAGTACGCGCCCATGTCCGTCCTGACCACCGCGCCGGATGCCGTCCCCGCCGGCGAGGAACCGCCGGATACCGGCGAGCGGCACCGGCTGACCGCTGTCACGGGCCTCGCCGCGCTGTCGCTGGACGCGATGGCGTCCGTGGCGTACGGCCCCGAGGCGATCGTCCTGGTCCTGGCCGGCGCCGGCGCGCACGGCCTCGGCTTCACCCTGCCGGTGACGCTCGCCATCGCGGCCCTGCTGGCGGTCCTGGTCGCCTCCTACCGGCAGGTCATCGCCGCCTTCCCGGACGGCGGCGGCTCCTACGCCGTCGCCCGGGCCCACCTCGGCGCCCGCACCAGCCTGGTGGCCGCCGCCTCCCTGGTCCTGGACTACGTCCTCAACGTCGCCGTCGCCGTCACCGCGGGTGTCGCCGCCCTCACCTCCGCCTTCCCCGGCCTGTACGGCCACCGGCTCTCGCTCTGCCTCGTCGTGCTCGCCCTGATCACGGGCGTCAATCTGCGCGGCATCGTGGAGTCGGCGCGGGCGTTCATCGTGCCGACCGCGGTGTTCGTCGGCTCGATCTTCGTCCTGATCGCCGTCGGACTGTTCCGCTCCCACCCGGTGAGCACGGCGGCCGCGGCCGGCCACCCCTCGGTCGTCGCGGACAACGCCACCACCGTGGGCACCCTGCTCCTGCTGAAGGCGTTCGCTTCCGGGTGCGCCGCGCTGACCGGCGTGGAGGCCATCGCCAACGCCGTGCCCTCCTTCCGGGTGCCCCGCGCGCGCCGCGCCCAGCGGGCGGAGATCGCCCTCGGCGCCGTACTCGGCCTGATGCTGATCGGCCTGTCCGTGCTGATCGGCCGCTTCCATCTCCAGCCGGTCGAGGGCGTCACGGTCCTCGCCCAGCTGGCCGACGCCGCCCTCGGCCACCACGCGGCGTTCTACGTCATCCAGTTCGCCACGATGATCCTGCTGGCCCTGTCCGCCAACACCTCCTTCGGCGGGCTGCCCGTGCTGCTGAAACTGCTCGCCCGCGACGACCACGCGCCGCACGTCTTCGCCCTGAAGGCCGACCGCCAGGTGCACCGGCACGGCGTCCTGGCGCTCGCCGTGGTCTCGGCCGCGCTGCTGGTGTTCTCCGGCGGCGACACCAACACCCTGGTCCCGATGTTCGCCATCGGCGTCTTCGTCGGCTTCACCATCGCCCAGGTCGGCATGGTCCGGCACTGGCGCGCGGAGCGGGGCCGCGGCCGGCGCGGCAAGGCGCTGCTGAACGGCTGCGGCGCGCTGCTCACCGGCGTGGCCGCGGTCGTCGTCACCGCGAGCAAGTTCACCGAGGGCGCCTGGCTGATCGTGCTCGCGCTGCCCGCGCTGGTCGCCGCCTTCGAGGCCGTGCACCGCGCCTACGGCCGGATCGACGAGCGCCTCGGGCTCGGCCAGGTCCCGCGCGTCCCGCACCGCGAGCGCTCCCTGGTGATCGTGCCCGTCTCCTCGCTGTCCCGGCTCACCTCGGAGGCGCTGACGGCGGCGGCCTCCCTCGGCGACGAGGTCCGGGCGGTGAGCGTCTGTCCCCCCGACCCCGAGGACCGGGTGCGGGCCCACGCCTTCGCGCGCTCCTGGCGGGACTGGGACCCCGGCGTCGAACTGGTGCGCCTGGCCCCCGAGCGGCACGGCCTGGGCCGTCCGATTGCCGCGTACGTCCGCGCCGTGGCCGCCGCCGAGCCCGGCACCCGGGTGACCGTGCTGATCCCGGAGGCCGAGCCGGAGCGGCTGTGGCAGCGGCTGCTGCAGAACCAGCGCGGCGCGGTCGTGGCGCACGCGGTACGGCGGGAGACCGACGCGGTGATCTGCCGGCTGCGCTTCCGGCTGTGAACCGGCCACCGCGCCACGGGCCTACTGACCAGTACGGATCACTTCCCGTAAGAGACCCGTCAAAGGCGAAGGGGCTGCCGTAAGAGGGCCGTCAACGACGACCGGAACCGGCCACGGAGGCGTTTTCCTCTAACCGTCCGCTTTCTTTCGCACCTCATTCCAGGAGTTCACGATGGCCGATCTGGCCTTCGTCGTCACCACGATCGTGTCGTTCGCGCTGGTGGCTCTCGTCGCCAAGGGGGTGACGAAGCTGTGACCGCCGAGAACATCGTCGGCCTGATCGTGGCCGTCGCCCTGCTGGGCTATCTCGTCCTCGCCCTGATCTTCCCGGAGAGGTTCTGACGGTGAGCCCCGTACTCGCAGGCTTCCTGCAACTGCTCGCCCTGATAGGCGTGCTGGCACTCGCGTACATCCCGTTCGGCGGCTACATGGCCCGGGTCTACACCTCCCCCAAGCACCTGCGGGCGGAGAAGTGGATCTACCGGGGCATCGGGGCGAACCCGGACGCCGAGATGACCTGGCCCGCGTATCTGCGCGGGGTCCTTGCCTTCTCGGCCGTGAGTGTGCTGTTCCTCTACCTGCTCCAGCGGTTCCAGGGGCTGCTGCCCGGCTCGCTGGGCTTCTCCTCGGTCGGCCCGGCCCAGTCGTTCAACACGGCCGTGTCGTTCGTGACCAACACCAACTGGCAGTCGTACTACGGCGAGCAGACGATGGGGCACGTGGTGCAGACCGCCGGTCTGGCCGTGCAGAACTTCGTCTCCGCGGCGGTCGGCATGGCGGTGGCGGTCGCCCTGGTACGCGGCTTCGCCCGCTCCCGCACCGGGGAACTCGGCAACTTCTGGGCCGACCTGGTGCGCGGCACGGTGCGCATCCTGCTGCCGGTGGCCGCCGTGGCCGCCGTACTCCTGGTGGCCGCGGGCGCGATCCAGAACTTCTCCGGCATCCACGAGGTCGGCCAGTTCATGGGCGGCTCCCAGCAGTGGAACGGCGGCGCGGTCGCCTCCCAGGAGGCCATCAAGGAGCTGGGCACCAACGGCGGCGGCTACTTCAACGCCAACTCCGCCCACCCCTTCGAGAACCCCACCGCCCTCACCAACCTGCTGGAGATCTTCCTGATCCTGGTCATCCCGTTCTGCCTGACCCGCACCTTCGGGGTGATGGTCGGCTCGGTGAAGCAGGGTTACGCGATCCTCGCCACGATGGCCACCATCTGGGTGGGCTTCACGCTGCTGATGATGGCGGCGGAGTTCGCCCACCACGGCCCGGCGCTCCAGGCGGCGGGCGGCGCGATGGAGGGCAAGGAGACCCGCTTCGGCGTCGCCGGTTCCTCGCTCTTCTCGGTGGCGACGACGCTCACCTCCACCGGCGCGGTGGACTCCTTCCACTCCTCCTTCACCGGCCTCGGCGGCGGCATCACCATGCTCGGCATGATGCTGGGCGAGATCGCGCCCGGCGGTGTCGGCTCCGGCCTGTACGGCATGCTGATCATGGCCGTGATCGCGGTGTTCATCGCCGGTCTGATGGTCGGCCGCACCCCCGAGTACCTGGGCAAGAAGATCGGCGGCCGCGAGATGAAGCTCGCCGCCTGCTACATCCTCGTCACCCCGACGCTGGTCCTGGTCTTCACCGCGGCCTCGATGGCGCTGCCGACCCCGCCGCACTCCATGCTCAACCCGGGCGCGCACGGGTTCTCCGAGGTGCTGTACGCCTTCACCTCCGCGTCGAACAACAACGGCTCGGCCTTCGCCGGTCTGAACGCCAACACCGACTGGTTCAACACCATGACCGGGCTCGCGATGCTGTTCGGCCGCTTCCTGCCGATGGTGTTCGTGCTCGCGCTCGCCGGCTCCCTCGCCGGGCAGCGGCCGGTGCCGGCCACCACCGGCACCCTGCGCACCGACAAGCCGCTGTTCACCGGCCTGCTGGTCGGGGCGATCCTGATCGTCACCGGTCTCACCTACTTCCCGGCCCTCGCGCTGGGCCCGCTCGCCGAAGGGCTGGCGTGATGACGACCCGAACGGAATCCCACGAGGACGCGATGTCCACTCCCACCCTTGCGCCCCACCAGGACGCGCCCACCGGGCACAAGACCGACGAGGGCCGCGTCGGAGCGGGCCTGTTCGACCCGGGGCAGCTGCTGAAGTCCCTGCCCGAGGCGGTGCGCAAGCTCGACCCCCGGGTGATGGTGAAGTCGCCCGTGATGTTCGTGGTGTGGGTCGGCTCGGTCCTCACCACCGCGTTCTCCTTCAAGGACCCCGGCGACTGGTTCGGCTGGACCATCAGCGCCTGGCTGTGGCTGACCGTGATCTTCGCCAACCTGGCGGAGGCCGTCGCCGAGGGCCGCGGCAAGGCCCAGGCCGACACCCTGCGCAAGGCGAAGACCGACACCGTCGCCCGTCGGCTGGTGAACGGCGCCGAGGAGCAGGTCCCCGGCACCGCGCTGACCATCGGCGACCTGGTGGTGTGCGAGGCCGGCGACATCATCCCCGGTGACGGCGATGTCGTCGAGGGCGTCGCCTCGGTGGACGAGTCGGCGATCACCGGCGAGTCCGCCCCGGTCATCCGCGAGTCCGGCGGCGACCGCAGCGCCGTCACCGGCGGCACCAAGGTGCTCTCCGACCGCGTCGTCATCCAGATCACGACGAAGCCCGGCGAGACCTTCATCGACCGCATGATCGGCCTGGTCGAGGGCGCCGCCCGGCAGAAGACCCCCAACGAGATCGCGCTCAACATCCTGCTGGCCTCGCTGACCATCGTCTTCCTGCTGGCCTGCGCCACCCTGCCGCCGTTCGCCGACTACGCGGGCACCCATCTGACCATGGTGGTGCTGGTGGCCCTGCTGGTCTGCCTGATCCCGACCACCATCGGCGCGCTGCTGTCCGCGATCGGCATCGCAGGCATGGACCGCCTCGTGCAGCGCAATGTGCTCGCCATGTCGGGCCGCGCGGTCGAGGCCGCCGGTGACGTCTCCACCCTGCTGCTGGACAAGACCGGCACCATCACCCTCGGCAACCGCCAGGCCGCCGAGTTCGTGCCGGTGCGCGGGACGACCGAGGCCGAGGTCGCGGACGCGGCCCAGCTGTCCTCGCTGGCGGACGAGACCCCCGAGGGCCGTTCCGTCGTCGTCCTCGCCAAGGAGCGCTACGGGCTGCGCGAACGCCACCAGGGCGAGCTGGCGGGCGCCGAGTGGATCGCCTTCACCGCGCAGAGCCGGATGTCCGGCGTGGACATGGACGGCCGCCGGATCCGCAAGGGCGCCACCGCCTCCGTCATCACCTGGGTACGCGAGCAGGGCGGTGAAGTCGACGCGGACGCG
Organism: Streptomyces sp. SUK 48; assembly: GCF_009650765.1. NCBI lineage: Bacteria > Bacillati > Actinomycetota > Actinomycetes > Kitasatosporales > Streptomycetaceae > Streptomyces > Streptomyces sp. SUK 48. Next base: position 1,691,295 of record NZ_CP045740.1, on the reverse strand, counting down.
CAGGAGTTGACCGACAAGATAGCCGCGGCCGGCGGCACCCCGCTGCTCGTCGCCGTACAGGACGGGCGCGGCGCCCGCGTCCTCGGTGTCATCCACCTCAAGGACGTCGTCAAGGAGGGCATGCGCGAGCGGTTCGAGGAACTGCGCCGGATGGGCATCAAGACCGTGATGATCACCGGTGACAACCCGCTGACCGCGAAGGCGATCGCCGAGGAGGCGGGCGTCGACGACTTCCTCGCCGAGGCCACCCCCGAGGACAAGATGGCCCTCATCAAGCGGGAGCAGGCCGGCGGCAAGCTGGTCGCGATGACCGGTGACGGCACCAACGACGCGCCCGCGCTCGCCCAGGCCGACGTCGGCGTCGCGATGAACACCGGCACGTCGGCCGCCAAGGAGGCCGGCAACATGGTCGACCTCGACTCCAACCCGACCAAGCTGATCGAGATCGTCGAGATCGGCAAGCAACTCCTCATCACCCGGGGCGCGTTGACGACGTTCTCCATCGCCAACGACGTGGCGAAGTACTTCGCGATCATCCCGGCGCTGTTCGCGGCCGTCTATCCGGGCCTGGACAAGCTGAACATCATGCGGCTGGCCTCGCCGGACTCCGCGATCCTGTCCGCCGTCATCTTCAACGCGCTGATCATCATCGCGCTGGTGCCGCTGTCCCTCAAGGGCGTGCAGTACCGGCCGATGAGCGCGGACAAGATGCTGCGCCGCAACCTCGGCCTCTACGGCATCGGCGGCCTGATCGCCCCCTTCATCGGGATCAAGCTCATCGACCTGCTCATCTCCCTCATCCCCGGAATCGGCTGATCGCCATGAACAACTCCGTCACGAACACCGCCCGGTTGCTCTGGGCGGGCCTGCGGGCCCTGCTGGTGCTGACCCTGGTGACCGGCGTCCTCTACCCGCTGGCCGTCACCGGTGTCGCCCAGGCGCTGTTCCCCGGCCGGGCGAACGGCTCCGAGATCACCTCGCACGGCAAGGTCGTCGGCTCCTCCCTGATCGGCCAGCAGGGCTACGGCCTGAAGTACTTCCAGCCCCGGCCCACCGCCGGACTCGGCACCAACTCCGTCAACACCCGGTACAAGCTGATCCTTTCCGGGGCGACCAACCTGGCCGCCGACAACCCCAAGCTCGTCAAGTCCGTCGAGGACGCCCGGGCGAAGGTCGTGGAGGACAACTCCGTGCCCGGCTACACCGTGCGGCCCGCCCAGGTCCCGGCGGACGCGGTCACCTCCTCCGGCTCCGGCCTCGACCCGGCCATCTCCCCGGCGTACGCCGAACTCCAGGTGCACCGGGTCGCCGAGCGCAACGGCCTGTCCGTCGCGCGGGTCGAGCAACTGGTGAAGGAGCACACCCAGGGCCGCGCCCTCGGCTTCGTGGGCGAGCCGCAGGTCAACGTCCTCGAACTCAACGTCGCGCTGCGGGACCTCACCGCACGGCGGTGACGGCCGCACCCGACCCGCACACGGGAGCTGGCGCCCCGGGATGCCTCCCGGCGGCGCCGGCTCCCGCGGCTTCCCCCGCGAAGCCCCCTTCACGGACAGGAGAGTGACACCCATGACCCGGGTGCTCGTGGTCGAGGACGACCCGCAGCTCGTACGGGCCCTCGTCATCAACCTGCGGGCGCGCCGCTACGGCGTCGACGCCGCCCCCGACGGGGCCACCGCCCTGCGTCTCGCCGCCGCGCGCAGACCCGACGTGGTCCTGCTGGACCTCGGGCTGCCCGACATGGACGGCGTCGACGTCATCCGGTCGCTGCGCGGCTGGACCCGGGCCCCGGTCATCGTGCTGTCCGCCCGGCAGGCGTCCGGCGAGAAGGTCGCGGCGCTCGACGCGGGCGCGGACGACTACGTCACCAAGCCGTTCAGCATGGACGAGCTGCTGGCCCGGCTGCGCGCCGCGGTCCGCCGCACCGAGGACGCCCCGGCCGCGCCGGAGCGGGTCCTGGTGCGGACGCCGCACTTCAGCATCGACCTGGCGGCCAAGAAGGTGTCACGGGACGGCAGGGACGTACGGCTCACCCCGACCGAGTGGCAGCTGCTGGAGATCCTGGTGACCAACCCCGGCCGGCTGATCACCCAGCGGCATCTGCTGCGAGAGGTATGGGGCGTCACCCAGGCCGACAAGACCAACTACCTCCGCGTCTACATGGCCCAGCTCCGCCGCAAACTGGAGAACGACCCCGCGCATCCCCGGTACCTGATCACGGAGCCGGGGATGGGGTACCGGTTCGAGGGGTGAGCGGGGCGGGGGCCGCGCGCTCCGGCCGGACGGCCACGTCGGGCCCCGGCCGCCTCGGTTGCCGGGCGCGGGCATCGGAGGGCGCGGGATCGGGATCGGGAGCCGGGAGCCGGTGGCGGTCCTGGTGACCTCCGTGACGGGGCCTCGGTTCGGGCCGTCGGGCTGCGCGGGCCGAACTCAGGTCCCCGGACGGTCGGGACCGGGGCGGCGCGGTCCGGGACATCCGGTTCCTCCCTTGGCCGGTTCGGGCCCGCGTGCGGGCTCGGGTTCTGGGCGCCGGTTCAGTGCCGCAAGTGCCGGGCTCCGGGCGTCGTTTCAGGCGTCGTTTCAGGCCACAGGACGGCGCGGCGGTGTCGCGCTCGGCGGCCGACCGCCCCCTCCGTGCGCTGCCACCCCTGGGGGTGGCTCCCCCCAGGGTGGCTCAGCCCCCAGGCTGTCGGCCCCCGGTCCGCTCAGGCCCCCCGGGGCTTCGCTTCACACCCCCGGCGGCGCGACCCCCAGCTCCCGTTCCACGTCGCCGCTGTCCAAGCGCAGCCGCAACGTGTTGCGACGGTGGGCGCTCGTCAGCGCGGCGTGCAGAGGGGAGGGCGGGACCGCGAGTACGGGGCAGGTGGCGTGGGCGAGGCAGTAGCGGCTCACCGAGGGCCACAGGCCGCGGCGCAGCCGCCCGCGGCCACCGGCCCCGATCACGAGGAGGTCGCCGTCGCGCCCGGCGAGGCGCACCAGCGCGGGCCCCGGGGCGCCCCGGGCGACGAGCGTCCCGCCGGGCAGCCCGGTCGAGGCGTCGCCGAACACGGCGCGCAGCGCGTCGAGGAGCCGTTCCCGGGCGAGCCGTTCCCACTCCGGGACCAGCGCCGCCGCGGCGGGAAAGCGGCGCGCGGCGAGATCCCCCTCCGGCGGCTCCCAGGCCGTCACCGGCCACAGCTGCGCCCCGCGCAGCCGGGCCTCGATTGCGGCCCGCCCGAGCGCGGCGAGACTGCCCGGCGAGCCGCTGACCCCCACCAGCACACGCGCCGCCGCCGACTCCTGGTACTTCGACATCGCTGCCACCTTCTGCGGACGGCGGCCGTCGGACGACGAGGGCGTCCCGGCCGGCGGTTCTCGGGGATCCCCTCCATCACACCCGCGTTCCAGGCCCCGGAACAGGGCGTACGCCCTTTCTTGGCGCTCCGCTGACGCCCTGTCCCGGGCCCTCCCGGAGCGGCCGTCAGCAACCCGTCAAAGCCGCCCGGCTCACCGTCAGCGTCACGTCAGGAAGGGTCCGGCAACCGGGTGGCGCGGGCATACCGTCGACAGCGAACCCCGGGCCGCCTCCCCGCGTCCGGGGTCTCCCAGACTCCACGCTCCCCGCCTCACGGGAGGCATCCCATGACCGAACTCCGCCACGGCGACGACCCCGAGCCCCCCGAACCGTTCCCGGCCGGATCCCTGTACGTCCCGGTCCGGCCGGGACCCTCCGGGCACGCGGTACGGCTCTTCCGCACCCCGCTCGGCGAGCGCACCGCCGTCGCCTTCACCTCCGTACGCCGGCTCACCGCAACCCTCGGCTCCGGCCACGCCTTCATCCGCCTCGCGGGGGCCGAACTGCGCACCCTGACCGCACCGCTCGGCGTCACCGTCCTCACGGTGGACCCGCAGTTCACCGCCCCCGCGCCCGCCCCGGTACCGCGGCCCGCCCCGGCCGCCGCCCGCGCGCCGCGGACCGCCCGGATCGCCTGAGCCGGGCGCCCGAGCCCGGCTCGCCTGAGCTGGGAGCTCCCGAGCCCGGACCGCTTGACGACGGAACGCCCGAAAGAGGAACGCCGAGATGACCACGGTCCACGAACTGCCCACGACCACCGACGCGTTGTCGGTCTGGCCCGCCTCCACCACCGAGCCCCGCGCGGGCGACCTCGCGGTGGGCGGCGTCCCGCTCGCCGAGGTCGCCGACCGCTTCGGCACCCCCGTCTACGTCCTGGACGAGGCCGAGGTCCGCGACCGCTGCCGTACCTACCGCCACGCCTTCCCCGACGCCGAAGTCCTCTACGCCGCCAAGGCGTTCCTGTGCCGGGCCATGGCCCGCTGGATGGAGGAGGAGGGCCTCGGCCTGGACGTCTGCTCCGCCGGGGAACTCGAACTCGCCGTCACCACCGGCTTCCCGCCCGAGCGGATCGTGCTGCACGGCAACGCCAAGACCCCGCGCGACCTGGAGGCCGCGCTGCGCCTGGGCGTCGGGCGCGTCGTCATCGACAGCCCCTCGGAGATCGCCCGGCTGGCCGCCGCCGTCGGGCCGGACGGCCGGCAGAAGGTGATGGTGCGCGTCGTCCCCGGCATCAGCGCGGGCGGCCACGACAAGATCCGCACCGGCACCGAGGACCAGAAGTTCGGCCTCTCCATCCGCGACGGCTACGCGCTGCACGCCCTGACCCGCATCCTCGACCAGCCCAATCTGGAACTCACCGGCCTGCACTGCCACTTGGGCTCCCAGATCACCACCGTCAAGCCCTATCTGACCGCCGTGCGCCGGATGGTCGGACTGATGACCCGGCTGTACGAGCAGCACGGCGTGGTGCTGCCCGAACTGGACCTCGGCGGCGGCCACGGCATCGCCTACCGGCCCGGCGAGGAGGCCCTGGACCTCACCTCACTGGCCCGAAAGGTGCGCGCCGAACTCGCCGGCGCCTGCGCCTCGGCCGGGCTGCCGGTGCCCCGCCTGATCATCGAACCGGGCCGGGCGATCGCGGGCCCCGCCGGGATCGCCCTGTACCGGGTGCTGTCGGTCAAGCACACCGGCGAGCACGTCTTCGTCGCCGTGGACGGCGGCATGAGCGACAACCCGCGCCCCGCCCTGTACGGCGTGCGGTACGCCCCCCGGCTGATCGGCCGGCACAGCGCCGCCGACCCGGTCCGCACGACCGTCGTGGGCCGGCACTGCGAGGCGGGCGACGTGCTCGCCGCCGACGCCGAACTCCCCGCCGACCTCCGCCCCGGCGACCTCCTCGGCGTACCGGTCGCCGGCGCCTACCACCTCTCCATGGCCTCCGGCTACAACCTGGTCGGCCGCCCGCCCGTGGTCGCCGTACGCGACGGCCGGGCCCGGCTGCTGGTCCGCCGGGAGTCGTTGGAGGACATCCGCCGCCGCGACGTCGGCCTGTGAGCGGCGACCGCCCCGCCGGAGCGCTCCGGCGGGGCGGTCGCGCCCCACCGTGCCGTCGCCCCACCGCGCCGGACATGTCTGCTCCATATATGGTCATCCTGTGGCCAATATGAACGAAGATATTAACCTCACCAAGCGCCTGCTGGAGCAGTTCCTGGTGGTCGCCGAGGAGGAGCACTTCGGCCGCGCCGCCGAGCGCCTGCACATGAGCCAGCCGCCGCTGAGCCAGTCGATCCAGCGACTGGAGCGGGGCCTCGGCGTGCGGCTGTTCGAGCGCGGGTCCGGCGGGGTCTCCCTCACCCCGGCGGGCGAGGTGTTCGCCGTGGACGCCCGGCGGCTGCTGGACGCCCAGTCCGCCGTGATCGAGCGGGTACGACGGGTCGCGAGCGGCCTGGAGGGCGATGTCCGGGTGGGCTATGTGACCGTCCTCAGCCACCACTACCTGCCCGGGCTGCTGCGCGCCGCCGCCGAGGAACTGCCGGGTCTGCGCGTCCATCTGCACCAGGACACGCCCGCCGGGATCGCCGAGATGGTCCGCTCCGGCGCACTGGACCTCGGATTCCTGCGCGACCCCTCGAACCTGTCCGCCGAGATCGTCAGCGAGGCGTTCGCGGTCGAGCGCATCGCCGCCGCGCTGCCCCACGACCACCGGCTGGCGGACGCCGCCGCCATCGACCTGGCCGACCTGCGCGACGAGGACTTCGTGCTGCCCGCCCCCGGCGCGCTCCCCGCCCTCGCCCAGCAGGTCCAACTCGCCTGCCACGAGGCCGGGTTCATCCCGCGCGCCCGCGCGGAGGCCGACGACCTCACGGGCCTGTACAGCTATGTCGCCTCCGGCCTGTGCGTCGGCCTGCTCCCGGACCGGCTGCGCGACTTCCCCGTCCCGGGCCTCACCTGCGTCCCGCTGCGCGACGAATCGCCCCTGCTGGAAACCGTGGTGGTCGCGGTCCGCCGCCCCTCCGCCGACGCCACCGTGCTGCGCCTGCTGGACCTGATCACCCGCCACGCCACCGGCTGATCCCGGCCCCCGCCCCGCCCTCGACCCCTGCTCCACCGGCCCGCCCGGCGACTTCTGCTGCTCCACCGCCACCCCGCCGGGCCCGCCGCCCAGGGCATGTGAGGGGCGGGCGTGGCCGCATCGGCCCTGCGCCACCTGGGAGTTCGGCGGGACGCGGACGCGGCGGGGGACCGTCGGTAGCCTGGCGGCTGATCCGGACGACCGGCCGATCCGGACCGCCGGCCGGCCCCGGCCGGACGACCGGAACCGGCCCCCACTCCCGCGAGGTGCGACGTGCAGTTCACCACCCGGCCCACCCTGCAAGGCACCTTCGGCATGGCCTCCGCCACCCACTGGCTGGCCGCCCAGTCCGCGATGGCCGTGCTGGAGGACGGCGGCAACGCCTTCGACGCGGCCGTGGCGGGCGCCTTCGTGCTGCACGTCGTGGAGCCGCACCTGAACGGCCCGGCCGGGGAGGTGCCGATCCTGCTCGCCCCGGCCGGCGGCGCGGTCCGGGTGCTGTGCGGACAGGGCGTGGCCCCGGCGGCCGCCACCGCCGCGCACTACCGGGACCTCGGCCTGGACCTCGTCCCCGGCACCGGCCCGCTCGCCGCCGCCGTGCCCGGCGCCTTCGACGCCTGGCTGCTGCTCCTGCGCGACCACGGCACCAAGTCCCTCGAGGACGTGCTGAAATACGCCATCGGCTATGCGGAGCACGGCCATCCGCCGGTGGAGAACATCGGCGCGACCGTCGCCGGCGTACGAGCCCTGTTCGAGACGGAGTGGACGTCCTCGGCCCGGCTGTACCTGCCCGGTGGCCGCGCGCCCCGCCCCGGGGTGCCGCTGCGCAACCCCGCCCTCGCCGCCACCTGGCGCCGGCTGCTCGCCGAGACCGCGCGGGCCGGGAACCGGGAGGCCCGCATCGAGGCGGCCCGCGAGGTGTGGCGCACCGGCTTCGTCGCCGAGGCCCTGGTACGGCAGTCCCGGCGCCCCACGCTCGACACCAGCGGCGAACGGCACACCGGCACGCTCGACGCGGACGACCTCGCCAACTGGTCCGCGTCGTACGAGGACCCGGTGTCGTACGACTGGAACGGCTGGACCGTGTGCAAGGCGGGCCCCTGGAGTCAGGGCCCCGCCTTCCTCCAGCAACTCGCCCTGCTGCCACCGGAACTGCCCGAGTACGGCAGCGCCGACTACGTCCATCTCCTCGTCGAGGGCTGCAAGTTGGCCATGGCCGACCGGGAGGCGTGGTACGGCGACGCCGCCGAGGTGCCGCTCACGGAGCTGCTGTCGGACGAGTACAACGCCGGGCGGCGCGCGCTGATCGGGAGCGAGGCGTCGTACGAACTGCGCCCCGGCGCCCCCGGCGGCCGCACCCCCCGGCTGCCCGGCCCGGCCCGCGAACCCGCGCCGCTCGCGGGCGAGGGGTTCGACCCGATGGGCGTGGGGGAGCCGACGGCCGCGCGGCTGTCCGGCGACCCCCGGGTGGCCGCCGACGGGAGCACCCGGGGCGACACCTGCCACCTGGACGTGGTCGACCGCTGGGGCAACATGATCGCGGCCACGCCCAGCGGCGGCTGGCTCCAGTCCAACCCCGTCGTGCCCGAACTGGGCTTCCCGCTCGGCACCCGGCTCCAGATGGCCTGGCTGGAGGAGGGCCTGCCGAACACCCTCACCCCCGGCCGCCGCCCCCGTACCACCCTGACCCCCTCCCTCGCGCTGCGCGACGGCGTCCCGGTCATGGCGTTCGGCACGCCCGGCGGCGACCAGCAGGACCAGTGGCAGCCGCACTTCCTCCTCGCCGTCGCCCTGCGCGCCCCCGTCCGCGGCGGACTCGACCTCCAGGGCGCCGTGGACGCCCCGAACTGGCACAACGACGCCTTCCCCAGCTCCTTCTACCCGCGCGGCCACCGTCCCGGAGCGCTGACCGTCGAGTCCCGGATGCCGGACGAGGTGGTGGCCGGCCTGCGCCGCCGCGGCCACGACCTCACCCTCGGCCCCGCCTGGTCCGAGGGCCGCCTGTGCGCGGTCGCCCGAGACCCGGAGACCGGCGTCCTGTCGGCGGCGGCGAACCCGCGCGGCATGCAGGGGTACGCGGTGGGACGCTGAACCTCCGGCTCCGTCGGGTCCACCGGCCGCCTGCCTCGCCACCCGGCCCCGCGCTGTCGGTGCCCCGGCATATCCTGGCTGCGAGTGGCCATCGGCTGACGAAGGGGTCCGAAGGTGCCGTCGATGCTCGATGCGGTCGTGGTGGGTGCGGGGCCGAACGGACTGACCGCCGCGGTGGAACTGGCCCGGCGGGGCTTCTCCGTGGCCCTGTTCGAGGCGTGCTCCACCGTGGGCGGCGGCGCCCGCACCGAGGAGCTGACCCTGCCCGGCTTCCGGCACGACCCGTGCTCGGCCGCCCACCCCCTCGGCATCAACTCGCCCGCCTTCCGCGCCCTGCCCCTGGAGCGCTACGGCCTCGAATGGCTGCACGCCGAGCTGCCCATGGCGCACCCCTTCCCCGACGGCACCGCGGCCGTGCTCTCCCGCTCGGTCGCCGAGACCGCCGCCTCCTTCGGACCGCGCGACGCGGGGCCGTACCGCAGACTGGTCGAGCCGCTGCTCGCCCACTGGGACACGCTCGCAGGGGACTTCATGTCCCTGCCGCTGACCGCGCTGCCCCGGGACCCCCTCACGCTGGCCCGCTTCGGCCTGGCCGGGCTGCCGCCGTCCACCTGGCTGATGCGCCGGTTCAAGGACGAGCGGTTCAAGGCCCTGTTCGCCGGGCTCGTCGCCCATGTGATGGCCCCGCTGGACGGGCTCGCCACCGGTGCCGTCGGCCTGGTCTTCGCGCTCGCCGCGCACGCCCGCGGCTGGCCGGTGGCCCGCGGCGGCTCCCAGGCCATCTCCGACGCGCTGGCCGCCTACCTCCGCGACCTCGGCGGCGCGGTGCACACCGACTACCAGGTCAAACGGCTGGACGACCTGCCGCCCGCGCGGGCCTACGTCTTCGACACCTCGCCCGCCGCCCTCGCCCGCATCGCCGGCTTCGGCGCCCACTACGACCGCTACCGCTACGGCCCCAGCGTCTTCAAGATCGACTACGCGCTGGACGGCCCGGTGCCCTGGACCGCCCCCGAGGCCCGCCTCGCCGGCACCGTCCAGATCGGCGCGAGCCGGGCCGAGATCGACACCGCCCTGCGGGCCGCCTCCCGGGAGGGCCGCGCCCCCGACCGCCCGTTCATGATCACCGTGCAGCCCAGCGTGGCCGACCCCGGTCGCGCCCCGGCCGGCAAGCACGTCTTCTGGGCGTACGGCCATGTGCCCAACGGCTGGTCCGGCGATCTCACCGACGCCATGGAGCGGCAGCTGGAGCGCTTCGCCCCCGGCTTCCGCGACCGCGTCCTCGCCCGCGCCGTCGCCGGCCCCGCCGAGATGGCCGCCCGCAACGCCAACTACGTGGGCGGCGACATCGCCTGCGGTGCCGCCGCCGGGCTCCAGCTGCTGTTGCGCCCCCGCCCCACCCTGTTCCCGTACCACACCCCCCACCCGGCCGTCTTCCTCTGCTCCTCGGCCACCCCGCCGGGACCGGGCGTCCACGGCATGTCGGGACACAACGCGGCGAAGGCCGTCTGGCGGAGACTGAGACGGACGTGATCGCCGACCGGGACGGGCGTGACCGCTGACCGAGAGCGAGGCCAACACGACCGCGCACGGAGACCGAGGCGGACGTGACCTCGGGCGGAGAGTGAGGCAGACATGACCGGCATCCTGCTCGTCCAGGGCGACATCACCCACCAGAGTGCCGACGCGATCGTCAACGCGGCCAACTCCTCGCTGCTCGGCGGCGGCGGGGTCGACGGCGCCATCCACCGCCGCGGCGGCCCCGAGATCCTCGCCGAGTGCCGCGCCCTGCGCGCCGCGCGCTACGGCCGGGGGCTGCCGACCGGACAGGCCGTCGCGACCACCGCGGGGCGGCTCGACGCCCAGTGGGTGATCCATACCGTCGGACCGGTTTTCAGCGCGAGCGAGGACCGTTCACTGCTGCTCGCCTCCTGCTACCGCGAATCCCTGGACATCGCCGACGCACTCGGCGCCCGCACCGTGGCGTTTCCGGCCATCTCCACCGGCGTCTACCGCTGGCCCATGGCGGACGCCGCACGGATCGCCCTGGAGACCGTCCGCGCCGCCGAGACGGCCGTCGAGGAGATCCGCTTCGTGCTCTTCGACGCCCCGGCATATGAGGTTTTCGCCCGTCAGATCGGTTGACCGGACGGCTTCTTCACACCTTCTTTCCGCGCTCTTGTCATTCCTTGCGAACAACTCACGGACCCCTATCCGGAATTGTCGGAGCAGCAGCGCGTAATCACCGCAACCCGGGCGGTGAGCTGGCCTGTTGGCGCACCTCGGCGTGGCAAAGGTTCCCCTAAGCGGGTGATAGCATCCCCGCGTCTGTGACCTTGGTCCCCTCGGCTCAGGCACCGCAGAAAACGGTTTCGGTCCGGTCCTCCGCGCGACCTGCCCGACCCGTTCGCGACCGGTCGTCCCACACCGGTGGTGCGGTGCACTTCCGCCAACGGTCGCGGGCTAACCGCCAGGAAAGGTTTCCATGATTCGAGACGCACTTGTCTGGTGCCTGGTTGTCGTGGCGGCGCTCGGCGTCGCAGCGACCGTGGTCCTCAGTCGTCGCGCCAAGGCCATCGCGGCGAACAAGGACAGGTCCGAAGCCGCACTGACCCAGCGACTGAGCGAGGCCGACGGCCGCCTCGCCACTTTACGAGCAGAGCTCCACCAGCACCGGACGGACCACGCCAAGACCATCCAGGAAGCCGAGGAGGCGGCGGAGGACAGCACCAAGGCCGTGCTCAAGGGTTCCGCGCGCTTCCTGCAGAGCCTCGCCGCCGAGCAGCTGGCGCTGCTGGAAGAGATCCAGCGCAAGTACGGCGGCCACTCCGTCCTCGGCGACCTCCTGGAGGTCGGCCACGCCAACGCGCAGATGGCACGCAAGGCACAGGGCATCGCCGTGATGTGCGGCGCCCCGCTGGGCCGCCGCAGCCGCGCCGCCAGCGTCTACGACGTGGTGCGCAGCGCCCAGGGCCAGATCCGCAACTTCCGGCGCGTGGAGATCATGCAGCAGACCGGCTTCGCGCTGAAGGCGTCGGCGGTCTCGCCCGTCGCCCTCGCCGTCGCCGAACTGCTCGACAACGCTGCCAGCTTCTCCCAGCAGGGCTCGCCCATCGAGGTGACGTTCCAGCGCGTGCAGAAGAACCTCTGCATCGTCATCGACGACGCGGGCGTCGGCATGAACGACGAGGAGCGGCAGAAGGCCACCGCCCTGCTCTCCGGCCAGTACCGCCCCCGGCTGTCCCAGCTGGGCAACCAGCCGAAGTTCGGCTTCCCGGTGATCGGCCTGCTGTCCCAGCAGTACGGATTCCGGGTGGACGTGACCGGTGTCTCCCGCTACGGCGGTGTGCGCGCGGTCGTGCTGCTGCCCGAGGAGCTGTGGACCGAGGAGGAGACCGCACCGGTGAATGAGGTCCAGCCCGTGGCCGAGCAGCCCGGCGCCCCCGCCGCCCGGCCCGAGCCGGTGGCGCGCACCGCGGGCGGCCTGCCCCGGCGCGGCGCCCGCCAGGTGCCCATAGCCAGCGTTCCCGACCAGGACACCGTCGGCCTGCCGCACGTCGCGGCGGAGGAGGACGCCGGCCGTGCGGCCGGCCGCAGCCTGGGTGCCTTCCAGCGCGGCACGCTCTCCGGCCGCAACCTCTCCGCGGCACCGTCCGAAGGGTCCGATGACACATGATCACAGACCTGTCGTGGATGCTCGAGGACATCGTGGCCAACGTGCCCAAGGCACGCCACGCCGTCCTGCTGTCCGCGGACGGCCTGCCCCGCGGGGCGACCGACGGCATGGCCCAGAAGGACGTGCGGACCATCTCCGCCGCCATGGCGGGCATGCAGTCGCTGAGCCGGGCCACGTCCCACTTCGCCGGGGACGGCCCGGACCGGCAGTGGAACCAGACCATCATCGAGTTCTCGCACGGCTGGATCTTCCTGATCGGGGCCGGGCAGGGCGCCTATCTCGCGGCGGCCGCGGCACCCGATGTCGACATGCAGCAGATCTCCTTCCGCATGCACCGGCTCGTCGCCCGCCTCGGCAACAACCTCACCTCGCCGCCCCGGGTGCACGCCGACGAGAACGCGGCACACGCCCAACGCGCCCGCGCCGGACGGGAGATCGGCACCGGCATCCGGATCGCCGACCTGGACGAGGTGATCGGCGAGGTGCGCGGCGCCCAGCACGCCGTACTGCTCGGCGGCGACGGACTGCCCCGCGGCGCCACCACCGGCATGAGCCAGGACCTCGCGGACACCATCTCCGCCGCGATGACCGGCATCCACGCCTACAGCCGCGCCACCGCCCAGTTCGCCGGCGTCCATCCGGACGCGTCCTGGCGGCAGACGGTCATCGAGTTCTCGCACGGCTGGATCTTCCTGATCTCGGCCGGGCGGGGCGCCTTCCTCGCCGCGGCGGCCCAGCACGACGCCGATATCGAGGAGTTCACCACCCGGCTGCACCGGGTGGTGCCCCGACTCGGCGCCTATCTGTCCCCGCACGGGGAGGCGAGCCGCGCGTGAGCGACGAGCCCGACGAGGACCTGGAACTCACCTCCGCATTAGTCCCGTTCTTCGTGATCACGAACGGGCGCTCCCTGCCCCCGGAACACGCCTACGGGCACACGACACTCGTGTCCGCGAGCGAGCACGCAGCCACCACGGCCCGCACGCTCACCCCGGAGGCCCGGCAGGTTCTGGACCTGGTCATGGACGGATTCCTGTCCGTGGCCGAGGTGGCCGCCCACACCCATCTGCCGCTGGGGGTCGTCCGGATCCTGCTGGCCGAGATGGAGGACGGCGGCCTGATCATCGCGCGGAAGCCGGTGCCCCGCGCGGAACGTGTCGACCGTGACGTACTGAACGCCGTGCTCGACGGCCTCAGAGCCCGATTCGGAGCGTGATTCGTGTACCTGGATTCAGGTGTCCGTACGGCGGTGAAGGTGCTCGTGGTGGGGCACTTCGGGGTCGGCAAGACCACGTGCATCGCCAGCATCTCCGAGATCGAGCCGCTGCGGACCGAAGAAGAGATCACCGAGGCCAGCGAGGGCTTCGACGATCTGTCGGGCACCCCCGACAAGACCACCACGACGGTCGCCATGGACTTCGGCCGTCTGACCATCAACGACGAGCTGGTGCTGTACCTTTTCGGCACCCCCGGCCAGGAACGCTTCAAGGAGATGTGGGAGGAGCTGTCCCGAGGGGCCCTCGGCGCGCTCGTCCTCGTCGACCCCGAGCGGCTGTCCGAGTCGTTCCCCATCCTCGACCTGGTCGAGCGGTTCGGGCTGACGTACGCCATCGGCGTCAACCACTTCGACGGCACGCCCGGCTACCCCCTCTCCGAGGTGCGCGAGGCCCTCAACCTGTCCGCGGACACCCCCGTCGTCCCCTGCGACGTCCGCAACGAGCAGTCGTCGGCCAACGCGCTGATCACCCTCGTGCACCACCTTCTCTCCCTCATCGACTAGGAGCCCCCCGCTCATGCAGCAGCGACCCGGCATAGAGCCGCCCCCCGGCTGCCCCGCACACGGGAACATCCCGCTCTACGGCCCCCGGTTCGGCTCCGACCCGGACGGCCACTACGCCCATCTGCGCGGCCTCGGCCCGAGCGCGCCGGTGGACATCGCGCCCGGCGTCGAGGTCGAGCTGGTCACCAGCTACGACGCCGCGCTCTACATCCTCCAGAACCCCGCCTCCTTCGTCCGCGACTCGCGGCGCTGGAACGCGCTGAACGAGGGCCGCGTGCCCGAGGACAGCCCCGCGCTGCCGATGCTGGCGTACCGGCCCAACGCGCTGATGAGCGACGGCGCGGCGCACGCCCGGCTGCGGCAGGCCGTCACCGACTCCCTGGCCAGCGTCAACGAGCTCCAGCTGGTGCGTCAGACCCAGGCGTCGGCCGACTACCTGATCAGCCGCTTCAGCTCGGAGCGCATGGGCCAGGCCGAGCTGATGGCGGAGTACGCCCAGCCGCTGCCGCTGCTGGTCTTCAGCGACCTGTTCGGCTGCCCGCCCGAGATCGGTGACCGGGTCATCGCGGGCATCACCGGCCTCTTCTCCGGCACCAAGGGCGCCGACCAGCTGCTGGCCGAGGCGCTGAACGAGCTGATCGCCCTCAAGCGCCGCAACCCGGGCGAGGACCTGACGACGCGGCTGATGCAGCACTCGGCGCAGCTGACCGACGAGGAGATGATGCACCAGCTCATCACCCTCCTCTCCGGCGGCACCACGCCGCTGTCCGCCATGATCGGCACCGCGAGCGCGCTGATCCTCGGCGAGGAGTGGCAGTCGGGCCTGCCGGTCGAGGACGCCGTCACCCAGGTCCTGTGGAACTACCCGCCCATCGCCAACTACGCGGCCCACTACCCCACCCATGACGTGGAGCTGGGCGGCCGGGTGGTCAAGGCGAACGACCCGGTGCTGATCTCCTTCGCGGCGGCCAACACCGACCCCCGGCTCGCCGAGCACCGCGAACAGCTCAGCGCCAAGGCCCACCTGGCCTTCGGCGCGGGCCCGCACGCCTGCCCCGCCAAGGACCCCGCGTTCGTGATCGCGGTGACCGCCGTGGAGACCTTGCTCAACCGGCTCCCGGACATCGAGGTCCGGATGCCGTTCAAGGACCTCAGCTGGATCCCGGCGCCCTGGAGCCGCTCCCTGGTGGCCCTGCCGGTGCGCTTCACCCCGCGCATCGTGGTGCCGACGGCGGCCCAGCGGACGGAAACCCCGGCGGCGGCCCCCGGCGGCCATGTCACGGCCACCCCCCGGCCGGCGCCGAGCGGCGCGTCCAAGCCCAAGTCGGGCCTGTTCAGCCGCTTCCTGGCCTGGACACGCGGCGAGTAGCCCACGCCGACGGGCTGCCGTGACCGGCCGCCCGCTCCCACCCCGCCCGGAACCACACCCCCGGGGCGCGGCCTCGCCCGCCCCCGGCACGGCCGGCCCCCGCCGACCGACACGGCGCTCCGCGAGACGAGCCGCGCCCGGCCGGCGCCACCGTGCGGACCTCCCGGCGGGCCGGACCGCCGAGACCGCCTGCCGTCTCGTCCCCGTCCGCGCGGGTCCAGGCACCCGGGGGTCCCCGGCCGCCTGGCAGCCGGTCACCTCCTCCGCCCGGCCCACGACGGCACCACCGCCGCCGCGGGCCGGGGCCGGCCGGCTCCCGGTACCGGAGGCGGACCGGGACCGCGCGACACCGGCCGGGGCCCCGCGCACCGGGTTGGGTAGCATCGCGCGAAGCGCCTGCCCGCAGGCCGACGCCGAAGAGGCGAGCCGCAGCGTCCGAGCCGCAAGGAGCCCGATGAACCCCGCCGCCACCGCCCCCGCCGCGGTGGGCACCGCCCTGCTGGACGACTTCTCGCTGGAGATGACCGGCAAGGACGTGCCCGCACTGGAGGAGGCGGGGGGCAGCATCCCGCGGGGCACCCGGATCAACGTCACCTTCCTCGCCGGCGAGGACCACGCCACCCGGCTCGCCGCCGCCCGCGCGGTCCGCCGGCTCGGCTTCGTCCCCGTGCCCCACATCTCGGCCCGCCGGCTGCCCTCCCGCGCCGCCCTGGAGGAGTTCCTCGCGGGTCTCGCCGCGGACGGCACCGCGGACGACGTGTTCGTCGTCGGCGGCGACCCGGCCCGCCCCGAGGGGCCGTACGAGGACGCCCTCGCCGTCATCCGCAGCGGGCTGCTGGAACGCCACGGCGTGCGCCACATCGGCATCAGCGGCTACCCCGAGGGCCACCCCGCGATATCCGGCCCCGCGCTGTGGTCGGCGCTCACCGACAAGGCGGCGGCCATCGGCGCCGGCCCCTTCACCGGCGATGTGATCACCCAGTTCGGCTTCGACGCCGAGCCGGTCCTCGACTGGCTGGCGGCCGTCCGCGCCCGGGGTGTCGACCTGCCCGTCCGTATCGGCGTCCCCGGCCCGGCCGGCGTCCGCCGCCTCGTCGGCTACGCCACCCGCTTCGGCGTCGGCACCAGCGCCTCCGTCGCCCGCAAGTACGGCTTCTCGCTGACCAACCTGCTGGGCACCGCGGGCCCCGACCGCTTCCTGCACGCGCTCGGCGAACGGTACGACCCCGCGCGCCACGGCGTGGTCAAGGTGCACTTCTACACCTTCGGCGGGCTGCGCACCACGGCGCAGTGGGTCGGCGCGTTCCGCGAGCGAGCGCGCTGACGGCGGCCGGCGGGGCCCGGCCTACGTGTCGGAATTCCGCCAGCGCGCCGCTGCCGCGCTGGTCATCCTGGAGACATGCAGACAGCGACGCACCTCGACCGGGAGCATTGCGTCCGTGCCGTGCAGTCCAAGGACGCGCGGTTCGACGGATGGTTCTACACGGCCGTGCTGACCACCGGCATCTACTGCCGCCCCAGCTGCCCCGTCGTCCCGCCCAAGCCCCGGAACATGACGTTCTACCCGAGCGCGGCCGCCTGCCAGCAGGCCGGGTTCCGCGCCTGCAAGCGCTGCCGCCCGGACACCACCCCCGGCTCCCCGGAATGGAACCAGCGCGCCGACCTGGTGGCCCGCGCCATGCGCCTGATCACCGACGGCGTCGTGGACCGCGAGGGGGTGCCCGGCCTCGCCGCCCGGCTCGGCTACAGCACCCGCCAGGTGGAGCGGCAACTGCTCGCCGAACTGGGCGCCGGACCCCTCGCGCTCGCCCGCGCCCAGCGCGCCCAGACCGCCCGGCTGCTCATCGAGACCACCGCGCTGCCCATGGCGCAGATCGCCTTCGCGGCCGGCTTCTCCTCCATCCGCGCCTTCAACGACACCGTCCGCGAGGTCTTCGCCCTCGCCCCGAGCGAGCTGCGCCGGCGCGTACCGGCCGGCCGCGCGGCGGGCGACGCCACCCCGGGCACGCTGTCCCTGCGGCTGCCGTTCCGCGCCCCGCTCAACCCGAGCAACCTCTTCGGCCACCTCGCCGCCACCGCCGTACCGGGCGTCGAGGAATGGCGGGACGGCGCCTACCGGCGCACCCTCCGGCTGCCGTACGGCCACGGGATCGTCGCCCTCACCCCGCGCCCCGACCACATCGCCTGCCGCCTCACCCTCGGCGACCTGCGGGACCTGGCCGTGGCGATCAGCCGCTGCCGGCGGATGCTCGACCTGGACGCCGACCCGGTCGCCGTCGACGACCGGCTGCGCACCGACGCGCTGCTCGCCCCGCTGGTCGACAAGGCGCCGGGCCGCCGGGTGCCGGGCACCGTGGACGAGGCCGAGTTCGCGGTGCGGGCCGTACTCGGACAGCAGGTGTCCACGGCCGCCGCCCGCACCCACGCGGCCCGCCTCGTCACCGCGCACGGCAAGCCCCTGGACGATCCCGAGGGCGGCCTCACCCATCTCTTCCCGTCGCCCGAGGCGCTGGCCTCCGTCGATCCCGAGACCCTGGCGATGCCCCGCACCCGGCGCACCACCTTCACCACCCTGGTGAGTCAACTCGCCGACGGTACCCTCCACTTGGGGGTGGAATCCGACTGGGCCGAGGCCCGCGCCCGGCTGCTCGCGCTGCCCGGCTTCGGACCCTGGACGGTCGAGGTCATCGCCCTGCGCGCCCTGGGCGATCCGGACGCCTTCCTGCCCACCGACCTCGGCATCCGCCGCGCCGCCGGTGAGCTCGGGCTGCCGTCCACCCCCGCCGCGCTCACCGCGCGCGCCGAGGCATGGCGCCCGTGGCGGGCGTACGCGGTGCAGTATCTGTGGGCGACCGACAGCCACCCGATCAACGTCCTTCCCGTGTAAGAGGGTTCTTCCATGATCTGCCACACCGAGACCGAGGGCCCGTACGGCCGGCTCACCATGGTCGCCGCCGACGGCGCCCTGTGCGGTCTCTACATGACCAGCCAGCGGCACCGCCCGTCCGAGGAGAGCTTCGGCACCCGCGACGACTCCCTGCCCTGCTTCACCGCCGCACGGGAGCAGCTGGAGGCTTACTACACGGGGGAGTTGCGCGAGTTCACCCTCGAACTCAACCTGCGCGGAACCCCGTTCCAGCGCAGCGTCTGGGACCAGCTCACCCGCATCCCCTACGGCGAGACCCGCACCTACGGCCAACTCGCCGACGCCCTCGGCAATCCCGGCGCCTCCCGCGCGGTCGGCCTCGCCAACGGCCGCAACCCCATCAGCATCATCGTGCCCTGCCACCGGGTGGTCGGCAGCGACGGCAGCCTCACCGGCTACGGCGGCGGCCTCGAGCGCAAGCGCCGCCTGCTGGACTTCGAACGCGGCACGGCCCTGTTCTGAGTCAGCCGTCCGCCGGGTCCCCGGCCGCCGCGTCCTCGGCCAGCGCGGCCAGCAGCCGGGGCAGCGCGGTCCCGATGGGCTCGCGGATCAGCTCGTCCGCCCGGTCGTCGTACGGCGTGGGTTCCGCGTTGACGATGATCAGGCGGGCGCCGTGGTCGGCGGCGACACCCGCGAGGCCGGCGGCGGGCTGCACCTGGAGGCTGCTGCCGACGGCGATGAACACCTGGCACGCCTTGGTGACGGCCACGGCCTGGCCGAGGACCATCGGGTCGAGGCGTTCGCCGAACATCACGGTGGCGGACTTCAGGATGCCGCCGCACTCCCGGCACCGGGGATCGTCCTCACCGGCGTCCAGGCGCTCCAGGGCGTCCGCCATCGGGCCGCGCGTGTGGCACAGGGTGCAGACGAACTCCCGGGCGGTGCCGTGCAGTTCGAGGACCTTGCGGGCGGCCGTCCCGGCGAGCTGGTGCAGCCCGTCCACGTTCTGCGTGATCACCCGGACCGGTACGCCGGACCGCTCCAGCGCGGCGATCGCCCGGTGGGCGGCGTTGGGTTCGGCCCCGAGCGCGCGGCTCGCGCGGCGCAGCTGCCAGGACCGGCGCCGGATCTCCGGATCGCCCATGTAGTACTCGTAGGTCACGAGCTTCTCGGCCGCGGGGTCCTGCCGCCACAGCCCGTTCGGGCCCCGGTAGTCGGGGATGCCGGAATCGGTGGAGATACCTGCGCCACTGAGAATGGCCACGAGAGGCTTGCCCATGGGGCCGAGGGTAGGGCGCGGGGCCGGGAGGGGCGAACGGGTATCGGCGCGGTCGGCGTTTCGCCGCGCGGTCAGCGCACCCGGTGGACGTCCGGCCGCGGTCAGCCCACCCGGTGGCCGTTCTCCAGCTCGGCCGGGCCGCAGCCGCCGTCGAGGGCGTCGAGCGCGGCGAGGACGCGGCGGCCGAGGGCGCCGGGGAGGTGCGCGGCCAGCTCCGCGCGGGGGACCAGCCGCCAGGACAGCAGTTCCTCCTCCTGGAGCCGGATCGCGCCCAGCTCGTCCTCCGCGAGCACTCCGCCGTCGTACACGTACGCCACCAGCGGCGGCCGTCCCGTCCCCGGCACCCAGTCCACGGCGAGCAGCCGTCCGGGCGCCCGGTCGAGCCCGATCTCCTCCAGCGTCTCCCGCCGGGCCCCCTGCCGGGGTGTCTCCCCGCCGTCCGACTCCACCGTGCCGCCCGGAAGCCCCCATCCCTCGCGGTAGTCGGGCTCGACGAGCAGCACGCGCCCCGCCCCGTCCCGGAAGAGCACGGCGGCCCCGGCGAGCACCCGGGGCAGCGAGGCGATGTACGCGGCGTAGTCAGCGGTGGAGGCCATGGCGGAAGGGTATCCAGCCCGGCCGGGCTACGAACCGCCGCGCGTCAGGCGCACGGTGCGTTCGGCCAGCGCGCTGATCCGCACCCCGTCGAACCCGAACACCGCGCTGCGGACCGTGTCTTCCAGCGGGTCCTTCCACCGGCCGGGCAGCGCGGCGGCGCCGGTGCGGACCCCGGCCACCGAACCCGCCGTCGCCCCGTTGGAGTCGGTGTCCAGACCGCCGCGCACGGTCAGCGCGAGGGTACGGGTGAAGTCGTCGTCGCCGTACAGCAGCCCCGCGGTGAGGACGGCCGCGTTCGGCACGACGTGGATCCAGCCCCCCGGACTCTCCCCGGTCACGGTGTCCACGGTCTCCGCCCAGCCCAGCCCGGCCTCGTGCAGCGACAGGACCCGGCGCACGGTACGGGCGAGGCGGCTGCTCGCCGGGATCACGCCGAGCGCGCTCTCCAGCGCGGCCCGTACGGTCGGCGCGGTGAAGGCGGCCGCGATCAGCGCGGCGGCGAACATGGCGCCGTAGACCCCGTTGCCCGTGTGCGACAGCACGGCGTCCCGGCGCGCCAGACCGGCCGCGCGCACCGGCTCGCCGGGGCAGGCCCAGCCGAAGACGTCCGCGCGGATGAGGGCGCCGATCCACTCCTGGTACGGGTTGTCGTACGTCGCCGTCAGCGGCGGCCGCAGCCCGTTCGCCAGATTGCGGTACGCCGCCCGCTCCGCGGTGAAGGTCTGGAGGTACGGCAGCCGCAGCAGCCACAGCTCGCCGACGTCCTCGGTGCTGAAGCCGAAGCCGCGGCTCTCCAGCAGGTGCAGTCCGAGGACCGTGTAGTCCACGTCGTCGTCGCGGCAGCTGCCGTGGACACGCCCCCGGACGCAGGAGCGCCACTCGGGGCGCAGCAGGGCGGTGTCGGCCGGGTCGGCGGGCTCGGGCAGGTAGTCGGTGAGCGGCAGCGCCCCGGAGCCGCCGAGGTAGCGGTCGATGCGCGCGCGGGTCCACACCTCGCCCTGCTCGACCGGCTTGCCGAGCATGTTGCCCGCGATCCGGCCGAGCCAGCCGCCGTGGATCCGGTCGGCGAGACCGCCCCTCTCACCGGGATCGGCGAGAGCGGCGGACGCGGTGTGCTCGCTGCTGCTCATGCCAGGGGCCTACCCGTTTTTCCCGGCACCGCTCGCGCGCCCGCCCTCCCGGCCCTGCTCAGCCCGTGGTCGGGGCATGACGGCGAGGGGGCGCCGAGGTTAGGGTCGCAGCGGCGCGACTGGCCCCGACGAGCGCGGGGCCCGGAGAGCAAGGGGATGGCAAGGTGGCGGAAGCTGTGGGTGAGAGCCGTCGGGTACTCATCGCCGCGGACAAGTTCAAGGGCTCGCTGACGGCCGTGCAGGTCGCCGAGCGGGTGACGGCCGGGCTGCGCCGGGTGGTGCCGGACCTGGAGGTCGAGGCGCTGCCCGTCGCGGACGGCGGCGACGGGACGGTGGCGGCGGCGGTCGCGGCCGGGTTCGAGCGCCGGCAGGTGCGGGTGGCCGGGCCGCTGGGGGAGCCGGTGACGGCGGCGTTCGCGCTGCGCGACGGCACCGCGGTGGTGGAGATGGCCGAGGCCAGCGGGCTGCACCGGCTGCCGGCCGGCGTCTTCGCGCCGCTGACGGCCGCCACGTACGGCTCCGGTGAGCTGCTGCGGGCCGCGCTGGACGCGGGCGCCCGGACGATCGTGTTCGGCGTCGGCGGCAGCGCCACGACGGACGGCGGCGCCGGGATGCTGACGGCGCTCGGGGCGCGGTTCCTGGGGCGGACGGGGAGCCGGTGCCGCCGGGGGGCGGCGGCCTGGCCGGTCTGGCCCGCGCCGACCTCTCCGGTCTCGACCCCCGGCTGTCCTCGGTCTCCCTGGTGCTCGCCAGCGACGTCGACAACCCGCTGACCGGCCCGAAGGGCGCGCCCGCGGTGTACGGCCCGCAGAAGGGGGCCTCGCCGGAGGACGTACGGGCGCTGGACGCGGCGCTCGGACACTACGTGACGGTGCTGGAGGCCGCGGCCGGGGCGCGGGCGGTGGAGTACGCGGCGGCGCCGGGCGCGGGGGCTGCGGGCGGCATCGGCTACGGCGCGCTGCTGCTCGGCGCGCGGTTCCGGCCCGGGATCGAGATCATGCTCGACGTCCTCGGCTTCGCCCCCGCGCTGGCCCGGGCATCCCTGGTGATCACCGGCGAGGGCTCCCTGGACGAGCAGACGCTGCACGGCAAGGCCCCGGCCGGGGTCGCGGCGGCGGCGCGCGCGGCGGGCAAGGAGGCCGTGGCGGTGTGCGGGCGGCTGGCACTGGAGGAGGCCGCGCTGCGGTCGGCCGGGATCAGCCGCGCCTACCCCCTGACGTCCGTCGAGCCCGACGTCTCCCGCTGCGTCACGGACGCCGGCCCGCTCCTGGAACGCCTCGCGTCCCACATCGCCGAGGACCTCCTGACGTAACCCTGGCGCCGGGAACCGGCACGCCCCCGCCCCGGCCGAAAAGACAAGGGCCCCGAACCCAGCCAACCCTGGATTCGGGGCCCTCGGTCAAGACGCCGTCACGGCAACTGCGCCGCCCGCGCCTCCCGCCGGTTGTCGCGGAAGTTGTTCACCCGCCGCGCCGTGGCGAACAGCGGGATCACCGCGCCCATGACCAGCTGGAGCGCACACCCCGTCTGAAGGAGCAGCTGGCCGCTCGGAGCGTCGAAGGCCCAGGCTGCCAGGAGGCCCATGGACAGGACGATCCAGGACAGCATCGCCCCGGCGAGCCGCCCCCGCGGCTTCGGGTACTCGACCCGGCTCACCATCAGCCACGCCGTACCGACGATCGCCAGCAGCGTCGCCACGAACGGCAGCTCCAGGAGCACGATCGAGACCACGGTGAGCGCGCCGAACGGCGAGGGCATCCCCTGGAACACGCCGTCCTTCATCGTCACGCACGAGAAGCGGGCGAGCCGCAGGACGACGGCCAGGAGCACCACGATTGCCCCGAGCGCCGCCACTCTCTGGTGCGCGTCGTCCGCGACCATGCCGTAGACGAGGACGAAGTACGCGGGCGCCAGCCCGAAGCTGATCAGGTCGGAGAGGTTGTCCAGCTCCGCCCCCATCGGCGAGGACCGCAGCTTGCGTGCCACCAGCCCGTCGAAGAGGTCGAACACCGCCGCGCAGAGCATCAGGATGACGGCCGTGGCGGCGCTGTGCCGCGCCATGCCCGCGGACTCGTCGTTCCCGGTCAGGTGCGGGATCAGGATGCCGGTGGTGGTGAAGTACACCGCCATGAACCCGCACGTGGCGTTACCGAGCGTGAGGGTGTCCGCTATCGACAAGCGGAGCGAGAGCGGCATCTCCTCCTCTTCGTCCACATCGTCGGCCTCGGGCACCCAGTTCGCCTGGGTCTCCGGATCAATCACGGTCAATGCGAGTCACCCCAGCCACGGTCTTCTGTCCGACCTCGACCGCCACCTCCACGCCCTCGGGCAGGTAGAGATCGACACGCGAGCCGAAGCGGATCAGACCGATACGGTCGCCCTGCTCGACCTTCGTGCCCGAAGGGATGTAGGGCACGATGCGACGGGCCACCGCGCCGGCGATCTGGATCATCTCGATGTCGCCGAGTTCGGTGTCGAAATGCCAGACTACGCGCTCGTTGTTCTCGCTCTCCT
The DNA here is from genome assembly GCF_009650765.1 of Streptomyces sp. SUK 48. Taxonomy (NCBI): domain Bacteria; kingdom Bacillati; phylum Actinomycetota; class Actinomycetes; order Kitasatosporales; family Streptomycetaceae; genus Streptomyces; species Streptomyces sp. SUK 48. The sequence continues at coordinate 1,667,589 of NZ_CP045740.1, read as the reverse complement.
TGTTGAAAGCCGGAACAAAGCCGCCGGGGATGTGCTCGACCGACGTCACCGTGCCCGCCAGCGGCGCGCGGTTGACATGAACATTGAGCGGGCTCATGAAGATGGCGACGCGGGTGCGGCCGTCCTTCCAGGGCATGATGCTCTGCACCACACCGTCGGCCGGGCAGATGACCCGGCCGGGGGCGATCTCTCGCTCGGGGTCGCGGAAGAACCACAGCATGCCCGCCGCGAGCGCGGTGGCGGGCACGGCGACGGCCTTGGCCGCGCCCGAGCGGCGGGCGCGGGCCAGGCTGAGGGCTGCGGTGGCGACGGTCGGGAGAAGCCACGGCGATGCTCCGCGCGCGAGGCGTACGCCGGCTCGGCTGTCGCGAGGTGCAGAGGTTTGGCTGTGGGGCATGGATGACCTTCGTAGCGGATGATGCCGCGCAAGACGGGGGACGGCGGCTTTCCGGGGATCGTACCGGGCGCGGGCCACAACTGGGCAAGCCAGGAAGCCGAGTCGGCGGCCGAAGACCGGCTGAACAACCTCTACGGGGTGTGATCTTCCCCTCGAAGAAAACACCCCGTATGCGGACAATCAGCCCTGGAATCGATACTCTTCGAGCAACCTGCGGCCGATGATCATTTTCTGGATCTCGGCGGTACCTTCACCGATGAGCAGCATCGGCGCCTCACGATACAGGCGCTCGATCTCGTACTCCTTGGAGAAACCGTACCCGCCGTGGATGCGGAAGGCGTCCTCCACGACCTCCTTGCAGTACTCGGAGGCGAGGTACTTCGCCATGCCGGCCTCCAGGTCGTTTCGCTGCCCGGAGTCCTTTTTGCGCGCCGCGTTGACCATCATCGCGTGCGCGGCCTCGACCTTGGTCGCCATCTCGGCCAGCTTGAACTGGATGGCCTGGTGCTGGGCGATCGCCTTGCCGAAGGTGTGCCGCTGCTGGGCGTACCGCACACCCAGCTCGAAGGCGCGCTGGGCGACACCGCAGCCGCGGGCCGCGACATTGACGCGGCCGACCTCGACGCCGTCCATCATTTGGTAAAAACCTCGGCCGGTGACGCCGCCGAGCACCCGATCGGCCGGGACGCGCAGCCCGTCCATGATCAGCTCGGTGGTGTCGACGCCCTTGTAGCCCATCTTGTCGATCTTGCCGGGGATGGTGAGGCCCGGGCGGACCTCGCCGAAGCCCGGCTCCTTCTCGACCAGGAAGGTGGTCATGGACTTGTGCGGGGCGGTCCCCTCCGGGTGGCCCTCGTCGCTGCGCACCAGGACGGCCACCAGGGACGACGTGCCGCCGTTGGTCAGCCACATCTTCTGGCCGGTCAGGACGTACTCGTCGCCCTCCTTGACCGCCTTGGAGCTGATCGCCGACACATCGGAGCCCAGCGCCGGCTCCGACATCGAGAAGGCGCCCCGGATGTCACCGGCGGCCATCCGCGGCAGGAAGTGGTCCCGCTGCTCCTGCGTGCCGTGCTGCTTGAGCATGTACGCGACGATGAAGTGGGTGTTGATGATGCCGGACACCGACATCCAGCCGCGGGCGATCTCCTCCACGCACAGCGCGTAGGTGAGCAGCGACTCGCCCAGACCCCCGTACTCCTCGGGGATCATCAGACCGAACAGGCCCAGCTCCTTGAGCCCGTCCACGATCTGCTGCGGGTACTCGTCGCGGTGCTCCAGCTCGGTCGCGACCGGGATGATCTCCTTGTCGACGAAGTCCCGGACGGTGGAGACGATCTCCTGCTGGACGTCGGTCAGACCGGCGGTCTGGGCGAGACGGGCCATGGCCTACTTCTCCTGCTGCTTGGGTTCCGAACGGGGGGTGTCGTCCCGCAGGGGCGTCGTTCGAGGGTGGTGGTGGGAGACGGGCGGGCGGCCCGGCTGCTCGCCGCCGCGCTCCTTGATGTACGTCTCGGTGGGCACCATCACCTTGCGGCGGAAGACGCACACCAGGGTGCCGTCCTGCTTGTAGCCCGTGGTCTCGACGTAGACGATGCCGCGGTCGTTCTTCGACTTCGACGGCCACTTGTCCAGCACGGTCGTCTGGCCGTAGATCGTGTCGCCGTGGAAGGTCGGCGCCACGTGCTTGAGCGACTCGATCTCCAGGTTGGCGATCGCCTTGCCGGAGATGTCCGGCACGGACATGCCGAGCAGCAGCGAGTAGATGTAGTTCCCGACGACGACGTTCTTGCCGAAGTCCGTCGTGCTCTCCGCGTAGTTGGCGTCCATGTGGAGCGGGTGGTGGTTCATGGTGAGGAGGCAGAACAGGTGGTCGTCGTACTCGGTGACCGTCTTGCCCGGCCAGTGCTTGTACGTCGCCCCGACCTCGAACTCCTCGTAGGTGCGTCCGAACTGCATCGCGCTCAGCCCTCCGGGATCTCGAACGTGGTGGTGCGGCGCATCCCGGCCGCCCGCCCCTTGCCGGAGATGACCAGGGCCATCTTGCGGCTGGCCTCGTCGATCATCTCGTCGCCGAGCATCGCGGAGCCCTTCCTGCCGCCGGCCTCGGACGTGTAGTAGTCGTACGCGTCCAGGATCAGCTCGGCGTGGTCGTAGTCCTCCTGGGAGGGCGAGAAGATCTCGTTGGACGCCTCGACCTGGCCCGGGTGCAGCACCCACTTGCCGTCGAAGCCGAGCGCGGCGGCGCGCTGGGCGACCTCGCGGTAGCCGTCGACGTTGCGGATCTGGAGGTAGGGGCCGTCGATCGCCTGGAGGTCGTTGGCGCGGGCGGCCATCAGGATCTTCATCAGGATGTAGTGGTAGGCGTCCGCCGGGTAGCCGGGCGGCTGCTCGCCCACGACCAGGGACTTCATGTTGATGGAGGCCATGAAGTCGGCCGGGCCGAAGATGATGGTCTCGATGCGCGGGGACGCCTGCGCGATCGCGTTGACGTTGTTCAGGCCCTGCGCGTTCTCGATCTGCGCCTCGATGCCGATCCGGCCGACCTCGAAGCCCATCGTCTTCTCGATCTGGGTGAGCAGCAGGTCGAGCGCCACGATCTGCTCGGCGTTCTGCACCTTCGGCAGCATGATGCAGTCGAGGTTCGGCCCGGCGCCCTCGACGACCGTCACGACATCGCGGTACGTCCACTCGGTCGTCCAGTCGTTGACGCGGACCACCCGCGTCTTGCCCGTCCAGTCGCCCTCGTTGAGGAACTTGACGATGGTGTGCCGCGCCTCGGGCTTGGCGAGCGGCGCGCACGCGTCCTCCAGGTCCAGGAAGACCTGGTCCGCCGGCAGACCCTGCGCCTTCTCCAGGAAGCGCGGGTTCGAGCCGGGTACGGCGAGGCACGAACGCCGGGGACGGAGGCGATCGAAAAGGGGCGCGGCGGAGCCGCTCGCCGCAGGGGTGGTGGCGGGAGACGGGCGGGCGGTCATGCGGGGACCTCCAAGGGGTCGAGCTTGTTCGCGGTCCGGATCTCGTCGACGATGCGGCCGATGATCCCGGTGATGTCGAAGTCCTTCGGGGTGAAGACGGCGGCCACGCCGGCGGCCCTGAGCTGCTCGGCGTCACCGTTCGGGATGATGCCACCTGCGATCACCGGTATATCTGTGGCACCCGCCACACGCAGGCGCTGGAGCACGTCCGGGACCAGCTGGGCGTGCGAGCCGGACAGGATCGACAGGCCGACCGCGTGCACGTCCTCGGCGAGGGCCGCGTCCACGATCTGCTCGGGGGTGAGCCGGATGCCCTGGTAGACCACCTCGAAGCCGGCGTCGCGGGCGCGCACGGCGATCTGCTCGGCACCGTTGGAGTGCCCGTCCAGGCCCGGCTTGCCGACCAGGAAGCGCAGCTTGCCGACGCCCAGGTCGCGGGCGGTGGCGTCCACCTTGGCGCGCACCTCGGCGAGCGCCGAGCCGGCCTCGACGGGGACGGCCACCGGCGCGGAGGAGACCCCGGTGGGCGCCCGGTACTCGCCGAACACCTCGCGCAGCGCGCCCGCCCACTCGCCGGTCGTGGCCCCGGCCCGGGCGCACTCCAGGGTGGCCTCCATCAGGTTGCCGGTGCCCCGGGCGGCCTCCTTCAGCCGCTCCAGCGCCTTGCAGGGGCGCGGGTGGTTGAACGGCGGCTGGTAGCGGGTGTCCCGCCAGGCTTGCAGCGAGGCGATGACCCGGGCCTCCACCGCCGGGTCCACCGTCTGGATCGCGGTGTCCAGGTCGGCGGTGAGCGGGTTGGGCTCGGTGCCCTCGAAGGCGTTGACCCCGATGATCTTCTCGTCGCCGGACTCGATCCGGGCCCGGCGCTCGGCGTGCGAGGAGACCAGCTGGGACTTGAGATAGCCGGACTCGACGGCGGCCATCGCGCCGCCCATCTCCTCGATCCGCTCCATCTCCGCGAGGGAGTCGGTGACCAGCTGCGCCACCTTGGCCTCGATCACCTTCGAGCCGTCGAAGATGTCCTCGTACTCCAGCAGGTCGCTCTCGTAGGCGAGCACCTGCTGGATGCGCAGGCTCCACTGCTGGTCCCAGGGGCGGGGCAGGCCCAGCGCCTCGTTCCAGGCCGGGAGCTGGACGGCCCGCGCGCGGGCGTCCTTGGACAGCGTCACGGCCAGCATCTCCAGCACGATCCGCTGGACGTTGTTCTCCGGCTGCGCCTCGGTCAGGCCGAGGGAGTTGACCTGGACGCCGTAGCGGAAGCGGCGCTGCTTGGGGTTCTCGATGCCGTACCGCTCGCGGGTGACCTGGTCCCAGATGCGGCCGAACGCCCGCATCTTGCACATCTCCTCGACGAAGCGGACGCCCGCGTTGACGAAGAAGGAGATGCGCGCGACCACGTCGCCCATGCGCTCCTGCGGCACCTGGCCGCTGTCGCGCACGGCGTCCAGCACGGCGATCGCGGTGGACATCGCGTACGCGATCTCCTGCACCGGCGTGGCCCCGGCCTCCTGCAGGTGGTAGCTGCAGATGTTGATCGGGTTCCACTTCGGGATGTGGGAGACCGTGTACGCGATCATGTCCGTCGTCAGGCGGAGCGAGGGTCCCGGCGGGAAGACGTGCGTGCCGCGGGACAGGTACTCCTTGACGATGTCGTTCTGGGTCGTGCCCTGGAGCTTGGTGATGTCCGCGCCCTGCTCCTCGGCGACGACCTGGTAGAGCGCCAGCAGCCACATGGCGGTGGCGTTGATCGTCATCGAGGTGTTCATCTGCTCCAGGGGGATGTCCTGGAACAGCCGGCGCATGTCACCGACGTGCGAGACGGGCACGCCCACCCGGCCGACCTCGCCGCGGGCGAGGATGTGGTCGGGGTCGTAGCCGGTCTGCGTCGGCAGGTCGAACGCCACCGACAGACCCGTCTGGCCCTTGTCGAGGTTGCGCCGGTACAGCTCGTTGGACGCCTCGGCCGTCGAGTGGCCGGCGTACGTCCGCATGAGCCACGGACGGTCCTTCTTCTTCTGCGCCCGGGACACAGTGTGCTCGTTGTCGGTGTCGACGTTCCTCGGCGCGCGGTCGCTGCGCTCCCTTGGCTTCGTCTCTTTCGACACCGACGCACCCTGTGTCCCGGGCGCGGCCTGACGCTCTGTCATCTAAGGCTCTCAGATGTTCCGGAAACGGTTGATGGCGTCGAGGTGCTCGGCCCGCATCTCCTCGTCGCGCACGCCGAGGCCCTCCTCGGGGGCGAGGCACAGGACGCCGACCTTGCCCTGGTGCAGGTTGCGGTGGACGTCGTAGGCGGCCTGGCCGGTGTCCTCCAGGGAGTACACCTTCGACAGCGTCGGGTGGATCTTGCCCTTGGCGATGAGGCGGTTGGCCTCCCAAGCCTCGCGGTAGTTGGCGAAGTGCGAGCCGATGATCCGCTTCAGCGACATCCACAGGTAGCGGTTGTCGTACTCGTGCATGTAGCCCGAGGTCGAGGCGCAGGTGGTGATGGTGCCGCCCTTGCGGGTGACGTAGACGCTGGCGCCGAAGGTCTCGCGGCCGGGGTGCTCGAAGACGATGTCGATGTCCTCGCCGCCGGTCAGCTCGCGGATGCGCTTGCCGAAGCGCTTCCACTCCTTGGGGTCCTGGGTGGTCTCGTCCTTCCAGAACTTGTAGCCCTCGGCGTTGCGGTCGATGATCGCCTCGGCGCCCATCGAACGGCAGATGTCCGCCTTCTGGTCGCTGGAGACGACGCAGATCGGGTTGGCGCCGCCGGCCAGCGCGAACTGCGTGGCGTAGGAGCCGAGTCCGCCGCTCGCGCCCCAGATGAGGACGTTGTCGCCCTGCTTCATGCCGGCGCCGTTGCGGGACACCAGCTGCCGGTAGGCGGTGGAGTTGACCAGGCCGGGGGCGGCGGCCTCCTCCCAGCTGAGGTGGCCCGGCTTCGGCATCAGCTGGTTGGACTTGACCAGGGCGATCTCGGCGAGGCCGCCGAAGTTGGTCTCGAAGCCCCAGATGCGCTGCTCGGGGTCGAGCATCGTGTCGTTGTGACCGTCGGAGGACTCCAGCTCGACGGAGAGGCAGTGGGCCACGACCTCGTCACCGGGCTTCCAGGCGTTGACGCCCGGGCCGGTGCGCAGGACGACGCCCGCGAGGTCGGAGCCGATGATGTGGTACGGCAGGTCGTGGCGCTTGGCCAGCTCGTTGGTGCGGCCGTAGCGCTCCAGGAACCCGAAGGTGGACAGCGGCTCGAAGATCGAGGTCCACACCGAGTTGTAGTTGACCGAGGAGGCCATCACGGCCACCAGGGCCTCGCCCGGTCCGAGCTCGGGCACGGGGACGTCGTCCAGGTGGATCGACTTGCGCGGGTCCTTGTCGCGGGTCGTCAGGCCCGCGAACATCTCCGTCTCGTCCTTGTGCACGGTGATCGCCCGGTAGGACTCGGGGATCGGCAGTGCGGCGAAGTCGGCGGACGTCGCGTCCTTCGACTGGATCGCGTCGAGGATGTCCTTCACGGTCACGGTATTGCCTCCGGCGGTGAGCGCCCTGAGGGAGGGGCGCTTGAGGGTTCGTCGGTGCTGGGGGTGCGTGCTGCTGAGGGTTGGTGGAACGTGCCGTCGGTTCGGCTCGGTGGTGCTTCGGCAGCGCTTTGTGGCGCGGGAGGTTGCCTGTGACGCAGGCGTCCGGGCGCGCGGGCCATACGGCTTGCGGGGACAGCCGGCGAACGAATGGTCGCTGCTCGCCGGCCGCCCGGACCTCTTCAACGTATGACACCGCGTGTCAGGTGACAAGGCACTGAGTGCCAGAAGTTCCTCTCAGATGAAATCTTTACGTAACAAATGAGCGATGATCGATCGAACGGCCCCCGAAATCTGCTGGAAAAGGGCCCCTGACATGGCAAAACGGCCACCCCGAAGGGTGGCCGTCATCACCAGCTCGGAGCGGGTCAGCGCTCCTTCAGCGCCTCCTCGATGGTGCGCATGACCTCTTCGAGGGGGGCGTCGGTGCGGGCGACGGTGACGAGCACCTCGCCGTGCGGGGAGACCGTCGCCGGGGCGGTGGCGGCCGTCCGGGCGGCCGTGCTCCGTCCGGCGCCGATGCCGGTGCCGAAGGTCTTGCGCACGATCGCGAACGCGTGGTCGAGCTGTGCCTCCACATCACCCTGGCCGTCCGCCCGCAGCCAGCGCCGCAGCACATGGTTGTGCGCGGTGACGACGGCGGAGGCGGCGACCTCGGCCAGCAGCGGATCGTCGTTGGCGTCGTCCGCGTGCGCGCGCTCGTCGAAGTGGCCGAGTAGATAGCGGGTGAACAGGCGCTCGTAGCGGGCGACGGAGGCGATCTCGGCCTCGCGCAGGGTGGGCACCTCGCGCGTGAGCCGGTAGCGGGCCACGGAGATGTCCGGGTGCGCCGCGTACATCCGCATGACCTCTTTAATGCCCCGGCACACCGTGTCGAGGGGGTGCTCGTGCGCCGGCGCGGCGTTGAGCACCGCCTCGGCGCGGACCAGGGTGTCGTCGTGGTCCGGGAAGATCGCCTCCTCCTTGGAGCGGAAGTGGCGGAAGAAGGTGCGGCGGGCGACCCCGGCCGCCGCGGCGATCTCGTCGACGGTGGTGGCCTCGTACCCCTTGGTCGCGAACAGCTCCATGGCTGCGGCCGCCAGTTCTCGGCGCATCTTGAGCCGCTGGGCGGCAGCGCGGCTGCCTGCGGCACTTTCCGGCGCGTCGGGCGTAGCTGGTGTACGTGAGGACTTGGCGGGCTGGGACATGACCCGAACGTACTGCATGGACGCGCTGCCATGTGCGGGAGTCCGGTTTGCCCCGCCAGGGCCCGAAGGCCCTGGCGGGGGCGCCATGGCGGGCTCGAGCAGCCCGCCCCAGTCCGTCTCCGCGTCCGTCTCCGCGGGGGACCAGTCGCCGACGCCGTCAGCGGCGGGCATACTCGCGGAAGCCGCGGCCGGTCTTGCGGCCGAGGCAGCCCGCGGCCACCAGGTGCTCCAGGAGCGGGGCCGGGGCGAGACCGGGGTCGCGGAACTCGCGGTGCAGCACCTTCTCGATGGCCAGCGAGACGTCCAGACCGACCACGTCCAGCAGTTCGAACGGGCCCATCGGGTAGCCGCCGCCGAGCCGCATCGCCGCGTCGATGTCGTCCAGCGTCGCGTAGTGCTCCTCGACCATCTTCACCGCGTTGTTCAGGTACGGGAACAGCAGCGCGTTGACGATGAAGCCGGCCCGGTCGCCGCAGTCCACCGCGTGCTTGCGGACCGTGCGGCAGACCTCGCGGACGGTGGCGTGCACCTCGTCGGCGGTCAGCACCGTGCGCACGACCTCGACCAGCTTCATGGCCGGGGCCGGGTTGAAGAAGTGCATGCCGATCACGTCCTGCGGACGCGAGGTGGCGCGCGCGCAGGCCACGACGGGCAGCGAGGAGGTGGTGGTGGCGAGCACCGCGCCGGGCTTGCAGACCTTGTCCAGCGCCTGGAAGAGCTGCCGCTTGACCTCCAGGTCCTCGGCCACCGCCTCGACGGCCAGGTCCACGTCCGCGAACGCGTCGTAGGAACCGGCCGGGGTGACCCGCTCCAGGGTCTGCGCGGCCGCCTCGGCGGTCAGCCGGCCCTTGTCCACCGAGCGCGCCAGCGACTTGCCGATCCGGGCCTTCGCCGCCTCGGCCTTCTCCTCGCTGCGCGCGGCGAGGACGACGTCGTAGCCCGCCTTCGCGAACACCTCGGCGATGCCGGAGGCCATGGTGCCGGAGCCGGCGACGCCCACCGAGCGGACCGCGCGGCCCGGGACCCCGGCGCCGTCCGCCGCCGGGGTCAGCGGGTCCGGCACCACGGTGGCGCTGTCCGGCGCCTCGTAGGTGTAGAAGCCGCGCCCGGACTTGCGGCCGGTCAGGCCCGCCTCGCTGAGCTGCTTGAGGATCGGCGCCGGGGCGTGCAGCCGGTCGCGGGACTCGGCGTACATGGCGTCCAGGACGGTGCGCGCGGTGTCGATGCCGATCAGGTCGAGCAGCGCCAGCGGGCCCATCGGCAGGCCGCAGCCCAGCCGCATCGCCGCGTCGATGTCCTCGCGGGAGGCGTAGCGGGCCTCGTACATCGCGGCGGCCTGGTTGAGGTAGCCGAACAGCAGGCCGTCGGCGACGAAGCCGGGGCGGTCGCCGACCGCGACGGGCTCCTTGCCCAGTTCCAGCGCGAGATCCGTGACGGCGGCGACCACCTGCGGCGCGGTCAGCACCGAGGAGACGACCTCCACCAGCTTCATCGCCGGGGCCGGGTTGAAGAAGTGCAGGCCGAGCACGCGCTCGGGACGGGCCGAGTCGGCGGCGAGCCGGGTCACCGACAGCGCGTTGGTGCCGGTGGCGAGGATGGTCTCCGGGCGGACCACGCCGTCCAGTTCACGGAAGATCTGGTGCTTGATCTCGTACGACTCCGGCACCACCTCGATCACGAGGTCGGCGTCGGCCGCCGCGCCCAGGTCGGTGGAGGTGCGCAGCCGGGCGAGGGCGTCCGCGCGCTCGGCCTCGGTCAGCCGGCCGCGTTCGACGGAGCGTGCGGTGGAGGTCTCCAGGGCGGCCAGCGCGCGGGCGGCCTGGGCCTCGCTGATGTCGATGCCGACGACCTCGCGGCCGGCCTGCACGAGGACCTCGGTGATGCCGGTGCCCATCGTGCCGAGGCCGACGACGGCGATCTTCTGGAGGGACAGAGGGGTGTCGGACAGGGGAGTGGCCATCGCGGGACTCCAGGGAAGAGGGTGACGACGAGGAAGCACCGGGTGCGCCGAAGGCGCACCACGGAGCGCGAAGGAGTGCGGGTGTTGCCGGGCTGACGAGCGCACACGCCCGGTGCCGGTGCCGGCGGGCGTGCACACGCCCGGCGGCGGCGATGTCTTCCGACCGGCTCTGTCCCGAAGCCGGGTCGTACTCCCGGTACTTGGCGCACGAGGCGCACCCGGTGTACCGAACCGTTCCTTGCCCGCGACGGCCGCGTCACCAGACCGTCACCAGCGGAGTGCGAGAGGGTTGCTCGCTCGTATGAGCTTAACCGGTGGGTAACGAGCGCGCCAGTCCCCCGAAGGGTTCTTTGTGCGCCAGGTGTCTCCCGTTGCCCCGGCAACATGCTTAACCTGATGCCGTGGACGAAGAGTTGCGATCGGTCACGGAACGCTTACGGCAGGAGTCGGGAGGGCCGCCGGCCTTCGACGCCCTGCTGGCGACCGGAGACCTGGACGAACTGGCGGAGGTCCTCACCGCGCCCGGACAGCCGCTGTGGGCAAGGGAGTTGGCCGCCTTCCGGCTGGGCCGCGCGGGCGACCGGCGCGCCTTCGAGTCCCTGGTGCTCCTCCTCAACCACCGCGACCCGCCGCGCTGCGCGGGCGCCGCGCACGCGCTGGCCCGGCTCGGCGATCCCCGCACCGCCCGCGCGGCCGCCGCCCTCGCCACCAACGAACTCCGCGTCGCCTACGCCCTGCACCCGGTGCGGCTGCTCGTGGTGCTGCGCGCCCCGGAGTCCGTGCCCGCGCTGATCACCACCCTGGAGCGACGGCTGCGCCCGCACGATCCGTACCGGCGCGTCTCCCTCGCCTGTGTGGAGGGCCTCGGCACCCTCGGCGACACCCGTGCCCGGCGGGTCCTCACGGAGGCCCTCGCCCATCCGGCGCTCGCGGAGGCGGCGGTGTACGCGCTGGCCCAGCTCCCCCAGGAGAAGCGGACCGGCTGACGGCGGCCCGACGGCGGGCGCGCCGGCGGGTGTGACAGCGGGCCGGGCGGTTCGGCGCCCGGCCCGCGGCTTGTGCGATCAGGGCCAGTACGCGGTGCACGCCCGGTGCCCGGCGTGCCGCCCGCAGGCTTGCGCCTCCAGGTGCCAGCCCTTGCCGTGCACGTACTTGACCGCGCGGGTGTTCTGCGCGCCGCCCGTGTGCACCGTCGCCGAGCAGACACCGAGGTCCGCCCACGAGCCGTAGTCGACGTCCCACTCCAGGGTGACCGCGTCGCCCCGGCCCGCGCCGGAGACCGCCGCCCACGCGTAGTACGGCGCGCCCTGCTTCGCGTTGCCGTAGCGCACCGCGACCGTGGCACCGCCGATCCGCAGGGTGGGGCCGGTGTGCCGGCGGGCGCCCGGGATGCGTGTACTCGGATCGATGCTGGTGCCGCACGAGGCCGCGGCGCCGGCCGGCCGCGCCGTCTGGGCGGCCGTCGCGGTCGCGGCCGACGCGGCGGCCACCGCCACGACGCCGGCCATGGCCGCCACCACGCCCCTGGACTTGATCACCATGCGGCTGCCCCCTCCTGCCGACTGCGTGGTGTCACCGATCACTGACACTCCGTGCGCACAGTGGCCCGAGGCCGAGGTTGGCAGCAGGGCGGGGGAGCGGGCAAGGAGCAGTGGGGGCATGCCCCGCGCGCCGCCCCCGCGCAACCGGCGCACGGGCGGAGATCAGCTGTCTTTCATACGGCGGACGTCGTCCTCGTCCCATGCCGCGGTGTCCCGGGGCTCGGTGTACAGCGCGTCGGACTCGGGCGGATGGCCGCCGGCGATGGCCTTCTGCCGGGCGATCTCGGCGTCGAACTCCAGGCCCAGCAGGATCGCCAGATTGGTGATCCACAGCCAGATCAGGAAGACGATGACGCCGGCCATCGCGCCGTAGGTCTTGTTGTACGACGAGAAGTTCGCCACGTAGAGCGCGAAACCGGCGGAGGCCACCATCCAGATGAACAGGGCCAGCAGGCTGCCCGGGGTGATCCACCGGAAGCCCCTGACCTTCGCGTTCGGGCAGGCCCAGTACAGGATGGCGATCATCAGGACGACCAGCACCACCAGCACCGGCCACTTGGCGATCGACCAGGCGGTCAGCGCCGCGTCCCCCATGTGCAGCGCCTGTCCGACATGCCGGGCCAGGCCGCCGCTGAACACCACGATCACGGAGCAGACCAGCGCGATCAGCATCAGCACCACGGTGACCCCGAGGCGTACCGGCAGCACCTTCCAGATCGGGCGGCCCTCGGGCACGTCGTACACGGCGTTCGCGGTGCGGATGAAGGCGCCCACATAGCCGGACGCCGACCACAGGGCCAGCACGAGGCCCACGATCGCCAGGATCGAGCCGGTCCCCGCGCTGTTCTGCAACTGCTCCACGGTCCGGGTGAGCACGTCCCGGGCCGAGCCGGGGGCGAGCTGCCGGATGCTGTGCAGCAGCCGGTCGGTGGTCGAGCGCCCGGTGATGCCGAGCAGCGCCACCAGCACCAGCAGCGCGGGGAACAGGGCCAGCACCGAGTAGTAGGTCAGCGCGGCGGCCCGGTCGGCCAGCTCGTCCTTCTGGAACTCCTTGAGGCTCCCCTTGAGCACGGCCCTCCACGCGGACTTCGGCAACTCTGTCGGCGACCGCGGCGCCCGCTCCTCCACCTCCCGCCCCGGCCCGGCCTCCTCGGGCGACGGCACCCGGGATTCCGGCTCGCCGTCGTCGCTGTCCCTGCGTCCTGGAAGATGCGGTTTTTCCATGGATCCCGTGTACCCCGAAGTCCCGGGAATCCGTGTGGGTGAAATGGGTGTGAAACGGGCGCGGAACGGCCGGTTCGTCAGGCCGTCGCGGACCCGGTGTCCGGGAGCACCGCCAGCGCCTCGATCTCCATCAGGAAGTCCGGGGAGACCAGGCCGGCCACCTGGATCGCGGAGGAGGCCGGGAGGCGGTCGTCGGACAGGTGGGCGGTGCGGGCGGCCCGGATGGCCGGCATGTGGGCCATGTCGGTGACGAAGTACGTCAGCTTCACCACGTGCTCGAAGCCCGCGCCCGCCGCGGCCAGGCAGCGGCCCAGGTTCGTGAAGACCTGACGGGCCTGCGCCGCGGGGTCGCCGGGGCCGACCAGCTTTCCGTCCTCGTCCAGGGCCAGCTGGCCGGAGACGGCGACGAGGCGGCCCGTCGCCGTCACCACATGGCTGTACTGCGCGGCGGGGGCGACGCCCGCGGGGGCGGTGATCCTGATCGGTTCGGTCATGATCCCCATCATGGTCCACGCCACCGGCAACACCCGCGCGGCGCCTGTTGGTTTGGGCTTAAAGAAGTATTCGTCACCAATGAGTGGCACGCTTGTAAGGTCACCCAGCGGTGGCGAAGAAATCAACATGGGCCTGTACTTCGATCTCGATCAGCCGCAATCCATTGCCCAAGAGATGCGTGGACACGAGATGGTGCCGGACTGCTTCGGTCGGCACGCCTATACGTTGAAGCCGGGTGAGCAGGCGACCTTCAACATCCTGACGCCGTATACCTGCCGGGCAATGGCTTTCGGTATGCTCAGCTGCTAACTGTCGGTCTGCGTTTTCGCTCCAAAACTACCACCGGGCACTTCAACGTATCGGCGATCTTGCGGAGATTGGTCGAGGCGGTGTTTCGACATCCCGACTCGATTTTATTCATGAGCTGTTCGGAGATGCCGACCGCTTGGGCGAGGACTCGTTTGGTGAGTCCGTACTTCTCGCGTGCCCAGGCGACGGCTGCTGGTTCGTGGTTGAGAGTGCTCGGACGGCGCCGCATCGATGTGGCCATCGGCGTCACACCAGCGCAATGATGCACCAGACGACCTTGCCGCCTGTAGGGAGAAGGTAGTAGTCCCACTCCTTGGAGATCTCGCCCACGATGAACAGGCCCCGGCCGCTCTCCGCGTCCTCAGTCATCGTCGTGTTGGGAACGGGCGGGTCGCCGCTAGGGTCGGCCACTTCGGCGATAACCTGTGATTCGTCGTGGCGAAGCGTCAGTGTGACATGAGCCTGTGGTGCACCAGGTGCGACGTGCTGCACCGCGTTGGACACCAACTCGCAGACAGCTAGTTCGGTCGTGTCGATGCACTCGGCGGTGATCTGCCAGGCGCTGAGGACATCGCGGACGTGCCGCCTGGCCCACGGCGTGGCCTCGGCCTTGGCATCCAGCTCCAGGGTGCTGACGTAGCGCTCAGCGGTCATGGCCGTCTGCCTCAACAGCTTGTGCTGGCTCGTTCGTGGCGGCCGCCTCGTTGGCGAGCCACACCGTGCCCCGGATCTTCTCCGCCAGTTCTTCGCGCATGTAGGCCGCCACCACGGGGTCGTGGTGGAAGTGGTCGGCGCTCGGCACCAGAACGTTGGTAACACCTTCGGAACGGCAGCTCGTGATGAGCTCCATCCACGTGTCCAGCCGTTCACTGAGGTGTTCCTCGTAGTGGACGCCGGCCAGACTGAGACCGCGGTCGGCTGAGAAGGTCAGCAGTCCGTTAACCGCCTCCTGCACGGCTGCATCGTCCATGCTGGGAAGACGCCGGAGGTAGGCGAACGCGGCAGTGAGGTCGCCTTCGGGGCGGGGTCGACGTGCCACTGTGGTCATGCGGTTGCTCCTGTGCCTGGGGGCTGGGCCGTGGGGAGCGTGGCCCCAGGCGCCACCCGGGCGTCACGACGGCGCTGCATGGGGCGGCCATACGCCGGACGCATGGACTGCCAGGCACGGTGCGGCTACTGTCCGTAGGCTTGGCCTTCGGCACTGGCAATAGGGCGGCCTTGGGGTACGGAATGGCACAGCAGCAGGTCCGGTACTGCTCCTGCGGCACGCGACTGGCGCGCGACAACCGGGGCACGTTGTGTGCTTCCTGTCTGCGGCGACGGGAGACCACGGCCGTCAACCAACCGCCACAGGTGCCTGTGGAGTTCTGGCAGGACGACCGGCTGCGCGAGGCTCTGGCGAGCTGGCACATGGGCCAGGTCTTCTACGCCTACCGCGTTCACCCCTGGCACAGCCGGGTCGTGTCACAAGAGACACTCGCCGGTTGGCTCGGGCTGACCCAGGCGCAGCTCAGCCGGATCGAGAGCGCCTCTACCGCACCGCAGGACCTCGGTAAACTCATGAGTTGGGCGCATGGCTTGAACATTCCGGGCGACCTACTGTGGTTCAAGCTTCGCCGCGAGCCGCTGCCGGTGCAGCCGACCCCGGAGCACACTGAACACCCTGCACGTAAGGTTCTGCTCGACATGATCACGCCTGGCGGTGATTGGCTGCCGCTGTCTAACGACGCACCTGAGTATGGGGTGTCCGGACTCAGAGGCATGTCATTGCAGGCAACTGGTGAGCATCTGTTGCGGACGTTCCTTCACCTGGACGACGAACTGGGCGGAGACAGCCTGTACGTGCCGCTCACAAAGTACGTGGCGCGGATGGCGGTAAGCGTGAAGGCCAACCCCGGCGACGGTCTCGCCGCGTACGGCCAGTTGAACCAGATGGTTGGCTGGCTGTCGTTGGATGCCAGCAGGCACGCGCACGCTAAGCGGTACTTCGCTACGGCGGTCGAGATTGGTCATGAAGTGGGTGACCCTGGCCTGGTGGCCAGTGCTCTCGGTTATATGAGCTTGCAGGAGACCTACAGGGGACGCCCGCAACCGGCGCGTTCATTGGCACAGATGGCGTTCGCCGTTACGACGGATCGTCTGACGCCGCTGACCAAGACGGTCATGGGCGCGCGGCTGGCGCGGGCCCACGCTTCGCTTGGCGATGAGCAGTGCCTGCGAGTGCTCGACACTGTGCAGGCCGACTTCGCGTTGGCGGGCACTGACGAGGAACCGCCATACGTCTTGTACGTTGACGCCGTCGAGGTCGCGGCGCAGCGGGGCGCGTGCTACCTCGATTTGGGTATGGCCGACGAGGCGATCACGTCGTTGTCTGAGGCGCTCGACCTACTGAGCACCAGCGCGCCGAACCGAGCGCGCGACCGCGTGCACTACCTGTCGCGGCTGGCGAAGTGCTACCTCTTGGACGGTGAGGTCGAGCGGGCTTGCCAGGTCGGGCATGACGCCCTGGCCCTTAGCCAGACGATCGGGTCGGCGCGGATCACGGAGCGGCTTGGGGAACTGGACACGGCCCTGGCACCGTACGGACAGCTCTCCTACGTCCAGGAGTTCAAGGAGCTGTTTCGGCTGGTGACGGCGGACGATACATAGAAGCTACCAACCGAGTGCTTCGCTACAACAGCCGGTGAAGCCGGTGAGGCTCCCCAGCACGATGTGCGCTCCGGCCTCGCGCAGCTCGTAGGAAGTGTTCTTGCCGCTGGCGACGCCCACGGCCAAAGCGTCGGCGTCGAGGGCACCGCGCACATCGTGGGGCGTATCGCCAACGACCACGGCGCGGGTGCCGGCGAAGTCGTGACCGTACTTCTCCGACGCCCGGTTCCGAGCCTGGCGGACGAGGTCGGCGCGATCGCTGCCATCGTCGCCGTAGCCGCCGACCGAGAAGTCAAGGCCCTCGCCGAGGCCGAGGGCAGCGAGCTTGGCCTCGGCGATCGGACGTATGTTGCCTGTGACGGCTGACTGCACGGTGTCTCGGTCAGCGCACGATGCGATGGCTTCCCGTGCCCCGGGGAGTACGACGCCGACCTCGCGCATGCGATCAGTGAGTTTCTCGGCGGCTGCGGCCAAGGCCGCGTAGAAGTCTTCAAACAGTGCTTCCGGCTCACTGACGCCGTTCAGGCGCAGCGTCTCCACCATGATCGCCTGCTCAGTGCGGCCGGACATGTCCGCAAGTTCGCCGAGGGGCCTACCAGTTACCTGTCGGAAGGCCCGCTCGTAGATGCTGCGGCTGACGCCACCGCCTATCTGGACCAAGGTGTGATCGATGTCCCAGAGGATGAGACGTGTCGCTGGCGTGGGCTCACCGGGGGTGGGGTCGGTAGGCATGAGGGACAGCGTAGGGCGTTGGCTCGCCGGCGTGCAGGGAGCCACGGGTGGGGGGACTTAGCGTAGCGAGTTCAGAATATCCACGCTGGGGTGGAACTGGGTGAGCAGGCCGCGTATCCGGTTGGAGGTGCGGATGGCCTCGGCCGCCAGGTCCTGGTCGAAGCCGACCGTCAGAGGCAGGGCTCCGATCGAGGCGGGCTGGTCCACGCTCACCAGCACGGTGCCGAACTTCGCGGCCAGCTTGGCGCCCACAAGCGGCCTGGCATTGCGCCAGGCCAGGCGGTGGTCGGACCTCTCATCAGCGTCTCCAACGGCGCCTCTCGGGCCCGGTGTGACACCCCCCCGGTCATCTCTTCGACAGGGGGAACCGCCATGCCGGGCCCGGAGGCCAGCGGCCCCGTTGCGGAATCGCGAAGAAGACAACGGGGGAGAGCAGGGGCGCTACACCCATGGGCGGGTTCAGCCGCGTCAGTCGGGGTCTCGCATCTGTACACCTCGCTTGCGCAGGCGGAGCCGGACGTTCGGTGAGCCCTCGCCATCGGGTGACTACGCCCTGGCGGTTCAGGACATTGCTCACCGTTCGTCGCTCGATCTTGAAGCGTCAGTGAGCTGTCGCAGCGTCGATCCAGCTTCGTACGCGGCGACCAGCTCCTCGACCTCCCGGTCCTTGAGCCGCCTGGCCACCTTGGGCGTCAGGCTTGTCTCCCGTTCCACAGGCGGCGCATCCGGCCCAGGCAGCTTGGCGGCAAGGTGCTGGAGGCACTGGAGCTGGGCCTTTGTGTTCCAGAGGTGAGCCCTGTCGCTTACGGAGCCCTCAGCTCCTGAACCCCAGCAGGCCGTGCAGGATCGAGCCGCGTGAGGCCGTCGACGCCGCCTTCGAGGCGAGCGGTGTCGGGTCCGGGGACTTCGCGCAGACCGCGTCGGCCGGACCGGAGGCGCGGGGGACCTTGCCGTCGGCCAGGTAGGCGAAGAGGTAGCCGTCCAGGCACGCGTTGCCGCTCAGGGTGATGCCGTGGTTGCCGCCGCCCTGTTCGACCACCAGGCTGGAGCCGGTCAGCAGCCGGTGGGCCGCGACGCCGCCGGCGTACGGCGTGGCCGCGTCGTCCGTGGCCTGGAAGAGCAGCGTCGGCGGCAGCTTGGCGTTGGCCACGCTCGGCTGTCCGGTGCGGCCCGACGGCCAGAACAGGCACGGCGCGTTGTACCAGACGTTGTTCCAGGTCATGAACGGCGACTTCGCGTACACCGCCCACGCGTCCTGCCGCCAGCGCGCCCAGTCGCGCGGCCAGGCGGTGTCCCCGCACTGCACGGCCGTGTACACGCTGTAGCCGTTGTCGCCCGAGGAGTCCACGCCGGCGAAGTCGTCGTACGCCTCCACCAGCGGCCCGGTCTTCTTGTCGTGCACGTAGGACGCGAACGCCTCGGCGAGATAGGGCCAGTAGCCGTTGTAGTAGCCGCCCGGCATGAACGTGTCCTCCAGCTCGGCCGCGCCCACCTTCCCCCGGCCGGCTTCTTCGCCAGGGCCGCCCGCATCGCGTACCACTCGGCCTCGACCTTCGCGGGGTCCTTGCCGAGCCCGTACGTCGCGTCGTACTTGGCGATCCAGGCCATCAGCGCCCGGTGCCGGTCGTCGAAGGCCCGCTCCTGGCCGATGTTGTCCGCGTACCAGACCCCGGTGGGGTCGACGATCGAGTCCAGCACCAGCCTGCGGACCCGGTCGGGGTGCAGCCTGGCGTACACCGCGCCGAGGTAGGTGCCGTACGAGTAGCCGAAGTAGCTGATCCGGGGCGCGCCGAGGGCCTCGCGGATGGAGTCCATGTCCTGTGCGCTGCTGACGGTGTCCATGTACGGCAGCACATCGCCGTACCGCTTGCCGCACGCCGCGGCGAAGGACCGCGCGCGCTCCAGGTTCGCCTGTTCGAGCGCGGGCGTGCCCGGCACGGTGTCCGGGCGCACCGGCGTGAAGTGGCCGGGCACGCAGTCGAGGGCCGGGCTGCTGCGGCCGACCCCGCGCGGGTCGAAGCCGATGACGTCGTACCGCGCCGCCACGTCCTTCGGCAGCGCCGAGGCGACGAAACCGGCGAGCGCGATCCCGCTGCCGCCGGGGCCGCCGGGGTTGACCAGCAGCGGGCCCTGGGCGTTCGCCGCGGTGTGCGGGACGCGGGACAGGGCGAGGGTGATCTGCCGGCCCGCCGGGTCCGCGTGGTCCAGCGGCACCTTCAGCGACGCGCATTCGAGCGTCGGGTAGTCGTCGGTGGCGCACTTCTTCCAGGCGAGCGGCGCGGGCGCGGCGGCCTGCGCCGGCACTCCGGTGACCGAGCCCGCCAGGACGGCGGCGGCCGCGCACAGCACGGCTGCGCGTCTTCTCATGGGTCCTCCCGGGACGGAGAGGTCGAGCGGACCGCGCGATCGCGGTCCTCGCCGCATCGTCCCGATGCCGGGCCCCCGGAGAACGTGTTGCGCCGATAGTTGACCCTATTGCCCGCGCGAAGCGCTCGAATTGCCCGCGCGGAGCCCCCGAACGCTCACGGTGGCGCCTCCCGGCGAAGCCTCACATCAGGGTGAGCTGCGTCGGCTCGGCCGCCTCCGGCACCGGAGCGGGCCCGGCCGGGCGGATCCGGCGGGCCGTGCCCGCGCGGGTGGGCCCGATGCCGTACTCCCGCGCCCGCTCGTGCACCTGACGGGTGATCCGGCGCTGGTACCAGGTCGGCGCGTACGACCCGCCGGCGTACATCCGCTCGTAACGGCGCACCAGATCCGGGTGGTGCTCGGCCAGCCAGGCCATGAACCACTCCCGCGCGCCGGGCCGCAGATGCAGCACCAGCGGGGTCACCGAGGTCGCCCCGGCCGCCGCGATGGCCTCGACGGTCGCCCGCAGCTGCTCCGGGCCGTCGCTCAGGAACGGGATCACCGGCGCCATCAGGACACCGCAGCCGATGCCGTGCTCGCCGAGGACGCGTACGACGTCCAGGCGCCGCTCGGGCGCGGGTGTGCCGGGCTCCACGGTGCGCCACAGCCCGGCGTCCAGGAAGCCGACCGAGACCGAGATGCCGACGTCCGTCACCTCCGCCGCGCGCACCAGCAGGTCCAGGTCGCGCAGGATCAGCGTGCCCTTGGTCAGGATCGAGAACGGGTTCGCGTGCTCGGTGAGGGCGGAGATGATCCCCGGCATCAGCCGGTAGCGGCCCTCGGCGCGCTGGTAGCAGTCGACGTTCGTGCCCATCGCCACGTGGTCGCCGCGCCAGCGGCCGGAGCCCAGCTGGCGGCGCAGCACCTCCGGGGCGTTCACCTTCACCACGATCTGGGTGTCGAAACCGATGCCGGTGTCCAGGTCCAGATAGCCGTGCGTCTTGCGCGCGAAGCAGTACACGCACGCGTGCGAGCAGCCCCGGTACGGGTTGACCGTCCATTCGAACGGCATCCGCGAGGCACCCGGCACCCGGTTGAGCACCGAGCGGGCCCGGACCTCGTGGAAGGTGATCCCCCGGAACTCGGGCGCGTCGAAGGTGCGGGTGGTCACGGCGTCCGCGCCGAACAGGGCGGCGTCGGGGGTCCGGCCGTGTTCGGCGGGCTCGTCGGTGAGGTTGTCCCAGCGCATGAGCCGTCCTCCTCGGTAGCACTCGCCGCCACAATAGAACATCTGTTCCCATGATCGTGCGCACCTGGACGTGCGCCCCGACCCGCGCCCCGGCACACCCCCGAGACACCCCCCGATTTGGGGGGCCGGGACCCGGGGTGGTTGGCTTTTCCCAACCCCGAGCAATCAGGTCCTGGAGGAACGCAATGGCGCAGGTCGAGGCCACTACGGAGCGGGTCGTCGCGGCGGACGCGGAGAAGGTGCTCGACGCCCTCGCCGACTACCGCGGCACCCGGCAAAAGCTGCTGCCCGAGCAGTTCAGCGAGTACGAGGTGCGCGAGGGCGGCGACGGCGAGGGCACCCTCGTCCACTGGAAGCTCCAGGCCACCAGCAAGCGGGTGCGTGACTGCCTGCTGGAGGTGAGCGAGCCCACCGACGGGGAGCTGGTAGAGAAGGACCGCAACTCCACCATGGTCACCACCTGGCGCGTCACCCCCGCCGGCGAGGACAGGGCCCGCGTCGTCGTCACCAGCACCTGGAAGGGTGCCGGCGGCATCGGCGGCTTCTTCGAGCGGACCTTCGCCCCCAAGGGCCTCGGCCGCATCTACGACGCCGTGCTCGCCCGGCTCGCCACCGAGGTCGAGAAGTAGCCCCAACCTCCGCCCGGTGAAGGGGTGTTGAGCCTCCTCGAGGGTCGCCCCTTCACCGGTTCGAGTGGAAGTCCCGCCCATCGGGAACCGCCCCGTAACTCACCGCTGTTGTTCGTAGTTGTCGCCTCGCGCGAGAAATCGCACGGATACGACAGCCGCGAAGACGGCGACGAGGGGAGCGGCACGTGGGCGGGACGACTCTGGTGGATCACGACACGCTCGTGCTGCTGCCCACGGCCCGGAAGGCGCCCCCCGAGGACGCCGTGGACGAACCCCCGGCGGACGGCGCGCCGGGCGGCCCCGGAGCCCCGGCGCCCGGCCCCGCCGCCTCGCTGAGCCCGCGCCGGGTGCGGCTGGTCTTCCTCGGGCTGATGCTGGCGATGCTGCTGGCCGCCCTCGACCAGATGATCGTCGCCACCGCGCTGCCCAAGGTGGTCGGCGAACTCCACGGCCTGGACCGGATGTCCTGGGCGATCACCGCCTATCTGCTGACCTCCACCATCGGGCTGCCGCTCTACGGGAAACTCGGCGACCTCTTCGGCCGCAAGGGCGTCTTCCTGTTCGCCATCGCGGTCTTCGTCGTCGGCTCCGCGCTCGCCGGACGCGCGGGCGGCATGGACCAGTTGATCGCCTACCGCGCCCTCCAGGGCGTCGGCGCGGGCGGGCTCATGATCGGTGTGCAGGCGATCATCGCCGACATCGTGCCGCCCCGGCAGCGCGGCCGCTACATGGGCCTGATCGGGGCCGCCTTCGGCGTCGCCTCCGTCGCGGGCCCCCTGCTCGGCGGCTACTTCACCGACCACCTCTCCTGGCGCTGGTGCTTCTACGTCAACGTCCCCTTCGGACTGGTCACGTTCGTCGTGGTCGCCGCCGTCCTCAAGCTGCCCCGGCCCGAAGTGCGCGGCCGACTGGACGTGTTGGGCTCCCTGCTGCTCGCCGCCGCGTCGACGTGCCTGGTGCTGCTGACCAGTTGGGGCGGCACCGAGTACGCGTGGGGGTCCCGGCAGATCGTCGGCCTCGGCGCGGGCGCGTTCGCCGCCACCGTGCTGTTCCTCGTCGCCGAGCGGTTCGCCGCCGAACCCCTCATCCCGCTGCGGCTGTTCCGCGACTCCGTCTTCAACGTCACCTCTCTGGTCGGGCTCGTCATCGGGGTCGCCCTGTTCGGCGCCGCCAGCTATCTGCCGACCTTCCTCCAGATGGTCGACGGGGCCAGCGCCACCGGCTCCGGGCTGCTGATGCTGCCCATGACGGCCGGCATCGTCGTGGCCTCGCTGCTGTCCGGCCAGCTCATCAGCCACACCGGGCGCTACCGGATCTACCCCGTGCTCGGCGGCGCCCTCTCCGTCGCCGGCATGTGGCTGCTGTCCCGCCTCGACGCCGACACCTCCCGGCTCCAGTACAGCCTCTGGATGGCCGTCCTGGGCGCGGGCATCGGCCTGGTGATGCCCGTCCTCGTCCTCGCCGTGCAGAACTCCGCGCGCCCCGCCGACCTCGGCACCGCCACCAGCGCCAACAACTACTTCCGGCAGATCGGCGGCAGCGTCGGCGCCGCCGTCTTCGGCACCCTCTTCGCGAACCGGCTCGGCCACGCCCTGCGCCGGGAGCTGCCCCCGCGCTCCGCCGCCCGGCTGCCCGACCCCGAGTCGCTCACCCCGCAGCTGGTGCACGCGCTGCCCCCGGCCCTGCGCGACGCCTACATCCGCGCGTACGCCGACGCCATGCCCCGGATCTTCCTGTATCTGGTCCCGGTGCTCGTCCTCGGCCTCCTGATCGCCTTCTTCCTCAAGGAGAAACCCCTGGTGTCCCACCACGCCACCGAATCCGACCCCGACAGCGTGCACACCCCGATCCCGCAGGCCCGTTCGCCGTACGCCGCCGGCATCCCGGTGTGCGGCACCGTGCAGCACCCCGACGGCACCGTGGTGCCCCGCGCCGCGCTCACCCTCATCGACGTCACCGGCCGGCAGATCGGCAGGGGCGCGAGCGGTGACGACGGGCGGTACGCGCTGAGCACGCCCGGTTCCGGGTCGTACGTCCTGATCGCCGCCGCCGGCGGGCATCAGCCGCAGGCCGTCTCCGTCACCGTCGGCGAGCGGCCCGTGGAGCTCGACGTCGTCCTCGGCGGCGCCGGACGCCTCGCGGGCAGCGTGCTCACCGCCGACGGCAGCCCCGTACGGGACGCCACCGTCACCCTCACCAATGTGCACGGCGAGGTCGTCGCCACCACCCGCAGCGGCCGGGAGGGCGGCTACGTCATCACGGAGCTGGTCGCGGGCGAGTACACCCTCGCCGCCAGCGCCCCCGCCTTCCGCCCGGCCGCCCTCCCGGTCAGCGTGCAGGCGTCCCGGGAGACCCGGCAGGACGTGGAACTCGCGGGCGGCGCGGTGCTGCGGGGTGTCGTCCGGGCGAGCGGGGGACGGGTCGTGGAGGACGCGCGGGTCACTCTTCTGGACGCCGCGGGCAATGTCGTGGACACCCTCACCACCGGAGCGGACGGCGCCTTCCGGTTCGTGGACCTGTCCTCCGGGGAGTACACGGTCATCGCCGCGGGTTACCCGCCGGTCGCCACGGTCCTCCAGGTCGCGGGCGGCGGCCGGACGGAACGGGATCTCCAGCTGGGGCACGAGGACTGAGGCGGCGCCCGCGGGGGAGCCGGGTCGCGGGCCGGTGCGATCATGTGAAACCAATTCCCGGATTGCCACACATCGCGACCGGCCGCAGCCGTACCGTAGTGGCCAGCGGCACAGATCGTTTGCGAACAGCCGTGGGGAGAAGGGGCCTGGGCCATGGAGCGTGGCAGCGAGCGGGACACGGCTCCCGGGCGCGGTGCCGCCGACACCGACGCGGGCCGGATTCCGCTTGCCGTGATCGTCGTGGACCGCGGCGGCCTGGTGTCGCACTGGAGCAGCGGGGCGCGGCGGTTGTTCGGCGTGACCCGCGAGGAGGCCGTCGGACGCCCGGCCGGTGATCTGCTCCCGGTCTCCGGCGCCCTCCCCGACCAACTCCGGGGCGAGGCCATGCCGGACGCCTACGAGGCGTACGACGGGGAACCGGACGGCGGCGCGCGGTACGGCGGTCCGGACGACGAGCTGGGCCCGGGACCCGACCTGGAGGCGTCCCTCGGCGGGCAGACCTCCTTCGCCACGGCCGGCCGCGCCCGCCTGACCGCACCACGGCAAGGGGACCCGGACGGCGAGCCCGGGTCCGACCCCGAGCGGCTCGATGTGCTGTGGTGGGCCTACCCGTTGGTCGGCCCCGGACCCGCCCGGCTGCTGGTGCTCGCCGCCGACGCCGTCCGGCTGCGCGAGGAGCGCGGCTACGACGACGAGACCGCCGAACGCATCGCTCCCGGCTTCGCCCGCCACACCGAGCTGCCCGCCTTCGACGAGCTGGAACGGCGGCTGCCGGAGATCCTGCCCAACATGGGCCCCGGACTCAGCGGCCGCATCGTCTCCCAGGTCCTCGAACTCGGCTATCCCGTGCTGGAGTTCAGCCAGTTCGAACGGGTGCCGGTGACCCCGTACTGGGGCGTGCCCCGCCGCCCCGGCCGTGCCTTCGCCCAGGGCGCCGAGAGCGTCGTACCGCGCCAGCGCACACCCGTGGCGCGGACCGTGCCCCTGGGCGCCGAACAAGACCTGGAGTACGCCGCCGTCCGCGAACGCCTCGAATTCCTCAACGAGGTCAGCTCCGGCATCGGCTCCTCGCTCGACCTCGGCGAGACCATCCGCGAGGTCACCAGCGCCGCCGTGCCCCGCTTCGCCGACTTCGCCGGCACCCATCTGCGCGCGGCCGTCCTCGCGGGCGAGGGCTTCCCGGACGGACCGCCCGACGCCAGCACCGTGATGTTCCGGGTGTGGGTGGAGCACAACGACGAACCGGGCCGCTGGGACGACACCGTGCCGGTCGGCGAGGCGTTCGCCTTCCCCGAGCACACGCCGTTCTACCGGTGCATGGTCACCGGCGACCCGGTGCTCATCCCGGAGGTCACCGACGAGCTGTCCGAGCGGATCTCCGGGGAGTTCGAGAAGCGCGACCTCAGGCCGCTGATCGGCGGCCGCTCCCTGCTGATCGTGCCGCTCAAGGCGCGCAATGTCGTCCTCGGCTTCATGGTCCTGATGCGCCGCCCCGACCGGCCCGAGTTCGACGACATGGACCGCACCACCGGCGCCGAACTCGCCGCCCGCGCCGGGCTGGTGCTCGACAACGCGCGCATGTACACGTACCAGGAAAACGTCGCCGACACCCTCCAGGACAGCATGCTCCCGCAGGTCACCCCGCGGATGGCCGGCTGCGACGTGGCCACCCGCTACCTGCCGGGCACCCTGCTCGGGCGGATCGGCGGCGACTGGTTCGACACCATCAAGCTGTCCGGCTCCCGTACCGCCCTCGTCGTCGGCGACGTCATGGGCCACGGCCTCAACTCGGCCGCGATGATGGGCCAGTTGCGCACCGCCGTGCAGACCATGGCCACGATGGAGACCCCGCCCGCCCAACTCCTGCGCAGTCTCGACGACCTGGCCCGCCGGCTCGGCGACACCTACCTCGCCACCTGTCTGTACGCGGTCTACGACCCCATCCGCGGCGAGGTCACCCTCGCCAACGCCGGGCACATCCCGCCGGTGCTGGTGCGCGCCGAGGACGGCGGCAGCGAGCTGCTCGACCTGCCGACCGGCGCGCCCATCGGCGTCGGCGGTGTCCCCTTCGAGGCGGCCCGGATCAAGGTGGCGCCCGGGGACCGGCTGGTGCTGTGCACCGACGGCCTGGTCGAGGTGCGCGGCTCGGACATCGGCGAGGGCCTCGCCGCGCTCTGCGAGTCCGCCGCACACCCCGCCGCCTCCATGGACGACGCCTGCGACACCATCATCCGCGCCCTCAACACCCGGGGCGGCCGCAAGGACGACGTCGCCCTGCTCATGGCCCGGCTCAACGGCATCCCCGCCGACCATGTCGCCGAGTGGCGGCTCGACAACGACGCCCGCGAGGTGGGCCGGGCCCGTCGCCTGGTCCGCGATCAACTCCTCGCCTGGGGGCTGCCGGAGCCGGTGGAGAGTGCCGAGCTGCTGGTGAGCGAGATCGTCACCAATGCCGTACGGCACGCCGAGGGCGACCGGATCGAGCTGCGGGTGGTACGCACCGACGCGCTGCTCTTCGAGGTCACCGACGACGAGCCCACCCTGCCCGCGATGATCGCCGCCGGTCCCCGTGACGAGTACGGGCGCGGGCTGCGCGTGGTCAGCAGACTCGCCCGCGAATGGGGCGCGAGCGCCGCCGGGCACCGTAAGACGGTCTGGTTCGAACAGTCGGTCACGGGCGGCCACTGATCCGGCGAGCGGTGTCGGTACGTCCGGTGAAGGTGACGGCCCGGCTCTTGCCCGCACCCCGCTTCCCGCGATATCCCGATCACTGCAACCGATCGTGGGAGAGCGTATGAACGTTTCGGACAACTACCGTGGCAACTGGGAGAGTTACTGGAGCGAGACCTCCGACGCTCCCGGCGAGGCGATCTGGGACTCGGACCCCTCGCTGACCGCGGAGCCGCACTCCGCGCTGCTCCTGCCGCACGCGGACCCGGCCCGCACCATAGTCGACCTCGGCTGCGGCAACGGCACCCAGACCCGCTATCTGGCCACCCGGTTCGCCCGTGCCGTCGGCGTCGACCTCTCGCACGCGGCCGTCGAGCACGCCCGGCGCGCCGCCGGGGACGCGCCCGTGGAGTTCGAACAGCTGGACCTGACCGACGGCGACGCGGTGCAGGCCCTGCACGACCGGCTCGGCGACTGCAACGTCTATATGCGGGCCGTCATCCACCAGAGCGAGCCCGCCGCGCGCCCCGCGGTCGCCGCCGCCGTCGCGACGCTGATCGGCAGCGCGGGCCGCGCCTTCGTGGTGGAGCTCACCCCCGCCTCCCGCGATGTCCTCGGGCGCGCCGCCGCGGAGCCGTCCGGCCCGCCGCCCAAGCTCCAGCGCGTCTTCCACCACCGGCTCAAGCCCGCCGACGCCGACGAGGGCGAGGTCCCGCGCCTGCTCGGCGAGGCCGGTCTGACCGTCCTCGCCGAGGGCGACACCGTCCTCCCGCAGACCGAGCACCTCACCGACGGCACCCGCATCGACCTGCCGGCCCGCTGGTTCGTGCTCGCGGGCCGGTAGCCGGGCCCACCGCGAGGTGCGGGACGGCCCCTCGCGCCGTCCCGCACCCCCCCGCGCACCGGCCCGGCGGGACGCTCGTGCGAGCGTCCCGGGCCGGGCGCGGTAGAAAGGAGCCATGCCGGAAAGAAACACCCCCGCGGGCGCCTTGGACGACGTCGACGCGGTCACCAGGGCCGTGCTGACCGCTTCCCGTCTGCTGGTGGCCGTCTCCGCCCGCTCCCTCGCCGCTGTCGAGGAGCGGGTGACCCTCGCCCAGTTCCGCATGCTCGTGGTCCTGGCGACCCGGGGGGCGACCAAACTGGTGGCGCTCGCCGAACTGCTCCAGGTGGCGCCCTCGACCGCGATGCGCATGGTCGACCGGCTCATCGCCGCCGGGCTCGCGGACCGGCAGCCCAACCCGGACAACCGGCGCGAGACCCTGCTGCGGCCGACCGAGGAGGGCCGGCGCATCGTGGCCGACGTGACCGCCGGGCGCCGCGCCGAGATCGCCGCCATCGTCGAACGGCTCCGCCCTACCGAGCGGTTGGCCCTCATCGAGGCCCTCAACGCCTTCAACGAGGCGGGCGGGGAGCCGCCGGCCCCCGGGGCGGACGACCCCGAACCGCATCCGCTGGGCTGGATCGTGGACGGGTCGATGGCCCACGAGATCTGACCGCCGCTCCCGGGCGCTGCCTTGCATGATGCAAAGAAGCCGGCATCGCTCAGGCCGTCGCCTGCACCGCCCGCAGCGCGCCCTGGTGGCTGAGCCAGCCCACCGGCCTGCCCCGCTCGGCGTCGAGCACGGGCAGCCCGCCCCCGGCGGCCGCCAGCAAGGCGTGCAGGGCCTGGGCGAGCGGCTGGTCGGCGAGCACCGCGGCGGGGGGCTCCGCGAGCTGCCCCACGGTCGCCGGCGCCGCGTCCGGCTGTTCCGCCAGGGCCTCGGCCACGGCCTGGGCGGTGACCACGCCGATGTACTCCCCGGAGCCGGCCACGACCGGGAGCGTGCCATGGCTGGACCGGCTCAGCAGGTCGGCGGCGTCCTTGAGCGGCATGGTCACGGGCAGCGGAGCGGGCAGCGGCTCCATGACGGTGCCGACGTGCTGGGCGCCGAGCGGCGCCCCCGGGGCGGGGCCTTCGAGGTCGATGCCGCGGCGGCGCAGCTTGAGGGTGTAGACGGTGTCCCGGGACAGCAGCCGGCCGGTGGCGGTGGCCAGTACGACGGCCAGCATCAGCGGCAGGATGATCGAGTACTCGCCGGTCAGCTCGAACAGGATGACCACGGCGGTGATCGGCGCCCGGGCCGCGCCCGCGAACACCGCGCCCATGCCGACCAGCGCGTACGCCCCCATGGCACCGGCCGAGCCGGGCAGCAGCCGGTGGACGCCGATGCCGTACGCCGAGCCGAGCATCGCGCCGATGAACAGGCTGGGCGCGAAGACGCCGCCGGAGCCGCCGATGCCGATGGTGAGGCTGGTCGCGAGCATCTTCCCGGCCAGCAGCAGAAGCAGGAAGCCCGCCGCGTAGCCGCCCGCGGTCGCCTTCTGCAGCACCGGGTAGCCGACGCCGTACATCTGGGGCAGGGCCAGCAGCACCAGGCCGAGCGCCAGCCCGCCGACCGCGGGGCGCAGCCACTCCGGGCCCCGCCACAGCCGGTCGCAGGCGTCCTCGACCAGGTAGAGGAAGCGGGTGAAGCTCACGCCGACGGCGGCCGCGACGACCCCGAGCAGGGCGAACAGGGCGTACTGGGAGAGGTGGCCGACGTGGAAGCCGGGCAGGTTCAGGAAGGCGTTGTCGCCGAACGCGGCGCGGCCGATCACGCTCGCGGTGACGCTGGCCAGCACGGTCGCGCCGAACGCCTCGGCGGAGAAGGTGCCCAGGATCAGCTCCATGGCGAAGAAGACACCGGCCAGGGGCGCGTTGAAGGTGGCCGCGATGCCGCCCGCCGCGCCGCAGGCGACCAGGAGCTTCATCCGGCTCTCGGCCGCCCCGGTCAGCCGCCCGAGGGTGGAACCGAGCGCCGAGCCGATCTGCACGATGGGGCCCTCGCGGCCCACCGAACCGCCGGAACCGATGGTCAGCGCCGAGGCCAGCGTCTTGACCACGGCGACCTTGGGGCTGATCCGGCCGCCCCGCTGGGCGACGGCGAGCATCACCTCGGGCACCCCGTGCCCACGTGCCTCCTTGGCGAACCGGTTGACCAGCGGGCCGTAGAGCAGGCCGCCGACGACCGGGGCGAGGAGTACGAAGTACGGCCCCAGCCAGGGCACATGGGGGTTGGCGGCGCCGGGTGCGGCGGCGTAGTCGAAGTGGCCGGACAGCAGCCGGGTGAACGTCTGGATGCACCAGCGGAAGACGATCGAGCCCGCGCCCGCCCCGGCGCCGACGACGACGGCCAGGACCAGGACGGTCCAGGCTCCCTGGGGCGGTCCCACCGGTCCCACCGGTCGCGTCGGTCCTGACCCTTCCGGTGCGGGCGCCCGGTCCCTCGCTCCGACGCCGCTCCCGCGCTTCTCGTCCTCTGCCGCCGATATGGCACTCATTTATTCTCCTTCCTCACTTTTGCATTATGCAAAAGATGAGGCGGAGCCGCCACGTCGTCCCGGCCGCTTTCCTGGTCCGGTGACCCCGCAGCGCGTAACGTGCTGGTCCATGAAGATCCTCATCAGTGCCGACATGGAGGGGGCCACCGGTGTCACCTGGCCGGCGGACGTGCTGCCGGGGACGCCGCAGTGGGAGCGGTGCCGGGGGATGTTCACCTCGGACGTGAACGCCGCCGCGCAGGGATTCTTCGACGGCGGCGCCGACGAGGTGCTCGTCAACGAGGCCCACTGGACGATGCGCAACCTGCTGCTCGAACAGCTTGATGAGCGGGTCGAGATGCTCACCGGGCGGCACAAGGCGCTGTCCATGGTGGAGGGCGTCCAGCACGGGGACGTCGACGGCGTCGCCTTCATCGGTTACCACGCGGGCGCCGGGATGGAGGGCGTGCTCGCCCACACCTACCTCGCCAACCAGATCACCGGCGTCTGGCTGAACGACGAACGCGCCAGCGAGGGCCTGCTCAACGCGCAGGTCGTCGCCGAGTACGGCGTCCCCGTCGTCCTCGTCACCGGCGACGACGTGGCCTGCGAGGACGCGCTCGGCTACGCGCCCGAGGCGCTGAAGGTCGCCGTCAAGGACCATGTGTCGCGGTACGCGGCCGTCTGCCGCACCCCCACCCGCACCGCCGCCGACATCCGCGCCGCCGCCAAGGAAGCGGCCCGGCTCGCCGTGCGGCACGCGCCCGTGGAGGCGGGGCCGTTCACCGTCGCCGTGGAGTTCGACGCCGAGCATCTGGCGCTGGCCGCGACCGTGGTCCCGGGCGTCGCGCGCGTCGGCGAGCGGAAGGTGGCGTACACCAGCGCCACGATGTACGAGGGCATCCGGACGTTCAAGGCGGTCACCACGATCGCCTCCAGCGCCGTGGAGGAGCAGTATGGCTGACCCGCGGGCCCTCGACGAGGTCGTGGAGTTCACCTCGGGGCTGATCCGGATCGACACCACGAACCGGGGCGGCGGCGACTGCCGGGAACGGCCCGCCGCCGAGTACGCGGCCGAGCGGCTGGCCGGCGCCGGCCTCGAACCGCTGATGCTGGAGCGCACCCCGGGCCGTACCAATGTGGTCGCCCGGATCGAGGGCACCGACCCGGAGGCGGACGCCCTGCTGGTCCACGGTCATCTCGACGTGGTGCCCGCCGAGGCAGCCGAGTGGAGCGTGCCCCCGTTCTCCGGGGAGGTCCGGGACGGGGTGGTGTGGGGGCGGGGCGCCGTCGACATGAAGAACATGGACGCGATGATCCTCGCGGTCGTCCGCTCCTGGGCCCGTACGGGGGCGCGGCCCCGCCGGGATCTGGTCGTCGCGTTCACCGCCGACGAGGAGGCCAGCGCCGAGGACGGCTCCGGCTTCCTCGCCGACGCGCACGCCGATCTGTTCGAGGGCTGCACCGAGGGCATCAGCGAGTCCGGCGCCTTCACCTTCCACGACGGCGCCGGGCGGCAGATCTACCCGATCGCCGCCGGGGAACGCGGCACCGGGTGGCTCACGTTGACCGCGCGCGGCCGCGCCGGGCACGGCTCCAAGGTCAACCAGGAGAACGCGGTGACCCGGCTCGCCGCCGCCGTCACCCGCATCGGCGAGCACCGGTGGCCGGCGCGGCTCACCCCGACCGTGCACGCCGCACTCGCCGAACTCGCCGCGCTGTACGGCATCGACGCCGACTACGGCGATGTCGACCGGCTGCTGGAGAAGCTGGGCCCGGCCGCCCGACTGGTGGAGGCGACCGTCCGCAACAGCGCCAACCCGACCATGCTGGAAGCCGGTTACAAAGTGAACGTGATCCCGGGCGAGGCCGTCGCCCATGTCGACGGACGCTATCTGCCGGGCGGCGAGGAGGAGTTCACCGCCACCCTCGACCGGCTCACCGGACCGGACGTCGACTGGGAGTTCGCGCACCGCGAGGCCGCCCTCGAAGCACCGGTGGACTCGACGCTCTTCGGCCGGATGCGGGCGGCCGTACAGGAGTTCGCGCCCGAGGGGCATGTCGTGCCGTACTGCATGTCCGGCGGCACCGACGCCAAGCAGTTCTCCCGGCTCGGCATCACCGGCTACGGCTTCGCACCGCTGAAACTGCCCGAAGGGCTCGACTACCAGGCGCTGTTCCACGGAGTGGACGAACGCGTGCCCGTCGAGGCGCTGCGCTTCGGCGTCCGGGTCCTCGACCGCTTCCTGCGCACGGCCTAGACGACATGGGGGAGGACAACATGCACCGGACGCCGTACGGCACCTGGCCGTCACCCATCGACGCGGCGCTCGCCGCCGCCCACGACGGCCGCCCGGACTGGGTGGACCACGTCGGGGACGAGATCTGGTGGACCGCACCCCGCCCCGGCGAGGGCGGCCGCCGCGCGCTGATACGGCGCCGCGCCGACGGCACCGAGGAATCGCTGCTGCCCCCGCCGTGGAACGTGCGCACCCGCGTCATCGAGTACGGCGGCCGGCCCTGGACCGCCGAGAGCCGGGGCGGCGAACCCCTCGTGGTCTTCGCCCACTTCGCCGACCAGCGGCTCTACCGGTACGAGCCGGGCGGCGAACCCCGCCCGCTCACCCCGCTCTCCCCGGTCGGCGGCGGACTGCGCTGGGCCGAACCGCGGCTCGACCTCGAACGGGGCGAGGTGTGGTGCGTGCTGGAGGAGTACACCGGCGACGACCCCGGCGACGTCCGGCGCGTCCTCGCCGCCGTCCCCCTCGACGGCTCGGCCGCCGAGGACCGGGGCGCGGTGCGCGAACTCACCGAAGAACGGCACCAGTTCGTCACCGGACCCCGGCTCTCCCCGGACGGCCGGCGCGCCGCCTGGCTCGCCTGGGACCATCCGCGGATGCCCTGGGAGGGCACCGAACTGCGGGTCGCCGAGGTCGGCCCGGACGGCACCCTGTGCGGCGCGCACACCGTCGCCGGGGGAGCGGGCGAGGCCGTCGCCCAGGTGGAATGGGCCCCGGACGGCAGGCTGCTGTACTCCAGCGACCGCGGCGGCTGGTGGAACCTCTACCGCGACGACGTCCCGCTGTGCACCCGCGAGGAGGAGTTCGGCGGCCCGCTGTGGCAGCTGGGCCTGCGCTGGTTCGCGCCGCTGGACAGCGGGCTGATCGCGGTCGTGCACGGCAAGGGCTCGACCGTGCTCGGCATCCTGGACCCGGAGTCCGGGGAGATCGTCGACGCGGCCGGCCCCTGGACCGAGTTCGCCGCGAACCTCGCCGTGCACGGCAGCCGGGTCGCCGCCGTCGGCGCCAGCCCGCGCACCGCGTACGAGGTGGTCGAGCTGGACACCACCACGGGCCGCGCCCGCGCCGTCGGCGCCCGCCACCAGGACCCGGTGGACCCCGCCTATTACCCCGAGCCGCAGATCCGCGTCTTCACCGGACCCGACGGCCGCGAGGTGCACGCCCAGGTCTTCCCGCCGCACCACCCCGAACACGCCGCGCCCGACGGCGAGTTGCCGCCCTATGTCATCTGGGCGCACGGCGGCCCCACCAGCCGGGTGCCGCTCGTCCTCGACCTGGAGATCGCCTATTTCACCTCCCGGGGCATCGGTGTCGCCGAGGTCAACTACGGCGGCTCCACCGGCTACGGCCGCGCCTACCGCGAGCGGCTGCGCGAGCAGTGGGGCGTGGTCGACGTCGAGGACTGCGCGGCCGTCGCCCGCGCGCTCGCCGAGGAGGGCACCGCGGACCCCGGGCGGCTCGCGATCCGGGGCGGCAGCGCGGGCGGCTGGACCACCGCCGCCTCCCTCACCACCACGAACGTCTACGCGTGTGGCACCATCCTCTACCCGGTCCTCGACCTGACCAGCTGGGCCTCCGACGGCACCCACGACTTCGAGTCGCGCTACATGGAGTCCCTGATCGGCCCGTTCACCGAGGTGCCGACCCGCTACACCGAGCGTTCGCCCGCGAGCCACGCCGACCGGCTCGCCGTGCCGTTCCTGATGCTCCAGGGCCTGGACGACGTCATCTGCCCGCCCGTGCAGTGCGAGGAGTTCCTCGCCCGCGTCCAGGGCAAGGACGTCCCGCACGCCTACCTCACCTTCGAGGGGGAGGGGCACGGGTTCCGCAGGGCGGACACCGTGATCCGCGCCCTGGAGGCCGAACTCTCGCTGTACGCACAGGTGTTCAAGCTGGACACGCCTGGAGTGCCCCGACTGGAGCTGCGCCGGTGAAGCCCCTCGCCCGCCCGCCGAGACTGGCCCCGGGCGCCCGGGTGGCCGTCGTCGCCCCCAGCGGGCCGGTGCCCGAGGAGCGCGTCCAGGCGGGCCTCGACGTGCTGCGCGGCTGGGAACTCGACCCCGTCGTCATGCCTCATGTCCTCGACCGGCACGGCGAGTTGGGCTACCTGGCGGGCAGCGACGCCGACCGGGCCGCGGATCTCCAGAGCGCCTGGTGCGATCCGTCGGTGGCCGCGGTGCTGTGCGCCCGCGGCGGCTACGGCGCCCAGCGCATGGCCGACCTGGTCGACTGGGACGCGCTGCGCGCCGCCGGACCGAAGGTCTTCCTCGGCTTCAGCGATGTCACCCATCTGCACCAGGCGTTCGCCACCCGCCTCGGCCTGGTCACGCTGTACGGGCCGGTGGCCGCCGGGATCGACTTCATCAAGAGCGCCCGGGCGCAGGAGCACCTGAAGGCCACCCTGTTCGCGCCCGAGACGGTCCAGGCCGTCGCCACGACCGGTACGGCGCTGGTGCCCGGCCGGGCCCGCGGGGTGACCCTCGGCGGCTACCTCGGCGGGCTCGCCGCCGACCTCGGCACCCCGCTCGCCCGGACCGGTGCGCGCGGCGGGCTGCTGATGATCGAGGACGTGACCGAACAGCCGTACCGCATCGACCGGTTGCTCACCCAGCTGCTGCGCTCCGGCTGGCTGGACGGGGTCGCCGGGATCGGGCTCGGGTCCTGGGAGCGGTGCGGACCGTACGAGGAGGTGCGTGCCGTCCTCGCGGACCGGCTCGGCGGACTCGGGGTGCCGGTCTGCGAGGAGATGGGGTTCGGGCACTGCGCGGACGCGCTGACGATCCCGTTCGGGGCCGAGGCGGAGCTGGACGCGGACGCGGGGACGCTGATGCTGGCCGAGCCCGCGCTGCGCTGAGCACGCGCCGCGCGGCAGGTCCGGACGCGTAAGCTGGCCGGATGCCGCACATCGCGTCCCGCCATCTCCGCGAAGGCCCCCGGGTGGGCATCCGCCATTTCACCCTGGACGACGGCCCCGAGTTCACCGCGCGCGCCCGCGAGAGCAAGGACCTGCACCGCCCGTGGCTGTTCCCGCCGTACGCCGAGGACGCGTACGCCGAGTACGCGGCGCGGCTGATCGACGACCCGACGAAGGCCGGCTTCCTGGTGTGCGAGCGCGAGGGCGGGGGCATCGCCGGGTTCATCAACAT
This sequence comes from Streptomyces sp. SUK 48, assembly GCF_009650765.1. Classification (NCBI taxonomy): domain Bacteria; kingdom Bacillati; phylum Actinomycetota; class Actinomycetes; order Kitasatosporales; family Streptomycetaceae; genus Streptomyces; species Streptomyces sp. SUK 48. The sequence continues at coordinate 1,632,245 of NZ_CP045740.1, read as the reverse complement.
CAACAACATCGTCCGGGGCGGCTTCCGTTGCGGCGCCCTCGGCTACGGCGCGTTCGCGCACGCCGCCGGGCGCGGTCTGATGCGCGAGGGCCTGGACCTGGTGATCGGCCACGCCTTCGGGCCGCTCGCGCTGCACCGCCTGGAGATCAACGCCCAGCCGGAGAACGTCGCCTCCATCGCGCTGGCCCGGGGCGCGGGATTCCGCCTGGAGGGCTTCTCCCCGAAGATGATCTACATCGACGGGGACTGGCGGGACCACGAACGCTGGGCGCTCACCACCGAGATGCGCGCCTGACCTCGGACGGTCCGCCGCCCCGGGCCCCCGCGCCCTTTGCGCAATCCTGACCGGCAGCTCCCCTGGCCGTCTCACCGCACGCCGGGTTCCATGGTCGTCGTGACAAGGATCCGACGTGAGGTACTGACCCTGCCCGCCGCCGAGTTGGGCCCGGACAACCCGCTGCCCCCGCTGCGCCCGCTCGACGAGGTCCACCGCATCGACGACCGCGACCGGGAGGACATACCCCGGGACATGGCCCGCGGACTCGGGTACGCGCCACTGCGCAGTCTGCTGCCGGTCCGGCTGCGCGACGGCTACGGCCGGACCCGCGCACCCCGCCGACTCGACGCCCTGGTGATCGAGAACGACCGGCTGCGCGCCACCGTCCTGCCCGGCCTCGGCGGCCGGGTCGCCTCCCTGCTCCATCTGCCGACCGGCCGCGAACTCCTGTACCGCAACCCGGTGTTCCAGCCCGCCGACTTCGCCCTCAACGGCGCCTGGTTCTCCGGCGGCATCGAGTGGAACATCGGCGCCACCGGCCACACCGCCCTCTCCTGCGCGCCCGTGCACGCCGCGCGCGTGCCCGCCCCCGACGGCGGGGAGATGCTGCGCCTGTGGGAGTGGGAGCGGCTGCGCGACCTGCCCTTCCAGGTCGACCTGTGGCTGCCGGACGGCTCCGACTTCCTGCATGTCGGCGTCCGCGTCCGCAACCCGCACGAGCATCCGGTGCCCGCCTACTGGTGGTCCAACACCGCGGTGCCCGAGGAGGTCCGGGTCCTCGCCCCCGCCGAGCAGGCATGGCAGTTCGGCTACGAGCGCCGGTTGCGCCGGGTGCCCGTCCCGTCGTACGACGGCATCGACCGCACGTACCCCCTCAACAGCGCCCACGCCGCGGACTACTTCTACGACGTGCCCGACGGCCGGCGCCGCTGGATCGCCGCGCTGGACGCGGACGGGCGCGGGCTGGTGCAGACCTCCACCGACGCGCTGCGCGGCCGCAAGCTGTTCGTCTGGGGCGGCGGCCCGGGCGGCCGCCGCTGGCAGCGGTGGCTCACCGAGCCCGGCACCGGCGGCTACTGCGAGATCCAGGCGGGCCTGGCCCGCACCCAGTTGGAGCATGTGCGCCTGGAACCGGAGAGCGAGGTGTCCTGGCTGGAGGCGTACGGCCCGCTCGACAGCTCGCCCGCGGGGGAGTGGCCGGGCGCGGTCCGGCGGGCCGAGGAGAAGCTGGAGTCGGCGCTGCCGCGCGCCCGCGTCGAGGAGGCGTACACCCGGTGGCGGGCGCACGCCGACACCGAGCCCGGCGAGATCCTCGCCACCGGCTCCGGCTGGGGAGCGCTCGAAGTGCTGCGCACCGGGGGGAAGCTGGCCGGCACACCCTTCCCCGAGTCCACGCTCGGCGAAGCCCAGCAACCCTGGCGGGAGTTGCTGCGCACCGGCAGCCTGCCCGCCCCGCGCGGCCCCGAGCCGGCCGGCGACACGCTCGTCGCCCCGCACTGGCGGGACCTGCTGGAGAGCGCGCCCGCCACCTGGCACACCGAGTACCACCTCGGCATCGCCCAGTGGCACGCGGGCGACCGCGCCCAGGCCGTCCGCAGCTGGGAACGCGCCCTGCGGCTCGCCCCCGCCCGCTGGCCGCTGCTGCGCGCCCTCGCCGTCGCCGACGCGGACGGCGGCCACCACGAGCGGGCCGCCGAGCGGTACGCCGAGGCGTTCGGCGACCTGTGCGGCGCGGGACGCCCCGAGGGCCCGGACCGGATCGCGGAACGGGCCGCCCTCGGCCGCGAGACGCTCGAAGCGCTGCTGCGGACCGGGCGGACGGCAGACGCCCGTGGCGTCTGGGAACGGCTGCCGCGGACCGTCCGGCGGCGCGGCCGATTCCGGCTGCTGGAGGCGGAGTTGCTGCTCGCGGAGGGCCGCCGCGCCGAGGCGCGGGCCGTGTTCGACGCGGGGTTCGAGATCGCCGATCTGCGGGAGGGCTCCCAGGCGCTCGACCGGGTGTGGGCCCGGCTCACCGACGAACCCCTGCCCGCCCGCTACGACTTCAGGATGCGTCCCGATCCCGCCTGAGCGCTCAGCCGTGCTGGTCGACGTACTCGAAGAGCGATCCGTCCGGGTGCATCGCGAGCATGTTGCTGCCCGCCGGTGTCGGCACCGGCTCCACCAGGATGCGGGCGCCGAGGCCGGTGAGCAGCTCACGCGCCTCGCCCACGTCCTTGACGGCGATGGTCGCGGTGACCTTCCGCAGGATCTCCAGTTCGGCCTCGGGGCCGCTCATCAGCAGGAAGGAGCCGATCGCGGCGACCTGGACCCCGCCGCGTGCGAACCGCTGCGCCGTGCCACCGGCCAGCCGCTCGTAGAAGGGGATCGCGGTCTCGATGTCGGCAACGCAGATACGCAGCGAGGCGCCCATAATCTCCATGCGGACGAGCCTAGTTGGGACGAGGGCCGACGCGCACGCACCCGCGGAGTTACCCGGAGTGCGCACCGGGTACCCGCATGGCATGAACCGTTCACAGCCTTTGGATCATCTGGAACATCTCGACAAGGAACTGGTCGAGGAGCTGGCGCAGGTGGCCCGCGTGACGGTACGGGAGGAGCTGCGCGAACAGACCCGCAAGCAGCGCCGTACCGCCGTGCTCTACGGAGCGTCGGGCGCCGCCGCCCTGTACGCGGGCGGCGCGGTCGCCGTCGCCGTCGGCCTGGCCCTGGCGACCGGGCTGCCCGGCTGGGCGGCCGCGCTGATCACCGGGGCGCTGATGGCCGCGGTGGCGTACGCGCTGCGGGCCAGCGCCCACGCCTCGTCCTCGGGGTCCTCGGGCGCCTCGGGGTCGTCAGGGCATCACCCGCATCCGCCGCACCGCGTGGTCGGCGGCACCCCGCCGGTCGCCCCTCCGGGCGGCCTCGGCATGCCGTACCCGCCGATCCCCAAGAATCCGCCGATGACCCCGGCCGACCTGGACGACCCGCGCCGGTGACCGGCGCGGGGAGTCCCCCCGGGGCCGCTCCCCGGCCCGCTCGTCCCCCGGGCTCGTCCCGCGAGCCCGCTCATCCTTCGGCCGACCGGGCCGGCGCCTTCGGACGGTGGCGGTCCGAGATCCACAGCGCCCGGAACCCGGCCCGCTCGGCCGTCCGCGCCGGTCCCGCGACCCCGGCCGGTACCCCGGGTGCTCCGCCCGGGTGAGTGCCCCCGCGTTTGGTTGGTCCGGCCCCGGATACGCGGAAAACCTCGCACGAGCCCACCGCCCGGGGCATCGTCGCGGGTCGCCCGCGCGTGCCGGGCACCGGCGCCGGTCCCGTCGGCCGTCTTCGCGCTCCGGTGATCCCGGGTGGCCCGTACGGACGCGTACCGACCGACGACCACGATCTCGCGCAAGGAGAGCCATGGACACCGCCGAACTCGCCGAACTCGGACAGCAGCTGCGCGTCGACAGCGTACGGGCCGCCGACGCGGCGGGGTCCGGGCATCCCACGTCCTCGATGTCCGCCGCCGACCTGATGGCCGTACTCCTCGCCAACCATCTGCGTTACGACTTCGAGCGCCCCGAGCATCCCGCCAACGACCGCTTCGTGCTGTCCAAGGGCCATGCCTCGCCGCTGCTGTACTCCGCGTACAAGGCGGCCGGCGCCATCGAGGACGGGGAACTGGTCACCTTCCGCAAGCTCGGCAGCCGCCTCGAAGGCCATCCGACGCCCCGCAGGCTGCCCTGGGTGGAGACGGCCACCGGCTCCCTCGGCCAGGGACTGCCCGTAGGGGTCGGCATCGCCCTCGCCGGGCTGCGCCTGGACCGCACCGGTTACCGGGTGTGGGTGCTGTGCGGGGACAGCGAGCTGGCCGAGGGCTCGGTGTGGGAGGCCGCCGAGCACGCCGGGTACGAGAACCTGGACAACCTGAAGGTGATCGTGGACGTCAACCGGCTCGGGCAGCGCGGCCCCACCCGGCACGGCCACGACCTGGACGCCTACGCCCGCCGCTTCCAGGCGTTCGGCTGGCACACCATCGAGATCGACGGCCATGACGTGGACGCGATCGACCGGGCGTACGGGGAGGCGCTGTCCACCACCGGGCAGCCCGTCGTGATCCTCGCCCGCACCCTCAAGGGCAAGGGCGTGGCCGCCGTGGAGGACCGGGAGGGCCAGCACGGCAAGCCGCTGCCCGACGCCGACGAGGCCATCGCCGAGCTGGGCGGCCCCCGTGAGCTGCACATCCGGGTGGGCGAACCGCCGGCCGCCGCCGCGCTGCGCGACCGCACCACCGAGGTGATCCGGCTCCCGCGCTACGACAAGGGCGACGAGGCCGCCACCCGGGACGCCTTCGGCGCCGCCCTCTCGGCCCTCGGCGACGCGCGCGGCGACGTCGTCGCCCTGGACGGCGAGGTCGGCGACTCCACCCGCACCGAGGAGTTCGCCAAGGCACACCCCGACCGTTTCTTCGAGTGCTACATCGCCGAGCAGCAACTGGTCGCCACCGCCGTGGGCATGGCGGTGCGCGGCTGGGTGCCGTACGCCGCGACCTTCGCCGCGTTCCTCACCCGCGCTCACGACTTCGTGCGCATGGCGGCGGTCAGCGGCTCCGGGATCAACCTCGTCGGCTCGCACGCCGGGGTGGCCATCGGGCAGGACGGGCCCTCGCAGATGGGCCTGGAGGACCTCGCCATGTTCCGCGCCATCCACGGCTCCACGGTGCTCTACCCCTGCGACGCCAACCAGACCGCCCGGCTGGTCGGCGCCATGGCCGGGCTGGAGGGCATCCGCTACCTGCGCACCTCCCGGGGCAAGACCCCGGTGCTCTACGACGCCGACGAGGAGTTCCCGGTCGGCGGCAGCAAGACGCTGCGTTCCTCGGAGGAGGACCGGCTGACCGTCGTCGCCGCCGGGGTCACCGTGCCCGAGGCGCTGGCGGCCGCCGACCGGCTCGCCGAGGACGGCATCGCGGTCCGGGTGATCGACCTGTACTCGGTCAAGCCCGCCGACGCCGAGACGCTGCGCCGGGCCGCCGAGGAGACCGGCTGCCTGCTCACCGTCGAGGACCACCACCCCGAGGGCGGTATCGGGGACGCGGTCGCGGAGACCTTCGCCGACGGCCGCCCCGTGCCCCGCCTGGTCCGGCTCGGGGTCCGTACGATGCCCGGTTCGGCCGCCCCCGACGAGCAGCTGCACGCCGCGGGCATCGACGCCCTCGGCATCGTGGCCGCGGCGAAGCTGCTGGTGGAGGAGGCAGTGGTGCGGTGAGCGAGGACGCCGGCCGGCCGATACGGGCCGGCCGGCGCACCGTGCCTGTCCGGCGGCCGGGGAAGATCCTCTTCCCCGGCCGCCGGGGTGTGCCCGGAGCACACCGAGGGCGCTCTCGCCGACTCCTGTCACTCCGTCGCCCCCTGCCCGCCTCCGCGCCCCCGTCCACGAGACCGCGGCCGTGCCGCGCGCTGCCGGGCGAACTCCCCCTGCCCGCCGCCCCGATGACCGCCGGCTCGCGCGGGCGGCACTTCGGCGTGCCGCTCGGCGGACGCCAGGAAGCCGACGCGGCACGGCGGTTCGCCGCGACACCACCCAACTCGCCGCCGCACGGCACCCGGACCGGCTGAGCACCGCCGGCCGCCGCCGTTCGCGCGGCCGATTGCGGCCCCCGTCGCCGTGCCTCCCGCCCGGTCGAGGCCGGACGGCTCCTGCCCTCCGTGGCCGCCGCCGGACCACCGCCGACGCCCCACAGACCCGCGGCGATCCATGGGCGGAGCCGTCCTGCCGGGGCCTCTGTCCGGGCCCCGCGCGGCCGCGCCTCGCGGACCTGCGCGACTGAACCCGGCCCGGAAGGTTTGGCCACGGAATGAGGGGCCACCCGCACCAAGAGGTGGCCATGTCGAACACACATCGCACAACGCGTACACAGAATTCACGGGAATCCCGGGAATCCGAGCGGGAAGACGAGCAGGAGACACCGGAGGAAATCGAACAGGAGTCGGAACCCGAGGCGAAGCCCCGGAAGACCCGCAGGGCCTCCGCCCGCAGGGCCCCCCGGCCGTCCTCCGACGGCGAGGAGTCCACGCACGAGCCCGAAGGGCGCCGGCCGCCCCTCATGGAGGTACTGCGGCAGGCGCGCGGCCAGCTCGCCGAGCTGACCGGGCTCGAAGCCGAATCGGTCTCCTCCTTCGAGCAGACCGAGGACGGCTGGTCCCTCGAGGTCGAGGTACTGGAACTTTCCAGGGTGCCGGACACCATGAGCCTCATGGGCAGCTACCTGGTCGAACTCGACCGCCAGGGGCAGCTCACCGGCTACCGGCGGGTGCGTCGCTACGAGCGCGGCAGAGCCGAACGCTGACCGCGCCGGGCGAAATCGACCATTCAGCAACGAACCGAAGGAGGAACGGCCGGTATGACCGTTGTCCCGGCACAGCAGAGCGGCGGCGGTGGAGGCAGCAGTGGCCTCTACGACGTACTTGAGCTGGTGCTTGACCGTGGCCTGGTGATCGACGCGTTCGTGCGCGTCTCCCTGGTGGGTATCGAGATCCTGAAGATCGACGTTCGCGTCGTCGTGGCGAGCGTGGACACCTATCTCCGCTTCGCCGAGGCGTGCAACCGCCTCGATCTGGAATCCGGTCCCAACAAGAGCCCCGGGCTGCCCGAGATAGTCGGCGAGGTGACCGAGTCCGGCGCGCGCGGCAAGTCCAAGGGCGCTCTGTCCGGCGCGGCCGAGACCATATCCGACGCGTTCAAGCAGGCACGCGACGAGGGCGACGAGGAACGCCCCCGTGCTCGTAAGACCACGAGCCGTCGCCGCAAGGAGGAGCAGGAGTGAGCACGTACGTCTACGGGATCACCGCCCGTTCCCACCCGGACCTCCCCGAGGGGATGACCGGAGTCGGCCAGCCGCCCCTGCCCGTGCGGCTCCTCACCGAGGGTGAGCTGACCGCGCTGGTCAGCGACGCTCCGGAGAGCCTGCGTCCCAAGCGCAGGGACCTGCTCGCGCACCAGAACGTGCTCGCCGAGGCGGGCGCCGGCGGCTGCGTGCTGCCCATGCGGTTCGGCAACGTCGCCCCCGACGACGACACCGTCACACAGGTCCTCGGCGAGCGTGCCGACCACTACCGGGAGCGGCTCGCGGCCCTGGACGGCAAGGTCGAGTACAACGTCAAGGCCAACCACGTCGAGGACGCCGTCCTCCACCTGGTGATGGCCGAGCAGCCGGACCTGCGCGCCCTCGCCGACGCGAACCGCAAGTCGGGCGGTGGCAGTTACGACGACAAGATCCGCCTCGGCGAGATGGTCGCCGCCGCCGTCAAGGCGCGGGAGACCGAGGACGCCGCCGAGGTGCGCGGTCTGCTGGAGCCGACGGCCGCCGCGGTCAGCGCCGGCCCCGAGTCCACCGGCTGGCTGCTCAACCACTCGTTCCTGGTCGCCCGGGACACCGCGGAGGAGTTCCTGGCCGTCATCGAGCAGATCCGGGCCGACCAGCCCCACCTGGAACTGCGCGTCAACGGCCCGCTGCCGCCGTACAGCTTCGTCGAACCGGGCCCCGCCCAGCCGGCGGACACGGACTCCGCCGCTGCGGCTTCCTGACGCGGCGGACGACCCGAACGGCCCGGACGGCGAGCGGAAGGAGGACCCCATGGGACTGATCAAAGAAGTACTGCTGCTGCCCTTCGCGCCCGTGCGCGGCGGCGGATGGGCGATCAACCAGGTGCTCCGTGAGGCGGAACGGATCTACTACGACCCCGCCACCGTCCGGGCCGAACTCGCCCGCCTCGAAGAGCAGTTGACGGCGGGCGAGATCACCGAGGAGGAGTTCGACCAGCGCGAGGACGAACTGCTCGACCGGCTGGAGGCCCCCCAGGGTCCCGGCAACACCACAGGCAACGGAACGGGACGATGAACCGAACGGCACTGGGCCTCGCGATAGGGGCCGGATACTTCCTGGGACGCACCAGGAAACTGAAGATGGCCATCGCGGTCGGTTCGCTCGTGGCGGGCAAGAAGCTCAACCTCGGCCCGGGCGCGCTCGTCGACCTCGCACGCAAGCAGCTGCTCGACAACCCGCAGTTCAAGGAGATCGGCGGTCAGTTGAGCACCGATCTGCGGGGCGTCGGCAAGGCGGCCTCCGGAGCCATGATCGAGCGGCAGATCAGCTCCCTCGCCGACCGCCTCCACGACCGTACGGCCCAGGTGCGCGGGGAAGCCTCGGAAGCGCCCGCGGACGAGGCCGGCGACGAGGCCGAGGAGGAGCGCGAGGACGAGCGCGACACCGGCCGCGAGGACAAGCAGGACAAGGGCGAGGGCCGCGCGGCCGGCCGCGACGACAAGGCGGGCGACGAGGCGGACGACGAGGAGAGCACCGGGAAGTCCCGTGCCCGCAAGCCCGCCGCCAAGAAGACCGCGGCGCGGCGGACCGGCACCGGCACCACGGAGAAGAAGGGCCCCGCGAAGAAGACGGCGGCCAAGAAGACCGGCGCGCAGCGCCAGACGGCCGCGAAGAAGACGACCGGCTCCCGCCGCGGCGGTTCCGCGAAGGGCGGTGAGGAACGATGACCGAGTCCCTGGGATCCGCGGCCTCGGCCGCGGGGAAGGCCAAGGGCGCCGCCGATGGCGCCGGTCCGCTCGACGGACTCGCCAACAGCGAGGCGGTCGACCGGCTCAAGGAAGAGGCGCAGGAATACCTGTCCGCACAGGCCCAGCGGCTGCTCACCGGCCTCGGCCGCAAGCTCGGCGAGACCACCGGCAAGCTGAACGACATCGCGGAGGGCAACAGCCCCGGCTTCGCCAAGCTCGCCCTGGACGGCGGCCGTAAGCTCGCCGAGGGCAAGGGGCCTCTGCGCTCCGCTCTGGAACTCGGGGCGTCCCATGTGAAGGACAACGTCATGGACGCGGTCAAGAACATCGGGGGCGGCAAGAAGGGCAAGGGTCGCGGCGGCAACAAGCCGACCGTGATCATGGAGTTCATCGACGTGGGTGTGCCGCTGCGCACCGCCTACGACCAGTGGACCCAGTTCCAGGACTTCTCCACCTTCGCCCGCGGCGTCAAGAGCGTCTCCCGCGCGGGGGACACCGAGACCGACTGGCAGGCGAAGATCTTCTGGTCCAGCCGCAGCTGGAAGGCCCGCACCACCGAGCAGATCCCCGACCAGCGCATCCAGTGGACCTCCGAGGGCGCCAAGGGCAGCACCAAGGGCGTCGTCACCTTCCACGCGCTCGGGGACAACCTGACCAGGGTGCTGCTGGTCATCGAGTACTACCCGAGCGGACTCTTCGAGAAGACCGGCAATATCTGGCGTGCGCAGGGCCGCCGGGTCAGGCTGGACCTGAAGCACTACGCCCGCTTCATCACCATGAAGGCGGAGGCGGAGGACGGCTGGCGCGGCGAGATCCGCGACGGCGAGGTCGTCCGCAGCCACGAGGACGCGGTCGCGGAGGAGGAGTCCGAGGAGTCGCAGGACCAGGAGTCCGAGGAGCCGGAGGACCGGGCCGAGGACGCCGAGGACCACGACGACGAGGAGCCGGAGGAGTACGAGGACGAGTACGAGGACGAGGACGAGGAGCCGGAGGAGGGCGGCGAGGAGCGGGAGGACGAAGAGTACGAGGACGAGGACGACGAACCCGAGGACGAAGAGTACGAGGACGAAGACGAGGAAGAGGAGTACGAGGACGAGGAGGAACCCGAGTACGCCGAGCACGGGAGCCGTCGATGACGACGCCCGCCTCCAGGTCGGGTGGCTTCGCCGACCCGTACGGCCAGGGCTCGGGTGCCAACCTCGGTGACATCCTTGAGCGCGTCCTCGACAAGGGTGTCGTCATCGCCGGTGACATCCGGATCAACCTGCTTGACATCGAACTGCTCACCATCAAGCTGCGGCTGATCGTCGCCTCGGTGGACAAGGCGAAGGAGATGGGGATCGACTGGTGGGAGAGCGACCCGGCCCTGTCCTCCCGGGCCCGCCGGGACGAGCTGACGCGGGAGAACGCGGAGCTGAGAGAGCGGCTGGCCCGGCTGGAGGAGCTGGAGTCGGGCCACGCGCGGGAGGAGGCGCCATGACCGGACTGCGCTACGTGTATGCCGTCTGCCGCCCTCTCGGGGCGCCCCTTCAGGCCCAGCTGACGGGCATCGGGGGTGCCCCGCCGGCCCTGCTGTCCCACCGCGGCCTGGTCGCGGTGGTCAGTACGGTCCCCGAGGCCGACTTCTGCGAGGAGGGGCTCAAGGCCCACCTGGAGAACATGGACTGGCTGGCCGCCACCGCCCGCGCCCACCAGGGCGTGATCGACGCGCTCACCACCGTCACCACTCCGCTGCCGCTGCGCCTGGCGACCGTCTTCCGGGACGACAGCGGGGTGCGCAGCATGATGGAGGCCCGCGAGGCGGACTTCCTGCGCGCCCTGGACCGGCTGGAGGGCCGGGTGGAGTGGGGCGTCAAGGTGTTCACCGAGCCGCCCCCGGAGCCCGCCCCGGGCGAGCGGGCCGCGACGGCGGAGGGGTCCGGCAAGCCGATGAGCGGCCGGGACTATCTGCGCCGCCGCCGCGCGGACACCCAGGCCCACGAGGCGGACCTCCAGGCCGCCGAGGGCTTCGCGGATTCCCTGCACCGGCGGCTGTGCGCGCACGCCGAGGCCAGCCGGCTGCATCCGCCGCAGAACGCCTCGCTGTCCGGCGCCCGGGGCCGCAATGTGCTGAACGCGGCCTACCTGGTGCCCCGGGACCGCTCCGAGGAGTTCGTGGAACTGGTGGACCGCACCAAGGACGAGGCCGGAGGGCTGCGGGTGGAACTGACCGGGCCCTGGGCCGCGTACTCGTTCAGCGGGTTCGCCGAGGAGGACGCGCGGGCGGGGGAGAGCCGGTGACCGTCGTGGAACGCCGGGAGATCGCGCTGGTCGACCTGCTGGACCGGCTGCTGGCGGGCGGCGTGGTCATCACGGGCGACATCACGCTGCGCATCGCCGACGTGGACCTCGTCCGGATCGACCTGAACGCGCTGATCAGCTCGGTCAACGCCGCCGTGCCCTCGCCGTTCGAAGTACCGCCGGAACCGCCGCTCGACGAGCTGCCCGCGAAGGAGCTGTGATGTCCGCCCCCAAGCGGCTCGACCTCGAACCCGACACGGTCGAGCGCGATCTGGTGAAACTGGTGCTCACGGTGGTGGAGCTGCTGCGCCAGCTGATGGAGCGGCAGGCCGTACGGCGCTTCGACACCGGCGATCTGTCCGAGGAGCAGGAGGAGCGGATCGGACTCACCCTGATGCTCCTGGAGGACCGGATGGCGGAGCTGCGCAACCGCTACGGGCTGCGGCCCGAGGACCTCAACCTGGACCTCGGGCCGCTCGGCCCGCTGCTGCCCCGCGACTGAGACGCCCGCGTCCCGGTCGCGGGCGCCCGCGCGGGCCGGTCCTCACGCCTCCTTGCGGCAGAGGATCTCCCCGTGCAGGACCGCGAACCAGCCGTCCTCCCGCCGCCCCCACTCCCGCCAGGCGTCCGACACCGCCCGCAGCCGCTCGGGCGTGGCGTGGCCGCCCGCCGTGGCCCGTTCGGCGTAGGCGGAGGCGACGGTGCGGTCCGCCCACAGACCGCTCCACCAGGCGCGTTCCTCCTCGGTGGCGAAGGTCCAGGTGCCGCAGCTCGTGGTGATGTCCCGCAGCCCGGCGGCCAGCGCCCAGGACTTCAGCCGGCGCCCGGCGTCCGGCTCACCGCCGTTCGCCCGCGCCACCTCCTCGTACAGCTCCAGCCAGTCGTCCAGGCCGGGCAGCGCCGGGTACCAGGTCATCGCCGCGTAGTCCGCGTCCCGTACGGCGATGAACCCGCCCGGCTTCGTCACCCGGCGCATCTCGCGCAGCGCCTGCACCGGGTCGCCCACGTGCTGGAGCACCTGGTGGGCGTGGACCACGCAGAAGGTGTCGTCCGGGTAGTCCAGGGCGTGCACATCGGCGACCGCGAAGTCGACGTTGGCCAGCCCCCGCGCGGCAGCCGTCTCCCGCGCCTGCTCCAGGATGCCCGGGGCGTGGTCGACCCCGGTCACCCGGCCGTCGGGCACCAGCTCGGCCAGATCCGCGGTGATGGTCCCGGGCCCGCAGCCGATGTCCAGGATTTTCATGTGCGGCTTGAGGGAACCGAGCAGGTAGCCCGCGGAGTTGGCGGCGGTGCGCCAGGTGTGCGAGCGCAGCACCGACTCGTGGTGCCCATGTGTGTAGACGGCCGTCTCCCGTGCCTTCGGCATGCCGCATCCCCTGCTCGTCGCGCCCTCGGCGCGTGTCCCGTCGCGCCGGCCCCACCGGCCGGCGCCACGGTTCACGGTACGCGCGCGTGCCGAATGATGAGACCCGCGTTTTGCCATCTGGACTGACGGACCATCAGTGAGCGACCGTCAGGAAGTGCTGGGCAGCGGGCGGTAGACCGTCAGCGCCTCTGGCAGCTTCTCCACCGTCACCTCGCCCGAGACGGTCGTGACCTCACCGTCGTAGGCCAGCGGGGTGCCGGGCGCGAGGCCGGTCAGCCGCAGCCGGTTCACCTGGACCGCGGCGTGCGCGGGGGAGCGGGTCAGGGGCCCCGCGGCGGCCGCGGCGAGCAGCCGCAGCGCGGGCCGGCCGCTGCCGTGCACCACCCGCACGTCCAGCAGCCCGTCCGCCAGATCGGTACGGCGGCCCGGCGCGAGCCCCATCCGGTGGTAGACGCCGTTGCCGGCGAACAGCATCCACAGCGGCCGCCGTTCACCGCCCACCTCCACCTCCAGCGGGTGCTGCCCCTCGCGCAGCACCCGCAGCACGCCGAGCAGCCCGGCCGGCCAGCTGCCGATCCGGTGCGACCAGGAGTCCCGGGCGCGCACCAGCTCCGGGTACACCCCGAGGCTCAGCGTGTTCAGGAACAGGCCCTCGGTGCCGTCGGAGACGAACCGGCCCGCGTCCACCCGTACCGCCTCGCCCTTGCGCACCGCGCGGGCCAGGTCGCGCTCGTCCTCCACGCCCAGGTCGTACGCGAAGTGGTTCAGGGTGCCGCCCGGCAGCACGGCCAGCGGCAGCCCGTGGCGCAGGGCCACGGCGGCGGCCGCGTTCACGGTGCCGTCGCCGCCGCACACCCCGAGCACCCGTGCCCGCGTCGCCGCCTTCGCGAGCGCGTCGCCCGTCTCGTCGGGCTCGCACTCCACGATCTCCGCGCGCGGCAGTGCCGTCCGCAGACCGTTCACCCGGTCCGAGGAGCCCGAGCCCTGGTTGGCGACCACCACCAGGCCCTCGCCCTCCGGCAGCGCCGGCACATCGGCGCGCGGCCGGGTGCCGGGCACCGTGGCCGTGCGGGCCGGCACCAGGCGCCGTACCAGGAAGGCGGCGCCCGCGCCCAGCGCCGCACCGGCCAGGACGTCGCTCGGGAAGTGCACCCCGGTGTAGACCCGGGAGGCGGCCACCGAGATCGCCAGCGGCGCGACCGCGGCGCCCCACGCCGGGGACTCCAGCGCCACCCCGACGGCGAAGGCGGCCGCCGACGCCGCGTGGCCCGAGGGGAAGGACGTGGTGACCGGCTGGTGCCGCAGCCGCCGCCCGCGCGGCACCGGGTCGAGCAGCGGCCGGGCCCGGCGCACCGAGCGCTTGCCGAGCGTGTTGACGGTCGCGGAGGCCACGGCGAGCGAGGCCATGCCCCGTACGGCGGCCCGCCGTGCCCTGGGCGTACGGGTCGCCGCCACGGCCGCGGCCACGCCCGCCCACAGCACCCCGTGGTTGGCGCTGCGGGTCAGCCGGGGCAGTACCCGCTCGGCCCCCGGCCAGTTCCAGCGGGCGGCCCGCTCGAAGAGCCGGGCGTCGGCCGCGAGCAGCCGTTCGTACAGGGGATGCGGGGCGGCGGTCGGGGCGGTGAGGTCCACGTCCGGGGTCTCGGTCTCGTTCATAGGGGTGCGGTTACCCTGAAGTGCCCGTTTCCTGTCCCTCTGTGTTCCGCACCGCGCGAACGCCGCCCGGACGCCGCAAGGAGACCGCCCGGATGCGCCTGCTCCTGATCCGCCACGGCCAGACCACGTCCAATGTGCGCCGGCTGCTGGACACCGCCGCACCCGGGCCGGGGCTCACCCCGCTCGGCGCCGCCCAGGCCGCCGCGCTGCCCCGGGCGCTGGCCGCCGAGGACATCGGCGCCCTCTACGCCTCCTCGCTGATCCGCACCCAGCTCACCGCCGCTCCGCTGGCCCTCGCGCGCGGGCTCGGCGTGACCGTCCGCGACGGCATCCGCGAGCTGTCCGCGGGCCATCTGGAGATGCTGCCCGGCGACGCCCCCGAGGCGGAGTCCTACATGCGCACCGCCTTCGCCTGGTCGGCCGGGCACACCGCGCTGCGCGTGCCCGGCGGGGAGAGCGGCGAGGAGGCGCTCGCGCGCTACGACGCCGTGATCGAGGAGGCGTACCGCACCGGCGCCGGCACGGTCGCCCTGGTCAGCCACGGCGCCGCGATCCGGATGTGGACCGCGGCCCGCGCCCGCAACATCGACGTGGCCTTCGCCGCCGCGCGCCCGCTGGCCAACACCGGTGTGATCACCCTGGAGGGCGACCCGGGCACCGGCTGGCGGGCCCTGACCTGGGAGGCCCACACCGTCGAGCCGCCCGGCTCCCCCGGCCCGACGGGGGAGCCGCTGGGCACGACCGGGTGAACCGGGCCGGTCCGCCCGGCCGGACCCCCGGCGGACCGGCGCGGCCAGGGGGCCCGGGCGGCCGCGTCCGATAACGGTTTGCCCCGCTCCGCCCCCGGACCGGAGAATGCGGTCTCATGGGACATCTGGAAGCCGCGCACCTCGAGTACCACCTCCCCGACGGGAGGACGCTGCTCGGCGATGTCTCCTTCCGGGTCGGCGAGGGCTCGGCCGTCGCCCTGGTCGGCCCGAACGGAGCGGGCAAGACCACCCTGCTGCGGCTGATCTCCGGCGAGCTGAAGCCGCACGGCGGCTCCGTCACCGTGAGCGGCGGTCTCGGCGTGATGCGCCAGTTCGTCGGCTCCGTGCGCGACGAGACGACCGTGCGGGACCTGCTGGTTTCCGTCGCCCCGCCCCGGATCCGCGAGGCCGCGAAGGCGGTGGACGAGGCCGAGCACGCCGTCATGGCGGTGGACGACGAGAAAGCCCAGCTGGCCTACGCGCAGGCCCTCGCCGACTGGGCCGAGGTGCGCGGCTACGAGGCCGAGACGCTGTGGGACATGTGCACCACCGCCGCGCTCGGGATGCCGTACGACACGGCGCAGTGGCGCCAGGTGCGCACCCTGTCCGGCGGTGAGCAGAAACGCCTGGTGCTGGAGGCGCTGCTGCGCGGCACCGACGAGGTCCTGCTGCTGGACGAACCGGACAACTACCTGGACGTCCCCGGCAAGCGATGGCTGGAGCAGCAGCTCAAGGAGACCCGCAAGACGGTCCTCTTCGTCTCCCACGACCGCGAACTCCTCGCCCGCGCCGCCGAGAAGATCGTCTCCGTGGAGCCGGGACCGGCCGGTGCGGACGCCTGGGTGCACGGCGCCGGCTTCGCCACGTACCACGAGGCCCGCCGCGAACGCTTCGCCCGCTTCGAGGAGTTGCGCCGCCGCTGGGACGAGAAGCACGCCCAGCTGAAGAAGCTCGTCCTGAACCTCCGTCAGGCCGCCGCCGTCAGCCATGAGATGGCCTCGCGCTATGCCGCCGCGCAGACCAGGCTGCGCAAGTTCGAGGAGGCCGGACCGCCCCCGGAGCCGCCGCGCGAGCAGGACATCACCATGCGTCTGAAGGGCGGCCGTACCGGCGTAAGGGCCCTCACCTGCGCGTCACTTGAGCTGACCGGCCTGATGAAGCCGTTCGACCTGGAGGTGTTCTACGGCGAGCGGGTCGCGGTCCTCGGCTCCAACGGCTCCGGCAAGTCGCACTTCCTGCGGCTGCTGGCCGGCGAGGAGGTCGCGCACACGGGCCAGTGGAAGCTCGGCGCCCGGGTCGTGCCGGGTCACTTCGCGCAGACCCACGCCCACCCCGAACTCCAGGGCCGCACCCTGCTGGACATCCTGTGGAAGGAGCACGCGCAGGACCGGGGCGCGGCCGCCTCCCGGCTGCGCCGCTACGAGCTGACCCAGCAGGCCGAGCAGTGCTTCGAGCGGCTCTCCGGCGGCCAGCAAGCCCGCTTCCAGATCCTGCTGCTCGAACTCGCGGGCGTCACCGCCCTGTTGCTGGACGAGCCGACCGACAACCTGGACCTGGAGTCCGCCGAGGCCCTCCAGGAGGGCCTGGAGGCGTTCGACGGCACGGTCCTCGCGGTCACCCACGACCGCTGGTTCGCCCGCTCCTTCGACCGCTTCCTGGTCTTCGGCACCGACGGCCGGGTCCGTGAGACCCCGGAGCCGGTGTGGGACGAGCGCCGCGTGGAGCGGGCCCGGTAGCCGCGGGCGGCCACCCGGCGGCATGCGGAGGCCGGGTGCCCGGGATGTTCGTACAGTGGACTCAGGAACGCGGTTACCCGGACCCCATGAACGGACACGACGAGCGGGGCACCACCATGACCGGAGTCGACCCCAGCCGACTGGACGACCAGCAGCTCATGAAAGAGCTGGAGACCATCCACCGCACGCGCCACGACACCCTCCTGTACGGCTCCAACGACGCGCTGCGGGCCCACAACGAGCGCATGGCGCAGCTGGAGGGCGAGTATCTGCGCCGCAACCCGCGCCGCCTGGTCAGCGCGGCCCGCACCCGCGAGGGCGCCCGGGAGCGCCACTGCGGCGAGTCGGTGACGCCGGGGCAGTCCGGCACCTGAGCCGATCCGCTCGCGCGACACCGCGATACGACGTGGGTGTGGGGGCCGACCCGTCCCGGGCCGGCCCCCACACCCACGTCATCGGGCAGGCTCGGTCCTCAGCCGGCCGCCTCCTCGAACACCTGGAGGAACGTCTCGCAGAACGCCTTCAGATCGTCCGGCTTACGGCTGGTCACCAGCTTGTTGGGCCCCTGGTCGCAGACCTTGACCTGCTCGTCCACCCAGGCGCCGCCCGCGTTGCGGATGTCCGTCCGCAGACTCGGCCAGGAGGTCAGCACCCGGTCCCGTACGACGTCCGCCTCCACCAGCGTCCACGGGGCGTGGCAGATCGCGGCGACCGGTCGCCCCTGGTCGAAGAAGTCCTTCACGAAGGCCACGGCCTTCTCGTCCATCCGCAGGAAGTCCGGGTTCGCCACCCCGCCGGGCAGCACCAGGCCCCCGAACGAACCGGCGTCCGCCTCGCCGACCACCTCGTCCACCTCGAAGGTGTCCGCCTTGTCGAGATGGTTGAACCCCTGGACCTTCCCGGACCCGGTCGACACCAGCACCGGCTCGTGCCCCGCGTCCGAGGCCGCCTTCCACGGCTCGGTCAGCTCCACCTGCTCGACGCCCTCGGGCGCCACCAGAAACGCGATGCGCATGATTCTCGTACTCCTTTCCCTGGCTCAGCCGCCGCTCGAGAGCGCCTCGGCCAGTTGCTGGACGTTGCGGAACCGCTCGTCGCGCGGCAGCTCCGCCACCGCGTCCACCAGCGGGTCCGGGGCGTTGTCCCGGCGCAGGGCCGAGACCAGCTCACCCGGGCGGGCCGGGAAGGCGCTGCGGTTCAGGCTTCGGGCCAGCTCCATCCGCACCTTCTCCAGGGACGCCGGGGAGCCGATGCCGCCGACCGGGCCGCCGGTCACCTCCGGGTCGTCGTCGGCGGCGGGCTCCGGGTCGTGCCACCCCTCGGCCCGGGTCGGGTGCCCGGACCTCAGGAGCCCCTTGAGCTCGTGCTTCATCTCGTCGTCCCGGTGCACGTTCAGCCGGTCACTGCCTCGCTGCATATCTCCCTCCAGGGGTCGAACGTCCGCACCCGCGTACCCGGTACGGCACCACCGAACACCGCCGTCTACCGCCGGGTCCGGCCCGGCAGGAACTCCTGGACCTTCGCCTTCAGCCCCTGCTTGACCACCGCGCCCCGGTCCGCGTCGCCCTTGAGCACCGAGGCGGCCGTGGCCTCCAGCTGCTCCCAGGTGGCGTGCGGCGGGACGGGCGGCACGGCGGGGTCGGTCAGGAACTCGATCACACAGGGCCGGTCCGCCGCGAGCGCCGCCCGCCAGCCCGCCTCCACGTCCCGCGGCTTCTCCACCCGGATGCCCTCCAGGCCGAGCGACCGGGCGAAGTCGGCGTACCGCACGTCCGGGAGCTGCTGCGAGGGCAGGAAGGACGGCGCACCCTCCATCGCCCGCATCTCCCAGGTCACCTGGTTCAGGTCCTGGTTGTTCCACACCGCGACCACCAGCCGGGGGTCCGACCAGCGGTCCCGGTACTTGGCCGCGGTGATCATCTCCGCGAGACCGTTCATCTGCATCGCGCCGTCCCCGACCAGGGCGACCACCGGCCGGTCCGGGTGCGCGAACTTCGCGCCGATCGCGTACGGCACCGCGGGCCCCATCGTCGCGAGCGTCCCGGACAGCGAGCCGCGCATACCGGGCCGCATCGTGATGTGCCGCGCGTACCAGTTGGCCACCGAGCCCGAATCGGCGGTCAGGATCACGTTCTCGGGGAGCAGCGGATCGACGGCCCGCGCCACGTACTCCGGGTTGATCGGCTGCGCCGCGAGCCCGGCCCGCCGCTCCATCGTCTCGTGCCAGTGCCGCACGTTCGCGGCCACCGTGTCGTACCACTCCCGGCCGCCCCGGTCCCGCTCCAGCAGCGGGATCAGCCGCCGGAGCGTCGCCCGCGCGTCGCCGACGAGATTCACCTCGTACGGGTACCGCATCCCGATCATGTGCGGATCGACATCGATCTGCACGCCGCGCGCTGTGCCGAAGTCCGGCAGGAACTGGGCGTACGGGAACGAGGAGCCGATGGTCAGCAGCGTGTCGCAGTCCCGCATCAGCTCGTACGACGGCCGGCTGCCCAGCAGCCCGATCGGCCCGGTGACGTACGGCAGCTCGTCGCTGAGCACGTCCTTGCCGAGCAGCGCCTTGGCGACGCCCGCGCCGAGCAGCTCCGCGATCTCCCGCACCTCCTCGACCGCGCCCGCGGCGCCCTGGCCGATCAGGATCGCCGGCTTGTCGCCCGCGTTCAGCACCTCCGCGGCCCGGCCCAGCGCCTCGTCCGCCGGGGTCGCCGTCCACTCGCTCGCGCCCAGGCTGGAGGGCACCATCTTGAACGCGTGGGTCGGCGGCGAGTAGTCCAGCTCCTGCACATCGCCGGGGATGATCAGCGCGGTCGGGCAGCGCCGCGCGTACGCCGTGCGGATCGCCCGGTCCAGCACGTTCGGCAGCTGCTCGGGCACCGTCACCGTCTCCACGAACTCCGAGGCGACGTCTTTGTACAGCGTGTGCAGGTCGACCTCCTGCTGATAGGAGCCGCCCATCGCGCTGCGGTCGGTCTGGCCGACGATCGCCAGCACCGGCACATGGTCGAGCTTGGCGTCGTACAGGCCGTTCAGGAGGTGGATCGCGCCCGGTCCCGAGGTCGCCGCGCACACGCCGAGGCGCCCGCTGAACTTCGCGTACCCGACCGCCTCGAACGCGGACATCTCCTCGTGCCGGGACTGGATGAACCGCGGCTCGTCCCCGGCGCGGCCCCAGGCGGCGAGCAGTCCGTTGATGCCGTCGCCCGGATAGGCGAACACCTGCTCGACGTCCCAGGCGCGCAGACGCTCCAGGACGTGGTCGGACACCTTCTTGCTCATGAAAGGGACCTCCCCGACGGGGTTGGACAGCGGACGATCCGGTCAGCGTCGACCGGGTCTCCGGCGGGCAGTGCGGAAAACCTCCCGGGGTCCGCGAGTGCCGCGCGCCGGGCCGTGCCGTCACCCGGGTGGGCGTCCGCGTCCCGCGAATGGGGCCCGGCCGCGCGCGCCGGGGCGTGCGGCGGGCTGTGATGGCGGGGAGGGAGGGGTACGACCCCGGCGCCGCAGGGCGTGGGTGCCGTACCGCTGCCTCGGCCGCCGCCCGTACGGCCGCGCCTGTGCGTCCGTACGACCGCGCCGGTACGACCATCAGCCCGCCGTCCACCGCCCGCCACCTGAGCCGCCCGCCTTCTCAGCCGCCCGCACCTCGCCCTCAGCCGCCCGCACCTGACCCTCACCCGCCCGCCACCCCAGCCGTCCGCCGCTCGCCGCCCGACCTCCGCAGTCCGCCGCAGCTCCCGAGGAGCCCTTCCATGCGCCGCACCGTCCGCGCCCTGCCCGTCGTCGCCCTCGCCGCCGGCGCCGCGCTCGCCCTGACCGGCCCCGTGGCCCACGCCGCCGCGGCCACCCCCGGCGCGGGGTCGGCGAGCTGCGCCCCCTCGACGACCGTCCCGGAGCCGCAGCTGCCGGGCACCACCCGCGCCCCGGCACCCGCGCCCGACCCGGACACCGGGGGCGCCGCGGGCCGGGTGCCCGGACCCACCTCCCGGGCGAGCGGCGCCCCCGACACCCGGGCGAGCGGCGGCCCCGGCAAGCCGTGCGGCGGGACCGGCACCGGCACCGGCACCCCGTGCCGGGCGGGGGAGACCTGCACCGGTGACACCCGGCAGTGCACCGGCGCCAGGAGCGGCTCCTGCGCCGACGACGACCGCGGCTGCGACGGCACCCGCTCCGGCGCCTGCGAGGACTCCGGCGACGACTCCTGCCGTGAGCCCCGCACCTCCTCCGGCTACTCGGCGAACTCCTACGACGACGAGGGCGGCGGCGACGACCGCGACGAGGACACGGCCTGGAGTCCGGGGAGCGGCGACGACCGGGGCGACGACTGCGCGGCGGGCGGGGGCGGCACCCAGCACGGCGTGGCGGCCGGCGCGGGCGGCACCTTCAACGACTCCGTCCCGGCCCTGGCCGCGGGCGGGGCCCTGATCGCCGCCGCCTGCGCGGGCGCCGGCTACCGGCTCCACGGCCGCCTCCGCACTGGCGGAGGTGACCGGCCGGCGGACGTGTGACCCGCACAACTCCCGCCCCGGCCATGGAGTTACGCCCAGCGGGTACACAGCAACCCGGGTACACCCCCGGCCCACCGGACCCACCCGCCGATCCCCGCGGCTTCGGCACCGTCCGGCGCGGGGCCGGACGAGTCCGGGGCGGCACACAGGACGGCACGGCCCCGGGCCGGGCGGCACCACGGACTGCGCGGAGGCGGACATGCGGCGGACGGACCCCGAGGGCCACGGCCCCGTCCGTTACGGCCCGCCGCTGCCCGGCGACGGCCTGCCGGTGCTCCCCGAACTGACCGCCGTGGCCGCCGCGGCGGCGGGCCGCGCCGACGCCCAGCCCGTCGGCGGCGCCCCCGCCCTGCTGGAATCCGCCTGCGGCTACTGGACCCGGCGGGCCCTGCCGTGCGTCCCCGACCAGGTCGCCGCCGGTCCCGGCGCCCCCGCGCTGCTGCTCGCCCTCACGGCCGCGCTCGCCGGGGACCGCGGTGACATCCTCGTGCCCCGCCCCTGCGCCGCCTGGTGGGCCCCCTACGCCCGGGTCCTCGGCCGCCCCGTCTTCCATGTGCCCACGCCCGCCGAGAGCGGCGGCGTCCCCGACCCCTACGCGCTGCTGGAGACCGTGCGCCGGGTCCGCGCCGAGGGCGGCGACCCGCGGCTGCTGGTGCTGTCCGTCGCCGACGACCCCACCGCCACCGTCGCCCCGCCCGAACTGCTGCACGAGACCGTGGAGGCGGCCACCGCCGAGGGCCTGCACCTGGTCAGCGACGAGACCTGGCGCGACACCGTGCACGCGCCGCACGAGACCGTCCTGCTCAGCCCCGCCGAGATGCGGCCCGACCGGGTCACCGTGGTCACCGACCTGGCGGGTGCCCTGCTGCCGCCCGGCTGGCCCGCCGCCGTCGCCCGCTTCCCCGCCACCGGCTCCGGACGCCGCCTGCACGCACGGGTCCTGGACATCCTCACCGGGCTCGGCGCCCGCCTCGCCACCCCGGTCGCCGCGGCCGCGTGCTACGCCCTCGACGAGCCCCCGCCCGTCACCGAGCGCCGGGAGGCCGCCGTACGGCTGCACGCCCGCCTGGCCCGCGCGGCGCACGCCGAGGTCACCGCCGCCGGGGCGCTCGCCCGCCCCCGCAGGCCGGGCGTCATCTCTACGCCGATCTGAGCCCCTTCCGCGAGGCCCTCGCCGCCCGGGACGTGAACGACGCCCAGGAGCTGGAGGACTTCCTGACCGCCGGGACCGGGATGCCCGCACCCGGCGGGCACCGCTTCGGCGACGACCTGGGCGCACCGCGGGTACGGCTCGGCACCGGGCCGCTGCTGGGCGGCACGGACGAGGAGCGCGGGCAAGCCCTCACCTCACCCACACCATGGGAACTTCCCTCTGTGCAGAGCTCGTTGACCGCCCTGAGATCGGCCCTCGACGATCTCCGCGACGACGCCCAGCGATGGGAGCCTCCTCGATGACGCAGCAGACGCAGCAGACGCAGCAGACGCAAGAGTCCGGATCGACCCCGACGACGGACGACTCGCCCACGGCTCCCGAGACTTCGGCGGCGACCGGTATCCGTACGAGCGCCGGTGCCGGCGCGCCCCCCTTCCCGCCGCTGGCCGAACCCCGCCCGCTGGGCGAACGCCGGGTGTGGCCGCGCACGTTCCACGACCGGCTCACCGCGCCGCTGCCCGGCCTCAAGGCCCTCGCCCGCTTCGCTCGCGAGGGTGCCGTACGCCCCGACGCGCAGGGCCTCGCCGACATCGCCCGGCTGCCGTACGCGCCCGCCCCGCTGCCCCGCGCCGACCCCGCCACCCTCGCGGTCACCTGGGCGGGGCACGCCAGCTGGATCGTCCAGATCGGCGGCCTGACCGTGCTCACCGACCCGGTCTGGTCGCGCCGCATCCTCGGCACCCCGGCCCGCGTCACCCCGGTCGGCGTGCCCTGGGACCGGCTGCCCCGGATCGACGCGGTGGTCATCAGCCACAACCACTACGACCACCTGGACGCCCCCACGCTGCGCCGGCTCCCGCGCGACACCCCGGTGTTCGCGCCCGCCGGGCTCGGCCGCTGGTTCCAGCGCCGCGAGTTCACCTGTGTCACCGAGCTGGACTGGTGGGAGGGTGCCGAACTGGGCGGTGTCCGCTTCGACTTCGTGCCCGCCCACCACTGGTCCAAGCGCACCCTGACCGACACCTGCCACAGTCTGTGGGGCGGCTGGGTGCTCACCGCCCCCGGTGGTCCGCGCCTCTACTTCGCCGGTGACACCGGCTACGGCCACTGGTTCTCCCGCATCGGCCGCCGCTACCCCGGCATCGACCTCGCCCTGATGCCCATCGGCGCCTACGATCCCCGCTGGTGGCTCAGCGACGTCCACTGCGACCCCGAGGAAGCCGTCCGGGCCACCCTCGACCTGGGCGCCCGCCGCATGGCCCCCATGCACTGGGCCACCTTCATCCTCTCGGCGGAACCGGTCCTGGAGCCCCTCACCCGGGTGCGAACGGCGTGGGAGAAGGCGGGACTTGCCGAAGAGGACCTGTGGGACCTGCCGGTGGGCGCTTCGAGAACCCTGGGCTGACGGCAGCACCCCCTACGGCGCTACCGGAACCGCCGGACCAGCCCCGGCACCGCACTGATCGCGACGGTCAGCACCACCGCCACCACCACCCCCTCCCACGGCTCGGGAAACAGCGAACCCCCCACGATCCCGATCACCTGGTACGTCGCCGCCCACGCCAGACACGCCGCCACGTTCCCCCGCACGAACCGCCGCGGCGGCCACTGGGCCATGAGGCACGCCAGCATCACCGGAATACGGCCGGCCGGCACCAGCCGGGACAGCACGAGCACCGCGACCCCGTGGTCGGCCAGCTTTCCCCGTGCCTGTTCCAGGCGCTCCTCCGGCGCCCGCGACCGTATCGCCTCCAGCCACCGCGAGCCGCCCCGCGACCGCATCCCGCGCCACCCCAGCCAGTACAGTGCCGCGTCCCCGAGGAACGCCGCGAGCGACGCCGTGACGAACACCAGCGCCAGCGCGAAGGGCGCCGTCTGATGGAACGCCACCACCGCCGCCGAACTCACCAGCGCCCCCGTCGGCACCACCGGCACCAGCGCGCCGATCAGCACCAGCAGGAACAACGACGGGTAACCGAGCGCCTGTTGGGTCGACTCCGGCGGCACGACGGAGGTCGTCACCGCGGCCAGCGCCGCCGCGGCCGCGAGCCGGCTCACCGGGCGACCGCCGGCCGGACACGCTCGCCGTGCGCGAGCCTGTGCACCGCGACCTTCGGGGCGGCGAGGGCCGCGAGCCGTACGAACTCCTCGCCCGGCGCGTGGAATTCGTGCGGCCGCACCGCGTCCATGCCGATCGGCCAGTACGTCCCGTAGTGCACCGGTATCGCCGCCTGCGGCGCCAGCAGGTCCAGGGCCTGTGCCGCGCGGCCCGCGTCCAGATGGCCCTCCCCGAGGAACGGCCCCCAGCCGCCCACCGGCAGCAGCGCCACCTCCACCGGCCCGACCGCGTCGGCCATCGCGTCGAACAGCCCGGTGTCCCCGGCGAAGTAGGTCCGCGCCTCTCCCTCGACGACGAAGCCCAGCGCGGGCGAGCGGTGCGGGCCCAGCGGCAGCCGCCGCCCGTCGTGCCGTGCGGGCACCACCCGCACCAGCAGCGCGCCGACGCGTATCTCGTCCCCCGGGGCCACCTCGGTGACGCGCAGGTGCCGCAGCCGGCGTACGCCCGGCACCGCCTGGAGTGCGCCCCGGGGCACAAGCAGGCGCGTGCCCGGGTCGAGCGCCCTCAGCGACGGCAGATGCAGATGGTCGGCGTGCAGATGGGAGACGAGGACCACGTCGGCGCGCCGGGCCTCGGCGGAGGGGAGCGCGCCCCGCCGGCGGCGCAGATGCGCGAGCCGACTGGCGAACAGAGGATCGGTGAGCACTCGTATGTTCGAATCCTCGATCGTGCAGGTGGCATGACCCCACCAGGTGATCTCCACCGGCACCTTCTTCGCCTCCTTCACGCGCCTGTCCGAAGCCTACGGGCTGGAGTAGGGTCGGCGGCGAAAACCGGAGGTGAGGGGGACGCCATGGGACAACCACGGGGCGCCTCCGGCGCGCGCGCACCGGCCCGGGCCATCGCCATCGCCAGCCTGACCCCCCTCGAAGAACTCGACGCCGACCCCTTCCTCGTCGACAGCCGCACCCAGCACGCCATGTGCGCCCGCTGGGCCGACGAACACGGCTACGTGGTCGCCCGGGAACTGCTCGTCGGCGGGCTCCGCTTCGACCATCGCGCCCTGTGGGAGGGCGTACGCCCCGGCGTGGACGTGTTCGTGGCGCCCAGCCTGCGGGTGCTGCGCCGGGCCCTGGCCTCCGTGGAGGAGTTCACCGCCGAGTGCGCCCGGCGCGGGATGCGGGTGGTCACGGTGGGCCGGGCGGAGCCGTCGTACGACGCGCAGATGAAGGCCCGGGTGCACCGCCGGCTGTCCATGCCGACCGCCGGGTACGACGGGCGGTGAGCCCCGGGACACCACGGACGGCGACCCCCGCAGACGACGGACGGTGAGCCCGCCGTCACTCCTTCGGGTGGTTCCCGGCCGATATGACAAGGTGGAGGACGGCCCGGTCGCCCCAGCGCACCGGGACGGTGACCTCGCCGCGGGCGGGGGAGGGTCGAAGCGGAGGAAGCGCGGGCGTGCGGGGCGTAGGGTGGCGGCGGGCCGCCGGTCGGATCGGATGGCGGCGGATCGCCCGTCAGACCGGGCGCAGCGTCGCCGTATGGGCCGTCTCCACGCTCACCATGCTGGCCCTCGCGCTGCTCCTGCCCGACTTCCGGCTCCAGTCCGCCGACGGCGACAGCGCCACCCGGATCGCCCTCACCGCCGCCCTCGGCGCGGGCGCGTTCGGCGTCCTGTCCGCCGTGGTGTGGCCGCTGCTCGTCCGGCTGCTGCTGCTCGTCCCCGCCCTCGTCCTCGGCCTGCTGGTGTTCTTCCTCAACGGCTCGCTGCTGCTGGTCGCCCTGCGCCTGAACCCCACCGGGCGGGGCGCGGTCGCGCCGGAGACCGCCGTCATCGTGGCCGCCGTCATGTCGGCCGTCGCCTCGGCCACCGGCGGCGCGCTCGCGGTGCGCGACGACGAGGCGTACCGGCGCCGGCTGCACCGCCTGGCCGCCCGCCGCCG
Source organism: Streptomyces sp. SUK 48 (assembly GCF_009650765.1). NCBI lineage: Bacteria > Bacillati > Actinomycetota > Actinomycetes > Kitasatosporales > Streptomycetaceae > Streptomyces > Streptomyces sp. SUK 48. The sequence goes on along the minus strand of NZ_CP045740.1, from coordinate 1,605,977 downwards.
AAGAAGCGACCCGCCCTGCGCCCCGACCCCCGGCGTGGTCTTCCTCCAGCTCGACGGCGTCGGCCACGACGTCCTGACCGCGGCCGTGGCCAAGGGGCTGATGCCGGCCCTCGCCCGCCTGCTGGCGGCCGACGGGGGCACCCGGCCCCCCACCCACCGGCTCACCCCCTGGCACACCGACTGGTCCAGCCAGACCGGCGCCAGCCAGCTCGGCATCCTGCACGGCAGCACCTACGACGTCCCCGCCTTCCGCTGGTACGAGAAGGACCGCGGCGAGGTGATGGTCTGCAACCGGCCGACCAGCGCCGCCGAACTCCAGCGCCGCGCCGTTGCGCACACCGGTGACGGCGGACTGCTCAGCGAGGACGGCGCCAGCCGCGGCAACCTCTTCAGCGGCGGCGCCGGGGAACAGGCCCTGGTGCTGTCCATAGCGGCCCGCCGCCGGAGCCGGGAGAACCGGTCCCGCGCCGGGTACTTCGCCTACTTCTCCGACCCGGCCAACGCCGTGCGCACCGCCCTGTCCTTCGTCGCCGAGGTGGGCCGCGAGATCGGCGAGTCCACCCGCGCCCGGTTCCGCCGCCGGCGCCCCCGCGTCTCCCGCGGCGGCCTCTACCCGCTGGTCCGCGCCTTCGCCACCGTCGTGGAACGCGACGTCGTGGTCGCCGCGGTGATGGGCGACATGCTCGCCGGACGCACCGCCGTCTACGCCGACCTGGTCGCCTACGACGAGGTGGCCCACCACTCCGGGCCGTACAGCCGCGACGCCGAGAAGGTGCTCACCCGCCTCGACCGGAGCCTCGCCCTGCTCATCCGGGTCGCCGAGCACGCCCCGCGCCCGTACCGCCTCGTCGTCCTCTCCGACCACGGGCAGAGCCCCGGCGAGACCTTCCACGCCCGCTACCGCCTCACCCTCACCGACCTGGTACGGGCCGGCTGCGGACTGCACGTACCGCGCCGCGCCGAAGGCACGCGCAGCGGCACCGAGGCGCGGGCCGCCGTACGCGCCGCCCTGCGCCGGCCCGTGGAGGAGGGCGAGCGGCACCGCCCCGCCCGCCGCCGCGAGCCGATCGTGCTGGCCTCCGGCAACCTCGGCCTCGTCTCCTTCCCGGACGTGCCCCACCGCCTGACCAGGGAGGAGATCGACGCCCGCCACCCCGCCCTGCTCACCACCCTCGCCGACCATCCCGGCATCGGCTTCCTGCTGGTGGCGAGCGAGGCGCACGGCGGTGTGGTGCTCGGCCCGGGCGGCACCGAGATCCCGCTGGCCGACCTCGACCGCGACCCCGGACCGCTGGCCCGCTTCGGACCCGGCGCCGTCGAGGCGGTGCGCCGCACCCACTCCTTCCCGCACACCGCCGACATCATGGTGAACTCCGCGTACGACCCCGCCGACGGCGAGGTGCTGGCCTTCGAGGAGCAGATCGGCTCCCACGGCGGGCTCGGCGGCGCCCAGTCCCGCCCGTTCCTGATGTCCCCGCTGGAGCTGTCCGAGCCCGTCGCGGCGGGGGAGCGGCTGACCGGGGCCGAGCAGGTGCACCGGGTGCTGCGCCGCTGGCTCGGTGAGCTGTCCGAAACCGGGGTCCCGCTCGCCGGGGCCGCCGCCGAGGAGGGCGAGCGGGCGGCCTGACGACGCGTCCCCCGGGCACCGCAGAACCCCCGCCTCCGCCGCCCGGATGTGATCGGATAGGGATTTAGGACACCCGGCATCGGGACCGTATCCCTCGCGAAAGGAACCACCGTGGCCACCACGCGCACCGCGCACACCGAATGGGAAGGCAACCTTCTCGATGGCCAGGGCGTCGTCAGCTTCGACTCCTCCGGCATCGGCGCCCAGCCGGTGTCCTGGCCGTCGCGCGCCGAGCAGGCGAACGGGAAGACCAGCCCGGAGGAGCTGATCGCGGCCGCCCACTCCAGCTGCTTCTCCATGGCCCTCGCCCACAGCCTGGCCGGCGCCGGCACCCCGCCCACCAAGCTGGAGACCAAGGCCGACGTCACCTTCCAGCCGGGCACCGGCATCACCGGCATCCACCTCACCGTGCGCGGCGAGGTGCCCGGCCTGGACGAGCAGGGCTTCACGTCGGCCGCCGAGGACGCCAAGAAGAACTGCCCGGTCAGCCAGGCGCTCACCGGTACGACCATCACCCTGACCGCCGAACTGGCCTGAGCCGGGGCGCCGCCGGGCGGCGCACAGGTGCCGCGCTCTTCGTCGACGCACAGTCGACGCACAGGTGCCGCGCTCCCGTCGGGGCGCGGCACCTCGGGGCCGTGGGCACGGCTCAGATCCGCGCCCGGTACTCCCGCAGGATCTCCCGGGTGCGCCGCGCCGAGGCGGCTCGCGCCGTCATATGGTCCAGCACCTCCAGGTGCGCGGCGACCTCCCGCCGCGCGTCCAGGTACAGGGCGCCGGTCAGATACTCGGTGAACACCATGTCCGGCAACTCCGGCTCGGCGAACCGGAACAGCGTGAACGGCGCGTACGTCCCCGGGTGCGGGCCCGCCGCGAACTCCGCGATCTGGAGCGTGATCCGGTCCTGCCCGGCGCACTCCACCAGCCGGTCCAGCTGCTCGCGCATGACCTCGGGGGACGTGCTCACCGGGCGCCGCAGCACCGTCTCGTCCATGATCACCCACAGGTGCGGGGGGTCCGCGCGCTCCAGCAGCCGCTGCCGTTCCATCCGCAGCGACACATGCCGCTCCACCGACTCCGGCTCACTCTGCCCGATCGTCCCCGCCTCCATCACCGCCCGCGCGTACGCCTCGGTCTGGAGCAGTCCCGGCACGAAGTGCGGCTCGTAGGAGCGGATGATCCGGGCGGCGCCCTCCAGGCTGACGTAGAGGCTGAACCAGTCGGGCAGCACATCGTGGAACCGCTGCCACCAGCCCGGCTGGTTGGCCTCCTCGGCCAGCCGCACGAACGCGGCCGCCTCCTCCCGCGCCACCCCGTAGGTGCCGAGAAGGACCTGCAAGTACGGTATTTTCAGCGCGACTTCGGCCGTCTCCATGCGCCGTACGGTCGCCGCCGCGACCCGCAGCACCCCGGCGGCCTCCTCACGGCTGAGACCCGCCGCCTCCCGCAGTTCCTGCAACCGCTTGCCGAGCACCACCTGGCCCACGGTGGGTGCGGCCCGTCGCTCACTCACGCCACGTCCTCCCCTGCCGTGCCGCCCTGGCGCGCAGCAGTCTGTCACGCGGCGCCTGCTCGCACAGCGGATCGAGCGCACCGAATGATCACAGGTTCGTCAACCCGGGAGAGGGGTCCTCAATCGGCCATCGTCTGGAGGTACTTGGCCGTCGCCGGGTCGGCCGGCAGGAAGGTCTCGATGGCGAGTTCGGCGACGGTGACGTCCATCGGTGTGTTGAAGGTGGAGATGGAGGACACGAAGGACAGGACGCGGCCCTCGTGCTCGACCCGCATCGGCAGCGCGAAGTACGGCACCGGCTCCTCCGGCTCCTCGCCCGGCGCGTCCTCGGGCACCGGATACGCCGTCACCTCCTCGTACAGGGCGCGGAGCTGGTCCGAGCGGTGCAGCGCCAGCTGCCGCTCCATCTGCGCGACCAGATGCCCGCGCCACTCCCTCAGGTTGCGGATGCGCGGGGCGAGGCCCTCGGGGTGCAGGGTCAGCCGCATCGCGTTCGGCGGGTGCAGCAGCTTCTCCGGGATGCCGTCCAGCAGCATCGTGATGCCCCGGTTGGCGGCCACGACCGTGTACCCGGCGTCCACCACCAGCGCGGGATACGGCTCATAGCCCTGGATGAGCCGCTCCATCCCCTCGCGCAGGGCGTCCAGGGCGGGATCGTCCAGCGGCGTCTCCGGATAGCGCGGGGCGTAACCGGCCGCCAGCAGCAGCGCGTTGCGCTCCCGCACGGGCACGTCCAGATGCTCGGCGAGCCGCAGCACCATCTCCTCGCTCGGGCGGGACCTCCCCGTCTCCACGAAACTGATGTGCCGGGCGGAGGAGTCGGCCCGCAGCGCCAGCTCCAGCTGGGAGACGCGGCGCCGTTCCCGCCAGGCACGCAGCAGCGGACCCACCCCCTTGCCGTCGAGGGCGGCGGCGGACACGGAAGCTTCGGTGGCGACCATGGTCATACCTCGACCCTAGACGAGAAGTGCGCGGCCCAACGACCTCGCGCCCGCGGACGCGCCAGGTCAGGCCGGAAACGACGGGGCCCCAGCCGGTATCGGACCCGTGGACGCGTCGCCCGCCGTCCCGGTCCGGCGCGTGGCAGGCTGGGAGCAGACCCGCCCCCGTCCCGAAGGGAGCCGCGCCATGGCCGTCGCACCGCTGTCGCAGAAGGAGATCGAGGACCGGCTCGCCGAACTCCCCGGCTGGTCCGCGGACGGCGACCGGCTCACCCGCACCTACCGGCTCCCCACGCACTTCGCCGCGGCCGCCCTGGTCCTGCACATCGCCCGCATCCAGGACGAGCTGGACCACCACTCCGACTGCACCCTCGGCTACCACTCCGTCGACCTCACCCTCACCACCCACAGCGCCGGCGGCACCCTCACCGAGAAGGACTTCGCTCTCGCCCGCAGGGTGGAGGACATCGCCCCGGGCCACGGCGCACACTGAGCGTCGTGCTCGATTACGACAAGGAAGCGCGCCGCTACGACGCCTCACGCGGCGGCGAGGCACGCGCCGAGGCCGCCGCGGGCGCCGTCCTCGACCTGATACCCGACCGCCCGGGGCGCCTCCTCGACCTCGGCTGCGGTACCGGCATCGTCACCCGCAGGCTCGCCGCCGCCCGCCCCGCGACCCGGGTGACCGGCGCCGACCTCGCCGCCGGCATGATCCGCCGGGCCGCCGTCCGCCTGCCCGGCACGATCGTGCGGGCCGACAGCCGCCGACTGCCTTTCCCCGGCGCCGCCTTCGACGCCGTCACCAGCATCTGGCTGCTGCACCTGCTGACCGACCCCGAGGACCTGCGCGCCGTCCTCGCCGAGTGCGCCCGGGTCCTGAAGCCCGGCGGGGTGTACGTCACGACGGTCGACAAGGCCGCCGCGCACGACGTGGGCAGCGACATCGAGGCCGCCCTCGCCGGCCGCCCGATCCGCCCCGCCGCCGACGCCGCCGGCCTCGTCACCGCACAGGCCGCCCGGCAGGGGCTCGCGCTCGCCGGGCGGTCCGCCTTCCCCGGCGTCGGCCAGGGCCGCAGCCCCCGCAGCACCATCGCCGACCTGCACCGGGGCTGGTTCAGCCTGCTGCCGCCGGGCGATCCCCGCCGGGAGACGTACGCCGCCCGCCTCGCCGCCCTCCCGGACCAGGACCGCCCGCGCCCCGACCCGACGTTCAGCCTGCGCGCCTTCCGCAAGGACTGACGGGCCGACGGACAGGGGAGGCGCGGCGGCCGGGTGCCCTATCGCCCGAGCCCCCGCCGGATCGCCGTCTCCACCGGTGAGTACGCCCCGTCCGGCCGCTCCAGCTCGTACGGCACCGCCGGGTCCAGCGGCGGCTGTGCCATGAGCCGCGGCCGGGTGCCCCGGTGCGGCTGCGCCGCGTGCACCAGGAACGGATGGCACAGATAGACATCGCCGGGGCGCCCGGTGGCCAGGGCGAGCGGCCGGTGCGCGCTCGCCGCGACCAGCTCCGGGGCGATCTCCAGCCCGGAGACACCCGCCTCGCCGTACGGCTCCAGGACCGGCGGCACGTCCAGATGCGAGCCGGCCCGGATCCGCGTCGGGGCGTCCTCCTCGCCCACCTCGCTGAACAGGAACAGCATCAGCAACGCCCGGTCCCGGGAGCGCAGATTGGTGTGGAACCAGCCGGCGCCCTCGGGCAGATAGCTGCCTTCGATGTGCCAGCCGGCGTCGCCCGGGTCCGCGGGGTGCGGGAAGCGCAGCGGAAAGGTGCCGAGCGAGTACCGCGGCAGCCAGCGCCGTTCGCCCACCAGCAGGTCGAACGCGGCGTGCAGGGCGGGGGAGTTGGCGGCTGCCGCGAAGGGGCCCTGCGCCAGGCCGCCGATCCGCACCACCGGTTCCTGCCAGGTGCCGGGGTCCTGAGGGTCGTACCCCGTCTCCCGCCACAGCAGCCGCGCGCAGTCCTCGGCGACCCGGGGTGCGACCGCGCCCTCGATCTTCACGAAACCGTCGGCGAGGAAGCGCTCCACCATGTCGTTGCCCATGCGGGCCATGGTGGACGAGGGGCGGCGGCCGGGCATCCGGTTTTCCGGCGACCGCCCCGCGAGGGATTTGCCGGGTCGGCAACGGAACTGGCCCTCACCCGGTGTGGCGTCGCACTCTGGCCGTATCCGGAAGAGAGGCTGACCACCATGGCGCACGACCACGACGGCGATCACACCCACGACGGCCAGGGACACGAAGCGGGCCAGGGACACGAAGCGGGTCACGGACACCGGCACGGGCACGGGCACGGCGCGGACATCGACTGGAACCAGCTGGCCCCCCACCTGGAGACCCAGGCCGAGCTGTTCGCCCCGCTGTACCGGCAGGCCCTGTCCTGGCTGGCGGACGAGCTCGCCGAGCCGGGGCTGATCGCGGACGCGGGCAGCGGTCCCGGGGTGCTGACCTGCCTGTTCGCCGAGGTGTTCCCCGGCGCCCGGGTCGTCGCCGTGGACGGCACCGCGCCGCTCCTGGACCGGGCCCGCGCCCGCGCCGACCGCCTCGGCCTCACCGACCGCTTCGACACCCTCGCCGGTGAACTCCCTGACGTCCTGGACGAGTTGCCGAAGCCCGCCGATCTGCTGTGGGCCAGCCGCAGCCTGCACCACCTCGGCGACCAGCGGGCCGCGCTCACCGCGTTCGGGCAGCGGCTCGCCCCCGGCGGCACCCTGGCCCTCCTCGAAGGCGGCCTGCCCTCCCGCTTCCTGCCCCGCGACCTGGGCATCGGCCGCCCGGGACTCCAGGCGCGGCTGGACGCCCTGGAGGAGGACCGGTTCACGCGGATGCGGACCGAGCTGCCCGGCTCCGTCGCCGAGACCGAGGACTGGCCGGGCCTGCTGACCGCCGCGGGCCTGCGGTACACCGGCAGCCGCAGCTTCCTGCTCGACCTGCCCGCCCCGGCCGACGAGCGGGCCCGCGCGCACATCGCCGAGCTCCTCGGCCGGCAGCGCGAGAGTTTCGGCGACGTGCTCACCGCCGAGGACCGGGACACCCTCGGCCGGCTCCTGGACCCGGCCGACCCCGGAAGCGTCCACCGGCGGCCGGACGTCTTCGTGCTGTCCGCGCACACCGTGCACACGGCCGTGCGCCCGTCCTGACCGGCCCCGGCGCCCGGCGGCACTTGACTTCGAGAGCACTCCAGGTGGTGAACTCCCTTTCCGTTGCACGGCATTCGGGAATCCAGGGGGAAACCATGAACGACTCTCCGGTCGCGCTCATCACCGGCGGCGGCAGCGGCATCGGGGCCGCCGTCGCCCGCCAACTGCTGGCCGCGGGACACCGGGTCACCGTCACGGGCCGCACCGAACGGCGGCTGCGGGACTTCGCCGAGAGCCTGGGCGACCCCGGGGCGCTGACGACCGTCGTCGGCGACGCGGCCTCGTACGACGACATCCGGCACGCGGTCGACCGCACGCTCGCGACGTACGGCCGGCTGGACACCGTGGTCGCCAACGCCGGGACCGCCACCCATGACTCCGTGGCCGAGGGCGACCCGGCCGGCTGGTCCGAGATGGTCCTCACCAACGTCCTCGGCCCGGCCCTGCTCATCCGCGCCGCCATCGACGCGCTCAAGGAGACGCGCGGCCGGATCGTGCTCGTCGGCAGCGTCGCCGGGTTCGTGAACACGCCCGGCAACCTGTACGGGGCGACCAAGTGGGCGGTCACCGGGCTCGCCGAGAACACCCGGCGGCAGGTCACCGAGTTCGGCGTCGGCGTGACGCTGGTCGCCCCCGGCCGGGTGGAGACACCGTTCTGGGACGGCTACGGCAGCCTGCCCCCGGGGTACCTGCTGACCGCCGACCAGATCGCCGACTCCGTGGTGTGGGCGATCCGGCAGCCGGCCGGGGTCGACGTCAACACGGTGGTCGTACGCCCGCTGGGCCAGCCCAACTGACGTACCGCCTGTGCCGGGGGATCAGCCGGCCTCGCGCATGACCCGTCGGACAGAACCTAGCCGGTGATGGTGACGGTGAAGTTCTCGCCGTCGAGGATGCGTTCGGACAGGACGGCGTTGCCGTACTCGCTGCCCGCGCCGGTGTTCTGGCTGATCGGTACGTGACTGCGGACGCAGTTCACCATCGGCCCCGGATACCTGAGCAGCTTGACTTCCCACTGGCCGGTGGCGGAGTTGAACCACGGCTGGATCTCCGAGCACAGGTTGCCGTTGGTGCCGCCCTGCGCGGTCGCGGCGAACGGGAACTCGTCGCACGAGTCTTTCTCCGCCGTGACGAGGAAGGGTTTGAAGGGGTTCGGGGCGGCCTCGCAGGACTGGTAGCGGTTACGGTCCCTGATCTTGCCGTCGTCGTCCCGGAACCGGATCAGCGTGTGGCCCGGCGTTCCGAAGTTGCCGCCGATCAGCGTGTTCTGCGCCCACTGGTAGGTGATGGCCGCGGCACCGTACTTGGCGATGGAGATCTTCACATCGGCCATGTTCCCCATGACGATGCAGCCGGTGTTCGCGTCCTTGCTGACCGCTTGGTCACAGCGCAGCGTGTTGGGGTTGTTCCACCGGTTGTCGAGTTCGTGGTGTCCGCTGGGGTCGTTCTCTTCGGTGGAGTACGCGCTGAGATGGTAGGACGGCACGATCTCTGTCTGTGCGTTGTTGCCGACCGTGGTCTGAAAGGTGAAGGCGGCCGTCTTGGTTTCACCGATGCCGATGTTCGAGCGCATCCTGCGGTTGGCCAGCGTGCACTGGCCCGAGCACGAGGCATCGAAATCGAAGATCATTTCGCCGATGGTGGGCGTCCCCTGGACGACCGTGGCTTCCACCTGCTCCTTCCACGACGCCCCCCGCGGATCGAGGGAAGCGTGCTGGGCTATGTGCATGGTGGACTTGCCGATCTCCACCTCCGCGCCGGTGCCGGCGTCCTTGCCGTAGAGGGTGTAGTCGGCAGTGGCTTCCAGGCAGTAGCTGTGCCGGGTCGAGGCGTACCCCTTGTCCCCGGTGCAGGCCGTCACCGGAACAAGGGGCTTGGGGGCGGTCCGTGCCGGTCCGGGACGGACCTCGATGCAGGACTTCACCGCGCCTTCCTTGTAGGCCCTGGTCCCGGGCTCGACCGGGCCGCAGGTCCTGCCGGGCGCGGCCGGGGGCGCGGTGACAGTGGCGGGGCCGGGCGCGGCGGCGGGGGCGTGGCGGCCTGCGCCGTCGTGGTGAGGGTGGTCAGGGTGAGAGCGAGCGAGGCGAGTGCCACCACGCAGCGTCCGACGTGTTTCAACAGGTGGTCCCTTCCGCCGGTGGCCCGTTGGCGGGCGCACCGGAGGTATGGAACCGGGCAACTCCCCTCCATGCCAACCGAGAACACGACAGTTTTTGATCCGGTTTGGCCAGTTGCGGTCTGGACCTGGCACCCCCCGGCGGCGCTAGTTTCACTCACACTCACCTCACAGGCCATACACAAGCAGGGGGAAGCAGCGATGCGCCGTACAGGGACCCGCCTGGGCAGAGGGCTCGGAGCGCTCATGGCCACCGCCACGGCAGCCGTCGGCCTGGCCGCCACCCCGGCCGCCGCCACCTGGGCCGCGCCCGCCGCCGGGCAGACGGTTCAGCCCGGCCAGACGTGTACCGCAGCCGATCTCGGGACCCGCCACCCGATCATCAAGAGCACCGAAGTCGTGCCGACCATCACGCACTTCAAGGGCTGGTATGTCACCGACGGCTCGACCGGTTCGCAGAGCGTGGACACCAGTGTCCAGGACACCATCTCGGTGTCCGTCGGCGTCAACGGCAACATCCAGGGCAACTTCCAGGTCGAGGCCCTTGGCATGGTCGGCGGCATGCTCGGCCTGAACGTGCAGGTCAACTACACCCACACCTCGACCACGAACAAGTCGATCTCCTGGGACTTCCGCAAGCCCGGCTACTACGGCCTGTACGAGGGCACGAAGAAGGTCACGGGTACGTACGGGAGCCTCAACTGCAACCGGTCGGACGCGGGCGGACTGAAGTGGGTCGAGGGCCCCGACACCGGGTCCTACACCACGTACACCACCCTCGAGGAGGGCGCGGTGCGCTGCGAGGACAAGGTCCCCGCCAGCAGCATCATGGCCAAGGCCCAGGGCCTCCTCGACTGCGGTGCGCCCGCCGCGACCGCGCAGCACCCGGCAGGTCCCGTCCGCTCCGCCAGGGCCGAGGCCCGGGGACTCACCACGGCCGGGAAGACCGTGGCCGTCACCAGGAGCCCGGCCCCCGTGACGCGGGCCGCCCTGGACTGCCAGCCCGCCGTCTACCGGATCGGCGTGCCCGGCAAGCCCCTGAACTGGAGCGCTCCGCTCCTGGCCGCCGACGGTGTCCGCCTGCGTGAGTCCAATTTCCTCAGCGCCCACCTGGACAACTGGCGCCTGTGCAACGTGATGGAGAACAACGGGGTCCTCGAAGCGACCCTGTGGAACTGGGGCAACGGAGGGTGCGCGGCCATCGACGCGCAGAACGCGGCCACCGAGGGCGCGGCCCTGAAGACGGTCTCCTGCGCGGAGGATGATATCCAGCGGTTCTACATCTACCGTGACGTACCCGGCTCCGGCAACGTCGGTATCCAGAACAAGTACACCGGCTCGATGCTGGGCCACGACCGCTACGCGGACGGGGAGTTCATCCGCCAGTATTCCAGCGGCAGGCAGGACGGTGCGGGCACGTACACCCTGACCGCTGTCTGACGTCCCGCACCCCGTCGGCACGGCCCGCACGTGAACCCCCCGGCCTCCCGGTTCCGTGCGGGGGCGTCGGACACGCCCTAGTTGTTCGCCAGGAACTGCCGCGCCAGCTGGTCGCCGAGGGAGACGGCGGCGCTGTGGCTCTCGATGGGGGAGACCTTGGAGTCCTTGAACAGGATGTAGGTCACGCCCGAGTCCGCGCCGCCGGTCGCCGGGTCCGGGTCGATCCCGAGCGCCTTCGCGGTGGCGTACGACGCCTCGCCGATGATCTTCGTGGGGCCGGTGTCGCCGACGACGGCGTACTCCACCTTGCCGCCGTAGATGACGGCGACCACGCCACCGCCCTTGATCCCGTAGTCGGAGTACTTCCAGATGCCGCTGGCGCTGGGCACCACGACATACGGCAGCGACTCGGACTTCAGGGGCTTGCCGTCGGACTGGTGGAAGGCGGTGTCGTCCTGGAACCAGGGGTCGCGGTCCTCGTTGCAGTCGGTGGTGCGCTGGCCGTCGCAGTCGATGTCCATGTCGGCCTTCCAGAACACCGCGCCGTTCTTGCCGCAGACGGGGACCGTGGCCGAGGTCTCGTCGTCGGTCTGGTACTTGCCGCTGGAGATCTGCGCACAGGACTTCACCTTGGCGAGCAGGTCGGCCGCGCCGACCGAGCCCTCCTGGGCGGTCTTCGGCGCGGCGGCCGGCGCGGGGTTCGCGAGCGCGTGCGCGGGCATCAGGCCGGCGGCGAGCAGGGCGGCCCCGGAGGCCGCGGCGAGGGTCAGTGATCGAAGACGCACTGTGGGGCCCTTCTGTTAGGAAACTTTCCTTACCGGGCGGCTTCACCGTGGCGTAGATGCCATGTGCGCGTCAACCCTCCGGTGGCGAACGCGCGGAACCCCGCGCGTATTGCGGCGGTTTACGCCCGTGGTGAGACTGGAGTCACCGGAGGACCGAAGTCACCCGAGGGTCCGCGTCAACCGTGCCCGGGAGGCGAGGTGTCATGTTCGTACGCACCGTGTACGCGACCGGGGATCCGGCCCGGCTGGAGTCGGCCCTGCGCGCCCTGAACAGCCGGGGCCACGATCTGCTGGAGGAGCGGCCCGGCTATCGGGGCGCGGGCGTCTTCGTCGACCGTGAGCTGGGCAAGCTGCTCACGGTCAGCTGGTGGGAGTCCGAGGAGGCACAGGCCAACAGCGACGAGGTGATGCGCGAGCGGCGTCCCGCGCTGCTGGAGCCGTTCGCCGCGTCGGTGGCGGTCGAGCACTATCGCGTCGCGGTCTTCCACGCCCTGCCGCGGCCCGTGGCCGGCGGCGGACTGCGGGTCGCCCGGCTGGAGTTCGACCCCCGGGACGCGGACCTGCTGGCCGACACCTTCCATGCGACGGTGCTGCCACGGCTGGAGACGGTGCCGGGTCTCGCCCGCACGGCGCTGCTGCTGGACCGCGACCGGGGCCGGGGCATCGTGGGCACGGTCTTCACCGACGGGCATGCCCTGGCGTCCTCCCGCGCCCCCGTGTCCGCCGTCCGCCGGTCCGGCACGGCGAAGGCGCGGGCGACGGTGGTGGCGCTGGAGGAGTTCGAGGTGGTGCACGCGGACGCGCAGACGCTGTGAGAGCGGCACGGCTGGTCGCAACCGGCGCGCCGGTCGGCGCCGCTGAGCGTCCCCGCCATCGACCGGCCGCGGCTCAGGGCTTTCCCTGAGCCGCGGCCGGAGAGAAACTCGTCAGCCCATGTCGAACGTCGCCGGGTCCGGACCGATCCTCCGGTCCTCGTTCAGCGCGCCGATCGCCGCCAGGTCCTCCGCGTCGAGGCTGAAGTCGAACACCTCGATGTTCTCCCTGATCCGCGACGGCGTCACCGACTTCGGGATCACGATGGTGCCCTGCTGGACGTGCCACCGCAGCACCACCTGCGCCGGAGTGCGGTTGTGCTTCTGCGCGATCGCCACGATCGCCGGCACCTCCAGCAGCCCCTTGCCCTGCCCGAGCGGTGACCACGCCTCCGTACGGATGCCGTGCTCCGTGTGGTACTCCCGGGCCGCGTGCTGCTGAAGATGCGGATGCAGCTCGATCTGGTTGACCGCGGGGACGACGGAGGTCTCCTCCGCGAGCCGCCGCAGATGCTCGGGAAGGAAGTTGGAGACACCGATGGCACGGACCCGGCCGTCGGCGTACAGCTTCTCCAGCGCCTTGTACGTGTCGACGTACGTGTCCCGGGCCGGCAGCGGCCAGTGGATCAGGTACAGGTCGAGATGGTCGAGCCCCAGCTTGCCGAGCGACGTGTCGAAGGCACGCAGTGTCGCGTCGTACCCCTGGTCGCTGTTCCAGAGCTTGGTGGTGACGAAGATTTCCTCGCGGGGCAGACCGGAGGCCGCGATGGCCCGGCCGGTGCCCTCTTCGTTGCCGTACGCCGCGGCCGTGTCGATGCTGCGGTACCCGGCCTCCAGCGCCGTGCCGACGGCCTGCGCGGCCTCGTCGTCCGGCACCTGCCACACGCCGAAGCCCACCTGGGGCATCTCGACGCCGTTGTTGAGGATGATCGGGGGGACCTTGCTGCTCACGAGCTCGTGATCCTTCGCTGGTCGACGACGTGGTTCTCCATCGTCAACGATCACACACCGCGATACATTCCTGACGCGCCCGGGACATCCGGATCCGTCCCGGCACGTCAGGACCGGTACAGCGCCTCGACCTCGCGTTCGTACGCCTTCTCGATCGCCTTCCGTTTCAGCTTCAACGACGGCGTCAGCAGGCCGTGTTCCTCGGTGAACGGCTGCGCCAGTATCCGGAAGGTGCGGATCGACTCGGCCTGCGAGACCAGGGTGTTCGCGGCGACCACCGCGCGCCGCACCTCGGTCTCCAGATCCGGGTCCCGTACCAGCCGCGCGGGCGCCATCGCCGCTTTGCCGCGCATCTGGAGCCAGTGCTCGACGGCCTCGTGGTCGAGGGTGACCAGGGCCGCGATGTAGGGGCGGTCGTTGCCGACCACGATGCACTGGCTGACCAGCGGGTGGTCGCGGACCCGCTCCTCCAGCACCCCGGGCGAGACGCTCTTGCCGCCGGAGGTCACGAGGATCTCCTTCTTGCGGCCGGTGATCGTCAGATAGCCGTCCTCGTCCAGCGAGCCCAGGTCACCGGTGGCCAGCCAGCCGTCGTGCAGCGATCCGTCGGTCGCCTTCGGGTTGTTCAGATAGCCCTGGAAGACATGGCCGCCGTGCAGCCAGACCTCGCCGTCGTCGGCGATGTGCACGGTCGTGCCGGGGATCGCCTGGCCGACCGTGCCGTAGCGGGTGTGCTCGGGCGGGTTCGCGGTCGCCGCGGCCGTCGACTCGGTCAGGCCGTAGCCCTCGTAGACCTGCACGCCCGCGCCCGCGAAGAACAGCCCGAGGCGTCTGTCCATGCCGGAGCCGCCCGACATGGCGTTGCGGATCCGGCCGCCCATCGCGGCCCTGACCTTCGCGTACACCAGCTTGTCGAACAACTGGTGCTGCATCCGCAGCCCGGCCGTGGGCCCCGGGCCGACCCCCCATGCCTTCGCCTCGATCGCCTCCGCGTACCGCACCGCGACCTCGACCGCCTTCTCGAACGGCCCCGCCTTGCCCTCCTTCTCCGCCTTGCGCCGGGAGGCGTTGAACACCTTCTCGAAGATGTACGGCACCGCCAGGATGAACGTCGGCTGGAACGCCTGGAGGTCCGGCAGCAGGGCGGCGGCGTTCAGCTGCGGCTGATGGCCGAGCCGCACCCGGCCCCGGATCGCGGCCACCTCCACCATGCGCCCGAAGACATGGGCGAGCGGCAGGAACAGCAGGGTGGACGCCTCCTCCCCGCGCCTGGAGTGGAACACCGGCTCCCAGCGGCCCACCACGCTGTCCGCCTCGAACATGAAGTTCCCGTGCGAGAGCACACAGCCCTTGGGGCGGCCCGTGGTGCCCGAGGTGTAGATGACCGTGGCCACCGAGTCCGGGGTGACCGCCTGCCGGTGCCGGTGCACCACCTCGTCGTCCAGATGCGCGCCGGCGTCGTACAGCTCCCGCACACAGCCCGCGTCCAGCTGCCACAGCCGGCGCAGCCGCGGGAGCCGGCCGATCACCGTGGCGATGGTCATCGCGTGGTCCTCGTGCTCCACGACCGCCGCGGTGACCTCGGCGTCGTACAGCATCCAGAAGCACTGCTCGGCCGAGGAGGTGGGGTAGACCGGCACCACCTGGGCGCCGATGGTCCACAGGGCGAAGTCGAAGAGCGTCCACTCGTAGCGGGTACGGGACATGATCGCGACCCGGTCGCCGAACCGGACCCCGCTCGCCAGCAGGCCCTTGGCCAGGGCGAGGACCTCGTCACGGAACTCGGCGGAGGTCACATCGCGCCACTGCCCGGCGGCGTCCTTGCGGCCGAGGGCCACCCGCTCCGGATCGGTCTGGGCATGCTCGAAGACGACATCGGCCAGACCGCCCACCGGCGGTGCCGACGTGAGAGGCGGGTTGGTGAACTCGCGCAATCCTCGCTCCCCGATCCTCGCTGCCTGAACGCGCCGGTGATGTGCGGCACAGCGCCGTGAAAGCTACCTCACACCCTGAGCGGAGGGGAGGGGGGCGGAAACCGAGCAAACCTCGCCTTCTGCGCGATGGTTGTCCGGAAAATGCCCGCACATGGGGAAGGGACGGACACAATACTGACGGGTCAGTAAGTTTCGGGGCCGTAATCTCCACCGAATCTGTACGCGCCGATTACCGCTCTGTACAGGGCGATTACGGCCATGACCACGCCGTGCGCGGCCCGCCGACGGCCCCGCCGCCCCCTCCCCGTGCGGCGACCGGCATCCGGCCCGCCGCCCGCGCCCCTGTGAAGAGCGCCACACCGCTGTCAGCCGCCATGGCGCCGCAGCCGCTCCCCGCCCGCCAGGACCGCCGCCGCGAGGGCGTCCGCCGCCTCCTGCGTCCCGGGCCGGTGGCGGCCGTGCGCGAGCACGAAGTCGACCTTGCCGAGCTCCGGCAGCCCCGCCCGCTCCGGCAGCCGGAACAGGCCCGGCGGGATCAGCCGGCGCGCGTGCGCCATCACCCCGAGCCCCGCCCGGGCCGCGGCGATCAGCCCGTTGAGGCTGCCGCTGGTGCAGACGACCCGCCAGTCGCGCCCCTGCCGCTCCAGCGCCTCCATGGCCCGCGCCCGGGTGAGGCCGGGCGGCGGATACACGATCAGCGGGACCGGCCGCTCGGCGTCCAGGCGCAGTCGCTCGGCGCCGATCCACACCAGGTCGTCGCGCCACACCAGCGCCCCGCGCGGATCCTCCGGGCGCCGCTTGGCCAGCACCAGATCGAGCTTCCCAGCGGCCAGCCGCTCGTGCAGGATCCCCGACAGCTCGACCGTCAGCTCCAGATCGACCTCGGGATGGTCGTAACGGAAGCCCTCCAGGATCTCCGGCAGCCGGGTCAGCACGAAGTCCTCCGACGCGCCGAACCGCAGCCGCCCGCGCACCCGGGTCCCGGTGAAGAACGCCGTCGCCTGCTCGTGCACCTGAAGAATCCGGCGCGCGAAGCCCAGCATCGCCTCGCCGTCCTCGGTCAGCTCCACGGAGTGGGTGTCCCGGGCGAACAGCGGACGCCCCGCCGCGTCCTCCAGCCTGCGCACATGCTGGCTCACCGTGGACTGGCGCAGGCCCAGGCGCCCCGCCGCCTGGGTGAAGCTCAGCGTCTGGGCGACCGCGAGGAAGGTCCGCAGCTGATTCGGGTCGTACACGGCCCCAGCGTACGCCGTCGCTATCGCGAATCATGATGACAGTGAGAGTGGTGTGCGGGATTCCCGATCGAGCCGGGGCCGGGGATCATGAGGAGGGGCCCGGTCCCGCGGGCCCGACCGGAACGCCGTCGTACACCCCCTTGCCGTCGCACACCCATCGGAGCACCGTGACACGCCTGCGCTGGCCGAGCTGGATGCCGATCGACCCGTACATCGTGCTGCTCCTCGGCACGGTGGGCCTCGCCGCCCTGTTCCCGGCCCATGGCACCGGCGCCACCGTGGCCTCGGGCGCCTCGACCGCCGCGATCGCCTTCCTCTTCTTCCTCTACGGCGCCCGCCTCTCCACCCGCGAGGCACTCGACGGACTGCGCCACTGGCGGCTCCATGTCACCGTGCTGGCCTGCACCTTCCTCGTCTTCCCCGCGCTCGGCCTGGCCGCCCGCGCCACCGTGCCGGTGCTCCTCACCCAGCCCCTCTACCAGGGCCTGCTCTTCCTGACCCTGGTGCCGTCCACGATCCAGTCGTCCATCGCCTTCACCTCCATCGCCCGCGGAAACGTGCCCGCCGCCATCTGCGCCGGCTCCTTCTCCTCCCTGGTCGGCATCGTCCTCACCCCGCTGCTGGCGGCCGTGCTGCTCGGCAACAGCGGCGGCGGGTTCTCCGCCGACTCCCTCGTCAAGATCGTGCTCCAGCTGCTGGTGCCGTTCCTCGCCGGGCAGCTGCTGCGGCGCTGGATCGGCCCCTTCATCACCCGGCACAAGAAGGTCCTCGGACTGGTCGACCGCGGCTCCATCCTGCTCGTCGTCTACACCGCGTTCAGCGAAGGCATGATCCAGGGCATCTGGCACCAGGTCAGCCCCGCCCGGCTCGGCGCGCTCCTCCTGGTCGAGGCCGTGGTGCTCGCCGTGATGCTGGTCGGGACCTGGTACGGCGGCCGGGCGCTGGGCTTCGGCCGGGCGGACCGGATCGCCATCCAGTTCGCCGGCTCCAAGAAGTCCCTCGCCGCCGGCCTGCCCATGGCGAGCGTCCTCTTCGGCGCCCATGCCTCCCTGGCCGTGCTCCCGCTGATGCTCTTCCACCAGATGCAGCTGATGGTGTGCGCGGTCATCGCCAAGCGCCGCGCCCATGACCCGGGCGTCGAGGACGAGGACGCCGACCGGGGCGCCGGGGCCGAGGCGGGCGACGGCGCCGGGGGCTCAGCTGCGCACCCGGTCCAGGGGCAGCCACAGAACGGTGTGCTGCGGTGACCGCAGCGCCTTCGGGTCCGCCAGCTCCTGATCGGTGAGTGCCCGGTCCCAGACATGCACCTCGTCGATCGCCCCGGTGAAGAAGGCCCGGCTGTCCATCCGCTGGCCCAGGTGCACACCGAAGGCCGAGTCACGGCTCACCGAGCCCGGCACATCGGCCACGGAAGCCTGCGTCGCCCCGTCGACGAACAGCGACAGCGTCCCGCCGCCCCGGCGCAGCACCGCGTGGTGCCACCGGCCGTCGTTGTACGCGCCGTCCGTGCGCACCGACACCGTCCGTGGTGCCGCCGCGCCGTCCCGGGCGGTGATCAGCCCCTGTATCCGATGGTTCGCCGGCTCGCCGCGCAGCCACACCTGCGGCTCGCTGGTCCCGATCCCGCCCATCCACAACAGCGGCTGCTCACCGGTCGTCGCCGTGTACCGGAACCACAGCGACGCGGTGAAGTCCTTCGCCCCCAGGGCAAGGCTCGCGCGGTACGGCAGCCGTACGGCGTCGTCCGTGCCGTCGAAGGCGAGCGCGCCCCCGCGGACGCCGTCCGTCTCCCGCGCGCCGCCGAGCACCGCGGCCGGGCGGGCACCCGGGGCCAGATCCGGGGTGACCGGGTCGGGGCCACGGCGCGGGGCGAGCCAGTCCTCGGTGAACCGGGCGAAGCGGATCTCGTCCCGCGCGTCCACCGCCCCGCCCTCGTAGAGCAGGCCCACGGTGTCGCCGGCGATCCGCACCAGGTCGGAGTAGCCGGACCAGTCGGTGGTGACGACCGTGCCCCGGTCCACGCTGTCCCAGGTGCGGCCGCCGTCGTACGAGGAGCGGATCATCATGGTGCGGCGCCGGTCGGGGTCGGCGGGGCAGGACAGCAGCAGGCGGTCGCCCAGGCGCAGGACCGACCCCTGCACC
This sequence comes from Streptomyces sp. SUK 48, assembly GCF_009650765.1. Taxonomy (NCBI): domain Bacteria; kingdom Bacillati; phylum Actinomycetota; class Actinomycetes; order Kitasatosporales; family Streptomycetaceae; genus Streptomyces; species Streptomyces sp. SUK 48. Next base: position 1,587,344 of record NZ_CP045740.1, on the reverse strand, counting down.
TGCGGGGTGTACAGGTCGGGCAGCGCGCGGAAGGGCGCGGTGAAGCTGTTCCCGCCGTCGCGGCTGGTGGTCTGGGTGCGCTGGCCGAGGTCGGTGCCGTCCGTCTCCCGGCCGCTGACCAGGATCGAGCCGTCCTCGCGCTCGGCGAGGGTCAGTTCGGACGGCTTCTGCCGGAAGGTGCCGTCGTCCGCGATGGGCCAGGTGTCGGTGGCGCCGATCCGCCAGTGGCCACCGTGGTCGTCGCTGACGACGAGCGCCGCGTGGTTGGCGGTGATCCGGCTGCCGTTCCAGCTCTCGGCGTTGACCCCGAACACCAGCCGGCCCGCGTACCGCCCCTTGGTCAGCTGTATTCCGTGCACCGGACCGGTCGCGTACCAGGAGTTCCAGTCGGCGGGCAGGATCTCGGGGCTCAGATCGCGCGGCGCGGACCAGGTCAGGCCGTCGTCGTCGCTGTACTGGAGGTGCGGGGTGCGGTCGCAGGGGACCGAGCAGCCGGCGCTGTCCGTGCGCCCGGTGTTGTACGTCTCGGCGAGCCAGACACGGCCCGTCGCGCGGTCCACGATCGGCGCCGGGTTGCCGTGGGTGTCGCCCGCCCCCTCGGTGACGACCCGCGGCGGGCTCCAGGTGCGGCCGCCGTCGGTGGACCGTTCGACCACGATGTCGATGTCGGCGGCGTCCCCGCAGTTGAGCACCCGGCCCTCGGCGAAGGCCAGCAGCGTCCCGTCCTTCGTCCTGACGACCGCCGGGATGCGGAAGCAGGCGTACCCCGGGTCCTGGGACGCCCGGAAGAGCACCTGCTGCTCGAACTCGGGCGAACCCGCAGCCTCTCGGGCCCGCTGGTGCTGCTGGGCCGGTCGGGCGTGGGCCGGCTGGGCCGGCAGCAGGGGCGCGAGCAGTGCGGCCGTCATGACGGCGGCCGCGGCGAGTACGGATCTGAGTCGGGCGCGAAGACATGACGGCACGTGCGGCCTGCCTCTCGTCGGCCGGACATCTGGACGTCCGGACATCCCATGTCCAAGGTGCGCCTCATCGAAGGTAGTTGGGCCTTTGGTGTCATACAAGAAGTGTGCCGGGACCCGCCGCGCGAGACGATGGGGGCCGCCACCGGAAGCGTCCGGGGGTTCACCGGAGCAGGCACGCGGGGGTTCATGGCCGCAGCACGACCTTGCCCAGGTTGGACCGTGTCTCTATCGCCGCGTGCGCCCGCGCCGCCTCCGCCAGGGCGAACTCCGCGTGCACGACGGGCCGTACGCTCCCCTCCGCGAACAGCCGCCACAGCTCCCGGCGCCATCGCTCGTACAGCTCGGGACGGCCGCGGGCGATCAGCGCCAGCTGGAAGCCGGTCACCGACCTGGCGCCCACGAGGAGGTCGTACGCCCGGATCGTGCCCCCGCCCGAGCTGTAGGCGACCAGCCGGCCGTGCGGGGCGAGGGCGGCGACGGCGGGGGTGAGCAGCTCGCCGCCGACCGCGTCCAGGGCGCAGTCCACGGGGTCTCCCCAGCTGTCGTCGGCATACCGGACGCAGTCGTCCGCGCCGAGGGAGCGCACGAACTCCGCCTTCGCCGGGTCGGACACGGCTCCCACCACGCGCCCGGCTCCCCGCGCCCGCGCCAGCTGCACCGCCAGGTGTCCCACCCCGCTCGCCGCCGCCGTCACCAGCACCGATTCGCCCGGCTCGGGCCGCGCCGCCGACAGGGCGCCGAGCGCGACCAGTCCGCTGCGCACCAGCGCGACCGCGTCCACCTCGGTGGCGCCCTCCGGGACCGGTGAGGCCATGGGCTCGTCCAGCACCGCGTAATCGGCGTACCCGTGTCCGAAGCACAGCCCCGTCACCCGGTCGCCGGGCCGGAAGCGGGTCACCCCGGCGCCGACCGCCACCACCTCGCCCGCCAGTTCACCGCCCAGCGGTATCGGCTCGGCGGCCTCGCGCACCTTGCGGACGACCGGCAGCGTGACCCCGATCGCGGCGCAGCGCACGAGCAGTTGCCCGGGCCCGGGTTCGGGGACGTCGGCCTTCTCCGTGAACAGGGGGCCGCCGGGGGAGTCGTACCGGACGCGACGCATCGCAACCTCCATGGCTGGACCGGCCGGAACCGCCGGACCGACTGGGCCGGCCGGACCGGTCGGATCGGTCCGACCGCGGGGTCGGCGGGATCGGTCGCGGGGCAAGGGAACGCCGACCCCGCGAAATCGTTGGGAGCCCCAACGGTATGCCGAAAGTCATGGGGAAGTCCAACGATTTCTCGGATAGGCTGCCGCCCATGGCCGCCCAAACGTCGCCGACCGCCAGCACGCCCCCGACCGCAGGACCACCCGCGATCGCCGAGCCGGCGGGGGCGCCAGAACCTCCCCTGACCGCCATCCGGGCGCTGCCCAGCTGGATTCTCGGCCGGGCCGCCGCGCGGGGCCGGGCCCTCGTCGCCGACGCGCTCGCCGCCGAGGGCCTGAAGATGTGGCACCACGTGGCGCTCTCCGCCGTCCGCGACCTCGCGCCCGTGGCGCAGGCCGACCTCGCGCGGGGGATCGCCCTCGACCCCAAGGACCTCGTCGGCATCCTGAACGACCTGCAGAGCGCCGGCCTGGTCGTCCGCGCGCCGGATCCCGGGGACCGCCGCAAGAACGCGGTGTCCCTCACCGAGGAGGGCGGCCTGCTCCTCGAACGCTGCGAGCAGGCCGCCCGCACGGCCAACGAGGAGTTGCTCGCACCGCTGTCGGCGGCCGAACGCGAGCTGTTCATGCTCCTGTTGACGCGGATCTCCGGCACGCGGGGGTGACGGGGGCGGGGGGGCTTGTCGGCCGGCCGGGCCGGACCGGCCGGCTCTCAGGCCAGAGGGGTTCCGCCGCCGTCCACGACCACCACCGAGCCGGTGCTGTACCCCCGCGCATCAGATACAGATACGCCTCCGCCACATCCGCCGGGCCCGCCTCCCTCGGCCCACCGGCAGCGACCCGGCCGCCGCGCCTACAGCCCCTCGCGCTCCGCCCCCGGCAACTCCCGCCACAACTCCGTGCGTACGACACCGGGCGCGACCGCGTTGACCCGCAGCGGCGCCAACTCCATTGCCAGTGCCCGCGTCAGGGACTCCATCGCCCCGCACAGCGCCGACACCACACTCGAACCCGGCAGCGGCCGGCTCCCCGCCGCGCCCGCGTCCGTCGTGTCCGGCACCTCCCCGCGCGCACCCTCCGGCCGCCTCCAAGCCTGCGGTTCGGGGGGCGGGTCCGTCCCAGACCTCTTCCGGCGGTGGCCGAAGTGGTCAGCCCTTGGCCGGCTCCGTCTCCTCCTCCAGCGCGATCCGGTCGTCCCCCGCGTACACGTTCATCGAGCTGCCCCGCAGGAACCCGACGAGCGTCAGACCGGTCTCCGCCGCGAGGTCCACGGCCAGCGACGACGGCGCCGACACCGCCGCCAGCACCGGGATGCCCGCCATCACGGCCTTCTGCGCCAGCTCGAACGAGGCCCGGCCGGAGACCAGCAGCACCGTCCGGGACAGCGGCAGCTCACCGTTCTGGAGGGCCCGCCCCACCAGCTTGTCGACCGCGTTGTGCCGGCCGACGTCCTCCTTGATGTCGAGCAGCCGCCCGTCCTCGGTGAACAGGGCGGCCGCGTGCAGCCCCCCGGTGCGGTCGAACACCCGCTGGGCCTCCCGCAGCCGCTCGGGCAGTGCGGCCAGCAGCGCGGGCGTGACACGGAGACGGGGGCTGTCGGCGATCGGCCAGCGGGTGGTCGTACGCACGGCGTCCAGGCTGGCCTTGCCGCACAGTCCGCACGAGGACGACGTGTAGACGTTCCGTTCGAGGGTGAAGTCGGGGAGGGGGACGTCCGGGGCGGTCCGCACGTCGACCACGTTGTAGGTGTTCGTACCGTCCGCGGTGGCGCCCGCGCAGTAGACGATGTTCTGGAGGTCGGCCGCGGCGGCCAGCACGCCCTCGCTCACCAGGAATCCGGCGGCGAGCGCGAAGTCGTCGCCGGGGGTGCGCATGGTGATCGCCAGCGGCTTGCCGTTCAGCCGGATCTCCAGGGGCTCCTCGGCGACGAGCGTGTCCGGCCGGGTGGAGACCGCGCCGTCCCGGATGCGGAGGACCTTGCGTCGTTCCGTGACTCGTCCCATGTCCTGATCAGCCCCGGTTCTGTACGTGCTGGTGGCCGAAGCGGCCCTTGGTGCCGGATCCGCGGTGCGGAGTCCTCTGCGATGCGGGATTTCCGCGATGCGGAGATCCCATTGTCCTGCACGCGCATTGTCCTGCACATGGAGCACGAGACCGCGGTCCGCTGGGCGCGCGGGGCCGGTGGTGCTGAGGGGAGCCGACAATTCGTATGCCCGTTTCCTGTGGCTTCACGTGCCCTCGTACTGGTGAGTCACTCAGCAGACTGTGGGTCCCGTTCACCACGGCAACAAGGGGGACTCCCGTCATGCACGGCTCTCGCATCGCCGCCATCGGCCACTATCAGCCCGCGCGGGTGCTCACCAACGAGGACCTGGCCGGCATGGTCGACACCAGCGACGAGTGGATCCGCACGCGGGTGGGCATCCGCACCCGGCACATCGCCGGCCCCGACGAGCCGGTGGACGAGCTGGCCGCGCACGCCGCCGCCAAGGCGCTCGCCGCGGCGGGGCTCGGACCCGCGGATATCGATCTGGTCCTCGTGGCGACCTCCACCGCGATCGACCGGTCCCCGAACATGGCCGCCCGGGTCGCGGCCCGGCTCGGCATCCCGGGGCCCGCCGCGATGGACGTCAACGTGGTGTGCGCCGGCTTCACCCACGCGCTGGCCACCGCCGACCACACGATCCGTGCCGGTGCGGCCACCCGTGCCCTGGTGATCGGCGCCGACAAGATGAGCGAGGTCGCCGACTGGAGCGACCGCAGCACCTGCGTCCTCGTCGGCGACGGCGCGGGGGCGGCGGTGGTGGAGGCGTGCGCGCCGGAGCAGGAGCCGGGGATCGGGCCCGTGCTGTGGGGGTCGGTGCCGGAGATGGGGCACGCGGTGCGGATCGAGGGCACGCCGCCGCGGTTCGCGCAAGAAGGCCAGAGCGTCTACCGCTGGGCCACCACCCGGCTGCCGGCCATCGCCCGCCAGGCATGCGAGCGCGCCGGGATCACCCCCGAGGAGCTCGCGGGCGTCGTCCTCCACCAGGCCAACCTGCGCATCATCGAACCCCTCGCGGAGAAGATCGGCGCCGTCAACGCGGTGATCGCCCGCGATGTGACGGAATCCGGCAACACCTCCGCCGCGAGCATCCCCCTCGCCCTCTCCAAGCTCGTCGAACAGGGCGCCCTGCCCACCGGCGCCCCGGTCCTCCTCTTCGGCTTCGGCGGGAACCTGTCGTACGCCGGTCAGGTCATCCGCTGCCCGTAGGACGCGCCCGCTCGCGCGCACGATCACTCTGCGTGCGCGCGAGCCCGCGCCCGGTACACACCCGCGCACCCCGCCCGGCTCCCGGCCCGCCCGGGCGAAATACGCAGGTGAAACGCACTCCGAAACCTTGGTATTGTTGTCCATGTCGCCGCGAGGGAAGCCCCTGGCAAGGCGACAAACACCTAGTCCGGGTGGCGGAATGGCAGACGCGCTAGCTTGAGGTGCTAGTGCCCTTTATCGGGCGTGGGGGTTCAAGTCCCCCCTCGGACACCAGCAGAACCAGCAGAGACCCCAGTTCACCTGGGGTCTTTCTGTTTCTCCGACTGTGGCGTGACCAACCATCCGCAAGGGCAACCATGGTGGACGCCCCTCCGTCGTGGACGACGACAAGCTGGCCATAGCCCGTGCCAGGCACGCCAAGGGAGAGAGTGTCGCGGCCATCGCTATGGCCGTGGTTATCTCCCGGGCCACCTTGTACCGGCACATCGGTGAGAGCGCCTGAGAGACGCGCACAGGGGGAGAGTCAGGCGCTCACCTCGGAGTGCACCGGGACGGGCGGGCACACTCCGGTGAGCGCCTCTGCGCGGGCCACGAGGTGGGGCGCAAGCCCGGGGTACCAGCCACGGGCTACGGCTTGCAGCATCTCGGCCAGGGCTGCCAGTTCCCCGATTTGGCCGGCGGGGGTGTCGAGGACCGCCGCGAACTCCTTGCGGATGCGGGCGGCTACGTCTGGCACGAGCAGACTGTTGGCGTGCAGGAGCCCCGCGTCATAGCCGAAGGGCACCAAGCCCCACCGCTCCCAGTCCATCAGGCACAGCGGAGCAGCGGTGAGGTTGCCCCAGTGCAGGTCACCGTGACCGGTCACCCGCGCCACCGTGGCGGGGGCCGGGACGCCGAGGAACTGGGGGAAGGCTCGTTCTATCCACCGGTCCCGCACGGTTGCCTTCACTCCCTCCGCTTCAGCGAGGAGGGCAAGGGCTTGGCGAAGGTCCACCCACCACTCGTCAGGCAACCCCGGGTCGTGGTCGATGTCGGCCCGGTCCGGGGACACGGTGGGTTGCGTGAGGTAGTCCAGGACTTCCGACTCGAAGGCCCACTCGCCGGCAGTCCAGTCATGCACCGCGTACAGGTGGGGGCGGGGCACGCCATCAGGCACCAGCTCCGAGGCGCCGACGATGCCTTCCCCCGCCTTCCTGCCCGCGTTCCTCTTCGCCGTCCGGCTGACCCGTAGCCACCGGTCCCCCGCTCGTCGTCCGAGAGTGACACCGAGGAAGCCCCACGCCAGCGGCCCCGTGCAGGTGAGGCCCAGTGCCTTGGCCGCCCGGTCGTGGGCGGCCTTCATCAGGGCCTGTACCGCCTCATCCACCGGCGAGTTCATCCGTCACCTTCCTGAGTTCCTGGGCCGTCAGGGGCGCAGCCAGGGCCTTGGCCACATCGTCCCAGTGTTGGCGGGTGCTCGCGGAGGTGAGGACGACATCGAGGCGGGGGCACGAGCCGGCGGCCAGCAAGGCAGCGGCTGCGGCCGACAGGCCGGGGCGGATGAGGTTCACCAGTTCGGGTGTCATGGCGTCGAGGAGTTCGCCCCCATGCAGGGGAGCAGAGCCGAACGTGATCAGCCCCGCGTCCTTTGCCTGTGCCAGCGGTCCGCCGCCCTGCAGGGCCTGTGTGATCGGGGCATCCATGATCAGGCTGACCGGCATCTGCAAGCCTGTGAAATGGTGCTCGGCGGAACCGGCCGCCTGCCGGGCGAGCGTGAGCAACTCGGGGACGCTGAGCGCTCCGGAGGTCAGGCCCGACCAGGTGGCGACGCCATACCCGCCGATCCTGCCCGCGTGGGCGAACTCTTCCAGCGCCGTGAAGGCTTCCCGTACACGCCCGTGCAGAGCGGCACGGTCAAGGCCGTGCCCGTGGTGCTCCGGGTTGTGCACGAACACCAGGTCCAGGCGCCCGAGCGCGGCCAACGACCGCTCCGTCTGCCAGCGGACGAAGCCCCGCTCAAGGCTGTGCCTACCGGCCCCCTCTTCTCGGGTGAGCACGCCCTCAGCCAGGGCGGCACGGCCCTGCTCCTCGGTGAAGAACCCCGTCTTCGTGGCTACCCGTACGGTCGGGTACTCCCCGAGAGTTGGGCGCAGTTCCTCATGTGCCCGACCACGGGCGTAATTGGGTGCCGTGTCCACCCAGGGACTACCGGCCGCCAGAGCGGTGCGTGCCGCCCGACTGACGGCACGCACGCGGTATGTCCCCAGGCGGAGCGCGGCGGTCACGGCGCCGTCCCCACGACTGCGACGGTGTGGCCGTCGATGAGGACGGAGACCAGTTCGGCCACCTCCTCGACCTCAAGCCCGGCGGAGTCGGCGAGTTCGCCGAGCGTGGTCGGCTGGTTGGTCAACAGCGTGCCCAGCGCGGGCGCGGCGGACTCGGCGAAGTCCCACGCCGTACCGGCCGCCGAGAAGGTGACCGTGCCCTGTTCGCGGTTCGCCGCCAGGCGGCCTCTCGGAGTGGTGAGCTTGACCGTGATCTCCCTTTGTGCGGGGAGGCCGTTCACGTAGGGCAGGGACGGAATCGCGTGGCCCAGGTCCGTCGTGTCGATCGACTCCGCCCACCGCTCCACGAGGCGGGGGTCCGCCATCATGTCGTCCACCTCACGGCGTACGGCGTCGATGAAGTCCGACTGTTCCGCTGGCGAGCCGAAGCGCGGGATGTCCCTGCGGAGCGCGAGGGACGCGCGGAGCTGGTCGACGACCCAGAGGATCAGGTCAGCGCCCGTGTGCGGGACTGTCCCGAAGGTGAGGTGAAGGGATTCTGTCCCCTGATCGGCGGTGACCGCGTGCCACCAGCCGCGCGGCAGGTAGAGCACGTCACCCGGGGACAGAACGAGGTCCGCCACCGGGTCGCCCTCCGGTTCCTCCGGCGACTCCACGTCCCGGAAGGTCGGTGCCTCACGGGTCACGCCCCACAGGCGCCACCGCTTCGAGCCATGCAGTTGCACCACCACGACGTCATGGTCGTCCCAGTGCCGGCCGAAGCCCTCCCGCTCGGTCCAGGAGGCGTACACGTTGGCCTGCACGGAAGTCCCAAGGAAGCGTTCCAGCCCCTCCGCAGCCGCCCCCACGGCGGGGTGGATCTTCTCCACCGCGTCCAGGACCAGTGACGCCCCGTCCTTGAGCTGGGCATGGAAGTCGGACGGCTGGATGCGGGACCAGGTGACCGCTCGGCGATTCGTCGTCGGGATCGCGTAGCGGTGCAGCGGGACCATCTCGCCGTCGACTGACAGGCGCAGCCGGGGCGGCTCCAGTCGCTGCGTGGCGATGATCCGGTTCAGGTCATCCCAGGAGAACAGGCCCGCCGTGTCGGCGCCCCCGGGGAAGTGCGCGTAGGAGCGGTGGTACGTCTGGGCGAGGAACTTGTCCCCGCCCAGACGCCCCGCCCACGAGGCTGCATCAAGCAACGTGGGCGCTCCCGTCAGTCGTTGCCGTCGGAACGGCCACTGCTGACGTCGGATTCCTGCTCGGCGCGGGTGCGCGCGGCCACGATCTTCCGCTTCGCGACGAGCAGGTCACCCCCCTCGGGGCCACCGAACCGGTGTTCTCTTCCGCCATTGGACTACCTCTCCTCTGGGAACTTCCGCCGTGAATCCGGCAGGAAGTAAGGGGGACAGCGACGAGCGCGGCGGTTACCGGATCGCCAGGGCTCCAGCGAGGACCAGCGCACAGCCGCCGAGGATCGTTGCCAGGTAGAGCGGCCCCGCGTCTCGGCCAAAGTGGCGCAGCACCCAGCGGCCGAAGCGACGCATCACGTCGCCTTCGGCTTCACCCCCACGGGGCGGGGAGCAGTGGCAGGCAACGAACTGCGGCCCGTGCACCGAGGGCACCCGCACGGTGGGTACTTGGTCGGCGAGCCCTGGATCACCGCATTGCGCGGCTCCACCTGCACCTCACGCGCACCGGGCCGTACGTCCGGCCGCCGTCGTACGACACCCGCAGAGTCATGCGCCCCGTCATGAGCGCACACCACCATCAGGGCCGGACGTCCGCCGGTACTCCAACCCCCGACCTACGCCGTAACGCACCCGCTCTTCGTTTCGCTCGGTCGCTGTCATGGGGGAAAGCATCGGCCCAGAAAGCGGAGGCTGCGTAGTTCTTGCCCGTCATGGACTAAAGATCATGAACGGCAGGCGGCAGCCCATTCCGCCAACAAGGCTCGCGCTTCGGCCCCGAACAGGGCGTACCCCTTCAGGGTCGAGAACAGTTCCAAATGCATTTCGATGTCGCGCGGATCTCTCAGGATCACGACACCAGTGGTGTTCTCCACAGTAGCCAGGGTGTCGTCGTAGACAGTGAAGGTGTCCATCGGAGCCGTGGACTTGTATCCCGCCATTGGGATGACGCCGAGCTTCACATTCGGTAGGTAGGTCAGTGAGGCCAGCCGATCAATCTGCATCGCCATCGCGGCCGGGGGCAGGAGTGGCCACCTCACGGCCTGTTCGGTGAGGAGGAACGTGAACCGCTTCTTCGTGTCGTAAAGAACCTCCTGCCGCTCCAGCTTCCTCGCGATCGTCCTGGTGACATCAGTCGGGGAATGAGCGAGGCTGGCCCGGATGTACTCAGGGGTGGACAGGAGTCCCGTAATCATCGAGAGCAGGAAGAAGCGGAACTCGGCAGAGGAGGATTCAAGCGCGGCAAGTTCGGTCTGTTTCTTTTCCAGCCCTCTCCGGCGCAGCGAGCGCAGGTCTTGCCACTCGGTATTGGCCAGCCTCGCGAGGGCAATGACATCCTCGATGACCTCGGGCGGAGCAACGACAGCCCGGAGGATTCCCTCCAGGTCGAGCAGGCTCGGTCGTGCTTTCCCGTTCTCGATCCGGCTGATCTTCGATTGGGACATGTTGCAACGCCGAGCGAGCCGGTCTCCAGTGAGGCCGGCTCGCTTGCGTAGTTCTTTCAGCAGGGCGGCCAATTCTTGCTTCGGCTGCCCCAACTGTTCAGGGTCGAACGTCACCCGCTCACGTACTCCAGGAATGGAATCGACTCGGCCACGGCGATACGTTTCCACTGCCGATACGGCTCCGGATCACCCTCGCTTAGTTCCCGGTTCATCTGCGTCCCGTCAGCCCGGTAGTTGAGCAGGACCACCTTGGACTCATCGAACATCCAGAAATCCTGATCGGGAATCCCCGGGTTCTCCCGCTCGGTGAGATCGAGAATGCGGATATCCTCGCCCGCCTTCACGTGGTGCCGGTAGTAATACTCGAACTCGAACCGAAGATAATCCGAGAGTGGGCGGGTCACGATGTGCACCCTGCCGACGCTCTTCCCTTCCGAGGCCCATTGCCGGACCTCGTCCATCCAGCCGGACGTGTAATCGTCCGGGGAATTCTCACCTGCTAGGAAGCGCTTTAGCTTCTCCGCTTCCTGGGGCATGGTGTAGACGGGCAGCGTCTCCAGTCGCCACGCCTCACGCTTCATGGAATCGAAGCAGTCGTTCCATGCGTCACCATCCAAGTGCACGAATTGCCTCCCTGAGAACCGCCTCCGGGATTTCCACGAGCCCTTCCCCGGCGGGCGGGGTGAAGGCATCGGACACGTCGCCCTGCACCACGAACGATCCGGTCGCCGTGCGGTACAGGTTCGGGCAGTCCTTCTCTCCGCACTCGCCGTTGCCGTTGCCCGTGAGCCGGGTGAGTGCCGAATGTTCGGACATGCCAAACCCCCTTGCCCTGGCCCCGTTTAGGCCACCCGTCGAATGACAGTAGAGGGGCGGCGCCACGCGTCCATGCGGGAACGTGACTATGCGTGTCCTTGCATAAACAGGTCCCGAACACCCCGTGTGGCTCCGTGCGGAAGCCTGACCAGGGACGGACGCCTCGGAGGAGGGTTGGTCAGGTGACCAACGCATGACCAACAGGGGCCCGAGGGGGCCTGAAACACCCGGAAAGAACAGGAGAAACGCCCGCCGAAATCAAGCCTGTCGACGGGCGTGTTCCCAGGTCAGATTGGTTGTGAGCTGGTGCCCGAGTGGAGAGTTGCAAGTCCCCCCTCGGACACAACCGTTGACGATACGGTGACGAGGATCTCGGCCTTACGGTCGCGGTCCTCGTTCTGTATTCCCGGCCGGGTCGGCCGGGTCAGCCGGGTCAGCCGGATTCGGCGGCGATCCAGGCGTCCAGTTGTTCGCGGGTCGTCGTGGGGTCCGCGATCAGTTCGGACAGCTCGTCGTCGGCGTGGTGGCGGGTCGAGACGGCCGGACAGCGCCGGCAGGCGTCGACGCCGCTCTGTGTCCACCATTGGCACCGCGCCCGCAGATGGCAGCGCGGGACCGCGGTTCCGGCCACGCGTGGCGTCGCGAGCACCCGCTCGATCAGGGTGCAGTCGTCGCCCCGGCGGTTGACGCAGCCGGTGACGCAGTGCGAGGCGAACCGCATGATCCGCCCCGGTGCGATTCCTTCGGGCACGTCGCCCAGCACCTGCTGCGCCGGGACCGGGTCGGCCAGATAGACCACCCGGCCGTCCTGCCCGGACCGCACGCCCAGGACGACCGCCTCGGGCGCGTGTGCGTCACCGCTCGGACACCAGCTCGTCGGGGACTCGTCCTCGTCCACGGCCTCGGCCTCCTGGTATCAGCAGGGGGCCGCGGCGGCCCGGCCGACGGTGCCGTCGCCCAGGGCGCCGCCACCGGCCTCCCGCTCCGCCGCCGCGGCCTGCTGGATGCTCGCCCTCAGCTGTTCCACCGAGGTGATGCGGTCGGCCTTGGCGGGCGCGGCGGTGGCCGTGGCCGAGCCGGCGACCAGGAGGCCGACGGCGAGAAGGGCCGCGGCGCCGGTCGCCGCCGCAGTCCGGGACGAATTCCTCATGACGACTCCTTCGCTGTGGACGCGTGGTCCGTGGCCGGAGTTCTTCGTCGGTGCGAAGACCATCCGGATCGAACACGCGGCCGTGTCGGATTCGCAGCCGCTCACGCTTGGCTCAGGCTAGGCTCCGGGCCGTCCGGCGGGCGGCAGTTGCGGCGGCGGTTGACCGGAAGTCCGCCGGCCCGTGTCGTTCGGCGTGAGCCTGCGGGTGGGGAATGGCCGAAACCTTTCTCGTCCGGGGCCCCTCCTCCATCAGGGGACATGTGCGTGCCCCCTCATTCGTCGCCCGTCAGCCAGCCCCTCGCCACGGCGCGGCACCCTGCCTGGAAGCGGCTGCGGGCGCCCAGGAATTCCATGAGGTCGGCCGCGATGCGACGGGCCGTACGCGGGGAGACCCCGAGGCGTTTGGCGACCACTTGGTCGGTCAGCCCACGGCTCAGCAGCCGTAGCGCCTCCGCCTCCTGGGGCGTCAGACCGCGCTCGTCGCGGTCGCGGGTCGCCGTGCCGAGGGGCACGGCGTTCTCCCAGATCGTGTCGAAGAGGGCGCACAGCGCGGCGATGGTGCCGCTCGCCGTCACCACCAGTGCGCCGGCCCCGCTGTCCTCCTCGTCCGTCGGCACGATGGCCGTGCGATGGTCCAGGATCATGAGCCGGATGGGCAGCGACGGGGCGGTGCGCACCTCGCCGCCGAGATCGGTCAGCCAGTTCGCGTACGTCGTGGTCGCGGGGCTGTTGCGCACGCTGTCGAGATAGACGGTCCGCATCCGCACCCCGCGTTTGAGCAGATCCAGGTCCTGCGGATGGGCCGCGTCCATGTTCTCCGCGGTCTGGGCGCCGTCGGGCGCCAGCGTCATGACATCGGACGTGACGTCCCTGACCAGGATGCTGATCCGGTCGCGTATCTCCTCTATGCTGTCGAGCCGTTCGACGTCCTCGGTGATGTGCCGGGGCCGGGCCAGCGAGAACTCCGCCGTCAGCTGGGCGGCCGCGAGGCGGAGTTGCGCGATGCGCTGCTGCTCCATGGCGAGACGTTCCTGCTGGCGGGCGATGAGCGCCTGGACGCCGATCTCCGGATCGACGGCACGGAACGAATTGGGAGAATCCGACGATGTCCGGATCAATGCCAGTTCGCTGAGATCGTCGAGTGCTCTGCGCAGATCTGTATCCGAAAGGCCGAGATCCGACCGTAAATCACCCAGGCCCAGCCGTGGGCGGGCCAGCAGTGCGCGATAGACGGATTCGCAGGTACGGTCAAGACCGAGCGCAGCCAAGAGCATGCTCTCCCCCGGGCCAGTGACTGTCCGACAATGCAGGCCATCCAAGCATGCGATTCCGGACGTTACCAGTTCGCGGGAGAACCTTGACCGCTTCATCGACCTGGTGAGTGGCCCTTTTAGGACCTGGCAGGAAACGTCCAATGTTCTTGCTTGCTGACCATGGATTGCTTCCCGAAGGTCTAAGGATGTATCTCATTCATGTGCGACTGCACACGCCCCGTGACTTCCAGGTACCGGAAGACCTGGCCGCACAGTTCATCGCGGAGGCGACGCCCGCGGAGAGCGTCGAGCACGTGAGTGTCCACCCGGGCGACGAGGCGCTGACCCTCGGGCTGTACGTCGTGGCCGAATCGCTCCTGATCGCGGAGCAGGTCGCGCTCGTGGTCGCGCGGCGCACCGTCGCGCGGCTGCCCACCCTGAGCGGGAGCCGGATCACCAGCTGTTCGGCGGCGATCATCGCGGCGTACTTCGACCGTACCCTGGAACGCCCAGGTGGCGATGGACGGACTATGCGACTGCCTAATGAGGACACGGCCGAGAGCTGACATATGCACGGCGCCGGGGTGAGAGTGATGGCACCGGCGGACGCCCAGCCCCTGGCCGGGACGTGTCGCCGGAGACCGCGGGAGCGCAGCGCAGCTCCCGGCTCGAACCCATCGTCGAGACATCAGCCGCACCTTCTCTCAGGAGGCCGTTTCGTGTCCGCTGTTCCCAATGCCGTCGCCGCGCTCGTGCTGGTCGCCCTCTCCACCGTCGGTGTCGCCGCGGTGGCCACCCACTCCGCGCCCTGCGCCGCGGCCGGCACCCGGGTCGTGGCCGACGGGGGAACCACCGTCCCCACCGCGGATCCGACGACGGGGACGGGCAAGGGGACCACCGGCTGGCAGTGACGACTCGTATCCACGACGCAGAGACGGGGGACAGGACCGTGACCACGCTGACCAGAACCAGCCCCTTCGGCTCCCTGGTGCAGTTCTACCGGGTCCGGGAGGGCTACACCCAGCAGCAGCTCGCCGACTTCTCGGCACTGAGCGTCCGCGCCATCCGCGACCTCGAACACGGGCGGGTGGAACGGCCGCGGCAGGAGACCGTGCGCCTGCTGGCGGACGCCCTGCGACTGGACGAGGAGAGCCGCGACACCTTCGCGAAGGCCGCCCGCGCCGTCCCGTCGGAACGCGCCGGCGCCGCCGAATGGGCCGCCGTCGCCTCGCGCACCGGGTACGAGTACGCGACCATCCTGCTCGCCACCCTGTCTCCCGACGCCGGTGACGGCACCTGGGCGGTCGCCCTCAACGACATGGCCAAGCAGTCCTGGCGACTCCTGGCCGTCGACCAGGGCGTGGCGTTCCTGGAACGCCAGCTCGTCGACTAGGGCCTCTCGTTTGGATCATGCCGGGCTCGCGGGCCCTGGCACCGCGCCTCGCGGCGTTGTCGTCGGTTGCCATGGCTCCGCCATGTCGCCCTCCTCCGCCTTGCGACGCACGGCACCGGACCCCGCTCCCTGATCCGGCCTGATCCGAACGAAAGACCCTAGGGCCCGTCACACGATCACGGCCTGGCTCCTTCGAGACGCCGCGGCGGAACGAGAGGCCCCGCCCGGCCACCTGGCGGGGGCTTCCCAGGCCCGTGACGTCCGGTGTGCCTGCGCGGCAGATCACCGGCAGGAGTCGACCCCGCGAGGCTCACGGCCCGACGCCCCCGAGGCTCACGCCGGCCGGGTGTTCCCGCCCCACCGTCCGCCCCACCGTTCGCCCGACCGCCCGTCCTCCCGCGGTCGACCGGTGACATGAGGCCGGCCGTCCGCCGGCCTCGGGCCGGGCGCCATTTCCGGCCACGGCGGCGGCGACGGCTCGAAGACGGCGCAATCGTCACCCTGATCGAAGACCGACCGGCGCGCACGCCCCCAGACCGCGTGACCTGCGCTCAGAGCCGCTACGGCAATTCGTCGCGCCTCGTCATCGCGCCGGGCGGTATGCACGCGACCGCGCGAAGTTCCGCGAATCTGCCGTATACAACTGCCGATTGTCCGAAAAAACGCGTACTAATCTCACCCTGAAATCATCCAGAGCCGCTGTCGACCGAGCTCGATCGGCCCGGTCGTCATGCCCTTTTCAGAGAATCGAGACCTCGCATGACAACGGGCCTGAAGGAAACGGCGGCACTTCACCGGCAACGCCCGCCGGAATCCCCGCAGGAGCATCTCTCCGACCCGGTCACCCGTGACGTCCTGCGCATTCAGCACCGCATGCTGATGGCGATACGCAGGCATCTCGACGAGGCCGGTTTCGTGGAACTGTGCGCCCCGATCATCGGTCCCGTCACCGACCCCGGAGTGCGCGGAGCCAAGCAGGTCGACATCGACTACTACGGCCGCCGCTACAAGCTGATGACGAGCGCGATCCTCTACAAGCAGGCGTCGCTGCACGCCTTCGACAAGATCTTCTGCATCGCGCCCAACGTCCGCCTGGAGCCCCCGGAGACCGCCGACACCGGCCGTCATCTGGCCGAGTTCCACCAGATCGACGTGGAAGCCGCCGGCTACGGCCGCGAGGAGATCATGGGAGTCGCCCAGGGGATCGTGGTCACCGCGGTCCGCGAGGTCGCCGCCACCATGGGGAAGGAACTGGCGCGGCTCGGCCGGGACACGAGCCGGTTCCAGGACGTGCTGGCCGGCCCGTTCGACGTGATGTCGCACGCCGACGCCGTGGCCCGGGTGAACGGCGACCCGCACGCCGAGATCGCCTGGTCCGACGAGGCGCGGCTGTCGCGCGAGACGACACGCCCCTTCTTCGTCACCGACTACCCCAAGGGCTCCCGCGGCTTCTACGACCGCGAAAGCCGGGAGAACCCGGGCGTGTTGCGCAACTTCGACCTGCTGCTGCCCGAGGGGTACGGCGAGATAGCCAGCGGCAGCGAACGCGAACACGAATACCAGCGGATCGTGACCCGTATGCGGGAGACCGGCGAGAATCCCGCCAAGTACGGCTGGTATCTCGACATGGCACGCGCCGGTATTCCGGCCAGCGCCGGATTCGGTATCGGCCTGGAACGGCTCACGCGTTTCGTCACCGGCGTCGAGTCGGTCTGGCAGACCAGCGCCTACCCGAAACTCCCCGGCGTCTACTCGGCCTGAGCCAGGGCCCCGGCCGCCCCCGCAGTTCCCGTTGGTGAGATCCATCAATCCCAGACAAGGTGGAGTGGAAATCCATGCCGACCCATCGTGACGCGGACATGCCTGACGGCGACATCCTGTCGACCGGAGCCGAGGCCCGGCAGGGCAGCGGAGCGGCGGGCGACGACAGCGGCCGAACCGCCCCCGGCCACCTCGGTCACGTCGTGGCCGCGTTCACCGCACAGGTCCGGCGGGCTCCCGATGCCGTGGCCCTGCGCGGCGACGGCACACTCCTCACCTACGGCGAACTCGACCGGGCCGCCAACCGGTTGGCCCACCGGCTGGCCGGGCTCGGCGTCGGCGACCGCCCCGAGACCGCCGTCGCCGTACTGATGGAACGCTCCACCGACCTGGTGGTGGCCCTGCTCGCGGTCCTCAAGGCGGGCGGCGCCTATGTGCCGCTGCATCCCTCGTATCCGGTCGCGCGCATGCGCACGGTCATCGAGCAGACCGGCGCCCCCGTTCTCCTCACCGACCGCGCCACCCACCCGGGCGCCGTCCTCGACGACCTGGTGACCACGCTGGCCGTGGACGACGACCCCGCCCTCGCCGACTGCCCCGCCACCGACCCCGGCACGGCCATCGACCACCGTGGGCTGGCCTACGTCATGTTCACGTCCGGCTCGACGGGCGCGCCCAAGGGCGTCGCCGTGACCCACGGGGACATCCTCGCCCTCGCCGCCGACCGCTGCTGGGACGGCGCGGCGCAGCGCCGCGTCCTTGTCCACTCCTCACACGCCTTCGACGCGGCCACCTACGAACTGTGGGTGCCGCTCCTCGCCGGCCACCAGGCCGTCCTCGCCCCGCCCGGTCAGCTCGACCCCCGCACCCTGCGCCGGCTGGTCGAACAGTACGGCGTCACCAGCGTGTTCCTGACCACCGCCCTGTTCAACCTCGTCGCCGACGAGGACCCCGAGGTCTTCGACCGGGTGCGGCAGGTGTGGAGCGGTGGCGAGGTCTGCTCGGCGGCGGCGATCCAGCGCGTACTCGACCACTGCCCCGACACCGAGTTCGTCCATGTCTACGGCCCCACCGAGACCACCACGTTCGCCGCCTGCCTGGCGCTGCGCCCGCCGCACCGCGTGGGTGCGACCGTGCCGATCGGACGGGCCATGGAGGGCATGGCCGCGTACGTGCTGGACGACTCCCTCGTCCCGGTGTCCGAAGGGGCGACGGGCGAGCTGTACCTCGCGGGCGCCGGCGTGGCCCGCGGCTACACCGCCCGGCCCGCACTGACGGCGGAACGGTTCGTGGCCTGCCCGGACCGCCCCGGCGAGCGCATGTACCGTACGGGCGACCTGGTACGCGTGCTGCCCGACCGGGTGATCGAGTTCGTGGGCCGCGCCGATGCCCAGGTGAAGATCCGCGGCTTCCGTATCGAACTCGGCGAGATCGAGGCCGTGTTGGGCCGCCTCCCGGGCGTCGGCCGGCACCTCGTCGTCGTCCGCGAGGACCAGCCGGGTGACAAGCGCCTGGTCGCGTACGTCGTGCCGGGCGAGTCCGGCACGCCGGAACCCGACGAACTCGCCGAGCGGGTGGCCGGGGAACTGCCCCCGTACATGGTGCCCACGGCGTTCGTGGTGCTGGACTCGCTCCCGCTCAACTCCAACGGCAAGGTCGACCGCGCGGCGCTGCCCGCCCCCGCCACGCACCTCGAGGGGATACGGCCGCCCCGCACACCCGACGAGGAAGTCCTCTGCCGGCTCTTCGCCCAGATCCTGGGCCTCGAACGAGTCGGCGTCGACCAGAGCTTCTTCCGCCTCGGCGGCCATTCCCTGCTCGGCTCCCGGCTGATCAGCCGTATCCGCAGCACCCTCGGCGCCGAGGTCGCCTTCCCCACGCTGTTCGCCGCGCCCACCGTCGCCGAACTCGCCGCCGTCCTGCGCGAGAGCGGCGAGCGCCGGCCTCGGCTCAAGGCCGCCGAACGGCGCCCCGACCCGGTCCCGCTGTCCTTCGCCCAGCAGCGGCTGTGGTTCCTGCGGGAATGGGAGAACGGCGGCTCGACGTACAACATCCCGCTCGCCGTCCGGCTGCGCGGCCCTCTCGACGTCATCGCCCTCGAAGCCGCGCTCAACGACGTGGTGCTGCGCCACGAAGCCCTGCGCACGCTCTTCCCGGCCGTCGACGGCGAGCCGCGCCAGCACATCCTCGGCGTGCCCGGCCTCACCCTGCCCGTCACCCCCGCGACCGAGGACCGGCTGCCCGCCCTGCTCACCGAGGCCGCCGGTCACGCCTTCGACCTCGCGACCGAACTCCCGCTGCGCGCTGAGCTGTTCGAACTCACCGCCGACGACCACGTCCTCGCCCTCACCCTGCACCACATCGCCGGCGACGGCTGGTCCATGGCCCCGCTCGCCCAGGACCTGAGCACCGCCTACTCCTCGCGGGTGGCCGGCCGCACCCCCGGCTGGGCCCCGCTCCCGGTGCAGTACGCCGACTACACGTTGTGGCAGCGCGAGCTGCTCGGTGACGAACGCGACGAGGGCAGCCTTGCGGCTCGTCAACTCGCTTATTGGGAGCGCGTTCTGGCGGATCTCCCGGAGGAGTTGGGGTTGCCGTTGGATCGTCCGCGTCCGGCGGTGGCGTCGCATCGGGGTGCGATGGTGCGTGTGCGGTCGGGGGCTGGTCTGCATGCGGGTCTGGTGGGGTTGGCGCGGGAGTCCGGGTCGACGTTGTTCATGGTGTTGCAGGCTGCGGTGGCGGCGTTGCTGAGCCGGCTGGGTGCGGGGACGGACATCCCGTTGGGGACCGCGGTGGCGGGCCGCACCGATGACGGTCTGGACGATCTGGTCGGGTTCTTCGTCAACACGCTGGTGCTGCGCACGGATGTGTCGGGGGACCCCACGTTCCGTGAGTTGCTGACGCGGGTGCGGGCGGCGGACCTGGAGGCGTACGCGCATCAGGATCTGCCGTTCGAACGGGTGGTGGAGGCGGTCAACCCCGCCCGGTCCACGGCCCGGCACCCCCTGTTCCAGACCATGCTCGTCCTCCAGAACAACATCGACGGGATCTACGACTTCGCCGGCGCCCAAGCCGCCACGCAGCCCCTGGACCACCGGGTGGCGAAGTTCGACCTGACGTTCTTCGTGGAGGAGGTCTTCGGGGTCGATGGCCGGGCGGACGGACTGTGCTGGGAGGTGGAGTACGCGACCGATCTGTTCGACGAGGACACGGTCGTTGCTGTGGTGGACCGGCTTGGTCGGTTGTTGGAGGCGGTGGTCGCTGATGCTGATGTGCCTCTGAGTTCGGTGGGGTTGCTGGGTGAGGAGGAGCAGGGGGTTCTGGAGCGGTGGAGTGGTGTCGGGTCGGGGGCGGTGGACGGTCGTTCGGTGCCAGAGGTTTTTGAGGCGCGGGTGCGGGTGGCGCCGGATGCGGTGGCGTTGGTCCAGGGGGGTGTGGAGCTGACGTATGGCGAGGTGAACGGCCGGGCTAATCGGCTCGCCCGTCACCTGGTCGATGCGGGGGTGGGTGTCGGAGATGTGGTGGGGGTTCACCTCACGCGTGGGCCTGAGTTGATCGTGTCGTTGTTGGCGGTGTTGAAGGCGGGGCGGCGTATACGTTGCTGGATCCCGCATTCCCGGTGGAGCGTCTGGCGGCGGTCGTCTCGGATGCCGGTGTGCGCGTTCTTGTGACGCGTGAGGATCTCGCACGTCCGTTGCCGGACTCGGAGTCGGACTCGGACTCGGAGCCGGATTCGGAGACGGGGGCCGGGTACGGATCGGGCTTGTGCCGTGTGCTGCTCGACCGTGACGCCGATGTGATCGCGGGGCGGGACGGCAGTGATCTGGGTGTGGTGTGTGGGGGGTGGGATGCGGCGTGTGTGATGTTCACGTCGGGTTCGACGGGGCGGCCGAAGGGTGTGGTGGCTCCGCATCGGGCGTTGGTGTCGACGTTCGTGGGCCCGGATTATCTGGAGTTCCGGGCGGATGACGTGTATTTGCAGTCGTCGCCGGTGTCGTGGGACGCGTTCGCGTTGGAGGTGTTCTCGGCGTTGTTCCACGGCGGGCGGACGGTGTTGCCGGTGGGGTCGCGGACGGATCTCGATGAGATCGCGGCGTTGGTGGCCGGCTGTGGTGTGACGGTGTTGCAGCTGTCGGCGAGTCTGTTCAACGTCCTGGTGGATGACTTCCCGGGATTGTTCGCGGGGTTGCGGACGGTGATGACGGCGGGTGAGGCCGCGTCGGTGGCGCATGTGGCGCGGGTGTGTGAGCGGCATCCGGGGCTTCGGGTGCTGAATGGTTATGGGCCGGTCGAGTCGATGGGGTTCACCACCAGCCATTTGGTCGAGGGGGTGGTGGAGGGGGCTGTTTCGGTGCCGATCGGGGTGCCGCTGGCGGGCAAGCGCGTGTTCGTTCTGGACGAGTGGTTGCGGCCGGTGCCGGTCGGTGTGCCGGGGGAGTTGTACATGGCGGGCTCGGGCCTGGCGCATGGGTATGTGGGGCGTGCGGGTCTGACGGGGGAGCGGTTCGTCGCGTCCCCGTTCGGTGGGCCGGGTGAGCGGATGTATCGCACCGGTGATGTGGGGCGTTGGCGCTCGGACGGTGCGCTGGAGTTCCTGCGCCGTGCGGATGATCAGGTGAAGGTGCGAGGTTTCCGGGTCGAGCCTCGGGAGATCGAGGCGGTTGTGGCGCGGCACGAGCAGGTGGTGCAGTGCGCGGTGGTGGTGCGTGAGGACCGGCCCGGTGACAAGCGGCTCGTCGCTTACGTCGTGCCCGCAGCGGACACCACGGCCGTGGGTATGTTGCGGGACTTCGCGGCCGACCGCCTGCCGGAATACATGGTCCCGGCCGCGTTCGTCGTGCTCGACGCGCTGCCGCTGACCCCCAACGGCAAGCTCGACCGCAAGGCCCTGCCCGAACCCCTCGTCGGCGGCGACGGCCTAGGACGCGCACCGCGCACACCCGAGGAAGAAGTCCTGTGCGGACTCTTCGCCGAGGTACTCGGAGTCGACCACGTCACCATCGACGACAGCTTCTTCGCCCTGGGCGGGCACTCACTCCTCGTCACCCGGCTGATCAGCCGCATCCGCAGCACCCTCGGCGCCGAGGTCGGCGTCCGCACCCTCTTCGCCACCCCGACCCCGGCCGGCCTGTCCGCGGAACTGCGCACCGGCGACGTACGCACGCGCCCCGCGCTGGCGCCGGCCGCGCAACGCCCCGCACAGATCCCGTTGTCGTACGCCCAGCAGCGGCTGTGGTTCCTGCGGGAGTGGGATGAGAGCGGAGTCACCTACAACGTGCCGCTCGCCGTCCGGCTGCGCGGCCCCCTCGACGCCGTGGCCCTCGAGGCCGCGCTCAACGATGTGGTGCTGCGCCACGAAGCCCTGCGCACGCTCTTCCCCGCCGCCGACGGCGTCCCCCACCAGCACATCGTCCCGACCCCGAAGGTGCCCTTCGAGGTCAGGCCGTGCCGTGCGGACAAGGTGAGCGAAGCGGCACGGCAGGCGGGCGAGCACATCTTCGACCTGGCCGTCGAACTCCCGGTCCGGGCGACCCTGTTCCAGATAGCGGAGGACGATCACGTCCTCGTCCTCACCCTGCACCACATCGCCGGCGACGGCTGGTCGATGGCCCCGCTCACCCGCGACCTCGGCCGCGCCTACGAGGCGCGCGTGTCCGGCCACGCCCCCGACTGGGCGCCGTTGCCGGTGCAGTACGCCGACTACACGTTGTGGCAGCGCGAGCTGCTCGGTGACGAGCGCGACGAGGACAGTCTCGCGTCGCGTCAACTCGCTTATTGGGAGCGGGTTCTGGCGGCATTGCCGGAGGAGTTGGGGTTGCCGTTGGATCGTCCGCGTCCGGCGGTGGCGTCGCATCGGGGTGCGATGGTGCGTGTGCGGTCGGGGGCTGGGCTGCATGCGGGTCTGGTGGGGTTGGCGCGGGATTCCGGGTCGACGTTGTTCATGGTGGTGCAGGCGGCGGTGGCGGCGCTGCTGAGCCGACTGGGTGCGGGGACGGACATCCCGTTGGGGACGGCGGTGGCGGGGCGTACCGATGATGGTCTGGACGATCTGGTGGGGTTCTTCGTCAACACGCTGGTGCTGCGCACGGATGTGTCGGGGGACCCCACGTTCCGTGAGTTGCTGACGCGGGTGCGGGCGGCGGATCTGGAGGCGTATGCGCATCAGGATCTGCCGTTCGAGCGGGTGGTGGAGGCGGTCAACCCCGCCCGGTCCACGGCCCGGCACCCCCTGTTCCAGACCATGCTCGTCCTCCAGAACAACGCTGTTGCCACGGCGGCCATCCCAGGGGTCCACAACGAACGACTGCTTCTCGACCACCGGGTGGCGAAGTTCGACCTGACCTTCTTCGTGGAGGAGGTCTTCGGGGTCGATGGCCGGGCGGACGGGCTGTGCTGGGAGGTGGAGTATGCGACCGATCTGTTCGACGAGGGCACGGTCGTGGCTGTGGTGGACCGGCTTGGTCGGTTGTTGGAGGCGGTGGTCGCTGATGCTGATGTGCCTCTGAGTTCGGTGGGGTTGCTGGGGGAGGAGGAGCAGGGGGTTCTGGAGCGGTGGAGTGGCGTCGGGTCGGGGGCGGTGGATGGCCGTTCGGTGACCGAGGTTTTTGAGGCGCGGGTGCGGGTTGCGCCGGATGCGGTGGCGTTGGTCCAGGGGGGCGTGGAGCTGACCTATGGCGAGGTGAACAGCCAGGCGAATCGGCTGGCTCACCACCTGATCGATGCGGGTGTGGACGTGGGCGACGTGGTGGCAGTTCACCTCACGCGCGGGCCCGAGCTGATCGTGTCGCTGTTGGCCGTGTTGAAGGCGGGGGCGGCGTATACGTTGCTGGATCCCGCATTCCCGGTGGAGCGTCTGGCCACGGTCATTTCGGATGCCGGAGTGCGCGTCCTCATCACCCGTGAGGATCTCGCACATCCGGTGCCGGGGTCGGGGCTGCACCGCGTGCTTCTGGACCGTGACGCCGATGTGATCGCGGGGTGGGATGGCAGTGATCTGGGTGTGGTGTGTGGGGGGTGGGGTGCGGCGTGTGTGATGTTCACGTCGGGTTCGACGGGGCGGCCGAAGGGTGTGGTGGCTCCGCATCGGGCGTTGGTGTCGACGTTCGTGGGTCCGGATTATCTGGAGTCCCGGGCGGATGACGTGTATTTGCAGTCGTCGCCGGTGTCGTGGGACGCGTTCGCGTTGGAGGTGTTCTCGGCGTTGTTCCACGGCGGGCGGACGGTGTTGCCGGTGGGGTCGCGGACGGATCTCGATGAGATCGCGGCGTTGGTGGCTGGCTGTGGTGTGACGGTGTTGCAGCTGTCGGCGAGTCTGTTCAACGTCCTCGTAGACGACTACCCGGGATTGTTCGCGGGATTGCGAACGGTCATGACGGCCGGTGAGGCCGCGTCCGTCTCGCATGTAGCGCGGGTGCGTGAGCGCTATCCGAGCCTTCGGGTGCTGAACGGTTATGGGCCGGTGGAGTCGATGGGCTTCACCACCAGCCACCTCGTGGGCGGGGTGGTGGAGGGGGCTGTTTCGGTGCCGATCGGGGTGCCGTTGGCGGGCAAGCGCGTGTTCGTTCTGGACGAGTGGTTGCGGCCGGTGCCGGTGGGTGTGCCGGGGGAGTTGTACATGGCGGGCTCGGGCCTGGCGCATGGGTATGTGGGGCGTGCGGGTCTGACGGGGGAGCGGTTCGTCGCGTGTCCGTTCGGTGGGCCGGGTGAGCGGATGTATCGCACCGGTGATGTGGGGCGTTGGCGTCCGGACGGGGCGCTGGAGTTCCTGCGCCGTGCGGACGATCAGGTGAAGGTGCGAGGTTTCCGGGTCGAGCCTCGGGAGATCGAGGCGGTTCTGGCGCGGCACGAGCAGGTGGTGCAGTGCGCGGTGGTGGTGCGTGAGGACCGGCCCGGTGACAAGCGGCTCGTCGCTTACGTCGTGCCTGGGGCGGGCACCGCGGCCGTGGGTGTTGCTGAGCTGCGGGACTTCGTGGCCGACCGCCTGCCGGAATACATGGTCCCGGCCGCGTTCGTCGTCCTCGACGCGCTGCCGCTGACCCCGAACGGCAAACTCGACCGCAAGGCTCTGCCCGAACCCCTCGTCGGCGGCGACGGCCAAGGACGCGCACCGCGCACACCCGAGGAAGAAGTCCTGTGCGGACTCTTCGCCGAAGTGCTCAAGATCCCGCGCGTGGGCGTCGACGAGAACTTCTTCAGCATCGGCGGCCACTCCCTGACGGCCACCCGGCTGATCAGCCGCATCCGCAGCACCCTCGGCGCCGAACTGGGCATCGGTGACCTCTTCGCGGCCCCCACGCCCGCCGCGCTCATGGCACGCCTCGGCCAGGGGGCGTCCCGGCCCCGGCCGGCGCCGGTGGCGGTGCGGCCCGAGCCGATGCCGTTGTCGTACGCCCAGCAGCGGCTGTGGTTCCTGCGCGAGTGGGAGGACGGCGGCTCGACGTACAACATCCCGCTGGCCCTGCGGTTGCGCGGGCGACTGGACCGGGGCGCGCTCCAGGCGGCGCTCGATGACGTGGCGCTGCGGCACGAGTCGTTGCGCACGCTCTTCCCGGCCGTCGACGGGCAGCCGTACCAGCTGATCACCACCGACGCCCGCGTCCCGCTGGCCACGAGCACCGTGAGCGAGGCGGAACTGCCCTCCCGCCTGGCCGAGGAGGCGGCCCACGATTTCGACCTGACATCCGAACTCCCGCTGCGGGCGGTCTTGTTCGAGATGGGCGAGCGCGAGCACGTGATGGTGCTGGTCCTGCATCACATCGTCGGTGACGGCTGGTCGATGGCGCCCCTCGCCCGGGACCTGAGCGCGGCCTACGAGGCGCGCGTGACCGGGCGGGCCCCCGGCTGGACCCCGCTGCCGCTCCAGTACGCCGACTACACGCTGTGGCAGCGCGACCTGCTCGGCGACGAGAACGACCCCGACTCCCTCGCCGCCCGACAACTCGCCTATTGGCATGAAGCGTTGGCCGGAATGCCCGACGAGCTCATCCTGCCGGCCGACCGGCAGCGGCCCGCCGCACCCTCCCACCGGGCCGAGGCGATCGACCTCGTCCTGCCCGCCGAACTCCACGCCCGCGTCAGCGGCCTGGCGCGAGAGTCCGGGACGACGTTGTTCATGGTGGCGCAGGCGGCGGTGGCGGGTTTGCTGAGCCGGCTGGGTGCGGGGACGGACATCCCGTTGGGGACGGCGGTGGCGGGCCGTACCGATGACGGTCTGGACGATCTGGTCGGGTTCTTCGTCAACACGCTGGTGCTGCGCACGGATGTGTCGGGGGACCCCACGTTCCGTGAGTTGCTGACCAGGGTGCGGGCGGCGGACCTGGAGGCGTACGCGCATCAGGATCTGCCGTTCGAGCGGGTGGTGGAGGCGGTCAACCCCGTCCGGTCCACGGCCCGGCACCCCCTCTTCCAGACCATGCTCGTCCTCCAGAACACCGACGACGGGGCCTACGACCTCGCCGGACTCGGCACGTCCACCGAACCCCTCAGCCACCGTGCCGCGAAGTTCGACCTGAGCATCGGCCTGGAGGAGACCTTCGACGAGGCAGGGCGGCAGGCGGGGATCAAGGCCGAGTTCGAGTACGCCGTCGACCTGTTCGACCGGGCCACCGTGGACGACCTGGCCCGGCGTTTTGGCCGGCTGCTGGACGCGATCACCCTCGATCCCGACACGTCCGTCAGCCAGGTGGAACTGCTCACGGCCGACGAACTGCACCGCGTCCTCGACAAGTGGAGCGCCGCCGTCCCGGCCGAGGCATGGCGCGAACTCGCCGGCGTGGCCGCGCCCGACCGGGCCGCGGCCTACCTCCTCGACGGCCGGCTGAGGCCGGTGCCGGCCGGAGTCCGCGGCGATCTCTACCTCACCGTGCCCGGCCCCTCCGCCCCCGCGGGCGACAAGGTCGTCGCCGACCCGCACGGCCGACCCGGAACCGTGATGTACCGCACCGGCAGGCAGGGCCGCTGGCTCACCGACGGGCGGCTGGACATCGCGATGCCCGAGCGGCCGGATGCCGCGGACCCGGGCGCGCCGGCCCCCGCCCGCCGCCCGCGCACCCCCGAAGAGGAAGTCCTGTGCGCCCTCTTCGCCGAGACCCTCGAAGTGCCGCAGGTGGACGTCGACGACAACTTCTTCGCCCTCGGCGGCTATTCACTCCTGGCCACCCGGCTGACCAGCCGTATCCGCAGCGTGCTGGGCGCCGAGGTCGGCATCAGGGCGCTGTTCGGGAATCCGACGGTCGCCCAGCTCGCGGCGCACCTGCGGGCCGAGGGCACCACCCGGCCGCGGCCGGCGCCGGTGGCGGTGCGGCCCGAGCCGATGCCGTTGTCGTACGCCCAGCAGCGGCTGTGGTTCCTGCGCGAGTGGGAGGAAGGCGGTTCGGCGTACAACATCCCGCTGGCGCTGCGGTTGCGCGGGCGGGTGGAGCTGGGCGCGCTCCAGGCGGCGCTGGACGATGTGGCGTCGCGGCACGAGTCGTTGCGCACGCTCTTCCCGGCCGTCGACGGGCAGCCGTACCAGCTGATCACCACCGACGCCCGCGTCCCGCTGTCCGCCTCCGTGTGCCCGCCGGTCGAGTTGGCCGGGCATGTCCGGCGCGCCGCCCGGCACGCCTTCGACCTCGCGACCGAACTCCCGCTGCGCGCGACCCTGTTCACGCTCGGCGCGGAGGACCACGTCCTCGTCCTCACCCTGCACCACATCGCCGGTGACGGCTGGTCCATGGCCCCGCTCACCCGCGATCTGAGCACCGCCTACGAGGCACGCCTGGCCGGGCGGGCCCCCGGCTGGACCCCGCTGCCGCTCCAGTACGCCGACTACACGTTGTGGCAGCGCGCACTGCTCGGCGACGAGAACGACCCCGACTCCCTCGCCGCCCGACAACTCGCTTACTGGAAGCGGACCTTGGCGGGGCTGCCCGAGGAGATCGCCCTGCCGGCCGACCGGCCCCGGCCGCCGGTGCCGAGCCACGACGCCGGAGCCGTCACGAGCGAGACACCGCCCGAACTGCACGCGGATCTGGTGCGGTTGGCGCGGGAGTCCGGGTCGACGCTGTTCATGGTGGTGCAGGCGGCGGTGGCGGCGCTGCTGAGCCGGCTGGGCGGGGGGACGGACATTTCGTTGGGGACGGCGGTGGCGGGGCGTACCGATGACGGTCTGGACGATCTGGTCGGGTTCTTCGTCAACACGCTGGTGTTGCGCACGGATGTATCGGGAGACCCGTCGTTCCGTGAGTTGCTGACGCGGGTGCGGGCGGCGGATCTGGAGGCGTACGCGCATCAGGATCTGCCGTTCGAGCGGGTGGTGGAGGCGGTCAACCCCGCCCGGTCCACGGCCCGGCATCCCCTCTTCCAGACCATGCTGCTCCTGAAGAACGGTTCGGGCGACGGACTCGAACTGGCCGGCACCGCGGTCGCGGAACACCCCGTGGACGTCCATGTCGCCGAGTTCGACCTGCTGTTCGGCGTCGAGGAGGCCCACACCGCCGACGGCGCCCCGGCGGGACTGCGCTGGACCGTCGAGTACGCCACCGAACTCTTCGACCACGGCACGGTGCGGACCCTGACCGACCGGCTGGTGCGGCTGCTCGCCGCGTTCGTCACCGACCCGGACGCCCCCCTCGGGCGGGCCGACGTGCTGTCCGCCCCGGAACGCGCCCTCCTCCTCGGCGCGTGGAGCGGCGACGAGGAGGCCGCACCGCCGGCCGAACGCCCCGCGCACCGGTACTTCGAGGAGCAGGCCACCGCCCGGCCCGACGCCGTGGCGCTCGTCCTGAACGAACGGAAGCTGACGTTCGGCGAACTCAACACGCTCGCCAACACGCTCGCGCACGAACTGATCCGGCGTGGCACGGGACCCGAGGACCGGATCGCCGTCCTGCTCGACCGGTCCGTCGAGTCGGTCGTCGCCCTGCTCGCTGTGCTCAAGGCGGGAGCCGTGTATCTGCCGCTGGACACCGGGCACCCCGCCGAACGCATCGCCCACGTCCTCAAGGACGCCGGCGCCCTCCTGCTGATCAGCACGGCCGAACTCGCCCAGGCCCTCGCCCCCGACGCCGTACCCGTCCTGCACCTCGACCGGTGCGCGCCCGGCGGCCCGGAGCACGACCCGGACGTGCCCGCGCTGCACCCCGCCCACCCCGCCTACGTCCTGTACACCTCCGGATCCACCGGGCGCCCCAAGGGCGTCGTCGTGGAGCACCGGGCCCTGGTCAACCTCCTGCACAGCCACGAGACGACCCTGTTCGCCGCGCACGTCCGGGCCACCGGCCGCCGCGCCGCCCGGGTGGCCGTCACCGCGCCGCTCACCTTCGACGCCTCCTGGATGGGACTGCTCGCCCTGTTCGCCGGGCACGAACTGCACCTCCTCGACGACGCCACCCGGCGCGACCCGGCGGCCATGGTCGGCTACGTCGGACGGCACGGCGTCGACTTCCTCGACACCACGCCCACCTACGGCCTGGAGATGCTGGAGCACGGGCTGCTCGGCACCCCCGAACTCACCCCCCGCACCCTGACCTTCGGCGGCGAGGCCATTCCCGAGCCGCTGTGGCGCAGGCTGCTCGCCGAACCGGAGGTGGCGGCGCACAACTTCTACGGCCCCACCGAGTGCACCGTCGAGACGCTGACCACACCCCTGCGCGGCACCTCCACCCCGATCGTGGGACGGCCCGTGGAAGGCGCCCGGGTGTACGTCCTCGACGAGGCGCTGCGGCTCGTTCCGGCCGGTGTCACCGGAGAGCTGTACATCGCCGGACACGGCCTGGCCCGGGGCTACGCCGGGCGGCCCGGGGCGACCGCGGAACGGTTCGTCGCCTGTCCGTTCGCGGCCGGGGCGCGCATGTACCGCTCCGGCGACCTGGCACGCTGGCGGGCCGACGGCAGCCTGGAGTTCTGCGGGCGCGTCGACGACCAGGTGAAGGTGCGCGGCTTCCGGATCGAGCCCGGCGAGATCGAGGCCGCCCTCGGCCGGCACCCGGACATCGCGCACGGTGCCGTCGTGCTCCGCGAGGACCGGCCGGGCGACCGGCGGCTCGTGGCCTACGTCGTGCCCGCGCCCGGCCGCACCCCCGACCCCGCCGGGCTGCGCGCGTTCGTCGCCGGCACGCTCCCCGAGTACATGGTGCCCGCCGCGTTCGTCCCCCTCGGCGTGCTGCCCGTCACCGCCAACGGCAAGCTCGACCGCCGGGCCCTGCCCGCACCCGAGTACGGCGGACTCGGACGGGCGCCCGAGAGCGAGCTGGAACGCTCCCTCGCCGCCCTGTTCGAAGAGGTCCTCGATGTGCGCGGCACCGGCGTGGACGACAGCTTCTTCGACCTCGGCGGCCACTCCTTCCTGGCCGCCCGGGTGGTCGCCCGCGTCCGCGCCCAGTGGCCCGACGTCCTCGGGGACCTGACCCTGCCCGGGTTCTTCCGCACCCCCACGGTCGCCGCCCTCGCCGCCCGCGCCGACGGCCGGGACACCGCCGGCTCCGACCTGCTGCTGCCGCTGAGCACGTCCGGCACCGGGGCGCCGCTGTTCTGCGTCCACCCCGCAACCGGGCTCGCCTGGTGCTACGCGGGCCTGGCCGCCGCGCTGGGCGACCGGCCGGTCTACGGCCTCCAGGCGCGCCGGCCCGGCGCCGACGAGCGAGCCCTGCCCGCGCGCTGGGACGACCTGGTCGACGACTATCTGGGCCGCATCCGCGCGGTGCGGCCGCAGGGGCCGTACCACCTGCTCGGCTGGTCCCTCGGCGGGAACATCGCGCACGCCCTGGCCTGCCGGCTGCGCGCCGAGGGCGAGGAGGTGGCCCTGCTCGCCCTGATGGACTCCTACCCGCTGGCCGGCACGGCCCCGGACAGCCGCTTCGACCCCGCCGACATCGCCGGGTTCCTCCGCCGGGAAGGCACGGCCGGCACCGGCCTCGACACCGCGTTCGACGAATCGTTCGTGGCCTCGCTGGCGACCGCCGCCGCGCACATCGTCGCCCTGGCGGAGGCGGCCGAGCCGGGAGTGTTCGAGGGCGATGTGCTGCACTTCACGGCCACCGAGGACCGCGACCCCGCCGCACCCGTCGCGGACGACTGGCGGCCACAGGTCACCGGCCGGATCCGGAGCCACGCCGTCGCCTGCGCCCACCTGGACATGACCCGTCCGCAGCCCCTTGCCGAGATCGCCGCCCTCATGGTCCGCAACCCGCACCGAGACTGACACCGAGGAAAGAGCCGATCCATGAAAGAGACCGTCCTCCAATACGAGTTGTCCGATGCCGAGGTGTCCCGGATACGGGAGGAGGTGGCCGGACTCGCCGCCTCCCTGCCCGACCCGGCGGACCCGGCCCGCTACGACGACAACCGCTTCGCCGACGCCGGACTGCCGCCACGCCTGAAGAAGTTCCTGGAGACGTTCCGTCGCACCGAGTCGGCCGCCGGCCTGCTCATCCACGGCTTCCCGGTCGACGACATCGCCGTCGGACCGACCCCCGGCCACTGGGACCAGCCAACGGACCCCACGGCCACCCTGGAACAGGAACTCTTCCTCGCCATGTGCGCGACCGCGCTCGGCGACCCCTTCACCTGGTCCACCCTGCAACTCGGCCGGATGATCCAGAACATCCTGCCGATCTACGGCGACGAGGAGCGCCAGAGCGGCCACGGCAGCGCCACCCTGCTGGAGTTCCACACCGAGGACGGCTTCCACCCCGGCCGCTGCGACTACCTGCTGCTGTTCGGCATCCGCAACCACGACCGGGTGCCGACCATCCTCGCGTCCGTCCGGGACGTCAAGCTCAGCCGCGAGGAACTGGCCCTGCTGATGCGTCCGCTGTTCCACATCCTTCCCGACGACGAGCACATCCGGCAGCTCCAGCTGCGCCACCCCGACCACCCGGCGCTCGCCCGCATGGAGCAGATGCTGCACGCACCGGACGCCGTGCCCGTCCTGTTCGGCGACCCCGACCAGCCCTACATCCGCATCGACCTGCCCTTCATGCGCTGCGCCTCCGACCAGCCGGCGGCCGAACGAGCCGTGCACACCCTGATGGCCGAGCTGGAGCGGGTGCAGCACACGGTCGTCGTGGAGCAGGGCTCCCTGCTGATCGTCGACAACTACCTGGCGGTGCACGGCCGCAAGGCGTACCCCGTGCGCTACGACGGGAGCGACCGCTGGCTGAAGCGGATGATCGTCAGCCGCGATCTGCGCAAGGCGGCCCCGGTGAGCCAGGCGACGCGCGGCCGGGTGCTGTTCTGACCCCTGCCGGCCCCCTCGCGTCCGGGCCCACCGCCCCTCCACCTCCTGTACCCGCACGTGCGACCAAGGAGTCAGACATGCGCACCGTCGTCATCACCGGCGCGTCCAGCGGCATCGGCCGCGCCACCGCCCTGCGCTTCACCGAGGCGGGCGACCACGTGGTCGGCCTGGACATCAAGGCACCCGAACCGGACGGCCACCCGGCCGGACGGTGGATACGCGCCGACACCGCCGACTGGGACGCCGTACGGGAGGCCCTCGCCGACGTCCACCGGGAGACCGGGCGCCTCGACGTGGTCATCGCCAACGCCGGCATCAGCGTCCGGCACGGCGTCCTCGACATCGAGGAGAAGGACGCCCGCCGCATCACCGACGTCAACCTCCTGGGCGTCCTCGGGGTCTGGCAGGCCGCCGCCCGCATCATGACCGGACAGGGACACGGCGTCCTGCTCGCCACCGCGTCCGTCAACGGCCGCCGCGGATACCCCTATTACGCCGACTACAACGCCACCAAGGCCGGCATCGTCGCCCTCACCCAGACCTTCGCGCTGGAACTCAGCCCGGTGGTGCGGGTCGCCTGCGTCAGCCCCGGCGGCGTCCTCACACCCATGCAACTCGCCGAGTACACCGAGGAGATGCTCGCCGAGACCAACGCGCGCATCCCCGCCGGACGGCACGCCGACCCCGCCGAGATCGCCGCCGCCTTCCACTATCTGGCCTCCGCCGAGGCCGGCTTCCTCACCGGCCAGGAACTCGTGATCGACGGCGGGGAGACCGCCGGTGCCACGACGTCCGCGTACGGCACCGCCGTACGGGCCGGACACTGACCGGACGGGGGAGCAGTCCGCATGCAGACCTCCGCCCCCGGCGCCGCGCGCCCCACCCGGGGCACCCCGGCCACCGGGCTCGACGTCGTGGTGACGGGCACCTCGTCCGACGCGCACACCTGGAACCTGATCTACCTCCAGCTCCTCCTCGCCGAGTGGGGACACCGGGTGACCAATCTCGGGGCCTGTGTCCCCGAGGACCTCGTCGTCACCGAGGCGCTGGCGCACCGCCCCGACCTCGTCGTGGTCAGCAGCGTCAACGGCCACGGCGCCGCCGACGGACTGCGGCTGATCGCACGGGTGCGCGCCGAACCGCGGCTCGCCGCGCTCCCGGTGGTGATCGGCGGGAAACTCGGCACCACGGAGGACACGGCACGGTCCTGGCTGCCGAGCCTGCGGGCCGCCGGGTTCACCGAGGTGTTCGACGAGAGCGACGGGACACCGCCCTTCCGCCGCTATCTCGACGCGCTCACGGCGGGGGTGCGCCGCTGATGGACGCCCCGATCAGCGGCGGGTTCGGCGCGTTCGTCCGCGGCGCGCGTGAACTCGTCGTCCAGCCCCGTATGGGCTTCGGCTCACCGGAGCGGATGCGCCGGGGCCTGCTCGCCACCCGCGACGCGGACGCCACCGCGGTCGGCACGCTCACCCTCGACAGCTACACCCGGGTCGGCGACCTCACCGCCGCCCGGCAAGCCGTCGCCGAGGGCACCGACCTCAACGGTTACCCGATCCTCACCCACGGCCCGGCCGCCACCCGCCGGATGCTCGACGGGATCGACGGACCCGCCTTCCCCGTCCAGGTGCGGCACGGCTCCGCCGCCCCGCAGAACATCGTCCGCGGCCTGCTCGCGGCCGGACTGCACGCCACCGAGGGCGGCCCCGTCTCCTACTGCCTGCCGTACAGCCGCACACCGCTCGCCGACGCCGTGGACAACTGGGCCCGCTCCTGCGAACTGCTCGCCGAGGCCCGCCGGCCGGGCGTCGAGCCGCACCTGGAGTCCTTCGGCGGCTGCATGATGGGCCAGTTGTGCCCGCCCGGACTGCTGGTCGCGCTGTCCGTGCTGGAAGGGATGTTCTTCGTCCGCCACGGGCTGCGCAGCATCTCCCTGAGCTACGCGCAGCAGACCGACCCGCAGCAGGACGAGGAGGCGGTCCGCGCGCTGCGCGCCCTCGCCGCGGACCTGCTGCCCGGCGTCGACTGGCACATCGTCGTCTACACCTACATGGGCGTCTACCCGCGCACCCCGTCCGGCGCCCGCGCCCTACAGGACCGGGCGGTGCGGCTCGCGGTACGGGCCGGGGCGCAGCGGCTCATCGTGAAGACCACGGTGGAGGCGCGCCGCATCCCCACCATCGCCGAGAACATCGCCGCGCTGGAGACCTCGGCGCACACGGCCCGCACCGTCCGCCCCGGCGGCCCGGGCGCGCCGGACGGCGGCGACCGGGACACCCAGGTGTACGCCGAGGCCCGCGCCCTCGTCGAGGCGGTGCTCTGCGCCGGCCCCGACATCGGCCGCGCCCTGCTCACGGCGTTCGACCGGGGCTGGCTCGACGTGCCGTACTGCCTGCACCCCGACAACGCCGGCCGCAGCGCCGGCTTCATCGACGAGCGGGGCCGGCTGGGCTGGAGCTCCATCGGCGCCATGCCGATCGGGCACGTCGCCGGCGCCCGCCCGGCCGCCGCCCTCACCAGCAGCGGTCTCCTGGACGCGCTGCACTACGTCGAGACGCGCCTGGACCTCGGCGAACTGGCCGGGGCCGGCCCGGACCGCGAGCCCGTGCGGGCCCGCTCGTGAAAGCGGCCGAGCCCGTACGGGCCCGGTCGTGAGAGCCCCCGGCGAGCCATCCGACCACGGGAGTCCACCCATGCGAGAGAGCGATACGACATGAGCGCACTGCATGCCCCCGGCTTCCCGGAGGACGAGATACGGGCCAGGGCCCGGCAGGGCGCGGCCCGCGTCTTCCCGCCCGCGTCCGCGTACGGCGGCGAACTGTTCGGCGCCGACGGGCGCACCCGGGACGACGAACTCGACCGGACCCGGCTGGTGCCGCCCGCCTTCGTGCCGCGACGGCTGGAGAAGCTGATCGAGCTGGCCCGCGAACCCCTGTACCGGGATGTGGACACGGCCACCGACATCGGCGGATTCCCGGCGGCGCTCCCGGTGTACGTCTCCGCGTTCGGCTCCACCCAGGTCGCCAGCCGCGACCTGGGAGTGGCCGCCGCCCGGCAGGCGGCCCGGCTCGGCATCCCCATCGTCGTCGGGGAGAACATCGGCCCCGTCAACGGCACCGGACGGCTCGGCGAACGCGAGGGCCGCACCCTGCTGGGCCGCATCGCCGCCTACCAGGACGCCCTGGAGGGCGCCGGCGGCGTGGCCGTACAGCAGTCCACCGAGGACGCCGACGCCGAGATCTGGAACCTCGTCTACAGCGACCCCTCCGTGCAGCCGCTGCTGGAGGCCGGGCGGCTCGCCTTCGAACTCAAGGTGGGCCAGGGCGCGAAACCGGGGCTCGGCGGCATGACCGTCGTCGACGCCGCGGACGCCGAGCGGCTCCAGGAGCAGTACGCCGTCGAGCCCGTCCTCGGCGAGGGCACCTCCCGTGTGCTGCGCAGCGGCAGCCCCGGCACCTTCACCGAGGAGATCCTCGCCCACCAGGTCCGCCTGATGCGCAACAACTTCCCCCGGGCCAGGATCTGGGTGAAACTGCCCCCCGCCCGCGACGTGCGGGAGGCGGCCGCCACCGCCTGGGCGGCCGGCGCCGACTCGGTCACCGTCGACGGTGCCGAGGGCGGTTCCGGCTGGGCCCCGCTCGCCTTCCTCGACGACGTGGGCCTGCCGCTCGCGGAGTGCCTGCGCCGGGTACGGCCGGGGCCCGGGGAGTGCCTGCTCGTCAGCGGCCGGATCTGGGAAGGCGCCCGCGCCGCCAAGGCACTGGCCGCCGGGGCGCGCGCGGTGGGCCTCGGCCGCGCCGCGCTGCTCGCCGTCGACGAGGACCCGGAGGCGGGACTTGACCGGCTGGTGGCGGCCCTCGCCCTCGAACTACGCCTGATCGTCAGCGCGTTGGGCAAGTACCGGCCCCGCGACCTGGACACCGACGACCTGTGGCACCCGGACACCCCCTACCCCGCGCCCCGGCCCGTCACCACGACCGCCCGCACGCCCTGACCGACTCGCCGGGCGGCGGCGAAACTTCCCGCCACCTGCCTCGCCAACTGCCTCTTCGAGGGCCGATCCGTTCCTACGATCGAGGTGGCCCCGGGCCACGTGTCCGGTTCCCGCACCGACCAGCCGTCCGCCCACGACAGACGGGACAGCACGATGTCGAACCCCTTCGAGAACGAGAACGGGCAGTACCTGGTCCTCGCCAACGACGAGGAGCAGCACTCGCTGTGGCCCGCTCAGATCGACGTACCGGCCGGCTGGCGCACCGTACACGGCGTCGACAGCCGCGCCGCGTGCCTGGAGTACATCGAGACCCACTGGACCGACATCCGCCCGGCGAGCCTGCGCCGGGCCATGGACCGGACGGCCGGCTGACGATGACCGGTCCCCTGCTCCAGGACACCACCGTGGTCCGGCCCGTACCCCGGCCGGACGCCGACCGCTCCCTCGTCTGCCTCGGCTTCTGCGGCGGCGGCACCGGGTCCTACCGGCCATGGCTGCCGTCGCTCGGCGAGGGCACCGACCTGGCCCTCGTCTGCTACCCGGGCCGTGAGGGCCGCTTCGCCGAGGAGTTCGCCCCCGACTGGGACGCCCTCGCCGAGGACGCCACCGACGCCGTGGCCGGCGCCGCGGCCGCCGCACCGGAGCGCCCCTACCGTCTGTTCGGCCACAGCATGGGCGGCTGGATGGCCTTCGACGTCACCGTACGGCTCGCCGAGCGGGGCACCCGGCTGCCGGAGCGCCTGATCGTCTCCTCCTGCAACGCGCCCGACCGCGGCGTCACCGAACGCGACCGCTTCCCCCGCCTGGAGGACACCGAGGGAAGCCTCGTGGAGTGGATGCGGACCATCGGACTGCTGCCCGACTACGCGCTCGACGACCCCGACCTGCGGGAGATGGCGATCGAGCTGATGCGCGCCGACATCACGGTCCGCGACTCCTACCGGCCCCGGCCCGGCGTCACCACGTCCGTACCGGTGCATGTGCTGTACGGCGCGGACGACGCGGTCATCGAACCGGCCGTCGCCGAGCAGTGGGCGCGCTGCGCCACCGGCGGACTGCGCGTGGACGCGCTGCCCGGCGGCCACTTCTACACCCCGTCGGTGTGGGAGGCCCTGCCCGACCACTTCGCCGACGCCGAGCCGGAGGAGGGCGCGCGATGACACCCCACTGGACAGAGGAACCCGGCGCCCCGGTCACCGCCGTCGTCGAGGGCCTGCCGGACGCGGCCGCCGCCGCGGACTGGATCGGCACCCGCCGGGACGAGCTGCGCCGCGTCCTCGCCCGGCACGGCGCGCTGTATCTGCGCGGGCTCCCGGTGCGTACCGCCGCCGACTTCGCGCTGGTGCGGGACGCCCTGTTCGCCGAGCGCGCCAAGTACCAGGAGAAGGCCACTCCGCGCAGCGACTTCGGCGACGACGTGTTCTCCTCCACCGACCTGCCGCCCGCGCAGGCCATCCGGATGCACAACGAGAACAGCTACACGCTGACCTTCCCCCGCCTGCTGCTGTTCGGCTGCCTGACCGCTCCCGCGGAGGGCGGCGCGACACCGGTCGCCGACGTCCGCCGGGTCCTCGACCACCTGCCCGCCGACCTCGTCGACCGCTTCCGCCGGCACGGCTGGTCCCTGGTGCGCAACTACGCCGAGCACATCTCGCTGGACTGGCGTACCGCGTTCGCCGGCAACTC
The DNA here is from genome assembly GCF_009650765.1 of Streptomyces sp. SUK 48. Lineage (NCBI taxonomy): Bacteria > Bacillati > Actinomycetota > Actinomycetes > Kitasatosporales > Streptomycetaceae > Streptomyces > Streptomyces sp. SUK 48. Next base: position 1,549,828 of record NZ_CP045740.1, on the reverse strand, counting down.
CCGTGCCGACGTGGAGCGTTACTGCGCCGCCCACGCCATCGACTTCACCTGGGGCGACGACGACACCCTGCGCACCCGGCAGGTACGGTCGGCGACCATCCGCCATCCGCACACCGGCGAGGAAGTCTGGTTCAACCACGTCGCGTTCTGGAGTGAGTGGGCGCTCGACCCCGACATCCGGGACGTACTGGTCGGTGAATTCGGCCGGGACGGACTGCCGTTCAGCACGGCCCTCGGCGACGGCACGCCGCTGACCCCCGAGGAGGTGGCTGTGCTGGACGCGGCCTACGAACGCGCCACCGTGCGGCGCACCTGGCAGGCGGGTGACCTGCTCCTCGTGGACAACATCCTCACCGCGCACGGCCGTGACGCCTTCCGCGGCGACCGGAAGATCGTCGTCGCGATGGGCGAACCGGTCGCCCTCGCCGACTGCACCCCCTCCGTGCCCGCCCTGGCCGAGCGCGCCTAGGGCCTCTCGTTTGGATCATGCCGGGCTCGCGGGCCCTGGTGCCGCGCCTCGCGGCGTTGTCGTCGGTTGCCATGGCTCCGCCATGTCGCCCTCCTCCGCCTTGCGACGCACGGCACCAGACCCCGCTCCCTGATCCGGCCTGATCCAAACGAAAGACCCTAGCGTCTTCCGTTCGCGTCAGGCCGGCGTCAGGGGAGTCCGGCACCCACCGCCCGAGCCGTTCGAGCGGAGCGCCCCGCGCCGCCACGGCCGCCCCCATCCGAACGGCAGACCCCCGACCGGCCCCACCGCGACCGGCCCCCGAGAGGAGCCCCTCCATGCCCGCAACACCGCCCGACGCCCCGTCACCGGCCGGCGGCACGGCCACGGCTGCCGCCCCGCGGCCGGCCGCACCCGGCGCCGCCGGTACCCGCCCGGGGCCCTCGTCCGCCCCCGCCCGTGACCTTCTGCACGGCTTCCGGGACGCCGTCGCGCGGCACCCCTCGCGGGACGCCGTCGTGGGGGCCGACGGCACCACGGTCGGCTTCGGCGCTCTCGACGGCCGGGCACGACGGCTGGCGGCCGCCCTCGTCGCAGCCGGCGTCCGGCCCGGACAGCACGTCGGTGTCGCCCTGGGACGGGAGCCCGCCCTGGTCGCGGCCCTGCTCGCGGTCTGGCGGGCCGGCGCGGCGTACGTCCCCCTCGACCCGGCCCACCCGCAGGCCCGCCTCGACGACATGGTCGAGGACGCCGGCATCCAGGTCGTCGTGACCTCCGACCCGGCCCGGAACTGGCGGGACGGCGTGCGGATCGTCGCCCCCGACGAGGAGGCCACCTTCCCCGTCCCGGACGCCGAGGTGCCCGACGACGCCCCCGCCTACGTCATCTACACCTCGGGCTCGACCGGCCGGCCCAAGGGCGTCGCGGTGACACGCGCCGCCGCCGCCCGGCTGGTGGCCGCCCTGGAGGAGCGCGGCCACTACCCCGACCGGCCCGCCCGCGTGGCCTGGAACGCGAGCGTCTCCTTCGACGCCTCCGTGCAGCAGTGGGCCCGGGTCTGCCGCGGCGACACGCTGCTGCTGATCGCCGAGGACCAGCGTGCCGACCCGGCCGCGCTCGCCGCGCACCTGCTCCGCGAGGGCGCGACCGACCTCGACGTGACCCCCTCGCACTGGTCCGTCCTGCGGGACCGTATCGTCGAGGCCGCCGAACAACTCCCGGACGGGCTATGGCTGTTCGTCGGCGGCGAGGCGATCCCCCAGCCCATGTGGCAGGACCTGGCCGGCCTCGGCGACCGGGGGACCGTACACGCCCTCAACCTGTACGGGCCCACCGAGTGCACCGTCGACTCCACCACCTGCCGCGTCGAGGGCGCCGAACCGCACATCGGCCCGCCGCTGCCCGGCGTCGGCGCCCACGTCCTCGACGAGCGGCTGCGCCCCGCCACGGAGGGCGAGCTGTACCTGACCGGCCCCACGGTCGCGCTCGGCTATCTGCGCCGCACCGCCCTGACGGCCGAGCGGTTCACCGCCTCGCCCTTCGGCCCGCCCGGCAGCCGCATGTACCGCACCGGCGACCGGGTCCGGCGCCGTGCGGACCGCGGCCTCGCCTACCTCGGCCGGGTCGACCACCAGGTCAAGGTGAACGGCCTGCGCATCGAACTCGGCGAGATCGAGGCCGTTCTGACGGACCATCCGGCCGTCGCCGCCGCGGTCGCCGTCGTACGGGAAGACCCCCGGCTGGGCCGCGCCCTGGCCGCCTACTGGGTCCCCGCGCCCGGCGCGGACCCCGACCCGGAGCCGCTGCGCCGCCATCTCGGCTCCCGACTGCCCGCCCACATGGCCCAGTTGTCGCTGACCGCCCTCGACGGCCTCCCGCTGGGTGTCGGCGGCAAGGTGGACCGCACGGCCCTGCCCGAACCGGCCGAGCGGCAGGAGCCGGGCGGCTCCGGCGCCGCGCCCGAGGGTGACCTGGAGACCCTGATCGCCGGTGCCTGGCAGAGTGTCCTCGGCCGTGAACGGGTGCTGGCCACCGACGACTTCTTCGCCCTCGGCGGGCACTCGCTGCTCGCGCTGCGCGTGATCGCCGACCTCAAGAAGCAACGCGGTGTGGTCATCCCCACTCGTATGATCTACCAGCATCCGCAGTTGCGCGATCTCGCCCGCGCGATAGCGGATCGCAGCGATCACTGAGTGCCGCCGCCCCTTACGGAAAGGCCCCGCCTCCATGCGGACATCCCGAGCCTCCCGCGTCTCGCTGTACGGACTGCTGAGTGCCTACACCGTCTCGTTGCTCGGCACCCGGCTGACCATGATCGCGCTGCCCTGGCTGGTGCTCGTCACCTCCGGCAGCGCGTCGCAGACGGGGCTCGTCGTCTTCGCCGAGGCACTGCCGCTCGTGCTCGGCAAGGCGCTGGCGGGGCCCTTGATCGACAGGTTCGGAGCCCGCAGGTTCAGCATCGCCGCCGATGTGGCCAGCGCCGCGGTGATCGCCATGATCCCGGTCTGCCACTGGCTGAACGCCCTGCCGTACGGACTGCTGCTGGCGCTGTCCACCCTGCTCGGGCTGGCCCGCGGGCCCGGCGACGTGGCGAAGCGGACCCTCACCCCGGAGACCGCCGAGGCGGCCGGTATGCCGCTGGAGCGGGTGAGCGGCATGGTGGGCACCCTGGAACGCCTGGCCGGCACCGCGGGACCCGCCGTCGGCGGCGCCGTGGTCGCCTTCTTCGACCCGGTGTGGGCGCTGGCGGCCAACGCCGTGACCTTCCTGGTCTCGGCGCTGATCATCGTCACCACCGCGCCCCGCGGCACCCCGGCACCGGCGGCGGAAGCCACCGCCGCGGCGCCCGACGAGGAGCGCTATCTGGACCGGTTGCGGGCCGGGATGCGGTTCCTGCGCCAGGACCGGCTGCTGCGGTCCATCGCCGTCATGCTGAGCGTCACCAACCTCATCGACGCGGCGTACGGCTCCCTGCTCATCCCGGTCTGGGCGAAGGAGACCGGCGGCGGCCCGGCCGCGATCGGCGCCCTCGGCTCGGTGTTCGGCATCGCCGCGGTCGGCGGCTCCGCGCTCGCCACCGCGCTCGCGCACCGGCTGCGGCGCCGGCCGACGTACGTCATCGCCTTCCTCCTCGCCGGGCCGCCCCGCTTCCTGGTGATGGCCTTCGGCCTGCCGCTGTGGACGGTCCTCGCGGTCGCCGTCGTGGACGGACTGGCCATCGGCTTCGTCAACCCGATCCTGAACGCCGTGATGATGGAGCGCATCCCGCGCCCCCTGCTGGGCCGGGTCTCCGCGCTCACCGACTCCGTCGGCTCCGCCGGCGTCCCGCTCGGGCCCATCCTCGCCGGCTTCGTCGTGACCCTGGCGGGCCTCGGCCCCGTCCTGCTCGGCTGCGCCGCCCTCTACCTGGGCAGCACCGTGCTGCCCGCCCTGCGCCCGCACTGGCGCGAACTCGACCACCGGCCGGCGCCCGCGGTCACCCCCGAGCCCGACGACCGCAAGGCCCCCGCACCCTGAGCCCGTCCCGCACCCTGAGCCCGTCCCGCACCCCGGGCCAGCCCCGCATCCCGAGCCCGTCCCGCAGCTTGAGCCCGCCCCGCACGTCGCCGAAGAGCACCTCGCCGAAGGCACGAAAGGAAAGAGGCACATCATGAGCAGTGGCAACCTGAGCGCCGCCCGCCTGAAGGGCGACTTCGACGTCGAGCGGCTGCTGGCCGAACTCGCCGTCCTGGAACGCACCCAGTGGGCGGCGCAGCGTACCTACGGCGAGAGCCTCGAACCCAGTGAGGACACCGTCCTCGACTGGCGGGTGCTGCCGCTGCGCAGCCCGGACGGCCGCGCCGACCGCACCGACCCCGGCGGGCTCGGCCTCGTCGAGTACAGCGCCACCCCCTGGCTGGAGAAGACCCCCTACATCCAGTCCATCCTGGAAAGCCTGCCCACCGAACTGCGCGCCGTACGGCTGATGTCGCTCGGCGCCGGCGCCGAGGTCGACGAGCACCGCGACCAGCCGTACGGGCTCGCGGCCGGCTGGGTCCGGCTGCACATACCGTTCGTCACCAACCCCGAGGCCGTCCTCACCCTCGACGGACAGCCCCACACCTGGCAGCCCGGCACCTTCTGGTTCGGCGACTTCTCCCGCCCGCACTCGGTGCGCAACGGCGGCTCCGAACGCCGCGTCCACCTCGTCATCGACGCCTACGTCAACGCCGAACTGCTGGAGCTGTTCCCGGCCGAGTTCCGTGACCGCGTCCGCTGGTCCGAGGTGCTGCTCAACCGCCCCGAGATCGCGCTCACCGAGGACGAACTGGCCGGATTCCAGAGCAGCTTCGCCATCCCCGACGCCTTCCTCTACGGCGAGCCCGAGGAACTCGCCGACGACGCACGCCCCGACCGGCCCGCGCGGCTGCGGCTCGACGGCGGCCGGCTCGTCCTGGAGGTCGACGACGAGCCGCGGGCGGCGCTGGTGCACCTGGGCGAGGGCGAGTTCCGTGCCCTCGGCTGGACCGCGGAGCGCACCGTGAAGGCCGAGGCGGCCGGTGACGGACTGCGGCTGCGCTTCCGGATGCGCCAGGGCAGCCGGATGGAAGAGACCGTCCGTACCGCGGCGACGGCCGCGGCCTGAGCCGTGCCGTACGGCACCGGCGCGCTGCGCGACCCCCCTCGGGTCCGTGCGTTCGACCCGGCGGCGGTCACCGGCCGGCGGCTCACCCCGCCGGCGCCGGGCGGGCCCGCGCAGCTCTGGCTGCTGCACGCCGGACGGCACCGCGCGGCGGTCGCGCGGGCGGCGCCCGAGGTGCTCGACGCGGGGGAACGCGCCCGCGCCGCGGCCCTGCGCGTACCGGCCGACCGGGAGTGCTACCTCGCCACCCATCTGGGGCTTCGCCTGCTGCTCGGCGCCTACCTGGGCGTGCGGCCCGCGCGGGTGCCGCTGACCCGGCGGGCGTGCCCGCTGTGCGGCGGACCGCACGGGCGGCCCGGAGTGGCGGGGGACCCGCTGCACTACTCCCTCAGCCACAGCGGCGGCCTCGGTCTGCTCGCCTTCGCCGCCGTCCCGGTCGGCGCGGACGTGGAGGCCGTACCCGCGCCGGACGCGGTGGCCGAGGCCGCCGACGTCCTGCACCCGCGCGAACGCGACGAACTCGCCCTGCTTCCCCCGTCCGCACGCCCGCCCGCCTTCGCCCGGGCCTGGGTCAGAAAGGAGGCGTACCTCAAGGGAGTCGGGGTGGGCCTCGCCCGGGCCCCGTCGTCCCTGTACGCCGGCACCGGCGCCGAACCCGCCGGCACCGACGGGGCCTGGCTCCTCACCGACGTCCCCGTCGGCCGGGGCGCGGCGGGCGCGGTGGCCGAACGGGTGGACCCGGAGCCGCACGGCACGCGGGACGGCACGGTACGCACGGCACGGTGAGCGGGACCGGCCGCCGCGCGCGGGGACAGGACGGGAGGTGGACGACGCTCGATGGAACCGACGGCACCGGCCCTGACGGCCCGGCAATCAAAGGGACTTGACGCCGGGAAGGTCGCGCAGACCGCGCAGGGGAGCCGCCAGCAGCGGAAGGACCGCCGCCACCAGCGCCCCGGCGACGATCCACATCGTCGGACGCGGCCCCACGGCGGAGTTCAGCGCCCCGGCCGCGACGGCGCCCAGCGGAACGGTGCTGAAGTTGATCAGCAGCGCCGTCGAGGTGACCCGGCCGAGGAGGTCCTCCGGGCAGTACGACTGGCGGAAGCTCACCGTGATCACGTTGCAGGCCACGAGCCCGGCCATCGTCACGGTCGAGCCGATCACGAACAGCGCGAGCCGCGGCCCCGGCGCCGTGAGGGGAATCAGCAACCCGAAGACCGAGGAGACGAGTTGGGCGGCGACGAGGCCACGGGCGGTGCCCCACCGGCCCGCGATCCGGCGGGCGCACAGCACCCCCAGCACCCCGCCGACCGCGCCGCAGGAACCGAGCAGCCCGACCGCGCCCGCGCCGAGCCCCACCGAGCGGACCAGAAAGACGATGTACGTCGCCTCGTACCCGGCCAGCGCGAGATTGGCCGCCGCGCCGAACGCGATGACGGCCCGCAGCAGCGGGTCCCGGCCGATGAAGCGCAGCCCGGTGGACATCTCCTCGCGCAGCCGGACCCGCGCGCCGGAGCGCCGCGGCTCGTCGGCCCGTATGCGGCGCAGACACCACGACGAGACGAGGAAGGAGACGGAGTCCAGCAGCAGGCCCGGGACCGTGCCGAGCAGTTGGGCGAGCAGCCCGCCGGCACCCGGCCCGGCGATCTGGGCGAGATGCTCGCCGCCCTGCAACTTGGTGTTCCCCTCCAGCAGTTCGGACCGCTCCACGAGGGCCGGCAGACAGCTGGAGTACGCGGTCGAGAAGAACACCGAGGCGATACCCGTGAGGAAGGCCACCAGGAGCAGCTGCCCGAAGGTCAGCACCCGCAGCCACCAGGCGGCGGGCACGCTCGCGAACAGCGCCGCCGACGCCAGGTTGCACACATGCATGACCCGGCGCCGGGGCCACCGGTCCACCCAGGCGCCGGCCGGCAGTCCGACGACCAGCCACGGCAGCCAGGGCGCGGCCGTCAGCAGCCCGACCAGGGCGGGGGAGGCGTCCAGCGTCACCACCGCCGTGAGCGGGAGCAGCACCGAGGTGATGCTCGTACCGAACTTGCTGACGGTCTCGCCGACGAGCAGCAACCGGAAGTTCCGATGAGCGAACAGGCCGCGCCGGGCGGTGCTCGCGGAGCCGGTGACGAGCGGTCTTCCCTCAGCGGTCATGGCGGCCGGGACGCTCCCAACTCCGTTGGCCGATAGAGAAGTTCACGCTACACGAGCAACACGGCCCGCCCGGGCCGGACGCCACGCCCCCTGCCCACGCGAGGAATCCGATGACCGACGGCCCGCCCGACACGTTGACGCGCTTCCTGGACGGCGTCCGGCGCCACCCGGACCGTCCCGCGGTCCTCACCCCCACCGGCGGCCTGACGTTCGCCGGACTGCACGAGCGGGTGGAGGCGCTCGCCGCCGCCCTGCGGCGGGCGGGCGCGGGGCCCGGCACGGTGACCGGCGTCGCCCTGCGCCGCTGCCCGGACCTGGTGGCGGCGCCCCTCGCCGTGTGGCGCACGGGATCGGCCTTCACCCTGCTGGACCCCGCCCACCCCGGAGCCCGGCTGCGCGCCCTCGCGGAAGGGGCCGGCACGACGGTGGTCGTGGCGGCGGGCGGCCACGACTGGGGACCGGGTGTGACGCGGGTCGACCCGCAGGCCGCCGAGGGCGCGCAGGCCGAGGGCGCGCAGGTCCCGCCCGGGCGGGGGTCGCTGCCGGAGTGCGCCGTCCCGCGCGATGCCATCGCCTACGTCGTGCACACCTCCGGCTCGGCCGGCCGGCCCAAGCCCGTCCTGGTCTCGCACGCCAACGTCGCCCATCTCGTCGGCGCGCTGGAGAGCGCCGGCTGCCACCCCGCCGCGCCCGGCCGGGTGGCGTGGCTCGCCGGGCTCTCCTTCGACGCTTCCGTGCAGCAGTGGCTCAGGGTCTGCCGGGGGGACACGCTCGTGCTGCCCGACGAGCGGACCCGGCAGGACCCGCGCCGCCTCGCCGCCTTCCTGCGCGCGGCGCGGGTCACCGACCTCGACGCCACGCCGTCGCTGTGGGCGCTGCTGCGCCCCCACCTGGTCCGGCGGGCACCCGGTGAACTCCCGCTGCGGCTGCACCTGGGCGGCGAGCCCGTACCGCCCGCCATGTGGGAGGACCTGGTGACGCCGGCCGCCGACGGCTCGGTCACCGCCCTCAACCTGTACGGCCCCGCCGAGTGCACGATCGACGCCACCGCCGCACCGGTCACCGGCCCCGCCCCGGTGATCGGCGGCCCGCTGCCCGGCGTACGGGCGCACCTGCTGGACCGGCGGCTGCGGCCCGTGCCCGACGGGGAGAGCGGTGAGCTGTACCTCGCGGGCGGCCAGGTCGCCCTCGGCTACGCCGGCCTGCCCGCGCTCACCGCCGCGCGCTATGTCGCGGAACCGGGCGGCCCGGCCGGCTCCCGCATGTACCGCACCGGCGACCGGGCACGCCGCTCGGCGTCCGGCGCCCTGGTGTACGAGGGCCGGGTGGACGACCAGTTCAAACTGCACGGCGTACGCATCGAGCCGGGCGAGATCGAGGCCGTCCTCGCCGGACATCCGGCGGTCGCCCGCGCCGTGGTCGCCTTGCGCGAGGACCGGCCGGGCGACCGGCGCGTCGTCGCCTACGTCACCGCCCGCGCCGACGCGGACCCGCCCGGCCCGGCGGAACTGCGCGCGCACTGCGCCCGCCTGCTGCCCCCGGTCCTTGTGCCCTCGGCGGTCGTCGTCCTCGACGCCTTCACCCCCGCACCGGGCGGCAAGGTGGACCGATCCGCGCTGCCCGCGCCCGACTACGCCCGCGCCGGCCGCGGCGGCACCCCGAACGGCGCGCGCGAACGGCGGCTGTGCCTGCTGTACGCGGACGTCCTCGGGGTGCCGCGAGTGGGCCCGCGGGACGACTTCTTCGAGCTGGGCGGCCACTCGCTGCTGGCGATGCGGCTCATCGGCCGGGTCCGCGCCGCGCTGGGCACCGAGGCGGAGGTACGCGACCTCTTCGCGGCCCCGACCCCCGCCGCCCTGGCCGAGCGGCTGGGCGCCGCCGCACCTTCCCGCCGGCCCGTGCTCCGCCGCCTTGCGCGGCCCGCCCGCCTGCCCCTGTCCTACGCCCAGCGCCGCCTGTGGTTCCTCGACCGGCTGCACGGGCCCGGCGCCTCCTACAACGAGCACATCGCCCTGCGCTTCGAGGGCCCGCTGGACCGCCCGGCCCTCCGGGCGGCCCTGCACGACGTCGTCGTACGGCACGAAGTGCTGCGTACCGTCTTCCCCGACGAGGGCGGCGAGCCGTACCAGCACATCCTCGGCCCCGCCGGGTCCCGTCCGGACCTGCCCCTGTCGACCGTCACCGAGGACGGCCTCGCCGACGCGCTGCGCCACGCGGCGGATGTCCCCTTCGACCTGGCCCGGCAGGCCCCGCTGCGCGCGGCGCTGTTCCGCCCGGCGCCCGGCACCCATGTCCTGCTGCTGGTCACGCACCACATCGCCAGCGACGGCTGGTCCCTCGGCCCGCTCGCCCGTGACCTGGCCCTCGCCTACCGGGCCCGCCACGCCGGCCGCGCCCCCGACCGGCCCGAACTGCCCGTCCAGTACGCCGACTACACCCTGTGGCAGCGCGCGCTGCTGGGCGACCCGGACGCCCCGGACAGCCTCCACAGCCGTCAACTGGCCTACTGGCGCAAGGAACTCGACGGCCTGCCCGAACGCCTGCCACTGCCCGGGGAGCGGGCCGCCCGCGCCCGGCGCGCCGGCGGGCAGGACGCGAGCGGCCGGGGCGGGACCGTCCCCTTCACCTGCGACGCCGAACTCCACCGGGCCCTGCTGGAGTTGGCGCGCGAGCACCGCTGCACCCTGTTCATGGTGGTCCGCGCCGGACTCGCGGTGCTGCTGACCCGGCTGGGTGCCGGGCACGACATCCCGCTCGGCGTCGCGAGCGCGGGGCGGGGCGATCCCGCCCTCGACGACCTCGTGGGCTTCTTCGTGAACACGCTCCTGCTCAGGACCGACACCCGCGGCAATCCCACGTTCCGCGCGCTGCTGGAACAGGTCAGGGAGACCGGCCTGGCCGCCGCCGAACACCAGGACCTGCCCTTCGACCGGCTCGTCGAGGACCTCAACCCGCGGCGCGCGGGCCACGACCAGCCGCTCTTCCAGGTCATGCTGGCCTTCCAGAACACCGCTCACGCCGACTGGGACTTCGGTGCCGGGCTGACGGTCACGCCGCACGCCGTGGAGCGGGACCGGGCCAGGTTCGACCTGGCCCTGTCGGTCACCGAACTGCACACCGCCGACGGTGCTCCCGGCGGGCTGCGCGGCGAACTGGAGTACTCTCTCGACCTCTTCGAGACGGCCTCCGCACACCGGCTGGCCGCCCGGCTGACCGCCGCCCTGCGGACCGCGGCCAGTGACCCGGACCGCCGCATCGACCACTACGACCTGCTGACCGAGGAGGAGCGCCCGCGGCCACCGGCCACCGCGGCACCCGCGCTCCCCGAACCCCGCGCGGCCCTCGACCTGTTCGAGGAACGGGCGCTGCGCGCGCCGGACGCCGTCGCCGTGTGCTTCGAGGGGCAGCGGGTGAGCTACGGCGAACTCGACGCCCGCGCGGGCCGGCTCGCCCACCGCCTCGCCGCGCGCGGTACCGGTCCCGACGACGTCGTCGCGGCGCTCCTGGACAGGTCGGTCGAACTGATCGTCGCGGTGCTCGCGGTGTGGAAGACGGGAGCCGCGTTCCTGCCGGTCGACCCCCGCTACCCCGCCGCCCGCATCGCCCACATCCTCACCGACGCGTGCCCGGCGCTGCTGCTGACCGCCGCGCGCACCACCCTGCCCGATGCGGCGTCCGCGGCGTCGGTGCCCCGGCTGGACGTCCTGGACGCGGAGCGGGAAGACCCCGCGCGCCCCGCCACCGGCCCGGACCCCGCGCGCCGTCCGTGCCCGGACCCCGAACGCCGTTCGTGCCCGGACCATCTCGCCTACGTGATCTACACGTCCGGCTCCACCGGCACCCCCAAACCCGTCGCCGTCACCCGGGCCGGATACGCCAACCTCGTCGCCCACCAGGCGGCCACCCTGAACGTGGGCCCCGAGAGCCGGGTCCTTCAGTTCGCCTCCGCCGGGTTCGACGCCTTCTTCTGGGAGGTGGGCATGGCCCTCACGGCGGGCGCCGCCCTCGTCCTGGCCCCGGCGGCCCGGCTGCTGCCAGGACCGGACCTCGTCCGGCTCGCCGACGAGCACGCGATCAGCCATCTGACCGTACCGCCCGCCGTCCTCGGCGCCCTGCCGCCCGACGCCCTGTCCGGCGTCACCACCATCGTCGTCGCGGGCGAGGCGTGCGGCCCGGAACTCGCCGCCCGCTGGTCGAGGGGCCGCGTCCTCCGCAACGGCTACGGGCCCTCCGAGACGACGGTCTGCGCCACGATGAGCGAGCCGCTGCGCGGCGACGGGACCCTCCCGCCCATCGGCGACCCCGTGCGCGGGACACGCGTGCACGTCCTGGACGAGCTGCTGCGTCCCGTCCCGACGGGCGTGACCGGTGAGCTGTACGTCGCCGGCGCCGGACTCGCGCGCGGCTACCGCGGCCGCCCCGGCCGGACCGCGGAACGCTTCGTCGCCGACCCGTACGGTCCCCCCGGAACCCGCGCCTACCGCACCGGCGATCTGGCGCGCCGCACCTCGGACGGCCGGCTGGAGTTCGTGGGCCGCGCCGACGACCAGGTCAAACTGCGCGGCCACCGCATCGAGTTGGGAGAGGTCGAGGCCCATGTCGCCGCCGCCGACGGGGTGGCCCAGGCCGCGGTGGTGCTCCGGGAGGACCGGCTCGGCGAGCCCGCGATCGTGGCGTACGTGGTCCCCGAGGCCCCGCCCGGCCCGGCCGACGGCGGCGAGAGCGGACGCGTCGAGGACTGGCGCCGGCTCCACGAGGCCGTGTACACGGCGCCCGGCGCGGCGGACCCCGGCGAGGACGACTTCACCGGCTGGCACGACAGCCGCGACGGCACCCCCATCCCGGTCGAGGACATGCGCGAGTGGCGGGACGCCACCGTCCGCCGCATCCGGGAACTGCGCCCCGCCCGCGTGCTGGAGATCGGCGTCGGCAGCGGCCTGCTCCTCACCGAACTCGCGCCGCACACCGCCGAGTACTGGGGACTCGACTTCTCCGCCGGGGCGATCCGCCGGCTGCGCCCGCGGGTGGACCGGCTCGGACTTCCCGACGGCCGAGTGGTGCTGCGGCGGCAGACCGCGCACGACGCCACCGGCATCCCGGCCGGCCACTTCGACGTGGTCGTCCTCAACTCCGTGGCGCAGTACTTCCCGAGCGGCGGCTACCTGGCCCGCGTGCTCGACGCGGCCGGGCAGGCCCTGGCCCCCGGCGGCCGGGTCTTCGTCGGCGACGTCAGAAACCTCCGGCTGCGCGACCGCGCCCGCCTCGCGGCCGACGGTGGCGCCCGGGACGTACCGGAACTCCTCGTCGACCCCGACTACTTCGCCGCCTACGCGGCCGGCTCCGGCCGGTTCACCACCTGCGACGTGCGGTTGAAGCGCGGTGAACGGATCAACGAACTCACCGCGCTGCGCTACGACGCGGTCCTGGGCACCGGTCCCGCCCCGGACGACCCCGCGCCCGGCCTCGTGCTGCGCTGGGGCGCCGACGCCCGCACCCCGGACACCGTCGCGAGCATCGCCCGCACCCGGCGTCCCGCGCGCTTCACGGTCACCGGTGTGCCCAACGCCCGCGTGACCGGCTACCTCCCCGGTCCGGCCCGCTCCCGCCGCGCCGGCGCCGACCCCGAACACCTCGCCCGGCTCGGCGAGGAACTCGGCTACGCCGTCGCGCTGCGCTGGCCCGCCGACGGCGACGACACGTGCTTCGACGCCGAGTTCACCGCGGGCGGGGCCACTCCCGACCGCCCGGTGCGCCACCCGGGGCACCGCGACCTCGCGCGCTACGTCAGCGCCCCGCGCACGGCGGCCGACGAGCACCGCGTCCGCGCGGCGGTGCGCCGCCGGGTCGCCGCGTTCCTGCCCGACTTCATGATGCCGTCGGCCGTGGTGGTCCTGGACCGCCTCCCGCTCGGCCCGCACGGCAAGACGGACCGCGCGGCCCTGCCCGCTCCGCCCACCGCGCGGCCCGACGGGCCCACGGGCCCCCGCCGTCCGCGCACGGACCGGGAGAAGGCCCTGTGCGCGATGTACGCGGAACTGCTCGGCCTGGACGAGGTCGGCACCGACGAGAGCTTCTTCGATCTCGGCGGCCACTCGCTGCTCGCCACCCGCCTGGTCAGCCGCATCCGCGCCGACCTGGGCGTCGACGTCCCGGTGGGCACGCTGTTCGACGCGCCGAGAGTGGCCGATCTCGCGCCGCGCCTGGACGGCGCGCGCACCTCCCGGCCACCGCTGCGGCGGATGCGCCCCACCGAGTGAGACCCGCCCGGCGAGGCCGGACCGCGACCGACCGACAGGGGACCACCACCATGGACTTCAGCCTCTTCTACTTCGCCGACGACAGCGCCGGCACGCCGGCCGGCGACCCTCGCGGGCGGTACGAACTGCTGCTGGAGGGCGCCCGGTTCGCCGACCGCGACGGCTTCACGGCCGTATGGACGCCCGAGCGCCACTTCCACCCCTTCGGGGGGCTCTACCCGAACCCGGCGGTGACGGGCGCCGCGCTCGCCACCGCCACGGACCGCATCGCCATCCGCGCGGGAAGCGTCGTCGCGCCCCTCCACCACCCCGCCCGCATCGCCGAGGAATGGTCCGTGGTGGACAACCTCTCGGGCGGCCGGGTGGGCGTCTCCTTCGCCTCCGGCTGGCACCCCGCCGACTTCGCCCTCGGCCGCGCCGCGTACGCCGACCGCAAGACGGTGCTGCTCCAGCGCCTCGAAGAGGTACGACGCCTGTGGCGCGGCGAACCGCTCGACGTGACCGACGGAAACGGAGCGCCCACCACGGTCCGGGTCTTCCCCCCGCCCGTGCAGCCGGAGCTGCCGGTCTGGGTGACCAGCGCGGGCGAGCCGGACACCTTCCGCGCCGCCGCCCGGGCCCGCGCCGGGGTGCTGACGCATCTGCTCCACCAGAGCCTCGACGAACTCACCGAGAAGATCGCCGAGTACCGCCGGACGGCCCGCCGCGCCCACGACGGATGGGACGGCCATGTCGTCCTCATGCTCCACACCTATCTCGCCGGGACCCGCGCCGAGGCCCGCGACACCGTGCGCGGGCCCTTGCGCGACTACCTCCGCAGCTCCCTCCACCTGGTGACCCGCTCGTTCACCGGGGCCGACCCCGATCTCGACCTGGACGCCCTGGACGACGAGGACGTCGACTTCCTCCTCACCCGGTCCTTCGAGACCTACTTCGAACAGCGGGGTCTGTTCGGAACCGTCGAGGACGCCGGCCGCACGGTCGAGGCCGTGCGCGCCGCGGGAGTCGACGAGATCGCCTGCCTGATCGACTTCGGCGTCGACACCAAGACCGTGCTCGGCGGACTGCGCCGGATCGGCGAACTCCGCGCGCGTTCCACCGCCGTCTAGCCCCGGCACCCGCCAGCCATCCACCGAGCCCGGAGGTCGAGCTCAGCATGATCCCCCTGTCTTTCTCCCAGGCCCGTTTCTGGTTCCAGGAGGAGCACGGCGGTGACGGGCACGCGTCACCCGTCGCCCCCGTGCTGCTCCACCTGTCCGGGGAGCTGGACACGGCGGCGCTGGAAGCGGCCCTGCGGGACGTGGTGGCCCGGCACGAGAGCCTGCGTACCGTCTTCCCGGTGACCGACGGGGTGCCCCACCAGCGGGTGCTCGGCGCCGACCGGGCGGGCGACCTGGCCCTGCCCCGCGCGGAGGTCGGCCCCCAGGGGCTGCCGGACGCGTACGCCGCGGTCTGCGGGCACCGCTTCGACCTGTCCCGCGAACTCCCGCTGCGGGCGCAGCTGCTGGCCGTCGGGCAGGCGGAGCACGTGCTGGTGGTGGCGGTCCACCACATCGCCTTCGACGGCTGGTCGGTCGGCCCCCTCGTACGGGACCTGTCCGCCGCCTACGCGGCACGGATATGCGGCACCGCCCCCATGCACGGCGAACTGCCGGTGCAGTACGCCGACTTCACCCTGTGGCAGCGGGAACTGCTGGCGGCGGACGGCTTCGAGGAGCGGGGACTCGACTTCTGGCGGACCGCGCTCGACGGCCTTCCCGAGGAACTGCCCCTGCCCCACGACCGCCCCCGCCAAGGCGCCGGCACGCGCCGCGCGGGGCTGATCGAGTTCACCGTCGGCCGCCCCACCCTGCACGCCCTGTCCGAGGTCGCCCGCCGCGGCCGGTCCAGCCTCTTCATGGTGCTGCACGCGGTGCTGGCGGGGGTGTTGTCGCGGGTGGGCGCGGGCGGGGACGTGGTGGTGGGCAGTCCGGTGGCGGGGCGGTCGGATGTGGGGCTTGAGGAGTTGGTCGGGTGTTTCGTGAATACGGTGGTGGTGCGGTCGGACGTGTCGGGGGATCCGTCGTTCGGTGAGTTGCTGGGGCGGGTGCGGTCGGGTGTGCTGCGGGCGTTGGAGCATCAGGACATACCGTTCGAGCGGGTGGTGGAGGCGGTCAACCCGGTGCGGGCGGCGGGGCGGCATCCGGTGTTCCAGGTGATGCTGAGCCTCCAGAACAACGCGGTGGCCCAGGCGTCGTTCCCCGGCCTGGATACGCGAGGGGAGTACCCCGCACCCGCCGAGACCACCGAATTCGACCTGCTCTTCGACTTCCGGCACGTGGACGAGGGGATCGAGGGGCGGCTGCTGTTCGCGCGGGACCTCTTCGACGAGGAGACGGCACGGAACCTGGCCCGTCGCTTCGTACGGTTCGCGGACCAGGTGGCCGCCGACCCGGAGCTGCGCCTGGGCGCCGTCGACCTGCTGGGGCGGGCCGAGCGCGAGACCGTCCTCACCCGGGGGACCGGAACCGCGCAGGCCCCCCTGGACCGGTCGGTGGCGCACCGGTTCGCGGCCCAGGCGACCCGCACGCCCGACGCCGTGGCGGTGGTGTGCGGCGCACGGCAGCTGTCGTACCGGGATCTCGACGAGCGCGCGGACCGGCTGGCCCGGCAGCTGCTGGCCGCGGGCGCCGGACCCGAGCGGCTGGTCGCCGTCGCGATGGAACGATCGGCGGACCTCGTCGTCACCCTGCTGGCGATCCTGAAGACCGGCGCCGCCTACCTCCCCCTCGACCTGCGCGGCCCCGACTCCCGGCTCCGCGCCGTCCTCGCGGAGTCGAAGCCCCGCGTCCTGGTGGTCGACGCGGCGACGCACACCCGCACGGCCCTGCGCGAGGCGGTACCGGCCCGGTCCGTGATCCGGGCCGACGAACCCCGGCCGGACCCGGCGGCCGGCGCGCGGGCGATGCCGTACGCCTCCCCGGTGGCCGGAGCCGACCAGCTCGCGTACGTGATGTACACCTCCGGCTCCACCGGACGCCCCAAGGGAGTCGCCGTGACCCACGGCAACATCCTCGGGTTCGCGGCGGACACCTGCTGGACGCGGCAGGACCACTCCCGGGTCCTCGTGCACTCGGCGCACTCCTTCGACGCGTCGACCTACGAGCTGTGGGTCCCGCTGCTCAACGGCGGCACGGCCGTCGTCGTCCCGCCGGGGGACACCTCGGCCGCGGCACTGGAGCGCGCGGTCGAGAACCACGGGGTGACCGCGGCCTTCTTCACCACCGGCCTCTTCAACTCCCTCGTCGCCGAGCGCAGTTCCGCCATCGGATCTCTCCAGCACGTCTGGTTCGGAGGCGAACAGGCGTCGGGCCCCGTGGCGGCCGAGGCGCTGCGGCTCTTCCCGCACCTCAGCGTCACCAACGCCTACGGCCCCACGGAGAACACCACCTTCACCACGTACGAGCCGCTCGCCACCGCTTCCCGCGACCGGCGGCGGAAACTCTCCATCGGCGGACCGCTGGACGGCTCCCGGGTGCTCGTGCTGGACGCGGGTCTGGGGCTGGTTCCGGTGGGTGTGGTGGGCGAGTTGTATGTGTCGGGGGTGGGGGTGGCGCGGGGGTATGTGGGCGCGCCGGGTGTGACGGCGGGGCGCTTTGTGGCGTGTCCGTTCGGGGGTGTGGGGGAGCGGATGTACCGGACGGGTGATCTGGTGCGGTGGACGGCGGGCGGGGGGTTGGAGTTCGTCGGGCGGGCGGACGAGCAGGTGAAGGTGCGGGGGTTCCGGGTGGAACTCGGCGAGGTGGAGGGGGTGTTGTCGGGGTGTGAAGGGGTGCGGCAGGCGGTCGTCTCGGTGTGGGAGGGGCGGTTGGTGGCGCATGTGGTGCCGGGGCCGGATGCGGGGGAGGGGTTGGCGGGGCGGGTGCGGGAGCATGCTGCGGAGTTGCTGCCGGACTACATGGTTCCGTCGGTGGTGATGGTCCTCGATGAGGGTCTGCCGCTGACGCGGAACGGCAAGGTGGACCGGGCCGCGCTGCCCCTGCCCCGGGCCGAGGCGACGGAGGTCACCCGCCGCGAACCCGCCAACGAGGTCGAACGAACGCTCTGCGGGATGTTCGCCGACCTCCTCGGCGTGCCGGACGTCGGGACCGACGACTCCTTCTTCGACCTCGGCGGCCAGTCGCTCCTCGCCGTACGCCTGGTCAGCCGGATCCGGGCGGCCCTCGGCGCGGAGATCGACATGAGCACGGTGTTCGACGCGCCCACGCCGGCCGGTCTGGCCGCCCGCTGCGGGGGCCCCGCCGGGACCCGGCCGCCACTCACCCGGCGTCCCCGCTCCGAGCAGGCCCCGCTGTCCCCCTCCCAGCTGCGCTTCTGGCTCCAGGGCCAGCTCGAAGAGGGCGCGGGTGGTACGGACACGCGCGTGATCACGACCGCGCTGCGGCTGTCCGGGGAGCTGGAGCCGGCGGCGCTGGAAGCGGCCCTGCGGGACGTGGTGGACCGCCATGAGAGCCTGCGTACGGTCTTTCCGGCGGCCGGCGGAGTGGCGCGCCACCAGCGGGTGCTGGACACGGACACCGCCTTCGCCCCCGGTGTCGAGCCGGTGCCCGTCGCGGCCGATGAAGTGCGCGCACATATAGCGGAGTTGGCCGATCAGGGCTTCGACCTGTCGTGCTCGGCGCCCCTGCGGGCGCAGCTGCTGGCCGTCGGACCCGCGGAGCATGTGCTGGTGGTGGCGGTGCACCACATCGCCTTCGACGGCTGGTCGGCCGCCCCCTTCCTGCGGGACCTCGCCGCGGCCTACGCGGCCCGGAGCGGCGGCACGGCCCCGGAGTGGACCCAGCCTCCCGTCCAGTACCGCGACTTCGCGCTCTGGCAGCGCGAGCTGCTGCGGTCGGGCGGCCTTGAGGAGCGTCAACTGGACTTCTGGCGGGCGGCCTTGCGGGATCTGCCCGAGGAGATGGCGCTGCCCCACGACCGGACCCGGCCGGCCCGGGCGTCCGGCCGCGCCGGCTCCGTGCGCCTGCACATCCCGCCCGAGCGGTGCGCCGGCCTCGTACGACTCGCCCGGAACCACGGGGCGAGCCTGTTCATGGTGTTGCACGCGGTGCTGGCGGGGGTGTTGTCGCGGGTGGGCGCGGGCGGGGACGTGGTGGTGGGGAGTCCGGTGGCGGGGCGGTCGGATGTGGGGTTGGAGGAGTTGGTCGGGTGTTTCGTGAATACGGTGGTGGTGCGGTCGGACGTGTCGGGGGATCCGTCGTTCGGTGTGTTGCTGGGGCGGGTGCGGTCGGGTGTGCTGCGGGCGCTGGAGCATCAGGATGTGCCGTTCGAGCGGGTGGTGGAGGTGGTCAATCCGGTGCGGGCGGCGGGGCGGCATCCGCTGTTCCAGGTGATGCTGAGCCTCCAGAACAACGCGGTGGCCCAGGCGTCGTTCCCCGGCCTGGACACGGAACTGCTGGACATCCTGGACGACGACCGGATCGACTTCGACCTGCTGTTCGACTTCCATGAGCGGGCGGGTGGCCTGGAGGGGCGGCTGCTGTTCGCGCGGGACCTCTTCGAGGAGGCGACGGCGGAGCGGCTCGCGCGCGGCCTGGAGCAGTTCGTCACCGCGGTGACCACGGGGCCAGGGCGTCCGCTGAGCACGGCGGACCTGCTCGGACCGGCCGAGCGCGCGGCCCTCCTCGCCCGGGGCACCGGGCCGGAGGCGGCGGCCGAGGCGGTGTCCTTGACGGACCGGTTCGAGGCCCGGGCCGCCGCCGCACCGGAAGCGACGGCGGTCGTCTGTGGCGCCGGCCGCCTGTCGTACCGGGAACTCAGCCGGCGGAGCAATCGGCTGGCCCGGCACCTGCTGGCCGCGGGCGCCGGACCCGAACGGCTGGTCGCTCTCGCCATGGAACGGTCCCCGGACCTCGTCGTCGCGCTCCTGGCCGTCCTCAAGACCGGCGCCGCCTACCTCCCGCTCGACCCCCGGCATCCCCGGCCCCGCACCCAGTCGATCCTCGCCGCCGCCTCGCCGGTGACCGTCCTCACCGACGCCGCCTGTCCGCCGGAGCTGTCCCCGGACGACCTGTCGGCCGCCGAACTCGCCCCGGGCGCCCGCGCCGACGAGCGCCTGGCCTACGTCATCCACACTTCGGGGTCCACCGGCCGGCCCAAGGGCGTCGCGGTCACCCACGGCAATCTCGCCCGGCTGCTGACGGCCATGGCACGGTGGCTGCCGCTGGGCCCGGCGGACCGGCTGCTCGCCCCGACCACCGTCTCCTTCGACATCGCCCAGCTCGAACTGCTGCTTCCGCTGCTGCACGGCGCCGCCGTGGTCCTGGCCGGCCCGGAGGACGTGCGCGACCCCCGGGCGCTGGGCCACCTGGTCCGCGCGCACGCCGTCACCGCCATGCAGGCCACCCCGTCCCTGTGGGCCGGCCTGGTGTCCGAGGCCCCCGAGGCCGTCGCGGGCCTGCGCGTTCTCGTCGGGGGCGAGGCCCTGCCGCCCGCCCTGGCCGGCCGGCTGCACGCGCTCGCCGCCGAGGTCACCAATGTGTACGGCCCCACGGAGACCACCGTGTGGTCGCTCGCGGCCCGTATCGACGACGACAACCACCGCCGCCCGCCCATCGGCGGACCGCTGGACGGCTACCGCGCGTTCGTGCTGGACGCGGGTCTGGGGCTGGTGCCGGTGGGCGTGGTGGGCGAGTTGTACGTGTCGGGGGTGGGGGTGGCGCGGGGGTATGTGGGCGCGCCGGGTGTGACGGCGGGGCGTTTTGTGGCGTGTCCGTTCGGGGGTGCGGGGGAGCGGATGTACCGGACGGGTGATCTGGTGCGGTGGACGGCGGGCGGGGGGCTGGAGTTCGTCGGGCGGGCGGACGAGCAGGTGAAGGTGCGGGGGTTCCGGGTGGAACTCGGTGAGGTGGAGGGGGTGTTGTCGGCATGCGAGGGCGTCGGGCAGGCGGTCGCCTCGGTGCGGGAGGGGCGGTTGGTGGCGCATGTGGTGCCGGGGCCGGATGCGGGGGAGGGGGTGGCCAGGCGGGTGCGGGAGCAAGCTGCGGAGTTGCTGCCGGACTACATGGTTCCGTCGGTGGTGATGGTCCTCGATGAGGGTCTGCCGCTGACGCGGAACGGCAAGGTGGACCGGGCCGCGCTGCCCGTGCCCCGGGCCGAGGCGACGGAGGTCACCCGCCGCGAACCCGCCAACGAGGTCGAACGAGCGCTCCTCGAACTCTTCGCCCGGATCCTGGGCGCCCCGGACATCGGGGTCGACGACTCCTTCTTCGACCTCGGCGGGGACAGCATCCTCTCCATCCGGCTGGTCGCCGGAGCCCGCAAACGGGGCCTCACCGTCTCCGCCCGGGACATCTTCCGGCACAAGACCGTCGCCGGACTCGCCCGGCACGCCCGCGAACGCGCGCCCCGCACGGCCGCACGGCCCGCGCCCCGGGCGGCACCGGGAGAGCGCGCCGACGGCCCCGCGCGCGACACCGGCGCCTCCCCGGCCTCCGTGCCCCTCACCCCGATCATCCAGTGGCAGCGCGACCGGGGCGGCCCGGTCGACGCCTTCCACCAGTCCGTGCTGGTGCGTGTCCCCGCCACACTGGACCTCGCCGTCGCGGGCGGCCTCGTACAGTCCCTGCTCGACCGGCACGACGCCCTCCGCATCCGCCTCCGGCGCACACCGGGGTGGGAGCTCGACGTCCTGCCCCGGGGGACCGTACGGGGCGCCGAGCACCTCCGGCGCGCCGACGTCCGGGACCTCGACGCCGAACAGCGCGAGGCCGCCATGACCCGCGCGGCGGAAGCGGCCGCCGCCCGCCTGGCCCCCGGGCACGGGCACATGCTCGAAGCCGTCTGGTTCGACGCCGGGGACACCCGGCCGGGCCACCTCCTCCTCGTCGTCAACCACCTCGTCGTGGACGGGATCTCCTGGCGCGTCCTCCTGCACGACCTGCGGGCCCTGGCCACCGGCGCCCCCCTCGACGAGCCGACCGGCATCTCCTACGCCCGGTGGGGCGCCCTGCTCCGGGAGCAGGCCGCCCGGCGGACCGCCGAACTCCCCCTGTGGACCGGCGCCGCCCGGGACGCCGACGACGTGCTGCGCCGAGCCGCGCTCGACCCGGCACGCGACGATATGCGCAGCCGCGCCACCGTCACCCGCGTCCTGCCCGCCGACCGGACCGCCGCCGTCCTCACGAAGGCCCCCGCCGCGCTCGGCACAGGCGTCAACGCGGTGCTGCTCAGCACCCTCGGCCGGGCCCTGCGCGGCTGGCGCGCGGCGCTCTTCGGCGACGATCCGGCGACGGCGGCCGACGCCCCCTTCCTCGTCGACGTCGAGGGCCACGGCCGCGAGGAGATCGCCGAGGACCTCGATCTGTCGCACACGGTCGGCTGGTTCACCAGTCTCTTCCCCGTACGCCTCGAGCCGGACGACACCCCCGGCGCCGTACAGCACCGGCTCGACGCCATGCCCGACAAGGGCCTCGGCTTCGGCATCCTGCGCCACCTCCACCCCGAGGCCGCGCCCGCCCTCGCACGGCTGCCCCGCCGCCAGGTCATCTTCAACTACCTGGGCCGCTTCGAGCGCTCGCCCGACACGGACTGGACGCTGGCCACCGACGCCCCCGCCGTCGGAGGGGGCGGCGACCCGGAGATGCCGCTCACACACCTCCTGGAGGTGTCCGCCGTGGCGCTCGACGGCAGCACCGGTCCGGAACTCCAGGTGACCTGGACCTTCCCGCGCCGCCTGCTGACCCGGGAACAGGTGGAGCGACTCGCCGACACCTGGTTCACGACCCTGCGCGACCTGGAGGAGACGGCATGAGCGGGCACCCGGCCACCGGCACCCCGGACGCGCTCCCGCTGGCGCCGCTCCAACGGGGCCTGTACTTCCACACCGCGTACGACGTGGAGGGACAGGACATCTACACCACCCAGCTCACCCTGGAGGTCGACGGAGAGCTCGACGCCGTACGACTGCGCGAGGCATGCCGTGCGCTGCAACGCCGGCACGACGGACTGCGGTCCGGGTTCCGCGCGGCGCCGTCCGGTGAGCCGGAGCAGTTCATCACCCCCGATCCGCCCCTGGACTGGCGGCAGTCCGACCTGACCGCGCTGCCGCCGGACGCGAGGACCGGCGCGGCCGCGGACGCCGCGCGCGAAGAACGCGCCCGGCGCTTCGACCTCGCCCGCCCGCCCCTGATCCGGTTCCTGCTGCTCCGCCTCGACGACCGGCGCTGGCGCTTCGCGCTGACCAGCCATCACCTGGTCCTGGACGGATGGTCCACCTCACTCGTCGTGGACGAGCTGTGGCGGCTGTACGCGCGGGGAGAGGCCGCCGCCGGGACGCTGCCGACGGCGCCCTCCTACACCTCCTACCTGGACTGGCTCACCGACACCGGGCCCGACGAGGCGCGGGAGGCGTGGAGCGCCGCGCTGGCGGGCGTCGACGGGCCGACCCTGGTCGCGCCTCGGGCGGCCCGGCGGACCGCGCGGGTCCCGGAGCGCGTCCTGCGCGCTCTCACCCCCGACGTGTCCGCCGCCCTCACCGCCGTCGCCCGGGAACACGGTGTCACCCTCAACACCGTGGTGATGGTGGCCTGGGGTCTCGTCCTGCGCCGGCTGACCGGCCGGGACGACGTGCTGTTCGGCATGACCGTCTCCGGCCGGACCGCCGACGTCGAAGACGTGGAGAACCTCGTCGGACTGCTCGTCAACACGCTGCCGGCCAGGGTCGTGATCCGGGCCGGGGAGTCACTTCCGGAACTGCTGGAACGGGTCCAGGACGATCAGATCGAGCTGTTCGAGCACCATCACATCGGGCTGTCCGAGATCCAGCAACTCACCGGCCACCAGGTGCTGTTCGACACCATGATGTCCTTCGAGAACTATCCGGCGGGCGGCCGGGGCCACGCCGCGGCACTCGACGCCGGTCTGCGCTGCGCCGTCGCGGACGGGTTCGACGCCACGCACTACCCGCTGTCCGTCGTCTGCACGCCGGGCGACACCCTCGGCGCGCGGCTCGAGTTCCAGCCCGCGCACGTCCCCCGCGACCGGGCCGAGCGGATCGCGGACTGGTTCGTACGCCTGCTCGCGGAGATCGCGCACAACCCGCGCCGCGCCGCCGACGACCTCGCCGACCGGGCGTTCCTGCCCGAGGAGGAGCGGCACCGACTCCTCGTCGAGTGGAACGACACCGCAGCCGCCGTCCCCGCGACCGTACTGCCCGCGCTGATCGAGGCACAGGCCGACCAGCACCCGTACGCCCCGGCGGTCCAGCACGCGGGCCGCACCACGACGTACGGCGAACTCGACGCCCGCGCAAACCAGTTGGCGCGTCTCCTGCTGGACGCGGGGGCGGGTCCGGAGACGGCCGTGGCGCTGCTGCTGCCGCGCACCCCCGACGCCCTGGTGGCCCTGTTCGCCGTGCTCAAGACCGGGGCGGCCTATCTGCCCCTGGACCCCCGCCAGCCCGCCGACCGGCTGGCCAGAGTGCTCGCCGAGGCGCGGCCCCGCCTCGTCCTGACCTCCGCCGCCGTACGGTCCCCGCTGCCGCCGGACGCCCCCCTGATCGTCGTGGACGACCCGGCCACCGCCCGCGACCTCGCCGCACGCGACCGCGCCCGGGTCACGGACCGCGAGCGCGGCGGGCCGATCCTCCCGCACCAGTCCGCCTACGTCATCCACACCTCGGGCACCACCGGGACCCCCAAGGGCGTGGTGGTCGAACACGCCGGTGTCGTGAATCTGATCAGCGCGTACGAGGCCGACTTCGGCGCCGGCTCGGTCGCCCGCGTCCTCGGGTCGATCTCCTTCGCCTTCGACGCGCACATCGAGGACACCGTCCTGCCGCTCGCGCTCGGCGGCTGTGTGGAACTGGTCGACGACCTGCTGGCGCTCACCGAACGCGACGGCTGGCGCGGCAGCCTCCTGACCACGGTGCCCTCCGCCCTGGCGAGCCTCCTTCCCGCCCTGACCGGCGAACTCACGGTGGACCGCGTCCACTTGGGCGGCGAACCGCTCTCCGGCGCACTGGTGGGGGAGATCCGCCGCCGCATACCCGGTTGCGCGGTGACCAACGTGTACGGCCCGACCGAGACCACCGTCTTCGCCCTGAGCTGGCAGGCGACCGAGGGGAGTGGCGAGGGGCGTGCCGGCAGCGTGGCCGTGGCCGACGAGGAACCGCCCGTCGGCCGCCCGATCCGCAACACCAGGGCCTATGTGCTGGACGAGCGGCTGAGGCCGGTGCCCGTCGGCGTCCCCGGCGAACTCCACCTGGCCGGCGCCGGCCTCGCCCGCGGCTATCTGCGCCGCCCGGGGTGGACCGCGGAACGCTTCGTGGCCTGCCCGTTCGGCGCGCCGGGCGAGCGCATGTACCGCACCGGCGACCGGGCGCGGTACCGGGCGGACGGCGCGATCGAGTTCCTCGGGCGGCTGGACGACCAGGTGAAGATCCGGGGCCACCGGGTGGAACCCGCCGACGTGGAGGCCGCGCTGCTGCGGCATCCCCTGGTGGGGCGGGCCGTCGTGACGACGCGCGAGGACCGGCCCGGGGGCCGCAGGCTGGTCGCCCACGTCGTCGCCGCACGGTCCGGACTCACCCTGGAACAGGCGGAGTTGCGGCGCCACTTGCGCGCCCTGCTGCCCGAATACTTCGTGCCCTCCGCGTTCGTGCAGACCGAGCGCATCCCGCTGACGCCGAGCGGCAAGCTCGACCGTGCCGCCCTGCCCGCGCCGCCGCCACCCGCACCCCGGGCCGCGGCGGTGCCCCAGGATCCGTGCGAGGAGATACTGAGCCGGCTCTTCGCGGAGACGCTGGGGGTGCCCGAGCCGGAACCCGGGGCGTCCTTCTTCGACCTCGGCGGCGACTCACTGCTCGCGACCCGGCTGATCGGCAGGATCCGGGCGGTGACCGGAGCCGCGCTGTCCGTCCGCGCGCTGTTCGACGCGCCGTCCGTGACGGCCCTGGCCCGCAGGCTCGGCGACGAGCATCCGGCCGCCGGGCTCGGCCCGTTGCTGCCGCTGCGGGAGGGGGCGGACCGGCGGCCGCTGTTCTGCGTCCACGCGGTGAGCGGGCTCGCCTGGCCGTACGCCCGGCTGCTCCCGCACGTCGACCCCGGCCTGCCGGTGTACGGGCTCCAGGCGGCCGACCTCGTGAAGCCGCTGTCGGGGCCGGCCAAGCCGGACGACGTCGTACGCCGGCATGTGGAGTCGATCCGCTCCGTCCAACGGCACGGCCCCTACCGGCTGTTCGGCTGGTCGTTCGGCGGACAGCTCGCCCATGCGATCGCCGCCCGGCTGACCGAGGAGGGCGAACGGGTGGAACTCCTCGCCCTTCTCGATGCCCATCCCCCGACGGACCCCCACGCGCCGCCCGCCGCGGCGGCACCACGCGACGAGGCGTTGCGGAGCCTGGGCTTCTCCCCCTCGGGGGAACCTCCCGCCTCCCTGGCCGTGCTCGGGGCCGCGGTGGTAACCGGTGTGCGCGCGGCGGCCGCGTCCGCGGCGGAGTTCCTGCGCGCCGGCGGCCCACCCGTCCTCGGCGGCGACACCCGCGTCGTCCTCTTCCGCGCCACGGCGGAGGCGGGCGGCGGCGCGGACCCCGCGGCCTGGCAGCCGTACTGCACCGGGCCGGTCATCTCGTACGACATCGGGTGCGGTCACCATGAGCTGCTCGACGCCGGCCCTCTCGGGCGCGTCGCGGCCGTGCTCCGGCCGGACCTCGCGGACGAAAGGCCGTACGGCGGGGTCTGACGCGACGGCAGGAGGCCGCCCCCGGCCGCGGACGCGCGGTGCGGAAGGGGGCGTCCCGCGAACTTCGCGCCCAGAAACTGCTGTTGGCCTCGTTGACACGCCGTGAGCCCACGCGTTTCACTCGACACCGGTGAATGGCAACGTTGTCAGGGCGTCACGTGAGGCGCCCGGCACCGAGGCCCTCACCGACGTCCCTGCCCTTCGGCACACCAGCACCTGTGCGGAGCACGAAACGCTGCGGAGGCAACCGATGGTCCGACCCCGACGTTCAGCAGAGCCGCGTAATCGAAAAAGATTTCGTCAACGCCTGGCCGTGATCTCCGTCCTGGGCATCGCGGCGTTCCCGCTCCCGGCGACAGTGGGCGCCCAGGCCGCGAGTGCCGCACCGCCGGCCCTGGTGAAAGATCCCGCGTCCCTCGTCAACCCGCTGATCGGCACCTCGGGGGAGGTGGACACCTTCCCCGGGCCCGACATGCCCGCCGGTATGGTGCAGTGGGGTCCGGACACGACGCCCGACCGGCCCTCGGGCGGCGGCTACGAGTACGACGACAAGAAGATCTCGGGCTTCAGCCTCACCCATGTCTCCGGACCCGGCTGCGGTGTCGCGGGCGACCTGCCCGTCCTTCCGGTGACCGGCCCGCTCTCCGGCAACCTCGGCAGCACGTCCGTCGGCTTCAGCCACGCCGGCGAGCAGACCGGTATCGGCTCGTACCAGCTCACCGACGCGAACGGCGTCACCACCCGGCTGACCGACACCACCCGCGCCGGCCTGGGCTCCTTCACCTTCCCGGCGGGCAGCCAGGCGAACCTGCTGTTCAAGCTCAGCGGCGGGGCCACCCAGGTGGACGGGACCCGCGTCCAGGTGGTGAACAAGAAGGAGATCAGCGGCTCTGTCGACAGCGGCCACTTCTGCGGTGCGAAGAACCGGTACACCCTGCACTTCGACATCAAGTTCGACCGGCCGTTCACCGGCAGCGGCACCTGGGTCGGCGGCACCATCAACCCGGACGCGACCTCGCTGAAGGCGGGCAGGGTCGAGCGGCAGGCGCAGCCGCACCCGTCGAAGCGGCTGAAGGAGAAGCACTTCGTCGTTCCGGCGGCCCCGTCCCCCACCGTGCACGGGAGCGCCGCGAAGTCCTCCGGTACGGGCACTCCCTCGCCCTCGCCCTCTCCCTCGGCCACGAACAAGGCCGCCCAGCCGCCCACCACCGGCGCGAACGGGATGTACCTGACCTTCGACACCTCCGCGAACCGCACGGTGAAGGCCAAGGTCGGCATCTCGTACACCAATGACGCGGGCGCGGCGGACAACCTCGCCACCGAGATCAAGAACTGGGACCTGGACGCGGTGCGGAGGGCGAACCACGACGCCTGGAACAAGGTGCTGGAGAAGATCAGGATCGGTGGGGGCACCCGGGACCAGCAGGTGCAGTTCTACACGGCGCTCTACCACGCGCTGCTGCACCCGAACGTCTTCTCGGACCACAACGGCCAGTACATGGGCATGGACAACCAGATCCACAAGCTGGCCAAGGGGCAGCAGGCCCAGTACGCCAACTACTCGGGCTGGGACACCTATCGCTCCCAGACCCAGCTGATGGCGATGGCCGAGCCCAAGGTCACCAGCGACGTCGTCACCTCGATGCTCAACGGCTACGACCAGACGGGCCTGCTCCCCAAGTGGGCCTCCAACAACGGCGAGAGCTACGTCATGGTCGGCGACCCGGCGGCCGGCATCATCGCCGACGCGTACGCCTTCGGCGCCCGGGGCTTCGACACGGACAAGGCGCTCGCCGCCCTCCAGCACGAGGCCACCGCGCCGAACAACGACCGCCCCGGCGAGTCCGTGCGGGACGCCAAGGGCTATCTCCCGCTGGACGAGAACGACTACGGGTGCTGCAACTTCTACGGCCCCGTCTCCACCCAGCTGGAGTACGACTCCGCCGACTACGCCCTCGCCGCCTTCGCCAGGTCGCTGGGGAAGAAGGCCGTTTACCAGAAGTTCGCCACCCGCGCCCAGGACTGGATGAACGTCTTCAACCCGCAGACCGGCTACATGCAGGCGAAGGACAAGGACGGCCGGTTCGCTGGCGGGTTCACCCCGGGCACCTCCAACGGCTTCGTCGAGGGCACGTCGGCCCAGTACACGCCGATGGTCCCGTTCAACCTGAAGCAGCTCATCCAGGCGCGCGGCGGTGACCAGGCGTACTCGTCCTACCTGGACAGCCTGCTCGACAACATCACCGACCCCGGCAACACCGACGCCAACCTGAGCAACGAGCCCAGCGTGGAGATCCCCTGGGAGTACGACTACACGGGACAGCCGTGGAAGACCCAGGAGGCCGTGCGCGCGGCGCAGCGGAACCTGTACTTCAACGCGCCGGTCGGCTCGTTCGGCAACGACGACCTCGGCGCGATGAGCTCCTGGTACGTCTGGTCCGTACTGGGCATGTACCCCGAGACCCCGGGCACGGACACCCTGGCGCTCGGCAGCCCCGCCTTCCCGGTGGCACAGGTGGCGCTCGGCGGCAGGACGGTGCGGATCAACGCGCCGCAGGCGGCACCCGACGCGCCGTACGTCCAGTCCCTCGACGTCAAGGGCAAGGAGTGGAAGACCTCCTGGCTGACGTACGGGCAGTTCAAGGGCGCGGGCACCCTGGACTTCACCCTCGGCACCCGGCCCGACAAGTCCTGGGCCTCCGATCCGTCGGCGGCGCCGCCGTCGGACACCACGGGCGGGGACCGGATTCTGGCCGCGGCCGGTCCGAGCAGCGACGGTCTGGTGCTCCAGCCGGGCACGTCCGGTGACGGCACGCTCGACCTCACCAACCTCGGCGGCAAGGACGTCACCGTCGACTGGAAGGCGACGGCGCCCTCGGGTGTCACGCTCGACCCGGCGGCCGGCTCGGTGAAGGTGCCCGCCTCGGGCAGCGCGGAGGCGAAGGTGCGCGTCACGGCGGGCGCGAGCGAGGGGACGTACCCCGTCACCTTCGCGCTGACCGACCACGCCACCGGGGCGGCACTGAACGGGGCGGCCCTGCGGGTCGCCGTCGCCAGGGCCGGTGAGCTGTGGCCGTACGACACCAACGAGGGCGTCTACCCCGACGGTACGACCTTCTCGGGCGGCTTCGACAACGGCGGATGGGCGTTCTCGCAGAACGCGCTGTCCGCGGCCGGCGCCACGAGCGGCGCCACCCTCACGGTCGACGGCGTCTCCTACACCTGGCCGGCGGTGGCCTCCGGCCGGCCGGACAACCTGGAGATGGCCGGCCAGACCATCCCGATGCCGGCCGGTACGTCGGGAACGTCGCTCGGCCTGCTGGGTACGGCGACCAACGCGCCGACCGACGGCCGCGGGGTCTCGGGCACGCTGACCGTCACCTACACCGACGGCACCACCGCCAAGGCGACGGTCGGCTTCTCCGACTGGACGCTCAACGCCGGTACCACCAAGCCGATGGCGGGCGACACCACGGCCGTCACGACGGGCTACCGCAACACCGGCAGCGGCGGCCGGGACGGCGTGAAGACCTACGTCTTCGCCACCAAGGTCCCGCTCGACGCGTCCAAGCAGGTGGCCTCGATCACCCTCCCGGTGACGGGCTCCTCGGGCAACGACCACCTGTTCGCCTACGGCTTCGGCCGGTGACACCCGAAAGCCGCTGACGACGGTGGGCCGGCCCCGCGGCACCAGCCGCGGTGCCCGGCCCACCCGGCGCCTCCCGGGCCGCCGTACTCGTCAGGGTCCCGCCTTGAGGGCATCCTCGCCGGTCGAGCACGGACCGGGGGCCCTCTACGCGGTGCCGGCGAGTTCCGCGACCAGGTCGCCGGCGGTCACGCGGGCCAGGGTCTCCGAGGCGTCCCCGGCTCCCGGGAAGAGCCGGTAGTACGTGCCCGAGGCCCGGGCGGGAGCGACGGAGCCATGGACGGTCGCCAGGAACACCCGGGTGCCGGAGGCGAGTTCGGCCGCCGCCGTGTCGGGGTCCGGGTGCGGCAGCCGCTCCTCGGCCCCCTCCGGGGAGGAGAGCCGGGCGGCGAACGCCGCCGCGTCCTCGTCCGGCCGGCGCCGGTACCGCAGCAGCGCGGGCTCCGGTTCCCGGCACACCACGGCCACCTCCGGGGAGCGCGCCGCCGCCCGCCAGACCGCCAGATCCCACAGGGTGGTCCTGCTGCCGGAGCCGAACTGCTCCCACACGTCCCGTGCCACCGCGGCCAGTCGCTCGCCGCCGTGCGCGCCGATGCTCTGGAAGCCACCCGTGGCCGGCAGATGGATGTCCGTCCACAGCATGCGGCGCCGGCCCAGGTCCACGACCATCGGCAGGCACACCCGGGAGTCGCCCGCCAGGTCGAAGCGCTGGCGCACCGTCCGGGGGTCGTACGACGCGTCGCGCGGGCCCCGCGCGGGCAGCGCCATGAAGCCGGCGAAGGCGTCCCGCAACTCCTCGAACGGCACGTTGTTGAAGCTGAAGACGAGCGGAACGGCATAGACGTCGCCTCGCTCCGCCAGCCGCGCCAGGTCCAGGTCCACGTACTCGGTGGCGCCCTCCGGGGCCGGGGCGGAGGTCAGGTCGCCGGAGTGGACCGCGGCCCGCGTGCCGTGCACGAGGCGCGTGTAGTCGCACAGGCCGGTGAACGTCCACCCGGCGTCGAAGAACGCCACCGACAGGTCCAGGTCGGTGCGGACGCCCTGGGGCTCGGTCCAGTGCAGGAACAGCCGCAGCACCGCGCCGTCGGGCAGGGTCTGCGTGCTGCCCCGGGGTACCGCCACCAGGGCCTTCGCGGTGGACCGCTCGGTGAACGGCACGGTGAGGTCGGCCAGGCCCGCGTCCAGCACCGACAGCTCGTACGGCTCCCCGGCGGCGAACCGGCGCAGCAGCTCGGCCTCCAGGAGCGTGACCGCGGCCGTGACCAGCCCGGCGGACAGGGGAGCCCGCTCTTCGGGCACGGCGAGGGCCCGGGTGACCTCGCCGCGCGGGAAGAACACCCGGCGGCGGCCCGTACGGTCCTCGGTGCGCACCCGCAGGGCCCCGAGCGCCGACAGCAGCGGCCCGGGACCCACCTTCGGCAGGCCGCGCAGCAGCGCCTTCTCCAGCTCCGGCACCAGGGTGTCGCCGGTGTGCAGGCGCAGCAACAGGTCCAGACGGCGCACCAGTTCACCGGGCCGTTCCCCGGCGAGCGCCGCGGCCCGGCCCGCGTCGCCCTCGGCCACCGCCTGTTCCAGCCGGCCGGCCCAGGTGGCCGGGCGGAGCCGGGCACCGTCCACCCGGACGGCGTCCGGGTGCGCGGCGGCCGTCTCCAGCAGGGCGCCGCCGAGGGCCGTGCCGGGACGCACCGGGGTCCGGCGCAGCACGGCGAAGGCGAGGGCGGCGCGCGGATGCCGGGCGTGCCGCTCGAAGGGGTGCAGTACCTCCGCGGCGCGCTTCCACGCCGTGGGGTGCCGTAGGACGTCCTCCACCAGGTACGGCGTCGGCAACGCGTCCAGGACCGAGAGGAGTTCGCGGCGCAGCGGGCGCGGCAGACCGCCGAAGCGCGACAGGGTCACCAGTCCGGCGTCGCCGCCGGAGAACGCGGCCAGCAGCCGCAGCACGTCGGTGGCGGTGGTGAGCCGCCCGGCCAGCAGCTCCCGTACCGGCAGGCCGTCCGGCGCCTCGCGGAGCAGCGCGGCCAGCACCAGCGCCTTGGTCTCCCGGACCGGGATCTCCGCCGGCAGCAGGCCCCGGCCGGCCGGAGTGAGCGGGAGCAGTGTCAGCAGGTCCTCGCGGTCCCGCGGGGAGAGCGGAGTGCGACGGGCCAGCAGGGCGTCCACCGCGGCGGTGGCGTCGGCGGCCGGGTCGGTGCCGAGGCGCAGCAGCCGCAGCGGTCCGGGCAGCGGCGCCTTGGCCGCGCCGACGGCGCGCACCGGCCGCAGGAAGGGGTCGTCCGCGTCGATCCGGCGGTGGCAGACCGGGCAGCCCGCGTAGTCCGATCCGTCCCAGCACAGCCGGCACACCAGGTGCGCGCAGGGCGAGACCGGGAACACCGTGCGCGCCTCGCCGCACAGCACGCAGGGGTGGTCCGGCTGCTGGAGCAGGAAGGCGAAGACCCGGTCCACGTACAACGCCTCGGTGTCCCGGGGCGCCGTACGCGGGAATCGGCGGAAGAGCGGGGTGTGGACGCGGTCGGAGCCGAGCAGGCCGTCGACCAGGCCGACCAGCCGGGTGTGCGCGGCCGCCAGCTCCTCGGCGGCCAACGAGCCCAGCGCCGCGAGCAGTTCGGCGGAGAGGACGTGCGCGCGGTCGAGCAGCTCGGTCTCCAGCCGGCGCAGGGCCGGTCCGCTTCCGCCGCCGGACGAGGACGGCCCGGCCACGTAGACGGTCTGGACACGGCGCAGCAGTACGGACTCGGCGGCGAGCAACAGGGGATTCCCTCCACGATGACCCGGGACAGCGGAACGGGGGCGGAGAGTGGGCGCGCCGGTTCTGTTCGAAAGAGGATGAGAAGGATGCGCGCCGGGGAGCCGCCCCCGTCGCCCCGATCCCATCACAGCGCCGTGCGGGCACCAAACGAATTAGCGGCGGTGCCGCGAGGACGAGCGGCGGACGTCAGGAGTCCTTGGGCGCCTTGATGATGGCGCCGTGCTGGTCGATGGTGTGGGTCTGCCAGTAGATGTCCCACTTGTCGTCCACGTGCTTCGGGGTCTTGTCCTCGGGGTAACGGAAGGTGCCCTTCGGGACCTTGTGGCCGTCGGCGACGCACTGGCCGCCGGTCGAGCCGATGTTCTGCACGGGATACTCGCCGTTCGAGCAGATCGCGTCGGCGGTCGAACAGCCGGTGAGCAGCGTGGCGAGGGCGGCGCCGGAGCAGGCGAGGAGCGCCGCCGCGGTCTTGGCGGTGCGTCGGCGGGTGCGGTGCGTGGTCATGTGTTCTGTTTCCCCTCGGACGGGATCGGCCTTCGACGGACCAAGCCTGCGGGAAGGCCGGGGGCGCGCGGATCGGTGCGGGTACTCATTCGCGGGGGCGCACGCGTGAGTACGTACCCACCCACCGGTCGTTGTTCCTCCTCCCCGGACCGTCGGCGCACCGCCGGGACCGGTCAGTCCGGGGCGGGCCGTACCGGGGTGCCGCACACGAGGCAGTCCGCGGCGGGGGTGCCCGGCGCCGAGGACGCGCACCGCGGGCAGGCCAGGGGTTCGAGCGGTCCGGTGGCGGTGGGCCGGGCGTGGTCGCGCGGGCAGCGATTGGGGCACCCGGTCCAGCCGTTGCCGAGGGCACTGAGCTGAACCCGGAAGAGGGCCCCGCACAGGCGGCAGCGGACACTCCACGCCGCCGTCGGGCTGCGGAACGGCTCCACGGACTCCAGCTTGAAGCAGGCCAGTTCGGCCTCGGCCTCGCGGGCCAGCAGTTTCCGGGCCGGGGTGACGGCGGGCTCCCGGCGGTCCTGCGCCCGGTGCACCTTCTTCCAGGCGCGGATCCAGTCGTCCCAGGACCGCTCGGGCACCGCGCACGCGTGCAGCACGGCCATCAGTTGCGCCTGGCTGGTCGGGAACGCCTGGCGCGTGAGTATGCGTTGGGCCGTCGACCTCGACAGCTGCACCAGCTCGGGCCGTTTCGCCACCCGGCCTTCCATGGCGCGATAGCTCAGCCCGGCGCGGTCCCGCAGGTCGGCGAGCGCGTGGCTCATGTCCGCCCGGTCGGCGATCAGGTCCGGCCGGGGTGCCTTCCCGCGGCCCGCGGTGGCCCGCCGCCGGTCCCTGCGCCCCTCGGCCCGCTGCGCCTTCAGCCAGAGGGCACGCGCCTCGCCGCCGGCCAGTCCGCACGCCTCCTCATAGGCCAGCACGACCCTGAGCGTGGGCAGTACGGCCCCGCCGGACGCTCGCTGAAGCGTGGTGGCGCTGTACTTCGTACGGAACGCCAGCGCCTGGTTGGTGAGGCCGGCGCGGGCCTTGCACCACCTGAGGTACGAGGCGAGCCCGCCAAGGGCGCTGGTCGGACGCAGGACCGGGTTCTCGGTGCGACCCACGATCGCTACCGGGGCAGGGTGTCCGACTGCGCGCGGGCGAGCCGACGCGGCGCCCGGGCCGCGGCGCCGGAGCCCGGACGCGTGACGGAGCCCGGACGCATGAGGGAGACCGGACGCGTGACGGAGGCCGACAGGAGGGCGGCCGCGTCGAGTAACGCCATGACCTCCCTGACCGGCACGCCGTCCGCCGCCAGGACGGCCGCCACGATGATGATCACCACGACGACGGCGGCGTCCGCTCCGCTGAGGCTCCGGCGGGAAGGAGTGCCCGGTACGACGCAGAGCGCCATGGTGTCGTTCACGTGCATGTGCGGGTTCCCTACGGGTGGGGACCCCACGGCGGGCGCCGTGGGTCTGGCTCCAACAATCGGTCATAGGCCACGGGCAGTTGACGCTGCGTCGTGACGCGACAGCATGGTGCCACCGCGGGCGGCCCCGGGCACGCCATTGATGCCTACTCGTCTCATCTGTCGATTTGAAGCAGATGCGCTTTTCACGTCACACCGTCGTCGGGACGGCGGGTGTTCAATTCCGGCGGCCCTGTGGCCTGGCCGTTCTCCGCGCCCGTCCGGGCGGCCCCGTCGCCGCGGCGCGGGCAAGAGGTGATTTCCCGCGTTGCGTCCCAGTTCTTTTTGCCGGTGGCGGCGCGGACTGCGACGATCCCCGCGCAGTTCCGTACGCGACTGGCTCCAACACCAACCGCACGGATCCGGTGGTCCCTGTTGACGCACGGACGACCCACACAGCCGGCTTCCGCATCGTCGGGGCCGGCTGTACGTGTCAGGGGCGGGAACCGCGAGCGGTCCGGCGCGCGCGAACACGCAGGGTCGCGCCCAGACCGCGCACGCGACGCGGGCCGGGCCGCTGGAGCGGATCGCCGTCCCCGAGGGCGGCATGGCCCGCAAGCTCCGGCTGACCGGGAAGGACGGGCGCAAGTGCGGGAGAAACGCGAGCCGCACGCCCAGGGCCTGGACCGGGTCTTCGAGGACCGGTCGGCCGAGGGCGTGCGGGAGTTCGTCCGCTGCCTCCAGCGGTTCAGCACGAGCGCCGGAGCGGGGCTACAGTGCGGCGGGCGCGTCCGTGTCGAAGGCGCGCATCCGGCGCAGCGGGGAGCACAGCAGCACCAGCGGGGTCGCCGCCAGGGCGGCCGTCAGGAACCACAACGCGCCCCGCACACCCGCCACTTGACCGAGCCCGCCCGCCAGCAGACCGCTGAGCGGCAGGACGCCCCAGACCAGGAAGCGCATGGTGGCCGTCATCCGGCCCAGCAGATGCGGCGGGCAGACCGTCTGCCGGTAGGTGACCTGGCAGATGTTGTACGTCGTGACACCGGCCGACTGGATCAGGGCGCCGAGCACGAACAGGGCGATGCGCCAGCCGTGGCCGGTCAGCGGGAGCAGCAGGCCGAAGGGCATCGTGACCAGCAGCGAGAGCCAGGTGAGACGGGCCTCGCCGAGGGCGCGGGAGAGCCGCTCGGTGACCAGCGCGGCGAGCATCGAGCCGACGCCTGCCGTGGTGAGCACCCAGCCGACCGCGGCCGGCGGCAGCCCCACCGTGCGGGTCAGGAACAGCGTCTCCAGGGCGAAGACACCGCTCAGAAAGAGGTTGACGGACGCCGTGCTGAGGGCGATCACCCGCAGGATCGGGTTGCGCAGCACATGGTGCAGACCCTCGCGGATCTCGTGCAGGAGCCGTTTGCGCCCGGCGGGCGACGGCCGCTCCTCCCGCGCCTCGATCCGGCCCAGCAGGGCGGCGGAGATCAGGGAGGTGACGGCCTGCCCCGCCAAGGTGCCGACCGCGCCCAAAAGCTGGACGAAAAAGCCCGCGATGCCGGGACCGGCCAGCTCGGCCGTCGAACGCACCGTCTCCAGGCGGGAGTTGCCGCTGACCAGGGTCGAGCGTCCGACCAGGGTGGGCAGATAGCTCTGGTCGGCCACGTCGCCGAACAGCCGGGCGCAGCCCAGCAGCAGGGCCACCACGTACAGCAGCGGCATGGAGTGCAGATCCAGCAGCCAGGCCACCGGGACCGCGGTGAGCAGCACCGCGCGCGTCAGATCGGCGGCGATCATGACGTTGCGCCGCCGCATCCGGTCGACCCACGCCCCGGCGGGCAGCCCGAACAGCAGGAACGCCGCCTGCTCGGCCGCGGCGAGCAGACCAGCCTGCCACGCCGAGGCGTGCAGGGTCAGCACGGCGGTGAGGGGGAGGGCGACGTACGTGATGTTGTTGCCGAGCTCATTGCAGATGTGCGACGCCATGAACCGGCGGAAGTCGCGCCGCTGCCGGGGGAGGGGGCGGAGTCCCCGGGTTCGGCGTCGGTGGCGGTGGCCGGCTCCGCCTCGACGGCGGGGTCGGCTGCGGCGGCGGTGTCGTCCGGACCGGTGGCGGGGCCGGACGCGGCCGTGGGCTGGGACACGAGAGACGTTCCTTGTCTGGTGGAGGGCGGCGGGCGCCGCGCGACGACCGCGGTGGGGGGGCTTCCCCGGCGGCGGTGTCAGCCGGCGGCGATCTCGGGCAGGGCCCGCGGATCGAGCTTGCCGCCCGGGGTGCGGGGGAGCCGGGGCAGGACGGTGAGATGGGCCGGGACGAGGTGGGCGGGGACGCGGGCGCTCAGCTCGCGGCGCAGCGCGGCCGGGTCCGGGGCGCGGCCCGGCGCGGCGGCGACATAGGCCGCCACCTGGACCTCGCCCAGATGCGTCACCGCGCGGGCGACCACGTCCACCACGTCCGGCAGCGCACCGACCGCCGCCTCCACCTCCTTCAGCTCCACCCGGTGGCCGCGCACCTTGACCTGGTCGTCGGCGCGGCCGAGGAAGCGCAGCGTGCCGTCGGCGGACCGGCGCACCCGGTCGCCCGTCCGGTACATCCGCTGCCCCGGCTCCCCGGCGAACGGGTCGGGCACGAAGCGCTCCGCGGTCGGCGCGGGCCTGCCGTGGTAACCGCGCGCCAGGCACGCGCCGCCCAGATACAGTTCGCCCGCCTCCCCGTCCGCCGCTTCGCTCAGCTCCTCGTCCAGGACATACGCTCGCACGCCCGGCAGCGGCACGCCCAGCGGAATCACCTCGTCGCCGTCCAGCGCGTCGGCACGCGCCTCGTGGCAGGTCGCGGTGATGGTCGACTCGGTCAGGCCGTACGCGCTGATCACCGGCGGGCCGCCCGCGTCGTACCAGCGGCGCAGGTCCGCGGTGCGCCCGGCGTCGCTGCCGATCACCACCCGGCGCAGGGCCCCGGGCAGCGGGCGGGGCCGGCGCTCGACGTCCTTCGCCCACTGCGCCCAGTAGGGGGTGGGCAGATTGACGACGCTGATCCGCTGCCCGGCGAGGAAGGGTTCGAGTTCGCCGGGCGAGACCATGTTGTCGGCGACGAACACCGCGGCGCCGCCCGTGCACCAGGTGGGCAGGGCCTCTTCGAGGGACACGTCGAAGGCGGGCGCGGCGAACTGGAGCACCCGGTCGGCGCCGGTCAGGCCGTAGTGCTCGGCGAGCACCCGGGCCTGCCGGGCGAGGCCGGGGTGTCCGACCGCGACGGGCTTGGGCGCCCCGGTGGAGCCGGAGGTGAACAGGACGTAGGCGAGGGCGCCGGGCGCGGGCCGTACCGGTTCGAAGTCCGAGACGCGGGCCTCGGCCCCGCTGGTCGCCGCCCAGAACAGCTCGGTACCGACGCGGAGTTGGAGGTCGGCCACCGCCGCGTGGTCGGCCGCGACCAGATACCGGGTGCCGGCGGCGGCCAGCAGGGTGCGCAGCCGCTCGTCGGGCGTCGCCGGGTCGGCGAGCAGCAGCGCGGCACCGGAGTACCAGATGCCCAGCACGGCGACGGCCCAGTCGGTGCCCCGGCCCACGCCGACCAGCACCGTGTCCTCGGGGCCCGCGCCCGCCGCGGCCAGCTCCCGGGCCACCGCACGGGCCCGCTGGTTGAGTTGACGGTACGTCAGCTCACCCTCGGGTCCGAGTGCCGCCGTGGCGTCGGGGGTCGCCGCCGCCTGCCGGGCGATGAGCAGCGGTACGGGAAGCTCGGTCGCGGTCATGCGGGTTCTCCTGGTCGGTACGGCCGGGCCGGGGCACGTCGGGGACACGGCCGGACGCGCGGCCGGCGCGCCGGGAACGGCCGGCGCCGGTACGGGGCTCACGCGCCGTTCCTCGCGCGCGCCCGCAGCGCCGGGCGGGCCGGAGCCGGCCGGGCCGAGGCGAGGCGGGCGGCGATGCCCGCCGGGGTGGGCGTCTCGAACAGGTCGCGGATGGTCAGTTCGGCGCCGAGTTCGGTGCGCAGCCGGCCGGTCAGCCGGGTGGCGAGCAGCGAGTGGCCGCCGTGGGCGAAGAAGTCGTCGTCCGGGCCCGCCTCGGACAGTCCGAGGACCGCCGCGAACAGGTCGCACACCTTCTGCTCGCCGGGGCCCGAGGGCGCCCGCCCGGCGGAGCGCGTGAGGCTCGCCGGGTCCGGCAGCGCCTTGCGGTCCACCTTGCCGTTCGTGGTGAGCGGCAGCGCGGGCAGCGCCAGCAGCAGCGAGGGGACCATGTAGTTCGGCAGCGTCTGGGTGAGCGCCGCGCGGATCTCGTCGGGGGTGGCGGTGCCGGTGACGTAGCCGATGAGCCGCTGCTGTCCCGCGCCGTCGCGGTCCACGGCCACGACCGCGTCGCCGACGCCGGGCGCGGCACGCAACGCCGTCTCCACCTCGCCCAGTTCGATGCGGTTACCGCGGATCTTGACCTGGTGGTCCTGGCGGCCGAGGAAGTCCAACTGGCCGTCGGCGCGCAGCCGGGCCAGGTCGCCGGTGCGGTACATCCGGGCGCCGGGCTCGGTGGCGAAGGGGTCGGGGACGTAGCGTTCGCTGCTGCGCCGCGGGTCGTTCAGATAGCCGGGCCCGACGCCGGTGCCGGCGATGAACAACTCTCCCGGCACACCGGGCGGTACGGGCGCGAGCGACGGGTCCAGGATGTACAGCCGGTTGTTGCGCAGCGGCCGTCCGACGGGCAACCTGCCCTGCTCCAGCTGGGCTTGGACGTCGCGGGTGATCAGGGCGTGGGTGTTGTCGTCCGAGCATTCGGTGAGACCGTAGGCGTTGACGAGCGCCGCGTCCGGGTGGCGGTCGTACCAGCGCTCGCACAGCTCGGGCGGCAGCACCTCGCCGTTGACGATGAACCAGCGCAGCGACGGCAGTGCGGGGCCGGGGTGCCGGAGTCCCACAGGTCGAGGGCGGCGCGGACGAAGGAGGGCACGGTCTCCATCACGGTGACGCCGTGCTCGGCGACGGCGGCGAAGAGCACCGCCGGATCGCGGGCGACATCGCGGGAGACCAGGTGCACCCGGCCGCCGGTGATCAGCGGCGCGAGCATCTGCCACACCGAGATGTCGAAGGTGAGCGGCGCGTTCATCACCACCCGGTCGGCAGGGGTGAGCCGCAGGTCGTCCAGCTTGGCGAGCAGGTGGTTGTTCATGCCGCGCCGGTGCACCATGGCGCCCTTGGGGCGGCCGGTGGAGCCGGAGGTGAAGCAGATGTAGGCGAGCGCGTCGCGGCCACCGGCGGTCGGCGGCGGCACGGGGACCGACCCCGGTTCCGCCTCGTCGCGGGCGTCGTCGAGGGACAGGAGCCGTACGGCGGGGACCGCCGCGGCGATCTCCTCGGCCCGGGCCCGCTGTTCGGGCGCGGCGAGCAGCCAGCTCACGCCTCCCGTGGCCAGCAGGTCGGAGGTGCGCACCACCGGGCCCTCGGGGTCGAGCGGCACATAGGCGGCGCCGGCGCCGAGGATGCCGAGCAGGGCGACCGGCACCCGGGCGGTCGGCTCGCTGAGCACCGCGACCAGATCGCCCTCGCCCGCTCCCTCGGCGCGCAGCCGCAGGGCGAGCGCGTCGGCACGGGCGACCAGTTCGGCGTACGTGTGCGCCCGGCCGGTGTCGTCGGTGACCGCCACGGCGTCCGGGCGCAGCGCGGCCTGACGCCGTACCCGGTCGGTGACTTCGGCGAAGTCCTCGTCGCGGACGGTGTCGTTGAAGGACACCAGGACGCGGTGGCGCTCGGCCGGGGAGAGCAGGTCGACGGCGCCGGCCGGGCGGTCCGGGTCGTCGGCGACGGCCGTCAGGAGGCGGACCAGGCGGTCCAGCAGGGCCTGGGCGTCCTCGGTGTCGAAGACGTCCGGCCGGTGGTCGATCTGGAGGCGCAGCCGCTCGCCGGGGATGGCGGTGAGGGAGAGCGGGTAGTGCGCCGCGTCGTGCGGGTCGACGCCGGTGACGCGCAGCTCGCCCGTGGACAGCGCGGACAGCGAGGCGAGCCCCTCGGCGTCCACCTGGTAGTTCTGGAACGCGACACACGAGTCGAACAACTCGCCCGCCTCGGCGGTGCGTTGGATCTCGGTGAGGCCGAGGTGATGGTGCTCGATCAGGCTCGCCTGCTCGTCCTGGAGGCGGGTGAACAGGCCCATCAGGGACTCGGCGGGGTCGATGCGGACGCGCACCGGGACGGTGTTCAGGCACAGCCCGACGATGTCGGCGACGCCGGGCAGTTCGGGGGAGCGGCCGCTGACGACCGCGCCGAAGACCACGTCGTCCGAGCGCAGCCGGTTGCCGAGCAGCAGCGCCCAGGCGCCCTGGAGCAGCGTGCCCGGGGTGATCCGGTGGGCCCGGGCGAGCCCGGTGAGCCGCTCGGTGAGGGCCTCCGGCAGCACGGTCTCGACCCGGTGCGGCAGCAGCCCGGAGGGGGCCGCGGAGACCGGGGCGGTACGGGTGCCGCCGGAGAGCCCGGCCAGCGCGCGGCCCCAGGCGTCCCGGGCCGCCCCGGTGTCGCGGGTGCCGAGCCAGCGCAGGAACGACGCGTACGGCGTCACCGGCGGCAGCGCGGCGCCCTCGGGGCCTGCGTCGTGCAGGGCCAGCAGCTCGCGGACCAGGACGGGCCACGACCAGCCGTCCAGCAGGATGTGGTGGTACGTCAGCAGCAGCCGGTGGCTGAGCGGGCCGGTGCGTACGAGGGTGAAGCGCAGCAGCGGCGGCCGGGCCAGGTCGAAGCGCCGGGCCCGGTCCTCGGCCAGCAGCGTCTCGACGGCGGCCGACTGCTGTGCCGCGTCGAGTCCGCTCAGGTCCGTCTCCGCCCACGGCGCCCGCACATCGCGCCGCACGACCTGCGCGGGCTCGCCGGAGGCCCGGCGCAGGAAGCCGGCGCGCAGGTTGGCGTGCCGGTGCAGCACCGCGTCGGCGGCGGCCCGCAGCCGCTCGGCGTCGAGCGGCCCGGCCAGGTCCAGGAGCAACTGGGCGACGTAGACGTCCCGTTCGTCCTCGTCGTACAGCGCGTGGAAGAGGATGCCCTCCTGGAGCGGGGACAGGGGCAGGACGTCCTCGACGCGGGAGGCGGCGGGGGCGGCGGGGCTCGCGGGGGCGGCGGAGGTGTTCGGGTCCGCGGGGGCGGCGGTTTCGCTCACGGTGCGTTTTCCTTGTCGGTTCTCAGGCGGGACGGCCGCGGCGGGCGCGGCGCACGATCGGCGGTTCCGGCGCGGCGGCGGACTCGGCCGTGGCCAGGGCGAGTTCGGCGACGGTGGGTCCGGCGAAGAAACGGCGGACGGTGACCGCGGCACCGAGGCCGGAGCGGATCTCCGACAGCAGCCGGGTGGCGAGCAGGGAGTGCCCGCCGAGTTCGAAGAAGTTGTCGTGGACGCCGACCCGGTCGGCGCCCAGCAGCTGCTCCCACAGGGCGGCGAGCGCCCGTTCGGTGTCGTCGCGCGGTGCCTCGTAGGGCCGTTCGGCGGCGACCGGGGCCGGGGAGGGCAGTGCGGCCAGGTCGGTCTTGCCGTTCGCCGTGACGGGGAAGCGGTCCAGCACGGTGATGGTCAACGGCACCATGTAGTCAGGCAGTTCGGACCGCAGATGGCGGCGCAGCTCGGCCGGGTCGGGGGCGGCGCCCGCGGCGGGCACCGCGTACCCGGCGAGGGCCGGTCCGGCCGCGGTGGGTACGACGGTCACGGCGGCCCGGCCGACGGACGGATGCCCGGCGAGCACGTTCTCGATCTCGCCCGGCTCGATGCGCAGGCCGCGGATCTTGACCTGGCGGTCGGCCCGCCCCAGGTACTCGACCTGTCCCGCGGTGTTCCAGCGGGCGAGGTCGCCGGTGCGGTACATCCGGGTGCCGGGCGGCCCCGCCGGGCAGGCGACGAACCGTTCGGCGGTGAGCCCGGGACGGCCCAGATAGCCCTGGGCGAGGCCCGTCCCGGCGATGTACAGCTCACCGGTCACCCCGGGCGGCACCGGGGCGAGGCGGTCGTCCAGGACGTGCAGGCAACTGCCGTCCAGGGGGCGGCCGATGGGCACCTGTCCGTCCGGGAGCGGCGCCCCGGGCGCCATGGCGAAGGTGGCGGCGAAGGTGGTCGTCTCGGTCGGCCCGTACGCGTTGGTGACGGTGGTGCCGGGGCAGTGCTCGCGGACCCGCCGGACGGCGGCGGGCGAGGCCGCCTCGCCGCCGGTCATCACCTCGGCCAGCGTGCCGAGCAGCTCCGGGCAGCGGTCGGCGAGCTCGTTGAAGAGGGTCGCCGTCAGGAACGTGCCGGTGACCCGCTGCTCCGCCATGAGGGCGGCGAGGGCGGGGACGTCCAGGTCGCCGGGCGGGGCGATGACGACGAGACCGCCGTTCAGCAGCGGCACCCACAACTCGTAGGTGGAGGCGTCGAAGGCGTGCGGGGAGCGGAAGAGGACGCGCTCATGGGCACCGCCGCGCCAACGGCGGTCCACGGCGAGGGCGGCGACCTCCCGGTGCGAGACGGCGACGCCCTTCGGGGTCCCCGTCGAACCGGAGGTGTACATCACGTAGGCGAGGCCGTCGGGGTGGGCGGCGCCCCGGTCCGGGGCGGTACCGCCCTCGTCGCCGTCACAGTCCTCGTCCACGCGCAGGATGTGCCGCACGCCGAGATCCGGGGCGGTCCGGGCGTCGGTGATCAGGACGGCCGCACCGGCCTCGGCGGTGATCGCCGTCGAACGGGCCAGGGGGGCGGCCGCGTCCAGCGGAAGGTAGGCCGCGCCGGCCTTCAGCACCCCGAGGGTGGCCGCGATCAGTTCCACCGAGCGGTCCATCAGCACCGCGACGGTGTCCCCGTCCCGCACACCCAGCCGGGCGAGCCGGTCCGCCAACCGGTCCGAGAGCGCGTCGAGTTCACCGTAGGTGGCCTCGCGTCCGGCGCAGACGGCGGCGGTCCGCTCCGGGTGGGCGGCGGCCCGCGCGGTGAACAGGGCGTCCACCGTTGCGGCGTGGGGTTCGGCGGGGTCGCCCTGCCAGCCGTGCAGGAGGTCCGCGTGCTCGGCGGGGGTCAGCAGGTCGAGGGCGGCGACCGGGGCGGCCGGGTCCTCGACGACGGCGGCGGCGAGGCGGACCAGGCGGTCGAGGAGGCGCTGGGCGGTTTCGGCGTCGAAGAGGTCGGCGGCGTACTCCAGGGCCAGGCCGATCCCGGCGGGCGCGCCGGTCGCGGGGTCGTGGCGCTCGTCCACCTCCAGGGTCAGATCGAACTTCGCGGTGTCGGTGCGCACGGCCTCCGTCCGCACCCGCAGTCCGGGGAAGACCGGCTCCTCGTGCGCGTCCCGCTGGCTCGCCACGGCGATCTGGAACAGGGGGTGACGGCCGGGCGAGCGCGGCGGGTTGAGCCGCTCGACCAGCGCGTCGAAGGGCAGATCGCGGTGGGCGTGGGCGTCGAGCACGGCGTCGCGGACCCGGTCGAGCACCTCGGTGAAGGCGGGGTCGCCCGAGGTGTCGGCCCGTACCACCACGGTGTCCACGAACAGGCCGACGAGATCGTGCAGCGCCTCGTCGTCGCGGCCGTCCACCGGGCAGCCCAGGGGCAGGTCGGTGCCCGCGCCGAGCCGGGTGAGCAGCGCGGCGAAAGCCGCCTGGACGGCCATGAACGGCGTGGCGTGCCGCTCGCGGGCCAGCGCGGCCAGCCCCGCGTGTACGGCGGCCCCGGCCTCGGCGCTCACCACGGCGCCGCGGTACGAGGCGACGGCGGGACGCGGCCGGTCGGTGGGCAGCGCGTGCTCCTCGGGCAGGCCCGCCAATACGCCGGTCCAGTGGTCGAGTTGCCGGGCGTGCAGGGAGTCCGGGTCCGCCGCGTCGCCCAGCACCTCCTGCTGCCACAGCGCGAAGTCCGGGTACTGCACGGGAAGTTCCGGCCAGTCGGCGTCGCCGCCCAGCACCCGGGCGGTGTAGGCGGCGGCCAGGTCGTGGACCAGGACGTCGAGCGAGGC
Organism: Streptomyces sp. SUK 48; assembly: GCF_009650765.1. Taxonomy (NCBI): domain Bacteria; kingdom Bacillati; phylum Actinomycetota; class Actinomycetes; order Kitasatosporales; family Streptomycetaceae; genus Streptomyces; species Streptomyces sp. SUK 48. Next base: position 1,505,429 of record NZ_CP045740.1, on the reverse strand, counting down.
GCCGTCGCCCGCGATGTGGTGCAGGACCAGCAGCAGGTGGTGCTCGTCCGCCCCGTCGGTGAACAGGTGCGCGCGCAGCGGGACGTCGGCGGCCACGTCGAAGGGCCGGCCGGCGGCCGAGCGGGCCCGCTCCCCGTGTTCGGCGGCGGGGCAGACCGTGACGGTCGGGTCCGGTGCGTCGCCCGGCTCCAGGACGTGCTGGCGGGGACGGCCGTCCTCGTCGGGGAACACGGTCCGCAGCGCCTCGTGCCGGTCGGACACGTCCGCCAGGGCGGCGGCGAGGGCGGCGCGGTCGAGGTCGCCCCGCAGCCGCAGGGCCACGGGGATGTTGTGCAGGCCGGACGGATCGCCGTCGCGGCACAGGAACCACAGGCGGCGCTGGGCGTGGGACAGGGGGATCACAGCACATCTCCGAGCTGGGATTCGAAGGCGTCGAGGTCGGCCTGACTGAGGCCGGTGAGGGACACGTCGGACGGGGTCAGTCCGGCGGCGCCGGGCAGCGCGGTGTGCCGGGCGAGGGCCCGCAGCATCGCGAACCACTCGTCGGCCAGCGCCCGCACCCGGTCGGCCGGGTAGGCGTTGCCCGCCCAGGTCCAGGTGGCGCTGAGGGTGAGCCCGCCCGGACCCTCGTGCGCGGCCGCGTTGACCTCGACGGCGTGCGCCATGGCGAGGCCCTCGTCGGCGTCGTCGAGGGCGAAGTCGTGTCCGGGGGCGGCGGCCCAGTCGGCGGTGTCGCCCATGGGGAAGCGGCCGAGGTAGTTGAATCCGATCTCGGGGATGCCGAGGGCGGCGAGCCCCGGGCCGGTACGGCTGTTGCCGTGACGCAGCAGGCCGTGCCCGATGCCGTGGTCGGGGATCGCCCGCAGCGCCTCCTTGACCTGGCGCAGGGCGGCGCCCGCGGTGGGCCCGCCGGCGCGGGCGTCGGCCAGATCGGGCAGCCCGAGGTCGAAGCGGACCGGGTACACGGTGGTGAACCAGCCGACGGTGCGGGACAGGTCCACGCCCTCGGTGATCTCCTCCCGGCCGTGCCCCTCGATGTCCACGAGCACACAACCGCCGTCGCCGTCCCCGGTGCCCGGCCGCCGCCAGGCCAGCACGGCGAGGGCGAGACCGGTCAGCAGGACGTCGTTCACGGTGCCGTTGACCAGTCCGGGCGCGAGGGTGAGCAGCGGCCCGGTGACGTCCGGGGGCAGGGTGAGGGTGTGCCGGTTGACGGCACTCTCCGCGTCGAGCCGGTCCGACGCGCAGACCCCGCCGAGCGGTTCGGGCGCCGGGCGCAGCGTGTCGGTCCACCGCCCGGCCTCCGCCATCCGGCGGCCCGAGGTGGCGTCGGCGCGCAGCAGTCCGGCCCAGTGCGCGAACGGGGTCGGCACCGGGGCGAGTTCCGGTTCACGGCCCGCCGCGAGCGCCTTCCACCAGGAGCGCAGATCGTCCTGGAGGATGCGCCAGGACACCCCGTCCACGGCCAAGTGGTGCACGACCAGCGCCAGTCGGCCCTGCCGGGCGGGACCGCGGTCGACGCACACGGCGCGCAGCACGATCCCCTCGGCGGGCGCGAGCAGCCGTCGCGCGGCCCGGATGCGCTCCGTCACCAGTCCGGGCAGCTCGTCGTCGCCGGCGGCACCCGCCTCGACGTGCTCGATCAGCGCCCGGGCGTCGACACTGCCCGGCGGCGGCACCAGCGGCCCCGCACCGTCCGCGCCCGCGCCGTCCGCGCCCGCGCCGATCGCGCCCGCGCCGCCGGGCACCCGCAGCCTGAGGATGTCGTGGGTGTCCAGCAGGGCCTGGACGACCCGCACCGCGTCCTCGGCGCCGAAACCGGCCGGGGTGCGCAGCACGAGCGACTGGTTGTACGTGTCGACGGGACCGCCCAGTTCCCCGAGCCACGCCATGATCGGGGTCGGCGCGAACGGGCCGAGGCGGCGCGCGGGCCGGGCGGGCCCGGCGCCCGCACCGGACCGGCCGACCGCGCGGGCCCCGGCCGCCAGCGCGGCGACGGTCTCGCTGCGCAGCACCTCGCGGGTGGTGACGAGGAGCCCGGCGGGGCGGGCGCGGCTGACGACCTGGATGGCCTGGATGCTGTCGCCGCCGAGCCCGGTGAAGCTCTGCCCCGGGTCGACGGCGGCCAGCCCGAGCACGTCCGCGATCAGCGCGCACAGCGTCCCGGCGGGGTCCGGCACGCCGGTTTCGCCGTCGGCGAGGGTGGTCGTGGAGCGGTCGAGGTCAGTCACGGGCCGTGTTCCCGCCGAGGGCGGCCACCAGGGACGCGGGCCGCATGTCGGTCCAGTTCCGCTCCACGTAGTCGAGGCAGCTCTGCCGCGGCTCGGGCCCGTGCACCCGCGTCCACCCGGCGGGGACGGCCACGGTGGCGGGCCACAGGGCGTGCTGCAACTCGTCGTTGCGGACGACCAGGTAGTCGGCGTTGTCGTTCTCGAAGGGGTTGCTCATGGCAGGTCCTCGGGGTGTCCGTTCCGGGTGCCGTACGGGTCGTACGACGGGGTGGTGGGGCGGGTGGCTACGGGCGGCGGAGCGGGTGGCTAGGCGCGGCCGGTGTCGACGCTGAGCCGGACCAGGCGCCGCGCCTCGTCCAGCGCCGCCGTCACCCGCTCCGGCGTCGGGTGGCCGGCGATGACGTGCCCGATCCGGTCGCCGGCACTGCGGGGCAGCCGTACGGGCGTGCCGGGCGCGGCGGTGACCGTGACCGCCTCGACGTCCGGTACGGCCGCCGCCTCCTGGGTCCCGGCGACGGCGTCGAGGACCCCGTCGGCGTCGGGCAGCAGGAACTGGATGCCCGCGTGGGCGTCATGGGCGGGCTTGAGCGCGGGCGCGAGCCCGACGGCGGTGCGCAGCTGCTGCTCGAGGAGGTCGACGCCGGTGGCCAGCCTGATGAGTTCGGGGATCATGCCGCCGGCCGGGCGCGGGTTGATCTCGATGACGGCGGGCCCCTCGGCGGTCAGCTTCACCTCGGTGTGGGTGGCGCCCAGCCGGATTCCGGCCGCGTCCAGGGCGGCGGTCACGGTCTCGGTGATCCGCTGGGCCGTCTCGGCCGGCAGCGGGGCCGGGAAGAGGTGCCGGTGCTCCACGAAGTGCGGGGTGCCGGTCACGGACTTCTCGGTGATGCCGACGCACTCGGCCCGCCCGTCCCAGGTGAACATCTCCACGCTGTACTCGGGGGCGTCCAGGTACTCCTCCACCAGGACCGTGCGCGCGGTCGGCATGCCGCGCACGTTGGTGGTGACGGCGAGGACCCGCTCGGCGTGCGCGGTGGCCGTGGCCTCGTCGGCGCAGAGCAGGACGTTCACGGAACCGGAGTCGTCGGCCGGCTTGACCACGCAGGGCAGCCCGGTGCGGGCCACGGCGGCGGCCACCTCGGACGCGTCGCGGACGACGGCGTACCGCGGCTGGCGCACCCCGGCGCTCTCCAGCAGGGCCCGCAGCGCCGACTTGTCGCGGCACGCGGTCACGGCCTCGGGCGGATTGCCGGGCAGCCCGAGCCAGCGGGCCAGGCGGGCCGCGGCCGGGACGTAGAAGTCGCTGGTGGTGGTGATGCCCGCGATCTCCTCGCGGCGGAAGCGGTCCTGGACGGCGGCGCGCAGGGCGGCGTCCGAGTTGGTGTCGCAGCGGATCACCTCGGCGCCGGTGGCGGCGAGCCCCCGGTACCGGTCGGGGTCGCCCGTCAGCAGCACCGGCACGGTGTCCAGTTCCGCGCGGGCCAGCTCCAGGGCGAGCATGCCGGTGCCCGTGGTGTTGGACTCCACGAAGACCAGGTGCCGCCGCAGCTCCCCGGGGGCGCGGAACGGCTGCCGGGACCAGCTCAGCGCGGTCTCGCCGACCGGGATCACGGACGGCCCCCCGGGCGAGGGGAGTTCGTGCAGCCGGTGGGTGTCCCAGTGCTCGTCGCTGTAGACGGTGTCGGCGTACCGGTCGCCCCGGTCCGGCATGATGCCGACGATGCGGGAGCCCGGTTCGGCGCGCTCGGCCAGATCTCCGAGGACGCGGTAGACCGAGCCGGAGGTGTTCCCGGCGAAGATCTGCTGCTCCCGGGCGAGGTCCCGGGTGGCGGCGAACGCCTCGTGGTCGTTGAGCCAGTGCACCTCGTCGATGAGCGAGCGGTCCAGGTTCTTCGGCAGCAGGCTGTTGCCGAGGCCGCTCTGCAGCCGCTGGGGCACATCGGGCTGCCCGAACAGGGCACTGCCCACGCAGTCGACGCCCACCACCTTCAGGGCGGGCAGGCTCTCCCGCAGGGCGCGGGAGGTGCCGCACAGCGATCCACCGCTGCCGACCGCCCCGACGACGGTGTCGATGTGCCCCAGGTCGGCGAGCAGCTCGCCCGCCAACTCCCGGTAGGCGCCCGGGTTGTCGGGGTTCGTGTACTGCTGCGGCCAGAAGGCGCCGGGCAGTTCGGCCATCAGCTCCGCGAGCCGTTCGAGCCGGGCGGACTGCCAGCCGTGGCTCGTCATCGCCTCGACGATGTGCACCTGGCAGCCGAGGGCGCGCAGTTTGGCCAGGGTGACGGGGTCGATACGGGGGTCGGTGACGATGTGCACCTCGTGGCCCAGCGAACGGCCCACCAGGGCGACACCGAGGGCCATCGTGCCGGACGAGCTCTCCACGACCGGGGCGTCCGGCCGCAGCGTGCCGAGCCGCCGGGCCTCCAGGATGATGTTGCGGGCGACGCGGTCCTTCATCGCGAAGAGGTTCTGGAGCTCCAGCTTGGCGTAGACCTCCACCCCGCGTGCCTCGCCGAGGCGCAGCCGGACCAGCGGCGTCCCGCCGATCGCGGCCGTCAGCGTGTCGAACAGCATGGTCAGATCTCCAGCTCGTGAGGGAGGACGGCGTGAGGGAGCGCGGAGGGCTCCGCGGCGGGATGGGGTACGGCGACGGCGGGTCCGGCGTGCTGGCCGCGGTGCGGCCGGGTCCAGTCGTCGCCCGCGCCCAGCGAGCGGTGCACGGACACCTCGCCGCCGAGCGCCGCGCAACCGGTCCTGATGTGGGCGGACTTGGCGTCGAGTTCGGGGTCGCCGGCGTCGAGGAGCACGCCGAGCAGGGTGCCGCTGTGCGCGAGGACCAGGCCCAGCCCGCCGACCTCGCCGCACAGCGCGCGCAGCCGGTCGAAGCCGGGACGCTCCCGCCGCAGGCCGTTCAGCTCGGCGCTCCGGGTGGCCACTTCGCCCACGGCCGGCAGGTCGCCGTCGGTGACGGCGGCGGTGAGCCGGTCGAGCAGCCGGCCGTACTCCTGCCGGTCGGCGGCCCCGATCGGACCGGCCGCGCGGTTGTGGGCGACCGTGTCGACCTGCCCGCCCTCGTCGTGCGCGACGACGGCCAGCGGCGGCAGGGTGCCGAGCCTGCGGCCCAGGCGCACGCCCCGGTGGTGGAAGCAGACGATCTCGTCGTACATCACGCCGTCGGCCGGTTCCACGCCCCGCAGGAACGCCTCGGTCTCGGCGGGGGAGAACGACCGCCCGAAGGCCGCGCCGACGGCTCGGACGGTGGCGACGAGGTCGGCCGACGAACTGGCCATGCCCTTGCCCTCGGGCAGGTCACCGCCGAGTTCCAGCAGGCCGCCATGGGTCACCCCGAGCGCGGACAGTACGGCCTCGGCGGTGCGCCGGGACTTGGCCTTGTGCGCGGGCGCGACCCGCACCTCCCGCCTTTCGGGCGACGGGTGGAACGCGGCACTCGCCCAGCGGGCCAGCGGGAACGTCACCAGGAAGTCGCCGTCCGGCTCGGGCAGCGCGCCCTGGAGAAGCTCCCCGAAGGTGCCGAAGGCGTGCCCGCGACCGGGTTCGAGGACGGCCGGCGCGGCGGCCGGACTGGAGATCGGGGACGGCGGCATCAGCGGTCCCCCGCTTCCGCGCGTACGGCACCCTCGGCGGAGCCCGCCGTCGCCTCTTCCACGCGTACGGCGTCCCCGGCGGAGCCCGCCGCCGTGAGCCCCAGCGCCCGGTCCGTCTCGGCGGCACCCGCGCGCACGGCCTCGGCCCGCCGCTCCCAGGCGGCCCGCACCCGCGCGTACGCCTCCCGCTGGACACGCAGCGCCTCGGCGACCGCCTCGGGCCGCGCCGAACCAGCCGACACCAGCCGGTCGAGCCCGCCGTGCACATCGAAGGCGTCGGCGAGCAGCTTCGCCGGTTCGGCGAGCGTGACGGAGTGCTCGGCGGCCGCCTCGACCAGCAGAGCGGGCACACCCGGGGACGGCGGCGCACCGGCGCCGACGGCCCGCACGATGTACTTGCCGGCGATCACCTGGGCGGTGCGCCAGGGCACGCCCTCGGTCAGGGTGAGCGCGTTGGCGAGGCTGAACCCGCCCAGGAACTCCCGTTCGCACACCTCGCGCATCCGCTCCGCGCAAAAGCGGAGGCGGCGCAGCACCTCGGTGAGCAGGCGGACGGTGCCGTGCGCCGAGTCGAAGGCGGCCAGGACGTGGGTACCGGCCTCCTTGGAGACCTCCACCAGATTGCAGAACGGTGTGTTGCGCTGGCCGAGCAGGACGTCCGTGTGGAAGGCGGTCAGATGGGCGGTGCGGCCCCGGATGCGCTCCAGCACCGGGTAGTTCTTCTTCTGCGGCATCGCCGAGGAGATGCCGGACAGCTCGTCGGGCAGCTCGATGAAGCCGTACTCGCTGCCGCCCCAGCTGAGCAGGTCGGTGACGAACCGGCTCAACGCGGCGCCGAGCAGGCTGAGTTCGGCGGTGACCTCGGCGCTCCAGCGGCGGGAGGCGACCGCGGTGAGCGCGTTGGACTGCGGGCGGTCGAAGCCGAGCAGCCGGGCCATCCGGTCTCGGTCCCACGGCAGTTCCTGCCCGGCCATCGCACCGGCGCCGAGCGGGCAGGCGTCGATGCCGTCGTAGGCGGCCAGCAGCCGGCGCTGGGTGTGCAGCACGTGCTCCGAGAGCGCGGTGAGATGGAAGCCGGGGGTGATGATCTGCGCGGCCTGGAAGTGGGTGTACCCGGGCATGGGCAGCTCGCGGGTCTCCTCCGCGAGGCGCCCGACGACCTCGCCGAGCTCCGCCAGCGCCCCGGCGAACCCGATCAGCCGCTCACGGCCGAACATCAACTGGGCGCACGCCTGGAGGTCGTTGCGGCTGCGGTCGACGTGCCAGCGCACGACCGGACGCGCGAGCCCCGCCTCCACGTGCCGCTCGATCGCGAACGCGATGTCCGACATATTGGCGTCGGGGCGGGCGCTGAGGGTGTCCGGGCCGACCCCGTCGAGCAGGGCGGCCACGGCGTGCGCCTCGTCCGTGTCCAGCAGCCCCATGCGGGCGTACTCGGCGGCGAGGGTCTTCTCGATGGCGACGTAGTGGTGCAGCAGATGGCGGGACTCGAACCGGAACTGCGGGGCGAGCACCTCCTCGTGCAGCAGTTCGCTCGGTCCGCCGCTGATGCGGCCGGTGAGTTCGGCGGCGGGTGCCGGGGACTGGCTCGTCACGTGACGGTGTCCGTTCTGTGGTGTGAGCGGGCGTGGGGCGCAAGGGCCGGTGGGCGCCTTTTGCGGGCGGGGCAGGGAGGGATCAGCGGTGGTCGGCCGCGGCCAGGGCGGCGCCGAGCGCGGCGGCCACGGCGGACACGCGCGGGGGCCGCACCAGCTGGTAGTGGTCGGCGTCGGCGTCGTACCGGATCAGACCGTCCGGGACCCGCTCGGCCCACCGCCGCGCCGAGCCGATCTCGGCGCCGGTCAGGCTCTGGTGGAAGTGAACGGGGCCCGGCGCGACGGGCGGCAGGTAGCGGTCGGCGGCGAGCAGGCCGGTGCGGAAGACCGCGTGGAGCCGGACCAGGTCGGCGAAGTCCGGTGCCGTGTCCGGGAGATGGGCCGCGACGACCCGCAGCCGGGCCGGGGTGCCGGCCGCCGCGAGCAGTCCGGCGCGCAGCGCGGCACGGGCGTCCGGGCCGGGGTCCGTCCCCGCGGAGCGCGCCAGGTCGTCGTGGAACCACTCCAGCAGCGACACGTCGTCACCGGGGACGTCGGTCGTCCCGGGGTAGGCCGTGTCCAGCAGGGTGAGCGTGCCGACGTGTTCGCCGGCGGCGCGCAGCTGATGGGCCATCTCGTAGGCGAGCAGCCCGCCGAAGGACCAGCCGGCCAGGTGGTACGGGCCCTCGGGCCGGATGCGGCGCAGCGCGGTGAGATGCGCGGCGGCGAGCTCCTCGACGGTCGCCGGGGCGCCCCCGTCCCCGTCCGGTCCCGCGCCGGTCAGACCCGGCGCGGTGAGTCCGAACACCGGCCGTCCGGCGGCCAGTTCGGCCGCGAGGTCGCGGTAGCACAGGACCTGGCCGCCGATGGGGTGGACGAGGTAGAGCGGGTCCAGGTCGCCGTCCGGGCGGATGCGGACGACCGTGTCCGGGCCGCCCGGCCGCCGCTCGGCGCGCAGCACCTCCGCCTGCCCGGCGACGGTCGGGTGCTCCAGCACGGTGGCGACCGAGAGCCGCTCGCCGAACGCGTCGTTGAGGCGGCCGATGAGGCGCAGGGCGTCGATGGAGTGGCCGCCGGAGGCGAAGAAGTCGTCGTGGACGCCGACCGGTCCGGCGCCGAGGAGCTGTTCCCAGATCCCGGCGATCCGGGCCTCGGTCGCGTCGCGGGGCGGCTCGGGCGGGCTCTGGCGGAGCGCGGCCGCCGGGTCGGGCGCGGGCAGCGCGGCACGGTCGAGCTTGCCGTTGGCGGTCAGCGGCAGGGCGTCCAGCGTGACCCACGCCGACGGGACCATGTGCTCGGGGAGCAGCGCCCGGGCGTGCCGGACCAACTCCTCGGTACCGGCGTCGGCACCGTCGCCGCCGGTCACCACATAGGCGACCAGGCGCTCCCCGCGCAGCAGCACGGCGCAGCCGCGCACCGCGGGGTGCTCGCCCAGCACCGCCTCGATCTCCCCGGGCTCCACCCGGAAGCCGCGGATCTTCATCTGGTGGTCGGTGCGGCCGGCGTATTCGAGGGCACCGTCCGCCCGGTGCCGGGCCAGGTCACCCGTCCGGTACAGCCGGCGGGCGACCCCGTCGGCCCCGGTGTGCCGCACGAACCGCTCGGCGGTCAGGTCCGGTCGGCCGTGGTAGCCGAGCGCCAGCCCGACGCCCTCCAGGTACAGCTCGCCGGTGACGCCCAGCGGCACCTCGCGCAGACGGGCGTCGAGGACATGGGTGCGCATGTTGGCGATGGGCCGCCCGATGGGCACGCTCTCGCCGTCGCCCGGCGCGCACCGCCAGGCGGTCACATCGACGGCCGCCTCGGTCGGACCGTAGAGGTTGTGCAGCTCGACGCCGGGCAGCAGCTCGAAGAACCGGTTGCGCACGTCGGCGGGCAGGGCCTCGCCGCTGCACACGACCCGGGTGAGCCCGGCGGCCGACGCGACCGCCTCGGTGTCGTCCAGGAACACGGCCAGCATCGACGGCACGAAGTGCACGGTGCTGATCCGCTCGTCCCGCACGAGAGCGGCCAGATAGCCGGGGTCGCGCTGGCCGCCGGGCCGGGCGAGGACGAGCGTCGCGCCGGTGAGCAGCGGCCAGAACAGCTCCCACACCGACACGTCGAACGTGTACGGCGTCTTCTGGAGCACCCGTTCACCGTCGGTCAGGCCGTACGCGTCCTGCATCCACAACAGCCGGTTGGCGATGGCCCGATGGGACACCACGACCCCCTTGGGGGTGCCGGTGGAGCCCGAGGTGAAGATCATGTACGCGGGGTCGTCGGGGGACGCGGCCGCCACGGGCGCGCCCGGACGGTCCGCCTGCCCGTCCGGTACGACGTCCGTCTGCCCGTCCGGTACGACGACGCCCACCTCGGCGTCCCGCAGCCGGGCGGCCCACCCGTCGTCCGCGACGACCAGCCCGATCCCTGCCTCGGCCAGCAGGGACCGCACCCGCTGCTCGGGGTGCTCCGGGTCCAACGGTACATACGCGGCACCGCACTTGAGCACGGCGAGCAGGACGACCGGCAGCGTGAGGGACCGTTCGAGGAGCAGTCCGACGAACGTCCCCGGACCGGCACCCCGCCTCCGCAGCCGCACGGCCAGCCGCTCCGCCGCCGCGTCCAAGGCGCGGTAGCTCAGCTCGCCGCCCTCGAAGCGGACGGCTGCGGCCTCCGGAGAAACCCGTACCTGACGTTCAATCAACTCGGTCAGCACATGCGACTCTTCGTACGCCTTCTCCGTGCTGTTCCACTCCGCGTACCGTCGGCGGTCCGCCGCCGGCAGCAGGTCGGCCGCCAGGCAGTCCTGGTCCGGGGTGTCGGCGAGGGCCCGCAGTGCCGCCGTGTACGAGGCGTGGACCGCGGCCATCCGCTCGGCGGGGAAGCGGGCGGCGTCGTAGCGCAGCCCGAGTTCGAGCAGCCGCCCGTCGGGGCTGCGGGAGAACTCCGCGCCGAACGCGAAGTCGGTGTCGGCCTCGCCGGTCTCCTCCAGCACGGTGAACGCGCCGTCGGCGGGGCCGTCCTGCTCGACATGGAAGTGGGTGTAGTTGAAGAAGGTCTCGAAGGGCGCGGTGCCGCCGCCCGCGCGCACGATCTCCGCGAGCGGGTAGCGCCGGTGCTCGTGGACGGGGACCTCCAGGTCCGCGACCCGCCGGACGAACTCCCGCCAGCTCCCGGCGGTGAGGGCGACACGGAAGGGCAGCGTGTTGAGGAACACGCCGACGACCTTGTCGCCGTCCGGCTCCTCCGCGCGCCCGTTGTGGACCACGCCGGTGGTGATCTCGTCGCCGCCGCCCATCAGCGCCATGACCCGTACATGCGTGGCGAGCAGGACGGTGCGCAGCGGCACGCCCAGTTCGGCGGCGCGCGCGGTCAGGCGTTCGTGCAGGCCGGCGGGGAGCGGCTCGTGGTGCCAGGACATCCGGGGCGCTCCGCCGGCGGGGCCGGTGCGGGGCAGCCGGGTCACGGTGGCACCGGCCGTCTGCCCGGCCCAGAAGGACCGGTGCGCCGGATCGGCGAGGGCGGCGCGTTCGAGCGCGACGAAGGAGGCGAAGCGGGAACGCGGGGCGGGGGCCGGCGCGGGCGCGTCCGCCCCGGCGCACAGGCGGACGTACCGCGCACTGAGTTCGGTGAATAGGGAGCGTTCGCTCCAGCCGTCCACGATCGCGTGGTGTTCGGCGATGAAGAGCTGGAAGGCGGTGTCGGAGCGGCGCTGCACATGGAAGCGGATCAGCGGCGCCCGGTCCCAGGTGAACGGGCGGCTGCGCTCGGCCTCGTAGCGCCGGGCGACGGCCGCCTCCCGCGCCGTGTCGTCCAGCTCGCGCAGATCCTCGAAGGTGATCTCGGGGCGGGCCCCGCGGTGCACGAACTGGAGGGGTTCGCCGAAGCCGTGCAGATCGAAGGAGGTGCGCAGCATCTCGTGCCGGGTGGCGGCCTCGGCGACCGTCTGCCGCCAGGCGGCCTCGGACCAGGGCGCCTCGACGTGGTAGGCGGAGACGTTGTGGTAGACGCGTCCGGCGGCGGCCGGGAGATCGCTGTGGAAGAGCATCCCGGCCTGGAGCCGGGTCATCGGGTAGGCGTCGTCGAGCCCGTCCGGGAGCGCGGCCCGGTCCGCCTCGGTGAGCAGCGAGAACGGCTCGTACGACGGCGTCGCCTGCGCCGTGCCCGCGTCGTGGGCGACGGCCTCGGCCAGGCCGCGCACGGTCTGGTGCCGCATGAGGTCCACGACGCCGAAGCGCAGCCCGCGGTCCCGGGCCCGGGCGAGCACCTGGAGGGAGCGGATGGAGTCGCCGCCGAGGGCGAAGTAGTTGTCGAGGGCACCGACCCGCTCGTGACCGAGCACCTCGCGCCAGATCTCGGCGAGCGCCGTCTCGACGGGGCCGCTCGGTGGTTCGTACGCCGAGCCGGGCGCGAGCGCACCCGTCGCCGTGCCCGGGACCGGCAGCGCGCGCCGGTCGACCTTGCCATTGGCGGTGAGGGGGAGCGCGGGGAGGGTGACGAGGGCGCCGGGGATCATATAGCCGGGGAGCCGGGCCGCCAGATGGGCGCGCAGACCGTCCACGGTGAGGTCGCGGGCGGTGGCACCGTCCGCGCCGGTGCCGTTCTCGGCGGGGTTGTCGGTGGCCGGTACGACATAACCGGCCAGTACGGGGGTCCCGGTGGCGTCCGGGACGACGCGGGCGACGGCGGCGCCGATGCCGGGGTGCGCGGTGAGCGCGGCCTCGATCTCGCCGAGTTCGATGCGGAAGCCCCGCAGCTTGACCTGGTCGTCGATGCGGCCGAGGTACTCCAGCTCGCCGTCGGAGCGCAGCCGCGCCAGGTCGCCGGTGCGGTAGAGGCGCTCACCGGAGGGGGCGGTGGGGAAGCGCTCCTCGGTGAGTTCGGGGCGGTTGAGGTAGCCCCGGGCGAGGCCCGCCCCGGCGACGTACAGCTCACCGGCGGCACCGCGCGGGACCGGGTTGCCGTGGCGGTCCAGCAGATGCAGCCGCAGGTCCGGGATGGGCACGCCGATGACGCTGCCCCGCCCCTGTGCCGCGTCCCGGGCGGTCAGCGGGCGGTAGGTGACATGCACCGTGGTCTCGGTGATGCCGTACATGTTGACCAGCCGGGGCGTGACGTCACCGTGCCGGTCGAACCAGCCGGAGAGCGCGCCCACGTCGAGGGCCTCGCCGCCGAACACCACGTAACGCAGGGCGAGTTCATCCGACCGCTGGGAGTCGACGCGGTCGAGCTGGTGGAAGGCGGACGGGGTCTGGTTGAGCACGGTGACCGCCTGGTCGCACAGCAGGCGGTGGAACTCCTCCGGGGACCGGCTGGTCTCGTACGGCACCACGACGAGCCGTCCGCCGTGCAGCAGCGCGCCCCACAGCTCCCACACGGAGAAGTCGAAGGCGATGGAGTGGAACAGCGTCCACACGTCGTCCGGGCCGAAGCCGAACCAGTGGGCGGTGGCGGAGAACAGCCGGGTGATGTTGCGGTGCGGAACCAGGGTGCCCTTGGGCCGTCCGGTGGAGCCGGAGGTGTAGATGACGTAGGCGAGGTGGTCGGGCGTCACGCCGCTGTCCGGGGCGGTGCCGGGCAGTTCGGCGAGCCGGTCCGCGTCGGCCGTCAGATCGACCGCGTGCGGTGCCGCGGCCTCCCACAGCGGCCGGGTGGCGGTGGTGCCGACGACATGGCGCAGCCCCGCGTCGCCGATGATGTGCCGCAGCCGCTCCGGCGGGTTGTCCGGGTCGAGCGGAAGGTAGGCGCCGCCCGCCTTGAGGATGCCCAGCAGGCCGACGAGCAGCTCGGCGGAGCGCGGCGCGCACAGGCCGACCAGGGTGTCGGGCCCGACCCCGAGGCCGCGCAGCCGGTGGGCCAACTGGTTGGCCCTGTGGTCGATTTCGCCGTAACTCAGGGCGAGGGTGCCGTCGGTGACGGCGATGGCGTCGGGGGTGCGGGCGGCGTGCTCGGCGAACACCTCGTGGGCGCAGCGCGCGGTGGCGCTCCGCGCCTCGTCGGGCAGGGCGGAGGAGAGCGGGCGCCGCTCCTCGTCGCCGAGCATCGGGAGCCGGCTGACGGGCAGCTCCGGCTCCGCGACGGCCGCGGCCAGCAGGCGCAGATAGTGCCGGGTGAACCGTTCGACGGTGGCGGGCTCGAACAGGTCGGCGCGGTATTCCAGCCGGCAGCGGACGCCGTCGTCGCCTCGGACGACATCGAAGGTGAGGTCGAACTTGGCGCTCCCGGCGGGGCCTTCGAGCAGCCGGGCGCGCGGGCCGGGCAGGGCGGCGGTGGTCTCCGCCTCGTCCTGGAAGCCGAACAGGACGTCGAAGAGGGGCGCGCGGTCGGTGGTGCGCTCGGGGTTGAGGTGCTCGACGATCCGCTCGAAGGGCAGGTCCTGGTGGTCCTGGGCGTCCGCGACGGTGTCCCGCAGCCGCTTGAGGTGGTCGCGGAAGCGGGGGTCGTCGGAGAGGTCGGAGCGGATCACCAGCGTGTTGACGAACAGCCCGACGGTGTCCTCGAACTCGCTGCGGTTGCGGTTGGCCACGGGCGTGCCGACCAGGATGTCCTCGCAGCCCGTGTAGCGGCCGAGGACGATCTGGAAGGCCGCCAGCATGGTCGTGTACAGGGTGCTGTCCGTCTCCCGGCACAGCCGGTTCAGGCGCTCCAGGACGTCCCCGGGGACCGCCGCCTCGTGGAGGGCGGCGGCGCGCGGCAGCGGCTCCCCGCCCGGCCGGCGGTCCGCCGGCAGTCCCGCGGACGGCAGCTCGCCGCCCAACTGGTCGGCCCAGTAGGCGAGCTGGCGCTCGGCGGCCGGGCTGTCCAGCCACTCCTCCTGCCATTCGGAGAAATCGGCGTACTGGAAATCGGGCTCCACCGGCTCGAATTCGCCGCCCTCGGCCGGATGCGCCGCGCCGGTGCGGGCCGCGTAATCGGTGAGGATCTCCCTGAGCAGCAGCCCCGCCGACCACCCGTCACCGGCGATGTGGTGCATCCCCAAGGCGAGTACGGCGTCCTTTTCCCGCCGCAGCAGGGCGGCCCGGAAGAGCGGACCGGCCGCCAGATCGAACGGCCTGTGGTGCTGGGCCTCCATCCAGCGCTCGGCGTCGCCGTCCTCCTCCGTCACCGACCAGTCGAGCAGCGCCGAGGCGTCGATGTGCTGCGTCAACTCCCCTTCGTCCAGCACGAACCGGGTCCGCAGCGCCTCGTGCCGGTCCAGCAGACCCTGGGCGCACGCGCGGAGCACCTCGGCGTCCACCGCGCCGTCGAGCGCGCAGAAGACCGGCATGTGATACGTCGGCCTGCCTTCCTCCATCTCCTGGAGGAAATACATCCGTTGCTGGGCCCGCGAGGCGCGGAACACGCTGATCGACGGCTCGGTGACTGCTTCGGCCGTGACGTGAGTGGCCAAGTCGACTCCCTCGACCGCCACGCCTTTTGGACGTGCGGCACTGATCCCACTGGTTGGTGGGATCAACGCTAGGCGCGGGACGAGACGGAGATAAGTCCCGATCTGCCGGTCCCGGATTCACGTGACACGGCACTCCACACTCCACGCACCGGGAGCACAGGGGGCGCCGCCGGGCACGGACCCGAAGGGAATCGCCGGACGGGCCCTAGTGACCCGCTGCCGCGGCCCTTCGGTCGGCGCGCAGTTCCGTGGCCAGCTGGGTGACCGCCGTGTAGAGCGGACTCGCGGGGTCGGCGCCCCAGCGGTGCAGATAGACGAGGAGCTGGGTGACGACGGTGTCGTACTCCACGAGGGTGGAGCTGTTCGGAGCGCTCAACTTCTCGATCTCCAGCAGGCGTTGCTGGGTGGCGGTGTCGAGTTTGTCCTTGAAGAGCATCGCGTAGCGGCCGACGCCCTTGGCCGGGTCGGTGGCATACCTCAGCTTGGACGCGAACAGGTTCTTCTGGTCGTCGGTGAGCGTTCCGTCGCTGTCCAGGAGCGCTCGCAGGGCGTCGACCCGGGACTTGCGCCGTGCGGCCAGTGCCGTGATCTCGGCGTCGGCGAGGTTCTGCCGAAGCAGCAGCAGGATCTGCGTGTTGCCGAAGCTCTCGCCGGCGTCCACGTGCGTGAGTTCATGGGCGAGCGAGCCGAGCCGCTCGGTCGCGCCGTCCGCCTGGACCATCATGTGCTTGAGGGTGTACTTCTCGGTGACTCCGGGGTCCGACAGCTTCGTTCCCGGCATGCCGGTCGTGAAGTTGACGATGTCGCGGTTCGCCAGCAGGTCGCCGAGGGTGTCCCGGGTGATCTGCGGGGCTCCGGCGTCCGTCTGGATCTCGGTCAGCAGTTGGAGATCGTCCTCGACGAGGGTGCTCTTCTCCGTGTCCGTCAGCGCGTTGACCGACTGGAGCAGCGGCGTCTGGAGATGGACGTTGGCCACGGACACTTCGCTGTTGATGTCCAGGTGCGCGGCTTCGACGCGTCGCAGGACGGCCTCCTGCGCGGTGAGCAGCGCGCGCGCCCTCGGCAGATGGGCCGCCAGCCCCACGGCGTCCGCGAGCTGCCGGAAGATCGCGGCCTCGGGCCGGCAGTCGTCGAGCAGGGCCTGCACCACCTGCGCGTGCCGTGCCGATTTCGACTGGGCGAGGTAGTCCTCGGCCGCCTGGACGAGGTTCTCCAGCCGATCGGCCCTGGCCGCGAAGTTGTCCGGCCGCGCCTCGGGCCCGTGACACTCGGCGAGGGCCCGCCCGACCAGGTCGATGGACGAGCCGCGCTTCTGGAAGGTGCCGACGGTGGTACTCCCCTGGAAGTCGGCGACCGACATCAGCCGGGCGACCGTGAGTCCCGCGCCGGCGTGCGCCCCCGCGACCTGCGCCCGGACCGCGCCGTCGGCCACCGACGCCCGGACCGAACCGTCGGCCACCGACGCCCGCACCGAGCCGTCTGCCGTCGCCCCGGCCGGACCGTCGGCCATCGCCCCGGCCGGACCGTCGGCCGCCGCTTCGGTCACCGCTCCGCCCGCCTCGTCGCCCGTCACCCGCCGCGCGACCCGCTCCGCCTCCCGCTCGAACCGGTCCGACGGATCGCTGACGGCGAGCCCGCCCCCGGTGTCCGTCCCGGCGACCGGCCCGCGCCGCTGCTGCACGACATGCGTCAGCTCATGGGCGAGTACGGTGCGGCCCGCGGCGGACGAGGGGTCGTAGCCGCCCTCGCGGAAGACGATGTGCGAGCCGGAGGTGTACGCCTCGGCGGAGACGGCGGCCGCGGACTTGTGCGCCGCCCGGCCGGTGTGCACGCGCACATCGGAGAAGTCCGCGCCCAGCCGGGCCTCCATGTCACCGCGCACCGGGTCGTCCAGGGGCCGGCCGGGGGAGCGCAGCACCCCGTGCACCGCGGCGGACTGCTCTGCCGCCGCCTCGGACCGCTCCGCCCCGGCACGGTCCAGCATCTCGCCGACCGCCGCGTTGCCGATCAGCCGTTGCAGCGAGGCCAGCGCGTCCGGCCCCGGCATGCCCGCCTGCCCGGGCCGCGGAGCGTTGGCCGCGCGCGCCGTGACGGGCCGGGGCCGCGAGCCGGCCACCGCGGGATTCTCGTGTCGCTTCCGGTGCTCGTGCACAGCTCTCCTCACCACGCCGAGTCCTGCCCCACCCTCCCGGTGTACGACACAAACGCTCCGCCCGAACAGGGTGAAACGGGCAACGCGCGGGCAGCGTCACTGCCCGACCGGTCACGGATGCCACGGAGGTCAGGCGGTGCGCAGCGGGACCGGCAGATGGTCCCAGAGGTTGACATGGGACAGCCGCCAGCGGCCGTCGGACCAGTCGAGCGCGGTGATCCCGCAGTGATAGAGCCGGAGGCAGAAGACGTCGGACTCGGCGACCGCCCGGACGACCGTGCCGATCAGCCCGCCGTGGGTCACCGCGAGCACCGGCCGCCCCGACTCCTCGGCGCACCGCGTGAGTTCGGCGAGAGCGGTGCGCGCCTGCGCGCGGAAGTCCAGATAGCGCTCGGACAGGAGTCTGCCCCGGCGCCTGGTGAACGGCGCGCTGGACGAGGGAAGTTCGGCGGGGACCGGGAACTCGGCCTCCGTGAGCGTGTGCTGGACCCGGGCCGCCAGCCCCAGCGGTTCGCAGACGTACGCGGCCGTCTCGCGGGCCTGCGTCAGCGGGCTGGTCAGCACGCTGCCCACGGTCAGCGAGGTGTCGCCGTCGAGCCGCGCGCCGTCCGCGAGCCACTTCGCCAGCTGCCCGGCCTGGGTGTGCCCGAGCGGGCTGAGCGCGGAGTCCCGGCGGCGCCCCGGGCTCACCTGCTCCTGACCGTGCCGTACCAGATAGATCTTCACCGGACGTCCTCCACGAGCGGTTCCCGGCCGGTCCCAGGCCCTGCCGTCCCCGTCGTCTCCCCGGGAGAACCCGGCATGAGGGGCTTGCCCCGGGCCACGGTCCGGCCGAGCCAGAACCCGGCGAACTGGCTGGTCACGATGGACAGCAGCACCAGCGAGGTGAAGAAGTTCTCGTTGATCACGTGCGCGCCGAACGCCACGGAGGCGAGCACGATGCCCGGGCCGCCGCGCGCGTTCATCGCGACCGCGAGGTTCCGGGCCGCCGCCGGGGACTCGCCCGCCAGCCGGGCCCCGAGCCAGACGCTGGCCGACTTCACCAGGCAGGCCAGCGTCAGGAACCAGCAGAAGAACACCGGGTCGAAATGGTGCACCAGATCGAGCTTGACGCCGACGATCGCGAAGTAGACCGGCACGAAGAAGCCGAGCGAGACCTGGCGCAGCGTCTCCTGGGACCGCTCCGCCGCCGCCCCCGGCGCGCCCGCCACACACATGCCCGCCACCAACGCGCCGAAGATCGGATCGATGCCGAGCCCGCCGCACGCCGTGCACAGCAGGAAGACGACGACCAGACGGAAGGCGAGGGGGCTGCGCCGCTCCAGGACATTGGCCCGCGACCGCGACAGCCGTACGAACAGCCTCGGCCCGAGCCACAGCGACAGCGCGAGGAACAGCAGGGGTACGACGGTGAAGTAGGCGACGGTGGGCGCCAGTTCGCCCGAGCCGTACGACGCCCACAACCCGTAGGCGTCGGCGCCGCGGGCCTGCGCCATGCCGAGGACGATGGCGAGGACGACGTAGAGCAGGATGTCCTCGATCACGGCCACGGCCAGCACGATCCGGGCGAACAGGGTCCGCAGGATGCCGAGGTCCAGCATGATGCGGGAGATGACGGGGACGCTGGTGACCGCGACGGCCATGCCGAAGACGAGCGCGAGGGCGGCGGGCGAACCATCGGGCCCGGCCAGGTCGCCGGTGCGCACGGCGGAGGCGACGGCCAGCCCGGACGCGAACGGCAGGGCGAGACCGGAGATCGCGGCGTAGGCGATGGTGCGCCGTCCGCCGGACTCGCGGCGGGCGCGCAGCTCGGCGCCGGTCAGGTACACCAGCAGCAGCATGCCGAGCTGGTAGAAGGCGCCCAGCACGGACGCGGTGGCGCCCTGGGCCGGGAACAGCCAGTGCCAGGCCCCGGGCGCGAGCGCGCCGAGGACCGTCGGGCCGAGCACCAGGCCGCCCGCGATCTCGCCGATGACCTGGGGCTGGCGCAGGCGCGCGAACAGATGGCCGCCGAGATGGGCGGCGGTGAGCAGGACGATGAGCGCGAGGAGGAGATGGGCGACCTCAGCGGCTTCGAGGGACACGGCTCCTCCCCCCTTCCGGGTCTGTGCGGGTGTCTGCGGAAACCACGGGTGTCCCTTCTGCTCTGTCGGTCGTGCCTAGACCAAGACCACGCAGTCGTCGGAGCAGCCCGCGCCCGCGACGCTGACGATTCCCTCCCTTCCGTCGCCGAAGAACCGCGCGAACAGGCCGGCGGGGCGGCCGCCGAACAGCAGCGGCCCGAACACCGGTGCCACCTCGGTGTCGTACGGCTCGTCCACCCCGTCGGCCACCACCGCGAGCCGGCAGGTGCGCGGCGCCACGAACTCCTGCACCACGCTGGTGCCGGTCTCGGCCGCCGCCGTCACCGCCGCCGCCCACGCGGCCTGGTCCGTCTCCCGGCCGATCACGACCTGCCGGCCGCTCATCCCGATGCTCTCCTTGAGCACCAGCGACTCCCGGTGTGAGACGGCGAACTCCACCAGGTCGACCGTGCGTTCACCCCGGGTCGTCCACCGGTGGGACAGGACCCGGGTCCAGGGCAGATACCGGTCGACGAGGGCGCGTTCGGCCGCGCTCATCCACGGGCGGCCCTCCGACAGCAGCCCCAGGGTCAGCTTGCTGGACAGGAAGGTGGAGGTCTGGGTGCCGACCAGGAGGCAGCCGTGGTCCAGCGCGGCCTGCACCGGCGCGGTGTCGATGCCGAGTTCGGCCCAGTCCGGGAGGGTGAAGTCCCGCAGCCCCAGGGAGTACCGCAGGTGCGGCGGGCAGTCCCATGCCTCGTGCAGGTCCTCCGGTTCGAAGAAGCGGGCGAGCAGGCCATGGCGGCGGAAGTGGTCGACCTGGAGGTCGAAGTACCGGGTGTGGCCGCCCTGGTCGCGGGCGCTGCCCGCCATCGCCACCCGGGGCGGCAGCCCGGCCTCGGCGCAGAGTTCCCGGAACATCTCGGCACGTACGGTGAACGGGTGCTGGTACGCGAACGGCAACCGCCCCCGGGCATCGGTGTAGAGCCGCCGCCAGACCTCCATCCGGCAGTGGAACTCCACCGGCCCGCCGAGCGCGCCGCTGACGTTGAACTCCAGGAACCGGGGTCCGTCCGGCCCGATCACGATGTCCGGGCGGGCCACGCAGTCCGCGTACCGCTCCTCGGTGAACTGGTCCTCCAGGAACAGCCGTTGCTCACTGGCCGGCATGCGGTACGCGGCCAGGCGCCCCTCGGTGGTGGCCGCGCTCTCCAGGGCGGTGCGCCGCACCAGGTCGAGCAGGGCCCGCGAGACACGGAACAACTCGGCGTACGACGCGGTGGGCAGCGCGATCGGCGCGGCCGGCAGATGGGTCTGGTACCAGTAGCCCGTGTCCCGTATCTCGTGCCGCAGCAGGTCGCGGAGCGTCGCCGCGCCGGCCGCGGGCGCCAGCCGGTACCGGCCGAACCACGGGTGGCCCGTCACCGGCGAGGGATCCGCCTCCAGGAGCACGGTCATCCGGTTTCCTCTCCTTTCCTTCTTCTGATCACGAGCCGCCGGTCACGCGCCATCGCTTACGAGCCGCCGCGCACCGCTAGGGTGTGCCCGGCGCCGCCGCGAGTCCGGGCGCCCCGCAGGCCGTACACGCACCCGGGAGAAGGCCGTATGACACTGCGCCAGGTGGGCGAGAACGAGTACGTCGAGGAACACGGCGGCGACTACGAGGACTTCGCGCCGGGGATGGTGATCAAGCACTGGCCCGGGCGGACCATCACCGAGTCCGACAACACCTGGCTGACGCTGCTGACGATGAACCAGCACCCCCTGCACTTCGACAAGGCGTACGGCGAAGGCACCGAGCACGGACGGGTGCTGGTGAACAGCGGCATCACGATCTGCCTGATCAGCGGCATGACCGTGCAGGCGCTGTCCGCGCGGGCGGTGGCCAACCTCGGCTGGGACCGGGTCCGGCTGAAGGACCCGGTGTACGTCGGCGACACCCTGTACGCGACGAGCCGCATCCTCGGCAAGCGGCTGTCCAACTCCCGGCCGGGGCAGGGGATCGTCACCGTCGAGACGACCGGGCACAAGTCCACCGGGGAGACCGTCATCGTCTTCGAGCGGTCCTTCCTGGTCCGCTGCCGCGAGACGGCCTGACACCACCGCCCCGCACGCCATCACGCGGCGCCCGCGCACAGGGCGGCCGCGGCGGCGGTGTCCTCGATGGCCAGGCCCACCCCGCGGAACACCGAGGTACGGCCGTCCGCCGGGGCCCCGGCGCCGACCAGTTCGCCCAGCTCGCGCAGCGCCCCCGGACCGATCAGCCCGTCCGCCAGCGCGGCCCGCACCTCACCGGCCTCCGCGCACGCGGCCCGCCGCTCCTCCACGACGACGAGCGCGTCCGCGAGTAGCGCCGGATCGACCTCCAGGGCGTCCTCGTGGGTACCGCCGATCACGTTGAGATGCGCGCCCGGAGCCACCCAGCCCGCCTCGACCAGCGGCTCCCGCCCGCTGGTCGACGTCGTGGTGCAGACGACCGCGGCATCGGAGACGGCCTCTCGTACCGTGTCGCACACGGTCACCCGGAGCGCCCCGCCCGAGGTGTCCCGGAGCCGGCGCGCGAACTCCTCGGCGCGCCCGCGGGTACGGGAGAACACCCGGACCGTGCGCAGCGGGCGCACCGCGGCCACGGCCCGCACCAGGGCCCGTGCCTGCACCCCGGCGCCCAGCACGGCCAGGTCGGCGGCGTCCTCGGGCGCGCACAGCCGGGTGGCGAGCGCCGCGACCGCGCCGGTGCGGACGGCGGTCAGCTCGGCGCCGTCCAGCAGCGCGGTGATACGGCCGGTCGCCAGATCGGTGACCGCGACCAGCCCGTGGATCAGCGGCAGGCCGCGCTCCGGGTTGCCCGGCGTCAGCGTGGTGATCTTGACGCTGCCCACGCCGTGCCGCTCCCACACGGAGGTCGCCGCGAGCAGCTCCCCGCCCCGCTGGTGCGGGACGACCGTGCGCGGGGGAGAGGACGTACGCCCGGCGGACAGATCGGCGAGGGCCTCGGCGAGCGCGTCGACCACCCGCAGCAGCCGCTCGGTGCCCGCCATCTCCGCGGGCCCGATGAACACCGGCCCGCTCACGCGACCGGCCCCCGCGCGCTCAGTTCCGCGACCACGTCCCCGATCATGTCCTCCTGCCCGGCGATGGCCTGCCGTCTGCCGAGGGCGAAGAACACGTCACGGGGATCGACACCGGCGCGCCGGGACTGTTCGAGGACCTGGTGCTTGAACCCGGAGAAGACCCCGGCGAGACCGCTGACGATGCTCAGCGAGTCGGTCACCGGGGGCGCCGGCATCAGGGCACGCTCGGCGAACTCGGCGGCGTCCAGCAGCGCGTACAGATCGATGCCGGTGGTGAACCCGGTGCGCTCCAGCACCGGTACCAGCACCTCCAGTTGGGTGTTGCCCGCGCCCGCGCCGAAGCCGCGCGCACAGCCGTCGATGATCCCCGCGCCCGCCCGCGCGGCCGCGACCGAGTTGGCCACGGCCATGCCGAGGTTGTCGTGCCCGTGGAAGATCACCGGCACGTCGACGGCGGCCCGGATCGCGCCGATCCGCTCGCTGACGTCGTCCGGCAGGAAGTGCCCGGCCGAGTCCATGATGCCGACCGCGCGCGCCCCGTGGCCGACGGCGCGGGCCGCCTGCTCGGCGAGTGCGGCGGGGGTGGCCATATGGCTCATCATCAGGACGCAGTGGGCCTCGGCGCCCTGCTCGGCGAGAAAGCCCAAGTGGCGTTCGGCGAGGGAGCTTTCGGTGCAGTGCACGCCGATCCGCACCACATCGGCGCCGTGCTTCAGGGCCCGCCGCAGATCGTCGCAGGTGCCCCAGCCGGGCAGCAGGAACACCGCCATCCGGCTGTGCGCGAGCGCCTCGCGCACGGTGGACAGCATCAGGTCGTCCGGTACGGCGGCCCGGCCGACCTGGACGGAGGAGGCGCCGAGCCCGTTGCCGTGCCCCACCTCCACCACCGGGACGCCCGCGGCGTCGGCGGCGGCCGCGTAGCCGCGCAGCGCCTCCGTGCCCAGCTGATGGCGCACCGCGTGCTGGCCGTCGCGCAGGGTGGGGTCGTGGATCACCACCGCGGTCACCGGCTCACCCCCTGCCGGGCGGCTGGGGCGAGCCGGACCGCGTGCTGCTCGGCGACCAGGACCGCGGCCGCGTCGATGAGGTCCAGGTTGCCCGCGTAGGCGGGCAGCACCTCGCTGTCGGCGGTCACTTCGAGGGTGACGGCGATCAGCTCGCCGCGCACCTCGCAGGCGCGCACCCGGTAGCCGGGCGCGAACTCCCGTACCCGCTTGGCCGCTTCGTCCACCACGGTCCGTACGGCCCCGATCTCGGCCCCGGGCGCCAGCGCGTGCACGGTGGTGCGGAAGGTCGCGGGCGGCACGGCCGGGCTGATGTTGAGGATCGCCTTGGTGTCGCCCACCCCGGTGAACGCGGTCAGCGCCTGCTGCGTCGTCGCGACGTACTCGTCCAGGTTGAGCCGGGTGGCCCGGCCCGCGACGCTGGAGGCGACGGTCGAGACGACCTCGAGGTAGCGCACGTCGAACCGGCCGGCGAGGGCGTGCGCCACCGGGACCGACGCCTGGCCGCCGCAGCTGATCAGGCTGACGTCGCCCTCGGGCGGCGCGTGCACCCCTGTCACGGTCGGCACCACCATCTGCCCGATCTTGCTCGGCGTCAGATCGATCAGCAGTGTGTCGAACGACCCCAGCAGCCGCCGGTGTTCGGCGTGCGCCCGGGCGTTGGTGGCGTCGAAGACCACGTCGAAGGGCCGGGGCGCGGCGAGGATCGCGCCGATCCCGTCCGCGCTGGTCGGACAGCCGAGCCCGGCGGCACGGCGCAGCCCCGCCGACTCCGGGTCGCGCCCGGCCACCAGCGCGCAGTCCAGCACGGCTGAACGGCGGATCTTGGAGACCAGGTCCTGGCCGATGGAGCCGGTGCCGATGACGGCGACCGAGATCCCCGGGCCGGTGTGCACCGCTCTGTCGTCGGTGACGCTCACCGCGCCACCCCCGACTCCGCACTCCCCGCACCGGCGGCCCTTGCACCGGTACTCCCTGCGCCCGCGTTCCTCGCACTGGTGCTCCCTGCACCGGCGCTCCCTGCACTGGTGCTCCCTGCACCGGCGGCCCTTGCACCGGTACTCCCTGCGCCCGCGCTCCCTGCGCCCGCGTTCCTCGCACTGGTGCTCCCTGCACCGGCGCTCCCTGCACCGGCGCTCCCCGCGCCGACAGCCCCCGGACCCGCCGCTCTCGGACCCACCGTTCCCGGACCCGCCGTTCCCGGACCCGCCCCTCCCGGAGCCACGCCTCCCGGGCCCGCCGCTCCCGCGCCCGTCGGTGCGAACCGCGCGTTCCACGCCTCCCCGCGCTCCACCGTCATCCGCGCGCGGCGGGCGAACGGCGGTCCGACCATGGCGCCGTCCAGCAGCGCCACACCCCCGTCCGCCGCCCGGACCGCCTCGGTGACCCGGCGCGCGTGGCGCAGTTCCGCCGCGTCGGGCCGCAACGCCCGGTTGATGGCGGCGAGTTCGCCGGGATGCACCGCCACCTTGCCGTGGAAGCCCAGCTCGCGCACCCGCTCGATCTCCTCGGCCAGCACCTCGGGCGCGTCGAGCCGAAAGTTGGCCGTGTCGACACAGGCCGTGCCGTACCGCGCGCAGGCGAGCGCCATCGCCTGGCGGGTGGCCAGCAGACCGGCCCAGGTGATCTCGATGCCCAGGGTGGCGGCCAGATCCGCCGAGCCGAGGATCAGCCCGTCGGCGGCCCGCGCGATCGCGTCCACCGCGTGGGCGCCGGCCGGGGTCTCCAGCGTCACGTAGATCTCCGGGTGCGCCCCGGCCGTGGCCAGCATGTCCCGCAGCAGCCGTACCTCGACGGGCGAGTCCACCATGGTCATCACCACGATGCCGGGGCACACCGGCGACTCGGCGAGCATCAGCAGGTCGCGTACGGCGTCCAGGGTGCCCAGCGGATTGATCCGCACCCCGGTGTTGGCCGGGACCGGCGCCTTCTCCAGCGCCACCCGGCACACCTGGCGCGCCGCCTCCTTGCCGGGCGGCGGAACGGCGTCCTCCAGGTCGATCAGATGCACGTCGGCGTCGTACGACCACGCCTTGGCGACCACGTCGAGGGAGAGCGCGGGCGTGTACAGGATGCTGCGCGGCAGCGCCCGGGTGGCGTCGGTCATCGTGCCGCCTCCCCGGGCGCGGGTATCGCGGGGGAGGCACCGACCTCGGTGAGGACCGCGCACAGCGCCCGGACCTGCTCCGCGGTCTGGCCCGCGCGCATCATCACGCGCAGCCCCGCCGTGCCGCGGGCGACGATCGGGAAGAACACCGGGGAGACGTAGAACCCGGCCTCGAAGACCCGCCGTCCGGCCTCGATCACCGTCTCGTCGCTCATCGGCACCAGCCGGATCGGGTAGGTGCTGCCGGTCTGCTCCGTGTGCACGAGAGAGTCGAAGAGTTCGATGTTGCGGTACAACCCGGCCTGGAGAATCCCCAGTTCGGATGTGCGGTGGATCTCGGCGGAGGCGAGGCCCGCGCCGACCGCGGCCGTGTTCAGCAGCTGCGAGTAGTTCAGGGCGCCGCCGAAGCGCTCGATGACCCGCAGCGTCTCCTTCGCGTATCCGTCGAGCACGATGGCCGCGCCGCTGGTGCCGAACGCCTTGTTCAGGGTGACCACCACGATGGTGCGTTCGTCCAGCACCGGGCTGTGCGTGCGGACGTACCCGACGCCGCGCTCCCCGTAGGCGGACAGCGAGTGGGAGTCGTCGTAGTAGACCAGCAGACCGTAGCGGTCCTGGAGTTCGGCCAGCTCCTTGACCGGCGCGTAGCCGCCCAGGCTGTCGCTGCCGTCGCACACGTAGGCCACGCGCGCGTACTTCCGGCACGCGTCCTCGAGGAAGTCGAGGTCGTGGTGGGGCGAGGTGACGACCTCGGTCTCGTCGGCGCAGACGGGCTTGAGGTTCGCCATGGAGACATGGGCGTTCTTGTCGAAGACCATCAACGGCCGCGTGCCGTCGCCCAGATGCCCGGAGGCGATCAGCGGCAGCAGCCCGAACGTGGCCGTGCTGGCCGCGATCGAGCACACCACCTGCGCCCCGAACAGCTCGCCGAGGGAGTCCTCCAGCTCCAGCATGGCCGGGATCTGCACCCGGCTGCGGGCGATGCAGTGGTCCAGGACGCCGTAGCGGCGCATCGCGTCGAGCCCGCCCTCGATCACCTTCGGATGGGAGTCGAGGTCGAGGTAGGAGCAGCAGCTGAAGTTGACGAACTCATGGCCGTCCGGGACGAATGCGTGTCCGGCGGTGGCCCGCAGCACCCCGGAGTCCAGGTCGGCCACGATGCCGGCCAGGCCGTTGCGCTCCGACATGTCCCAGAACGCGTTGCCGATGCCGATGAGTTTGTCGTTGTTGCGGTACCGGTGGGTGGGGGTGATGGTGATGCGCTCGGTCATGACGCCGCCTGTGCCGGTTCGTAGTTGTAGACGCCCTTGAGCTTGCGGAAGACCGCCGTGTAGAGCGCCACCCCGAGCACGTACGGACGGCGCAGGATCTTGGGGTCGCGCAGCCAGAAGTTCACATTGATGTTCATCGCGTCCAGCGACTCCGCCTGGTGCCACCAGCCCAGCGGAAGGTAGAGCATCTGCCCCGGCTCCAGGACGACTTCACGGCGCCGGGCGAGTTTGGCCGCGATCCTCGGATAGCGCGCCGGGTCCACGTCGTCGAAGTCGAAGACCTGCGACTTGTCGCCGAACCCGCGCTTCAGCGAGCGCGGGTAGTACGCGCGCGAGCCCGGCGGCGCCATGACGAACCGTTTGCGGCCCTCCAGGGCGATGTTGAAGTTCTCCAGCTCGTCGAAGTGGCTCTGGGTGAACACCCCGCGGTGGCTGATCCACAGGTTGGCCGCGTTGAGGGCGCGCCGGTAGTCGAACAGCTTCCCCGCGTCGAAGCCGAGGATCGTGTCGACGTCACCCGGCCGGTCGCGGATGTTGGACACGACGCGGTTCCAGGTGCTCGCGTCGTTTCGGTACGTGTCGTCGGCGAAGAACTCGGCGAGCCGGATCTCCCTGGTGGTCCAGCGCTCGGGGTTCCGCTTGTCGCTGGGCTCGGTGAACAGGGTGACCGGCAGCTCCTCGAGCAGCTCGGCCACCCCCTCCTTGCCCATGCCCCTGGTGCCGCCCGGCAGGGTGATCACCACGGGGACGTCCGCACGGATCAGGGCGTCCCGCCCGAAGGCCGTGAACTCCTCGAACGACAGCCGGGGAACGGGCAGACCGCCGAGGCCGCTCTTCGCCGGGACAGGCTCGCTTGCGTCCACAACTCTTCCCTCTCCGCTCATTGTTCCTGCACCGCCCATTCCGCGGCGGGCTCCACCGCGGGCCGCTCACCGCGCAGCGCCGGCTGCCCGAGGACGGCCAGCGCCAGGGCGAACAGCCCGCCGCCGACGCCCGCCCAGGCCCCCGCGGCGGAGCCGAAGGAGTCGGTGAGCCGGCCCCCGGCCGCCGTGCCCGTGGCGATGCTGAGGGCGCCCGCGCTGGTGAGCCACGAGAATCCCTCGGACAACGCGCCCTTGGGACAGACCGATTCGAGGAGTGTGCTGCCCGCGATCAGCCCGGGTGAGATCGCGACCCCCGCGAGGACGGCGAGGAAGCCCATGACGAGGGGGGAGGGGGCGAAGGCGAGCGGCAGCACGCCCAGCGTGAGCACGCCGCACGTGACCGTCAGCAGACGGGCCTGGGACAGACGCCAGTTGACGGCGCCGTAGACGGCGCCCGCGAGCAGGCTGCCCACCGAGATCAGGGCCAGGAACACACCGCCGAGCCCGGTCGCGTGCTGCTCCTTGGCGAACGCGATCATCGTGACGTCGACCGCGCCGAACTGGAAGCCCATCCCGGCGTAGCAGAGCATCAGGATCCATACGCCGGGCACCTTGATGGCGCGCTCGGTGCTTTGTCCCGTCGCCCCCTGCGGGGCCGGCTCGGAGCGCCGGTGCAGCGCGACGGCGACCGACCCGGCCAGCGTCAGCAGCCCGCAGGCGACCAGCCCGGCGGCCGGGTGCACGGCCGACGCCAGCACGGTGACCACGAGCGGGCCGAGCAGGAAGATCGTGTCGTCCAGGACGGACTCCATGGCGTACGCCGTGCGCAGCACGTCCGCCTCGGCCATCACCGCCCAGCGCGCCCGCATGAACGAGGTGAACGACACCGAGGTGCAGCCGGTGGCCACCGCCGCCAGGATCATCAGCACCAGCGGGGCCTTGAGCGTGATCGCGAGGAGCAGCAGCGTCATGCCCGCGATGTGGGCGACGCCCGCGGTCAGCAGTACCCGGCGCTGGCTGATCCGGTCGGCGGTGCGCCCGAGCAGCGGGCTGACCACACCCTGGGCGAGCAGCATGGCGGCGGCCACCGTGCCCGCCTCGGCCATGGAGCCGGTCAGCGCGGAGACGAGCATCAGGATGCTGATGGACCGCATCGCGATCGGGGCCCGGCCCACCACGCCCCACAGGGCCAGGGGCGCGGCGCCGGGTAACCGGAGCAGTCTCAGATAGGAACCGAACCCCGAATGCGACCCCGAAACGGCTGCGGACACAGCACTCCTGTCGGCGTGAAATAGGCCATCTGGAAAGCTCTGGCAAATTCGGGCCGGAAACTCGGTTCCGCCACATGTCGGGAAACTAAACGCTTCCCCGCCGACCGTGCCGATCTGGCGCGCCCCCGCCCGCTGCCGTGCCGTGGTGATAGTAGGGTGATCACCGCGGGGTGTCAACGGCTTATATTTGTGGCGTGAGTTGGGAAATGTGACTCCGGTTCCGGGACACGGATCCGGCTGTTCCGGACTTCCTGTGCGAGGGTGAATTATTTCCCCATACGATGACGGCCGACCGCAGCTGAACGGGCGGTCCCGACCGAATCGACGCAGGAGGAAAACGTGACCGAGCGGACGTCCGGCGCACCAGTCGAACAGCGGAAGAACGGCCTGGACCGCAGGATCAGCGATGAACTCGCCGCGAACATGAACGAGGGCTGGGACGACACCGAGCGCGACGACCTGAAGCCGATAGCGCAGGCCGCCCACACCGCCCGCCGCCGCGACGAGCTCTCCGCCCGCTTCCCCGGGGAGCGCCTGGTGGTCCCGGCCGGTCGGCTCGCGGTCCGGGCCAACGACACCTACTACCGCTTCCGGCCCTCCTCCGACTACGTCTACCTCACCGGCGACCAGACCGAGAACGGCGTGCTGGTCCTGGAGCCCCTCGACGCCGGCGGCCACACCGCGACCGCGTACGTGCTGCCCCGCTCCGACCGGGAGAACGGGGAGTTCTGGCTCTCCGCCCGCGGTGAACTGTGGGACGGCCGCCGCAACAGCCTCGGCGAGAACGCCCAACTCCTCGGCCTGCCCTGCGCGGACGTCCGCGCCCTGCCGCAGGCGCTGCGCGAGTCCACCGGCCCGGTGCGGGTGCTGCGCGGGTACGACACGGTGACCGAGGACGCCCTCACCGACAAGGTGACCGCCGAACGCGACGAGGAACTGCGGGTGTTCCTCTCCGAGATGCGCCGGATCAAGGACGACTTCGAGATCGCCGACCTGCGCTTCGCCTGCGAGGCGACCGCGCGCGGCTTCGAGGACGTCGTACGGGTCCTCGACAAGGCACAGGCCACCTCGGAGCGCTATATCGAGGGCACGTTCTTCCTGCGCGCCCGCGTCGAGGGCAACGACGTCGGCTACGCCTCGATCTGCGCCTCCGGACCGCACGCCACCACGATCCACTGGGTGCGCAACGACGGCCCGGTGCGCCCCGGCGACCTGCTGCTGCTCGACGCGGGGGTGGAGACGCGCAACCTCTACACGGCCGACATCACCCGCACCCTGCCGGTCAGCGGCCGCTTCACCCCGCTCCAGCGCAAGATCTACGACGCGGTGTACGAGGCCCAGGAGGCCGGCATCGCGGTGGTCAAGCCCGGTGCCGGGTACCGCGAGTACCACTTGGAGGCGCAGCGGGTGCTCGCCGAACACCTCGTCTCCTGGGGCCTGTTGGGCGACCTCTCGGTGGACAAGGTCCTGGAGCTCGGCCTCCAGCGCCGCTGGACGATGCACGGCACGGGCCACATGCTCGGCCTCGACGTCCACGACTGCGCGGCGGCCCGCACCGAGATGTACGTCCAGGGCACGCTGGAGCCCGGCATGGTCCTCACCGTCGAGCCCGGGCTCTACTTCCAGGCCGACGACCTGACCGTGCCCGAGGAGTACCGGGGCATCGGCGTACGCATCGAGGACGACATCCTCGTCACGGAATCCGGCAACGAGAACCTCTCCCGCTCGCTCCCGCGCCGCTCGGCGGAGGTCGAGACCTGGATGGCGGGTCTCGGAGCCTGACCCGGCCGCCACCGAGGGCCCGCGCCCGCGCCCCGGGACGAGGGGGCGGGCGCGGGACGTCGCTCCTGCGGGGTCCGGGCGTTCCGCGCGGACCCCGCCCCGCCCGCGCGGACACCCCCCGTCAACCGGAGCGCGCATAGTGGGCCGCCAGCAGGCGGGGCGTCTGATGGCGGTAGAGGTCGGCGAGGCGGGCCGAGCCAAGGCCGTGGTCGCGCAGGGCGGTGACGAGGCGGGTGGCGAGGAGGGAGTTGCCGCCGAGGTCGAAGAAGTTGTCGTCCAGGCCCGCCGCGAGCCCCGTCGCCCTGTCCCAGCAGGCCAGCACCAGGGCCTCGGTGCCGTCCGCCGGGTCCGCCGCCTCCTCGGTCCGGCCCGGCCGGGGGACGGGGAGGGCCGCCACGTCGAGCTTCCCGTTGGCGGTGAGCGGCAGCGCGGGTAACGGGGTGAACGTGGCCGGGAGCATATAGCCGGGCAGCGTCGCGGCCAGCCCTCGCCGGACCTCCTCGGCGTCCCAGGGGCCCGCGTCCGGAGCGGGCACGACATAGGCGTCCAGCCGGTCGCGGGCGGGGTCCTCCGGTGCGGGCCGGGCGACCACCACCGCCGCGGCGAGCACCTCCGGCCGCGCCAGCAGTACGGCCCTGATCTCGCCCAGCTCGATCCGGTGCCCCCGGAGTTTGACCTGCTGGTCGAGGCGCCCGAGGTGCTCCAGGGACCCGTCCGGCAGCATCCGCCCCCGGTCCCCGCTGAGATAGAGCCGCTCCCCGCTCACCGGATCGGCGACGAACCGCCGCGCGGTCAGCTCCGCGCGGTTCACATACCCGAGGGCGACCCCCGCACCGCCCACCGCGATCTCGCCCAACGCACCCGCCGGGAGCGGCCGTTGCCGGCTGTCCACCACCCGCACCGACCAGCCGGGCAGCGCGGGCCCCACCGACCGGGACGCGGCGGCCACCAGTTCCGCGGTGATCTCCCGCGCCGTGACATGCACGGTCGTCTCCGTGATGCCGTACATGTTCACCAGCCGGCACTCCTCGGCCGGACGCACCGCGAGCCACCGCCCGAGGCCCGCCGTGTCGAGGGTCTCGCCCCCGAACACCACCAGGCGCAGCGGGAGTTCGGTGCGCTCCCGGCACTCCAGCTCCACCAGCTGCGTGAAACTGGACGGCGTCTGGTTCAGCACCGTCACCCGCTGCTCGGCCAGCAGCGCGCGGAACTCGTCGGGTGCGCGCCGTACGGACTCGGGTACGACGACCAGCCGCCCTCCCGTGAGCAGGCAGCCCCAGATCTCCCACACCGAGAAGTCGAACGCCACGGAGTGGAACCAGGTCCACACGTCCCCGGCACCGAACCCGAAGTCCGGGGCGGTCGCCGCCACCAGGCTGAGCACGCCGCGGTGCGCGACCTCGACACCCTTGGGCCGGCCGGTCGAGCCGGAGGTGAAGACGATGTACGCCGGATCATCCTGGTCGCCGCCGGTCATCGCGTCCGGCACGGCCGCCGGGGCGTCCCCGAGCCGCCGGGCGGTGACCGCGGACAGGCCGAGGCGGCCTACCCGCTCCACGTCCTCGGTGACGGCGAGCGCGAGGCCGCAGTCCGCCGCCATGAACGCGAGCCGCTCGTCCGGTACGTGGGGGTCGACCGGGACGTACACCGCGCCCGCCTTGAGGACGGCCAGCAGCGCGGCGACCGTCGCCGCCGAACGGTCGAGGAGGACACCCACCCGGCTGCCCCGCACCGCGCCGGCCGCCCGCAGCCGGGCGGCGATCTCCTCGGCCCACGCGTCCAGCTCCCGGTAGCGGATGTTTGTGCCCGCGTCTGTCACCGCCACGGCGTCGGGAGTGCGCCGGGCCTGCGCGCCGAACGCGGCGTGGATGCCCGCGGGGAGGTCCGATGGGAGCGCCGCGTCCCGACCCAGGGCCACGAACTCCCGTTCCGCGTCCGCGTCGTCAAGCGGGAGGTCCGCGAGCGTCCGGTGCTGCCACGCCGGGTCCGTGAGCAGCCCCCGCAGATGCCCGGCGGCGGCCGCCAGCCGCTCCGCCAGCCACTCGGGCACGTCACCCGGACCCGCGCTCACCACCGCCCCGCCGCCATCGGGGTCCCGGGCCATCACGAGGGACGGGCACGCCGTGTCGCCCCCGATGGCCTCCACCAGCAGCCGGGCGGGCACGTCCGCGCCCGCCGGTGCCATGGCCTTCTCGTAGTGCCGCAGCAGCGTTTCCCGGTACGCCCCGACGCCGGTTCCCTCCGCCACGAGGACGTCCACCGCCCGGTGGCCGCCGAGGCCCACCCGGACCTCGACGTCCCGCTGTCCGGCGAAGCGGGAGACCGCGAGCACGGCCGCCGCCAGCAGGTCCTGCGGTGGGCCGGCAGGGATGCCGGCCTCGGCGTTCGACGACCGCTGTGCACGCATGCGCTTCAACTCCCAGCGTTCTTCGGGTTCGTGTCGTCCACGCGGCGGGGCCGCGGTGTGTGGATCAGGCGTGGTCGCCGAGTTCCTTCTCCATATGGGCCAGCAGCGGACCCCACCGCTCGGTGAGATACATATGGCCGCCGGGCAGTTCGAAGCCGCCGAACCGGCCCGTCGTGCAGGTCCGCCAGCGGGCGGCCGCCCCGGCGCTGACGAGCGCGTCGTGCTCGCCGCGCACGGTGACGACGGAGCACGAGGCGAGGGGACCCGCGGGAGGCTCGTACGACTCGTGCGCGGTCACGTCCGCGCGCAGGGCGGGCAGGATCAGCTCGCGCAGCTCAGGGTCCTCGGGGATGGTCCCGGACTCCCCGGCGTTCAGGCCGATCTGATGCAGCAGCCCCGCGTCGGGCAGTGCGGCCGCGCGCGTCCAGGGGATCTCGCCGGGCGCGGCGGACCCGCTGGCGAAGAGAACCAAATCGCGTGCGGAGTCTTCGAGTTCCAGCAGCCGGGCCAGTTCGTATGCGACGATCGCGCCGAAGCAGTGGCCGAAGAGGGTGATCCGGTGCCGCCCGGCCACCGCCGCGCGCACGGCGGGAAGCACCGCGCGGGCGAGCCCGGGAATGCTGTCGGCCGGCTCGTCGAACAGCAGTTTCTCCTTTCCCGGGAGATCGACCGCCATCACGTCGAAGACGGACGACGTCTCGCTCCAGGGGGCGAAGAAACTGGGACCGCCACCGGCCGCCGGAAAGCAGAGCAGGATCTCCGAACGGGAACCGTCCATGCGTGATCAACCTTCCGAAGGGCCGAACGTGTCGAGATAGAGCCGCAATTCGGCTTTCAGCGCGGCGATGATGTTCTCCTCGCGGCGGAATCCATGTCCCTCGCCCGCGAAAAGGAGATGGGTGCGCACCAGGTCCGGATCTTTGATACGCGCCAGGAACCGGTCGCACTGGGCCGCCGGGCAGACCGGGTCCTCGGCCCCGTGGAAGAGCGCGAACGGCGTGGTGACGCGCTCGGCGTGATGGATGGGGGACCGCTCGGCGAAGCGTTCCGGCACCTCGTCCGGGCGGCCGATCAGCCCCTCCACGTACCGGGATTCAAAATCGTGCGTCTCACCGGAGACCGTGGCCGCCGCGTCGAGCAGCGGATAGTAGATCGCCGCACAGGCGTAACGGCCCCCGGCGAGCGGGGAGGTGAGGGACGCGGCGGCGGTCCAGCCCCCGGCGCTGCCGCCACGGATCGCCACCCGCGCGGGGTCGGCGAGGCCCTCCGCGACGAGCGCCGAGACGACGTCCGCGCAGTCCCGCACGTCGCCTGCTCCCCATTGGCCGCGCAGCCGTTCGCGATAGGCGCGGCCGTACCCGGTGGAGCCGCTGTAGTCGACGGCCACGACACCGATGCCCCGTGAGGCGAAGTAGGCGATCTGGAGGTCGAGGGCCTTCGGTGTGCGCGCGGTCGGGCCGCCGTGCGCCCACACCACGAACGGTGTCCTCTCGCCCTCGGGGCCGGTGAACCGCGGATTGCGGGGGCGGTAGAGGCACGCCTGGATGTCGCGTCCGTCGGCGCCCGCGAAGGTGCGTGGCTCGGGCAGCGGGCAGTAGTCCGGGTCGAGCGCGTCGCCGTGGGAGCCGCCGATCGCCTTCGCGTCGAGCGTGTCCGCCGAGGTCTCCACGATCTCATAGCCGGACGCCGGTCCCGCCGCCACGCCGACGACCCGGTCCCCGCGCACCGCCAGCGTCGGCGCCCACTCGGTCCACGGGCCCTCGACGTCCGTCAGCGTGCCGGTGGCCGGGTCGAGGATGCCGAGGGCGAGCCGGCCGTGCCCGTGCAGGCAGGCGATCCGGCCGCCGGGCAGCACCCGGAACCACTCCATGCCCACCTGCCACAGCGCACCCGCGAACTCCTCCCGCGCGGGGTGCAGAGCGGTCGCGCGCCCGGTGACGGCGTCCACGCGGTGCAGGTTCCACCAGCCGCTGCGGTCGCCGGCGACGATCAGCTCGTCGGGGGAGTACCACTCGACCTGGGCGATCGACTCACGGACCGCCCCCTCGGCACCGCGCTCGTCACCGCCCTTGCCTCCGTCTCCGTCCGCGTCCCTGTCCCCGCCCTCGTCCCCGCCCTCGTCCGAGGCGAGCGTCAGCGTCCGCTGCTCGCGCAGGTCCCCGTCGGCGTCGATCCGCGCGAGGTGCAGCCGCGTCGCGTCCCACGGCATGTCGGGGTGGTCCCACGACAGCCACGCGGCCCGCCCGCCGTCCGGCGAGAGCACCACCCCGGTGAGGAACCGGTGCCCGTCACCGGTCAGTTCCCTGATCGCGCCGCGGTCCCCGGCGGCCGAGCCGTCCAGCGGTACGGCGGCCAGGACGCGCCGTACGTCGCCGGGGCGCGGGCCCGTGTGCTCCTCCAGCACGCACCAGATCTCCTCGCCACCGGGTCCGACACGCGGTGCGCACCAGCGCAGTCCACGGCCCTCGCCGGGCGCCACCCGGGGGGTCAGCGCGCGGGGCGCCTCGTCCTCGTCCGGGGCGTACGCGTACAGCCGCTGGTCGGGATGGTGGGTGAACACGACGAGCGGGCCCCCGGCCGCCCGCTCGTGGCCGGTCCAGGGCCGGCCGCCGTACTCGTGCACGCTGTTGCGGACGTTCCACGGCGCGGGGAGCACATCGTGCCGCTGTCCGTCGCGCAGGCACAGCAGGACCTGCCGGCCGCCCTCGCTCGGCCGCAGTTCGGTCCACCACACCTCGTCCCCCACGCAGCCGAGCCATTCGGCCCGGCCGGGGTGCGAGGCGGCCGCCTCCTCGGTGACGGGGGAGGACCAGGTCCCGTAGGGGGCCGGGTGCGGGGGGCGGATCATGGTGAACCCTTCGTCGGCGGTCGCGAAGCCGTTCTTCGCACCGGATGGCGCTGGAGTCAGCCTTCGCACCAGATGGCGCTGCGGTCGTGGAACTCCTGGTCGCGGTCGTGGCAGCAGACGTCCTTCTTCCGCGCCAGCAGATGGGTGCCCGCCCGGGGATCGTCGCTGTCGTGCAGGCCGCAGGACGCGAGCAGTTCCCGGACCTCCCCGCACCGCCGCGGCCCCGCGAGGAGGACGGCGCCGTGCGGGACGACCAGGTCGGCGAGCGCGCCGATCAGCCGGGCGGCGGGCACCCCGTCCAGCTGGGGGCAGGCCGGTTCGACGGAGGCGCCGGGGAAGCGCCGGCCGCCGCCGAGGCCCGCCGGGTCCGCGCCGAGCACGTCCCGCGCGCTCACCCGGAGCACGGCGATCCCGCGCCGGTCGAGCGCCGCGCCGAGGCCCTCCGGCACCTCGCCCACCGCGAGCACGCGGGGGGCGATACCCGGGTTGGCCCGGGCGGACATCGAGGCGAAGAGGGCGAACTTGTGGAAGGCGAGGGCGAGCGGGTCGGCCCCGGCGGGCGCGGGCTCAGTCTGCTGAGGGTTCACCGATCTCCTTCAGGAAGTCCAGGATCGCGGCGGCGATCGTGGCGGAGTGGCCGGTCGGCACGTGCGCCGCGCCGTCGATCTCCAGGTAACGCGCGTCCGGCATGGCCTCGGCCGCGCGCCGGAGCAGCACCGGCGGGAACATGCGGTCCCATTCGGAGGCGACCACCAGGGCCGGTACGGACAGGCCGGCGAGTTCGGTCAGATGGTCCGCGCCGGCCCACTCCAGGGTCGCCGCGGTCTGCCCGGCCACCCCGGCACCGGCCGGACCCGCGATGATCTCGGCGGTCAGCTCCCGCGCCTCGGCCACCGCGCCCGCGTCGTGCCAGCGCGTGGGCGGGACCAGCCCGTCCGCCGCCAGCCAACGCAGCGCGGCCGGGGGCGGGGCGTCCAGCGCGTACAGCTCGGCGGTGGCTTCGAGGACGGGTACGGCGGCGGGGGAGAGGTCGCCGCAGCCCTGGAGGAAGGTGACGGAGCGGACCAGGTCCGGCCGGCGCAGGGCGACCGCCTGGGTGACGAGGCCGCCGAGCGACGAGCCGATCATATGAAAGGGGCCCAGGGCGAGGTGCTCCATCAGGCCGACGGTGTCCGCGACCAGGTCCTCCACCGTGTACGGGGCGGGCGGCACCGCCGAGGGCGGCATGCCCCGGTTGTCGAAGACGACGGTACGGTGGCCGGCCGCCAGCAGCGCGGGCACGGTCTGCATCTCCCAGACGACCGAGGACTGACCGGACCCGGCGACATGCAGCACCGGGTCGCCCCGGTCGCCGTCGACCGCGTACGACAGATCCGTTCCGTTGATCCTGGCGAGTGGCACGGCGGCGAACTCCCTGGGGGGCTGGGCGGAGGGGGCGGTACGGCACGGCACGCGGGCGCGCGGCGGTCGCTCTCGCGGATCGCGCGGCGGATCACCCGGCGGCCGTACCAGGGGCCGGACCGGTCGTCGGACCAGCCGCCGGACCGGACGTCGGACCGGTGGCCGGGCCCGTCGCCGGGCCCGAGGTCCGGGCGAGGGTGCGCAGCAGACCGGACAGGGTCGGCGCGCGCAGGAAGTCCCGCAGCCCCACCTCGACGCCCAGCTCCCTTCTGAGCAGCCCGACCAGGCGGACCGCGCGGGTCGAATTGCCGCCCACGTCGAAGAAGTTGGCGTCGTCGCCCACGTCCTCCCGCTCCAGGACCTGGCACAGGAAGCGGGCCACCTCGGGCCGCCGTCCGTCCGGTCCGGCCGGGGCGGCGGGCTCGGCGGCGGGCCGGCCGAGTCCCGCGAGCCGGGCGCGGTCGGTCTTCCCGTTGGCGGTCACCGGGATCTCGTCCACGATCGCCCACAGCCCCGGCACCATGTAGGCGGGGAGCCGCTGGTCGAGGAACGCGCCGAGTTCTGCCGTCGAGAGGGCCGAGGCGGTGTCCGAGGGGACGCAGACGGCGAGGAGTTGTCTGCTCACGCCCCCGTCCTCGGCGACCACCACGGCGGCGTCCCGCACCCCGGGATGTTCGCGCAGCGCGGCCGCGATCTCGCCGGGTTCGATCCGGAAGCCGCGGATCTTGACCTGATCGTCCACCCGGCCGAGGAACCGCACCCGGTCCCGGGCGTCGAGCCGCACCAAGTCCCCTGTCCTGTACAGCCGTTCGGGTACGTCCGCCGAGAAGTGCCCGAAGCGCTCGGCGGTCCCGTCCGGGTCGCCCGCGTAGTCCAGGGCCAGCCCGTCCCCGGCGACGTACAGTTCGCCCGCGGCGCCGGGCGGCAGCAGCCGGCCGCGCTCGTCCAGGATGTGCGCACGGGAGCGGGGCACCGGCACGCCGATCGGCAGCGGGTCCTCGACGTCCTCGGCGCGGCCGACGGTGTGCACGGTGGAGAAGGTGGTGTTCTCCGTCGGGCCGTACCCGTTGCTGACGAGCAGATGCGGGTGGCGTGCGAGGAGCGCGGCCACCTGGCGGGCGGGCACCACGTCGCCGCCGGTCAGTACGTGCCGCACCCCGGTGAACCCGTCCGGGGCGAAGTCCGCCACCAGCCGGAACAGGCCCGAGGTCAGCCAGCAGACCGTCACCCCGCGCCGCCGCAGGAAGCCGCCGATCTCGGCCGGTGCCGGCAGCCCGGCCGGGAGGATCTCGATCGTCGCGCCGGACAGCAGCGGGCCCCAGATCTCCAGGGTCGAGGCGTCGAAGCCCAGCGGCGCCAGGCGCAGCATCCGCTCGCCCGGGCCGAGCCGGAGATAGGCGGCGTCGTGCACCAGCCGGGCGACGGCCCGGTGCGGCACCCGCACCCCCTTGGGCGTCCCGGTGGAGCCCGAGGTGAACGCGAGGTAGGCGACCCGGCCGGGATCGCCCTCACCGGTCGGCCGCACGACCGGCACACCGGTGCCGGACGGCCACGGCTCCACCGGCGGCAGCCCGATCTCGCCCAGCCGACCCAGGCCGGCTCCCGGTCGCGCCACCACGGCCGCGGGCTTCACACGGTCGAACATCTGGTCCACGCGGCTCGCGGGCAGGGCGGGGTCCATCCCCAGATAGGCGGCCCCGGCCCACAGGGCGCCCAGGACGGCCACGATCTCGGCGACCGAGCGCTCCACGGCGATCACCACGGTGTCCCCGGGCCGCACCCCGGCCGCGTGCAGTCGCGCCGCCTGCCGCGCCGCCGCCTCCGCCAACTCGGCGTAGGTGAGCGCCTGTTCCCCCTCGCGTACGGCCGTCGCCGAGGGGCGGCGTTCGACCTGGGCCAGGAACAACTCCTCGACCGTGAGCGCGGGATACGGCTGCCCGGTCCGGTTCAGCCGGTCGAGCCGGGCCCGTTGGGGCGCGGACAGGGCCCGTACGTCTTCGAGGATCTCCCGCGCCGGGTCCCGCGCCAGCCGTACGACCGCCTCCGCGAAGTCGGCGAGGAACGCCCGCGCCTCCGCCGGGAGCAGGGCCCCGGTCGCGTACTCCAGGCTGCCCGCGAAGGACGGATCGCTGTCGCTGACGAACAGCGTCGCGTCGAACTGGGAGCCCCCGCCGTGCAGTTCCTCGATCCGGACGGCCAGTTCCCGGGTGGCCAGGCGCCGGGGCACCAGCTGGTCGTGCATGCCGAAGCAGAACTGCACCAGCGGATGGCGGCTGGTGCTGCCGCCCATGCCCAGCCGGGTGACCAGCGTGTCGACGGGCAGCGAGCCGTGCTCCAGGCTCAGCGCCAGAGAGCGCTGCACCGCGCGCAGGTGGTCGCCGATGCCGCGGTCGTCGTCGAGGTCGATCCTGACCGGCACCAGATTGCCCGTCACCGCGACCAGCTCGCGCAGCTCGGGGGTGGTGCGTCCGGCCAGCGGCACGCCGATCAGCAGCCGGCGGGCGCCGGTGTGGCGGCCGAGGGCGAGGGCGTAGGCGCCGAGGAGGCAGGCGAAGGGGGTGACACCGCACTCCCGGGCGCGCGCGGTGATCCCGGCCGAGGTCTCGGCGCCGAGGTCGAAGGGGACCCGGGCGCCCGACGGGTCCTGAAGCGCGGGCCGCCGCAGGTCGCTCGGCAGCTCCAACACGGCTGGAACGCCCGCGAGATGGCCCTCCCAGAACGCGCCCTCGCGGTCCCAGACCCCGCTGGCCGACAGGCTCTCCTGGTGGTCCAGGAGGCACCGGAAGCGGGGCGCGGGGGCGAGCGGCCGGTCCGGGTGGTCGTAGGCGGCGAAGAGTTCCCGCAGCAGCAGGCCGACCGACCAGCCGTCGAGCAGCAGATGGTGGGCGATCAGGACCAGGGCGTGCCGGCCGCTTCCGGCGGACGCGTACAGGAAGCGCAGCGGGGGAGCGGCGGCGAGGTCGAAGACGGCCCGCCCCTCCCGGGCCGCCGCCGCCCGCACGAAGGGCTCGAAGCCGCCATCGCGTTCGGCTTCGTAAGCCAACTCCTCGATACCCACGGTGAATTCGTCGTCCACCTGCCGGTCGGCCCGCCCGTCCACGTCCACGAAGCGGGTGCGCAGGTTCTCGTGCCGCCGCCCCACCGAGGCCACCGCCCCGGCGAGCAGGTCCCGGCGCAGCGGCCCCTCGGCGAAGGCCGCGAAGACCAGGTTGTACGGCGAGCCGCCGACCGCCCGCTCGGTGAGCCACATGCCCTGCTGCGCGTGCGACAACTGCCCCTCGGCGCGCCCGGGTTCGGCAAGGGGGCCGCGCGCCCCGGCTCTTGGCTCCGACGCCGGCTGTGCCCGCGCGAGGACGGCGCGCAACGGCTCGTCCGTCAGCAGCCGTCCCAGGGGAACCGCGACACCGAGCCTTTCCTCGGCCAGCGAGACCAGGTGCATCGCCCGCAGAGAGTCACCACCCAGTCGCACGAAGCTCAGTTCGGCGAGTGCGGCCGTGTCCGGCTCCCCGGGGAGTACCGAAAGCGCGAGTTCCTCAAGGAGATGAGCCATCCTGCTACTCCTTAGGGCGTTCAGATGCTCAGGTGGGCAGGAATATGTGTTTTGACAAATCCCGAGTGGCCGCACGCATGAGGGCAGGCCGTACCAGGCAGAGGTAAGAGGAGATTAGTGGCAGATGGTCCGGGAGCTAATCACGGACCGTCGCGGGGAGTCAACAGCCGCCGAGTCAATAGCCCGGGGCGACTTCGACCCAAGGCGAAGTCGACATAACGGGAAATCGGGACATCTCTGTGCGGCCGGGGTTTACCGAAGATCCTCTTGCCTCAGCTCTCGGCAGTGTGTTTGACTGCATCGATCATTCGGGCCGGTGTCTGTGATGGATCTGTGCGCGACGGGGGATCTACCTATGCCTCATGTTCGGCATCTTGGCGAGCCAGAAACGACGAAAGCCGCGTTAGCGATCGAAGTGGAACCAGGTGTTCCCGGTTCCTGGGACGACATTGTCGCCGCCACCCCCGCACCCATCCCCGCCACCACGACGGACCGCTGGCTGCGTCTCGCACCGAAGCGTCTGCCCGGAGAACGCGTCACCATCTTTCTGCGCGGGATGTCGGGTGATCCTGAATTAGCGCTCCATGGCTCCGTCATGACGGGTCCCTCGCCGAATACCCGCATTGATCCTTATTCGATATTCTCGGGAGCCTCGTCCTATCAGGGCCTGGCGGCCGAGGGCCCGCACCCGTGGCGGGGCCTCGCGCCCGAGGACGTCTATCCCTGCCTGCTGGTGCTGATGCCGCACTACGAGGCGCTGCCGGTGGGCAGGCTCGCCAAGGACGAGGCGGCCTGCGCCGTCCTGCTGGAGCGGCTGCGGCGGTGGGCCGGCGAACAGGGGCTGCGCGCCATCGCCTTCGAGTACCTCGCCCCGGAGGCCGCGCCCCTCACGAACGCCCTGCGCACGGCGGGCTGGCCGGTCGTGGAGTTCGCGCCCCGCTGCGACCTGCACATCACCTGGTCCGGCTTCGACGGCTACCTGGACACCCTGTCCTCGCGCCGCCGGGTCCGCGTACGCCGTGAGCTGCGCGCCCTGGAGGAGGCCGGGGTGCGGGTCGCCACCCGGCCGCTGCGGGACGACGAGCCGGAGCTGGTCGACCTGCGCTGCCAGCTGGTCGCCAAGTACGGGGGGAGCGCCGACCCCGCCAAAGAGGCGTCGATGATCCGCCGGCTCCGGTCCTGCTTCGACGACGACGCGATCACCGTCGTCACGGCCGAACGCGAGGGGAAGACCCTGGGGTTCGGGCTCTTCGTCCAGGACGGCGAGACCTGGATGCCCACGCTCGCCGGCGCGGACTACACCGACCCGGACTCCCGGCTCACCTATTTCGCCACGCTGTTCTACAAGCCCATCGAGCTGGCACCCGAGCGGGGCGTCCGGATCATTCCGTACGGCCTCGGTTCCTGGGAGGCCAAACAACTCAGAGGATGCGTCGCCGCCCCGCTGTACGGCGCCGCGCTGCGCCTTGACGGGCATATCTAGGGAACCTTGACTCGCATATACAGGGAAAGGCCCCATGACAATCGAAGACGAACGGGCCATTCGAGAGGGACAGTCTTTCGATGAATCGGTCTGGCAAACTCATGCGTTCTGCCTGATCAGTCCCGACAGCCTGCGCGAACAGCGAGTCGGCGCCATACTCGATCATCTCGCGGTCGCGGGTTTCAAGCCTGTCGGATGGCGGGAAGTGCGAGTGACCGCCCAGCAGATCGACGCCATTGCCGAGATTCAGAACGTCGGCGCCGGGAGCACTTTCCGCTATCGCGCCCTCGACGCCCTCTTCTCACTCGGACCGTCGGTGGCGCTGCGGCTGCGCGACGAAGTGTCCCGCAGTGCGGCGGAACGGTACGCCGTTCTCCACGAAATCAAAGGCGGCACGCCGCCCAGAACACGCCCCGGCTCGATCCGGCACGAGGTCGGCTCGGTGAACGCCATTCTGAGCCTGCTCCATCTGTCGGACAGCCCCGCGAACGCCGCCCGGGAATCGGCTGCGATACTCGGCCCCGAACCGCTCGCGGCATTCCACGACGGCGGCACGTTCGACGGATACCTCTCGGTGCTCGCCCGGACCCAGCCGAAGGAGTCCCGCGACCACGTCGCCGTCCTCGGCGCGCTGCGCGGGCGCATCGTCTCCGCGCTGTGGACCGAACTCGGCGACGAAGGACGCGCCCTCGCCGACCGGTTGACCGCCCGCGGCGAACTCGCCCGCCCGGACGCCGGCCGCCGGCTCGCCGCCCTGGTCCGCCCCGAGGCCGCCGGGCACCCGCTGCTCGCCGTCCTCGCGCACCCCTTCGACCCGAGCGCGGCCCCCTGGGACCTGTCCGAGGTGGACCTCGTGCTCCGACGCCACGGCTGCGCGTGCGACTCCTGGGAGAGGGCGGTCCTGACCACC
The DNA here is from genome assembly GCF_009650765.1 of Streptomyces sp. SUK 48. NCBI lineage: Bacteria > Bacillati > Actinomycetota > Actinomycetes > Kitasatosporales > Streptomycetaceae > Streptomyces > Streptomyces sp. SUK 48. The sequence goes on along the minus strand of NZ_CP045740.1, from coordinate 1,462,464 downwards.
TCGCAGTACTTCGAGCCCGTCCTCACCACGAAAGGCGCGCATGGACACGCAGACCGCGATCATGACCTTGGGACGGACTGAGCCGCCGTCCTCGACCGTCGCCGCCGCGCTGGACACGCTGGACGGCGAGCTCACCCCCGAGGATCTGTACGCGACCCTCTCCCGCTCGAAGGTCACCCGCCTCGCGCACGCCGCCCTCGAAGGGCACACCGGCTCCCCCTGGTCGAGGCGGCTGTACGAACTCCTCGCCGAGGAAGTCCGCCAGGACGACGCCTGGCAGGCCGACGCCGCCCCGAAGATGCGCGAAGTCGTCGACGCCGTCGCGGAGTTCGGCGGGCGCATCATCAAGGGACTGTGCGCCCAGTCGGTCTACCCCCGGCCCGAGCTGCGCCATCTCGGCGACGTGGACGTGCAGTTCCCGCAGTGGGCCGCCGCCCGGCCGCTGGTCGACTGGCTGCGCGAGCGCGACTGGGTGTACGACACCGACGAGATGCCCTGGCTCAAGTGGCACGACAACGGTGCCGTGTACGGCCAGGTCTCCCTCGTCTACCCGGACAACAAGAACCCGTACGCCCGGGTCGACCTGCACATCGGCGCCTTCTCGGTGGGCCACGCCGGACTGCTGCCGCTGGTCGGCTGGCGCGCCGGGACAGCGCTCGGGCGGCCCGCCACCGTCCCCGGTGTCGAGACCTCCCTCGCGATCACCGCCGCGCACGCCCTGTGCGACCAGATGCTGTCCGTCAAGGACGTCAACGACCTGCACGCCCTGATCAGCGACACCACCCCGGACTGGGTGTCGGTGAGCGAGCTGTGCCGCTCGGTACGCGCCCAGGGCGCCCTCGCCCGCGTGGTCGACGCGGTCCGCCGGGCCTACCCGGAGAGCACCGCCGTACTGCCCCCGGACCTGGGGGAGGAGACCGGGCTGGAGCTGGCCCCGCCGGGACCCGAGGCACGGGCCGAGGCGTTCGCCGCCCTGGCCTACGAGGACGAGCGGGCCCGCGGCGCCGACGACGCCGCCGCGACCGCCCTCGCGGACTCCGCGCGCCACTACTTCTCCGCCGACCTGAGCCCGCGCGTCGCGGACCCGGACGGCACCGCCGCCCCCGGCGAGCCGGGCCGGGACCGCTGCTGGCGGCTCGTGCCGCGCGAGGTGTGGGAGACGCTCGCCGAGACCACCGCCGACAGCGCGCCCGCCGAGGTCACGAGCGTCGAACTCGCGGCGGGCATCACCCTGTTCGGCGCCGCGAACGCCTGGGCCGTCCGGTACGCCGGCGATGTCCTCGTGCCCACCGTCTGGGGCGAGATCAGCCGGGACAGCCTCGCGCTCGCCCGCCGGCTCACGGCAGGGCCGGCGTGATCGACCTCAGCGGATCTCCCGCCCCCTGGCCGGAGGAGGCCACCCGGCTGTGGGCCGACCGGGTCGGCCAGGCGGCCCGGCAGACCGACCTGTGGACCGTACCCGCCCCGCGGGGCGACGAGGTCCTGCGGGCGGCGCTGGCCACCCAACTCGGTCTGCCGGAAGACCAGTTGACGATCACCTCCAGTCTGCGGGCGACCGCCCTCACCTACGCCCGGCGCTTCGGCCACGTGGTGCTGGAACGGCCCACCTACCCGGGGGTCGTCCCCGTCCTCGCGGGCGCCGGCGCCCAGGTGACCCGGGCCTCCTGGGACGAGCTGCTCAAGGGCGCCTTCGGCGGCGAACCCTGGGACACCGTGCTCTGGCTCACCTCGCCCGGCCGCAACCCGGACGGCCGCACCCTGAGGGGCCAGGAGCGCGCCCGCGTCGCCGAGTTGGCCGCCGAGGGCCACCGCGTCGTGGTCAACGAGACGTACGCCTGGTTCTGCGGACACGCCGGTACCCCCGCCGGGGCCGACAGCGCCGGCACCCTGCACAAGCTGCGGGGCGTCGGCGCCCGCCTCGGCTGGATGGCCGGACCCGGCTGCTTCGAGGAGGCGTTCCCGGAACTTTTGGGCACCCCGCCCTCGCCGGTCTGGCAGCGGGCCTGGGGCCTGTTCTTCCGGGACGGCGGGCTGGAGCTTCTCCGGGAAGGTCTGCTGGCCGAAGTGGACGCCGCCAAGGCCGCGTTCCGGGACCGGCTGGCCTCGGCGCACGGCATCGACTTCCCCGCCTTCGACGGACCCAACGCGCTGATCCCGCTGGACCCGCGCGCCGGCCGGACGCGGGCGCCGACCACCGGGCAGCCGGAGGACTCCAGGCCGACCACCGAGCAGCTGGAGGAATCCGCGCTCGCCGCGTTCCACGAGGAGGGGTTCAAGGTCGTGGCCGCCCGCCACTTCGACACCGAACAACCCGCCCTGCGCGCCACGTTCTTCGGGATCGGCGCCGCCGAGGCCGCCCGCTTCGCCGACGTGGTGGCCCGCTCGCCCCGCACCGCACTCCGGCTCCGATGTCAGGGACACACATGACGAACACGACTCCGGCCCTGCCCGCGGACCTCCTCGACCGGGCCCTGCGCGCCCGCGGTGTCGACCGGTTCGCGGGTGTCCCCTGCTCCTACTTCGCCGGTCTGATCCCCCTGCTCCAGCAGGACGGCCGCTATGTGGCCTGCGCCAACGAGGGCGCCGCCTTCGCCACCGCCTGCGGCTTCTCCCTCGCCGGGACGCCCGGCGCCGTACTGCTCCAGAACTCGGGCCTCGGCAACCTGGTCAACCCTCTCACCTCGCTGTCCGCGCCGTATGACATCGGTGTCCTGATGTTCGTCAGCCACCGCGGCGACCCGGACGGGCCGCCCGACGAACCCCAGCACCGGCTCATGGGCGCCGCCACCGTCCCGCTCCTCGACGCGCTCCGGGTGCCCCACTGGCAACTCTCGCCCGAGCCCGACGCGTTGGGCGCGACCCTCGACGCCGCCGTCGAAGCGGTCCGGTCCGGGCGCACCGCCGCCCTCGTCGTCCCGCGCGGCGTGCTGGCGGGGCCGGCCCCCGCCGAGGAGACGCCCGAGACCTCCCGGCGCCCGGGCACCCACGACGTGGTGGCCGCGCTCGGCGCACTGCTCCGCGACGAACTCGTCGTCTCCACCACCGGGTTCACCTCGCGCTGGCTGTTCGCCGGAGCCGACCGGCCCGGCAACTTCTACATGCAGGGCTCCATGGGCCACGCCCTCTCCCTCGGCCTCGGCCTGGCACTGGCCCGCACCGACCGCCGGGTGTTCGTGCTCGACGGCGACGGCGCCTGCCTGATGCACATGGGCGCCCTCGGCACCGTCGGCGCCCAGGCCCCCGGCAACCTCGTCCATGTCGTCCTGGACAACCGGCAGTACGAGTCGACCGGCGGCCAGCCCACCGCGGGCGCCCGCACCCGCTTCGAGGACGTCGCCCGTGCGAGCGGCTACCGCTGGGGCGGCCGCGTCACCTCCCTCAGCGACCTCAAACCCGTACTGGAGCACGTCGGTTCACAGCCCGGACCCGCCCTCCTCGTCATCGAGACGACCGCCGGCACGGGCGCAGCGCCGGCGCGGGCGACGGCCAGCCTGGAGCCCGACGCGATCCGCACCCGCTTCATGACCGAGGCCGCCGGCTGAGCGCCGTACCCCACCCCACCACGGCACCACCGGACACCCCACCGACGTGAAGGACCCACGACCATGACCGTGCACGACACCGCCCCGCGGCCGACCCCCGCCCTCGCCACCGCCATCGGCGTCGGCGTCCACGACGCGCTCACCGCGCGCATGGTGCAGAGCGCCGGCTTCGACCTGCTCTGGCTCGGCAGCCTGGAGGTCTGTTCGCGCTTCGCGATACCCGACCGCAACCTGCTCACCCCCACCGAGATGACCTCCGTCATCCGCGAGGTCCGCGCCGCCACCACCCTGCCCGTCTTCGTCGACGCCGACAACGGCTACGGCAGCGACCTGACCGCCGTCCGCGCGGTCCGCGCCTTCGAGGACGCCGGCGCCCACACCGTCGTCATCGAGGACAACGTCTTCCCCAAGCGCAACTCGCTCGCCGCCGACGAGTCCCGCGACCTCATGGACACCGAGGAGTTCGCCCGCCGCCTGGAACGGGTGACCGCCGAACGCAAGAACCTGCGCATCGTCGCCCGCTGCGAGGCACTCGTGGCCGGCCTCGGCGTCGACGAGGCGGTCCGCCGGATGCGCCGCTACGCCGAGACCGGCGTGGACGGGCTGTTCGTGCAGGTCAACAGGAAGTGCAAGGACCAGCTCTTCCCCGTCCTCGAACAGGTCCGCGGGCTGCTGCCGATCACGCTCGCGCCCACCTCGCTGCCGGAGGTGCCGCTGGAGACGTTCGCCGAATACGGCGCCACGACCGTGCTCTTCGCCAACGTGGTGGTGCGCCGCATGCTGGCGACGCTCCCGCCGATGCTCGGCACCCTGCGCAGCGAGTGTCTGCTCTCCGCCGTCGGCCAGGACATCGCCCCGGTGGAGCAGGTGCTGCGCATGACCGACGAGCGAGTGGGCTAACCCCCGATGCCGGCCACAGGCATACGGATCTCCTCCCACACCCGGATCCCGGACCCGCGCGGCTGGGACGCCGTGGTCGCCGCCGCGGGCGCGCCGGTCTTCTACCGGTCCGCACTGCTCACCTCGTACGCCGCGAACCCGCTGCAACCCACCCTCGACGTGCGCTACCTGACCGTCGGCTCCGATGACGACCCGGCCGCCGTCCTGCCGCTGTACCTGGTGCCGGCCCGCGACCCGTTCGGGGCCCGGAACGTGGCCGGCCCGCCCTGGGCGGTCAGCCACTTCTGGCACTGCTACGACACCCGGCTGCCCCTGCGGCACGCCCAGAAGGAACTGGTCGAGCCCCTGTGGGAGGCGATGCGGGCACAGGCCCGCGCGTGGGGCGCGGCCGAGTTCGGGTTCATCAACATGGCACTGGACTCCCCGCTCACCCCGCTCCTGGAGAGCAGGGCCCGCCGGGTGCCGCGCAACCACCGCTTCCGCATGCCCCTGACGGCCGTCGGCGGCTTCGCCGAGCACCTCGAACGGCTGCCCGGCCGGGTACGGCAGGACGCGCGCCGGCAGCTGCGCCTGGCGGCCAGGGCCGGGATCACCGGACACGTCTACCGCGACCCGCTGCCCGAGCGGATCGTCCGGGCCGCGTGCCGGCTGCTCAAACTGACCGCCGACCGCTACAACCCCGGCTACTACGAACAGGGGCCGCTGGCACACCTGTTGACGAACGTGGGCGCGCCCGCGTGCGTCTTCACCCTGGAGGAAGCCGGGCACGTGGTCGCCGCCTCGGTCTCCTTCCTGGACGGCCGCACCCTGCACAACTGGGCCATCGGCGTGGAGAGCGAGGTGCGCAGCACCTTCAGCCCGTACCTCGTCCTGCTCGACCTCTCCGTCGACTACGCGGTCTCCCAGGGCTGTGAGGTCATCGAACTGGGCCGGACCAACCCGGCGTGGAAGCAGCGTCTCGGGGCCGAACCCGTCGAGCTCGTCTCCTGGATGTGCGACTCGCACGACCGAAGGGAATTCTCATGACCAAGCCGGCCACCGCGCTCGCCGAGGTCTTCGACCAGGGCATACCCGTGCTCGCGGTCCTCGGCGCCCAACGCGCCGGCCTCCTCGCGGCGCTGCTCGAACGGGCCGCGACCGCCGTGGAGTTCGCGAAGGACCTCGCACTGGACCCGCTCGCCACCCGGCTCACCCTCAACGTCCTCGTGCACAGCGGCGCCGCCGTCCACGCCGACGGCCGCTACCAGGCGTCCCCCGAACTGGCCGAGCGCGCCCGCAACGCCCCCGGCGGCGTCGAACTGCACCTGAACCTCTTCGGCCACCTGCCCGAACTGCTGCTGTCCGGCAAGCCGTTGCTGTCCATGGACGGCACCCTGGAGGAGCGGGGCCGCCACTACGCCCAGGTCGCCCAGGGCCTCGGGCACATGTACCCGGCCGCGGCCGCCGAACTGGCCGAGGCGCTGGAGAAGCAGCCCTACGGCCTCGGCGACGGCACCCGCTCGGTGCTCGACCTCGGCGCCGGCTCCGGCGTGTGGAGCCTCGCCGCCGCCACCCGGATGCCGGGCGTCCAGGTCACCGCCGTGGACCTGCCGCCGGTCCTCGAAGGACTGCGGCACAACGCGGCCGAGGCCGGTGTCGACGCCCGCGTCACCACCCTGGAGGGCAGCTACTTCGACGTCGAACTGCCCGCCGCCGCCCACGACCTGGTGATCCTCGGCAACATCCTGCACCTGGAGACCGCCGACGACGCCGAGCGCCTGGTGCACCGGGCGGCCGCCGCCGTCAAGCCCGGCGGAACCCTCGCCGTCATCGACATCCTCGGCTCCGGGCCGTACGAGACGAACCCCGTACGGGCCCAGTACGCCCTGTTCCTGGCCGCCCGCACCAGCAGCGGCGCCATGTACTCGGGGGCGGAGGTGACGGACTGGCTCGCCGAGGCCGGCCTCACCGGCATGCGGACGGTCGAACTTCCCAGCGCCCCACCGCACTTCACCTGCCTCACCGCCGTACGACCCCGCTGACGCACCACCACCGCTCCGACGAACCGACCCCCCTGAGAGATCGAGTACATGACGGATCCCAAGCCCAGCATGTTCCTGCCGCTCAAACACCGGGACTTCGCCTTCCTGTGGACCGGGCAGTCCCTGAGTTCCATCGGCAACGCCATGTTCCCGATCATCCTCGCGATGGTCGTCCTGGACAGAGACGCTGGCGCCACCGGGCTCGGCGTGGTCCTCGCGGTGCAGGGCATCGCGCTGGCCGTGGGCACCGTGCTCGCGGCCTCCATCGGCGACCGCTGGCGGCGCACCCGGGTGATGATCGGCGCGGACGTCGTGCGCGCCGTCGGCGTCGCCGCCATCGCGATCGCCCCGGTCCACCTGAACACGGCCGTCTTCCTGGTCCTCGTGATCGCCATCGGCATCGCCGAGGGCCTGTTCCTGCCCGCCTACAGCGCCGTGCCCCCGCGGCTGCTGCCGGAGGAGGCGCTCCAGGGCGGCAACGCGCTCAGCGCCCTGTCCCAGTACGTCTCCATGGTGGCCGGTCCCACCCTGGCCGGCCTCGTGATCGCCGGGGTGGGCCCCGGGCCCGCGCTGTGGATCGACGTCGGCACCTTCGCCGCGAGCCTTGCCACCCTCGTGTTCATCAAGGAGACCGACGTCGCCGACGCGCGCGACGAGGTCCCCGGTGAGGAGGAGCCCGGCGGCATCGTCCGGCGCGGCCTGCGCGACTTCAACGAGGGCATCCGGGAGATCCGCTCCCGCCCCTGGGTGGGCGCCTCCATCGGCATGGCGACCGTCGTCATGACCTTCTGCGTGGCCCCCGCCTTCCTCGCCGCCCCGATCGTCGCCGAGAAGAGCCTCGGCGGTTCCGCCGCCTACGGCGGTGCGTTCGCCGCCCTCGGGGTCGGCTCGATCATCGGCTCGATCGTCGGCGGCAAGATCCGCACCAGCCGCCCGGGCACCGTCGCCTGCTGCGGCCTCTTCACCATCTTCGGCTCGGTCGGCTCGCTCGCCGTGCTGCCGCTGGTCGGTGTCCTCATCTGCTGGGCGATCGCGGGCGTCGGCGTCACCGTCTTCTCCATCCTGTGGATGACCGCCCTCCAGCAGGACGTCCCCGACCGCGTCCTCGGCCGGGTGATGGCCCTGGACTGGCTGGGCAGCCAGGGCCTGATGCCGCTCGGCTACGCGGCGGCGGGCGTCGTCGCCGCCAGCATCGGAACCCGTGACATGCTCATCGTCAGCGCCTTCATCGTGCTGGTCGCGGCCCCGCTGCCGCTGCTGGTGCGCGGCGGCCCGACCTTCTCCTCCCGGCCCGCCCCCGTGGACAACGAGCCGGCCGAGACCCCGGTCTGACCCCGCCCCACCGCGGACCGGCCGCCGCTCCGCCCGACCCGCCGTGGACCGGCCGCCACTTCGCCCGCCCTGCGCGTGGACCGGCCGCCGGTCCGCCTGACCCGCTGTGGACCGGCCGCCGGTCCGTCGCGGACCGGCCGCTGTTCCGCCCGGCCCGACGCCGTCCGGCCAGGTCCGCCGTGGACCGGCCGTCGGCCGCCGTTCCGCCCGACCTGGGACCGTCCACCGGTCCGTCCGACCCGGATGCCGTTCCGCCCGGCCCGACCTGCCGTGGACCGGCTGCCATTCCGCCCGACCCGCTGTGGACCGCTCGCCGGTCCGTCCGACCCGGCCGCCGGCCACCGTTCCGTCCGCCCCGCTGTGGACCGCCCGCCGGTCCGCCCGACCCGCTGTGGACCGCTCGCCGGTCCGTCCACCCGACCCGGCCGCCGGCCACCGTCCCACCCGGTTTGGACGCCGCCCGGTCCGGCCCGCCGCGTCCGGCCCCGCTCGACCCGAACCGGTTTGACGCCCAAGGAGGCAGCAGCATGCTCGGCGCACAGATGCAGTTCGAACTCAGCAGACTGGTCGACGCGGCCTGGGCCGTCGCCGCCTACGCCGCACAGGGCCGCGACGACCTGAGCCCGCGCCAGCGCGCCGCGGCGGAGCGGGCGCTCACCCTGTCCGGGCTGCCGGTCGGCTTCCACGATCCGGAGTTCGCCGCCGCCCTGACCAGCCAGCTCGCCCAGGCCGCGGCGTTCGCCGAGGGCCCCGCCAAGGGCTGGGGCGACATGCCCGACGAAGTCCTGCTCGCCCAGGGGCGCGGCTCGCGCCAGGTCGCGGACTGGATCGTCGACGAGGCCGCCCCCGTCCTCGGCCTCACCGGCATCGCGGAGCGGACGGACGCCGCCTTCCTCGACGTCGGCGTGGGCACCGGCCAGCTCGCCGCCCGTATCGCCGAACGCTGGCCGCGCGCCCGGGTCGTCGGCGTGGACCGCATGGAACGCGTCCTCGGCCTCGCCCGCACCGTCATCGACGAGGCCGGCTGCGCCGACCGGGTCGAGCTGCGCCACGGCGATGTCACCGACCTCGCCGACGACGCGGTCTACGACCTGGCCTGGCTGCCGCTGAGCTTCATGTCCCCCGACGCGATCCCCAAGGCGCTCGAAACGGTGCGCCGGGTACTGCGGCCCGGCGGCTGGGTGATCGCCACCACCTTCGCCGCCGACTGTGAACTCCCCATCGTCAACGCGATGTCCGACCTGGTCACCGCGGTCAACGGCGGCAGCTCCCTGACCCAGGAGGACCTCCTGGTGGAGATCCGCGCCGCCGGTTACGCCGAGACCGTGTCACTGCCTTCCACCCCGCTGACCGGCGCGCTGACCGCCGCCCGCGGCTGAGCCAGCACGAGGAGAGAACATGACGAACCACGAGACCGGCTTCGCACCCGTCAACGGCACGGAGCTCTACTACGAACGCGCGGGCTCCGGCGACGCCGTGGTCCTGCTGCACACCGGCAACGGCAACACCACCATCTGGGACGGCCAGTTCGAGGACCTGGCGCGGGACTACACCGTGGTCCGCTACGACTGCCGGGGCTTCGGCCGCTCCGGCTACCCGGACGAGCCGTACCAGTCCGCCGACGACCTCGCCGCCCTCCTCGACCACCTCGGCATCGAGCGCGCCCATGTGATCGGCCCGTCCTTCGGCGGCCGGATCGCCGTGGAGTTCGCGGTGCTGCACCCCGCCCGGGTCCGGTCCCTGCTGCTGGCCGCGCCGGTCAGCCGGGAGCATGTGTGGACCGACGAGGTGAACACCAACCGGATGGCCGAGGAAGACCTCATCTGGGCCGGCGACGACGACAAGGCCCTCGACATCAGCCTCGGCAGCTGGGTCGCCGGACCCAAGCGGACGCTCGCCGACATGGACCCGACGCTGATCGCACGACTGCGCATCACCGCCACCGCGGGCTACGACCGCAGGCGCAAGACGGTCGCGGAGACCGGCAACGAGCCCGACGAACTCGAACTGGTGCCCAACGCCGCCGAACGGCTCGACTCCATCCAGGTGCCCACGCTCGTCCTGATCGGCGGCATGGACCAGCCGGACGCCATCGAGATCGGCGAGCGCCTCGCGCGCGACATCCCCGGGGCGAAGGCCGAGTACGCCGACGACCTGGGCCACATGATCACCATGGAGCGGCCCGAGGAGTTCCTCCGGAAGGCCCGCGCCTTCCTGGCGGAGGCGGCACGATGACCGGACTCCTCGCGCCCCGCGCCCTCGCACCGGAGGAACTCTCCTCCGTCACCGCCGAGTTGGACGCCGTCCCCGTACCCTTCCGGTTCGCCCTGTCGGCCGCCCGGCTGCCCACGGCGACGTTCGGGCGGATGTCCCGCACCTGGACGGCCTTCCGGCGCGGCGTCGAGGCGTTCATCGACCGCTACGACGGTGACGCCACCCGGATGGCCGAGGCCCTGGGCCTGCCCGAGCAACTGGTCCCGATGTGGGAGTCGTTGCCCGCGCGGGACTGGCACCTCATCGGCCGCCCCGACATGATCCTCGGCACCACCGACGGCACCGGACCCGAGCGCTGCGTCATCGTCGACGTCAACGCGGGCTCCCTCGCGGGCCTGTTCCCGCTCAACGACATGCTGCTGCGCGCGCACCAGGCGGACGTGCTCAGGCCGGAGTTCGGCGCCTGCGGCGAACCCCGGTACCTGATGGGCCGGTTCGCGGACGTCCTGCGCCGGCACATGACGCACGAGGACGGTCTGATCGCCCTCACCTACTACGCCGACGAGGCGGCCGGCGACGACCACTTCGACAACTGGCACTACCGCTCCCTGGTGCTGGAACTGGCCCGGCACGGACTGACCGCGCGCTCCGTGCACATGGAGGACATCGAGATCCGCGAGGGAGCCGCCTGGCACCAGGGCGCGCGCATCGCACTGGTGCACCGCTACTTCCTGCCGGACGCCGGGAACCCGCACCACATGGCCGAGCTGGGCCGGATCTCCGCCGCCGCCCGCGACGGCGCCCTGCGGTCCGTCACCGGGCTGTGGGGGGAGATCCTCGCCACGAAGGCGACCCTCGCCACACTCTCCGACGAGGAGTTCACCGGCGGGCTGCCGTCCGCCCTCGCCGCCGACCTGGCCGAGGCGGTGCCCTGGACCCGGCGGCTCACCGAGCGCCACACCTACTGGCGCGGCGAGCGCGTCGACCTGCTCGACTGGTCCCTGCGCAACCAGCACCGCCTGGTCATCAAGCCCGCGCTGGGGGAGAAGGGCCGGGACGTCCTGATCGGCCGCGAACTCGCCCCCGCCGACTGGTCCGCGCTGATCGAGCAGGCGGCCGGCGCCGAGCGCCCCTGGGTCGTCCAGGAACTGATGACGGCGACCCCGAAGCCCCTCTCCTTCCAGGACGAGGCCGGTGAGCTGCACGAGCTCACCGTCCCCGTGGTCTACGGCTCCTACGTCCTGGACGGCGAGTTCGTCGGCGCCATCCGCCGCTACGGCGTCAAGGGCGACGGCCATCTGATGATCAACGGCCTCCAGGGCGCGATCCCGGCACCGGTCTACTGGGGCGGCGATGAGTGACCTCACCGCGCCCGGCGACCTCGTCCTGCTCAACCCCGGCCCCGCGGGCACCTCACCGGGGGTGCGCGCGGCCATGCTCCGGGGCGACCTGTGCCACCGCGAACCGGAGTTCGCCGAGCTCCTGGCCGAGCTGCGCACCTCGATCGCCCGGTGCCTCGGCGTGCCGGACACCCATGAGACGGTGCTGATCACCGGCTCCGGCACGGCGGCCATGGAGACGGCCGTGATCGGCTCGGTCCGCGCCGGACGCAAACTGCTGGTCGTCGACAACGGGGTGTACGGCGCCCGGCTGCTGTCCATGGCCGAGGCGCACGGGATCGAGACGGTCGTGGTGAAGGCGCCATGGACCACTCCGGTCGATCCGGGCGCCGTCGCCGAACGGCTGCGGTCGGACGCTCGCATCGACGCCGTCGCGTGCGTGCATCACGAGACGACCACCGGGATGCTCAACCCGATCGCGGAGATCGGCGCGATCGTCCGTGACCACGAAGCGGTCTTCCTGGTCGACGCGATCAGCTCGACCGCCATCGAGTCACCCGATCTCGCCGAGGTGGGCGCCGACATCATCTGCGGGACCGCGAACAAGGGGCTGCACGGCATCCCCGGCGTCTCCTTCCTGCTGCTCTCCACCGGCAAGGGCGTCGACCGGGTCGCCGCGGTGCCCCGGCGCAGCGTCTACCTCGACCCCGCGGCCCAGCTGGCGGCCCAGCGCGCCGGGGACATCCCGTTCACCCCGGCCGTCCAGACGTGCTACGCGCTGGACGAGGCGATCACCGAGTACGAGAGCGCCGGCGGGTACGGGGCACGCGTCCGGCTGTACCGGGAGCGGGCGGACCTGGTGCGCGCCGGGTTCGCCCGCCTCGGCCTGCCGGTGCTGATCGAGGAGCCGTACCGCGCCAACTCGGTCACGGCGCTGGAGCTGCCCACCGGCGTCACCTATCCCGCGCTGCACGACGAGCTGAAGCGGCGCGGCTACGTCGTCTACGCCGGCCAGGGCCGCCTGTCGCGGACCCACTTCCGCATCGCCACGATGGGCGAGATCCCGATGCCCCGACTGGTCGAGCTGGAGGGGGCGTTGGAAGAGTCGATACGGCATCTGACGAAGGCGCGAAGCGAGTAGGAACGGCAGCGGCCGGGAGGAACGTTCCGCAGCAGCCGCCGCGACGACGAAGGCCCTGCCGGGCGATCGACCGGCGGGGCCTTCCGCGAGCCCCCCTCGCGTCGGCCCGGGACCGTCGCGCCGTCATTCCAGGTGCGCGCCCTGGCCGCCCGTGGCAGTCTCCCCGCATGTCGATCATCGGTGTGTCCCCCGGGGTGTCCCTCGCGTACGAGACCTTCGGCGACCCCGGGGACCCCCCGGTCCTGCTCGTGATGGGTTTCGGCGCGCAGCTGCTCGCCTGGCACGAGGACTTCTGCCGGGCGCTGGCCGGCCGCGGCCGCTATGTGATCCGGTACGACAACCGCGACTGCGGGCTGTCCACCATGTTCGACGACCATCCCGTCGACATGGGCGAGTTCGTCGCCGCCGTCAGCTCGGGTGATCTGCCCGCCGCGCTCGCGATGGTTCCCTACCGGCTCTCCGACATGGCCGCCGACGGCCTCGGCCTGCTCACCGCGCTCGGTGTCGAACGTGCCCACGTGGTCGGCGCCTCGATGGGCGGAATGATCGCCCAGACGATGGCCGTCGCCGCCCCGGCGCGGGTGCTGACCCTGACCTCGATGATGTCCTCGACCGGCGAGAGCGCGTACGGCCGGCCCAGCCCCGAGGCGCAGGCCGTGCTGTTCGGTCCCAGGCCCGCGGACCGCGACGGGTACGTCGCGGCGGCGGAGCGGGAACTGGTCTGGGCCTCCCAGCGGTACGGCGACGCCGCCGCGCTGCGCGAACTGGCCGCCGCGAGCTACGACCGCGCCTACCGCCCCGCCGGGATCGCACGACAGCTCGGGGCGATGATCCTCAGCGGTTCCCGCGCGGACGCGCTGCGTGGACTGCGGGTACCGACCCTGGTGATCCACGGCCTGGACGACACGCTGATCGATCCCGACGGCGGCAGGCGCACCGCGGACCTGGTGCCCGGCGCCGGACTCCTGCTCCTCCCCGACATGGGCCACGACCGCCCCCGCGAGCTCTGGCCCACCCTCGTCGACGCCCTGGTGGCCCACACCGGCTGAGCGGGCGGCGCGACGCCGGCGAGTCTCTAGTCCTCCGCGCCGACCACCCGGAACCGTTCGGCCACGATCAGCGCGTCGTCGTCCACGACGGGCGTGTAGCCGAGCAGTTCGGTCACCTGCTCACCGCGGAAGAAGTCCCGGTGGGCGGCGGCCCACTCCTGGACGTCCGCGTAGCCGCGGCCCTCGTCCAGCGCGAACCGGTCGTCCACCGCACCGAAGGGGATCACCCGGGCCTCGGTCAGTTCGATCACGACGGCCGTACGGTCGTCCGAGTCGAGCACCGCGTACCGCTGGCCGGCCTCGGGGACGGGCTGCCCTATCCGCTCCAGGATCTCGACCAGCGCCGTCATGGCCGTCTTGCGGCCGCTGATGATGGCCTCGACCCCGCTGTCGCGCTCCGGGCCGGGGAAGGCGAGGGCGAGCTTGGGGAGATCGTCAGCACTCATACGGCCGAGCGTACCCGAGGACGTAGCCGAACTCGGTTAGGGCGCAGTCGAGTTGTACCGGGAGGCGGAACGCGGAACGCCGGTCCGTCCGACCCGCGGCGGGGGTCGGACGGACCGGCGAGCGTGCTCACCCGGTCCGGATCAGCTCCGGACTACTTGGTGAAGGCGCCGGTCCCGTTCGGGGTACCGAGACCCGTCGGGCCGTCGTAGCCCTTGCCCGCCTGGCACAGGTAGGCGACGTCGCAGGACCCGTTCGAGCCGCTGGTCACGTCGTTCAGCTGGTCCGGGTGGGAGTACGGGTACGACGCCGGGGTGTCGCCGGAGCCCGGGGCGCCCGCGAGGGCGTAGACACCGGCGATGTACGGCGCGGCGGCGCTGGTGCCGCCGTACACGTTCCAGCCGCTGGCCTGGTAGGTGTCGTAGACGGCGAGACCGGTGGCCGGGTCGGCCACGGACGCGACGTCGGCGACGGCGCGCTTGGCGCAGTCGGTGTCCTTCTGCCAGGACGGCTTGGCCTCGTACTGCGAGCAGCCCGAGCCCGCGCCGTCGCCGCCGGCCGAGGTGCCCCAGACGGTCTCGGAGTAGCCGCGGGTGCTGCTGTCCTTCTTCAGCGAGGTGCCGCCGACCGCCGTCACGTACGGCGAGGCCGCCGGGTACTCGACGCCGTAGCCGCTGTCACCGGAGCTGACGGTGATGGCGACGCCGGGGTGCTTGAAGTACTGGTCGTCCGCGGTGGTGTCGTCGGACCCCTCGCTGCCGCCGTAGCTGTTGGACACGAACTTGGCGCCCTGCTTGACGGCCTGGTTCACGGCCGCGCCCAGGTCGTCCATGTTCGCCGACTTGGCCTCGACCAGCAGGATGTTGCACTGCGGGCAGGCCGCGCTGACCATGTCGACGTCGAGGGAGATCTCCCCCGCCCAACCGGCGTCCGCCGTCGGGTAGTTGCTGCCGCCGTCCTGGTCGATCTTCTTGAAGCAGCCGTTGGCCGTGCTGCACTCGGGAAGGTTGTACTGGGAGCGGTAGGCCGCCAGGTCCTTCTCGGCGTTCGGGTCGTCGTTGGCGTCGACGATCGCGACCGTCTGGCCCTTGCCGCCGTCCTTCGGGAGGTTGTAGGCGGCGGCCAGGTCGGACGGCCCAAAACCCTGCGGGGTGTCGTTGCGGCCGAGGGACTTGTGCTGGGCGACGTCGGTGCGCTCGACCGACTGGCAGGCCATGTAACCGGGCTTGCTCGGCTGCGAACACAGCCGGTGCGTGTGCACCGAGGTGGCCGCGGAACCGGTCGCCGCGTGCGCGGCGGCAGGGGTGGTGGCGAAGGCCGACGTCTGCGTGGCGACGGCCACGCCGCCGGTGATCAGAGCCGCCGCGGACAGCAGAGCGGGGGCGCTGCGGCGTATGCGGTTCCTTCTGCGGTGGGAATGCAAAAAACTGCCCTCCGTGGGGGAGTGGTCGACTCCGGACGACGGCCGATGGGCATGTCATAGGCATGACAACCCATCGTTGGGGGTGGCCGGTCGGAGTCTGCTTCCGGGCATGTGGATGAATGTGCCACCCCGGTCAGTGGTGGCTGGGGTTGAGGTTATTGACTGTTTGCCGTTGAGAACAAGGGCAGTTGGTAAAACCTTGGCCCAGGCTTCCGCGGTGGCCGATATCTTGTGCGGCCATGGAGCTGGACGACACCACCGTCAACCGTCTGATGTCCCTCGGGCTCGCCCGCTACGAGGCCCGGGTCTATCTGTCACTCATCAGGCGCGGCTCCTTCACGGCCGCCGAAGTGGCCCGCGAGGCCGATGTGCCGCGCCGGCGCGTGTCCGACGTCCTGGACGCCCTGGTGCGGCGGCAGTTGGCCACCGCACGCCCCGGACGTGTGACGACGTACTCCGCCGTGCCTCCCGAATCGGCCCTCGCCCGGCTGATGTCCGCCCAGCGGGAGACCGTCGACCGGCTGGAGCGGGCCTCGCGGGAACTGGCCGGTCTGCTGGTCCCGTTGTGGACCCAGGGCCGGCGGCACACGGACCCGCTGGACTACATCGAGGTGCTGCGCGACCCGAAGGCGATCGGTGAACGTTTCGCCGACATTCAGTTTCAGGCCCGTCACGAACTCCTCACCTTTTGCAAACCCCCCTTCGTCGCGCCGCCCGAGAACACGGCGGGCATCACCGCCGTCCGGCGCCTGCGTCAGAGCGGCGGCACGGTCCGCGCGATCTACCTCTCCGGCACCCTGACCGACCCCGGGACGGCCGACCATGTCCGCCGGTTCGCCGCCGCCGGGGAGGAGGCGCGCTTCGCCCCCGGCATCCCGCTCAAGCTGGTCATCGCCGACGCCTCCCTCGTCCTGTGCGACATGCCGGACCCGGTGGCGGGGTCGGACACCACGACGACCCTGTTCATCGAACACCCGGCCCTGGCGGCGTGCCTGCGGCTGGCGTTCCACACGGTGTGGGAGACGGCCCGGCCGGGACCCGAGTCGTGAACTCCCCTTTCACGGGGAGGAGATGGCAAGGGTGGGGGAGCGGCGGTATGTGAAGAAGCGGTGCGGTACGTGAAAGCGGTGGCGGGCCCACCCACTGGTGAGCCCGCCACCGCTCGCCACCGCACGGCCTCGCCCGAACGGCCCGATCAGGGACGCGGGTTCAGGGAGGAGTCGACAGGGGCGCGTGAACAGGGGCGCGATCAGGGACGCAGGATCAGCCGGATCGGGTCGCCGGTCTTCTTCTCCAGGCGCTCCACCGCCTCGGCCGCCCGCACCAGCGGGAGTTCGCCGCTGATCGAGGCGGAGAAGTCCAGCCGGCCGCCCCTGATCAGGGACAGCAGCTGCGGCAGCGCGACCGGCATGTCGGAGCCGTAGTGGCCGAGGATCTGCTGCTGGAGGTAGCTGAAGCGGGTGCCGTCGGCGACGGTCAGCGGCTGGTCGGTGAGGCCCACGAGCACCAGCCGGCCCTTGGGCGCGAGCACCGACAGCGCCTGCGCGCGGACGGCCGGCACGCCGGCGAAGTCGAAGGCGGCGGCGAGACCGGCCCCACCGGTGGCCTCGCGAACGCGCTCGCGCAGCGCCGGGTCGGCCGAGTCGAGCGCCAGGTCCGCGCCCTGGGCGAGGGCGCGCTCACGGGCGGTGGGATTGGGGTCGATCGCCACGACCGGGCACGCGCCGACGGCCCGCAGCAGCTGGACGGCGTGGACGCCGAGCCCGCCGACACCCCAGACGCCGACCGCCTCGGCGGGCCGCACCGCGCCCGTGACGGTGATCGCGCCCCAGGGCGTGGAGACCGCGTCCGGGATGATCGCGCCCTGGTCGAAGGGGATGGCCGCGGGCAGCTCGGTCAGGGCGTGCTCGGAGGAGAGCGCGTAGTCGGCCCACCCGCCGTCGTAGTCCACGCCCCGGGTGTACGTGACGCCCTCGCGGATCTCGCCGGCGTACAGCACGACCCGCTGGCCCGGGGTCCAGCGGGTGACGCCGGGACCGGTCTCGGCGATGGTGCCGGACACCTCGTGGCCCAGGGTGACCGTGTCGCCGCGCAGCAGCAGCGGGGTGAGGGTGCCGTCGATCAGGTGGACGTCCGACAGGCAGACACCCGCGGCCTCCACCTTCACCAGGACCTGGCCGGGACCGGGTTCGGGCTTCGCCACTTCCTCGATCCGCAGGGTACGGCTGGGGATGTGCAGCCGGGCGGCGAGCATCTGCTCCATGACATGGCCTCCTTGGCGCGGCGGCGACCCCTGGGGCCGCGAGCCCCTTAACGCAAGTCGCCTTGCGATGAAACCTACGCCCGCCCTCCGCCTAAAGCAAGTAGCCCTGCGTTAGAGTGGGTCATGCCCTCGTCCATGCCCCCGTCCGAACGGAACGCCCCGCCCCTGCGCCGCCGAGGGGCCCGGATGCGCTCCGCCGTGCTCGCCGCCACCGTGGACGTCCTGACCGAACACGGGCTCGCCGGTACGACCGTCGGGGCCGTCGCCCGCGCCGCCGGCGTCCACGAGACCTCCGTCTACCGGCGGTGGGGGACCCGCGAGAGCCTGATCCTGGAAGCGCTGACCGAGCAGCTCGACGCGGCGATGCCGGTGCCGGACACCGGGCACGTCCATGACGACCTCGCCGCCTACTTCGGCGCGCTGGCCCGGCTGCTCGCGACGGCGCAGGGCGAGGCGCTGCTCCGGCTGAGCGTCGAACGCGACGACACCCTGCCGGACCGCCGCCTGTCGTACTGGACCGAGCGGCTCGAACGGGGTGCCGTCATGGTCCGCCGGGGCGTCGAGCGCGGCGAACTCGCCCCGGACACCGACCCCGGTCTCGTCATCGAGGCCCTCGGTGGCGCCCTCTTCACCCGCGCCCTGATCAGCGGCGCCCCCCTCGACGAGAACCTCGCCACCCGCCTCGTCTCCCTGACCCTCGCGGGCGCCCTCCCGCGAACGCCGCCCCCTCCCGCGTGAGCGGAGCGGCGCCGCCGGTGAGCCTGGCGCCCCTGCCCGGGTGAACGCTTCGCGCGCTGCGTGTCGGGCGGTCCTGAAGGCGCCGGAACCCGAGGAACCTGTGTCGGATGCCTTGACGGCACGCGCTCACGCCGATTAACTCACGTCCTAAATTAAGATGTGAGGGTCTTCGGAGGGGAGTGGCCGGACCGGCCGGTCCCGGTGCGCGATCCCGAAGGTTCTCGACGCCCGGAAGGGACACCTGGAGACATGCGCAGCATCCGAGCCGCGGCCGTCGGCGCCGTCACCCTCTCTCTCGCCCTCACGGCGACGGCCTGCGGAGGCGGTTCGTCCACGGGGGCGGGTCCGACGACGCGCCCAGGACGCTGACCTACTGGGCCTCCAACCAGGGCGCCAGCGTCGCCGTCGACAAGCAGGTCCTCCAGCCCGAACTCGACAAGTTCCAGCAGCGGACGGGCATCAAGGTGAAGCTGGAGGTCGTGCCCTGGCCCGACCTGCTCAACCGCATCCTGACCGCGACCACCTCCGGGCAGGGCCCCGACGTGCTGAACATCGGCAACTCCTGGAGCGCCTCCCTCCAGGCGAGCGGCGCGCTGCTGCCCTGGGACGCCGAGAACTTCGACAAGATCGGCGGCAAGAGCCGGTTCGTGCCGTCCGCGCTCGCCTCCACCGGCGTCCAGGGCAAGGACCCGGCCGCCGTACCGCTGTACGCGCTGGCGTACGCGCTCTACTACAACAAGAAGATCTTCGCCGACGCCGGGATCTCCCAACCACCCGCCACCTGGGACGAGTTGATAGCCGACGGCAAGAAGATCAAGGCGAAGGGCATCTCCCCGCTCGGCGCCGAGGGCGCCAACGTCTCGGAGAACATCCACCACATCTTCGTCTTCGCCAAGCAGCGCGGCGTCGACTTCTTCACCGCCGACGGCAAGCCGGACTTCACCGCCCCCAAGGTCGTCGACGCGGTCAAGGCGTACGTCGATCTGATGGCCGAGGACCAGGTCATCCCGACCGGGGACGCCGAGTACGCGCAGAACCAGTCCGTCAGCGACTTCGCCAAGGGCCACCAGGCCATGCTGCTGTGGCAGTCGGCCTCCGCCAACCTCGCCTCGCAGGGGATGAAGGACAGCCAGTACGGCGTCGCCCCCGTGCCGGTGCGCTCCGGCACCCCCGGCCCCGGCACCCAGGTCGACTCGATGGCGGCCGGCATCAACATCGCGGTCTTCCGCAACACCCACAACCTCGACGGGGCGACGAAGTTCGTGAAGTTCATGACCTCCGACGACGAGCAGAAGATCCTCAACAAGGCGTACAGCTCCATCCCGGCGGTCACCTCCGCGCAGAACGACCCCGCGTTCGACACCCCCGCCAACACGGTCCTGAAGAACACCCTGGCCACCAGCGCGGCGGCCCTGCCACAGGTGCCCACCGAATCGCAGTTCGAGACGACGGTCGGCACCGCCGTCAAGGACCTGTTCGCCGACGCCGCCGCCGGGCGCGCGGTGACCACCGATTCGGTCCGGGCCGCGCTCCAGAAGGCCCAGCAGCAGATGCCGGCGGCGTAACGGCCATGACCACCCACACCCTTGAGGAGCCGGTGGCGAAGTCCCCTCCCGGGCCGGCGGCGTCCTCGGCCCGCCGCCGGCCCGGCAGGCTCCGCCGCGCCGGGCTGCCGTACCTGCTGCTCCTGCCCGCCCTCGTCCTCGAACTCCTCGTCCATCTGGTGCCGATGGTCATCGGCATCGTGATGAGCTTCAAGGAACTCACCCAGTTCTACATCCGCGACTGGGGCACCGCCCCCTGGTCGGGCCTCGGCAACTACCGGCTCTCGGTGGACTTCGACGCGCCCGTCGGCGCGGCCCTGCTGCACTCTTTTTTCGTCACCGTCGGCTTCACGCTGCTGTCCGTCGGCCTGTGCTGGCTGATCGGCACCGTCGCCGCCCTCTTCCTCCAGGACACCTTCCGCGGCCGGGGCCTGCTGCGCGCCCTGTTCCTGGTGCCGTACGCGCTGCCCGTCTACGCGGCCGTCATCACCTGGGTGTTCATGTTCCAGCACGACAACGGCCTGGTGAACCACGTGCTGCACGACCAGCTGCACCTCGGCGCCAGGCCCGCCTTCTGGCTCATCGGCGACAACAGCTTCTACGCGCTGCTGACCGTGTCGGTGTGGAAGGGCTGGCCGTTCGCCTTCCTCGTGGTGACGGCCGGACTCCAGAACATCCCGGGGGAGTTGTACGAGGCGGCCGCGCTGGACGGCGCCGGAATGTGGCAGCGCATCCGCCGTATCACCCTGCCGTCGCTGCGCCCGGTCAACCAGGTACTGGTCCTCGTGCTGTTCCTCTGGACCTTCAACGACTTCAACACGCCCTACGTGCTGTTCGGCAGGTCCGCGCCCGAGGCCGCCGACCTCGTCTCCGTACACATCTACCAAGCCTCCTTCGTCACCTGGAACTTCGGCACCGGCTCGGCCATGTCCGTCCTGCTGCTGCTCTTCCTGCTCGTGGTGACGGGCGGCTATCTCCTGGTGACCTCGCGGGAGCGGAGGACGTCCGATGTCTGACTCGCCGCTGGCGCCGCCGCGTTCGTTCCGCTGGGCCCGGCGCGTCTTCCTCACCCTGCTCACCGGCTTCGTGCTGCTCCCGGTGTACGTGATGCTCTCCAGCTCGCTGAAGCCCCTCGCGGACGTCTCCGGGAAGTTCCGCTGGGTGCCGAGCGGGCTGACCGTCCGCCCGTACATCGACATGTGGTCCACGGTGCCGCTCGCCCGCTACTTCGTGAACTCGCTGATCGTGGCGGGCTCGGCGACCGTACTGTCCGTCGTCGTCGCGGTGTTCGCCGCCTACGCGGTCAGCCGCTACGACTTCCGGGGCAAGCGCGTCTTCACGGTCACCGTGCTCTCCACCCAGATGTTCCCCGGCATCCTCTTCCTCCTCCCGCTGTTCCTCCTCTACGTCAACATCGGCAATGCCACCGGCATCGCCCTGTTCGGCTCCCGCGGCGGCCTGATCCTCACCTATCTCACCTTCTCCCTGCCGTTCTCCATCTGGATGCTGACCGGGTACCTCGACTCGGTGCCGCGGGACCTGGACGAGGCGGCGCTGGTCGACGGCTGCGGGCCGCTCGGCGCGCTGTTCCGGATCGTCGTACCGGCCGCGATCCCCGGCATCGTCGCGGTCGCCGTGTACGCGTTCATGACCGCGTGGGGCGAGGTGCTGTTCGCCTCGGTGATGACGAACGACACCACCCGCACCCTCGCCGTCGGCCTCCAGGGCTACTCCACCCTCAACGACGTCTACTGGAACCAGATCATGGCCGCCTCGCTGGTCGTCAGCGTGCCTGTGGTGGCCGGATTCCTGCTGCTCCAGCGCTATCTGGTGGCCGGACTGACGGCGGGCGCCGTCAAATGACCGGCAACACCCCGTATTCCGAAGGGACTTTTGTGTCCGAACGCATCGACCTCGCCGCACTCCCGGACGGCTTCCTGTGGGGCACGGCCACCTCGGCCTACCAGATCGAGGGAGCCGTCGCCGAGGACGGCCGGAGACCCTCCATCTGGGACACCTTCTCGCACACCCCGGGGAAGATCGCGGGCGACGACAACGGCGACATCGCCTGCGACCACTACCACCGCAGGGGCGAGGACATCGCCCTGATGCGCCGCCTCGGCCTCAACGCCTACCGGCTCTCCGTCGCCTGGCCGCGCGTCGTCCCCGGCGGCACCGGTCCGGTGAACCCCGAGGGCCTCGCCTTCTACGACGCGCTGGTGGACGACCTGCTCGAAGCGGGCATCACCCCGTCCGTCACCCTGTACCACTGGGACCTGCCGCAGTCGCTCCAGGACCGCGGCGGCTGGCCGGAGCGGGACACCGCCCACGCGTTCGCCGCCTACGCCGACGCGGTGGCCCGGCGCCTCGGCGACCGCGTCACGCTCTGGACGACGCTCAACGAGCCGTCCTGCTCGGCCTGGATCGGCCATCTGGAGGGCGCGATGGCCCCCGGCTGGACCGATCTGACCGCGGCGGTCCGGGCCTCCTGCCATCTGCTCCTCGGCCACGGCCTCGCCACCGAGGCCGTCCGCGCCGCCGTCCCGGACGCCCGGATCGGCATCGTCAACAACCTCTCCACCGTGCACCCGGCCACCGACCGCCCCGAGGACATCGCGGCCGCCCGCCGGCACGACGGCCATGTCAACCGCTGGTGGCTCGACCCCGTGCACGGCCGCGGCTTCCCGGCCGACATGACCGAGACGTACGGCGTCGAACTCCCACTGCGGGACGGCGACTTGAAGACGATCGCCGCGCCCCTGGACTGGCTGGGCCTGAACTACTACTTCCCGGCCCATGTCGTCGACGACCCCGAGGGCCCCGCGCCCCACGCCCGCGCCGTCCGCCGCGAGGGCGTCCCGCGCACCGGCATGGACTGGGAGATCGACGCCGGCGGCATCGAGACCCTGCTGCTCCGGCTCACCGAGGAGTACGGCGCCCGCACCCTCTACGTCACCGAGAACGGCTCCGCCTTCCCCGACACGGTCCGCCCCGACGGCACCGTCCACGACCCCGAACGCCAGGACTACCTGGAGGCCCACCTCGCCGCCTGCGCCTCCGCCGCCCGCCGGGGCGCCCCGCTGGCCGGCTACTTCGCCTGGTCCCTGCTGGACAATTTCGAATGGGCGTACGGCTACGACAAGCGCTTCGGCCTGGTCCACGTCGACTACCGGACCCAGGCCCGCACCATCAAGGCCAGCGGCCACCGCTACGCGGACATCGTGCGCACCCACCGGGAGCGGGGCCGCAGCGCCGCCTGAGCCCGGCTCCCGCCCGCGGGCGGACCCGATCAACGAAGATCGGGCCCGCCCGCCTCCTCGTCGGCGAGGTGCGGGTATTTCTCCACGAGGAACCGCCGCCGATACGCCATCTCGGCGGCGTCGACGATCCCCTCCAGGGTGGCCCAGTCGAGAGTGCAGCAGGGGCGTCCTGCGCTCGGCGGCGGCCCGAGGTGGACGGGGCTGGACGGGGTGGATCAGCCGGCGGTCCTGTTCAGTGCTGTTCGCCGGTGGATGCCTCGGACGTCCCCGTCGGGCAGCGCCAGTCGAGGAGGCCGTTCGAGACATGGGGCGTCGCGGGGTGGGTGTGGCCGGGTGCCGGGCACCGGGGGGTGGGGCGGCCGCCGGTGGATTCGATGACGCTGTCCTGGAGCTGCTCCGCCAGGAGGATCAGTGCCTCAGGTTCGGGCAGCGCGTCGTCCAGATCCACCGTGACCGAGGAGCCGTCCGGGTAGGCGAGGGTGACGTGCACACCCGCCCCGGTGCCGGGAGCCGTGCCTTCCGTTCCGACCTGGAGCGCGGCTCCTTCCGGCGCCTCCAGCCGGCGCAGCAGCGACTCCGCCCAGCCGCGTACCGTCCGTACGTCGAGTGCCATGAGCCGCTGCCCGTCTGTCGGTCCTACTTCTTCGCCGTCACGTCCGCAGCCCAGGTCAGCGAGCCCGTGCCCGGGCGGCCGCCGATGGTGACGCGGAAGGTCATGTAGTCCTGGAACTGGACGTGATCGGCATGCCTGACCGGCTTCAGCGTGCCGTGGAAGTGGTAGCCGCTGCCCACGACATGACCCGCGTTCTTCGGCATCCGCCGTCCGTTCCGCCACCAGGAGACACCGGACTCGCGGACATGGCCGGTGATGACGGACCGCACGCGGGCGGAGATCCTGAATCCCCAGTTGATGGTGGAGTGGTGGCAGTTGAACCGGGCCGCGAGGGTGCCGTTGGCGTCGCTCCAGCTCGGGTTCTTGTCACAACGCAACGTGGCCGACGGGCGTTTGGCGGTGCCGGTCCGGGCCGCCTGGTCCGGCGCCGCGCGCAGGCCGCCCGTGCCGAGTCCGAGCCGCGCGCCGACACGGTCCCACTCCGCGCGGGAGAGTTTCGGGCCACCGTTCCATGTGAAGCGCAACGTCGTGCGCACATTCCCGGTGACCGTGGTCGCCGTGTAGCTCCGCCCCGCGGCGTCCGTGACAGCCGCCGTACTCACCGCCGCCCCCGCGCCGGGCCGCTCCGGAGCCGCCCGGGCGGCCGGGGCGACGAGCACGGCGGCGGCGAGCACCGCCGCGACGACCGTGACCACGACCGTCCGGCTGCCCGGCGTCCTCCTGCTTTGCCCCGCATCACCGGTCGAGTTGCTTTGCCCCGCACCACCCCTCGAGCCGTGAGCCGTTTCCCCGGCGCTGCCGCCCCGGGTCCTCCCACCACGTTCCCCGTTCACCAGGCCGCTCCCCTCGGTCAGCTGGTCCCCACGCCGTGATGCTCTCCAGGAGCGTCCCCTGCGACGCCCGAACGCGCGCCCATTCACCTGGACGAGCGAACAGCGGGCGGCGGCCGCGGCGGGAAGCGTCGGGCGCGTGGTCCCGGCGGACTGCGGCGGCCGGGCGGACACCGCGCGACTGCCGGAAGCCGGACCGGGCAGCGGTGGCGCGCGGATCACCCGGGCGTGGCAGGATCCCTGACTGTGAGCGCATCCTGGGCGGTGAGGGGCCTGCGGGCCGCGGTGTTCGCCGCGGTGTGCGTGCTGCTCGCCGCCGCGGGCCACGGCTTGGCCATGGGCGAGATGCCTTCGCTCCGCTGCGACGGCGTGGGCTTCCTCGCGGTCCTCGCGCTCGGCTGGACGCTGGGCGCGCGGGAGCGGTCGGGGCCCGGCATCGGCGCGGTGATGCTGCTCACCCAGGCGGGTCTGCACCTGGGCTTCGACGCGGCCCACAGCCGCGCCGGCACGGCCCGCCCCGGCGCCCCCATGGCTCCCATGGCCGGCATGCCCGGCATGACCGGGCCCGCCGCCCACGCGACGGCCGCCCACGCGACGGCCCACGCCACGGCCGCCCACGTCCTCGCCGCCCTGGCCGCCTCCTGGTGGCTGCGGCGGGGCGAGGCCGCGCTGTGGTCGCTGCTGCGGCGCACCGCCGCGCTGGTCCCCGCCCTGCTCATCCGGTGCCGGCCGGCCCCGCTGCCCGCCCCCGCCGAGCCGGTCGCGCGCGACCGGTCCGGCGTCGCCCCGCCCCGCCGGGCCCCGCTGCGGCACGCGGTCACCCGGCGCGGACCGCCCACTCCGATCCCGTACCCGCTCTGACCCCTGACCCTTGTCACTCGTCACCGTACGGAGATCGATTCACCATGTCCGCATCACGCATCACCCTGCGCCGCGCCGGCGCCGTCACCGCCCTCACGGCCGCCTCGGTCCTGCTCGCCGCCGGCGCCGCGTCCGCGCACGTCACCGTCCACCCGGAGAGCTACGCCAAGGGCGCCACCGACGGCGTGCTGACCTTCCGCGTGCCCAACGAGGAGGACCACGCCTACACCAGCAAGGTCGAGGTCTTCCTGCCCACCGACCACCCCGTCCTCGGCGTCCTGGTCCACCCGGGGGACGGCTGGAGCGCCAAGGTGACCACCACCAAGCTGAAGAAGCCGGTCAAGACCGACGACGGCACCATCACCGAGGCCGCCTCCCAGATCACCTTCAGCGGGGGAAGATCGAACCGGGGCAGTACGAGGACTTCGATGTCGCCTTCGGCGAGCTCCCCGAGGACACCGGCCAGCTGGTGTTCAAGACGCTCCAGACCTACTCGGACGGCAAGGTCGTCCGCTGGATCGAGCAGCCCGCCTCCGGCGACGACGAGCCGGACAACCCGGCCCCGGCCCTGAAGCTCACCGCGGACGACGCCTCACCCGCCGCCGCCCCGGCCGCCACGACCACCGCCAAGGCGAGCGACTCCACCGCCCGCGAACTCGGCGTCGCCGGCCTGGTGGTCGGCGTCCTGGGCCTGGCCGCCGCCACGTTCGCCCTGCTGCGCGGCCGGTCCACGACACGGTCGTAGCGACGGTCACGACACGGTCGTAGCGACGGTCACCGGTGGGCCCCGCGCACCACGCGCGGCCCACCGGTGCGCGAAAGCGCGGTCAGGGGGTGCCGGACTCCGGGGCCCGGCCGACGAGGTAGATCCGTTCGCGCAGGTCCGCCTCGGCCCGGTCCAGTCCGGCCCCCAGGTCGAACCAGACCCGGTCCTTGCGCTCACCGGGCCGGTCGAGCCCGACGGCGACCCAGGAGAACACGCCCAGCAGGATCTCCCGCCGACCCCCGGGGCTGGTCACGGAGAGCGCGAAGGACAGGGCGATGGCGGCCCGGGTCACGAGCATGCGGTCCGCGTCGCCCGGCCGGCGGCGGCCTCCGGTGAGGTAGCGCGGGGCGTCGAGGATCTTGACCCACTCCAGCACCGCGCCGGGGACCTGTTCGTCCAGGATTCCCGCGATGGACTCGCGCACCGCGTCGGCGGGCTGCTCGCCGAGCCAGTCCAGCCAGTGCCGGGACTCCGTGAGCCTCGCGAAGTCGTCCTTGGGCGGCCCGTAGCGCGGATTGGGCACGAACTCCCCGGTCAGCTTCCCGTCCGCGCCGACCCGCCAGACGCCCTGGACGGCTTCGCCCGGGACGTAGCCGTCGGGGTCGGCGATGAGTTCGGGGTCGATCACCGCGACCGATCCGCCCGGATTCGCGGCCGCCTGCGCGACGAGTTCGGGCGGCGGCGACTGAAGGATGCGACGCCGTTCGGCCGATATGTCCCCCATGTGCGCGCCCCTTCGGCCGGTCCGCCCGGGGCGGCGCCCGCCACCCGCCAGGAGCATATGTCCCTCGCACGCCGACGGGAATGCGGCCCCTGCCCCCCGCGGTTGATCTCTGCATGACTCAGGACTCCACGCAGGACGCGCTCCTCCCGCTGCTCTCCGCAGGACACGGCGGCGTGCTGGTCACCCTCCGCCGCGACGGCCGGCCGCAGCTGTCCAACGTCAGCCACGCCTACGACCCGGACGAGCGGATCATCCGGATCTCCGTCACCGACGACCGCGCCAAGACCCGCAATCTGCGCCGCGACCCCCGCGCCTCGTACCACGTCACCAGCGACGACCGCTGGGCGTACACCGTCGCCGAGGGCATGGCCGAGCTGTCACCGGTCGCCGCGGATCCCCACGACGAGACCGTGGAGGAGCTGATCCGGCTCTACCGCGCGGTGCTCGGCGAGCATCCGGACTGGGACGAGTACCGCGCCGCGATGGTCCGCGACCGCCGGCTCGTCGTCCGGCTGCATGTCGCCCGGGTGTACGGCATCCCCAAGCGCTGACCCGGACACCACCTACGCCGCGCTCCGCGTCCGCGCCTCGATCGCCCGCAGTACGGCGACCATGTCCTCGGCGCCGTGCCCCAGCTCCACCGTCTCCTCGAAGAGGGCGTGGCAGACGTCGAGCAGCGGGGACGCCAGGCGGGCCTCGCGGGCGGCCTCCGCGACGAGGCGGTTGTTCTTCAGGACGTCCAGCGCGGCGGCCTGCACCGCGAAGTCCCGCTCGCGCAGCTTCGGCGCCTTCATCCGGGAGACCGGGCTGGCCATCGGGCCCGCGTCGAGGACGTCCAGGAACAACCGGGGGTCCAGGCCCTGCCGTTCGGCGAAGTGGAACGCCTCGGTCAGCCCGGTCACCAGGGTGATCAGGAACAGGTTGACCGAGAGTTTCATCAGCAGCGCGCCGGGCGCCGCACCGCACTCGAACGTCTGCCGGCACATCGGCGCGAGCAGCGGCCGTACGGTGTCCACCGCGTCCTGCTCGCCCGCGAGCAGCGCCACCAGCTGCCCCGCCTCCGCGGGCACCCGGGACCCGGACACCGGCGCCTCGACGTAGCGGCCGCCGGCGGCGCGGATGTCGGCCTCCAGGGCGGCCGAGTACGCGGGCGAGGTGGTGCCCATGTGGACGACGGTCCGCCCCGCGACCCGCGCGGCCAGCTCCGGGGTGCCGCGCCCGAGGACCGTGTCGAGGGCCGGCTCGTCGGCGAGCATCAGCAGCACCACCTCGGCCCGCGCGAACACCCCGGCGGCGTCCTGGGCGACCTCGGCACCGGCGGCGCGCAGCGGCTCGGCGCGGTGCGGGGTGCGGTTCCACACCACCAGGGGAGTGCCGGCGGCCGCCAGGCGCAGGGCCATGGGGCCGCCCATCACTCCGAGACCGATGAATCCGACGCGCACGCTGGCCGCCCTCCGTCCCACGGACCGATGATGACAGCGGTCATAGTAGCGAACGTTATGACGGCGGTCATAGAGTGGTGGTCCCGAGGGTGAGAGACGGAGGCAGGACATGGGCGAGCGGCAGCGCGGCCCGCGCGAGCGGATGGTGTTCAGCGCGGCCCAGCTCATTCGGCGCGACGGGGTGAACGCGACCGGCATGCGCGACGTCGCCGCGCACGCCGGGGCCCCGCGCGGCTCCCTCCAGCACTATTTCCCGGGCGGCAAGGAACAGCTGGTCGGCGAGGCCGTCGCCTGGGCCGGACGGTACGCGGGCAACCGGATCGGACGCTTCGTCGAGCGGCTGGCCGAACCGGTGCCGAGCGCGCTGTTCGCGGCGATGGCCGCGCAGTGGACCGAGGAGTACGAGCGGGACGGCTTCGGCGCGGGCTGCCCGGTCGCCGCGGCCACAGTCGACCGCGCCGCCTGTGACGAGGCGACCCGCGCCGCCGTCGCCGCCGCGTTCACCGCCTGGCGGACCCCGCTCGCCGAGGCCCTCACCGCCCTGGGCGTGCCCGCCGGCCGGTCCGCGGCCCTGGCCACGCTGATGATCAGCACCCTGGAGGGCGCGATCCTGATGGCACGGGCCGAGAAGGACGTACGGCCCCTGACGACGGTGGTGCGCGAACTGGGCCCGCTGCTCGACGCGGCGGTCACCCCGCCCGTGTGAAAGGGGCCGGGCGCCGGCGGCCCGCGTGAAAGGGGCCGGGCATCAGCGGCCCGCCGCGCCCGCCCGCTCCGGCGTGAGGTACGCGACCACCATGTCCCCGAGCATCACCCGGTAGTGCTCCCGCCGGTCCGGGTCCACCAGGTCGCGGCCGAACAGGGCGCCGAACGCCCGCCGGTTGACGGCGCGGAAGAAGCAGAACGAGCTGATCACCGCGTGCAGGTCGACCGCGTCCACGTCCGCCCGGAACACCCCCGACGCCCGCCCGTCGGCGAGGATCTCCCGCAGCACGTCCAGCGCCGGGGAACCGATCGCGGCGAGCCGCCCCGAGGGCGTGGCGTCCCCGGCGCACGGGAGGTTCTCGATGTTCAGCAGGCGGATGTAGTCGGGGTGCCGCTCATGGTGGTCGAAGATCAGCTCGGCCAGTCGCCGGATCGCCGCGACCGGGTCCAGACGGGCGACGTCGAGGCGCCGCTCGGCCTCGCGCAGCGCGTCGTAGGCCCGTTCGAGGACGGCCGTGAACAGCTGCTCCTTGCCGCCGAAGTGGTAGTAGATCATCCGCTTGGTGGTGCGGGTGCGGGCGGCTATCTCCTCCACGCGGGCGCCCTCGTAACCGGCCCGCGCGAACTCCCGGGTGGCCATGTCGAGGATCTCGGCCTTGGTGCGGGCGGCCTCGCGCACCCGCCCGTCGGGTCGTACCGGTTCGTCGACGCTGGTCATCGGGTGGTTCCTTCGGGCCTCGGGCCGTCGCGGTGGCGTGCTCGGTGCCGTCGATTCTAGGACGCGAACATGACAGTGCGGATATGACCGTGGCCCGGAGCACACGAGGTGCCCCGGGCCACGGATCAAGGGTGCCGCGGGCGGCGGTCCGCTACGGGCGCCGGTTCCACTCGGCGATCACCGGATACCCGTGCTCGGTGGACAGCCGGCCGACGGTGCCGGTGGCCAGCTGGAACAGCCGGCCCTGCGCGGGCGCGAGGCCCAGCCGGCGGGCCGTCAGAACCCGCAGGAAGTGGCCGTGGGCGACGAGCACCACATCGGGGCCGTCCGCGGCGAGCGCGTCGGCCACCCGGGCCAGCACCCGGTCGGCGCGGGCGCCGACCTCGGCCGGCGTCTCGCCCGGATGCCCCTCGGGCCCCGGCGCCACCCCGTCGGTCCACAGGTCCCAGCCGGGGCGGGTGCGATGGATCTCGGCGGTGGTGATGCCCTCGTAGCCGCCGTAGTCCCATTCGTGCAGCGCGGGTTCGGGCTCGACCCCGGACAGGCCCGCGAGTTCGGCGGTGCGCAGGGCGCGGCCGAGCGGGCTGCTGAGCACGAGGGCGTGGGTCCGTCCGGACAGGAGCGGGGCGAGGGACTTGGCCTGTTCCTCGCCGCGGTCGGTGAGGGGCAGGTCGGTGTAGCTGGTGTGCTGCCCCGACCTGCTCCACTCCGTCTCCCCGTGGCGGACCAGCAGAAGGTCCGCCACGGTCAGCCCTTCTTCTCGACCGCGTGGCCGCCGAACTGGTTGCGCAGCGCGGCGATCATCTTCATCTGCGGCGAGTCGTCCTGCCGGGAGGCGAACCGGGCGAACAGCGAGGCGGTGATCGCCGGCAGCGGCACCGCGTTGTCGATGGCCGCCTCGACGGTCCAGCGGCCCTCGCCGGAGTCCTCCGCGAAGCCGCGCAGCTTCTCCAGGTGCTCGTCGTCGTCCAGCGCGTTGACCGCGAGGTCGAGCAGCCAGGAGCGGATGACCGTGCCCTCCTGCCAGGAGCGGAACACCTCGCGGACGTTCTCCACGGAGTGCACCTTCTCCAGCAGCTCCCAGCCCTCGGCGTACGCCTGCATCATGGCGTACTCGATGCCGTTGTGGACCATCTTGGAGAAGTGCCCGGCGCCGACCCGGCCCGCGTGCACATAGCCGTACGGGCCGTCCGGCTTGAGCGCGTCGAAGATCGGCTGGAGCTGGTCCACGTTCTCCTTCTCGCCGCCGACCATGAGCGCGTAGCCGTTCTGGAGGCCCCACACACCGCCGGAGACGCCCGCGTCCACGAAGCCGATGCCCTTGATGGTGAGCGCGGCGGCGTGCTTCTCGTCGTCCGTCCAGCGGGAGTTGCCGCCGTCGATGACCGTGTCGCCGGGCTCCAGCAGGTCGCCCAGCTCGTCCACGACGGCCTGGGTGGCCGTGCCGGCCGGGACCATCACCCACACATGGCGGGGCGCGTCCAGCTTCTCGACCAGTTCGGCGAGGCTCTTGACGTCGGAGACCTCGGGGTTGCGGTCGTAGCCGATGACGGTGTGGCCGGCGCGGCGGATGCGCTCGCGCATGTTGCCGCCCATCTTGCCGAGACCGATGAGACCGAGCTGCATGATCAGTTCTCCGATGCGTTCTTGAGAGTGCGGTACGTGGCGACCAGCGCCGTGGTGGAGGGGTCGAGGCCGGGGACGTCCGCGCCTTCGGTGAGGGCGGGTTCGACGCGTTTGGCGAGGACCTTGCCCAGCTCCACGCCCCACTGGTCGAAGGAGTCGATGTCCCACACCGCGCCCTGGACGAACACCTTGTGCTCGTACAGCGCGATCAGCTGGCCCAGCACGGACGGGGTCAGCTCGGCGGCGAGGATCGTCGTGGTCGGGTGGTCGCCGCGGAAGGTGCGGTGCGCCACCTGCTCCTCGGGCACGCCCTCCGCGCGGACCTCCTCGGCGCTCTTGCCGAACGCCAGCGCCTGCGTCTGGGCGAAGAAGTTCGCCATCAGCAGGTCGTGCTGCGCCTTGAGTTCACCGCTCAGCTCGCCGATGGGGCGGGCGAAGCCGATGAAGTCGGCGGGGATCAGCTTGGTGCCCTGGTGGATCAACTGGTAGTACGCGTGCTGCCCGTTGGTGCCCGGCGTGCCCCACACCACGGGACCCGTCTGCCACTCCGCCCGGCGTCCCTGGCGGTCCACGGACTTGCCGTTGGACTCCATGTCCAGTTGCTGGAGGTAGGCGGTGAACCTGGACAGGTAGTGGCTGTAGGGCAGTACGGCGTGCGACTGGGCGTCGTGGAAGTTGCCGTACCAGATGCCCAGCAGGCCCAGCAGCAGCGGGGCGTTGGCCTCGGCGGGCGCGGTGCGGAAGTGCTCGTCGACCAGGTGGAAGCCGTCCAGCATCTCCCGGAAGCGGTCCGGCCCGATGGCGATCATCAGGGAGAGGCCGATCGCGGAGTCGTACGAGTAACGGCCCCCGACCCAGTCCCAGAACTCGAACATGTTGTCCGGGTCGATACCGAACTCGGTGACCTTCTCCGCGTTGGTCGACAGCGCCACGAAATGCTTCGCGACGGCCTTGTCGTCCCCGTCGAACGCTTCGAGCAGCCACGAACGCGCGGACGTCGCGTTGGTGATCGTCTCGATCGTCGTGAACGTCTTGGACGCCACGATGAACAGCGTCTCGGCCGGGTCGAGATCGCGGGTGGCCTCGTGCAGGTCGGCGCCGTCCACGTTCGAGACGAAGCGGACGGTCAGGTCCCGGTCGGCGAAGGCGCGCAGCGCCTCGTACGCCATCGCGGGGCCGAGGTCGGAGCCGCCGATGCCGATGTTGACGACATTGCGGATCCGCCTGCCCGTATGGCCCGTCCAGGCGCCGGAGCGCACCCGGCCGGCGAAGCCGGCCATCTTGTCGAGGACGGCGTGCACCTGGGGCACCACGTTCTCGCCGTCGACCTCGATGACCGCGTCCCGGGGCGCGCGCAGCGCGGTGTGCAGCACCGCCCGGTCCTCGGTGATGTTGATCTTCTCGCCATGGAACATGGCGTCCCGCAGCCCGAACACGTCGGTGGCGGTGGCGAGTTCCTGGAGCAGGGCCAGGGTCTCGTCCGTGATCAGCTGCTTGCTGTAGTCGATGTGCAGGTCACCGACCCGGACCACGTACCGCTCGGCGCGGCCCGGGTCCGACGCGAACAGCTCGCGCAGGTGCAGTGGCCTCTCGGCGCGGTGGTCGGCGAGCGCCGTCCACTCGGGCCGGTGGGTGAGGTGGGGATAGGGGGCGTCGGCCATCTCAGGCGTTCTCCTTGGCGGCCTCGCCGGTCAGGGCGATGGCGTACATCTCGTCGGCGTCGAGGCGGCGCAGCTCCTCGGCGATGAGTTCGGAGGTGGGGCGGACCTTCAGGGCGAGGGTGCGCGGCGGCTGACCCGGCAGGGTGAGCGTCGCCAGCGGGCCCTCGGGGCGGTCCACGACGATCTCGCCGTCGCGGGTGCCCAGCCGTACGGCGGTGACCACCGGACCCTCGGTGACCACGCGGTCCACGCGCACCCCGAGCCGTGCCTCCAGCCAGCGGGCCAGCAGCTCGGCGCTGGGGTTGTCGGCCTCGGCCTCCACGGCCGCCGACGTCACCTTCGCCCGGGCCTGGTCGAGCGCGGCGGCCAGCATCGAGCGCCACAGCGTCAGCCGGGTCCAGGCGAGGTCGGTGTCGCCGGGCGCGTAGTGGCGGGCCCGGGCGTCCAGGACCTCCATCGGCCGCTCCACCGCGTACAGATCGGTGATCCGGCGCTGCGCGAGCGCGCCGAGCGGGTCCTTGGACGGGTTGTCGGGCGCGTCCACCGGCCACCACACGACGACCGGGGCGTCCGGCAGCAGCAGCGGCAGCACCACCGAGTCGGCGTGGTCGGAGACCTCGCCGTAGGTGCGCAGCACCACCGTCTCGCCGGTGCCGGCCTCCGAGCCGACCCGGACCTCGGCGTCCAGGCGCGAGTGGGTGCGGTCGCGCAGGGTGCGGGCGTGCCGCTTGATGACGACCAGGGTGCGCGAGGGGTGCTCGTGCGACGCCTCCTCGGCGGCCCGCAGCGAGTCGTAGGCGTTCTCCTCGTCCGTGACGATGACCATCGTCAGGACCATGCCCACGGCCGGGGTGCCGATCGCTCGGCGGCCCTGCACCAGCGCCTTGTTGATCTTGCTTGCCGTGGTGTCGGTCAGGTCGATCTTCATGGCCTGCGCCAGCTCCGTCCGTCTCGTGCGAGCATCTCGTCGGCTTCCCGCGGTCCCCAGCTGCCCGACGCGTACTGTGCCGGACGGCCGTGCGCCGTCCAGTACTGCTCGATCGGGTCGAGGATCTTCCAGGACTCTTCCACTTCCTGGTGACGCGGGAACAGGTTGGCGTCGCCCAGGAGCACGTCCAGGATGAGCCGCTCGTACGCCTCCGGGCTGGACTCCGTGAACGACTCGCCGTAGGCGAAGTCCATGGACACGTCCCGGATCTCCATCGAGGTGCCCGGCACCTTGGAGCCGAAACGGACCGTCATGCCCTCGTCCGGCTGGACGCGGATCACGATCGCGTTCTGGCCCAGCTCCTCCGTCGCCGTGGAGTCGAACGGGGAGTGCGGGGCCCGCTTGAAGACCACCGCGATCTCCGTCACCCGGCGGCCGAGCCGCTTGCCGGTGCGCAGATAGAACGGCACGCCCGCCCAGCGCCGGTTGTCGATGCCGATCTTGACCGCGGCGAAGGTGTCGGTCTTCGACTGGGGGTCGATGCCGTCCTCTTCGACGTAGCCGACGACCTTCTCGCCGCCCTGCCAGCCGCTCGCGTACTGCGCCCGCACGGTGTGGTCGCCCAGGTCGTCCGGGAGCCGTACCGACTTGAGCACCTTCAGTTTCTCGGTGAGCAGCGCCTCCGCGTCGAACGCGATGGGCTCCTCCATGGCGGTGAGCGCCATCAGCTGGAGCAGGTGGTTCTGGATGACGTCACGGGCGGCGCCGATGCCGTCGTAGTAGCCGGCCCGGCCGCCGATGCCGATGTCCTCGGCCATCGTGATCTGCACGTGGTCGACGTAACTGCGGTTCCAGATCGGCTCGTACATCTGGTTGGCGAAGCGCAGCGCCAGGATGTTCTGGACCGTCTCCTTGCCCAGGTAGTGGTCGATGCGGAACACCTGGTCCGGCTCGAACACGTCGTGCACCAGCGCGTTCAGCTCACGGGCGCTGGCCAGGTCGTGGCCGAACGGCTTCTCGATGACCGCGCGCCGCCAGGAGCCCTCGGGCGGGCTCGCCAGGCCGTGCTTCTTCAGCTGCTGCACGACCTTCGGGAAGAACTTCGGCGGCACCGAGAGATAGAACGCGAAGTTGCCGCCGGTGCCGCGGGAGGCGTCCAGCTCCTCCACGGCGTCCTTGAGCTGCTTGAACGCGGTGTCGTCGTCGAAGTCGCCGGGGATGAAGCGCATGCCCTCGGCGAGCTGCTGCCACACCTCCTCGCGGAACGGGGTGCGCGAGTGCTCGCGCACCGAGTCGTGGACGACCTGCGCGAAGTCCTGGTCCTCCCACTCGCGGCGGGCGAAGCCCACCAGGGAGAAGCCCGGCGGCAGCAGACCGCGGTTGGCCAGGTCGTACACGGCCGGCATCAGCTTCTTGCGGGACAGGTCACCGGTCACTCCGAAGATGACCAGGCCCGAGGGACCCGCGATGCGCGGGAGGCGGCGGTCCCGGGTGTCCCGCAGCGGGTTCACCCAGTCGGCGGCCGGGATGTCGGGCCCCCGCACCTCCGCGGGCGCCGGGGCAGGGCTCGCTTTTTCGGTCATCGCGCGTCAACTCCCTTGCTCTCCAGGGACTTCGCCACCGCGTCCAGCAGGTCCTGCCAGGCCGTCTCGAACTTGGCGACGCCCTCGTCCTCCAGCTGCTGGACGACCTCGTCGTACGAGATGCCGAGCCGCTCGATCGCGCCGAGGTCGGCACGGGCCTGCGCGTAGCCGCCGGTCACCGTGTCGCCGGTGATCCCGCCGTGGTCGGCGACGGCGTTCAAGGTGGCCTCCGGCATGGTGTTGACCGTGCCCGGCGCGACGAGGTCGTCCACATACAGGGTGTCCTTGTACGCGGGATCCTTCACACCGGTGGACGCCCACAGCGGACGCTGCTTGTTCGCCCTGTCACCGGCGAGCGCCGGCCAGCGGTCCGAGGCGAAGACCTCCTCGTACGCCTCGTAGGCCAGTCGCGCGTTGGCGAGGGCCGCGCGGCCCTTGAGCGCGAGGGCCTCGTCGGTGCCCAGCGCGGTCAGCCGCTTGTCGATCTCGGAGTCCACCCGGGAGACGAAGAAGGACGCCACGGAGTGGATGCCCGACAGGTCGATGCCGCGCTCGCGGGCCTTCTCCAGGCCGGCCAGGTAGGCGGCCATGACCTCGCGGTAGCGCTCCAGGGAGAAGATCAGGGTCACATTGACGCTGATGCCGAGCCCCACGACCTCGGTGATCGCCGGCAGGCCCGCCTTCGTCGCCGGGATCTTGATCATCACGTTGGGGCGGTTCACCAGCCAGAACAGCTGCTTCGCCTCGGCGACGGTCGCCCTGGTGTCGTGCGCGAGGCGGGGGTCCACCTCGATGGAGACCCGGCCGTCGCGGCCGTCGGTCGCCCGGTACACGGCGTCCAGGACGTCGGCGGCGTCCCGGACGTCGGCGGTGGTCATCATCCGCACGGCCTCGTCCACGGTCACCTCGCGTACGGCCAGATCGGTGAGCTGCTCCTCGTACCCCTCGCCGGAGCCTATGGCCGCCTGGAAGATCGACGGGTTGGTGGTGACACCGACGGCGCTGCCGCTCGCCACCAGCTCGGCGAGGCTGCCCGAGGTGATCCGCTTGCGCGACAGGTCGTCCAGCCAGATGGACACACCCTCGTCGGCAAGGCGCTTGAGGGCTCCCGGGGTCGCGATTGCTTCGGTCACAGTGATCATCTTTCTTTGTGTGTCGGTGTCAGGCGCGCGCGGCGGCGAGCGACTCGCGGGCCGTCGCGGCGACGTTCTCGGGGGTGAAGCCGAACTCGGTGAACAAGGTCTCGGCGGCGGCGGAGGCGCCGAAGTGCTCCAGGGAGACGATCCGGCCCGCGTCGCCCACATAGCGGTACCAGGTCAGCCCGATGCCGGCCTCCACCGCCACCCGGGCCTTCACGGCCGGCGGCAGCACCCGCTCGCGCCAGGCGCGCGGCTGCTCCTCGAACCACTCCACGGACGGCATCGAGACCACCCGGGTGCCGGTGCCCTCGGCCTCCAGCAGCTCACGCGCGGCCACGGCGAGCCGCACCTCGGAGCCCGTCGCGATGATGATCACCTCCGGGACCTCCGTCGAGGACTCGCGCAGCACATAGCCGCCCTTGGCCGCGTCCTCGTTCGGCGCGTACACCGGCACGCCCTGGCGGGTGAGCGCGAGCCCGTGCGGGGCAGGGCTGGTGGCGTGCCTCTTCAGGATCTCGGCCCAGGCGATCACGGTCTCGTTGGCGTCCGCCGGGCGGACGACGTTCAGCCCGGGGACGGCCCGCAGCGAGGCCAGGTGCTCGACGGGCTGATGGGTCGGGCCGTCCTCGCCGAGGCCGATGGAGTCGTGCGTCCAGATGTAGGTCACCGGCAGCTGCATCAGCGCGGACATCCGCACCGCGTTGCGCATGTAGTCGGAGAACACCAGGAAGGTGCCGCCGTAGACGCGGGTGTTGCCGTGCAGGGCGATGCCGTTCATCTCCGCCGCCATGGAGAACTCGCGGATACCGAAGTGGACGGTACGACCATAGGGGTCGGCGCTCGGCAGCGGGTTTCCCTCGGGGAGGAACGAGCTGGACTTGTCGATGTCGGTGTTGTTCGAACCGGCGAGGTCGGCGGAGCCGCCCCACAGCTCCGGCAGCACCGGGCCCAGCGACTGGAGCACCTTGCCCGAGGCGGCGCGGGTGGCGACCGACTTGCCCTCCTCGAACACCGGCAGGCTGTCCGCCCAGCCCGCGGGCAGCTCGCCCCGGCTGATCCGGTCGAACAGGGCGGCGCGGGCCGGCTCGGCGGTGCGCCACTCGGCGATCCGCTTGTCCCAGGCCGCGTGCGCCTCGGCGCCCCGGTCCAGGGCCCGCCGGGCGTGCCTCAGGACCTCGTCCTCCACCTGGAAGGACCGCTCCGGGTCGAAGCCGAGCAGGCGCTTGGTGGCCGCGATCTCCTCCGCGCCCAGCGCCGAGCCGTGGGACGCCTCGGTGTTCTGGGCATTCGGGGCGGGCCAGGCGATGATCGTGCGCAGCGCGATGATCGAGGGCCGCCCGGTCTCGTTCCGCGCCGCCTGGAGGGCCGCGTACAGGGCGGGCGCGTCCACGTCGCCGTCGGCGGTGGGCGCCACGCGCTGGGTGTGCCAGCCGTACGCCTCGTACCGCTTCAGGACGTCCTCGGAGAAGGCGGTCGCGGTGTCGCCCTCGATGGAGATGTGGTTGTCGTCGTGGAGGAAGACCAGGTTGCCGAGCTTCTGGTGGCCGGCGAGCGAGGACGCCTCGGCACTGACGCCCTCCTCCAGGTCGCCGTCGGAGACGATCGCCCAGACGGTGTGGTCGAAGGGGGAGGTGCCCGCGGGAGCCTCGGGGTCGAACAGGCCGCGCTCGTAGCGGGCGGCCATCGCCATGCCCACCGCGTTGGCGGCGCCCTGGCCGAGCGGTCCGGTGGTGGTCTCCACGCCCGCCGTGTGGCCGTACTCGGGGTGGCCGGGAGTCCGGGAGCCCTGGGTGCGGAACGCCTTCAGGTCGTCCAGCTCCAGCTCGTACCCGGCCAGGAAGAGCTGGGTGTACAGGGTCAGCGAGGTGTGGCCGGGGGAGAGGACGAAGCGGTCACGACCGGTCCACTCCGGGTCCGCCGGGTCGTGACGCATCACCTTCTGAAAGATCGTGTACGCGGCAGGTGCCAGGCTCATCGCGGTGCCCGGGTGGCCGTTGCCCACCTTCTGCACCGCGTCGGCCGCCAGCAGCCGGGCGGTGTCCACGGCCCGCCGGTCGAGATCGGTCCACTCGAAGCCACCGGAAGTCTGCGTGCTCATCTTCAAGAAGTCCTCGTTCAGTACGGAAAGGCTGGCCGGACGCGTTCAAACTTAAAAGTCTGACTTTTTCGACGGAAGGGCGGGATGTGTCACCCTGTGGTGAATCTGGGACAGCGATCGCGGAGCAGGGACGGCGCGAAAAGGACATGGCTGACACAACGCCCCAAGGGGACGGCGCGGCGGTCGGTGACGGCATCAGAACCCTCCCCTTCCCGACCGAGCTGGCCGTCGGCGGTGTCGGCATGCGGATCGGCCGCATGGGGACCGACCGCGGCTGGCGGGCCGACATCCCGCTGGACCGCGTCCACCGCATCGACTTCCATGTCGTCCTGCTGTTCACCGACGGCCCCGTACGCCACATGGTGGACTTCACCGAGTACGAGGCCGCGGCCGGCGACCTGCTGTGGATACGCCCCGGACAGGTCCACCGCTTCTCCCGCGAGTGCGTGTACCGCGGAACCGTGCTGACCATGCAGCCCGGCTTCCTGCCGCGTGCCACCGTGGAGGCCACCGGCCTGTACCGCTACGACCTGCCGCCGCTGCTGCGCCCCGACGCGCCCCGGCTCGAAGCGCTCCGGGCGGCCCTGGAGCAGCTGCGCCGCGAGTACGAGGACACCACGACGCTCCCGCCGAGCCTGCACGCCGCCGTCCTGCGGCACGGACTGACCGCGTTCCTGCTGCGCCTCGCCCACCTCGCCGCCAGCTCGGCGCCCGGCTCGCGGCAGCAGTCGGACAGCACCTTCACCCTGTTCCGGGAGGCGGTCGAGCACGGCTTCGCCACCAATCACAGCGTCAGCGCCTATGCCGACGCCCTCGGTTACTCCCGCCGCACCCTGGTGCGCGCCGTCCGCGCCGCCACCGGCGAGACCCCCAAGGGCTTCATCGACAAACGCGTCGTCCTGGAGGCCAAACGGCTCCTCGCCCACACCGAACTGCCCATCGGCCGGGTCGGCGCGGCCGTCGGCTTCCCGGACGCGGCGAACTTCTCCAAGTTCTTCCAGCTGCACACCGGGAGAACGCCGGTGGCCTTCCGCGCCGAACTCCGTTAGCAGGCTTAGGGCCTCTCGTGTGGATCATGCCGGGCTCGCGGGCCCTGGCACCGCGCCTCGCGGCGTTGTCGTCGGTTGCCATGGCTCCGCCATGTCGCCCTCCTCCGCCTTGCGACGCACGGCACCAGACCCCGCTCACTGATCCAGCCTGATCCAAACGAAAGACCCTAGCCCTTGACCTGGAGCGCGCTCCAGATCCGAGCATGGGCCGCATGAACACCGGCCGGGTGCACACCACCCCTCCCCAGATCGTCCTCGGCACCATGGACTTCGGAACCCGTGTCGACCGCGAGCGGGCCTTCGCGGTCCTCGACTCCTTCGTCGCGGGCGGTGGCCGCTGGCTCGACACCGCGAACTGCTACTCCTTCTGGGCCGACCCCGAGGGCGTCGGCGGCGCCAGCGAACGGGTCATCGGCGCCTGGCTCCGGGCCCGCCCGGGGGTCCGCGACGCGGTTCGGATCGCGACGAAGGTCCGGCAGAACCCGCTGGTGCCGGGCTCCTGGCCGCAGAGCGCGGAAGGACTCTCCGCACCCGCCGTCCGCAAGGGCGTCGAGGGGAGCCTGCGCCGCCTCGGCACCGATCACCTCGATCTGCTCTGGGCGCACGCCGAGGACCGGGCCGTGGACCTGGCGGAGACGGCCGGCGCCTTCGGTGAACTGGTCGCCGGGGGAGTCGCCCTGCGGATCGGGGCGGCCAACCACGCCGCCTGGCGCGTCGAACGCGCCCGCTCCCTCGCACGGGAGCGGGGCGTGGCCCCCTGGACGGCCCTGCAACTGCGCCACTCCCTCCTCCAGCCGCGCCCGCTCACCCCGGTGGCGGAGGCCGGCCACCGCCTGCTCACCGCCGAGGACCTGGACCTCGCGGCCTCGGAAGGGCTCACGGTGTGGTCGTACAGTTCGCTGCTGTGGGGCTCGTACACCCGCCCGGACAAGCCGCTGCCGCCCGTCTACGAACACCCCGGCACCCGGCGGGTCCTCGCGGTCCTGGACGCCGTCGCCGACGAGCTGGCGGCCACCCGGAACCAGGTCGTGCTCGCCTGGCTGATGCGGCAGGGGATCGATCCCATCGTCGGCGCGAGCCGGGTGCACCATGTCGAGGAGGCGCTCGCCGCACGCCAAGTGCGCCTCGGTGACGAGCACATGGCGCGCTTCGCGGCGGCGCGGTAGTGGCCGCCGCCGCACACCCCGCGACCAAGGAGCCCCCATGACCCCGAGCAGCCCGGCCGCGGTCCTCTCGCCCGCGGCCGCCGCCGACCGCACCGGCGTTTCCCTCGACACCCTGCGCTACTACGAGCGCGAGGGGCTCATCGGCCCGATCCGGCGCTCACCGGGCGGCCGCCGGGAGTACACCGAGGACGACGTCTTCTGGATCGGCCTGGTCACCTGCTTCCGGGAGGCCGGTCTCGGCATCGCGGACCTGCGCGGCTTCGTCGCCCTGCTGCGCGCCGAACAGTCCCCGCAGGACCGGGTCGCCTTCCTGCGCGAGCGCCGCGCCGCCCTGGAGGAACGGGTGACGGCGCTGCGCCGGGCCATGGCGGTGCTCGACGAGAAGATCGCCTACTACGGCTGAGCTTCGGGGGAGTGGGCCCGTGCCGTCCGCTCCAGCGCGGCACGGGCCGCGAGGTACCCGGCGATCCTGAACGCCCGTTCGCCGGACCCGGCGGTGTCCGCGCGGGCCGCCCGCAGCACCACCCGGGCGGCCGCCACGACCCCGTGCTCCGGCGGACTCAGCCCCTCCTCGACGCCTGCGGCGGCCGCGGGCTCGAAGTCCACCACGATCAGCGCCCCGTCGCGGATCAGTGGAAGCCGGAAGCCGGAAGCCGGACGAAGACGAAGGGGGCGCGGCCGAACGGTGCCATCTGCCGGCCGCCGCCCCCGAGCCGGGCTCCTACCCCAGGTGGTACGCGTACACCGTCGTCGCCACCGCGCACACGCCCGGTGCGATCACCTCGGTGCGCAGGGTGCCGGTGCCGGGGTCGTAGTCGACGCCCTCGGCCTCGAACGTGCCCTTGCACAGGCTCTGCTGGGGAAGCCCGAAGAGGCTGCTCACCCGCCCGGTGACCGGACTGCCGTCCAGCGGGTGCGGCAGATCGACCTGGAGGAGCGGCTTGCTCTGCGGGAACAGCGTGCCCGAGCCGTCGTCGGAGGCGCACACCAGACGGGTGGCGGTCACGAAGTCGCAGCCCTGGATGTCGCGCACCGGCTTGTCCAGGCTGATCTGCCCGGCCTGGGCCAGCGTGCCGCCGGTGCGCGGGGTGGCCGGGTTGAGCAGCGGCGCGGGGAACACCTGGAGCCGGTCCTGGTCCTCCCATTCGCCGGAGACCAGCCACTGCCCGTCGGGGGAGACGGCGGCGAAGGAGTTGTTCACCTTCTCGCCCGGGTCCAGCGGGTGCACGTAGTCGTACCGCCTGCCGTCCGGCGTGGTCACCGCGTACATCTTCGACGTGGCCGTGTCCGCGCCCTGGTAGGCGTCGAAGACGTAGCCGCGCGCGATGTCCGGGTCGCCCACGTGGTTCCAGCCCTTGATCCGCAGATCCAGCGGGATGTCCAGCAGCCCGCGGTGCAGCAGCGAGCCGTCGGCCCGGCTGGCGAGGCCCTGGCCGCCGCCCAGGGTGTCGGTGTACGACGTCCCGGCCGCCGTCCACCGGGCCGGCTCGGACGCGGACGCGCTCGGGGCGGCGCACACGAGGGCGCCCACCAGTGCGGTGAGCGCGGCGAGTTGACGCTTCATCAGGCTCCTGTCACAGCTGTGGAGTCGGGCATCGCATGCAACCACGGATCGGCGGCCGGCGGGTGACGGCGGCGCGTCCGGAGTGCCGGTTCCGGCCGACGCCCAGGCGATTTCCGCAGCGGGAGAGGGAGGCGGACGGGCCGGACGTGCGCCGGGCGGCGGCGCGCGGGGATGATGTGCCGTGGCAGGGGTCGCGGGACTCGGGAAAGGTGCGTGGTGACGTGAGGCTGACGATTCTGGGCGGTGGCGGCTTCCGGGTACCGCTCGTGTACGGCGCGCTGCTGACCGACCGCGCCGAGGGCCGGGTCACCGAGGTCGTCCTGCACGACCTGGACCCCGGCCGGCTGCACGCGGTCTCCCGGGTCCTGGCCGAGCAGGCCGCCGAGCGCCCCGACGCGCCCCGGGTGACCACCACCACTGACCTCGACGAGGCCCTGCGCGGCGCCGACTTCGTCTTCTCCGCGATCCGCGTCGGCGGCCTCGCGGGCCGGGCGGACGACGAGCGGGTCGCGCTGGCCGAGGGCGTCCTCGGACAGGAGACGGTCGGCGCGGGCGGCATCGCCTACGGGCTGCGCACCGTGCCCGTCGCCACCGACATCGCCCGCCGCGTGGCCCGCCTCGCCCCCGACGCCTGGGTGATCAACTTCACCAATCCGGCCGGTCTGGTCACCGAGGCGATGTCCCGGTATCTCGGCGACCGGGTCATCGGCATCTGCGACTCCCCGGTCGGCCTCGGCCGGCGCGTCGCCCGCGTCCTCGGCGCCGACCCGAAGGACGCCTTCGTGGACTACGTCGGCCTCAACCACCTCGGCTGGGTCCGCGGCCTGCGCGTCGCCGGACGCGACGAACTGCCCCGGCTGCTCGCCGACCCCGCGCTGCTCGGCTCCTTCGAGGAGGGCAGGCTCTTCGGCCCCGACTGGCTGGCCTCGCTCGGCGCGATCCCCAACGAGTACCTGCACTACTACTACTTCAACCGCGAGACCGTCCGCGCCTACCAGGAGGCCGAACTGACCCGCGGCGCCTTTCTGCGCGACCAGCAGGCCCGCTTCTACGCGGAGGCCGGGCACCCGGACGTCTCCGCGCTCGACGCCTGGGACCGCACCCGCGCCGAGCGCGAGGCGACGTACATGGCGGAGAACCGGGAGACCGCGGGCGCCGGCGAACGCGAGGAGGAGGACCTCTCCGGCGGCTACGAGAAGGTGGCCCTCGCCCTGATGCGCGCCATCGCCCGCGACGCCCGTACGACCCTCATCCTCAACGTCCGCAACCAGGGCACCCTGCCGAGCCTGGACGCCGACGCGGTCATCGAGGTCCCCTGTCTGGTGGACGCCAACGGCGCCCACCCGCTGGCCACCGCCCCGCTGCCCGGCCACGCGGCGGGCCTGGTCGCCTCGGTCAAGGCGGTGGAACGCGAGGTGCTCGCCGCCGCCGGGTCCGGCTCCCGGGCCACCGCGGTCAAGGCGTTCGCCCTGCACCCCCTGGTCGACTCGGTGAACGTGGCGCGCCGGCTGACGGACGGTTACCTAGCGGTCCACCCGGGCCTGGCCTACCTCACGTAGCCGGGTTCGGCCACCTCAAGTGGACCGGCTCAAGAGGCTCTTGAACGCCGCACGCAATTATGTTCTTGTGGACCAGACGAACCGCTGATCAGAAGGGGGACACGGGGTGGAGCCGACGGCCGGTCCCGGCCAGTTGCTGGCC
Source organism: Streptomyces sp. SUK 48 (assembly GCF_009650765.1). NCBI lineage: Bacteria > Bacillati > Actinomycetota > Actinomycetes > Kitasatosporales > Streptomycetaceae > Streptomyces > Streptomyces sp. SUK 48. The sequence continues at coordinate 1,418,079 of NZ_CP045740.1, read as the reverse complement.
ATCAGCGATCTGCACATCTCCTACCCGGAGAACCGGGCGCTCGTGGAGCGGCTGCACCCGGCGGGCGACGAGGACTGGCTGATCGTCGCGGGCGACATCGCGGAGACGGTGGAGGACATCCGCTGGACCCTCGCCACCCTCGCGGCCCGCTTCCGCAAGGTCCTGTGGACCCCGGGCAACCACGACCTGTGGACCCACCCGAAGGACCCCGTACAGCTGCGCGGCGTCGCCCGCTACGAGCACCTGGTCCAGGTCTGCCGCGAACTCGGCGTCCTCACCCCCGAGGACCCCTACCCGGTGTGGCAGGGCCCCGGCGGCCCGGTCGCCGTCGCCCCGCTGTTCCTCGGCTACGACTACAGCTTCCTGCCGGCCGGCTGCACCACCAAGGCCGAGGGCCTCGCCTACGCGGAGAGCACCGGGATCGTCTGCAACGACGAGTACCTGCTGCACCCCGACCCGTACCCGAGCCGCGAGGCATGGTGCCGCGACCGGGTGGCACGGACCGAGGAGCGGCTCGCGGCGCTGCCCCCGGACCTGCCGACCGTGCTGGCCAACCACTACCCGCTGCACCGGCACCCCACCGAGGTGCTGTGGCACCCCGAGTTCGCCATGTGGTGCGGCACCGAGCTGACCGCCGACTGGCACCGCCGGTTCCGCGTCGCCACCATGGTCTACGGCCATCTGCACATCCCCCGCACCACCTGGCACGACGGGGTCCGCTTCACCGAGGTCTCGGTGGGCTACCCCCGCGAGTGGCGCAAGCGTGCGCAGGCGCCGGGCACGGCGCGCCGCATCCTGCCGAGGGAGGAGGTGGAAGCCGGTGATCGAGGAACTGCTCCCGGAGTCGGTCGTGGCCGTGGAGGCACTCCGTGACGACCCGCTGTGGGACAGCCCCCTCCACCCGGAGGAGGAGGTGCTCGTGGCCCGCGCCGTGGCCAAGCGGCGCCGCGAGTTCGCCGCCGTGCGCGGCTGCGCCCGGCGCGCCATGGAGAAGCTCGGCATCCCGCCCAGGCCCGTGGTCAGCGGCGAGCGGGGCGCCCCGCAGTGGCCGGCGGGCATCGTCGGCAGCATGACCCACTGCGACGGCTACTGCGCCGCCGCGCTGGTCCGCGCCACCGACCTCGTCTCGCTGGGCATCGACGCCGAACCGCACGGACCGCTGCCCGACGGCGTCGGCGCCTCCGTCTTCCTGCCCGCCGAGACGGCCCGCCTGGAGCGGCTCGCCGAGCAGCGGCCCGCCGTGCACTGGGACCGCATCCTGTTCAGCGCCAAGGAGTCGGTGTACAAGGCGTGGTTCCCGCTCACCCGCACATGGCTGGACTTCTCCGAGGCCGACATCACCCTGCGCCCGTCACCCGACGGCGCCCCGCATGGCACCCTGCACGCCGAACTCCTGGTCCCCGGCCCGCTCGTGGGCGGCCGCCGGCTCCAGGTCTTCGACGGCCGCTGGGCCGCCCGGGACGCCCTGGTGACCACCGCGGTCGTCATCCCGCACACCGCCTGACGGGGACCGGCACGGGCACGGGCGCCCCGGGCACCCCCTCGGCGGCCCCCGTCGCCGCGGTCCGCTCAGCCGGCCGCCGGGCACCACTCGCCCAGCATCCGGAAGAACTCCTCCTCGTTGCCCGCGAGGCCCGCCCGGGCGAGGGCCGTCTCCGCCTCGGCCAGCACGGACGGTGGCACCAGGGCGGGCGGTGCCCCGTCCGGTGGACCGTCGAAGGCGGCGCGCACCGTGTGCAGCAGCCGCAAGTAGGCCCGGACGGCGGTGCGCTCATGGTCGGTCAGTACGGCGGTGGGCATCGGTCGGCTCTCCCCGGTAGGCGTCACGGTCACGCGCGCTGCGGCGCACGCACACCAGCTTGCCGCCCACCACTGACAATCGGGCGAAACCGCACCCCGGCCGGTGTCCCGGGCGCCGTCAGCCCTCCGGCCGCTTCACGCTCTCCAGGAGCATGTCCAGCCATTCCGCGACCTTGTCCCGGTGCTGGTCGGTCGGCAACTGCGCGGCCCGCCAGGCGATTCCGCGCACCCCGTGGTCCTGGAGCAGCCGCTCCAGCGGATCCTCGGCGGGCCCGGCCGCGGCCCGCTCCCGGTCGGCCAGCTTCTGCAGCAGCTCCTGCTCGGTGCGCTGGAGCGCGCCCGCGAGCGCCTCCGGGTCCTCCGCCGTCAGAAACCCGGCGTGCACCCGGAAGAAGCGCTGCAACGCGTCGCAGTGCTCCATGGTGGGCCGCCGGTCGCCGTTGATCAGGGCACCGGCCTGCTGCCGGGACATGCCCGCGCCGTCGGCGATCTCCTGCTGGGTGTACTTGCGGCTGTTCGGCTTCAGCCGGGTGCGCCGCAGCAGCCCGAGGCGCTGGAGGAACCGCGCCTGGACATCGGGTTCGCCCGCCGGACGCCCGCTGAGCAGCGCCTTGACCACCGGCTCGGGCACCCCGCAGGCGACCGAGAGCCGCGCGACGTCGAAGACCTCGGCCTGGGTCACCCCGAGGCGCTCGGCGAGCGCGGTGACGCGGGCGACGACGGCCGGCAGCTGGGCGGTCGCCGCGGCGCCCGGATCCTCGTAGCCATCCGTCACCGACAGAACTCCTACGTCTCTCAAGCAAGGGCAACAGGTGCGTCCGTGCATCCCGCATGCCCGGTACCGGGACCGGCGGTCGCCGTGAACTTCCCGGAGATTAGCCCGTGCCGTGAACCCACATCCAGGTGTCGCCACAACTGTGGCGAATTTCAGCCGTGAACCGGCGTGGAATGCCACGATAGTTGACATCACCTCTCGCGGGGAAGCAGGATCGCATCGCCGCGTGAAGGCCGCAGAGGCAAGAGGGGTGACCTCCCGATGGCACATCAGGCAGGAGGGCAGTGGCCGGCGCCGCGGCCCGTCCCCGAGACCTCCGAGACCCAGTCGTACCTACAGGACTACGGCGTGCTGCTGGACGCCGTGCCCTTCCCGTCCCTGGTGGTGGACCACCGCTGGGACGTGGTGCTGGCCAATGACGCCTACGCCACGCTCTTCGGCGGGGCGCGTCCGCATCCCACGGCCATGCCCGGGGACAACTTCCTGCGGTTCGTGCTCTTCCACCCGGACGCCGGGCTCGTCCTCGGCGACCACGAGGCGGGCTGGTGCCTGCCGATGCTGGCCCAGTTCAAGGGCGCCATGGACGCCTGCGGCCACGATCCGGAACTCCAGGCCATCCGCCGGGACATCATGCAGGACCCGCTCATGGACGCCGCCTACCGGCAGGGCCTGCCGCACTGGATCCGGGCCGTCGGCGAGCGCGGCACCCGGCTCGACGGGGCCGTACGGCTGCTGCTGCCGCCCGATCCGCGCCAGGGCCCCACCGAGTGCCGCATCGTGGACGAGACGCCCCGGACCCTGCGCGAACTGGGCTGCCGGCGCCTGACGCTGGTCCCGCGCGACTCCCGGGGGCCCGCCGCGCCGGTCCGCCGCCCGCGCAGGCAGCGCGCCACGCCGGCGCATCTGACGGTCGTCCCGCCGCCGGAGGGCTGACGCCGTTCACGAGTCGCACTTTTCACATCGGTGTCACCTCACCCTTCCCTGACGTTCGCCGCGCTTGGAACACTCGGCGCGGCACAGCACGGACGTCAGGACGAGAGGACCCACCCCCCATGACCGAAGTCAACCGCCGGCGCTTCCTCCAGATCGCGGGCGCCACGACGGCGTTCACGGCGCTGTCGAGCAGCATCCAGCGCGCCGCCGCCCTGCCCGCGAACCATCGCACCGGATCGGTCGAGGACGTCGAGCACATCGTCGTCCTGATGCAGGAGAACCGTTCCTTCGATCACTACTTCGGCTCGCTGCGGGGCGTCCGGGGCTTCGGCGACCCGCGCGCGGTCAGCCAGAACGGCCGCTCCGTCTGGCAGCAGTCGGACGGCACCCGGGACATCCTGCCCTTCCACCCGGACGCCGACGACCTCGGTCTCGCCTTCATCCAGGACCTGCCGCACGGCTGGAACGACGGGCACACCGCGTTCAACGGCGGCAAGTACGACAAGTGGGTACCCGCCAAGTCCGCCACCACGATGGCGTACCTGAACCGCCGGGACATCCCCTTCCACTACGCCCTCGCGGACGCCTTCACCATCTGCGACGCCTACCACTGCTCGTTCATCGGCTCCACCGACCCCAACCGCTACTACATGTGGTCGGGTTACGTCGGCAACGACGGCAAAGGCGGCGGCCCGGTCCTCGGCAACGACGAGAAGGGTTACGGCTGGACGACGTACCCCGAGCGCCTGGAGCAGGCGGGCGTCTCCTGGAAGATCTACCAGGACATCGGCGACGGCCTGGACGCGAACGGCGGCTGGGGCTGGATCGGCGACGCCTACCGTGGCAACTACGGCGACAACTCGCTGCTCTACTTCAACCAGTACCGCGACGCGAAGCCCGGCGACCCGCTGTACGACAAGGCCCGCACCGGCACGAACGCGAAGGCCGGCGAGGGCTTCTTCGACCGGCTGAAGGCCGACGTCAAGGCCGGGACGCTCCCGCAGGTCTCCTGGATCGCCGCCCCCGAGGCGTTCACCGAGCACCCCAACTGGCCCGCCAACTACGGCGCCTGGTACGTCTCCCAGGTCCTGGACGCGCTCACCTCCAACCCCGAGGTGTGGGCGAAGACGGCCCTGTTCCTGACGTACGACGAGAACGACGGCTTCTTCGACCATGTCCTGCCGCCGTTCCCGGCCGCCTCCGGGGCCCAGGGCAAGTCCACGGTCGACCCCTCGGCCGACCTGTACCCGGGCGGCGCCGGATACGCGGCAGGACCGTACGGTCTCGGCCAGCGGGTGCCGATGCTGGTCGTCTCCCCCTGGAGCAAGGGCGGCTACGTCTGCTCCGAGACCTTCGACCACACCTCGATCATCCGCTTCATCGAGCAGCGCTTCGGGGTGCGCGAGCCCAACATCTCGCCCTGGCGGCGGGCCGTGTGCGGCGACCTCACCAGCGCCTTCGACTTCTCCCGCAAGGACGCCGCGCCCGTCTCCCTGCCCTCGACGGCCGGCTACCTGCCGCCGGACCACGACCGGCACCCCGACTACGTGCCCAAGCCCCCCGCGAACCCCTCGCTGCCCCGGCAGGAGCCCGGCAGCCGGCCCACCCGCCCGCTGAAGTACGCGCCCGCCGTGGACGGTTCGGCCAACACCTCGGCCGGCACCTTCACCCTCACCTTCGCCTCCGGAGCGAACGCGGGCGCCGTCTTCCTCGTCACCTCCGGCAACCGCGCCGACGGCCCCTGGACCTACACCACCGAGGCCGGCAAGTCCCTGTCCGACACCTGGAACTCGGCCTACTCCGGCGGCTCCTACGACCTCGCCGTGCACGGCCCCAACGGCTTCCTGCGCGCCTTCAAGGGCCGCAACAAGACGGCGGGCCCCGAGGCGAGGGCCCGGCACACCGGCGACCACGTCGAACTCACCCTCACCAACACGGGCTCCGGCACGGCCCGGCTGAAGATAGCCAGCGGCTACGGCGGCGCCCCGGCCACCGTGTCCGTGCGCCCCGGCGCGACCGTCCGGCACACCGTGGACCTGACGAACAGCCGCCTCTGGTACGACCTGACGGTCACCTCGGCGGACGACCCGGCCTTCCTGCGCGGCTTCGCCGGGCACGTGGAGAACGGGCGACCCGGCGTCAGCGACCCGGCGCTCGCGACGGAGTGAACGGGCGATGAACACCGCGCCCGCCGGGCTGGTCAGGTACGGGTCAGAGCAAGGTAGTGTGCCCCGGTGACCACGCAATCAAACACCCCGGCGGGCTGGTACCCGGACCCGCACGGTGCGCCGCAGACGCTCCGCTACTGGGACGGCAGCCAGTGGACCGAGCACACGAACAGCCAGGCCCCGCAGGCCCAGCAGCCCCAGCAGGCCGCGCCGCAGCAGCAGTTCCCGCAGCAGCAGGCCCCCGACGCCCGGGTGCAGCGCCAGGTGCAGCAGCAGGCGGGCGTCGTGGCCGGCGGCCCCGGCGGCGGCACCCTGTTCACCGAGCCGGTGCTGGTGGTGAACCAGAAGGCCAAGCTGATCGAGCTGACCAACGAGTACAAGGTCATGGACCAGCACGGCCGCGAGCTCGGCTCGGTCACCGAGGTCGGGCAGGGCGTGCTGCGCAAGATCCTGCGCTTCGTCTCCAGCTGGGACCAGTTCCTCACCCACAAGCTGGAGATCCGCGACGCCTACGGCCAGCCGCAGCTGCTGCTGACCCGGCCCGCGAAGATCTTCAAGTCCCGGGTGATCGTGTCCCGCCCGGACGGCTCGCCGGTCGGTGAGATCGTCCAGCAGAACATGATCGGCAAGATCAACTTCGCGATGAACGTGAACGGCCAGCAGGTCGGCGCGATCAAGGCGGAGAACTGGCGGGCGTGGAACTTCGCGATCGTCGACCACGCGGACAGCGAGGTGGCCCGGATCACCAAGACCTGGGAGGGCCTCGCCAAGACGCTGTTCACCTCGGCGGACAACTACGTCCTCCAGATCCATTACCAGCTGCCCGAGCCGCTGCTGAGCCTGGTGGTCGCGACGGCCCTGACCGTCGACACCGCGCTCAAGCAGGACTCGCGGGGCTGGAACTGACCGCCTCCCGTACGGGGGCACGCGGCACACGGCACCAGACACAACGGAACACCGAGCACGGCAACGGCGGTCGGCGCACGCGGGAACGCGGGCACCGGCCGCCGACGTCTGGCGGGCACCGCGGTCACAGCGCCGTGAGATGCCCCGGCTGTTCGGGCTGCTCCGGCAGCCGGGGCCGCAGGGCCGGTTCGGCCGCCGCCGTCCCCGGTCGCAGGGCGAGCACCGCGGCCACCGGATGATCGTGCGGCTCCTCCTCGTCCGCCGCCTCCTCGGTGACCCGGGTGAGCAGCACCACACCCCGGGCGGCGAGCGCCGCCCCGGCGAGCGCCAGCAGCACCCCGCCCGCGCCGCCGGTGAGGCCCTGCCCGAGCAGGGTGAGCCCGATCAGCGCGGCGGCCACCGGGTTGGCCAGCGTGACGACCGCCAGCGGGGCGCCGAGACCGCCGCGATAGGCGGTCTGCGACAGCAGCAGCCCGCCGACGGCGAACGCCGCGACCAGCACCGCCACCACGATCACCTCGGTGCTCAGCACCGGGCCCGAACGGTCGGTGGCGGCCACGGTCACCGTCTGGGTGAGCGCGGAGGCGACCCCCGAGGCGAATCCGGACGCGGTCGCGTGCCGCAGCCCCGGCCGGGCCCCGGGCCAGGACAGGGCGCCGATCAGCGCGGCCGTCGTACCGGCCACCGCGACGGCCGCCGGCAGACCGAGCGCCCGGGACGGCGCGGGGCCCGACGCGGTGACCAGCACCGCGCCGAGACCGAGCAGGGTGAGCGCCGTACCGCGCCACTCCACCGCGCGCACCCGCCGCCCGGCCGCCCGCGCGCCCAGCGGCACGGCCGCCACCAGGGTCAGCGCGCCGAGCGGCTGTACGACGGTCAGCGGACCGTACTTGAGGGCCGCGACGTGCAGCAGCGCGGCCGCCGCGTTCAGGCCGACCGTCGACCACCAGGCGCCGGTCCCGAGCAGCCGCAGCAGCCCCGCACCGGCGTTGCGGGCGGCCAGGCGCTCCTGGGCGACGGCGGCGAGCGCGTAGGCCACGGCCGAGACCAGGGACAGCGCGACGGCGACCAGCTCGGCGGCGCTCACCGGGCCGCTCCCGCCAGGACACCCCGCTGGCGCGGGACGATCCGGCCGTTGCCGCGGCCCGCCGTCGTGGCGGTGGCGCGGTGCGGGGGCCGGAGCAGCGCGAGGGCGGCGCCGAGCATGGCGGTCGCGGCGAGCGCGTCGAGCCAGTAGTGGTTCGCGGTGCCCACGATCACCAGCAGGGTGAGCAGCGGATGCAGCAGCCAGAGCCAGCGCCCTCGGGAGCGGGTGGCGGTGATCAGGCCGATCGCCACCATCAGGGCCCAGCCGAAGTGCAGCGAGGGCATCGCGGCGAACTGGTTGGAGAGATGGTCGTGGGCCGGCGGCCCGTACACGGAGGGGCCGTAGATCCGGGCGGTGTCCACCAGGCCGGTCCCGGCCAGCATCCGCGGCGGGGCCAGCGGGAAGGTGAAGGGCAGCACCAGGGCGGCCGCGGTGACCGCGGCGAGCACCCGGCGGGCCCAGACGTAGTGCGCGGGGCGCCGGAGGTAGAGCCAGACCAGGAAGGCGAGCGTGGCCGGGAAGTGCACCGTGGCGTAGTAGGTGTTGGCCACGTGAACGAGGGTGTCGCTGTGCAGCAGTGCCGACTGGACGGCGGTCTCGCGCGGCAGGCGCAGCGACCGTTCGAGGTGCCACACGTGACGGGCGTTGTGGAAGGCGCGCAGGGTGTGGCCGGTGGCCAGCTGGCGGCCGAGCTTGTAGACGAGGAAGAGCCCCGCGACGAGCAGGAACTCGCGTATGAGTCCCGGACGCGCGGCGGCGTCCGGGTCCGTTTCTGCCTCGGCAGGCTCGGTGAGCGCAGTCATCCCCCGGCCCCTTCGCTGACGATCGTGTGTGGCGGTGCTTCGGTGCGGTGCGGCAACGCCTGGATACGTCTCCGTACCGATACGTTGGTGTACCGATACGGAAGTGTACCGATACGATGGAGTACCGGTACACTGGTGTATCGATTGAAGTGCGACACACTGGAAACCGGGCCCGGGGGCGCCCGAGCCCATGAGCGAGGGGAAACACCACATGACGTCGCAGGCCGCGGAGGGACCGGAGACGGTCGTCGCCTCGCGCCGCTCCAAGATCACGCCGGAGCGTGAGCGGGAGTTCTTCGACGCCGTGCTGGAACAGATCCGCGAGGGCGGCTACGAGTCCGTGACCATGGAGGGTGTCGCCTCCAGCACCCGGTGCAGCAAGTCCACGCTCTACCGGCAGTGGAAGAACAAACCCCAGTTCGTGGCCGCCGCGCTGCGGGCCCGGGGGCGGGTGCGCTTCGCCGGTATCGACACCGGTTCGCTCGCCGAGGACCTGCGCCAGGCCGCGCGGGCCGCGGGCGACTGGTCGGGCAAGGACACCAAGCTGCTCCAGGCACTCGGGTCCGCGATGACCCAGGACGCGGAGCTGGCCCAGGCGCTGCGCGAGGCACTGGTGCACCCGGAGATCGCCGCGCTCCGGGAGATCCTCGACCGGGGCGTGGCGCGCGGCGAGATCGCCGCGGACCATCCGGCGCTGGAGTTCATCCCCGCCATGATGTTCGGCGTGCTGCGCGTCCGGCCCGTGCTCAGCGGCCAGTACGCCGACGCCGACTACCTGCTGCGGTTCGTGGAGGCCATCGTGCTGCCCGCGCTCGCACTGACCTGAGACCCAGGCCGCCGTTCACGGGATGACTGAACGGCGGTCTGCCCGCGCCGCACCGTGGGGACGGGGGCGGCGCGCACCCCCCGGCCGGGTGGGGTTCCCCTTGAGCGGAGGGGAACCCCACCCGGCCGGACTCTTCCCGCCCCGGTCAGACGTTCTGGCCGCTCCCGCCGCCGGCGGAGACCTTGATCCCCTTCAGGATCTCGTCGATGACCGACGTGTCCTGCCCGACGTCGATGCCGAAGCGCACGACCACCATCTGCCGGGCGTCGTTCGGGGAGGGGAAGGCGACGGACTCGACCAGGCCGTCGGCGCCCTTGCTGGTGACCGCCTTCCAGCGCACCAGGTAGCCCTTCTGCCCGGCCACCGTCACCGCCTGCGCGGCCAGCTGCTGGTGCGAGGTGACGCTGCCGTAGGTGCTGCCGCCGTACGACTCCTTCGCGTTCGCCGCGATGTCCGCCTTCGCGACCTGCTCCGCGGTGTCGCCCGCGGTGCCCAGCGCCACGGCGGGCGCGGTGTAGGCGCCGCCCGCGGTGCAGGTCTGGGAGCTGTTGCCCGGGCACTTGTAGGAGTGGTCCGAGGTGACCTGCGCGCCGACGCTGATCGCCTGCCCGGTCCAGCCCTTCGGCACGGGCAGGCTGACGCCGTCGATCGAGTCCGGCACGGTCCCGCCGCCCTTGATCTTGGGCGCGGGCGAGCGGTCGGGAGAGGGCGACTGACCGCCCGGGCCGCCGGAGCCGCCCGGACCGCCCTGCCCGCCGGAAGCGCCGCCGGAGCCGTCGGAACCACCGGCACCGCCGGAGCCGCCCGGGCCGCCGAACCCGCCGCCGTTCGGCCCGCCGCTCACGCCGTGCCGCGCCCCGGCGCGGTCGTCGTTCCCGCCGTCGTCCTTGCCGAGCGCGTACACGCCGATCCCGATGCAGGCCAGCACCGCGACCGCCGCCGCGACCGCTATGCCGGTCCGCAGCCCGCTCCGGGCGGGCGGCGGGGGCGGCGCGGGATAGGAGGGGTAGCCGTGGTACGCCGGGTAGCCGGGCTGCCCGACGGGGGGCTGCTGGCCGGGGTGGGTGCCGTAGCCGGGGGGCACCTGGCCGGTGGGCGGTGCCTGGCCGACGGGCGGCAGGGGAGTGGTCCCCGCCGCGGGACCGGCGGCGGGGCTCTGGCCGACGGGGGGCACGGGACCCGCATGGCCTCCCGCGCCGGCCTGCGCTCCGGTGTCGGCCTCCGTCGCCTTGCCGTTCTCCGGTGTCCGGCCGTCGTCCGACGCCCGGCCCCCCTCCGGCTGACCCGCCTCCGCGCGACCCGCGTCCGGCCGATCCGCCCCAGGCTCCTGCGCCGGGGGACCCCACGTCGCGGCCGCCCCGGCGGGGCGGACCCGGTCCGTCCATGCCTTGCCGTCCCACCAGCGCTCGGTGGGCGGGCCGTCATGCGTCTGCCCGGGGTCGGGGTACCACCCGGGAGGAGTCACCTGCGTCATGGCCCCACCGTATGAGGCATCCGTGAAAGTGCGATGAGAGGATCTGCCGCCAATCCCGCCGACCCGGGACATATCACCTCCCGATTTTTCCGGCTCACCTCCCGTTCTCCTCTGCCCACCTCCCGATTTCTCCGGCGGTCCCCGTCCGGCCCCCTTGCCCGCCCTCCACCACCAGCCGCACCGGCGCGCACCTCGCGGGCGCCGGCATCCGGAACCCGTCCCGCCCCGGTGTCACCGACCCCAGCACGCTCGGCCGCCGCGCCCCCGTGCTGCGCGGATCGGTGCCCGCGAGGCCGTGCGCGGTGAGGAAACCGAGGACGGCGAACGCGTACGCCTCCTTCGCGGCGGCGGGCAGCCCGAGCTCGTCCGAGGAACGCAGCGGAATCCCCCGAGCAGCTCCCGGAGCAGGCGCACCAGCACCGGATTGCGCACGCCCCCGCCGGACGCGATCACCTCGGTCGCGCCGACGGACCGCACCGCATCCGCGACCGTCCGCGCGGTCAGCAGGGCGAGCGTGGCCAGTACGTCCGCCGGGGCGGCCCCGTCGAAGGCCCCGGCGGCCCGCAGATACCCGGCGTGGAACAGCTCCTTGCCGGTGGTGCGCGGCGCCGGCAGGGCGTAGTACGGCTCCGCCAGCAGCCGGTCCAGCAGGCGCGGGTCGGGGCGGCCGCGCGCGGCGAGGGCGCCGTCCGCGTCGTAGGCCAGCCGCCCGCCGCTGAACTCCCGGACCGCCGCGTCCAGCAGCGCGCAGCCCGGCCCGGTGTCGAAGGCGGTGCCGTCCGGTGCGGTCAGATTGGCGATGCCGCCGATGTTCAGCGCCACCGGGCGGCCCGTGCGCCCGCGCAGCCACAGCAGGTCGAACAGGCTGACCAGGGGCGCGCCCTGGCCGCCCGCCGCGACGTCCCGGGCCCGGAAGTCGGCGACCACCGGCAGCCCGGTCGCCTCCGCGATCCACGCGGGCTGCCCGAGCTGCAAGGTGCCGTGCACCCGCCCGTCCGCCACCCAGTGGTAGACCGTCTGCCCGTGCGAGGCCACCAACTCGGCACGTCCCGAGCACAGTTCGCGGTCCGCCCGCACCGCCGCCGCCGCGAACGCCCGCCCGATCCCGGTGTCGAGACGGCACACCGCCTCGAACCCGCACTCCGCGGGCGGCATCGCCTTCGCGAGCGCCGCGCGCAACGGCTCCTCGTACGGCGCGCTGACCATCCCGAGCGGCCGCAGCGCCAGCGTGTCGCCGTCCAGCCGCAGATCACCGGCCGCCGCGTCCACGGCGTCGTACGACGTCCCGGACATCAGCCCGATCACTCGCACCGCTTCCTCCAACTCGTCTCCTGTGGGGCCTCTTCCGATGGCCGACCCCGCCAACTCCCTTCCTGCGGAGCCCGCTTCAGCAGGGCCGCCGCGCTCACGGCGCACGCGGCCGCCGCGTAGTACCCGGGTATGTCCGGGTTCCCGGTCCGCCGCACCGCCTCCGTGATGATCAGGCCCGCGCAGCCGGAGAAGACCGCGTTGGACAGGGCGTAGGCGAGGCCGAGGCCGGTCCAGCGGACGCGGGAGGGGAACATCTCGGCGAGCAGGGCCGGGCCGGGGCCCGCCATCAGACCCACCAGCGCGCCGGCACCGGCCAGGGCGAGGGCCTTCGCCAGGGCCGAGGCGCCGGGATCCTGGAGCAGATCGAGCACCGGCAGCGCGGCCGCCACCACCAGCACCGCGCCCGCGAGCAGCACCGGCCGCCGCCCCACCCGGTCGCTGAGCACCCCGGCCGGCAGGATCGCCGCGGCGAACCCCGCGTTGGCCACCGCCGCGGCCAGCAGCGCCTGCGCGTAGCCCGTGTGCAGCGCGGTCTGGAGGTACGACGGGAGCACCACCAGGAAGGTGTAACCGGCCGCCGCCCAGCCCGTCACCCGCGCCGCCGCGAGCACGAGCGCGCCCCAACCCAGTCTCATCTCGGGAGACTTGGACCGCTCAAGAAACTCCGGGGTCTCCGCGAGGCCGGTGCGCAGCCACAGCGCCAGCAGGCCCAGCGGCACGGCCAGCAGGAACGGCAGCCGCCACCCCCACGCGGCCAGCCGCTCCGCGCCCAGCACCGCCGCCGTCACCGCCGTGACCCCCGCGCCGCCCAGCAGTCCCAGCGCCACCGTGAAGGACTGCCACGCCCCGTACAGCCCGCGCCGCCCCGGCGGGGCGAACTCCGTCAGCACCGCCACCGCGCCGCCGAACTCCCCGCCCGCCGCCAGCCCTTGGACGATCCGGAGCAGCGTGAGCAGCCAGGGCGCGAGGGCACCCACCGCGCCGTACGTCGGCAGCGCCCCGATCAGCGCCGTGGCGCCCGACATCAGCGCCACCACCCCGATCAGCACCGGCCGCCGTCCGTACCGGTCGCCCAGCCTGCCGAACAGCACCGCCCCGAGCGGCCGGAAGAAGAACGCGAGCGCGAAGGAGGCGTACGTCCGCACCAGCCCCTCCACGGGGCCGCCGCCCGCCGGGGTGAAGAAGCGCGCGGCGAGCACGGTCGCGAGAAAGCCGTAGACCGCGAACTCGTACCACTCCACGAAGTTCCCGACCGACCCCGCCGCCACCGCCCGCACCCCGGGGCCCCGGCCCGCCGTCCGCTCGTACGGAACTCGTCCCGTCCAGGTCACTGCTGACGCTCCGTCCGCCGACGACACCGCTGATCGGGGCGGGCCCGCGTCGCCCGGCCGCCCGAACTTTCACCCGGCTGTGCAAGAGCTGCCCCGACCGGCCACCACATATCCCACCGGACGGCTACGCTCGGGGTCTGTACGTCATTCGGGCGACCTTGGGGAGGGATCGGGATGACGGAGGGACGGCCGGCGGCGGCCGCTTCGGCTCCCCTGTGGGAGCGGGACGCGGAGATCGACACCGTCGCGCGGGCCATCGAGGAGCTGCGCGCCGACGAGTCCTCCACGGGCGGCCTGCTGGTCTTCCGCGGCGAGGCGGGCCTCGGCAAGACCGCGCTGCTGACCGAGGCCCGCCGGATGGCCGAACGCCGGGGCTGCGCCGTGTGGTACACCCGCGGCGCCGAGACGCTGCGGTCCGTGCCCTTCAACGTCGTACGGCAGCTGCTCCAGCCCGCGCTGCTGTCGCTGCTGCCCGAGGAGGCCCGCGAGTACCTCGGCGACTGGTACGACATCGCCGGTCCCGCCCTCGGCATAGCCGAACCGCAGGAGGAGAGCGCCGACCCGCAGTACGTCTGCGACGGCCTGGTGGCCGCCGTCCGCCGGCTCGCCCGCCGCGAATGGCCGCTCGTGCTGCTGATCGACGACGCGCACTGGGCCGACCAGGAGACCCTGCGCTGGCTCGCCGCCTTCGCCGAACGCCTGGACGACCTGCCCGTCCTGGTCGTGGTCGCCCGCAGGCCGGGCGACGTCAGCGGGGAGAGCGCCCGCCTCCTGGAGGCGGGCGCCGAGGCCGCGGGCCGTCCCGTCAACAACCTGCGCGAGCTCACCCCCGGCGCGGCGGCCGGACTCACCCGCGCCACCCTCGGACGCCACGCCGACGACGCGTTCTGCCGCGAGGTGTGGGCCGTCACCGCGGGCAATCCGTACGACGCCGTGGAACTCCTCGCCAAGGTGCAGGAGAGCGAACTGTCGCCGGTGGAGGCCCGCGCCGGGGAACTGCGCGCCCTCAACCGCGCGGCCCGCGGCGGCGGACTCGTCGAGCGGATCAAGGAACTCGGCCTCCAGGCCACCCGGTTCGCCTGGGCCGCCGCCGTCCTCGGCACCGGCATCACCCTGGAGTCGGCCGCCCGCCTCGCCGCCCTGGACGAGGACACCGCCCGGCACTGCGCCGGACTGCTGCGCACCGCCCGCATCCTCACCACGCCCGACCCCAGCGTCACCGAACACCGCGGCGGCGACCTGGAGTTCGTGCACCCGCTCATCGCCTCCGCCGTCTACAACTCCATCCCGCCGGGCGTGTGCACCGCGATGCACGGCGTGGCCGCCGAGATCGTCACCGAGCTGGGCCGGGGCGCCGCCGAAGCGGCCCGGCACCTCCTCGAAGTCCATCCGGAGGCCGACGAGAGACTGGTCGAGCGGTTGCGCGAGGCCGCCCGCGAACACCTCGCCGTCGGCGCGCCCGACGCGGCCCGCGTCTGTCTGGAACGCGCCCTGGAGGAGCCGCCCCGCCCCGACATCCACGCCCATGTCCTGTACGAACTGGGCTGCGCCACCCTGCTGACCGCGCCCGCCGTCACCATCGGCCATCTGCGCAGCGCCCTCGCCATGCGCGGCCTCGACGGCAGCGACCGCGTCGACGCCGTGGTCCGCCTCTCCCAGGCCCTGCTCCACAACGACCAGCTGGAGGAGGCCGTCCGCACCATCGAGGCCGAGGCGGCCCGGCACGAACCGGGGCCCGTGCGGATGCGGTTGCAGGCGTTCCAGTACATGTGGGAGGGCATCCACGGCGAGAGCGCCGCCCCGGCCCGCTCCCGCAGCCTCGCCGAACTCGCCGCCACCTGCGCCGGCCGCGACAACACCGAACGCGCGCTGCTGATCCTGCGCGGCTTCGACGCCATGACGCACGGCGAGAGCGCCGCCGAGATCGTCGAACTGTGCGACCGGGCCCTCGTCAACGAGCGGCTCGCGCCCGGCCTCGGCTGGACCGACCGCGAGTGGGGCATCGAGCTGCTGATGATGCTCGGCAGCGCCTACGTCTACACCGACCGGCTCGACCGCGCCGAGAGCCTGTTCGCGCAGGCCCTGCGCGTGTACACCGGCGCGGGTTGGCACGGCGGCCACCTCTCCCTGGCCAACGCCTACCTGGGTCTGGCCTACCGCAGGCAGGGCCGCCTGCGGGACGCGGAGACCCATCTGCGCGAGGCCCTCGTCCTCGCCGAACGGGTGGGCCGACGCCTGCCGCTGCACTGGTCGGCCACCTGCGGCCTGGTCGACACCCTGCTCGCCCGCGGCCGCGTCCGGGAAGCCTGGTCGGTCGCCGAGCAGTACGGCTTCGCCCCGCCCTACCCGTCCACCATCGTGCTGCCCGACGTCCGCTCGGTACGCGGCCGGCTGCTGCTCGCCGTCGGCCGCACCGAGGACGGTGTCAACGAGCTGGAAGCCGCCGAGAAGACCGCCGTCGCCCGGGGCGGCCACAACCCGGTCCTCGCACCCTGGTCGGTCGACCTCGCCCGGGCCCTCGCAGACCAGGACCCGGCCCGCAGCAAGCGGCTCGCCGCCGACGCCCGCCGGCAGGCCGAGCGCTTCGGCACGGACACCGCCATCGGCGAGGCCCTGCGCTGCGCCGCCGCGCTGGAGACCGGCCCCCGCGCACTCCAGCTCGCGCGCCGCGCCGTCACCTATCTGGAGGCATCGCCCTCCCAGTACGAACACGCGGCCGCCCGCATCGAGTACGGCGTCCTCGCCCGCTCCGCCGCCGAACTGCACCGGGGCCTCGACCTGGCCCGTGCCTGCGGGGCGGACGGCCTGGTCGCACAGGCGAAGACGGCGCTGGACGAGGCGGGAGTACGGTAACCCGCCCGCGCCGTAGGGCGGTTCAGGCCGCCCGCGCGAACACCACCCACACCTGACCGGCGGCGAAGTCCAGCGGGCCGCCGTCCGCCGCGGTGAACGTCGTACCGCCGTTCGCCGCGGGCCTCGACCAGGTGGCGGCGAAGGAGCGCCCGTCGCGCAGCACCTCCGCCCGCCCGGAGCCGACCGTCTCGGTGTACGGAGTGGGGTTGCCGAGGGCGTCGTGGTACCGCGAGTCGCGGATGCCGACGTACTGGACGACGACCGTCGGCGGCGCCGGGCGGGGGCCGTCCGTGCCGGCCGTGGGGGTGCCGTCCATCGCGATCAGCCAGCCGTGCCGGGCCGCGGACCAGGTGAAGGTGAAGCGGGCCGCCGGATAGCGCACGGTGCGCGAGGCCACCGGGGTGCCACCCAAGGGGGCGGGGCCGTAGCGGAAGCCCGTGGTCAGCGCGCCCGCGCCCGGGGCGGAGCGCAGCAGGCGCGCGGGGCGCAGATAGAGGTTGTGCGGCGCCGCCCGCGCGCTGTCCCGGTAGTAGGCACCGGCCGCCCGGTCGGGCGACTCGGACCGCACCGGCGCCCGCGCGATCAGCGGCAGCAGCTTGCGCTGCGCTCCGGAGAAGGCCAGATACGGCCGGTCGAACTGGCCGAGCAGCTCCAGATCGGACTCGCGGGCACTGCGTACCGGCCCGACGGCGCCCGGCAGCCGGTGCGCGTACACCGCCATCAGCCGGCTCAGACCGCCCTCGACCTGCTCCGCGTACACCACGTCGGCCGCGTCGAGGCCGGTCTGGGGGCGGGCCGCCGGCACATTGTCGATCTTCACCGCGAGCGGGGAGCCGCCGGCGGCCGTGGAAGCCGGAGGCGGTGTCGGGACCGGTACCCGGTCGTGCCGGTCCCCGCCGTGCCCGGCACACCCCGACGCCAGGGCGGCGACCAGCACGACCGCCGCCACCGCCGCTCTGCGCGCACCACGTCTGCCGCCCACCCGCGCCACCCGTCCGTCGTCCGTCGCCGGTCGTCCGACCGCGCGTACCCGCGTCATACCCCCCGCGCCCCCGTCCGCCCCCGCGCCACGCCCACCGGGTGATTCGGCGCCCGGACGCACGGGTACCCGGCCGCCACCGCAAAACGGATGTACGCGACCGAGGGAGCGCGACCTCATGAAGGCAGTCACCTGGCAGGGCAGGCGGGACGTGCGGGTGGAGGACGTGCCCGACCCGAGGATCGAGGAGCCCACCGACGCCGTCATCCGCATCACCTCCAGCGGGCTGTGCGGCTCGGACCTGCATCTGTACGAAGTGCTCACCCCGTTCATGACCCCGGGCGACATCCTCGGCCACGAGCCCATGGGAATCGTGGAGGAGGTCGGCTCGCAGGTGACGAACCTGGAGCCCGGAGACCGGGTCGTGGTGCCCTTCCAGATCTCCTGCGGGCACTGCTTCATGTGCGGCTCCGGGCTCACCACCCAGTGCGAGACCACCCAGGTCACCGGCGAGGGCATGGGCGCCGCCCTGTTCGGCTACACCCGTCTGTACGGCGCCGTACCGGGCGCCCAGGCCGAGTATCTGCGGGTGCCGCAGGCGCAGTTCGGGCCGATGAAGGTGCCCGAGGGCCCGCCGGACGACCGCTTCGTCTATCTCTCCGACGTGCTGCCCACCGCCTGGCAGGCCGTCGAGTACGCGGCGGTGCCGCCCGGCGGCAGCGTCGCGGTCCTCGGCCTCGGCCCGATCGGCGACATGTCCTGCCGGATCGCCCTGGCACGCGGCGCCGAACAGGTCTTCGGCATCGACCTGGTGCCCGAGCGGCTCGCGCGGGCGCACCGGCGCGGCGTCACGACCTACGACCTGAGGACCTACGACGACGAGAAGGCGCTGATCCACGCGATCCGCGACGAGACCGGCGGCCGGGGCCCGGACGCGGTCATCGACGCCGTCGGCACCGAGGCCCACGGCAGCGCGGCAGCGCGGCTCGCCCAGCAGGCCGCCGCCCTCATGCCGCGCAAGATCGCGGCCCCCCTCGCGGAGCGCTTCGCCATCGACCGGCTCGGCGCCCTGTACATGGCGATCGACCTGGTACGACGGGGCGGCACCATCTCGCTCAGCGGCGTCTACGGCGGCATGGCCGACCCGATCCCGCTGCTCACCCTGTTCGACAAGCAGACCCAGCTGCGGATGGGGCAGGCGAACGTCCGTCGCTGGAGCGACCGGATCATGCCGTACCTCATCGACGACGACCCGCTCGGCGTCGAGGACTTCGCCACGCACCGGGTGCCGCTGGCCGAGGCGCCGCACGCCTACGAGATGTTCCAGCGCAAGGAGGACGGCGCGATCAAGATCCTCATGAAGCCGTGACGACGGGGCCGTGGCGGCAGGTGTTTCCCGGCGGCGCGGGGCTCAGTCCTTCTCCCCGAGGATCTCCGCGAGGTCGTACCGCACCGGCTCCTCCAGCTGGGTGTACGTGCAGCTCCCGGGCGTCCGGTCGGGGCGCCAGCGGCGGAAACGGGCGGTGTGCCGGAAGCGCTGCCCGTTCTCCATGTGGTCGTAGGCCACTTCGGCCACCCGTTCGGGCCGCAGCGGCACCCAGGACAGGTCCTTCTTGCCCGACCAGCGGCTCGGCGCGCCGGGCAGCCGGTCGCTCTCGTGCGCGGCCTCCTCGGCCCAGGCCGCCCAGGGGTGCCCGGCGACGTCGGCCATCCGCAGCGGCGCCAGCTCCTCGACCAGCTCGGCGCGCCGCTTCATCGGGAACGCGGCCGACACGCCCACGTGCTGGAGCCTGCCCTGCCCGTCGTACAGGCCCAGCAGCAGCGAGCCCACCACCGGGCCGCTCTTGTGCAGCCGGTACCCGGCCACGACGACATCGGCCGTGCGCTCGTGCTTGATCTTGAACATGGCCCGTTCGTCCTGCCGGTAGCGCAGGTCGAGCGGCTTGGCCACGATCCCGTCGAGCCCGGCGCCCTCGTACCGCTCGAACCACCGCTCCGCCACCGCGAGATCCGTCGTCGCGGGCGCCAGATGCACCGGCGGGGTGGCCCCGGCGAGGGCGCGGTCCAGCAGCGCCCGGCGGTCGGTGAGCGGCACGTCCAGCAGGGAGTGGTCGTCCAGCGCCAGCAGATCGAAGGCGACGAAGGACGCCGGGGTCCGCTCCGCGAGCGTCCGCACCCGGGAGGCCGCCGGATGGATCCGCTCGGTCAGCGCGTCGAAGTCCAGATGCCCGTCCCGCGCGATCACGATCTCCCCGTCGAGCACGCACCGCCCCGGCACCCGCTCCCGCAGCGCCTCCACCAGCTCGGGGAAGTACCTGGTCAGCGGCTTGCCGGTGCGGCTGCCCAGCTCGATCTCGGCGCCGTCGCGGAACACGATCGCACGGAAGCCGTCCCACTTCGCCTCGTAGTGCATGCCCGGCGGGATCCTCGCCACCGCCTTGGCGAGCATCGGCTTCACGGGCGGCATCACGGGCAGCTCCATGGCTCCGATTCTGCTCGCGCGGGTCCGAGGGCGCCCGGCGTGCGCGCCCGTACGCGCCCGGTGTGCGCGCCGCGCGGGGGGCGCCTACGGTGGCCGCATGGCCGAAGCGCTGGAACTGGAGGTGGCCGGGCGGACCGTACGGCTGTCCAGCCCGGACAAGGTGTTCTTCCCGGAGCGTGGCTTCACCAAGCTGGACCTCGCCCGCTACTACATCGCGGTCGGCCCCGGCATCCTGCGCGCCCTGCGCGACCGCCCCACCACCCTGGAGCGCTACCCGGACGGCATCGAGGGGGAGTGGTTCTTCCAGAAACGCGCCCCCAAGGGCATGCCCGGCTGGATTCCGACCGCGCACATCACCTTCCCCAGCGGCCGCAGCGCCGACGAGATGTGCCCGACCGAGCAGGCCGCCGTGGTGTGGGCCGCCCAGTACGGCACCCTCACCTTCCATCCCTGGCCGGTGCGCGCGGGCGATGTCGACCACCCCGACGAACTCCGCATCGACCTCGACCCGCAGCCGGGCACCGACTACACGGACGCGGTCCGCGCCGCCCATGAACTGCGCGCCGTCCTCGACGAGTTCGGCGGACTGCGCGGCTGGCCGAAGACCTCCGGCGGCCGGGGACTGCACGTCTTCGTGCCCATCGAGCCCCGCTGGACCTTCACCCAGGTACGGCGCGCCGCCATCGCCGTCGGCCGGGAGCTGGAACGCCGGATGCCCGAACAGGTCACCATCAAATGGTGGAAGGAGGAGCGCGGCGCCCGTATCTTCGTCGACTACAACCAGACGGCCCGCGACCGCACCATCGCCTCCGCCTACTCGGTACGGCCCCGCCCGGAGGCCACCGTGTCCGCGCCGCTGCGCTGGAGCGAGGTCGACTCCGCCCGTCCCCGCGATTTCGACCTGGCCACCATGCCGGCCCGGTTTGCCGAACTCGGCGACGTCCACGCCGGCATGGACGACCGTCCGCACTCCCTGGACGCCCTGCTGGAGCTGGCCCGCCGCGACGAGCACGACCACGGGCTCGGCGATCTGCCGTACCCGCCGGAGTACCCGAAGATGCCCGGCGAACCGAAACGCGTCCAGCCGAGCCGGGCCCGCAAGGACCCCGCGCCCTGACCGCCGGGGGCGCCCCGCCGGGCACCGGACCCTCGTTATCCTGGGCGGTAACCGGCCGATGAGGAGTCCCGTGGTGCCCGAGGCAGTGTCGCGTCCCACCCTGGAGGCCGTGGCGACACGCGCCGGGGTCTCCAGAGCCACCGTGTCCCGGGTGGTCAACGGCGGATACGGCGTGCGGGAATCGCTGGCCGAGCGGGTACGGCGGGCCGTGGCCGAACTCGGCTACGTCCCCAACCAGGCGGCGCGCAGCCTCGTCACCAAGCGGCACGACGCCGTGGCCGTCGTCATCGCGGAACCCGAGGCCCGGGTCTTCACCGACCCCTTCTTCGCCCTCCAGTTGCGCGGCATCAGCAAGGAACTGACCGCCCACGACAACCAGTTGGTGCTGCTGCTCACCGAGGGCCGGGACGACCACACCCGGGTGGCCCGGTATCTCGCCGGGGGCCATGTCGACGGCGCGCTGGTCTTCTCCCTGCACCTGGACGACCCGTTGCCCGGACTCATCCATGACGCCGGGGTGCCCACCGTGTTCGGCGGCCGCCCGGGCTGGCGGGACCGCACCGGCACACCGGTGTACGTGGACACCGACAACCGGGGCGGCGCGCGCACTGCCGTACGCCATCTGGCCGGGCTCGGCCGGACCCGGATCGCGCACATCACCGGCGCCCTGGACCAGACCTCGGCCGTGGACCGGCTCGACGGCTACCGGGACGTCATGGCGGAGACGGCCGACGGGGGCGGCGATCCCGCGCTGGTCGTGGAGAGCGACTTCACCCCGGCCGGCGGGGAGCGGGCCATGCGGGAACTCCTCGACCGCCGCCCCGACGTGGACGCCGTGTTCGCCGCGAACGACCTCACCGCGCTGGGCGCGCTGCGCGTGCTGCGGGAGCGGGGGCTGCGGGTGCCCGAGGACGTGGCCGTGGTCGGCTTCGACGACATGCTGCCGCTGGCCGAGCAGTCCGATCCGCCGCTGACCACGGTGCGTCAGGACATCGAGCAGATGGGCCGCCTGATGGCCCGCCTGCTGCTGCGGGGGCCGGCCGCCCTGCGCGGGACGTCGGCCAGGGAAGGGGGTGGCTTCGGGGACTCGGGCCCGGAGAGTGCCACCGCCGCAGACGACGGCTCCACTCCGGGTGACGCCTGCGCTTCGGGCGATGCCTCTGTCCCGGGTGACACCGCTTCGACCGCCCGGACACCGGGACCCGGCGTGATACTGCCGACCACTCTCATCCGCCGGGCATCCGCCTGAGCGAGGCGTGCGCCAAGCAGACCGTCGACCATCAGCCGCTGCCCGCTGCCCGCTGCCCGCTGCCCGCTGCCCGCTGCCCGCTGCCCGCTGCTCGTTGCCCCCGCTCGCCGACTGTCCGCCGCCCGCCGCCCGCCGCCGCCCGCGCCCGCCAACTGTCCGCCGCGAGCCCGGCCCTCACCCGGCCCGCCCCCCCGGTCACCGCCTCACCCCCGCGTCTGCTCGCTCCTGATCACCGCGAACCGTGCCCCGTACGGATCGGCCAGCGTGGCGATGCGTCCCACGCCCTCGACCGTCACGGCCGGGGCGCTCACCGAGCCGCCGAGCCGCCGCGCCTCGGCCGCGATCGCGTCGGTGTCCTCGACCTCGAAGTACGGCAGCCAGTACGGCTCGTCCGCCGCCGGGCCAGCGGCACCATCCCGCCGAACATGGCATCCTCCCCGGCACCCGCCGGATGCACGCACGTGTACACGCCGCCCGGGAAGGACACGCCGGAGGTCTCCAGGCCGAGCACCCGGTGGTAGAAGGCGGCCGCCGCGGCGATGTCCGGGGTGTGCAGCTCGGCCCGGCACAGCGCGCCCGGTGTGCTCGCCACGTCCACGCCCCTGGTCCGGCCGGGCTGCCAGACCCCGAACTTCACCCCGGCCGGGTCGCCGAGGACCGCCATGTGTCCCTGGCCCATCACGTCGACCGGCCCGAACAGCACCTGCCCATGGGCCTGTTCGGCTGCCCGCGCGGTCGCCGCCGCGTCCGGGGTCTTGAAGTACAGCGTCCAGGCGGGCGGCCCCTGGCCGGGCCCGTACTCCATGCCACCCGCGACGGTCTTCCCGTCCAGCCGGAAGAAGCCGTACCCCCCGGCGTCCGGGCCCGCCGACTCGAAGTGCCACCCGAACAGGGCGCCGTAGAAGGAGCGCGCGCCGTCGATGTCCGGGGCGCTGATGTCGAGCCAGTTCGGCGCGCCGTCGACGACATCGGTGGTGAGCATGGCCGCCCTCCTCGAAGGGGTCCTGTCCCGTGCACTGCCGAGTCTGGCACCGCCCACCGACCATCGCCGCCGGAGCACCGCCTGGGCGCGCCCTCACCTTCGGTGACCCGGCGTGTCCGCTGGGTTTTCGGAAATTCCGCGCGCCGCCGTGCAACCGGCCGGCCCCGGGGAGCATCATCGATGCGGCCGGGGGCCCCGGCGACGGCGTTGAGCGCGCGTTGATCGAACGTTTTTCGCCGATCGGCATGATCCTGGCCATGCACCTCGACACCATCACCCCGGCCGACCCGACCTGGCAGGCGCAGGCCCTGTGCGCGCAGACGGGGCCGGACTTCTTCTTCCCCGAGCCGGGCAGCTCGGTCCGCGAGGCGAAGCGCATCTGCGGGATGTGCGAGCTGCGCCCGGCCTGCCTGGAGTACGCCCTCGCCCACGACGAGCGCTTCGGCGTCTGGGGCGGGATGTCCGAGAAGGAGCGCCTCGCGCTGCGCCGCACCTCCGGCTGACCGGCGGCCCGTGACCGGGAGCCGGTCAGCCGGTGACCGCCTCGCTCAGCGACCCGCGGCCCGCGCCGCCATCCGCGCCTTGCGCGCCGCCAGCTTCTCGTCGAACCGGCTGGCCTCCATGTCCAGGCCGCCCATGAACAGACCGAGTTCCTCCTGCGCCTGCCGCCCCTCGGGGCCGAGGCCGTCGATCTCCAGGACCTTCAGGAAGCGCAGCACCGGCTGGAGCACGTCGTCGTGGTGGATGCGCAGGTTGTAGACCTCGCCGATCGCCATCTGCGCGGCGGCCCGCTCGAAACCGGGAATGCCGTGACCGGGCATCCGGAAGTCGACCACGACGTCCCGGACCGCCTGCATCGTCAGATCGGGCGCGAGCTCGAACGCCGCCTTGAGCAGGTTGCGGTAGAACACCATGTGCAGGTTCTCGTCGGTCGCGATCCGGGCGAGCATCCGGTCGCACACCGGGTCACCCGACTGATGACCCGCGTTGCGGTGCGAGATCCGGGTGGCCAGCTCCTGGAAGGCGACATAGGCGACCGAGTGCAGCATCGAGTGCCGGTTGTCGGACTCGAAGCCCTCGCTCATGTGCGCCATACGGAACTGCTCCAGCTTGTCCGGGTCCACCGCGCGCGAGGCGAGCAGGTAGTCCCGCATCACGATGCCGTGCCGGCCCTCCTCGGCCGTCCAGCGGTGCACCCAGGTGCCCCAGGCGCCGTCGCGGCCGAACAGGCTGGCGATCTCATGGTGGTAGCTGGGCAGGTTGTCCTCGGTCAGCAGGTTGACGACCAGGGCGGTGCGACCGATCTCGGTCACCTTGGACTGTTCCTTCGTCCACGCCTCCCCGTCCTCGAACAGGGCCGGGAAGTTGCGCCCGTCGCCCCAGGGCACGTACTCGTGCGGCATCCAGTCCTTGGCGACCTTCAGATGCCGGTTCAACTCCCCTTCCACCACTTCCTCCAGTGCGTACAGCAGCCGGGCGTCGGTCCAGACGGACGGGCTGCCGAGATGGGGGGAGGTGATCGTCACGGGAACTCCAGGGGACGCCGAACGGGGGAGAGCACGAACCAGGGGTACCGGCGAGCGGTGCCGGGAAACCTACGTGATCGTAAGCTACGAATCCGTAGGTTACGAAACCGTAGGTTAAGGTCGCCGTAAGAGAGCCCCAGATCAGAGGGCGCGCCGGAGACGCGCGGGCCTGCGGAACAGTCCCGGGGCGCGTCGGTCCCGGGGCCGCCGGCGGGGGCTCGCCTGGTCAGGCGTACAGCTCCCGCAGTCGTACGGACAGGCACGTCACCGAGCCCTCCAGCTTCTCGAACTCGCCGATGTCCACCGTGACCACCTCGTAGCCGAGGTCGGTCAGCAGCTCGGCGGTCTTCGGGGCGCTCGCCGCCATCAGCAGCTTGTGCCCGCCGAGCAGCAGCGCGTGCGCGCCGGACTCCTCGGGCACCGAGAGGAAACCGGGGAACAGCGAGGGCCGGTCCACCTTCGGGATGTGCCCGATGACGGTACCGTCCGGCAGCGCGGTCACGGCCGACTTCAGATGCAGCACCTTGCTCACCGGTACGGCCACCACCCGGGCGCCCAGCGGCTCGAACGCGGCCCGCAGCTGCTGCACACCGGCCGCGTCGGTACGCCCGCTGCGGCCGACGTAGACCGTGTCGCCGACCTTCAGGACGTCACCGCCGTCCAGGGTGCCCGGGTCCCAGATCCAGTTCACCGAGCAGCCGAGGCCGGCCACCGCCTCCTCCACCCCGGCGGTCTCCGGGCGGCGGGTGGCGCTGCCCGGCCGGGTGATCAGCGCGACATTGCGGAACACCACGACGGCGTCCTCCACGAACACCGAGTCCGGACAGTCGTCCGCCGGTTCGACCTCGAACGTCTCCCAGCCGTGCGCCCGCAACGCCTCGACGTACGCCTCCCACTGTTCGGTGGCGAGCCCGACGTCGACCTTCTGCCGCTCGACATGCGTCACCAGGCCCTCGGCGAGACGGGGGCTCGGGCGGCGTACGAGGGCCTTCTTGCTGGGCACGACGGGCCTTTCCGGTCGGGGACGGAGTGCCTGCGCCGCGTGTGCGACGCCGGTCCGCCATCATGCAGTCCGACGTGGCCAGGACAAAACCCTCGTCATCAGGCTGTGCCCCTCCCGAGATGCTCCGCCGTGCCTACGCCGGACGCCCCGCCGCCGGGGGCTAGCCCACCTCCTCCGGCGCGATCTCCGTCAGCTCGCCGTCCGCCATCAGCAGCCAGCGGGTGATCCCGATCGACTCCAGGAACGGCAGGTCGTGGCTGGCCACCAGCAGCGCCCCCTCGTACGACTCCAGGGCCGAGGTGAGCTGCCGGACGCTCGCCAGGTCGAGGTTGTTGGTCGGCTCGTCGAGCAGGAGCAGCTGGGGTGCCGGTTCGGCCAGCATCAGCGCGGCCAGCGTGGCCCGGAAGCGCTCGCCGCCGGACAGGGTGGCCGCCCGCTGGTCGGCGCGGGCGCCCCGGAACAGGAAGCGGGCCAGGCGCGCCCGGACGCGGTTGTTGGTGGCGCCCGGCGCGAACCGGGCCACGTTCTGGGCGACCGTCAGCTCGTCGTCCAGCACGTCCAGGCGCTGGGGCAGGAACCGCAGCGGGACATGCGCGGTGGCGGTGCCCGCCGCCGGCGCCAGCTCCCCGGCGATCGTCCGCAGCAGCGTCGTCTTGCCCGCGCCGTTGCGCCCGACCAGCGCGATCCGTTCCGCGCCGCGCAGATCGAGGATGCCCTCGACACGCGCCCCGTAGGCCATCGCCAGGTTCTCCAGGGTGAGCACCTGCCGGCCCGGCGGTACGGCGGTGTACGGCAGGTCGACGCGGATCTCGTCCTCGTCCCGCACCGCGTCCACCGCGTCGTCCAGGCGCTCCCTGGCCTCGGCGAGGCGTTCCTCGTGCATGATGCGGTGTTTGCCCGCCGACACCTGGGCGGCGCGTTTACGGGCGCCCATCACGATCTTCGGTTCGCGCTTCGAGTCGAACATCTTCTGCCCGTACCGCTTGCGTCGGGCCAGCTTGACCTGGGCGTCGGACAGCTCACGTTTCTGCTTGCGCACATCGGCCTCGGCGACCCGCACCATCCGTTCGGCCGCTTCCTGTTCGACGGACAGCGCCTCCTCGTAGGCCGAGAAGTTGCCGCCGTACCAGGCGACCTCGCCGGCGCGCAGTTCCGCGATCTGGTCGACCAGGTCGAGGAGTTCACGGTCGTGGCTGACGACGACGAGCACGCCGGGCCAGGCGGCGACGGCCTGGTGGAGCCGACGGCGCGCGTACAGGTCGAGGTTGTTGGTGGGCTCGTCCAGGAGCAGTACGTCCGGGCGGCGCAGCAGCAGGGCCGCGAGCCGGAGCAGCACCGACTCGCCGCCGGACACCTCGCCGACGGTGCGGTCCAGCCCGATGTGGCCCAGGCCGAGTTCGCCGAGGGTGACCAGGGCGCGCTCCTCGACGTCCCAGTCGTCGCCGACCGTCTCGAAGTGCCGTTCGCAGGCGTCGCCCGCCTCGATGGCGTGCAGCGCGGCCCGCTGTCCGGCGATGCCGAGCGCCTGGTCCACGCGGAGTGCGGTGTCCAGGGTGACGTTCTGCGGGAGGTGGCCGACCTCGCCCCTGACCTTGACGGTGCCGTCGGCCGGGGCGAGTTCCCCCGCCAGGAGCTTCAGCAGGGTGGATTTCCCCGATCCGTTGACGCCGACGAGCCCGGTCCTGCCGGGGCCGAAGGAGAGATCGAGTCCGTCGAACACGGTGGTGCCGTCGGGCCAGGCGAAGGACAGGGACGAAAGACTGACGGAAGAGGAGGACGCGGATGACATGAGGGCCTCGCGGGGGAGTGGGTGCGGTTTCGCGGACGCGTCTGGAGACACCGCGAGGCGGGAACCGAAAGATCACCCGGAGGCCGTACACATGAAAAGGGCCTGCGCCGGAGGACGGCTCGAACGCCGAGGGTCGTACGCCACGCACACCTCACCGGTGCGACGCGATGTCTCCGAACCTCAGACGAGCAACGTCCTTCTCCTATCGACGGCAACAGAACCGAGGTAAACGGTAGGAGCACCCCCGACGGGAGTCAAAGCATTTGTCTCCGGGCGCGCCCGAGCCGCCCTGTGGGCCCCCTGTCAGGCGTCCCGCATCAGTTCGGCCAGGTGGTGGTCCAGGTCCAGCTGGAGGTGTTCGAGGCCGACCGGCACCAGTTCGCCGGCGGCCTCCAGAAAGCGGCGTATCTCGCCCGCGCGCACATGGACGACGGCGGTGCCCTCGGGAGCGTGGAACTCCAGCACGATGCGGTCGTAGCCGTACGGCCGCACCCGTACGTCGCCCTGGCCCTCGGGGGCGAGCAGTCCGGCGGCGAGCAGCTCCCGGGCGAAGGTCCAGCAGACCTCGATGCCCTCCAGGGTCGCCGGGGCGGGGAAGGTCATCCGCACGGCGAACGGGTCGCAGCGGTCGTACCGCAGCGTGGCGGGAATGCTCTGCATACGCGGCGCGGCGGCGACGAGGCGGGCTTCTACGGGCTGCTCGATGACGGTGGACAACGCCTTGCTCCCTCGCGACGGCTGGACTGCGGCCTGGTGACTCCCGGCACTGGGTGAGACGTAGGAACGGGCCGGGACGTGCACCTGGGGAACGAGTGACCTCGGTCACCGCGTTCATGCACGGGAGGGCCGACCCCCGTCTCCTCGGGGCGGCCGGCCCTCTGGACGGCGACCGGGCGGTGCACTAGCTTCGCCCGCCATGAGGCGCATGGGGAGCACGAGGGACGAGCGGGACACGAGGGGCACGCGCGGCCTGCGGCGGATGAGCAGGCTGACGGCGGCGGGCGTCGCGTGCGGTGCGGCCTTGGCCGCGCTGACCGTCCCGGCGGCCGCCACGCCCGGAGAGCACCAGGGCGTGCACTGGGCGGCGAAGGACCCCGGCACCCCGCAGGTCCGCTACCGGGGCCTGGCCGCCGTCGACCGGCGCACCGCCTGGCTGGCCGGCACCGGCGGCACCGTCCTGCTCACCCGGGACGGCGGCACGTCCTGGCGTAACGTCTCCCCGCCGGGCGCGGACGGACTGGAGTTCCTGGACGTCGAGGCGTTCGACGCGCGGCACGCCGTGGTCCTGGCCATCGGCGAGGGCGAGGCGTCCCGGGTGTACCGCACCGACGACGGCGGGGCGAGCTGGACGGAGTCCTTCCGCAACACCGACCCGGACGCGTTCTACGACTGCATGGCCTTCTTCGACCGCCGTCACGGCCTCGCGATGGGCGACCCCGTGGGCGGAAAGTTCCGCATCCTGTCCACGAGCGACGGCGGCCGCTCCTGGCGCGTGCTGCCCTCGGCCGGGATGCCGCCCGCCCTGGACGGCGAGGCGGGCTTCGCGGCGAGCGGGCAGTGCCTGGTCACCGCCGGATCCAGGGACGTCTGGCTGGCCACCGGCGGCGGCGCCCGCGCGCGGGTCCTGCACTCCGCCGACCGCGGGCTGACCTGGAGCGCCACCGACACCCCCGTCCCGGCCGGCGACCCGGCGCGCGGGGTCTTCGCGCTCGCCTTCCGCGACCGTACCCACGGCCTCGCCGTCGGCGGCGACTACCGCGCGGGCCGGCCCTCGCCGCAGGCCGCCGCCGTCACCCACGACGGCGGGCGCACCTGGCGGCCGTCCCCCACACCCCCGCCCGCCTACCGCTCCGGCGCCGCCTGGCTCCCGCACAGCCGCGCCTCGGCGCTCGCCGTCGGCCCCACCGGCACCGATCTGACCACGGACGGCGGCCGCACCTGGCGCACGGTCGACACCGGTTCGTACGACACCGTCTCCTGCACCCCCGACCTCGGCTGCTGGGCGGCCGGCGAACAGGGCAGGGTGGCCCGGCTGGAGCGGTGAGGTAGGCGCGCCGGCAGCCGGGTACCCGCGTCCCGAAGGCGTCGAGCAGCCTGTGCGTGGAAGGAGCGATCATGCCAGCCGGTTCCAGCCCCAAGCGCGAACGCCAGTACGAACACATCAAGGAGAGCGCGCGGGAACGGGGCGAGAGCGAAGAGCGCGCCGAGGAGATCGCCGCGCGGACCGTCAACAAGGAGCGCGCCCGGTCCGGCGAGTCCAGGACGGCGAGCCGCACCTCGATCCAGGACATGTCCTCGGGCAGGCGCGGCGGCCAGCGGTCGGGCAACCGGTCGGGACCCCAGGGCCCGACCCGCGACCAGCTCTACAACGAGGCGAGGCAGCGCGGCATCGAGGGCCGCTCGCACATGAACAAGGACCAGCTCCAGCGCGCGCTGAACGCCAAGAAGGGCTGACCCGGCCGCGCCTCAGGCCGGGGTCTGCCGGTACCGTGCCAGCTCCGGGACCGTCGTGGTCGCGGTGAACTCGGTGATCCGGTAGGCGCACACCTCGCCGACGGTGTACGGATCGGCCGCGACGATCTCCTCGATCCGGGCGCGGTCCTCGGCGACGGCCAGGATCACCCCGCCGTCGCGCGGGTTCTTGCGCCCCGACGCCAGGAAGAAGCCCTTCTCGAACTGCTCCGCCAGCCAGGCCATGTGGTCGGCGTGCAGGGCGTTCACGGCGTCGAGGGGCGCGGTGTAGGTCAGCTCCAGTACGAACATGATCGCGAGCCTAACCCCGGCGGCGGTGCGGCCCGGGCCGGGCACGTACAGTCGGCCGACATGACGACCGTAGGCGTACCGGAGGGCTGGCCCACCACCGAGGCGGCGGCCCGCGCGGTCCAGGACGAACTGCGCGGCCGGGTGGTGCTCGACGAGCCCGGACCGCCGCCGGGCACGGGCCGGGTGACCGGGGTCGACGTGGCCTACGACGACGAGCGCGACCTGGTCGCCGCCGCGGCCGTCGTCCTGGACGCCGCCACCCTGGAGGTCGTCGCCGAGTCGACCGCGGTCGGCCGGGTGTCCTTCCCGTACGTCCCCGGACTGCTCGCCTTCCGCGAACTGCCCGCGGTTCTGGCCGCGCTGGACTCCCTGCCCTGCGCGCCCGGCCTGGTGGTGTGCGACGGGTACGGCCTCGCCCACCCCCGCCGCTTCGGCCTGGCGAGCCACCTGGGCGTCCTCACCGGCCTGCCCGCCATCGGCGTCGCCAAGAACCCCTTCACCTTCACGTACGACGAGCCGGCGGCCGCCCGCGGCGGTTCCGCCCCGCTGCTCGCCGGGGCCGAGGAGGTCGGCCGCGCCCTTCGTACGCGTGACGGCGTCAAACCCGTCTTCGTCTCCGTCGGCCACCGGGTGTCCCTGGCGGGCGCCCTCGCGCATACGCTGGCCCTCACCCCCGCCTACCGCCTCCCGGAGACCACCCGGCACGCGGACGGCCTGTGCCGCAGGGCGCTCAAGGAGGCGACGGCGGACGGGCCCGCTCAGTCGTCGGCGAGCCGCCAGACACCGACTTCCTGATACCCGGAGTCGTAGACGGGCGAGCCGTCGCCCGGCTCCAGCGCGTAGTGGTGCAGATTGCCGCCCCAGTAGCGCAGGATGCGGCCCAGCTCGGCGGCCCGCTCCTGCGCCGACGCGTTCTCGTCCACGGTCACTTCGAGCACGAACTTCACGGTTTCCGCGCCTCCTCGGGCTTCGTCCGGACAGAACGCCCGTCCTCCGGATAGAACGCCCATCCTCGCACCGCGCCTCGGGGCACCGGGCCCGCACCGGACGCATCCCGGTCACCGCTCGGCGGCCACCCGGAAGGTGATCCCGGCCGCCCGCAGCCGCTCCGTGAGCGCGTCGCCCATCGCCTGGGCCGTCGTCACCTGGCCGGATGTCGTCGGCAGATCGTCGAGGGCGAGGCACAGCGCGGCCTCGGCGAACATCTTCGCGGTCTCGTCGTACCCGGGATCGCCGCCCGCGACCTCCGTGTAGACCCGGCGGCCGCCGCCCTCGCCGACGAAGCGGACCCTGAACCAGCTCCCGGCCCGCTTCTCCGCGCTGGGCCCCTCGCCGGGCGCGAGCCGGCCGGACAGCCAGTGGCGCACGGGCGGCAGTTGGGCGGCGGCCACCGTCGCGCCGACCGCGGCCGCCCCGCCGAGCGCGATCGGCAGCCGGCGGACCGCCGCGAAGTGCCGGTAGCGGAAGTCGGGGCCGTAGCGGTCGAGGGCCCGCGCCGAACGGCTCACGATCCGCGGGTCGATGGTGGGCAGCGGCAGCGCCCACGCGCCGACCTCCCGGGCGAACCGCGGCGCCCCGGCCGGCGCGCTCACCCGGCGCCCGTACCCCCGCGGCTCGTGCCGGGCCCGGTCGCGGGCGGCGGCCAGCATCGAGCGCCCGCGCGCGAACTGGTCCAGCGCCGAGGCCAGCGTGCCGCCGGAGAACGCCGCGTCCGCCGTGACATAGCCGTCCACCCGCAGCGGCACACCCTCCGGCAGATGTTTCACCGTGAAATACACGCCCAGATCGTGCGGTACGGAGTCGAACCCACAGGCGTGCACCAGGCGCGCGCCGGTCTCCCGGGCGCGGGCGTCGTGCCGTACGTACATCAGGTCCACGAACTCCGGCTCGCCGGTCAGGTCCAGATAGTCCGTCCCGGCGTCCGCGCAGGCGGCGACCAGTTCCTCGCCGTGCCGCAGGTACGGCCCCACGGTGGTGGCCACCACCCGGGCCCGCCCGGCGAGTTCGCGCAGCCCGGCCGGCCCGGACGCGTCGGCGCGCAGCACGCCGATGTCCGCGCCCGCGGGCAGCCGGTCCCGCAGCCGCCGCAGCTTCATCTCGTCGCGCCCGGCGATCGCCCAGCGCAGGCCCTGCGGCGCGTGCGCCGCCAGATACTCCGCCGTCAGGGTGCCGACGAAGCCCGTCGCCCCGTAGAGCACCACGTCGTAGGGACGGTCCTGTCCGTTCATGACCCACCTCGCCCGCTCATGACACCCCTCGGTCGCGCAGCCCGCGCCGCTGTCGGTGGCCGAGGCTAGCGTGAGGAGAGCGGCCCGGAGGCGACCGGGTGGTTTTCGGCCGGATGGGCACTTGGCTAAGCGCTTGCTCGTTCAGGTCTTGTGCGGGATGGAACGCGTTCATAGCATCACCGGTGTTACATCAGTTGTGTCACACGCTTGGGGGACGGCATGAGCACGGCGGCACCAGCAGAGCGGGGCCCGCTCGGCGGCGTGCGCGTGGTGGAGCTGGCCGGCATCGGGCCGGGCCCGTTCGCCGCCATGCTGCTCGCCGACCTCGGCGCCGACGTGGTCCGGGTGGACCGTCCCGGCGGCCCCGGCCTCGGCGTCGACCCCGCCCACGACATCACCAACCGCAACAAGCGCTCGATCGTGGTCGACCTCAAGTCCCCGGACGGCGCCGCCCGCGTCCTGGACCTCGCCGAGCGCGCCGACATCCTCGTCGAGGGCTACCGGCCGGGCGTCGCCGAGCGCCTCGGTGTCGGCCCCGCCGACTGCCACGCCCGCAACCCCCGCCTGGTCTACGGCCGGATGACCGGCTGGGGCCAGGACGGCCCGCTCGCCGAGCGTGCGGGCCATGACGTGTCGTACATCGCCGTCACCGGCGCCCTCGGCATGATCGGCCGCCCCGGCGAGCCCCCGGCCGTGCCCGCCAACCTCCTCGGGGACTACGCGGGCGGCTCGCTCTACCTGGTCGTCGGCGTCCTCGCCGCCCTGCACCACGCGCGCGCCACCGGCACCGGCCAGGTCGTGGACGCCGCCATCGTGGACGGCACCGCCCACCTGTCCGCGATGATCCACGCCATGCTGTCCGCCGGCGCTTGGCAGGACCGGCGCGGCGCCAACCTCCTGGACGGCGGCTGCCCCTATTACGGCACCTACGAGACCGCCGACGGCGGCTACATGGCGGTCGGCGCCCTGGAGGAGAAGTTCTCGGCCGAGTTCCTGCGCCTGCTCGGCCTGGACGGCCTCCAGGACGCCCGCACCGACCTCACCCGGTGGCCGGAACTGCGCGCGGCGGTCGCCGCCCGCTTCCGGGACCGCACCCGCGAGGAGTGGACCGCCCGGTTCGCGGACTCCGACGCCTGCGTGGCCCCCGTACTGTCGCTGCGCGAGGCCCCGCACCACCCGCACCTGGCCGCCCGCTCCACCTTCACCGACCACGGCGGCATCACCCAGCCCGCCCCCGCGCCCCGTTTCTCCGCCACCCCCACCGCCGTCCGCACCGGACCCGCGCTGCCCGGCGCCGACACCGAGACCGTGGCCCGGGACTGGGACATACCCGTGCTCACCGGCGACGACCGGCCCGCCCCGGCCGCCGACTGAGCCCACCGACCCCTCTGCCGCGGGCCGAACCGCCCGGCCGACCCTCCCGAAAGGCATCCCAGTGAGCACCGAAGCGTACGTGTACGACGCGATCCGCACCCCGCGCGGCCGCGGCAAGGCGAACGGCGCCCTGCACGGCACCAAGCCCATCGACCTGGTCGTCGGCCTCATCCACGAGATCCGCGACCGCTTCCCGAGCCTCGACCCGGCCGCCATCGACGACATCGTGCTCGGCGTCGTCGGCCCCGTCGGCGACCAGGGCTCCGACATCGCCCGGATCGCCGCGATCGCCGCCGGACTGCCGGACACCGTCGCGGGCGTGCAGGAGAACCGCTTCTGCGCCTCGGGCCTTGAGGCCGTCAACCTGGCCGCGGCCAAGGTGCGCTCCGGCTGGGAGGACATGGTCCTCGCGGGCGGCGTGGAGTCCATGTCCCGGGTCCCGATGGGCTCCGACGGCGGCGCCTGGTTCAACGACCCGATGACCAACCTCGACGTCAACTTCGTGCCGCAGGGCATCGGCGCCGACCTGATCGCCACCATCGGCGGCTTCACCCGCCGGGACGTGGACGAGTTCGCGGCGCTGTCCCAGGAGCGCGCCGTCAACGCCTGGAAGGAGGGCCGCTTCGCCCGCTCCGTGGTCCCGGTCAAGGACCGCGCCGGGCTGGTCGTCCTCGACCGCGACGAGCACCCGCGCCCCGGCACCACCGCCGACACCCTGGCCAAGCTCAAGCCGTCCTTCGCCGACATCGGCGAACTCGGCGGTTTCGACGCCGTGGCGCTGCAGAAGTACCACTGGGTGGAGAAGATCGACCACGTCCACCACGCGGGCAACTCCTCCGGCATCGTGGACGGCGCCTCGCTCGTCGCGATCGGCTCCAAGGAGGTCGGCGAGCGCTACGGCCTCACCCCGCGCGCGCGGATCGTCTCGGCCGCCGTCTCCGGCTCCGAGCCCACCATCATGCTCACCGGCCCCGCGCCCGCCACCCGCAAGGCCCTCGCCAAGGCCGGCCTCACCATCGACGACATCGACCTGGTCGAGATCAACGAGGCGTTCGCCGCCGTCGTGCTGCGCTTCGTCGAGGAGATGGGCCTGCCGCTGGAGAAGGTCAACGTCAACGGCGGCGCCATCGCGCTCGGCCACCCGCTCGGCGCGACCGGCGCCATGCTCGTCGGCATGCTCGTGGACGAACTGGAGCGCCAGGACAAGCGCTACGGCCTCGTCACCCTGTGCGTGGGCGGCGGCATGGGCATCGCCACCATCATCGAGCGCATCTGAACTCCCCGCGGAACCAAGCGACTTCAACGGAGACGACTGTCATGACCGAGAGCACCACCATCCGCTGGGAGCAGGACGACACCGGTGTCGTCACCCTGGTCCTGGACGACCCGAACCAGTCCGCGAACACGATGAACCAGGCGTTCAAGGCGTCCATCGAGGCGATCGCGGACCGCGCCGTGGCCGAGAGGGACTCCATCCGGGGCATCATCTACACCTCCGCCAAGAAGACCTTCTTCGCGGGCGGCGACCTCAAGGAGATGATCAAGGCCGGTCCCGAGGACGCCCAGGCCGTCTTCGACACCGCGACCGCGATCAAGAACGCGCTGCGCCGCATCGAGACCCTCGGCAAGCCGGTCGTCGCCGCCATCAACGGCGCGGCTCTGGGCGGCGGCTACGAGATCGCGCTCGCCTCCCACCACCGCGTCGCGCTGGACGCCCCCGGCTCCAAGATCGGCCTGCCCGAGGTCACCCTCGGCCTGCTCCCCGCGGGCGGCGGTGTCACCCGTACGGTGCGCCTGATGGGCATCACCGACGCCCTCCTCAAGGTGCTGCTCCAGGGCACCCAGTACAACCCGCGGCGCGCCCAGGAGAACGGGCTGATCCACGAGGTGGCACGGACGCCGGAGGAGATGCTGGCCAAGGCCCGCGCCTTCATCGACGAGCACCCCGATTCCCAGCAGCCCTGGGACGTCCCGGGCTACCGGATTCCGGGCGGCACGCCGGCCCACCCGAAGTTCGCCGCCAACCTGCCCGCCTTCCCGGCCAACCTGCGCAAGCAGACGAACGGCGCGCCCTACCCGGCGCCGCGCAACATCATGGCCGCGGCGGTCGAGGGCTCCCAGGTCGACTTCGAGAACGCGATCACCATCGAGACCCGCTACTTCACCGAGCTGGTCACCGGGCAGACCGCGAAGAACATGATCCAGGCGTTCTTCTTCGACCTCCAGGCCGTCAACTCCGGCGCCAACCGGCCCAAGGGCATCGAGTCCCGCGAGGTCCGCAAGGTGGCCGTGCTCGGCGCCGGCATGATGGGCGCGGGCATCGCCTACTCGTGCGCCCGCGCGGGCATCGAGGTCGTCCTCAAGGACGTCTCCCTTGAGGCCGCCCTCAAGGGCAAGAACTACTCCGAGAAGCTGTGCGCCAAGGCCGTCTCCCGGGGCCGTACCACCCAGGAGAAGGCGGACGCGCTGCTCGCCCGGATCACGCCCACCGGGGACGCCGCCGACGTCGCCGGCTGCGACGCGGTGATCGAGGCCGTCTTCGAGGACACCGCGCTCAAGCACAAGGTGTTCCAGGAGATCGAGGCCGTTCTCGAGCCCGACGCGCTGCTGTGCTCCAACACCTCCACCCTGCCCATCACCACCCTCGCCGAGGGCGTCGAGCGCCAGGCCGACTTCATCGGCCTGCACTTCTTCTCGCCCGTCGACAAGATGCCGCTGGTCGAGATCATCAAGGGCGAGCGCACCGGCGACGAGGCCCTCGCCCGCGCCTTCGACCTGGTCCGGCAGATCAACAAGACGCCGATCGTCGTCAACGACTCGCGCGGCTTCTTCACCTCCCGGGTGATCGGCCAGTTCATCAACGAGGGCGTCGCCATGGTCGGCGAGGGCATCGAGCCCGCCTCCATCGAGCAGGCCGCCGCCCAGGCCGGCTACCCGGCCAAGGTGCTCTCCCTGATGGACGAGCTGACCCTCACCCTCCCGCGCAAGATCCGCAACGAGACGAAGCGCGCCGTCGAGGAGGCCGGCGGCACCTGGACCGCGCACCCGGCCGACGGCGTCATCGACCGCATGGTCGACGAGTTCGAGCGCCCCGGCCGCAGCGGCGGCGCCGGCTTCTACGACTACGCGGAGGACGGCAAGCGCGCCGGGCTCTGGCCGGGCCTGCGCGAGCACTTCACCAAGGCCGGATACGAGATCCCGTTCGAGGACATGCGGGAGCGGATGCTCTTCGCCGAGGCGCTGGACACCGTGCGCCTGCTGGAGGAGGGCGTGCTGACCTCGGTGGCCGACGCCAACATCGGCTCCATCCTCGGCATCGGCTTCCCGGCCTGGACCGGCGGCGTGCTCCAGTACATCAACGGCTACCAGGGGGGCCTGCCCGGCTTCGTGGCCCGCGCCCGGGAACTCGCCGAGACCTACGGCGAGCGGTTCCAGCCGCCGGCGCTGCTGGTGGAGAAGGCCGACAAGGGCGAGCCCTTCACGGACTCAGCCGCCTGACGGTCCCTCGCCGCTGAGCAGCTCGCTCAGCTCTTCGCGCAGCGAACGCTGGAACGTGGTCAGCAGCGCCTGCACCACCAGCGGGTGGATGTGCGCGGACAGGTCCCGCACATCGCGGGTGTCCCGCTCGGCCACCTCGCCGCGGAAGAGCCGGGCGAGCTCACGGGCCGCGGCGCGCGAGTGCTCCATGAGCACCTCGCGCGCCGCGAGGATCGTGCCCTGCGACAACGGCACGTCCAGCAGTTCGAGCCCGAGCCGCAGCAGCCCGGTGTCGACCCGGAAGCCGTCGTCCGCCGCATCGGCGTCGCCCGCGTCCCCGCTGAGCAGCACTCCGGCCGCCGCGAGCCGCGCCAGCTCCCCGTCGGTCAGCACCCGTCCCGCCCGCTCCTCCAGCTCGGCGCGCGAGAGCATCTCCACGGAGTCCGGCGCCCAGGAGGCGACCACGGCCCGGTGGATGGCCAGATCGTAGGCGGACAGATCGGACGGCAGCTGTCCCAGATACCGCTCGATCGCCGCCAGCGTCATCCCCTGGCGCTGCAACTCCTCGATCAGCGCCAGCCGCGCCAGGTGCCCCGCCCCGTACCGTCCCACCCGCCGCGGCCCGATCACCGGCGGCGGCAGCAGCCCCTTGCTCCCGTAGAAACGGACGGTCCGTACCGTCACTCCCGCCCGCGCGGCGAGCTCGTCGACGGTGAGGCTCATCTCCCCGGCATCGGTCTTCATGTGCAGCAGTATCGCTGTCACACCACTACTGTGAAACCCGTCGGTCCGCCCTGTCCGCACCGTGGTGAACATCATGTGGACGCTGAGAAGATCGTGTGAGAAGCGACGCTCTGTGACGTAGGCCACCGCGTAATGCCCGGCGTGTCTGGGAAGCTGCTGGCTTGGTCTGTACCGCGACTCATCGGGTGGTGCGGGCCGAGCCCTGCACGACCCCCGGGCCCACGCCCGGGCGCATCAGGAAGTGGACCACCCGTGAGCAAGGACGCCGTGGAATCGGCACAGCCCGCACCCGCGCAGGCGGCGCAGACGCCCGCCGACGCGGGCGACGCCGGCTACAGCAAGGACCTCAAGGCCCGCCACGTCAACATGATCGCCATCGGCGGCGCCATCGGAACCGGCCTGTTCCTCGGCGCCGGAGGGCGCCTGCACAACGCGGGCCCCGCGCTCGCCGTGGCCTACCTGGTCTGTGGCATTTTCGCCTTCTTCGTCGTGCGCGCCCTGGGCGAGCTGGTCCTGTACCGGCCCTCCTCCGGGTCCTTCGTGTCGTACGCGCGTGAGTTCCTCGGCGAGAAGGGCGCCTACGTCGCCGGCTGGATGTACTTCCTGAACTGGTCGACGACCGGTATCGCCGACATCACCGCGATCGCGCTCTACACGCACTACTGGAGCTTCTTCACGCCCATCCCGCAGTGGGTGCTGGCACTGGTCGCGCTCGCCGTGGTGCTCACCGTGAACCTGATCTCGGTGAAGATCTTCGGCGAGATGGAGTTCTGGTTCTCGATCATCAAGGTCGCCACCCTGGTGGGCTTCATGCTCATCGGCATCTTCCTGCTGACCACCCAGCACCAGGTCGACGGCTACACGCCGGGCGTGAGCCTCATCAGCGACCACGGCGGCCTCCTGCCGCACGGCATGATGCCGGTCGTCCTCGTGATGCAGGGCGTGATCTTCGCGTACGCGGCCCTGGAGCTGGTCGGCGTCGCCGCCGGCGAGACCGAGCAGCCG
This sequence comes from Streptomyces sp. SUK 48, assembly GCF_009650765.1. Lineage (NCBI taxonomy): Bacteria > Bacillati > Actinomycetota > Actinomycetes > Kitasatosporales > Streptomycetaceae > Streptomyces > Streptomyces sp. SUK 48. The sequence goes on along the minus strand of NZ_CP045740.1, from coordinate 1,379,094 downwards.
GAGAAGATCGTCCCGCGCGCGGTGAACTCGATCATGTGGCGTGTGGGCCTGTTCTACGTCGGCTCCGTCGTCCTGCTCGCGGTGCTGCTGCCCAGCTCGGTGTACTCCGCCGACCAGAGCCCGTTCGTGACCGTGCTGTCCAAGATCGGCATCCCGGCGGCCGGCGACGTGATGAACCTCGTGGTCCTCACCGCCGCCATGTCCTCGCTGAACTCCGGCCTCTACTCCACCGGCCGCATCCTGCGCTCCATGGCGATGTCGGGCTCCGCGCCCAAGTTCACCCGGGTGATGAGCCGCAGCCAGGTGCCCTACGGCGGCATCCTGCTGACCTGCGGCATCTGCATCCTCGGCGTCGGCCTGAACTACCTCGTGCCCAGCCAGGCATTCGAGATCGTGCTGAACGTGGCCTCGCTCGGGATCATCAGCACCTGGGTGATCATCATGATCTGCCACGCGATCTTCGTCCGCCGCGCCCGCGCGGGCCTGGTGACCCGGCCGCACTTCCAGCTGAAGTTCTCCCCGGTCACCGAGATCGCCACGATCGCCTTCCTGCTGGTCTGTCTCGGCCTGATGTGGAACGACCACGAGGTCGGCCGCAAGACCCTGCTGCTCATCCCGGTGATCGCCATCATGCTCGTCGCGGGCTGGTTCGGCGTCCGGCGCCGGGTGAACGCGGGCCCCGACCAGCAGCCGGCCGAGCCGGCGAAGTAGCGGGTCGAGCCGACGAAATAGCGGCCCAGCCGGCGAGATAGCGGCCCGCCGCCCCTGACGGTGGCGGCCCCTACGGTGGCGTCATCCCGGAGATCATCTTCGTCCGGGACGACGCCACCGGTCTGTGGGCCAGGGGTCCGGCCCGCCACGCGGGATCAGCGGTTGGGCGCGGCGTGCGCGGCTTCGACGGCCTTCCAGGACTTCGGCCGCGCGAGGGGCGTACCGGCGGCGGCGAACCCGCGCGCCGCCGACGCCGCCGGCTTCACCGGCTGGTACAGCCAGGCGTCGAAGAGCCCCGCGAGGGGCTTGCCGGAGATCTGCTCGGCGTACTTCTCGAAGTCCGCCACGGACGCGTTGCCGTAGGCGTGCTCCTTCGGCCAGCCCTTCAGGATGCGGAAGAAGGCGCGGTCGCCCACCCGGTCGCGCAGCGCCTGGATCGCGGCCGCGCCCCGGTCGTAGACGGCGTCGTCGAACTGGTCGTCCGGACCGGGATCGCCCGGCGCGACCTTCCAGAACGGGTCGTCGGCCGGGTGCGAGGTGTACACCTGGTCGGCGAGCTGCCGCGTCGTGCCCTGGCCCTCGTGCTCGGACCACAGCCACTGCGCGTACGTCGCGAAGCCCTCGTTGAGCCAGATGTCCTTCCAGCCCCTCAGCGACACGTCGTCGCCGTACCACTGGTGGGCCAGCTCGTGCACGACCACCGAGGGGTTGGCGCCCTTCGCGAACTGCTTGGGGCTGTAATAGACGCGGGTCTGGGTCTCCAGCGCGTACCCGGTGGTCGTGTTCGGGACATAACCACCCGCCGTGGCGAACGGATACGGCCCGAAATAGTTGCTCAGCCAGTCGACGATCTCCCCGGTGCGCTCCACGCTCGCCCGCGCCGCCGCGTCCCCCGCGCCCAGGTCCTCGCTGTAGGCGTTGAGCACCGGCACCCCGCGCCCGGACCGGCTCGTGGTGATGTCGAACCGGCCGATCGCGAGCGTGGCCAGATAGGTCGCCTGCGGCCTGTCCTGCCGCCAGGAGTAGCTGGTCCAGCCCCGCTTCGAGGAGACCGAGCGCAGCGCGCCGTTGGAGATCGCCTGGGTGCCCTTCGGCACGCTGACCGAGACGTCGTACGTCGCCTTGTCGCTCGGGTGGTCGTTGCTCGGGAACCACCACCACGCCGACTCGGGCTCGTCCGCCGCGACCGCGCCGTCCGGTGTGCGGTGCCAGGTGGTGAAGCCGTAGGCGCTCTTCGTGGACGGCGCCCCGCTGTAGCGGACCTCCACCGTGATCGGCGTGCCCTTCGCCAGCGACCGCTTCGGCGTGATCACCAGTTCATGCTGCTCGGCGTGGGTGAAAGACGCCTTGACGCCGTTGACCCGCACCTCGCTCACGTCCAGCAGGAAGTCCAGGTCGAAACTGGACAGATCCTGAGTGGTCCGCGCCCTGATCGTCGCGGTGCCCTGCAACTCGTCCGTCTTCGGCTGGTAGCGCAGCCGCAGACCGTAGTGCGCGACGTCGTAACCGCCGTTGCCGTAGTACGGGTAGTAGGGGTCGCCGATGCCCGGCGCGCCGGGGGAGTAGCTCGCGGCCGATGCCGGGATCGCCAGCAGGAGGGAGGCCGCCGCCAGTGCGCCCGGCGCGATGATTCTGCGGTGCACGTCAGCTCCAAGTCGTGGGGACTGCGGGTGCTTTCACGGGACTGTCCGGAGCCTATTCACCCCCTGTGCCCCTCGCCCTGTCCATGGCCCCTGCTGTCACACGATCGCCATTCGGCCGCAATCAGCCACCCGGGTGCCGTAACGCACTCTTCTGTACGGCAGTTGACAGGACTATCGTCCGCGCATGCCGAAGAGCACATCTGTCCGAGCGCCCCTGCGCACGCGCCTCACCCTCTGGAGAGCGCTCGCCACGACGGCCGTCGCCGTCCTGCTGGCCACCTTCCTCACTCCCGCCGCCGCCCAGGCCGCGCCGCCCCGCGAGAGCGCCCCCGTCTACTCCTACGCCCACGCCGTCCGCGAGTCCGTGTGGGTGGACACCGGCCTCGACGAGGACGGCGACGGCAGGCACGACCGGGTGGCCGCCGACATCGTCCGCCCCGCCGAACCGGCCCGCGAGGGCCGCAAGGTGCCGGTCATCATGGACGCGAGCCCGTACTACTCCTGCTGCGGGCGCGGCAACGAGAACCAGGTCAAGACGTACGACGCGAGCGGACATGTCGTCCAGATGCCGCTGTTCTACGACAACTACTTCGTGCCCCGCGGCTACGCCTTCGTCGGCGTCGACCTGGCCGGCACCGACCGCTCCGACGGCTGTGTCGACGTCGGCGGCCGCTCCGACGTGCGGTCCGCGAAGGCCGTGATCGACTGGCTCAACGGCCGCGCCAGGGCCTACACCAGCCGCACCGGGACCCACACCGTCAAGGCCACCTGGACCAACGGCAGAACCGGCATGATCGGCAAGAGCTGGGACGGCACCATCGCCAACGGCGTCGCCGCCACCGGTGTCCAGGGCCTGAAGACCATCGTCCCGATCAGCGCCATCTCCTCCTGGTACGACTACTACTTCGCCCAGGGCGCCCCGCTCTACGACGGCGGCCCCGCCGACCTCGCCGGCTACGTCCAGAGCGACGCGGCCACGGCCCACTGCGCCGCCGAGCAGAAGAAACTGACCGACGGCAGCCCGCGCAGCGGCGACTGGACCCCGCTGTGGACCGAGCGGGACTACGTCAAGGACGCGGCCAAGGTGCGCGCCAGCGTGTTCGTGGCGCAGGGCATGCAGGACCTCAACGTCCGCACCAAGCACTTCGGCCAGTGGTGGGACGCCCTCGCCAGGAACGGGGTCGAGCGCAAGCTGTGGCTGTCCCAGACCGGCCATGTCGACCCCTTCGACTACCGGCGCGGCGCCTGGGTCGACACCCTGCACCGCTGGTTCGACCATGAACTCCTCGGCTACGACAACGGCATCGACCGCCAGCCGGTGGCCGACATCGAGCGGCACCCCGACCAGTGGGTCACCTCCGCCACCTGGCCGCCCGCCGGCACCCGCGCCACCACCCTGCGCCCGGCCCCCGGCAGCACGCCCGGCGTCGGCACCCTCGGCCTGCGCCCCGCCACCGGCACCGCGGCCTTCACCGACGACCCCAAGCTCGGCGAGACCGACTGGGCGGCCCGGCTGACCGCGTCCACCCCCGAGAAGACCGGCTTCCTCACCGCGCCCCTCACCCGGGACCTGCGCCTGTCCGGCATGTCCCGGGTGACCGTCACCGCGACCCCGACCACCGCCTCGGCCCATCTCTCCGCCGTGCTCGTGGACGTCGGCCCGGACACCATCCGCGACTACTCCGACGCCGCCGAGGGCATCACCACGCTGAAGAACCGCACCTGCTGGGGCGCGAGCACGGCCGGCGACAGCGCCTGCTACCTGGAGACCGCCGCGAAGAAAGCCGAGGTCGACTACACGGTCTTCAGCCGCGGCTGGGCCGACCTCGGCCACTACGCCTCGCTCGCCAAGGGCGTCCCCCTCACCCCGGGCAGGTCCTACACGATGACCCTCACCCTGGCCGCCACCGACCACGTCGTGCCCAAGGGCCACCGCCTCGCCCTGATCATCGCGGGCACCGACCACGACCTCATCGACCCGCCGGCCACCAGGCCGACGGTGACGGTCGCACTGGGCGGCACCTCGGCCCAGCTGCCGCTGGTGGGCGGAGCACAGGCGTTCGCCCGCGCGACATCCGGTACGACGGCGAAGGCCCCGGCACCGAAGCAGCTGAAGGGCCTGCGCGCACCGCGTACGGCCACGCACATCCCGGCGGGCTGACCGGGGCAGCGGGTTCAGGCGGCCGGGTCCAGCACCAGCCCGGCCGCCTCCCGCGCACACCCCCACGCCACCGTCACGCCCGCGCCGCCATGGCCGTACGAGTGCACCACCGTCCGCCCGCCGGGCAACGGCTGCCGCTCCAGCCGTACCGCGTCCCGGTACGGCCGCAGCCCCACCTTGTGGGCCAGCACCCGCGCCCCCTCGATCTCCGGCCGCACCCGCGCGCACCGGGCGACGATCTCCGCCGCCGTGTCCGGGTCCGGCACGAGCGACCAGTCGTCCTCCTGGGCCGTGCCGCCGAGGATCAGCCCGTACGGTTGCGGGATGAAGTACGCGGAGACCGGCGAGGAATGGTCGACGGACGTGTAGTACGTGTCGATCCCGGGGTTCTCCACCAGCACCAACTGCCCGCGCACGGGACGCACCGTGTCGTCCCCGGCCAGCGAACGCGCCCCGAGGCCCGCGCAGTTGACCACCACGTCCGCGGGCACCTCGGCGAGGTCGGTCACCTCGCGCAGCGCCACCGTGCCGCCGGCCCGCACCAGCCGCTCGCGCAGCCACGCCAGATGCGCCGGCATGTCGATCACCGGCAGCCGCGCCGCCAGGCCGTCCGGCACCGCCCGCAGGCCCGGCACCCGGCCCGCCCAGTCGCCCAGTTCGGCCAGGCGCGCGCCCTGGTGGAGGCCGTCGACCAGGCGTACGCCGGTCCGTTCGGGGGCCGCCGCCAGCTCCTCGTAGACCGCGAGGGTCTCCAGCGCCCAGGCGCCGACGAGCCGCTCCGGTTCGATGCGGTACGGCCACCACAGTCCGCCGGCGACCGCCGAGGTGGTCTCCTCGGCGGGCTCCCGCGTCCATACGCTCACCCGGCGCCCGGCCTCCGCCAGCACCACGGCCGTGGTGAGTCCGACGACCCCGCCGCCGACCACGATCACTTCGCCGTCCGTCTCCCGGTCCACGCTGCTCACGCTGTTCACGTGGGGACCATAGGCCCTGCCCCGCCGTCCCCGTCAGGGCCCGGCGCGCATCGGCTGACGTGGGGATACTCACAGAAGGCGGGAGCGGCGCCGCCCCGGGCGGAACCGGGGCGGGCGGCGGCCCACTAGGATCGGCGTCCTGATGACTGCCACCCTCGTCGCCAAGAATCTCGCCGCCGGGCACGGCGACCGCTCGCTCTTCTCCGGGCTCGACCTCGTCGTGGCGCCCGGCGATGTGATCGGGCTGGTCGGCGCCAACGGCGCCGGCAAGTCCACGCTGCTGCGGATGCTCGCCGGACTGCTCGCGCCCGAGCAGGGCGAACTGCGCCTGTCCCCGCCCAGCGCCACCGTCGGCCATCTGCCGCAGGAGCCCGAGCGCCGGCCGGGGGAGTCCGTCCGGGAGTTCCTGGGCCGCCGCACCGGCGTGGCCGAGGCCCAGCGGCTCATGGACGAGGCCACCCAGGCGCTGGTGGACGGCGCGCCCGGCGCGGACGACGCCTACGCGGCGAGCCTGGAGCGCTGGCTCGACCTCGGCGGCGCCGACCTGGACGAGCGCGCGGCGGAGGTGGCCGACTCCCTCGGCCTCGCCGTCGGCCTCGACCAGCCGATGACCGCCCTCTCCGGCGGCCAGGCGGCCCGCGCCGGACTCGCCTCCCTGCTGCTCTCCCGCTACGACGTCTTCCTCCTGGACGAGCCCACCAACGACCTCGACCTCGACGGCCTGGAGCGCCTGGAACGGTTCGTCACCGGGCTGCGCGCGGGCACCGTCGTGGTCAGCCACGACCGCGAGTTCCTCACCCGCACGGTCACCAAGGTCCTCGAACTCGACCTGGCCCAGGGGCAGATCAACCTCTACGGCGGCGGCTACGAGGCATACCTGGAGGAGCGAGAGACGGGCCGCCGGCACGCCCGCGAGGAGTACGAGGAGTTCGCCGACAAGAAGGCCGCCCTCCAGGACCGGGCGCAGACACAGCGGTCCTGGATGGACAAGGGCGTCAAGAACGCCCGGCGCAAGGCGGGCAACGACAACGACAAGATCGGCCGCAAGTTCCGCAGCGAGGCCAGCGAGAAGCAGGCCGCCAAGGCCCGGCAGACGCAGCGCATGATCGAACGCCTGGAGGTGGTCGAGGAGCCGCGCAAGGAGTGGGAGCTGCGGATGGAGATCGCCGCCGCCCCGCGCTCCGGCGCCGTGGTGGCGACGCTGCGGGACGCCGAGGTCCGGCGCGGCGACTTCGCCTTCGGGCCGGTCAGCCTCCAGATCGACTGGGCCGACCGGATCGCGGTCACCGGGGCCAACGGCGCCGGCAAGTCGACCCTGCTGGCCGCCCTGCTCGGCCGAATCCCGCTCGACTGTGGGCACGCGACCCTCGGCTCGGGCGTGCTCGTCGGCGAGGTCGACCAGGCCCGGGGCCTGTTCCACGGCCCCGAGACGCTGCTGGACGCCTTCTGCGCGGCCGTCCCCGACACCGAGCCGGGGGAGGTCCGCACCCTGCTCGCCAAGTTCGGCCTGAAGTCGGACCATGTGCTGCGCCCGGCCGCGAGCCTCTCCCCGGGCGAACGCACCCGCGCCGCCCTCGCCCTGCTCCAGGGCCGGGGCGTCAACCTGCTCGTCCTGGACGAGCCCACCAACCACCTCGACCTGCCCGCCATCGAGCAGCTGGAGTCCGCCCTGGACGCCTACACGGGCACCCTCCTGCTGGTCACCCACGACCGCCGCATGCTGGACGCGGTCTCGGTGACCAGGCGCTGGGAGGTCGCGGCGGGCAAGGTGACCGAGCACTGACGGCGCCGGGCCCCGGGGGTACGGCGTCCCCGGGGTCCGGCGGGTCAGGGCGTCAGGTCAGGAAGGCAGTACCTTCCAGGAACCGGTGCCGGTGCCGCGGTCGCTGTAGGGGCTGGTGGAGACGCCGTACTTGGCGCCCCCGCCCTGGGAGGAGCGGCCGTTTGAGTCGAGGAAGCCGCCGTTCGCGGAGCCGTAGTCGTTCAGCAGATGCACGAGGTCGTCGGTGCGGATGTGCCCGTCGGCCTGCGAGGACCGCACGCCGAAGATGTGCCACTTGCCGGTGCCGGGGCCCCGGTCCTTGGTGGTGGTGGCGGAGACCTTGTACCTGGCGCCCGCCTGGTCGGAGACGCCGTTCGTGTCCAGGTACGTGTGGTGGCTGCCGTACTGGTTGATCAGGTAGACGACGTCGCCGCTGACCACCCGGGCGCCGGTGGCCTTGCCCGTGGCGGAGACGACTCGCCACTCCGAGGTGGCCGGACCGCGGCTGTTGGGCCGGTCGTTGGTGCTCACGTTGTAGGTGGCACCCGGCTGGCCGGAGACACCGTTGGTGTCGAGGTAGCCGCCGTCGCCGCCGTACTGGTTCTGGAGCAGGATGATGCTGCCGTACGTCAGCTCACCTCGGGCCGCGGCGCCGGTGGCCGCCGTCGGAGCGGCGAACGAGGCCGCCGCGGCGGCCACGGCGGCGGCGGCCGTGCACGCCGCCAGGCGCTGCTTGGTGGTGCGGAACACAGAGTCCTCCCCATTGCTTCGCGTGCACGGTCACGTGCACAGAAGCGAGTGTGGAGGGGGCGGGTGGGCGCTGCGCCCGCTTCGTGCGTTTCCTGGTGCCAAACCCCTCGATACGGGGAAAGGTCTGGTTCGGCCGGTGACCACTGGTGGGGAAGACGCCGGGAGGGGCCGGAGCCGCACGGGCTCCGGCCCCTCCCGGCCGCCGGTGGATCAGCGCTGCTTCGGGTCCAGCAGACCCGCGCGGCGCAGCGCGTCCGCCATGGCGCTGTTCGCGGGGGCCGGCGTCTGCCGTCCGCCCCGGTCACCGCCGCCGCGGCCCTGCCGCTGGCCCTGACCGCCGCCCTGTCGCTGGCCCTGACCGCTCTGCCGCTCGCCCTGACCCTGGCTCTGGCCGCCCTGCCGCTGCTGGGGCGGGCGGGCGCCGCGCTGGCGCCTGCCGCCGCCGGACCGGTCCGTCGGGGCCGCCTCGTCGTCCAGGCGCAGGGTCAGCCCGATCCGCTTGCGCGGGATGTCCACCTCGAGGACCTTCACCTTGACGATGTCACCCGGCTTGACCACGTCCCGCGGGTCCTTGACGAACGTTTTGGACATCGCCGACACATGGACCAGGCCGTCCTGGTGGACGCCGATGTCCACGAACGCGCCGAAGGCCGCCACGTTCGTCACCACGCCCTCCAGGACCATCCCGGCGGACAGGTCGGAGATCTTCTCCACGCCCTCCTTGAAGGTGGCCGTCTTGAACGCCGGACGCGGGTCGCGGCCCGGCTTCTCCAGCTCCTTGAGGATGTCCGAGACGGTCGGCAGGCCGAAGGTGTCGTCCACGAAGTCGGCCGGGCGCAGCGAGCGCAGCGCGCCCGTGTTGCCCATGAGGGAGGCCACCTCCTGACCGGAGGTCTTCACCATGCGCCGCACCACGGGGTACGACTCCGGGTGCACGCTGGAGGCGTCCAGCGGGTCGGCGCCGTCGCGGATGCGCAGGAAGCCCGCGCACTGCTCGTACGCCTTCGGGCCGAGCCGGGCCACCTTCTTCAGCTCCGAGCGGGAGGTGAAGGGGCCGTTCTCGTCCCGGTGCGCCACGATGTTCTCGGCCAGCCCGGCCGAGACGCCCGACACCCGGGCGAGCAGCGGCACGGAGGCGGTGTTGACGTCGACGCCGACGCCGTTCACACAGTCCTCGACCACCGCGTCCAGCGAGCGGGAGAGCTTCACCTCGGACAGGTCGTGCTGGTACTGGCCGACGCCGATGGACTTCGGGTCGATCTTCACCAGCTCGGCCAGCGGGTCCTGGAGGCGGCGGGCGATGGAGACCGCGCCGCGCAGCGACACATCCATCCCGGGCAGTTCCTGGGAGGCGTACGCGGAGGCGGAGTACACCGAGGCGCCGGCCTCCGAGACCATCACCTTGGTGAGGTTCAAGTCCGGGTGCTCGGCGATGAGTTCGGTGGCGAGCTTGTCGGTCTCGCGGGAGGCGGTGCCATTGCCGATCGCGACCAGCTCGACCGCGTGCTCCCGCGCGAGCCGGGCCAGCTTGGCGAGCGCCTCGTCCCACCGGTTGGCCGGGACGTGCGGGTGGATCACGTCCGTGGCGACGACCTTGCCGGTGGCGTCGACCACGGCGACCTTCACCCCGGTGCGGAAACCGGGGTCCAGGCCCAGCGTGGCGCGGGTGCCGGCCGGGGCGGCGAGCAGCAGGTCGCGCAGGTTCGCCGCGAACACGTTCACTGCCTCGTCCTCGGCGGCCGTGCGCAGCCGCAGCCGCAGATCGAGGCCGAGGTGCGTCAGGATGCGGGTGCGCCAGGCCCAGCGGACGGTGTCCGTCAGCCACTTGTCGCCCGGCCGGCCGCGCTCGGCGATGCCGAAGCGGTGGGCGACGATCCCCTCGTACGAGGACGGAGCCGACGGGGAGTCGGTCGCCTCCTCGGGTTCGAGGACGAGGTCGAGCACCTCCTCCTTCTCGCCGCGCAGCATCGCCAGGATGCGGTGCGAGGGCAGGTCGGTGAACGGCTCGGCGAACTCGAAGTAGTCGGCGAACTTGGCGCCCGCCTCCTCCTTGCCCTCGCGCACCTTCGCGGCCAGCCGCCCGCGCACCCACATGCGTTCGCGCAGTTCGCCGATCAGGTCGGCGTCCTCGGAGAACCGCTCGGTGAGGATCGCCCGCGCGCCCTCCAGGGCGGCCCCCGGGTCGGCGACGCCCTTGTCCGCGTCCACGAACGCGGCGGCCGCGGCCAGCGGTTCCACCGACGGGTCGCCCAGCAGGCCCTCGGCCAGCGGCTCCAGGCCCGCCTCGCGCGCGATCTGCGCCTTGGTGCGCCGCTTCGGCTTGTACGGGAGGTAGATGTCCTCCAGGCGCGCCTTGGTCTCGGCGCCGCGGATCCGGGCCGCCAACTCCTCGGTGAGCTTGCCCTGCTCGCGCACCGACTCCAGGATCGCGGTCCGCCGCTCCTCCAGTTCCCGCAGATAGCGCAGCCGTTCCTCGAGCGTGCGCAGCTGCGCGTCGTCGAGCATCTCGGTCGCTTCCTTGCGGTAGCGGGCGATGAAGGGCACGGTCGAACCGCCGTCGAGCAGTTCGACCGCGGCCTTCACCTGCCGCTCCCGTACGCCGAGTTCCTCGGCGATCCTGCCTTCGATGGATCCTGCTTCGATGGACCCGGGTGTCGTCACGATCCCGTACCGCCTTCTCCACTGAGGTTGCGCGGCAATTGTGGCAGGTGACGCGGACAACCGTGGATCAGGGCGGCTTCCGGCGGGGCGCCCGGCACCACGCGGGGCCCGGGTGCCCCGCACCGGTGCGCCGATGGCAGCAAAGGTGGGAAATTCGTCATTGCGGTCATCCGGCCGTGCCCGAAGAATCGGGGACATGCCGCAGCGCAGCCTTCTCTTCGTCGTCTTCGACGGGGTCCAGAGCCTGGACGTCACCGGGCCCCTCGAGGTGTTCGCCGGTGCCGAGGCGCACACCCCCGGTACGTACCGCATCCGCACGGCGTCCCTGGACGGCGCCCCGGTGCGCACCTCCAGCGGGCTGACGCTCGTGCCGGACGAGGCGCTCACCGGGGCGGCGGACCCGCACACCCTGCTGGTCCCCGGCGGCGAGGGCACCCACGCGCCCGACCCGCGGCTGATCGACTGGCTGCGCGTCCACGGCCCGCGCGCCGCGCGGCTGGTCTCGGTGTGCACCGGCGCCTTCCTGCTCGCCGCCGCGGGCCTGCTCGACGGCCGCCGGGCCACCACCCATTGGGCCTACTGCGAGCGGCTCGCGCACGACCGTCCGGCGGTGCGGGTGGACCCCGAGCCCATCTACGTCCGCGACGGCCGCGTGGCCACCTCGGCGGGCGTGACCTCGGGCATCGACCTCGCGCTCGCCCTGGTGGAGGAGGACCTGGACCGCGACGTCGCGCTCCGCCTCGCCCGGCATCTCGTGGTCTTCCTGCGCCGACCCGGCAACCAGGCCCAGTTCAGCGTCCAGCTGGCCGCCCAGACCGCGCTGCGCGAGCCGCTGCGGGACGTGCAGCGGTGGATCACCGAGCACCCGGACACCGACCTGAGTGTCGAGGCCCTGGCCGCCCGCGCCGCGCTCTCCCCCCGCCACTTCGCCCGCGCCTTCCGGGACGAGACCGGGGTGACCCCGGGCCGCTACGTCGACCGGGTCCGCCTGGAACACGCCCGCCGGCTGCTGGAGGACGCCCCCGACGGCGTCGAGGAGATCTCCCGGGCCAGCGGCTACGGCACCCCGGAGGCCATGCGCCGCGCCTTCCACAAGGCGTTCGGCACCGCACCGGCCGAGTACCGGCGCCGCTTCCGCCCCGCCGCCGTCGACTGAGCCCCCGCCGCCGCCCGAGAACCACCGCCGCCATCGATCGAGCATCCCCGCCGTCGACCGAGCACCACCGTCGCCGACCGAACCGAAAGGACCCGCCGTGCAGATCGCCGTCGTCGTCTACGACCGCTTCACCGCCCTCGACGCCGTGGGACCCTACGAGATCCTCAGCCGCCTCCCGGACGCGCACCTCACCTTCGTCGCCGAGCGGGCCGGAGCCGTCCGCACCGACACCGGCTTCCTCGCCCTCACCGCGGACCGCGCCCTGCACGAACTGCCGGACCCCGACCTCGTCGTCGTCTCCGGCGGCCCCGGCACCCTGGCCCAGCTGGAGAACCCCGCCCTGCTGGACTGGCTGCGCGCCGCCGATACGACGAGCACCTGGACGACCTCGGTGTGCACGGGCTCGCTGCTGCTCGCCGCCGCCGGGCTGCTGGAGGGGCGCCGCGCCACCAGTCACTGGACCGTGCTGCCGATGCTGGAGAAGTACGGCGCCCGGCCCACCGGCGAGCGGGTGGTGACCGAGGGCAAGTACGTCACCGCGGCCGGGGTCTCCTCCGGCATCGACATGGCGCTCACCCTGGTCGGCCGGATCGCGGGCGACGAACACGCCCAGGCCGTCCAGCTGCTGACCGAGTACGACCCGCAGCCGCCGTACGACGCCGGGTCCCCGGAGAAGGCGCCCGCCCACCTCGTCGAGGAACTGCGGGCGGGCGGGCGTTTCGGTCTGTCGTAGCCGCGAAGGGACTCCGCACACGGGGCGGGGCCGGGCAGGAGAGGTCCTGCCCGGCCCCGGCGAGCCCCGGTGCCCACGGCGACCCGTGGACCGGATCAGTGCCAGCGGTGCCCGCGGTGGTCGTGGTCGCCGAAGCGGCCGTCCCAGCCGTGCCGGTGGCCGTAGCGCCAGTCGTCGCCGCGGTGGTCCCAGCCGCGGCGGTGGTCACGGCCCCAGCGGTCGCCGGGGTACGGGAAGTGCCGCGCGTCGGTGGAGACGGTGTGGTGCGGACGGCCGGCGGGCCGGCCCGCGGCGGCGGCCGGCAGGGCGGCCGCGCCCACGAGGGCGGCGGCCAGGACACCGGCGGCGGTCAGTCTGCGGACGGAGGCGAGAACGGACACGAGGTCCCCCTTCACAAGGGTGTCGTTGCGCATGCGGCGATCGGTCGGCCGCACGCCCACACCCTGCGACCCGCACCCCGCCCGGCCCGGGGGACGCGCGGGCGACATTACGGACAGGAGAGACTTCTGTGACAGTCGCCTGTAGCAACCATTTATGACCTGAATGCGCCCTCTTCCTGCGGTTTCGCGCCGCCGCGCGCCCCCGCGCTCACCCGAAAGTGAGTAACAGGGCGTGCGCCCGGTCGTGGCCGGTCGGATGCCTCCGCCCGCCACGCGCCCGGCGCGGGTCTCCCCGGCGTTCCTCAGCGATCGTGCGCCGGGAGGTCCGCGAGCCCGGTCTCGGCGAGGATTCGCTCGACGGTCTCGGCCAGTCCGCTGCCGGCCCCGATGACGGTCTCCACCTCGCCGGGCAGCAGATCGCGCGGCCGGTACCAGTCGCGCAGCATCGCCTCGTCGACCTCGTCGGCGATCGGCTTGGTCGCGTGGCGTGCCAGGGTCTCGGCGAGGGGCACGTCCAGGTAGTAGCCGTACGTCGGCCCGCGGTGGTCGGCGCGCAGCCGGGCGAGCATCGCGCCGTAGCGGCCGGCGTCCAGGATGCCCTCCACGACGACGTGGTAGCCGGCGTCCAGGGCGTACCGGGCGGTCAGCTCGATCAGCCCGATGTTCGCCGCCCCCGGCCGGTCCCGCTCGCGCAGCACGATCCGGCGCAGATTGTCCTGCCCGACCAGTGCGAGCCCCCGCCCGAATCGCTCCCGTACGCCCGCCGCCACCGACGACTTGCCCGAGGCGCTGTTGCCGCGCAGCGTGATCAGCCGCGTCCGCTCGTCACCCACCCGCATGCCCGCAGGCTATCGGCGCGGGCGCCGCACGCGGGCGGGTCCAGGTGACGCGGGCGCCTCACGCGGGCGGGGTCCAGGTGAAGCGCGGGGAGCGGCGTTCCAGGAAGGCGGCCACGCCCTCCTCGGTGTCCCCGGCGGTGCGGGCCTGCTCCGTCCAGTGGGCGTCCCGGTCCTCGCGGCCGTTCGCGAACTCCTTGGCGGCGGCCTGGGTGAGCCCCGAGCGGGAGACCAGTGTCCGCGTCAACTCGGCCACCCGCTTGCCGAGTTCGCCCTCGGGCAGCACCTCGTCCACCAGGCCGGTGCGCAACGCGCGCCCGGTGTCGATCAACTCGGCCGTGAACAACAGGTACTTGGCGGTCGCCGGGCCCACCAGGGACACCAGCCGGCGGGTCGAGGAGGAGGGGTAGACGATGCCGAGCCGTGCCGGGGTCACCCCGAACAGGGCGCCCTCCTCGGCCAGTCGGAGATCGCAGGCCGCCGCGAGCTGCACCCCGCCGCCCACGCAGTACCCGCGCACCGCGGCCACGGTCGGCTTCGGGAACGCGGCCAGCGCCTCCTCCGCCGCCACCGCGAGCCCCTGCGCCGGATGGGCCGACCCGCGCAGCGTGGAGATGTCCGCGCCCGCGCAGAAGGTCGCGCCCTCGCCGGTCAGCACCAGTGCCCGTACCCCGTGGTCGCGCGCGAGGTCCGCCAGCAGCGGTGGCAGGGCCCGCCACATGCCGGCCGTCATGGCGTTGCGCTTGGCCGGGTTGCCGATCACGACCGTGGCGACGGAGTCGTTGACCTGGTGGGACAGCTGGGGCTCCATGCGCCGGATGCTATCCACCCGCATCCGCGCCCACGACACCGCCCCCGCGCGGGAAAAAGGGAGAATACTTGTCAAGGGGATCCAGGGGAATCAACGGAACCGACGGACTCCCGAGGAGGCGGCGATGGCCAGGGCGCGAAAGCCCAAGGACAGGGCGGCATCGATGCGCCAGGGGTTCGGCCTGCTCGCGGTGCTCGGCGTGATCCTCGTGCTCGCCGGACTCGTCGGGCTCGTCTACACCGGGGTCGCCACGCTCACCTCGATGCTGCTGTTCGGCTGGCTGCTGCTGATCGGCGGGATCGTCGGACTGCTGCACGCGATCCAGGCCCGCGGCACCAACTTCTTCTGGCTCGGCGTGATCGTGGCCGCCCTGAACATCGCGGCCGGCGTCGTCGTCATCCGGCTGCCGCACGCGGCCGCCGCCGCGCTGACCATGTTCGCCGCGCTGCTGTTCCTGTCCGCCGGCCTCTTCCGGCTGGTCGGCAGCATCGTCGTGCGCGGCCCCCAGTTCGGCTGGACCCTGCTGCTCGGCGTCTTCGACCTGCTGCTCGGCATCCTGGTCCTCGCCCACTGGCCCGGCAGCAGCCAGTACGTCATCGGCGCCTTCTTCTCGCTCGCCCTGCTCTTCGACGGCCTCGGTCTGCTCGCCACCGGCTACGGCGGCCGCCGGATCATCGGCCTCGTCGGCGAGCAGCCGCAGGCGTGAGAACGGTCCGACGCGTGACGCTGTCATCAGCAGTCGGCGCCATAAGCAGTCGCTAGCGATCGGCGTCATAAGCAGTCGGTCGGAAAGCGC
Source organism: Streptomyces sp. SUK 48 (assembly GCF_009650765.1). Taxonomy (NCBI): domain Bacteria; kingdom Bacillati; phylum Actinomycetota; class Actinomycetes; order Kitasatosporales; family Streptomycetaceae; genus Streptomyces; species Streptomyces sp. SUK 48. The sequence continues at coordinate 1,363,720 of NZ_CP045740.1, read as the reverse complement.
TCGATATCCGGCGACTTCTGGTCAGATGTCCGGGCCGGAGCCGGTCGTTACCAACACTCGACGCGTGGTGACAATCGAGCGCGAGGGTGGCGACCGGACGATGGACAACCACGGGCGCGGGGACGGTCCGGGCCCGGCAGGGGGCGCCGAGCGGGCGCCCCATCCACTGCCCTACGAGGGCGTCTGGCGGTTCACCGCGGCCGCGGTGGACGCCTCGGTCCCGCAGGCCCGGCACGCGGTGCGGGACCTGCTGCTGCGCCAGGGCGTACCGGTCTCCGAGGAACTGGTGCAGGGCCTGCTGCTGATCGTCTCCGAGCTGGTCACGAACGCCGTGAAGCACGCGGCGCTGCTCTCGCCCGTGGTGGCCGTGGAGGTCGCGGTCGGCGCCGAGTGGGTGCGGGTGTCCGTGGAGGACAACCACCCCTACCGCCCGACGGCCCTGGAGGCCGATCACGGCCGGACCGGCGGGCGGGGCCTGCTCCTGGTGCGCGAGGTGGCCCGGGAGGCGGGCGGAGTGGTCGACGTGGAGCACACCGCGAGCGGCGGCAAGGTGATCTGGGCCGCCCTGCCGCTCAAGCCCGCGTACCCCTGAGGTCCGCGGCGCGCAGGGGCCTCACCAGCCCGCGGCCGGACCCGTCAGCTCCCGGACCGCGGGGCGGGCCGCGTCCAGCACCGTCATGAACCAGGCCGAGAAGGGGTCCCGGGCGTGGCGCTCGGCCAGCTCCTGCGCGGTCACGAAGGCGGTCGCGGCGACCTCCTCCGGGTCCGCCGCGAGCGGCGTCTGCACCAGGCCGACGAACAGGTGGTTGAACTCCTGCTCCACCAGGCCCGAGGCCGGGTCCGGGTGGTTGTAGCGCACGGTGCCCGCCTCGGCCAGCAGCGAGGGGGACACGCCCAGCTCCTCGTACGTACGCCGGGCGGCGGCCGCGAACGGCGCCTCACCGGGGTAGGGGTGGCCGCAGCAGGTGTTGGACCACACGCCGGGAGAGTGGTACTTGCCGAGCGCCCGCTGCTGGAGCAGCAGCCGGCCCTGCTCGTCGAAGAGGAACACCGAGAACGCGCGGTGCAGCTGCCCCGGCGCCTGATGGGCCGCGAGCTTCTCCGCGGTGCCGATGGTCACGCCCTTCTCGTCGACGAGTTCCAGCAAGATCGCCTGTGCGGCGCCGTTCGTCGAGCTGTGCGTCTCGGTGGCAGGTGTGATCGGCATACCTATCCTTCGCCTCGGTCTTCGCCCCCCAAGTCTGCCGTACGAATCCGGCACTCCCGGCACTTCCCGGCACACCCGCATGTCAGAGCGGGCGACGGCGCCGGTAGGGGGACCCGGTAGATCATCGTGCCCTCAGGCCACGACAGGGAACCGCCCGGGTGCCATCGAACGGATGAATGGCTTCCGTGTCGGGCACGGCGGCGGACCGCCGGTGGTACTGGGGCGGCGGTCCGCGCGTGGTACCACGACGGTGGTCCGTGCGGGGTACCAGGACGGTGGTCCGTCGGGTGGCTCAGTGGCAGAGCCGCGCCTCGTGCTCCGCGTGCCCGCCCGGCTCCAGCTGGAAGGTGCAGTGCTCGACGTCGAAGTGCGTGCCGATGCAGCCCTGGAGTTCGTGCAGCATCTTCTCGTGCCCGATGGCGTTGAGCACCTCCGAGCTGACCACCACGTGCGCGGAGAGCACCGGCATGCCCGAGGTGATCGTCCAGGCGTGCAGATCGTGGACGTCCTCCACGCCGTCCAGCGCCAGGATGTGCGCCCGGACCTCCGCCATGTCCACGTTCTTGGGCGCCGCCTCCAGGAGCACGTCCAGCGTCTCCCGCAGCAGCTTCAAGGTGCGCGGCACGATCATCAGACCGATGGCGATCGAGGCGATCGGGTCGGCCGCCTTGAAGCCGGTGAGCAGGATCACGGCGGCCGAGATCATCACCGCGACCGAGCCCAGCGCGTCGGCGGCGACCTCCAGGAAGGCGCCGCGCACGTTCAGGCTCTCCTGCTGGCCGCGCATCAGCAGGGTCAGCGAGATGGAGTTCGCCACCAGGCCGATCGCGCCGAACACGATCATCAGACCGCCGTGGGTGTCCGCGGGGGTGACGAACCGCTGCACCGCCTCGTACAGGACGTAGCCGCCGACGCCGAGCAGCAGCACGCAGTTGGCCAGGGCGGCGAGGATCTCGGCGCGGGCGTAGCCGAAGGTGCGGTTGGCGCTCGCCGGGCGGTTGGCGAAGTGGATCGCCAGCAGCGCCATGCCGAGGCCCACCGCGTCGGTGGCCATGTGCGCGGCGTCCGCGATCAGCGCGAGGGAGTCCGAGAGGAGTCCGCCGGCGATCTCCACCACCATGATCGTCAGCGTGATGCAGAGGGCGATCCGCAGCCTGCCGCGGTAGGCGGCCGCGGCCGTACCCGTAGGGGGCGCGTGGGTGTGCGCGTGCCCGTGATCGTGCCCAGCCCCCATGGCGGAACCGTCCTTCCGTGGTCGTCCGGAGGCCCAGTGAACTACGGGCGGGGGGTATCGGGCAACGCGGTACTGAACACCGTTGTCATGTGCCCTGACCTGCGGAAACGATCCGCTGGTCAGGGCGCTGCGGGCGTCTCGCGCACCCGCCCGGGCTACTCCCCGTGGTGCAGCCGCCAACCCTCCCAGGCGGAGGCGACCATCTCGTGGACGTCGCGGCGGGCGCGCCAGCCCAGCTCCCGGGCGGCGCGTTCGGCCGAGGCGACCGCGCGGGGGGCGTCGCCGGGCCTGCGGGGCTTGACGACCGGTTCCCGGCGGTCGCCGGAGACCTCGCCGATGACCGTGATCAGCTCCCGGACCGAGACGCCCTCGCCGCGGCCGATGTTCAGCGTGAGATCGCCCGCCGGGGCGTCCCCGGCGAGGCGGCGCGCCGCGGCGAGGTGGGCCTCGGCGAGATCGGCGACATGGATGTAGTCGCGTACGCAGGTGCCGTCCGGCGTCGGGTAGTCGGCGCCGAAGATCCGGGGCGCCTCGCCGCGGGTGAGCCGGTCGAAGACCATCGGCACGATGTTGAACACGCCGGTGTCCGCGAGCTCCGGCGCCGCGGCGCCCGCCACGTTGAAGTAGCGCAGGCACACGGTGGAGATCCCGTACGCCCGTCCGGCCGCCCGGACCAGCCACTCGCCCGCCAGCTTGGTCTCCCCGTAGGGGTTGACCGGGGCGCAGGGGGTGTCCTCGGTGATCAGGTCCACGTCCGGGTTGCCGTACACCGCGGCGGAGGAGGAGAACAGCAGCCGGCGGACGTCCGCCGCGGCCATGGCGTCCAGGAGGGTGGCGAGACCGCCGACGTTCTCCCGGTAGTAGCGGGTGGGCTCGGCGACGGACTCGGCGACCTGCTTGCGGGCGGCGAGGTGGACGACGCCGGTGACGCCGTGCTCGCTGAGGACCTCGCGCAGGCGGGGGCCGTCGAGGGTGGAACCGGTGACGAGCGGGACGTCGGAGGGGAGGCGTGCGGGTACGGCGGCGGAGAGGTCGTCCAGTACGACGGCCCTCTCGCCGGCGCCGGTCATGGCGCGTGCCACATGCGCCCCGATGTATCCGGCACCGCCGGTGATCAGCCACGTCATGGTCGCCCACCCTATGCTCCGCGGGATCGGCGGTTCCGGTCGGCGCGTGTGCCGTGCCCGGCACGGGACGGCGGGCGGCTGTAGCCGACGGCGACCGGCCGGACACCGCCTGTCGTCCGCGCGGCACGGCACCTGTCCCGGATGCCCGGGTCTGCGGTCGCGGTTTGTGGGGTGGGGGCGGTTTCGCTCATGATGATCGCGGCAAAGGGCGGGGCCCCGGCCGCGGGACGGGTCGTGAACGGCCGGTGAACACGGGCTTCGCTTCATCCGATACCCTCTGCCGACATGCCGCCCGGGCGCCGCAGGCACAGCGCGCCCCACCATGCAGAAGACCGGCGCCGACGCGCCGGCACCCAGGGAGTGAGTTCGGTTGCCGACCGCCATCGTCACCGGTCAGCCGGTCCCCGGATCGTCGCTCGAGAGCGATCTGCGGTCCCTCGGCTTCGACGTCCGGATGGCGGAGAGCACCGCCGAGACCGAGGCCCTGCTCGCGGCCGCCCCCGCCGGTGACCGCGTGGCCGTGGTCGACGCCGGTTTCGTCGGCCATGTACACGCCCTGCGGCTCGGCCTGACCGACCCCCGCTTCCCGCTCGCCGCCGTCCCCGGCGCCGTCACCGCGCAGCCGGCCGCCCGGCAGGCGCTGACCCGCGCCGTGGCCCGCGAGACCTCCTCGGGCGGCGGCACCGCGGTCGCCGTCGGCAGCCTCGCCGACCGGATCGTCACCGAGCTGGACGCCGACGGCAGCGAGGTCCACCGCCCCGAGCTGGGCAGCCTCGTCGCCGTCGTGCCCGCCGACCCGCAGGCCCGCAACGAGGCGCGGCAGGCCGTCGCCGCCGTGGACGACGAGGCCGTACGCCTGAAGTCGGCCGTGAAGTCCCGCGACGGCTTCTTCACCACGTACTGCATCAGCCCGTACTCGCGCTACATCGCCCGCTGGTGCGCGCGCCGCGGTCTGACCCCGAACCAGGTCACCACCGCCTCGCTGCTCACCGCGCTGATCGCGGCCGGCTGCGCGGCCACCGGCACCCGCGGCGGTTTCATAGCCGCCGGCGTGCTGCTGATCGCCTCCTTCGTGCTGGACTGCACCGACGGCCAGCTCGCCCGCTACGCCCTGAAGTACTCCACGCTCGGTGCCTGGCTCGACGCCACCTTCGACCGGGCCAAGGAGTACGCCTACTACGCCGGTCTCGCCCTGGGCGCGGCCCGCGGCGGGCACGACGACGTCTGGGCGCTCGCGCTCGGCGCGATGGTCCTCCAGACCTGCCGGCACGTGGTCGACTTCTCCTTCAACGAGGCCAACCACGACGCCACGGCCAACACCAGCCCCACCGCCGCGCTCTCCGACAAGCTGGACAGCGTCGGCTGGACGGTCTGGGTGCGCCGGATGATAGTGCTGCCGATCGGTGAGCGCTGGGCGATGATCGCGGTCCTCACCGCCGTCACCACCCCGCGGATCACCTTCTACGCGCTGCTCGTCGGCTGTGCCTTCGCCGCCACGTACACCACCGCGGGGCGGGTGCTGCGCTCGCTGACCCGCGCGGCGCACCGCACCGACCGCGCCGCGCGGGCGCTGGCCGACCTCGCCGACTCCGGCCCGCTCGCCGAGGCGGTGGCGCGCGCCGCCCGGCGCGGTCTGCCCGGTCTCGCCGTCCCGGCCGTCGCGCTGCTCGGCGGCGCCGCGGTCGTCGCCTGCTCGGCCCTCTCCGGCTACGGCTCGGTGGTGCCGGTGATCGGCGCCCTGGTCTACGTCCTCACCTCGGCGCTCGCCGTCGCCCGCCCGCTCAAGGGCGCCCTGGACTGGCTGGTCCCGCCGTTCTTCCGGGCCGCCGAGTACGGCACCGTCCTCGCCCTCGCCTGCACGGCGGACGTGAACGGAGCCCTTCCCGCGGCTTTCGGGCTGGTGGCGGCGGTCGCCTACCATCACTACGACACGGTGTACCGCATCCGCGGCAACGCCGGAGCGCCGCCGGCCTGGCTGGTGCGCTCCATAGGGGGGCACGACGGGCGCACCCTGCTCGTCACCGTGCTGGCCGCGGCACTCACCGCCGCGCAGTTCACGACCGCGCTCACGGTACTCGCCGTGATCGTCGCCCTGGTGGTGCTCGCGGAGAGCATCCGGTTCTGGGTGTCCGCAGGGGCACCCGCCGTACACGATGAAGGAGAAACCGCATGATCGGCCTCGTGCTGGCGGCCGGCGCCGGACGGCGTCTGCGCCCCTACACGGACACCCTGCCCAAGGCGCTGGTGCCGGTGGGGCCCGCGGGCATAGAGGGCGAGCCCACGGTTCTCGACCTCACCCTCGGCAACTTCGCCCGGATCGGCCTCACCGAGGTCGCGATCATCGTCGGCTACCGCAAGGAGGCCGTCTACGCCCGCCAGGCCGCCCTGGAGGAGAAGTACGGCCTCAAGCTGACGCTGATCGACAACGACAAGGCCGAGGAGTGGAACAACGCCTACTCCCTGTGGTGCGGGCGCGACGCGCTCAAGGACGGTGTGATCCTCGCCAACGGCGACACCGTGCACCCGGTCTCCGTCGAGGAGACGCTGCTGGCCGCGCGCGGTGACGGCAAGAAGATCATCCTCGCGCTGGACACCGTGAAGTCCCTGGCGGACGAGGAGATGAAGGTCGTCGTCGACCCCGCCAACGGCATGACGAAGATCACCAAGCTGATGGACCCGGCCGAGGCGACCGGCGAGTACATCGGCGTGACCCTGATCGAGGGCGACGCCGCCGAGGAACTGGGCGACGCGCTGAAGACGGTCTGGGAGAAGGACCCGCAGCAGTTCTACGAGCACGGCTACCAGGAGCTGGTGGACCGCGGCTTCCGGATCGACGTGGCGCCCATCGGCGACGTCTCCTGGGTCGAGATCGACAATCACGACGACCTGGCCAAGGGGCGGGAGATCGCGTGCCGCTACTGACCCGGCTGATCCCCTCGCCGGTCGTCGTGGACATCCGCCCGGGTGCCCTGGACGACCTGGCCGGTGTCCTCGCCGACGAGCGCATCTCCCAGTCGGGCCGCCTCGCCGTCGCCGTCAGCGGCGGCTCCGGCGCCCAGCTGCGCGAGCGCCTCGCCCCCTCGCTGCCCGGCGCGTCCTGGTACGAGGTGGGCGGCGGCACCCTGGACGACGCGATCCGGCTGGCCGGCGAGATGAAGTCCGGCCACTACGACGCGGTGGTCGGGCTCGGCGGCGGCAAGATCATCGACTGTGCCAAGTTCGCCGCGGCCCGCATCGGCCTGCCCCTGGTCGCCGTGCCCACGAACCTCGCGCACGACGGCCTGTGCTCGCCGGTCGCCACGCTCGACAACGACGCGGGGCGCGGCTCCTACGGCGTGCCCAACCCGATCGCGGTCGTCATCGACCTGGACGTGATCCGCGCGGCCCCGGCCCGCTTCGTCCGGGCCGGTATCGGCGACGCCATCTCCAACATCAACGCGATCGCGGACTGGGAGCTGTCCCACCGGGTCAACGGCGAGAAGATCGACGGTCTCGCCGCGGCCATGGCCCGCCAGGCGGGCGAGGCGGTGCTGCGGCACCCGGGCGGCATCGGCGACAACGGCTTCCTCCAGGTGCTCGCCGAGGCGCTGGTCCTCAGCGGCATCTCGATGTCGATCTCCGGCGACTCCCGGCCCTCCTCCGGCTCCTGTCACGAGATCAACCACGCGTTCGACCTGCTGTTCCCGAAGCGCGCGGCCGCCCATGGCGAGCAGTGCGGGCTCGGCGCGGCCTTCGCGATGTATCTGCGCGGGGCCCACGAGGAGGCCGGGCACACCGCCCAGGTGCTGCGCCGGCACGGGCTTCCGGTGCTGCCGGAGGAGATCGGCTTCACCGTGGACGAGTTCGTCCGCGCCGTGGAGTTCGCGCCGGAGACCCGGCCGGGCCGCTACACCATCCTCGAACACCTCGACCTCAAGCCGAACCAGATCAAGGACATCTACGCCGACTATGTCAAGGCCATCGGTAGCTGAACTCCGTCCGGTCGTCCACCCCGCCGGGGTGAAGGACCGGCGCAGCGGTGAGCACTGGGCGGGACGCCTCTACATGCGTGAGGTCTCCCTGCGCATCGACCGCTACCTGGTGAACACCAGGGTCACGCCCAACCAGCTCACGTACCTGATGACCCTGTGCGGTGTGCTCGCGGCCCCGGCCCTGCTGGTGCCGGGGATCTGGGGCGCGATCCTCGGCGTGGTCGCCACCCAGCTGTACCTGCTGCTGGACTGCGTCGACGGCGAGATCGCCCGCTGGCGCAAGCAGTACTCCCTTGCCGGTGTCTACCTGGACCGCGTCGGCGCCTACCTCACCGACGCGGCCGTCCTGGTCGGCCTCGGGCTGCGCGCGGCCGACCTGTGGGGCTCCGGCCGTATCGACTGGCTGTGGGCCTTCCTCGGCACCCTGGCCGCGCTCGGCGCGATCCTGATCAAGGCGGAGACCGACCTGGTCGGCGTCGCCCGGCACCAGACCGGCAAGCCGCCGGTGCAGGAGGCCGCCGCCGAGCCGCGCTCCTCCGGGATGGCGCTGGCCCGCCGGGCCGCCTCGGCGCTGAAGTTCCACCGGCTCATCCTCGGCATCGAGGCATCGCTGCTGATCGTGCTCCTCGCCATCGCCGACCACATCCACGGCGACCTGTTCTTCACCCGGCTCGGCACCGCCGTCCTCGCCGGCATCGCCCTGCTCCAGACGCTGCTGCACCTGGTGTCCATCCTCGCCTCCAGCAGGCTGAAGTGAACGCGGCCCCGCGCGTCGGCGCCGTCATCATCACCATGGGCAACCGGCCCGAGGAGCTGCGCGCCCTGCTCGACTCGGTCGCCAAGCAGGACGGCGACCGCGTCGAGGTGGTCGTCGTCGGCAACGGCTCCCCGGTGCCCGACGTCCCCGAGGGCGTGCGCACCGTCGAGCTGCCCGAGAACCTGGGCATCCCGGGCGGCCGCAACGTCGGCATCGAGGCGTTCGGCCCCGGCGGCCAGGACGTCGACATCCTGCTCTTCCTGGACGACGACGGCCTGCTCGCCCGGCACGACACCGCCGAGCTGTGCCGCGAGGCGTTCGCCGCCGATCCGGAGCTGGGCATCATCAGCTTCCGCATCGCCGATCCCGAGACCGGTGAGACCCAGCGCCGCCATGTGCCCCGGCTGCGCGCCTCGGACCCGATGCGCTCCTCGCGGGTGACCACCTTCCTGGGCGGCGCCAACGCGGTGCGCACCAAGGTGCTCGGCGAGGTCGGCGGGCTGCCCGCCGAGTTCTTCTACGCCCATGAGGAGACCGATCTGGCCTGGCGGGCGCTGGACGCCGGCTGGCTGATCGACTACCGCTCCGACATGGTGCTGTTCCACCCGACGACCGCGCCCTCCCGGCACGCCGTCTATCACCGCATGGTGGCCCGCAACCGCGTCTGGCTCGCCCGGCGCAACCTCCCCGCCCCGCTCGTCCCCGTCTACCTGGGCGTCTGGCTGCTGCTCACGCTGGCCCGCCGCCCCTCGCGGCCGGCCCTCGCGGCCTGGTTCGGCGGCTTCAAGGAGGGCTGGACCACGCCCTGCGGTCCACGCCGTCCGATGCGCTGGCGCACGGTCTGGCGGCTCACCCGGCTGGGCCGTCCCCCGGTCATCTGAGAAGCTTCTTACCTGAACAGCAAGCTTCTTACCGAGAGAGTCCGGGTTCTTACTCGTGAGTCACACAACGCATGACGCCGGTGTCGCGGTGAGCGCGATACCGTCGCCCGACGAGGGGCTGACGCCGGCCGAGCTGGCCGCCAGGTACGGGCTCGCCGTCAGCGGCGCCCGTCCCTCGCTGGTGGAGTACGTCCGTCAGCTGTGGAGCCGGCGCCACTTCATCCTCGCCTTCTCGCAGGCGAAGCTGACGGCGCAGTACAGCCAGGCCAAGCTCGGCCAGCTGTGGCAGGTCGCCACGCCGCTGCTGAACGCGGCCGTGTACTACTTCATCTTCGGCGTCATCCTGCACGCCAGCCGCGGCATGTCCCATGACGTGTACATCCCGTTCCTGGTCACCGGCGTCTTCGTGTTCACCTTCACGCAGAGCTCGGTCATGTCGGGCGTGCGCGCCATCTCCGGGAACCTCGGCCTGGTGCGCGCCCTGCACTTCCCGCGCGCCTCGCTGCCCGTCTCCTTCTCGCTCCAGCAGCTCCAGCAGCTGATGTTCTCGATGATCGTGCTGTTCATCGTGGCGATCGGCTTCGGCAGCTACCCCGGCATGTCCTGGCTGCTGATCGTGCCGATCCTGGCGCTGCAGTTCCTGTTCAACACCGGCCTCGCGCTGATCGTCGCCCGCATGGGCGCCAAGACGCCGGACATGGCGCAGCTGATGCCGTTCGTGCTGCGCACCTGGATGTACACCTCCGGCGTGATGTTCTCCATCAGCACGATGATGGCGGACCGCCCGGAGTGGGCGGTGCGGCTGCTCCAGGTCAACCCGGCCGCGATCTACATGGACCTGATGCGCTTCGCGCTGATCGACGGCTACGGCGCCGCGAACCTGCCCCCGCACGTGTGGGCGATCGCGGTGTTCTGGGCCGTGGCGGTCTTCGCCGGCGGCTTCGTGTACTTCTGGAAGGCGGAGGAGCGGTACGGCCGTGGCTGAGCAGAACGCCGAGCAGCACCAGCAGAGCACCACGGACACCGGCGCGCGCCGCCCGACGGTCATCGCGGACGATCTGCACATCGTCTACCGGGTCAACGGCGCCAAGACCGGCAAGGGCAGCGCGACGGCCGCCCTCAGCCGGATCGTCAAGCGCGGCGAGGAGCGGGGCGTGCGCAAGGTGCACGCCGTGCGCGGGGTCTCCTTCGTCTCCTACCGCGGCGAGGCCATCGGCCTGATCGGCTCCAACGGCTCCGGCAAGTCCACCCTGCTGCGCGCCATCGCCGGTCTGCTGCCGGCGGAGCAGGGCAAGGTCTACACCGACGGCCAGCCCTCCCTGCTGGGGGTGAACGCGGCCCTGATGAACGACCTGACCGGCGAGCGCAACGTCATCCTGGGCGGTCTCGCCATGGGCATGTCGCGCGAGCAGATCAAGGAGCGCTATCAGGACATCGTCGACTTCTCCGGGATCAACGAGAAGGGCGACTTCATCACCCTGCCGATGCGCACCTACTCCTCCGGCATGGCCGCGCGGCTGCGCTTCTCGATCGCGGCCGCCAAGGACCACGACGTCCTCATGATCGACGAGGCCCTCGCCACCGGTGACCGCAAGTTCCAGAAGCGTTCCGAGGAACGCATCCGTGAACTGCGCAAGGAGGCCGGCACGGTCTTTCTGGTCAGCCACAACAACAAGTCCATCCGGGACACCTGCGACCGCGTGCTGTGGCTGGAACGCGGTGAGCTGCGCATGGACGGGCCGACCGAAGAGGTGCTCAAGGAGTACGAGAAGTTCACGGGCAAGTGAACTGTTTCGGCCAGGGCCCCGCCGGCAACCTTCCGGCGGGGCCCCGCGTCTGCAAAGGAAGCGTCAACTCCCAAGGCTGCCAGGAATCTTGACGCCAATCGGTGTGTTGTTGTGATGTGCGGGACACCCCCTCGAATCTTGATGTGTTGTACAACGTAAGCTGTACCGGTGCCGGAAAGCGGCAAGTGGGGCGATAATGCGCGACACCCTGCGCCAGGTCACGCCCCGCGAATTGCCGGGCGGCGTGTCCGAAATAGTGTGTATTGGGTCGGCAGTGTAGAACGGGAGATGTGACGGCAATGGCTACGGAAACTCCCCAGCTCAACGCAGCATGTGCCGTTGCCGCCCCGGGCGTCGCCCGATGACGGCCACCAGACCGGCGCCGGACCTGGAACGCGCCACCCTCGACAAGGCTGCGAACGAGAACTTCCCCGTGGCCCCCTTCTTCCTGCCCCGCGACTGGCGCCACGACCTCATGGCGGTCTACGGCTTCGCCCGTCTGGTCGACGACATCGGCGACGGCGACCTCGCCCCCGGCGGAGCCGACGCCGAACTGCTCGGCGTGTCGGCCACCGAGGCCGGGGACCGGCTGCTCCTGCTCGACGCCTTCGAGGCCGATCTGCGCCGGGTCTTCGACGCCACCCCGAGCCATCCCCTGCTGCGCCGGCTCCAGCCCGTCGTACGGCGCCGGGCGCTCACCCCCGAGCCGTTCCTCGGCCTGATCGCGGCCAACCGCCAGGACCAGCTCGTCACCCGGTACGAGACGTACGACGACCTCCTCGCCTACTGCGAGCTGTCCGCCAACCCCGTCGGCCGCCTCGTCCTCGCCGTCACCGGCACCTCGACCCCCGAGCGGATCCGTCTGTCCGACGCGATCTGCACCGCGCTCCAGATCGTGGAACACCTCCAGGACGTCGCCGAGGACTTCCGCCGCGACCGGATCTATCTTCCGGCCGCGGACATGAAGCGCTTCCACGTCACGGAAACGGATCTGTCCGCGAAAACCGCGGGCGCATCGATGCGCGCCCTGGTTGCATACGAAGCGCAACGCGCCCGCGATCTGCTGAATGAAGGCGCCCCCCTGGTGGGTAGCGTCCACGGCAGGTTGAAGCTGCTGCTCGCAGGGTTCGTGGCGGGGGGAAGGGCGGCGGTCCGCGCGATCGCCGCCGCCGAATACGACGTTCTTCCCGGCCCGCCCAAACCAGGCAAGGTCCAGTTGCTGCGTGAGGCGGGCGTGATTCTGCGAGGAGAGGGGTGATCCGGACCGTGGAGTCTGCGTCGCACGTGTCCGCACCGGTGCTCGCCGCCTACCGCTACTGCGAGACGGTGACCGGACAGCAGGCCCGTAACTTCGCGTACGGCATCCGGCTGCTGCCCACACCGAAGCGGCGCGCCATGTCGGCGCTGTACGCGTTCTCACGGCGTGTCGACGACATCGGCGACGGTGATCTGGCCGACGACGTGAAGGTGGTGCGGCTCCAGGAGACCCGGGCCCTGCTCGCCCGCATCCGGGAGGGCGGCGTCGAGGAGGACGACACCGACCCGGTGGCCGTCGCCCTCACCCATGCCGCCGCGGCCTTCCCGATCCCGCTCGGCGGGCTGGACGAGCTGATCGACGGCGTGGAGATGGACGCGCGCGGGGAGACCTACGAGACCTGGGACGACCTGAAGGTCTACTGCCGGTGTGTCGCCGGTGCCATCGGCCGTCTCTCGCTCGGCGTGTTCGGCACCGAGCCCGGCGCCCGCGGCGCCGAGCGCGCCGCCGAGTACGCCGACACGCTCGGCCTCGCGCTCCAGCTCACCAACATCCTCCGGGACGTCCGCGAGGACGCCCTGGGCGGCCGTACCTATCTGCCCGCCGACGACCTGGCCAAGTTCGGCTGCGCGGCCGGGTTCGAGCGGCCCACGCCCCCGGAGGGCTCCGACTTCGCGGGCCTCGTGCACTTCGAGGTCCGCCGCGCCCGCGCCCTTTTCGCCGAGGGCTACCAGCTGCTGCCCATGCTCGACCGGCGCAGCGGCGCCTGCGTGGCCGCCATGGCCGGCATCTACCGCCGCCTCCTCGACCGCATCGCGCGCGAGCCCGAGGCCGTGCTGCGCGGCCGGGTCTCGCTGCCCGGCCACGAGAAGGCGTACGTCGCCGTGCGCGGCCTGTCCGGACTCGACACCCGGCAGGTCACCCGTCACGGCGCCGGGCGGACCGTCGGGAGGCGCGCCTGATGCACCGCACCGCACCAGGGGACTTCCGCCGGGCAACCCCGCGCCCCGGCGTGGCGTCCCTGACTGCGACGACCGTACGTGCACCGTTCAACCAGCACGGCCGGCACGCACGGAAGGACGCACCATGAGCGACGGCGCACGCCCCGCACCGGGACAGCGCACCCCCGACAGCGCGGCCCGCGGCGCCGTCGTGATCGGCGGTGGCCTCGCCGGCGTCACCGCGGCGCTCGCCCTCGCCGACGCGGGGGTGCGCGTCACCCTGCTCGAAGGCAGGCCCCGACTGGGCGGCCTCGCCTTCTCCTTCCAGCGCGGCGGACTGACCGTCGACAACGGCCAGCACGTGTACCTGCGCTGCTGCACCGCCTACCGCTGGTTCCTCGACCGGATCGAGGGCGCGGCGCTGGCACCGCTTCAGGACCGCCTGGACGTGCCCGTCGTGGACCTCGCCAAGCCCGAGGGCCGGCGACTCGGCAGGCTGCGGCGCGACCCGCTGCCCGTCCCCCTGCACCTGGGGCGCAGCCTGGCCGCCTATCCGCACCTCTCGCTCGCCGAGCGCGCCTCCGTCGGGCGTGCCGCGCTCGCGCTCAAGGGTCTCGACCTCGCCGATCCGACCCTGGACACCCAGGACTTCGGCAGCTGGCTGGCCGCCCACGGCCAGTCCGCGCGTGCCATCGAGGCCCTGTGGGACCTGGTCGGGGTCGCCACCCTCAACGCGGTCGCGGGCGACTCCTCGCTGGGGCTCGCCGCGATGGTGTTCAAGACCGGTCTGCTGTCCGACCCGGGAGCGGCCGACATCGGCTGGGCCCACGTCCCGCTGGGCGAACTGCACGACCGGCTGGCCCGCAAGGCGCTCGACTCCGCGGGCGTGCGTACCGAGGTCCGTTCACGCGTCACCTCCGTCTCTGCCATGGAGAACGGCGGCTGGCGCGTCGAGGTTCCCGGCGAGCGCCTCGAAACCGACGCCGTCGTCCTCGCCGTACCCCAGCGCGAGGCGTACGAACTGCTGCCGCCCGGCGCCCTCGACGAGCCCGAGCGGCTGCTGGAGATCGGCACCGCCCCCATCCTCAACGTGCATGTGGTGTACGACCGCGAGGTGCTCGCGCGCCCCTTCTTCGCCGCCCTCGGCACCCCCGTGCAATGGGTCTTCGACCGCACCCACGCCTCCGGGCTGCGCTCGGGCCAGTACCTCGCGCTGTCCCAGTCGGCCGCGCGGGACGACATCGACCTCCCCGTCGCGGAACTGCGCGAGCGCTACGTCCCGGAGCTGGAGAAGCTCATCCCGGGCACGCGCGGCGCCGTGATCGAGGACTTCTTCGTGACCCGGGAGCGCACGGCGACGTTCGCGCCCGCCCCCGGCGTCGGGCGGCTGCGCCCCGGCGCCCGCACCAAGGCATCCGGCCTGTACCTGGCCGGAGCGTGGACCGCCACCGGGTGGCCCGCGACCATGGAGAGTGCGGTCCGCAGCGGAGTGAGCGCGGCCGATGCCGCGCTCCGCGCCCTCGGCCGGCCCCGCCCCAGCCGTCTCTTCGCCTTCGAGGAGGCGGCCTGATGCCGCACCGGCAGCCGGCGGCGGGCCCCCGCACCTTCGGTACCGCAACAAGAGGAGAGACTGTGCCCACTGTGCCCCCGGCCTCGACGGAGACCGCGGTGGACGTCACCGCGCTGCTGGAGCGCGGACGGACCCTGGCCACGCCGGTCCTGCGTGCGGCCGTCGACCGCCTCGCTCCTCCCATGGACACCGTCGCCGCCTACCACTTCGGCTGGATCGACGCGGCCGGCAACCCGGCCGACGGCGACGGCGGCAAGGCCGTACGCCCCGCACTCGCGGTGCTCTCCGCCGAGGTCACCGGCAGCGCGCCGGAGACCGGCGTCCCGGGCGCCGTCGCCGTCGAACTGGTCCACAACTTCTCGCTGCTGCACGACGACCTGATGGACGGCGACGAGCAGCGCCGCCACCGCGACACCGTCTGGAAGGTGCACGGCCCCGCCCAGGCGATCCTGGTCGGCGACGCCCTGTTCGCGCTGGCCAACGAGGTGCTGCTGGAGCTCGGTTCGGTCGAGGCCGGCCGCGCCACCCGCCGGCTCACCACCGCCACCCGCGCCCTGATCGACGGCCAGGCCCAGGACATCTCCTACGAGCACCGCGACCGGGTCAGCGTCGAGGAGTGCCTGGAGATGGAGGGCAACAAGACCGGCGCGCTGCTCGCCTGTGCCTCCTCCATCGGCGCGGTCCTCGGCGGCGCCGACGACGCCACCGCCGACGCGCTGGAGCGCTACGGCTACCACCTCGGCCTCGCCTTCCAGGCCGTGGACGACCTGCTCGGCATCTGGGGCGACCCGGAGGCCACCGGCAAGCAGACCTGGAGCGACCTGCGCCAGCGCAAGAAGTCGCTGCCGGTGGTCGCCGCGCTCGCGGCCGGCGGACCCGCCTCCGAGCGGCTCGGCGAGATCCTCGCCGCCGACGCCAAGAGCAGCGACTTCGAGAACTTCTCCGAGGAGGAGTTCGCGGCCCGCGCCGCCCTCATCGAGGAGGCCGGGGGCCGCGAGTGGACCGCCGAGGAGGCGCGCCGCCAGCACACCATCGCCGTCAGCGCCCTGGACGCGGTCACCATGCCCGACCGGGTACGGGCCGCCTTCACGGCTCTCGCCGACTTCGTCGTCGTACGGAAGAGATGATCACTATCGGTCGAACAAGCCTCGCGTAGTCGCCGGCCGGTGGCGCGACAGGACGCACACCGGCCGACGGCGGACCCACAGCAGCACGTCTCGCACGACTGTACGAAGGGGAAGCCATGACAGCGACGACCGACGGAAGCACCGGGGCCACCTTGCCGTCCCGCGCTGCCGCGGCCAGCGACACCACCCTCACCACGCCCGAGGCGGCCGGGGTACCGGAAGCCGCCGCACGGGCCGCCCGCCGCGCCACCGACTTCCTGCTCGCCCGGCAGGACGCCGAGGGCTGGTGGAAGGGCGACCTGGAGACCAACGTCACCATGGACGCCGAGGACCTGCTGCTCCGCCAGTTCCTGGGCATCCAGGAGGAACGCACCACACAGGCCGCCGCGAAGTTCATCCGCGGCGAGCAGCGCGAGGACGGCACCTGGGCCACCTTCTGGGGCGGGCCCGGCGAACTGTCCACCACCATCGAGGCGTACGTCGCCCTGCGGCTGGCCGGCGACGCGCCCGACGACCCGCACATGGCGCGGGCCGCCGCCTGGATCCGCGAGCGCGGCGGCATCGCCTCCGCCCGGGTCTTCACCCGCATCTGGCTCGCCCTGTTCGGCTGGTGGAAATGGGAAGACCTGCCGGAGATGCCTCCGGAGCTGATCTGGTTCCCCGGCTGGATGCCGCTGAACATCTACGACTTCGGGTGCTGGGCCCGGCAGACGATCGTGCCGCTCACCATCGTCTCGGCCAAGCGCCCGGTGCGCCCCGCGCCCTTCGCGCTGGACGAACTGCACACCGACCCGGCGAACCCCAACCCGCCCAAGCCCCTCGCCCCGGCGAACACCTGGGACGGGGCCTTCCAGCGCCTGGACAGGGCGCTCCAGCAGCTGCGCAAGGTCGTCCCGCGCCGGCTGCGAAGGGCCGCGATGAACGCCGCCGCCCGCTGGATCATCGAGCGGCAGGAGAACGACGGCTGCTGGGGCGGCATCCAGCCCCCGGCCGTGTACTCGGTCATCGCCCTGCATCTGCTCGGCTACGACCTCGAACACCCCGTGCTGCGCGAGGGGTTGGCCTCCCTGGACCGGTTCGCCGTCTGGCGTGAGGACGGCGCCCGGATGATCGAGGCGTGCCAGTCCCCGGTGTGGGACACCTGTCTCGCCGCCATCGCGCTGGTCGACGCCGGACTGCCCGCCGACCACCCCCAACTGGTCAAGGCCGCCGACTGGTTGCTGGGCGAGGAGATCGTCCGGCCCGGTGACTGGGCCGTCAAGCGTCCCCAACTGCCGCCGGGCGGCTGGGCGTTCGAGTTTCACAACGACAACTACCCCGATATCGACGACACCGCCGAGGTCTCCCTCGCACTGCGCCGGATCCGGCACCACGACCCGGAGCGCACGGACCGGGCGATCGGGCGCGCGGTGCGCTGGAACCTCGGCATGCAGTCGAAGAACGGCGCGTGGGGCGCCTTCGACGTCGACAACACCAGCCCGTTCCCCAACCGGCTGCCGTTCTGCGACTTCGGCGAGGTCATCGACCCGCCCTCCGCGGACGTCACCGCGCACGTGGTGGAGATGCTCGCCGCCGAGGGTCTCGCCCACGACCCGCGCACCCGGCGCGGAATCGCCTGGCTGCTCGCCGAACAGGAGCAGAACGGCGCGTGGTTCGGCCGCTGGGGCGTCAACTACATCTACGGCACAGGGTCGGTGGTCCCGGCGCTGACCGCGGCCGGGATGCCGGTCGCCCACCCGGCGATCCGCCGGGCGGTGACCTGGCTGGAGTCGGTCCAGAACGACGACGGCGGCTGGGGCGAGGACCTGCGCTCCTACAAGCACGTCAGGGAATGGGCCGGCCGGGGCGCCTCCACCCCCTCGCAGACCGCGTGGGCGCTGATGGCGCTGCTCGCGGCGGGGGAGAAGGACTCCCAGGCCGTCGAGCGGGGCGTCCAGTGGCTCGCGGCCACCCAGCGCGAGGACGGCACCTGGGACGAGCCGTACTTCACCGGTACCGGCTTCCCCTGGGACTTCTCCATCAACTACCACCTGTACCGGCAGGTGTTCCCGCTCACCGCGCTCGGCCGGTATCTGCACGGCGACCCCTTCGAGCGGCAGCTGCTCGCCAGGACCCCCCGGCCGCGGACCGCCGCGGCCAAGCCCGCCGGGTCACCGCTCGCCGAGGCCAAGGGGAGCTGACCGTGACCGTCCAGCCCGCTCCGGCCCCGCTGCTGATCGCCTGCGCGCTCGGCATCGAGCACCTCGCCCTGCGCTCGGGCGACCGCGGCGGGGCCGGCGGGCCGGTCACGTTCGTCCGTACCGGGATGGGGCCGCGGGCGGCGCGGCGCTCCCTCGCCCGGCACCTGGCCCGGCCCGCGCTCACCGACGCCGCCGTGGTGGCCACCGGCTTCTGCGCGGGCCTCGCCCCCGGTATGCACCCCGGCGACCTGGTGGTCGCCGAGGAGACCCGGGACCCGCACGGGACCGTCCCGTGCGCGGGCACCGAACTGCTGGTGAGGGAACTCGCGCGGCTGCTGCCCGGCCGCACGGTCCACACCGGCCCGCTCACCGGATCCGATCATGTCGTCCGCGGTCCCGAACGGTCCGCCCTGCGCGCGATGGGCGCGATCGCCGTCGACATGGAGTCCGCGGCCACCCTGCTCAGCGCCGTGACCGCGGGCGAACGCCCGGTCGCCGCCGTCCGGGTGGTCGTCGACACTCCCGAACACGAACTCGTCCGGATCGGCACGGTGCGCGGTGGAATATCAGCCTTCCGCGTTCTTCGTTCCGTACTTCCCGCATATTTCGAATGGCACCGTTCTTTGCTGCTCCCCCGGAGGTGAGCCCAGATGGCCATGCCGTTGCGTCAGTCCATCAAGGTCGCTACATACCTGGCCGAACAGAAGCTCCGCAAGCGGGACAAGTTCCCGCTCATCGTGGAGCTCGAACCGCTCTTCGCGTGCAACCTCAAGTGCGAGGGCTGCGGCAAGATCCAGCATCCGGCCGGGGTGCTCAAGCAGCGCATGCCGGTCGCCCAGGCGGTGGGCGCGGTGCTCGAATCGGGTGCGCCGATGGTCTCCATCGCGGGCGGTGAGCCCCTGATGCATCCTCAGATCGACGAGATCGTGCGGCAGTTGGTGGCCAAGAGGAAGTACGTCTTCCTGTGCACCAACGCGATGCTGCTGCGCAAGAAGATGGAGAAGTTCACCCCCTCGCCGTACTTCGCCTTCGCGGTACACATCGACGGGCTGCGCGAGCGGCACGACGAGTCCGTCGCCAAGGAGGGCGTGTTCGACGAGGCGGTGGCGGCCATCAAGGAGGCCAAGCGGCGCGGCTTCCGGGTGACCACCAACTCCACCTTCTTCAACACCGACACCCCGCAGACCGTCGTCGAGGTGCTCAACTTCCTCAACGACGACCTCAAGGTGGACGAGATGATGATCTCGCCCGCCTACGCCTACGAGAAGGCCCCGGACCAGGAGCACTTCCTCGGCGTGGAGCAGACCCGCGAGCTGTTCCGGAAGGCGTTCGCGGGCGGCAACCGCAAGAAGTGGCGGCTCAACCACTCCCCGCTCTTCCTGGACTTCCTGGAGGGCAAGGTCGACTTCCCGTGCACCGCCTGGGCGATCCCGAACTACTCGCTCTTCGGCTGGCAGCGGCCCTGCTACCTGATGAGCGACGGGTACGTGCCGACGTACCGGGAGCTGGTGGAGGACACCGACTGGGACAAGTACGGCCGCGGCAAGGACCCGCGCTGCGCCAACTGCATGGCGCACTGCGGCTACGAGCCCACCTCCGTGCTCGCCACCATGGGCTCCCTGACGGAGTCGCTGCGGGCCCTGCGCGAGACGGTCTCGGGAAACCGGGCGTAGCGCGATGACCGCCGTACCCTTGGGCGTTCCCGAGGTACCGGCCCGGCAGGCGGCCCCGCGGCGGCGGTCGCGGGAGATCCATGTCGGGCCGGTGGCGGTCGGGGGCGGGGCCCCGGTCTCGGTGCAGTCGATGACGACGACCCGTACGTCGGACATCGGCGCCACCCTCCAGCAGATCGCCGAACTCACCGCGTCCGGCTGCCAGATCGTCCGCGTCGCCTGCCCCACGCAGGACGACGCGGACGCGCTTGCGGTCATCGCGCGCAAGTCGCAGATCCCGGTGATCGCGGACATCCACTTCCAGCCCAAGTACGTCTTCGCGGCCATCGAGGCGGGCTGCGCGGCGGTCCGGGTCAACCCGGGCAACATCAAGAAGTTCGACGACCAGATCGCGCAGATCGCGCGCGCCGCGAAGGACCGCGGCACACCGGTCCGGATCGGGGTCAACGCCGGGTCCCTGGACCGGCGGCTGCTGCGGAGGTACGGCAGGGCCACCCCGGAGGCGCTGGTCGAGTCGGCGCTGTGGGAGGCGTCGCTCTTCGAGGAGCACGACTTCCGGGACATCAAGATCTCGGTCAAGCACAACGACCCGGTCGTGATGATCGAGGCGTACCGCCAGCTGGCCGAGCGGTGCGACTATCCGCTGCACCTGGGCGTCACGGAGGCCGGCCCCGCGTTCCAGGGCACCATCAAGTCGGCCGTCGCGTTCGGGGCGCTGCTGTCGAGCGGCATCGGCGACACCATCCGCGTGTCGCTGTCCGCGCCGCCGGTGGAGGAGGTCAAGGTCGGCATCCAGATCCTGGAGTCCCTGGGCCTGCGCCGGCGCCGCCTGGAGATCGTCTCGTGTCCCTCCTGCGGTCGCGCCCAGGTGGACGTCTACCGGCTCGCGGACGAGGTCACCGCCGGGCTCGACGGCCTCGAAGTGCCGCTGCGGGTGGCGGTGATGGGCTGTGTGGTCAACGGCCCCGGAGAGGCCCGTGAGGCCGATCTGGGAGTTGCCTCGGGCAACGGAAAGGGGCAGATCTTCGTCAAGGGGGAGGTCGTGCGGACCGTCCCGGAGTCCCGGATCGTCGAGACCCTGATCGAGGAGGCGCAGCGGCTCGCCGAGCGGATGAGTTGAGTCCACGTAACTGCACGGAGCGAGAGGGGGCCATGAACGTGACGATTCTGGAGACGATCCGGCAACCGCGTGACCTGAAGGGCTTGTCCGGGGCGGAACTCGGCGAACTGGCCGGGGAGATACGCGAGTTCCTGGTGCAGGCGGTCTCGCGCACCGGCGGTCATCTCGGGCCCAACCTGGGCGTGGTGGAACTGACCATCGCCCTGCACCGGGTCTTCGAGTCGCCGGTCGACCGGATCCTCTGGGACACCGGCCATCAGTCCTACGTACACAAGCTTCTGACCGGACGTCAGGACTTCTCCAAGCTGCGCGGCAAGGGCGGCCTCTCCGGCTACCCGGCGCGCGAGGAGTCCGAGCACGACGTCATCGAGAACAGCCACGCCTCCACCGCGCTCGGCTGGGCCGACGGCCTCGCCAAGGCGCGCGAGGTGAAGGGGGAGCGCGGCCATGTGGTCGCCGTCGTCGGGGACGGCGCGCTGACCGGCGGCATGGCCTGGGAGGCGCTGAACAACATCGCGGACGCCCCCGACCGGCCGCTGATCATCGTCGTCAACGACAACGCGCGCTCCTATGCCCCGACCATCGGCGGACTCGCCGACCACTTGGCCACCCTGCGCACCACGAACGGCTACGAGAAGGTGCTCGCCTGGGGCAAGGAGGCCCTCCAGCGGACCCCCGTCGTCGGCGCGCCCCTCTACGAGTCCCTGCACGGCGCCAAGAAGGGCTTCAAGGACGCCTTCGCCCCGCAGGGGCTCTTCGAGGACCTGGGCCTGAAGTACGTCGGTCCGGTCGACGGGCACGACATCGGGGCCGTCGAGTCCGCGCTGCGCCGCGCCAAACGCTTCCGCGGGCCCGTCCTGGTGCACTGCCTGACCGAGAAGGGCCGCGGCCACGAGCCCGCGCTCGCCGACGAGCTGGACCGCTTCCACGCCATCGGCGTGATGGACCCGGCGACCCGCGCACCCGTCGCCACCGGCGGGCGGTCCTGGACCTCGGTGTTCGGCGAGGAGATCACGCGGATCGGGGAGGAGCGCGAGGACGTCGTCGCGCTCACCGCCGCGATGCTGCACCCGGTCGGCCTCGGCCCCTTCGCCGAGCGCTTCCCGGAGCGGGTGTGGGACGTGGGCATCGCCGAGCAGCACGCGGTCACCTCGGCCGCCGGGCTCGCCACCGCCGGGCTGCATCCGGTCGTCGCCCTCTACGCCACCTTCCTCAACCGGGCCTTCGACCAGGTGCTGATGGATGTCGCCCTGCACCGCTGCGGGGTCACCTTCGTCCTCGACCGGGCCGGCGTCACCGGTCCCGACGGCGCCTCCCACAACGGCATGTGGGACATGTCCCTCCTCCAGGTGGTGCCGGGCCTGCGGATCGCCGCCCCGCGCGACGCCACGCGGCTGCGCGGCCAGTTGCGCGAGGCGGTCGCCGTGGACGACGCGCCGACCGTGCTGCGGTTCCCGAAGGAGAACGTCGGCCCGGACATCCCCGCCCTCGACCGGGTGGGCGGCATGGACGTACTGCACCGCGCGGAGCGGGCGAAGGTGCTGCTGGTCGCCGTCGGGGTGATGGCGCCGGTGTGCCTCGGCGCGGCGGAACTCCTCGCGGAGGGCGGCACCGGGTGCACGGTGGTGGACCCCCGGTGGGTCAAGCCGGTCGACCCCGCCCTGCCGGAACTGGCCTCGGCGCACCGGCTGGTGGCCGTCGTGGAGGACAACAGCCGAGCCTCCGGCGTCGGTTCGGCCGTCGCACAGGCCCTCAGGGACGCCGGGGTGGACGTGCCGGTACGGCAGTTCGGCATCCCGGACCAGTTCCTGGCGCACGCCAAGCGCAGCGAAGTACTGGCCGACCTCGGTCTCACACCGGTGGAGATCGCCGGACGCATTTCAGCGAGCCTGGCCGCCAAGGGTTGCGGCGGCACCGTCAAGGAGAGTGAATGACCAGCGAGTTCGACCTCGGCGCCCTGCTCGCCGAGCGCGGAGCCGAGCGCTACGAGCTGCACACGAAGTACCTCAACCCGCAGCTCCCGCGCATGTTGCACACCATCGGCTTCGACAAGGTCTACGAGCGTGCCGAGGGTGCCCACTTCTTCGACGCCGACGGCAACGACTACCTGGACATGCTCGCCGGGTTCGGCGTGATGGGCCTCGGCCGCCATCACCCGGTCGTCCGCAAGGCGCTGCACGACGTCCTCGACCTGGACCTCGCCGACCTCACCCGGTTCGACTGCCAGCCGCTGCCCGGGCTGCTCGCCGAGCGGCTGCTCGTCCACAGCCCGCACCTGGACCGGGTGTTCTTCGGCAACAGCGGCACCGAGGCGGTCGAGACGGCCCTGAAGTTCGCCCGCTACGCCACCGGCCGGCCCCGCGTCCTGTACTGCGAGCACGCCTTCCACGGGCTGACCACCGGCTCGCTGTCCGTCAACGGGGAGAACGGCTTCCGCGACGGCTTCGCCCCGCTGCTGCCCGACACCGCTTTGCCCCTCGGTGATCTCGACGCCCTGGCACGGGAGTTGAAGAAGGGGGATGTGGCCGCCCTGATCGTGGAGCCGATCCAGGGCAAGGGCGTGCACGAGGCGCCGCCCGGCTATCTGCGCGCCGCCCAGGAGCTGTTGCACCGGCACAAGGCCCTGCTGATCGCGGACGAGGTGCAGACCGGCCTCGGCCGTACCGGCGACTTCTACGCCTACCAGCACGAGGACGGCGTGGAACCGGACCTGGTGTGCGTCGCCAAGGCCCTGTCCGGCGGCTATGTCCCGGTCGGCGCGACCCTCGGCAAGGACTGGATCTTCAGGAAGGTCTACTCGTCCATGGACCGCGTCCTGGTCCACTCGGCGAGCTTCGGCGCCAACGCGCAGGCGATGGCGTGCGGGCTCGCCGTGCTGTCGGTCATGGAGAACGAGCAGATCGTCGCGGGCGTGCGCACCACGGGTGAGCTGCTGAAATCCCGGCTCACCGCATTGATCGACACGTACGAGCTGCTGTCCGACGTGCGCGGCCGGGGCCTGATGATCGGCATCGAGTTCGGCAGGCCGTCCTCGCTGAAGCTGCGCAGCCGCTGGGCCATGCTCCAGGCCGCCCGCAAGGGACTGTTCGCCCAGATGGTCGTCGTACCGCTGCTCCAGCGGCACCGGATTCTCACCCAGGTCTCCGGCGACCACCTCGAAGTGATCAAGCTGATCCCGCCGCTCGTCTTCGGCGAGGCGGACGTGGACCGGTTCGTCGAGGGCTTCGCCGCGGTGATGGACGACGCGCACAGCGGCGGCGGCCTGATGTGGGACTTCGGCAAGACACTGATCAAACAGGCGGTGGCCAACCGCTGACCTTCAGTACAGGCCGGGCCTCCCGGGCGCCCGCCGCCCGCGAGGCCCGGCGCTGATTTTGCCTGAGAGGCAAGAAAATTGCCCGACGGGCAAAAATGGCGCTGAATAGAGGCATGAACGCCTCAGATGCCGCATCGCCCGCGGCGGGCCCGGGCGAGGAACTGCCCGCCGTCGCGCCGCAACTGCGGGCACTGCGCCGCCGGGCCGGTCTCACCCTGGAGGCCGCGGCCCGGGACGCCGGACTCTCACCGGCCCATCTGTCCCGGCTGGAGACCGGGCAGCGACAGCCCTCGCTGCCGATGCTGCTCGCGCTCGCCCGTATCTACGGTACGACGGTCTCCGAACTCCTCGGGGAGCGGGTCGCCGACCAGAACGCGATCGTCCGCGCCGCCGACATGGACCCGACCCGGGCCGCCGGGTGGACCTACTTCCAGGCCGGGGCCCCCGGCCGGGGGATGCAGGCCCTGCGGGTGTACGCGCCCTACGGCGCACAGGGCGACATCGTGCGCGTCCACCCCGGCGAGGAGTGGCTCTACGTCCTCAAGGGCCGGCTGCGGCTGCGCCTCGGTGACGCCACGCATCTGCTCGCCCCCGGGGACAGCGCCCACTTCGACTCGCTCACCCCGCACCGCCTCGCCGCCGCGGACCCGGACGGCGTGGAACTGCTGTTCGTCCACACCCTGCTCCAGAGCCCCACGTCCGCACTGTGCCTGGGGCACCTGAACGGAGAGCTGACATGAGCGACCTCGAGACCAAGTTCCCCCGTTCCCTGTGGGTCCGGCTGATCATCTACATCGCCTTCGGCCACCTGCTGGCCGCGTTCCTCTATCTGCTGTTCGCGCTCGGCGGCAAGGGCTGAGACCGCGCCCGCGCGTACGGCGGGCGCGGACCGGACGGACGGGTCAGTCCACCAGCCGCGCCCGCAGCCGCTCCCGCGTCTCGGGAGCCAGCCCCAGACCCCGCTCCAGATAGCCGTCCACGCCGCCCCAGTTCTCCTCGATGCTGTCGAAGGCGGCCGCCAGATACTCGGCGCGCGCGTCGAAGAGCGGGCTGAGCAGCTCCATCACCTCGGGGGTGTACGCGCTCTGCGCACTGCTGCTGCGCTGCACCTTGTAGCGGCGGTGCTTGGCGTTGGACTCCAGGTAGTCGGCCACGATCGCGTCCCGCTCGACCCCGACGGCGAGCAGGGTGACGGCTATGGAGATGCCCGCGCGGTCCTTGCCGGCCGCGCAGTGCATCAGCGCAGGGACGCTGTCCTCGGCGATCGCGTGCAGCACCCGGGAGTGCTCGGCCGTGCGGGTGCGCACCATCGAGCGGTACGAGGCCACCATCCGGGCCGCGCCCTTGCCGTCGTCCAGGATCGCGCGCAGCTGGTCGAGGTCGCCGTCGCGGACCATCTTCCAGAACTCGGCGCCGTCCGCCGGGTCGCTCAGCGGCAGGTTCACATTGCGCACGCCGGGCAGCGCGACGTCCGGGCCCTCCAGCTTCTGGTCCGCGGCGTTGCGGAAGTCGAAGATCGTGTGCAGGCCCAGGGAGGAGAGGAAGACCGCGTCCCGCGCGGTCGCGTGCGCGAGGTGCCCGCTGCGGAACAGCACGCCCTGGCGCAGCCGGCGTCCGTCCACGGTCGGCAGTCCGCCGACGTCACGGAAATTGCGCACACCGGCCAGCTCCGGCTCGGTCGACGGGACCTGCTGCGTCACGGGGGCTCCTCCCGATCGGTCCCCGCCGTCACGGCTCGCGGCGGGCGCTGCGTCGACCATACGGCATTGGTTTCGTGGGGCAATGAGTTGTCCACAGGCATGATCGACGGGGGTGCCCAAGGCCGCCGGCGCGTGCCGCCGAGGGCCTTTGGCCTGCGACGGTGCGGACCTGAGGAGCGCCGGGTGCGCCCGCGCAAGAGCGGGGCGCGCCGCTGGAGTTACCGCGCGCGGACGCGGTGCCTGCGGGCCAACAGCCCCGGCCGTGGGTGTATTCCTGTCACGGAGAATCTTTCGGAGTGGTCCATCTCACCGTTCGTCAACCCCTTCCTACGGTCGCGTAGGTCACAACCCAAGGTGAATCATGGTCCGACGTGGCAGACGATTCGAAGAATGACAGCAGATCAGTGATCGGGTCGTACGTGGCGGTGGGGGACAGCTTCACCGAGGGCGTCGGCGATCTCGGCCCCGACGGGGCGTTCGTGGGCTGGGCCGACCGGTTGGCGGTCCTGCTCGCCGATCGGCGGCCCGAGGGCGACTTCCAGTACACCAATCTCGCCGTGCGCGGGAAGCTGCTGGACCAGGTCGTGGCCGACCAGGTCCCGCAGGCGGCCGAACTCGCCCCGGATCTGGTCTCCCTGTGTGCGGGCGGCAACGACATCATCCGTCCCGGCACCGACCCGGACGAGGTGGCCGAGCGGTTCGAGGCGGCCGTGGCCCGGCTCGCCGCGGCGGCCGGCACCGTCCTGGTGACCACCGGCTTCGACACCCGGGGCGTGCCCCTGCTCAAGCACCTGCGCGGCAAGATCGCCACGTACAACGGGCATGTGCGGGCCATCGCCGACCGGTACGGCTGCCCGGTGCTCGACCTGTGGTCGCTGAGGTCCGTGCAGGACCGCCGGGCCTGGGACAGCGACCGGCTGCACCTCTCGCCCGAGGGGCACACCCGCGTCGCGCTGCGCGCCGGGCAGGCGCTCGGCCTGGAGATCCCGGCCGACCCGGAGCAGCCGTGGCCCGCGCTGCCGCCCCGGGGCGCCCTGGACGTCCGCCGCGACGACGTGCACTGGGCCCGTGAGCACCTCGTCCCGTGGATCGGCCGCCGGCTGCGCGGCGAGTCCTCCGGTGACCACATCACCGCGAAGGGCGTGCTGTCCCCCGAGGACATCCGGCTGCGCATCGCCTCCGTGGCCTGACCGGGCCCGGAACACCCGCCGCCCCGCCCCGCACCCCACCCGGTGCGGCGCGGGGCGCGCGTGTCTCGCCGTACATGCCGCTCGCCGCCCGCGCGTCGTCCCGCGTCCGCCGGCGAAAAATTATGCAACCCGCTTTCGGAATGCCGGTTCGCGTTATCCCGTTCCCGCATGGAAATCGGTGACGCCGCGCGCCGGTTACTCGGGGCGGCGGTCGCGGCCCTTCGGGAGCTCGCCCGAGGCGTTCTCCTCCAGCAGCGCCGTGTACTTCCGCGAGAGCTCCTCGTACCGCTCGTCGGCCCTGTCCCCGTCGCGTTTACGCCGGGTCATGACATAGAGCGCGAGCGGCCCGGTGATCATCGAGACGACCGGGATCAGCGCCCACCACGGCATGGATCCTCCCTTGGGTGCGTGGTGCCCCGGCGTACGACCCGGCCCACCTGGTCGCAGCGTATGCCCTTGCGATCGGATCGCCAACGCCCCGTCTCCCGGCGGCCTTTGAGCCTCTCGCGTGTCACCGGACGTTTTCTTCCGAGCACTGGACGGCACCGCGACTTCGAATCTAAGTTCCCGTCTCGGTAGTGGATTTGGACGCACCGACGATCTCCGGTGTGCCCAACATCGCGCCGTCGTACCACCGTTGTGCTTCCCCACCGCACCCCCACCCCGACGCTGAAAGGCCACGGTGAAGACAGGCACCTCCGCGCCGGACAGCGCTTTCCCCGCACCCGGGACCCATCAGCCGCGGTTCCTCGTGCTCGGCCTGCTCGCCATCACCGACGGCCGGGAAACGGTCGTACTCCAGCCCTCCCGCCCCGCCTCGCTCCTCGCGGCCCTGCTGCTCCACCCCGGCGCGGTCGTCGGCTCGGAGCTGCTCCAGCGGGTGGTCTGGGGCAACCGGCCGCCCGCGGGCGGCAGATCGGCGCTGCACACCTGCGTCCTGCGGCTGCGCCGGCTCTTCGCCAAGTACGGCGTCGCCGATCACGCCATCGAGGCCGTACCCGGCGGCTACCGACTGCGCGCCGACGCCGGCACCCTCGATCTGCTGCGCTTCCGCGAGGTGCTCGCCCGCTCGTACGCCACCGACGACCCGGAGTCCGCGCTGCGCCTGGCCCGCGCCGCGCTCGCGCTGTGGAGCGCGCCCCTGCTGACGAATGTGCACTCCGACGAGATCCACCGAGACCTCGTGCCCCGCCTGGCCGAGGAGCGACTCCTCGCGGTGGAGCGGGTGTTCGACGGCGAGCTGCGCCTCGGCCGGCACCGCGAGCTGATCCCCGAGGCCCGCGAGGCCGTGCGCGCCCACCCCGGGCACGAGGGGCTGTCCGCGCTGCTGGTCGAGGCGTTCTACCGTTCCGGCCGGCGCGCCGAGGCACTCGCCGAGTACCGCAGGATCCACGCCCACCTCACCGAGGAACTCGGGGTGGAGCCGGGACCGGTCCTGCGGGAACTCCAACTCGCCGTACTGCGCGGCGAGTCACCGGACGGGCAGAGCGGTGCGATCGCCCCCGGCGCGCCGGCCGGGGCCCTCCCGCCGGGTGGCCGGCCGCTGCCGCTGCCGGTCCAGAGCGCCGGTCCCGGGCAGCCGCCGCCGGGGCTCGGCCGGGGCTCGCCCAGCGCCCCCGGAGCCCTGGTGCTCAGCTCGCTCGTGGACGCCGGGCTGCTCCAGGAGGACCCCTCCGGCCGCTATCGCGTCCACGACCTGCTGCGGCTCTTCGTCCAGGCGGCCGGTGCCAGCCTCCCGTGCGCCGACGCCGTCCCGCACGACCCGACGGACCTGCCTCCCCCGGCCGCAGGCCGACCCTCCCCGTGAGCTTCGAAAGGTCTCCCCGCCCATGCCCCACGCCCCCGCCTCCCTCGAGGAGATCGCGCAGTCGCGGCCCCGCATCCGCCGGGACGTGCTCTACACCCGCACCCCGGACGGAGTGCTCTTCCACAACGCCCACGGCGGGTTCAACGTCCGTACCCGCAACGCGTACCGCTTCGCCACGCTGATCGTGCCGCACTTCGACGGCGAGCGGCGGGTCGAGGAGCTGTGCGCCGGGCTGGGGGACAAGCAGCGCGACATGGTGGTCCAACTCGTGCGCGCGCTCTACGCGCGTGGCTTCGCCCGGGACGCCGGCCCGAGGCCCCCGGCCGACGCGCTCGCGCCGCAGGTCGGCGAGCGTTTCGCGCATCAGCTCGACTATCTCGACCACTACGCCGACGACGCGACCGGACGCTTCACGCGCTTCCGTGACACCCCGGTCGCCGTCCTCGGTGACGACGCCCTGGCCCGCTGGGCCGCGCTCGGCCTGCTGCGCAACGGCAGCGCCGCCGTGGCCATAACCGAACCGGCCTCGCCCTACAGCGAGTTGCGGGCCGAGCGGCACGGGGTGGAGGGCAGCGCGGAGATCGAGGCCGAGGCCGCCGCCCTTGCCGAGGCGGGCTGCGCCCCCCGGCTCGCCCGTCTCGAGGCGGCCGTCGACGGCACGTACGGCTGGGCCGAACTGGAGGGCTGGGACACGGTCCTGGTGACCCCCGCCGCCGGGCCCCGGCAGCTGCTCCGGCTGCTCACCGAGGGCGTCCCGGCCGGGCGCCGGCTGCTCGGCGCGTGGACCTTCGGCGACCGCGCCGTCATCGGCCCCGAGATGACCGCCGGGCGCACCGGCTGCTGGTGCTGCGCCGCGCTGCGGCTCGGCGCGGGCAGCGACGCGGCCGACAGCGCCGACCTGTGGGCGTCCGTCGGACCCGCCGCACCGCTCGGCGCGCCCGCGCCCCTCATCGGCGGCCCGCTCGCCGGGATGCTCGGCAATCTGCTCGCCTTCGAGGTGTTCCGCCTGGTCACCGGGGCACTGCCCGCCGAGACCCGCGGACAGCTCGTCGTCCAGCACCTCGACTCCCTCGATGTGCTGACGGAGCCGCTGCTGCCGCACCCCCGATGTCCCTACTGCTCCGCCGCTCCGGGCGCGGAGGCCGCGGCGGGCGCAGAGGCCGCGGCGAGTGGCGACGCCCTGCGCACCCCCCGTCCCGAGGACGAGTCCGCCACCGCGCCCGCCGACGGCGCCGCCGACGAGGACGCCGCCCGCACCGCACTCGCCGCCCTTGAGCGGCGCGACGTCCTGGTCCGGGAGGCGGCCGGGGTCTTCACCGCGTACGCCGACGACGCGTGGGAGCAGACCCCGCTCAAGATCGGCACCGTACGCCTGGGACTCGCGCCCGGACGCACCCGCGAGGTGTCCGCCGCCGATGTGCATCATGTCGCCGGAGCCCGCCTGACCGCGCTGTTCCGCGCCGCCGAGGTGTACGTCGAACACGTCGTCCCGCCCCAGGTGCTGAAGGCCGCCGCGCTGGAGGCCGCCGCGGGCAAGTGGACCCGCCTCGCCCCCGCCGAACTCGCCGTCTCCAGCGGCCTGGACGTGCCCGCCGACCGGATCGCCCACTTCGGCGAGGCCACCTCGCTGCTCGACGGCCGGACCGTGCTGGTGCCCGCGGGCGCCGTGCGCACGTTCGGCGGCTGGAACGACGCGGGCCTGTTCGAGCGGACCTCCGCCGGCACCGGCGCCGCGGGCAGCCCCCGGGCCGCGCTCGCCCGCGCCCTGCGCACCGCCCTCGCCCAGGACGCGCTCGGCGCCGCCGTCCGCCGGGTGAACCCGGTGCGCACCGTGGACCCCGCGACCCTCGCCGGTGACCCGGAGCTGCGGTTCCTGCTGCGCTCGGCGGAGAACCTCGGTGTCACCGCCGAAGTCCTGGATCTGGGCCAGCCGTTGCTGCCGGTCGTGCTCGCCCGGTTCACCGACGCGCGGAGCGGCCAGGCGCGTTGGGCCGTCGGCAGCGGG
The DNA here is from genome assembly GCF_009650765.1 of Streptomyces sp. SUK 48. Classification (NCBI taxonomy): domain Bacteria; kingdom Bacillati; phylum Actinomycetota; class Actinomycetes; order Kitasatosporales; family Streptomycetaceae; genus Streptomyces; species Streptomyces sp. SUK 48. The sequence goes on along the minus strand of NZ_CP045740.1, from coordinate 1,332,872 downwards.
CTCCGGCACCGCGAGGCCGTCCTGGAGGCGCTGCGCGATCTCCTCGGCGCCGAGCAACTGCGAAGCGCCGGGGACGAGTCCGACACAGGCGACCCACTGTGGGCCGACCTGGACGCGGCGACCCTCGTCCCCGACGGCGTCGTAGCGGCCCCTGTCGCGGAGACCACCTGGGCCGCCGTCCTCGACGGCCTCGCCGCGGCCGGGCGGGACGCCTTCGCGGTGCCGGTCACCGCGCCCGACCTCGCCGAGGGCGCCGTGTTCGCCTCGCGTGTCGTCCTGACCCGCGGGACGCGCCGTGCCCGCTGAGACCGTGACCGTGCCGCACCCCGCCCCGTCCGCGGCCGCCGGGCCGTGGGACGCGGTGTGCGCCGCGCTCACCACCGCACTCGCCGGGCGCCCCGGCACCCCGCCCGCGGCGGTGACCCCGCTCGGTGTCCGCGACGAACTCGCTCTCGGTGCGGACGAGTTAACGCGGGACGCGATACCGGTGGGCCTGTACGGGCACCACGCCCTGGTCGGTCCCGTACCGGACGAGGGCGCCCCCGGCTGCCCCCGGTGCCTCGCGCGCCGCTGGCAGGCGGTGCGGGCCGGATATCTGCGGGACGCGCTGGAGCGCGGCGACGGACCGCGGGCCACCGGCACCCCGCCCTGGCTGGCCGGCTTCACGGTGGACGCCCTCGCCACGCTGGTCGCGGCGGCGGCCCGCCGGGACCGAGGTGGCCGGCACCCCTGGGTGTGGCTGCTGGATCTGGAGACCCTGCGGGTCAGCCGGGTCGCGCTGGTGCCCGACGGCGAGTGCCCGTCCTGCGCGGCCCGCCCGGACGACACCGCCGAGGGCGCCCGGATCACCCTGGACCCCGGCGCCAAACACGACGCGGACGACTTCCGCGCCCGACCGCTCGCCGCCTACGACCTGGTGCCGGAGGCGTTCGTGAACCCGGTCACCGGCGCCCTCGGCCCCTCCTTCGCCCCCGACCTGGCGTCCGCGTCGACCTCCTCGGTGATCGGCGCCTTCACCACCCGCTCGGGCGACTACCTGCGGGAGTGCTACTGGGGCGGCCACACCGGCTCCTACGGCACCAGCGTCCGCGTCGGGGTGCTGGAGGGCCTGGAGCGGTTCGCCGGTATGCGGGCCCGCGCCAAGCGGACGGTGGTCCGCGCGGCCCTCGACGACCTCGGGGACCTCGCCGTCGACCCGCGCGTCACCGGCCTGTACTCCGACGCCTTCCACGCCGCCGCCCCCGAGGTGCCGCGCTTCGCGCCGGACCGGCCGGTGGACTGGGTGTGGGGCTGGTCGCTGCGCGACGACCGGCCGGTCCTCGTGCCCGAGGTCGTCGCCTACTACCACGCGCCCGGCGGCATCCGGCGGCGTTTCGTGCAGGAGAGCTCCAACGGCTGTGCCTCCGGCGGCAGTCTGGCCGAGGCCGTCTACCACGGGCTGATGGAGACCGTCGAACGCGACGCCTTCCTGCTGGCCTGGTTCGGCCGGCTCCGGCTGCCCGAGATCGACCCGGCGAGCAGCACCCGGACCGCGACCCGCGCCATGGTCGACCGGCTGGCGATGTACGGCTACCGGGCCCGGTTCTTCGACACCCGCGTCACCTTCCCGGTGCCGGTGGTGACCGCCGTCGCCGAACGCGTGGACGGTGGCCCCGGACTGCTCTGCTTCGGCGCGGGCGCCTCCCTCGACCCCGAGTCCGCGCTCGAAGGCGGGCTCTGCGAGATCGCCACCGACGCGGTCAACCTGCGCCGCCGCACCGCCCGCGACGAATCCCGGCTGCGCCGCATGGCGGGCGACTTCGGCGCGGTCCAGGTGCTGCACGACCACCCCCTGTTGTACGGGCTGCCCGAGATGGGCCGGTACACCGACTTCCTGCTGCGCGGCCGCGACGACGCCGAACGGGTGCCGCTCGCCTCCCTCGCCACCGGGCAGGGCGCCCTGACGCCGGCCGCCGAGCTGCGCACCGACGTCCAGGCGTGTGTCAGCGCCGTCACCGCGCACGGCTTCGACGTCGTCGTGATCGACCAGACCTCCCCGGAACAACGGGAGTTGGGCCTGCACACTGTCAAGGTCCTGGTGCCCGGTCTGCTGCCGATCGACTTCGGCACCAGCCGGCAACGCGCCCCGCTGCTGCCCCGGACGCGCACCGCCCTGCGCGAAGCGGGCCTGCGGGACGACGACTTGACGCCCGCCGACCTCAATCCGGCACCGCATCCCTTCCCTTGACCTGCCCCGCCCACCGCCCCCTTGCCCCTGTGCCCCTGTGCGCGGCGCGGGCGGCCGACCCCGACCACAGACAGCAGAAAGGGAAGTGACCATGGGATACGCCCATGAGTACGCGACCGCGGTGATGCGGCGGGGCAGAATCCCCATGGAACCCGCCGACTTCGTGCCCGACTGGGCCGACCGCCCCCGCAAGGGCAAGTTCTTCCCCGGCGCACCCGTCCTGCCGCTGCCCGACGGCGGCTGCGCGGACGACGCCACCCTCGGCCGGGGCCTGTCCGGGCCCCGCGGCACCGGCGCGTTCACCCTGCCGCTGCTCGGCGCGATGCTCCGCGACTCCTACGGGCTGACCGGTCGCCGCCTCGCCGTCCAGGCCAACAGCGACCTCGGCTCGCTGCCGTTCCACACCCACGCCAACTGGTCGCGCGGCACCTCCTCCGGCGGTGGCCTCTACCCCGTCGGCATCCACTGGATCAGCGGCGCGAGCGGCCCCCTCGCCCCCGGCGTCCACTACTACGACACCCCGCGCAACGCCTTCGTCAGGACGCTGGCCGGCGATGTCACCGGCGAGGTGCGGGGCGCCGTCGGCGAGCTCCAAGAGGCGGCGGGGACGGACCAGTTCCTGGTGCTCGGGGTGACGTTCTGGCAGAACGCCTTCAAGTACAACAGCTTCTCCTACCACGTCGTCACGATGGACATCGGCGCCCTCCTCCAGACCTGGCGGATGTGGGCCCGCGCGCACGGGCTGCACATCGGTGCCGCGCTGTGGTTCGACGAGCCCCGCCTCGGCCGGGTGCTCGGGCTCGACCCCGAGGAGGACGGGGTGTTCGCGGTGGTGCCGCTGAAGTGGGCGACGGCGGACGAGGACGACGCGGGGACGGTGGACGCCCCGGCCACCCCGGGTGCCCGGGTCCGCCGTGTCCCCGACGAACGCTCCCGCCGGGTGCTGACCTTCCCGACCGTGCGCGCGATCCACGCGGCCACCCTGGAAGGCGCCGCCGACCGTCCCGCGCCCGGTGTGCTGGACTCCGCGTCGGCCACCCCGCCCGGTCCCGGTGAGCGGGTCGCGCTGCCCGCGCCGGTCGCACTCGACACGACCGTACGCCGGGCGCTGCGCGAACGCCGCAGCAGCTTCGGCCGGTTCAGCGCCGCCGACCCGCTGGACCCGGCCCGGCTCGCCGCCGCACTGGCCGCGGCCGTCGCCGCCGGCACCCTGGACACCGACGCGGAGACGCCCGGCGCGGCGCCGCTCACCCGGCAGTACGTCTTCGTCAACCACGTCCGGGGCATCGCGCCCGGCGTCTACGAACACGACTGGGAGAGCGGCGAGTTGGTTCTGATGAAGCCGGGCGACTTCGGGGGCTTCCTCCAGGAGAACTACTTCCTCGCCAACTACAACCTGGAGCAGGCCGCCGCCGTCCTGGTGCCCGCGGCCCGCACCCACGCCGTCCTCGACACGGTCGGCGACCGGGGCCTCAGGCTGGTCAACGCCGTCATCGGCGCCACCGCGCAGGCCGTGTACACCGCCTCCTCGGCCGCGGGCATGGGCTGCGGTGTCGCGCTCGGCTTCGACTGCGTCTCCTTCGCGGAGGAACTCGGCCTCGCCGAACGGGGCGAGATCCCGCTGCTCGTGATGATGATCGGCAACGAGGCTCCCCGCCCGGCCGGTTACCGCTTCGACATCGTGGCCCCATGACCCGAGGACCCCGCCCCGCCCCCGGGGCGGCCGCACATCCCACAGGAAAGGGGGAGGGCGTGAGCCCGACCGCCACCACCCCGGCCGAGGACGTCCCCGCGGAGGACGGCACGGGCCCGCACACCTCGGCCTCACCGTCCGGCACGCCCACCGAGTCCGCCGAGTCCGCCGCGCTCGCGGGGCTTGCGGCGGCCACCTCGCCTGCCGGGCCTGGCGCGGTCACCGGTTCCGTCGAGTCCGCTGTGCTCGCGGGGCTTGTGGCGGCCACCTCGCCCGCCGGGCTTGCCGGGTCCACCGCGCCCGCCGAGTCCGCCGCGTCCGCCGAGTCCACCGCGCCCGCTGCGCTCGCGGGGCTTGCGGCGGCCACCTTGCCCGCTGGCCCTGATGTGCCCGCCGGGCTTGCCGGGGCCACCGCGCCCGCCGAGTCCGCCGCGCCCGCCGAATCCGCCGCGCCCATCAGGCTTGCCTCGGCCACCTCGGCCACCTCGGCCACCTCGGCCACCTCGGCCACCTCGGCCACCTCGGCCACTGCGCCCGCCTCGGTGGACGACCTCTCCGCCGGGCCCGCCGCCCTGCGCCACCGCTTCATGCTGCGCGTGTCCGGCCTCCCGGTGGACACCGTCCTCGCCCTGCGTGCTCCCGAGGCCGCCGACTGGGCCGCGCGGACCGCCGCCGAGCAGGACCGGCTCGCCGCGCTCGGCGCCCGGCTCAGCGATCCGCTCTCCGAGGCGGTCGGCGCCGCCGACGACCCGGTGTCGCGCCGCCGGCTGCTCGCCCTGCGCCGCCAGGTGTTCAACAACCGCCTGCCCGGGGACCTTTCGGCCGCCCGCGCGCTCGCCGAGAGCCTCGGCGGGGACGCCGGGGCCGATCTCGCCGAGTGGCTGGAGGCCCGGGTCCGCTGGGAGGAGCTGCGGGCCGAGGGTGAGTCCGTGCTCGCCGCCGGGTTCGGCCGCACCCGCGCCGCACTGCGCGAGCTGGCCCTGGACGACCGGCTGCGCCGGGGCCTGCTGCTGGCCTCGCCCACGCTGGAGGAGCGGCTGGACGCCTTCGCGGCCGACCCGGCGCCGGTACCGGGCAAGCGCGCCCGCAAGATGGAGCGCTCGCTGCTCTCGTACGTCTACCGCACCGCCTGTAAGACCAGCCCGTTCAGCACGCTCACGGGCGTCGCCGTCGGCCGGTTCGAGGAGGAGGAGGCCGAAAGGGCCGAGGGGGACGGTACGGCGGCCACCCGGGTCGGCGACGGCTGGACGGGCCACCCCCGGCTGAACGTCGTCGCGCTCGCCCGCCTCGCCGAACTCGTCGCCGCCGATCCCGCGCGCCGCGCCGACCTCCCGGTCGCCCTGGCCTCCGGCTGGAAGCTGGACGAGGACCGTATCCGCTATGTCCAGCGGGCCGTCACGGCGGGCGACGACAGTGCCGCCGTCAGCTTCGACGCCGCCCAGGACCGGCTGTTCTTCCTGCGCCGCCAGGGCACCCTCGACGGCATGCTGACCCTGCTGCGCGATCACGAAGGGCCGCTCAGGTACGGCGAGTTGACGCGCTGGCTGGCCACCACCTCCGGGTCCGGCGAGGAGGAGGCCGAGCACTATCTCGCCGCCCTGCGCGACCTCGGCATGCTCCAGCTCCCGAGCCTCGCCACCGGCGTCCACAGCGGCGACCCGGTGCGCGCGTTCCAGCGGTCGCTGCGCGCCCTGGACCGGCCGTGGGCCGAGGCGCTCGCCGGCCGCCTGGACGGCCCCGCCGATCTCCTGGCCCGCTTCCCGTCGGCGGACGTCCCCACCCGCCGTACCCTGCTCGGCGTGCTCAGGACCGAACTCCTGGCACTCCAGGAAGAGTTGGGTGCCGAAAACCCGTCCCTCCCGCAGACCCTCGTCTACGAGGACGTCTCCGCCGGCACCACCACCGCCCGCCTCGCCGAATGGACGCGGCTCGCCGAGGCCCCCTTGCGTTCGCTCGGGCGGCTGCTGCCCGCCTTCGACGTGGCACTGCCCCAGCGCCTCACCCTCAAGGGCTTCTTCCTCGCCCGCTTCGGCCGCGGCGGACGCTGCGACGATCTGCTGCGCCTGGTGCACGACTTCCACGAGGACATCTTCCGGCAGTACCTCCAGTTCACCTCCGCCAAGGACGACTTCCTGCCGGACGGGAGCCACGCCCCGGAGGAGAACTGGCTCGGCCTGCCCGAACTGACCGCGCTGGACCGGGCCCGCGCCACCTTCACCGCCCGGATGCGCGAACGGTGGGCAGAACTCCCGTCGGATGCGGATGAGTTCGTCCTGGAAGACGCCTTCGCCGAGGAGGTCGCCGAGGCCCTCGGCGGCGCCGCCCCGGCGTTCCAGCCGTACAGCCACTTCCTCCAGCTGGCCCGCCGCGACGGCGACCCCCTGGTCGTCCTCAACGACTCCTTCGGCGGCCTCTGCTTCCCCTTCACCCGCTTCACCCACTGCTTCGACGGCCCCGACGGCCCCGGCCTGACCACCGCGATCCGCGCCGAACTGCGGGAACTGCTGCCGCCCGGAGCCGTGTTCACGGAGGTCACCGCGGGTTCCGCGACCACCAACCTGAATCTGCACGGCCGGCTGACCGACCACGAGATCGTCTGCCCCGGCGAGACCAGCTCGGCGCCCGAGGAAGCCCGGCTCCACCTGGACGACCTGTACGCCGTGCACGACGAGAGCACCGACCGGCTGCTGCTGCGCTCGCGCCGGCTGGGCCGCGAGGTCGTCCCCCTCTACCTCGGCTACCTGGTGCCCATGGTGCTGCCCGAGATCCCGCGCACCCTGCTGCTGTTCTCCCCGACCAGCCGCCCCAAGCCGGACGTCTGGCGCGGTGTGCCCGCGGGCCCCGGGCACGACGGAGTCACCCGGCGCCCCCGCGTCCGCCACCACTCGCTCGTCGTGCAGCGCCGCTCCTGGACCGTCGCCGACGGGCGCCTCCCGCTGCGCGCCCCGGGCGTCACCGACGCCGACTGGTACCTCGGCTGGCACCGCTGGCGCGTCGGACACGGCCTGCCCGAGCGGGCGTTCGCCACCGTGCACGAGGTGCGCGACGGCGACGAGGCCGGCGGCTGGTTCGGCAGCGCCAAGCCTCAGTACGTCGACTTCGCCAGCCCGATCTCCCTCACCGGACTCGAAGGACTGCTCGCCGGCAGACGTGCCCGGACCGTCTTCGAGGAGATGCTCCCCGGCGAGGACGAGCTGCACGTCACCTCGCCCCGCGGCCGCCATGTCGCCGAACTCGCCGTAGAGATGCTGCCCGCCCCGGCCGCCCCGCCGAAGAAGGACGAAGCCCGATGACCGCACCCACCCCCGCCGTGGACGCTCCCGCCGTGGACACCGCCACCGAGGACACGCCCGGCACCTGGCTCGCGGTGCACGTCTTCTACGCGGCCAGCCCCCGCCCGCTGCTCCTTCAATGCGTCAAGCCCCTGGTGGACACGCTCACCGAGGATGGCCTGATCACCGGGTACTTCTTCATCAACTACTGGCTGGAGGGCCCCCATCTGCGGCTGCGCCTGAAACCGGCCCGCGCCGCCGACGCCGGCACCGTCCGGGAGCGCACCCATGCCGCCCTCGACGCGTTCCTGCGCGAACGCCCCGCCCTCTACGAGGTCAAGGCGGGCTTCTTCGCCGAGCTGTACGAGACCCTGTTCACCCTGGAGTACAGCGAGGAGGAGCGCGCCCGCTTCCTCGGCCCGGACGGGCGGATGAGGCTGCGCCCCAACAACAGCTTCGAGGACCGCCCCTACGAGCCCGAGTACGGCAAGTACGGCGGCCCCGCCGGCATCGCGCTCGCCGAATGGCACTTCCAGCACTCCAGCGACCTCGTCATCGAGGCCACCCGTACCATGAACCTCCATCTGCGCACGGTGCTCCTCGGACTGTCCGCCCAGCTGATGATGGTCGTCTCCGGCACCTTCCTCGCCGCCGACGAGGGCCTGCTGACCTTCCTCGACCGCTACCACGGCTTCTGGAACAACGCGTTCAGCACCACCAACTACACCACCGACAAGGGCTACGAGCGCGCGTACGCCGCCATGGGCGACCGACTGCCCGAACGCTTCCGGCACATCCGCGAGACGGTGGCCCGCGGCGAAGCGGACCGGCTCCCCGCCTTCCTGCGCGGCTGGGCCGGACACTGCGCCGAACTCCGGCAAAAAGCAGAACAGTTGGCCACCCAGGGCGACCTGGTCTTCCGCTCCTTCGACGGCACCCGCGACATCCACGCCACCGACCCGGCGCACGCCCTGCCGATGCTCCTGTCGCCGTATACGCACATGACCAACAACCGGCTGGGTATCACCGTCCGCGACGAGGCGTTCCTCTCCTACGTCCTCGCCCGCGCCCTGCGCGACGGCGCCCCGGAGGACACCAGATGACGACCGACGCCTTCCTGGCCGCCCGGCCGCGCGTGTGCCCCGACCTCGTCCTCGGCCCCAGCCTGCTGCGCGGCCCGGCCCGCATCCATCTGCTGAAGGACCCGCGCACCGGACGGCGCCTGGAGGTCGGCGCCAAGGAGCACTTCCTCATCACCCGCCTCGACGGCACCCGGTCCCTGGAGGAGATCGGGCGGGCCTACTCGCACGAGTTCGGCACCCGGCTCGGCGAGGCCCAGTGGGGGCAGCTGCTGCGGCTGCTGGGCGCCCGCGGTCTCCTCGACGGCGGCCCCGCGCCCACCGCGCCCGCTCCGGTCCCCACTCCCGCCGAGGGTCCGAGCGGCTTCCTCTCGGGGCACACCCGGATGGTCGCCGACGCGCCCGCCCTCATGGACCGGCTGCACCGGCTCACCGCCCTGGACCGCAGGCCCGCCCTGCTGGCCGTGCTCACCGCGCTCGCCGTCGGTGTGCTCGCCGCCGTCGCCGCCAGTGCCGCAACCCTGTGGCGGCAGACGGCGCACACCGCCGAACAGCCCGTGCTGCTGTTCGCCGTCGGCTGCGTCCTGTGGTGCAGCCTCGCCCTGCACGAGCTGGCCCACGGCCTGTTCGCGCGCACCTGGGGCGGCCGCGTCAGCGAGATCGGGCTGCGCTGGATCCTCGGCGCCACCTACCTCTACTGCCAGGTGGACGACGTCCAGTTCCTCGGCAGCCGGGCCCGCAAGGTCGCCACCGCCTGCGCCGGCGTCCTCGCCAACCTCCTCTTCCTGGTGCCCTTCCACGTCGTCTGGCTGGTGCTCCCGGCCGATGCCCAGGCCCGGCCCGCGTTCGGCGCGCTGCTGCTGCTCGGCGTCGTCACCGGCCTCGCCAACCTGCTGCCGCTGGCTCCGCTCGACGGCTACCGCGCCCTCGGCCACGCGCTCGGCGTCTCCGGGCTCGCCGAGGGCAGCCGCGCCTTCACCGCCCTCGCCGCCCGCGCCCTGCTGCGCCGCGGCCCGGGCCTGGGCGCCTACCCGCTCCGGCTGCGCCTGCTGTACGGCGGCTTCGCCCTGCTCACCGCCGTACAGACGGCAGCGCTGCTCGCCCTCGCCGGGCTGGTGCTGCGCCATCTGCTGCCGGACCGCGTGGCGCTGCTCGCCTGGTGGCTGCCGACCGCCCTGCTCGCCGCCGTCCTGCTGCTGTGGGGGCTCGGCGACTGGGGCCGACGGCTGCGCGGGCGCCGCACGGAAGGCGGCACCGAGAGCCGTACGGAAGGCCGTACGGGCCGTACCGCGAGCCGGAACGAAGGACGCGCCCCGAGCCCCGCCGAAGGCCGGACGCCCGGCCCCGCGCGGTCCGCCGCGCCCACCTCCTCGTCCGCGGATTCCAGTCAAGTCAACGGTTTCCGCCCCCCGTTGGACCCCGCAAGGAAAGGCGAGATGAACGAACCCCACGCACAGACCGGGACCGCACCCGCACCCGGCCCCGCCAGCGCCACCGAGCCGGTCGTCGTCCTCGACGGCGTGATCAAGCGGTACGGGGAGGTCACCGCGCTCGACGGCGTCTCCCTCACCGTGCGGCGCGGTGAGTTCTTCGGCATCCTCGGCCCCAACGGCGCGGGCAAGACCACCCTGGTGGAGATCGTCGAGGGCATGCGCGAGGCGGACGGCGGCACCGTCCGCCTCCTCGGGCAGAGCCCCTGGCCCCGGGACACCGCGCTGCTCGCCCGGATCGGCGTCCAGACCCAGGCGTCCGCGTTCTTCGCGCGGCTCACCGCGGGCGAGCACCTGCGCACCGTCGCCGCGCTCTACGGCATGGAGCCGGGCTCCGTGCGCCTCGCGCTGGAGCGGGTCGGGCTCACCGAGAAGGAGAACGCGCGCGTCGACCACCTCTCCGGCGGACAGCGGCAGCGCCTCGCCATCGCCACCGCGCTGCTGCACGAACCGGAGCTGATCTTCCTGGACGAGCCCACCGCCGCGCTCGACCCCGAGGCGCGGCGCGAACTGTGGGCGCTGCTGCGGTCGTTGCGCTCCGAGGGCCGCACCATCGTGTGCACCACCCACCACCTGGACGAGGCCGAGGCGCTGTGCGACCGGGTGGCGATCGTGGCCGGTGGCCGCATCGTCGCCCTCGACACGCCCCGGGGCCTCATCCGCTCGCTCGCCGCGCCCGCCCGACTGCTGCTGCCCGCAGCCGAGTTGACGGCCGAGGCCGCGCTCGCGCTGCCCGGCGTGGACCGGGCCACCGTCGAGGGCGACGAACTGGTCCTGGAGACCTCGGCCGTCAACCACGTCCTGACCGCATTGGGCGACCTGGTCGACATCGAGTCGGTCACCGTGCGCACCGCCACCCTCGAAGACGCCTACCTCAGCCTCACCGGCCATGGAACGGAGCACCGCAGTTGACCGCCTACGCCGCACTGACCAGGGCCGGTTACGTCGCGAGCGTGCGCGACCGTACGACCCTCTTCTTCACCTTCGCCTTCCCGCTCGCCTTCCTCGTCCTGTTCGGCCTCATCTTCCAGGGCCAGCACGTCAATGGCGGAATGGCCTCCATCAACTACACGGCACCCGGCGTCCTTTCGTGGGGCGTCGGCAACGCGTGCGTGTTCTCCGTCGGGTTCGCCCTGATGCAGTGGCGCCGTGACGACCTGCTGCGCCTCATCTGGCGCACACCCACCCCGCTGCGCTCGCTGATCGCCTCTCGCTGGACCCTGGCCCTCGGCGTCGCCGCCACCCAGACGGTGCTGTTCACCGCCGTGGCGCTGCTGCCGTTCTTCGGGCTGAAGCTGAACGGCCCCTGGTGGGCGGGCATTCCGCTGCTGGTGCTCGGTGTCACCGCGTTCCTCGCCATGGGGCTGGTCGTCGGCAGCCTCGCCAACACCCCGGAGTCCGTGGCGGCCATCGCCAACCTGGTGATGGTGCCGATGGCCTTCCTGTCCGGCTCGTTCTTCCCCGACGACCTGATGCCGGGCTGGCTGCGCACGGTCGCCAAGGTGCTGCCCCTGCACTACCTCAACGACGGCCTCACCGACGCCATGGGCGGCCGCGGCGACCTCGGGGACATCGGCCTGGACTGCGCCGGACTCGTGGTCTTCACCCTGGTCTTCGGCCTGATCGCCACCCGGATCTTCCGCTGGAGCAACCGGACATGACCACCCTCACCGCCCCCGCCCCGGCGGCGGCACCCCTGGAGGCCGCCCGCGCGGACCTCCAGGACCGCCTGGCGGCCCGCGCCGCCGCGGCGGGAGCGCCCGCCCCCGCCGTCTCCCGCGTCGGCGACACCAACGTGCTCGGCGACCGGGCCGTCCCGGCCGCGCCGGTGCCCCCGCACACGGCCCAGGTCCATCTCACCGCCCAGGCCGTGCTGCTGGGCCCCTGGGGCGGCACCGGCGGCGCGGGCCGGGCGTGTGGCACCTGCCTCGCGATGCGCCGCCAGCGGCTGCGTACCCGCACCGAACGGGACGCGCTGGAGACCGGCACCGAGACGACGGCCGCCGGTCGCTGGCCGGCCCTGCCCGACCATCTGGTGGACGCCGTCTGGTCCCTGCACCGCCTGATCACCACCGGCGCCGCCCGGCACGAACCTCCCGGCCCCGACGCGGAGTTGCCCCGAGTCACCGAACTCGACCAGGAGACCCTCCAGGTCCGCACCTTCCCGCTGCTGCCCGACCCGATGTGCCCGCACTGCCGCCCCGCGACCCGCGAAGCCGTGGCCGAGGCGGCGGCCGAGCGCACCGCCGGCCCCCTGACCTCCCGGCCCAAATCCGGTCCCGAAGACTACCGTTCGGGCCGTCCCGGCGACTTCCCGGTGCCCGTCAAGGGACTCGCGAACCCGGTGTGCGGGGTGCTGGGCGGCGGCACCTGGACCGACGTCACCTCGCCCACCACCGCGCCGGTCGCGGGCAGCGTCTTCATGCGGGGCTACGCCGGACTCACCGACGTCACCTGGAGCGGCCAGGCCAACTCCTTCGCCCGCAGCCGCGAACTGGCCTTCCTGGAGGGGCTGGAGCGCTACGCCGGCACCCACCGCCGCCACCGCGCCCCCGTCGTCACCGCGTCCTTGGACGAACTCGGCGAGCGCGCCCTGGACCCCCGCACCTGCGGGCTGTACGCGCCGCGCACCTACGCCGAGGACCCCATGGTCGAGCCCTTCGACCCGGCCCGGCCGATTCCCTGGGTCACCGGCTGGTCGCTGCGCGACGAGCGGCCCGTACTGGTGCCCGCCCGGCTCGTCTACTACAGCGCGGGCACCCGCGAGGACAACTTCGTCTTCGAGTGTTCCAACGGCTGCGCCACCGGCGCCAGCCTGGAGGAGGCCGTCTTCTTCGGCCTGCTCGAACTCCTGGAGCGGGACGCCTTCCTGCTCGGCTGGTACGGCGACCTGCCGCTGCCGGAGATCGACCTGGGCTCGGTCGGCGGCGCCCGGGTGCGGGCGATGGCGGCCCGCGCCGAACTCCAGGGCTACGACGTCCACGTCTTCGACAACCGGGTGGACCTGCCGGTACCGGTCGTCACCGGCCTCGCTGTCCGCCGTGACGACGGCCCCGGCACCCTGGCGTTCGCGGCCGGCGCCTCCTTCGACCCCGAGACGGCGGTGGAGTCGGCGCTCGCCGAGATCCTCACCTACATCCCGCACCTGCCCGGCCAGGTCGCCGAACGACCCGCCGAACTCGCCGCCATGGCAGAGGATTTCGACAAGGTCGTACGACTGCCCGACCATGCCGCCCTGTTCGGGCTGCCCGCCATGCGCGAGCACGCCCGCGGCTACCTCGCCCCGCCCCGAGTGGCCCCGCTCGCCGAGCTGTTCGCCGACTGGGAAGAGCGCCGGCCCCGCACCGCCGATCTGCTCGACGACGTCACGCTGCTGCGCGATCTGCTGGCCGGCGCGGACTGCGATGTCATCGCCGTCGACCAGACCACACCCGAGCAGCGGCGCATGGGGCTGCGCACGGTCGCCACGCTCGCCCCAGGGCTGCTGCCGATCGACTTCGGCTGGCTGCGCCAGCGGGCGCCGCACCTGCCGAGGCTGCGGACCGCGCCGTACCGCGCGGGGCTGGTGCCCGCACCGCTGCGCGAGGCGGACCTGCGGCTGGTGCCGCACCCCTTCCCCTGACGGGGGCGGGAACGCGAAAGGTCCCCGGCGGGGCCGGGGACCTTTCCACCGACGCCGGACGTCAGGCGGTGCAGGAGGTGGTGCTCGTGGTGCTGGAACAGGTGCTCGTGGAGGAGCAGCTCGTGGACGAACCGAGCATGACCTCGCTGGCGTCCGAGTAGTCGGTGATCTCGAAGGTCTCCGACTCGAGGTCCAGGATCTCCTGGGCGAGAGAGGCGAGGGCGTTGTCGGACATGACGACTCCTAGCGTTTCGGGGACGGTGCGGGACGGCCGGTCGGGCGGTTCGGACGGCGACACCCCGCGACCGCGGGAACGTCATGTCCTTCCGGCACTCACAGTTCTACGCGCGTCCGCGTGCACCCCCCTTGCCGTTCGCTGTCACCTCGCTGACACCTGCCCGAGGAGCCACTGACATGAGCACCAAACCCACCCGAACCACTCAGGAACTCCCGGGCCTGGCCGAGCTGTTGGCACCGACCGCCGAGTTCTACCTCGACCTGCACCGCCATCCGGAACTCTCCGGCGCCGAAGCGCGCACCGCCGCCCGGTTCGCGGACCGGCTGGACGCCGACGGCTACCGGGTGCTGCGCGGCATCGGCGGCCACGGCGTCGCGGCCGAACTGCGCAACGGCGAGGGCCCCGCCGTCCTGCTGCGCGCCGAACTCGACGCACTGCCGGTCGCCGAGGCCACCGGAGCGCCGTATGCCAGCACCGTCACCGCCACCGGGCCCGACGGCCGACCGGTCCCCGTGATGCACGCCTGCGGCCACGACGCCCACCTCGCCTGTGTGGCGGCCGCCGGACGCTGGCTCGCGGCCCGGCGGGACCTGTGGCGGGGCACGCTGCTGCTGCTCGGCCAGCCCGCGGAGGAGACCCTCGGCGGCGCCCGGGCCATGCTGGAGGACGGGCTCTACGACCGCGTCACCCCGCCCGACGAGGTGCTCGCCCAGCACACCGCGCCCTTCCCGGCGGGGATGGTGGCGCACGCCGAGGGCCCGGTACTGGCGGGCAGTCGCACCCTGGCGGTGGTCTTCGAGGGCGACGGGGGCCACGCCGCCACCGCGCACCTCGCCGCAGACCCGCTGCGGGCGGCGGCCGGGCTGGTCATGCGGCTGCCCGAGGTCGCGGCCGGTGCGAGCGGGCGCCCCACCGTCACCGCCACCGCGCTGCGGGCCGGAGACACCGGACACCCGGGAAACGTGCTCCCCGACCGCGCCGACCTGCTGATCTCCCTGCGTGGCTTCTCCGATCCCGCCCTCGACCGCGCCGCCGCGGACGTCGCACGACTGGCCCGTGCCGAGGCCGCGACGGCCGCGCCGGCGCCCCGGGTCACCGTCACCACCGTCTCCCGCTCCGGTATCACCGTCACCGACCCGGAGGTCACCGCAGGCGTCCGCACCGCCCACCGGTCCGCGTTCGGCACCGCCCGCGTCACCTCCTGGCCCCCGGCCCCGGCCACCGAGGACTTCCCGCTCCTGACCGGTGCGGGCGCGCATCTGCACGGCCACGGCGGCATCCGGGGCTGCTACTGGATGCTCGGCGCCACCGGCCCGGCCCAATGGGCCGCCGCCCCCGGCCCCGACCCCGCGGCCAAGCTCCGCGCGCTGCCGGCGAACCACTCGCCCCGGTATCTCCCGAGCGTCCGGCTGACCTTGCAGACGGGGATCGCGGCGATGGTGACGGGGGCGCTGGCGAGGCTGGGCCGGGGGGCGGGGGAGGGGTGACGGGGGAGACGCGCCGGGGGTGACGCCGCTGGTTCGAGGCGCCGCTCGGCGCCCCGGCCACGGGGGAGCCGAGGAGGGCGGGACGGCCCGTGCCCATCCACCCCGGGGAACGCCGCCGCCCCGGCCCGCCAGCCAGGACCGGACGCCGCCTGGACGTCCCGGCCGCGAACGGACGGAGTCCGGACCCGCCCCGGCCACAGCTGTCGGGCATCCGCCTCGGCCACAGCCTTCACGCACCCGTCACGGCCACCGGGCACCCGGCCGAAGCCGCCTGGCACCCAACGCGGTCAATCCCCCCGGCGCCCGGTCGCACCCACCCTGTCGACCCCGCCCGCTCAGGACCTCACCCCTCAGGCCCGCCCCCTCAACTCCTCCCGCCCCACGCCCAGTTCCCGGGCCAGCGTCTCGTCCACCCACTCCCGCGCCCGCGCTCGCGACACCGAACCCGGGTACGAGGTCAGCTGGACGGCGAGGCCGTCGAGGAGGGCGGTCAGGCGCAGGGCCGCGGCCTGGGGGTCGGGGCAGGCGAACTCGCCGGCGGCGACGCCCTCGGCGATGACCTCGGCGAGGGCGGCCTTCCACCGGCGGTCCAGATCGCGGGTGACCTCGCGCAGGGCCGGTTCGCGCAGGGCGACGGCCCACCCCTCGATCCACAGCCGCCAGCCCTTGGCCTGTCCGGTCGGCGCGTACCAGCGCACCGCGGCCCGCAGCCTGCGCAGCGCGGTCGTCCGCCGCCCGAGGAGCTTGCGCAGCTGCGCGAGATCGCCCTCGGCGGCGTGCGCGAACGCGGCGGCGACCAGCTTCTCCTTGGTCGAGAAGTGGTACAGCACCAGTGCGTTGCTCACCCCGAGCACGGCCGCCACATCGGCGATCCTGACCGCCGCCACGCCCCGCGCCTCGATCTGCTCGACGGCGGCCCGCAGCAGTTCTCCCTGCCGCTCGGCCACGCTCAACCGCACTCTCGCCACCCGGTCACCCTAGTGTGTCGTGCCGGTACGACCCGAACCGTTCCGTGAGCACCGGCAGCCGGTCGGCGGCCACGGCGTGCGCCGCCGCGCGGGGTGTCGTACCGTCGGCCGCCGCCCGGTCGAGGGTCAGGGTGAGCAGGGCGCGCATCGCGCGGCGGACATGGGCGAACGCCCCCTCCGCGTCGGCGCCGATGTCGCCGAACAGGGTCCACCACCACCACGCGTTCGTCGCCGAGTTGACCACCACGTCCGGCAGCACGGTCACCCCGCGCGCGGCCAGCAGCGCCTCCGCCTGCGGCAGCACCGGCATGTTGGCCGCCTCCGCGATCCAACGGGCCCTGATCCGCGCCTGGTTCGAGGGGGTGATCGCGTACGACACGGCAGCGGGTACCAGCACCTCCGCGTCCGCCGCCAGCCAGGCGTCACCCGGCAGCAGCCGGTCTGCGGGACGCAGCTTCGAGCGGTCGACCGTGCCGTACCCGTCCCGCGCGGCGAGCAGCGCCTCGACGTCGAGGCCGTCCGGGTCGGCGATCGTCCCCTCGACGTCGGCGACCGCGACCACGCTCAGGCCCGCCCGGGCGAGGAAGCGCGCCGTCGCCCCGCCCATGGTGCCGAGGCCCTGCACGGCGACCCGCGTCCCCCGGTACGGCAGCCCCGCGCGGTCCAGCGCGGTCAGCACCGACTCGGCCACCCCGCAGCCGCCCGCCAGCTCGTCCAGGCCGATGCCGTCCACCTCGACCGCGAAGGCGTCCGCGAGCCGCGCCCGCGCCGCCGCCTCGTCGTCCAGCAGCGGATACACCGCCTGCACGGTGGAGACCAGGCCCGCCTCGGCCGCCGCCCGGTCCACCAGGTCCTGGGTCAGACCCAGGTCCTCGCCGGTCGTCCAGCAGCTCTCGAGGTACGGCCGCACCGCCCGCAGGTAGCGCACCAGCAGCCCGTACGCCGCCGGGTCGCGCGGATCGCAGTCGATGCCGCCCTTCGCGCCGCCGAGCGGGACGTAGCGGCCCTCGGGGTCGTAGTGCAGGGCCTCCTTCACGGTCATGCCCCGGGCCAGGCCCGTCACCTCCTCCAGCGTGCAGCCGGGGCGCATCCGCAGCCCGCCGCTGCACACGCCCCGCACCAGCCGGTCCACGACGAGGAACCCCTGCCGGCCGGTGACGTGGTCGGTCCAGGTGAGGGAGATCAAGGGGGCGGTCATCGGGGCGTCCTCGGAGTCGTTCCACTGAATGCCGAGTCAGTATCGGGCGCGGTCCCGCGCTCGTCAACGTACTGAACGACGATTCAGTAGTAAGGGGTCGTTCCCGGGTTGTCGGATGGGCCGACCATAATGGAGGGCCCCACCACTCAACCGGGAGGTACCGTGACCGGTCCGCGTTCCTCGACCTCAGGCCCCCGTGTGCCGCGCCCGGCGGCCTTCGGTGTGGACCCGGGCGGTGAGCGCCTGGCACGCATCCGCCGCTCCCCGCACTTCAAGGACGGCGTCTTCCAGAACCCCGGCGGCACCGCGCGCACCCGGCCCTCCGGCTCCACGCTGGACTTCGCGAAGGTCTTCTTCGACAAGGAGACCCGGCCGCTGCGCGCCCCCCGGGGCACCGTCCCGGTGCACCCCACGACCTTCGCCGACCTCGCCCGGCCGCCCGCCACGGGCCTGCGGCTGACCTGGATGGGGCACTCCAGCGTGCTCGCCGAGATCGACGGCCACCGGGTGCTCTTCGACCCGGTGTGGGGCGAGCGCTGCTCCCCGTTCCCCTTCGCCGGGCCCAAGCGGCTGCACCCCGTGCCGCTGCCGCTCGCCGCGCTCGGGGACGTCGACGTGGTGGTGATCTCCCACGACCACTACGACCATCTCGACCTGCCCACCATCAAGGCGCTGGCCGGCACCGACACCGTCTTCGCCGTGCCGCTCGGCGTGGGTGCCCACCTCGAACACTGGGGCGTCTCGCCGGACCGGCTGCGCGAACTGGACTGGCACGAGTCGGCCCGGGTCGCCGGCCTCACCCTCACCGCGACCCCGGCCCGCCACTTCTGCGGCCGCGGCCTGCGCAACACCCAGCACACCCTGTGGGCCTCCTGGGCCGTCGCCGGCGAGGAGCACCGGATCTACCACAGCGGCGACACCGGCTACTTCGACGGCTTCCAGGACATCGGCACCGCCCACGGCCCGTTCGACGCCACGATGGTGCAGATCGGCGCGTACAGCGAGTTCTGGCCGGACATCCACATGCGTCCCGACGAGGGCCTGCGCGCCCATCTGGACCTCCAGGGCGGCGCGCCGCACGGCGTGCTGCTCCCGATCCACTGGGGCACCTTCAATCTCGCCCCGCACCCGTGGGCCGAGCCGGGGGAGTGGACCAAGGAGGCCGCCGAGGAGGCCGGCCAGGCGGTCGCCCTGCCGCGTCCCGGCGAGCCCTTCGAGCCCGCCGGGAAGCTTCCGGCCGAGGCGTGGTGGCGCGGCGTGTCCGGCGAGGTGCGCCGCACCTGGCGCTCGGTCGGCGCCCTGGTCGCGGAGCCGCCGAAGCGCGGCTGAGGCAGACGCCCGAGGGCCTCGCCCTGGCCGGCGAGGCCCTCCACCAGCGCCCGGGGGCCGTCGAGACAGGTGTCCTCGGCGGTCAACGGGCCCCGCGTGTCCATGAGTTGTGCCAGACGCGGCAGTTCTCCCGGGGCGAGACCGGTGAAGAGCCGCTCCCCGCAGGCGGGGCGGCCGTCGTCCGCGCGCGGCCGGTTCGCCGTCGTACGGACCGCAGCGCCGAGGCGGACATCAGGTCGTCCGCGGTGAGCACCTCCACGATCCAGGGGTCGTCCAGCAGCGGGACGAGCAACTCCTCCTTGTCGCGGACCCCTCACCCCCGTCGACCTGTGCGCCGCCGCGCTGCACATCGGCCGGGACGGCCAGGTCGTGGTGCACGCCGACCACGGGGAGATGCGCCCGGAGGCCGACGGGGCGGTACGGCTGCGGGCGGGCCGCGTGTGGATCGTGCCCCCCGGCTGCTGGCACCGCGTGCGGCCGGGCGCTCCCAGCGACCTGATGTCGCTCACCCTCCGCCGGGGCACACGAGGCGAGCCCATCGAAGGCCAAGGGGAATACGTTCAGTGACATTTGCGGGTGGGTCGGGCGCGAGGTCCCGCGCGGTTCGGCGGGCGGCGAATGCCGTGGAGAGGGCGTGATCCGAGGCATGAGCCGAGGGGGCGGACCTCCCGACCCGCCCGCTCTTTCTGACCGCTTTTGATCAGACCTTATCGATATTTTTCGACCCGATCGGAGCACACGCGGCCCGGTCATCGGTCTTTCGTACGGAGCCTAATACCAGAGCGGGACGCTGGGCGGGGGAGTTTGGCAACTGCCCCTCGCACATGAGGCGGAGGCGACTACCGTGAGTGTCCGACCCCAGGCCCGACGGACCCGTACGAGGACGCAGATGTCTCACCTTCGCGCACCGGCCACCCGTGCCGACCGCCGGGAGGGCGGGCGGCACGGACGGCCGGTCGCCCGACCCGCTCCCGCACTGCCCGAGACGCACATACGGCCCCAGTTGATGCGGCTCGCCGTGCTGCCCCCGCTCGCGGTCGCCCTCGGCGCCACCGCCGCCGTCCTGTTCACCATCCGCTCCACCGGCGCCCGCACCGGCCCCGTCCTGTGGGCCGTGCTCGGCGGCGCGGTCACCGTGGCCGTCGCCGGCATCCTGATCGCCGCCGTGGCCGCCGACCGGGCCGCCCGCGGCGTCGCCGAGCGCATCGACGCGCTGCGCCGCACCGCCGCCCGCGGCGAGGCCGACCTGCATGAACTCGTGGACGCCCTGCGCCGGGGGGAGGCGCCGCCGCAGCGCCCGTCCCGCCGCAGGGCGCCCACGGACGCCGACGACTTCGAACTGCTCGCCGCCGACCTGGCCCGCGCCCACGACGGCGCCGTCACCGCCGTCGTGCGGGCCGCCCAGCTCTCCAGCCACGCGGGCAGCGAGCAGAAGCTGGAGGTCTTCGTCAACCTCGCGCGCCGGCTCCAGTCCCTCGTGCACCGCGAGATCTCCATCCTGGACGACCTGGAACACGAGATCGAGGACCCCGACCTGCTCAAGGGCCTCTTCCACGTGGACCACCTGGCCACCCGCATCCGGCGGCACGCCGAGAACCTCGCCGTCCTCGGCGGCGCCGTCTCCCGGCGCCAGTGGAGCAACCCGGTGAGCATGACCGAGGTGCTGCGCTCCGCCATCGCCGAGGTCGAGCAGTACTCCCGGGTCAAACTGGTGCCCCCGACCGACGGCGAACTGCGCGGCCACGCCGTCGCCGACGTCATCCACCTGCTCGCCGAACTCATCGAGAACGCCACGGTGTTCTCCGCCCCCGGCACCCAGGTGCTGCTGCGCGCGGGCCTGGTCACCTCCGGGCTCGCCGTCGAGGTCGAGGACCGCGGGCTCGGGATGCCCGTCGGCGAACAGAACCGGATGAACGCCCTGCTGGCCGACCCCGACCAGGTCAACGTCGCCAGCCTGCTGGCCGACGGCCGCATCGGCCTCTACGTCGTCTCCCAGCTCGCCCGTCGGCACGGCATCGGCGTCCGGCTCCAGAGCAACATCTACGGCGGCGTCCAGGCCGTACTCGTCGTACCCGAGGCGCTGTTGGGCACGCCGCAGGCGGTGTGCGAGCCGGCGACCGCCGCCCTGCCGCCCGCACAGGTCCGGGTGGAACCGCCCGCGCCGGTGCGGCAGCCACAGCCGGTGCAGCAGCAGCAGCCGCAGCCGCAGCCGCAGCCGCAGCCGCAGCCGGTGCGGACCGTGCCCGCACCCGTACCGATGAGTCCAACGCCCATCGTGCCCAAAGAAGTTCACACCCACGACGAGCCGCCCCCGCTCCCCGTCCGCGGCACCCACCGCGAGCGCGCCACCCCCGCCGAGGCGGTACCCGGTGTCCGGGCCCGGCACCGCGCGGTGGTCGAGGAGCACGACGGCGTGCCGCCCACCGCGCGCGTCGACACCGTGCGCGGCACCATGCCCAAGCCCCAACTGCCGCGCCGCCGCGCCCAGGAGAACCTCGTCCCCCAGCTCCGCGGCGGCCCCGCGCCCCGGCAGGACGGCGACACACTCGGCGGCCACGACCCCGGACTGATGGCGGCCTTCCAGCGCGGCATCGGTCTCGCCGAGGCGGCCCGGCCGGCGACGGACGGCGAGCACACCCACGCCGGTCACCCCGGCCCCGCCCGCACACCCGCCGAACCCGCGCGGCTGCGCGTCCTGCACCCCGATCAGGGCCCGCCCCAAGAGTCCCGGATACAGGGCGACTTCACGCACCTCCACCCCGAACCGCCCCCCTGTCCACCGGCCCGACCGAGGGAAGCGCACCGACCGGCTGACCCCTCGTACCGGACCCGCGCAGGGCGCCGTACGAGCCGTACCGGCCCCAACCCATTGCGCCCCCAACCCACAGCGCCCCAACGCTTTTCGTACCCCAAGGAGTCGATCCACCATGGCGAGCGATGCGCCGACCGCTCACGCATCCGACCTCGACTGGCTGCTCAGCGGCCTTGTGCAACGCGTACCGCACACCAGCAGCGCGGTGCTCCTGTCCTGCGACGGGCTGGTGAAGGCCGTGCACGGCCTCGACCCGGACAGCGCCGACCACATGGCCGCCCTCGCCTCCGGCCTGTACTCGCTCGGCCGCAGCGCGGGCGTCCGGTTCGGGGACTGCGGCGACGTACGGCAGGTCGTCGTGGAACTCGCCTCGACCCTGCTGTTCGTCACCACCGCGGGCTCCGGCACCTGCCTCGCCGTGCTGGCGGGCCGCGAGGCCGACGCGGCCGTGCTCGGCTACGAGATGGCGATGCTGGTCAAGAGCGTGCGCCCCTATCTCGTCACCGCCCCCAGGCAACACGCCGTCGGGCCCACGGCGCCGAGGCATTGAGCGTGGCCGCGGCCGGCGACGGGCCCTGGCTGGACGACGCGGCCGGACGGCTGGTACGCCCGTTCACGGTCAGCAACGGCCGCACCGAACCCAGCGTCGCACTCGACCTGATCTCCCAGGTGATGGCCACCGGGGTCACCCCGCTCGGCTACCTCGGGCCCGAGCACGCCCAGGCGCTCGACCTGTGCCGGGCGCCCGTCTCGGTCGCCGAGGTCGCCGCCCACCTGAAACTGCCCGCCGTGGTCACCAAGGTCCTGCTCGCGGACCTGGTCGACTGCGAAGCGCTGACCACCAAGCCCCCCGCGTTCCACCACACTCCCACCGACCGGTCCCTGCTGGAGGCAGTGCTCGATGGACTACGACGACAGCTCTGACCCGTTCCCCACCGCGCTCAAGATCCTCGTGGCGGGCGGGTTCGGGGTCGGCAAGACCACCTTCGTGGGCGCGGTCAGCGAGATCGCCCCGCTGAGCACGGAGGAGCTGCTCACCACGGTCAGTGCCGCGACCGACAGCCTCGAAGGCATCGAGAACAAGATGGAGACCACGGTCGCCATGGACTTCGGCCGGATCTCCCTCGACCCGGACCATGTGCTCTACCTGTTCGGCACCCCCGGGCAGGAGCGGTTCTGGTTCATGTGGGACGAACTGTCCGAGGGCGCGCTCGGCGCGGTGATCCTCGCCGACACCCGCCGGCTCCAGGACTGCTTCGCCGCCGTCGACTTCTTCGAGGAACGCGGACTCGGCTTCATCGTCGCCGTCAACGAGTTCGACGGGGGCCACCGCTACGACACCGAGGAGGTGCGCGCCGCCATCGACCTCGACCCCGAGGTGCCGGTCGTGCGCTGCGACGCCCGGATCTCCTCCTCCGGCGTGAGCACCCTGCTGGCCCTCGTCCGCCATCTGCTCGCCCACACCCCGGAGCACGCGCCGAGCCACGGCGCCGCGCACCGGTGAACCCGACCGACCGCCCACGGAGTTCCCCAGATGAGGTACCCGCACAGCGACGGAGCCCGGCCATGAGCTACGAGCCGCCCCGGCCGGTCCGCGGTCTGCTGCTCACCCCCGAGGACAAGGAGGCCCCCGCCCGCGTCCGGCGGCTGCGGGCGCTCGGCCTCGGGGAGCGGCCCGACCCCGCGCTGGACACCTTCGCGGACCATCTCGCCCGCCTCACCGGCGCGCCCTACGCCATGGTCAACTTCATCGGCGAGGACCGGCAGTTCTTCGCCGGTCTGCGCGTCCCGGCGCTCGCCCCCGTCCCGCGGGAGGACGGCGGCAGGGCGGAATGGGGCCGTACGCTGCCCCGCGACCACGGGTTCTGCCCCCATGTGGTGGTCCGCCGCAAGGCCCTGGTCCTGGAGGACGTCCGCGACTACCCCCGGTTCGCGGGCAACCCGGTCGTGGACGAGTACGGCATCCGCTCCTACCTCGGCGCCCCGCTCCTCGACGGCGCCGGCATGGCGCTCGGCACCGTGTGTGCCGCCGACACCGGCCCGCGTGCCTGGGGCAGGGAGGGACTGGAGACGATCAAGACGCTGGCCGCCGATCTCGTCGTACGGATCGAACGCAGCGCACGGGACGGCCTGCCCATCTGACCGTCGGCTCGTGCGACAAGGGGGTCGATCCCAGGGGGGTCGGTTCATGTGACAGGAGGGGCGTGAAGGAAAGCTGAGGCGGCGGTTAAGAAAAGCTCGATGGATTACGGCGCGCCCATGCGGCAGATTGCAGGGTGATTCCACTTCTCTGACCCGGTACGGGCGTGTCCCTTCGGCATGCCCGCGTACGGGACCTCACCCACAGGAGCCGCACGAGTGAAGGCGCTGGTCAAGGACAAGGCGGAGCCCGGACTCTGGCTGACGGACGTACCCGAGCCCGAGATCGGGGCCGGCGACGTACTGATCAAGGTCCTGCGGACCGGTATCTGCGGTACCGACCTGCACATCCGGGCCTGGGACGGCTGGGCGCAGCAGGCGATCAGCACCCCGCTGGTGCTCGGGCACGAGTTCGTCGGCGAGGTCGTGGAGACCGGCCGGGCCGTCACCGACGTCCAGGTCGGCGACCGGGTCAGCGGCGAGGGCCACCTGGTGTGCGGCAAGTGCCGCAACTGCCTGGCCGGACGCCGCCACCTGTGCCGGGCCACCGTCGGCCTCGGCGTCGGCCGCGACGGCGCGTTCGCCGAGTACGTCGCCCTGCCCGCGACCAACGTCTGGGTGCACCGCGTCCCGGTCGACCTCGATGTCGCCGCGATCTTCGACCCGTTCGGCAACGCCGTGCACACCGCGCTGTCCTTCCCGCTGGTCGGCGAGGACGTCCTGATCACCGGCGCGGGACCGATCGGCCTGATGGCCGCCGCCGTCGCCCGGCACGCGGGCGCCCGCAACGTCGTCGTGACCGACGTCAGCGAGGAGCGCCTCCAGCTGGCCCGCAAGATCGGCGTGAGCCTCGCGCTGAACGTCGCCGAGACCACCATCGCCGACGGACAGCGGGAGCTGGGCCTGCGCGAGGGCTTCGACATCGGCCTGGAGATGTCCGGCCGCCCCGAGGCCATGCGCGACATGATCGCCAACATGACGCACGGCGGCCGGATCGCCATGCTCGGCCTGCCCGCCCAGGAGTTCCCCGTCGACTGGGCCCGGATCGTCACCTCGATGATCACCATCAAGGGCATCTATGGCCGGGAGATGTTCGAGACCTGGTACGCCATGTCCGTGCTGCTGGAGGGCGGCCTCGACCTCGCCCCCGTGATCACCGGCCGGTACGACTACCGCGATTTCGAGTCGGCCTTCGCGGACGCCGCCAGCGGCAAGGGCGGCAAGGTCATCCTCGACTGGACCGCGTAACCCGACCGGACCGCGCAAGCCGTACGTCACCCGCTCGGCGTACGTCATCCGCATCACCTAGGAGCTTCTGTCATGTTCGAGACCGTCCGCGACGATCTGCGCACCACCCTCGACGAGATCCGCGCCGCCGGCCTGCACAAGCCCGAACGGGTCATCGGCAGCCCGCAGTCCGCGACCGTCAGCGTCACCGCCGGCGGCCGCCCCGGCGAGGTCCTCAACTTCTGCGCCAACAACTACCTCGGCCTCGCCGACCACCCCGAGGTGGTCGCCGCCGCCCACGAGGCACTGGACCGCTGGGGCTACGGCATGGCCTCCGTCCGCTTCATCTGCGGCACCCAGGAGGTGCACAAGGAGCTGGAGGCGCGCCTGTCCGCGTTCCTCGGCCAGGAGGACACGATCCTCTACTCCTCCTGCTTCGACGCCAACGGCGGTGTCTTCGAGACCCTGCTCGGCGAGGAGGACGCGGTGATCTCCGACGCCCTCAACCACGCCTCCATCATCGACGGCATCCGGCTCTCCAAGGCCCGCCGCTACCGCTACGCCAACCGCGACCTCGCCGACCTGGAGGCGAAGCTCAAGGAGGCGTCCGGCGCCCGCCGCCGGCTGATCGTCACCGACGGCGTGTTCTCCATGGACGGCTACGTCGCCCCGCTGAGCGAGATCTGCGACCTCGCGGACCGCTACGACGCGATGGTCATGGTCGACGACTCGCACGCCGTCGGCTTCGTCGGCCCGAGCGGCCGCGGCACCCCCGAGCTGCACGGCGTGATGGACCGCGTGGACATCATCACCGGCACCCTCGGCAAGGCCCTCGGCGGCGCCTCCGGCGGCTATGTCGCCGCCCGCGCCGAGATCGTCGCCCTGCTGCGCCAGCGCTCGCGCCCGTACCTGTTCTCCAACACCCTCGCCCCGGTGATCGCCGCCGCCTCCCTCAAGGTCCTCGACCTGCTGGAGTCCGCCGACGATCTGCGGGTGCGGCTGGCCGAGAACACCAAGCTGTTCCGCTCCCGGATGACCGCCGAGGGCTTCGACGTCCTCCCCGGCGACCATGCCATCGCCCCGGTGATGATCGGCGACGCGGCGCGGGCCGGCCGCATGGCCGAGCTGCTCCTGGAGCGGGGCGTGTACGTGATCGGGTTCTCCTACCCGGTCGTCCCGCAGGACAAGGCCCGCATCCGGGTCCAGCTGTCCGCGGCGCACTCCACCGAGGACGTCAACCGCGCGGTGGACGCGTTCATCGCGGCGCGCGCGGAGCTGGCGGCCTGACCAGGGGATATCACCTGGGATAATCGGGGGCATGATCGAGGCACGGCGGCTCCACATCCTCCGTGCGGTGGCCGACCACCGCACGGTCACCGCGGCGGCCGCCGCCCTCTATCTCACCCCCTCCGCCGTCTCCCAGCAGCTGACCGCCCTGGAGCAGGAGACCGGCCACCGGCTGGTCGAGCGCGGTGCCAAGGGCGTACGGCTCACCCCGGCCGGCGAGATCCTGCTCGGCCACACCAACAGGGTCCTCGCCCAGCTGGAGCGCGCCGAGGCGGAACTCGCGGCGTACGGCTCGGGCGAGGCCGGCACGGTCACCGTGGCGGCCTTCGCGACCGGCATCGCCCAGGTCGTGGCCCCCGCGGTGGCCCGCCTCGCCACCACCGCGCCCGGCATACGCATCCGCGTGCGGGACGCGGAGGGCGACGCCAGCCTGCCGATGGTCCTCGACCGGCAGGTGGACGTGGCGGTGGCCGTCGAGTACCGGGGCGCGCCGTCCGCCGACGACCCCCGGCTCACCCATGTCCCGCTGTACGCCGAGCCGTTCGACGCCGTGGTCCCCGTCGGCCACCGGCTCGCCGACTCGGCCGAGGTTCCGCTCGCCGAGCTGGCCAAGGACCCCTGGATCGGGCCCTACCCCGGCAACCCGTGCCACGACGTCGTCGTACTGGCCTGCGAGAGCGCGGGGTTCCAGCCCCGCCTCGAACACTCCTCCGACGACTTCCGCGCCGTCGTCGCCCTCGCGTCCGCCGACGCGGGCGTCGCCCTCGTCCCGCGTTCCGCCCTGCGCGGCATGGACCTCAGTGATGTGGTCGTGCGCCCGGTGGACGGCGTGGCCCCCACCCGCCGGGTCTTCGCCGCGGTGCGCCGGGGCGCGGAGGGGCATCCGCTGATCAGACCGGTGCTGGCGGCGCTGGACGGGGCCGCGGGGAGCTGACCCCGGGCATTGTCAGTGGCCGGCGCTACGGTGCGTGGCATGCAGGATGCCGAAGCCGTACGACGTATCGCGCTGTCCTTCCCCGACACCACGGAGAAGACCGCCTGGAACATGCCCACCTTCCGGGTGGCCGGGAAGATGTTCGCGACCCTGCCCGAGGACGAGACGTCCGTCGCCGTGCGCTGCCCGAAGGAGGAGCGGGACGAACTGGTGCTGGCCGAGCCGGAGAAGTTCTGGATCGCCGGTCATGAGGCGCAGTTCGCCTGGATCCGGGCACGGCTCGCGACCCTGGAGGACGAGGCCGAACTCCGGGACATCCTCGCCGACTCCTGGCGCCAGGCCGCCCCGCCCCGACTCCTCGAATCCCACCCGGGGCTGGGCACCCCGCCCACCCGCTGAGAATCCCGGTGCCCGGCGGAGGGCGCGGCATGATCCCGCGCGACCGCGAGGGAGGGAGCGGGGACGGGCGGGCCGGGGACCCCGCCCCGGCTCACGCCCCGGCGCGCGCCCCCAGGAACCCCTCGATCCGCTCCCGCAGACTCCGCGCGTCCAAACCGTGCGCGGCGGTGTGCTCCTCGACGGTGCCGTAACGCCGCAGCTCACGGCGGCCGACCCCGAGGCCGAGGACCCGGTGCGGGAGGTCCGCGAGAGCGTCGTTCACCGCGGCGGTCGACGTGCCCGCCAGATACGGCTCGACCATCACCACGTCCGTGCCCGCGGTGCCGGCCGCCCGGCGCAGCCCGGCCGCGTCGAAGGGTCGTACGGTCGTCGCGTACAGCACGGTCACGTCCATGCCCTCCGTCGCGTCGAGCACCGCGTCCAGCAGCGGGCCGACCGCGATCACCACGCCGGCCCGCCCCTCCCGTACGGTCACGAAGTGCTCGCCGTCGACCGGCAGCGCCTGCCGGTTGGACTGCACGGACAGCCGTACGTACACCCGGTCGTCGCCCGCCGCGACCGCGTGCCGCAACAGGGTCTCGGCCTCGTCGGGGTGGCCCGGCACCTGCACGGTCCAGCCGTCCAGGGTGTCCAGCAGGGCCACATCGCCCGGCGCCATATGGGTGAACCCGCCGGCCGGCCAGTCGTAGGAGGCGGCGGCGCTCACCAGCACCGCCCCCGTGCCCTGATGCCCGAAGTCCAGCTTGACCTGCTCGAACGGCCGCTCCACCAGAAAACTGGCGAACGTGTGTACGACAGGCCGCAGCCCGGTCAGCGCCATCCCGGCCGCCGCCCCCACCAGCAGCTGCTCGCGGATGCCGACATTGATCACCCGGTCCGGATGCCGGGCGATGGCCTCGCGGAAGCCGTCCTTGCCGATCTCGGCGAGGACCACCGCGAGGCGCGGGTCCTCGTCCAGGAGCCGGGAGACGACGGGAGCGAAACGGTCGCGCATGGTGTCCATGGAGATGCCGCCCTTTCGGAGCGTGAGGGAATTCTCGGGGAAGAGGGAGGGCGTTTTCTCAGGCGTTCTTCGGCTCGACCCGGGCCACGACCACGTGCGGCCGCCCCGGATGCGGCGCCGTGAACGCCTCGTACAGGGCCGTGTGGTCCCGCCCGTCGACGGTCGCCGCCGACCAGCCCGCGGCCTCGAACCGGGCGGCGATCCCGCCGGGCCGGGCATGGCTGGCGGAGGAGTTGTCCACCACGACGGTGTGCAGCCGGTCGAGACCGGCGGGCCCCGCGAAGGCGATGGCCTCGTGATTGCTGCCCTCGTCCAGCTCGGCGTCCCCGATCAGCACCCAGACCGCCGGATCGGCGAGGCCCTGGGCCCGCAGCCCCAGCGCGGTCCCCACGCCGAGGGGCAGCCCGTGCCCGAGCGATCCGCTGCCGATCTCCGCCCCCGGCACCAGCACCCGGTCCGGATGGTGCCCGAGCGGAGAGTCGTACCCGCCGAACCCGGGCAGCCACCCGACCGGCAGGAACCCCTTGGCGGCCAGCACCGCGTAGTACGCCATCGGCCCGTGCCCCTTGCTCAGCAGGAACCGGTCCCGGCCAGGGTCCTGCGTCCGCTCCGGCGTGACCCGCAGGACCCGGTCGTAGAGCACCCACAGCACATCGAGCGTGGAGGTGGCCGCCGGACCGTGCTTCTCGTCACCGGTCATCAGGCTCATCAGTTCGGGCAGGTCGGCGTACTCGTGGGTGCGGTCGTCGTCCGCTGTGATCGTCATGGACGACAGCGTGCAACCTCGACCAAACTTGAGGTCAACCCCAGGAAGTCGTGCGCGATCACCGAGCCGAGTGCGGTATTGTTTCCCTGCACGTTGCGACCGGGGAAACCGCAGGTCAAACGGCAACGGGACGTGGCGCAGCTTGGTAGCGCACTTGACTGGGGGTCAAGGGGTCGCAGGTTCAAATCCTGTCGTCCCGACTCGTAAGAGTCGTAGATCAAGGGGCGGTTTCGGAGAGATCCGAAACCGCCCCTTGATCGTTTTTGGGGATCAGATGGGGACCAGCGTTCCTTATTCCGGGACACAGGCCGCACTCCACCTCGCCGCCATCCTCATGTGGGCACGGCGGTGACGACCGAGCGACGGTGATTCAGTCGTAGAAGAAGAGCTCAAGGTCCTCGACGGATCCCGGCCCAGTTCGCGATCCTCCCGATGCGTACGTGCCACGAGTCCTCGGTGAACAGGGCCGCCCGTCCGCCATGGAGAGGGTTTGTGGCGGCGCCGACGTCCCTGATGACTTGCCGTTCCACGGCGTCGCGGACCCAGCGCCCCTCCTGCGCTTCTTCAATGGCGGCCTCCCACCACTTCCACCCACCGTCGAGCCGGTCCGCGAATGTATCCATCTGAACAGGCTTCCATGCGCGACGCCGCAAGCATCAAAGGGGCGCTGATCAGTGGATCACCCCATCAAGGAGACAGGCTCTAGCTAGGTCCTTGGCGTACATCTCGGCGGTGCGCAGAATGGCCCCTCCTTCGGGGAGCTGGGAGCTGCTGCTCACGGGTCAGGACTCCTTCCAGGTCAGCGCCGTCAGCACCGTGCTGGCCACCTCGATGTCGAACTTGCTCTGGTCGAGCAGCCGGACCCGCATGGAGCGGCCTGCGCCGATCCGCTTGACCAGCGACACAAACCCGTACATGCCGCCGGGAGTGCCGATCACCTCGTGGATCGGGTGGACGGCCTTTGGGGCGTCGCCTTCCGACTCGCTCATGCGGACCTGGACGACGTCGCCGACGGGCAGACCCTCGAAGTGGAGCGACAGGGAGCCGATGAACCGTGCGGCGCCGGCGGCGAACGTCTCGCCGTCGGCGGCGTGGTCTCCGGCTTCGTCGTCCCATTCCTGCGTGAACTGGATGACTTCCCAGTTGCCGGGCGCCGGCTGGTAGGAGTGCACCAGGCCGCTACTGAACTTGAACTCGTGATGTCGGTCAGCTCGTGGTGGCGGACGCCAGGGTCCGAGACCGCCGGATGTTGCCGGCTCGGGTTCAGGACGGTGGCTGTAGCCAGCGCCGCGCCGCGGCGAGATTCACCTCGATGTCATCGCTCCAGGAGCAGACCTCCAGCCATGACAGGTAGCCGCCTTGCGCGAACACCAGGACCTCGCCAGGGCATTCGCCGGTTTCGGTGACCAGTTGGACGTCGGCAGCCACGACCGTGCCGGGGCCCGTTGGCGCGGGCTCGACCGCGTCGGCGCTGAGCTCGAAGTAGGCAGTGCCGCACCCGCACTGACAACGGGATAGCACCCTGAGCTGGGGCAGCTGCCGTCGGAGGGCGACGTGAGCGGGCTCGTCCGGGTTCAGGACGAGGTCAAGCACGTCGGCTACGTCCTCGGGCAGGCTGTCAGTCATGCCGCCACCGTAGCTGACCAGCGGCTTTGGGCCTCCACCAATTTCGGTTCCGTCGACCCGACGCTCACAGGTCCAGGGCCAGGTCGGTGCCGGCGAGGCAGCCGTCGAGGACCTCCGGTCGGTACTGGAGCATCTTCAGTCCGCGCTACGGCTCGGGGGATCTGGCCGAGGTCGGCTGGGACGAGGTTGCCGATGTCGCGCTCGACCAGCGACCAGACGCCTTATCTGGATGCTTCCGCCACGCGGCCGACCGAGCCCGCGCCGCCACGGGCCGCTACGCACGCACGGGAACGATGCTCAGTGGCCGCACCCGGTGTGCGAGGACGACCAGCAGGCGCGCGGCCCACCGCAGCCCGGGTTACAACGCAGCCGGGAGGCCGGCCCTCGAGGGCACCTGATGCCGGATGCCACGGTGCACCGGCGGATGCACGCCAATTCGCTGGGCGGAGCCCACCGTCCGGGGCTGGCTTCACGGCCTACCGGTCGCACCGGCATGCCGTGGGCAGGCCCTTCTGTATCTGCACGCTGCTCCCTCGATCAACGCGCATCAGGGGGCACCCGGAGTAGAGGGAGGCCGCGCGATGACCACGCAGGCCATCGGGGGATAGCCTGCGGCTCCGCAGCTCCGATGGGGAACTGTGTTCGAGCGCCGGTTCGGGTAATGGCATGTCCGTGATTCGGATGCGCGTGCCCGGCCGGAGGAGTAGGAGAAGGAAGATGGCACAGGGGGTTCGTCCGGTTCGGCGCTCCGCAGGCACCGAGACCGCGGTGGACGTGCTGCTGCGATGGACGTGGATTCGGCGACGCTCGTCCGCTCAGGACATAGAGGACTTCAGGAGCGGGCAGCCGTTGCAGGTCGTCGGATTCACCAAGAGCATCGGCGGGGCGGTGACGATGTCGATCGGTCAGGGCAAGAAGATCCCTCGGACCAGGAGCGGATTCCTGCGGTGCGCCCTGGGGGAGGTGCCGGTCTGGACCGACCGGACAGGCGGGAAGGGAAGCACGCTTCTGAGACCCCCGTTTGCACTGGCGCCTGTTGAGGGCAAGGTGCCCATGGCGCGGAAGTTCGAGCGTTATGAGCTGAGTACGGCGGACGGGACGTACGACTTGGCGGTGCCGAAGAAGGACGCGGAACTGGTGCGATACGTCTTCGGGCAGACAGGGAACTGAGAGTCCCGCTCGATCGGTTGCTCCTGTTACGACGCTGGGCCGGCACCGTACCAGGGGCAGCCGGATCGATCGGGGCGGAATTTAGGCGTCCGCCATCAGTGCTGTGATCATCATGGGAGCCGTCCGTGGGCAGCGGATCGCGTCCCGTCATCACAGGAGTGAGTGTCATACGCATGGCTAAAACTGCTTCCCTCGGATCGCTGTGACCGTCGCCCTCCTCGCCGGAGGGGACCAGCCTCGGCGGAGGAAGTGCCCCCGGCGAATACCGACTCCACCGTCGCTACGGCCC
Organism: Streptomyces sp. SUK 48; assembly: GCF_009650765.1. Classification (NCBI taxonomy): domain Bacteria; kingdom Bacillati; phylum Actinomycetota; class Actinomycetes; order Kitasatosporales; family Streptomycetaceae; genus Streptomyces; species Streptomyces sp. SUK 48. The sequence continues at coordinate 1,300,617 of NZ_CP045740.1, read as the reverse complement.
CGCCGGACCAGCCGGAGGAGACCGATCTCGTGAAGGGCGGCGTTTCCGACACTCCCGCACCTGCTCCGTCCGCCGGCGAGGACGCAGAAGCCAGCCTGCCGTCGGCCCGTCAGTGGTCGGTAACACCATCAGCGTGGACACGCCGACACGTAAGACGACCTACGCCCGCTATGGCGTCTTCCGGCTCAAGTCCTACGGCTACAGCCAATACACGTACTACAACTGCTACGGCACGAAGAAGAACTCGACCATCTACACGCCGCGCCGCGTGGGCTGGGCCATCTGGGAGAGCTGACATGTCCCATCGAAACCTCGCAGGCATGAGCGTCGCGGGAACAGTGCTGCTCGTTGCGCTCACCGGCTGCACCACGGATCACACCGGGGCCGGCAAGTCCTCCCCGTCGGCCCTTTCATCTACCCCGACCTCGGCGGGCACGACAGCCGCTGCAGGCAGCAGCACACAGCCCTCGGTGCAGGTGCCTCCGGAGCTGGACGCGGATGAGACGCTCGCCGGCCGCCAGAACGCGACGGTCGGGAACGCCAGCATCGAATTCGGCAAGGGTAGGAAAGGTGACGCCCTGATCGTCGCGGTGCGGTGCCGAGGTGCCGGCACGGTCAAGGTCGCCGTGCAGTCGGTGCACGTCTCCTTCCCACTGGAGTGTCTCGCCGACCAAGTCAGCACCACGTACAACCAGGTGGGTGTCAGCGGAGCGGACCGCGGCGGCGTCGTCTCCGTCGAGGCTCCCTCCTCCGTGCATTGGTCCATGACCATCGGCCGTGGTGAACCCGCCCAGGAGGAGACCCCGACGGCGATCACCCCGTCGTCCTGATCCACGGCTCGCCCAGCCGCGACTCCGACTCCCAGGAACCAAAACCAGGGGTGTCGGTGAGGAGTGACCCTGCCGCACGCCAGAACGCAGCCGGCAGACAATCCGCACGGGCCGGTGAGACGTTGTAGGTGCCGACGCGGCGCCACACCACATGATGTGCTGCTCGCCGCAGACCGCCTCCGGGCCGTCCGCGGCGTGTGTGGGTTACTCGAACCAGTGGCGGACGCCGTGGTGGTGGGAGCAGGTGCCCTGGGAGTGCCGGGAGCAGGACAGGGCAGCGTCCTTGCACTTGGCGGTCTCGTATGTGTCCCGGGGCTTTTGGCGGTGCGTCCAGCCGCACGTTGCGGTGGTGTGCCGGACGTAGTCGCTCGTGACGGCAAGAACGTCCAGGACAAGCCCGACAGCTGCCAGCCCTCCTCCGGCAGCTGGTACTCCGTGTACGACGACACCACCGTCACCGATGTCGCGAAGACCACCATCGACCACATGGTCCCCCTCGCCGAGGCGTGGCGCTCCGACGCCTGGACCGCGGACCAGCGCAAGGCGTTCGGCAACGATCTGAAGGACCCGCAGCTGCTGATCGCGTCGGAGTCGTCCAACAGCTCGAAGTCCGACAGTGGGCCGGCCGACTGGAAGCCCACGAACAGGACGTTCTGGTGCACGTACGCCGAGGACTACACGCACATCAAGTCCATCTGGAAGCTGACCACCACCGACAAGGAGAAGTCGGCCCTGTCGTCCATGCGGGACACCTGCACCAACCGAAGAACCGCACGGCATCAGCACGCCGCTCACCGGGTCTCTTCGGTGAGCGGCGTGCTGCGATGCGGAGAGGGCAGGATTCGAACCTGCGTGGACCCCCGGAGGGATCCGACCTTGAGGCGTGCTCGCTGGTCCCCGATCAACCACTCCGGGCACCTCTCCCTTGTTCCCGGCCCGTGGTGTCCTGGGCCGTTCACGTGAAAGAGAGTGACACGAGCCCCTGACAGGGAGCTGACGCGTCCGCCGCAGCCCGTACGCCGGTCGCGGCCTGAGCGGTCCGGGCTCGGGCAGAGAGCACTTATGCGTGACGAAGGGCCGACATCACCTGGAGCGGCCGCGAGCGACTCGGGCTGCTGAGGGTGAAGGACGAAGCCCTGGTCCTGCACGCGATGCGCTGGCCGGACGAGATCCGCGACCCCGCCGAGCTGCTGCCGCCGCCGGTCCGGGTGTCCGACGAGGAGGTCGAGGGCGCGCTCGCCCCGGTGGACACCATGACCGTCGACGAGCTGGAGGGCCCCGAGTTCCACGACCGTTACCCCGAGGCGGTCGCCGAGATCATCGAGGCCAAGCGCGAGGAGGAGCCCTTGCCAAAGGCGCCCGAGCCGGAGCAGCCTGCCCGGGTGCTCGACCTGACGGCCGCCTTGCAGGAGTCGGTGACGAAGGCCGAGGCGTCCCGTGGCGAGGACACCGGGCCGGCCGAGGTGCATGAGCTGCCGGCAACGAAGAAGAAGATGTCCGCCAAGAGGCAGCCGGTCCGGAAGACCGTGACCAAGGAGAAGACGACCGCGAGGAAGACGTCCGGGCGCCGGCCGCGCAGCGCCTAGGCAGCCCACGGGGTGGGGAGGTTGTTGCCCGACCGGCTGGTCGCGCCCCTGAGTCGGCGCAGGCGGCGAAAAAGAATGCGGGCGGCGGGAAGCCGGCGGCGAAAAAAAGCGGTGCCGCCGCCGCGCGGTTCGGTGTGGGCCGCGTAACCCGGCGCCTGCCTGGCCTGCTTCAAGGACTTCTGTGGTTGTCGGTGAGGGTGCTTCAGGATTCGGGATGCGCCAGGCGGCCGAGAAGGGTTATCGCCTTGTCGAGGGGCACCGGCTGGAAGAACCGCGCGTCGGCGTGCTCGACGGCGGCAATCGCGCGTGGGGCCAGGTCGGCGCCGGCGTCGGTGACGCGCAGTCGTTTGGCGCGGGTGTCGGCCGGGTCGACTGCACGCTCGATGAGTCCTTTGTGTTCCAGGGTGCGTAGTACCTGGGAGGTCATCTTGACGTCGGTGCCGGCTTGGCGGGCGAGAGCCAGTTGGTTGGGATGCTCGCCCTGGGTGTTGAGCCACCAGGCGCAGGCGAGCAGCACGAACTGCACATGGGTGAGATCGAGTGGGGCCAGAGCCGTGGAGATGTCACGCTGCCAGCGCAGGGTGGCGTGCCACAGCAGGAATCCGGGGCTGTCGCTGGGGCTGAGGGGCATCAGCGCAGAGCCAGCTTGACCAGCGCGGCCATCGTGTCGGGCCAGTCGGCGGTGATGCCCGGGCCGATCTGCGGGCCGACCTCGTCGGCGCCGGCACCGGTGATCTCCATCCGGTACACCACCCGGATCCGGTCTTGGTCGATCCGGTCGATGCGGTGGGTGGTGCGCAGCAGCAGGCCGTTGAATCTGGCCTCGTCGACGAACAGTTCGTCTTCGACCGCCTCGGCGATGAGCAGCAGTACCGGGTCGTCCCCGGGCGGCGTCATCGTGATCTGCGTGCCTGCCGCGAACGGGCCATTAATTTCGATCTTCTCGATCTCGGCGTTCCAGGTGCCCCAGTTCTCGACGTCGGCCCAGACCCGCCAGATCGCCTCGGGGGTGGCGCTGGTCTCGATGCTGTGCTCGTAGTCCCACATGAGTGTTCTCCTCGTCTTGATGATCTATGGACAGATTATCTGTACAGAGATCATCTGTCCATAGGCGCGTGACCCCGTCGCGCAGTGCCGCGAGTGCCCACCCGAACCACGGCCCGCGCCGCACCGCCGAGAGGTCCTCGACCGCCCATGAGAGCCCCGCCTCACCGCCCCGGGCATCCTCCTGGTCCTCCAGGTCGACCGCGACGACCCAGTCCAGGTCGCATTCGGCGTCGGCCTGGGCGAGCAACCGCGACGTTGTGACCGCTGTCCGGCACGTGGGGGCGAGCGGTTCGACCTGGCATATCCGGGAGATGTCCAGCTCCACGCCCGCAGCCTGCGGGCAACTCGCGGTGGCCGGCGACCGGAACCTTCGTTCACCGCAACCATCGGCGCCTGAATCAACCGGCTGCCGGTCTGGCCGGGGGAGATGCTCGCCGACTATTGGCGCACCTCGGCGGAGCGCCCGTAGACCCGCTCGCCGTACCTGTCCGGCGAGGGCAGTTGACGTGGGGGCCAGCTCTGGGGACCAGTGGTCGGTGCGCGAATCTTGATCGCAGCGTCAACAGTGGTGAAGATCCGGTATGAGGGCGGATGGGCTCAGCAAAGCGACTCCCTGATCGACGACAGCCTCGGGGCGCCCTGTCAGGTGCGAGTTGTCGTGATCTGTGCCGGTCGCAATTGTCCGCAACACGGGGTGACGGACTTCCACCCCCTGCATGGTGTTCCGCTGGGGCGGACCAGAGAGGGGTGGGCATGCCGACTGAACCGGGGTCGCTGGAGACGTCGGGGCTCGCGCTGGCGGCATCGCTGGTTACAACGGTGGGGACCGGGTGGTTCGTGGCGCCCCTGCTGGAAGCCCGCAAATGGCGGATCGAGGAGCAGACCCGTGTGCCTGCGCGGCGACCTGCCGGCTCCGGTCGTTCATGGGGATGGAGATATGTACAGGGTGCGGGCTGATCGGCGCCGAAAGAGCTATGGTCGCGGCCGCCGTACGGGTGAGCGAGCGGTCGGTGGAGCGGTGACGTCGGCCTGGCGTGAGCGCGGCGAGGTCGGGGTTCTGTCACAGGGTTCTGCGGGGACAGCCTGGGGACCACTTGGGGACCGCACGGTGTGCCCGACAAGTGCCCGGCGGAGCCTACTGCGCGCCTCATCCACCCGACTCGTAAGAGTCGTAGATCAGGGCCGGTTTCGGATGCTTTCCGAGACGGCCCTCGGTCGTTCCCGGGGATCGTTCGAGATGCGCGCCCCCCGGTGCGGGTGAGTCCATGGGCATGGCAAGGCCGCGGCATCCGCCGGGCCCGCCGTCCCCGTCGGAACACCGCAGGAGGCTGTCATGGCCAGTACCCCGGACAAGACGCTCAACGGCAAGGTCGCCTTCGTCGGCGGCGCGTCCCGCAATCTCGGCGGGCTGATCAGCACGACCCTCGGCGCCGAGGGTGCCCTGGTCGCGGTGCACTACAACAGCGAGTCCTCCCGGGCCAAGGCCGAGGACGTCGTCGCGCAGATCAACGCGGGCCCGGGCGAGGCGTTCGCCGTCCAGGCCGATCTGACGAAGGTCGCCGAGGTGGAGCGGGTCTTCGAAGAGGTCCTGGACCGGTTCGGCAAGCTCGACTACAGCATCAACACCGCCGGCATGGTGCTGAAGAAACCGCTCACCGAGATCACCGAGGAGGAGTACGACCGGATGTTCGCGGTCAACTCCAAGGCCGCGTTCTTCGTGATGCGCGAGGCGGCCCGCCGGATCGACGACGGCGGGAAGATCATCACGGTCGTCACCTCGCTGCTCGCCGCGTACACCGGCCTGTACTCCGTGTACGCGGGCAGCAAGGCCCCGGTCGAGCACTTCACCCGCGCCCTGTCGAAGGAACTGTTCGGCCGGAACATCTCGGTCAACGCCATCGCTCCCGGCCCGATGGACACCTCGTTCTTCTACCCCGCCGAGGACGACGACTCCGTCGCCTACCACAAGTCCTCCGCGATGAACGGCGAGCTCACCAAGATCGACGACATCGTGCCGTGGGTCCGCCATCTGCTGACCGACGGATGGTGGGCCAACGGCCAGACGATCTTCCTCAACGGCGGGTACACCACCCGCTGATCCTGCCGGGGCGGTCTACGTCCCCGCCCGTCCGCCCGCGGGCACCGGCCGCAGGCGGACGGGCAGGCTCGTGTGCCCGTTGCTGATCAAGGTCGGGAGCGGTCGCAGCTCCTCGGCGGGCACCGCGAGTCGGACGTCGGGGAAGCGGGTGAACAACTGCCGTAGGGCGGCGGCGACTTCGAGGCGGGCGAGCGGGGCACCGAGGCAGAAGTGGACGCCGTGCCCGAACGCCAGGTGGTCCTTGGTGGTCCGGGTGGCGTCGAAGCGGTCGGCGTCCGCGCCGTGCCGGTCCGGGTGGCGGTTGGCGGCGGCGTAGGAGGCGAGGATCGCTTCCCCGGCCCGGATCGTCCTCCCGTCGGGCAGCGGGATGTCCTGGACCGCGAAGCGCATGGGCAGGTGCTTGATGGCGGACTCGTGGCGCAGGGTCTCCTCGACCACGTCGTCCCAGCCGCACCGGCCGCTGTCGACGTGGGCCGGCTGCGCCGGGTCGGTCAGCAGGGACGTGACGGCGTGGTCGATGACGTTGACGGTCGTCTCGTAGCCGGCGCTGATCATCAGCACCAGGGTGCCGCGCAGTTCGGCGTCCGTCAGACAACCGCCGTCGCCCTCCTCGTCGCGGGTGGCGATCAGCAGCGAGGTCATGTCGTCGCCGGGCGAGGCGCGTTTCTCCGCGATCAACTCGTCGAACAGTCCGTAGAGGGCGGCCGTGTTCGCGGTGGCCTCCTCGGCGGAGAGGGTGGTGGCGAACACCCGGTCCACCACGGTACGGAGCCCGCTCGACCGGGCGGCGGAGAGCCCCATCATCCGGCCGATGACCGCGATCGGCAGCGGGTAGGCCAACCGCTCGCGCAGGTCCACCACTTCGCCGGCCGGGAGCGCCGCCAGCTCGTCGAGGATGCCGGCGACCAGGGTCTCCACGACGGGCGTCAGGGCGGCGATACGGCGGGCCGAGAAGGCCGGTGCGATCAGCCGGCGCAGCCGCCGGTGATCGCCGCCGTAGGCGGTGAACATGTTGTCGACGGCCACCCAGAGGGCGAGTGGCCAGGTGGGGACCGTGACGGCGAAGGCCGGCCAGTGCGCTCGCGCGTCCTTGGAGACGGAGGCACGGGTCAGGAGCTGCTTCAGGAGGTCGGGATCGGAGACGGACCACGCGGTCACCCCGAGGATGTCCACGGGGGTGGCCGCGCCGCGGGCGTACAGCGCCCGGTGCTCGGCATGGTGGTCGGAACCGGTGGGGTCGAGGACGAGAGGCTGCTCTTCGGTCACGGCCAGTACTCCTTCGAGGAGAGCCGGGAAGGGCGACGGGAAGGGCGGGGCGGGTACGGAGGACGTGGCGGGTAGGGAGGGACCGGCGACGGGCGCGCCGCCGTGCCGTGGCGGTCGTCGTGGGTCCCGTCGTCGCCGTCTCGCTTGCCCCGGCGGGCCGGGCCAGGGGCGATCCGTCCGCCGGGGCAGGGGCTGGGGACGGTGTCTTCGCTGTTGTGGGCATGGACCCGAGGTCGGCGGGACGGCAGGGGCGGTGAGGGCGGTGAGGGCGGTGGGGGCGGTGAGGGCGGTGGGGGCGGTGGGGACGGGGCGGGCGCCGGGGGACGGCGAGGGCGGCGCGATGCGGTCGCCCCGCGCCGCCGGAGCCCGCAGCCGCCCCCGGCCGGGCCCGAGCGCCCGGCCCGGCGGCGGTCCGGGCCGGCGGACCGCGGCCGTGAGAGGTGAGCGGCGAGCGGTCACGGTCTTCTCCCGCACAGGTCTGGGGGCCGGGTTCGTGTCCGGCTGGGCCACAGGTCTCGTGTCCGGCTGCGCCACAGGTCTGGCGACCGGGTTCGCGTCCGGCTGCGCCACGGGTCTCGCGTCCGGCTTCGCGATCGGCTGTGCCACGGGTCTGGGGACCGGCCTCGCGATCGGCTGCTCCACTGGCCCTGTGACCGGCGTCGCCACGGCCCCGGTGACCGGCCTGGTGACCGGCTTCGAACGCCCGAACACGCGACCGGGGCCGGACGGCGCGACCGAGGACGGACGGCGCGACCGGAGTCGGACGACGTGACCGGGGCCGGACGGTGCGACCGGAGTCAAACGGCGCGACCGAGGCCGGACGAACGGCCCGCGTACATCCCCCCCGGGGCCGACCCCGCACGCCGACCGGCCCGGTTGGGTTCGTCGGCCGTGAGCCGGTTCAGGAGTGCCATGTCCGAACGCCTCCGTGGCAAGGTGTCGCGCACCGCGTGCCGCAGGGGAAGCGAAGCCCGGCTCTCCCCCCCCCGGCGGCCGGCCGTGCGAGCAGGGTAGACCTCGCATATCGGGTCAAGAAGCCCCGGCCGAGGAAGATACGCCGGAAGGCCCCCTCGGCATCCGTTACCGCGAGTACGGCCCCCACGCCGTCGTCGTGAGCGGCGTGGCGGGAGCTTCTCCCCGGGGCGGCCGATGCTCCCCGGGCGTCAGCCCGCGCGCCCGGGGAGCATCGCCAGGGCCCGGGAGCGCTGGGCGACGAGGTCGTCGTACGTGCCGTCGCGCTCGGCCCAGCGGTGCATCAGGACGCCCCGCACGAGGATCTCGTCGGGGGTGGGGTCGGCGGAGAGGAGTTCCATGACCTCGGTGGCGAAGGCGTCCAGCGGCAGCGCGTGCGGGTTCACCTTCTCCTGGCCCGCCGTGGCGACGGCCGGGGGGACGAGTTCCACGACGCCGACACCGGTGCCGTCGAGCTGTGCGCGCAGCGCCTCCGAGTAGGCGTGCACCGCGGCCTTCGAGGCGGCGTAGCTGGGCATGGGCGGGAAGGGCAGGAAGGCGATGCCCGAGGTGACGGTGACGAAGGTGCCCGCGCCCCGCCCGACCAGATGCGGGGTGAAGGCGTCGATCACCCGGATGGTGCCGAGCAGGTTGGTGTCGATCGTGGTCCGCGCCGCCTCGAAGTGCCCGGGATCGCGCAGGTCCTCCATGAGCATGACGCCCGACATGGTCACCACCGTGTCCAGCCCGGGGTACCGGGCGAGCACGGCGTCCCGGGCGGCGGCGACGGAGGAACCGTCGGTGACGTCGACCTCGAACGTGCCGAAGCCCTCCCCGGCCAGTTCCCCGAGCGCCTCGGGGCTGCGGCCGGCGACGGCCACGGTGCTGCCCGCCGCGGCGAAGCGCCGGGCCAGCTCCCGTCCGATGCCGGAGGTGCCGCCGACGACGAGAACGGTGCGCTGGGAGAGATCCATGAGATCGTCCTTTCCTCTCCGGAACGGTTCATCGAAAACCAAAACCGTTCATCCCAAAACGGTGCTCCCTCAGTCTTGGCGGCGGCCGCCGGCCGTGGCAGGGCCCCCGTTCTCCCTGGTCCTGCCAGGACCCCCGCTGGGGCGGGCGCACCGCATTACGGTGGCGGTATGAAGGACGAGGAATCCGGCAACCGGCTCGGCGCCTATCTGCGCGCCCGGCGTGAGCTGGTCTCCCCGGCGCAGGCCGGACTCCCGCCCGGCGGCAACCGGCGGGTACCCGGGCTGCGCCGCGAGGAGGTCGCCCTGCTCGCCGGAATCAGCCCCGACTACTACCTGCGCCTGGAGCGCGGCCGCGACAAGAACCCCTCACCGCAGGTCCTCGAATCGCTCGCCCGCGTCCTGCGGCTCGACGACATCGAGCGGACGTATCTGCTCGGCCTCGCCGCGGCACGCCCGCGCGCGCCGCGCCGCAAGCGCCCCGAGCATGTACCGGCGCGCGTGCACCAGCTGCTCGCCCACCTCCAGATCCCCGCGTTCGTGGAGGGCCGCGCGTTCGACGTCCTGGCCTCCAACCCCATGGCCCTCGCGCTCTCCCCGCGCCTGCGGCCCGGCCAGAACCGGCTGCGCTCCCTCCTCCTCGACCCCGAGGAACGGGCCTTCCACGAGGACTGGACGAAGGCCACCGCCGACTTCGTCGCCGCCCTGCGCACCACCGTCGGGGACGACACCGACGACCCCCGGTTCGTCGAGCTCGTCGGCGAACTCGCCCTCTCCAGCCAGCGGTTCCGCACCCTGTGGGCCCGGCACGACGTCCGGAGCCTGGACGGCGGTACGACCACCGTCCACCACCCCGTCGTCGGTGAACTGCGCCTGCACCGGGACAAGCTCCCCGTGGACGACGTCATCCTCGTCGTCTACTACCCCGACAAGGACAGCGACAGCGACGAGAAACTGCGGCTGCTCGCCGCGCTGACGGGGTAGGGGACGGGCGTGAGGGGACCGGGGGAAGAGGGGCTGGACGCGGCGCGCGTCGCCGAGGTGCTGGTGGCGGGGACGCCGGGGCGGCGGGGGTCCGGGTACCGGGTCGGGGACGGGCATGTGCTGACGGCCGCCCATGTCGTCGCGGGGGCGGCATCCGTACGGGTACGGTTCGACGCCGACCGCCCGGGGGAGTGGAGCGCCCCCGCACGGGTCGTCCTCTCGGCCGGGGTCGCCGATGTCGCGCTGCTGGAGATCGAGGACGTACCGGCGGACCGTACCGGCGTCGGCCCGCCGCGCTACGCCGCCGTACCGGACGCGGACGTGGTGCTGCCGTTCAGCGCGATGGGCTTTCCGCGGTTCAAGCTCCGCGAGAGCGGGGGCGAGGGCGAGCGCGGGGGCACGCCCGGCCGCTACCGGGACTCCTGCCATGTCACCGGCACCGTCTCGGTCCTGTCCAACCTCCGCGAGGGCACCCTGGAACTGGCGGTCGCCGCCCCGCCCGCCGACCCCGAGCCGCACCGCTCGCCCTGGGAGGGCATGTCGGGCGCGCTCGTGTGGTGCGGCGGCGCGGTGATCGGCGTGGTGAGCGCCCACCACCGGGCCGACGGACTGGGCCGGCTCGCGGCGGGGCGGGTGGAGCGGTGGTACGCGTCGCTGTCCGCCGCCGAGGCGGAGCGCATGCGGCGATCCGCGGGTCTGCCGCCCCGCACCGCGCTCGGCCTCGCCGACGGCGTCGAGGGCCGCCGTCCGGCCGTCGGCCTCGCGGAGCTGCCGTCCGATCTTCCGCTGCGCGAACTCGCCGAGCTGGTGGACGCGTTGACCGCCGTACCGGCACTGCGCGGCGGCAACGGCCTGGGACTCGTGCTGGACAGCATCAGCGACCGGGTGGCGGCCAACAGCCCCCGTGATCCCCGGCTGCGGATGGACGTCTACGGCATCGTGCGCACCTGTCTGCGCTATCCGGGCACCCTCGATCAACTCCTGGAAGCGGTAAGACTGTTGGAGGGGCCCTCGCCCGAAGTGGACCGGATGGACGGCGCGGCGGCCCGGCTGGCCCGGTTTCGCGGCTGACTCGATCTCGCGGCGCCGAAAGGCCGCAGGGTTGCGGGGGCGTGCGGTGCTGGGTCATGCTGGTCGAGGCACTGACAGTGCATAACTGGTAGATACGGGAGGGGACTTGGCAGCCTTGGAGCATCCGATGCCTGCCGTCGAGTCCGGTCTCGTCGATCTCTCGGGAATCTCCCTCGAAGCACTGCGCTCCATGGACGACCGGACGTTCACCGAGTCCCTGGAGCAGCTGCTGCACCACATCGACGGTCCGCAGGCCATCACGCTGTCATACAGCCCGTCCCGCTTCGACTGAGCGAGAAGGTGATCAGCAGGGTGCGGTGGGGGACACGTGGCCGTTGACGCCACGACGACGGGGGACCATCTGCCGTATCACCGGCTCTCGGCGGCCGGTCTGCGGGCACTCGCGTCCGGCGAGGGCGACGGCGCGGTCATCACGGAACTGCTGCGCGCGGAACGCAGCCGCAGACTCCTGCTGCTGCGGGCGCTGCGCAACGGAGCCTCCGAGAGCGGCACGGGACCGGACGACACCGGACCGGACGGCACGGATGCCTTCGCGCAAGGCTGGGACCTGCTGGAACGCGCCCAGCGGCACGCTCCCGAGGTGTGCGAGGACCTGCTGATGTCCCCGAACACCGGCATGTGGGTCTCCCTCGCGGTGCGCCGGCTCAGGGGCCGGGTCTACGAGGACGCGCCGCACTGGGTGGTCATGGGCCATTTCGCCGCCCTCGCGGCCGCCGCCGCGGCCCGCGCCGGGCTGGACTTCGACATCACCGTGCCCGTGCGCCGCGGCCTGGTGCCGCTGCCCACGCTGGGCTGCGCGGTCCTGCCGGACCCCGGACCATGGGGCACCGCCCGGGTCACGGGACGCGCCGGCCGGCTGCGCGTCACCGGTGCGAGCGGTGCCGTGGAGGTTCCCGCCGACCCCGGCCGGCGCGCGCCGGACTGGATACCGGTGCGCCGGACGACGCTGGGGTCCGGGAGCCGGGCGAAGCCCCTGGTGCTGGAGGAACTCGACCCCTACCGCACGTTCCCCCACCCGAGCGAGCCCAGCCTGCTGCCCCCGGCGGAGACGGCGTACTGGGAGGCATCGCTCGCCGGGGCATGGGACGTGCTGCTCCGCGACGATCCGCAGAGCACCGAGGCGATGCGCCGGGGCCTGATGTCGGTGGCGCCGACCCCCATGAGAGAAAGGTTTCGGCCGCATAGCAGCACGGCCGGCGACGCCTTCGGCGGGGTCACCGCGTCCCGTCCGGACGATGTCGCCCAGCTCGCCGCGACCCTCGTACACGAGTTCCAGCACACCAAGCTCGGCGGCCTGATGCACCTGGAGCCGCTGACCGAGCCGCCGGCGGATCCGGAGACACCCGAACCCCTGCTCTACGCCCCCTGGCGCGACGACCCCCGCCCGCTCGGCGGACTGCTCCAGGGCATCTACGCCTTCTTCGGCGTGACCCGCTTCTGGCGCGCCCACCGGCACACCACCGACCCGGCCTACGCCCCCCTCGCCCACTTCGAGTTCGCCCTCTGGCGCACCCAGGTGTGGGCCACGCTGAACGCGGTGGGCGGACACGAACGGCTCACCCCGGTCGGCCGGTACGTGGTCGAGCGCCTCACCGAGCGCTGCGCCGCGTGGATGACCGAGGAGGTTCCCGCGACGCCGCTGCGCCTGGCCGAGGAGGCCGCGGCCGACCACCACGCCCGCTGGCGCGCCCATCATCTGCGCCCACCGGCGAAGGCCGTCGAGGAAGCCGTTCGCGCCTGGCGACAGGGCTCCGGCGAAGCGCCGCCGGCACTCGCGGAGGAACCCCTGCTGGTCCCCGACGCCGGGGTCCGCTTCTCGGACAGCACGGCGGTCCTGGCCCGCTACCACCTCAGCGACCCCGGCGGAGACTGGCGGCGCCCCGGCGGCGTCGGCGGCGCCGACCCGGCCGAGATACGGCTGCTCCACGGTGAGTACGCCGAAGCCCGCGCGTCGTTCACCGAACGGCTGTCGGCCGAGGAGGCACCGGTGTCCGCCTGGCCCGGCCTCGGCCGCGCCCTCGCGGCCGATCCCGGCCGACGGGCCGCCGCCGACCTCCTCCGCCACCACCCGGAGCGCGCCCGCGCCGTACAGGACGCGTTGCGGGCGACGACCGGCCGCCGTGCCGACCCGGTGCGCCTCGCGGCCTGGCTGGGGGCCTGACCCAGGGCGGGAAACCCTCCTGGGACAGGGCTTGTCGGGGCCCGCCGGGCGGCGCGGCCCCGACGCACGTCACAACGGCAGCGGATCGATGTCGCAGTTGGCCCGCTCCCGCTCCCTGAACTGCACGGTCGCCGGGTGCCGGGTCCCCGACTCCGTCTGGAGGCGCGGGGCGTCCAGGACGCGCTCCATACGGGTCAGGGTGTCCTCGCGCAGCGCCGCGCACTCGGCCTGGGCACCGGTCGCGCGCAGGTCGAGGGACAGGTTGGCGGCACAGGCGAGCGTGGTCGGGTGGTCCTCGCCGAAGGACTCCCGGCACAGGGCCAGCGCCTCCTCGCCGCGCCGCCGCGCCTCCTCGTGCCGGCCCACGGCGGCCAGATCGCTGGCCAGGTTGATGGCGCAGACGAGCGGCAGGGGGTGCCCCGCGCCGAGCCGGTCGGTCAGCGAGGCGAGCGCCGCCTCGTCCAGCCGCCGTGCCTCCTCGGGTCCGCCGAGCAGGCGCAGGGTGACGGCGAGGTCGATGTCCGCGGACAGGACGTGCGGGTGGTGCGGGTCGTAGATCTGCCGGTACCCCTCGCACGCCTTCACCCCGCGCGTCCGCGCCGCCTGGAGATCGCCGTTCTGCCGCAGCGCGATCGACAGGGCCAGCGCGGAGGCCAGCGACTGCGGATGGGTCTCGCCGTAGCGGCGGGTGAACTGGCCGTGTGCCTCGGTGGCCAGCTCCAGCGAACGCGCGTGGTCGCCCGCCTTGCGGTACGCCTCACTGAGCTGGCGCTTGGCCTCGACCGTGGTGGGGTTGTCGCGGCCGAACACGTCCTGACAGGCGCTGAGCACGGACTCCTGGAGGGCACGCGCCCCGATGTAGTCCCCCGTCTCGCGGGTGTCGATGGCGACGTGGTTCTCGGAGTGCAGGGTCCGCCGGTCCTCGCGGCCGTACAAGCGCATCTTCAGGCTCAGGGTCCGCACGTCGAGTTCGAGCGCCCCCTTGAAGTCACCCACCAGACGCAGGCTCACGCAGAGGTTGTGCGCGACGTTGAGCGTCGTGGGGTCGTCCTCGCCGAAGGCCCGGTGCGCCCGGTCGTACGCGATCCGGTCCAGCTCGGCGCCGGTGGCGAACCTGCCCTCCACGCGCCGTACGGCGGCCTCCAGCTGGAGTGCGTCCAGCGCGTCCTCGCGATGGTCCTCGCCGTCCGCCGGGGCGGTGCGCTCGTAGACCTCCCTCAGGTGGCTGACCAGCCGGGCCGAGTCGTCGAACCGGCCCACCACCCAGTACATGAAGCAGAGCCACTGCCCCATCAGGAGGGTCTGCTGGTCCTCCTCGCCGAAGATGTCCAGCCAGGACTTCCACGCCTGCTCGGAGAAGTCGAGCGACACGTCGTGGTCACCCCACCAGTACAGGTACTGGGCGATGTTGCGCACCAACTGCCGTACCCAGGGCTGGTCGGACTTGATCGCGCCCGCGGCGATGACATGGCTGTACAGCTCCGCGTACCGGGGCCAACTCGTCGGCTCCATCGGCGCCTTGGGGTCCGCCGCGGCCAGCAGTGTGTGCGCGCCGTGCCGCATCCGCGCCTGTTCCTCGGGCGACATGCGGTTGTTGAGGACCAGTTGCACCAGGCGGTGCATCTCGATGGAGTTCGTACGGTGGTCGATCCGCGCCAGCGAGTACCGGTTGACCTCTCTTATGGCGCGGGCGAGCCGCATCGGGTCGTTCAGGGCGGCGTCCAGCTCGGGGAAGATGCTGCTGTTGCCGAGGCCGGAGAAGATCGAGCGGGAGATCGGGTCGGGCGCGAAGTACGAGCACAGCTGGAGCAGCCGCAGGGCGGCGGGGCTGCGGGTCTCCAGGTGGTCGAGGGAGACGTTCCAGGCGGCGGCGACGGGCAGCTGGTAGTCCGGCGGCGGGGCCACCTCCAGCAGTTCCATGCGCTTGTTCTCGAACAGCCGCAGGTACTCGGACGCCGGCATCCCGGTCTCGGCCCGCCAGGCGGCGGCCTGTTCGAGGGCCAGCGGTAGATCGCCCAGCGCCTCGGCCAGCGCGTCGGCCTCCTCCTCGCGCAGCGGCGGGCCCGAGCGGCGCAGCAGCTCCTTGCTCTCCTCGCGGGTGAACACGTCCACCTCGAGGGAGCCGCCCACCTGCCCCCAGCGGCGGTTGCGGGAGGTGACGAGGATGGTGCCGTGGCCGCCCTGCGGGAAGTAGTGGCGCACCTGTTCGGGGTTGTCCGCGTTGTCGAAGATGAGCAGCCAGCGCGAGTACGGCCGGCCCTCCCGCAGCGCCTCCCGCACCGCCGGACCCGCGATATTGGCCTCGGTGGTGGTCACCAGACCCAGCCGCTGGGCCAGTTCCACCAGCGCCTGGCCGATCTGACCGGGCCGCTCGGAGGGAATCCACCACACGATGTCGAACTCGGACTGGTGCCGGTAGGCGTACTCGATGGCGAGCTGGGTCTTGCCGACGCCGCCCATCCCGTGGATCGCCTCCGGCAGCACCGTGGTGGTGCCCTCCCGCAGCCGCTGGTCGAGCAGCTCCAGCAGTTCGTCGCGCCCGGTGAAGTTGGGGTTGCGCGGCGGCAGGTTCCCCCAGACGCGCGGCTGCGCGGTGCGCTCTTCCTCCGCGGTTTCCTGAGGCGGTGTCGGCATCGATGAGGCTCCTTCGGAAACGGTCCGGGATTCCGGCCCGGCGGCGGGCCCGTCCGCGTCGAAGGCCGAGGCGGGCGGCGCGGATCCCGTGGATGTGCGGCGCGTCTTCTCCAGGGTGAACTTCTCCAGGCTGACCGCGTAGCGCCGATCGTGCCAGCTCAGCACCTTGGCCAGCATCGCGGCGCGCTGGTCGTACCGCCCCGACAGGGCGCGCAGCGCGGTCAGCTCCACCCGGAGGAAGACGATGTTGCGGCTGTCGACGCCGGGCATCGCCAGCGTGTCCAGCGGTTCGTCGGGAGCGGGCAGCGGGGAACGGGTCGCCTCGTCCCCGGCCAATAACCCCCGGACGTCGTAGAGCACCCGCGCGGTCGCGCTGCGGCGGCCCAGCGCCAGCAGTTCCTCGCGGACATCGGGCGCGAAGTCGAAGACCACGTCCGTCGGGCCGTCACCGCGCGCCGGTACGGGCCGTACCAGACCGCTCATCAGCAGCTCGGAGACGTGCACCGGGCCCGCGTCCGGGGTGGCGGCGACCAGGGCCCGGACGACGGGCAGGCTCAGCGGCGCGGCGGCCAGCCGGGTCGCCAGGGTGAACGCCGTGGGGCTGGCCGCGGCCCGGAAATCGGAGACGCGTTCGGCGGCGGGCACCGGACTGTGCGGGTCGGGCACGTCCTGTGCCCAGGGCAGCGCCCGCGCCGCGTCGGGCCTGCTCTTCCACTCCCGCGCCTGTACGGCGGCCAGATCCAGCCACGCGGGTCCGGCGCCGGACACCAGCCGGAGCAGCACGCCCGCCCATCGCTCGGACAGCGCCAGCACCGGTACGACGACGGGCGCGGCCGCCTCCGCCTCCGCGTCCGGCGCCCCGGCGTCCCCCGGCTCGCCGGGAGCCTCGCGCTCGGCCCAGCTCCAGGCGCTGTTGGCCGCCCAGGGGCGCGGGGAGCGGATGCGCACCCGGTACACGTCGAGCCCGGTGCGGAACCAAAGGTGCGGGGGGAGCAGATGGGTCACGGCGACCGGCTGCGCGCGCCCCCATGCGCGCAGCAGCGGATGCACGGTGCCCAGGCGCCAGCCGGTGGCGATGCCGTCGGTCAGTACCAGGACCACCCGGCGGGCGCCCGCGTCCGGCGCGCCCAGCGGCTCCTCGGGGCGCACCTGCGCCGGGTCCGTCTCGTCCGTGCCCAGCAGCCGTACCACCCGCACCCGGGTGAACCGCCCGGACCGCTCCAGCTCTCCGACCAGATCGCCCTGGACGGCGCCGTCCCACACCCGCATCGTGGGATGCGCGTCGACGACGAGCACCGCCTCCACGGGATGCGGCCCGTCCGGCCGGCCGAGCCGGCTCAGGGTCCGGGCGGCCTCCCGGCGGGCCCGCGCGGCCTTGGCCGGCCGCTGTTCGTCGTCATCGTGCATGGGTGCTCTCAAGGCGCCGTAGTGACGGTGAGAGTGCGGTGGAGTCCCGCAGACTCCAGGCATGCGTGACATCCACGCACCCAGCCTCGCAGCGTGGGCACCCCCGAAGCAAGGACGCACGGAAGCACGCGGACGGTGTACGCCGCAGCATGGCGGAAGCAGGGCGGCGGACCGGCGACGGACACGGGCCGGTGGAATCACGCCGGTGCACGGCGGGCACCCCCGCTCACCACGCGCGGACGGTCGGCGGACACCCGGACCCGGCCGGCCGCCTCACGGCCGCACCGGCACATGCGCGGGCCCCGGCGGCTCGGGCTTGCGCTCCGGATCGTCGAGCAGGATCGCCAGATGGCGCCCCACATGGTTGTCCCAGCCCTCCGGCCCCATGGCCAGTGCCTCCTTGCGCCAGCGTCCGGTCCGCTCCAGCAGCCCGGCCAGCCCCCGGTCCTGCACGATCTCGGCCACCGCCTCCTTGAAGGCGGGGTCCGAGCAGTCCCCGCGGTGCCAGATCATGGCCGGAACTCCCGCCCGCAGCCCGGCCAGATACTCCTGGCGGCTGGCCGCGGAGTCCGTGCCGGGCGGTTCGCTGAGGACCAGGCAGACGGCCTGCTCGTCCTCCTTCAGCTCCCGCTCCAGGTGGAAGTGCGAGTGGCCGGGGCGGTTCCAGTACGAGTGCGTCTCCGCCGGACGCTCCTTGAACTGGCGCCACTTGTTGTGCCAGGGCCGGTGCCACGCGGCCTTGCGCAGGCGTTCGAAACTGCGGATCAGGACCGTGTAGTCCATGATCAGGGGAGTGGGCGAGGCGGAGTCCGCCTCCTTGTGCCACCACTCGACCGGTTCCCCCAACAGCTCCCACGGAAGAATGAATTCGAGTACGACGGGTTGCCGCAGGTCCGACCAGCGTTCCTCGGTCTGCTCGATGAGCGTGTCCACCTCGGCCGGCAGGTCGTCGCGGTGCAGATGCAGTGTCTCGCCCGGGACCGGGTGCCAGCTCTCCGCGTCCGACTGGCGCCAGTGGGACAGGTAGTACCGGTCGGGGTCGACGCCGTCCGGCTCGAACTGGATCATCAGATAAGCGGGCATCAGCGAGGCCGGCTGATCGGTGAGGCTGTCGTGCTGCCACTCGGCCATCTGGTCCTCGAAGCCCCAGGCGCGGGCCTGTCCGCGGTTCCAGCGGCGCAGCCGTTCGGCGGCCTCCCGCAGCCCGTCCTCGACCAGCTGGTCCGCGGCCAGCGACAGGAAGGCCATGCTCACGGGCAGTTCCCGCGCCGCCGAGTTGCCGCCGGCCAGGCGTAAGAACACCGCCCAGCCGGTGTCGCACCAGGCGGGCAGCTCCTGGGTGCGGGAGCGGCTGGCCCGGCGCGCCATCGCCGCGAGCGCGGCCGAGGAGCGCAGCTCCATCAGGTCCGGGCGCAGCGGGTGCAGATCGGCGCCGTCGAAGAAGTCGACCGCCTCCCACTCGTCCACCAGGCGGCGCAGCGCCAGCACGGTGACGGACTGCTCCTCCACATAGCCGAGGCAGCGCACCAGGCAGGGCAGCCCGTCCGGGATCCGCGCGCACACCTCCACGAGCTGGAGCAGATACGGGCGCAGCGTCCTGTTCTGCAACGGCTCGACGGGCGCGCCCAGTTCCTGGCTCAGCATGGTCACCAGCAGATCGGCACTGGCCGGGTGGCGCAGGGTGGCCGATTCCTGGAGCACGTCGACGACCTTGGCCGCCAATTCGTTGCGAACCCGCGCGGGGTTCCGCCCTTCCACCCCCGTGACCTCCGATCGTCACCTGCCGCCGGTGCTCTCCCACTGACGGTGCCGACCAGCGTACGGCCACCCGTCCCGCCACGTCAGGGTGTCGGGACGGCGCAACGGCCGCATGGCCCCGGCGCGTTCCGTCAGCGTTCCCCCTCTTCTTCCTCCCCCGAGATCAGCACCTTCACGTGCGTGCCGTCCGGTGCGACGAGTTTCGGGTGCAGGGCGATGCGGATCCGCTGAGTGCGCGAGGACTCCGACTGCCCCTCGGCACCGGCCTCCACCACCCAGAACCGCACCTTGCCGCCCGCCCCGCCCTTGCGGCTCACCACGACATCCGCCTCGACCTCGACGGTCCCGAGCTCGAACCGCACGACCCCGGACGGACCTTCGCTCAGGGCGGAGTTCAGCTCCTGGCCCAACTCCCTGATCATTTCCGCCAGTTCGATCACATGGCGATCCTATCGGGACGGGCGGCCCCATGGAGGGTGAAAGGCCGTCAGGTTGTTCGTTCCGCTCTCCCCTCACGCGATCGCACGAAGTAGTACGACTATGTCGCCGCCCGGCGCCACGGGGACCAGCGAACGCGGCATATACCGGCCGAATGATTGACAAGCCATAACTCACCTGTTTTTTCCCGCGTTTACCTCCGTGCGGGCGAGTGCCCGCGTTCCAGTCTGGAAGGCAGGGAACCGATGAAACGGGTCACCCGAAACGGTGTGATCGCCCTCGCGGCCGCCTCGGGCGCGATCGCTGTGGCGGGGCCGGTGTACGCCGACTCCACGGCGGCCGGCGCCGCGGCCGGCTCGCCGGGGCTGATCTCCGGCAACGGGATCCAGCTCCCCGTCCACGTTCCGGTGAACGTGTGCGGGGACACGGTCAACGTGGTGGGGCTCCTCAACCCCGCCATGGGCAACAGCTGCGCCAACACGGGCGGCGGCAGCGCCACCAGGGGCGGCTCCGCCAACGGGGGCGGGGCCACGGCCGCCTCGGCGGAGAAGGGCTCGCCGGGCGCGGTGTCCGGCAACGGCATCCAGCTGCCGATCGATCTGCCGGTGAACATCAGCGGCGACAGCGTCAACGTGGTGGGGCTCCTCAACCCCGTCTTCGGCAACCACTCCGAGAACACGTCGAGCACCCACGCCACGCGGCCGGTGACGCCTCCGCGGGTCACCCCGCCGAGGCACACCGCGCCCCCGGCCCGTCCGCAGCCGCACGTACCGCCGGCGCGCACGGCCCCGGAGCCGCCCGCGGCCGCGCACCGGGCGACGGGCACGCTCGCCCACACCGGCGCCGACGGCACCCTCACGGCCGCCTTCGCGGGCGCCGCCTCGCTGGCCGGCGGAGCGGCCCTGTACCGGCGCTTCCGCGCGGGCGCCACGCGCTGATCCGCACCGCCCCGCACAGCGGGAAGGCCCCGTGGGACTCGTCCCACGGGGCCTTCCCGGCAGCGCTGGAGCCGACGGTTCAGACGGCGGCCTCGCCGTCCCGCCGCGAGAGCGCCAGGAACGCCACGAACGCGACGATCGCCACGGTCCACGACAGCGTGACCGGGCCGAGGCCCCAGCCGAGCCCGCCCCGCCCGGAGGGATCGGCCATCCAGTCCGCGAGGGACGCGCCGAGTGGGCGCGTGATGACGTACGCCGCCCAGAACGCGCTCACCGCGCCGAGGACGCCGCCGCGCTGGGCGAGCGCCGGGACCGCGATGGCCACCGCGAACAGGACGGCCGAGCCCAGGTACCCGAGGCCGATGCCCGCGGTGAGGTCGCCCGCCGCGGTGCCCAGGGCGAAGGTGGCGAGCACGGCCGCCCAGCAGAAGCCCTCACGGCGGCGGGTGCGCACGGTGTCGATCGACAGGGTGCGCTCACGGACGTACCAGAGCGCGAAGACGGCCGCGAGGGCGAGCAGGAAGAGCGGGGCGGACAGGGTGTACGGCACGCCGAGGCCCACATGGAGCACGTCCGCGGCCATGGTGCCGAACACGCTGACCATGACGACGGCCGTCCAGTAGATCCACGCCACGTACCGGCGGACCGTGAACTGGAGCACGAGCGCGGCGACGAACGCGAGCCCGCCGAGGCCGACGGCGGGGATCGGGCCCAGCACCTTGGCGAGGAGGTCGGAGGCGGTCTCGCCCATGCCGGTGGTGAGGACCTTGACGATCCAGAAGCAGACGGTCACCTCCGGCACCTTGCTCGCGCTCGCGCGCCGGCGCGCCCGTACGGGGCTCTCGGGCCGGTGGCCGAGGACGTGCTCGGTGCTCATGCCCCGCACCCTGGCACGCGCGAGAGGCCCGCTCCCAGCCCCCTTCGCCATAGTTTTTGCCGCTTCTCGTACAGCCGTTGCCCGGGCCTTACCGGATGCCTGGGCAATCGGTGACGAACGGCAAAATACCTGGTCAGCGGGGTGGGGCGGCCGTGGTGGTCAGTCGTCGGCCGGGGGCGTGCCGAAGGTGGTGCCCGTGAAGTCGCGTCCCTGGATCACCGGGGCCGAGAACGTGCCGCCCGAGATGGAGTTGTGGACGTCCCCGCCGGTCAGGGAGACCCGCCGGGCCGCCTCGTCCCAGCGCCGCAGCCGCTCCTCGAACTCCGCGTCGGCGGCGGCCCGGCGGGACAGTACGACGCTCAGCGCCCGCGCCGCCGCCGCGTCGCCCGGCTCCCGGGCCAGCCGCGCGAGCTCCGCCTCCCCCGATCCCTCCGGCGCGGATCCCTCCGGCGCGACTCCGTCCGGCGTCATCGCGTCGCCGCGCCGGAACGGGCGTCGTACCAACTCCCCGAGCCCGGCCCACGCCTGGCGGCCCAGCTCCCCGCCGGCCCCTCCCGCAAGAGCCGTCAGCAGCCCCATCGACACCGGATCCACGCGCGACACCCCCGTCCCGTTCGTCTGGCCCCTCCACTGTGCGGGGTGGCCGCGCCGCCTTCAAGAGCGCCATACCCCCACCGAGGCGGCCGAGGTGGCCGGGAATGAACGGCCGCCGCATACGGCATGCCGTCTCAGGGGTAGAGCCCGGTGACAGGTGAATATGACAACAGGCGGGGGAGAAACGGATGGGAGCGACAGGAGACGGCGGTCGGGACGGCGGAGTCGGCAACAGCATCGCGAGCGGAACCTTCTCGGGACCGGTGGTCCAGGCCCGCGACGTCCACGTCCATATGCCGCCGCGGGAGTCCTTGCCGGTCCCACGGCAACTCTTGCCGGTACCCCATCACTTCACCGACAGAGCCGATGAACTCGGCGCCCTCGACGACCTGCTGGCCAGCGAGGACGACACACAGGCCGGGCCGCCGCTGATCGTGGTCAACGGGCCGGCCGGGATCGGCAAGACGGCACTGGTCTCCCGCTGGCTGCGCACCCATGAAGCGGCCTTCCCCGACGGCCAGTTGTACGCCGACCTGTACGGCCACGCCGCGGAGGGCCCCGCCGACCCGGCCGAGGTGCTGGGGCAGTTCCTGCGGTCCCTCGGGGTCGCCGCCCCGCCCGCCGGACTCGCCGAACAAGCCTCGCTGTGGCGGTCGGTGACGGCGGGGCTGCGGGTCGCCGTCATGCTGGACAGCGCTTTCACCGCGGCCCAGATCCGGCCGTTGCTGCCCGGGGGCTCCGGCACTCTCGTGGTCGTCACCAGCCGGCGGCGGCTGACCGGGCTGCGCCTGGACGGGGCCGCGTTCTTCCGACTGGCCGCGCTCGACCCCGCCGCGGGGCTCGAACTGCTCACCCGGGGCGTCGGCGAGGAGCGCGTCGCCGGTGAACGCACCGCCGTGGAACAGGTCGTGGAACTGTGCGCCGGGGTTCCCCTCGCGGTGTGCCTGGCGGCGGCCCGGCTCGCCGCGCGCCCCCGGCAGCCCATCGCCGCCCTGGCGGACTCCCTCGCCCCGGACGCCGACCGGCTGGCCGCACTGGAAGTAGAAGGAGAGATCACGGTGAGCAAGGCCCTGGACGCGTCCTACGCGGTGCTGGACCCGCGGGCCGCCCGTCTCTACCGCATGCTGGGCACGCTCCCGGTGCCCACCTTCGACCTCCGCACGGCGGCGGCCGGCTGCGCCGAGAGCGACCAGTGGGCGGAACGCCGGCTCGACGAGCTGATCGAGGCCAACCTGGTCGAGGACATCGGCCCCGACACCTTCCGCTTCCACGATCTCGTCCGGGTCCACGCCCGCTCCTGCGCCGAGACCCACGACGGCGAGGACGACCGGGCCGAGGCGCTGAGACGCGTCGCCGACTGGTACCTGCACACGACCACCGCCGCCGAACAGCTCATCACCCCGGCCCAGTTCACCCTCCCGCGAACCTACGCCCACCCGTCCCCGCTGCCCCCGCCGTTCGAGGCGGAGAAGGGCGCGCTGGACTGGCTCGACGCCCACCGCCACCACCTCATGGCCCTGCTGCGCACCGCCGCCGGGCGGGGCTGGCACGCCACCGCCTGGCAACTGGTCGACGCCATGTGGCCGTTGTTCCTCCGGCTGCGCTACTACGACCTGTGGGCCGAGGCCCACACCATCGGCCTGGCGGCCGCGCGCGCCGACGGCCACGCCGAGGCCGAACGCCAGATGCTCAACTCCGGCGCCATCGGCCTCTCCGCCGCGGGGCGCGTCGAGGAGGCCGCCGACTGGTACACCCGGTCCCTGGAGGCCGCCCGCGCCGCGGGTGACGTCCGCGACGAGGGGCAGGCCCGGCTCGGGCTCGGCAGCTGCCGCATGGCCGCCGGCCGGCTGGACGAGGCGGTGCGCCAGCTGGACCTCGCCGTGCGGGTCTGGGAGGAGTGCGGCTATCGCCGGGGCGTCGCGCTCGCCGGGATCCTGCTCGGCGAGACCGCCCTGCGCCAGGGCGACCCGGTCACGGCGGTCCCGCTCTTCGAGGAGGCCCGGCGCATCCTGATCGAGGTGGCCGACCCGCACGACGCGACCAGGGCCCTGGCCTTCCTCGGCCGCGCCCATGCCCAGGGCGGCGCACACGCCCTGGGCACGGGTGAGCTGACCGAGGCACTGGAGGCGTTCCGGGCCTCGGGCGCCCTGCACTGGCAGGCCCGCACCCTGGAGATGCTCGGGCACGGCGCCCGGGAGGCGGGCGCCGGCCCGGAGGCGGCCGGATACTTCGCCGAGGCGCGCTCCCTCTACGAGGTCACCAGCCCCGCCGACGCGCGCCGCCTGGAGTGAGCACACGCCCCCGCCGCCGTACGACCGCCCGCGGCGCCCTGCCGCAGGGGCCGTACGTACGCCAGCTCGGCGAGCGGGCGGCCCTCGACCAGCCACGCGTGCAGACAGGAGGCGAGCAGCGGCTGGTCGGGACCGACCGCCGCCGCCACGACCAGCGGCCCGCCGCCCCGCCCGCGGCCGGCCGGGCCCGCCAGGGCCAGCCAGCCGCCCTGGGCCAGGGGCACCGCGGCGAGCGCGCACGACGGATGGCGCGCCGCCAGCTGGGTCAGCCAGCGCGCCGCCGAGGCCGAAGGACGCGGCCGTGTCCCGTACAGCACATCGGCACAGGCCAGCCGGCGGTTCTCGGGGGCCGCCTCCGCGTTCACGGCACAGTGCTCGTCACCCTCCGGCAACGCCCCTGTCCCGGCCCGGACGTGACCGGCCTCGGCGATCACCTCCGCACTCGATCCCGCCGTTCCCATGCGCACCCGCAGCACCGCGCCCGCCCAGGGCGCGGCCCCGGACGCCTCCCCGCCCGGGGAGTGCAGCCGTACGACGACCAGGCCGCTCATGCCGGCACCTCCTGCCCCGCCGCCGGCCAGGCGCTCAGCGGCGGCGGCGCCGGGAGCTGGGCCGTGACCGGCAGATGGGCGGGCTGTCCGAGCCCGAGAGTCCGGTACAGCAGCCGCCGCATATTGCGGTGGAAGCGCCCCGGCTCGGAGGTGATGCGCGCGCTGATCGCCGCGTACTCCTCGCGCCGGTACTCCGCCGCCGCGTACTGGAACTGGTCGAGCAGCGGATGCACCGGCGACAGCGCGGGCGCCGTCAGGGCGAGCGTGGCGGCCGGGGAGGCGGGGTTGATGTCCTGCGCCGGCGAGGAGGCGAGCAGGATCGGCGCCGGGGTGAGCGTCCCGTACAGAGTGACCGAGCCGTGGTCGCCGATGATCCAGTCCGCGGCGATCAGCACACTGCGCCACTCCGCCTCCGGCGGCAGCAGCGAGATGCCCAGCCGGGCGCAGCGCTTCAGCCAGGACCTGACCTGCCAGGCGCCGTGCCCCGACCACACGTTCGGGTGGGCCAGGACGACACACCGGTACTCGTCGCCGGGCAGCTCGGCCAGCAGCCGGGGCAGCAGCGCCTCGAACCGGCCGAACGAGGACCGCGCGCCCCAGGTGGACGCGACGACCACCAGCTTCTGCCCGTCGCGCAGCCCGAGCGCCTCGCGGTAGCGCTCGCGCAGCGGCAGGCTGACGGACATCCGGTCGTACACCGGGTCCCCGACGACATGGGCGAGCGGCACCGCCTCCGGGCACTGGCGGGCCAGCTCCGCCAGGTCGGCGTGGTGCGGCATGACCAGCGCCGCGGGTAACTTGCCGCCGGGCGCGAGGTCCGTGCGGCGCAGCCCGGCCACCCCGGGCTCGGTGGCCGAGGGGACGAGCTTGAGATACGCGGCGCCGTGCGGCAGCGTGATCAGCGGCGCCGACAGCCGCTCGACGCCCTTCGGACCGGCCGCCACCGCCACGTCGAAGGGCAGCCGGACCGCCTCCTCCCACGGCAGCACCGCGCAGCCGAGCCGCTCCAGGTAGCGCGGCACCTCGTCGCCGAAGACGTGCGGCGGCGCCGTGAACGCCACCTGGACCCGGAAGTCGTCGTCGACCAGCGACAGGATGTCGACCAGTCGTTTCGCATAGGTGATCG
The DNA here is from genome assembly GCF_009650765.1 of Streptomyces sp. SUK 48. Classification (NCBI taxonomy): domain Bacteria; kingdom Bacillati; phylum Actinomycetota; class Actinomycetes; order Kitasatosporales; family Streptomycetaceae; genus Streptomyces; species Streptomyces sp. SUK 48. The sequence continues at coordinate 1,275,017 of NZ_CP045740.1, read as the reverse complement.
TGTGTGCGACGGTGAGGACCGTCTTGCGGCCGACCAGCGTCCGCCACTCCCTGCCGGTGGCCGACGGATCCGCCTGTGAACCCAGTGCCGACACGATGTACCCCCGATGTCTCTCGCGAGTGCCCCTGCGGGGCCGTTGCTCAGGCTCTGCCCGGGGCCACCGGACGAAAGCCTTGCGGCGACCTTGCAGAAACCTGGCAGGAGCGGGGGACCGGACGGAATCCGGTGCCGGGCGCGGTTTGCCCGCCCCGGCACCGGAGGGGGGTCAGAACACTAGGCCCACGTGGGCGAGCGCCTGCCTCAGCAGCGCGCCGTGGCCGCCCGGCATCTCGCTCTGAAGGACGTCCGAGGCCGCCTCCTGGGGGCTGAACCACACCAGGTCCAGGGCGTCCTGGCGGGGCCGGCAGTCGCCGGTGACCGGGACGACGTAGGCGAGGGACACCGCGTGCTGACGCGGGTCGTGGTACGGGGTGATGCCCGCCGTCGGGAAGTACTCGGCCACGGTGAAGGGTTGCAGCGAGGCCGGGATCCGGGGCAGGGCCACCGGACCGAGGTCCTTCTCCAGATGGCGCAGCAGCGCGTCGCGGACCCGCTCGTGGTGCAGCACCCGGCCGGAGACCAGGGTCCGGCTGACCGTACCGTCCGGGCCGATGCGCAGCAGCAGTCCGATGCTGGTGACTTCGCCGCTGTCGTCGACCCGTACGGGCACGGCCTCGACGTACAGGATCGGCATCCGGGCCCTGGCCATCTCCAGCTCGTCCGAGGTCAGCCAGCCGGGCGTGGTATCGGTCATGTCAGACATTGCTTGATCATACTTTCCGGGTGGGGTGGCCGCGTGGGTCGCGGACCGGTTCGGATACGGGCGGCCCATAGAGCCGGCGGGCGTTGTCGCGGCCCGTCCAGGACGCGATCCGCAGGGCGTCGGACAGGGACAGCTCATCGGCCTCCACGCGATGTCGCAGCAGCTCGGCGAGGCCCTGACGGAAGCACAGGGCACCCAGGTGGTGGAACTCCGCCACACCGTAGGCGTCGGAGCTGTACAGCAGTTTGCGGAACGGGGTGATCTCCAGGGCCTCCGCCAGCACCACTCCTGCCCGCGCGGGGCCGGTGTGATGCAGGGCGAGCCCCACGTCCAGGTACACCCGCTCGAACACCGCGGCCAGGAAAGCGGCCTGGCGGTGGTAGGGCCAGCAGTGCAGCAGCAGCACGGGGATGGTGCCGGCGATCCGGTGCAGCCAGTCGGTGAGCAGCGCGGGATCGGCCCGGTGCAGCCGTACGTCCGCGTCCCCGAAACCGGTGTGCAGCTGGAGGGGCAGCCCCAGGTCGACCGCAGTCCACAGCAGGTGCCGTACCAGGACCGGGTCCGCGAGGCGGCCCCCGGCCGTGAGCCAGCGCCCCGCCGCCACGGCCACCTCGGCCTGCGAGGGCCGCTCCGGATCGAGGCCGAAGCCGGTGCGGTAGGCGGCCACCGACTTCACCGCCACCACACCCGGCCGCCGCACCGCCTCCTCGGCCGCCGCGCGGAACACGGCCGCGTACTCGCCCGCCTCCACCCCCCGCCCGGCCACCTCCTCGGCGATCCGCTCCAGCCGGACGACCTCGTAGGCGGCGGCACCGGACGCCGCGGCCAACTCGGCGGGGGAGGTGAGCGGTTGCGGGGCGTAGCCGGTGTCCACGCAGTACGTCCCGACCCCGGCCGCCGTCAGGAACCGCCGGTTCACCTCCCGCCACCCCAGCTCCGCCCGCCGGGCCACGTACGCGTCCGGCGGGGCGTGCCGGGGCAGATCCAGCAGGGGCGCGCAGTGCCGTCGTACGGCGAGGCCCGCCGGGGTGTCGAAGGGCGAGACGCCGGGCCAGGCGCCGCCCTCGGTGAGCAGCGACGCGAACCCCTCGAAGGACAGGTCGGCCACCGTCGCGCCATGGCAGTGGTGGTCCACCAACTCCAGTGCGGCCAGCGCCTCGTGGACCGGCCCGGCGGGCGCCACGGTCAGTACGCCCAGCGGTAGGCCGCCGCCACCCGCTCGTCGTCCAGTCCCTCGACGGCGGCCGCCTCACCGAGCCGTACGGCGCTCACCGCGTCCGCGAGGACGGGCCCGAGCGCGGCCCGCAGCACCTCGTCGGCGCGGAACTCCGCCTCCGCCTCGGGCAGGGTGGCCGGCAGGCGCCGTACGCCGAGCTTCGCCGCCTCGTCCGCGTCGTAGCGGGCCGGGTCGCCGGTGATCTCCTCGGGCAGCGGATGCTTCGCCGTGAGCCCGTCGAGTCCCGCGGCGATCAGGCAGCCGAGGGTCAGATAGGGGTTGGCGGCCAGGTCGACGGGCTTCACCTCCAGGTTGGCCTCCTGCCGTTGCCGGCCCGCGCTGCCGGTGACCAGCCGCAGCGCCGCCTCCCGGGTCTCCCGGCCCCACGCGGTGAAGACGCCCGCCCACTGGGAGGGCCGCAGCCGCAGATAGCTGGCCGGGCTGGGCGCGCTGATCGCGGTCAGCGCGGGCAGCCGGGCGAGAATCCCGGCCGCGAAGGACTCCGCGTCCGGCGTCAGACCGTACCGGCGCGCGCCGCCCGCGTGCAGATTGACGCCGTCGCGCCAGCAGGACAGATGCACATGGCCGCCGTTGCCGACGCTCCCGGCGAGGACGGCGGGGGAGAAGGACACCCGCAGCCCGTGCCGCTGGGCGACGGCCCGGATCGTCTGGCGCACCAGCACGCTGCGATCGGCCGCCGCCACCGGGTCCAGGGCGCCTACCGACAGCTCGAACTGCCCGGCCGCGTACTCGGGATGGACCTGGTCGACGTCCACGCCCTGGGCGTCGAGCGCGCCCAGCAGGTCGGCGAGGCAGTCGCCCAGCTCCACCTGGCGGATCGCGCCGTACGCCGGTCCGGACACCGCCGGCACGAACTCCCCGGGGGGCGCCGAGCCGAGTCCGAGGGCCCACTCGATCTCGAACGCCGCCTTGAGGACGATGCCGTGCCGCTCGGCCGCCTCGGTGACCATGCGGCGCAGGAAGGTACGGGCGCAGCCGGGATGCCGCTCGCCCTCCTGCGTGATCCGGTCCACCGGCGCCCACGCCCAGCCGGGCTGCCCGGCCAGCGCCACCAGCTGGTCCAGATCGGGGTAGAGCCTCAGGTCGCCGTCGGGGGAGCCGAGCACCTCGGTGCTGACGATCGAGTCGTCGGCGAGGAAGGTGTCGAACACCGGGGACATCCCGACGCCCCAGGAGACGGCGGCCTCCAGCCGGGCCGTCGGGACGGTCTTCACCCGGGTGACGCCCGCCGTGTCCACATAGGCCAGGACGATGCCGCGCACGTCCTGCGCGGCCAACGTGGCGGTGAGGGCGGCGACCCGACGCAGATCGGCGGGACGGCCGCCGGGCACGGGGTCGGCAAGAGTGGTCATACGTGTCCTTTGGTCAGCGCTTGACGGCGACCGCGCCGAACTGCGGCACCGGCGCGGCGCCCGGCTCGGCGCGCCACTGGGAGCAGGGCACCAGCCCCGGCTCCACCACGTCGAGACCCTCGACGTCGTACAGGAAGGAGGCGATCTCGGCGCGGCTGCGGGCGGTGATCGGCGGGGTGGCATGGGCGTTCCAGAACTCCATCGCGGCGACATTGCCCGCCCCGCCCACCTCGGCGTCGGTGGTGGGATGGGTGAGCACCAGATGGCTGCCGGAGGGCAGCGCCGCCATCAGCCGCCGCACGATGTCGAGCGCCTCGCCGGTGTCCAGGACGAAGTTGAGGATGCCCAGCATCATCAGCGCGACGGGCCGCTCCAGGTCGAGCGTGTCGGCGGCGCGTCGCAGGATGGCGTCGGGGTCGTGCACATCGGCGTCCACGTAGTCCGTGACGCCCTCGGGGAACTGGTGAGCAGCGAGCGGGCGTGCACCAGCACGATCGGGTCGTTGTCGACGTACACGACCCGTGACTCGGGGGCGAGGCGCTGCGCGATCTCGTGGGTGTTCTCCACGGTCGGCAGCCCGGTGCCCACGTCCAGGAACTGCCGTACGCCCTGCCCGGCGGCGAGGAAGCGCACGGCGCGGGCGAGGAACTCCCGGTCCGCGCGGGCCACCTCCCGGATCACCGGGAACATCCCGGCGACATGCTCGCCGACCCGCTGGTCGACCTCGTAGTTGTCGCGGCCGCCGATCCAGTAGTTCCACACCCGGGCGTTGTGCGCCACGGACGTGTCCAGCCGCGCTCCAGCGGCCACAGCGTCACCGTCGGTCACGTCTTTCGCCCCTTTTCCGTGCGGGTGCCCGCCGTCATTGTGCCGCCGGGTGATCGCGCTGTCCCGGGAACCCCGCACGGTCGGCGGTTCGGGGTGGCTCGGGGACGTTCTCCCCCATGAGGGACACTGGACGCGTACCCTGACCCCGGCCGGAAGCAGGACATGCCCGCCATACCGACGCCCCTCCTCGACGTGCCCGGCCCGGGCGCGGGCCCCGCGGACATCCGGCTGATCGTCACCGACATGGACGGCACCCTGCTGGACGGCGACCAGCGGATGCCGGCCGGCCTCGGGCCGATGCTCGCCGAACTGCGCGGGCGGGGAGTGCTGTTCAGCCCCGCGAGCGGCCGCCAGTACGCCACGCTGGCCCGGCAGTTCGCGGACGTCGCCGAGGGCATGGTCTTCATCGCCGAGAACGGCACCTACGTGGTCCGCGACGGCGTCGAACTCAGCTCCGACCCGCTGGCGCGCACGGCCGCGACCGGGGTCGCCGAGGCGGTACGGCGGCTGAACGCGGCCGGCGGCGACGCGGGCGCCGTGGTCTGCGGCAAGCGCGCGGCCTATGTGGAGCGGACCGACGAGGCGTTCCTCGCCGAGGTGCGCCGCTACTACGTCGAGCACCGTGTCGTCGACGACGTCACCGCGGTGGACGACGAGTTCATCAAGGTCGCGGTCTTCGACTTCCACTCCGCCGAACGCTCCGCCGCCCCCGCGCTCGCCCCCTTCGCCGGCACCCACCAGGTCGTGGTCTCCGGCGCGCACTGGGTCGACGTCATGAACCGCACCGCGAACAAGGGCACCGCGCTGCGCGCCCTCCAGCGGACCCTCGGCATCACCCCGGCCCAGACCATGGTCTTCGGCGACTACCTCAACGACCTGGAGATGATGGACGCGGCCCAGTGGTCCTTCGCCATGGCCAACGCCCACCCGGACGTGGCGGCGCGCGCCCGCCATCTGGCCCCGTCCAACGACGAGAACGGCGTCCTGCGGACGATCTCCCGGGTGCTCGGGCTGTAGCGCCGGGACTCCGGGACGCGGGCCGGGGTCCCGGGGACGCGGGCCGGGGCGTCGGGACGTGGGCCGGGGTGTGCGCGGCCCGGCGGCTCAGCTCGCCGGCTTGCGGGCCACCGCGCCGTACAGCGAGACGGGCCGGCCGCCGTCCGGGGCCTGGTCGGGACGCCACTCGGCGACCGGTACGACACCCGGCTCCAGCAGCTGAAGTCCCCTGAAGAAGGCGCCCACTTCGTCCCGGGAGCGGGCGACCAGGGTCACCCCGCCCGCCGCGTAGGCGGCGATGCCCTCCGCCACGTTCTCCGGTTCGAAGTCGCCCGTCATCATCGACAGCACCAGGCAACTGCCGGGCGCCAGCGCCGCCATGAGCGTGGCCACCATCTCCCGGGGGCCGTCCTCGTCGGCGACGAAGTGCAGCAGGGCGATGAGCGAGAGGGCGACCGGGCGGCCGAGGTCCAGTACGGCGGCGGCCCGTTCGAGGATGGTCCCGGGCTCACGGGCGTCGGCCTGGATGTACTCCGTCACGCCCTCGGGGGTACCGCGCAGCAGCGCGCCCGCGTGAGCCAGCACGATCGGGTCGTTGTCGGCGTAGACCACCCGCGCGTCCGGCGTCACCGACTGGGCGATCTGGTGCAGATTGGGCTCGGTGGGGATGCCGGTGCCGATGTCCAGGAACTGGGTGATGCCGTCCTCGGCCAGCGCCCGGGTGGCCCGGCGCATGAACGCCCGGTTGGCGCGCGCCCCGCGCAGGGCACCGTCGTCGATCGCCGCGATCCGGCGGCCCAGCTCCTCGTCGACGGGATAGTTGTCCTTGCCGCCGAGGAACCAGTCGTACACCCGCGCCGGATGCGGCCGCGTGGTGTCGATGTACGGCGTGATCGGCTCGGTCCCCGTCATGTGCTGCCCTCCGCTCAAAACGAACGCAGAGCAGTCTGGCATGATCACGCGGCGCGCTGGAGGCAGTCCTCGGCCACGTCCTTGTCGAGCGCCGCCCGCACCAACGCGGCGGCCAGCACGGCCGGTTCGGTGTCCCCGGCCAGCTCCGTCAGCCGGTCCGGGTCCTTCGGCAGGCCGAGCCGGTCCGCGCCGTCCAGGGCCTTGCCGTCCAGATAGGGGCCCACTTCCGGCCAGACCCGCTGCGCCTCGCGCAGAAAGATGTCGGCGCCCGCCGGGCCGACCCCCGGCTCCTCCTGGAGCAGCCGCTTCAGCGCCCCGGTGTCGCCGTGCGCCTCCTCGTGCAGCCGGCGCAGATCCCCGCCCCAGCGCTCGCTCAACAGTTCCGCGCCGTCACCGAGTTGGGTGGCGGTCCGCTCGTCGTAGCGCCGGTAGCCGCCCCGGCCCAGCGCGTCGACCCGCTGCTGCCAGTCCGCGTCGGCCATCCGGCGCGGACTGTCCAGCCGGTCCTCGTGCAGGGCGCGGGCGGCGGCCACCGCCACCGAGGCCCGAATGCGGGCGCTCAGCAGCAGTGACAGCACCAGCAGCCGGTACAGCGGCTGCGGGGTGTCCGCCAGCCGGATCCCCGCCTCCTCGGCGTAGGTCCGCCCGTACCCGGACACCAGCTCCCGTACGACGCGTTCGTCCCGGTTCATCGCGTCACTCCCTCACCGCCGGACCGCGGCTGCCGCTACGGCTTGAGCGGGTCGTGGCCCAGCGTCATCAGCCGGTGCCGCCGCCGGGTGGCCTGCGGCGACCGCTCCGGTTCCGGCCCGTCCGCCCCGTCCACCAGATCACCGACGGTGTCCACGACCTCGAACATCACGCGGACGTCGTCGTCGGTGAGATCGGTGCGGCGCTTCTGGAGGATCGCGAGGACGTGCCGGCCGGTCGCGCTGCCCGTCTCGTCGGGCAGCGGCTCCGTGTGCTCCTCGGCGTCGCGGACGCTGAGCCAGGCCGCGAGCTCTGTCGAGGTCATGTTCACCACGTGGTGGAACTCCGCCCACAACGCCTCGGTCTCCAGGGCATCGGCCACGGGGCTCCCCTTTCGCTCTGGTTTCGCTCTGGGGCGGGTGCCGGATCCGCCGGTGCGGGAAGTGTCAGTTCGCCTGGCTCTCCGCCGCGAACATCCACCGCTCCTTCTCCAGGTCGGCGGTGATGGAGATGAGCAGGTCCTGCGTCACCGGATCGGCCTTCTCGGTGGCCGTGATCCGCTCGCGCAGCCGCCCGATGGCCGCCTCCAGGGTCGAGACCATCAGATCGACCACCTCGGTGTCCCGCAGCCAGCCGTCCTTGGTCCCGGGCAGCGCGAAGGTCGCCGCGATCGTCTCGGGCCGGCCGTCCGGCGACACGCCCAGCGCGGCGGCACGCTCGGCGACCGTGTCGGAGTGCGCGCGGGCCGTCGCCACCACCTCGTCCAGCTGGAGGTGGATCGAGCGGAACCGGGGACCGACGATGTTCCAGTGCGCCTGCTTCCCGATCAACGACAGGCCCAGCAGATCCACCAGGGTGTCCTGGAGCGCGGGCGCGGTGACGCCGAGGTCCTTCTCGGTCAGCGTGCTCTTCACCACGGTCATGGTTCCTACGTCCCCTTTCATCAGGGTTCATCGTGTTCTCGTCCGCGTCGTACGCCTTGCACAAGCGACGTACGATCTCGTCCGAAAAGGCGGGTGCCCCGCGTTCGGGGGACGCAAACAGCCCTGCTCAGCGGGCCGGCGCCCGGTTCCGGTGAGCGTCTGGCCTCAACGGGTGAGCACCCGGTCCAGGAACCGCGTCACCTCCGCGAACGCCTCCTTACGCACCGTCTCGTGGAACACCTCGTGCCGCGCCCCGGGGAAGATCCGCTCGGTGAGATCGCCGCCGGCGAGCCGTTCGACGCCGGGCCGGCTCCCGGGCAGCGGCACCAGCCGGTCGTCGTCCCCGTGCAGCCACAGCACCGGCAGCCCGGCCACGGCGCCGCCCCCGGCCACGGCGTCCAGGGTCCGCGTGAACGCCTGGAGGGTGGGCCGCTTCATCGGCCCGTGCCAGACCAGCGGATCGGCGGCGTACGCGGCGCCCACCGCCGGATCGCGGGAGAGCGCGCCCGGGCTGATCGGGGTGTCCGGGATCTTTGGCAGCGCCAGCAGCCGCCCCGGCAGCTCCCAGGCGCCGATCACCGGCCCGGACAGGATCAGCGCGGCCAACTCCTCGCGGTGCAGCTGCGCGTAGCGGGCCGCGATCAGGCCGCCCATCGAGTGGCCCACCAGGACCAGCGGCAGCCCCGGGTGCGCGGCGCGGGCGAGATGGGCCGCGCGGCGCACATCGGCGACCACGTCCTCGAAGTCCTCGATCAGCACCCGCTCACCGGCCGAGCGGCCGTGCCCCAGGTGGTCGGGCGCGTACACGGCGGCGCCGTGCCCGGTGAGGACGGCGGCGAGCCCGTCGTAGCGGCCCGCGTGTTCGCCGTACCCGTGCGCCAGCAGGGCGAGGAAGCGGGGCGCGGGGTGCTCCCACTCGCGGACGGCGAGTTCGCCGCGGCTGCCGTCGACGACGTGGGCGCGAACGTGGGGCATCTCTCCTCCAACGGCCTCGGTACGGTTCGGGAGGATCTTCCCAGGGGGCCGTCGCTGGGTCTATAGTCCAAAACTAGCAGTGCTAATTAAGAGCTGTTCCGGTCCGCTGATCCACACCGTCTGATCCACACCGTCGTAGGTCAGGAGTCGAAGCCGTGCGTCCCGTCCACTTCGCGGCAGCCCGCCGTACCCCCATCGGCAAGCTGCGTGGCGCCCTCTCGTCCGTCCGGCCCGACGACCTCGCGGCGGCCGTGATCCGCCAACTGGTCGCCGAGGTGCCCACGCTCGACCCCGCCCGGATCGACGACGTCTACTGGGGCGCCGCCAACCAGGCCGGTGAGGACAACCGCAACGTCGCCCGGATGGCCGCCCTGCTCGCGGGCCTGCCCGAGTCCGTGCCCGGCGCCACCGTCAACCGGCTGTGCGCCTCCGGCCTCGAAGCCGTCACCACGGCCGCCCGCACCATCGCCGCGGGCGAGGCCGACATCGTGATCGCCGGCGGCTCCGAGTCCATGAGCCGCGCCCCGTTCGTGCTGCCCCGCCCCGACGAGGCCCTGCCGCACCGGATGGAGACCTTCGACACCCGGCTCGGCTGGCGCCTGACCAACCCCGCCATGAAGGACCTGCACGGCGTGCTCGCCATGGGCGAGACCGCCGAGGAGGTCGCCACCCGGCACGGCATCTCCCGGGAGCGGCAGGACGAGTTCGCGCTGCGCAGCCACCAACTCGCCGCGGCGGCGCGCAAGAACGGCCTGTTCGCGGACGAGATCCTGCCCGTCGAACGCCCCGACGGCATCGTGGTCGAGCAGGACGAGTGCATCCGCGAGGACACCTCGCTGGAGAAGCTGGCCCGCCTCAAGCCGGTCTACCGCGCGGGCGGCACGGTCACCGCGGGCAACACCTCGCCGATGAACGACGGCGCGGCGGGTCTGCTCCTGGTCAGCGAGGAGGCCCTCGGCGAACTGGGCCTCGAATCCCTCGGCCGGTATGTCGCCGGCGCCTCCGCGGGCGTCCACCCCGACGTCATGGGCATCGGACCGGTGCCCGCCACCCGCAAGGTGCTCGCACGGGCCGGCTGGCAGGTCGGCGACCTCCAGGAGGCCGAGTTCAACGAGGCGTTCGCCGCCCAGGTCCTCGCCTGCGTCGACCAGCTCGGCATCGACCCCGGCCTGATCAACCCCACCGGCGGCGCCCTCGCCCTCGGCCACCCCCTCGGCTCCTCCGGCGCCCGTATCCTGACCACCCTGCTCCACCGCATGCGCCGCACCGGCGCCGAACGCGGCCTGGCCACCATGTGCGTGGGCGTGGGCCAGGGCAGCGCGGTGCTGGTCGAGAGGCACTAGCAACCACCCGGTGCGGGAATCCCTCCGGGCACAGGGGGATTCCCGCCGCGGGAACGACCGTACGACCGGTTCGGCGCGCCGAGCCGCAGCAAGGAAACGGAGCCGCACTCCATGGCAACCCTGTCCGTCGCCGCCATCCTGGCCGAGAACGCCAGGCGCCGCCCGGCCAACATCGCACTCGTGGAAGGGGAGCGGCGGCTGACCTTCGGCGATGCGTGGCAGGCGGCGCTGGCCCAGGCGGGCGCGCTCACCGCCCTCGGCATACGGCCGGGCGACCGGGTCGCCCTCATGGCCCCGAACACCACGAAGTTCCCGCTCGCCTACTACGCCGTCGCCGCGGCGGGCGGTGTCGTCGTCCCCGTCCATCTGCTGCTGTCCCCGGGCGAGATCGAGCACGTCCTCAAGGACAGCGGCGCCACGCTGCTCCTCGTCCACCCGGCGCAGGCCGCCACGGGCCGGGCCGCGGCCGACGCCCTCGGCGTCCGCGTGATCACCCTGGGCGCGGAGTTCGACGCCCTCGCCGCCGAGGCCGAGCCGCCGGCCACGTACGCCACCCGGGCCGCCGACGACCCGGCCGTGATCCTCTACACCAGCGGCACCACCGGCGTCCCCAAGGGCGCCGTGCTCAGCCACTTCAACCTGGTGATGAACGCGACCGTCTGCGCCTTCGACGCCAACGACGTCCGCCCCGACGACATCGCCCTCGGCGCGCTGCCCCTCTTCCACGCGTTCGGGCAGACCGTCTCGCTCAACTCCACCTGGCGGGCGGGCGCCACGCTGGTGCTGCTGCCCCGGTTCGACGCGGCCCGCGCGATCGAGCTGATGGTGAAGGAGAACATCAACACCTTCCACGGCGTGCCCACCATGTTCGTCGCGCTCGCCGCGGCCGCCGCGGACGCCGACGTCCTGCCCACGCTGCGGGTCTGCATCTCCGGCGGCGCCTCGCTGCCCGTCGCCGTGCTGGAACGCTTCGAGGCCGCGTTCGGCGCGCGGATCTACGAGGGGTACGGGCTGTCGGAGACCTCGCCGACGGCCACCGTCAACCAGCCGGACTTCGGCACCAGGGCCGGCACCATCGGGCACCCGCTGTGGGGCGTCGACGCGGAGATCGCGCGCGCCGAGGTGGAGGGCCGGATCGAACTGCTGCCGCCCGGCGAGCTGGGCGAGGTCGTCATCCGCGGCCACAACGTCTTCTCCGGCTACCTCGGCCGCCCGGAGGCCACCGCCGAGGCCCTGGTCGACGGCTGGTTCCGCACCGGCGACCTCGGCACCAAGGACGAGCAGGGCTTCCTCACGATCGTCGACCGCAAGAAGGACGTCATCATCCGCGGCGGCTACAACGTCTACCCGCGCGAGGTCGAGGAGGTCCTGGTACGGCACCCCGGCATCGCCCAGGTCGCCGTCATCGGCCTGCCCGACGAACTGCACGGCGAGGAGGTCTGCGCGATCGTCGTCCCGGCACCGGACGGCGACCTCGACGCCGGCGCCGTCATCGAGTGGTCCAAGGAGCACCTGGGCCGCCACAAGTACCCGCGGCGCGTGGAGTTCGCCGGAGAACTGCCGCTCGGGCCGAGCATGAAGGTGCTCAAGCGGGAACTGCGGACGCGGTACGCGGGCTGACGCACACCGCCCGTGTACGGGACCGGTGCCCGCGCAGGGCATGGGTCCCCGCGCACGGCATGGGTCCCCGCGCATAGCATCGGTCCCCGCATGAACATGATGACGCTCTGGCACCTGTCCGGCTGGGAGTTCGCCGCCCTCGCCCTCGCGGCCCTTCTCGTGGGCTTCTCCAAGACCGCGGTGAGCGGCGCCAACACGATCAGCCTCGCCGTCTTCGCGGCGATCCTGCCCGCCCGCGCCTCCACCGGAATCCTGCTGCCCCTCCTGATCGCCGGGGACGTGCTGGCCGTCCTCACCTACCGGCGGCACGCCCACTGGCCCACCCTGTGGCGGCTGTTCCCGGCCGTCGCGGCGGGCGTGGTGATCGGCACGCTGTTCCTGATGTGGGCCGACGACGGGATCGTACGGACCTCGATCGGCGCGATCCTGCTGCTGATGACCGGCGTCACCCTGTGGCGCCGGCGCCGGGAGAACGCGGACGAGGACGACGCCCCGGACGCGGTGACGACCCCCACCGGCCGGCTGAGGGCCCGCTCCTACGGCGTGCTCGGCGGATTCACCACGATGGTCGCCAACGCGGGCGGCCCCGTGATGTCCATGTACCTGCTCTCCGCCGGCTTCCGGAAACTGGGCTTCCTCGGCACCTCGGCCTTCTTCTTTCTCATCGTCAACGTCTCCAAGGTGCCCTTCAGCGCCGCCCTCGGCCTGATCGACACCCGCTCCCTGCTCCTCGACGCCGCGCTCGTGCTGTTCGTCCTCCCCGGCGCCCTCCTCGGCCGCTGGGCCGTGCCCCGGATCGACCAACGGCTCTTCGACCGGCTGGTGATCGCGGCGACGGTGGTGGGCGGCCTCCAACTGCTGCTGGGCTAGGACGCGTCGTCACCCCCGGCCGGCGGGCTCCCGAGCAGGGCCAGGTCCTCCCCGGACAGCCGCAGGGCTCCGGCCCCGACGTTCTCCGCGAGATGGGCCGGGTCGGTGGTGCCGGGGATGGCCAGCACATGCGGCCCGCGATGCAGGGTCCAGGCGAGCCGCACCTGGGCCGGTGTGGCGCCGTGGGCGCGGGCGACGGAACGGACCCGCGCGTCGCTCTCCCGGCCCGCGGACGCCTCGCGCCGCAGACCGGAGACGGCGAAGAACGGCACGAAGGCGATGCCCCGCTCCCCGCACAGGTCCACCAGCCCGCTCTCGTCGGCGCGGCGCCAGTCCAGGCCGTAGGAGTTCTGCACGGCGACCACGGGCGCGATCGCCAGGGCCTCGGTCACGTGCTCCGGGCGGACGTTCGAGAGCCCGAGGTGCCGGATCAGGCCCGCCCGGCGCAACTCGGCCAGGGCGCCGAAGTGTTCGGCGACCGACTCCATGCCGGGGCCGTTACGGCGCAGATACACCACGTCCAGCCGGTCCCGGCCGAGCTGGCGCAGATTCTCCTCGACCTGCCCGCGCAGCTGGTCGGGGCGCGCCATGGGCAGCCACTCACCGCCGGCGTCCCGGCCCGGCCCGACCTTGGTCGCCACGGTCACCTCGCCGTCCCAGCCCGCGAGGGCGCGGCTGACCAGCTCGTTCGCGGACCGCAGCGGGGAGAAGTAGAAGGCGGCCGTGTCGAGGTGGTCGACCCCCAGCGCGAACGCGCGGTGCAGCAGGGCGACGGCGGCGGCGCGGTCGATCGGCGGGCCGTCGGAGTTCCCCATCATTCCGTTGCCCGTCAGCCGCATCGCGCCGTAGCCGACGCGGTTCACCTCCAGGTCCCCGAGCTTCCACGTCCCCGCCGTCGCCGCTGTGTTCATCCTGCTCCTCGGACCGTGTGCTGATCAGGTCCTGGAGTATGAGGTGTCCCCGGCATGCCGCGACAGGGTGATGGGCCGGGCGAAATATCACCACCGCCGCGGGAACCAACCCTGGCCGCCCGGCCGTTGACCCTACTGGGCAGGCACGGTACGGCACGCGTTTCTCCGCCCCCCTGACCTGCCGATACGCTCACTCTCATGCCCGTACCGCCCCCGCCGCCCCCGCGACGCCACGTCCTCGTCCTGGGCGGCACCGCCGAGGCCCGCCGCCTCGCCGCCGCTCTGGCCGCGCACCCCGCCGGGATCCGGGTGACCACCTCCCTGGCCGGGCGCACCGCCCGGCCGGAAGCGCCGGCGGGGGAGGTACGGATCGGGGGCTTCGGCGGAGCCGAGGGGCTGGCGCAGTGGCTGCGGGCGCACCGGGTGGACGCGCTGGTCGACGCCACCCACCCGTTCGCCGGCTCGATCACGGCGAACGCGGCCCGCGCGGCGGCGGCCACCGGGGTCCCGATGGTCGTACTGCGCCGCCCCGGCTGGCAGCCCGTCCCGGGCGACCGCTGGTACGACGTCCCGTCCCTGGCCGCGGCCGCAGAGGCGTTGCCCGGCCTCGGCGACCGGGTGTTCCTCACCACCGGGCGCCTCGGCCTCGCCGCCTTCGCCCACCTGACCGGCCGGCACTTCCTGGTGCGCTCGGTGGAACGGCCCGACCCGCCGCTGCCCCCGGACACCGAAATCCTCCTCGCCCGCGGCCCGTTCACCGTCGCCGGCGAACGGGAACTGCTGCGGGCGCACCGCATCGACGTCCTGGTCACCAAGGACAGCGGCGGCGAGGCCACGGCGGCGAAACTCACGGCCGCCAGGGAACTCGGGCTCCCCGTGGTGGTCGTACGCCGGCCGGCGCTGCCGGAAGGGGTGACGGCGGTGCCCGACGGGGCGGCGGTGCTGCGTCGGCTGGGCCTCGGACCGGCGGAAGCCGAGGGAGCCGGGGGGACCGACGGAACCGGGCGGCTTTAGCCGGCCGAGCGAGCTGCCCGAACCGGGCTACCGCTCCCCGGGGTTGCCGGGGCTCCCGGGGTTCCCGGGATTGCGCCGCAGCAGATACGTGTCCATGATCCACCCCTTGCGCTCCCGGGCCTCCGCCCGCACCCGCTCGATCTCGGGGCCCGCCTCGGCGAGGGGTCCGGAGACGAGGATCTCGTCCGGGGTGCCTATGTAGGCGCCCCAGTAGATGTCGATGTCCTCGTCCGCGTAATGCCGGAAGGTCTGGTGCGCGTCGAGCATCACGACCACGTCGTCCACCCCCTGGGGGAAGCCCTCGGCGAGCCGCCGCCCGGTGGTGATCTGCACGGGCCGGGCGACCCGGTTCAGGCCGGTGCGATGACGGGCGACCAGCGCGGAGACGCTGCTGACACCGGGCACCACGTCGTACCCGAAGGAGACCGCGCCCCGCGCCAGCACCTCGTCCAGAATCCCGATCGTGCTGTCGTACAGCGCCGGGTCACCCCAGACCAGGAAGGCGCCGGTCTGGTCCTCGCCCAACTCCTCGGCGATCATCCGCTCGTAGATACCGGCGCGGGCGCTGCGCCAGTCCCCGACGGCCGGAGAGTACGCCGACCCGCCCGCCCTGCGGTCCCGCTCCGGATCCCGGGCCTCGACCACCCGGTACGAGCCCTCGGGCAGATGCGCGTCCAATATGTCCAGGCGAAGCCGGGTGAGGTCGCTTTTCTCCGCGCCCTTGTCGAGCAGGAAGAACACATCCGTGCCGCGCAGCGCCCTGACCGCCTGGAGGGTCAGCTGCTCGGGGTCGCCCGCGCCGATACCGATGACATGAATCTCTCGCACGCCACCGAGTCTGCCGTACGCCACTGACAACGGGCCCACCGGCTCCGCACGAGCCGCCGCCGGGCGGACGTCAGGGCCCGAGCCTGGGCGCCTCCACCACGGCGTCCACGGGCCCGCCCCCGGCCTCCACCCTCCCGGCCAGCTCCCGCGCCCACCGGACGACCCCGGCGAGATCCACCCCGTACGGCCGGTCCTCGCCGCTGCCCCGCTCCCACTCCTCGACCGCGCCCGCGCCGCGCCGCAGCAGCCGCGCCCCGCCGACCGCGTTGCCCCGGGCCGCGTGGGTGAGCCCCACCGCCAGCTGGGCCAGCCCCCGCCACAGGGCGCGCTCGTCCTCGGGCCCCGACTTCCAGGCGTCCTCGAACACCTCGTGCGCGTGGAACGGCCGGCCCGCGTCGAGCAGCGCCTGAGCCTCCGCGACCGTCTCGCGGGGCGCCCTGACGACACCCTCCGGCTGCCGCGGCACCCCCTCGGCGCCGTACGGCAACGGCCGCCCGAGCCCGTCCCGCGGCCGCGCACTGCGGGCCCGCCCCTCCGCGTCCCGGTCCCTCGCCTCGCCGTCACCCGCGTTCGTCATACCGCCGATTCTCCCCGCCCCCACCCCGAGCCCCTTCCTGCGCACCCCCGCCCGTGCGGTAAAGTTCTCTTCGCGCGACACGCGGTCCACCGCGAGTCAGCGCATCGGGACGTGGCGCAGCTTGGTAGCGCACTTGACTGGGGGTCAAGGGGTCGCAGGTTCAAATCCTGTCGTCCCGACGGTGAAGTACAAGGTCAGAGGGGTCCTTCGGGGCCCCTCTTGATCGTTTCCAGGGGCGCCGTCTCACAATTTCTCACAAGCGCTGTTGATCAAGGTCGGCCGAGCAGTTCGGCCAGCTTCTCCGAACCCGCCCTGAGCGACTGCGGGTCGGGGTGCACGTAGGTCCGCTTCGTGAACCCGAGGTCCGAGTGACCGGCCCACGCGGAGACCACCGTGTCCGGCACCCCGTTGTTGGCCATCCACGACAGGCGGGCGTGCCGCGCGTCGTACAACCGCACCTTCCGTCGGATGCGTGGTGGCGCAGCACCGCAGGTGCGGGCCGCCGCACAACGCCGTGAGGCCACTGCCGAGTTCCTGTGCACCTACGGGGAGGTGGACAACGAAAGCAGTGGGCCCAGGTGCCGGAGGTGATGGCTGGCCTCCTGCGGGGCATGGCCACCGAGGCGCGGCCGGAACTTCCCGACGCCTGAACGCACGGAAGCCGCAGCCCGTGTGAGCTGCGGCTTCCTAGCGTGTAAACGCTAAGCCAGCCCGCTACCACCGATCCACCGTCCAACGCTGCGGACCCTGGTCACGATCCCCCGGTGGAAGGGTGGAGAACGATCGCGCCGCTGGTCGGCGTCGGTCTAGGGCGACCGCTGTGATCAGGCGAGCAGCAGATGCCCGTGGTCGGTGAGCACTTCGCGGGCCTCGGGCACGTCCTCGTAATCCTTCAGCCGGTGGAGGACCGTCCGGGCCCGCTCCGCCGTGCGCTCCGAGGAAAGATCGCCGGACGTGTCGATGACGCGGCGCGCCTCGTCGGCGGCCTGCTCGGGCTCGTTCGCGTCGGCCAGCGCCACGGCCAACCATGAGCGGTACAGCGCGACCTCCCGGGCGTGCGTGGCGTCGTAGCGTCCCAGCACGTCCTGGAGCAGCGGTACCGCGCGCAGCGGGCGGCGCAGCTCGGTGAACACCCGGGCGTCCATGACCTCCAGCTCCTCGCGGTTCACCCAGTAGGCCCACGTCGGCGCGGGAGGGCCGTCCGTGGCGTCCAGGGCGGCGTGGGCCTCCCCGAGCGCCCGCAGGGCCGGTTGCGCCTCCCCGGCACGTGTATGCGCCCACGCCACGCGGTCCAGGAACAGGGCGCGGGTTGTGGCCGGAGCGTCCGGCCCGGCCTCCGTGACGGCTGCCTTCGCCAGGTCCAGGCCCTCCCGTTCCCGGCCGCTGTTCGTCAGGTGGTAGCCGAGGCTGCCCGCGAGCTGTGCCACCAGCGGCGCGTCCCCGGCCTGGCGGGCGGCCGAGAGACCGAGTCGGTAAGCGTGCTCCGCGTCCTCATTCCGACCGGCGTCCGAGGCGATCCATCCGGCGATCTGGCCCAACTCCCCCATCTGCACGAGCAGGCCGCGCCCCGTTTCCTCGGAGTGCTCGGACCCGCGGTACAGGCGGACGGCGGCGCGCAGCTCACGGAAGGCGGGGGCGATCAGGTCACCGCCGGACAGCACATCGTCCGCGAGCCGGAGGCCGTGGACGCGAGCCGCCAGGCTGTCCACGGTGGTGGTGCCGATCCGACGGCCACAAGGGGTCGCCAGGGGCTCCAGCGCGTCCCCGTCGGGCAGCAGGTCCGCGAGGGTGGCCGCGACCCCGGGAAGGGTGGCCTGAGCGTCCCCCCGGGCGTACGCGGCGGCCTGCTCCAGCTCACGCAGCGGCACGCCCAGCACCTGGGCGAAGGTGGAGAGCCACACGTCCGGGATGCGCTCCCCGCGCTCCCACCGGGAGACCTCGTTCCGCGTGATCGACTGGGCGCCCGACACGGCGCACAGCACGGCGGCGAACTGCCGCTGCGAGCGGCCGGAGTGCCGCCGCAGACCGGCGAGGTAGGCGCCGAACTCGCGGCGTCGCTCGGTGGTGTCGCTCATGGTGGCCCCCTTCCGTATCCAGTGTGGCCCCTCCCTGGCCTCCTGGTTGGCTCCTCCGCATGATCACGCACCCCGGTTACCTGAACGCGAAGCGCCCCGGCGACCGCGCGAACGGCCCCGGGGCCGGCCGATCTGAAGGAAGCAGACCGACATGCCGCAACCTACAACCCGGGCCCGCCAGACCGGGCACCCCGGGTACAGCGAGACCCTGCCGAGGCAGCCCGAGAGCGCAGCCACCGCGCGGCGACTGCTTCGTACCGCCTGTGCCGTCTGGGGGCTGGACGCATTGGCCGAGGATGGGGCGCTGATCGTCTCGGAGCTGGTGGCCAACGCCGTGCAGCACGCCCGGCGGGAGTCCATCCGGGTCGTCATCGACCGCCCTGGCGCCGCGCGGGTGCGTGTCGGCGTCGCGGATCTCTCCCGGGCGCGGCCGGTGCAGCGCGACGCCGACGACAGCAACGAGGGCGGGCGTGGTCTGCGTCTCGTGGCGGCGCTGGCCGCCGACTGGGGCACGGACGAGCGGCGCTGGGGCAAGATCGTGTGGGCGGACCTGGAGGGGCGCGGGTGACCACGGGAGAGACCCCCGGCCGCAGTGCGGCCCGCGCCCATCTGTCGCAGTTGATCGAGCTGTTTGGCTCGGACGGATGCCTGCGGATCAGTACGACCCCTGCTGAACCCGGGCCGCCCGCCGTCGGCGCAGAGTCCGAGGACGACGAGCAGAGCTGACCGCCCCAAGGCGCGGCGAAGCCCCGGCCGGTGAACTCCACCGAGCCGGGGCTGTTTCGTCTCACGGTCGTCTCACACTGGTCTCACGCACTGCGCGGTACGAGCCGGAGAATCTGGCGCTGACCTGGATGTTTCCGCTCTCCCTGGATCTCACGGATCCCCCTGGACTGTGTTTCGTTCACTGGGGGTCAACGGGTCGCAGGTTCAAATCCTGTCGCCCCGACTTGAGAAAAGACTGCGGGGGCCGGAAAGGGAACCGGGGGGCCGGGAAGTTCGTCGTCGGCCTGCTTGTGGACCTTCTGCCACCCGCTGACCCGGGCGGGGTCGACCTTGCTGAGTTCGAGCGCCTGGCGGCCGTCAGGAAGACCGACTGGCAGCCGGCGCCTCGAAGCCGATCACGGGACGGCATCCCCTTGTCGTCTTCTTCGCCTTCCAGAGGCACTTCACCCGAGGCGTCATGGCGGGCTCGGTCAAGGAGGGCCCCCGACGGCGAAGGCCGTGGCGGTCGGCTTCCCCCGGCGCCCGGATCGCTCATTTCTGATGAGCATTCAGGGGAAGGCTGTCGGTACGTCAGCAGGTGCTTCGGCGGCCCGACTTCAGGGCGCCGACCTGGGTAAAGAGCGTGCTCCCCGCTTCCACGGGCGATGGTCACACCGTCTTCACGTTTTTCTCAGCGAAACCTCATTTCCATCCGGGGCTGGCCTGGCCTGTACGTTTCGCCTTCCTGGAGCGCTCTCCAGACCGGCCCTTCCGCCAGGCGTCTTTGGCGGGGGACTTCGCAGAACGGATGACAGCAGTGAACCCTCGCGCCTTGAAACGCCGTACGGCTTCCAGCGGCCTGACCCTGGTGATGCTCACCGCCGGACTCGCCGTGGCCGGCCTGCCGGGCGCCCCGGCGGCGACCGCCGCCGGCGCCACGACCGCGACCGCTTCCACCCCCGACCCGATCGACCCGGACAGCCTGTTCCTGAACCGCTGGATGGGCCAGATCCGCGACGTCATCGGCGACCGGCCGCTCAACAAGGTCGTGATGCCGGGCAGCCACGACGCGGGAACGTGGGGCATCACCGACAAGTCGGGCGTCTGCGACACCGCGAGCGAAGCGTCGATGGCGCGGAAGTACCCGCAGATCGCCGCCGCCATCTCGGTCACGCAGTCGGGCCCCATCAAGGCCCAGCTCGACGCCGGCTCGCGCTATCTCGACCTGCGGCTGTGCAAGCAGAACGGCAAGTGGTACACGTACCACGGCGGTCCGCTGGGCGGTCTGTTCTTCGACGACCCCGCCACCGGGCAGAAGGGCGAGATCAACGACATCGCCGCCTGGATCCGCGACCACCCGGAGGAGATCGTCACGATCGATCTGCGCACCTCCGTCCCGAAGGAGTCCGAGGCCGCGGACAACAAGGAAGCCGTCGAGCTGCTGGCCAAGGCGATCGGCACCTCCCGCATGGCCGACAAGAACAAGCTGACGCCCTCCTCCACGTACAACCAGTACATGGCGGCCGGCGCCAACGTCATCCTGCTCGACACCACCAACAGCACGGACGAGCCCTGGGACTGGCCGGAGAGCCGCATCGACGGCCGCGAGAGCTACGTCGAGGACAAGGACTGGGGCGGCCTCATCAAGGAGGCGGTGACGCACCCCTTCTCGTCGGACCCGGCGATCGACAAGATCAGCCGCACGGCGCTCGACCGCGACCAGCAGGTGCTGAGCACCGACCTGGGCACGCCGGACACGTTCTTCGCGCTCTCCGGCAACGTCGACTCCACGCTCGCCATCCCCGACGCGGCCTACGACGTCGCCAACAACGGCATGAACTTCAGGGGCGGCGACGGCGTCCCCTACATGCTCTACCTGGCCCGTCAGCACAACTACAACCTGGTGAAGAAGCTGGAGGGCGAATGGCGCTACTCCAGCATCGCCAGGAACACCAACATCGTGGCGTACGACAACGTCAACATGGGTGACGGCAGGGGCCCCATCAGGGGCTCGGGGTACATCAACGCGGCCATCATCGCCAACAACACCCCGACCACGGCACCCGGCACCCTGGTGGGCACCCAGCGCCGCGCCGACGGCACCTGGAGCGCCGCCGAGGCCCTGCCCGGCGCCTACGGCGCGCTGGAGTTCGCCGGCGGTGAGCGCGCGGTGGCGGCCATGCCCGACGGCGACCTGCAGTTCCTCGCCTACGGCAACGACAAGCACCTCTACCACAACATCCGTTTCTCCAACGGCTCGTGGCAGGGCTGGAACCGCCTCAACAGCGACGCCGTCGACCAGCAGCTGAACGGCGGCCCGCTCGCCCTCACCAGCACCCCCAACGGCACGCTCCAGGCGCTCGCCGTCGACAAGGACGGCAACCTGCTGCACACCCTGCGCAAGCCGGACGGCTCCTGGCAGGAGGGTGGCTGGGCCGGCGTCGGGGACGGCACCGGCAAGGGCGTCATGAAGGCCAAGGACGTCGCCGTCACCGGCCTGCCGAACAACTCCATCAAGGTGCTCGTGTACGGCCGGGACGGTGCCATGCGCCTGACCGAGCGCTACATGAACGGCATATGGGAGCAGTCGGGCTGGCAGACGCTGCCCGGTGTCGGTGGCGCCGCCACCTTCGCCGGCAAGGACCTCTCGATCACGGCGACCCGGGACTACACCCTCCAGATCGCCGCGATCGGCCAGGACGGCAACATCTGGCACATGACCCAGAACGCGCAACGGGTCAACTCCGGCTGGAACACGCCGCAGTGGGCGCCCGGACAGGCGATGCAGGCCACGTCCGTCGCGATCTCCGCCACGCCGGACGGTGCCACCCAGCTCCTCGCCGTCGGCATGGACGGCAACACCTGGCACAACCTGCGCCGGGCCGACGGCCAGTGGACCGGGTTCGGCGCGCCGCGCGGAACGTACAACCGCCCGCTGGCAGCCACCAGCGTCAAGATCGCCGGCCTGCCCGACGGGAGCACCTACAGCCTGATCGACGCGCGCTGACGCACACCGACACACCGCACGCCGCCCCCGGCACCGGGGGCGGCGTTGTCGTTCCCACACTGTTGATCAAGGCCGGCCGAGCAGGTCGGCCGACTTCTCCGAGCCTGGGCGAGCAACAAGTGTCTGTAGTCGCACCGCACGTCGCGCGCCTCGGGTACGTCCTCGTACTCCTTCAACCGATGCAGGGCCGTACGGGCACGCGCCGCCGTGCGCTCCGAGGAGAGGTCCCCGGACGTGTCGATGACACGGCGGGCCTCGTCGGCGGCCTGCTCGGGCTCGTTCGCGTCGGCCAGTGCTACGGCCGGCCATGACCGGTGCAGCGCCACTTCCCGGGCGTGCGTGGCGTCGTAGCGAGCCGGTACGTCCTGGAGCAGCGGCACGGCGCGCGGCGGGCGGCGCAGCTCGGTGAACACCCGGGCGTCCATGACCTCCAGCTCCTCGCGGTTCACCCAGTATGCCCATGTCGGCGCAGGTGGGCCGTCCGTGGCCGCCAGGGCGGTGTGCGCCTGCCCGAGCGCGCGCAGGCCGGTTGCGTCTTCCCGGTACGCGTGTGTGCCCACGCCATACGATCGACCGCGACCCAGGACCTGCCCGCCGCCGACCAGGGCCTCGCGGGCGCCCTGACCGGCATGTCCACCCAGATCGGCACCGCGCTCGGCATCGCCTTCCTGGTCTCGCTCGCCGAACGCCACCCGGGTGGCACCGCCTCGGGCATCGCCCTCGCCATGCGGTGGGGTGCCGTGGCACTCGCGGTGGCCGTCGCCCTCACCCTGGCCGCACTCCGCGACCGCCGGTCCGTGCCCCGGCCCGGCCCGCCCGGCGCCTGAGACCAGCCGCGCCCTGCTCATCCTCTCGCTCCCGTTGCTCCTCGCTCTCCCCTGCGCCCCGGAACTCTCCGTAACCGACCCGCCCGTGCTCGTAGCGCGTTGGAGCCGGTCACGCGCCTCGGTAGGCTCTGCGCCTCGGGGCCGGAGGAAGGCCCGGCAGGGCCTTCGGGAGGCGTGCGTGGCGATACATCGGTTCTCGGTGCTCGGACCTCTGGGCGTGCATCGCGGAGCGGACGTCCTCGCCGCCGGGCCTCCCCAGCAGCAGGCGATGCTCGCGGTGCTGCTGCTCAGCCGGAACAAGGCCGCGACCGCGTGCGACCTGCTGGACGCGCTGTGGGGCGACCGCCCGCCCGGTCGCCCCATGAACACCATCCGCACCTACGCGTGGCGCTGGCGCAAGCTGCTGGAGCCGGATCCGGCCCGCCCCTCCGTACTCGTCGCGCGCGGCGACGGCTACGAACTGGCCGTCCCCGACGACCACGTGGACGCGCTGGTGGCCGAGCGCCTGATCGCCGACGCCGAGCGGGCCCTGCGCCGCGGCGAACCGGACACGGCCCGCACCCTGCTGCGCCGGGCGCAGGACCTGTGGCGCGGCGAGCCCCTCCTCGGCGTGCCCGGACCGTTCGCCGAGCGCCAGCGGCAGCGCCTGCGCGGAGTGTGGCTGGACCTGCTGGAACAGCGGATCACCCTGGATCTGCGCGGTGGCCGCACCGAGCAGTGCGTCCGGGACCTGACCGAGCTGGTGGCCGCCGATCCGCTGCGCGAACGCTCGCACGCCCTGCTCATGGAGGCGCTGCACCGGGAGGGCAAGCGGGCCGACGCCCTCGCCGCGTTCCGGCACGCCCGCACGGTCCTCGTCGACGAACTGGGCGTCGAACCGGGCCCGGAACTGGCCGCATTGCACCAGAGCATCCTGACCGGTGCCCCGCCGGAGCCCGCCGTACGGGAGCGGGGCCGGTCCGACGACGACCACGACCGCGACCACGACGTGGACAAAGCCCCGACCGGCTCCCGGCCGATGCCGCCCCCGCCCGCTCAACTCCCGCCCGCGCTGCCGGACTTCACGGGCCGTGAGGAACTCCTGGCCGGGCTCGCCGGGGCGCTCACCGAGCAGGACCGGTCCGCTCCGGCGGTCGTCGCCGTCTCGGGCATGGGCGGCGTGGGCAAGACCTCCCTCGCCGTGCAGACGGCCCACCGGGTGCGCCACGCCTTCCCCGACGGGCAGCTCTACGCCGACCTGCGGGGCAACGCCGGCCGCCCGGTGGCCGCCGAGACGGTCCTCGCCGACTTCCTCATCGCCCTGGGCACCGACCCGGGCTCCCTGCCCGAGGCGCTCGCGGCCCGGTCCGCGTTGTTCCGCTCCGCCGTCGACGGCAGACGCCTGTTGCTCGTCCTGGACGACGCGCACGACGCCGCCCAGGTACGGCCGCTGCTGCCGGGCACACCGGGCTGCGCCGTGGTGATCACCAGCAGGACCCGGCTGAGCTCCCTGCCGGTCTGCTTCCAGCCGGATCTCGATGTGCTGACCCCCGTCGAGGCGCTGCGGATGCTGGCGCGCACCACGGACCGGCGGCGCGTCGACGCCGAGCCGGTCGCCGCCCGGGAGGTGCTCGACGCCTGCGGGTACCTCCCGTTGGCCGTACGCATCGTGGCCGCCCGGCTGGCGGCCCGTCCCGGCTGGAGCATCGGCACGCTCGGCGAGCGGCTCCGGGCCGAGCACCGGCGTATCGACGAGTTGCGCACCGGCGATCTCGCGGTCCGGGCCACGTTCGAGCTGGGCTACCGGCAGCTGACGCCCGACCAGGCGACGGCCTTCCGGCAGGCGGCGCTCCTGGCGGGCCCCCTCGTCGCGGCCTCCACCGCGGCCGCGGTCCTCGGGGTGCCGGAGCCCGACGCGGAGGACCTGCTGGAGTCCCTCGTCGATCTGGCCGTCCTCCAGGCACCGCGTCCCGGCCGCTACCGCTTCCACGACCTGCTGCGGCTGTTCGCCCGGCAGAAGTCCCGGACGCGGCACCCGGCCGAGACGGTCTCCGTGCCGCGCCGACAGCTCGACTTCCTCCTGGCCACGGCCCGCGAGGCGTTCCGGTGGGCGGTCCCCGACGACCCCGTCGGCGAGGCCCTCGCGCAGACGGACACCGCGGGAATGGCCTTCGCCGACTTCAAGTCCGCCCAGCGATGGGCGGTGGAGGAGAGCGAGGCCGCGCTCACCCTCGCCGGCCGGATCGCCGACGGCATCCTCGGCCCCGGCCACCCGGTCGAGCGACCGACGGGCGTCCTCGGCTCCGGCCATCCGGTCGAGCGACCGACGGGCGTCCTCGGCTCCGGCCATCCGGTCGAGCGACCGACGGGCGTCCTCGGCTCCGGCCATCCGGTCGAGCGACCGACGGGCGTCCTCGGCTCCGGCCATCCGGTCGAGCGACCGACGGGCGTCCTCGGCTCCGGCCATCCGGTCGAGCGACCGACGGGCGTCCCCGGCTCCGGCCATCCGGCCGACCGACCGACGGGCGTCCCCGGCCCCGGCCATCCGGTCGAGCGACCGACCGGCATCCCCGGTCCCGGCCGCCCGGTCGAGCGACCGACGGACATCCTCGGCCCCGGCCACCCGGCCGACCGACCGACCGGCATCCCCGGCCACAGCCACCCGGCCGACCGACCGATGGGCATCCCCGGCCACAGCCATCCGGTCGAGCGGCCGGACGGCATCCCCGGTCCCGGCCGGCCGGTCGACCGGCCGGACGGCGCGGCCGACCCGGCGGCAGCGTCCGGCGCGGACGACGGACCGGCTCTCCGGCGGGCCGTGGACCTGCTGATCGCGCTGTCGCCGTTCGGCCCGGACCCGCGGCTGGGAGAGGGGCCGCCGACCGTACGGCGGCTGGCGGAGGCGGCCGTCCGCCTCCAGGACCGCCGCACCGAGGGCCGGGCACGGTTCCTGCTCGGTACCTATCATCTGGCGGCGGGGGAGCCGGTGCGGGCCGAGGCGCAGGCACGTGCCGCGGCCGAGGCGTGCCGGGAGAGCGACGACCTGGTCGTCCTGCGCCAGGCGGCCAACGACCTCGGGCTGATCACCTCCTACCTGGGGCGACCCGGTGAGGCCGTCGGCCACTACGACGAGGCGATCGCGCTCGCCCGCGCGCTGGGGCACCGCTCGGGCGAACTGGTGACGACCGTCAACGCGGCACTCGCCCGGGCGCGCAGCGGGCAGGCCGCCGAGGCCGTCGCCGCCTGCGAATCGGTGCTGCGCGGGCTCCGTTCGCGCCCCGACGACCTCGTACGGGCCTTCACCCACTACGTGCTGGGTCTGGCGCTGCACGCGCTGCGCCGTTACGAGGAGGCCGTCACCGCCTTCACCGACTGCCTCACCGTCTCCCGGGACGCCGGCCTGCGCAGCCATGGAGCCCAGGCCCGCTTCCGGATGGCCGACAGCCTGCGGGCCCTGGGGAGACAGCGGCCGGCACTGGAGCACGCGCGGGAGTCGCTGGCGGCACTGGAGGAGGCGGGGGCCGCCCGGGACATCGCCCAGTGTCTCGTGGTCCTGGGCAGGATCTGGACGGATCTCGGCGACTTCACCGCGGCTCGCGGCTGCCTGGAGCGGGCCAGGGAGAGCAGCCTGCGCCTGGGGCTGCCCGACATCGAGGAGATCGCCGCGCTGCTGGACGCCGTACCGGCCGCCTGACATCGGTCGGGGGCCGGCACGGCGTCCGCGGAGCGCGGATCAAGAGAGGCCGGTCAAGAGAGGCCGGTCAAGAAGGGTCGTATCAAGAGGGGTTGTAACCCGTCCCCATGCTGTTCCAGATCACCCAGCTGTTCGCGCGCACCGCGGCGGGCGACGGGGATGTGATGCGGACCGCCACGAGCAGCACGGCGACGCCCAACAGCGTCACGGCCACGGCTGTGCGGATTCTGGTGTTGCGGAATTGCTTGCGTCTGGCCATCGGTGGCCCGATCCCCCTCATGGACGGCAGCCGGCGCGGACACGCGCCGGTTGAGCTGGTTGGTGGTGGCGAGCCCAGGGTCGCGGCACCCGATCTATGTGCGATCGACGCCGATTCTACGGTCCGTGACCTCGCCTCCTGGCACGGGAGTTCGGGTGGGACACGGGCCGTCGACGCACCGCCGGGCGGGCGCGGAACGGGCGCGGAACAGCCGTCGAACGGCCGTAGAGCGGGGGTAGAACGGGCGTAGAGCGCGCCTTGCGACGCTGTGCGGGAACTGCTCCTCCCGCTTGGAGAAAAGCCTTGCCCCCCAGCACCACACCTGTCCGGCCCGCCATGCCCGCCGTCGTCCCGGACCGGCCGTACACGCACGAAATGGTCATCGTCCACCGGGTGTTCCGGCGCGAGTCCGCCCTTCTGCCCCGGCTGGTGCGCGCCGTGCCCGCCGGTGACACCGCACGGGCGCGGACGATCGCGGAGTACGCGCGGGAGTACGCGGACGGCCTGCACCACCATCACCACATCGAGGACGAGTTGATCTGGCCGCTGCTGCGCACCCGTGCGGGCGCCCGGCAGGAGTTGGTGGACCGCATGACACGTCAGCACACCGTCATCGACGCGACGTTGGCCCGCCTGCCCGGCCTGCTCGGCGCGTGGTGCGACGACGCGGCCCCGGTGACGGCACGGACCCTGGCCGATCTCCTCGACGAGCACCGCGACGCGCTGACCGAGCACCTGGACGACGAGGAGCGCCTGGTCCTCCCCCTGGTGGCCGACCATCTCACCGTCGCCGAATGGGACTTGGTGGGCCGGCGCGGCCTGGAGGCCCTGCCGAAGAACAAGGTACTGCTGGCACTGGGCGCGATCCTGGAGGACGCCACGGCCGAGGAGCGGGCATGGTTCCTCGGCAGGGCGCCGCTCGCCGGCCGCCTGTTGTGGCGGTTCGCCGGCCGACGCCAGTACGCGGCGCGTTGCCGCGCCCTGCGCGGGGCTCCGGGAACCGACTGACCATGGCCGCGCCCTCGCACCCCCTGCACCCCCCGGCCCCCGCGCACAGCGGCCGAGCCGGTTCCCCTGTCGGAGAGTCCCGGACCATGCACCCGATCGACGCCGCGCTCGGTACCGCCATCGACGCCTACCGCACCTGCGAGTTCACCACCCTCGGTTCCGGTGGCACGCCGCTGACCTGGCCGACGGCCGCCTCGCGCAACCCGGACGGAACCTTCCTGATCACCACCAGTCTCGCCTTCGCGCAGAAGGCGCTGAACGTACGCCGTGACGGACGGGTGGCCCTCCTCTTCTCCGACCCGACCGGAAGCGGTGCCCCCGAGGCGCCCCAGGTCTTCGTCAGCGGCACGGCCCACTGCCCGGAGGAGATCCACACCGGACCCGACGAGGCGGTCGAGTACTGGCGCACCATGTTCCGGCGCCAGCCGCACTCCCGGGCGTTCGTGCGCAGACCGGCCCGGTGGTTCATGGACTGGTACTACCTGCGGTTCTTCATCACCGTCACGCCCGATCACGTCGAGGTACGGCCGCCGCTCGCCCACGCCGTGGACACGGGCCCCCACGGGGACCGGTCCGCCGGAGCCGGCCCGGCCGCACCGGCGGACATCCCGGGGGCCGACCTCGTCGCCCGCTACCCGAGCGCCGTCCTCGGCGCGCGGGACGCGAGCCGTGCACCGCTGCTGGCACGGGTACGGCCCCGCGTCACGGCCGACGGCTTCGGCATCCCCGCGACGGCACTGGAGGGCGCCGTGCCGGGACGGGCCAGTCTGCTGGTGCACCGGCACGACGAACTGCTCAACGGCATGCACAACGCGCTGATCCGCGGAGAACTCGTGTCCCGCGGGGACGAGTGGACACTGGTCCCCGAACGAGTGGTGGAACCGGCCGGCTCGGGCGGCCCCCGGGACGCCTTCCGCACCCTGAGTACGGCCCGCCGCTCGACCTCCCGCTACCTGCACGCCCGCGGCCTCGCCCGCCCACGCGTGCGGTGGGACCTCTTCCAAGCCCTCGCCCAGCCGGACAGCACCGACTGAAACGGCCCCGTCGGGACCCGCCCCGACGGGGCCGCGCGCCGCTCCCGTCACATCCGAGACGGCTTCCGCTCGCCGAACAGCCAGGTGTCGAAGAGTCCCGTCAGGTCTTTCCCGGACTCGTTCTCGCACAGGGCGACGAACTGCCGGGTGTCGGCGTTGCCGTGCCGGTGCCGGCGTGTCCAGGTACGGAGGATGCCGAAGAAGGTCTCGTCGCCGACGGCCTCGCGCACCGTGTGCACGACCATGGCGCCGCGTCCGTGGACGGGCGGGTCGGACACCCGTCCCGCGCTGGGCGGAGCGGCGGGCGGGAAGGCCCAGATGCCCTCGCTCTCGGCGTCCGTTCCGTCGTAGAAGCTCTCGAAGATCTCGCCGGTGCTCCTGCCGCCCCGCTTCCGGGTCTCCAGGGCGTGGTCGAGCCCGGGCAGGTGGTCGACGACGGCACCGGTCGAAGAGAAGGGGTAGGGGCCGAAACGATCGCCCGCCCAGTCGACGATCTCGGGTACCAGGTCCGCGACGGCGGTGGCGTCCCGCGACTCGTCGGGGTCGACGGCGACGTAGACGGGCACGTGGTCGTGGGTCCAGCCCTTATGGGTCTCGAAGTAGCCGACGGAGACGTGGGCGAGGTAGCTGGCCATGGGCTCCTCGGTGCGCCAGTGCCGGGTCATCGTGTCGCCCTCGGCCTCCTGCCTGATCAGCTCGCCGTTGCTCACGACGTCGTAGAAGTCGCCGTCCGCGTCCCTGGGGACGGTGACCGTGATGTCGTACGTGGCCTTGTCCGAGGGGTGATGGTTGCCCGGGAACCAGGTCATGGAGCCGGTCGGCTGGCCCAGGGCGGTCGAGCCGTCGTCGGTCTCGATCCACCCTTCGAGGCCGCCGTCCTCGCCCTTGATCGTGCGCGGGGTGCCGTCGTAGGCGACGACGGTCCTGAAGACCTCGCCGTCGCGCACCGGCTTCGCGGGCGTCACCAGCAATTCGTCTCCCGAACGGGCGACTTGGGCGGACGCCCCCTGTACCGTGGCGGCGCGCACCCGCAGCCCCGACAGGTCGAGGTCGAAGCGGCTCAGGTCCTGGGTGGCCCGCGCGGTGATGACCGCCGTGCCCCTGAGGTGGTTGGTCTCCGGGACGTAATCCAAGGTCAGCCCGTAATGCGCCACGTCGTAGCCGCCGTTGCCGAGCTGGGGGAACAGCCGGTCACCCGCTCCGGCCGCCCCCGGTCTCGCGGCCGCGGCGGCGCGGTCCCCCGGCGCGGGGCCCGCGCAGGCCGTCGTCAGCGCCAGGAGCAAGGCCGCCGCCGTCGCCCAGCCGGACAGAGAGCCCGCGCAGGCGGATGGAGGCCGACGGCCGGTCGCCGTACGAGCTTTCATGCCAGGTCTCCTGTCGATCGCGGCGTGCGTCACGTCAGAGCCCTGGCATCGCGCAATGGTTGGCTCAAGATTGTCAAAAGTCTCCGGTGGAACCGCTCACCGCGTGATCTCGCAGCGCCATCCACACCCGGTCGCGGGTGAGGGGCAGTTCGGTGAAGCGGACGCCGGTCGCGTCGCGCAGGGCGTTGGCGAAGGCGGGGGCGACGGGGTTGAAGGGGCTTTCGCTCATCGACTTGGCGCCGAGCGGGCCGATGGCGTCGGTGGTCTCCATGAAGTGGACCTCGGTGCGCGGGACGTCGGCGTACTGGGGGAGGCGGTAGCGGCGGAAGGCCGCGGTCTCGACCTCCCCGCGCTCGCCGATGCGGACGTGCTCGAAGAGGGTCGCGCCGAGTGCCTGGGCGATGCCCCCTTCGACCTGGCCGCGGCACTGCATGGGGTTCATGACCTTGCCGGCGTCGGCGGCGTGCACGCTGCGCAGGACGCGGATCTCCCCGGTGCCGGGATCGACGGCGAGCCGGAACCACTGGGCGTTGAACGCGACCGAGCGCGGGGTGCCGCCGAAGTGCCCGTCGGCGACGCAGGAGACGCCGACCGCGTGGGCGGCGGCGTACAGCTCCTTGAGGGTCAGCCGCCCGCCCGGGTGGACGACGGCCTCCTCGGCGAGCGCGCAGTCGGCGCGCGGGACGCGCAGCTGGGCGGCGGCGAGGTCGAGCAGCAGGTCGGCCAGGGCGCGGCAGGCGCGCAGGGTGGCCTTGCCCGCCACCACCACGCCGGTGGAGGCGAACGCGCCGGTGTCATGGCGCACGACGTCCGTGTCGGACTGGCGGACGGTGATCCGGTCGACAGTGGTGCCGAGTTCGCCCGCCGCGATCTGCCGGTGCACGGTGGTGGTGCCGTTGCCGAACTCCGCGGTACCGACGGCCAGCTCGAAGCCGCCGTCGGGAAGCAGGGCCGCCCTCGCGTCGGCGAGGTGACCGCCGGGCGGCCCCGTCGCGATCATGGCCAGGGCGCTGCCCTCGCCGACCAGCCAGCCCTCGGGGGCCGGCTCGCCGCCGGGTTCCGCCTGGGCGCGGCGCACGATGGCCAGGCACTGGTCCAGGCCGTAGCTGGCGATGTGCAGATCCTCCTCGTGACCGCCGGGGGTGAGCATCGCCTCGCCCGGACCGATGATGTTTTGCGCCTTGAACTCCAGCGGGTCCAGGCCGAGTCGGCGGGCGAGTTCGTCGAGCGCGGACTCGACGGCGAACAGCACCTGCCCGAGGCCGTAGCCCCGGAACGCGCCGGCCGGCACGGTGTGGGTGTAGACGGAGAAGGCGTCGACCTTCTTGTGCGGGGCCCGGTAGACGGCGGTCGACTCGCCGATGCTGTGGAACATCACCGCGGGCCCGTGGTTGCCGTACGCGCCGGTGTTGGCGACCACCCGCAGCCTGAGCGCGGTCAGCGTGCCGTCCCGCAGCGCGCCGGCCTTCACCCCGATGGTGAAGGGGTGCCGGGTGGTGGCGCCGTAGAACTGTTCGGCCCGGGTGTACTCCAGCTTCACGGGCCGCCGCAGCCGCAGCACGGCCAGCGCCACGATGTCCTCGACGAGCATCTCCTGCTTGCCGCCGAACCCGCCGCCCACCCGGCCCGCCAGCACCCGGACCTTGTCCTGCGGCAGGTCGTAGAGGGCGCACAGCGCGCGGCGGGTGAGGAAGGGCGTCTGGGTGCTGGAGCGGACGACGAGCCGGTCCTCCTCGTCCAGCCAGGCCACCGCGCCGTGCGTCTCCAGGCTGGCGTGCTGCACCCGCTGCGTGCGGTACGTGCCCTCGTACACGGCGTCGGCCCGCGCGAAACCCGCTTCCACATCGCCGATCTCACCGTGCGCCTCGCCCACGACGTTCTCGCGCGGGCGGGAAATGCGGGCGGTGGCGGCGTCCTTGTCGTGCACGACGGGCGCGCCCGGCCGCATGGCCTCCTCCGGGTCGAACACGGCGGGCAGGACGTCGTACGACACCTCGACGCGACGGCAGCCCTCCTCGGCCGCGGCCTCGCTGTCCGCGACCACGGCCGCCACCCGCTGCCCGACGTGGCGGACCGTGTCGTCGAGGACGCGGGTGTCGTCCGGATCCTCCTCCGGGTGCTCGTGGCGGGCGGTGGAGAAGTGCCGTTCCGGGGCGTCGAGATGGGTGAGGACGGCATGCACGCCGGGCACGCGCAGGGCCGCCGAGGTGTCGATCGCGGTGACGCGGGCGTGGGCGTGCGGAGAGCGCAGCAGCTTCATGTGCAGCAGTCCGGGCACATCGAGGTCGAACGTGTAGCGGGCGGTGCCCGTGACGACCTGGGGACCGGCCGGAGCGGGGAGGCTGCGGCCGACCGACTCGCCGGCGCCGGGCGCCTCCACATGACGGACGCCGCGCACCGCGTCCTCGATGGCCCGATAGCCGGTGCAGCGGCACAGATTGCCCTTGAACGCCCGGGGGAGATCCGTCAGTTGCTCGTCGTCGAGGGCCGCCGTCGTCATCAGGAAACCGGCCGTGCAGAAACCGCACTGGAAGCCCTGGGCGTCGAGGAACTTCCGCTGGACGGGGTGGAGTTCGCCGTCGGGCGAGGCCAGGCCCTCGACGGTGGTGACCTCCCGGCCGTCGGCCCGGACGGCCGGGTACAGACAGCTGTGGACCGGCTCGCCGTCGACGTGCACCGTGCAGGCGCCGCAGTCGCCCGCGTCGCAGCCCTTCTTCACGCCGAACCAGCCGCGCTCGCGCAGATAGGTGCGCAGACACTGGCCCGGCCGGGGCTCCTCCTCGTGGGCCCTTCCGTTGACCTCGATCCTCATCGCGGCGCGCCTCCTTCGAGTTCCCGGCGGATCTCCTCCGCGTACCGGTACGTCATGTGCCGCCGCCACGCGGGCAGCCCGTGGATGTCGTCGAACCACTCGTCGCCGGCGACGGACGAGCCGATGGCCGCCCGCAGCGCCTCGGCCGTCGGCGGCAGCGGGAACCACAGCCGCACCGGCCGGACCGTGGCGGCGGTCACCGTGACCGCCAGGGAGCCGTCCACCGGATCGAGCGCGCCGATGACCAGCACCCCGGAACGGCCCAGCCCGTACAGCGACGCCTGCCGGAACGCCGTACGGCACGCCAGGGCGCGGGCCGGCAGGGTGACGGACCGCAGCAGCTCGCCCTCGGCGAGTTCCTTGCGTCCGGCGCCGGTGACGAAGTCGGCGACCCGCCTGTGGCGCCGTGCTCCGTCCTGCGAGATCAGCAGGCACTCCCCGTCCAGGGCGGCGGTGAGGGAGATCATCGGGCCCGCCGGGAGGGCGTTGCAGAGATTGCCGCCCACGGTGGCCATGTTCCAGATCTTGAAGGAGGCCAGGAACGCCCGGCAGCACTGCTCGAACAGCGGCGCCGCTTCGGTGCCGAGTCCCTTCGCGAAGCGCGACAGGCGGGCGATGGTGCAGGTGGCGGCGATCTCCAGGGAGCCGTCCGGCCGGAGCTCCACCGGTGTCCACCCGGTCCTGCCGAGGTCCACCAGGCGGCGCAGGCGCGGCTGCGGCTCGGAGAACAGGTAGGTGCCGCCGCCCAGCCAGGCATCGCCCGGCCGCCAGGGCGCAGGGCGCCGGGCGTCCCGTACCTCCACCACTGTGTTCAGGTCCATGACCGAAGTGAACAGCCCGGAGCGGCGCCGGACGATTGGTTCGCCGTACGGAAACACCGGCGTCCCGGCACCGGATCCTGGTGGATCATCCAAGAGGTGTATCCCGGCTTTGCCTTGGCATTTACGATGGCCCGAACCGCATCCACCTGGTGAATGTGAGATCCCCCGTGCCGGGCCCGCCGTGCGGCGGACGCACAAGGAGCCGTACCTCATGCACGTCGAACACCTCCTGCGGGACGAGTCCCTCGGACTGCGTCTGCTGTGGGCGGCCCCCGCCCTGCTGGCGCGAGAGATCAGCGGGGTGACCGTGACCGACCTGGAGGACCCCGCCCGCTTCGTGCGACCGGGGGAGGTGGTGCTCAGCGGGCTGGTGTGGTGGCGCGCCGAGGACGAACGGGAGGCGGCGGCCCGGTTCGTGCGGGCGCTCAAGGACGCGGACGTGGCACTGCTGCTGGCGGGCGAGGAGATGCACGGCGCGGTGCCCGGCCCCCTGGTCGAGGCGTGCGCGAGCCAGGGCGTGCCGGTGGCGGCGGTGCCCCCGCGGATCATGTTCCGTACGATCACGGAGGCCGTGTACCTGCGGCAGTGGGGCGAGTTGTCCCGCCACCACGCCATGCCCGAGCATCTGCGGGCCCGGCTGGACCGGCTGATCGCCCAGGACGCCGACCCGCGGGAGGTGCTCGCCACGGCCTTCGCGCCCCTGGCCGGCAGCACCGCCCACCTCGTCACGGCGGCGGGCCGGACCGTGGCGACCACACCCGGCGCCACCCCGCTCGCGGTATGGGAGGCCGCCGCGCTGCCCGGGGGCGACACGGGGACGACCGTGCCCGTCGGCGCCGACGCCCGCACCCCGTACGAACGCTGGTACCTGCATCTGCCCGACGCCGACGCCGTACCACCGAGCCTGCTGCACGAGATCACGGAGACGCTGGACCGCTGCCGGCAGGCGGATGCCCGCCGCCGGGCCGCCGGGCACCGGGCCGCGGACGCGCTCGGCGCGCTGCTCACCCGGGGTCCGGCCGAGCACGCGACCGTGGAAGAGGCGCTGCGCTCCTGCGGGCTGACCACCGACGGCGCCTGCCGCGTGGTCGTCGCGGACACCGGCCCGGGCGACGCCGGCCACGCGCGGGGCGCCCTCGCCGAGGCGGTCGCGCACGCGGCCCGCGGACCGGCCGCCGTGGGGCGCCTCCCCGAGGGCACCGCCTTCGCCGTGCTCCCCGCCGACGGACAGGACGCCGTCACCGAGCTGTGGCCGCACCTCGCGGCCTGCGCGCCGGACACCCCGCTGCACGGCGGGACCAGCGCCTCCGCCGGCACCCCGCGGGACCTCGCGGCGGCACTCGTCCAGGCGTCGTACGCCCTGGCCGCGGCCCGCACCACCGCGCCGGACGCCTCCGCTCTGACCGACGTGGCCGCCCTCGCCGGCGTGGACACCCTGCTGACCGGGATACCGGCCGAGGTCCGCGCGGCCTACAGCAGCACCGTCCTGGGCCCCCTGGACAAGGCGGGCAGCGGCTCGGCGGCGATGCTGCTGCACACCCTGGAGACGTTCCTCGCCCACGACGGGTCCTGGGCCCGCACGGCCGAGGCCCTGCATCTGCACGTCAACACCGTCCACTACCGGATCCAGCGCGTCGAGCACCTCACCCGCCGGGACCTGTCCCGCCTCGTCGACCGCCTCGACCTATGGGCCGCCCTGCTCTGCCGCACGCCTCCCGGCGCGTCCGCCCCTACGAGCCGCCGACATACACGTCCGTCGACTTCATCCGCGCGGTGACCATGACACCGACCGCCAGCCCCAGTTCGTCGACCGCCTCGCGCGTCACCAGCGAGACCACATGGTGCGGCCCGGAGTGGATCTCCACCCGCGCCACGACGTCGTCGACGGTCAGTGCCGTGACGATGCCGGTGAAGGCGTTGCGCACGGAGGACGGCGGCCCGGGCGCGGCGGCCCGCTCGTCGCCGGCCGCCCGCTCCCGCGCGAACAGCGCCAGCCCCACGCCGTCGATCATCCGGTTGCCCGAGCCGTCCCGCGCCATGGGCAGCCGCCCCGCGTCCGCCCAGCGGCGCACGGTCTCCGGACTCACCCTCAGCAGCCGCGCGGCCCGGCCGATGCTGTACGTCGCCACCCCCGAACCCTAGCCGGGCGGCCGGCCCCGCCACGTGCGGATGCGGTCCGCGGCCCTTCCCCTGAGCCTCACTCCGGCAGGGCCCGGGAGCGCCCCGGGCGGATGGTCCGCACGGCGAGGACCGGGCAGATGGGCTCGGTGAGCCGTCCGGCGGCGAGCGCCACGAGGTGCGCCGGGGGAGCGCCCCCGAGCAAAGCGTCGGTGTAGGCGACGGCCTGGGCCGGGGAGAGGACCGGCAGTCTCCGCCGCAGGGCGCGTACGGCGTGCATACGGCTCCGCGCGGCGCCGAGCTCGCGTATCTCGTCGTGCAGATCGTCCACCGCGGTGCGGACGGGCAGCCCGCGGACGCGTGCGCGGTAGTCGTCGTCCTCCCACTCCCCGCCCTTCGCGGAGAGGACACCGATCGAGTGCAGCGAGCCGTCGACCCGGTCGACCAGGTAGGGGCCGCTGCCCACCAGCATGTCCCCGGGGTTCCCGGTGCGCGCGAACTCCTCGGACTGCCGGCGGACGATCCACACCAGTTCGTGCTCTTCTCCCCTAGGCCGTTTCGTTTGGATCAGTCGATCGTTGGTCTGGGCGTGCCGTTAACTGATGTGCAGTGGTCGCGGATCGAGCCGTTGCTCCCTGACCGGACGCCGAAGCGGGGCGGCCGGTGACGGGATCACCGGGAGGTGATCGACGCGATCGCGTTCAAGTTCCAGACCGGAACGCAGTGGGTGCACCTGCCGGAGAAGTACGGCAACTGGCGTGGCGTCTACAACCGGCTGCGGATGTGGGCCGTCGACGGCACCTGGGAGCGGGTCTTCACCGCGCTGATGGCCCAGGCCGACGCCGACGAGGATCTGGCCTGGGCTGTGTCCGTGGACTCCACGATCGTGCGGGCTCACCAGCATGCGGCCGGAGCCCGCAAAAAGGGGCCCCGGCCGGCGAACCGGCTGACCACGCCATCGGCCGGTCCCGCGGCGGACTGACGACGAAGATCCACCTCGCGGCCGATGCCCGCTGCCGGCCTCTGGCGTTCGTCCTCACCGCCGGACAGGCAGGCGATGCACCGGCCTTCACCGATGTCATGGCCCGCGTGCGTGTTCCCCGACGGCGTGGCCGGCCGCGCACCAGGCCGGATGTGGTCCTGGCGGACAAAGCGTATTCGTCCAGGGCGATCCGTGAGCACCTGCGCAGGCGCGGCATCCGTGCGGTGATCCCCGTGCCGGCGGACCAACGCGGCCACCGCCTGCGCCGAGGCAGCCGGGGCGGCAGACCACCGGCCTTCGACCGCGAGACCTACAAGCAGCGCAACACCGTCGAACGGTGCATCAACCGCCTCAAGCAGTGGCGCGGCATCGCCACCCGCTACGAGAAGACCGCGACCATCTACCTGGCCGGACTCCACATCGCCGGCATCTTCCTGTGGTCCACCCGCTGATCCAAACGAAACCACCTAAGGGCTCTGCTGCGGCGACGGGTTATCCGTCAGCAGCGTCCACGGCCGCGGCTCCGCCAGTGCCAACCGGGGTTTGCGCGCGGCCCAGTGGTGGACGGCCGTCGTCATCGCCTGGGCCGGGTCCCGTACGGGGTGCGTCGGGGTGAAGGGGGTGGCCATGCTGGTGTAGCTCTGGAACATGGCCAGGAGTTTGACCGCCTCGCTCTGGAAGGGGGAGAGGTAGCGGTCGGCGAGGGGGAGGAAGAAGCGGGTCCAGGTGTCCGGGGGGACGATCGGGGGGCGGGCGATCGGCGGGGCGCCGTGCGTGGCGCGGAAGGTGTTCAGTGCCGTACACGTCACGTCGATGAGGGAGGCGAGGCGCAGGCTCTCGGGACCGGCGGCCACGATCTCGGTGCGGGCGGCGGGGGGCGGATCACCGAGTGCCGCGTCCGCGATCGTGCGGGCGACCTCGTCCACCGGGCTGATCTCCGCGAAGCCGTCCGGGTCGCCGACGACGACCGCCGCGAGCCCCGACACCAGGGCGTGCAGCAGGGTGTACGGGCCGGAGAAGCGGGCGATCCGGCCGTCGCGCCGCCTGCCGACGACCAGCGGGGGTCGGACGATCGTCAGGGGGCCGGGGTGCTCCTCGCGCACCACCTCCTCGCACACCGCCTTGGACCACTCGTAGCCGTTGCGGTAGCCGTCGAACCCGGTGCCGGCCGCCGCGCGTTCCCCGGCGACGTACGCCGTGGACACATGCACCAGATGGGTGTCCCGGCCGGCGAGGGCGAGGACCGCGCGCAGCGGTTCCACGTTGGCGGCCAGCGCCTCCGTACGGGTCATCGTCCAGCGGGTGGAGGCCGCGGTGTGCACGATGACGTCCCAGGGGCCGTCGAGCCGCGCCGGCACCGGAGCCGCGCCGAGAGCCCAGGGCACGATGCCCGCGTCCGTCGCGCGTCGTGCCGTACGCACCAGGACGTGCGGCGGCGTGTCGGCCGCGCGCAGGGTGTCGACGGTCTCGGTGCCGATCACACCGGTGGCACCGGTGACGAGAATGCGCATGGTTCCGTCTCCGAGCGGGCGCGAGGGGTCAGGGGGCGGGGGAGAGCACGAGGCAGGCGTTCTGGCCGCCGAAGCCGAAGGAGTTGGACAGCACGGGGGCCGGACGCACCGTCCGGGGCGCGCCGGTGACCAGGTCCACGAGGCCGGCCTCGGGGCTGGTACGGGTGTTGGCGATCGCCGGGACCAGGCCCGCCGAGGCGCAGCGCAGCGCCAGCGCCGCCTCCAACGCCCCGGAACCGCCGATGAGATGGCCGGTGACGCCCTTGAGCGCGGTGACCGGCGGGGACTGCCCGGCGAAGCAGCGGTCGATCGCGGCCGCCTCGGCACGGTCGTTGAGCACCGTGGAGGTGCCGTGCGCGTTGACATGGCCGATCTCCGGCGGGGACAGCCCCGCGTCGGCGAGCGCCGAGCGCATACAGGCCGCGGCCACCGACCCGTCCTGGTGCGGGGCCACGATGTGGAAGGCGTCGCAGTTGTCCGCGTAGCCCGTGATCTCCCCGTGGATGCGCGCCCCGCGCGCCACCGCGAGGTCCCAGCGCTCCAGCACCAGCAGCGCCGCGCCCTCGCCGACCACGAACCCGTCGCGGTCCGCGGCGAAGGGCCGACTGGCCAGCCACGGCTCCTCGTTGCGCGCGGAGACCGCCCGCATCCGGGCGAAGCCGCTCATGATGACGGTCGTGACCGGTGCGTCGGCGCCGCCCGCGAGCGCCACGTCCAGCTCTCCGTGCCGGATCTTGCGGGCCGCCTCGCCGAGCGCGGTGGTGCCGCTGGCGCACGCGGTGGCGTACGTGGTGCACGAGCCGCGGAACCCGAACCGCATGGCGATCCGGCACGCCGGGGAGTTGGTCATGGTCCGGGGCACGGTGTGCACCGGCATGCCCATCGGGAAGCCGCCGTGGTCGAGCGCGGTCGCCTCCATGCTGGGCAGGCCGCCGATACCGGTGCCGAGCTGCACCCCCGTACGCTCCGGGGCCAGCTCCCCGGGCAGCCGGGCGTCGGCCACCGCGTCGGCCGCAGCGCACAGCGCCAGCATGGTCACCCGGTCGATCTGCCGGGCCTCGCGGCGGGTCAGGTACGCCTCGGTCTCGAACGGCGGCACCAGGCAGGCGAAGCGCACGGGCACCGCCTCGGCCACCAGCCGGTCGACCGTCGCCGCCGTGGACTTGGCCGCCAGGAACGTCTGGTACGCCTCCTCCGGCGTATTGCCGGCGGGTGACTTGACGCCGATGCCGGTGACGGCCACCCGGAACCGGCCGCGCGCGTCCCGGGCGTTCACCGCGGCTCCGCGAGCCGGGTCTCCAGCAGGTCCACGGCCTCGCCCAGGGTCTCGGCGGCCGTCAAGTCCTTGACCTGGATGCGCAGTCCGAGCGCCGACTCCAGCCGGGAGCCGATCTCCATGAGTTCGAGACTGTCGATCCCGAAGTCGTCCACCAGGCGGGTGGCGCCGTGGAGTTCCTCCGGTTCGGTGCCGATCACATCGGAGACGACGGTACGCAGCAGGAGGTCGAGCTGTTCGCGGGTCCGGGTGGGCATGGGGGTTTGGTTCTCCTTCGGCGGCGCGGCACGGACGGGCTTTCGGGTCATCTCTCGGCGCACCGGGCCTCCGCCTCGGCCGTGGCGTGGTCCAGGGCGGCCATCGCCTCCGCCACCTCCGGGAGGCCGCAGGCGAGCGAGGGCAGCAGGCGCACCGTGGTGGGGCGACTCAGACAGGGCGAGACCAGCAGACCGGCCTCGGCCAGACCGAGGACGACATCGCCCGCCAGATGCGGGGAGGCGTAGTCGACCCCCCACAGCAGCCCGCGGCCGCGCACCGCGCGCACCGCACCGGCATGACGGCTCCGGAGCCGGGCCAGCCCCTCGGCCATGGCATCCGCCAACTCAACGCCATGCTCTGTCAATTGCTCGATGGCCGCCAGGGCCGGTGGCAGCGCGGCGCACGCCAGCGGGTGGCCGCCGAAGGTCGCCGAATGCAGGAACGGGTCCGCCTCCAGGGGCGCGTACAGCTCCTCGGAGCACACCACCGCCGACAGCGGTACGACACCCCCGCCGAGCGGCTTGCCCACCAGCACCGCGTCCACGGGCAGCCCCTGCGCGAGCGCGACGGACCGCTCGCCGCAGCGCCGCAGCCCGCACTGGATCTCGTCGGCGACGACGAACGCGCCGTGCCGCCGGCCGTCCGCGCACCAGCGCCGCAGCACGGCCGGGGGAAGGGGGACGACGCCGTTCTCGCCCTGCACCGGTTCGAAGACGACGGCCGCCAACTCGCCCGAAGCGGCGGCCCTTTCGACGGCGCCGGTGTCCTCCGGGTCCGCGTGCACCACGTCGACCACGCTGCCGCGCAGCCCGGTGCGGAAGAGCGGGCTGTGGGTGAGGGCCAGCGCGCCGGTGGACTTGCCGTGGAACGCGCCGCGCACCGCGAGGACCCGGTCGCGCCCCGACGCCAGCCGCGCCAGCTTGACCGCCACCTCCACCGCGTCGGCGCCGTTCAGCCCGAAGTACACCTTCGGCAGGGCGCCTTCGAAGTACCCCACCAGGGTGGCGGCCGCCCGCGCCGTCACCGGGTTGGCCAGGCTGCGGGTGGCGGTGGGCAGCGTCTCCAGCGCCCGCCGCACGCCCGCCACGACCGCCGGATGCCGGTGCCCGAGCAGCGGCACGGCGTAGGAGCCGAAGTCGAGCACGCTGCGGCCGTCGGAGAGGGCCACCCGGCATCCCTCGGCACCCACCTCCACGGCGCCCCGCCCCGCGAAGTTGCCGGTCAGGGCGAGCCGGGGCGAGAAATGCCGGCGGATCAGATCGAACGTGCCCTGCGCGTCGGGGAGTTCGCGATCCTGGTCGAGCCCCGCGGCCGGGCTCCCCGTCACCGCCGTACCCCCGTGTCCGGGTCCGCGGCCCCCAGCCGCCGCTCCAGCGCGCGCAGCATCTGGGCGGCGTTGTCCCGCAGCGCGTCCGAGGCGACCGGGTTGAGCATCTCGGCCAGCAGCGGGATGCCGATGTCGAAGTCGACGTGCAGGGACACGGTGCTGTGCGCCGCACCGGCCGGGGTCACGGCCCAGAAGCCGGAGAAGTCCCCCAGGTCGCCGGTGACTTGCCGGAAGTCGAAGCGCCGCGCTCCGTCGTCGAGCACCTCCGCCTCGGTCCACCGCAGGACGGAGCCCTTCAGACGCACCGACCAGGCCGTCGTACGGTGCCGGGCGTCGCCGCGCTCGACCACCGTCACCGATTCCACGTTGTCCATGCAGCCCGGATAGGACTCGACGTCGGCCACGGCGGCCCAGGCCAGATCGGGCGGGGCGGCGATGCGCAGTTCCACGTCAACTCGGGGCATGCGGGGTCCTCTTCTCGGGCGCGGCGGCGGGTGCGGCGGCGGGTGCGGGCGGCGGGGCGGCGACGGGCCGGGGGAGCAGATCGGCGTGCGGGCCGAGGGCCTCGGCCAGGGCGGTGTCCAGGGCGCGGGGCAGCAGAGCGCGCAACAGGGCGCGGGGGAGCGGGCGCCGGTGGGTGAGGGCGTAGGACTGGGCGACCAGGCCGCAGCCCAGCTCCACCTTCGGCGTGTACGCGGTCTGCGCGAACCGCATATGGGTGCAGCCCGACTCGATGGCCAGCCGGATCGCCGCGTAATGCACGGCGTGGTAGAGCCGTGCCTCGTGGGCGATCCGGTAGTCGAGGCCGATCCGCGCCCCGGTCGCGCCGGTGCCCCGGAACAGGCACAGCAGGAACGCCACCAGGCGGTCGCCCTCGAACGCGGCGACCAGTGCCCGCCGCGGCTCGGCGCAGTCCGCGAGGGCGGCGAGGAAGGAGGCGTCCAGGCGGTCCAGCGTCTGGTCCGCGCGGTCCATCACCTGTTCGTACAGGGCGAGTACGTCGGGCAGCAGGGGCGCGAAGTCCTCGACGATCTCGACGCGGGCGCCCGGCCAGGCCGCGAACTTGCGCAGCTTGCTCCGGGCGTTGCGGCGCGGCTTGGCGGGCAGCGCGCGCACGTACGCCTCGAACGAGTCGTACCCGAGCCGCAGTTCGGTGTCCGGCATGCTGCGGGTGAAGAAGTACCCGGCGCGCTCCAACTCCGGACGCAGCAAAGCGAGTTCCGAGTCGCCGAAGTCCTTGAACACCACGGTCCCGAGCCCGGACCAGGCGGCCACGTCCCCGGCCGCCGACACGAGGAGCCGTACGGCCCGCGCCGGCAGCGGTCCGGCCGCCGCGATGTGGCCCTGGCCCAGCAGATGGCCGCAGAACAGCATGGGCACGCGCAGCAGTCCCGGGCACACGGCGCGCAGCGGGCGCAGCAGCCGGCGTTCGCGCGGGCCCACCACGTCGTCCAGGCGCAGCCCGGGGAAGAGGCACAGCGGCAGCACGGCCACCAGCTCGCCGTCCCGGCGCAGCAGCAGATAGCGGTAGCCCTCCGGGCCGAGGCGGCCGCGCTCCATCGCCGCGAAGACCCCCTGGGACCACAGCGGATCGTCCGCCGGGGCCAGCTCCCGCCAGACCCGAGGCGGCACGGCGTCGACGGTGTCCGCGATCTCGATCCGGTAGGACGCCCGCGCGGGCGACGGTTCGCCCCGGCGCGCCGGCGCGCCGCGCTCTCGCCTCATGGGTGCCTCCTCGGCGGGTGGGATCGACGGCCGGAGCCCGTGCGCGGCGCGCCGCTCAGCCGATGCGCAGCCGGGCGCCGCCGAGGTGCTCCCGCAGCGGCTCGGCCATGCGGGAGCGCGACGGCGGATGGAAGGCGAGCCCGGCCGCGGCCGAGGCCAGATACGTGCCGTCGGGCGAGCCGATGAACGCCATCCCGCCGAGGGCGGACAGGCAGCGGGGCGATGTGCGGGCGATGGCGTCCTGCGCCGCGTACCGGGCGTGCAGCGCCCGCACCAGCAGTGTGTCGTCCCACGCCTCGGTCTCCATGGCCATCGCCACGGCCTCCACGGCGAGCATCGCGGCCTCGATGTCGACCAGGAACGGGGTCGGATCGCCGCCGAAGCCCCCGGGTCTGGCCAGCACCCGTTCGACCAGGGCGCTGGTTACGCCCACGTACCCCGCGGTCAGCAGGAGTTCGAACCAGAGGAAGCCCGCGACATTGAGCGAGTCGGGCACCGCGTCGGCCGTGACCTCGGTGGCGACGACCATCTGCGGATCGAGCTCCACCTCGGTGAGCACCACCTCGTCGCTCTCGGCCCCCGCCAGCACCGGGCTGTTCCAGAACGGCCGCACCGAGAGCCCCGGGGTCTTCGCGGGGACGATCGCCACCGCGAGGCGTGTCACCCCGTCCGTGCCGGTGAGCGCGACGGAGGCGGTGAGCAGGTCCATCGAACGGGACAGGCTGCACGGCTTCTTGCTGCCGTTCAGCACCACCCGTCCGTCGCGGAGTTCGGCCCTGATGCCCGGGCGCAGGATGTTCTGCCCGGTGTTGCCCTCCGCGAACCCGGAGGCCAGCAGCAGCCGTTCCCGGGCGACGGCGGTCAGCAGCAGGCCCTCCATGCCGGTGCCCTGCCTGGCGGTCTCCACCAGGCCGGCGACCGAGAAGTGATGCATGGTGGTGGCGACCGCGAGGGACGGGCACCGGGCACCGACGGCCCGCTGCGCCCGGACCGCCTGGAGCACGGTGGCCCCGGCGCCGGAGTGCTCGGCGGGCACCAGCAGCCCCGGGCCCCCCGCCTCGCGGAATGCCTCGATCGCGGGGCTCGGCGCGCGCTCCAGGTCGGCCAGCGGATGGGCGGCGAGCGCGGCGTCCAGACCGGGGAGCAGCCGGTCGAGCACGGCGCGTTCGGTGTGCAGGAAGTTCACGGACGTCCCTTCTGTGGGCCGGGACCCGGGCGGGGTGCTCAGCCCGAGGTGACGAGGGGCAGCCGGGTGAAGGCCCGCAGGCTGATGCTGTCCCGGCGCACCGGGCGCCGGGCGTGGGCCAGCCGGGGGAAACGGGTCAGCAACTGCCGTACGACGGCGGCGCCTTCGAGGCGGGCCAGGGCCGCGCCCAGGCAGTAGTGGGCGCCCGCGCTGAAGCTGAGCACCCGGATGTCGGGCCGCAGCACGTCGAAGGCGTCGGGGTCCGGATGCCGGGCGGGGTCGCGGCCCGCGGCGGCGAGGACCGTGGTGATGTTGCCGCCCTGGGGGATCGCGACGCCGCCCACGGTCAGCGGGCGGGTGGCGATGCGCTCCGTCATCCGCACCGGTGTGTCCCAGCGCAGGGACTCCTCGACCCCGTTGGGCACCAGGGCGGGGTCCTCGCGCAGCAGGGCCAGCTGGCCGGGGTGGCTGAGCAGGGCGTGCACGGTCAGGCCGAGCAGGCTGGTGGTCGTCTCGAAGCCGGCCACGAACACCAGCAGCAGCATGTCGAGGAGTTCGCTCTCGGCGAGCCTGCCGTCGTCGGCCTCGCGCACGGCGAGCAGCGCGGAGACCAGGTCGTCGGCGGGC
Organism: Streptomyces sp. SUK 48; assembly: GCF_009650765.1. NCBI lineage: Bacteria > Bacillati > Actinomycetota > Actinomycetes > Kitasatosporales > Streptomycetaceae > Streptomyces > Streptomyces sp. SUK 48. The sequence goes on along the minus strand of NZ_CP045740.1, from coordinate 1,230,544 downwards.
CTGCGCCGGCGCAGGGCGACCAGCTGGGCGAAGTACCCGCGCAGGGCGGTCACGGCCTCGTCGGCGCGCTTCCAGTCCTCGTCGGTGCGCACCGGCTCAAGGAGCCGGCTGGCGTCCTGCCCGTAGTGGTGGAAGCGGTCCTGGTCCGTGTGCGGGACCCCGATCAGGTCGCCCACGACGGCCACCGGCAGCGGGTAGCCGACCAGCTCCTGGAAGTCGGCCGCGCCGCCGTCGCGGGTGGCATCGGCGAACCGGTCGAGGAGTGCCGCGGTGGTGGTCTCGATGCGCTCCGCGAGGACGGCGACCCGGCGGGCGCTGAACCGGTCGGCCACCAGCCGGCGCAGCCGTACATGGTCGGTGCCGTTGGCGCGCAGCAGCGAGGAGTAGAAGAAGACGGCGGCCGGATGCTCCCGCCAGTGGGGCAATTCCGTTTCGCACCAGGTGAGATCGGGAGTGAGGCAGGACGCGTCGCTCAGGACCTGCTGGCAGTCGGCGAACCGGGTCAGGAAGTAGGTGTCGAGCTTCTCGTGATAATAGACGGGGGCGATACGGCGCAGTTCGGCCAGGGCCGGATAGGGGTCTTCCTTCCCCTCGGCCGTGAACATCGACGAAAGCAGCGTTTCCGAATCCACCGTTGTGGCCTTTCCGGCCATCCGGTCCGGGAGCGGAGTGGCACGTCGTCAGTATGTCCCTCCGCTGGTCCGACGGCCATGCCGGTGAATTCTCCGGCCAATTATGATCCACCTCTGGCCGGATCTCATGAGGGGTAAGAAATACGCGCCCTCTTCACCACCCCGGGGCGCAACCGGGTGGTGAAAGAGAGTGAATTTATAAGTCATATAAGCGGGCTTTGAGATCGGATAATCGGGAGATGGCGAACACGTAAACCCCGCGGCCGACGACACGGCCATGTCTGGACAAAGTATTGACAGTGGCTCCGGTGGGGACTTGGATCGCGTCCCGACACAACAGCGCCCTTCCCGTCGCACGCACAGTGAGGTGCAGAACGATGGATCGCTCTTCTCGCTCGTGCCGTCCACTTCGGCGCCCGCGTCCTCATCCTGGACGAGCCCACCCCGCGCTCGGCGTGAAGCAGTCCGGTGTGGTGCTGACGTACATCGCGGCCGCGACCGGCCGTATGGCCGCCGCCGAACTCGCCACGCTCAAGCACGAGGTGTCCCAGGTGCGGGCGTGGACCTCGATGCGTCGCCCGAAGGTCTCGGCGACGCCTTCCCCGAAGGGACCCCCTGATCATGCCGCACGACCTCGACCGCATCCGGGTCGGCTCCGCCCCCGACTCCTGGGGCGTCTGGTTCCCCGACGACCCGCGGCAGGTGCCCTGGGAACGCTTCCTGGACGAGGTCGCGGAGGCCGGCTACGCCTGGATCGAACTCGGCCCCTACGGCTACCTCCCCACCGACCCCGCCCGGCTCACCGAGGAGGTGGCGCGCCGCGGCCTCAGGGTCTCCGCGGGCACGGTCTTCACCGGCCTGCACCGCGGCCCCGCCGTCTGGGACGACACCTGGGCCCATGTCTCCCAGGTCGCCGCGCTCACCCAGGCGATGGGCGCCCGGCACCTCGTGGTGATCCCGTCCTTCTGGCGCGACGACAAGACCGCCGAGATCCTGGAGCCCGCCGAGCTGACCGCCGGGCAGTGGGGCCACCTCGCCCGGGGCATGGAGCGGCTGGGCCGCCGGGTGAGGGAGACGTACGGCCTCGACATCGTCGTCCACCCGCACGCCGACACCCATATCGACACCGAGGCCCATGTCGAGCGCTTCCTGGACGCGACCGACTCCGGCTCGGTCGGCCTCTGCCTGGACACCGGTCACTACGCCTACTGCGGCGGCGACAGCGTGCGGCTGATCGAGACGTACGGCGAACGCATCGGCTATCTGCACCTCAAGCAGGTGGACCCGGCGGTGCTGGCCGAGGTCGTCGCGCGGGGGCTGCCGTTCGGACCCGCCGTGGCCCAGGGCGTCTTCCGCGAACCGCCGCACGGCGTACCGGAGCTGGGACCCGTGCTGGCGGCGGCGCAGAAGCTGGGGGTGGATCTGTTCGCCATCGTGGAGCAGGACATGTACCCGTGCGATCCGGACAAACCGCTGCCGGTCGCGGAGCGGACACGAAGGTTCCTGCGGTCCTGCGGGGCGTGAGGGACGAGGTGTGCGGGCGGGGCCGAGCGCCCGCCGGGACCAGACCGGCGTCCCCCTCCCGAACGCCTCGCCGGGGTGTAGGAGTTCCTTGATGTCTCCCTGCCGGGCCGGAACCCGCGAGGACGTGGTGGGCCTCCTCCTCGTCGGCTCCTGCGCACGTGGGGCCGAGCGACCGGACTCCGACGTGGACGTCGTCCTGCTGACGGCCGGTCCGGCGCCGTACCCGACCGACGCCGCTGAGCCCGGAGCCGCCGCATCCGAGGGCACTCCGGCCGGCCGGGCCGGTGAACTCGGCCTGGCCGGCTGGTCCGCACCCGCGTCTGGGGCCCCCTCACCGAGCGGCGCCACGCCCTGGCCCCGGGCCCGGAGGTCGAGTTGGGCATCGGCGGCCCGTGGTGGGCGCGGACCGAGCCCGTCGACCCCGGCGCCCGTCGTGTCGTCGCCGAGGGCGCGCGCACGCTGTACGACCCGCGGCGCGTCCTCGCCGAGGCGGCCCGGCGCCGTCGGCCGTGGTGCCGCAGGGGTGGGCGTCGTTCCTCCGTAACCCTGACGGATTCGCGCCAGGCGCGGCCGGGAACCAACCGGGGGCACGTGGGCGTTGTTGAGGTGAACGGGGGCGCCCGCGCAGACGGGAGGACGAGGATGACACACCGTACGGAACCCCGGAAGACGGCACAGGACACCGCCGAGGCGGCTGCCCAGCGCCGGGAACGCTTCGGCACCCTGCCCGAGCGGATACGTCCCGAGGACACGGTCGAGACCAGCCCGGCGACACTGCCGGACCCGGCCCGCGACCGGTATCACGCGGACGAGTGGCTGGTGCGGTACTGCGGCTGAACTCGGCCCCGGTACCGCGTTCGTCAGGGCTGCCGCACCTCCGCGACCGGCACCGGACGGTGTTCGGCGCGGGAGAGCGTGCACGCCTCCGCGATCCAGCCCGCCTCCAGGGCGTCCTCGACGGTGCACGGGGACGTCCTGGTGCCGGCCACCACCTCGGTGAAGGCGGTGAGTTCGGCGCGGTAGGCGTCGGCGAAGCGGTCCATGAAGAAGGCGTGCGGAGTACCCGACGGAAAGCCGGCCCCGGGCTCCACCGAGCGCAGCGGCAACCGCTCGTCCAGGCCCACGGCGACGGCGTCCGTGAACCCGTGCAGCTCCATACGGACGTCGTAACCCCCTCCGTTGTGGCGTGAGTTGGAGACCACCGCGATGGTGCCGTCGTCCAGGGTCAGGACCGCGCCCGCGGTGTCGGCGTCACCGGCCCGCGCGATGTGGTCGGCGCCCCGGTTGCCGCCGACCGCGTACACCTCGGTGACCTCGCGCCCCGTCACCCACCGGATGATGTCGAAGTCGTGCACCGAGCAGTCCCGGAAGATGCCACCGGAGGCGGCGACGTACGCGGCCGGCGGCGGCGCCGGATCCAGCGTCGTACAGCGCACGGTGTGCAGCGCCCCCAACTCGCCCGACCGTACGGCGGCGCGCGCGGCGGCGAAGCCCGCGTCGAAGCGGCGGTTGTAGCCGATCTGGACCGGCACCCCGCTGCCGCGCACACGGTCGCGCACCGCCACGCCCTCGGCCATGGTGCGGGCCACCGGCTTCTCGCAGAAGACCGGGACCCCCGCCGCCACACCGGCCCGGATCAGCGCGGGATGGGCGTCCGTGGCCGCCGCCACGACCAGGGCGTCCACCCCCGCGGCCAGCAGCGCCCCCGGCGACTCCGCGACCCGCGCCCCGAACCGCTCGGCGGCGGCTTGCGCGGCGCCCGCCGACGGATCGGCGAACACGAGCGATTCGACGGCGTCGAGCCCGCTGAGGGTCTCGGCGTGGAAGGCGCCGATGCGGCCGAGGCCGAGGATTCCGATACGCATGGGTGTTGCCGCTCCTCAGGAGTTCGAACGGAAAGGGACAGACGCCAGGGGAATGGCCGTGCAATGCAACGGCTGTGCAATCTGCCTACAGATCAACCCAGTTGCCACTGGCGGCGGACTCGGCCATCGCGTCCGGGACAACCGCGCCGCGCACCGCGTCCGCGAGCGTCGCGCCGTACGGTGTGCCCTCGGCGATGGAGCGCAGGAACCGGTGGGCCTCGATCACCAACAGATCGTCGTAGCCCATCGCGCTGGCCGCGCCCGGCTGGAACGCGGCGAACTCGCCGTCGCCCGGCCCGACATGGACGGTGCACACCGGCTGCTCCTGGACGGCCGCGCCCTGGCCGACCGCGAGTTCGTTCATCCGCCGGAAGTCCCAGAACACCGCGCCGCTCGTGCCGTGCACCTCGAAGCCGTAGGCGTTCCGCTCGCCGACCGAGACCCGGCACGCCTCCAGGACGCCCCGGGCGCCGGAGGCGAAACGCAGCAGGCAGCCGACGTAGTCCTCGTTCTCCATGGGGCCGCGCTCGCCGCCGCCGAGGGGGCGGCCGGCGGTGGCGCCGGCCGGCCGGGCACGCTCGGGGACGAAGACGGCGGTGTCGGCGATGAGCGCGGTGATGTCGCCGAGCAGGAAGCGGGCCACGTCGGCGCCGTGCGAGGCCAGGTCGCCGAGCACCCGGCTGCCGCCGCGCGCCCGCTCGTAGCGCCAGGCCAGGGCGGAGTCGGGAGGGGCGGCGTAGTCGCTGAACAGCCGGATGCGTACATGGGTGACGGTGCCGATCTCACCCGCCGCGATGAGCGCACGAGCCCGCTCCACGGCGGGCGCGTTGCGGTAGTCGAAGCCGACGGCGCCCTGCACCCCGGCCCGCGCGGCGGCGTCCGCGACCGCGTGGGCGTCCTCGGCGGACAGGCCCACCGGCTTCTCGATCCACAGGTGCTTGCCCGCCTCCGCCGTCGCCACCCCGATCCTGCGGTGCAGGAAGTTCGGCGCGGTGACACTGACCGCCCGCACCCGGGGATCGGCCGCCACCTCCCGCCAGTCAGGGGTAGCGGTGGCGAAACCGAACTGCTCGGCGGCCTCCTCGGCCCGGCCCGGCACCTCCTCGGCGACCGCGATCAGCCGCGGCCGCAGCGGGAGCCGGGGGTAGTGGTGGGGGAGGCGGGCGTACGCCCGGGTGTGCACCCGGCCCATCCAGCCGAACCCGACGACGGCGACACCCAGCTCCTCCACCCTGCCCGCCTCTCCGCGTCGCCACCGCGGGACCGGTCCGCCTTCCCGCCCGGCCACCTTTGTCCGGACATGAGGGTGCTGTCAACGCCCCGAACGGGGCAGGGCGTCCACATCGTCGGCTCCGGGACGTCGTCCACGGCGGTGCCGGGGGTGCCCCGGGGGCGGTATCGGGGGCGCCCCTACAGGTTGATGGCGTACGCCTTGCGGAGCGTCTCGTGCACCGTCCACGTCGTGCGGTCGCCCGCGCGCAGCACCGCCATGTCACCCGGTCCGACCCGCAGCGTCGGGCCGTCCTCGAATGCGATCGTGGCGGAGCCGCTGATCACGACGAACAGCTCGTCGGCCTCGGTGTCGGTGACCACGCCGGGGGTGATCTGCCAGATCCCGCGGATCTGCCGGCCGTCCGCCGACTCCCAGACCACCTTCCCGGTGACCTCGGGGTTCCCGGAGACGATCTGATCCGGGTCGAGGGGGTCGGGTTCGAGGTCGGCGTCGGGGATGTGGAGCGCGAAGCTGTGCGTCATGGGCCCGACCCTAACGGGGCCCGCGCCCCGGCCGCCGTCGACAGAGTGTGGGGCATCGGGCCTGGTCGGAGGACACTTCGTCGGGCCGCGCGGACTGGCGGGCACGCGGGCCGGGGGTGATCGTGGAAGACATGGCCGATTCGACCGCGGCGGACGCCCACGGGCAGGTGGAGGACGGGCCGCCCCCCGGCGGGCACAGCACCCGCGAGGCGCTCCTGTTCGGCGGGGTCTACGGCGCCGTCCTCGCCAGCTCGATGGTCGCCGCCCTCACCCGCTACGGCGCCAGCACGCCCGCGACCCGCCGCTACGACGCCCTGTGGCTGCTGGTGACCGCCCTCGCCTCCGCCCTGGCCCATGGCTACGCCCACTACATCGCCGAGCGCGTCCCGCACCGCCGCTGGGACGGCCTGCGCGCCCTGCGCAACGAGTGGCCGCTGGTCGCCGCCGTCGTACCGACGGTCTTCCTGCTCGCGGGCGCGGGCTGGGGATGGTGGCCGGCCAAGGGCGTCGAATACCCCGCCTTCACCCTGAACGTCCTGATCCTCTTCACCCTGGGCCTGACCACCGCCCGCCAGGCGGCCCGCCCCTGGGTCGCCGCCGTCCTCATGGGCCTCGGCGACGCCCTCCTCGGCCTGATCGTGGTCGTCGCCAACGCCCTCATCAAGTGACCCCGCCCCCGGTGTCACCGGGCACCCGCGCACATACGGTAGTGTTGACCTGCGTGATCACGCGAAACACCGCGTGAGGTCGCAACGGGACGTGGCGCAGCTTGGTAGCGCACTTGACTGGGGGTCAAGGGGTCGCAGGTTCAAATCCTGTCGTCCCGACTTGAGAGAGTCGCAGGTCAGGGGCGGTTTCGGAGAGATCCGAAACCGTCCCTTGATCGTTTTGGGGACCAGATGGGGACCAGTGTTCCTTGACCCGTGCCGGCGGGTGAGAACGGCCGGGCCGGGAAGGGCACGGGGGGCTCGCAGCACGCTGAGGTGTGCGGTGAGTGCCGCGCCGGCGGCCGTGATCTTGTGGAGTGCGTCCTCCTCGTGGGCCGGTGAACATGCGCGCCTCGGGGTCGGGGCCGGCAGAGAGGATGCGCTGCGCCACGAGCGGTCTGATCGCTTCGATGAGGGGAACCTTCCGGGCGCGCCTGCCCTTGGTGCCCTTGTCGGTCGGTCCGCCGGGCGCAGGTGCGGTCTGGCGTCGTACTGTCCAGTTCCACTGGTTCCGTCCGTGCACGCCGACCTTGCCGCCGGTAATACACAACTGGCCGTTTTCCAGCTCGCCGCAGCCAGGCGGCTCGCGGAAGCTGCCGGCGCGACGATAACGGTCGCCCCCGGCAGGACGATCGTTTGACGGCAGCAGCGGTCCGCGGGGTCGCTGGTTCGCGGGCCGCTCAAGCGCTGGGGCTGCGGCGTACGAATTCCTGCCTCGGGTCAGACTGTCCGATCGGAGGCGTAGCGGGCGAGCGTGGTCTCGACCGCCTGCTCGACGGCGTAGTGGACGTCAGAGGCTGCGGGGTTCCAGTCGGTCAACAGCATGCGGGGCCAGAGCACGTAGTTGGCGATCATCCCGAGGAATTGGTTGGCGGCGCTCTCGGAGTTTGGTACGTCGGCGTTACCAGCCTCGCGCTCCGACTCCAAGTACTGCTGGACCGAGGTGAAGTAGGGCAGCGGGATGACGCCGGTATGCGCCAAGATCCGGCCGGGCAGACCGCGCTCGGCCGCGTCGGCGAACCCGAGGAGATCGGCGACGCCGTCGCCACGCTGGTGTCCGATGGCCTGCGCTGGATGACGGCCCAGCGCATCGAGGTCTCCGGCGGCGCTCTCCTCTGACCGGCCGGGCGAGCCGGTGCCGGGCCACAGTCGACGGCGGCCCGGATTCATTCCGCGCCGGTCTCGTCCTCATCCAGCTCGGTCGCGTCCGGGTCGCGCAGCGGGCGCAGGGCGCAGGTGGCCGGGACGCCGGCGGCCGGGACGCCGGCGGTGAAGCGGTAGCGGCCGAGCAGATTCGGGTCGCGGTGCTTGAGCGGGGAGGGCTGGGCGATGTCCTCGCCCCGGATCTCGTGGCCCTCGGCCTTCAGCCGGGCGACGACGGCGTCGATGCAGCGGGTCGTCCAGAGCACGATGGTGTTGAGGACCAGGCCGAGCGCGCCGGGCACAGTGCGTGATCACCTTGTTCAGGTGCACGCGGTTGCGGGCCAGGCCCTCCACCGTGCCGTGGGTGCCGGTTTCGACGCCGGGCAGGGTGGCCCGCCAGAACCGCCGGTCGTCCAGGGCCCCGCACCAGCTCCGCCAGATGCTCGGTGACGGGCATGTCCAGGCTCAGAGCCGCCAGGACGTCCTCCTCGACCGCGTCCCGGCCGGGCCCGTCCAGCAGGCGGGCGCGGGGGTGGGAGCAGCGGTGCGAGGGTGAGGCGAAGACGTCGCGGTGGTTCAGGGCCCGGTGCAGCTGCCTCCAGCACGCACACCACGTACGCGTCCCGGTGACGGCTACGCGCCGCCGGCACATCGGATGCGCCAGCGGCTCCGCGGTAGCCGTGCGAGTACGGAACTATCCGATGCCAAGATGGTGGCGTGTACCGGTCCGACGGGGGCAATGGGGATTCCGAGGCACCGATGGTGTCACTCACTCAAGAGAAAGCAGGAGCCGTGTACATAGGTCTGGGCACCATCGTCGTCATCGTCCTCGTCGTCCTCGTCATCATGATGCTGCGCCGGGGCTGAGGCTTCACCGCTCCGGCAACCACTCGTCCGTCATGAGGGGATCATCCCCCACCAGGCTGGTCATCGATCACGGGGCCCTCGGCGGTGGGGCCGGAGCGGATACGCCCAACGGCCCCGCGCCGGTGCCCGGTGGGCCGCGGCACCTGGGCACGCCGCTCGCCGGGAGCCCGCTCGACCCAACGGGCCGGCGGGACGGCCGACCGCCTTCTGCCCGGCGGCGCCGCCGGGGACGCGGGATCGGGCGGATCTGCCGGCGCCCGGGACGCCGCGTTGGTCCCGCGCTCGGCCATGGGGCAGCGGCTCTGGGCAGCGCGGGAGCGATCGCTGGGCGCGGCTCGGTCGGGTACGCCGGGGAACTGGCCACCGGGTGCCGCTTACCGCGCGGCTGAGCGACCCGTTCCTCCTCGCCTCCCTGGCGGTCACGGTCGCCTGCCTCGCCCTGCTGGGTCGCTTCTTTCGGATCATCGGAGACTGAACTCGTGACCACCCTGGCGGAGAGGTGGGGGAGCGGACCTGGGGCCGGACGGCAAGACGGTGTGGTGCGAGCTTTCCGCGCCAGTCGTCCTGGGCCCCGGACGCCGAACTGACACCGGGTGGTGGCCGGCCCGGCGAACATCGCCCGACCCTGGAGGGGCCCGCACCAGCCCCGGTGCCGCCGCGGTGCGCCGGTGTCACGCCCTGGCGCGGGGGCCGACCAACTCCTCGTAGAGCGCCCGGCGTTGCGGTGAGACTTCGCCGGTCCTGGTGAGTGCGCTCTCCCAGTCGCGCTGGATCTCGTCCAGGTAGGTCCGCCAGTCGCCACTGGGGTGGGACGCGCCCATCGCCCGGAGGTCGACGAGGCGTTCGTTCTTGCCGAGGCCGCCGGAGCCGATCTTGTCTCCCTTGTGGCCGTGCAGGACCGACTCGGGGTTCGAGGTGGCTTCGGTGGAGCGGAAGTCGTGCTCGTACCCGACCGGGCTGTCCGCGTGCGGTGCGATGGTCTCGATGCCGATCTGGAGGGACCCGTCCTTCTCCGTGGTCGGGCGGTGGTAGACCAGCAGGACATGGCCGTACGAGCCGTTCGGAAGGACCATGTCGCCGTTCCAGTCCTTGGAGCCGAATCCGCCGCCCGAGATGTCCTGCCCCCACAGCTTGGGGCTGGCCGCGCCGACGGAGAGCTTGTTCGTGAGGGACGCCATGACGCCGCCCTTCTCCTTGAACTTGCCCGGTGTCTCACCCTTGTTGGCGCCGATGGAGGTGCGGTGGGTGGCGAAGTCCCGTTCCGTCACGCCGTCCGCGGGCTCCCCCTTGGTGTCGTCCTTGGTCACGCCCAGGAAGTGCGGCAGTCGGTAGGCTGCCTCGTCCTTGGAACTCAGGGCGGGAATCCGGACGTTGACGCGACCTCCGTGGGCCAGCGCGCGGACGACGTCCTGCTCGTAGTCGGCTTCGTGCGCGCCCTTCGCCGGGTTGTAGAGCTCAAGCCCATGACGCAGCACGAGAAGGATCTTGGTGAGCATCTCACGGCCCTGGGCGTCCTTCTTCGCGTAGTCGGGGGCCTTCTTCTTGCCCTTGCCCAACGCGGCGCCCTCGGCCGGTACGGCACCCTCATGCCTGCGCGCGTCAGCCACACCCTCCGGATAGAGGGTGTCGACGGCGGTGTCCCGGATCTGCTGGTCGCGCTCCCGCTCCAGGCCCTGCCGTTCCTCCGGCGTGGTGCCGGGCGCCCGGGTGAGCATGAACCGGCCGAGCGTGTAGGCCGGGTCCGTCGGCGTGAGGACTCCCGGCTTCCGCAGGATGGGGTGGTTCTTGCGGACGGCCAGGGTCGCGGTGAGGATGCGTTTACCGGCGGCCAGTTTCAACCAGTCCTTGAACGGCCCCTCAGCGTACTTCTCGGCCTCGTCGTACGTTCCGATCCCCACGTCCTTCAGCCACTGCTGGTTGACCGAGGAGAGCTGCCTGATGTCGTCCAGGTCCTGGTCGCCGAACGCCTCACCCCGCATCACACGTCGGTCCAGGGTCTTCCGCAGCCGCGAGGGGCCCTGGACCATCCACTGCTCGGGCCACCACGTGCCGGGGGCGAAGACGTTCCGCTTGGACGTCGCCTGGACGGTGTTCTGCTCGATCGACTGGCTGAGGCGGGCGATGATCTCCTTGCCCTTCGGAGCCGCTCCCTCCGCCGGCTCGGCCGCCTCGGCAGCGGGCTCCTCGGCGGTGTCGGTCGGCCCCGTGCGCTGGACCGCCGTGTCCGAGGACCGGCCGTCCGCGTGAGCGCGGCCTCCCCCGGCACTCCGGTGGCCGGCGCCCTCCCCCAGAACCGTGCTGGTGCCGCCGGAGCGCATCCGCGAGGCGTTCGCCTCCGCTTCCCTTTCCTCGCTGTCGTCCGGGCGCGTCATGCGGAACCCACCGCCTGTCGGATGCCCGACCGAGGCCCGCTGCCGATTGCGGACCGCGTGCGTCAACTCGTGGTCCAGTGTCCGGGGATCGCCGCCCCCTTCGCCGATCACGATGTCCTGGTCCACCGTGAACGCTCGGGCCTGAACGGCGGCCGCGGCCTGTGCGGCGGACGGACCGGTGTGCAGCCGGACATCGGAGAGGTCGGCCTGGAACTGCTCCTCCTTGCGGAGCCGCGTGGCCTGGTCCAGAGGGCGGCCCAGGTCGCGCAGACCGGCCTCCACGTCGGAGCGGTCAGGAGCGTGCGGGCCGGCCTCCGCACCGGTGCGCTGCACCGCCGCTCCCTGCCGGCGGTCGTCCCCCTCCCGCGCGCGGCGCATCATCCTCAGCACCGCCTGATTGCCGACGCTCGCCTGCAACCCCGGTAATCCGCCGGGCGCGGCCGTGCGGACGGCCCTTTCCCGGCCGTCCGCGGCCTCCGAACGCTTCCTGTCGTGCGCCCTCATCGATGCCCCTCACCGAAACGATGCCATCGACGGTAGAACCACCGGCATCACATCCGAAAGCGCCGGCCGGCGGACCGGAGAACGCCCGCCCCCGCGACACGCGCCTCATCAGTGGCGTTGCGCCATGCGGACACCCGTCCTGTCGGAACTCTGCCCCACAGGGCAGTTCATCTGCCCCTTCGGCTCATCCGCCTCTTCGGCAGCCGCATCGGAGCTCCGCTGGGGTTCGCGGAAACATCGCCGGGCGGGTGCCGGGGAGCGCGGGCTGCGGGACCTCAGCCCGAGCCGCGACCACCGCGGGCAAGCGATCACACCGCCGAGAGAGCCCCGGCCGGGAGCACTGCCCAGCAGAGGCGAACAGTGGGAACGCGACCGCCGCGGCCGCTCATCCGACCGCATCACCGTCGAACGCGCCCTCGCGGACCACAAACGCGGGAAGCAACCGACCCGTTGGGCACGCGCCGCGACCGCCTGCCCGGCACCTACCGCGCCATCGCCGGCCTTGTCTCCGACCGCACCGCCAACAGCCGAAGACGGCTGTGAGCCGGCAAACACACCGAGGGATGTGTACGGGCCGGACGATCGGATCCTTCCTTTCTGCTTGGCGGGACGCAGGTACGCCGTCCGGGGCCCGAAGGATTCCGGCCTCCAGCGGCCGGCCCGGTCGACGGCCGGGCGCATCGGCGGTCTCTCAGGGAGGGTCAGGCTGCTGTTGCTGCAAAGCACTACGTCGACGGCTCGGTCACCGACGGAGGTCTCCTGCCGGACGGCAATCCCGAGTTCCTCATGGGCTCGATTTCCGGCATGGGCGAGGCAGCACCACCGGATTCGCCCGTATGACCTTCGTCATCGTCGACTGGCCGGGCCACTGACCAGACGAAACGCGGGCACCGTAACAAGAACTGGCGATGCGACGTACAGGAACTGAGGGCCGGCCCGCCCTCGCCACCGCAAGGAGATGCCCCTCCATGAGCAGCACCACCCTGTCCGTCCTCATTCCCTCCCCAGCCGCGGACGCCGCTCACGACGCCGCGCACGCGACCGCAGCCCGGTTCCGGCACGGCGCCTACTCCGTGCCGTGCCCGGAGTGCCGCGTCCCGGCCGGCATACTCTGCCTCGCCCGGCGCAGCGTACACGCCGCCCGCCGGGCTCTGTACCGGCAGAGCCCGAAGGCCACCGGCCTGGTGCCGCTCCTCGTCGGGCGTGTCCGATGAGTGCTCTCGCCGTACAGATGATCCGCATCTACCACGGAGAGACCGAGTGACCGGCCACGCTGATCACCGCTGCACCGAGAACCGCCGTGGTCGTCTTCGACCTCGAGGACCTCGACGCGGTCGACGGGACACCGGTTGTGGACCCCGCCCCGCACTTCCAGAAGATGGGGCCCGAGGCGTCATTCGTCAGCCGGTCCGGCCAGGGGAGACGCTCACCGACTACGGGCGCACCTCGGCCGAGCGCCCGTGGACCCGCTCGCCGTAACTGTGCGGCGGGGGCAGTTGACGTGGGGACCAGGTGGGCATGCCGACCGAACCGGGGTCGCGGTCTGCCGCCTCCGGGGCGCGGGCGTGGTCGGCCGAAAGCCGCCTGTCGTTCTCCGGTCGGACCTAGCGTCGTGCCGTGACCACCGCTGACAGCACCGCCTACCGGTACCGCATCGCCGTCCCCGAGGACGCCGAGGCCATCGAGGCCCTGGACGGGTCCTTCACCACCAACACGGTCTTCCGGGTGACCGCCGGTGACGACGGGTTCGCGCTCCGGGAGATCCCCGTGGACCCGCCCCTGACCAAGGTGTTCCCCGACGAGGAGGCGCACGGCGACGGGGAGGACGGCGATGACGGGAATTCCCGCACCTTCGTCGCCCGGGGGGCCGCCGGTGACCTGGCCGGGTTCCTCACCGTGTCGTACTCCGGGTGGAACCGTCGGCTGACCGTCGAGGACATCGAGGTCGCACCGGAGCACCGCGGCCGGGGGGTCGGCCGCGCGCTGATGGGGCTCGGGGCGGAGTTCGCCCGCGAGCGGGGTGCCGGGCACCTCTGGCTGGAGGTCACCAACGTCAACGCGCCGGCCATCCACGCGTACCGGCGGATGGGCTTCGCCTTCTGCGGGCTGGACACCTCCCTGTACGACGGCACCCCTTCCGAGGGCGAGCAGGCGCTCTACATGAGCATGCCCTGCCCCTGAGCCGACAGCAGCCGCCGCACGACCGGGGCGGCCCCGGCACCCGGTTCGCACGTCACGGTCAGCAGCCACGCCGGGACCCCGTCCGGTGCCGCGGCCCGCTCGTACCACTCCACGCGCGCGTCCAGCAGCCGCCAGCCCGCCGGACGGCCCGCGTACCACTTCCGGAAGGGTTCGGACCGCCACACCGCCAGCGGGACGGCCCGCTCGCCACCGGTACGGCGGGAGCCCCGGCCCACCGCGCGCAGGGCCGCTGCCGCCGCCCCGGCGAGAGTGCGCTCCACCGGCACCCCGAACGCCTCGGCGAAGTGCAGGAGGTACGTCATGCGTTCGGCCTCCGGCGGCGCGCCCAGCACCGCCCGGCCCGAGTCGTGCCACACCCCCCACTTGATGTTGGACACCAGCCCGGGGAGCCGGCGCATGTCCCGGGGGACCCAGAACAGCACCACGTCCGAGCGGCGCATCGCCTCCTCCTCCCAGGCGATCTGGTCCGCGTACGAGGGGTAGGAGCCGTCGGCGGCCGGCTCCGGCAGGAAGACCGCCAGCCGCCCCGGGACCTGCCAGGCGGCACGCAGAGCGGCGACCGCGGCCGGGCGCCAGGACGGCTGCGCGGGGTCGGTGGGCGTGGGCCCGCACAGGTACACGGCCGCTTCCCAGGCCCCGGGCGGCTCCTGGCCGACGTACACGACCTCGACCGGGGCATGGGTCTTCGCGGGGGACTCAGCGGGCATGGGACGCTCCGTGATCGGTCGTGGGGAGGGTGGCCAGGAAGTCCAGCAGGACGGTGTTGAAGGCGTCGGGCCGTTCCAGGAAACCGAGATGGCCGGTGTCCGCCAGCTGCGTGTACCGGGCGCCGGTCACCGCAGCGGCCAGTTCGCGGCCCAGGTGCGCGGGGGCCAGCACGTCGTCGGCGAAACCCACCACCAGCAGGGGTACGGCGATCCGCGCGTACGCGTCCAGCCGGTCGGCGACGGGCGGGCGCGGGTGGTGCACACCGGCGGCGGCACCGCTGAACGCGGCGATCTCGAACAAGTCCAGCCATTCTGCGACCGCGCCCTCGTCGGCCAGGGTCCTGGGCGAGAGGTTCAGCACCAGCTGTACGAACGCCTCGTACTCCGGCGGGAGTCGGCCCCCCGTCCCGGTGTACGCGGCCTCGGCGCGGGCCAGTGCCTCGCTCACCGGGTCGGGGCGGCCCCGTGTCGCGGCCAGCACCGCGCCGGTCGCCAGGTGCGGATCGGTGACGAGCAACTCCTGTATTGCCAGGGCCCCCAGGGAGTGGCCGACGAGCGGACAGGGCGGCAGCCCCAGCGTGGTGAGCAGTTCCCTTACGACGGCGGCCAGTTCGCCGGGGCCGGCGCCCGCGGCGGCGTGGTCGAAGGTGAACACCCGGTGGCCCGCCCCGGCGAGCGCGGGCACCTGGTGGTGCTCCCAGATCCGGCCGGTGCCGCCCGCGCCCGCGACCAGGACCACCGGCCGCCCCTTGGAGCCGTGGACCGTGTACGCCGTCCCCCCGCTCACCGTGCCATCCTCCGCAGCGCGGTCCTGGTCCACGCCGGGCGGCCGGTGTCCAGGCCGCGCAGCGCCACATGGACCCAGAGGAAGGACGCCCGGGCCAGGATGTGCGACCGCAGGCCGGCGGGCACGTCGCCGCCCGCCGCCCGGTAGGCGTCCAGCAGCCGGTCGAGGACGTCCGTGCCACCCGCGTACAGCATGTCGACGAAGTCCGCCGCCGGATCACCGATGCCCGCGTTCGCCCAGTCCAGCAGGGCCGACAGCACCGGAGGGGCGGCCGGGCCGCGCTCCACCAGGGTGTGGCCGGGGTGCACGTCGCCGTGGACGAGCACCAGGCGGCCGGGCCACAGTTGGTCGTCGTCCAGCCACTCCTGCCAGCGGCGCACCCGGGCGGCGGGCAGCTCCAGTTCGGTACGGGCGCGGGCCAGCCGGTCCGCGATCCGGGAGCGCACGGCCTCGGGCCCGGACGGCCGCGGGACCGCCCGTGCCCAGGTTCCGTCCAGGGGGGTGGAGTGCACCTGGGCCAGGCAGCGGGCGAGCGGGTCCAGGTAGCGGTCCGGGTGGGCCAGGGGGTCCATCGACCAGCCGTAGACCAGGGTGTCCGGGTCCTCGCTGCCCGCCGCCTCGCCGGGCAGTCGCGGGTAGGCGACGAGGTCCGGGGTCCGCAACCGCCAGTCGGGCACGGCCACCGGCACCCGGTCGCGTACCGCGCCGAGCACGGCGCCCTCCACGGCCAGCCGGCCGGCTGCCTCGGGCCGGCGCGGCTGCCGCAGGATCCAGTACGTGCCGTCGGCGGCGCGGATGTGGGTGACGCGGAAGTCCCAGCCGCTGTCGTCGCCGCGCGCGGACTCCGGTACGAGTGCCACGCCCAGCCTCCGCGAGGCGTACGCGGCCAGCTCGGCGGCCACCGGGTCCGGAGCCGTGGCCGCGGTCATCGGGCGGCCTCCACGGCACCCAGGCGGCGGTCCCGGGTGGCGTCGCGGTCGACCTTGCCGGTGTGGGTCCGCTCCAGCGCGTCCACCGGGAGGATCAGGTCGGGCACGAGATGCGGTGGCGCCGTCCGTGTCAGCCGGTCACGAAGGGCCGCGGCGACCTCGCCCGGATCGGCGTCCGGCAGCGGAACGAAGAACGCGGCCAGCGAGGAGTGCCCGGCCCGGTCCACCCTGGCGGCCGCGACCGACGACACGCCCGCACACCGCCTGATCAGCTCCTCGACGTCGAGCAGGTCCACCCGGAAGCCGCGGATCTTGACCTGGTGGTCGGAGCGGCCCTTGAACACCAGGGCGCCGCCGGGCGTCTCGCCGACCAGGTCGCCCGTGCGGTACCAGCGGGCGCCGTCCCGTTCGGTGAAGCGGGCGGCCGTCGCCTCCGGGTCCCCGTGATAGCCGAGGGCCAGCCCCGGCCCGGACACGTACAACTCGCCCGTCCTGTCGACGCGTTGGCCGACGTGCGGCAGGGGAGACCCGATGGGCAGGTCCGCGCCGGTCTCCGGCAGCGCGGGGGCGCCCGGCCCGGCGAGCCGCACCGCGTGCGTGACCAGCGCGGTCTCCGTGGAGCCGTAGGTGTTGAGCAGCCGTACGTCCTCGGAGCCGCCGAGCCGGTGCCAGCGTTCCAGCATGTCGGCGCGCACCGCCTCCCCGCCGATCACCACGGTGCGCAGGGACGCGGGCAGCCGGGCGCCCCGGCGCAGCAGATCACCCGTCAGACCGGCCCAGAACCCGGTGGGCAGCACCGCCACCGAGACCTGCTGCTCGTCCGCCACCTGGGCGAACCCCTCCCGCGCCGCGTCGTCGATCACGAGGGTGGCGCCCGCCGTCAGGGTCGGGAGGATCTCCTCCAGGCTCGTGTCACCGCCCGCCCCGTGGAAGTGCAGCACGGAGTCGTCCTCGCCGATGCCGTACAGGGCGCGCAGCGGCGGCACCACGGCCGCCGGCGCCCGGTGCGGGACGACCACTGCCTTCGGTTCGCCGGTGGAGCCCGAGGTGAACAGCACGTACGCCGGGTCCCCGGGACGCGGGTCCGGCCGCGGCGCGGCGAGGGGCGCCCCGGGGGTGGGCGCCCAGCGGGGCCGGATCACCTTCGCGACGGGGGGCTGCCAGCCGGTGTCCGCGGTCGCCACCGCCTCCTGGCAGCCGACCCGGCGCAGGATCGCCTCCAGCCGGACCCCGGGGTGGTGGGCCTCCAGCGGCACGTACGCCCGTCCCGCCGTCAGCACACCGAGGAGCGCCGCCACGTCACGGGCCGAGTAATGCGCCACGACGCCCACGGGCGGCTGGGGCTGTGCCGTGCGCGGTTCCACGGCGGCGGCGACGGCCAGCACCCAGGCGGCGAAGGTGCCGTAGGTGAGCACGAGCCCGTTGTCGACGACGGCCGGCCGGCCCGGATCGTCGCGCGCCGTGTCGAAGAATGGTTCCAGAAATGATGCTGCGGAGGACGTCATTGTGAATTCCCGGGTCCTGGTGGATTATTGGCGGGTGCGTATTGTTGTGGAACACGATGTGCAAATACCCATGCGCGACGGCGTGTTATTGAGCGCCGATCTCTACCGCCCGGACACCACCGGGGCGGTACCGGTGCTCGTCCGCCGGACGCCCTACGGGAAGTCGGGAAGTCCCGGCGGGGCCTCGGTCGACGGACTGCGGCTGGTCCGCTCGGGCTACGCCCTGCTGGTGCAGGACGTCCGCGGCCGGTTCGCCTCCGGCGGCGCCTTCGAGCCGTACTGGAACGAAGCCCCGGACGGCGCGGACACCGTCGCCTGGGCCGTCCGGCAGCCCTGGTGCGACGGCTCGGCGGGCCTGTTCGGCCGCTCGTACGAAGGCATGGCCGCGCTGCTCGCGGCGGGCGAGCGGCCGCCCGGCCTGGGCGCCGTCGTCCCGCACGTGGCCGGCTCGGGGTTCGACGAGGGCTGGACCCGTCAGGGTGGCGCCCTGCAACTGGGCTTCCTCCTCTACTGGGTGCTGTACGACCTGCTGCTCGACGGGGCCGGGCTGACCGGGCCGGAGCTGGCCGAGGTGGCGGCCGCCGTCGACCGGATCGATGCCCTGTACGCGGATCCGGATGCCGTCGCCTACCTCCTGGACCGGCTCGCGCCCTATTACCGGCAATGGCTCGGACATCCCACCGGTCACCCCTACTGGAAAGCCGCATCCCCCCGCGACTCGTATCCGTCGATAAACGTTCCGTCCCTCCATGTGACGGGGTGGTACGACATATTCCTCGCCGGCGCCCTGGAGAATTTCCGGGGAATTCGGGAACAGGGCGTGGAATCGCGTCTGGTGGTCGGGCCCTGGTCCCATTGCGTCACCGGCGGGATATTTCCCCAGCGCCGTTACGGGCTCGCCGCCGACGAGCAGCGGCTCGACGTCACCGGTCTGCACCTGGACCACTTCGACCGCCATCTGCGCGGGCGCCCGACCGGTGCGGCGGCCTCGGCGCCGGTGCGGCTCTTCCTCACCGGCGCCGACGAGTGGCGCGCCTTCCCCGACTGGCCGGTCCCCGGCACCGAGGAGCACGTGCTCCACCTGGACGGCCGGCGGCTCACGCCCGGACCCGCCCCGCGCGCCGCGGGCCGCGACACGATCCGGCACGACCCGGCCGACCCGGTGCCCACCACCGGCGGCGCCACCGCCCTGCCCGGCCAGTTCACCGGCGCCGACTGCGGCCCGCTCGACCAGCGCGAGGTGGAGCGGCGCGCCGACGTCCTGTGCTTCACCGGCGCACCGCTCACCGCCCCGTTGACCGTGGTCGGCGACACCGTCCTGACGGTGTACGTCACGCCGGACGCGGCGGGCGCCGACATGACCGGCAAACTCGTCGACGTCCGGCCCGACGGCCGGGCGGAGCTGCTGTGCGACGGCATCCAGCGGCTGGAGCCGGTGGGGGAGGACGCGGCGCCCGCTCCCGGCCGGCCGGCCGAGGTCACCGTCCGCCTCGGGGCGATCGGCCATGTGTTCCGCACCGGCCACCGCGTCCGGCTGGAGGTCGCGGCGAGCAACGCGCCACGCTTCGACGTCCATCCCCGGGCGGTCGCGCACCACACCGTCCACCACGGCGGTGACCATCCCTCACGCCTGGTGCTGCCGCGTCTCGCCGACGGCTGAGGAGACGGCTGGGCGGACGGCGGGGCCGGCGGCGTCCTGATGGAAGACCGAGAGGTCCGCCACCTTCTCGATCCGCCGGCCCGCCTCCCAGTGCGCCCGGCGCAGCCGCCGCAGCTGGGCCTTGGTCAGGCGGGTGCTGTGCTGCGGGATCGACCGCACCATACGGGCCCGCTTGGCCGAGGCCGGGTAGCGGTCCCGCACCCCGTAGGGATCGTTGAGCAGATGGTGCGCGGTGCCCGTATGGAAGGCGATCTTCAGCAGCGCGTAGTACGCCGCGGCCCCCGCCCCCTTGCCGCGGGCGCAGTGCGCCAGGGTCCGGACCGCCTCGTACCAGCGCCACAGCACCGGCACGGCCGGCGTGGTGAACACGCCCGTCTCCTGGGCGATGCCCTCGCCGACGCCGTAGCGGAAGTAACTGCGCATGTTCGCGAAGCCGTGCTGGGCGTCGTGGAAGATCCGGGCCTCGGGCAGGTACACCACCGGTATGCCGGCCAGCTGGAGCCGGAAGTCGAACTCCCGGTCCTCGCACCAGTGGATCAGCTCGTCGAAGTGGTATCCGCCGATGTGGTCCACGATCGTCCGGTTGTAGACGAGCGGCGGGGACAGCGCGCTGACGTAGTCGCCCTCGTCGAACTCCCGCACCCGGGCGGTCAGTCTGCTGAGCAGGCCGTCCGACTCCCCGTACACCACCTGCCCCTTGACCACCGGGTCGGTGAGGACCGCGCGGACCATGGACCGCACCACCCCCGGGGCGAAGGTGCAGTCGGAGTCCATCAGCAGCAGGTACTGCCGGTCGGTGGCGGCGGCCCCCGCGTTGTAGGCCGCGCCCAGGTTGCCGACGTCCTCGATCTCGGTGACCGTCAGCGGCCTCGGATGCTCGGCGATCAGCTTCAGCACGGCCTCGGTGGGCCCGTTCAGCGCCAGCACGATCTCGACGTCCTCGTCGATCGACGCGATGCAGTCGGCGATCCGCAGGTCGTCGCGCAGGGCGATGACCACGGCCGTGCGGGCGATCCCCTTCTCGACCGCGGTCTCGTCCACCGAATCGGTGGCCATCTCGTTCTCCCTCGTCTCGTCGGTGCGTGTGCGGGCGGGCGCGTCCAGCGGCCCGCGGCCGGTCGTCGCCGGTGTCGTGGTCATCGCGTCGCCGCCTTGAACCGCAGGGGCAGCGCGCGCAGCGTGCGCTCGGCGACCGCCTCCGCCGCGGCGCGCTCGTCGGCGTACGCGATCACCCCGGCCAGCACGTCGGCCCCGCCGCGAAAGGGCGGCACCACGGTCCCGGGCGTGAGCTCCATCCCCCAGAAGACGTCGTGCACCCCCGCCCGGCGGGCGACGTCCCGCGGGTTGCCGGCCCACTCCACCACTCCGCCGTCCGCGGGCAGGAAGCGCTGGACCGCCGCCCCGCGTCGGGTCGGGCGCAGCTCGGACAGCTCCAGCGGCCGGCCGAGAGCCAGCCGCACCACGTTGGGCAGCGGGTCCACCCCGGTGGCCAGCCGCATCACCTCGGTGGCGATCCGCGCGCCGGTGAGACGGCAGGTGATCTCCAGGAGCACCACCCGGCCGTCACGGGTGCGCAGGATGTCGGTGTTGATCACCGCGGGGTCCAGCCGCAGTGCCCGGGCCCCGCGCCGGACGGTCTCGGTGACCTCCTCGATCTGCTCGGCGGTGAGCCGGCTGGGCAGGGTGTCGCCGCCTTCGAAGAAGTACGGGGCGAACTCCTCCTTGCGCCCGTACTCCCGGTCGCCGAAACCGAACCGGTGCAGCTCGCCGTCGGCCATGAACGCGGCCAGGGTGTGCTCGGTGCCCTCCAGGAACTCCTCGACGACGATCCGGCCGACGGGGCTGAGCCGCAGCGCCTCGGCCGCCCCCTGCCGTACCGCCTCGGCCGACTCCACCTTCAGCACGCCCAGCGAACCGGTCTGATCGATCGGTTTGATGACGGCCGGCAGACCGACCTCGGCGACCGCCCGCACCGCCTCCCGCACACTCCCGGCGGTCGCGAACCGGGGCAGGTCCAGGCCCGCCGCGCGCAGGATCGCCAGCCGACGGTCCTTGAGCGTGCAGTCGAGCGCCGTCTCCAGGGGCAGGCCGGGGCAGCCGAACCGGTGGGCCACCGCGCTGATCACCGGCGGATTGTCCGCGCCGAGCGAGAACACGCCGTCCAGCCGGTCGACACCGGCCGCCGACAGCTCCGCGAGGACCGCCGTGCCGTCGGTCGGGTCGCAGACCAGCAGCGTGTCCGCGGCCGCCCGCGCGCGGTCGGTCGGCGCGTCGGTGATCACGGTCAACTCACGGCTCGGCGACCGCAGTTCCGCCAGCGAATGGTCCATCCCCGAACCCAGCCCGCAGACCAGGAGCCGCTCAGTCACGGCCGCCTCCCGGCCCGTCGCCGGTCGCTCCGCCGGCGCCGGGACCGCCGGCCGCGGGCGGGGTGCGCAGGCTCAGCACCTGGAACACCTCCGCGTGGCCCGAGCCCGCGGACACCGTGCCCCGGTAGCGGGCCAGGCCGCGGACACCCTCGTCCCAGGCGGCGTGCCGCAACTGCGAGACGTACGCGCGCATCGCCTCGACCTTGGTCTCGATCTGTTCGTCGATGTTCTCCGCGTACTGGAACCGGGCCATCGGCGCCCACACCTCGTATCCGAGCACCAGCCGGGGCGCCGGCATCGGCCGCCCGCCCGTCTCCTGGAAGAACTCCGACTGCGCCATCCACAGCGTCTCGGTGGTCAGTTGGTGCACCATGCGGTGTTCGACGTCGTCGTCGTTGTCGTGCGGCAGATAGACCAGCTGCGGCCGCACCTCCCGCAGCACCCGCACCAACTCCAGGTGCACCCGGCGGGAGAGTGCGAAGTCCCGTGACGGCTCGTCGAGGCGGATGCAGCGGTGCACGCCCAGTGTCTTCGCGGCGGCCCGCGTCTCGGCGGCGAAGTCGGCGTCGGTGACCGCGTCGTCCAGGGCGCTGCGCTCACGCCCGATGACGACGACCACCGTCACCCGGGCCCCGTCCCGGACGTGTTTGGCGATGGAGCCGCCGCAGCCGATGACGTCGTCGTCGGGGTGCGGCGCGACCACCAGCACATCGGTGAGGCCCGTCACGACCGCGCCTCCGGCGCCTGCCGGGCCCAGACCGCCCACTGCCCGGTCAGCTCCACGCCCGTGGCGAAGGGGGTCCGCGCGGTGAAGCCGAGCAGGCGTTCGGCCTTGTCGTACCGGGCCCGGGCGGTCGAGCGGTACAGCTCCAGCTCCCAGTCCGGCACCGGGGTCCCGGCGGTCCGCCCCGCCGGACCGTCCAGGCCGCGCAGGTCACGGATCGCGTCGAAGAACCGTCCCCAGCCGAGCGGTTCGCCGTTGCCGACCAGGAAGCGCTGACCGGCCGCCGCCTCCTTCGCGGCGGCCAGGAGCACCGCTTCCACCAGATCGTCGACGTACACGGCGTTGCACACGCCGGTGTCCTCGCCCGTCGGGAGTGCGGCGAAGTCGCCTGCGGCGCGGCCGAGCTGGGCGGTGGTCCACTGACCGCCCCAGGGCCCGTAGACCACGCCGGGCTGGAGGACGACGGTCTCCAGCTCCGGGCCGTGGGCGTCGAGCACCAGCCGTTCGGCGGCGAGCTTCTGCTGCTCGTACTCGCGGTCGGCGGGGTCCGCCGGGCGGCCCGGCGACTCCTCGGTCAGCTCACCGGCGACGGCGGGGTCGTAGACGTCGATGGTGCTCAGGTGCACCACCCGGCGGACGCCGGCGGCGCGGGCGGCGGCCAGCACGTTCGCGGTGCCCTCGACGGAGGCCGCCCAGCGGTCCGCCTCCTCGCCGGCGCTGCCGAAGGCGCAGTGCACGACGGTGTCGCACCCCTCGAAGGCGGCCCGCAGGCCGTCGGTGTCCAGCAGGTCGGCCCGGCGGAACTCCAGCCGCTCCTGCGGCAGCACGGACAGCCGCGCGGCCCGGCCGAAGCCGCGCACCACCGGCCGTACGGTGGCCCGCGTGCCCAGCGCGAGCCGTTCGACGACGCGGCCGCCGATGAAGCCGCTCGCACCGGTGACCGCCACGGTGCCGGTGAGCGTGTCCTTGACGCCGGTCTCGGCGCGGCGGATGGTCCAGGGCCGGGCGGCCTCCTCGCGGGCGCCGCCGTAGCACTCCTGGATCAGCTCGACGACGCGCAGGCCGTCCTCGGGACCGGAGTGCGCCGGGGTGGTCCCGCGCACGGCCGCGGCGAAGTTGGCGAGCTGCTCGGTGAACAGCAGCTCCCACTCGCCCTGGGCGGGGGCCACCGCCGCCACGTCTCCCCGGTGCAGCTCCACGCCGTCGGAGGAGACCAGGGTGCACTCGCCGGCCGGGAAGTCGGTCCCGATGGTGACGGTCGCCCTGGTGCCGGTCACCGTGCAGGAGATGCCGAGGTCGCGCAGCCGGCTGAACGCGCAGTGCACGTCGACCCCGCCGAACCGCAGATGGGTGATCGCGTCGGCCTCCACCCCGCCCAGCGAGTCGTCCAGGTGGCGGACGACCCGCACCTCGGGGCCGAGCCACCACAGCAGCGTGTCGAAGACGTGCGAGGCGGTGTCGGTGAGCACTCCGCCGCCCGCGAGCCGCCGGTCGAACATCGACCAGGAGACCGGCTCCCAGGCATACGGGTGGCCCTCCGCCCAGTCGACCCGCACCACATCGCCCAGGTCGCCGTTCTCGATGAGCCGCTTGACCCAGGCGTACGCGGGGAACAGCCGCCGCGGGTGGGCCATCGCGAGCAGCGGCGCGGAGTCGTCGGCGGCGAGCGCGACCAGGCGCCGGGCATCCTCGACCGAGGTGGTCATGGGCTTCTCCAGCAGCACGTGCTTGCCGGCCGCGAGCAGGGACTCGACGGTCCCGGCGTGCGAGGTGTGCGGTACGACGACCACGGCCGCGTCGAAGGCGTCCGCGGCCTCGGCCGGATCGGCCGCGATCACCACCTGGTCGGCACCGGTGCCGCCGAGCTCGCGGTACAGATCGAGCGCGGCCCGCGCCTGGCGTGGGTCCCGGTCGATGAGCGCGGTCAGCCGCACATCGCCCTTCAGCGGCGGCAGGGCGGGCACGTGGCAGCCGCGTGCGGCAGCGCCGCATCCGACGATGGCGAGACGTACGGGAGGCATGATTCTCCAGGGGTCGCATGGGGATGGATCGCGAGGGGTGTGCACGCCACGGCGAGGACCGCGGCGGCGGGGGTCAGGGCATGGCCCCCGCGTGGTGCACCCAGATGTTGGGTTCGGCGTAGGTCCCGTATCCGTCGGCGGTGACCCGCAGCGGCACCAGGCCGCCGGGCAGTGGATGGGCGCCCGGCCCGGGCAGCGGATGCCCGAGGAACTCAGCCCAGCGGGACACCGGCTGACGGATCACCAGGGACCTTTTGGCGAAGCCCAGTTGCCGGGCGCCCAGTTCGAGGTGGGTGCGCAGCCACGGATCGAAGCAGCGGCCGTCGGGGCGGCGCCAGGCGGCGTACTCCTCGATCGGGATCAGGGGGTAACGGGGCTTGCGGGTGGGCCGGACCGGGATGATCAGGCCGCGGGGGCACTGCTCGGCGGTCCTGGTGCGGGCCTCGGCCAGCAGCCGCTCGGCGTGGCCGGCCGCCCGGTGCGCGGGATCGACGGACACCGACAGCATGCAGAGGGCGTCCGGGTGGTCCGGCGGGCCGTGGTCGACGGTCTCGACCAGGACCTCGTCACTGCCGGAGGGCAGCGACGAGGCGGTGCCGTCCCACCGCACCGGCAGCCCGTTGGCCGCCGCCACCAGCCGCCCGCCGTCGTCCACCAGGCAGAACTGATGGGCGGGGCAGCTCTCGTACATGCCGTGCCAGCGCCAGTTGCCGGGGGACTCCCAGCCCATGAACGCGGGCATGTTGGCGCCGATCAGCGCGTCCACCTCGGGCAGCAGCCACGGATCGCGGGACAGGTCGGTGAGGGTGAGTGCCACGGGTGCGCTCAGCCCAGCAGCCGCGTCTCGGCCGTGGCCCGCATCGGACGGGAACGGCGAAGGTCGGCCGTGACACACATCCGCTTGAGCCACCGGTCGGTGCCGTCGTAGCGGGGCTGGAACGGCAGGCGGCCGTGCACCGCCCGGTGGTTGTCGATGAAGAGCACGTCGCCCTGGTCCGCGACCACCTCCCGCATCCCGGCGTCCACCACCTTGAACAACGCGTCGTAGGCACGCCGGGCGTCGGCGTCGTCCTCGGGCACGGAGGTGAAGTACGGGTCCAGACGCATGTACGGGTCCTGCCGCGAGCCGTAGAGCAGCGGGCCGAGCGGACGCTCGTCGAGCATCTTCTGGATGGTGGCGAAGCGGGCGGCCTCCTCCTCGGAGGCGATGGTGTTGTTCTTCGGCAGATGCGACTCGTCCGGCGCGATCCAGAAGCGCGGCTCGAAGAGGATGTCGATATCGTCCTCGTCCAGCGAAGCCAGGTCCAACTCGCCGACCGTGGTGGGCACATGGTCCGGATTGCGCAGGGCGCCCAGGATCAGGTAGTCGCTGCGGTAGGGGTGGAAGGCGTCCTCGGTGTGCCAGGTCAGCAGCTGCTTGCTGCCCATGCCGAGCTGGTCGTTCTCGTGCCGGCGGATCGGGAAGATGTCGTGCACGAGGTGGCCGTCCTGCTGCGTGGCCCAGCCGAAGGGCTCGCCCAGCAGCGCCGAGTACAGCATCAGCAGCAGCTCCTCGGGGAACTCCGGCCCGGGCCGGTGGCGTCCGCGCCAGTGCTCGGGGGTGGGCCCGATGCGCCCCTGGTCGAACTCGTGCCCGCGCACGACCACATGGCCGTGGCGGTCGGCCAGCTTGAAGTCGCGCAGGAAGTGCTGCACGCCGAGCGGCAGCCGGGCCGCGAGCCGCGGCAGGTCGCGCAGCAGGCCGGCGTCGCCGAAGGAGGGGTAGGCGGCGGCCAGTTCGAGGGTGAGCCCGGCGGTCGCGGCGGCCTCGTCGGGGCTGAGGGTGTAGCAGGGTGTGGACTGGTCGGTGAGGTTCGACATGACCAACTCTCGTTGAGTGTCGGGTGGTTACTGCCCGCGGGCGGCCGGAGCCGGGCGCGCGGGCCCTCGGGTGGTTCTGGTGGTTCCGGTGGTGCGGTGGTCCGGGCGGTGCCGGCGGCGCGGTGGTCCGAACGGGGCGCGTAGCGTTCCGCGTGCCGCGATGGGCTCAGCGCCGGGCGGCCTCGCCGGCACGGAGCGCTTCGGCCAGCAGCCGGGGGGTCGGACACCGGAGCAGAGCGCTCGCCCGCAGCCCGGCCGCCGCCGGGAAGCACCCGCGCAGCCGCGCGAGCAGACGCATGGCCAGCAGGGACTGGCCGCCGTGATCGAAGAAGTCGTCGTCGGGGCCGATCCCCGGCGCGTCCAGTACCTCGCGGAACAGGTCCGTCACCGTGGACAGCGGTTCGTCGCGGGGCTCCGGTCGGGAACCCGGCGCCTGACCCGGTGTCCGCGATCCGGTCGGCGCCAGAGGGGCCAGAGGGGCCAGAGGGGCCAGAGGGGCCAGGGGTGCCCGGGACGCCAGGGGTGTCCGTGGGCCCTCCGCCGTGTCCGGCTCCTTGCGCACGGCGACGTGCTCCGCCGCGACCCAGTCGCCCAACCGGCGTTTGTCGATCTTGCCGTGCCGGTTCTTCGGCAGGCCCGACACCCGGAACACCACCCGGGGCACGGCCCAGTCCGGCAGGTGCGCCGCCAGCGGTGCCAGCAGGGCGTCCTTCTCCGGCCCGGCCACCCGGACCGCCGCGCCGGGCGGCGGCGCGTGCTCGGGGTCCGCCGGGACCGTGAAGGCCCACAGCGCGGTACCGGTCCGCGGATCGGGGAACACCACGGCCTGATCCACGGCGGGGTCCGCGCACAGGGCCCGCTCCACCCGAGCCGGCTCCAGCCGGTGCCCGCGGATCTTCACCTGGTCGTCGAGCCGCCCGAGGAAGACCAGGTGTCCGTCGGCGTCGATCCGCCCCAGATCGCCCGTCCGGTACACCCGAGCCCCAAGGGAGGCGGACAGCGGGTCGAGCACGAACCGGCGGGCGGTGGCGGCCTCGTCGTCGAGGAAGCCGCGCGCCAGCAGAGGTCCGCCGATGTGGATCTCTCCGGACGCGCCCCGCGGCACGGGCCGGCCGTCGCGCCGGACACTGATCTCCACGTCCCGCAGCGGCATGCCGAGCGGGACCTCCTCGGCGTCGGCCGGAAGCAGCCCGGTGTAGAAGGTGGAGCTGACGGTGCACTCGGTCAGTCCGTAGACGTGGGCCAGCCGGGCCGGCCGGCGGGCCTGCCACTCCCGGTACGGCCGCGGGTCCATCCGTTCGCCGCCGACCACCACCAGGCGCAGCGCCTCCGGCGTGGTCAGGCCGCGCGAGTCGAGCCAGCGGGCGTACTCAAGCCAGTACTGCGTGGACAGTTCCACCACCGTGGTCCCGGTGCGGGCCATCATGGTGTGCAGTTCCTCCGCGTCCAGGGCCTGCGTGTCGGCCCGGCACACCACGGCCGCGCCGGAGAGGAGCGCGGGGAACACCTCCTCGATCAGCACGTCGAAACCCAGTGCGGCGACCTGGAGCCAGCGGTCCCCGGCGGTCAGCTCCAGCCGCCCGGCGACCGCGACGGCGAACCTGCGCAGCGCGTCCCGCTCGACGACCGTGCCCTTGGGCGGTCCGGTGGACCCGGAGGTGAACAGCACGTACGCCACGTCGCCGCCGGAGGCCCGGACCGACCGCCGGGACGCGAAGCCGTCCGCGCCGACCGAACCGGCTCTGTCCGGGGCCGAGTTGCCCGCGCCCGCCGCGGGGTCGCCGGTGTCCGGGGCGGAGCCGTTCGCGCCCGCCGCCGGACTGCCGCTGTACGGGCCCGAGTTGTCACGATCGGCCATGTCCCCGTCGGCGCCGGGCGGCCCGGCCGGCACGTAGGCCGTCGCGGGTGCGTGGGCGCCGTCGCCGAGCCAGACCGCGGCCCGCGTACGCCGCACCAGTGACTCCCGTGCGGCGAGGGGCAGTCGGTCGTCCAGGACGGTGAACCCCGCCCCTGCCTTCAGCGCCGCCAGCATGCCGAGCACCGTGCGTCCGGGATCCGGGAAGGCCAGGCCCACCAGCCGTCCGGGACCCGCGCCGCGCGCGGCCAGGGAACCGGCCCAGGCGTCGGTCAACCGGTCCACCGCCCGGTACGACCAGATGTGACGTACCGTCATCAATGCTGTTCGGCAGGCGTGTTCACGTACACAGCGGTCCCACAGGTCCAGTACGTCGGGGGCGCCCGCGGCGGTCATCGGACGGCCCCCCGGGTGCGCAGGAACGCGGAGAGTCCCGCGAGTCCGGCCCGGAACTGGTCCTCCGGTCCGCCGAAGCCGAGCCGTGCGCCGTACGGCGCGCCGAAGGCCGTACCCGGCACCAGCAGGGTGCGGTGGCGGGAGAGCAGGTCCAGGCAGAGCCGCTCCACCGCCGCGGGCCCGGCCGCGGCCCGCTCCAGTGCGCGGAAGACGGGCAGCGCGCACACCCCGCCCTCCGGCGGCGTCCAGCGCACCAGGTCCTCGTGCTCGGTCATCCAGGTGGTGAGGTGCGCCAGGTTGCGCCGCGCCTCGGCCGCCCGGGTGCCGATCAGCACGTCGGCGTGGCGCATGGCCCGCTCGGCGATCAGCTCGACCAGCGGCGACAGGAAGAGCGTGGTCCGGTCCCGCAGCGGGAAGGTGGCGGTGATGAGTCCGGGCGGCGCGATGGCCCAGCCGACCCGCAGTCCCGGCAGGCCGAAGGTCTTGGAGAAGGTGCCGTAGGAGACCGTGTCGCCGTGCGTGGCGGCGGGGTCCGGGAGCACGTCCCAGCGGTGCGCGATCTCGGCGGTGGCGGCGTCCCACACCAGGGTGGCGCCGACGGAAGCGGTCCGCTCGGTCAGTGCCTTCAGGCCCTGGGGCGACAGCGTGGCCCCGGAGGGGTTGTGCGGGAAGTTGACGACGACGGCCGCGGTCCCCGCGGTGACCAGGCTCTCCAGCACGCTCTGGTCGATCTCGCCGTCGCGCACGGCCGCGGCCGGCAATGCGGCGATGTCACAGCCCGCCGCCCGGGGGTAGTGACCAAGGGAATGGTAGATGCCCTGCTGGACGACGACCCGGTCGCCGGGCCGCAGCAGCGCCCCCAGCGTGAGCGCGATGGCCTCGCTGGAACCGTGGGTGACCAGCACCCGCTCGGCGTCGCCGCCCGCGTACCGGTCGGCGATCGCCTGGCGGATGCCCGCGCCGCCTTGCGAGACGCTGTCGTCCATGACGACCGCGTCCAGGTCCTCGGCCGGGATGCGGCACAACTCCCGTATCTCCGCGAAGGTGTACGGGTGGACGCCGCTGGAGCTGATGTCGTGGATGCCGGGGCCCAGGTGCCGGCGGTACCACTCTTCGAGCACCGGGGGGTCCTCACCCGGCGGACGCGGACTGCTCATGGTTGTGCACCTGTCCCTTCTACCCCTGGCCGGCGCTCTGACGGGTGTCCCGCCACCACCGCTGTCCGGCCAGCGGAAGCGTGTCGATGGGGTCGTAGTAGTGGTACGAGCCGCCGCCGGCCTCCGGGTCCGCCATTTCCAGCGGGGTGAGCCAGCTCTTGCTCCAGTGGGATATGCCGAGTTCGCGGTCGTAGGAGTCGGCCTGGTCCACCCAGCGCTTGCCGGCCATCGGCACGTCGCACACGATGCGTGGCGTGGCGAAGCCGGGCAGGTAGCCCATGATCTGACGCTGGATCACCTGGGCGCGGCGCAGCGGCACCCGCCAGTGCTCGGCGTTGGGGATCATGTCGCACATGTAGAAGTAGTACGGCGTGATCCCGGCGTGGTCGGTGAGCGCGAAGCACAGGTCCAGCAGGTCGTGCGCGCTGTCGTTGATCCCGCGCAGCAGCACACCCTGGTTGCGCACCTCGTGCAGTCCCGCGTCCAGCAGCGCCCGGGCCGCCTCCGCCACCGCGGGGGTGATCTGCTGGGCGGCGTTGGCGTGGGTGTGCAGCGCGATGCGCACCCCACGGGACCTGGCCGTCCGCGCCACCCGCGCCACACCCTCCAGCACGGGACCGGACCGCCAGTGCTGGGGCAGCCCGACCAGCCCCTTGCTGGCCAGCCGGATGTCCCGGACCGACTCGATCTCCAGCAAGCCGCCGAGGAAGCGCTCCAGACGGGGCCACGGCATGTTGGCCAGGTCGCCGCCGGAGACCACGACGTCCCGGATGCCGGGGGAGGCGCGCAGATGATCCAGGATGCGGCCGGCCCGGTCGGCGGGCTTCAGCCGCAGTCTGTTCTTGGCCACCTGGGGCGTGGAGTTGCCGACCAGATCCATCCGTGTGCAGTGCCCGCAGTACTGCGGGCACGTCGACAGCAACTCGGCCAGCACCTTGGTGGGATAGCGGTGGGTCAGCCCCTCCACCACCCACATGTCCTGCTCGTGCAGGGAGTCCCGGGCGGCCATCGGATGCGAGGGCCACTCGGGGTGCCGGTCGGAGAAGACGGGCAGCATGTAACGGCGTACCGGGTCGTCGTAGAACGCCTTGCCGAGCTCGCCCGGGCGGCCCACGGCCGCGGTCGCCATGGTGTTGAGCATCTGGGGCGGCAGCAGCACCGACATGGTGGCGCGGTGCAGCCGGTCCCGCTCCCAGTCCTCGTAGAAGCTTTCCGCGAGCAGATCGCCCATGACCGCGCGCAGGCCCTTCGCGTCCTTCACACAGTGCGCGCGCTGCCACTGGGGGTCGGCCCACTGGTCCGCGGTGACGTCACGCCAGCCGGGCAGGCGGCGCCAGTCCGGCTCCACGAGCGGACGGTTGCGGTACTCGTACAAGCCCTCCGGCGCCGCTGGTCGGGCCTGGCCGCGTGGCGTGTCCACCAACCCGCACCCCCATCCCCTTGGTTTCGGCCGAATCGCCTTGCGTCGATCTTGCAGAGGGTGCGGGGTTGTACACGACAGGAAGTTGTACGGGGTGAAGGTGCCGAGTGCCCCTGTACAACCCGGAATCGCACGGCGGGAACCGGAAGCGCCGGGCCGGCGCGGACAAGCGGCGCGGACGCCCTCGCGTACCGGTTGACCGGCTGAGAGGGTGGCGTAATTCATTAACTGATGTTGAAGTACTCATGGTTGACATGTACCACTTGCCGAAGATCCGGTCCGGTGGATCTCTCATCGGAAACCGCCGGTCTCCGGCTGATCGTGCCGTCGGGACCCTGCGCCGCTGACCACGGTTGTACGGCCCCGCGGAACCTGTGCTTACGACGACACAACCGAGCATCAGGGGGGAAAGTGCCCAGGCCAGAGCGGTTATTGGATCCCACGGCAGGACCACTGGAGGCGTTCGCCCACGACTTGCGGGCCCTGCGGAGGCGGGCGGGGAACCCCTCGTACCGCACCATGGCGAAAAAGGCCCACTATTCGGTGTCCACGCTCGCCGAGGCCGCGCGGGGACTGCACAAACCCTCTTTGAAGGTGACCCTCGCCTATGTGGGCGCGTGCGGTGGCGACCTGGAGTCGTGGTCCCGCCGCTGGCAGAGCGTCCGCGACGAACTGGAAGCCGGTGACGCGCCGGTACCCGGGCGGTCGAGCACGGGACGGGAGTCCCGCCGCTCCAGCGGTATCCCGGCCCCGCGCGGCGCCCGGGGGCCCGGCCCGGGCCGTCGGCCCGTCCGTACCCGGGCCGACGAGAGCCCGGAGCGCGGCGGCTCCGACGCCGTTGTACGCGGCGCCCCGCACGACGCCGGCACGGACGGGCTGACGCGCGACGAGAAGGCGGAACTGCTGCGGCTGCGCCTGGAGGTCGAGGAACTGCGGCGCGCGAACGAGGTGCTGAAGGCGGCGTCGGCGATCTTCGCCGCGGATCTCCGCACAACGCGGCAGGTCGTGTACAACTCGGCAGGCGGACAAGATCGGTTGGTGTGACCGGCGCGCGCCGTGCCCTCGGGTGCGGGGCGCGACCGGGCGATCCCGACCGACCTTTGGGGACTGACCATGCGTGTGCTCGGAGTCAACGGCTGGCCCGGGGCCAGCCACGATGGTGCCGCCTGCCTCGTCGTGGACGGCGAAGTCGTCGCCCTGGCCGAAGAGGAACGATTCACCCGGAACAAGCACGCCTACGGAGAGGCGCCCCTCAACGCCGCCGCGCACTGCCTCGCGGAACACGGCCTCACCCTGGACGACATCGACATCGTCGCCCACGGGTGGGACCTGCCCAAGCTCTTCCGCGACCGGCACCTGGACTGGTTCGCCACCGACGCCGACGCGCTGGAACACCTGCTGCCCAAGGCGCTGTTCCCGCGCACCCGCGACCCGCGGCTGACGTTCGTCGACCACCACATCGCACACGCCGCCAGCGCCTACCACCTCTCCGGACGGG
The DNA here is from genome assembly GCF_009650765.1 of Streptomyces sp. SUK 48. Classification (NCBI taxonomy): domain Bacteria; kingdom Bacillati; phylum Actinomycetota; class Actinomycetes; order Kitasatosporales; family Streptomycetaceae; genus Streptomyces; species Streptomyces sp. SUK 48. The sequence continues at coordinate 1,198,085 of NZ_CP045740.1, read as the reverse complement.
ACCGGGGCGCCATCCTGGTCCTGGACGGCCAGGGCGAGGATGCGAGCACCACCCTCGCCGTCGGCATCGACGGTGAGATCAAGACCCTGCGCGCCTATACACCCGGCTGGTCACTGGGCTACTTCTACGCCGCCGTCTGCGAGTACGCCGGCCTCGGCGCCGACGCGGCCGGCAAGATGATGGGCCTGGCCTCCTACGGCACCCCCCAGGACCTCACCTTCGGCGGAGCGCTGGACTTCACGGACGAGGGCTTCGCCATCAGCGTCGTGCCGCCCGACCTGCGCTCCATCGGGGGCACCGACGAGGAGACGGCCACCATTCGGCACTGGCTGGCGCACCTGGAGAACGCGCTGCCCGACGCGCCCAACCGCCGCGCCCGCCGCTTCTCCTCCCGGCTGGGCCGCTACACCACGGTCACGGAACGGGACCCGTTCGAGTACCGTGACCTCGCGGCCACGGCCCAGGCAGCGCTGGAGCGCGCGGTCATGGCCGTCGTCCGCACCCTGCTCCGCGAGAGCGGCGAGAGCACGCTGCTGATCGCGGGCGGCGTCGGCTTCAACGCCACCCTCAACGGCAAGCTCATGCGCATGCCCGAGGTCCGGGACCTCTTCGTCCAGCCGCTCGCCGGCGACCAGGGCGTCTCGCTCGGCGCGGCGGTCTGGGCCGCGGCCCAGGAGGGCGACCGGATCCAGCCCATGAAGGGCTCGGTGGCCTGGGGCCCGCAGTGGAGTCCCGAGCAGATCCGCCAAGTCCTGGAGAGCACCGGCACCGCCTACACCGAGCCCCCGGACATCGCCGCCGCGACCGCGGACCTCCTGGCCGCCGGCGGGGTCGCCGGCTGGTTCCAGGGCCGGGCCGAGGGCGGCCCCCGCGCCCTCGGCCACCGCAGCATGCTCGCGGTGCCGAGCCCCGAGCGGACCCGCGACCGGGTGAACGTCCGCATCAAGGACCGCGAGGCATGGCGGCCGTTCGCCCCGAGCATGCGGCAAGAGGCGGCCGAAGCCCTGATCGGCACCACCACCCCGCTGCCGTACATGATCGTCACCACCCCGGTCACCGAGGCCGGCGCCGCCGTGATGCCCGCCGTGGTGCACAGCGACCGCACCACGCGGCCGCAGACCGTCTCCGCCGATGCCGACCCCCTCTACCACCGGCTCATCGGCGAGGTCGGCGACCGCACCGGCGCCGCGGTCGTCCTGAACACCTCCTTCAACGGCCGCGACGAACCGGTCGTGTGCAGCCCGGGCGACGCCCTCGCCACCTTCCACCGGCTGCCGATGGACGCCCTGGCCCTCGGCCCGTTCCTGGTCCGGCGCCCCGACGGTGCCCCGCGGGAGGCCGGCGCATGACCGCTGCGGCCCGCCCGCACACCGGTGTCCCCGCGCGGTCCGACGCCCCGGGGGACAACGGCCCCGCGGCTTCCGCCGGCAAGGGCCCGGCAGCCCCCGGCGGCACCGCCGGTCAGGACGGCCCCGGCGGCCCGTCCGGGCCGGCCGCCGAGGAGATCCGCGCCCGGCTGGAGGACTGGCTCGCCGGCACCGTGCTCGCGCCGGAGGCCGATCTGTCCGCGCCGCTCGTCGATCTCGGTGTGGACTCCCTGGACCTCATCCGCACCGCCCGCCGCATCGAGGACGCCTACGGAGTCCGTGTGCCACCGCGCGAGCTGGCCGTCCCGGAGATGACCATGAGCCGGCTGGCCGCGCTGGTCGCCGAGCGCGCCGGGCCGCGCCGCACCCTGGGCGCGGGCCTGCCCGGCGCCGGGCACGGCCCGGTCGTCCTCACCCCCGCGCAGGAACAGGCATGGGAGGAGCAGACCGGCGACCGGGGCCACTGGAACCAGGCACTTCTCCTCACCACCCGGCCGGGCCTGGACGGCGAGCTGTTCGCCGAAGCGGTCCGCCGCCTGGTCGCCGGGCACGCCTCGCTGCGTCTGACCGTCGAGACCCGCCCGGCCCGGCGCCCGAGGCAGCTGGTGACCGCCATCGCGCTCGACGGCCCGCCCGGCGCCGCCCTCGGTCCCGTGCTGGACACGGTGGACGTCTCCGGGATCGCCGACACCGAACTGCCGTCCGCCATCACCCTGCGCTGCTCGGTCGAACAAAAGACACCGCACCCGGAGAACGGACCGGTGACCCGGTTCGTCCGCTTCGACGCCGGGCCGGCCCGTCCGGGGCGGTTGCTGATCGTCGTCCACCAGATGGCCTTCGACATGGTGTCGTGGTCCGTTCTCCTGGAAGACCTGGAGGAGTTGTACACGGCACTCGAAGCCGGCCACGACGATGTCCGGTGCGCCGAGGGAACTCCCTACCCGGAGTGGGCCGAGGCGCTCGCCGCCCACGCCCGCACCGCCGACGCCGAGGCGGAGGCCGACTGGTGGACCGAGGTGGTCCGCGCCCCCGCGGCCATCCCGCTGGACCACGCCGTGGCCGACCCGCGCGAGGCGAACACCGCCCGCACCGCCGCGACCCATCACGAGGAGTTCCCGAGGGAGCTGACCGCCCTCCTGAACGCGGCCGCCCGCGCCCATCGCGCCCACCCCGGCGACCTGGTCCTGCACGCCTTGGGCGAGGTGCTGGCCGGGTGGCTGGGCGAGAGCGCGGTCCGGGTCGACATCCTGCGGCACGGCCGCGAGGAGGCCGTCGGCGAAACCCATCTGGCGCGCACCACCGGCTGGTTCACCACCACCGTGCCCGTCCGCCTCGACCTGGCCCCCGGCACCGCGGCCGAACGGCTCGCGCGGACCGTCGGCCATCTCGCGGCCCTGCCCGGCGGCGGCGTGGGGTTCGGCGCCCTCGGCCGCCATGGCCGGCCGCGCATCGCGGCGGCCCTGCGCGCCGCCCCGCCCAGCGACATCTCCTTCGACTTCGAGGGCGCCGACACGGACACCCTGCCGCTCGGCACCCTGCTGCCCGAGGTGGCGCCGGAGCCCGTCGGCGACATCACGGCCCCGCACTGGACCCGGCCCCATCCGGTCGAAGTGATCGCCACGACCGACGACGAGGTGCTGCGCGTCGAGTGGTGGTACTCCACCGCCCTGCACGACGAGGCGACCGTGCGCGACCTCGCCGCCCGCCACCGGGCCGCCCTCACGGCCCTCCTCGACGCGGCGGGACCCGACACGGCCGGACCCCGTACCAGCTGAACACCCCACGGACGGACCAGAGAAGGCGCTCTGCCCCATGACCCTGCCCAGCCTGCTCGACCCCTTCCTCGCCACCGCCCGCTCCGGCCCCGGCCGGGCGGCCGCCCGCTTCGGCGAGGCCGCACCCGGGGACGGAACCGCCCGCCGGCACCGCACCGGCGGCCTCGTCCGCGAGACCGCCGACGGCACCCTGGTCCGCCCCGGCCGTATCGACCACCAGATCAAGATCCGCGGCCACCGGGCGGACCCGCTGGACGTCGAGGACGCCATCGGCCGCCTCCCCGCCGTGACCGCCGTCGTCACGGCCCTCCGCACCACGGGCGAGCACACCGCGCTCGTCGCCTGCGCGGTGCCCGCGCCCGGCGGCGCCGCGCCGGACGACGACGGCACCGGGTACCGGGCCGCCGTACCGCGCGCGCGGCTGTGCGCCCCGCGCCCCGGACACCTGGTCCCCGACCGGGTCGCCGCGGTCCTCGAGCCGGCGCACACCCGCACCGGCACGGCCGGCCACGAGGCCACCGGGGACCGGTACCTGTGACCAACCGACTCTTCGATGCCTCGGTGGCCCCGGCCACCCTGCCCGAGGCGGACGCACGCGGACCCTGGGCCTACCTGTGGTGGCTGACGCGCATCCGGCCCTGGCCGCTGGTCCTCAGCGCCGTGCTCGGCGCCGCCTGGATGATCCCCCTGGCGCTGGTCCCGCTCGTCATCGGGAAGGCCATCGACGAGGCCGGCCAGGGCGGCGGCGACACCGGCATCTGGCTGTGGTCGCTGCTCGCGCTCGTCCTGGGCGTCGTCCAGGCCGCCGCAGGCGCCGGCCTGATCCAGGCCGCGGTGGGCGCCGAGGCACACGCCCTGTCGGTCAGCCACCGCGTCCTGATGCGGCAGGTGGTCCGGCTGGGCGCCGGCCTGCGCGGCCGGGCCCGCTCCGGCGACGTGGCCGCGTCGGCCGCCGCCGACGTCGAGAGCATCGGCAACGCCTTCGAGGTGGTCGGCCGCACCATCGGCGCGGTGGTCGCCGCCGTGCTCGTGGCCGTGGCCCTCACGGCGACCTCGCCCGTGCTCGGGCTGGCCGTGCTCATCGGCGTCCCGGCCGCCGTGCTGGCCATCGGACCGCTGCTGCGGCCGCTCCAGAAGCGCGACGAGGAACAGCGCGAACAGATGGGCATCGCCACCTCCCAGGCCGGCGACATCGTCGCGGGCCTGCGCGTGCTGCGCGGCATCGGCGGTGAGGCCGCTTTCGCCGAGCGCTTCCGCCGCACCAGCCAAGAGGTGCGCCGTGCCGGCGAGTCGGCAGGCCGGATGGGGGCATGGCTCCAGGCGGCGGGGGTCTTCCTGCCCGGCCTCGTCACCGTGGGCATCGTCTGGTTCGGCGCCCGCCTCGCCCTGCGGGGCACCATCACCGCGGGCGAACTGGTCGCCTTCTACGGCGCTTCGGCCTTCCTCACCCTCCCGGTGAGCACCGCGACCGAGGCCGCCGAGACGCTCAGCCTCGCCAAGGTCGCCGCCGGCCGGCTCTGCGGCCTGCTGCGCCTCACCCCCGACACCACCCGGCCCGCATACCCCGAACCGCTGCCACCGGGACCGCTCTCCCTCGTGGACGCCCACACCGGCATCACCGCCGAGGCCGGACGGCTCACCGTGGTCGTCGCCCCCGCCGACGGCACCGGGGACCTCGCCGACCGGCTCACCCGTCCGACCGGGACCGACGACGGCACGTCGGCCGTACTGCTCGGCGGCGTTCCGCTCGACCGGGTGGACCCCGCCGAACTGCGCTGCCGGGTACTGCGGTCCGGCCCCGCCGACAGCCTGTTCAGCGGCACCGTACGGGAAGAGCTGACCGCCTCGGCCGACCGCTCCGCGCGGGACCTGCGGCGCGCGCTGTCCACCGCCGATGCCGCGGACGTGGTCGAGGCACTCCCGGCCGGTCTGGACACCCGCCTGGAGGAGGGCGGCCGGGCCCTGTCCGGCGGCCAGCGCCAACGCCTCGTCCTGGCACGGGCGTTGCTGGCCGCCCCCGACGTCCTGGTGCTGGAGGACCCGACCTCCTCGATCGACGCGCACACCGAGGCCCGCGTGGTCCACCGGGTGGCCGCCGCCCGCGCGGGCCGCACCACCCTCGTGTTCAGCGACAGCCCGCTGTGGCGCGGGGTCGCCGACCACGAGATCCGCCGCCTTCCGGACCCCGGTCCCGGCAGCCCCGACCGCCCCGCAGGAGTGCCCTCGTGACGACGACCCGCTCCCAGGCCCCCGCCCCGCGAAAGCCGTCCCAGCGTCGCCGTCCGCCGCCGGGCCCGAGGGCGTGCCCGGTCTCCCGGGGCGGCTGCCCCTCGCCGACCGGGCCGACGTCCGGGCCTGGGCCGGCGCCTTCCTGCGCGCCGAGGCGGCCCCGCTGCTCGGCACCTTCGCACTGTTCGCGGCCGCCCTGGTGGCGGGCCTCACCGGGCCCCGGCTCCTGGGCCACCTGGTCGAGTCCGTCAAGGCCGGGACCACCGCCGGCCGGGTCGACCTGCTCGCCCTGGCCTTCGTCGCCATCCTCGCCACCCACGCCCTGCTCACCCGCGCTGCCCGCACCCGGGCCACCCTGCTCGGCGAGCGGGTCCTGGCGCGCACCCGCGAGGACTTCGTCCGCAGGGTCCTCGGGCTGCCGCTGTCGCAGGTGGAGAGCGTCGCGACGGGCGACCTCCTCAGCCGGGCCACCAACGACGCCGACCGGCTGAACGAGAGCATCCGGCAAGCCGTCCCCCGTATCGCCCTGGCCGCCGTCACCCTGGTGTTCACCCTGGCGGCGATCGTGCTGACCTCGCCCCTGCTCGCCCTCGGGCTGCTGGCAGGAGTGCCCTTCGCCGTCCTGTCGACCTGGTGGTACCGGCCACGCGCGACCCGCGCCTACGAGCGCCTGCTCGCCCAGGAGGCCGACGTCCTGGCCGTCACGCACGAGACCGCCCGCGGTGCCGCCACCGTCGAGTCGCTCGGCCTCGGGCCGCGTCAGACACGGCGTCACGGCCGGGCCGTCGACCAGGTCGTACGGACCCGGCAGCGCACCACCTGGCTCCAGACCATCTGGTTCCCCAGCCTGGACCTCGCCACCATGGTGCCGATGGCGCTGACCCTGCTCATCGGCGGACTCGCCTTCCAGCGCGGTGCCGTGGGACTGGGCGAGCTGACCGCCGTGGTGCTGTACGTGCAGGCGCTCGGCGAACCCCTCGACGACCTGCTCACCTGGACCGACGAACTCCAGATCGGCAACGCCGCGCTGCGCCGGATCCTGGGAGTGGACCGGCTGCCGTACGAGCGGCCGCGGCCGCCGGTGGCCACCGAGAGCCACGCCATCCGGCTGGAAGGCGTCGGCTTCGGCTACGGCCCCGGCTCCGAGGTCCTCTCCGGCATCGGCCTCGACATCGCCCCCGGCGAACGCCTGATGGTGGTCGGGGCCTCCGGCGCGGGCAAGTCCACCCTCGGCAAACTGCTGGCCGGGGTGCACCACGCGACGCGGGGGACCGTGCGCGTCGGCGGCGCCGAGATCGGCACCCTGCCGGTGGACCAGCTGCGCCGCGAGATCGTGCTCGTCACCCAGGAGCAGCACGTGTTCACCGGCACCGTACGGGACAACCTCACCCTGGCCCGCGAGGACGCGCTGCCGGACGAGCGGCTCTGGGAGGCGCTGGAGACCGTCCTGCTGACGGACTGGGCGCGCGCGCTTCCCGACGGACTCGACAGCGAGATAGGGCCGGGCGCCGCGCCGGTGTCGCCGTCGGCGGCCCAGCAACTGGCACTGGCCCGGCTGCTGCTGTCGGACCCGCACGCCCTGGTCCTGGACGAGGCCACGGCGCTGCTGGACTCCACCGCGTCCCGCCGGGTCGAGCGCTCGCTCGCGGCGCTGATCGAGGGCCGCACCGTGATCTCCATCGTGCACCGCCTGGACTCGGTGCGGGACGCCGACCGCGTCGCGGTGATGGACCGCGGGCGGATCGTCGAGCTCGGCAGCCACGAGGAACTGCTGGCGGCGGACGGCGCCTACGCCTCCCTGTGGCACGCGTGGCAGACGGCCCGGCACGTGGACCCGGCGGTACGGAGCGAACCGGGGGGCGACGGGGACCGGTCGTGACGTTGTCAGTGAGCCGTCGGTGTAGAGGGCGGCCCCGGTGGCAGCAGTGGTGCTGCTGGGCGGCAGCAGTGGTGCTGCCGGGCCGGGGAGTTCCGGCCCGTACGCTCCTCGGCACGTCCGGAATTGTCGCAGAATAGCCGTCGTGCCAGTCATTCAATAATACTTTAGCGGCCGGCTGATGAGGGTTCCGGTGAGGCTGCCGTCGTACCGGCCGAGCTTCCGCCCTGATCGACGGGATTCTTGTCGGCGCTCAAAAAGAAACGCCGCTGCCAACCGCGCCATTAATGCGCCGATCAGAATCGGCCGCCCGGCGCGTCACTTCCGTCGCTGCGCACCCAGGTATCCCGCATGTGCCGTGGAGTTCTCCTTTTCGTATTCGACGCCGATCCGCGCCTGTGGGACAGTCGCGTAAGAGCTGAACACGCTCTCTGGTGGTGTTAAGGAGCACGAGGTGCCTATTTTCAGGCGCTTGATCTCGCCCGAGGGGCGTATCTGGGAGACGGACGAAATCGTGGCCCGAGTATTCGGTGCCGCTGAACTTCTTGCGCGCCGTGGCGTCGAACCCGGATCGCGGGTGATGATGAGCAGGGCGAATTCCCCGGAATGGGTCGTCGAGCTGCTGGCGCTCGTTCACCTCGACGCCTCGGTGGTCCTGACCGATCATCGGGCCACCCCGTCATGGCGCTCGCAGATCCGTGCCCGGGCGCGGGTCCTGCTCGACATCGGTGACGACGCGGACGTCACCGCGGCGCCCTCACCCCCTTCGGACGCGGCGTCCGTGCCCGATCTCGCGGCCTGGGCACGGCGCCAGGACGCGGCGATCTCCTGGTCGTCGGGTACGACGGGCAGCCCCAAGGGCATCGTCCGCTCCGGGAGTTCCATCCTGGACAACCTCGCGCTCAGCGCGGAACGGATGGCGTACCGGCCCGACGACGTCTTCCTGCCCGTCCTGCCGTACTCCCACCAGTACGGCCTGTCGCTGGTCCTCTCCTGGTGGCTGGGCGGCGGCACGCTCGTGGTCTACGGCCCGGCCACGCGCCTGGACCGCGCGCTCGAGGTCGGCGTGGACCACGGTCTCTCCATCGTGGACGCGGCCCCGTCGACCTATTACAGCCTGCTCAATCTGTTCGAGCGCCGTCCCGCCCTCGCCGACGCGCTGGGGACGGTACGGGCCTGGTGCGTGGGCGGTGCGCCGCTGGGACGCAGTCTGGCCGCCCGGTTCCACGCCCGCACGGGCCGGCACCTGCTCGACGGCTACGGGGCGACCGAGGTGGGAAACATCGCGCTGGCGACCGAGGCCGATCCGGTCGGGTGCGGCACGCCACTGCCCGGCGTGAGCGTCGAGGTGCACGACGAGCACGGCAGGCCGCTTCCCAGTGGCCGGCTCGGCGAACTCGTCGTCCGCAGCGACGGCCTGATGACCGGTCGGCTGGGCGATCACGGCGAGATCCTCCCGGTTCCGGATCCCGTGTACCGCACGGGTGACATCGGCCTGCTCGACGACGCCGGCCGGGTGTTCCCGGTCGGACGCAAGCACGCGGTGCACCGTGACGGCCACACCCTCTATCCCGACCACCTCGCCAGGCGGGCCGAGGAAGCCGGCGTCGAGACGCAGGTCATCGCCGTCCCCGACGACCGTCTGGGCTGCCGGCTGGTGTTCGTCGTCGCCGACCCGGACGAGCACGACCCGGCGCACTGGAAGCGACTGCTGCGCGCCGCGCTCGCCCGCTACGAACAGCCCGACCACCTCGTCGTGCTTCCCTCGTGGCCCCTGACGGGCACGGGGAAGCCCGACCTGGCCGTTCTGGAGAACATCGCCATGGCCTCGCTGCCCGCGTCGCGGAGCGAGATCAGCGGCCCCGCCGCCGGTCAGGGCGTCGGCGGGGCCGGGTACCGCATCCCCTTCGCCGGCCGCGTCGACGCGCTGCGCGCGGTGCGCCGGTACGTGGCCGACAACGAGGACGCGGTGGTGGAGATTCTCACCGAAGTCTCCCCCACCGCACCGCCGTCGCGGAAATCCATTCGTTCCTTGCCGCTCTCGACGGAGCGGAGGAGGAAATGCGCCGGTCCCGGCCCGGCCGCGTGCCCCTCGCGGCCGTCTTCATGCCCTCCAACATCCCGCTCTACTCCTACGCGCTCTACATGCTCGTGGCCTCCCTTTACAGTGACCGCATCGCCTTCCGGCCGTCCTCCGAGACGAAAAGCCAGATGCGCCGTCTGCACGCCCTGCTGGCGCCGGTCCACGGATTACCCATCGAGCTCTTCGAACTCAGCCAGCGCAAGTTCGTGACAGGGCCGGTACGCGACGCGGACCTCATCGTCTTCACCGGAAATTATGACAATGCCGAAAGCGTCCGCGAGGGCCTGGCGGAGGATCAGCTCTTTCTCTTCTTCGGCAATGGAATCAACCCTTTTGTGATCGCGCCCGACGCCGATCTCGCACACGCCGTGCGGGACGTCACCAGAATTCGGCTCTACAACTCGGGCCAGGACTGCTTCGGGCCCGACGTCGTGTTCACACCACGGGGCCGCACTGAGGAATTCATCGGCCTGCTGACCGCCGGACTGGACGCGCTGCGGTTTGGAGACAACAGCGACCCCGACGCCGACTACGGTCCGATCCACTACGAGTCGGCGCTGGTGAACTGCTCGGACTACCTGGTACGTCATGCGCGGCACATCCGGCACGGCGGGCGCATCGATCTGCCCTCCCGCCGGATCGAACCGACCGTACTGGTATGGGACTTCGACGAGAAGATCCCCCTGGACGAGATGTTCGCCCCGGTGTTCAACGTCGTCCCCTATCCCACCGCCAGGCGATTACGCGAACGCCTGGCGAGCCCCTCCTTCGGTGAACGCGCGCTGGGCGCGATGGTCTACGGAAACGACGCGGACACGGTGCGCGTCCTGTCCGAGCGCCACCAGACCTGTGTCAACCACACCTTGCTCGACGCCGAGGACGGAAACCGTCCGTTCGGCGGATTCGGGATGCGGGCGAACTACCTCTCCTGCGGCGGGAAGCGGCACGCCGAACCGCTGCTCATGTCACAGGCGGTGGCCCGGAATCTCCCGACGGCCGCCCTGGACACGGTGGGTGGAAGGTGACCGCGGTGAGCAAGCGACACGCCGACGCGTGGTCCGCGATCGTCGGCCTGCTGGTGGCGAGCGGGGTGGACACCTGCTTCGGACTACCCGGTGACGACCTGGAGCTGCTCCGCGCCCTCGACGGCGCGGGCCTGGACCTCGTACCGTGCCGTGACCAGCGCAACGCGATGTACATGGCCACCGGCTACGCGCTCCAGTCGGGCCGGCTCGCCGTGTGCGCCCTGGGCAAGGGGCCGGCCGTCACCCACGCGGCCACCGGGCTGCTGGAGGCGCGGGAGTCCGGCGCGCGGGTCCTCGTGCTCGCCGCCGGCGTGGCCGAACGGCGCCGGGGCAGCGGCGGGTTCCAGGAACTCGACCAGGTCGCCGCGGTGGCGCCCCTGGTGCGGTGGGCGCACCGGGTGGGGCATCCGGACCGGGTCGTCCCCGCGACGGTGACGGCGCTGACCCGAGCCATGGGGCCGCCGCCCGGACCTGTGTACCTGGAGGTGCCCGACGACGTCCGCACGGCGGAGATCCTCGTCACCGGACCGCCGCCGGAGCCGCCCGAACGACTGGTCCCCGAAACCGTTCCGGTGGCGCCGGGAGCGGCGCTGGCGGCGATCCGCGCGAGCCGGCGGCCGGTGGTGCTGGTGGGCGGCGGGATGCGGCACCGCAACGACGACGGGGTGGTCGAGCGCTTCGCCGGACGCCTCGGCGCGGCGCTCTTCACCACGGCGTCCGGCCGCGGTGCCGTGGACGAGCGCCACCCCCTGTTCTGCGGTCTGGCGGGACTGTACGCCGCGGCCCCCGCCCGTGAACTGCTGTCCTCCTGCGACCTGGTGGTGTCGCTCGCCGGACGGCTGGAGGAGACCGCCGTCGAAGGCGGAACACCGTGGCCACCGGTCACGGTGGTGCAGGTCAACGCCGACCCGGGCGGCCTGTCGGCCGAGTTCGCGGGCCCGCGGGTGCTCGGCGACGCCCGGCATGCCGTGCTCGGCTGGTCGCGGGCGCTGGCGGAAAACCCCGGAACCGAGCGGGCGGAACAGGCCGAGGAGGCAGACCAGGCAGAACAGCCAGAACGGGCGGAACTGGCAGGGCAGGCAAGCCTCGCAGGGAACGCGGACGCGCTCGGGGCCTGGCCGGACAGGATCGCCGCCGCCCGCAAGGCCATGTCGCTCGGGGTGGCGGCGGAACTGGCCCACGCGGCGACACTGCCGGGCATCCGCATCGCCGAGCTGCTCGCCGCGCTCGACGCCACCGCCGGCGAGCCCCGCGTGCTGGTCCAGGAGAACGGGCTCCAGGACATGTGGTCCTACTGCTTCCCCTTCCACGCCGGCGGCGGGTCCGTCGTACCGTCGGAGCAGACCCCCCTGGGCTTTGGCGCGGCGGCGGCCATCGGGGTCAAGCGGGCCGCCCCGGATCACGAGGTCACCGCGATCGTCGGGGACGGAGCGTTCCTCGCGGCGCGCGCGGACATCGCCGTGACGGCCCCGGCCCACGGCGGTGTCCTGTACGTGGTGCTCTGCAACGGCGGCTACGGCTGGCTGGACGCCCAGCGGGCCCGCCTCGGACTCGACGCCGGCCGCCACCCCTTCACCCGCCCGGGTGCGCCACCGCCCGTGGTGGACGGGCCGGACATCCACAGCCGGGTGCTGCGCGACAAGGCCGCGCTGACCGAGGAGATCCGCGCCGCGCGCCGGTTCTGCGCACAGGGCGGCACGGCCGTGCTCATGGTGCCGGTCGCCCCCGACGACATCCCCCCGCCCCTCCGCGACGCCGAGGTGGTTCCCCAGTGAGGAACTCGACGGAGGCCACGGAGGTGACGGAGGCGGCGGACATGGCGGAGGTGACGGACATGACGGACGCGGCACCGCGAGGTGACTCCCGGCGCGGCGGGGCCCGGCGCCGCGTGATGGTCACCGGGTACGGGGCGGTGACACCGCTGGGCCACAGCGTCGGCGAGACATGGGCGGCGATGCTGGCCGGGCGCAGCGGCATCGACACCGTGGACGCGATCGATGTGACCGGTCTCGGAGTCCGGATCGGCGGTCAGGTCCGCGCGTTCACCCCCGGCCGCTACATGCCCCGGACGGTCAGCCGCCGCGCCGATCCCTACGCGCAGTACGCCCTCGCAGCGGCGCTGGAGGCGTGCGAGCACGCCGGACTCGTCGTCGGCGAACGCCTGGCCCCGCGGGTCGCCGTCATCATCGGCAGCGGCTACGGCCCGGTGGGGTCGATCTACCGGGCCGCGAACACGCTGCGCGACAAGGGGCCGCGGGCCATCGGGCCCTTCACCCAGGTCACCACCGCCATGGACAGCGCCGCCGCCGAGATCAGCATGCGGCTGGGCACCCGGGGGCCGAGCCGTGCCCAGAGCACGGCGTGCGCCAGCGGCGCCGACGCGGTGGGCGCGGCGATGCGGATGATCTGCCAGGGCGAGGCCGACATCGTCCTCGCGGGCGGCGCCGACGCCTGCGTCACCGCCGTCGACCTCGCGGGCAGCGGCAACGCCCGCGCGCTGTCCACCCGCAACGACGACCCGACCGCGGCGTGCCGGCCGTTCGACGCGCACCGCGACGGATTCGTGATGAGCGAGGGCGCCGCCGTGCTGGTGCTGGAGGCCGCCGAGACGGCCGACCGGCGCGGGGCGACGGCGCTGGCCGAACTCGTCGGCTACGGAGCGAGTTCCGACGCTCATCACTGGACCGCCCCGCACCCGCAGGGGCGGGGCGCGTGCCTCGCCGTCGAGGCGGCGCTGCGCGACGCGGGGATCACGGGGGCCGACGTGGACTACGTCAACGCGCACGGCACCGGGACGCTGCTGAACGACGCCGTCGAGGCGGCCGTCCTGCGCACGGTGCTGGGCGATCGTGCCAACCGCATTCCGGTCAGCTCCACCAAGTCGATGACCGGACACATGATCGGTGCCGCCGGAGCGGTCGAACTCGTGGCCTGCGTCCAGGTCCTGCGCACGGGTGACGTCCCGCCGACCGTCAACTGCGACGAGCCGATCGACCCGGACATCAACTTCGTGCCGCACCGGGCGCAGCACCACGAGGGGGTGCGGGTCGCGCTCAGCAACTCGTTCGGCTTCGGCGGACACAACGCCGCGCTCGTGGTCCGGGCCGTATGAGGTACCGGCCGTGAACCACGCTCCGCGACCGGCTCCGAGCCGCGCCACCGTCATCCGCAGCGGACCGCTGAACTGGGTCCAGCAGTGGCACTGGTACGAACGCACCATTCCCGCGTCACGGCGGGTGAACCCGACCCCGCTCGCCGACCACTGCCACGTCCCGCCCCCGGCGACGCTCGCCGACGTCCACCGGGCGCTCGCCACCCTCACCGCCCGGCACGAGGCGCTGCGCACCACGGTCGACCCGCTCCGCCCGACGCAGCACGTCCACCGGGCGGACTGGGCCCCACTGCCGGTCGACCACGTCGAGGTTCCCGCCGTCTGTGCCGACGTCCTGGAGGCCGCCACCGCGGCGCTGGCCGCCCGGCCGGTCGACCCCGAGCGCAATCCGCCCTGGCTCGCCCGGGTGCTGCTGGAGGCGGGGGAGCCGCGCGCGGTCGTGCTGGCCGCCCACCATGTCGTGATCGACGGATGGGGACTGGCGGTCCTCCTCGACCAGTTGTACGACCTGCTGCGTGGCGCCGGCGCACCGGCGAAGGCGCCCGCGCACCCCCGCACCACCGCGCACCCCCTCGACGCGGCCGGCGACCAGGACCCGGAACGCGCCCGCGCGGCGGAGCGTGAGTGGCTCACGCGTCTCGCGGACAACCCGGCCTGCGTGCTGGCCCCGTTCGGCGGCAGGGACGACGGCGAGGGGCGCCACCGCCTCCAGTACCGCTCGGTGGCGGCGTACGACGACCTCGACCGCGTCGCCCGGCGGCATCGGGTCAGCCCGGAGACCGCCATGCTCGCCGCGCTGGCCCACGACGTCGCCGCCCGCACCGGCGAACACCGGTTCCTCGCCTCGGTGGTGGTCTCCAACCGGGCCCGGGCGGCGTTGCGGACCAGCATCGGCGTCCGGGCCCTGACGGTTCCGGTACAGATCGATCTCCGCCCGGGCGCGGCGTTCGGCGAGGTGGTCGCCTCGGTCGCCGCCGCCTCCGCCACGGCCTACCGGTACGGCCGGTGGCGCCCCGCCGAACTGGTCGCCGCACAGGCCCGGATGGAACGCCGTCGCGGTGTCGTGACCGTACCCACCGTCGAGTACAACTGCTACTCCTGGCCGCGCGACTACCTGGTCCCCGCGCGGAGCACCCCGTCCGGCGGGGCCGCCACCTGGATCAGCAGCGCGGCCGACGAGCCCTGCGACACGCTGTACGTCGACTTCAGCCGTGACGGAGGGGCCGTCACCCTGGATGTCACCGTCGGGGACCATCTGCTCGACGCCGGGCAGGCCGCGGCGTTGCCCGTCCGGCTGTGCGCCTTCCTGCGCGCGCTCGCCGGCGGTGCCCGGTGCGCGCTCCCGGCGCGCGGCCTCATCCCGCCCGCGCCCGGATGGTGGCGCGCCCCGCAGGGCTGGGTGTGCCTGCCCAGGGTCGAGGAGGTGGTGCGCGGACATCCCGGAGTGCGCGACGCGACGGTGGCACCCTGCGGGGACGGCACCGCGAAGGGCGACGCGCCACACCTCGTCGTCCACGCCCGTACGGCCCCCGGTGTCACCCCCGGCGACCTGCACCGCCACATCCTGGACCACCTCGGCGAGGTGCCCGGCATCCTGGCCCCGGGCCACTACGTCCTGCTCCCGGCCGTCCCCAGATCCGGCCGTCCCCGGATCACCCCTGGCGGCCCGGAACTTCCGCGGGTCCCGTCCCGCCCGCCCGCGACGGACGCCGAACGGGCGCTGGCCGCCGCCGTGACCGCCGTCCGACCCCCCGCTCCGCCGTCCGGCGCCGGCGGCCGTGACGCCGTGGACATGAACCGCTGCCTGGCCGACCACGGGGTCACCCTGATCGCCGTACCGCGCCTGCTGGCGCTGCTCCACCGGTCCGGGCTCACCGGGATCGCGTCGGACGAACTGGCCGGAACGGCCTCGCTCGGTCACCTCGCCGGGGCCCTGGAGCCCCTGCCGCCCCGCGCCCACCGTGGAGGAGAAACCTCGCCATGACCGCGTCCCACACCCCCGCACCGACCGTGGACCGCCTGGCCCCGTGGGCCTTCGCCGCCTTCGTCGAGGCGAACACCCACGACACCGCGTACCGCCCGCCGGTGGTGGACGGTCCCGTCGGACCCACCATCGTCCGCGAGGGCCGCGAACTGGTGAACTTCGCCAGCATCAGCTTCCTCGACCTGGAACGGCACATCCCGGTGCGACGCCATTTCGCGCAAGGGGCGCTCGCCCACGGACTGAGCACCAGCGGTTCCCGGATGACCCAGGGAATCTGCCGCCCGCACCAGGAGCTGGAGGAGACGATCGCCCGCCGCACCGGCAAGGAGCGAGCCCTCACCTTCGCCACCGGACTCCTGGCCAACATCGGATTCGTCCACGCCATGAGCAGTTCCGCGCACTTCGACACCGGCATCGAAGTGCGCAACCACGACACCGTCTTCGTCGTCGACCGTGATGTCCACTGGAGTATCTGGAAAGGTCTCGAAGGGCTCGGCTACGGCCGCAAGGCGCACGCCTTCCGGCACAACGACGTCGCCGACCTGGCACGCGTCCTGGACCGGGTGAGGGCCCCCAAGACCGTGGTGATCGCCGAGAGCATCTACTCGGCCGACGGCACCATGGGGCCGATCGTGGAGATCCTCGACCAGTGCGACCGCCACGGCGCCATCAGCATGATCGACGACGCGAACGGCTTCATGGTGTACGGGCCCGGAAACCGTCCGTACGCCGCGGAGGCGGCCGCGATCCGGGAGCGGGCCGACTTCGTCATGGTGTCGCTGTCGAAGGCCATCGGTCTGGAAGGCGGCGCGATCGCCGGCCCGGCCGCGGCCATCGACGCCTTCGAACTGCTCTCCGGCACCTCGATGTTCACGGCCGCCATCCAGCCACCCACCGCCTACGCCGCCAAGCGCACCATCGACGCCCTCGCCGACGATCCGCGCATCGTCGACGACTACCTGGCGCATGCCGCCCGCCTGCGCCAACAGATGCGCGAGGCCGGTACGCCCACGACGCCGACCGAGTCGTACATGCTCTCCGTGCCGATCGGGAACGACGCCGCCGCCCTCCAGATGCGGGAGTGGTTCGTCGCGGACGGCTACCTCGTACCCGTCTTCTCCTACCCGGCGGTCGTCCGCAACCAGGCGCTGCTGCGCCTGTTCCCGCACGCGGGCCACACCGAGGAGCAGATGGAGGGCTTCCTGGACACCCTCCTCGCCTACCGGCGACGCCTCGGGCTCTGACGCCCCCGCACGCACGCACGACGGCCGGCTCGGCGCGACCCGTCCCATCGGCGCGACCCGTCCCATCGGCCCGTCCCGTCCCATCGGCCCGTCCCGTCCCATCGGCGCGCCACGCCCCATCGGCACGCCCCTTCCCAAGAAGCCCGTCCCAAGAAGGAGGAACCCATGGCGAACAACGCCGACATTCTCGACTCCCTTGCCAAGATCGTCGAAGAGGTCGCCGGCATCGACCCCGCCGACGTGACCACCGAGAAGTCCTTCACCGACGATCTCGACATCGACTCCCTCTCCATGGTGGAGATCACCGTGGCCGCCGAGGACAAATTCGAGGTGAAGTTCCCCGACGACCGGATCGCGGAGCTGAGGACCGTCGGCGACGTGGTGAGCTACATCGCCACCCATCGATGACCGGGACCGCCATGAGCGTCCTCGATCGCTTCCGGCTCGACGGCCGCGTGGCCGTGGTCACCGGCGCCTCCTCCGGACTGGGTGTCGCCTTCGCCACCGCGGTGGCCGAGGCCGGCGCCGATGTGGTGCTCGGGGCACGGCGCGTCGAGCGGCTGGCGGCGGTGCGTACGGCCGTCGAGAGGCTCGGCCGCCGGAGCGTCGCGGTGCGCACCGACATCTCCAGGCCGGAGGACTGCCGCGCCCTGATCGACGCGGCCGTGCACGCCTTCGGGCGGGTGGACATCCTCGTCAACAACGCCGGGATCAGCGGCGAACGACCCGCGACGGAGGAGACGCCGGAGCAGTTCCGCGAGGTCGTCGACACCAATCTCAACGGCTCCTACTGGATGGCCCAGGCCGCGGGCGCGGTGATGCCGCCCGGCGGTGCCATCGTCAACGTGTCGAGCATCCTCGCGCTGGTCACCGGCGGTCTGCCGCAGGCCGCCTACTCGGCGTCGAAGGCCGGCCTCCTCGGACTCACCCGCGATCTCGCCCAGCAGTGGACCCCGGGCAAGGGCATCCGCGTCAACGCCCTCGCACCGGGCTTCTTCCCCTCCGCGATGACCGACGAATACGCCGAGGGCTACCTCGAGGCGATGATGCCGCGGGTGCTCTCGGGCCGCATCGGACAGCCCGAGGAACTCGCCGCGGCCCTGGTCTTCCTCGTCTCCGACGCGGCGTCCTACATCACGGGCACCACCCTGACGGTCGACGGGGGCACGCACATCGCGTAGCGGCACCCGCGCGATCCCGTCCCGCATGTGCCGGCCGATGCGTCCCGCGTCCGCCGATCGATGAACGATACGGTCGTGTCCGCCTCGGCGTGAACCGGGCGCGACCACGTCGGCGGACTGCTGCGCGCAGGACCGATCCACTCGGCGCCCCGGGGGGCAGACCATGACGACGGAGCCGACGGCCCGTACCCATCCGCGTGGCCCGCTGGGCGATCCGCGCCTGCGCCGTCTGATCGTGGGCCAGGGGCTGGCCGCCGTGGTCGACGCGCTGTTCCTCGTATGGCTCACGCTCTTCGTGCTCGAACTGTCGAAACCCGGGCTCCTCACCGGGCTCGTCCTCGTGGCCGTGGCGCTGCCGCGAGCGGCTCTCCTGCTTCCCGCGGGCGTCCTGGTCGACCGCCTCGGTCCCGTGCGGGTCACGGTCGGTGCCGCCTGGCTCCGGGTCGCCGTCCTGCTCGCCCTCGGTGCCGTCGTCACCCTCACCGCACCCTCGGTGCGGACGGTCGCGCTGCTCGCCGGGCTGCTCGGCGCCGCCGACGCCGCGTACTTCCCGGCGGCCCTGGCCGTGCTGCCCGCCATCGTGCCGACCGCGCGGCTCTCCCGGGTAAACGCGCTGATCCAGGGCGCGGAGTCGGCGGGCGATCTGGTCGGCCCAGCGGTGGCCGCCGCAGCCGTCGCCGCGCTCGGATTCGACGCGACGCTCGGTGGGATCTCGGCGATGGCGCTGCTCGCCGCCATCGCCCTCAGCACGCTCTTCCGCGTGGTACGACGCGTCGAACGCGCCGGGGACGACGTCGGCCCGGACCCCGTCCAGGGTGAGCGGCTCAGCAGTACACGTGCGCTCGGAGCGGGCCTGGGATACGCCTGGCGCGAACCGCTGGTGCGGGGAATGCTGGCGGCCGTGGCCCTGATCAACATCGCGGTCGTGGGCCCCGTGCTCGTGGGCGGCGCGGTGCTCGCCGATCAACGCCTCGGTGGCAACGGGTCCCTCGGGGTCGTGCTCTCCGGTTTCGGCGCGGGCTCACTGGCCGGCTCCCTCATGGCCGGGTGGCGACCGCCCGCCCGGCGCGGCTGGACCGTGGTCGGCGGGGTCGCGGCGATCGGCGCGGGCGTGGCCGGACTGGGCACCGTCACCCACGTCGCCGCCGCGACGGCGCTCGTCTCGCTCGTCGGCCTCGGGTCCGCGTTCCTCGGCGTGGTGGTCGTCGCGACTTTGCAGGAGCGCGTGCCCAGACGGCTCTTGGGACGCGTCCTCAGCCTCGTGGTGCTGGCCACGGTGGCGCTGGACCCGTTCTCCTACGTCATCGCCGGCGTACTGCTCCCGTACGGCACGACGACGCTCTTCCTGGCCTGCGGCAGCGCCGTCCTGACGGGCGCCGCCCTGGCCGCCACGAGCCCGGCCATCCGCTCTCTGCGCTGACCCGTCGGCGGGAACCGTCTCCTCTCGCGGTAGCGGTCGACGCGATGGAGGGGCCCCTGGTGCGGCTGCGGGACACGGTGATGACCGATGCCCTGTTCATCCCCGGCGACTGCCGGGAACTCGGGGCGAGAGGGCGGATCAGGGCCGGTCTCGGGGAGGTCCGAGGCCGGCCCTGGCCGGGTGCGGGGGCTGTGTCGATGCGGGGTCTAGCGGTTGTGCCGCTCCAGGTGGATGGAGGTGAACACGGCGACCTTGGCGCGTAGGGCCCAGGGGTCGAAGGGCTTGCTGATGTAGTCGACGGCGCCGGCCGCGTAGCCGCGTGCGGAGTGTTCGGAGCCGAGGCCCATCGCGGTCAGGAAGATGATCGGGATGTCCCGGGTTCTGGAGCGGCGCTTGATGTGGGCGCAGGTCTCGTAGCCGTCCATCTCCGGCATCTGCACGTCCATGATGATGACGGCGAAGTCGTCGTGGTCGAGGAGGGCCTTGAGGGCTTCCCGGCCGGAGGAGACGGTGACGAGTTCCTGTTCGAGCGTCGCCAGGACCGCGGTCATCGCCAGCAGGTTGTCCGGCTGGTCGTCGACGACGAGGATCTTGGGCATGTGCCGACGGCCCGGCGGCAGAGCGGCCGGGGCGGACTGGCCGACGGCCTCCAGCTGGCGTTCGAGCAGGTCGCAGCGGCTTTCCGCGGCGGCGCGCTGAGCCTGAGCCTCCTGGAGGGCCGCTCCGAGCCGCTCGACCTCCAGTTGGAGCTCGTCGCGCTCGCGGATGAGGCCGTCGACATCCGGATGCGCGTCCGCGAGTTCGTCCGCCCGTTTCCGCTCCGCGATGCGGTCGGCCTCCAGCTGGTTGAGCCGCGTCTCCAGGTCGGCGATGCGCTGCGTCCGGTCCAGCAGCGCGTCGCCGAGGACGTCGCCGCGGACGCTGGACCGCCGGGAGACGTGGTCGGCGTCGGCCAGCTGCCGCTCCAGGATCTCCACCGCGTGCTTGGGGGAGGAGGCGGCGTCCACGGCCGATCCGTACAGGTCCCGCACCAGTTCGATGGCCTCGGTGGTGACGGCGGTGCCGCGGTGCTC
Organism: Streptomyces sp. SUK 48; assembly: GCF_009650765.1. Taxonomy (NCBI): domain Bacteria; kingdom Bacillati; phylum Actinomycetota; class Actinomycetes; order Kitasatosporales; family Streptomycetaceae; genus Streptomyces; species Streptomyces sp. SUK 48. The sequence continues at coordinate 1,177,716 of NZ_CP045740.1, read as the reverse complement.
GGCGACGTCGGTGAAGAGATCGCTGATCACCCCCCACGGGGGCAGCCGGGTGCCGTTCAGGTAGCGGGAGACCGTGCCGGGGTCGAGTTCGCGCCGGGCCGCGTACCGGCGGACGGACACGTGGAGACTCTCGAACAGCTCGCGCAGCGCCTCGGCCAGGGCCCGGGAGGCATCGTTGAGGTCGTCGCCCAGGGGCCGTAACTCACCCATGGCGCGCCCCCGCGGCCGTCGTTCCGCTTCTCGCCGCACCGGCGGGGTCGGGGAGAGCTGGTGCGGTCGGTCTCGGCGGTAGCAGGGGGTCCGGATCCATGAAGTCCTCCGTTCGTCCGCACCAGGATGGAGGAAGCCGGGGATGTTGCGGCGCCATGATGGGCGCGGCTGGCACCAACGAGGGCCCGTTGCACGGGAGTTGTCGCCGCCCGCCGTGAAGTGCCCGGCAGGTCAGAGGGATTGGAGTGCCGGTCGTTGCCGGAGTGTTGCTCCGCAACGCTCTTGGAGGTCGACGACGCCCGGCAACGGCAATGCCCGCAACATCCGCAACGTCGACAACGTCGGTAACGGGGCTCGGTCCGGAGGGCGTTGCGCCCCGTAGCCGGACTTCTCAGAGGGCGGCCGAGGGGGCCGGCCGGCGGTCCAGGAGGGCCCGGACGATCCTCATGAGCCGTTCGCCCGCGTGCTCGACGCAGCCGTTCTGGGCGCTCACCTGGGCCCCTTCGAGGATGAAGGTGATCTCCGCCGCCGCCTCGTCCGGACCGGGCAGCCCGGCCCGTGCGCACAGATCGGTGAGCCGGCGCAGCTGGCCGGCCTTGTGGGCCTCGATCAGCCGGCGTGCCGGGTGGGCGCGGTCCGGCAGTTCGGCGATGGAGTTGATGAACGGACACCCGCGGTGCGAGATCTCGGGCAGTCCGTCGGCGATGAACCGGGCCATCCCCAGGATCTGCTCCCGGGGCTCGTCGGGGTGCGCCTCCGCCAGCCGGTCGAACGCGGCGGTGTAGTCGGCCGCGACGATGCGCAGCCACTCCTCGACCAGCGCGTCCTTGGTCGCGAAATGGCGGTACAGCGCCATCTTGGTGGTCTCGGCCCGGTCGGCGATCGCCTGGACCCCCACCGCCTTGATCCCTTCGCGGGAGAAGAGTTCCTCCGCCGCGTCGAGGATCCGCTCCCGTGGGGGCAGCTTGGCCACCCTGCTCTGTCTGCCGGCTCTGTCCATGGTCGCCGTACGGCCCCTCGTCGGTTCCGGTGGGGCGGGGTACCGCCTCATCTCAATGCTACGGTACCGATCGGTCCCGCACGATACCGAGCGGTATCGTGTGGGACCGATCGGTACCGTTCTTCGATTCTTCGTTTCCCTGAAGGGACGACATGAAGCTCTCCGAGTACGTGCGCCACGACGGCGTCGGCCTGGCCGACCTGGTGGCTCGCGGCCAGGTGACCGCCGCGGAACTCGCCGCGACCGCCCAGGCGGCGTCCGACGCGGTGAATCCGCTGCTCAACGCGGTTGTCGAGACCTGGCCCGCGCAGGACATACCGGCTCCGGGCAGCACGCCGCTGGCCGGGGTGCCGTTCCTGATCAAGGACCTCGCCGTTGCGATGGCCGGCAAGCGGCTGGAGCTGGGCAGTCGTATCGCCGCCGGGAACGTCGCCGGGGCCGACTCGTCGCTCATGACGCGGCTGCGCCGTGCCGGACTGGTGACGCTCGGACGCACGGCGACCCCGGAGTTCGCGTACAGCACCACCACGGAAGGCGTTCTGTACGGCGCCACCCGCAACCCCTGGGACCCGGCCCGCAGCCCCGGCGGGTCCAGCGGCGGCTCGGGAGCGGCCGTCGCCGCGGGTATCGTCCCGATCGCGCACGCGACCGACGCGGCGGGCTCCATCCGGGTCCCCGCCGCCGCGGGCGGCCTCTTCGGGCTGAAGCCGACCCGTGGCCGGATCTCCATGGGACCGGACACGGACGAGGTCTTCAACGGGCTCGCCGTGCACGGCTTCCTCAGCCGCTCGGTGCGCGACAGCGCCGCGCTGCTGGACCTCGTCCACGGCCCCGAGTCCGGTGACCCCTACGCCGCGCCGCGGCCGGAGCGGCCGTACACGCGGGAGATCACCCGTTCCCCGGGCCGGCTGAGGATCGGTCTCCTCACGCGGCCGTGGGGAGGCCGGGGTGTGGACGCCGCCGTCCTCGACGCGACTCTCCGCGCCGCGCGGCTCGCCGAGTCCCTGGGGCACCGGGTGGAGGAGGTGCAGGTCGAACTGGGCATCGGCTGGGAGGAGTTCGTCCTCGCCAACGCCCGCCTCTGGAGCACCAATCTGGTGACGTGGATCGACGGCTTCGCCGCCGCCTTCGAGCGGCCCGTCGACCGCACCACCCTCGAACCCGAGACGCTCGCCAGTTACGTCTACGGACGGCGGGTCAGCGGCGCCGAGTTCGTCCACGCGCTCGCCATGCGCAACAGCGTCGCGCGCGCGATCGGCAGGTACTTCACCGAGTACGACCTGCTGCTCACCCCGACACTGCCCGAACTCCCCACGCTCCTGGGCACGTACGCCGAGGACGTCGAGGGCATGGACGGGCTCGGCTGGCTCGAACGGGTCTTCCACCGCTCGCCGTTCACCGCCGCGTTCAACATCGCCGGCACCCCCGCCATGTCCGTCCCCCTGGAGACGGACCCCGCCACCGGGCTGCCCATCGGCATCCAGTTCGCGGCGGGGTACGGCCGCGAGGACGTCCTCTTCCGCCTCGCCGGACAACTGGAAGAGGCCGCCCCCTGGTCGGGGCGGACCCCCGCCGTGTGGGCGGGCGCACACCAGGGCGTATGAGGGGTCTGCCAGGGGCTGGGCCTCCACAGGTCACTGTCCGGGCAAGCAGGACCAGCAGGTGTCCTTGAAGCGCTGGTCATAGCCCTAGATGGTGCGCGGCACGGAGGGCCACGGCCCGGTGAGGACGAGGGAGCCGCCTCCGCCGTCGGGGACTTCGCCTCCGCCGTCCCAGGCCGGCACTCGTTCGATGTCGGTGACGGCGAGCCCCGGGGCGCCCAGCAGCTCGCGCAGCCGGAGGCACGTCACCCCGGTACCTGCACCAGCCTCCCGTCCCGCACCTCGGTGATCCGGTCGGCGGCCGTGAGGTGGGTGCGGTCGTGGGTGACCAGGACGGTGGCGGTGTCCCGTTCCCGGGTGAGCCGGGTGAGCAGATCGAGGACGGCGGTGCCGCGCTCGTGGTCCAGGGCGCTGGTGGGTTCGTCGACCAGGAGGACGGTGGGGTCGTTCATCAGGGCGCGGGCGATGTTGACGCGCTGACGCTGGCCGCCGGAGAGCTGGTGGGGGCGGCGCCCGGCCTGGCCGGCGAGGCCGACCGCGTCGAGAAGTCCCATGGCCCGGCCGCGCGCCCCGGCGGGGGAGCGGCCGTCGATATGGGCCATCACCTGGAGCTGCTCGGCGGCGGTCAGGGAGGGCAGCAGATGGGGCTGCTGGAAGACGATGCCGATCCGCCCCCGGCGCAGCTCGGTCAGCTCGCCCCGGCTCAGTCCGGTGGTGCGGATGCCGTCGACGGTGACGGTGCCGGTGTCCGGCGTGATCAGGGTGGCGGCGACGGCGAGGAGGCTGGACTTGCCGGAGCCGGACGGGCCGACCACGGCGGTCAGGCTGCCCCGGGGCACCTCCAGGCCGACCCGGTCCAGGGCGGTCAGCCGGGTGTCGCCGTCGGGATAGGTGAGGGTGATGTCGCTCAGGCACAGGCTCATCGGGCGCTCCCCAGGGCGGTCAGCGGGTCGACGGAGGTGATGCGGCGGACGGACAGCGCGGCCCCGAGGGCGCCGAGTACGACCGTCACCGCGGCCGGGACCAGGACGGTGCCCGGGGAGAGGACGAAGGGCACGGCGCCGCCCACGACGAGGGCGCCCAGGGCGGCGGCCATGCCGGTGCCGAGCAGGGTGCCGCCGACGAGCAGCACGACGGCCTGGCCGAGCGCGTCCTTGAGCAGGTAGCCGGTGGCGGCGCCCAGGGCCTTCAGGACGGCGACGTCCGTGCCGCGCTGGATGGTCCACACGGTGAAGAAGGCGCCGATGACCAGGGCGGAGATGGCGAACAGGAAGCCGCGCATCAGCTGGAGGGAGCCGTTCTCGGAGGTGTAGGAGCCGATCGCGGACAGCGAGTCGGCGATGGAGACGGTCCTGGTGCCGGCCCGCCGGTCGATGGCCGCGGTATCGGCCCCGGAGGTGGTCAGGGCGAGGACACCGGCGGCCGGGCGGCCCCCGTCGCCGGTGGGCGGCGCGGTCCGGCGCCAGACGTCGAGGCTGGTCCAGACGACCGGGGTGTGGCTGAAGAAGGCGTCGCCCCGCACCGCGCCGACCGTCAGCCGCTGTCCGGCGAGGGTGAGGGAGCCGCCGGCCGTCACGCCGAGGCCGTCGGCGGCGCCGGTGGAGAGCACCACCGTACGGTCGTCCAGCCGGCCGCTGTCCGGGGCGAGGCGGGAGCCGGGCCGGACGCCGAAGACGGAGACCCCGGTGCTCCGGTCCCCGGCGGTGGCCTTGGTGGGGGTGATCCCGAGCGGTTCGGCGCTCTCGACGCCGGGGGCCTCGGCCCACTGCCGCCGCTGGGCCTCGGTGACGGTGGAATCGGCGTACGAGGGACCCTGGCCGCGGGCGGGGGCCTGGAAGGCGATCGCGGTGGCGGGCAGGCCGGTGATCGCCGAGATGTTCTGCCGGCCCAGTCCGGCCGTCAGCCCGGACAGCAGCCCGACCAGCAGGGTGATCAGTACGACGACGGTCCCCATCAGGGCGAACCGCCCCTTGGCGAACCTCAGATCTCTCCAGGCGACGAACACGGCCTCGGCTGTCCTTCCGGCGGGGAAAAGCGGTAGGCCCTCACCGTCGCCGCCGGGCCCCCGTGCGCGCGTCCGGCGCAGGACGGCACTTCACGGGCCGGAAGGCGGCGGCCGGGTTCCACCTTTCGACAGAGGCCGGCGGCCCGGCGGCCTCCGTAGTCTGGGAGGCACTGTGAACACCGCTTCCCCCGCTCCGACCCCGACGACCCGGGCCCTGTCCTGGTGCCTGCACCTGCTGGTCCTCGGCCTGCTCACGCTGGCCGCGTGGCGGGCCGTCGCCGACGACGGGACCGCCGCCCGGCCGGTCGTGGCCGTCGCCCTGGCCTGCGCCGGGGTGTACGCGGCCGGTCCGCTGCTGCCCCGCGTGCGCCGCTCCCGACGGGCCGCCGCGCTGTGGCTCGCCGCGGTGGGCGCCGTATGGCTGGTGCTGCTGGCGCTGTCCTCGGACGCCGTGTGGCTGGCGTTCCCGCTGTACTTCCTCCAGCTCCATCTGCTGCCGCGCCGGGCCGGGCTCGCCGCCGTGGCCGCGACCGCGGCGGCGGCCATCGCCGGGTTCGCCGCCCACCAGGGCTCCTTCGGCGCGGCCATGGCGATCGGGCCCGCGCTCGGCGCCGCGGTCGCGGTCGCGGTGGTACGGGGCTACCAGGCCCTGTACCGGGAGAGCGAGCGGCGCAGGCGCCTGATCGAGGAACTCACCGCCACCCGCGCCGACCTGGACCGGGTCCAGCACACCGCGGGCGTGCTGGCCGAACGCGAACGGCTGGCCCGGGAGATCCACGACACCCTCGCCCAGGGCCTCTCCAGCATCCAGTTGCTGCTGCGCGCCGCCGAACGCGCCCTGCCCGACCGGCCCGATGCCGCCGCCGGCCATGTGGTGGCGGCCCGCCGGGCCGCGGTGGACAACCTCGCCGAGGCCCGCCGCTTCGTCGCCGCCCTCACCCCGCCCGCCCTGGACGGCACCACGCTGGCCGACGCGCTGGCCCGGCTGTGCGCCACGACCGGTGCCCGTCACCGGATCACCGCGCGCTTCCACCGCACCGGCGACCCGGTCCCGCTGGCCACGGAGCACGAGGTCGCCCTGCTGCGCATCGCCCAGTCCGCCCTCGCCAACACCGTGCGGCACGCCCACGCCACCGGCGCCGAGATCACCCTCGGCTACCTCGGCGACCGCGTCACCCTCGACATCACCGACGACGGCACCGGCTTCGACCCCGCCCTGTTGCCCGCCCCCGACCCGGAGAGCGGCGGCTTCGGCCTGGCGGCGATGCGCGCCCGGATGCGCGCCCTCGGCGGCACCCTGACCATCGAGTCCGCGCCGGGCAGGGGCACCTCCCTGACCGCCCGGCTCCCGCTCGGCGGGCCTGCCGACGGCCCGCCCGAGATCATGTACGACAGCCCGCCCGCCCCCGACACCACGCCCGAGGCCCGCCCGTGACCGACGACAGCTCTCCGCGCGCCCCCATCCGGCTGCTCCTGGCCGACGACCACCCCGTGGTCCGGGCCGGGCTGCGGGCCGTGCTGGAGACCGAGCCCGGGCTGGTCGTCGTGGCCGAGGCCGCCACCGCGGAGGAGGCCGTGGCCCGCGCCGCCGGGGGCGATGTCGACGTGGTGCTCATGGACCTCCAGTTCGGCAGGGGCATGGGCGGTGCGGAGGCCACCGCGCTGATCACCGCCCGGGCCGGGGCGCCCAGGGTGCTGGTCGTCACCACGTACGACTCCGACGCGGACACGCTGCCCGCCATCGAAGCCGGGGCCACCGGATACCTGCTCAAGGACGCGCCGCCCGAGGACCTGGCCGCCGCCGTGCGCACCGCGGCGGCCGGCCGCACCACCCTCGCGCCCACCGTCGCCGAACGGCTCATGAACCGGCTGCGCATGCCGGGCACCGCCCTGACCCGGCGCGAGACCGAGGTCCTCGTCCTGGTCGCCGACGGTCTCTCCAACCAGGCCATCGCCCAGCGCCTCCACCTCACCGAGGGAACCGTCAAGTCCCACCTCGCCCGCGTCTACACGAAACTGGCCGTCGACTCCCGCACGGCGGCGGTCGCCACGGCGACGGATCTCGGGTTCATCCGGCGCTGACTCCCTCACCTCACCCCGTCGTACGCTGACCCCCTCCCATCCCCCCGTCGTATGGGAATCTTTTATGTTCCTGGGGGTGCGTGAGTTCGGTGGCGAGGAGTGGGGGCGGCAAGGGTGGGGCACGACGGGCGGGAGGCACTCGCGGGTGGGGCGCGGCTGTACGAGGCGGCGCAGGCGGTGGCCGGTGACCATGCCAGGGCGGTCGAGGCGGTGCGCGCGGCGCTGAAGCCGATCCACGACGGGGCGGTCGCGCGGGAACTCGGCGCCATCCCGGTCGCCCGGCTCCAGGACGTCACCGAGGGCCGGCTGCGGCTGGGCAACGTCGACAAGAGCGGTCTGCGCACGGTCGGCGAGGTCCTCGAAGCGGGGCCGTACCGGCTGCGGCAGATCCCCGGCGTCGGGCAGCGCACCGTCGACCAGATGCTCGCCGCCGCCCGGCGGCTGTCCGAGGCCGTGCACGAGACGGTGGCCGTCCATATCGACGTCGACCGCCCGGAACCCGCGACCACCGCACTGGTCGAGGCCCTGCACGTACTCGTGGAGGCGGGCCCGGCGGCACGGCGCACGGTGGACGAGGCCACGGCCCTCGCCCAGCGCCTCGGCCCGCTGCTGACCGAGGCGAAGCCCGCCGCCGGACGGTTCAGGATGCTGCTGGCCGGGCGGGAGAAGCGGGCCCGTGCGCTGGCCGCGCTCGCCGGGATCCGCGCCCTCGTCGCCGACGCGCACGCCGCGGCCCTGCCCGAGTCGCTGGCCCAGACCTCGGTGGACCTGCTGCGCGGCACCTCGTCCGACATCGCGGCCTGGGTGGACTTCGAGCTCCGCTCCGCCGAGTACTACGGCCTGCTCGCCGAGATCTCCGGGCGGCAGCCGGACGCGGCCGCCGCCGAGGGCTTCCTGCCGGAGGAGGTCGCCGAACGGGTCCGCACCCAGCGGCTCGCCGAGGAGCACCGGCGCGTCTCCCTGCGCGGCTACCAGGCGTTCGGCGCGCGGTTCGTCCTCGCCCAGCGCAAGGTGATCCTCGGCGACGAGATGGGCCTCGGGAAGACCATCCAGGCCATCGCCGTACTGGCGCACCTCGCCGCCGAGGGGCAGAGCCACTTCATGGTCGTCTGCCCGGCGAGCGTCCTCGTCAACTGGACCCGGGAGATCGAGGCCCGCAGCACCCTGCGCGTCATGGTGCTGCACGGGCCCGACCGGCACGAGGCGTTCGCCGACTGGAAGGGGCGGGGCGGGGTCGCGGTGACCACGTTCGACGCGCTGCGCGGATTCCCGGTGCCGGGCGGCGGCGAGGTCGGGCTGCTCGTCGTGGACGAGGCGCACTGCGTGAAGAACCCGGGTGCCAAGCGGTCCCAGGCCGTTGCCGGGTGGGCGGAGCGCTGCGAGCGCGCCCTGTTCATGACCGGAACTCCCATGGAGAACAGGGTCGTCGAGTTCCGCAACCTGGTCGGGATGCTGCACCGCGGGATAGCGGACTCCCTGGGAGAGGGGGACGCGCCGGCCGGATCCGTGGCCTTCCGCAGGGCCGTCGCCCCGGTCTATCTGCGGCGCAACCAGGTGGACGTCCTGACCGAACTGCCCAGCCTCCAGCAGAGCGACGAATGGGAGGAACTCAGCGCGACGGACGAGGAGGAGTACCGGGAAGCCGTACGCGACGGCAACTTCATGGCGATGCGCCGGGCCGCCTACATGCGCCCGCAGGGTTCGGCCAAGCTGGACCGGCTCCGGGAGATCGTCCGGGAGGCCGGCGAGAACGGGCAGAAGACCCTCGTCTTCTCCAACTTCAAGGACGTACTGGGCGTGGTACGCGGCGAACTCGCCCCGGACACCGTCCTGTTCGGGCCGCTCACCGGAGGCGTCCCGGCCGCGCGGCGCCAGTTGCTGGTGGACGACTTCGCCGCCGCGCCCGGTCCCGCGGTGCTCCTCGCGCAGATCCAGGCGGCCGGGGTCGGCCTCAACATGCAGGCCGCCTCCGTCGTCGTCATCTGCGAACCCCAGATCAAGCCGACCATCGAGCACCAGGCGGTGGGCCGCGCCCATCGCATGGGGCAGGTCAGACCGGTACGGGTGTACCGGCTGCTCGCCACCGGGGGCGTGGACGAACGCCTGGTGAAGATGCTCGCGGCCAAGACCCGCCTGTTCGACGCCTACGCGCGGCGCAGCGCCGTGGCCGAGGCGACCCCGGACGCGGTCGACGTGTCCGACACCGAGCTGGCCCGCCGGATCGTCGAGGAGGAGCAGGCCCGCCTCGGCGTGGCGGACGAGAGCCCGCTGCAACCCAGCGAGTGACCGGGCGGCCGTGACCGGGCGAGTGACCGGGCGGCCCCGCCCGAGACCGTCGTACGTCACCCGACGGACCCTCGTACATCACCCGGGAGACCGTCGTACTTCACCCGGTCGGCCCATGCCCCAGGCGCATCCCCCCGCGGGCCCGCCAGGCTGGAGCCAGCCGGAGCGCGATCCGACGCACCGGCACCCGAGCGTGGACGGGGCGGATCCGTGGCGGACGAGACAGGGGACCGGAACGCGCACGAGGGCGGCCCGCCGGCCTGCCTGGTCACCGGCGCCAGCGGGTACATCGGCGGCCGGCTGGTGCCGGAACTGCTGGACGCCGGCTACCGGGTGCGCTGTCTGGTCCGCACCCCGCGCAAGCTGCGCGACCACCCCTGGGCCGGCCGGGTGGAGATCGTCCAGGGCGATGTCACGGACCCGGACTCGGTGGCGCGGGCGATGGACGGCATGGACGTGGCCTACTACCTGGTGCACGCGCTCGGCACCGGCCGCGACTTCGAGCGCACCGACCGGCGGGCCGCCCGTGTCTTCGGCGAGCAGGCCCACCGGGCCGGGGTGGAGCGCCTGGTGTACCTCGGCGGGCTGACCCCCGCGGGGGTGCCCGAGCACGAGCTGTCGCCGCATCTGCGCTCCCGGGCCGAGGTCGGCCGCATCCTGCTCGGCTCGGGCGTGCCGACCGCCGTGCTGCGCGCCGCCGTCATCATCGGCTCCGGCTCCGCGAGCTTCGAGATGCTGCGCTACCTCACCGAACGGCTGCCCGTGATGGTCACCCCGCGCTGGGTGCGCACCCGGATCCAGCCCGTCGCCGTACGGGACGTCCTGCGCGTCCTGGTGGGCTGCGCGACGCTGCCGCGGGACGTCAACCGCGCCTTCGACGTCGGCGGTCCCGAGGTGCTCACCTACCTGGACATGATGCAGCGCTACGCTGCGGCGGCCGGGCTGCCCAAGCGGATGATCCTGCGGGTGCCGGTGCTCACCCCCGGTCTGTCCAGTCACTGGGTCGGGCTGGTGACCCCGGTGCCGGCCGCCATCGCGCGCCCGCTGACGGAGTCGCTGCGGCACGAGGTGGTCTGCCACGAGAACGACATCGAACGGTACGTGCCGAGCCCGCCCGGCCACCCCCTCGGCCTGGACCGGGCGCTCGCCCTGGCGCTCCAGCGGATCCGCGAGGCCCAGGTCGTCACCCGCTGGTCCTCCGCCGCCGTGCCGGGTGCCCCGAGCGATCCGCTGCCCACCGATCCGGACTGGGCGGGCGGCAGCCTGTACACGGATGTGCGCGAACGCGAGGCGGACGTGCCGCCCGAGGCCCTGTGGCGGGTCGTGGAGGGCATCGGCGGGGAGAACGGCTGGTACTCCTTTCCGCTGGCCTGGGCGGTACGGGGCTGGCTCGACCGGCTGGCCGGCGGGGTGGGCCTGCGCCGGGGCCGCCGGGACGCGCGGCGGCTGCGGGTGGGCGACTCGCTGGACTTCTGGCGGGTGGAGGAGATCGAACGCGGCCGGCTGCTGCGGCTGCGCGCCGAGATGCGGCTGCCGGGCCTGGCCTGGCTGGAGATGCGGGTGGACGACGGCGACGGCGGTGTCCGGTACCGGCAGCGGGCGCTGTTCCACCCCCGCGGGCTGCTCGGCCATCTGTACTGGTGGAGCGTCTCGCCCTTCCACGCGGTCGTCTTCGGCGGCATGGCCCGCAACATCGTGCGCGCCGCCGCCCGCAACCAGGACGACGGCCGACCCCACGACCACGATCCCGCCCCGACCGGCCACACCACCTCGGGCTGAGCCCCGGCCCCCGCCCCGAAACCGGCCTCCGCCCCGAAACCGGCCTCCGGCCCGGGAGCGGCCTCCGGCCCGGGAGCGGCCTCCGGCCCGGGAGCGGCCTCCGGCCCGGAACAGGCGCCTGGCCTCGAACCGGCACTTGGCCCCGTAATGGCGTCCGGCCTGGAACCGGGTGACGTGGCCTCGAACCGGCGCCCGGCCCGGAACCGGCCTCCGGCCCGGAACCGGCGCCTGGCCTCGAACCGGCACTTGGCCCCGTACGTGCGTCTGGCCCGGAACCGGGTGACGTGGCCTCGAACCGGCGCCCGGCCCGGAACCGGCCCCTGGCCCGGAACCGGCGCCTGGCCTCGAACCGGCACTTGGCCCCGTACGTGCGTCTGGCCCGGGGCCGGGTGACGTGGCCTCGAACCGGCCTCCGGGCCCGGAACCGGCACTCTTGTCCCGAACCGTGCCCCGGCCCCGCATCACCACCTGGCCTCGAACCTGGACCCGGCCCGGGACAGGCACTCGGCCTCGTACGGGCGTCTGGCCCGGAACCGGGACTCGGCCTCTAACCGGCGTCTGGCCTTGAACCGAGGCTCGGCCCCGTACTGGCGTCCGGCCCGGAACCGGGAGACGTTGCCTCGGACCTGGACCCGGCCTCGAACCGGCACTCGGCCCGGAGCTGGCACTGGCACCGGCACCCGGCACCCCGCTCCGTACTGGCGTCCGGCCCGGAACCGGGAGACGTGGCCTCGAACCTGGCCCCGGCCCGGAACCGGGAGACGTTGCCTCGGACCTGGACCCGGCCTCGAACCGGCACTCGGCCCGGAGCTGGCACTGGCACCGGAACCCGGCACCGGCACCCGGCACCCCGCCCCGAACGGGCGAGCGGTCTCGCCGCGCCGTTGGAGGACCGTGCTGCTCCCGCCCACCGCCCATAGGCTGACCGGCATGTCCGTCTCGGTCGTCCTGTTCACCTCCGACCTGCGCCTGCACGACCAGCCGGTGCTGCGCGCGGCGCTGGGCGCCGCCGACGAGGTCGTCCCGTTGTTCGTGCGCGACCGGGCCGTCGAGGCGGCCGGGTTCGCCACCCCGAACCGCAGCGCGTTCCTCGCCGACTGCCTGGCCGACCTGGACGCGTCCCTGCGCGAGCGCGGCGGACGGCTCGTGGTGCGCTCCGGCGACCTGGTGCGGCAGGTGTGCGCGGTGGCGGCGGAGGCGGACGCCGGCGAGGTGCACCTGGCGGCCGCGCACAGCGCCTTCGCCACGCACCGCGAGGACCGGCTGCGGCGGGCGCTGGAGGCCGACGGGCGGCGGCTGCTCGTGCACGACGCGGTGACCGTGGCCGTGCCGCCCGGTGAGGTGACCCCGGCAGGTTCCGACCACTTCGCGGTCTTCACGCCGTACCACCGCCGCTGGGCGCAGGCCGGGCTGCGCGCGCCGCTGGCCGCACCGCGCCGGGTGCCCGTGCCGGACGGGGTGAAGGGCGAACCGCTGCCCGCCCGCGAGGACGTCACCGGCGTCTCGCCCGCCCTCCCGGCCGGCGGCGAGCGCGAGGGCCGCAAGCGGGTGACCGCGTACTGGCGCACGGGCCTGGACGCCTACGACGACACCCACGACGACCTCGCCGCCGACGCCACCTCCCGGCTCTCCGCGCATCTGCACTTCGGCACCCTGTCCCCGGTGGAACTGGTCCAGCGGGCCCGCCGCCACGGCGGCCCCGGGGCGGAGGCGCTGGTACGGCAGCTCGCCTGGCGCGACTTCCACCGCCAGGTGCTCGCCGCCCGCCCGGGTGCCGCCCGCGCCGACTACCGCACGAAGGGCGACCGCTGGCGCACGGGAAAGGCCGCGCGCGCCGACGTCGAGGCGTGGCGGGAGGGCCGTACCGGCTACCCGGTGATCGACGCGGCGATGCGGCAGCTGCGCCACGAGGGCTGGATGCACAACCGGGCCCGGCTGCTGACCGCGTCCTTCCTGACCAAGACGCTCTACCTCGACTGGCGGATCGGCGCCGACCACTTCCTGCACTGGCTGGTCGACGGCGACATCGCCAACAACCAGCTCAACTGGCAGTGGGTGGCAGGGACCGGCACGGACACCCGCCCCAACCGGGTCCTCAACCCCGTCGCCCAGGGCAGGCGGTACGACCGCGGCGGCGGCTATGTGCGCCGTTGGGTGCCCGAACTCGCGGACGTCGCCGACCGGTTCGTGCACGAGCCGTGGAAGCTGCCCGGCGCGGAGCGGGCCGCGCTGGACTATCCCGATCCGGTGGTCGACCTGTCGGCGGGCCTGGACCGGTTCCGCGCGGCCCGCGACCGGGGGAAGTGACCGCCTCCCCCCGGATCGCGGGCGCGCCTACGAGGTGTGCTGCCCGGCCCCGGCCGCCCGGGCCCGCCGCGCCGTCATCACCGCGTAGACGAGGACACCGGCGAAGAGGAACAGCGCCCCCTGGTACACCGCCGCGTAGCCGGCGCCCGCCATCAGCCAGAGCGAGAAGGCGGCGGCGACCGAGGTGACCACCGCGTCCCGGACCAGCCGGCCCCGGTCCACCTGGTCGGCGCGCCCGGAGACGAGGTGGAAGAGCTGGGCGGCGGTGGCCAGCAGGTAGGGGACGGTCGCGGTGAAGGTGGTGACGAGGACCAGGACCTCGAAGACCTTGCCGGAGCCGGAGAGGTAGTTGTACGCGGTGAGCAGGGAGGCCAGCACCACGGTGACGCCGACGCCGACCGTCGGCACGCCCCGGCGGCGCCGGGTGAAGGCGGCCGGGAAGAGCCCGTCACGCGCGGCGGCGTACGGGGTCTGGGCGCTGAGCAGGGTCCAGCCGTTCAGACAGCCGACCATCGACACCAGCGCGGCGAGCGCCACCGCCCAGCCGCCCCAGCTGCCGCCGAACATCGCGTTCACGGCATCCGAGAAGGGCGCGGTGGAGTGGACCAGACGCTGGTGGTCGACCGTACCGAACACGGACAGCGTGCCCAGCAGATACACCAGCGCGGCGCCCGCGGTGCCGATCACGGTGGCCCGGCCCACATTGCGCCGGGCGTTCCTGACCTCACCGGCGCTGACCGCGGCGGACTCCACCCCGAGGTAGGAGAAGAGCAGCAGCGCGGCGGAGGCGGAGACCGCGCCGATCGCGCCATGGCCGCTGGAGTTGAACGGGCCGAGCCGTGAGGGGTCGAAGAAGAACAGCCCGCCGACCGCCACGAGCAGCAGCGGCACGAACTTCAGCACCGTGGAGACCAGCTGCACGGCGCCCACATACCGGGTGCCGGCGAAGTTGGCGAGCGCAGGCAGCCACTGGATGGCCAGCGCGGCCAGGCATGCGGTCCAGCGGTGTCCGCTCACCGGGATCAGCACGTCCAGATAGCCGACGGCGGCCACGGCGAGCGCGGCGTTCGACACCCAGGTGGTGATCCAATACGACCAGGCCGCGAGGAAGCCCGCGAAGTCGCCGAACGCGCCGCGGGCGTAGACGTACGGGCCGCCGGTGCGCGGATCGCGCGCGGCGAGCTTGCCGAAGGTCAGCGCGAGGGCGATGGCGCCGACGGTCAGCACGCCGAAGGCGACCAGGCTGACCGTGCCGTAGGGGGCGATGGAGGCGGGAAGCAGGAAGATGCCGCCGCCGATGATGTTGCCCATGACCAGCGCGGTGGCCACGGGCAGCCCGAACCGGCGCGCGTGCCGGTTGCCGGACGGCTCCTGGGGGTCCCCGGCGGGCGCCGCGAGGCTCTCCGAGGGGGCCGGAGCCGGCGGCGGAGCGGTCCCGGTGACGTGCATGGGTGGTGCGCCTCTCATCAAGCCGACGTCCCGGGATCGCCGGGACCCCGCCATGGTCGGCGATGCCCGTACCTGTCGCAAAATCGCCGTTTCTTGTCTCGTCCCGGCATTCCGTGCGCGGAAAAACTGAGCCGGAGAGCCCCTCGGGCCGCGATATCTCCGGCGCCGTCCGTGCCCGCGGTGATCACCCGGGGTGTCGTCGTCCGCGGTCTCGTCAGCGGGCCCGCGCCGGTGCACCATGTGATCCGAGTGACGCAACGGGCTCGGGAGGCGGCATGAGCGGGTCGGCGCAGGGCAGGGTGTCCGGGATCGAGGTCCGGTCCATCGACTACGTCCCGCTGAACGAGCGGCACGGCAAGCTGTGGCACCTGGGCCCGCTGTGGTTCATGTCCAACGCCCAGATCGCCACCCTGGCCGTGGGGCTGATCAGCATCACCGGCGGCGGCAACCTCGTCTGGTCGCTGCTGGCCATCGTCGCCGGCACCGTCCTCGGCACCTTCTTCATGGCCTTCCACTCCGCCCAGGGACCCCAGCTGGGCCTGCCGCAGATGATCCAGTCGCGGCCGCAGTTCGGCTATGTCGGCGCGCTCCTGGTGTGGCTGTTCGCCTATGTGCAGTACGCCGGGTTCAACGTCTTCAACAGCATCCTCGCCGCCGACGCCCTGCACACCACGCTGCACGGCGGGGTGAAGCCCTGGGTCCTCGCGGTCACCGTGGTCGCGCTCGTCATCGCCCTGGTGGGCTACGACATCATCCACAAGGCGGAGCGGGTCCTGACCTACGTCTTCCTGGTCGTCTTCGGGATCTTCACCGTCGGCATCCTGCTCACCCTGCACTACCCGGCCGGCTCCTTCGACCTCGGCGCCTTCAAGTGGACGCCGTTCCTCGCCCAGTTCGGCGTGGTCGCCGGCTACCAGATCAGCTGGGCCATCTACGTCTCGGACTACTCCCGCTACCTGCCGCCGGACGTGACCGTCCGCAAGACCTTCTACTGGACCTACTTCGGCTCCGCGCTCGGCGGCATCTGGATGATGGTCCTCGGCACCCTCCTCGCGGCCTGGGCGGGCGCGCACTTCGAGACCATCACCTCGATCGACGCCGCCGGTGACAAGATCTTCGACGGCTTCGGCGCGATCGTGCTGCTCTTCGCCGCGCTCGGCCTGATCTCCGTCACCGCGCTCAACATGTACGGCGGTTCGCTGACCCTGATCAGCGCCATCGACTCGGTACGCCGGGTACGGCCGACGCTCTCCGTGCGGCTGCTCACCCTCGCCCTGACCGCCGCGCTCTCCGTGATCGGCGCGCTCGCCGCCACCGCGCACTTCCTCGCCGACTTCAACGACTTCCTGCTGCTGGTCCTCTACCTGTTCATCCCGTGGACCGCGGTCAACCTCATGGACTACTACGTGGTGCGACGGGGTCACTACGCGGTCGCCGAGATCTTCAACCCCCGGGGCATCTACGGCCGTTGGGGCTGGCGCGGGATCATCTCCTACCTGGCCGGCTTCGCCGTCATGGTGCCGTTCTTCTCCGTCGGCACCCTGTACGTGGGCCCCGCCGCGAAGGCGCTCGGCGGCGCGGACATCTCCCTGTTCATCGGGCTGCCCGTGTCCGCCCTCCTGTACTGGTGGCTGACCCGCTCCCTCGACGTCGAGGCGGAGGCGCGGCTGGCGCGGGCGGAGGCGGCGGAACTGGAGCGGGCGGCGTCCGAGCACCGGGAGCCCTGAGAGAGGTACCAGTGCGGGCGGGCCCGCGTCCCCGACGGTGGACACCCTCTTGACGCCGGGGCGAGGGGGATCGAGACTTCCCGACAGGGAATCCTAGTGAACAGGTAGGGAATCATGGCGCGCCTCGAAGCGGTCACCGGCCGAGCGGGCCGGACGCCGACGCGCACCCCGCTGCTCACCTCCCGCCTGCACATCGACCTGCTGCGCGTGTGCAGCGCCCAGGGCGACCCGCGCTGACGCGCTGAACCACGCCCCTTCGCCGCTCAGGTCCTCGCGGCCACCGTCCCGACGGCTCCCGCCGACGCGCCCTCGCACGCCCACCACCCGGGGAGACGCATGTCCATCACTCCGCTCGCCGCCGTCCCGCCCGCCCACCGCGTCGCCGCGCCCGCCTTCCGGGGCCGGCTCGGCCGGGACGCGCGCAGCGGCCACTACGCCGTGCCGCACCGCTACCGCCTCCATCTGTCCACCGCCTGTCCCGACGGACTGCGCCTCGCCGTCGGTCATGCCCTGCTCGGCCTGGCCGACAGCTGTCCGGTCACCCTCCTGCCCGCCCTCCCGGACGGCCACGGCGGCGGCCACGCCGCACTGCGTCCGCTGTACGAGGCCAGCGCCTACCACTACCGGGGCCCGGCGCTCGCGCCGGTGCTCAGCGACGACTGGTCCGGACGCATCGTCAGCACCCACGCCCGCGACATCCTGCGCGACCTGGACCGCTTCCCGCGCACCTGCGCGCACCCCCTGTTCCCGCCCGGCCTGGAGTCCGTGATCGAGGCCGTCGAGCGGATGTGCGCCGAGGGCATCGAGGAGGCCGCCCAGCGCGCGGGCCGCGCCGGTGCCGGCCCCGCGGAGCGGGCGGCCGCGCTCGATGTGCTGCTGGACACCCTGGGCCGGCTGGAGCGGCGGCTGGCGGGGGAGGTGTACCTGGCCGACGGCAGGCTCACCGCCGCCGATGTCGAACTCTGGGTGTCCCTGGTGCGGTTGGACCTGGTGCACCGCTGCCACCTGGACGCGTCCGCGGTGCAGCGCATCGCTGGGCACCGGGCCCTGTGGGCCTACGCCCGCCGCCTCGCGGGCCATCCCGCCTTCGGCCGCCATCTCGACCTCGACGGCATCGCGCGCCGCCACGAGGGCCACTGCCGGGGCCTGGAGGCCGCCGGAGCCGCCGTCCAGATCCTGGACTGGGCGGCCCACGCGAGCGGCTCCCCGGACACTTCCCGCAGGTGAGATCGGGCCGGGCGATGTCCACGTGACGGACGGACGTTGACATTCGCGGCGCCTGCTGGATTACTTGCGGCTCAGATGCGGTCAAGAGCGTCAGCGCCAAGCCCTGGCTCGCTGACCGGCAACCCTCGCGACGCGGTGGGGTGCCCCAGGTGACGACCGGACCGGACGACGACTTCGGTAAGCGCGAGGCCCCGCGGGGCCGTGACAGTGACAGGTGACGCCATGTACGCAGCTCCCCGGACGGCCCTGAGCCGCCCCCAGGGCTGCGTACCGCCGCGCGCCGCCCTGGTCGCGGACCGCGCCGTCGACCTGCTGCGCGTCAGCAGCGCGCTCTGTACCGCGCCGGGCGCGATCCACGGCTGCCGGGGCTGACCCACACCCTCTCGCCCCGGCGGCCGTAGCCCCGGATCCCGGGGACGCCGCCTCAGCGGTCTTCCTCTCCTGTTGGGGCCAACTCCGGTCCCGTTCCCACGCGTTGCCATGCGTTCCCACGCGATCCGACGCGTCCCGCCGCACGCCCCGCCCTCCGCCGGAGCCCGCCATGAGCCAACTCCCAGGCGCCGCCGTCTCGCTCGCCGAGGCGCCGCCCGCCGCAGAGCCGTCAAAGCCCCTCGACGCACAGCGGGTTCAGCCGCTGCGCCGGCCCGGCCGGTGGATCGCCACCGCCGTCGTCCTGGTGGTCGTCGCCCAGATCGCGCACGGCCTGGCCACCAACCCCTTCTACCAGTGGGACCGCTTCCGCTACTGGTTCCTGCGGCCCACGGTCCTGGACGGCCTCCTCGTCACCCTCGAAGTCGCCGCCCTGAGCGCCCTGCTGGGCCTGATCGGAGGCGTCCTGCTGGCCCTCGCGCGGCAGTCCGGGAGCCCGGTGCTGCGCGCCGTCAGCTGGACCTACACCTGGCTGTTCCGCTCCGTACCGCTGATCGTCGTCCTGATCTTCCTCTACAACTTCTCCGCCCTGTACAAGACATTGAGCCTCGGCATCCCCTTCGGACCCGCCTTCGTCAGCTTCGACGAGTCGAAGCTCGCCACCGACATGACGGTCGCCGTCATCGGACTCGGCCTCAACGAGGCGGCGTACGCGGCCGAAGTGGTGCGCGGCGGACTGCTCTCCGTCGACCAGGGCCAGCACGAGGCGGCCGCCGCGCTCGGCCTGCCCAGGGCCCGCCAGTTCACCCGGATCGTGCTGCCGCAGGCGCTGCGCTCCATCACGCCGAACTACGTCAACCAGCTCATCGGCCTGGTCAAGAGCACGTCCCTGGTGTTCTACGTATCGCTGCTCGACCTGTTCGGCTCCGTGCAGACCATGGGCAGCACCTACCCCGGCGACATCGTGCCGCTGCTGCTGGTCGCCACCGTCTGGTACCTGATCCTGACCAGCGCCGTCTCCGTCGTCCAGTTCTACGTGGAGCGGTACTTCGCCCGGGGAGCCACCCGCACCCTGCCGCCGACCCCGCTCCAGAAGGCACGCGCCGGCCTCACCGCGTTCCGCGCCCGGCTGCGTCGGGAGGCCGCCGTATGACCGGCCACCGCCACCGCCACCGCCACCACCGCACCCGGGACTTCCCCGCCCAGGTCCTCTGAGCCCACCCCCTTCCCTCTCCCCAGACACACCAGCGAACGACAAGGACGGCCATGCCCAGCCACCTCACCCGACGCAGCCTGACACGCGCGCTGTCCGCGGCCACCGCGGTCGCCTCCCTCGCCGGCGCCCTCACCGCCTGCGGCGGCAGCAGCGACGCGGCCACCACGACCGACGCCGTCGGCACGGTGACCGTGGGCCGGGTGTCCAACGGCGCCGCGAGACAGACCCGGTTGAAGGTATCCGAGGTCACCTCGCTCAACGCCGAACTGCCCGCCGCCGTCCGTGAGCGGGGCACCCTGAACATCACCGTGGGCGCGCTGCCCGACGGCTTCCCGCCGCTCGCCTACATCGGCGGCGACCAGAAGACCCTCACCGGCGCGGAGCCCGACTTCGGCCGGCTGGTCGCCGCGGTCCTCGGCCTCAAGCCCCAACTGGCCAACGCCACCTGGGAGAACATGTTCGTCGGCATCGACAGCGGCAAGGCCGACGTCGGGTTCGCGAACATCACCGACACCGAGGAACGCAAGAAGAAGTACGACTTCGCCTCGTACCGCAAGGACAACGTGGGCTTCGAGGTGCTGAAGAAGAGCACCTGGAAGTTCGGCGGGAACTACGAGAACCTCGCCGGGAAGACGGTCGCCGTCGACAACGGCACCAACCAGGAGAAGATCCTCCTGGAGTGGCAGAGCAAGCTGAAGGCCGAGGGCAAGTCCCTCACCGTCAAGCACTACGCCAGCAAGAACGCCACCTATCTGGCGCTGTCCGGCGGCCGGATCGACGCCTACTTCGCGGCCAACCCCGGCGTCGCCTACCATGTCACCCAGACCGCGACGTCGCCGAACCCGACCCGCAGCGCGGGCACCTATTCCGGGGCGGGCGCGAGCCTCCAGGGGCTGATCGCGGCCACCACGAAGAAGGACAGCGGCCTCGCCAAGCCCATCGCCGACGCCGTCGACCACCTGATCGAGGACGGGCAGTACGCGAAGTGGCTGGCCGCCTACCACCTCTCCGACGAGGCCGTGGCGAAGTCCCAGGTCAACCCGCCCGGACTGCCGCTCAGCGACTCCTGAGCAGCCGGCCGCGACAGCTCCCGCGACCGCGGTCCGCGGCCGGGAACACCCACGGGGGCCGGGGCGTTGTGCCTCATGACGAGACAGGTGCGGCCGCCGTGCGCGCGGCCCGCCGAGCGCGGTGGACGGAGGTGGCGGACATGACCGAGGACCCCACGCGCCTGCCGTGCGCGCGCGTCCTGCGGACCGCCCGTTCCGCCGTGCTGCACTCCCGGCCCCATATCGACCTCCAGCGCGTGGCCGCCGCGCTCTGTCGCTCCTGACGCTCCCCCTCTGCCCGGTCCCCGCGGCCGCGCGGATCCCCTCGTCCCGCCGCGCCCGCCCGCCGCCGTGCCCCGCCCCGGCGCGGCCCGGCGCGCCCTCGTACGGACACCCAGGAAGGCGCCAACTCGTGTCCTCTGCCAGCTCTTCCGCCCCTGCCGACGCCCACCCCGACGCCCCCTTCGACCCCCGCCTGCACCTCGCCGTCGCCCTGGACGGCACCGGCTGGCACCCCGCCTCCTGGCGCGAGCCAGTCGCCCGCCCGGGGGAGCTGTTCACCGCCGGATACTGGGCCGGCCAGGTCGCCGAGGCCGAGCGCGGCCTGCTCGACTTCGTGACCTTCGAGGACGGCCTCGGCCCCCAGTCCGCGCACCCGCTGGAACCCGACGACCGCACCGACCAGGTACGCGGCCGGCTCGACGCGGTGCTCGTCGCCTCCCGCGTCGCCCCGCTCACCCGGCACATCGGCCTGGTCCCGACCGTGGTGGCCACCCACACCGAGCCGTTCCACATCTCCAAGGCGATCGCCACCCTCGACTACGTCAGCACCGGCCGCGCGGGCCTGCGGGTGCGGATCACCGCCCGGCCCGACGAGGCCGACCACTTCGGCCGCCGTACCGTCGAGCGGATCCGGGCGTACGACAGCCCGGACGCGCGGGGGCTCGTCACCGACCTGTTCGACGAGGCCGCCGACCACGTGGAGGTGGTACGCAGGCTCTGGGACAGCTGGGAGGACGACGCCGAGATCCGCGACCGCACAACCGGCCGGTTCGTCGACCGGGACAAGCTGCACTACATCGACTTCGAGGGCCGCTTTTTCAGCGTCAAGGGCCCCTCCATCACCCCCCGGCCGCCGCAGGGGCAGCCGCTGGTCAGCGCGCTCGCCCACGACACCGTGCCGTACCGGCTGCTGGCCCGGCAGGCCGACGTCGGGTACGTCACCCCGCGCGACACGGAGCACGCCCGCGCGATCCTGGCCGAGATCCGCGCCGAGCAGGAGAGCGCCGGGCGGGCGGGGGAGACCCTGCATGTCTTCGGGGACCTCCTGGTCTTCCTGGACGACAGCCGGAAAGAGGCCGAGGCGCGCCGGGAGCGGCTGGACGCGCTCGCGGGGGAGCCGTACACCGGCGACGCCCGGATCTTCACCGGCACGGCGGCGCAACTCGCCGATCTCCTGGAGGAGTTGGCGGGCGCCGGGCTGACCGGTTTCCGGCTGCGGCCCGCCGTCACCGGGCACGACCTGCCCCGGATCAGCCGCGACCTGGTGCCCGAACTCCAGCGCCGGGGCCGGTTCCGCACCGCCTACGAGGCGGACACCCTGCGCGGCCTGCTCGGTCTCGCCCGCCCCGCCAACCGCTACGCCGCCACCGCCGCCGAAGCCACCGCCGTCTGAGCCGGAGGACCGTACGACCATGAGCAAGCCGCTGAAGCAGATCCATCTGGCCGCCCACTTCCCCGGCGTCAACAACACCACCGTGTGGAGCGACCCGGCCGCCGGCAGCCACATCGAGTTCAGCTCCTTCGCGCACTTCGCGCGCACCGCCGAACGCGCCAAGTTCGACTTCCTGTTCCTCGCCGAGGGTCTGCGCCTGCGCGAACAGGGCGGGCGGATATACGACTTGGACGTGGTCGGCCGCCCCGACACCTTTACCGTGCTGGCCGCGCTCGCCGCCGTCACCGACCGGCTCGGCCTGACCGGCACCATCAACTCCACGTTCAACGAGCCCTACGAGGTGGCCCGCCAGTTCGCCAGCCTCGACCACCTCTCCGGCGGCCGCTCCGCGTGGAACGTGGTCACCTCCTGGGACGCCTTCACCGGCGAGAACTTCCGCCGGGGCGGCTTCCTGCCGCAGGACGAACGCTATGCGCGCGCCAAGGAGTTCCTGGCCACCGCGCACGAGCTGTTCGACTCCTGGAGCGGCGACGAGATCCTCGCCGACCAGGGCACCGGCGCCTTCCTGCGGGACGCGCGGGCCGGCGCCTTCGTGCACCGGGGGCAGCACTTCGACATCCACGGCCGGTTCAACGTGCCGCGCTCCCCGCAGGGCCGCCCGGTGATCTTCCAGGCGGGCGACTCCGAGGAGGGCCGGGAGTTCGCCGCCGCCGGCGCGGACGCGATCTTCAGCAGGTACTCCCACCTGGAGGAGGGCCGCGCCTTCTACGCCGACGTGAAGGGCCGGCTCGCCAAGTACGGGCGCCGCCCGGACCAGTTGCTCATCCTGCCCGCCGCGACCTTCGTGCTCGGCGACACCGACGCCGAGGCCGACGAACTCGCCCGCGAGGTGCGCCGCCAGCAGGTCAGCGGCGCCACCGCGCTCAAGCACCTGGAGTTCGTCTGGAACCGCGATCTGTCGGGGTACGACCCGGAGGGGCCGCTGCCCGACATCGATCCGCTGGTGAGCGAGGAGCACATCTCCCGGGGCCGCGCCCAGGTGCGGATGTACCGGGACCCCGTCGCCATCGCGCGCGAGTGGCGCGAGCTGGCCGAGGCCAACAAGTGGTCCATCCGCGATCTGGTGATCAACAACGGCAACCGGCAGACCTTCGTGGGCGCCCCCGCGACCGTGGCCCGCACCATCAACGAGTTCGTGCAGGCGGACGCCTCCGACGGGTTCATCCTGGTCCCGCACATCACCCCGGGCGGCCTCGACCCGTTCGCCGACCAGGTGGTGCCGATCCTCCAGGAACAGGGCGTCTTCCGCGCCGACTACGAGGGCACCACCCTGCGCGAGCACCTGGGACTCGCCCACCCCGACGCGGCCGCCCCGGCCGAGCGGGCCGCCTCCTGACGGTGGCACGGCATCGGCGCGGGCGCGTACGTCACCTCCCCCGTGGGTGACGTACGCGCCCGCTCCCCCCCTCGTGCCGGACTATGGACCGTGCCGCCCGCCTGTGCTCACCAGCACATCACCGCCGTCCGCCCCGCCCCCCAGACGGAGTAGACGCGGACGCGGACGAAGTAGCGGCGGCCCCGGACGAGCCGCACCCGCAGCCGGGCGTTGTCCGGGGTGCCGCCGTCGTCGTGGCCGGCGAGGAAACGCGGCTCCCCGTCCCGCTCCTCGAAGACCACGAGCACGGTGTCGGCGTCGCCGAAGGTCCCCACGGTGTAGTCGCGGGATTCCGCCGGCTCGACGACGAAGTCCGCCTGCTCGCCCGGGCCCAGGCCCAGCGGTGCCGAACGGAACGGCACCAGCGGGTGGGGTCCGGGCGCGGTACCCGGGTACCAGCGCAGGACGAACTCCCGGTCCCGGTCCGAGGGTCGCTCGGCCGGACGCAGCCCCCCGCGGTACTGCTCCGGCTCCAGCACGAGCCCCGGACCGAACGGCAGGGCCATCACCGAGCGCGGGTCCCACACCGCGCCCCTGGACTCCCCGGCGTCCAGCGCCCGCAGGACGTTGGAGTACGCCGTCTGGCGGCTCCAGTGGTTCGGCGGCCCCGCCAACTCCGCGTAGACGGCCTCGTCGTCCCAGTGCAGCCCGGCGCAGGGGTTCTGGTGCTCGTGCACCAGGCCCAGCGCGTGCCCGATCTCGTGCAGGACCGTGCCGCGCTCCCCCTGCGCGGTCACGTCCCAGCCGAGATTCATGGTGCGCTCGCCCCGGCCGACGGCGAGGGCCTCGCGGCCCACCGCCGACCAGGAACCCCCGCCGGCCTGGAACCCGATCCGCAGCTCGGCCTCCCCCCGGTCGCCGACCTCCGCGAAGGCGACCCCGATGCCGAGCGCCTCCCACTGCGCGAAGCACTCGCGGACCACGTCCAGCTGCTCCTTGCCGCCCGCCCACGCCACCCGGCGCAGCTCCCCGGTCCCGGGGACCGGGATGACCGAGGCGTCGTGGTCGGTGTCGAGGAAGCAGTAGTGCAGGACCGTGCCGTTGACCCACATGCGCCGTCCGGCGAGCAGCGCGTCCTGCCGCTCGGCGGTCAGCCCCGGTCCGAAGGACGGGGCCGACTGCCGTGAGAGCGAGCACAGGCGTCGGGTCATGCGGTCAGCGTGCCCGTCCCGCGGTCGCGGGCGCCTGAGTCGGGGGCTACTCAAGTCGCCCTGTATCAAACCTGAGTACGCGTGCTCTGGTTGGTGTGAGGACTTACGAACAGGACGCGAAGACCCTCGAACTGCCCTGGCCGTTCACCGGCCGGGAGGACGAACTGGAGCTGGTGCGGGCCGCGACGGGCGCGGGCCGGCGCGGCATCGTGGTGACCGGTCCGGCCGGGCGCGGCAAGACCCGGCTGGTCACGGAGGCGGTGCGGGGCACCGAGCACGCCCGGGTGACCGGCACGCCCGAGGCCCGCCATCTGCCCCTCGCGGCGTTCGCGCACCTGCTGGCCGGCACCGGCTCGCTGCCCGGCGCGGTCCGGGACCTGTCCGGCGTCCGGCTGCTCGTGGTGGACGACGCCCATCTGCTGGACGAGGACTCCGCCGCGCTGGTCCACCAGCTGGCCGCGAACGGGCGGACCCGGCTGGTCGTGGCCGCGTGCGACGAGGCGTCGGTGCCCGGCGCGGTGTCCCGGCTGTGGACCGGGGAGCTGCTGCCCCGGCTGGCCCTCGCCCCGCTGCCCGAGGAGGACACCGCCGCCGTGCTCGCCACGGCCGGTTTCGAGGCGCTCACCGTGCGGCGGCTGCACCGGCTGTGCCGGGGCGATCTGCGGCTGCTGCGCTCCCTGGTGGCCGCGCTCGTGGCGGGGGAGGACCTGCTCGCCGTCCCCGGCACCGGTGAGCGCGCCTGGCGCGGCCCGCTGCCCCTCACCCCGGCCGTCCGCGACCGGCTCACGGCCGTGCGGGAGCGCCGCACACCCGGTGAGCGCGAGATCCTGGAGCGCCTCGCCTTCGCCGAACCGGCCCGGCCGCCGCTGTACGACCTCGACCTCGACGTCCTCGAAGGGCTGGAGTCGGCCGGTCTGATCGCCGTGGACGACGCCGGCGGGGTCGCGCTCGCCGACCCGCTGCACGGACCGGCGCTGCGGGCGGCGACCGGGCGGCTGCGGGCACGCAGGCTGAGCCGGGCCGGAGCGGACCGCGGCGCCGCCCTCGCGGCCGAACAGCGGCTCCTGGAGGAGCGGTTGGCCGAGCTGGACGTGCGGCCGGCGGCCACGCCGGTGGGGGACTGGGCGGTCGCCGAGGGGGAGCCGGTACCGGCCGGTTACGCGGCCGTACGGGCCCGCTTCGCGCGGCTGGGCGGCGCGGTGCGGGACGCCGCCGCCTGGGCGCGCGAAGGGCTGCGGTGGACGCCCAAAGACGCGGGATGCGATGCGGAACTCGCCCTGGCCGAGGCCGAGTCGGACGAATCGGGGCGCGGCTCCGCCGAGGGGGACGCGTACGCGCGCTACGGGGCCGTACGCGTCGGGGAGCCCGCCCGCGCGCTGCCCGCGGACAGTGTGCTCGCGCGGCACGCCGAGGCGCTGGCGCGCGGGGACGGGGACGCGCTGGACCGTGCCGCCACCGCCCTGGCGGAGCGCGGGTTCCTGCTGTTCGCGGCGGAGGCCCACGCCCAGGCCGTACGCGTCCACCGCGATCCCCGGGCCGGGCGCCGCTCCCGCACCCGGGCGCTCGCGCTGGCCCGCCGCTGCCAGGGCGCGCGCACCCCGGCGCTGGCCGGGCTGGTCCTCGGCGAACTCACCGCCCGGCAACGGCAGGTGGTGGCCCTGGCGGCGGCGGGCCTGAGCAACCGGGAGATCGCCGAGCGGCTGACGCTGTCCGTGCGCACGGTCGGCAACCATCTGTACAGCGCGTACACGCGGCTGGGCACGGGGGACCGGGGCGCGCTGCCCTGCCTGCTGGAGAGGTCGGCCTGACCGGACCCCCGTGCTCCCCAGCCGGCTCAGGCCGCCCCGAACGCCGCGAAGGCCCACCCCGTCGCCTGGTGCACCGTGTCGGACGGCAGGGTGGTGCGGGCGTCCCGCAGCGACTCGGCCAGCGAGAGGCCCGCGGTGAGGCCCTTGTGCAGGGCGAGCATCAGCGGGACCACCGCGGCGTCGTTGACCGGGGCGCTGCTCGCCACCACCCCGGCCGTGCCCAGCGGGAGCAACGCCGTGACCAGGCCGAGGAGTTCATCGGCGCCGACCGAGGCGAGCCGCGCGGTGTCGCAGCTGGAGAGGATGATCCGGTAGGGGCTGCGGGCCAGCCGCTCGAAGTCGTGCACGATCAGCGGGCCGTCCGACATCCGCAGCGCCGAGAACAGCGGGCTGTCGGCGCGGAAGGTGCCGTGGGCGGCGAGATGGGCGAGCCCGGCCCCGTCCAACTCGGACAGCACCCGGGGGACTTGGGCGTCGTCGCCCTCCAGCACGGTCGCCGTGCCGTAGCGGTCGGCGAGTTCGGGCACCTCGGCACCGCCGGTGGCGAGACCGGGGCCGCGCACCAGGACGGCGCGGCCGTCGACGGGCGGCTCCGTCTCCCGGGCGCGCAGCCAACTGCCCGCCGACGGCGACACGCTGAGCACCCGGTCGCGCAGCGCGGGCAGCAGCGCCCACGGCACCCGGTGCAGCGCGCCCGGCGGCACGATCACCACCGGGCCCGCGCCCAGATGCGGCACCGCCCCGGCGAGCAGCAGCTCCTGGAGCCGGGCGCCCGCCGCCTCCACCAGCGGCAGCCGCGCCTCCGCGCCCGGGTGCGCGAGCCGCCGCAGCCCGGCCTGGACGTACTCCGCCTCGGCCACCGCGTCCGCGAGCGGACCGCCGACGAACCGCCGCACCCGGCCCCGCCCGCACAGCAGCACATGCACCCGCCCCCGCACCACGGCGAGTTCGACCAGCCGGTCCTCGCCGAGCCGGTCCAGCAGCCGGGGCACGTCGAAGCGGGCGCCCTCGTGCGGGACGGAGCCGCGGATGTGCCGGGTGCGGGAGCGGATCTCCCGTTCCAGGCGCCGCTGTTCCCGCTCCAGGGCCGGCACCGCACGGCCCTCCATCCGGGACTCCTCCGCGCGGGCCGCGATCTCCCGGTACGCGGTCAGCCCGCTGAGCAGCGCCGCGTCGGCGGGCGGCCGGGTCGGCGGGGTGGACAGCACGGTCGCCCGCCAGCGCTCGCTCCACTCCAGGAGGCGCCGGGGCCGGTCGTCGCCCAGGCTCACCTCCTGGGCCAGCGCGGCCAGTTCGGCGCCCTGCGCGGTCACGTGCGCGCGCAGCTCCGAGGCGCCCAGCGTCATCCGGTGGTCGTCCAGGACGTCCAGACCGCGCCGGCACGCCTCCAGGACGCCCCGCCGGGACCCGGCCGCGCGCGCCCGCAGCGCCTGCGCCGCCCAGCCCGTCATCCGGGCCGTCGGCGGCCCTGCCCGGCGGCTGCGGGCCGCGACCGCCAGATGCCGTTCCGCGTCCGCCGTCCAGCCCAGCGCCAGCGCGATCCGGCCCGCGAGCAGCGACGCCTCGGGCGCCGCGGGCGAGCCGAAGGAGGCCAGCCGCTCGGCCACCGCCGCCGCGTCCCCGACCAGCCGCCCCGAGCGCCGCCCGGCCGCCACCCGCGCCTCGATCAGCACCAGCCGGGCGTGCGTCTCCCACCACAGCCGCCGCTGCGCCGCGAACAGCCGTACGGCGACGGCCGCGCGGGCGATCGCGGTGTGCGCGTCCCCGGCCGAACGGGCCGCCCGCGCGGCGGCCAGCAGCAGCTCGGCCTTGCGGGTCGACTGCCCGCCCAGCCGGTCCAGCAGGGCGATCGCCGCGTCCGCCTCCGCCAGCGCCTCCGGGGCGAGCCCCGCGGCCATCAGCACCTCGCAGCGCCGTACCGACAGCATGTAGGGGGGTGTGCCGAGCTTCGCGTACCGCTCCTCGGCCTCGTCGAGCAGCCGCAGCGCGAGGGGGATGTCCCCGGAGCGGAACGCGGCCAGGCCCCGGCTCTCCACCGCGTCCGCCTTGTCGTGCTCCTGGCCCGTGGTGTCCCACAGCCGCTCCGCCGCCGTGAAGTCCGCGTCGGCCCGCTCCACCGCGCCGAGCGCCAGATGCACCGTGGCCCGCAGGGTCAGCGCCCGCGCGGTCCAGATGTCGTCGCGCAGCTGTCTGAGCACCGGCAGCGCCCGCCGTACGTCCTCCAGCGCCTCCGGGTGATGCCCCAGCACCCACCAGACGTACGCCCGCCGGTACAGCACCCGGGCCCGGGTGTGCCCGGTGCCCCGCGCGACGCCCCGCTCGAAGGAGGCGAGCCCCTGCCGTGTGCGCCCCGCGTGCACCAGTGCGACCCCGAGCGTCGCCAGCACATCCGCCTCCCGGTCGGCGGACTCGGCGCGCGCGGCCAGGTCCCGGGCCCGGCGCAGATGCGTGAGCGCGATCCGCAGATCGCCGAAGTCCCGCTGCCAGATGCCGAGGACCTGGTGGGCGACGCTGGCGGGCAGCGGCGCCGGGGCGGAAGCGAGCAGCAGTTCGGCGCGCGCCCGTGCCTCGCCGGGGTCGGCGAACACCAGGGGCAGCAGTTGGAGGGCCGGCTCGCTTCCCGCTGTCACGCCTCGCATGGTAGTGGCCTGTATCAGACGGCGGACCGGCGGCTCTCACTCTTGTACGCCGCCGCACAGGGGGAGACACGGCATGGCACTTCAGCGATTTGACGAACAGTTCGCACACATCCAGCGCTCGATGCCCGACGTCCCGTTGGCCATGGGCCCGGACGACGACGCCCGTCCGCTGTACGAGAAGGGCGTCGTCCTCGCCCGGTCGGGGGAGGAGGCCCGCGCCGTGGAGGACACGGTGCGCGCCCACTTCACCGAGACCCGGGGACTGCTGCCCGACCAGGTGCGCCGCGACGGCCCGGACGGCGGCCGGAGCGGGGTCACCCGCATCCGGGTCGGCGCCCCCGACCTCGGGGACGACGTGGTGCCGCACGCCCTGGGCGCCCTGCGGGCCGCGGAGGAACGGCACGGACGCCGGCTGGTCAGCCGCAACCACGTGGTGCACATCGCGGTCAACGCCTGCCCCGGGGACGAGCCGGTGCCCATCGCGCGCTCCGCGGCGCCCAACCCGGCCGCCGCCGGCACCGGTCACGACCCCGCCACCGCCGTCCGCGTCCTGGTCGTCGACACCGGCCTGGTGCACGACCACCACGCCTACCCGCTGCTCGCCCACACCACCGGCGACAGTCAGGCCGCCGAGACCGACGGCGGCGGGCTGCTGCGCCAGTACGTCGGCCACGGCACGTTCATCGCGGGCATCCTCGCGGCCGTCGCGCCCAACACCGACATCACCGTCCGCGGCACCCTGAACGACGCGGGCGCCGTACTGGAGTCGGAGTTCGGCGCCCGGCTCTTCGCGGCCGTCGACGGGGCCGGCTGGCCCGATGTGCTCAGCCTCTCCGCGGGCAGCCCCGCCCCGGGCCTGCACGGGCTGCTCGGCCTGGACGCGTTCATGCGCGAACTGCGCCAGCAGCGCACCCTGTTGGTCGCCGCCGCCGGGAACAACGGCAGCGACGTCCCGTTCTGGCCCGCCGCCTACTCGGCGCTGCCCGAGTACGCGGACAGCGTCGTCTCCGTCGGCGCGCTGCGCTCGGACGGCGAGGGCCCCGCGTGCTTCAGCAACCACGGCCGCTGGGTCCGCGTCTTCGCCCCCGGCGAGCGCCTCACCAGCGCCCTCACCGGCTTCGGCACCCCGGTGCCGTACCTCTACCAGCACTCCACCTACGACGACTGCCGGTACGGCTTCGACTACTCCTGCACCTGCCAGTACCCGCGCCACACCGGCGCGTTGAGCGAGGCGCGGGAGAGCACCGGGGGCAAGCCGGACCAGGTGATGTTCGACGGGTTCGCGCAGTGGAGCGGCACCTCCTTCGCCACCCCGGTCGCCGCGGGGCTCGTCGCCGCCCTGATGACGTCCGAGCGCGAGCGCGATCCGCGCACGGCGGGCGCCCGGCTGCTGGCGGACGCCACCCACCGCACCGATGTCCGCGGCGCGAAGGTGCGCGCGCTCCGGCCGCCCACCTGGCGTCCGGTCCCGGTCACGGCCCCGGCGCTGCCCGCGTGAGCGCCGGAACCCTCCGCTCCACGGCGTACCATGACGAGCCCTATACGAGGGGTGGAGCCGTGGACCGAACAGAGGTCGGTGCGCTCGTCCGGTCCGCCGTCGACGGGGACGCCGCGGCCTGGAAGGCACTGGTGGAGGGCATGAGTCCGCTGGTGTGGTCGGTGGTGCGCGCCCACCGGCTCTCCGACGCGGACGGGCACGAGGTCTACCAGACCGTGTGGTTCCGCTTCGCCCAGCATCTGGGGCGGATCAGGGAACCGGACAAGACCGGCGCCTGGCTGGCGAGCACCGCCCGCCACGAATGCCTGAAGGTCATCAAGGGTATGACGCGGCTCACCCTTACGGATGATCCGCACGTCCTGGACCGGGCGAGCGACGACCGTACGCCGGAGCAGACACTGATCGACTCCGAGGAGGCGGCGGACCGGGCCGAACGGGTCCGCCGCCTGTGGCAGGAGCTGGACGAACTGGGCGAGCGCTGCCGTCAGTTGCTGCGCGTGCTGGTGTCCTCGCCGCCGCCCAGCTATGTGGAGATCTCGGCCGCGCTCGGCATCGCGGTCGGCAGCATCGGCCCCCTGCGCCAGCGCTGTCTGCGCCGGCTGCGGGCCCGGATGGACCAACGGGGTGCGGCATGAACAAGGACAACGGGTTCCCGTACGACGACGCGGACGGGGACGGTGACGAGTCCGAGGACGCGCTCATCGCGGACGCGCTGCTGGAGGAGGAGCTGCGACAGGCGGCGGCGGTCCTCGACCCGGTGCCCGACTTCCTGCGCCAACTCGCGCTGGAGGCTTACGTCTTGCACGATCTGGACGCGCGGATCGCCGAGCTGACCTTCGACTCGCTGGTGGACGCGCTGCCGGTGCGCGGGGTCACGGACGCGCCGCGCATGCTGACGTTCCGCGCGGGCGCGCTCACCGTCGACGTCGAGGTCACCGGGGACGGGCTGATCGGGCAGGTGCTGCCGCCGGGTTCGGCGCGGATCGAGGTGCTCGGCGGTCCGGGTGCCGCCCGCCCGGTCGCCGTGGACACCCTCGGCCGCTTCACCAGCGACGATCCGCCCTCCGGGCCCTTCGCCCTGCGGCTGCGCACCGGCACGGAGGTGATCGTCACGGAGTGGCTGCGGGCCTGAGCGGGGACCGGCTCACCAGGTCGCCGGGAGGGTGCGCGGCCCCCGGATCATCGTCTGCCGCCGCCACCGGACCTCCTCGGGCGGCACGGCGAGGCGCAGCCCCGGCAGCCGGTCGAGGAGCGTGTCCACCAGCAGTTCCAGCTGGAGGCGGGCCAGGACCGCGCCGGTGCAGTAGTGGTGGCCGTTGCCGAAGGCGACCTGCGGGTTGGGGTCCCGGTCCGGGGCGATGCCGTCCGGGTCCGGGAAGACCTCCGGGTCGCGGTTGGCGGCCAGGTAGGAGACGTAGACCGCCTCGCCCGCGGCGATCCGGTGCCCGGCGATCTCCACGTCCTCCAGCGCGATCCGGGCGAGCCCGACGGTGCTGCGGTGCGGAATCCAGCGCAGCAGCTCGTCGAGGACCGGGCCGCGTTCGCCGGGCCGCGCGCGCACGCGCGCCATCAGCTCCGGCCGGGTCAGCATCAGATAGAGCATCTGCCCGCAGTTGTGGGTGACCGCCTCGCCGCCGATCTGCAGCGGACCGGCGAGCCCGACGGCCTCCTCCTCGCCGATCTCACCGCGCGCCACGGCGCCCCCGAGCAGCGAGTAGACGTCCTCGCCGGCGCTGCGGGCGCGGGCCCGGACGATCTCGGTGATCCAGCCGTACAGGCCGTTCTTGGCCCGGTCGGCCGCCTCCGCGCCCCCGCACAGGGAGATGATCTGCCGGGTCCACTCGTGCACCTGGTCCCGGTCGGTCTCGGGGACGCCCATCACCTCGCTGACGACGTACAGCGGGAACGGCTCCAGCACCCGCTCGACCAGGTCGGCGGGCGGGCCCTCGCGGACCATCGCGTCCACCAGCTCGTCCAGGATCTCCTGGGCGCGGGGCCGCAGCCGCTTCATCGCGCCGACCGTGAAGGCGCCGGCGACGGACTTGCGCAGCCGGTTGTGGTCCGGCTGGTCGGCCCAGGCGAGCGAGCCGGGGCGGGGCGCGAAGTGCGGCGCCAGCCGGGTGACCCGGCCGCGGGCGACCTCCGCGCGGCTGAACCGGGGATCGTTCGTGATCAGCTTCACGTGTTCGTAGCGGGTGGCCAGCCAGGCCCAGCCCTCCCCGAACGGCAGCCGTATTCGGGTCAGCGGTCCCTCGCGCACCAGCCCCGCGAGCACCGGATCGAACTCGGTGCCGTCCAGATCGAGCGCGGGCCAGTCCCGCACGGGGGGCGGTTCCTGGCCGG
Organism: Streptomyces sp. SUK 48; assembly: GCF_009650765.1. Classification (NCBI taxonomy): domain Bacteria; kingdom Bacillati; phylum Actinomycetota; class Actinomycetes; order Kitasatosporales; family Streptomycetaceae; genus Streptomyces; species Streptomyces sp. SUK 48. The sequence continues at coordinate 1,144,860 of NZ_CP045740.1, read as the reverse complement.
TGGGTGCGCTGGTCTCCATGGTCGTCATGCCCTCCACGATGGGGCGGGGCGGGGCGGGTGTCGTGCGGGACTGCTCCAGGCGGAGGGTGCGCGGGCCCCCGGCCGGCGTGGCTGCGGGCATGTCGGCCGGGCTTGGTCAGGACGCGTCGGTCGTGCTCGGCCAAGGCGCGTCGGCCGTGCTCGGCTAAGGCGCGTCGGCCGGGCCCGGCTGGGGCGCGTCGACCGGGGCCGGCCGGGGCGCGTCGGCCGGGCCCGGTGAGAGCGCGTCGACCAGGGTGGCCAGCGCCGCCGCGAGCCGGTCGAGCCCCGCTCCGGCCGGTCCGCCGGGCTCCCGCATATAGGTGTCCCGCCGGATCTCGATCATCAGCGCCTCGACGCGGGGATCGGTGCCGTAGTACTCCAGCGGCACATAGGTCCCGGCGAACGGGCTGTCCAGGCCCGTCTCCCCGCACCCCGCGAACGCCTCGCGGGCGGCGGCGAGCAGCGCCGGCGGGGTGTGGAAGGGGTTGGTGCCCAGGCACACCGGCGGGCGCGGGCCGTCCCCGTGCAGCTCGTAGGGGAGCGCCCGCGCCGGATAGGAGTGCACATCCACGATCACGGCCCGCCCGGTCGCCGCCAGCCGCCCGGCCACGGCCCGCGTCATGGCCTCGGCGTACGGCCGGAAGTACCGCTCGACCAACGGCCCCGGGTCGGTGTCCGCGGGCCGCAGCTCCGCGCGGTGCGTGGTCCGCGTGTACACCGCGCCCATCCCTACGGCGAGCATCTCCTCCCGCTCGTCCGGGAACCGCTCCGGATCCACCACCAGCCGCGACAGCCGGTTCACGAACCGCCATGGCAGCCGCCCGGCCGCCCCCGCCGCCCGCCCCGCGAGCTCCGCGGTGTGCGCGTCCGTGATGTGGTCCAACTCCCGCTCCAGCGCGGCGTCGTCCAGCACGATCCCGTCCCGGACATCGCCGGGGATCGCGCGGGCGGAGTGCGGCACGTGCAGCAGCACGGGGGAGTCGGGGGCGCCGGGAAAGAGGCGGAAGGAGGTCACGGCTGCTCCGGTGGGCCGACGGTACGGTGCACCTCACCATGCCATGGCCTCAGCCCAGCAACTCACGCACCAGTGATCCCACTTGCTCCGTCTCGATCAGGAAGCCGTCGTGTCCGTACGGCGATTCCACCACCCGGGTCCGGTCCGCGCCCGGGATCGCGGCGGCCAGTTCGTGCTGCTGGGCGAGGGGGTAGAGGCGGTCGGAGTCGACCCCGGCGACCAGCGTGGGGGCCGTGACGCGGGCGAGCGCCGGGCGCAGGCCGCCCCGGGAGCGGCCGGCGTCATGGGCGTTCATCGCCTCCGTGAGCACGGCGTAACTCGCCGCGTCGAAGCGTCGTACCAGCTTCTCGGCGTGATGGTCCAGATAGGAGTCCACCTGGTAACGGCCGCCCCGCCAGGGGTTCTCGGCGTCCTGCGGGGCCCGGCCGAAGCGGGTGGCCAGTTCCGGCTCGCTGCGGTAGGTGACATGGGCGAGGCGGCGGGCGAGGCCGAGGCCGGTGTGCGGACCGCGGGCCGCATCGTGGTAGTCGCCGCCCCGCCAGTCGGGGTCGGTGCGGATCGCGCGCAGCTGGATGCCCGCCCAGGCGATCTGCTCCGCGCTCGCCGCCCCCGTCGTGGCGAGCAGCAGCAGCGCCCCGGTGCGCTCCGGGTACGACGCGGCCCACTCCACCGCCCGCATCCCGCCCATCGAGCCGCCCGCCACCAGGGCCCAGCGGCCGATGCCGAGCGCGTCCGCGAGGGCCGCCTCCGCCGCGACCTGGTCGCGCTGGGTGAGGAACGGGAAGGCGCCGCCCCACGCCCGCCTGCCGTCCGGACGCGCCGAGGACGGCCCGGTGCTGCCCTGGCAGCCGCCCAGCACATTGGGGGCCACCACGAACCACCGGTCGGTGTCCAGCGGCCGCCCGGGCCCGACCAGCGTGTCCCACCAGCCGGGCGTGGGATGCCCCGGCCCGGCGGGACCGGCGACATGGCTGTCGCCGGTCAGCGCGTGCAGCACCAGCACCGCGTTGGACGCGTCCGGTGCGAGCCGCCCCCATGTCTCGAACGCCAGCCGTACGCCGGGCAGTTCACCCCCCGCCTCCAGCGGCAGCGGCCGGTCGGCCGTGAACCACCGCCGGCGGCCCGGCGGGTCCCCCTCCCGCCAGGCCCCGGTGGCCGGCACCCGCTCCGTCGCCGTGACCGCGCCCACCTACGCGCCCTTCGCCGCGCGGAAACCGGCCTCCAGATCCGCCTTCAGATCGGCCAGGTTCTCGATGCCGACCGACAGCCGCACGAGGCCCGGCGCCGTGCCGGTGGCCGTCGCCTCCTCCTCGGTGAGCTGACTGTGCGTGGTGGACGCCGGGTGGATGATCAGGCTGCGTACGTCGCCGATGTTCGCGAGATGGCTGAACAGCTCGACCGCGTCCACGAACCGCTTGCCCGCCTCGATCCCGCCGCGCAGCTCGAAGGAGACGATGGCACCGGCCCCGCGCGGCAGGTACCTCTGCCCGGCCTCGTACCACGGGCTGGACTCCAGTCCCGCGTAGTGGACGCGCTCCACCTCGTCCCGCCGCTCCAGCCACTCGGCGAGCGCCTGCGCGTTGGCGGTGTGCCGCTCCAGGCGCAGGCTCAGCGTCTCCACGCCCTGGAGCAGCAGGAACGCGGAGTGCGGGGCGAGCGCCGGGCCGAGGTCGCGCAGCAGCTGCACCCGCAGCTTCACCGCGAAGGCGCCCGGTCCGAGGGCCGGCCAGTAGCGCAGCCCGTGGTAGCTCGGGTCCGGCTCGCTGAAGTCCGGGAACCGGTCCGGGTGGGCGCCGAAGTCGAAGGTGCCGCCGTCCACCACCACGCCCGCGACCGCGGTGCCGTGCCCGCCGAGGAACTTGGTCGCCGAGTGCACCACGATGTCCGCGCCGTGCTCGATCGGCCGCAGCAGGTACGGGGTCGGCACGGTGTTGTCCACGATCAGCGGCACCCCGGCCGCGTGCGCCACGTCGGCGACCGCCCGTACGTCCAGCACATTGCCGCGCGGGTTGCCGAGCGACTCGGCGAACAGTGCCTTGGTGGTGGGCCGGATCGCCGCCTGCCATGCCTCCGGGTCGTCCGGGTCGTCAACGAACGACACCTCGATGCCGAGCCGCGCCAGCGTGTGCCGGAAGAGGTTGTACGTGCCGCCGTACAGCGCCGTGCTGGAGACGATGTGGTCGCCGGCGCCCGCCAGGGTCAGGATCGCCAGGGTCTCCGCGGCCTGCCCGGAGGCCAGCGCGACGGCCCCGACCCCGCCCTCCAGCGCGGCGATCCGCTGCTCGAACACGTCCGTGGTGGGGTTGTGGATGCGGGTGTAGATGTTGCCGGGCTCGGCCAGCGAGAACAGGTCGGCCGCGTGCTGGGTGTCGCGGAACACGAACGAGGTGGTCTGGTAGACGGGGGTGGCCCGTGCGCCGGTCGCGGGGTCGGGGGCGGCGCCCGCGTGGATCTGCTTCGTCTCGAAGGACCAGGCGGCGGTGTCGGGCTGCGTGCTCATGGTGCGGGCTCCTCGTGCGCGGGAGGCGGTGACGTGGCACGAGGCAACCACGCGCTCTTCTCGGCCGACAGGCTTACGCGCGAGGCGCCATGAGGACGTCATGGACGACACGCGGCCGCAATGTTCCCGACACGGGGCGCGGTTCGGGCGGTCGGCCATACGGACGACCGGGGCGAACGTCCATCCGGCGCGCCCGCAGTGATCGTCCCGGCCGGGTACCGGTTGTCACCGTCCCGTCACAGCCGTGGGGGGCAGTGAAACCCGGTGCCCCGGACCGCTATCTCCCTCGATGTCAGCAGAACTTCACAGCAGAGGAAGCCCGATGAACCACCGTCACGTCTCCGCCGCACTCGTCGCCGCCTCGGCCGCGGCCCTCCTCGCCACCACGTGCGGGACCGCCGGCGCCGCCCCGCAGGAGGGGACCAAGGCCGCTGCCGGGGCCACCACCTGGAAGCCGTGCCACCTGCCCGCCGGCCGGCACTTCCTGAAGCTGGACTCCGCCAAGAACGTCAAGGGCAAGGCCGTCGTGCGGGTCACCCCGCAGACGTGCAAGGTGAACACGAGGAACGACGAGGACGTCGTCTACACCGCGAGCGGCGCCGCCCGCTCGCTCGGCTTCGCGCCGGGCGCCACCGTCGAGGTGCTGCGCGACACCACGAGCGTGAAGGTCGCCCCGACGTGGCTGGCCGGCCACAAGCTCGCCAACACCCCGTACTTCTCCTACCACGTGAACGCCAAGGGCCAGATCACCGCGCTGTCGGAGATCTACCACCCGTAAGCCGGAACGGCACCGCGCCCCACCGCCCGGCGAGGGCGGTGGGGCGCGGTGCCGTGGTGGGCCTGACTCAGCTCAGCGAAGCCAGCGCGGCGTTCCAGGTGGCCGACGGACGCATCACCGCGTCCGCCTTCTCCTGGTCGACGCGGTAGTAGCCGCCGAGGTCGGCCGCGTCGCCCTGGACGCCGTTCAGCTCGGCCACGATCTTCTGCTCGTCCGCCGCGAGGGACTCGGCGAACGGCGCGAACGCCTTGGCCAGGTCGGCGTCGTCGGTCTGCTTGGCCAGCTCCTGCGCCCAGTACAGGGACAGGTAGAAGTGGCTGCCGCGGTTGTCGATGCCGCCGAGGCGACGGGTCGGGGACTTGTCCTCGTTGAGGAAGGTCGCGGTCGCGCGGTCCAGGGCGTCGGCCAGGACCTTGGCGCGGGTGTTGCCGGTGGCCGCGGCGTACTGCTCCAGGGAGGGTACGAGCGCGAAGAACTCGCCGAGCGAGTCCCAGCGCAGGTAGTTCTCCTTGACCAGCTGCTGGACGTGCTTGGGCGCGGAGCCGCCGGCACCCGTCTCGAACAGGCCGCCGCCCGCCATCAGCGGGACGACCGACAGCATCTTGGCGCTGGTGCCCAGCTCCAGGATCGGGAACAGGTCGGTCAGGTAGTCGCGCAGCACGTTGCCGGTGACCGAGATGGTGTTCTCGCCGCGGCGGATGCGCTCCACCGACAGCTTGGTGGCCTCGATCGGGGACAGGATCCGGATGTCCAGGCCCTCGGTGTCGTGCTCCGGCAGGTACTCCTTGACCTTGGCGATCAGCTGCGCGTCGTGGGCGCGGTGCTCGTCCAGCCAGAACACGGCCGGGTCGCCGGTGGCGCGGGCACGGGTGACGGCGAGCTTGACCCAGTCGCGGATCGGGTCGTCCTTGGTCTGGCAGGCGCGGAAGATGTCGCCCCGGGCCACGGTCTGCTCCAGGACCACGTCGCCGGCCGCGTCGACCAGGCGGACCGTGCCGTCGGCCGGGATCTCGAAGGTCTTGTCGTGGGAGCCGTACTCCTCGGCCTTCTGCGCCATGAGGCCGACGTTCGGCACCGAGCCCATGGTGGACGGGTCGAAGGCGCCGTTGGCGCGGCAGTCCTCGATCACGGCCTGGTAGACGCCGGAGTAGCTGTGGTCCGGCAGCACCGCGAGGGTGTCGTGCTCCTGGCCGTCCGCGCCCCACATGTGGCCGGAGGTGCGGATCATCGCGGGCATGGAGGCGTCCACGATGACGTCCGAGGGGACGTGCAGGTTGGTGATGCCCTTGTCGGAGTCGACCATGGCCAGCGCCGGGCCGTCGGCCAGCTCGGCATCGAAGGACGCCTTGATCTCGGCACCCTCGGGCAGGTTCTCCAGGCCCTTGTAGATGCCGCCGAGGCCGTCGTTCGGGGAGAGACCGGCCGCCTTCAGCGTCTCGCCGTACTTCGCGAAGGTCTTCGGGAAGAAGGTGCGCACCACGTGACCGAAGATGATCGGGTCGGAGACCTTCATCATCGTGGCCTTCAGGTGCACGGAGAACAGCACGCCCTCCTGCTTGGCGCGGGCGACCTGCGCGGCGAGGAACTCGTTGAGGGCGGCGGCGCGCAGCACGGCGGCGTCCACGACCTCACCGGCGACGACCTTGAGCGGCGCGCGCAGCTCGGTGGTCGTGCCGTCGGCGCCGACCAGCTCGAAGCGCAGGGTGGTGTCCTCGGCGATCACCGTGGACTTCTCGGTGCTGGCGAAGTCGTTGTCGCCCATGGTCGCCACGTTGGTCTTGGACTCGGCGGTCCAGGCGCCCATGCGGTGCGGGTGGGTCTTGGCGTAGTTCTTCACCGAGGCCGGGGCGCGGCGGTCGGAGTTGCCCTCACGCAGGACCGGGTTGACGGCCGAGCCCTTGATCTTGTCGTAGCGGGCGCGGATCTCGCGCTCCTCGTCCGACTTCGGGTCGTCCGGGTAGTCCGGCAGCGCGTAGCCCTGGCTCTTCAGCTCGGCGACGGCGGCCTTGAGCTGCGGGATGGACGCCGAGATGTTCGGCAGCTTGATGATGTTGGCCGAAGGGGTCTTGGCGAGCTCGCCCAGCTCGGTCAGCGCGTCCGCGATCCGCTGGTCCTCGTTCAGGTATTCCGGGAATACGGCGATGATGCGCCCGGCCAGCGAGATGTCGCGGGTCTGCACGGGCACACCGGCCTGCGAGGCGTACGCCCGGACCACCGGCAGGAACGAATGCGTCGCCAGGGCCGGGGCCTCGTCTGTGTACGTGTAGATGATGGTCGAGTCAGTCACCGGGTGCTCCGCTCCACGTCTGCAACATTGCTCGACATCAAGATATCTCGTGCCGGGGGCGGGCTCGACAGGGGTGGCGCCCGGGGCCGCTGTTTTCCGCCGACCGGCCGCCCTGCCTGGTCAGCCGCCCCCGCTCGGCTCCCCGCCCCGCGGGTGAGCTCGCGCTCGATCCAGCGGCAGATCACCTCCACGACGTACAGGTGTTCGGCCCTGCTGAGCTGCCGTCCCTTGGGGATGCCGTGCAGCCGGAGCAGGCAGTTCCGGCAGCAGGTGGCGGTCGTGTGCTGCGCCACGAAGACGGGGTGGCCCCGGTACGGCGTCTGCTTCCCGTCCTTGTACGGCTCGGCCGGCGCGAGCCGCTTCGCGACCAGGTCATAGGCGTGCCACCTGAGCGTGGCCGCCCCCTTCTCCCCGGCGGTGACCCGCTCCGGGCCGCGCAGATGAAATCGGGCCCGGAACGGCTGCCGGGCGAGCGCGTCGAGCCGCTGATCGAGGGGGTGGGGGTCGGGTGAAACGGTCATAACGGTACGAGGGTACGGGGTGGGGTGATGATCGTGCCGGGCGCGGGGGCGGATTCCGGATCGGGGGGTGGCCGCCCCCTGGCGAGGGACTGGTGGCCGGGTGGCCGGCTTCCGTATCCGCCCGGCCGATCGCTCCACCGCCCGGCTCGCGCGATCGCTCCGTGCCGCGAAGCCGCGTCGGCGACCGCCGCCGTGACCCGATCCCGCGTTCGTGGCGGAATTTGGCCTGCCCCCGGCCCCGTGATCAGCCGCCCCCGTCGGGCCGTCGGCCCCCTATTCGGCGGCCTCCCGTGACACGCTCTCCGCGGTCCGTTGCTGGGGGATCGTGAAGGAGCCCTGCTGGATGGCGACCGTGCGGACCGGGGAGGGGATGTGGATGTTCTCCTGCTGGTAGCGGCGGTGCAGGCGTTTGATGAATTCGTGTTTGATCCGGTACTGGTCGCTGAACTCGCCGATGCCGAGGATCACCGTGAAGCCGATGCGGGAGTCGCCGAAGGTGTGGAAGCGGATCGCGGGCTCGTGGTCCGGCAGGGCGCCCGGCACCTTGTGCATGACCTCCATGACCACCTCGGCGGTCACCCGCTCCACGTGCTCCAGGTCGGCGTCGTAGCTCACACCCACCTGGACCGGCACCGTGAGCCGCTGCTCGGGCCGGGTGTAGTTGGTCATGTTGGCCTTGGCGAGCTGGCCGTTGGGGATCACCACCAGGTTGTTGGACAGCTGGCGGACCGTCGTCTGACGCCAGTTGATGTCGACGACGTACCCCTCCTCACCGCTGCTGAGCTGGATGTAGTCGCCCGGCTGGACGGTCTTGGACGCCAGGATGTGGACGCCGGCGAAGAGGTTCGCGAGGGTGTCCTGAAGCGCGAGCGCCACCGCCAGACCGCCGACGCCCAGCGCGGTGAGCAGCGGCGCTATGGAGATCCCCAGCGTCTGGAGCACCACCAGGAAGCCGATCGCCAGGACCAGCACCCGGGTGATGTTGACGAAGATGGTCGCCGAGCCCGCCACCCCTGAGCGCGACTGGGTGAACGTGTGCACCAGACCGGTGATGACCCGCGCCGCGGACAGCGTGGCCACGAGGATCAGCCAGACCTCCAGCACCTGATCGGTGTGGTGCTGCACGGACCTGGTGAGGGGCAGCACGATCGCCGCGGCCGCCACCCCCGCCGCGATCAGCGCCCACGGCACGATCGAGCGCAGCGCGTCCACGATGATGTCGTCACCGCTCCAGCGGGTCCGCTTGGCGTGCTTGGCGAGCCAGCGCAGCAGCGAACGGGAGAGGAAGGCGGCCACCAGGCCCGCCGCGACCGCGATGCCGGCGACCACCGCGTCGTCCAGGGTCAGCGCACGGTTCACCGCTCACCTCCGGAACCCATGATTCCGGCGGAGCGCCGTATGCGAGGTCTCGTCACGTTGTCACCTGCTCGATGTGCGGGAAATGCGGGACGTGCGAACGTGCCGGCCCCGGAACTGCGGTGACCGGCACGAGCGTTCATCCTGCCGTATCCGGAACCCTCCCCTTCACCAGGGCGGCTGAGGCGCCGGGGCCTTCGATCAGATGATGCCCTCGGCGAGTTCGGCCTGGTCGCGGTCGCTGCCGTACGCCGCCGTCGGGGTGCCGTACGAGCGGCGGGCGACGTACCACCAGACGCTGGCGAGGAGGAGGACGACGGCCAGGGCCACGGCCGCGTAGTTCATCGTGCCGACGGTGACCGGCGAGGACTGCGGTAGGCAGAACAGGACCGTGACGCACGCCACCCAGCCGACCGCGACCCAGCCGACCGGCCTGCTCCACCGGCCCAGGTGCCAGGGCCCGCGCCGGAACCGGTCGCCCGCCCGCAGCCGCAGCAGCACCGGGATGGCGTACGCGGGGGTGATGCCGATGACGTTGATGGCGGTCACCGCGTTGTACGCCGTCGCCGAGTACAGCGACGGCAGCGCGAGGACCCCGGCGACCCCGACCGACAGCCATACGGCGGCCACCGGGGTCTGGGTGCGGCCGCTGACCCTGCGCCACAGCCGGGAGCCGGGCAGCGCGCCGTCCCTGCTGAACGCGAACACCATCCGGCTGGCCGCCGCGACCTCGGCGTTCCCGCAGAACAGCTGGGCCACGATCACCACCAGCAGCAGCGCCTTCGCGCCGCCGGTGCCGAGCCCGTCCAGCAGGATCTGCGCGGGCGGCACCCCGGTGGGCGTGGTGCGGGTGGCGTCGTAGTCCTGGATGGCGAAGGTGAGCCCGGCCAGCAGCACGAAGCCCGCGAGCCAGGAGACCCAGATGGCCCGGACGATGCCCCTGGCCGCGGACACCGAGGCGCGCGAGGTCTCCTCGGAGAGATGGGCGGAGGCGTCGTAGCCGGAGAAGGTGTACTGGGCGAGCAGCAGGCCGATCGCGGCGACGTAGACCGGGTTCGACCAGCCGGTCTCGTTGACGAACGTGGTGAACACGAAGGACGGCGAACGGTGGTGGTCGGGCACGATCGCGAGCGCGCCGACGATCAGCGCGACGCCCGCCAGGTGCCACCAGACGCTGACCGAGTTGAGCAGGCTGACGACGCGGACGCCGAACAGGTTCAGCACCGCGTGCAGCAGGAGGACGGCGCCGAAGATCAGCATCGTCCGGCCCGGCGTCGGCACGAAGCCCCACTGGAGGTTGGCGAACGCGCCGGTGAACAGGGCGGCGCCGTAGTCGATCCCGGCGATCGCGCCGAGCAGCCCGAGCAGGTTCAGCCAGCCCGTGTACCAGCCCCAGCGGCGGCCGCCGAGCCGGTCGGCCATGTAGTACAGGGCGCCCGAGGTCGGATACGCGCTGGTGACCTCGGCGAGCGCGAGCCCGACGCAGAGCACGAACAGTCCGACGCCGGCCCAGCCCCACAGCATCACGGCGGGGCCGCCCGTGTTCAGGCCGAACCCGTACAGGGTCATGCAGCCGGACAGGATCGAGATCACCGAGAAGCTGATCGCGAAATTGCCGAAACCGCCCATCCGGCGGGCGAGTACGGGTCGGTAGCCGAGTTCGCGCAGGCGCCGCTCCTCGTCCTGCTGGGGCAGCTCCGCGGTGGGGGACATGGGTGACCTCCGGGGGTGGGGGACCTGGGGGTTCAGGGGCGGGTTCCGGTACAGGGACGGGTTCCGGTGCAGGGGCGCGGCTCGGCGCGGGCCTCGGCAGACGTGCCCGCGGCGGTGCCGGCCAGGGCACGGCAGTGGTCGCGGGCCCGCACGAACACGTCCGCCGGGCGCTCGCCGTCCCGGGCGCGGTACATCCAGGGCGGCGGCCCGAAGTACGGCCCTATCGCCGCGAACACCCGGTCCGCGCAGGCGAATCGGCGGGCTCCCCACAGGGCGTGCGCCAGGTGGTTGAGGTCCGGTTGCGAGCGCCGGCCGGGTGGCGCGTGCTCGAACCAGGAGCGCAGGGCGGACCGCGCCTCGTCGACGGCGGCGTCCGTGGCCCAGTACGGGTCGGGGCGGCGCCCCCGGCGGTGGCGCTCGACACGGACGTAGAGCGGGAGGAGGTGGAGCGCCGATCCGGGCGGGGCCTGCGCGGCGGCCCAGCGGGCGTAACCGGCGGCGTCCGCCAGCCGGTCGGGGTCCTCGCCGGGGGCCGGGACTCCGGTACGGCCGGCCACGCCACGGCGTGCGTACAGGAACTGGAGCATCCGGTGATGCGCCTCGCGGTTGAACGGGTCCCGCTCGGCGGCCTCGGCCAGCAGCCCCCAGGGGCCCGGCACCAGGTGCGGCTCGGGCGGGTCGGCCCGGTGCTCGGCCCAGCGCTGCTCGGGGTCCAGCTGGGCCAGGGCGAGCAGACAGATCCAGGGCACCGGATCGTGCGGCGCGTGCAGGGCGGCGGTCTCGGCGGCGTCCCATGCCTCGATCCACAACTCATGGGCTCGCAGGTGCCGTTCGCGGCGAGCCCGTAACGCCCGCTCCACGCCGATCCTGGCCCGCATCACCGCCGCGTGGGCGCTGTCCGGCTCCTCCGCGAGCCAGGCGCGCACCACGTCGCTGCCGGCGGCCGCCGCCGCGAGGATCTGGGTGCGCCGGGTCCACATCCACCACTCGGTGGTCTCCGCGAGCAGGGTGCGCATGGCCACCCAGCGCCCGGTGCGTAACTCCTGGAGCACCGCGCGCAGGGCGTGGTCGGGTCCTGCCGGGTCGTAGGAGGGTCTCGCTCCCTCGCGTGCCATCAGCCGAAGCCCCGGAGTCGATGACACCCGAACGAGGCGGCGGAATGAGGTGGCAACAGCCCTCCCCTGGGCGGTGCGTGGTGGTCGGCGGCCACTATAGGGGCGGTGGTTCCGCCTCACCATTGTTGCCAACTCAATGAGCCAGCCAGGTGAGTTGAAAGATCATCGGTCCGCCTCGGGTCGGCTTGACGCCGGATGGGCGCGGCGGCAGGCTGACGCGGTGATCTCTGGTGCCGGGCGCGGGAGGGTACGGATGACAGGGGCGGTACGCCGGACGGCCGTACCGGAGCGGCGGACGGCTGGACCGGCGTGACGGCGGGGCCGGTACTCGCCGTCGACCAGGGCACCTCCGGCACCAAGGCCCTCGTGGTCTGCCCGGAGCGCGGTGTCCTCGGCACCGGATACGCCGAGGTCCGCCCCCGGCACCGGCCCGGCGGACTGGTCGAGGTGGACCCGGAGGCGCTGTACGACTCGGTGCTCACGGCCGGCCGGAGCGCCCTCGCCGAGGCGGGCGAGCGCGTCGTCGCCCTGGGCCTCGCCAACCAGGGCGAGACCGTCCTCGCCTGGGACCCCGCGACCGGCCGCCCGCTCACCGACGCGCTGGTCTGGCAGGACCGCCGCGCCGACACGATCTGTGCCGAACTCGCCGATCATGGCGAGGAGTTGCGACAGCTCACCGGGCTGCCCCTCGACCCCTACTTCGCCGCGCCCAAGATGGCCTGGATCCGCCGCCGGCTCACCCGCGAGGGCGTCGTCACCACCTCGGACGCCTGGCTGGTGCACCGCCTCACCGGCGCCTTCGTCACCGACGCCGCCACCGCCGGCCGCACCCAGCTCCTCGACCTCGACCACGTCCGGTGGTCGTCCCGCGCCCTCGACCTCTACGGCCTCACCGGTGAACGCCTCCCGGAGATCACCGACGTCGCCCAACCGGTCGGGAGCACCCGGGAGTTCGGCTACGACATGCCCCTCACCGGCCTGATCGTGGACCAGCAGGCCGCACTGCTCGCCCAGCGCGTCACCGCCCCCGGCGCCGCCAAGTGCACCTATGGCACCGGCGCGTTCCTGCTCGCCCACACCGGCGAACGCCCCCGGCGCGGCGACTCGGGACTCGTCAGCTGCGTGGCGTGGCGGCTGGGCGGAACCACCAGTTACTGCCTGGACGGCCAGGTCTACACGGCCGCCTCCGCGGTGCGCTGGCTCGCCGACCTCGGGGTCATCGGCTCCGCCGCCGACCTCGACCCGGTCGGCGGCGCCGTCCCCGACAGCGGTGGCGTCACCTTCGTACCCGCCCTCGCGGGACTCGCCGCCCCCTGGTGGCGCGGCGAGCTGCGCGGCTCCCTCACCGGCCTCGGCCTGGACACCGGCGCGGGCCATCTGGTGCGCGCCCTGTGCGAGGGCATCGCCGCCCAGGTCGCCGAACTCGCCGAGGCGGCCGCCGCCGACCTCGGCGCCCCGCTCGGCGGCCTGCGCGTCGACGGCGGCCTCACCCGCTCCGCGCTGCTCATGCAGACCCAGGCCGATCTGCTGCAACTCCCCGTCGAGGTGTCCGCGTTGCCCGACGCCACCGCGCTCGGGGCCGCCGCCCTCGCCCGTCTCGGCGCCGACCCCGCCCTCACCGCCGCAGACGCCCTGCCCGAGGGGCGCCCCGCCGCGGTGTACGAGCCCCGCCTCCCGGCCGACCGGGCGGCCGAACGCCGCGCCCGCTTCCGCGCGGCCGTCGCCGCGCTGCCCGGCTCATGAGGGACCCCGAGGGTCCCCTCCCGGCGCCCACGGGCGTCACCGCCGAGGGTGCGCTGCCCGGCCGGCCGTACGATGTCGCGATCGTCGGCGCCGGAGTCGTCGGCTGCGCCATCGCCCGCCGGCTCGCCCGCCACCCGCGCCTGAACGTTGCCCTGATCGAGGCGCGGGACGATGTCGGGCAGGGCACGTCCAAGGCCAACACCGCGATCCTGCATACGGGGTTCGACGCCGTGCCCGGCACTCTGGAAGCCCGGCTCGTCCGTGAGGGGCACGCCCGGCTCACGGCCTACGCGGCCGAGTCCGGCATCCTCGTCGAACCCGTCGGCGCGCTGCTCGTCGCCTGGGACGAGGAGCAACTCGCCGCCCTGCCGCGACTCGCGGCGAAGGCGGCGGCCAACTCGTACGACGCCGCACGCGCGTTGGGCAGAGCGGAGCTGTACGCCCGCGAGCCGCACCTCGGACCCGGCGCGCTCGGCGCCCTGCACATCCCCGGCGAGAGCGTCATCTGCCCCTGGACCACCATCCTGGCGTACGCCACCCAGGCCGTCCGTGCCGGAGTCGACCTGCACCTGAACACCGAGGTGCGGCAGGCGGCTTGGGACGACGGCCACCGCCTGCACACGTCCCGCGGCGTCCTGCGCGCCCGCCACCTCGTCAACGCGGCCGGACTCGGCGCCGACACCCTCGACCGCCGCCTCGGACGCGACGACTTCACCGTCACCCCGCGCCGCGGCCAGCTCCTGGTGTTCGACAAGTTCGCCCGGCCACTGGTCCGGCACATTTTGCTGCCCGTACCGACCGCGCTCGGCAAGGGAGTTCTGGTCGCCCCCACCGTGTACGGCAACGTCCTGCTCGGCCCCACCGCCGAGGACCTGGACGACAAGCGGGCCACCGGCACCACCGCCGAGGGCATCGCCCTGCTGCGGGAGCGGGGGCGCCGTATCCTGCCCGCGCTGATCGAGGAGGAAGTCACCGCCGTCTACGCCGGGTTGCGCGCGGCCACCGGACAGGAGGACTACCGGATCGCCGCGCACCCCGAGCGGTCGTACGTCACCGTCGGCGGCATCCGTTCCACCGGCCTGACCGCCTCCCTGGCCATCGCCGAGCACGTCACCGCGCTGCTCGCCGGCACGGGACTCGACCTCGGCCCCGGAAGCGACCTGGAACCGGTGCGCATGCCCAACCTCGGGGAGGCGTTCCCGCGCCCTCACCAGCGCCCAGAACTGATCGCCGCCGATCCGGCCTACGGCACCCTCGTCTGTCACTGCGAGCGGGTCTCCCTCGGCGAGATCCGCGACGCCCTCGCCGGCCCGGTCCCACCCCGCGGCCCGGACGGCCTGCGCCGCCGCACCCGGGCGGGGGCGGGCCGCTGCCAGGGGTTCTACTGCGGGGCGGAGCTGCGGGAGTTGCTGGAGCGGCGGGGAAGGGGCGAGCGCGCGTGACGGCGGTACGACAGGTCGACGTCCTCGTGGTGGGGGCCGGACCCGCGGGTCTCGCCGCGGCGGCCCGGCTCGCCGCCGCCGGAGCCGGCCGCGTGGAGGTCCTGGAGCGGGAGGCGCGGCCCGGGGGAGCGCCCCGGCACTGCGCCCACGGCGGCTTCGGCACCTGGACCCGGCCGCTCACCGGCCCTCGGTACGCCCGCCTGCTCACGGCGGCGGCCGAGCGGGCGGGCGCGGTGATCAGGACGCGAACCACCGTGCTGGACTGGGGGCTTGGAGCCGTCTCCGGTGCGAACGTGCTGCTGACCGTCGGGCCGGGAGGACCCGAGGCCCTCGCCGCGCGGGCCGTCGTCCTCGCCACCGGGGCCCGTGAACGCCCCCGCGCGGCCCGCCTGGTGCCCGGCACCCGGCCCGCCGGGGTCTACACCACCGGCGAACTCCAGCGGGCGGTCCATCTGTTCGGGCAGCACATCGGCACCCGAGCGGTGGTGGTGGGCGCGCAGGACGTGTCGTACGCGGCGGCCCGGACCGTCCGTACGGCCGGTGCGGAGGTCGTCGCGCTGGTCACCGAGCACCCCCGGGCCCGTACCGGCCCCGCCCGCGCGCGATCGGCCCGTCTGGTCCGGGGCATCCCGCTGCTGACCGATACCACGGTCACCGAACTCCTCGGCCACGGACGGCTGTCCGGCGTCCGCGTCCGGCACCGGGACGGCCGTACGACCGTACTGCCCTGCGACACCGTCGTGTTCACCGGCGACTTCGTCCCGGACCACGAACTCGCCCGGCGCGGCGCCCTCGACCTCGACCCCGGCACGCGGGGCCCCGCCGTGCACCCCGCCCTGCACACCACGCGGCCCGGTGTCTTCGCCGCCGGAAACCTCCTGCACGCCGTGGAGCCCGCCGGCACCGCCGCCCGCGAGGGAGCCGGGGCGGCCGGCGCCGTCCTCGACCACCTGGCGGGCGCCCCCTGGCCCCGCCCGGGAATCCCGGTCACCGTCGAGCCGCCGCTGTGCCGGATCACCCCCAACCTCCTCGACCCCGACCGCCTGGACCCCGACCGCCTCGGCCCCGGCTGCCCGGGCGCCCCGTCCCACCTCCTGCGCACCGACACCCCCCTGTCCCGCCCCGTCCTGTACGTCCGCCAGGACGGCCGCCTGCTGCACCGCGCCCGCCTCGGTCCCGGCACCGCGCAGCCGTACCGCACCCTGAGGCTCGACACGTCCTGGCACGGGCGGGTCGACCCCGCGGGCGGGGAGGTGCGGGTGAGCGCGGGCTGAGCGCGGGGCGTTGTCAGTGGCGTGTGCGACAGTGCGGTCGTGACTGAGATCAACGCTCCGGTGCCCGCCGCGCTGTCCGGCCTCGACGCCGTCGACTGGTCCGCGCTGACGCACGCCTACGGCCCGGCCGACGACGTGCCCGGACTGCTGCGCGCCTTGTGCTCCCCGGACGGGGAGCAGCGTGACCAGGCCCTGGACGCGCTGTACGGCAACATCTTCCACCAGGGCAGCCGGTACCCGGCCACGGCCGCCGCGGTGCCGTTCCTGGTCCGCATGGCGGCGGACCCCGCCCTGCCCGGCCGGGCCGTCTGCCTGGAGCTGCTGGCCGCCCTCGCCATCGGCTACGACGAGACCCATCTGCCCGACGGGATCGCGATCACCGAGTGGCGGGCCGCCGTCGAGGAGATCCACGCGCGGGACCCGGAGGCGATACGCGCCGAGTACGACGCCTGGGTCGAGGCGGCGGCCGACGACCGGGAGCGGCGGCTGCGGGAGTTCCGCCGCGACCTGTACGACCACGACCGGCAACTGGAGGCCATGGCGGCGGAACTGGGCGCCTACGACGCGGTGCGCGCGGGCGTACCGGCCCTGCTGCCCCTGCTCGGGGACGCGGACCCGGCCGTCCGGGCGGGCACGGCCTATGTGCTGGCCTGGTTCCCGGAGGCGGCCGGGGAGAGCCTGCCGCGGCTGCTGGCGACGCTGGACGAGGAGCGCGAGCCGGTGGCCCTGGCCACCGCGCTGGTGACCGCCGGACTGCTCGGCGACGACGGGACCGGACCGGAACTGGCGCTCCGGCTGCGGCCGTTCCTCACCGCCGGGGAGCCGCTGGTGCGATGGGCGGCGGCCACGGCGCTGGCCCGGCTCGGCGGCAGGGGCGTCGAGGCGGCCGTCACCGCCGACGTCCTGGCCGAACTCGTCGCGGGCGCCGAGCAGCCGGGACCGGACGAGCCCCGGGTCCCCTTCCACGAGGGGGACCCGCGCGGTTACTCCGCCGCCTCCCTCACCCTGCTCGCCGACCGGTATCCGCGCGAGGCCCTGGACGCGGTGACCGACGGGCTCGCCGCCACCACCGGCCCGGCGAGCTTCCCCGTGGCCACGGCCGCGCTCCGGCTGGCCTTCGGCGACCCTCGCCCGGAGGGACCCGGCGCGTTCACCGAGCTGACCGAACCCCAGCGCCGCCTGGTCCGGGTCCTCGCCGGACTCGACAAGCACACCTGGCAGTGGGCGAACCTCCAGGACATCGTCCGCTCCTGGGGCCTGCCCGTCCCACGCGACGAACTGCGCGCCTACGCCGGGCTGCCCGAGGAGTGACGTGAGGGGGCTCGTATGCGGCGTACCTCGTGTGCGGGGTACTCAGCCGAACGAGCCGTGCCGCCCCGCCCCCGCGGCGAACCGGGCGGCACCCTCCGCGCTCTGTGCCAACACGCCCGCCCCATGCCGGAGTTCGGCGAGCAGCGCCTCCTCCTCCGGCAGGCCCTCCTGGCCGAGGACCGAGGCGCGGTCGCTGCGCAGGCACGCCTGCGGGAACCGGGCGATCCGGGCGGCCAGCGCCTCCGCCTCGGTGCGGGCGGTGCCGGTCGGCACCAGCCGATTGGCGAGCCCCATCGCGTACGCCTCCGGCGCCGGCACCGGACGGCCGGTCAGGATCAGGTCCATCGCCCGGCTCGTCCCGATCAGCCGGGGCAGCCGTACGGTCCCGCCGTCGATCAGCGGCACCCCCCAGCGGCGGCAGAACACACCGAACACCGCGTCCTCTTCGGCCACCCGCAGATCGCACCACAGGGCCAGTTCCAGCCCGCCCGCCACCGCGTGCCCGGCGACGGCCGCGATCACCGGCTTGGACAGCCGCAGCCGGGTCGGACCCATCGGCCCGTCGCCGTCCTCGGCCACCCGGTTGCCCCGCTCGGTGCCGATCGCCTTCAGATCGGCCCCCGCGCAGAACGTGCCGCCCTCCCCCCACAACACCGCCACCCGGGCGTTCTCGTCCGCCTCGAACTCACGGAACGCGGCGACGAGTCCGGCCGCCGTCGGACCGTCCACGGCATTGCGGGCCGCGGGCCGGGACAGGACGACGGTGGTGACGTACTCCTCGCGCTCCACACGGACCGGCACGGCGGGCACTCCCTCTCCAGACGGCTGGGAGGGCCACTCTGCCTCAGATGACCTTCAGCCGCACCAGTGCCCCGAGCGTCAGCGCCCCCGGCAGCAGCGGCGCCCACACCGTGATGATCCGGTAGGCCAGCACCACCGCCGTGGCCGGCGCCGCCGGACCGCCGACCGCGACCAGGGCCACGATCAGCGCGGCCTCGACCGAACCCAGCCCGCCCGGGGTGGGCACCAGCGCCACCGCGACCGTCGCCGCGAGATAGGCGAGCGCCATATGGGCGGGCGGCACCGGCAGCCGCAGCGCCTGCCCGACCGCGGCGAGCCCGGCCGCCTGGAGCGCCGGGAAGGCCAGCGAACCGCCCCACAGGGCCAGGGCGCGGACCGGCAGCGTGTGCACGAAGCGCGCCTCGCCCACGGCGTCCCGGACGAACGCGGCGACCCGCACGCGCAGCGGTCGTACCAGCGCCCCCGCGGCCACGGCCGCCGCCAGCAGCCCGGCCGCGCCCAGCAACAGCGGCAGCGCCGAACCGTCCGGCAGCAGCGGGCCGAGCCGCAGCGCGTCCGGGAAGGCGAGCAGCAGCGCGGCCAGCAGACCGAGCCTCCCCGCGCTCTCCGCGAGCAGATACAGCGCGAGCGCGGCCGAGGAACGGGCCGGCGGCACCCCGCACCCGGTCATGAAGCGCAGGTTCACCGCGCCCGCGCCGAGCCCGGTGGGCAGCAGATGGTTGGCCGAGGCCGCCGCGAACTGGGTGGCGAGCAACCGCCCCTTGGGCAGCGCCTGGACCACCGCGCCCTGCCGGGTGACGGCCGCCGCCACCCAGGTCAGACAGGTGGCACCGGCCGCCGCGAGCAGCCAGGGCCAGGAGGCGGTGCGCAGCTGGCCGAGGCCCGCGGCGAGCAGCGAGCGGTTGCGTACGGCGGCCACGGCGACCAGCGCGAGCGGCAGCAGGCACAGCGCCCGGCGGACGGGCACGCGCCGGGGGAGCCGGACCCGGGAGAGACGGGGGAACCGGACCCGGGAGAGCGGGGGAGTGGGGACGGTGGTCACATCCGCAGAGGGTCCCGGCGCCGCCCCAACAGGGGATGGCGGCGCCGGGGACGGCGGCTTACGGGCGGTGGTCGGCGGGGTCGTGGACACCGTCCGGTGCGTCGGGGCGCCCCGCTGGCCGGACGCCGGAGCGGGTGAAAAACCTCGGACCTTGACCTCAACGATGCTTGAGGTTCTACGTTCTCCCCATGAGCATGGAGACCACCGCATGGACGCAGCTGCACAGCGTGATGAACGCGCAGGCCGACCGCCGTCCCCTCGCCCGCGCCACGCTGCGCCGCATCGCCGCCTTCGCCCGCCCGCACCGCGCCGGGATCATCCGCTTCGTCCTGCTCGGGGTCCTGACCGCCCTGCTCGCCGTGGCGACCCCGGTACTCGCGGGACACGTCGTGGACGCCATCGTCTCGGGGCACGACTCCGGGACCGTGGTCCGCCTGTCGCTGCTGATCGCGCTGGTCGCCCTCGCGGAGGCCGGGCTCGGCATCCTCGGCCGGCGCCTGTCGTCCACGCTCGGCGAGGGACTCATCCTCGATCTCAGAACGGCCGTGTTCGACCATGTGCAGCGCATGCCCGTCGCCTTCTTCACCCGGACCCGCACGGGCGCCCTGGTCAGCCGGCTCAACAACGATGTGATCGGCGCCCAGCGGGCCTTCGCCAACACCCTCTCCGGTGTGGTGACCAACCTGGTCACCCTGCTGCTCACGCTCGCCGTGATGCTCACCCTGTCCTGGCAGATCACCCTGCTCGCCCTCGTCCTGCTGCCCGTCTTCGTGCTGCCCGCGCGCCGCATGGGCAGCCGGATGGCCCGGATGCAGCGGGAGGCGGCGGCGCTGAACGCGGCCATGGGCACCCGGATGACCGAGCGGTTCTCCGCGCCCGGCGCCACCCTGGTCAAGCTGTTCGGCCGCCCCGACGAGGAGTCGGCGGAGTTCGCCGCCCGCGCCTCCCGGGTCCGGGACATCGGGGTGCGCACGGCCACCGCCCAGTCGGTGTTCATCACCTCCCTCACCCTGGTCTCCGCCCTCGCGCTCGCCCTCGTCTACGGCCTCGGCGGCTGGTTCGCGCTGCGCGGCACCCTGGAGGCCGGCGCGGTCGTCTCGCTGGCCCTGCTGCTGACCCGGCTCTACGCCCCGCTCACCTCGCTCGCCGGGGCCCGGGTGGAGGTGATGAGCGCGCTCGTCAGCTTCGAGCGGGTCTTCGAGGTGCTGGATCTGAAGCCGCTGATCGAGGAGAAGCCGGACGCGACCGAGGTGCCCGCGGGCCCGGTGGCCGTCGAGTTCGACGCCGTCCGCTTCGCCTACCCGGCCGCCGACCAGGTCTCCCTCGCCTCCCTCGAGGAGGTCGCCGCCCTCGACACCCGCGGCGGCACCGAGGTCCTGCACGGCATCTCCTTCCGGGCCGAACCCGGGCAGACCATCGCCCTGGTCGGCTCCTCCGGCGCCGGCAAGTCCACCATCGCCCAGCTGCTGCCACGGCTGTACGACGTCGACGCGGGCGCCGTCCGGATCGGCGGGGCGGACGTGCGCGACGTGACGGCGGCCTCGCTGCGGGCCACGCTCGGCATGGTCACCCAGGACGGCCACCTCTTCCACGACACCGTCCGCGCCAACCTGCTGCTCGCCCGCCCGGGCGCCGCCGACGAGGAACTGTGGGACGCCCTCGGCCGCGCCCGCCTCGCCGACGTCGTACGGTCCCTGCCCGACGGCCTCGACACGGTCGTCGGGGAGCGCGGCTACCGGCTGTCCGGCGGCGAGCGCCAGCGGATGACGATCGCCCGGCTGCTGCTGGCCCGCCAGCGCGTCGTCATCCTCGACGAGGCCACCGCCCACCTGGACAACACCTCCGAGGCCGCCGTCCAGGAGGCCCTCACCGAGGCGCTGGCGGGCCGCACCGCCGTGGTCATCGCCCACCGCCTGTCGACCGTCCGCGCCGCCGACCAGATCCTCGTCATCGAGTCCGGGAGGATCGCGGAACGGGGCACGCACGAGGAACTGCTGGCGGCGGACGGCCGGTACGCCGAGCTGTACCGGACCCAGTTCGCGCGGGGGGACGGACCGGCGGACGCGGCGGCCGTGGAGACGGAGGTGGAGGCGGTCTGACGCGGTGTCCGCCCGCCCGTGCACGACGAGCCGGGCAGCGGAGTCCGCCTTTCAGTGCCTCTCAGTGCTCCTCGGGGGCCGCAGGGCCGGTGAGGTCGAGGGTCACCCCGGACAGCGGACAGCTGACGCAGGTCAGCACGTGGCCTGCGGCCTCCTGCTCGGGCGTGAGGCAGGTGCCTTCAGGCCGCGTGACCTCTCCGCCGCGCACGCGCACCATGCAGGCGCCGCAGTTGCCGACCGTGCAGGAGTACGGCAGGGGAAGTCCCGCGGTGAGACCGGCGTCGAGCAGGGTCTGGCCGGGCTCGACCACCGTGGTCCCGACGAGGTTGCCGTTCCTCTCGACCCGCAGCTCCTGGGGTTGCGCGGTGACGGCGGGAGCTGCGGCGCCGCCGGTGAAGCGCTCCTGGTGGATGAACTCGTCCGCCACGCCGAGCCGTTGAAGGACGTCGTGGACGGTGGTCATGAGCGCCCCGGGACCGCAGACGTAGTGGTGCGCGCCGTCGGACGGGGGCAGGCCGGTCACCCAGCGGCGGACGCCCTCGGCGTCGAGTCGGCCGTCGCGGCAGGTGAGGACGTGGGTGACGGTCAGCCGGCCTGGATGGTCCTGCTCCATCCGCCTCAGCTCGTCCCCGAAGATGACCTCTTCGGGGCTGCGGCTGCTGTAGAGAAGGTCGATTCCGCCGTCCGGCGCGGGATCGGCCAGGCGGGTCCGGATCATGCTCATCAGAGGCGTGATGCCGCTCCCGGCCGCGATGAGCACCAGCCGTCCGGGTGCGCGCTTCGGTGCGTGGAAGGTGCCGGAGGGGCCGCGTACCACGAGGCGGTCCCCGGGACGCAGACGGCCGTGAGCGTGGGTGGAGAAGAGCCCGCCCGTAACCTGTTTGACGGTCACTTCCAGGCGCAGGCCGCCGGGGGCCGAGGAGGCCGAGTAGGCGCGCCGTACCGGGCGGCCCTCGATGTCCGTGACCAGCGTGAAGAACTGTCCGGGGCGGAAATCGAAGGGCTCGGCCGCTCCGTCGGCGTCTTCGAGGACGAGGGTGCGGGCGGTGGGCGTCTCCTGCCGTATCTCGCGGACGCGCACGGGCCGCAGCGGGCTGTCCGCCGGCTGCTCCGCGGGCGTCTCGCGGTGGCGACCGGCGACGGGGGCCCGGACGTCGTCGTAGCCCTCCTTGCGCAGCCCGGCGACATAGGCGCGGTCGATGGCCTTCCGCAGCAGCCAACTCACCCCGGGAATCGAGGCGATGAGCCTGGCCGACCATCCGGACACGCGTCCGGAGCCGGCCGCCCCGGCGGCCAGGTGCGCGCTGCCCAGGGCCATCATGTCCGGTGCCTCGCCCCGACCGGTCCGGCCGTCCGGCGTCCACAGCCGTGCCCGGGCCACGGCGTCGTTGGCGCGCACCTCGGCGTACTCGACGTCGATGAGGAGCGCGAGATGCGGTGGCACTCCGCGCAGCGCCATCGTCTCCAGGAGCCTGGCGTCGTCGGTGATCGCCGCGCGCCCGCGCAGATGCAGCACGCCGCTGCGGCCGGGGACGAGCGCGGCGAGCGAGAGCCGGTCGTCCTGGAGCAGGTTGTGCAGGGTGTCCGCGCGCCGGTTGCCCTTGCGGTCGGCGAGGACCAGGGTGCGGCCGTCCACGACGCGGGCCGCCGCCCCACGCTCCCCGCGCGGGCTGGTGTCGCTGCCGTTCCCGGTGTCCCAGGTGGTCACGGCCAAGAACGGCGCGGCGGCCAGGAAGTCGCTCACGCCGGGGCCGGTCAGCGGGCCGTCGCCCGCCACGGGGCCCGCCGCCGGGCGCGGTGCGGGCGGCTCCCACAGACCGGAGCGGATGACGGCCTGTGCGCAGTGCACGTACGCCTCGACGACGTCCACGGCTGTCTCTCCGCCCCTGAGGGCGGACGCGGTGCCGTTGACGCGCAGCACCTCGCCCACACCGGGCAGCAGGAAGAACAGCGAGGCCGGACCGGGGGCGGCGGCCGGCCCGGTGACGGGGAAGGAGAGCCGCTTCGGGGAGTGGACGCGCGCGAAACCGGGCCTGCCACCGACGAAGGTGGTCCGGGCGGTGCCGTCCGCGTCCCGGTACCCGAAGGCCGCGACCGGGCTGTAGGCCAGCACCGCGCGGCATCCCGCGTCGAGGGCGCCGATCTGCTTGCGCGTGATCATCGCGGCCGGGCGGCCGACGACCGCCTCGACCTCCTCGGCGGAAGAGAGCCGGTGCACGGAGTCGGGCCGGGGTGTCTGTTCCATGAGATTCCTTGTCAGCCGGGGGCGGACCGGCCAGGTCGCGAGCAGCCGGAGAACCGGAGAAGAAGACGTCCCGCCCAGGCACGCCGCGGTCGGTGAGCAGGGGCCGCCGGATGCGGCCGGCAGACCAGATCGGTCGGCACGTGCGCGGACATCTCCGCAGCTCATGCCACTATTGTGAGCAGAAGCTCAGCTTTTTGCTACTCGCTTTCCGCTGCCCGGAAGGATCGACGGATGACCGCCTCGGAACGCCGGCTCGCCCCACGTCGCAAGCCTCGCCAGGTACGGGCCGAACTCACCCGCGAGCGCATCCTCGACGCCGCTGCTCAGGTTTTCGCCGCGTACGGCTACGCCGCCGGCACCACGAACCGCATCGCCGAGCACGCCCGCCTGTCCATCGGCTCGCTGTACCAGTACTTCCCGAACAAGGACGCCATCCTGGCCGAACTGCTGGTCCGGCACATCGACCGCGGGGCCTGGGAGGGAGCCGGGGAACTGGAACCGGGCCCCGGCAGCCTGACGGAGACGGTGCGCGCCCTGGTCCGCGACGCCATCGACCACCATCGCGACGACCCGCAGCTCCTGCGCATCATGATCGAGGAGGCGCCCATGTCCGCTGAACTGATCGAAGCGATCGAACGGCACGGCAAGGCGCGGGTGAGCCAGGTACGCGACGTGCTCGCCCGTCACCCCGACGTCCGCGTGCGGGATCTCGACATGGCCGCGGAACTCGTCGTGGGAACGGTCGAGATGAACACCCACAAGCTCATGGCCACCCCGCACCTCAACCAGGTCGAGAGGCTGGAGTCGGAGCTGGTCGCCATGATCACCCGCTACCTCGGCGGTGATCGTTGATCGCCGACTGGACCGGTGTGCCGGCCGCGGGCGTGCTCCCTCGGCGCGCCGAGTGAGGCCCCCGCACGTGTGAGCCCCCGCGAACCTGGATACGCGGAGCGCACGGCACCACGGTTCGTCCGGAAGGCCCACAGCTCATGACCAGCGAAAACGCGCCCGCTCCGGGATCGGAGATCACCCTGAGGGTGAACGGCAAGCCGCACACCCTGTACGTCGACCACCGCCGCGTCCTGCTGGACCTGCTCCGCGAGGATCTGGGGCTCACCGGCGCCAAGAAGGGCTGCGACCACGGTCAGTGCGGGGCCTGCACCGTGCTGGCCGGCGGGCGGCGGCTCAACAGCTGTCTGCTGCTGGCCGTGACCCTCGACGGCGCCGAGGTCACCACCGTGGAGGGCCTGGGCGGCGACGGCGAGGAACCGCATCCGCTCCAGCGGGCCTTCCTCGACCGCGACGCCTTCCAGTGCGGCTACTGCACCCCGGGCCAGCTCTGCTCCGCCGCCGGCATGCTCGCCGAGGCCGCGGCCGGACACCCCTCCCATGTCACCGACCCCGCCGCCCCCTCCGGCCGCCCCGTCGCGCTGGACCGGCCCGAGATCCGCGAGCGCATGAGCGGCAACCTGTGCCGCTGCGGCGCCTATCCGGGCATCGTCGCCGCGGTGGAGGACGTGATCGGGTGAACGGCTTCGGATACCTCAGGCCCGGCACGCTCCAGGAGGCCGTGGAGGCGTACGCCGCCCACCCCGGCGCCCGCTATCTGGCCGGCGGCACCAACCTGGTCGACCTGATGAAACTCGGCGTCGAACAGCCCGCCTTCCTCGTCGACGTCGGCGCCCTGCCCCTGTCCGGCATCGAGGAACGGCCCGACGGCTCGCTGCGGGCCGGCGCCACCGTCCGCAACAGCGACCTGGCCGCCGACCCGCGCGTCCGCGACCGCTACCCTGCGCTCTCCCAGGCCCTCCTCGCCGGCGCCTCGGGGCAGCTCCGCAACGCGGCCACCACCGGCGGCAACCTCCTCCAGCGCACCCGCTGCCCCTACTTCCAGGCCCTGGACAAACCCTGCAACAAACGCGACCCGGGCAGCGGGTGCGGCGCCCTGGAGGGCGTGCACCGCGACCACGCGGTCCTCGGCCAGTCCGCGCGGTGCATCGCCACCCACCCCTCCGACATGGCCGTCGCCCTCGCCGCGCTGGACGCGGAGGTCGAGCTGTACGGCACCGACGGCACCCGGAGCATGCCGGTGGCCGACTTCCACCGGCTGCCCGGCGAACACCCCGAACGGGACACCGAGATCCGGCCCGGCGAACTCATCACCGGGGTGCTGCTGCCGGCCGCCACCGCCGGGCTGCCCTCCGCCTACCGCAAGGCCCGGGACCGGGCGTCGTACGCCTTCGCCCTCGCCTCCGTGGCCGTCGTACTGCGGCTCACCGACGGCGTGATCGGCCATGTGGGCCTCGCCTTCGGCGGGCTCGCGCACAAGCCCTGGCGGGCCCGGCGCGCCGAGGAGGCGCTGCGCGGCGCGGCGCCCACCCCGGCCGCCCTCGAACACGCCGTCGACCTCGAACTGGCCGCCGCCCGGCCCTCGGACGAGAACGCGTTCAAGGTGCCGCTCGCCCGCAACCTCGCCCTCGACGTCCTCGGCCGCCTCAGCCCGGCCCCCGCCGCGGCCTGACGCGCACGCGCACCCCATCGGTGACAGGAGGAACCAGAGCACCCGACCCGGTCACAGGAGGACCCATGCCCCACACCGACACTGTCCTCGGCGCTCCCGCCGAGCGCCTGGAGGGGCGGCAGAAGGTCACCGGCGCCGCCCGTTACGCCGCCGAGCATCCGCTGCCCGGCCGCGCCCACGCCTGGCCGGTGCCCGCCTCCGTCGTCCGCGGCCGGGTCACCGAGGTGGACAGCTCGGCCGCCCGCGCCCTGCCGGGCGTCCTCGCCGTCCTCGCCCCGGGCGACGCGCCCAAGGTCGCCGAACCCGAGGACGCCACTCTCGCCGTGCTCCAGGACCCGCACGTCCCGCACCGGGGCTGGTGCGTCGCCCTCGTCGTCGCCGAGACCCTGGAGACGGCACGGGCCGCCGCCCGGCTGGTGCGCGTCCGCTACGCCGGCGAGCCGTACGACCTCGAACTGAGCGAGGACCACCCGCGGGCCTACGAACCGCAGGAGGCGAACGCCGGGCTGCCCGGCCGTGTCGAACACGGCGACCCCGAGGGCGCCTTCGCCGCCGCGGCCACCCGGGTCGACGTCGCCTACCGGGTGCCGCCGCTGCACAACCACCCCATGGAGCCGCACGCGACCACCGCGCGGTGGGACGACGACCGGCTCACGGTGTACACCTCCAGCCAGGGCGGTACGACGGCACGCGCCGTGCTCGCCCAGATGTTCGAGCTGCCCGAGGACAAGGTCACCGTGGTCAGCGAGCACGTCGGCGGCGGCTTCGGCTCCAAGGGCACCCCGCGCCCCGACCTGGTCCTCGCCGTGATGGCCGCCCTGCGCACCGCCCGCCCGGTCACCCTCGCCTACCCCCGCCGCTACCTGCCCACCGTGGTCGGGCATCGCGCGCCCACCCTGCACCGGCTGCGCCTCGGCGCCGACCCGGACGGCCGGCTGACCGCGCTGGTGCACGAGGTGACCACGCAGACCTCGCGGGTACGGGAGTTCGTGGAGCAGGCCGCCGTGCCCGCCCGCGTCATGTACGCCACGCCCCACCTGCGCACCCTGCACCGCGTGGTCGCCCTCGACGTCCCCAGCCCCTCCTGGATGCGGGCCCCCGGCGAGTCGCCCGGCATGTACGCCCTGGAGTCCGCCATGGACGAACTCGCCGAGGCGCTCGGCATGGACCCGGTCGAGTTGCGCATCCGCAACGAGCCCGAGCGCGAGCCGGGCACCGGCCTGCCGTTCAGCAGCCGGCATCTGGTGCAGTGCCTGCGCGAGGGGGCCCGCCGGTTCGGCTGGGCGGACCGCGATCCGCGCCCGGGCGCCCGCCGCGAGGGCCCCTGGCTCCTCGGCACCGGTGTCGCCGCCGCCACCTACCCGGCCTCCGCCGTCCCGGCCACCGCCACCGCGCGCGCCCTGCCCGACGGCACCTTCACCGTGCGCATCAACGCCACCGACATCGGCACCGGGGCCCGTACCGTCCTCGCCCAGATCGCCGCCGACACCCTCGCCACCGCCCTGGACCGGGTCCGCGTCGAGATCGGGCACAGCGATCTGCCCCCCGCCTGGCTGGCCGGCGGCTCCACCGGCACCGCCTCCTGGGGCTGGGCCGTCCACGACGCCTGCGCCGACCTCGCCGCCCGGCTCACCGTGCGCGAAGGGCCGCTGCCGCCCGACGGCCTCGAAGCCCACGCCGACACCGCGGGCCGCGCCGACGCCGAAGTCCCGTACGCCCGGCACGCGTTCGGCGCCCACTTCGCCGAGGCCGCCGTCGACACGGTCACCGGCGAGACCCGGGTGCGCCGGCTGCTCGGTGTCTTCGCCGCCGGGCACATCCTCAACTCCCGTACCGCGCGCTCCCAGTTCACCGGCGCCATGATCATGGGCCTGGGCATGGCCCTCACCGAGAGCAGCACCCTGGACCCCGCCTTCGGCGACTTCCCCGAGTGCGACCTCGCCTCCTACCACGTGCCCGCGAACGCCGACGTGCCCGCGATCGAGGCCCACTGGATCGACGAGGACGACACCCACCTCAACCCCATGGGCAGCAAGGGCATCGGCGAGATCGGCATCGTCGGCACCGCCGCCGCCATCGGCAACGCCGTCCATCACGCCACCGGCGTCCGCTGCCGCGAACTGCCCCTCACCCCCGACCGGATCCTCGCCGGTCTGCCCGCCGCGCGGTGACGGCGGCCGGACCGACCTGGGAGTACGACGGCTACCAGGCCGAACGGGAGCGGCTGCGGGAGTCCCTGTGCACCCTGGGCAACGGCTACGTCGCCACCCGGGGCGCGCTGCCCGAGTGCGCCGCCGACGAGATCCACTACCCGGGCACCTACGCGGCGGGCCTCTACAACCGGCTCACCTCCGAGGTCGCGGGCCGCCGGGTCGAGAACGAGGACATGGTCAACCTGCCCAACTGGCTGCCCCTGCGCTTCCGTCCGGCGGCCGACGGAGCCGACTGGCTGACCCCGGACACCGCCACCGTCACCGAACACCACCTCACCCTGCGCCTCGACGCGGGCCTGCTGGAGCGCCGTACCCGCTACTCCCTCGGGCCCGACGCCTCGCTCCTGGTACGGCAGTCGCGCCTGGTCCACCTCGGCGATCCCCATCTGGCCGCGCTCCGCACGGAGTTCACCGCCGAGGGCGCCGCGCTGGACCTGGACGTCGAGGCCGCGCTCGACGGCGATGTCACCAACGCGGGAGTCGCCCGCTACCGCGACCTGGACGGCCGCCATCTCACCGGCGTACGGACCGGAACAGCCGGCGCGGACACCGTGTGGCTGGACTGCCGCACCCGCACCTCCGACATCCGCGTCGCCCTCGCGAGCCGGCTCACCGTCCCGGGGCCCCCGGCGACCGCGGGCGACCCGGGGGCGGAGCACACCCCGCCGCCCGTCATCGCGACCGCCGAACCCCGGCGCGCCGTACAGGCGGCGCGCCTCGCCCTCGGTCCCGGCCGTACCGCCACCGTCGACAAGACCGTCGCCCTGCACACCTCGCACGACCCCGCCATCGGCGAGCCGCTGCGCGCGGCGCTCGACCGGCTGGCCGGTGCCCCCGGCTTCCCGGAACTGCGGGAGTCCCACCGCGCCGCCTGGGCGCGGCTGTGGCGGCGCACCGTGCTCGACGTGCCCGGAGAGGCCGGGCGGATCCTGCGGCTGCACCTCTTCCATGTGCTCCAGACCCTCTCCCCGCACACCGCCGACCTGGACGTCGGCGTCCCCGCGCGCGGACTGCACGGGGAGGCGTACCGCGGCCATGTCTTCTGGGACGAACTCTTCGTGCTGCCCTACCTCGACCTCCATCTCCCCGAGGTCTCCCGGGGGTTGCTGCGCTACCGGCACCGCCGCCTGGACGCGGCCCGGCACGCGGCGGCCCGGCTCGGCAGGCGCGGCGCGTGCTACCCCTGGCAGAGCGGCAGCGACGGTCACGAGGAGACCCAGGAACTCCATCTCAATCCCCGCTCCGGCCGCTGGCTGCCCGACAACTCCCGCCTCCAGCACCACGTCGGCTCGGCGGTCGCCTACAACGTGTGGCGGTACTGCGAGGCCACCGGCGACGACGCCTTCCGCGCGGGCGAGGGTGCCGAGATGCTCCTGGAGATCGCCCGCTTCTGGGCCGACTCGGCCGTGTACGACGACCACCTCGGCCGGCACCGCATCCGGGGCGTGGTCGGCCCCGACGAGTACCACGACGCCTATCCCGGCGCGGACCGGCCGGGCCTGGACGACAACACGTACACCAACGCCACCGCCGCCTGGGTGCTCGCCCGCGCCCTGGACCTGCTGCGCACCCTGCCCGAGCCGCGCCGCCGCGAACTCACCGAGCGCCTCGGTCTCGAACCCGGCGAGAGGGACCGCTGGGCGGAGGTCGCGCACACCCTCCATGTGCCCCGGCACGACGGTGTGATCAGCCAGTTCGCGGGCTACGGCGACCTCGCCGAACTGGACTGGGGCGCCTATCGCGAACGCTACGGCGACATCCGGCGCCTGGACCGCATCCTGGAGGCCGAGGGCGACACCGTCAACCGCTACCAGGCGTCCAAACAGGCCGACGTCCTGATGCTGGCCTACCTCTTCGCACCCCGCGAACTGCACGACCTGTTCAGGCAGTTGGGCCAGGACATCGACGAGGACATCTGGTCCGCGACGGTCGACCACTACCTGGGCCGCACCAGCCACGGCTCCACCCTCAGCGGACTGGTGCACGGCTGGATCCTGACCCGCGCCCGCCGCGCCGACGCCTGGCGGTACGTCCAGGAGACGCTGCGCGGCGACATCGCCGACATCCAGGGCGGCACCACCGGCGAGGGCGTCCACCTCGGCGCGATGGCGGGCACCCTCGACCTGGTGCAGCGCGGGCTGACCGGCCTGGAGACCCGCGACGGCGCCCTGTGGCTGGACCCCGTCCCGCTCCCCGAGGTCTCCTCCTGCGGCTTCGCGATCCGCTACCTCGGCCACTGGGGGATCGGCGTCCGACTCGCCCGCGAGCAGCTGGAGATCGCCGTACCCGATTCCGCGGGCGACCCCGTCGACGTGCGGCTGCCGGACCGGGTGGTGACGGTGCGGCCGGGGCGTACGGTGCGGCTGGTGCTGCCGGAGTGAGCGGGGGCCTTCCGGGGTCGAAACCGGGGCCGAAGCTGTGTAAGTTCACCTGCGTTGTCGTTGTGCTGGTGTTGCTGGAGGTGGGTGGGCTGTGCTGATGACCGGCAAGGTGCTGCGTTTCGACGAGGTCCGCGGGTACGGGTTCATCGCCCCGTCCGAACCGGGCGAGGACGTCTTCATGCACGCGAACGATCTGCTGGACGAGAAGTACCTCTACCACGAGGGCAGCGAGGTCGAATTCCACCTGGAGATGGGGGAGAAGGGCCCGAAGGCGTCCCAGATCCGGCTGGTCTACCAGCCCTCGTCGCACCGCCTGCCCAACCGCCCGGTCTTCTCCGACGGCTCCGCCACCGCCGAACGCCCCGCCGCCGCACCGTCCGACGAGGCCGCCAGCACGGGCCGCTTCCGCGCCGAGCTGACCGAGGTCCTGGTCACCTCGGTCGACTCCCTCACGGCCGCGCAGATCCGCCAGGTCAGGGAGCGGGTCGTCGAACTCGCCCGGGAATACGGCTGGTTGACGGCCTGACCGGTCGACACCGGACTCGCCGGGCGCCCTCCTCGGCCGGACCGGCGAGCGACCCTTCCCCCATCCCTTCCCCCATCCCTTCCCCTGGCCCCTGGAGCACACCGTGACGACAGCCTGCCCGACCGGCGACCCGTGGGTCCGCCGCTTCCACCCGGCGCCGCAGGTGCCCGCCCGGCTCGTGTGCTTCCCGCACGCCGGCGGCTCGGCGACCTACTACTTCCCGCTCTCCGCCGCCCTGCGCGGCACGGCCGACGTGGTCGCCGTGCAGTACCCGGGACGTCAGGACCGGCACGCGGAGAAGGGCATCGAGACCATCGCGGAGCTGGCGGACCGCGCCCATGAGGCGCTCCAGCCGTACGCGGACCGCCCGTTGACGTTCTTCGGGCACAGCATGGGCGCCCTCGTCGCCTTCGAGGTGGCCCGCCGCTTCGAACGCGACGGCGAGGGACCCGTCCACCTCTTCGCCTCGGCGCGCCGCGCCCCGTCCGCCTACGCGGGCGAGAACGTGCACCAGCGGGACGACGACGGCATCGTCGCCGAGATGCGCCGGCTCAGCGGCACGGACGCCCGGCTCCTGGACGACGAGGAGATCGTGCGGATGATCCTCCCGGCGCTGCGCAGCGACTACACCGCCGTCGAGACCTACCGGGCCACGCCCTCCACCGTCATCGACACCCCCATCACCGCCCTCACCGGCGACTCGGACCCCCGGGTCACCCCCGAGGAGGCCCACGCCTGGCGCGGCCACACCACCGGCCCCTTCGACCTGCGGATCTTCCCCGGCGGCCACTTCTACCTCGCCGAGCAGATCTCCGAACTGTCGGAACTCCTGCGGGCCCGGCTGACGGGGGAGGACCCGGCCGCCGCGGGCTGAGCCGCCGGCGGCCCGCCCCGGGCTACCCGAGTTCCCTCGGGCCGTAGAGTGCGGCCGGGGCCCCCGTCGTCAGGGCCCAGTACCGGTCGCCGTACGACCAATGCCACCATTCCGTGGGGTAGTTGACCAGGCCGGCGGCGGTCAGGGCCGAGGCCAGGATGGTGCGGTGGGCGCGTGCCGTGTCGTTGATGTTGTCCGCTCCCGTGTAGCAGGCCCCCGCGCTGTCCTCCGGGTCGGCGTTCACCGCCGTTCCCATGTCCAGCTCCTGGTCGTCGGCGTCGACGAGGGTGAGGTCGACGGCCGCCCCGGCGCTGTGCGGCGCGATCCCGGGCGGCGAGACGTACCGGCTCGCCGCCGAACGCACCAGCTCGGCGGGCCAGTCGGGATGCGCGGCGCGCAACTCCGCGCCGTACTCCTCGAAATAGCGCCGCTGGAGGGACGGCGACCGGTACCCCTCGACGAACAGCAGCCGCAGCCCCTCGGGCAGCAACTCCTGTGCTTTGAGCAGCCGTTCGAACACGCCCGCGCGCAGCTGGGCGAACGCTCCGTCTCCGTCCACCCTGCGCGCGTCGACCCGCAGCCGGCCGTCACGGCGCACATCCACCAGCCGCTCACCGCACTCCCGCACGGGCACGGCGGCGACCTTCGGATCGGACATCAGGATGATCTCTGCCATGGGCCGATCGTCTCAGCCCCGGGCCGCCGCCGGGAGGGGTACGGGCCGTCAGAACCTCAGCGTCAGATGGCGCGGCCCCCGCAGCATCGCGTTCTGCCGGTACGGCGGCGGGTCCTCGGCCAGCTCCGCCGTGCCCAGCCGGGGGAGCAGCGCCGTGAGCGCGTACTGCGCCTCCAGGCGGGCGAGCGGGGCGCCGTAGCAGACGTGGATGCCGGAGCCGAAGCCGAGGTGCTCGTTGTCGGCGCGGGTCGGGTCGAAGCGGTCCGGATCGGTGAAGCGGCGCGGGTCCCGGTTGCCCGCGGCCAGGGCCAGGAACACGGAGGAGCCGCGCGGGAGCGTGGTGCCGGCGACGTCGAAGTCGGCGAGCGGGATGCGCTCACGCATGTGCACCGGCGGCTCGTAGCGCAGCAGTTCCTCCACCGCCCGCGGCATCAGGTCGGGTTCGCGGCGCAGCCGGTCCAGCTCCTCGGGATGGCGCAGCAGGGTCAGCACCCCGTTGGTGATGAGATTGACCGTGGTCTCGTGCCCGGCGATCAGCAACAGCACCGCCGTCTCGGCGAGTTCCTCCCGGCTGAGCCGCAACTCGGGGTCGGGCTCGGAGACGAACGCGGACAGGAGATCGTCGCGCGGGTCGTCCCGGCGCTGCTCGGCCAGGCCCACCAGGTACCCGCCCATCTCCTGGCGGGCCCGCTCGGCCTCGTCGCGCGGCGCCGAACTGGCGTCCGGCCGTACGTCCGCGGACGCCACCAGCGTGTCCGACCAGGCACGGAAGAGCGGTTCGTCCTCGTGCGGCACACCGAGCAGCCGGCAGATGACCGTGACCGGCAGCGGATAGGCGAAGTCGTCCACGACGTCGACCTGCCCGCCCGACTCGAACGGCGCCAGCAGCTCCTTGGTGATGTTCTCGATCTCGGCGCGCATCCCGTCCACCCGGTGCGGCGTGTGGGGCGGGCCGAACGGCCGCATGGCCAGCGTGCGCAACCGGTGGTGCTCCGGGTCGTCCAGGCGCAGGAACGGCGGCTTGGCGGTCTCCACCCCGCGGGTGCGGGGATCGGCGCTCATCCGCGGATCGTGCAGCAGCGCGGCGACCTCGTGGTAGCCGCCGATCAGCAGACTGCCGTCGGCCTGCGGGACGACGGCGCCGGCCTCGCGCAGCTCCGCGTACAGGGGGTAGGGGTCGGGGCGGCTGGCGTAGTCGGTGATCCTGGCCAGCAGAGTGCCGGGGTCCATGTCGGCTCCTCGCATCGGGGGCGGGCTATACGACCGTCAGCCGGCGGTCCGGCAGATAGCCGGTCAGTGCGACCGTCGGGCCGTGGGAGAGCACCGACGGGTCCGGTACGTCGGACGGGATCGGGATCTCGGCCGCGATGGCCCGGTCGGCGGCGCCCGGCGGGGGCGGGAACGGCGCACCGGTCTCGATCAGGTGCTGGTAGTAGTCGAGCGACTTGGCCATGTCGACGGTGACCGCGGCGGTGACCCGCCCCCGGTAGCCGTAGACCATGGCGAGCCGGCGCGCCTCCAGGGAGCCCTGCGCGATGACCACGTGGTCGGAGTAGGTGGGCACCCCCACCGACTTGATGTTGAGCCCGAACTGCGTCGACCAGAACGTCGGCAGGGCCAGGTGCGGGCGCCGCATCGGCCCGGGGCTGACCATGTTGTGGGCGGCCACCTCGGCCTGGGTGACCGCGTTGCCCCAGTGCTCCAGGGACAGCAGCTGGTAGCCGAAGAGCGGGTGCGGGAAGCGGGAGACGTCACCGGCCACGAAGACGTCGTCGGTGACGATGCCGTACATGTCGAAGGCCCGGCATCCCGCGTCGCAGGCCAGCCCGCGCGGGCCCGCCGCGAGTCCGGAGTCCGCCAGCCACTCCACGTTGCGCACCGCGCCGAGCGCCACCACGCACACGTCCGCGTCCACCTGGTTGCCGTCGGACAGCTCCACGCCGGTGAAGGTCTTCTCGCCGAGCAGCCTGGTCACCGTGACCCCGGTGCGCAGATCCACGCCGTGGTTGCGCTGCATCACGGCCGCGAGCTTGGACAGGGTGCCGCCGAGCGCGCCGACCAGGGGCGCCGGGCCGCGCTCGGTGACCGTGACCTCCAGGCCGCGCTCCCGGCAGGCGGAGGCGATCTCCGAGCCGGTGAACCCGCCGCCGATCACCAGCACCCGCCGCGGCCCCGCGTCCAGCGCCGCCGCGAGCCCCGCCGCGTCCTCGCGGGTGCGCACGGTGAACACGCCGTCCAGCGCGGCCTCCGCCGGGTTCGGCCAGGGCCGGGCGCGGGTCCCGGTGGCGATCAGCACCCGGTCGTACGGCAAGGAGTCCCCGTTGTCGAGCAGCACCCGCTTGCCCAGCGGGTCCAGGCCGGTGGCCCGCACGCCGAGCACCCACTCCGCCTTGGGGTCCAGGCGCATCGGCAGCCCGGTGGAGTCGGCGGGCGCGACGCCCAGCAGCACCTGCTTGGAGAGCGGCGGGCGGTCGTACGGCGGATGGGGCTCGTCCCCGACCACGGTCAGGGAGCCGGTGAAACCCTGCTCGCGCAGCGCCTCCGCGGCCCGCAGGCCGGCCAGCGAGGCGCCCACGACGACGATCCGGCCGTCCGTGAGGTCATCGGGCACCGCCGCTCACCTCTTCCCCGAGGAGAATGGCCTGCACCGGGCAGGCCGCCGCGGCCTGGCGCACCCGTTCGACCTGATCGTCGGGAACGGCCGGGGCGTACAGCAGCCCTTCCTCGCCGTGCAGCCGGAACACGTCCGGCGCGAGGAACACGCACTGCGCGTAGCCCTGGCAGCGCGTGAGGTCGACAACGGTCTGCATCGCAACCACTTCCTCCTCCGCCGTACCGCCCCCTCACGTCCAGCATGGGGCGAGACCGGGTCGCGCGCACGGCCACCCGGGGCGGCGGCCGGGAGCGGCGCACCAACGCCCCGCGCAAGAGCGCCGCTTGACGTACCCGGACGAACGCCGACATCCTCCCGGGTCCGGGAAGAAAAACTGGTCCAACCAGTTGACCACTGTACGAACCGCGTCCACCCTGATCGCCATGACCGAGGGACACATACGGCGCGAGGCGGTCTCGGACCAGCTCTTCGCCCTGTTGCGCGACAGGATTCTCGGCGGGGCGCTGCCGGCGGGCGGCGCGCTCACCGCCGAGCGGGAACTGGCGGCCGAGTTCGGGGTGAACCGGCACGCCGTACGGGAGGCCGTCAAGCGTCTCCAGCAGGCCCGGCTGGTCGAGGTCAGCCATGGCGGCCGCACCCAGGTGCTGGACTGGCGGCGCACCGCCGGTCTGGAACTCGCCGTGGGCATCGCCGCCGCCGACAGCGGCCCGAGCGTGCAGGACATCGCCCGCGACGCCCTGGAGATGCGGGCCTGCGTCGGCGCGGACGCCGCCCGGCTGTGCGCGCTGCGCTGCTCCGCGCGGGCCGCCGCCGAGATCGCCGCGGCCGTCGAGGCGCACGCGCAGGCCGGGCCCGATCTGACGGAGCTGGACGGGACCTACATCGCCTGGTGGCGGCTGATCGTGGAGGGCTCCGGGAACATCGCCTACCTGCTGGCCTTCAACAGTCTGGTCGACGGCCTGATCCCGGTCGCCGACGTGCCCGCCGACCTCGGCGCGGGCGAGATCCTGGACGTGGAGGCCCACCGGCGCCTCGCCGGTCACATCCAGGCCCGCGAGGCCGGCGCGGCCGAGCGGCTGGCCCGCGAGCTGCTGACCCGCAGCGTGCCCGCCGCGCCGCGCACCCGCAGGGGGGCCGGCCGATGATCCCCACCGTGATCTACGCGATCCCGGCGTTCGTGCTGCTGGTCGTCGTGGAGGCGCTGTCGTACCGCTTCCTGCCGGACGACGACGAGCGCGGCTACGAGCTGCGCGACACCGTCACCAGCATGTCCATGGGCGCGGGCAGCCAGGTCATCGCGGTGCCGTGGAAGGTCGCGACGATCGTCGTCTACGCCGCCGCGTACACCGCCGTCCCCTGGCATCTGTCGCCGTCCTCCGGCTGGACCTGGCTGCTGCTGTTCTTCGGCGACGACCTGGCCTACTACGCCTACCACCGGGCCCATCACCGGGTGCGGGTGCTGTGGGCGAGCCATGTGGTGCACCACTCCAGCCTGCGCTACAACCTGTCCACCGCGCTGCGCCAGACCTGGACGCCGATGACCGGCCTGCCCTTCTGGCTGCCGCTGGCGCTGCTCGGCGTGCCGCCGTGGATGATCCTGGTCGAGCAGGCCGTCAGCCTCGTCTACCAGTTCTTCCTGCACACCGAGCGGGTGGACCGGCTGTGGCGCCCGGTGGAGTGGTTCTTCAACACGCCCTCGCACCACCGGGTCCACCACGGCTCCAACCAGGTGTACCTGGATCGCAATTACGGCGGCATCCTCATCGTCTGGGACCGGCTGTTCCGCACGTTCGAGCCGGAGGGGGAGCGGGTGGTGTACGGGCTGACGAAGAACATCGGCACGCACAACCTGGTCCGGGTGGCCTTCCACGAGTACGCGGCGGCCTGGCGCGACGTCCGGGCGGCGGTGCGGTGGCGGGACCGGGTCGGATACGTGTTCGGGCCGCCGGGATGGTCACCCCGTGTCGGCCGATGAGATGATGATCGTCAAGTCGAGCCGGAAGTCCGGGGGTAAGAAGTGGCCGGATCGGTCCCGTGCCGTGTCGTCGTGTGCCGTGACTGCTGCTGCGGCACCCCGAAGGTGACCGGCGTCGACCACGCGGCGCAGACCGCCCGGCTGAAGGCGGAGGTGCCCGCGCGGATCTCCGACTGCCTCGACGTGTGCGACCAGGCCAACGTCATCGTCGTCCAGCCCTCCACCGCCGGCCGGGCCGCCGGCGGCCGCCCGGTCTGGCTGGGGCTCGTCAACGACCCGGAGGCGACCGAGGACGTCATCACCTGGGTACGGGCCGGCGGGCCGGGCGTGGCACCGCTGCCGGAGATCCTCGGGCTGTACGCCTTCACACCGCCCGGTCAGGTCGCGAAACCCTGAGGATCACGGACCGGGAACTCGGCCCGAGTTCTGGCCCGTCTTCACCAACTGCCCCTAGAATGAACACCGTTCGCACAACAACCGCATACGTGCGTGACCGGGGGAAGCCGGTGGGAATCCGGCGCTGACCTGCAACCGTGTGCGGCCGTGGGCCGCGAGTCGGGCTACCCGGCACGTGCTGGTACCGCTTCCCACTGTCATGGTCCGCAGCGCGAAGCCGAGAGCCATGCCCGGAGCACCGGGCCCGGCCCGACCACCGGCCCGCGCGAGCGGGGGTGAGCGGCGCCGCGCCGGTGCGCCCCGCTCGCCCGGCGCCGAGGCCGCGGGCCGCCCGCCCAGGAAGGCTCAGCTCTTGCCCGCCACCCTCGCACGCCGCACCCTGATCACCGCGACCGCCCTCGGCACGGCCCTCGTCGCCGTGCCGGCCACCGCCCACGCCCAGAGCACACCGGGCACGAACGCCCCGGTCGCAGTCACGCTCACCGTCCAGGGGCCGGACGGGCTCCTCTTCAAGGGGAAGATCAGAACCCGGGGCCACGACGTCACCACCGCGACCGGCGGCACGCACCACTGCGACGGCACCAACGGCGGCGCGAACCCCACCGCCGTGCCGACGCCCACCGCGGCCCTCGACGACGCCGCTCACCGGCGGCACTTCACCTGGGACGGCACCTGGTACGCGTCGTTCGACGACTACTCCGTCGACACCGTCAAGAACGTCAGCGGCGGCGCCTCCGCCTACTGGAACATCTCCGTCAACGGCACGCCCACCCCGGTGGGCGGCTGCCAGTTCAAGCTGAACGCCGGGGACACCGTGGCGTTCACCTGGACCGCTTTCTGATCCGGCCCGTTCCTCACCGGCCGGGGAACGGGCGCGCCTCGGTCGGTGCGACCGGCTCCCCGGCCCGCACCCCGTGCAGGACATGGGCCAGCACCTCCGCCCCGCGCACCACCCGCGGGCCCGGCCGGTTGTAGTACGACGGCCCGTCCAGCACCCAGACCCGGCCGGACCGTACGGCGGGCAGCTCCGCCCAGCCCGGCAGTGCGGTGAGCAACTCGGCCTCGCGCAGGGTGCGTTCGGGAGGGAAGCCGCATGGCAGGACGAGCAGGACGTCCGGCCGTGCGGCGCGCACCGCCGACCAGGGCACCGGCTCGGTGTGCTCGCCGGGCGCGGCGAGGAGCGGTTCGCCCCCGGCGGCGCTGATCTGCTCCGGCACCCAGTGTCCGGCCGGCCACAGCGGGTCGAGCCATTCGATCGCCGCCACGCGGGGCCGGTCGCGCCCGGCGACCGAGCCGCGCAACCGGTCCAGCCGGGCTTGGAGTTCGGCCCGGCGGCGCAGCGCGCGCTCGCGCACGCCCAGCAGTTCGCCGACGGTGACCAGGCAGTCCAGTACGTCGTCCAGGGTATGCGGTTCCAGGCTGAGCACCCGGGTGTCCGCGTCGAGCAGCCGTACGGCACCGCTCACCCGCTCGTACGACACCGCGCACACGGCGCACAGGTCCTGGGTGAGCACCACATCGGGCCGCAGCGCCGCCAGAGCCTCGGTGTCCAGCGTGTACAACGACGACCCCGAGTGCGCCGACCCGCCGACGGCATCGGAGATCTCCCGGCTGCTCAGCGCGTCCTGGTCCAGCTCCGCCCCGGTCACCACCGGCACCCCCGCCACCTCCCGGGGCGGCCAGTCGCACTCGTGCGTACGACCGACCAGGCTCGCGGAGAGACCGAGCGCGGCGACGATGTCGGTGGCGGCGGGGAGAAGGGAGACGATCCGCATGCGCTGAGCCTATGCCGGGGGCCCACCTGAGGCCGTGCCGAGCGGGCACCGGCGGCCCGGACACCGGGGACGGGGCCGCGACGCGCCGTACCTCCGGTGCAGGGTGGGCATGCCGCGCCTCATATGCCGAGCGGGGATCGCCGTCCCGTCGCCGGGCATGGCGAGCCGGGCCTGCCGCGCTGATCCTCGCCTGCCGCCTGCCGCCTGCCGCCTGCCGCCTGCCGCCTGCCGCCTGCCGCCTGCCGCCTGCCGCCTGCCGCCTGCCGGGTGCCGAGTGCCGCCGTGTGCCGAGGACATCGGAGTATGGGGCGAGTGGTCCGAGGCGCGTGCCGAACCGAGGCGCCGGCCGGCGCCAGGCCCCCGCACCGGGCTCCCTCGCGCCGACCTTCCGCGGCGAGCCCCCCGCCGAGCCCCCGTCTCCGGCGGCGAGCCTCCTGGCGCCGGGCCCCCACAGCGAGCGCCCCGCGCCTGACGACCCGCAGCGTGCCCCCTTCCGAGTGCCCGCCCCTCACCGCGGCGAGCGCCCCCGGCCGAGCCGCCCCGCGCCCCCAGAGCCCCGCCCCTCAAGCACCTCCTGTCATGCCCCCCAGCGCACCGCGATCGTGTCGCCCACGCCGATGGTCGTGTCGCGGGTGGCGGTGGCGAAGGCCGAGCCGTCGATGCTGGCCTTCCAGGTGTTGGAGCCGCTGTTCGCCTTGCCGTTGAGGGTGGTGACGGTGCCGGAGCCGGAGGCCGGGGTGATGTCCGTGACGCAGCCGGACGGGGTCGCCGTGCTCTTGGCGGCGTCGAGGACCGCGCCCAGCGTGGTCGTGGTGCCGGTCGGCGTGAGCGCGACGGAGCACACCTTCAGGCCGCCCGCCCCGTCGTCCACGCTGAGCGCCAGCTTCGTCGCCGTACCGGAGGTGAACGAGCCCTGGCCCACCCACTGCGGGGCACCCGGCGTCGTGGGCGCGGGCGGCGCCGCGGTGAAGCCGCCGCCGGCCACCGCGCGCAGGGCGTCGATCGAGGAGTACGCCGTCGGCGAGGCGTCACCCGGCTGGTACCTGAAGCCGCCGCCGGGATTGAACTGCTGCGCGATCAGGAAGTCCACCGGGGTCTTCCCGGCCGAGGTGAGGAAGTCACCGGTCTGCGGGTTGATGCCGCACGCGTTCAGCCCGGACACCGCCCAGCCGTTGGAGTCGGTGTTCACGCCGAACATCGCGTTGAAGGCACCGCTGTTCGCCACCAGCTTGCTCTTCAGGAACGCCTTGGCGCGGACGATCCCGCTGTCGGTGCCGGGCACCCCGGACGTGCACAGCGCGGCCATCGCGGCGCCGGTCATGTCGATGTCGCTGGTGGCGGCGAGCTGGCTCGGATTCCCCTCCGCCTTGCCGTAGTTCCAGCCGCCGTCGTTGTGCTGGTTGGCCCGGATGCGGGCGACGACGGAGTCACGCAGCGCCCCCGGTATCCGCGCCTGCCCGGACTGCGTCTTCGCGCCGTTCAGGGCGAGCGCGGCGAAGACGGTGCCGTTGAAGTTGGCCGACGGGCCGAAGTAACCGGTCTCCGAGGTCTGCCAGTAGCCGTAGATGTCGGCGATCAGATCCCGCGAGGCGGACACCCGGGCCGGATCGATGCCCGCGGCGTACGCGTTCAGCACGGCGCGCTCGTAGTCGGTGACGACGGGGGAGGAGGACGGCCAGGCGGTGGTGGAGAGCAGATTCCGGTAGACGGATCTCGCGTTCTTGCTGGTGTCGCCCCCGGGCGTGACGTCCACCGCGGCGGTGCCGGCCGCGGCGAGCGCGCTGAACGCCCACTCGTTGGACAGTCCGGAACCGGCGTACGAACCATCGGCCGCCTGGAGGGACTTGAGGTAAGCGACGCCGTTCGTCTTCGAGGTGGTGATCTGCGCCGGGGAGGACGTGGCCGCTGCGGGCAGCGTGCCGAGGGTGAACGCGCCGAGCGCGGCGGCCGCGACGAGCGCGGGACGGCGGAGGGACAGCGGACGGATCATGGCCTGCTCCTTGGATGGAGGACGCCGACCCCACTCGGTGCCATGGCCCATCGATCCGGGGGCAGCGGGTGCAGGCCGCCGTCCGGAACGCGTGGACCGGCTTCCAAAAGTGCTACACCGCCTGGGCATTCGGGCTCGGGACGGCCCCGCCGTCCCATACCGCTGCGCGTCAGCCCCGGACTCCCACCGGGTTCCCCCATTCGGCAGACCGAGACGGTACCCGACGGCCAACCCGCCCGCCAGCGACCGTCCCCGGTCCGTGCGCCGCGTCACGGGCCGCTCTTGACGCTTCCTGTGAAGCGTGCTCAAATCCGGCTGATACGCAATGAGTTCCAGGGGAAGCCGGTCGAATTCCGGCGCTGACCCGCAACCGTAGGCCCGGCACCGTCCCGGGCGAGCCGGACTGCCTGGAGCGTGACCTGCAACAGACGCCGTCGTGGACTGCGGCGTGGTGCGAACGGCTTCCGGGCTCCTTCCGTGCTCCGGGGGCCCCTCTGCCACGCCCGTGCCCGCGCCGGCCGACAGAGGGGGCCGTGGTGGGGACCGGGCAGCGAAGAGACGAGCGGGCGAGGGCGATTCCGCCCCGCGTGGCGGCACAGGCGACGGCCCTGTGTGTACTGCTCGCGGCCTGCATGACCTTCCTCACGATCACGGTCACGCCCGCGACGGCGGACGGCACCGGCGGCTGCACCGCGACCAGGGGCGCCCTGGTCGCCGTGGACTTCGGGCCCTTCGGC
Source organism: Streptomyces sp. SUK 48 (assembly GCF_009650765.1). NCBI lineage: Bacteria > Bacillati > Actinomycetota > Actinomycetes > Kitasatosporales > Streptomycetaceae > Streptomyces > Streptomyces sp. SUK 48. The sequence continues at coordinate 1,102,919 of NZ_CP045740.1, read as the reverse complement.
GGCCCGGTGGAACACGGCTGCGACCTCACCCCCACCACCGGCTACGACCTGCTGCACGACGCCGGCTTCAGCACCGCCGGCACCCAGCACGACGGCCCCGCCTTCATCTGCCGCATCGGGTACGGCGCCTTCGACTCCGGTACGCAGTACCCGACATCGGACAAGGAGTCCTGCGTCCTGACCCCGCCCGCCACGGCGTACTGGTCGTACTGGATCGCCGCCCCGGGTCAGAAGGACTGGACCTACAGCCCGTACGGCGCCATGGACCGCAAGCTCAAGGACGGCGACGTCGACGCCTGGGTCTACGGCGGCACCGATGTCCAGGGCTCCACCGGCAAACCCACGTTCACCCCCGACGACGTACGCGGCGGCGACCCCTCCGGGCCCGGCCCGGGCGGCCCCACCGGTGCCCCCGGCAAGCTCGACACGAAGGCCGCCGCCACCTGGCTGACCGGCCGACTCACCGACGGTGAAAGGGTCGTGGACGACGGTGCCACCACCCCCGACTACTCGCTGACCGCCGACACCGCGTTCGCGCTCGCCGCCGCGAACGGCAAGAGCGCCGCGCTCGACAAGGTCACCGGCTATCTCGCCGCCCACACCGCGGACTTCGCCTACCCGGACGGCACCGGCCAGGCGCCCGACGCCACCGCCGTGGCCCGGCTCGCCCTCCTCGCCGAGATCACCGGCCGCGACCCGCGCGCCTTCGGCGGCCACGACCTGCTCGCCGCCCTCACCGCCAACGTGTGCGCGGCGGGCCCGGAGTCCGGCGAGGCCACCCCCGGCTGCACCGCCAAGGGCGACTTCCGCGCCTCCTCCTACACCGAGGGCCAGGCCCTCGCGGTCCTCGCCCTGCTGCGGGCCGGCGTGACACCCCCGGCCGCCGCGGTCGACCGCCTCACCCGACTCCAGTGCAAGGACGGCAGTTTCACCAGCATCCTCATCCGGTCCGGCGAGTACTGCGACCCCGACCCCGCCACCACCGGGCTCGTCGCCCTGGTGCTGCACCGGGCGGGCGGCCACGAGGACGCGGTGAGCGCCGCCCGCGCCTACCTCGGCGGCGCCCAGCGCGCCGACGGCGCCCTCCCCGGCTACACCGGCTCGACCACCGGCTCCGTCAACGCCACCGCGTACGCCGCCCAGGCACTGGCCGCCCTCGGCGACACCACCCGCGCCACCGCGGCCGTCGGCTGGCTGTCCCGGCAGCAGCTGAAGAGCGGCGGCTTCGGCTTCGAGGAGGGCGCCACCGACCCGGCCGTCTACGCGACCTCGCCCGCCGTCCTCGCCGGCAGCGGCACCAGCCTGGTCACCCTCACCACCAAGGCCACCGGACCCACCCCGCCGCCGACCTCGCCGAGCGGCACCCCGACCACCCCCGCCCCCGCCCCGGGCGCGGGCCCCGACCTGAAGAAGGGCGTCGCCTACCTCACCACGGCGGCCAACCTCAGGCAGGGCCAGTACTACGGCGACGGCACCACCTCGGGGCGCGCCGACTTCGGCCTCACCATCGACGGCGCCTACGCGCTCGCCGCCACCGGCCTGGACAACGCCAGGCTGCGCGGCATCGTCGACTTCCTCGACCACCGAGGCAAGGACGGCGCGGGCCGCACGGTGGACGACTGGACGAATGTCGGCACCTCCTACGCGGCGGCCGGCTCCCTCGGCAAGACCGCCCTGCTCGCCGAGGCCGTGGGCCGCGACCCCCGGCACTTCGCCGGACACGACCTGATCGCCGCCCTCGACAAGGCCGTCTGCGCCAAGGCCGGCACCGGTGGCGACCGCGCCTGCGCGGCGAAGGGCGCCTACACCTACGCGCCCTCCGTCTTCGCCCAGTCCCTCGCCGTCATGGCCCAGGTGCGCGCGGGCGACACCACCTCGGCCCAGCGGCCGATCGCCTACCTGGAGAGCCTTCAGGAGAGCAGCGGCGCCTGGCCCAGCCTGATCCCGTCCACCAAGGACTCCGACGTGGACTCCACCGCCATCGCCGCCATGGCCCTCGACCTGGCCGGCGGCGCCACGGCGGACAAGGCCGTGGCCAAGGCGCTGACCTGGCTCGCCTCCCGGCAACTGGCCGACGGCGGCTTCCCCGGCACCGCGGGAGACTCCGTCAACTCCGCGGCTCTCGCCGTACAGGGCCTGTCGCTGGACGCGCCGAAGTACGCCCGGCAGATCGCCAAGGCCCGCACGTTCCTCGCCTCGCAGCAGAACGGCGACGGCGGGTTCGCGGTGGCCAAGGGCGGTGACCGCCGTTCCGACCTGCGCGCCTCCACCCAGGCCGTCGGCGGCGCCACCGGCATCTCCTTCGGCACGCTCAAGCGCAGCCTGACCGGCACCTCCCCGCAGCCCACCCCGAGCCTCAGCGGCAGCGCCCCGGACATCGTCACCACGGGAGACACCGGCGGCACCGGCGACTCCGGCGGCGCGGGCGACGGCGGGGCCGGTACGAGCGGCGGTGGCGGCATCCTCGCCGCCACCGGCGTCCAGGCGGGGGCCCTCGCCGCGATCGCCGTGCTGCTGATGCTCGCCGGCTGGCGCACCGTGGCCGTCGCCCGCCGCCGCACCGGCACCGGGAGCGGACGATGAGCGCGGCGGCCCGCCTGATACGGGTCCTGGCCGCCCTCGGTCTCGGCGCCGCGGCCGTCGTCCAGGCCGGTACTCCGGCCGCCGCCGCGCCCCAGCCGATGGGGCGCTGCACCACCACCTCGGGCGTCGTGCTCGCCGTCGACCTCAGCCACTGGGGCGGCCCGATCCTGCGCTCCTGCGGCACCACCCCGACCACCGGGTACGAGCTGCTCAACCAGGGCGGCTGGAGCACCACCGGCACCGGGCACGACGGCCCCGCCTTCATCTGCCGCATCGGTTACAGCGGTTACCAGCACGGCCGCCAGTACCCGACCCCCGCCCAGGACGACTGCGTGCTCACCCCGCCCGCCTCCGCGTACTGGTCGTACTGGCACGCCGATCCCGGGGCCACCGACTGGACGTACAGCCGGCTCGGCGCGATGCTCTACCGGCCCAAGCCGGGCAGCGTCGACCTGTGGGAGTTCGGCGGCACGAACATCCAGGGCACCGAGGGCCGCCCGAAGGTCACCCCCGGCCAGCTGCGCGCCCGCAACACCGCACCGCAGGGTGACGCGGGCAAGCCGGCCTCCACCCGCAAGGCACCGCAACTGCCACCCGGTGTGAACACCGGTCCGGCCCCGGAGAAGCAGCCCGCCCCCTCCGCCCCGGCGTCCGCGAAGCCGACGCCGGAGCCCGGCAAGAGCGCGAGCCCGACGCCGTCGCCCAGCGCCACCACGAGCGGCCCGGCGTCCGCGGCCCCCGCTCCGTCCCCGAGCACCGGCACCCGGGTGGTCGACGCCGCCCCCGCCGCCGAGGCCCGGCACGACTCCGGCTCGATCGTCCCGGTGGCCGCGGGTGCCTGCCTGGTCGTCCTGATCGGCGGCGCGGCCTACGCGGCCCACCGGCGCCGCCGCTCCGAGTGACCGCCGTGTCCCGTACGGCCGTCGAGGCACCCGCCGCCGAGGCGGCACCGGACCGCGGCGGCCGGCGCCTGCCCCGCACCCTGCACCCCTTGGCCTGGTGGGTGTGGGCGCTCGCGCTGGCCACCGCGGTCAGCCGCACGGACAACCCGCTGCTGCTGTTCCTGGTGCTCGCCGTCCTCGGCTACGTCGTCACCGCCCGGCGCACCGAGGCGCCCTGGGCCCGGGGCTTCGCCTACTACCTGTACCTCGCCCTGTCGGTGGTCGCGATCCGCGTCGTCTTCCGGGCCGTGTTCGCCACCGGCATCACCCCGCACGACCACTTCCTCTTCTCCCTGCCGCACCTGCCCACCCCCGACTGGTACGCGGGCATCCGGATCGGCGGCCCGGTCTCCCTGGAGGCCCTGCTGTCCTCCGCCACCGACGGGCTGCGCCTCGCCTGCATGCTGGCCTGCGTCGGCGCCGCCAACACCCTCGCCAACCCCAAGCGCGCCCTGCGCGTCCTGCCGGGCGCCCTGTACGAGCTGGGCGTGGCCGTCACCGTGGCGATCAGCGTGGCGCCCCAGCTGGTGCAGAGCGTCCAACGCGTCGCCCGCGCGCGGCGGTTGCGGGCCGGCCGGGCCAAGGGCGTCAAGGCGCTGCGCTCCATCGCGGTCCCGGTCCTGGAGGACGCCCTGGAGCGTTCCCTGCGGCTGGCCGCCGCCATGGACTGCCGCGGCTACGGCCGGGCGGGCAGCGCCACCCGCCGCTCCCGCCGGATCACCGGCGCGCTGATGCTGCTCGGCATGTGCGGCCTGTGCGCGGGCGCGTACGGACTCCTCGACGCCACCGCGCCCACCCTCCTCGGGCTGCCCGCGATGACCTGCGGGGCAGCCCTGTGCGTGGCGGGCCTGCGGCTCGGCGGCCGGCGCGTCACCCGCACCGCCTACCGGCCCGACCCCTGGCGCCTGCCGGAGTGGTGCGTCGCGGGCAGCGGAGTGCTCTCGGCCGTGCTGCTCTTCAGCGACCTCGGCTACGACCCCGCCCAGCTCAACCCCACCTACTATCCGCTCACCTGGCCCGGTCTGCCGCTGGTGCCGACCGCCGCCGTCCTGCTCGCCGGCACCGCCGGGTTCCTCGCCCCGCCGCCCGGCCCCGTCCCGAGAGCCACCGCACCGTGATCACCTTCGACCAGGTCACCGTCCAGTACGACGACATGCCCGAGCCCGCCCTGCGGGACGTCGCCCTCACGGTGGACGAGGGCGAACTCTGCCTCGTCACCGGCCACACGGGCGTCGGCAAGTCGACCCTGCTCGGCGCCGTGAACGGGCTGGTCCCGCACTTCACCGGCGGCACCCTGTACGGACGGGTCACCGTCGACGGCCGCGACACCGCCCACCATCCGCCGCGCGAACTCGCCGATGTCGTCGGCGTGGTGGGCCAGGACCCCATCGACGGCTTCGTGACCGACACCGTCGAGGAGGAACTCGCCTACGCCATGGAGCAGCTGGCGATCCCGCCCGCGACCATGCGCAAGCGGGTCGAGGAGACTCTCGACCTGCTCGGCCTCGCCGACCTGCGCCACCGCGCGCTGCACACGCTCTCCGGCGGACAGCAGCAGCGCGTCGCCATCGGCTCCGTGCTCACCGCCCACCCCCGCGTGCTGGTCCTGGACGAACCCACCTCCGCCCTGGACCCGACGGCGGCCGAGGAGGTCCTCGCCGCCGTCACCCGGCTCGTGCACGACCTCGGCGTGACCGTCCTCATGGCCGAACACCGTCTGGAGCGGGTCGTGCAGTACGCGGACCGCGTCATCCACCTGCCCGGCGACGGCCGCGCCCGCATCGGCCCGCCCGCCGAGATCCTGCGTACGGCCACGATCGCGCCCCCGATCGTGGAGCTGGGCCGGGCCGCGGGCTGGTCCCCGCTGCCGCTGTCCATCCGCGACGCCCGCCGCGCCGCCGCCCCGCTGCGCGCCCGGCTGGCCGGACGGACCCCGGCCCCGGTACGGCCCCAGGCCCCGGACGGCGACGCCAACCGGCTGCTGACCGCGCGGGGCGTCACGGTCGCCTACCGGGACGTCGCCGCCGTACGCGCCGTGGACCTCGATCTGCACGCGGGCGAGGTCGTCGCGCTGATGGGCCGCAACGGCTCCGGCAAGTCCTCCCTGCTGTGGGCCCTCCAGGGCTCCGGACCCCGCCGCGCCGGCACCGTCCGGGTGAGCGGCGAACACGGCGCGCGGGACCCGCACGCGGTGTCGGCCGCCGAGGCCCGCGGGCTCGTCGGACTGGTCCCGCAGACGCCCGCCGACCTGCTCTACCTGGAGAGCGTCGGGCAGGAACTCGCCCAGGCGGACGCCGAGTCGACGGCCGGGGTGACGGCGCGCGGGCTGCTGGACCGGCTCGCGCCCGGCATCGAGGACGCCACACATCCCCGCGACCTGTCGGAGGGGCAGAAGCTCGCTCTCGTCCTGGCCGTCCAACTGGCCGCCGCACCGGCGGTCGTGCTCCTGGACGAGCCGACCCGGGGCCTGGACTACCGGGCCAAGGCGGCGCTGACCGGCATCGTGGACGCCCTGGCGGCCGAGGGCCGCGCGGTCGTCATCTCCACCCATGACGTCGAGTTCGCCGCCCGCGCCGCCGACCGGGTCGTCGTCATGGCCGAGGGGGACGTCGTGGCCGACGGCCCCACCGCCGAAGTCATCGTCTCCTCGCCGACCTTCGCCCCGCAGACGGCGAAGATCCTCGCCCCTCTCACCTTCCTGACGGTGCATCAGGTCGAGCGGGAACTCGCGGACCCGGAAGGGGCGCGGTCGTGAGAGGACGCGCGGGGGCCGGAGCGCCCGCCATCCGGCTGACCGGACGGGCCGGGGTGGTCATGGCACTCGCCGCCCTCCTCGGACTCGTCGCGTTCTTCTGGCCGTTCGTGGTCGCGCCCGGGACGTTCGGCTCCTCCTACGCGCCCCCGCTGATCTTCGCCGTGCTGCTGGTGCTCGTGCTGTGCGTGGTGCTCTCGGAGATCGCCGAGGGCGGCATCGACTCCAAGGCACTCGCCATGCTCGGCGTGCTCTCCGCCGTCGACGCGGCCCTGCGCCCCCTCGGGGCCGGTACGGCGGGCATCGAGACGGTCTTCTTCGTCCTGGTGCTCGCCGGGCGGGTGTACGGACCTGGCTTCGGCTTCGTCCTCGGCTGCACCTCGCTGTTCGCCTCCGCGCTGATCACCGGGGGAGTGGGGCCCTGGATGCCGTACCAGATGTTCGGCTGCGCGTTCGTCGGCATGCTCGCCGGATTCCTGCCCCGGGCGAGCGGCCGGCGCGAGGTGCTCATGCTCGCCGGCTACGGCTCGCTGTCCGGCTACCTCTTCGGCTTCCTGCTCAACCTCTCCTTCTGGCCGTTCTCCCTGGACCCGAACAGTTCGATCGCCTATCTGCCGGGCCTGCCCTTCACCGAGCAGTGGCACCGCTACGTCGCCTTCGACCTCGCCACCTCGCTGGGCTGGGACACCGGCCGGGCCGTCACCAACTTCGTGTGCGTGCTGCTGGCCGGTCCGGCGGTGCTGGCCACCTTCCGGCGCGCCGCCCGCCGCGCCCGCTTCCGGGCTCCGGTCCGCTTCGCCGGACCCCGTGAGCGGCCCGCGGAGAGCGCGGACGGCGTGGCCTGAAGAGGCGTACCGAATCCCGTGCGGACGCACCGGATGCACGGGGACACTGGATTTACTAGGACGTCCAACTATATATTCGGGGGAGAAGGCCCGCGGTGCAGGGAAGCCGGTGTGAATCCGGCACGGTCCCGCCACTGTGACCGGGGAGTACGCCGTCGCCCCATACGCCACTGACGAGCAGGATGTCGGGAAGGCGGACGGCGCGCGCTGATCCGGGAGTCAGGATACCGGCCGCGGGATGTTCCGTGTTGTCCACGAGGATGGAGCCGACACGCATGGCACCCCTGCGCACCCATGATCCCGGCGCGAGCCGACGCGGGCCCCTCCCGCGCGGCAATCCCGCCGTACCGGTCTGAGGCCCGGCCCGCCACCGCGTCTTTCGCGCCGCCCCGGCACGCCCGCACGCGCCCCCGCGCACCCGGCCGTGTGCCGCTGCCGCGCACCATCCCGGATCACCCCCCTGACGAGAGCAGGCAGCCATGATCCGTCCCCAGACACCCTCCGCCGTACGCGAGTTGACCCACTTCGTCGACGGCAAGCGCGTCCCGGGCACCTCCGGGGCGCACGGCGAGGTGTACGACCCCAACACCGGTGAGGTCCAGGCCCTGGTGCCGCTCGCCGGCCGGGCCGAGACCGAGGCCGCGATCGCCTCCGCCGCCGAGGCGCAGCGCGCCTGGGCCGAGTTCAACCCGCAGCGCCGCGCCCGCGTCCTGCTGCGCTTCCTCCAGCTCGCCGAGCAGGAGAAGGACGCGCTGGCCCGGCTGCTGTCGGCCGAGCACGGCAAGACCGTCGCCGACGCCCACGGCGACCTCCAGCGCGGCCTGGACGTCGTGGAGTTCGCCGTCGGCATCCCGCATCTGCTCAAGGGCGAGTTCAGCGACAACGCGGGCACCGGCATCGATGTGCACTCCCTGCGCGCGCCCCTCGGCGTCATCGCGGGCATCACACCGTTCAACTTCCCCGCCATGATCCCGCTCTGGCAGGCCGCACCCGCGCTGGCCTGCGGCAACGCCTTCGTCCTCAAGCCCTCCGAGCGCAACCCGTCGGTGCCGCTGCGGCTCGCCGAACTCTTCCTGGAGGCGGGCCTGCCGCCGGGCGTGCTGAACGTCGTCAACGGCGCCCGGGACGCTGTCGACACCCTCCTGGAGGACCCGCGCGTCGCCGCCCTCGGCTTCGTCGGCTCCACCCCGATCGCCGCGCACGTCTACGCCACCGCCGCCGCCCACGGCAAGCGCGCCCAGTGCTTCGGTGGCGCCAAGAACCATCTGATCGTGATGCCGGACGCCGATCTGGACCAGGCGGTGGACGCGCTGATCGGCGCCGGGTACGGCTCGGCCGGCGAGCGCTGCATGGCCATCTCGGTCGCCGTGCCGGTCGGCGAGGCCACCGCGGACGCCCTCGTCGCCCGGCTCACCGAACGCATCGCCGCGCTGCGCATCGGCCGCAGCGACGACCCCGCGGCCGACTTCGGCCCGCTGGTCGCCCCCGAGGCCCTGCGCCGGGTCCGCGACTACGTCGGCCTCGGTGTCCAGGAGGGCGCCGAACTCGTCGTGGACGGAAGGGACTTCGTCCTCCCCGGCCACGAGAAGGGATTCTTCGCCGGCGCCTCCCTCTTCGACCGGGTCACCCCGGACATGCGGATCTACCAGGAGGAGATCTTCGGCCCGGTCCTCTCGGTGGTCCGCGCCGCCGGCTACGAAGAGGCCCTGCGCCTGCCCAGCGAGCACCGCTACGGCAACGGCGTCGCGATCTTCACCCGCGACGGGGACACCGCCCGCGACTTCACCCGGCGGGTGAACACCGGCATGGTCGGCGTGAACGTGCCCATCCCGGTGCCCGTCGCCCACCACACCTTCGGCGGCTGGAAGCGCTCCGGCTTCGGCGACCTCGGCCAGCACGGACCGGACGCGATCCGCTTCTGCACCCGCACCAAGACCGTCACCTCCCGCTGGCCCGCCGGCCGCCGCGAGGGCGCCTCCTTCACGATCCCCACGATGGGCTGAGCGCCGTATGACCACCACCCTGCTCACCGAGGACCAGCGGGCCCTCGTCGAGGCCACCCTCGACTTCGCCCAGGACCACCTCGCCCCGCACGCCCTGGACTGGGACCGGGACAAGCACTTCCCCGTCGACGTCCTGCGCAAGGCCGCCGGGCTCGGCCTCGGCGGCGTCTACGTCCGCGAGCAGCACGGCGGCTCCGCCCTCACCCGGGCCGACGGCGTGCTCGTCTTCGAGACCCTGGCCTCCGGCTGCCCCGCCATCGCCGGCTATCTGTCCATCCACAACATGGTCGCCTGGATGATCGACTGCTACGGCGACGACGCCCAGCGCGAGCGCCTGCTGCCCCGGCTGTGCGCGATGGACGACCTGTCGAGCTACTGCCTGACCGAACCCGGCGCCGGCTCCGACGCGGCCGCCCTCACCACCCGTGCCGTACCCGACGGCGACCACTACGTGCTCACCGGCGTCAAGCAGTTCATCTCGGGCGCGGGCGCCGCCCAGGTGTACGTGGTGATGGCCCGCACCGGCGAACCCGGCGCCCGCGGCATCTCCGCGTTCCTGGTCGACAAGGACGACCCCGGGATCTCCTTCGGCCCGGACGAACGCAAGATGGGCTGGCACGCCCAGCCCACCCGCCAGGTCGTCCTGGACGGCGTCCGGATTCCCGCCGACCGGCTCCTCGGCCGCCCGGGCGACGGCTTCCGGATCGCGATGAACGGCCTGAACGGCGGCCGCCTCGGCATCGCCGCCTGCTCCCTCGGCGGCGCCCGCAGCGCCCTGGACCGGAGCCTCGCCCACCTCGCGGACCGGGAGGCGTTCGGCGCCCGCCTCCTCGACGCCCAGGCCCTGCGCTTCCGCCTCGCCGACATGGCGACCGAGCTGACCGCCGCCCGCGCCCTGGTCCAGCAGGCGGCCCGCGCCCTGGACGCCGGGGACCCGCAGGCGCCGTACCTGTGCGCCATGGCGAAGCGGTTCGCCACCGACACCGGGTACTCGGTCGCCGACCGCGCCCTGCAACTGCACGGCGGATACGGCTACCTCGCCGAGTACGGCATTGAGAAGATCGTCCGCGACCTTCGCGTCCACCAGATCCTGGAAGGAACCAACGAGATCATGCGCGTCATCGTGGCCCGCGGCCTGACGGAGGCCCTCGGATGAGCAACGACGCCGAGGAACCCGTCCTCCTGCGCACCGCCGGCCGGGCCGCCCGGATCATCCTCAACCGGCCCCGGGCCCTCAACGCCCTCACCCATGAGATGGTCACCCGCGTCGACGCGGCGCTGACCGGCTGGGCACACGATCCGGCCGTCCAGGCCGTCGTCATCAGCGGCGCCGGGGAGCGCGGACTGTGCGCGGGCGGCGACATCCGCGCCATCCACGACGACGCCCGGGACGGCGACGGCACCGCCTCCGCCGCGTTCTGGCGGGACGAGTACCACCTCAACGCCCGTACCGCCCGCTACCCCAAGCCGTACGTCGCCCTCATGGACGGCATCGTGATGGGCGGCGGGGTCGGCCTCTCCGCGCACGGCGGCGTCCGCGTCGTCACCGAGCGCTCGCGGATCGCCATGCCCGAGACGGGGATCGGCTTCATCCCGGACGTCGGCGGCACCTACCTCCTCTCCCGCGCCCCCGGCGAGCTGGGCACCCATCTCGCCCTGACCGGCGCGCAGATCGGCGCCGGTGACGCCCTGTTGTGCGGGCTCGCCGACCACTACGTGCCGTCCGCCGCGCTGGACGCCCTGCTGGACGACCTCGCCACGATGCCCGTGCCCGAGGCTCTGGCACGGCACGAACAGGTCGCACCGCAAGGGGTGTTGACCGAGCAGCGGAGCTGGATCGACGCCTGCTGCTCCGCCGACTCCGTCGAGGAGATCGTCGAGAGGCTGTGCGCGCACGGCGGCACGGAGGCGAAGGAGACGGCCGAGACCCTGCTCGCCAAGTCGCCCACCGCGCTCAAGGTCACCCTGGCCGCCCTCCGCCGCGCCCGGCGGCTCGGCTCCCTGGAGGAGGTCCTCGACCAGGAGTACCGCGTCTCGTGCGCCGGGCTGAAGAGCCCCGACCTGGTGGAGGGCGTCCGCGCCCAGATCATCGACAAGGACCGTAACCCGCGCTGGTCGCCGGCGACCCTGGCCGAGGTCACGGACGCCGACGTGGAGCACTTCTTCGCCCCGCTCGGCGACCGCGAACTCGGGCTCGCGGGACCCGGCGGTGCGCCGGAGGCGGCGCGGTGAGCGGCGAGGGTCGGGCGCGCCGTACCGTCGCCTTCATCGGGCTCGGGCACATGGGCGGCCCCATGGCCGCCAACCTGGTCGGGGCCGGGTACCGGGTCCTCGGCCACGATCTGGTGCCCGAGGCCCTGGCGGCCGCCGCGCGGGCCGGGGTGGAGCCCGCCGGGAACGCGGCCGAGGCGGTGGCCGGCGCGGACACGGTGATCACCATGCTCCCCGCGGGGCGCCATGTCCTGGACCTCTACGACACCCTGCTCCCGGCGGCCCGGCCCGGCACCCTCTTCCTCGACTGCTCCACCATCGACGTCGCCGACGCCCGTACCGCCCATGAACGCGCCGCCACCGCCGGGATGCGGGCGCTGGACGCGCCCGTCTCCGGCGGAGTGGTCGGCGCCGAGGCCGGCACGCTGACCTTCATGGCCGGCGGCGGGGAGAGCGAATTCGCGGACGCCCGACCCCTGTTGGACATCATGGGCGGCAAGGCCGTGCACTGCGGCGGCCCCGGCGCCGGACAGGCGGCGAAGATCTGCAACAACATGATCCTCGGCGTCTCCATGATCGCCGTGAGCGAGGCGTTCGTTCTCGGCGAGCGTCTCGGACTGTCCCACCAGGCCCTGTTCGACGTCGCGTCCACGGCGTCCGGGCAGTGCTGGGCGCTCAGCGTCAACTGCCCGGTCCCGGGACCGGTTCCGGCGAGCCCCGCCAACCGGGACTACCGGCCCGGCTTCGCCGCCGCGCTCATGGCCAAGGACCTGAGACTCGCCGCCAACGCGGTCGAGGCGGGCGGCGTGCACGCCGAACTCGGCCTCAGAGCGGCCGAGTTGTACGCCGACTATGCCGAGCGAGCCGGTACGGCCGAGGACTTCTCGGGCATCGTACGCACCATCAGGGAACAGAGCGGAGAGCGCGCGTGAGCAGCGAGTACGAGACGATCCGGGTCGAGCGCAAGGGGCGTACCGCCCTGCTCACCCTCGACCGCCCCAAGGCCCTGAACGCCCTGAACCTCCAGGTCATGAACGAGGTCGTGGCCGCCACCGAGGCGCTGGACCGGGACCCGGAGTGCGGCTGTGTCGTGCTCACCGGCTCGGCGAAGGCGTTCGCCGCGGGCGCCGACATCAAGGAGATGAGCCCGCAGGGGTACATGGACATGTACCTGGCCGACTGGTTCACCGCCTGGGACCGGCTCGGCCGGCTGCGGACCCCGACCGTCGCCGCGGTCGCCGGGTACGCCCTCGGCGGCGGCTGCGAGCTGGCCATGCTCTGCGACATCCTGCTCGCCGCCGACACCGCCGTCTTCGGGCAGCCCGAGATCAAACTCGGGGTGATCCCGGGAATCGGCGGCTCCCAGCGGCTGACCCGTGCCGTCGGCAAGGCCAAGGCCATGGAACTGGTGCTGACCGGGCGCACCATGGACGCCGTCGAGGCCGAGCGCGCCGGGCTCGTCTCCCGGATCGTGCCGGCGGACGAACTGCTCGCCGAGGCCCTCGCCGTCGCCGAGACCGTCGCCGGGATGTCGCTGCCGGTGGCGATGATGGCCAAGGAGGCGGTGGACCGGGCCTTCGAGACCACCCTCGCGGAGGGCGTCCGCTTCGAACGGCGGCTGTTCCACGCGGTGTTCGCCACCGCCGACCAGAAGGAGGGGATGGCCGCCTTCGCGGACAAGCGGCCGCCGGAGTTCCGGCACCGCTGATCCGGGGCCCGCCCTCGCGCGCACGCAGGGGCGCCCCTCGGCCACCTGTCTGATTGACGGACGATCCTCGTTTCCGTACGCTCCGCTCTAGTGATGGCCTGAGGAAGCTGGTGGGAATCCAGCACGGTCGCGCCACTGTGTACGTGCCCCTCCGCGAGGGCGGGCACGAAGTCAGACACCGGGCCATCGCGACGCTCCACTGGCTGAGGGACGCACGATCCCCTGAAGGAGGCTCACTCATGAGCAGTCTGTCCGCGCCCGCCGCACTCCCCACCCCCGTCGTCCTCCCGGCCGCCAGGGCCGTGTTCTGGCTGGTCGGCACCGCGCTGTTCGCGCTGGCGATCTACTACTTCATCGGGGTCGACCAGGGCGCCTACTCCGTCTTCGGCAAGGACATGCACGTCCACGAGTTCGTGCACGACGCCCGCCACTTCCTGGGCTTCCCCTGCCACTGACGAGAGCCGGCACGGACATCTGAACATGGAAAAGAGACTCATACTGCGCGGCGTCATCGCCGGCGCGGTCGCCGGGCTGCTCGCGTTCGTCTTCGCACGGATCTTCGCCGAGCCCCAGATCGCCAAGGCGATCGACTACGAGAGCGGCCGTGACGCCGCGCAGGCCGTCCTCGACAAGGCAGCCGGCATCACGGCCGAGGCCGAGGGCCCCGACATCTTCAGCCGGACGATCCAGGCCAACGTCGGCATCGGTGTGGGCATGGTGCTCTTCGGCGTAGCCATGGGCGCGCTCTTCGCCGTCGCCTACGCGATCTGCCTCGGCCGCGTCGGCAAGCTGCGCCCCCGCAACCTCGCGATGCTGGTGGCGCTGGGCGGCTTCGTCGGCATGTACCTGGTGCCGTTCATCAAGTACCCGGCCAACCCGCCGGCCATCGGCCACCCCGAGACGATCAAGGACCGGGGCAATCTCTACCTGGCCATGGTGGTCTGTTCGGTGGTCTTCCTCGTCGCCGCCGTCTGGCTCGGCAAGCGCCTCCAGCCGCGCTTCGGCAACTGGAACGCCACGCTGCTCGCCGTCGGCGCCTACGTGGTGGCCATCGGCATCGTGATGGCGCTGCTCCCCGCGCTCGGCGAACTCTCCGCGAACGTACGGGAGTACGGCCACCACGCCACCGAGACCCCGCTGCCCCTGACCAACTCGAAGGGGACCATCGTCTACCCGGGCTTCCCGGCGGACGTCCTGGCCTCCTTCCGCTTCTACTCCGTCGCCGCCCAGGCGCTGCTCTGGGCGACCCTGGGCCTCGTCTTCGCCCCCATGGCCGAGCGGCTGCTCGACCCGGCGGCGCGGGCCGCCGCGAAGCCGGCACCCCGGCAGCCGGAACCGGTCGGCACCGCCTGAGCCACGCGAAGGGTGCGATCACCCCCACGCGACCGGCGTGATCGCACCGGCGCCGACCGGCGCCCATGACGTACCGAGGGCCGCACCCCCAACAGGGTGCGGCCCTCGCGCCGTTGCGCGGATCACTCCTCCGGCGCGGCCAACGGCCCCCCGACCCGGAGATTCCACCGCCCGGCCCGCCCGCTGAGCTCCGTCGCCGTCAACGGCACCACGTCCAGCCGCCAGAACGCGCCCGCGGGCAGCCCCAGCGCCTGGACGACCGCGGCCCGTACGATCTCCGGCTCGACCACGGCCACCGTACGGCCCTGTGCCGCGCCGTCCAGCCACGCCCCGACCCGCGCGCACACCGCGTGCACCGACTCCCCGCCGTGGCCCGCCCACGCGGGGTCGGTGAGCCAGGGGCCGAGGGCCTCGGGCTCGGCTGCCGTCACCTCGTCGAGGGTGCGACCGCGCCAGCGGCCCACGTCCACGCCCCGCAGCGCGGGCGCCTCCACCCCGCCGTCCAGGCCCAGGGCCCGCGCGGTCTCCCGGCAGCGCGTACTCGGGGACACCGCGACCCGGGCCGGCGCGGGCAGCGACCCGGCCGCCGCGCGGGCCCGCGCCGCGCCGGGGTCCTCGATCGAGTCGCCGTCGTAGAAGCGGGCCCGGCGCAGCGCGGGGGTCATGGCGGGGGAGACGAGAAGGACACGGCTGGTCACGCGGGGCACTCCTGCGGGGTCGTCATGGGGTACGGGTACGGGTCTCCACCGGGTACGGCACGTAGGTGCGCCGGTCCGGATCGATGGCGAGGCGCCCGCCGGCCGGCGGCCGGGCCCGCTGGGCGCAGTCGCGGCGCTCGCAGATCCGGCAGCCCAGGCCGATCGGGGTCGCGGCCCGGGGGTCGTCCAGGGCGATGCCCTCGGCGTACACGAGCCGGTGCGCGTGGCGCAGTTCGCAGCCGAGGGCGACGGCGAACTCGGCGCGCGGGGCGTGATGGCCGAAGCCGCCCCGCGTGATGGTGCGCGCCACCCAGAAGTACCGCTTGCCGTCCGGCATCTCGGCGACCTGGGTGAGTATCCGGCCGGGTGCCGAGAACGCCTCGTACACCGTCCACAGCGGGCAGGTACCACCGAGCCGGGAGAAGTGGAAGTCGGTCGCCGACTGCCGCTTGGAGATGTTGCCGGCCCGGTCCACCCGCAGGAAGGAGAAAGGCACGCCCCGCCACCCGGTGCGCTGGAGGGTGCTCAGCCGGTGGCAGACCGTCTCGAAGCCGACGCCGAAGCGGGCGGACAGCAGCTCGATGTCGTAGCGCACCTCCTCGGCCGCCGCGTGGAAGGCGGTGTACGGCATCAGCAGGGCGCCCGCGAAGTAGTTCGCGAGGCCGATGCGGGCCAGCGCGGTGGACTCGGTCGACGTCAGCTCGGTCGCGGATTCGGCGAGTCGGCCGAGCAGCGCGTCGTGCTCCAGCAGGGCGAGCTGGGTGGCGAGCTGGAAGGCGCGGCGGCCGTCGTTGAGCCAGGGGGAGAGGAACAGCAGCCCGGACTCGGGGTCGTAGCGGCGGGCGTCGGCGAGGCGGCCCGGGCCCGCCTGCACCACGCGCACCCCGTGCCGCTCGGCGAGCCGCGCCACCAGCGGTTCGGCGGCCCGGCCCGGGCGCAGCGCCAGCTCCTCAGCGATCCGCTCGGCCTCGGTGTCCAGCGGCTCGAAGTGGTTGTGGTGGGCGTAGAAGAAGTCCCGCACCTCGTCGTGCGGCTCACCGGGCGGCAGCCGGGCGCCGCCGCCCGCACCCGGGGTGGCCAGCGCGGCGGCCTGTTCGGCGGTGTCCCGGTAGCGGCGGTGCAGGGCGACCAGGGCGCGCGCCACCTCGGGATGGGCGCGGGCGGCCTCGGCGAGCTCCTCCTCGGGCGGCAGCGGCACCCCGCACGCCTCGTCGGCGAGCGCGGAGCGCAGCTCGGTGGTGAGCCGGTCCCCCTCGGCCTCCGAGAAGAACTCGGTGTCGACGCCGAAGACCTCGGCGATCCGCAGCAGCACGGGCGCCGTCAGCGGGCGCTGGCTCTGTTCGAGCTGGTTGGCGTAGCTGGTGGAGATGCCGAGCGCGCGGGCCATGTCGACCTGGTTCATCCCGTGCTCGCGGCGCAGCCGGCGCAGCCTGGCGTGGGCGTAGATCTTCCGTCCGGCCGTCCGCCGGGCCATCGCACACCTCCCGGTTCTGGGTGCCTCTCCTGCGAACATAGCATTCGCAGGATTCGCAGATTTCACAGATTCGCAGTTCCGCGCTGTACGGAATCCGCAGGGTGGGGTGGTGGCCGCCGGGCCCGCGACGGGGCAGGCTCGGTCATGTCCGCCGAAGGCCCCGACACCGCGAGGAGTCCCGTGATCGAGCATCACGTCCGTGTCCACCCCAGCGCCGACCGCCTGCCCCGCGAGGAGCAGCTGGCCTGGAAGCTCGCCGCCGTGGCCACCGGCACCGAGGAACCGGCCCCGGACAGCTCGGCCATGGCCGTCAACCGGGTGATCGACAACGCCTCGGTCGCGGTCGCCTCCCTGCTGCGCCGCCCGGTCGCCGTCGCCCGCGCCCAGGCCGCCGCCCACCGCGTACCCCAGCGCGGTGCCTGTGTCTTCGGCGCCCCGCACCGGGTCTCCCCCGAGTGGGCGGCCTGGGCCAACGGCACGGCGGTACGCGAACTCGACTACCACGACACCTACTTGGCGGCCGACTACTCCCACCCCGGCGACAACATCCCGCCGCTGCTCGCCGTCGCCCAGCACACCGGCCGCACCGGCGCCGACCTGCTGCGCGCCGTCGTCGCCGCCTACGAGATCCATGTCGCCCTGGTCAAGGGCATCTGCCTGCACGAGCACCGCATCGACCATGTCGCCCACCTCGGCGCGGCCACCGCCTGCGGCCTGGGCGCCCTGCTGCGGCTGCCCACCGAGACGGTGTACCAGGCCGTCCAGCAGACCGTGCACACCACCACCTCGACCCGCCAGTCCCGCAAGGGCGAGATCTCCAGCTGGAAGGCGTACGCCCCCGCCTTCGCGGGGAAGGCCGCCATCGAGGCCGTCGACCGGGCGATGCGCGGCGAGAGCTCGCCGTCGCCGGTCTACGAGGGCGAGGACGGCTTCCTGGCCCGGATGCTGAACGGCCCGGAGTCCGACTACACCGTGTGGCTGCCCGAGCCGGGCGAGCCGCGCCGCGCGATCCTCGACACCTACACCAAGGAGCACTCCGCCGAGTACCAGGCGCAGGCGGTCATCGACCTGGCCCGGCGGCTGCGCGAGAAGACCCCGCTGGACAAGGTGCGCTCGGTGGTCCTGCACACCAGCCACCACACCCACCACGTCATCGGCTCCGGCGCGAACGACCCGCAGAAGTACGACCCGGCGGCCAGCCGCGAGACCCTCGACCACTCGGTGCCGTACATCCTCGCGGTCGCCCTGGAGGACGGCGCCTGGCACCACGAGCGCTCCTACGCCCCCGACCGGGCGCGGCGCCCGGAGACCGTGGAGCTGTGGCGGAGGATCACCACCGTCGAGGACCCGGAGTGGACCCGCCGCTACCACGACCCCGACCCCGCGCACCGGGCGTTCGGCGGGCGGGCCGTGATCACCCTGGACGACGGCACGGTGATCGAGGACGAACTGGCCGTCGCCGACGCCCACCCGGCCGGCGCCCGCCCCTTCGACCGGGCCGCCTACACGGCCAAGTTCCGCACCCTCGCCGAGAACACCGTCGCCCCCGCCGCCCAGGACCGCTTCCTCACCGCCGCCGCACACCTGGCCGAGCTGTCCGCCCCCGACCTGGACGGCCTCTTCCCCGCCGTCGACACCCGGGCCGTCGCGGAGTACGACGCGCGCCTGCCGAAGGGCCTGTTCTGATGCTGCACACCCGCACCACCCCCGCCGAACGCCGCCGCGCCCTGCGCCAACGGCTCTCCCAGGACCGGCTGTTGATGATTCCGGGCGCCCTCAACCCGCTGTCCGCCCGGCTGATCCAGGACACCGGCTTCGAGGCCGCCTACCTCTCCGGTGCCGTGCTCGCCGCCGACCTGGGCCTGCCCGACATCGGCCTGACCACGTCCACCGAGATCGCCGCCCGCGCCCAGCAGACCACCAGGGCGACCGACCTGCCCGTCCTGATCGACGCCGACACCGGCTTCGGCGAGCCGATGAACGCCGCCCGCACGGTCCAGCTGATGGAGGACGCGGGCCTGGCCGGACTGCACCTGGAGGACCAGGTCAACCCCAAGCGCTGCGGCCACCTCGACGGCAAGTCGGTCGTCGCGCGCGAGGAGATGACCCGGCGGCTCCGGGCGGCCGTGGACGCCCGCCGCGACCCGGACTTCCTCCTCATGGCCCGCACCGATGCCCGCGCCGTCGAGGGGCTGGACGCGGCGATCGACCGGGCCAAGGCGTACGCCGACGCGGGCGCCGACGCGATCTTCCCCGAAGCCCTCGCCGACGAGCGGGAGTTCGAGGCATTCCGTGCGGCGGTCGACGTGCCGCTGCTCGCCAACATGACCGAGTTCGGCAAGTCCCGCCTGTTGGACGCGCGCACCCTGGAGAACCTCGGGTACGACATCGCGCTCTACCCCGTCACCCTGCTGCGCCTCGCCATGGGCGCCGTCGAGGACGGACTGCGCACCCTGGCCGCCGAAGGCACCCAGGAGAGCCTGCTGCCCCGCATGCAGACCCGCTCCCGCCTCTACGAACTCCTCGGCTACGCCGACTACTCGGCCTTCGACTCGGCCGTGCACGACTTCACCCTCCCGCCCGGCGCCTGACCCACCGGAGACGATCCCCATGACCATCCATCGCGGACTCGCCGGTGTCGTCGTCGACACCACCGAGATCTCCACCGTCATCCAGGAGACCAACTCCCTGACCTACCGCGGCTATCCGGTCCAGGACCTGGCCGCCCGTCGCTCCTTCGAGGAGGTCGCCCATCTGCTCTGGTACGGCGAGCTGCCCGACGCCGGCCAACTGCGGGAGTTCCAGGCCCGGGAGCGCGCCCTGCGTCCGCTGGACCGCACCACCGCCGAACTGCTGGCCCGGCTCCCCGAGACCTGCCACCCGATGGACGTACTGCGCACCGCCGTCAGCTTCTTCGGCGCCGAGGACCCGACGGAGGACGACGGCAGTCTCGCCGCCCACCGCGCCAAGTCCCTGACCCTGCTGGCGAGACTGCCCACCGTGGTCGCCGCCGACCAGCGCCGCCGCAAGGGCCTCGCCCCGATCCCGCCCGACCCCGGCCTCGGGTACGCGGAGAACTTCTTCCACATGTGCTTCGGTGCGGTGCCCGACCCCGAGACGGTCCGCTGCTTCGAGATCTCCCTCGTCCTGTACGCCGAGCACAGCTTCAACGCCTCGACGTTCACCGCCCGCGTCGTCACCTCCACCCTCTCCGACCTCTACAGCGCGGTCACCGCCGCCGTCGGCGCCCTCAAGGGCCCCCTGCACGGCGGGGCCAACGAGGCCGTGATGCACATGCTGGAGGAGATCGCCGACCCGCGCCGCACCGAGGAGTGGCTGGACCGGGCCCTCGCCGAGAAGCGGAAGATCATGGGCTTCGGCCATCGCGTCTACAAGGACGGCGACTCCCGGGTGCCCCTCATGCAGGCCGCGCTGGACCGTCTGGTGGCCCGCGCCGCCGACCCGGAGACCACCCGCCTGGCCACCCTGCACGCGGCCCTGCGGCACGCCATGCTCCAGCGCAAGGGCATCCACCCGAACCTGGACTACCCGGCCGGCCTCGCCTACCACCTGATGGGCTTCGACATCCCGGCCTTCACCCCGATCTTCGTGATGAGCCGGATCACCGGCTGGACCGCCCACATCACCGAGCAGCTCGCCCACAACGCGCTGATCCGCCCCCTCGCCTCCTACGCGGGACCGGACCAGCGGGCGGTGCCGGCCAACTCCTCGCTGGCGGCCCACAGCTGAGCGGCGACGGCCGGGTCGGCCATGTGGGAGGGGACGGGCTCACGGCGCGGGGTGCCCCGCAGCCCGAAGACCCGAGGCCCCCACAACTCCCCTCCCGCCACCTCCGGATCGAGGACGGCACGGACGATCGGCCACGCCCCGGCGTCCTTGCCCTGCACCAACAGGGCGGCGGGCAGCGCGCGGAGCCGCGCGCCGGGGGCCGTGCGGTGGACCGGCGGCCGGGACGGGGTGAGGGAGTCCAGCGCGCCGCCGGGGTGGGCCACCACACTGAGCACCGTGCTGCCGGTGGCACGCAGCCGGCGGTCGAGTTCGAAGCCGAAGGACATCTGCGCCAGCTTCGACCGGCCGTAGGTGCGCTTGGGCCGGTACTCCCGGGCCGACTGCAGATCGCCGAGGTCCAGCCGCTCGGAGCGCGCCGCGAAGCTGCCCACCGTCACCACGCGGCCCGCCCGCGCCGCGGACAGCAGCGGAGCCAGCCACCCAGTCAGCGCGAAGTGGCCCAGGTGGTTGGTGCCGAACATCAGCTCGTGGCCGTCGGCGGTCTCCCGGCGCGGCGGGTCGTCGAGCGCGACCCCCGCGTTGTGGACCACCGCGTCGAGATGACCGAGGTCCAGCCCGTCCACGGCGGCCTCGAGGGACGACAGGTCGGCGAGGTCAAGGCGGAGGTGCCGTACCCGGGCGCCGGGCACGCGCGCACGGATCGAGGCCATGGCGGTCCCGGCCTTCGCACGGTCCCGGCTGCCGAGGACGACGAGGGCTCCGGTGGCGGCGAGCTGCTCCGCGGTGAAGTAGCCGATCCCGGCGTTGCCCCCGGTGACCAGGAAGTTCCTGCCCTCGGCGGACGGCAGCCGATGAACGTCCCACGCTCGGCTCTGAGGTGCGGCAGACATGATGAGGGGCTCCCTGCGCTCCGGGGCCGTGCTCAGGGTGAGCACCGCCGACCCGTCCAAGATCGCGACCGCCGCCGACATACCGCCGACAGATCGCGCCCGCCGCCCACAGATCCCCTACGCGGGCGCCGGCGCCGGGCAGCCGGTGGACTGCGCGGGTACGACGGCGGTGTCCTCGCCGGGCAGCAGCACCTGGACGCCGTCCAGGAGGGCCTCCGTCACCTCGTCCAGGTCGAGCCGTCTCTCCACGGCGGGCCACCGCGGCAGCCCGGCCCCGGGTGCTGGCCCGGGGCGGGGCGAGCAGGGAGCAGCGGTCCCCGTCCGGCAGCGCCGACCCCTCTGGCGCGCCCGCGGCGGTGTCCGCACCGCCGGTGGGGCCGGGACACGTGCGCGCCCCGGCCCCACCACGGTGTCCGGGTCAGGCCCCGGCCAGCTCCTCGCGGACCGTGCGCGCGGCGGCGACCAGGTTCTCCAGGGACTGCCGGGTCTCCGGCCAGCCGCGGGTCTTCAGGCCGCAGTCGGGATTGACCCACAGCCGCTCCGCCGGGATCGCCCCGAGCCCCGTGCGCAGCAGCCCGGCCGCCTCCTCGGCGCTCGGGACGCGCGGGGAGTGGATGTCGTAGACACCCGGACCGGCCTCGCGCGGATAGCCGTGGGCGGCCAGTTCGCGGGCGACCTGCATATGGGAGCGGGCCGCCTCCAGGCTGATGACATCGGCGTCGAGGTCGTCGATGGCCCGCACGATGTCACCGAACTCGGCGTAGCACATGTGCGTGTGGATCTGGGTGTCCGGGCGCACCCCGCAGGTGCTCAGCCGGAACGCCTCGGTCGCCCAGTCCAGGTACCCGGGCCGGTCGGCGGCGCGCAGCGGCAGTGTCTCGCGCAGCGCGGGCTCGTCCACCTGGATCACCGAAGTCCCCGCCCGCTCCAGGTCGTCGACCTCGTCGCGCAGCGCCAGGGCCACCTGCCGCGCGGTGTCCCCGAGCGGCTGGTCGTCGCGGACGAAGGACCAGGCGAGCATGGTGACCGGGCCGGTGAGCATGCCCTTGACCGGGCGCTCGGTGAGCGACTGGGCGTACGACGTCCAGCGCACCGTCATCGGCTCGGGGCGGGAGATGTCACCGGCCAGGATCGGCGGCCGCACATACCGGGTGCCGTACGACTGGACCCAGCCGTGCTGGGTGGCGAGGTAGCCGGTGAGCTGCTCGGCGAAGTACTGCACCATGTCGTTGCGCTCGGCCTCGCCGTGCACCAGGACATCGAGACCGGCCTTCTCCTGGAAGCCGATCACCTCCCGGATCTCGGCCCGGATGCGCTCCTCGTACCCGGCGGTGTCGATCCGGGCCGCCCGCAGGTCGGCGCGGACGCTGCGCAGTGCACCGGTCTGCGGGAACGATCCGATCGTCGTCGTGGGCAGCAGGGGCAGCCCGAGCCGGGCCCGCTGGGCGGCGCTGCGCTCGGCGTACGGCTGGGAGCGGCGGGCGTCGGCCTCGGTGACGGCCCCGGCGCGGGCCCGCACGGCCGGGTCGTGGGTGAGCGGGGAGCCGGCCCGGGAGGCGAGGTCGGCCCGGTTCGCGGACAGTTCCGCGGCGATGGCGTCCGTGCCGAGGGCGAGGCCCTTGGCGAGCGTGGCGATCTCCGCCGTCTTCTGCTCGGCGAAGGCGAGCCAGCGCCGGATCTGCGGGTCGATGTCGCGCTCGGCGGCCGCGTCGAGGGGGACGTGCAGCAGGGAGCAGGAGGCCGACACGTCGACCCGGTCGGCCAGGCCCAGCAGGGTGCCGAGGGTGGCCAGGGACTTCTCCAGGTCGTTCACCCAGATGTTGCGGCCGTTGACCACGCCCGCGACCAGCCGCTTGCCGGGCAGCCCGCCGACGGCGGCCAGCGCGTCCAGGTTCTGGGCGGCGGCCTCGGTGAAGTCCAGGGCCAGGCCCTCCACCGGCGCCTTCGCGAGCACCGGCAGGGCCTCGCCGAGCCGGTCGAAGTACGACGCGACCAGCAGCTTCGGACGGTCGGTGAGGGCGCCGAGGTCGCGGTAGGCGCGCTCGGCCGCGTTCAGCTCGGCCGGCGTGCGGTCCTGGACGAGGGCGGGCTCATCCAGCTGCGCCCAGTCGGCGCCGGCCGCCCGCAGATCGGCGAGGACCTCGGCGTACACCGGCAGCAGCCGGTCCAGCAGGGTCAGCGGCTCGAAGTCGGCGGGCACGCCGGGCGCGGGCTTGGCCAGCAGCAGATAGGTGACCGGGCCCACCAGCACCGGGCGGGCGCTCAGCCCGAGGGCGAGGGCCTCGGTCAGCTCCGCGACCTGCTTGGCGGAGTCGGCCGTGAACACCGTGTCCGGACCCAGCTCGGGCACCAGATAGTGGTAGTTGGTGTCGAACCACTTGGTCATCTCCAGCGGCGCCACCTCCTGGGTGCCGCGGGCCATCGCGAAGTATCCGTCCAGCGGATCGGCGGCGACGGCCTCCCGGTGCCTGCCGGGGATCGCGCCGACCATGACGGTGGTGTCCAGGACATGGTCGTAGTACGAGAAGTCGCCGGTCGGCACCTCGTGCAGGCCGGCCGCGGCGAGCCGGCGCCAGGTGTTGCCGCGCAACTCGGCGGCGACGGCGCGCAGTTCGTCGGCGGTGGCGCGGCCCTTCCAGTAGCCCTCGATCGCCTTCTTCAGTTCCCGGTTCGCCCCCTGGCGGGGGTAGCCGTACACGGTGGCCCGTGCCGCCGCGGCTGCGGACTTCGTGGTCACGGAGATCTCCTTCGCGAGATGAATCCCTGAGATCCCGGAGACGGGACGAGAGGCGCGAAGGGGTGACGGACCGTACGACAGCGGCCCACGGCCGTCCGTGCGGTTCTGTTCGCCGACCCGCCCTCGAGGTCACCGGGATGCCGCGCACGGGACGTCCCGCGCACGGGCAGTTGGCAGGTCTTCGGACTCGCGGGCACGTCCTCACCACTTGAGGACACCTACTGGCCGTCGCTTCCCAGATCCGTTTCACCGGGTCCAGTGCGTATGACGGCGGTCGTTCCCGCTCACCGCTGCGGGGCAGTCCCGGATTCCCACCGGGTTCCCTCTTGCGACGCTCCCGCCTGGCGGACGGGGCGAACCAGCTGCACGGGCCAGCCTACGGGCCGAAGGGCGCGCGTGGTGGATCAAGTCCAGTATTCGGATGGCGCGCCGAGACGGACGGCCTCAGACCAGATCGCGTCCCGGCTCGATGACCCAGTGATTGCTGCGCAGCGCCCGCCCGGCGAAGTCCACACCGATCTCCGCGAGGAAACGGAAGCCGAGGGAGCGGCAGATCCCGTTCGACGCGGCGTTGCCGGTCGCCGGGAAGGCGTGCACCGCACCCCAGCGCCGCTGGTCCCGGGCCTGCTCCAGGAGGACCCGGACGGCACGCTTGCCGAGCCCGCGCCCCTGGAACTCGGGCAGCACCATCCAGCCGATCTCGGAGACCGGCCCGTCCGCGCTCTCATGGCTCCACAGGGTCACCGTGCCCGCCACCCTGTCGGGCCGCGCCGGATCGGGCACGATCATCTTCAGCCACGCGCGATCCGCCGCGGCCTCCTCGGCGTCCCGGCGGACCTTGTCCGCCATGCCCTCCCGGGGCAGGGGACCGCCCAGGTCCGCCATCATGCGGGGATCGCACCGCATCCGCACATAGGCGTCCACGTCGTCCGGGGTGACATCGCGCAGCCGCACGTACTCCTCCAGGTGTCCGCCCGCGATGCTGCCACACGCAGAGGGCGGGAAGCGCCGCACCAGCGCTTCCCGCCCTACTCTGCGCACGGCCTCCGGACCCTCGGCCGGTGACCGCGGGCCGGGCCCCTCAGCCCGGCCGCACCAGGTTCCTCAGCCCTGGCCGTACACGTGGAACCCCCGGCCGCTCTTGCGGCCCAGCAGCCCCGCCTCGACCATCCGCCGCAGCAACGGGGGCGGGGCGTACAGGGGTTCGCGGAACTCGTCGTGCAGCGACTCGGCGATCGCGGCGACGGTGTCGAGGCCGATCAGATCCGCGAGCCGCAGTGGCCCCATCGGATGGGCGCAGCCCAGCTCCATGCCGTTGTCGATGTCCGCGGCCGAGGCGAAGCCGGACTCCGCCATCCGGATCGCGGCCAGCAGGTACGGCACCAGCAGCGCGTTGACGACGAAACCGGCCCGGTCCTTCGCGTGGACGACCGTCTTGCCGAGCACCTCGGCGGCGAAGGTCTCCACCTCGGTCACGGTCCGGGCCGAGGTGTGCAGCGAAGCGACCACCTCCACCAGCGGCAGCACCGGCACCGGGTTGAAGAAGTGCAGTCCGACGACCCGGTCCGCGCGGGACGTGGCCATGCCGAGCCGCATCACCGGCAGCGAGGAGGTGTTGGTGGCCAGTACCGCCGCCGGATCCGCCACGATCTTGTCGAGCGCGGCGAACACCTCGGTCTTGGCGTCCGCGTTCTCGGTCACGGCCTCGATCACGAGCTGCCGGTCGGCCAGGTCCTCCAGCTCGCCGGTGAAGACGACGCGCGCGAGGGCGTCCCGCGCCTCGGACTCGCCCAACTTGTCTCGTCGTACCGCCTGTTCGAGCGAGGCGGCCACCCGGTTTTGGGCCGCGCGGGCGGCCACCGCGTCGGCCTCGCAGACCACCGTGTCCAGGCCGGCCCGCGCGCACACCTCCGCGATGCCCGCGCCCATCCGGCCGCCGCCGACCACGCCGACCCGTGCGAAACGCCCGCTCATGACGCCCGCCGCACGAGGTGCCGGGAGTAGGCGTCGGGAGTGAAGAACAGCGGCAACTCGCCCTGAAACGCGGTGCGTTCGAACAGCGCGCGCACGTCGTCCACCGGTGCCCACGGGTACTCCGCGCCGAGCGCCGCCGTCTCCTCGTCCAGCAGCTCCGTCACCGTCTCCCGTTCGATCACCCGGTGCCGCAGCCACTGCCAGATCTGCACCCGGGCGATCTCCGCGGTGGCCGCGTCCTCCATGAGGCCGTCGAGCGCGACGGCACCCCGGCCGTCCAGCCAGGCGGCGAAGTAGCGCAGCGCGACCCGGAGGTTGGTGCGCATCCCCTCCGCCGTGGGCGGTCCGGCGATCCGGCGCACCGACAGCAGCTCGGCCGCCGTGACCGCCACGTCCTCGCGCAGTCGGTCCAGTTGGTGCGGCCGCTCGCCGAGGACGCCGTCGAACACCTCCCGGCACACCGGGACCAGACCCGGATGCGCCACCCAGGAGCCGTCGAAGCCGTCCTCGGCCTCCCGCTCCTTGTCCAGCCGGACCGTGGCCAACGCGGCCTCACGGGCGCCCGGTTCGCCGCCCGGCACCTGCGCCGCCATACCGCCGAGGGCGTGCGCGCCCCGCTTGTGGCAGGTGCGCACGAGGAGTTCGGTGTAGGCCCGCATGAACGGGGCCGTCATGGTGACCTTCGCCCGGTCCGGGAGCAGGAAGTCGGTGCGGTGGCCGAAGGTCTTGATGACGCTGAACAGGTAGTCCCAGCGGCCCGCGTTGAGGCCCGAGCTGTGCTCGCGCAGCTCGTAGAGGATCTCCTCCATCTCGAACGCGGCCGTGATCGTCTCGATGAGCACGGTGGCGCGGACGGTGCCCCGGGGGACGCCGAGCAGATCCTGGGCGAGCAGGAAGACGTCGTTCCACAGCCGCGCCTCGTACCGGTTCTCCAGCTTGGGGAGGTAGAAGTACGGGCCGTACCCGGCGTCGATCTGCCGCCGGGCGCAGTGGAAGAAGTAGAGCCCGAAGTCCACCAGCGCCGCGGGCACGGGCCGGCCGTCGTACTCCAGGTGCTCCTCCTCCAGGTGCCAGCCGCGCGGCCGTACGACGATCGTGGCGAGCCGCTCGCCGAGCCGGTACTCCCGGCCGTCCGGGGCGGTGAAGTCGATCCGCCGCTCGATCGCGTCCCGCAGGGTCAGCTGGCCGCCGATGACATTGCCCCAGGTGGGCGCGGTGGCGTCCTCGAGGTCGGCCATCCAGACCTGAGCCCCGGAGTTGAGCGCGTGCACCGCCATCCGGCGGTCCGGCGGGCCGGTGATCTCCACGCGGCGGTCGGTCAGACCGGGCGCGGGCGGCGCCACCCGCCAGCCGGGGTCGGCGCGGACGGCCGAGGTGACCATCGGGAAGTCGAGCGGGGTGCCGGCGGCCAGCCGCAGGGCCTGCCGGCGCCGCTCCTTCATCAGCTCCTGGCGGCGCTCGCCGAACGCGGCCACGAGGGCCCCGACGAAGTCCAGGGCGGCGGGCGTGAGGATCTCGTCGTGCCGCTCGCCCGCGGGGGCGAGCACGCGGACCCGGTGGGTCAGTGCACTGGTGGTCATCGGTCTCTCCTGGAAGAGGTGCGAGGAGGTGCGGCGGGGGCCTAGTGGAACTGCTCTTCCTCCGTCGACCCGGCCAGGGCGGTGGTGGAGGACGCGGGGTTGACGGCGGTGGAGACCAGGTCGAAGTAGCCGGTGCCGACCTCGCGCTGGTGCTTGACGGCGGTGAAGCCCTGCGCCTGGGCGGCGAACTCCCGCTCCTGGAGGTCGACATAGGCGGTCATGCCGTGCTCGGCGTAGCCGCGGGCCAGGTCGAACATGCCGTGGTTGAGGGAGTGGAAGCCGGCCAGGGTGATGAACTGGAACCGGTAGCCCATCGCGCCCAGCTCCCGCTGGAACTTGGCGATCTGGTCGTCGTCCAGCGCGGCCTTCCAGTTGAAGGAGGGCGAGCAGTTGTAGGCGAGCATCTGGTCCGGGTAGCGGGCGTGGATCGCCTCGGCGAACTCACGGGCCTGCGCCAGGTCCGGGGTGCCGGTCTCCACCCAGAGCAGATCGGCGTACGGCGCGTACGCCAGACCGCGCGCGATCACCGGCGCCATGCCGGGCCGCACCCGGTAGAAGCCCTCCGCCGTGCGCTCGCCGGTGGCGAACTCCGCGTCCCGCTCGTCCACGTCGGTGGTCAGCAGGTTGGCGGCGAGCGCGTCGGTGCGGGCGATCACGATGCTCGGCACGTCGGCGATGTCGGCGGCGAGGCGCGCCGCGTTCAGGGTGCGGATGTGCTGCGAGGTCGGCACCAGGACCTTGCCGCCGAGATGGCCGCACTTCTTCTCCGAGGCGAGCTGGTCCTCGTAGTGGATACCGGCCGCGCCCGCCGCGATCATGGCCTTGGTCAGCTCGAACGCGTTGAGCGGACCACCGAAACCGGCCTCGGCGTCGGCGACGATCGGCGCCAGCCAGTCCGTGGTGTCCCCGGCGTCCTCGGCGGTGGCGATCTGGTCGGCGCGCAGCAGCGCGTTGTTGATCCGACGCACCACCTGGGGAACGGAGTTGGCCGGGTACAGGCTCTGGTCCGGGTAGGTGTGCCCGGCCTGGTTGGCGTCGGCGGCGACCTGCCAGCCGGACAGGTAGATGGCCTGGAGACCGGCCTTGACCTGCTGGACCGCCTGGCCGCCGGTGAGCGCGCCGAGGGCGTGGATGTAGTCCCGCTCGTGCAGCTGCCGCCACAGCCGCTCGGCGCCGCGCCGGGCCAGGGTGTGCTCCTCGCGGACGCTGCCGGACAGCCGGATCACGTCCTCGGCGCTGTAGGTGCGCTCGACACCCTGCCAGCGGGGGTCGGTGGCCCAGCGCCGCGCCAGCTCCTCGGCCGCCTGCGTCCTCGTCGCCTCTGCCATGACTGTCTCCTCGATCTGTACCGGCTGCCAACGTCCCCGTTCAAGCGAACAGGTGTGGCACTACGTGTCGAACTCTTGCGATACGGCCCGCCGGAACCATGGGGCGGAGCTGAGCAGTGCTGCCGGTGACGACCCCTCACCCGTGCCGGGAATCCCGATGTCAGGGCCTGATTCGGGTCCCGGCTGCGAGCGGTGGCCGCCGGTGTCCGGCGGGCCGTACGCACACTCTGGCAGTGGCACTGAGTGCCATCAATGGTGGACGTCTGCCAACTTCTGCGAATCTTCCGGCGGTCATCTGCCAACTTTGCGAAGGTCCTTCCGGGGTGCCGATCACCTAGGCTGGCCGGAAACGGAGGGACGAGGAAGGACCCGGGGATGAGCAAGACGTACGCGGGCGCGCGGCTGCGGCGCCTGCGCGAGGAGCGGCACCTCAGCCAGGCCGAGATGGCCCGCGTGCTCGCCATCTCGCCGAGCTACCTCAACCAGATGGAGCACGACTCCCGGCCGCTCACGGTCCCGGTGCTGCTCCGGCTGACCGAGACGTTCGGCGTCGACCCGGGCTTCTTCTCCGAGCGCGACACCACGCGTCTGGTCGCCGACCTGCGCGAGGCGCTGGCCGGGGAACTCGCCGAGGCCCGCCTGTCCGCCGCCGACCTCGCGGACCTCGCCGCCCGGATGCCCGCCGTCGCCCATGTGCTGCTCGGCCTCGGCCGCCGCAACCAACTGCTCGCCGAACGCCTCGCGCAGGCCACGGACGGCCGCGGAGCCGACCCCGAGCTGCCCCGCTCACCGCACGAGGAGATCCGGGACTTCTTCTACCGCCGCCGCAACTACCTGCACGACACCGACCTCGCGGCCGAGGCCCTCGCCGAGGAGATCGGCATCGGCCCCGGCGAGGTCCTCCCCGCCCTGACCGCCCGCCTCGCCGACCGGCACGGCGTGCGGTTGTCCGTCGGGGCGGCCGACCACCTCCACCACTACGACGCGCCGACCCGCACCCTCCACCTCTCCACCCGGCTGCGCCCCGGCCAGCGCGCGTTCCGCCTGGCCACCCAGCTCGCCCTGCTCGAACACGGCGCCGAGATCGACCACTTGGCCGCCGAGGACTTCACCCCGGGGACGCCCGCCCACGGCCTCGCCCGCATCGGCATCGCCAACTACTTCGCGGCGGCGCTCGTCCTGCCGTACCGCGCCTTCCACACGGCCGCCGAGGAGGTGCGCTACGACATCGAGCGCCTCACCGACCGCTACGGCCTCGGCTACGAGACCGTCTGCCACCGGCTGAGCACCCTCCAGCGCCCCCGGCTGCGCGGGGTGCCCTTCTCCTTCGTCCGGGTCGACCGGGCGGGCAACATGTCCAAGCGCCAGTCGGCGACCGGCTTCCACTTCTCCCGGGCGGGTGGCACCTGCCCCCTGTGGAACGTGTACGAGGCGTTCGCCGCGCCCGGCCGCATCCATGTCCAGGTCGCCGAAATGCCGGACGGGCAGCGGTACTTGTGGACCGCGCGCGCCGTCGCCCGGCACCGCGGCGGCTGGGGCGAACCCGGCAAGACCTTCGCCATCGGCCTCGGCTGCGAGATCCGCCACGCGCACCGACTCGTCTACTCCGACGGCCTCGACCTCGCCGGCACCTCCGCCGCCACCCCCATCGGCATGGGCTGCCGCGTCTGCGAACGCCTCTCCTGCCCCCAGCGCGCCGCCCCGCCGCTCGGCCACCGGCTGCACATCGACCAGGACACCAGCACGTTCGTGCCGTACCGCGTCACCGAGCCCGAGGGGTGAGGACGCGGTGGGTCGGCCCCGGTCCGGCGGGTGGTGCGGGCCGACCGGGAGCCCCGCCTCCACCGTGTCGCCGGGGCGGATGCCCCCGCCCCGCGTGACACGCCCGCGCTTCCGGCCCCGGCACACGAGGTTGCCTCGTCGCGGCCGGCGACCTGCTTGAGCAGACCGCCTCGGCCGGGCCCGATGGGGCGTCAGGGGCCGCGCAGACCGGTCACCTCGATCACGGCTTCGGCGCCGACGCGCGACCGGGGCCGACCGGCAGGGCGAGCAGGTCGACACCGCGGGTGGTGATGTTCTCGCCGAGTTCGCCGGGCGCCACCCGGAAACCCGCCGCGCCCACGCCCTTCGCGCCGCCTTCGGGGAGCGGGGAGCGGCCGGTAGCGTCGCGGGCGAGCTGACCTCAGCGCGCCATGCGGACGACGGAGGGTTTCATATGATCGACCGGCGTACCTTCGGGAAGGCCGTCGGCCTCGGGACCGGCGCGGCCGCGCTCTCCCTGACCGGCCGGCAGTCGGCGGACGCCGCCCAGGCCGCTCCCGGCGGGGCGGACGAGGCCCCGGCACCCGGAGCGCACACCACGTTCCCCGCGCTCGAGCGGGTCCGCGCGGGCGTCCTCGACATCGGGTACGCGCAGGCGGGCCCGGCCCACGGCCCCGTCGTGATCTGCCTGCACGGATGGCCGTACGACATCCACAGCTACGTCGACGTCGCCCCGCTCCTCGCCGGGCAGGGGTACCGCGTGATCGTGCCCTATCTGCGCGGCCACGGCACCACCCGGTTCCGGTCCGCGCACACGGTCCGCAACGCCCAGCAGGCCGCGGTCGCCCTGGACATCGTCGCCCTCATGGACGCGCTGGAGATCCGCGAGGCCGTCCTCGCCGGCTTCGACTGGGGCTCGCGCACCGCCGGCATCATCGCCGCGCTGTGGCCCGGGCGCGTCACCGCGCTCGTCTCCACCAGCGGCTACCTCGTCACCGACGTCGAGGCGCAGCAGTCGCCGCTCGCGCCCGCCGCCGAGCACACCTGGTGGTACCAGTACTACTTCGCCACCGAACGCGGCCGCCGGGCCATGGAAACCCCCGAGCTGCGCGACGCGTTGTGCCGCCTGGTGTGGCAAGAGGTCTCACCCACCTGGGCGTTCGACGACGCCACCTTCCGGCGTACGGCGGCGGCCTTCGAGAACCCCGACTACGCGGCCGTCGTCATCCACAACTACCGCTGGCGCCTCGGCCTCGCGGACGGCGAACGCCGGTACGACCGCTACGAGAGGCAGCTCGCCACCCGGCCCGTCATCCAGGTCCCCACCATCACCCTGAGCCCCGAGCTGGACCCCTTCACCGCCCCCGGCGACCCCACCCGCGACCGCTTCACCGGCCCCTACGAGCACCGGGTCGTGGCGGGCGCCGGCCACAACCTCCCGCAAGAGGCCCCCGCCGTCTTCGCCCGGGCGGTGCTGGACGCCGGCCGGCTCTGACGGGAGGCGGGAGCCCCGCCGGGCCCCGCGCTCACTCCCCGTGCAGCGCCCACCTGCTCCCGTCGACGGGTTCCGAGCCCGGCAGCGCGATGAGTTCGGGCTTGAACAGCGGGGGCGCGCCCATCGCGGGTTCCCAGGTGGCCAGCTTCTCGTCCTGGGCGACCTCGACACGGCGGCCCTTGGCGAGGTCGGTGACCACGCGGATCAGCAGGCGTACGCCGAGGGGGGCGAGGTGCTCGCGCCACAGGGTCTCCGCGGTCGAGCCGGGCGGCACGAACAGGTGCTCCTGGGCGGCGACGGGACCGCCGTCGGTTCGCTCGGTGAGGTGGTAGACGCTGCCGCCCGTCACCTTGTCGCCGTCGCGGATCGTCCACCGGATCGCGTCCCGGCCGCGGTGCAGCGGCAGCAGACTGGGGTGGTAGCCGATGGTCGCGACGGCGGCGCGGGCCCGGGTCGCGCGGCCGATGAAGGCGTGCGAGTGGGCGGCGACGATGAGGTCCACCCCGTCGGGGATGTGCATCGCGCGCAGTTCGGCCGAGTCCGTCCAGGGGACGCTCCTCGGGTACGCCCACGCGCGCAGCCGGTCCCAGGACAGCGCGTTGCCCTCGTCGGAGTGCCCCTTGCGCAGCCGGGGGGCGGCCACGCCCGCGATCCGGTGGCCTTCCTCGCCCAGGGCGTCCGCGACCTGCACCGCGAACGCCCCTTGTCCCGATAGGTAGATGTTCACTGGGCTGCCGCCTCCTTCATCGCGCGGGGGTCGGGCCACAACCGCACCGGCAGCGTGGAGTACCCGGTGAGGAAGTTCGACCGGATGCGCAGCGCCTCGCCGGTCTGCTCGAAGCCGGTGGTGAAGTCCCGGAGGGCCATCAGCAGTTCGGCGATCTCCACCTTGGCGAGGTAGGAGCCGAGGCAGAAGTGCGGTCCGTAGCCGAAGGCCAGATGCTTGTTGGGGGTGCGGCCGAGGTCGAACTCCCCGGGCCGCTCGAAGACCCGCTCGTCCCGGTTGCCGGAGGCGTGCCAGAGCGTGACGATCTCGCCCGGCCGCAGCCGTACCCCGTGCACCTCGGTCTCACGCACCACGGTGCGCCCGAAGTGCAGGGTGGGGGAGGCCCAGCGCAGCACCTCGTCCACGGCGGTGTCGATCGCGACCTCGCCGTCCTTGAGCCGCCGCCACTGACCGGGCCGGGCGGCGAGGCTGTGCACACCGTCGATCATCGTCAGCCGGCTGGTCTCGTCGCCGCCGATGATCAGGCTGTAGCAGTTGAGCACGATGTCCTCGTCGGACAGCGGCACTCCGTCGATGGAGCTCGCGACCAGCATGCTGATCACATCGTCGCCCGGCGCCTCCCGCCGCTCCTCGACCATGTCCATGAAGTACAGCAGGATCTCGTTGCGGGCCATCTCGGAGTCGACCTCGTCGACGTCCTCGGTGTCGGCCGACAGCGCCGCCTTGGTCTGGGCGAGCAGATAGTCCCGGTCCTGCTCGGGCACCCCGAGCAGATTGGAGATCGTGGTCATCGGGATACGGCTCGCGATCTCCTCGGCGAAGTCGCAGCCCCCGGCCTCGACCGCCTCGCGGATCAGCCGCCGGGTGTTGGCCCGCACCGCCGCCGCGACCTCGCTGAGCACCCGCGGCGAGAGCACCCGCTGGAGGATCTTACGCAGCTCGTGGTGGCGGTGCCCGTCGGTGACGGCCAGCATCCGCCCGGCCCCGGCGTCGCCCCCGCCCAGCAGCGTGACCAGCACATTGCCGCGCTCGGAGGTGAGGTGCAGATCGTCCCGGTAGGCGGCCATGATGTCGTCGTACCGGGACAGCGCCCAGAAGCCGCGGCGGCCGCCCGCCGGGGGGTTCCAGTACACCGGCGCGGTGTCCCGCAGGGTGCGCCAGAACCCGTCGAGGTCGTGGTCCGCGAAGGTGTCCGGGTCGCCCAGGTCCACGGTGGCCGGCGCCGGGGCGCCCGCCCTCACCATTCGGTGCGCCAGAGCCGGCGCGGCCGGAACGGGTAGGTGGGCAGCGGCACGCGGTGGCTCGCCTCTCCCTGGTGCAGCGGGCGGAAGTCCACCCGCCGGCCGTTCACCCAGGCGGCGGCGAGCGCGGACAGCGCCCGGTCGTCGTCCGGCGCGGCCGGTACGATCCCGTGGTCGCCGTGCGGCAGGGCGTCCGCGTCCACCTGCGGCGCGGCGGCGGTCGTGACGGACGGGCCGCCCGCGGAGTCGGCGGACAGCGCCTCGATCAGCTCCTCGCGGCTGCGGACCACGGCCGCCCACCGGCGGTCCATCGTCCGGCGGCCCAGGTTGAGGCTGAAGCACACGTCGTCGAGGCGCAGAGCTGGGTCGGCCAGCAGCCGGTCCCGCAGCCGGGCGCGCTGCCGCGCGAGCGCGTCGTCGTCCAGGGCGGACAGCGTGGCCAGGCGCGGCCTGCCGACGGCCTCGGGGGCGCGTTCGGTGCGCGTCGGCGCCTCTTCGAGCACCAGGTGCCCGTTGTAGCCGCCACCGCCGATCGCGGTGATCCCCGCGCGGCGGACGCCGGCCTCCGGTTCCCAGTCCGCGGACTCCAGTTGGGGCACGAACGGGGTGCTGGGGAAGTCGATCTCCGGGTCCGGATCGGTCAGGTTGATCGTCGGCGCCAGCGTCCGGTGGTACAGCGC
Source organism: Streptomyces sp. SUK 48 (assembly GCF_009650765.1). NCBI lineage: Bacteria > Bacillati > Actinomycetota > Actinomycetes > Kitasatosporales > Streptomycetaceae > Streptomyces > Streptomyces sp. SUK 48. The sequence goes on along the minus strand of NZ_CP045740.1, from coordinate 1,068,188 downwards.
CATCGTGGCCTTCATGGCGCCGAAGCCGCCCGCCACCACCCCGCCGTGGCCGACGTTGCCCTTGACCCCGCCGATCGAGCAGGTGCCGGTCTGCTTGCCGAACGCCATGCCCACGGCGTGCACTTCGAGCTGGTCGGTGATCGGCAGCCCGAGCCCGTTCGCCTCGTACATGGACACCGTGTCCGGGGTGACGCCGCCGACCTGCATCGCGGCCGCGATGCACGCGCTGAGCCGCTCGGGCTGCGCCAGCCCGTACGCCATCGCGCTGACGCCGTTGTTGTTGATGGCCGAGCCCTTGACCACGGCGTAGATGTGGTCGCGGTCGGCGACGGCCTGGCCGAGCGGCTTGAGCAGCATGGTGACGACACCGCTGGACAGCGCGGCGCCGGTGCCGGCCGCGTCGAACGGGCGGCAGTGGCCGTCCCGGGACAGGATGCGGCCTTCCTCCCACAGATGGCCGCGCGGGTGCGGAAGCCGGACCATCGCGCCCCCGGCGATCGCCATGTCGGTCTGCCCCAACAGCAGTGACTGGCAGGCCAGATGCACCGCGTAGTGGAATCCGGCGCACGCGGTGGTGACGGTGACGGCCTCACCGGTCAGCCCGATGTAGTACAGCGCGTTGGACGTCATGGTGTCCGGCGACCAGGCCAGGCCGTGCTCGATCGCCTCGGGACCGACCGACACCCGGTCCGGGGGAGTGCCGTAAAGGGCCGCCGTCTGCGGGTTGTTGGCGCCGTAGATGCCCATCTCGCCCGGCACCCGCTCGGGGTCGTAACCGCCGTCCTCCAGCGCCTCCCAGGCGCTCTCCACGAACAGCCGGTTCTCCGGGGTCATCGCGGCCGCCATCCGGTCGCTGATGCCGAACACCGACGGGTCGAACGCGTCGTACCCGTCGAGGGTGCCGCAGGCCCGCACGTAGTACGGGTTGTTGATCAGGGTCTCGTCGACCTTGATCTCGTCCTTCTCCAGGAACCGCACGGACTCCCTGCCGTGCAGGAGGTTGTCCCAGAACTGCTCCTTGGTGCGGGCACCGGGCGCCTTGCACGAGATGCCGATGACGGCCACGTCGCCCGGGTCGTAGTCCTGCTCGGGACTTTCGGACATGAGGGGCTCCTGCTCAAGTGGTGTGCGGGAAAGCCGGGTTACCGGCGGCGGATCGCTCAGTTGCCGGGGGCGGAGGCCCGGCCGCGCAGCGCGGCACGGCGCACGGCGGCGCGGCGGCGGGCCGACTCGACCACCTCGGGGGTGGCGTCGCCGTCCTCGTCGAGCCAGCGGCCCAGCGAGTGGATGTCACGGAAGCGGAAGAGGTCGGGCACCCGCACCCGGCGGTCGAAGCGCCGGGTCATCAGCCGGGCCAGCCGCACCAGCAGCAGCGAGTCGCCGCCGAGGTCGTAGAACGCGGCCCGGACGTCGATGCCCGCCGGTTCCAGGCCGAGCAGCTGGCCCCAGATCTCCGAGAGCGCGACCTCCGTCGGCGTGCCCGCGGCGGTCACCGGCCCGCTGTCGGCGGCCGGCGGCTCGGGCAGGGCGGCGCGGTCCAGCTTCCCGCCCGGCGTCAGCGGCAGCTCGTCCAGGACCACGATCGCCTGCGGCACCATGTACTCGGGCAGTTCGGCGGCCAGCTTGCCGGTGATGGTGGCCTGGAGCCCGGCGTCCAGCCGTACGCCCTCCCGGGACCCGCCTTCGGTCACGACATAGCCGACGAGCCTGCGCCCGCGGACGACGACCGCGGCCTCGCGGACCTCGGGGCAGCCGGTCAGCCGGGACTCGACCTCCTCCAGCTCGATGCGATGGCCGCGCACCTTGACCTGGTTGTCCGTGCGGCCGACGAACTCCAGTTCACCGCTGCCGGTCTGTACGACGACGTCGCCGGTGCGGTACAGGTGCCCGTCGCCCTGGAACGGGTCGGGCACGAACCGCTCGGCGGTGGTCTCCGGCCGGTTCAGATAGCCGTGGGCGACACCCGCGCCGCCGAGGTACAGCTCACCGGGGACACCGGCCGGCACCGGTTTCCGGTCCTCGTCCAGCACGTACAGGCGGGCACCGGCCGCCGCCGCGCCGATCGTGGGCTCGCCGGTACCCTCCCTCGGCACCGGGCCCAGCGTGCAGAAGACGGTGCCCTCGGTGGGACCGTAGGCGTTGAAGACCTCCGCGCCGGTCTCCGCGTACACCCGGTCCACCAGCTTGCGCCGCAGCGGCTCGCCGCCGAACACGACCGTGCGCAGGTTCGGCGGCAGCCCGCCCGCGTCGAGCAGGGCGTTGGTCACCGACGGGATGGCGTGCAGCAGGGTGACCTTGTCCGCGTGGGGGCTCTCGGGCAGATGGACGGTGCTCTCCACCAGCACGAGGGCGCCGCCCCGGCTCAGGGCCGGGAAGATCTCCATCACGGACATGTCGAAGCAGATCGAGCTGGCCGCCGAGACCCCGCCGAGGTCGCGGTCGCCGAGCACGTGGTCCCAGGCGGACAGCATGGCCGCGCAGCCGCCGTGCCGGACCGGCACCCCCTTGGGCGTCCCCGTGGAGCCCGAGGTGTAGATCACGTAGGCGGTGTCGGCGGGTACGACCGGTACGGGCTTCTCGCCCGGCTCGGTCGTCACGGCCGCGTCCAGCACCACCAGGGTCGGGCCCGCCGGGCAGTTCTCCCGGGACGCGGGCGTGGTCAGCAGCAGGTTCGTGCCGCTGTCGCGGACCATGAAGTCCAGCCGCTCGGCCGGGTACCTCGGGTCCAGCGGCACATAGCAGGAGCCGGCGCGCAGGACGGCCAGGATGGCGACGAGGAGGCCGGGCGCGCGCTCGACGCAGACGCCGACCGGGACCCCGGGCCCGGCGCCCTCGGTGACCAGCCGTTCGGCCAACTCGCGCGAACGGTCGTCCAGTTCGCGGTAGGTCAGCACCCCGGCGTCGGAATAGACCGCGGTGGCGTCCGGGGTCTTCCCGGCCTGTTCGATGAACCTGGTGTGCAGGGTCTGGGTCACTGGTCCGTCTCCTCAGGACGGCCGGCCGGCGCGATCTCGTCGAGTGCCAGGCCGGGGTGGGCGATCGAGTCGAAGAGCACGGTGCGGTAGAGCGCGAGCAGTGCCGTCACGGTCCGCTTCTCCAGGTAGCTCGGTTTGTACTGGACATGGCCGACGACCTCGCCGCCGATCTCGGCCATCGAGATCTCCAGGTCGAACTTGGCGAGGTGCCTGCGTACGGGCAGCGGCTCCAGGGGCAGCGCGCCCTCGGGCGCGATGGTGTCGCCGATGCCGTGGAAGAGCTTCACGGAGCGCGGAAAGGCGTCCGAGGAGAGCCAGTTGAGGACGACGTCGAACCACGGCGAGCGGCCCTCGGCCCGCGGGGGCTTCAGTTCGGACGCCAGCAGGTCGAGCGGGTAGTTCATGTGCTCCAGCAGGCCGAGCGAGAACGCGTGCACCTCACCCAGCAGCTCCCTGAAGCCCCGGTCACCGGCCGGTTTCGCCCGTACCAGGACCGTGTTCAGGTAGTAGCCGATGGCGGACTCCCAGCCGGATTCCGCGCGTTGCGCGATGGCGGTGGCGAGGACCGAGTCCTCGACGCCGGCCGCGCGATTCAGGGTCGCGAAGAATCCGGCCAGCACCACGGTGCTGATCGACACCCCCTCGCGCACCGCGAACTCCCGCAGCGCCCGCGTCTCTTCGGCGCTCCAGCGGAAGGCGAGGTCGCGGCCCTCGTAGGTGACACCGGGCGGGCGCTCGACGGGGACAGATCGAGGTGGGCGGGCGGATCGGCCAGCCGCCGCGACCACCAGTCCAGCGCCGCCTCCGCGGCGGGGCCGGCCAGCCACTGACGCTCCCACTCCACGAACTCCGTGTACGGCGCGACCGGTTCGACGGTCTCGGGGTCGACGCCCTCGTAGAACGCCTGGAGTTCGCGGATCATCACATCGGCCGACGCGGCGTCCGAGGCGATGTGGTGCACGAGGACCAGCAGATAGTGGTCGGCCGGTCCGCGCGTCATCAGGACGACCCGCACCAGCGGCCCGTTGTCCAGGTCCAGCGGCATGTGGCCGTACACGGCGAGTTCCTCGCGGGCCTGCGCGTCGTCCAGGTGCGTGCTGTCCGTGACCAGGAACTCGTACTCCGGCTGGTCGAGGATGACCTGGTACGGGCTGCCGCCCGCCTCCACGAAGATCGTGCGCAGCGCGGGGTGCCGCCGCATCACGGCCGCCACGGCGCGTTCCAGGGCCGGTGCGTCGACCTCGGTCCGGACCCGGGCGGCCACCATGAAGTTGTACGGCACGGCGTCCGGGTCGATCTGCTGCATGAACCACAGCGAGGCTTGGCCGTGCGACGCCGGTGCCAGTGCGAAGCCGAGCCCCTCGGCGCGGAGTTGGCCGATGGCGGGCGCGTCGGTGGGTTCGAGGAGGCCGCGGGCGGCGAGCTCCTCCAGGAGTTCCTCGGCGTCCAGTTCGGAGAGGGCGGAGAGCGTGTCGAGGGGGGTGCGGGACGGGGCGGGAGTGGCGGCGGGGACGGTGGCAGGGGAGGGCGGGGTGGGGGTGGGCCGTGGTGCCGCGGTCGGGGCTTGGGCGGAGGAGACGGCCGCGGGCGGGGCCTGGGTGACGGCCGGGGCCGACGCGCTCTGCCCGCCGACCACCTCACCGAGATGGCCGACGATCTCGGAGATGCTCCGGCCGTCCAGGAACACCACCGGCGACACCCGCTGCCCGAACAGCGACTGCACCCGGTTGACCAGGCGGATCGCGAGCATCGAGTCGAGCCCGAAGTCGCGCAGGCTCGACCCCGCGTCGAACCGGTCCTCCGGCACGCCCAGCACATCGGCGATCTCGCCGAGGACCAGCTCCTCCACCGACCTGCCCGGCGCGGCCGTACCCACCGGCTCGGCCACGGCCTCCGCGACCGCCACGGCCGAGGCGGCAGGCACAGCCGATGCGGACGGTACAGCCGAGGCGGCCGACCCGGTCGACACGGCCGCCGCGCCCGGTACGACCGGTACGACCGTACTGGGCACGACACCGTCGACGCGCGGCACGGCATCCAGCCAGTAGCGCTCATTCTGCCACTGCACGAGCGGGGTCTCCACGACCTCGGCATCGTCCGCGAACAGCGTGTCGAAGCTCAGCGGCACCCCCCTGACGTGCAGCGACGCGGCCGCCTCCAGCAGGCACCGCAGATCGCTCTCGCCGCGCCGCAGGGAGTTGACCGCGTGCACCCGGGCACCCTGGGTCAGCGCGATCTCCTCGACCGCGCCGCGCAGCGTCTCGTGCGGGCCGATCTCCACGAAGGTGCCGACGCCGTCCTCGACCAGCGCGCCGATCGTCTCGGCGAACCGGACCTGGTTGCGCAGATTGTGCACCCAGTAGTCGACGTCCACGACCGGGTTCACCGCCCCGGCCAGTGCCGTGGAGTGGAAGTCGATGCTGCCGGTCAACGGGACGATGCCGTCGATGCGTTCACGCAGCGGCCCGGTCAGCGGATCCATGCCCGGGCTGTGCACCGGCCGCTCGACCCGGATGTTCCTGGTCGAGATCCCGGCCGCCCGCAGGTCCGCCTCCAGGGCGCGGACCGCCTCGGGCGAGCCCGAAACCGCCGCGCTGGTGGGGCTGTTGACGACGGCGACGGCCGCGTGCTCGGCGTACGGCGCGAGCCACGGCAGCAGCTCCGCCTCCGGCAGGTCGACCGAGATCATGGCGCCGGGGGCCGCCTCGCGTTCGAGCAGATGCGACCGGGCCACGACGACCCGGGCCGCGTCGTCCAGCGACAGCGCTCCCGCGACACACGCGGCCGCGACCTCGCCCAGACTGTGCCCGACGACGGCGGCCGGCTGGATGCCGAGCCCCAGCCAGACCCGCGCCAGCGACACCTGGAGGGCGAACAGGACCGGCTGCTGGAAGTCCATCTCCTCGAACCGGGCCGCGCTCTCGGGAGCGGCGAGCTGTTCGAGCACCGAGCAGCCGCCGGCCGCGCGGACGGCGGTGTCGCAGGCGTGCATCCAGTCGCGGAACCCGGCATGCGTGCGTAGCAACTCCCGTCCCATGCCGACCCATTGGGTCCCGCCGCCGGAGAAGACAAGGGCCACCCGCCGGTCGGTGCCGCCGGACACCGTGCCGGTGACGACGTCGGGGTGCGGGCGTCCGGCGGCGACCCGGGCGAGCCCGTCCAGCACGTCCTGCCGGCTGCCGGCCAGCAGCGCCACCCGGTGGTTCAGATGGGTGCGCCGGGTCGCGAGCGTGTAGGCGAGGTCGGACACCCGCAGGCCCGCGTCGCGTTCGACATGGTTCGACAGGGCACGGCAGGTGTCGGCGAGGGCCGCCGCCGAATGGGCGGAGACCGGTACGAGACGCAGGTCTTCGTCGCCCGCGGGGGCGCCCTGCACCGGGGCGACATGCCGTCCCCGGTCGCCCGTGCGGAACGGGGACGCCGTGACGGGATGGCCGGCGGCGTACAGCGCGCCGAGCGAACTCAGCAGGGTCTGCGCCTCGTCGGCGCCGCGTCGCAGCGAGGGCAGGGTCGCCGCGTCCAGGAGTTGCGAGGCCGGCTTGAGCAGGAGGGGGTGGGGAGAGAGTTCGACGACCGCGTCGACGTCGTGCGCGCCCAGCGCCGTGAGGGCCTTGACCATCTGGATCTCGTGGCGCAGGTTGTCCGCCCAGTAGCCGGGCCCGAGTTCGGCGCCGTCGACGCGCTCGCCGGTGACCGTCGAGATCATCGGGACGCGGGTCGTCCGGGGCCTGATGCCGGCGAGTTCGGCCCGCAGCGGGGCGAGGACGTGGTCGACCAGCGGGGAGTGGGGCGCGTGGCCCATCCGCACCCGATGGGTCGTGATCCCCTCCTCGGTCAGCCGCTGGACGAGCGCGTCGATCTCCTGCGGGGCGCCGGTGACCAGCGTGGAGTCCGGGCCGTTGTGGCCGGACACGGTGAGCTGCCCGGTCAGATACGGCCGGACGGCGGCGGCGTCGGTGGTGACCACGATGCCGTCGCCGCGGCCGACGGCCAGCTGCTGGAGCAGCCTGCCGTGGCAGGCCGCCAGCCGTGCCGCGTCCTCGAAATCGAGCGCCCCGGCGATGTGCGAGGCGGCGAACTCGCCGACGCTCTGGCCCACCACGACGTCCGGCTCCACCCCCAGCGAGCGCCAGGCGTCGGCCAGCGCGACCTGCATACAGAACAGCAGCGGCTGGAAGACGTCCATGTCGTCCAGGCGCCCGTCGGCCGCGAGGAGCTGGTCCACCAGGGAGAAGCCCAGCAGCTCCCGCATCCGCCGGTCCGAACGCATCATGGAGCGGCGGAACACCGGCATCCCGGCGAGCAACTGCCGTCCCATGCCGACCCATTGCGAGCCGTTGCCGGAGAACAGGAACGCCACTCGCGGCCGGCGACCGCCCGCCTCCCCGACGCTGAGACCCGGGGCCGCCGTACCGGCGGCGAACGCGTCCAGCTGGGAACGGAGTTCACCCATGTCGCGGGCGGCCGCCGCGAGCCGGAACCTTCCCTCGCCGGGCGCGCGCCCGCAGACCTCCCGCAGATCGGACTCGTCCCGCAGCGCCCGGGCCCGGTCGGCCAGCGCCTCGGGGGAGTCCTCGGCCAGCAGCAGGAGCCTGCCCTCGGGGCGCGGCAGTTCCTCGACGGCGACATGGCAGATCGCGCCGCCGAACCCGAACGAGCTGACGCCGCCGCGGCGCGCGTCGGACCGGCGCGGCCACGCGGTCAGCCGGTCCTGCACGGCGAGCCCGTACTCGTCGAAGAGGATCTGCGGGTTCGGGGCGGTGTAGTGCAGGCTCGCCGGCAGCACCCCGTTGCGGATCGACAGCGCCAGCTTGACCAGGCCGACGATCCCGGCCGCCGCCTCCAGGTGTCCGACGTTGGACTTGACGGACCCGAGCCGCAGCGGCACGGGCCGGTCGCCGCCCAGGACCGCGCCGATGGCGTTGGCCTCGATCGGGTCGCCGAGCGGTGTCGCGGAGCCGTGGCACTCGATGTAGTCCACGAGGGACGGCGCGATCCCGGCCCGCCGGTACGCGGTGCGCAGCATCAGCTCCTGCGCCTGCGGACTGGGCGCCGTCATGCCGTTGCTCAGCCCGTCGTTGTTGGCCGAGCTCCCCTTGATCAGGCAGTACACCGGCAGCTCGCGCTCCAGCGCCACACTGAGCGGGGCCAGTACGACGACCCCGGCGCCCTCGCCGCGGACATAGCCGTCGGCACGCGCGTCGAAGGTCTTGCAGCGGCCGTCCGGGGCGAGCGCGCCCATCTGGTCCATGGCCGTGTAGTAGTCGGAGACGAAGCTCAGGTTCACGCCGCCGGCCAGCACCAGCTCGCTCTCGCCCATCCAGATCGACTGGCAGCCCAGATGCACCGAGACCAGTGATCCGGCGCAGGCGGCGTCGATGGCCATGCTCGGGCCCTGGAGCCCGAGGACGTAGGAGACGCGGTTGGCGATGATGCCGTCGTGCATGCCGGTCGCGGTGTGCGGGGTGATCTGGCTGTCGGGGCCCCGGTAGTGCGCGAGCGCCGCGTAGTCGCCCCAGCAGGAGGCCATGAACACGCCGGTGTCGCTGCCGACCAGACCGAGCGGCGGGACACCCGCGTCCTCCAGCGCCTCCCAGGCCAGCTCCAGGATCAGCCGCTGCTGCGGGTCCATCTGGACGGCTTCCCGGGGCGAGATGCCGAAGAACAGCGGGTCGAACCGGTCGATGCCGTCGATGAATCCGCCCCAGCGCACCGTGTCGCGCAGCAGCTCGCGCCGCGCGGCCGGCACCGACCCCACGGCGTCGCGCCCCTCGGCCAGCAGCCGCCAGAACGAGGAGGGGTCCGGGCCGCCGGGGAACCGGCAGCCGATGCCCACGATCGCGACGGGCTCGTACGAGGGCCCACGGCGGTCCCGGCCCGGGGCGGCGGCCTGCGGCGCGGCGGGCGGACCCTCGACCAGGGCCCGGGACAGCTCGTCGACGGTCGGATATTGCCACATCCAGGTGACCGGAACCGGCCGGCCGAGGAATGCGGACAACGAGGCGGCGAGCGTGGCCGCCTTGGCCGAATCCAGACCGTACTGGTGCATCGGCGCCCAGCGGTCCACCGTGTCCCTGGAAACGTCCAGCAGCTCCACGAAGCGAGAAAGCAGAAATTCTGTGACGGCGCGCACATCGCGCGCCCCACGCTCTTGGGGCATTTCGCCTCCTCGGCAAGGCGGATGGAATGGGCCGGTCGACGGCCGAAAGCGGAGATGGTTCACGGACACAGGGGTTGGTTCAGCCGCGCCGGGTACTCCGGCGCGTCACCGCACATGTGAAATCAGCCAAGAGGTGCTGAGGGAAAAGGAGTTGGAGGAATGTCCGATCGATCGAGCGTCCGTGGTCAGCGGACGGCCACCGGCTCACGCCCGACGGATCGCGTGGCCCCGTGCGCAAAGGCGGAACCGCCGAATACCCCATGACTGCACTGGACCGCCCTCGTTGAGTCATCCCGACAGAATCAGCTCACGGTCAGTTGCGTTGACTATGGCGACGTACAGGCGAAACCCCACGCCCGCACGGCCACCGCCGACGGGAATCACGGTCCGCTTTACCCCGGACGGACCGCTGGACCAGGTGCTCACCCCGATCGGCATATGTCAGCCTGCCATCCGGTGATTGGTGGGGCAAGAGTGTCTACTGGCCGGATCTCGCACTGGCAAGATTTGACTCCCCGGTGGCCGGTTCTCCGGCTTGCATGCTGGCCGGCCGTATGAACTGAGCCTTGTTTCAAGCCACTTGGAATACGGGACATTGACCTGGGTGGGGCGCGGTGATCGTCTTAGGGGGTTCGTGTCCTGAGGAGAGGAAGCAGCGCCGCGATGCTCAACACATCAGCACAGGGGCGGGCCTTGTCGTACCGGCCGGGCCTGGCGCTCGGGGTGCTGGCCGGGGCGCTCGCACTGGACCTCAGCGGGATGGCCGTACTGAACGCCGCCCTGCCGTCCGTCGGGGCCCGTTTCGATCTGCGCGACACCACGCTCCAGTGGGTCATGACGGCCTATTCGGTCACCTTCGCCGGCTTCCTGCTGGTGGGCGGCCGGCTGGCCGATGTGTTCGGCCGGCGCCGGGTCTTCGAGGCCGGGGTCGCCCTGTTCACCGTGGCCGCGCTGGCCGGGGCGCTGGCGCCGGACGGCGCGGTGCTGCTCGGCGCGCGGGCGGTCCAGGGCATCGGCGCGGCCCTGTCGGGCCCGGCGGCACTGGCCCTGCTGACCGAGGTGTTCCCGGAGGGCCCGAGCCGGGGCCGGGCGCTCGGCGTGTACGCGGCGGTCGGCGCGGCCAGCTTCAGCGGCGGGATGCTGCTGGGCGGCGTGCTGACCGAGTTCCTCGGCTGGCGGTCGGTGCTGTGGTTCTCGGTGCTGCTCGGCGCGATCGTGCTCGCGATCACCCGCTCCGGGCTGCCCGACGGGGCGGGCAGCAGGGTCCCGCTGGACATGGCCGGCGCCATATCCGGCACCCTCGGGCTCGCGCTGCTCGTCATCGGCGTGAGCCTCGGCGGGACCTGGGCCTGGGTGCTCATCGCCGCGGCGGTCGTCCTCCTGGTGCTCTTCGCCGTACACGAACACCGCACCCCCGGACCGCTGTTGCCGCTGGCCCTCTTCCGGATCTCCTCGGTACGGCTGGCCACCGCGGCGGCGTTCCTCCAGTACACGGCGTCGGTCGCGATCGTCTTCTTCGCGCCGCTGTATCTCCAGGGCATGCTGGGCTACTCACCGGTCGAATCCGGTCTCTCCCTGGTCCCGATGTCCCTGACGGTCTTCCTCACGGCCAACTTCGCCACCGGACGCCTGCTGGCCAGGTACAGCCCGCGCACCCTCATGGTCACCGGCCTGCTCCTGATCGGCGCGGGGACCGCCCTGTGGGTCACCACCCCGCCGCACGGCAGTTATCTCCTGCACGTCCTGCCCGGCCTGGTGATCAGCGGGTTCGGCCAGGGCCTCAACTTCCCCGCCATGACCACCTCCGGACTCTCCGACGTCCCCCCGGAGCAGCACGCCGTCGCCGGCGCGGTCAACGTCGTCGCCCAGCAGATCGGCTCCAGCGCGGGCGTCGCCGCCCTGGTCCTCCTCGCCGCGACCACCGACAACCGGCTCAGCGGCTACCACCTGGCCTACCTGGTGGCGGGCATCGCCTGCGCGCTCGGCGCCGTCGGCATCGCGCTGACACGCCGGCGGAGCTAGGGCCTCTCGTGAGGAGCAGGCCGGACCGGATCAGATCGGTGCAAACCATGTCGGGTCGGTCTTAATTGGGATAGAGAGGCCACGCGAGGGTCTTCGGCTGCCCTGTGAGAAACGTCGCGACGATTTCCAGGCATGGAGTGTGCGGACCGGGGTAGGGGCCGCCACGTGAACGCAGCGCCAACGATCCGCACGGCGCCCCGGCCCCGTACCGGTGGCCGATGGCCCGTGCCCGCCGAACCGATGGCCGCCGTCGCCGAGTTCGACGGGGACCTCGGATGCATTGCCGCGGCCCGGCACCGGGCGGCCCGGTTCCTGAGCCGTGCCCGGACCGAGCACGGCGTCGCGGTCTCCGCGCGCGCCCTCGACCTCACCCGGCTCGTGGTCAGCGAAATGGTCACCAACGCGTGCAAATACGCGCCCGGCCCCCTCCGCATGGACCTGCGGATCATCGGTGGCCCGACGGAAGACCCCCGGATCGAGATCTCGGTGTGGGACTCCGTTCCCATTCCCCCGGTGGTCCGGGCCGCGGAACCCCGCCGGGTGGGGCAGCACGGGCTGGAGATCGTCCTGGCGGTCGCCGAGTCGTTCGAGATCCGGCCCGAGCCGACGGGCAAGTGGGTCACCGTCCGGATCGCCCTCGCGGACAGCGAGGAGACCGGACCCGGAGAGGACGCCGACCGGCCGTGCGCGCGGACCCGGCGCCCCGGACCGCGGTGCCGTCAACGCGCCGACGGCCACCCGGAGACGCCTCGCGCCTCCGCGACCGCCGACCGCGACTGAGCCGCCGCGACCGGGACCAGGCCACCGCGACTGAGCCGCCGCGAGCGAGCCGTCGCTACGAGCGGCCGCGTCGCCCGGTCACACTCGCTGCCACCGCGCGCAGCACCACGAGAAGACCCCGAACGCCGCCAGGCCCAGCGCGATGAGGGCGAGCAGCCACGGCCCGGCCGGCAGATCGCGGAAGGAGCGCAGGGTGTTGTCGATGCCCTTCGCCTCACCGGCCCGGTGCCGGGCGGCCGCGACGATCGCGAACCCGCCCGCCACGGCGAAGACGACCCCCTGCGCCGTGCCGCCGACCACGCCGAAGAAGTCCGTCATCCGCCTGGCCGTGGCCGACATGGCCTCGACGCGCAGATCCTTGCGGAACTTCTTGCGCAGGGCCCGTATCGCCATCCACAGGCCGATGACCACCACGGCGGCGCCGCCGATGCCCACCAGCCACTGCCCGCCCGGCCACCGCAGGGCCATGGCCGTGACGTCCTGCGTGTTCCGGTCGGAGGACCCGCTGCCGCTGCCCCGGGAGCCGAGCGCGTAGGCCAGCACCGAGAAGGACAGGAAGACGTAGAAGGCGCACTGACCCGCCGCCCCCAGCCGCTTCGACGGCTTGCCCGCCCGCGCTCCCGTACCGCCGAGCACCGCCTCCGACAGCCGCCACAGCGCCATACCGGCGAGCGCGACGCCGACGACCCAGAGCAACGCCACCCCGAGCGGCCGGTCGGCCAGTTCCTCCAGGGCGCCGCCCCGGTCGGCCTGCTGCCGGCCGCCGTCGCCGCCGAAGGCGATCCGCAGCGCGATGACGCCCACCAGGACGTGGATCAGCCCACGGGCGGCGAAACCGGACCGGGCCGCCACCGTCATCGCCTTACCGTCCGCGGCTCTGCGTACCTCGCCGCGCCCTCTCGGTGCCCAGGACCGGGCCCATGACCGTGCATCCATAGTCCGCCGATGCCCCGCCGGCTCCGTCCGACACCTCGGCGGCCGTTCCCACCGCGAACCCGCCGCGGACGAGGTGTACGACGACCGGTCGGTGACGGCCGGTGGCGAGCGCGTGGAGGTGGCCGGAACGCTGGGGCAGGCGCGGCTGCCGGTCCGGCGGATCGCCCACCGGGAGCCCTCGTCGAAGGTGCCGAGGCGGCGGCCACACCCCGGCAGGGGCGCCCCTCATGCCTTCCGGTGTCACCGACACCTTCCGCGGCGGATCCCGGGTCGCCCGTGCCGGGCCGGTCACCCGTCGGACAACAGGTGCAGGCGCAGCGCGAGTTGCAGCTCCAGGGTCTGCTCGGGGGTGCTCCAGCCGGGGCCGAGGAGGGCGTGGACGCGGTCCAGTCGCTGGACGACCGTGTTCACATGGACGTGCAGCTCCTCCTTCGCCCGGGTGAGGCTGCCGCCGCAGCCGAAGTAGGCGCGCAGGGTGCGCACCAGCTGGGTGCCGCGCTGGGCGTCGTACTCCAGCAGGGGCCCGAGGGTGGCGGCGACGAAGCCGTCCACATCGTGGTCGTCGCCCAGCAGCACGCCCACGAAGCCGAGTTCGGCGGCGCGGGCGCCGCTTCCGTCCCGGCCGAGCACATGCATGGCCCGCAGGCAGCGCACCCCCTCGGCGTGCGCGTCGGCGATCGCCCGCGGTCCGGCGGCCGGTCCGGCACCGGCGACCGTGACCGCCGCCCCGGCCAGCCGCCCGAGCTGCCCGGCGGCGAGCCGGGCCGCCGCGCCCGGCCCTTCGTTCGGCGACCTCCCCCCTCTCGCGTGGCCCGCGGCCCCGAGCACCGTCCAGTCGCGCAGCGTCAGCCCGCCCTTGCCGCGTCAGGCTGAGTGAGCGACAGCCGCCAGGAGGGAGCAGATCCAGCAGCCCGGCACGGGAACAAAGACATTCGCCGGAGTCGTCAAGTGAGAGCGACCGGGGTTCATGGGGCAGGGCTTCTCCAGCGCATGGCGTGAAAAAGAGATCCATGCGCCGTCGTCGGACATCGCGCAGTAGCCGGTGTCACCAGTGGTACTCGGTCACGCCTCCGCCGGTGAGCGTGACAGTGCCGTGGGCGATGCCGTCGTCCTTCCAGACGGTGTAGGTGCCGGCGGGCAGGGGGTGGATGAGGACGCAGTGGATGGTGCGGTCGGCGACGTGGCGTGGGCGCACGGCAGCGTGGGTGCGCTGCTCGGGCCGGTCGAGGGGGCTGACGTGGATTTCGAGTCCGTCGTGTTCGGGGGCGGTGTGGATGATGAGCGCGGCGGTGTCCTCGCCGATGTCCAGGATGACGCTGCCCTGGGTGGAGGGGTGGGAGGTGTGCTGGTGCATGCGGGGCTCTCTTCGATCGGGGTAATGGCGGGGCTGCCGTTGCCGCAAGGGCGGCCCCGCCGGCGGAACGCGGTCAGGAGGCGGGGTGGTGGTAGCCGTCGTACGGGACGCCGAGGTAGGGGAAGGAGTCCAGGTAGGGGTTGGTGACGTCGGCCGGGGTGAGGCCGTCGGTCACCTTGGACGCCGCGGCGTCGGGGGTGTAGCTCTTGTCGACGAGCGGGAGGGTGGCGCCGGCCAGCGCGCGCAGTTCGACGGTGACGACGTCGTCGTAGACACGGCGTCCGTTGGGGAAGCCGGCCGGATCGCCGCCGACCAGGCCGAGGATGTTGGGCTTCCTGGCCGGGGGATGGCGGTGTTGAGGCGGATCATGTCCGCCTGGGTGGAGCCGGTGTAGTTCTGGAAGCCCGGTACGACTCCCTTGGGGATGCCGGTGAGCAGGATGGCGAGCAGGTCGGTGCGGGGCTTGTTGGACTTGTTGTAGGCGTCCAGGTGGGGGAAGACCCCGGGGTAGAGGACCGGCAGGAGCCTCGCCAGTTCGGGGTGGGCGACGTAGGTGGCGAAGCGTTTGTCGTCGGCCGGCGGCAGGGCGTTCCACTCGTCCTTGTGGCCGAGTGGAACCAGGACTTCGTTGAAGAGGGGGTTTCCGAGGCGGGAGACCTGGGTGTAGGGCCCGGTCTCGAGGTCCCGGCCGGGCTCGATGACTCGGGCGCGACGGCGGCTCGCGGATGTCCACACCCCGATGGTGGCGTGCGGGTCGGTGACGTCCCTGATCCGTCGCCCGTGGTGGGTGAGGTCGGTGACGGGCACCTGGATCGCCAGCGAGTGGACGTTGAGTTCCTTGGTGGTGTTGACGCCGTCGGCGGGCTGGGTGAAGACGCTCATCCCGAACTGGTTGTGCAGGTTCTGGAACGGGCGCAGGGTGCCGAGGTCGAAGATGGCGCCCAGGTCGACGTAGAAGCCCTCGGCGCGCTGTCCGGCGAACACGGTGCGGTGCTTGCCCAGGGTGTGGACCGCCTGCTGAGCCAGCCGCTGGTAGTTCGGGGTGGACAGCGGGCCGATGTTGCAGGGCGGGCAGGCCAGGTGACGGCCCAGAACCGAGCGCCGACCGCTGCTCTCGACCCGGGTGAGGGTGTAGGTCTGGTAGCGGTTCCAGTTCGGTGAGTCCAGGCTCAGGATCGGCCCGGTGTTGTACAGGAAGCTGTCCGGGTGCCGCAGCTTGGTGGTGAACTCGAACTGGTAGGTGACATCCGCGCGGCCGTCGCCGTCGTTGTCGATGTGGATCTCGTAGAGCACGTCGTCCCCGAACTCGTAGAAGTTCGGTCCGCCCGCGGGATCCTGCAGCGGAATGTAGTTGGCGATCAGCGTGACGGTTTCGGGGGCGTCGGGGCTGACGAAGGCGTAGACGTCGGTGCTGTCGGCGACCGGGTCCTTGGAGATCTCCGGGGCTTCACGGTGGGAGGACATCAAAACCTCACTTGCGTCGATGGGTGTGTTGCGCGGGCAACATCAGTTGCCGGGTGAATCGGGGTGGCGTCCGGTCAGCGCGTATGACGCAGCAGAGCCGCGGCCAACTCCCGGTCGACTACGCGGTGATGCCGCTCTCCGTGGAAGAAGTCCAGTTCGCCCTTCGAGGCGTCGCGCACGTGCACCACCAACGGCTCGTGCGAGCCGGCCGCCTCGGCCGGCACCTGGGCCACCGCTTCGTTCAGGCGCGGCGAAGCCGCCATGGCCGGCTCCGCAGCACCCAGGACCACACCCGCGGCGAGGCCCGCGAGGCCCAGCTGCGTCGCACCGCGCATCACCCCCCGGCGGTCGAGACCGGAAGGCGCTTCCTGCTGAGGCCGCTGCGAATCGTTCATGATCACTCCTGTTGACTGGGGACCGCGGGAAGAGACTCGCTTCAGGCAACCAGCAGGCCGATCAACGCAGAGAAGGATCGAACCAACGAGAAGTCACGGGTCACCTGTGGCGGGCGCTCCTGCGGCCTGAGCGAAGAGACCGAAGGCGCCGAAGAAGCGTCTGACGGCAGACGCTCAGGGCCTGTGGCAGAAGAGGCCGGCGCTTCGAACCGAATGAAACGCCCAGCATTTCCCTCCGTCAAGCCTGCCTCGCCGCAGCGTAGTTGACGCACGCCCTTGCGTATCGCTGTCACCGCAGCTCAAACCGCAAGCGGATCGACCGAACGAGGGAAATCCGCTTTCTCTCCCCAGTCGACCAAGCCGGCGCCGGACCTGCACCGGATTACTACCGGCAGAAAACGACAGAAGAAGGTGATCACTGAGCGACCGTCAGGTCTGGGCAGCGTGCAGCAGCACCTTTCACCAGCCGGAAACGCTGTGGGGTACCGCAGCGGTCAACACCTGGAACGCCCGCCGGGCGGCGGTATGCCGTCGTGGCTGGGCTGATGCGCGGAGTACGGCTACGACGGGCCGGCGGTCCGGCCTGGACAAAGCGACTGGTGGTGCCTGACTCCGAGACCCTGGCCCGCTCGAAGATGGCCGCGGACCGGCTCATCGCCCGGCGCGAGGTACACCCGCGGGAGAAGACGCTGTGGCGGATGCTCTACAAGACCGCCGCCCGCGCGGAGGAAGGCGTGGGAGATCCTGGTGACGGTCTCCCAGCACGCCAATATCAAACTACGGGACGTCGCCGAGGCGATCACCTCGGCCGCGGCCGGGAAGCCGATGCGGAACAGGTTCATGGACTCCAGCGGCATCAACATCCTGATCAGTGCCCACCGTGCTCTCACCGGGGCAGGCGGCTGGCTCCGCCTGGCAGCACTGTCGGCACCCGTCTTGCGCACGGTCCAGATCGTCGGCCTGGACACGGTCATCGACTGCCACCCCACTGTGGACCAGGCCCTGCGCCTCTGACGTCGACTGGCGCACCCGCTGGGCCTGGGGGCCAGGATCGGCGCGCTGGTCACCGAGGTGGAGTAATGCGATCAGTGACCTGGGATTGATGGGGGAGATGCCGGGCACAAGCTGGCCCGGAGGTTGATAATCATGGTTCCCCTGCTTCTCGTTCTTCTGCTCGCTCTGATTCTCTTCGGTGCCGGTTTCGCGCTCAAGGCCCTGTGGTTGATCGCCGTGATCGTGCTCGTCGTGTGGCTCGTCGGGTTCGTGGCCCGGCCCAAGGGCGGCAGCGCACGCTGGTATCGCTGGTAAGGCCGACTGCCGACGCCCGGCAGGAGTACCGCTGCGGGCCACACCCGAAAAGGGTGTGGCCCGCAGCGGTATGCCATGGCCGACCCACGACCGCTGCCGGCGCTTTCACTTCGGACGTTTTTCACGGACTCCTGCGTAATACACGGAACGTGGGTAGAGGAATACGCATATCGGGGCGGCTGTCGTGAGCGCACGGGAACCGCGCACCTCCAGACACGCCAGCCGCTCCGGTCTCGGGCCCTCGCTCGGACAACACGTGAGACGGCCCGAGAAAAGCGCGGCATGACCACCCCGGCCGCCGGCGGCAGCATTCCTCGCCCGGTCCGGCGCCATCGTCGCCGCGCGAACTCACCCGAACTCGTCGGGCGCGTCCAGGCCGTGGCGTTCGACACGGACACCGGCCGCCCGGACGTCGCCCCGCCCCGGCAGTCGGCACGAAGCTGTACTGGAGCACACCGCGGCTGATCGCGGCCGCCAACAGAAGGTGCGCGGTGCGAAGGTCCGCACACCGCATGTCCTGCGCCCGCATCCAGGAAGGCCATCTCCACCAGGGCGACCGCCGCCCGGCCGGCAGCCGACCGCGCCCGCGGCGCCGGTGGAGCGCCGCACCCCGTCGGCGGCGTCGTCCCGCGCCCGGCGGGGGTAGCTCCCTGGCACCCGGGTAGTGACGGTTGTCCGCCACGTCGTCCCCGCGCCCGCGGTAGCTCGTCGTTGGCCCGGGCGACGAAGACGCGCCGGGAACAGACCCGCATCATCGCGGTCGCCAACACCGGCCGGCCGCACGATCGTCCAGACGCTGCGGATCCTGGCACCCGAGCGCTGCCCACCGCCGAACTTCCTCATGCCGGCCCGGAAGCCGCAGTCGCGCCTTCCGGGCCGGTGCGCGTTCGGGAGAACGCCTCGGACGGCTACCGCCGTACGCTCGCCACGCACCAGGAGGTGGCCCGGCCGTCCCGCGTGGACCCGGGCATCGCGGAGGCGGTAGAGCGGCGGACCCCCCGATGCGTGGAGCTGAGCCACCGCTCTTCGGTCGTAACACCCCCGCGTCGACGGGGAGGACGGACATGGAGAGGCGCCGCGTCGGTTCGCGTGGCTGGCAGGCGGGCTGATTCTGCTGTTCGTGGCGCGGGCGGTGTGGGTGTTCTCGGCGACGGGCGGGTTGATCGCGGCCGTGGTCACGCTGCTGACTACCCCGGCTGAGCCCGAACGCAGCGCCCCTGCACCGGATCACGTCGGGGCGAGGCCGTCGTCACGCGGTGGCGGTCAGCAGAGTTTGCTGCGCCCGCCTCCCGGCGCCGCGGCGGCCCGCCTCCCGTGCGCGGGTCGGCGTACCGTGGCCGGCGCGGCTCGCCTTCCAGCCCGCCCGCTCGCCGGGCCAGCTCACCGAGTTTTTCCTCCGGCAGGCCGGACATTGCCACGGCCTCACGGCAGTTACCGAACCGAGTGATCAAGTACGACGCACCGTTCGGCGGCACACGTTAAAGACCAAGCTGGAGACTGTCCCATAGTTCCTTGAGGTCGAGCGGTGGCAGTTGTGACAGCTCGGCGTTGGCGGCGCTCATGGCGGTGCCGTAGCGTGAGGTGCCGAGGACGGCCGTCATGGCGTCGGCGATCTCGTCGCGCGTCGCCGTGAGGTCCAGTGCACTGCCGAGGCCGCGCCGGGCGAACGCGACGGTGTTGTCGGGCTGGTCGGCGAGAACGCCCATGCCCAGGACGGGTGTTGCGCCCTGCACCGCGTCGAGCAGGGATGCCCGGCCTCCGTGCGTCACGAAGAGGTCGGCACGGCGCAGGAGCGCGGGCTGCGGGACGTGCTCGACGACCTTGATGCGGGGGTCCGCGCTCCGAAGGTGCTCCGCGAGATCGCCCGCGGACACGATCGCGTCGCAGTCGATTCCGGAGAGTGCGGCCATGATCTCCCGGTATGCGCTCCCCACGACGTCACGGAGCCCGGACATCGCGGTGGTCAAGGTTCCGAGGCTCACATAGATGAGCGGGCGGGAGGAGGGGGAGTGGTCCAGCCACTCG
Source organism: Streptomyces sp. SUK 48 (assembly GCF_009650765.1). Taxonomy (NCBI): domain Bacteria; kingdom Bacillati; phylum Actinomycetota; class Actinomycetes; order Kitasatosporales; family Streptomycetaceae; genus Streptomyces; species Streptomyces sp. SUK 48. The sequence goes on along the minus strand of NZ_CP045740.1, from coordinate 1,048,769 downwards.
GGGAGGGCGGTCCGGAATTCCGCGACGGTGCGTCGGACCGCGCGCGCCGAGGGCGGGGGCGGTCCGTAGAACCACTCGACCGGCGCGGGGGTGAGCATCGGGGGGAGCGTGGGTGTGTCCTGCTCGTGCTGTTTGTAGAGGGGAGTCAGCGCGGGTGCGATGTCGGTGTCCCAGAGGTCCAGGAGCACAGGGCCGAGGCCGTTGTCCGCTGCGAGCAGGGGCAACCCCAATACCTTGGCCGCGAGGTGTGCGCCGAGATCGCTGCACTCGGCGATCACCAGATCGGGCCGCGTCCGTGTCCACGCGGTGAGCAGGTCATGGGCCTTCGCCTCGGCCTGTTCGGGCCAGACGTGGCCGAAGACGTACCGGTTGAAGGGTGCGTTTCCGGCCCCCTTCCAGATCTCGCTCGCCGCCTGCTGAACGACGGGATCGCAGGTCCAGTTCGTTCCGGCGCGGTGGAATTCCACTCCGCGCCGCCGGGCTTCCCGGCGGAACATGAGAGGGGCGTGGAGCGCGACATGGTGGCCCTGCTCAAGGGCCGGGCAGGTGACGTAATCCAGCGCGGACACATGCGAAGGTATCGGCTCGGCGGTGACTGCTATTTGTAAGGCCACGAATACTCCAGGGCTTTCATCGATGTAGGACGTAATTTGACCATGAAGGGATGCGTCAGGAGTCCTGGGCTTCCGGGAGACGCGAGGCCAGGTGGCCCGGAGTATGACCGGGAGCCTGGCCTGGCACATGTGCAGGGCGGTCTGCACCCTTCCGGCAACAGCGCCTTCTCGGTCATCGCGGAACGACACCGGCGTCAACGGTCCGTCTGGGCTTGCTGTGCACGGCGCGAGGGTGCCTTTGAGAGCGTCCAAGATCGATCTGTGACGAATGACCTGGACGCCCCGCTGACGGCGCTGTACGTGAAGATCGACGATGAGACCGGAGATACCCGGTGGCTGGGGCGCCCTTTGCGGTTGACGGACTCCGAACTCGTCTGCCTTGCCGTCGCCCAGGCGAAGCTGGGCTTCGACTCGGAGTCCAGGTGGCGCGGTTCGCCTCCTCCCGCCTCGGCGCGATGTTCCCCTGCGTTCCGAAGCAGCCGGGCTGGAACAAGCGGCTGAGGGCTGCTTTGCCGCCGGTCAGACGGGTGATACGGCTCCTCGCGACGGACACCGACTTCTGGTTCGACAACCACTGGATCATTGACTCGACCCCGGTCGAGTGCGGCCGCTCGCGGCCCACGGTGAAGCGGTCGGACCTGGCCGGCTGGGCCGGGTATGGATACTGCGCCAGCCACTCCCGGTTCTTCTGGGGCCTGCGGCTGTACCTGGTGTGCACCCCGACGGGCATGCCGGTGCTGTGGGCCCTGGCGAACCCGAAGCTGGACGAGCGCGAGGTGCTGACGGCGATGCTGGACCGCGAGCCGGACGCGGTAACCGACCGGCCCGGGCTGCTGCTGATCGCGGACAAGGGCTTTGCTTCCAAGGATTTCGAGGCCGATCTGGCCTTGCGTGGGGCGGAGTTGCTGCGGCCGTCGTTCAAGCGGGAAAAACGCCGCAAGGGCGAGTCCTTGCTGAAGTCGGTGCGGCAGCTGATCGAGTCAGCGAACGACACTCTCAAGGGCCGGCTCGACCTGGAACAGCACGTCGGCCGGACCTTCGAGGGCGTCGCCGCCCGCGTCGCCCAGCGCGTCCTCGCGCTGGCTGCGGCCGATCTGGCACAACCACAAGACCACGGAGCCGGTCATGCGATCCCTGATCATCTGCGACCACTGATCACATACGAGAAGGGTCTGGGCAACGGCAACTGGCAGCTGGTGAACCGCATGAGCGGATGGTGCCTGGACAGCAACGCCGGCGGCGACGTGTACACGCTGCCCTGTAACGGCGGCCAGCACCAGGTCTGGCGGTAACCCCGGAACGGCCAACGACGAGGGACGGGTCGAGGACGGCGCCCTCAACGCCCGCGCCTACATTTACGACGCCGTGAGCCACGCTCCCGCTCCCTGCGAATCCGGGCCTTCGCGGTCTCAAGAGTTATGGGGTCAGCTTTGAGTCCAGCCACCATGCCGACGTGCGGAAGGGCGGTTCAGGGCGATTTGGCGGTGCGGTGCTGACTCCCGTGCTGACTGCACTCCGCCTGACTCGGACGTCTTGAGGCTGATCGGCGCAGGGCCGTTGCGCGCCGGACGGCGCGGGCCGCGCCGAAGAGCAGAAAAAGTCCCAGTGGGCTCCGACCGCTGACGGGCGCCCCTTTTCCTCCTTGTACGCCACTGCGACTCCAGGCAGGCCCTGTTGCCGACGAGGGGCGACAACCTGGCGGTTCACGTTCGCCTGCAAAAAGTGGGCACCGACGACCACCTGGCAAGCCCGGTGCCGCCGGTTCACCGGCCACCCAGCCCCAGACCTGCGTAAACCGTAGTGTCCTCTGGTAACTCCTGGGCTACGCGCTGGCCTCACCGGTGATCGCCCCGGCCGGTGGAGGGGCTTCGTGTGTGCGGGGCGACTGGCCGGCCGGATCACGCATGAGTTAGGTTAGGCTTACCTTACTTCGCCTGGTCCTGGAGGGCCCGGATGCGTCATACCCTCAGTCCTGCCCCCGCGCCGACGGCCGCCGAGCGTGTCCGGTCGATCCTGGCCGCCGCCCACTCGATGACCGTGGTCAGCGACGGCCGCCACCATGAGATCCGCCGACTCGACGGCACCGGCGCGATGGGGCACTTCCATCTGCACGCCGCCTGGGAGGGCGACGGCACCCCGTCGCCCGTACGGGTCCCGGTCCGTCTGGAACTCACCGACATAGCGCCCACGCCGGTACGCGAGCGGCTGCGCGCCCGCGTCACCCTGACCGGGGTGCTGCGCGCGCCGTGCGACCCGGACGCCACCGACAGCACGTGCATGGAGTTCGGGCAGGGCGTCCTGGAGGAATCCGGCGGACGCGCCTACGTGACCCTCCAGGAACTGGAGGCGGCCGAACTCGATCCGCTGGCCACCGGTGAGGCGGGCATCCTGACCCACCTCGTGGACGACCACGCCGACCTCGTGCCCCGGCTGCTGCGGCTCGTGCGGCCGCGTCCGGAGCCCGGCGTGACGAAGGTGGTCCCGGTGGCCATCGACCGCTACGGCCTGACCCTGCGTCTGGAACACCGGCGCACCCACCACGACGCCCGCATCCCGTTCCGCACCCCCGTGCGCGACCTCGACCACGTCGGACCGCAGATCCACGCCCTGCTGTCGGCGGCGCGCCGCCTCTCCCACAGCGGCCACCTGCTGGCCTGAGCCGAAAGGCGAGACATGACATCCTCAAGCGTCCTGCCGTACCCGATGCCCGACGCGGCGTCGCTGCCGGACGGCGGCCCCTCGCGGAGCATCGACCCGTCGCGTGCCGCACTCGTCGTGCAGCACATGCAGGAGCACGTCCTGCGGGCCCTGCGGGAGACCGCCCCGGTCGCGCAACTCCTCGACAACATCGGCCGGTTGACCGAGACCGCCCGCTGCTCCGGCGTGCCCGTCGTGTATGTGACGCGCATTCCGGGGGCGCGGTCGGCCGGGGGAGAGGGGCCGGCGCGGGGCATGCCCACCGAGGCGGACGCCCACGCCGTCGTGGACGTGCTGCGGCCGGAGGCGGGCGACACGGTCCTGACGGCCAGGCGGTACAGCGCGTTCGCCGGCACCCGGCTGCGCTCGCGGCTGAAGGAACTCGGGCGGGACCAGGTGCTGGTCGTGGGCGCGGCGGCGCACACCGATGTCCTGCTCACCGCGGCCGACGCCTGGATGCAGGACCTCGAGGCGTTCGTCGTCGCCGACGCCGTGGCCGACCGCACGGCCGACGACCACACCATGGCCGTCCGCTGGCTGGCCGCCACCTGCGCGACCGTCACCCTCACCGAGTCCGTACGCGCGGAACTCCGCGACAGGACCGCGGACACCATGGCGCTCTGAGCACACCGCGGACACCATGGCGATCTGACGGAGCATGCCGCGGACACCATGGGGCTTTGGGCACGCCGCGGACCCGCCGGGGTGGCGGACCGCCCGATGGCCAACGGCCGTTCGGCCCACCACAGTTCATCTCTCGCCTGCCCGCAGCCGTGGGTAGGGCGAGGCCACGTTTCTCGCCGGTCGTTCGGCCAAGAGCCGCCCGGCGTCCTCCAGGGAGGCTTCATGACCGACTTCGCTCTCGTACTCGACCGGGTGCGGCTCGGCGCCGGCGGCCCGCTCAGCCGGGTCCGCGTGGCTGACGGCACCGTCACCCATGTCGTCACCGACGCGGAGTACGGCGACAGGGCGGCCCCCGACGGCCGCGAGCGGGTCGTGGACCTCGACGGGCGCGTACTGCTGCCGGGGCTGTGGGACGCGCACGTCCACCTGGCGGAGTGGGCGAACGCCCGGCACCGCCTGGACCTGGCCGGCACCGGATCCGCACGGGCGGTCGCCGACCTGGTGCGGCGGCAGACCGGCGGGCCCCGCGACACGGTCCTGTTCGGGTACGGCTTCCGGGACGGTCTGTGGTCCGACGCCCCGCACAAGGACCTGCTCGACGCGGTACTCCCGGACCGGCCGGTGGCCCTGGTCAGCGCCGATCTGCACGCCGTGTGGCTCAACTCCGCCGCCTTGGCGCTCGTCGGCCGGGGCGAGCACCCCACCGGGCTGCTGCGCGAGCACGAGACCCACGAGGCGCTGTCCGCCCTGCCCAAGGCGGCCGTCGAGGCGGTCGACGACCGGATCGCCGAGGCATGCCGGGCCGCCGCCGCGCGCGGGGTGACCGGTGTCATCGACTTCCAGTACGGCGACACCGTCGGAGACTGGGAACGGCGTACGGCGCACACCGCGCCCGCCGTGCGCGTGGCGGCGGCCGTCTACCCGAGCCGTCTCGACGCGGCCATCGCCCGGGGCCTGCGCACCGGCAGCGGGGTCGGCCGCCACCCCGGGCTGGTACGGGTGGGTCCCCTCAAGCTGTTCACCGACGGCTCGCTCAACACCCGTACCGCCCTGTGCCACGACCCCTATCCGGGCCTGGAGGGCGGCGAGGGCGCGCACGGCATCGGGGAGACGGCCCCCGAGGAGCTGGTACGGCTGATGCGCCACGCCGCCGCGCACGGCATCGAGCCCGCCGTGCACGCCATCGGGGACCGCGCCAACACCGTGGCCCTGGACGCCTTCGCGGCCGTACGCTGCCGCGGCCGGATCGAGCACGCGCAGCTGCTGAGCCCCGAAGACCTGCCGCGTTTCGCTCAGTTGGGGGTCACGGCCGGAGTGCAGCCCCGGCACGCCACCGACGACCGGGACGTGGCCGACCGGCACTGGGCCGGGCGCACCGGCCGGGCCTTCGCGTACGCCGCCCTGCACGCGGCCGGCGCCCGGCTGGAGTTCGGCTCGGACGCCCCGGTGTCCCCGCTGGACCCCTGGCTCGCCGTCGCGGCGGCCGTCAGCCGTACCGACGACGAACGTCCCGCCTGGCACCCGGAACAGCGGCTGTCCGTACCCGACGCGCTGGTGGCGGCGGCCCGTGGACGCCGGCTGGTCCGGGTCGGGGACCCGGCCGACCTGGTCGTCGTGGACGTGGACCCGCTGAAGGCCGACGCCGCCACGCTGCGGGCGATGCCGGTGCACGCCACGATGACCGGCGGACGCTGGACCCACGGCCCCTACGGGACGGTCTGATCCGGCGGCGGACCCAACGGGCTCGCCCGGGCGGTCAGTTCTTCCGGGACACCTCCAGGCCGCCGTGCCCGGGGAGCGTGACGGAGGTGAACGGCCCGGCGGGGTCGCGGACATGGGCGAGGTAGTCGGCGTACTGGCGGCGCCCGCTGACCACGTTGTCGCAGACGACCAGCGCGCCGGGACGCAGCAGCGGTGTGACGATCCGGAGCGCGGGCAGTGCCATGGGGATCCAGATGTCGACCAGCATGAAGTCGATGGGGCCCAGCACGGTGGTCAGCGTCTCGCGCAGGTCGCCGACGAGGATGTCGACATGCTCGGACACTCCCGCGGCGGCGATGTTGGCACGGGCCTCGGCGACCTTGCCGGGCTCGTGCTCCGTGCCGAACACCTTGGCGTCGGACAGGCCGCCGCCCTGGGCCGCCAGGGACGTGCCGTCGGTGACGTTGTCGCGGACCGCCGCGGCGAGGTAGATCGTGGACACGCCGTAGGAGGTGCCGGCCTCGACGACCCGGCGGGCGCCGATCGCGCGGCACAACTGATAGCACAGGGCGGCCTTGTGCGGGTCGAGGGCGACCAGTTTGTCGGCCAGCCACGCCTTGCCGTCCGCCGACTGCGTGGGGTCCCACGAGCCCTCGCGCAGCCGGCTGGTGACGGCGTGGGCCAGGACCGGCGCGAACGCGGTGCGGGTCTGGCGGCGGCTGCGGGCGTGCAGCCGGTCGGCCACCGCGCGGGCTCGGTCGTCCAGCGGCGACGGGGCGTACGCGGCGGTTCGTGCGGTTCGGTCGGTCATCGGGGCACCTCCGGTGCGGGGTCAGCCGTTTCGGTCGTCGCGTACGGGCGTCTTCGGCTCGGGGGCGTCCGGCTGCCGGACGAGCCGGGCGATCTGAGCCACGACGAGGTCGGGCTCGGTCAGCGGGACGTAGTGGCCCGAGCGTTCGGCGATCACATGGCGGCCCCCGGCTGAACCGGCGGCCCGGCGGGCGTGCGAGGCGTTCGCGGCGGCACGGATCGAGCGGCTCATGCCGTTGCCCGCGCGGGCGCCGGACACGACGGTGAGCGCGATGTCCCCGGTGTCGGGCGGGGTGTCGCGCCAGGCGGCGAGTTCGTCGAGGAAGGTGCGGTTGGTCTCGGCCCAGGCGGACATCGCCCCCGCCGTGAACGCCTCCCGCCGCATCGCCGCGCGCACATCCTCGGGGACCGCCCTGAGCAGGGGCTTGTGCAGCAGGTGCAGCAGATCGAGGCGGGCGAGCAGTCTGTAGGCGCGGGGCACGATCCGGCTCATCCGGCGGAAGCCCGGGGTGAACAGCACATCGGCGCCCTCGTCGGTGGGTTCGACCAGGACGAGGCCGGTGATCCGGTCGGGGCGGTCGGCCGCGGCCCGGCGCACGATCGGGCCGCCGGCGCTGTGCCCGACGAGGACGAACGGGCCGGGTCCGAAGTGGTCGAGCAGATCGCCCAGGTCGTCGGCCATCCGCGTGAGCGTCCGCCCCGCCCGGTCCGGCGCACTGCGGCCGAGCCCGGCCCGGTCGTAGACAACGGCCCGGGCGAACCGGGCGACCGCGGGCTGAACCCGGGCCCAGGAGGAACGGTCGGCCGCCACCCCCGCCTCGAACACGACCGTCGGCGGCGGCCGGCCGGGAGGCGGCGGCCCGGCGCCCGGCTCGCGGACGTCGAGGACCATCGCGTGCAGTCGTCGTCCGTCACGGGTGGGCACCCATACGGACCCGCCCTGGGTGTACGGCCGAGTCATCCGTTTCCCCCTTAGCCGTCGGCACCACGAGGCCGACACGGAAGTAACTTAGGTAAACCTAACTTACGACTCGGCCGGAGCGGTACCCTCGACTTCGACGGCGGGGGCGGCTGACGGGTATCCGGGCCTCAGAAGTCCGCCGCGTCGGGCAGAAAGGCCGTCAGCAGGGCCTTGAGCGCCGTCGCGTAGGTGTCGCGGCCCTGCCGCAGCTCCGCCTCGCGGACCCGGGCGAGCGCCGGAAGCTCGGCGGGGTCCACCGAGTCGAGGGCCTGCCGGCGCTGGCTCGGCTGGGGCGGCGGGGTGAGCGGGTGCTCGTTGAGCAGTTCGCCGGTGGTGAGGTGCCAGCAGGCGTGGTAGGCGGTGGAGGCCCGGCGCTCGGTGAGGCCCGCCGCGAGGAAGTCGGCCAGGCAGGCGTCGCTGAACGGGAAGGCGTTGCGGGCGACGAGTTCGCCGCGGATCAGGATGTGCAGCACCCAGATGTGCTCGGCCATGTAGTCGTGCGCGGTGGTCAGCCGGTTGAACAGCCGCTGCGCGGGTGACGCGCCGGGCACCTGCACGGGCAGCCGGGACGCGATGTCCTCCAGGATCGCCAGCAGCAGCGCGTCACGGTCGGCGACGTGCCGGTACAGCGACGCGGCGGCGGTGCCCAGTTCGGCCGCCACCGCCCGCATGGTGAGCGCGTCCAGCCCCTCGCGCTCGATCAGCTCCCGGCCCGCCCGCGCGACGGCCTCGGGTGTCAGCCCCGGCCTCGGCTGCGACCTGGGCACCCCGCGCCGTCGGCGTGCCGGGTCGGGGTCGGCGGTCTGCGGAGGGCGGTACATGCCGTCATCCTCCCACTTCCCGCACGCGGCCGAAGTGGAAGTTAGGCATGCCTTACGCATACATTGTTCGCGTCGTCGCGCGGCAGAGTTCCGCGCCGAGCAACGGGAGCAGTGCGCCATGACCGAGACGCCGGCCGGGACCGCACCCGGCACCGCAGCCGACACGGGATCCGATCCGGGATCAGACACGGGACCCGACCGGGCGTCGGGCCCCCGGTGCTCCCCGGCCTGGTCCTCGCCACCGCCGGCTTCTGCGCCGCTGCTGCCGTCGTCGCCGCCGTCTTCGCGCCCGGAGCCCGCCGGGACGAGCCCCCGGTGCTCCCCGGAGCAGCGGGGGAGCGGGACCACGCCCCCGCCTGACCATCAGATCCAGTGAGGAGAGCACGGTGAATCCCCACTCCGTACTCCACGTCGCACCACTCCTCGTACCCCCTCCCGCGCCTCCGGTGGTGGTGCGCGCGGCCGGGCGCGACGACGCGCCCGCGCTGCACCGCCTCTCCCGGGTGTTCGCCCGGACCGGCGAGCTGCGCGAGCGGACCGTGGCGGAGTACGCGCGCGACGCGGCCGACTTCCTGCTCGCCGAGTCGGCGCCCGGCCGGATCGAGGGCTGCGCGGGGCTGCGGATTCACGCGGCACCCGAGGGCCGGGACCCCGGCCGCACCGCTGTCGTCTACAACGTCTGTGTGGCGGCGGCCAGTCAGGGCCGGGGCGTCGGTACGGCACTGCTGACCACGCTCCTCGCCGAGGCCGCGGCCCGCTCAGCCGCCACGGTGTTCGCCGCGACCAGCGGCGACGCGGCACTGTTCCTGCGCCATGGATTCACCGTGGCCGACGTGTCGGCGGCCTGGCCGGCCGGGCTCGCTCCCCGCCCGGGGTCACGGGTGCTCAGCCGGGCTCTGTGACCGGTCCGGCCGGGTGCGCCGGCCGATGTCCTCGCCGTGTTCGCCGGACCGGTCCGGGAACACGGTGGTGCCGGCGCCCCGGTCGCGAAATCCCTCGCGCAGCAGGGCGCCCGGCACTCGTCCGTCGATGACTCGCGCCGCCCGCACCCCCTCGCGCACCGCCCGCAGGCACCCCTCCATCTTGGGCACCATCCCACCGGTCAGGTCCGGCAACAGCGCGTCGAGTTCCGACGCGGTCAGCCGCTCGATCACCTCGTCGCTCGCCGGCCAGTCGGCGTGCAGCCCGGTGACATCGGTGAGGACGATCAGCCGCTCCGCGCCCAGGGCACCCGCCAGGGCCGCCGCCGCGAGATCCGCGTTGACGTTGTAGACCTCGCCCCCGGCTCCCCTGGCGAGCGGTGACACCACCGGGATGCGGCCCTTGGACAGCAGCGCGCGGATCGTCTCCGGGTCCACCCGGACGACATCGCCCACCAGCCCGATGTCCACCGGCTCGCCGTCCACCCAGGCCGCTCTGCGGACGGCGGTGAGGGTGTGCGCGTCCTCGCCGGTCAGTCCGACCGCCAGCGGGCCGTGCGCGTTGATGAGGCCGACGAGCTCCCGCTGCACCTGCCCGGCGAGCACCATGCGCACCACGTCGAGGACTTCGGGCGTGGTGACCCGCAGCCCGGCCGTGAAGCGGACTTCCAGGTCGAGCCGGGCGAGCAGGGAGCTGATCCGGGGCCCGCCGCCGTGCACCACCACCGGCTGGACACCGGCCCGCAGCAGCGTCACGACGTCCCGCGCGAAGGACCGTTGCAGCGCCTCGTCGACCATGGCGTGGCCCCCGAACTTCACGACGACCATCTTGCCCGCGGACGCCTCCAGGCGGGGTGTGGGGTCGGCCGGTGGGGGAGTGGAGGGTGCGGCAGGCGCGGAAGTCGATGTCATCGGATGGTCGTCCCTTCGCTGAGGCCCCTGGTGGGGGCCATGGGGTCGGTTCGCGCGGCCCGGCGTCGGACCGCCCCGGGGACAGGGCCGTGCGGACGGCGCGGAGTCGGGTGGCCGGGGAGCCGGCGGCGCGCGTACGTCGGGCGCGGTGCGGCCGGATGTGCGGATGCGGCGGTGTGCCGCGGCGCGGACCGGTGCGTCCAGTGCGTCCGGTGCGCGGTGACGGGTGCCGGCTGTGCGGTGCGGTGGGCGGTGTCGCTGCTTCCGGCGTCCGACAGTCCGACGCGCCGGCCGGGAACGGCCGCCTCGACGTCGTCCCCGGGGACGTTACCCGACGACGCGGTCCGCTCGCTCGTACGGGTGCGTCCCGGGCCCCCGGCCACAAACCGCAGGACACCGCGGGGACTTGGGTTCTCGGGGGGTGATCCGGGTGACATGGCGTCGACGTTGACGATCCCCATCGAGGTAAAGGTATGGTTAGCCTTACCTAAGTCGCCGGGGGCGGGCCGTGGTGTCCCCCCGGGTGGTCGCATCCGTTGCGCGTTCGCCGGAAATCCGAGGCCATGACGTCATCCCACAGATCCCCATCTGCCGTTCACCGATCAGGCGCCCGATACGAGGGGGCGGTCGTATGAGCGGCGAGCCCGAACTGACCGGTCGTGCGGCCCTGGTGACCGGGGCGGCGCGGGGTATCGGCGCCGCCGTGGTCGAGGCCCTCGCCGCAGGGGGTGCACGGGTCCTCGCCACCGATGTGGACGGTGCGGCCGTGGCCGAGCTGGCCGCACGGTACGAAGGCCGGGTCACGGGCCGGGAGTTGGACGTGACCGACGCCACGGCGGTGGAGGATCTGATCACCGAGGCCGAACGGACCCTGGGGCCCCTGGACATCGTGGTCAACGTGGCCGGCGTCCTGCGCGGCGCGGCCGTGGCCGACCTGGACGACGCCGACTGGGCGGCCGTGTTCGCGGTCAACACCGACGGCGTCTTCCATGTCTGCCGGGCCGCCGCCCGCCGGATGACCGAACGGCGCCGGGGCAGCATCGTGACCGTCGCCTCCAACGCGGCCGGCGTGCCCCGCGCCGGCATGGCCGCCTACGCCGCCTCCAAGGCCGCCGCCGTGATGTTCACCAAATGCCTCGGGCTGGAGGTCGCCCCGTACGGGGTGCGGTGCAACACCGTGTCCCCGGGCTCCACCGACACGGACATGCAGCGCGCCATGTGGGACAGAGCGCCCGGCGGCCCCGACAGCGGCCGACGGGCTGTGATCGAGGGGGACTTGGCGTCGTACCGCACCGGCATTCCGCTCGGCCGGATCGCCGAGCCGGCGGACATCGCGGACGCCGTCGCCTTCCTGGTCTCCGACCGCGCCCGGCACATCACCCTGCATGACCTGTACGTGGACGGCGGCGCCACCCTGCGCGCCTGACCGCCCTCCGCGCACACCGCCGCCCCGTGACGAACCCCGCCGAACACCGTGGAGCCACGCCGTGACCATCGAACCGATACCCGCCCCCTCGGGCCTCACCCCGGGCGTGGACGCTCCCACCTGGCCCGAGGAGTTCGCCGAGCGCTACCGGCGGGCCGGTCACTGGCAGGGCGAGACCTTCGGCCGCATGCTCCGCGAGCGGGCCGCCGCCCATCCCGACCGGGTCGCCCTGGTGGACTTCGCGCCCGGGCGCCGCACCCGGACGTACCGGCAGCTGGACGAGGCCGCCGACCGGCTCGCCGCCGGGTTCGCGGGGCGCGGCATCGGGCGCGGGGACCGGGTGGTCGTCCAGCTGCCCAACACCGCCGAGTTCGCCGAAGTGGTCTTCGCCCTCTTCAGGTTGGGCGCGCTGCCCGTCTTCGCGCTGCCCGCCCACCGCGACACCGAGATCACGCACTTCTGCGCCTTCTCCGAGGCCGTCGCCTATGTGATCCCGGACGTGCACGACGGCTTCGACCACCGCGACCTCGCCACCCGGGTCCGGCAAAGCGCCCCCGGCCTGCGGGAGATCTTCGTGGCGGGTGACCCGGGCGGGCACACGGCGCTGTCCGACGTGCCGTGCGACGCGTCCGGACCGCTGCCCGAACCGCAACCGCACGAACTGGCGTTCCTCCAGCTGTCGGGCGGGACGACCGGGGTGTCCAAGCTGATCCCCCGCACCCACGACGACTACCTCTACTCCCTGCGCGGCTCGAACGAGATCTGCGGTGTCGACGCGGACACCCGCTTCCTGGTCGTCCTACCCGCCGCCCACAACTTCCCCATGAGTTCCCCCGGCTGGCTCGGCACGCTGTACGCCGGAGGCCGCGTCGTGATGTGCCCCAAGCCCGATCCGACGACCGCGTTCGCCCTGGTCGAGCAGGAGCGGATCACCATGACCGGCCTGGTGCCGCCGCTCGCCCTGCTGTGGACGGACAGCGCACCGCGCACCGAAAACGACCTGTCCAGCCTGGAGTTGGTGCTGGTCGGCGGGGCCAAATACAGTGAGCAGGCGGCGCGGCGGCTGGAACCGGCACTCGGCTGCCGGCTGATGCAGGTCTTCGGGATGGCCGAGGGCCTGGTCAACTACACCCGGCTGGACGACGATCCGGAGACGGTCGTCACCACCCAGGGCCTGCCCATCTCGCCCGACGACGAGATCCGGATCGTGGACGACGCCGACCGGGACGTGCCCGACGGCGGGTTCGGGCATCTGCTGACCCGGGGCCCCTACACCATCCGCGGCTACTGGCGGGCTCCGGAGCACAACCGGTCCGCGTTCACCGAGGACGGCTTCTACCGCACCGGTGACATCGTCCGCCGCACGGCGAGCGGGCACCTGATGGTGGAGGGGCGGGCCAAGGACCAGATCAACCGGGGCGGCGAGAAGCTCGCCCCGGAGGAGATCGAGAACATCATCCTGGCCCACCCGGCGGTCCACGACGTCTCCCTGGTCGCCGTGCCCGACGACTACCTCGGCGAGCGCACCCTCGCCCATGTGATCCTGCGCGCCGGCGCCGAGCCGCCGACGGCCGCCCAGATCAAGGCGTTCGTCCGTGCGCGCGGTGTCGCCGCCTACAAGATCCCCGACCTCGTCCGCTTCGTCGACGCCTTCCCGCAGACCGGCGTCGGCAAGGTCAGCAAGAAGGGGCTGCGCTCGGCCGCGGTCCCCTTCGAGCAGCGCTGAAAGGCCCCTGCCCCCATGGCACTTCCGTCCATCACCGGCTACCCCCTGCCCACCGCCGGCCAGTTGCCGGACAACCGGGTCTCCTGGTCCGTGGACCCGTCGCGGGCGGTGCTGCTGGTGCACGACCTCCAGCAGCACTTCCTCTCCGCCTTCCCGCCCGGCGAACAGCCGCTGACCGGCATGCTGGCCAACACCGCCCGGCTGCTCGACGCGGCCCGGCAGGCCGGGACGCCCGTGGTCTACTCGGTCCAGCGCGGCGGCCAGACCCCCGAGGAACGCGGGCTCCAACTCGACTTCTGGGGGCCGGGCGTGGCCGACGATCCGGCGGCCCTGGCCATTCCGGAATCCGTGGCCCCCCGGCCCGGCGACACGACGCTGACCAAGTGGAAATACAGCGCGTTCGCCCGCACGGACCTCGCAGACCTGATGCGAAACCAGGAACGCGATCAGCTGGTCGTCGTCGGTGTGTACGCGCACATCGGTGTCATGACGACGGCCTGCGACGCGTGGATGCGGGACATCCAGGCGTTCGTGGTGGCCGACGCCGTCGCGGACTTCTCCCGCGAGGACCACGAGATGGCCCTGCGCTGGGCGGCCGGCCGGTGCGCGATGGTGATCACCACGGACCAGGCGGCCGAGTCCTTCTGAGCGGCCGTCGCCGCCGAGTCCGGCGCACGGCACATGAGTTGATGCGTCATCAACTTCCTTTTGCAATACCCGGTGTTGAGAGGCCGATGAGGCTTGACACCATCCCGATCCCAGGAAAACTTAGGCAAGGCTTGCCTAAGTGAAGATTGTTTGTCGGTCCCTCGCGGGACCTTGTCGAAGGGCGAAGATGTCAGCAGGGCGTGCGGTTGCCGGTGGGCCGGGTCAGTGGCCGGTCCAGGATGTGGTCGGTGTGGGCTTCGGTCCGGCGAATCTGGCGTTGGCCGTCGCGGTCGCGGAGCAGAACGCGCACGGCGGCGGTCGTGGACTGCGCTCGGTGTTCGTGGAGCGGCAGCAGGAGTTCGGCTGGCACCGGGGAATGCTGCTGCCGGGCGCGACGATGCAGGTCTCGTTCCTGAAGGACCTGGCGACGATGCGGGACCCGGGCAGTCGGTTCACCTTCCTGCGCTACCTGCACGACAAGGGCCGGCTGGCCGACTTCATCAACCAGAAGTCGTTCTTCCCGACCCGCGTGGAGTTCCACGACTACCTCCGCTGGTGCGCGGCCATGGTGGAGGACCAGGTGCGCTATGGGCGCCAGGTGTACGCCCTGCGGCCCACCGCGGACGGCGACGGTGCCGCCTCCGTCCTGGAGGTCCACACCCGCCCCGCCCCGGACCTCGCCGACGGGGGCGCCCCCGGTGACGAAGTGCTGCGGACGCGCAACGTCGTGCTGGGTACGGGACTGGTGCCCAGGTTCCCGGAGAACGTGACGCCGGGGCCGCGGGTGTGGCACAGCTCGGAGCTGCTGCCGCGGGCGGCGGCCCTGAAGGACCGCCCGGCGCGGCGCTTCGTGGTGGTCGGCGCGGGCCAGTCCGGCGCGGAGGCCGCCGAGTTCCTCCACCGCGAGTTCCCGGACGCGGAGGTCTGCGCGGTCTTCAGCCGCTACGGCTACAGCCCCGCCGACGACAGCCCCTTCGCCAACCGCATCTTCGACCCGGCGGCCGTCGACGACTTCTACACGGCGCCCGACGAGGTCAAGGAATCCCTGCTCGGCTATCACGCCAACACCAACTACTCCGTCGTGGACGGCGAGTTGATCGAGCAGCTCTATCGCACCGTCTACCAGGAGAAGGTCGCCGGCACCGAGCGGCTGCGCATCCTGAACACCACCGCCCTGACCGCCGTCGAGGAACGCCCCCACGGTGTCCGCGTGGCGCTGCGCCCCCTGATCGACGGCGACCCCCGCACCCTCGACTGCGACGCCGTCGTGCTGGCCACCGGCTACCGGCCCTCCGACCCCCGCACCCTCCTCGGCCCGCTGGCCGAACACTGCCTGACCGACGGCCAGGGGCGGCTGTGCATAGGACGCGACCACCGGATCGCCACCACTGCCGCCGTCCGCGCCGGGATCTACCTCCAGGGCGCCGCCACCGAGCACACCCACGGCATCACCTCCTCCCTGCTGTCCACCCTCGCCGTCCGTGCCGGTGAGATCTGCGACGCACTCCTCCTCGACCGCGCCCAGCGCACGGACGCCGGTGCCGAGGCCGCCGGCCTCGCGGCCGAGACCGGCACCGTCCCCCTCCCCACCCCCTGACCCCGCCAGGAGACCGGCCATGGCCGCCACCAACCCCTTCGAGGACGACAGCGCCCGCTACCTCGTCCTCGTCAACTCCGAGAATCAGCACTCCCTTTGGCCCGCTTTCGCCGCCGTACCCCCGGGCTGGACCGTCGCCCACGGCGAGGACACCCGCGAGGCATGTCTCGCCCACGTCAGCCGGCACTGGACCGATATGCGGCCTACGAGCCTGATCGAGCACGCGCGAGCCGCGGTGCCGGACGCCTGAGAGTCGCGGGCCCGGTGGGCGGCACGCTCCCGTACACAAGTTCCCTGTGCGGACGGGCAGTTGACCGTCCAGCCTTCCTCTTAATAAAGTAAGGCTAACCTAACTATCTGGTGAGGTTGTCGTATCCGGCCGGGTTCTCGGAGCCCTTGCTTCCCCGCCCGGAACCCCTGCCGATGTCCTCGCTCGTCACCGCTCTCGCGAGCCGGCGCGCCTCTCCCGGCAGGACGACCGCCCCGGAGAAACCGCCGTGCCGCCGGCGCCCAGACCGCACGCCCGAATGAAGGATGCACCGACGTGTCCCTATCCACCCTGATGCGCCCCAGCCCCATGCACCGGCCCTCCGACCTGCTGGCGGCCTACCTCACCGGCTCGTTCTACTTCTCCTCGGCGCGCGGCACCCTGCTCGCCGACGGTGTGCACACCCGGATACGTGCCGGGAGCGGCGCCCGGGCCCTCGCCGCGGCCGAGGCACTGGACGCGGCGGCCGTGGCCGGACTGCCCGATCCCGTCGTGGTCGGGGCCGCCGGATTCCGTCCGGACGGCGACGCCGGCCTGCTGGTCCCCGCGGTCGTACGGCGCGCGGGCGCCCCCTCCGCCCTGGCCGGCCACCCGCGCCGGCCGGGACCCGGCACCGGGTGGACGGTTCGGCCCCGCCCCGAACCCGAGGGCTACACCGCCGCGGTGAGCCGGGCGCTGGAGCTGATCGGCGACGGCGAGCTGCGCAAGGTGGTGCTGGCCCGTTCCCTGGAGTTGGCCGGCGAACATCCCGTGGCCGTGCCCGCGCTGCTGACCCGGCTGGTCCACGCCGACCCGGCGTCCTACGCCTTCGCCGCCGATGTCACCGCCCCCGGCGACCCCGCCCCGCGCACTCTGGTCGGCGCCAGCCCGGAGCTGCTGGTGTCCCGGCACGGTGCCCGCGTGACCGCCAACCCGCTGGCCGGGTCCGCCCCCCGGGCCGGTGACGAGAGACTCGACCGGGAACGGATCGCGCGGCTGCGCGACTCGGCGAAGGACCTCGGCGAACACGCGTACACCGCCGCCCAGGTGGCCGAGGTGCTCGGCCGGTTCTGCGCCGACCTCGACGTCCCCGAGCGCCCCGAGGTGATCGGGACACCGACGATGTGGCACCTGTCCACCCGGATCACCGGACGGCTGCGGGACCCGCTGGACCCGGCCTGCTCCGCGCTCGGCCTGGCCGAGGCGCTGCACCCCACACCCGCCGTCTGCGGAGTGCCCGCGCCCCGGGCGCTCACCGCCATCGCGGAACTGGAGCCCGAGGACCGCGGCTACTACGCGGGCATGGTCGGCTGGAGCGGCCTCGACGGCGACGGCGAGTGGGCGGTGACGATCCGCAGCGCCGAGGTCTGCGACCGCACCGTACGCCTGTTCGCCGGAGCCGGCATCGTCCCCGGTTCCGACCCGCAGGCCGAACTGGCCGAGACCTCGGCCAAGTTCCGCACCCTGCTGCGCGCCCTCGGCCTCGAGCACCTCGCATGAGCCGCGCCGCGGACCCCGGCAAACTTCCCGTCCGGCTGCCGCGGACCCCGGCGTCCGCATGGCATCCCGCCCGTCCCGACCTTCCCAACCGTCCCACCTGTCCGGCCGATCGCCGACCCCGCCGTCGGCACCCCTGTCCCGAGGAGACAACCGATGAGTGAGGCACTGTCACCCGCGCGCATCCGCGCGGACGTCGCGGAACTGCTGGGCTGTGCTCCCTTTGAGATAGCCCCCGACGACGACCTGCGCGACCTCGGTCTCGACTCGGTACGGCTCATGACCCTCGTCGAGCGCTGGCGGGCGGACGGCGCCGGCGACCTCGAACTGCCCGACCTGGCGGAACGCCCCGAACTTGCCCACTGGCAGGCCCTCCTGACGGGTGAGAAGGCATGAGCCGCACCGAGCACCGGCCCGGCCACCTGGAGCGGATCGAGGAGGTCCTGGCCGGGCCCCGCCCCGAGAAGGTGCGTTACCCGATCCGCGTCCGCCGCACCGAGGTCGTACGCACCACGACGGTCGGCGCCGGTCTGCTGAGGGTCACCCTGGGCGGCCCGGGCACCGAGGGGTTCGAGGCGCACTCGCCCATCGACCACGTCAAGCTCCTCTTCCCCGAGCCCGACGGATCGCTGCGCCTCCCGGAACCCGACGGCGACCTGCTGAAGTGGCCGCGTCCCGCGCCCACTTCACGGGAGTACACCGTGCGCCGCTACGACCCGGAGGCGGGCGAGATCGACATCGACATCGCCCCGCACGAGGGCGGTCTGGCCTCGGACTGGGCCCAGCGGGTAGGCCCGGGTGCCGTCCTGCACGTCGCGGGACCGCCCGGCGGGCTGATCGTCCCGCCCGTCTACGACCGCTATCTGCTGGTCGGTGACATCACGGCACTGCCCGCGATCGCACGCTGGCTGGAGGAGCTGCCCCGGGACGCGAAGGGCTGGGCGTTCATCGAGGTCGCCGGCGCGGCGGAGGAGATCGAACTGTTTGCCCCGGCCGCCGTCGAGGTGCGCTGGCTGCACCGCGGCGACCGCCCGGCGGGCACCGGTGACGCCCTGGTGCAGGCCGTCACCGCCGTACCCGTCGCCGAGGGCGAGCGGCTGTACGCGTGGATCGCCGGCGAGGCCGGACAGATCAAACCGCTGCGGCGCTGGGTCCGCGACGAACTGCGCCTGGACCGGGCCGACTACGAGATCACCGGCTACTGGAAGCGCGGCATCGCCGACTTCGACGACGAGCACGAGCACTGACGGCACGGGCGTCCCGGCCGTCCCACCACCCCCACCCCTTTATCCACCCACGAATTCCTTCCGGCGACCTGCCGGAAGGCCATGGACCGAGGCACAACCGCTCGAAGGAGCGGACCGGTCTCGCATGTCAGAAGGAGTCGCACATGTTCACGCGCAGATCAGCGGGTCTCGTCGGTGCCGTCGCACTGGCCCTGACCCTGAGCGCGTGCGGATCGTCCAACGACGACGCCGCGGGCAAGCCCGAGAAGAACGACACCCGGGTCTTCACCGCGGACAACGGCAAGGTGACGATCCCGGTCCACCCCAAGCGCGTGGTGGCCACCGGCTACGCCGTGCCCACGCTGATCGAGGCCGGCGCCCCGCTCGTCGGCATCTCCTCCTGGCAGCGTGGGGAACCGATGATGGACGGCCAGGAAATGGCCACCTACAAGAAGCTGACCAAGGTCGCGGGCGAGCAGGCGTCGGAGACCAACTACGAGGCCATCGCCGAGGCCAAGCCCGACCTCATCGTGCTCGGCGTCCCGGTGCCGGTGCTCGGCGACATCGACATGAAGCGGCTCAAGTCCATCGCCCCCGTCGTCGCGATCGGCCCGACCCTGCCCTCCCAGTGGCGTGACGTGTCCGCCCAGCAGGCGGACGCGGCGGGCGTGCTCACCAAGTACGAGTCCGACAAGGCCACATACGAGGCCGAGGCGGCGAAGCTGAAGAAGAAGTACCAGAAGGTGCTGCCCCAGCTGAAGCTCGGCCACGTCGGCGCGTACGGCGACACCTCCAAGGGCACCTTCCAGCGCGAGTTCAACGGCTCGTGGGGCACCAACGTGGTCCAGGACGTCGGCGCCGACTACTACGGCAAGGTCAAGAAGGCCGGGCCCGGCTCCAAGTCGGTGAGCGAATACCCCTCCATGGAGCAGATCACGGACTCGCTCGGCCAGGCCGACGCCATCACCTACTCGGTCAACGCCGACGGCAGCGTCCCGGACTCGGTCAAGTCCGTCCTGGACTCGAAGCTGTGGCAGAACCTCCCCGCGGTCAAGAAGAAGATGACGTTCCCGATCGCCTGCACCGAGGCTTCGACCTACGGGGACGCCCTCAAGACCCTGAAGGCGATCGACAAGGCGTTCGCGCCCCTGCTGGACAAGTGACCGCTACGGACCACCCCGCCCAGGGGGAGAGCGCCGGGCGGGAGCTGAGGCGGACCGGCCTGCTCATCGGCGGGCTGGTCCTGCTCGGCGCCGCCGTCGTCCTCAGCATCGCCGTCGGCGCCCACGCCGTGCCCCCCGCCGACGTGGTCAGGGCCCTGTTCGACTACCGAGGAACGAACGACGACGTGATCGTACGAGACGTCCGGGCACCCCGGGCGCTGCTGGCGGCGGCCGTCGGCGCCGCCCTCGCGGTCGCGGGCGCGCTGATCCAGACCCTCGCCCGCAACCCCCTCGCCGAGCCCGGCGTCCTCGGGGTCACCGCGGGCGCGGGATTCGCGGTCACGGTCGGCGCCGCGCTCGGCCTGGCCGGCGGGCAGGGCGGCCAACTCCTGTGCGCCGTCGCCGGTTCGGTGCTGGCCGCCCTGCTGGTCCTGTCGGTGGGACGGCGCGCGCCCCTGCGCCTCGTACTCACCGGCGTGGCCCTCACCGCCGTACTGGGGGGCATCGCACTGGGACTGCGGCTGATGAACCCGAAGCTGTTCGACGCCTACCGGTTCTGGTCGGTCGGCACCCTCGCCGGACGCGAACAGGAACCGCTGACCCTGCCGCTCGTCGCCATCGGCATCGCCCTCGTGGCGGCGCTGGCACTGGGACGGTCCCTCAACGCCCTGGCACTGGGCGAGAACGTGGCCCGGACCCTGGGCGCCGGGGTGGCCCGCACCCAGGCCGTCACGCTGGTGCTCATCACCGTGCTCAGCGGCGCCGCGACCGCGGTGGCGGGCCCCATCCTGTTCGTCGGCCTCATCGTGCCGCACCTCGCCCGCAGGGCGGCGGGCGGCTCGGTGCCCTGGCTGGTGCTGTACTCGATGGTGCTCGGTCCCGTGCTGCTGCTGGCCGCCGACACCGCGGCCCGCGTGCTGCTGCCCACCGGCGAGATGCCGGTCGCCATCGTGACCGCGTTCCTCGGCGGCCCCATGCTGATCTGGACCGTCCGCCGCTACGGGGCGGGGGCACTGTGACCGGGTACGTTCCGCGGGTGGCGCGCCGCCCGCTGCTGGTCGCCGTCGTCCTGGCCGCCCTGGTCCTCGCGCTCGGCCTGCTCGGGCTCTGCTACGGCGCGTCCTGGGCCTCCCCCGGAGAGGTGCTGTCCGCCCTGACCGGGCGGAAGCGGTCCGTGGTGATCATCGACTGGCGGCTGCCCCGGGTGGCGGCCGGCGCCGTCTTCGGGGCCGCGCTCGGGGTGGCGGGAGCCATCTTCCAGAACCTGACCCGGAATCCGCTCGGCAGCCCCGACGTGATCGGCCTGGACGCCGGCTCCTACACCGGCGCGCTGTTCGCGATGACCGTGCTCTCGGGCACCTCCGCCCAGCTGGCCACCTCCTCGGTGGTCTGCGGACTGCTCGTCTCGGCCGTCGTCTACCTGCTCTCCGCCGACCGGGGCTTCTCCGGGCTGCGCCTCGTGGTGATCGGCATCGCGGTCAACGCGATGGTGACCGCGCTGAACTCCTGGATCGTGCTCCGCGCCGACCTGGACATCGCGATCGCCGCGGTCGGCTGGAGCGCCGGTTCCCTCAACGGCGTGGACTGGTCGGACCTGTGGATCCCGTTCTGGGTGATCGCCGTACTGCTGACGGTCATCGCCGTCCAGGCCCGCGCCATGCACCAGACCGCGCTCGGTGATCCGCTCGCGGTCACCACCGGGGTCGCGCTCGGCCGGCTGCGGCTGCTCATGGTGCTGGTCGGCGTCGGCTGCACGGCGACGGTGACCGCGGTCGCCGGACCCATCGCGTTCATCTCGCTGGCCGCTCCGCAGATCGGCCGCCGACTGGCCGGCTCGGCGGGCATCCCCCTGCTCCCGGCCGCCCTGACCGGAGCCGTCCTGCTCCAGGGCGCCGACCTGATCGCCCAGGCGCTGCTGGCGCCGGTCGCGCTGCCCGTCGGTGTGGTGAGCACCGCCGTCGGGGGCTGCTATCTGATCTGGCTGCTGACCAAGGAGGTGAGGCGCGCATGAGCGCACGCCTGACCGCGCGGGAGATCACCCTGCGCTACGGCGACCGGGTGGTGGCCACCCGGCTGAGCCTCGACATCCCCGACGGCGCGTTCACCGCGGTCGTGGGCCCCAACGCCTGCGGGAAGTCCACCCTGCTGCGCGCGTTCGTCCGGCTGCTGCGCCCCGCCGAGGGACACGTGGAACTCGACGGGCGCGAGGTCGGGTCGTACCCGTCCAAGGAACTGGCCCGCCAGGTCGGCTTCCTGCCCCAGGACCCGCTGGCCCCGGACGACGTGAAGGTCCGGCAACTGGTCGCCCGCGGCCGGTTCCCGCACCAGTCGCTGCTGTCCCTGTGGTCCGCGAGCGACGAGCGGGCCGTCACCGAGGCGATGGCCGCCGCGGGCGTCTTGGAACTGGCCGGCCGGCCCGTCCAGGAACTGTCCGGCGGGCAGCGGCAGCGGGTCTGGATCGCCATGGCGCTCGCCCAGCAGACCCCCTACCTGCTGCTCGACGAACCGACGTCCTTCCTGGACATCACCCACCAGTACCAACTGCTGCGCCTGCTGGCCCAGCTGCGCGACCAGGGCCGCACCGTCATCGCCGTACTGCACGACATCAACCAGGCGTGCCGCTTCGCGGACCACCTGGTGGCCATGCGCGACGGACGGGTGGTGGCCGAGGGCAGGCCCGCGGACATCGTGGACGCCGCGCTGATCAAGGACGTCTTCGACCTGCCCAGCGTCATCGTGCCCGACCCGGTGGCCGCCACCCCGATGGTCGTCCCCACACTGCAAGGAGAGTGAGTTGACCACCCCACCCGCCCCCGCGGACCGACTGCTACCCCTGACCGGCGCCCAGTCGGGCATCTGGAACGCGCAACGTCTGGAACCGGACTCGCCGTACTACGTGGTCGGGGACGTGGTGGAGATATCCGGCGGCGAGCGGCCGATCGACCCGCGGGCGCTCGCCGAGGCCGTCCGGGCGACCACCGAGGAGGCCGAGAGCCTGCGCCTGCGGGTGTACGACACCCCCTCGGGCCCGCGCCAGAGGGTCAGCGACACCCCGGTGGCGCTGCCCCGGATCATCGACGTCGGCGGCGCGAGCGACCCCACGGCCGCGGCCGCCGCCCTCGTCGAGGCCGAGCGGGCCCGAGCGGCCGAGCGCTGCCGCGAGATGGTGGACCGGCCGCTGTACGAGCCCGTCGTCATCCGGCTCTCCGACCGGGAGGTCTGGTACACCCAGCTGGGCCACCACCTGGTCTTCGACGGCTACAGCGGAGCCATGGTGGCCCGCCGCACCGCCGCCCGCTACACCGCCCTGGTGCGGGGGACCGAACCGCCGCGCCGCACCTTCGGGACGCTCGCCGACGTCGTCGCCGCGGACCGTGAGTACCGGGACAGCGAGCGCGCGGCGGCCGACCGCGCCTACTGGGTGGAGCGGTTCACCCCGCTGCCCGACCTGGACGACGTGCGCACCTCCGCCGGGCCCTCCGGCCGCTCGCTGACCGCCCGCACCCGGCTCACCCCCGAACAGACCGCCCGGCTGCGCGAGTTCGCCGACCGGGAGAAGGCCACCTGGGGCGAGGCGCTGATCGCCTGCTACGCCGCCTTCCTGCACCGCATGCTGGGCCGCACCGACGTGGTCTTCGCGTTGCCGCTGATGTGCCGGACCGCCTCCGCCGAACTGCGCACCCCGGTCATGGCCGTCAATGTGCTGCCGCTGCGGGTGGACGTGCACGGCGGGGACGACTTCGGCGAGCTGACCCGCCGGGTCGCCGCCGCGCTGCGCGAGACGCGCCGGCACCAGCGCTACCGGGGCGAGGACCTGCCGCGCGACCTCAAGGTGCCCGGCGCGGGCGCGCTGCTGCACGGCCGCGGCATCAACCTCAAGGCGTTCGACCTGGCACTGGACTTCGACGGGGCGACGGGCCTGATGCGCAATGTCGCGGGCGGCCCGCCCGAGGACATGGGCCTCGCGGTGCTGCCCACCCCCGACGGCGGACTGCACCTCGGCTTCGAGGTGGACGCCCGGGACAACGACCAGGAGAGCGTCGACGGCAAACTGGGCGGATTCCGGGCGCTGTTGACCGGCCTGCTCGACGGACGGACCGTGGCCCGCGTCCCCATGGGCGGCGCCGACGGCGAGGTCCCGGCCCCCTGGACCCCCGCGGCCCTGCCCGGCACTCCGCTCCTCGTGCCGGACGCCTTCGACGCCATGGCCGCCGCCGGTGACACCGCCCTCGTCTGCGGCCCGGACCGGCTGTCCGCCGGTGAACTGGCGGGCCGGGTACACCGGTTGGCCCGCGCGCTGCGGGCCCGGGGCATCGGAGCCGACGACGTCGTGGCCCTCGCGCTGCCCCGCTCCGCCGACCTGGTCACCGCGCTGCTCGCGGTCCTGGACGCGGGCGCGGCCTTCCTCCCCCTGGACACCGCCTACCCGCCCCAGCGGCTGCGCGCCCTCGTCGAGGACGCCCGCCCGGCCCTGGTGGTCACCTCCGGCGCGGTCGACGGCCTCCCCTGGGACACCCTGCTCGCCGAGGCCGCGCCACTGCCCACGGCACCGCTGGCACCGGCCGAACTGGCCGCCCCCCGCCACCCGGAGCACCTGGCCTACGTCATCCACACCTCCGGTTCCGCCGGACGCCCCAAGGGCGTGCTCGGCCGGGCGGGCGGCCTGGCGGCGCTGCTGCACCACCAGCGCGCCACGGTCGTCGCCGAGACGGAGCGCGCCACGGGCCGCCGCCTGCGCGTCGCCCACACCTACTCGTTCGCCTTCGACTCGGCCTTCGACCACCTCGTATGGCTGCTGTGCGGACACGAACTCCACGTCTACGACGCCGAGACCGTCCGCGACGCCGACGCGCTGCTTGCGGCGTACGCCCGGGACGGCATCGATGTCGTCGACACCACGCCCTCGATGGCGGCGGCCCTGGTCGACGGGGGACTGCTCGACCTGCGCCCGGCCCTGCTCGTCCTCGGCGGCGAGGCCGCACCCCCGGCGCTGTGGCAGCGGATCGTGGCCCGCGGTGTCGGCGCCCGCAACATGTACGGGCCGACCGAGGCGACCGTGGACAGCACCACCGCGCCCGTCACCGGGGACGCGCCCACCATCGGCCGGCCGCTCGCCGGCACCCGCGCCTACGTCCTGGACCACGCCCTGCACCCGGTGCCGCCGGGCGCGGTGGGCGAGCTGTACCTGGCGGGCCCGCACCTGGCCCGCGGTTACCTCGGCATGCCCGGTACGAGTGCGGAGCGTTTCGTCGCCGACCCGTACGGGACGCCCGGGGAGCGGATGTACCGCACCGGCGACCTGGCCCGCTGGGTCCCCGGACGCGGCCTGGACTACCTGGGCCGTGCCGACGGCCAGGTGAAGGTGCGCGGCCACCGGGTGGAGACCGGCGAGGTCGAGGCCGCGCTGGCCGCGCTGCCCGGAGTCACCGCCGCTGCCGCCGCCGTACGCTCCTCCCGGCTCATCGGATACGTCGTCTCCGCCACCGTCACCGCCGACGCGGTGCGCGCCCGGCTGGCCGAGACGCTGCCCGAACACCTCGTACCCGCCGCCGTGGTGGTGCTCGACGCGCTGCCCCTCACCCCCAACGGCAAGCTCGACCGCGCCGCACTGCCCGCACCCGTCAGCGCGGGCGGCGGACGGGAGCCCCGTACCGAGCCGGAACGCCTGCTGTGCGCGGCGCTCGCCGAGGTGTTCGAGGTCGAACGGGTCGGTGTGGACGACGACTTCTTCACCCTCGGCGGGGACAGCATCTCCGCGATCACGGTCAGCAGCAGGCTGCGCGCGCTGGGCCTCGTACTGCGGCCCCGGGACCTGCTGGCCCGCCGCACCTTCGCCTCCCTCGCCGCCTCCGCCGTACCCGCCGAAGAGACGGACGAACCGGCCGACGACCCGACCGGTCCCGTCACCGCACCGCCCATCGTGCGCGACCTGCTCGACGCCCACCCGGACGTCGACGTGGTCGCCGGATACGCCCAGTGGACGGCCCTGCGTGTCCCCGAACTCACGCTGGAAACACTGGACATGGGGGTCCGGGCGATCCTCGACCGGCATGACGCGCTGCGGCTGCGGACCGACGAGGACGGCCTGGAGGTCCTGCCCCGGGGCGCGGTGCCCGCCGTCGTCACCGAGGTCCGCGGCGCGGACGCCGCCACGGTCGCCCGTCGGCTGGCGGGCGAACTGGACCCGCGCCGCGGCGACCTGCTGCGGGCGGCCCTGCTCCGCACCGGTCCGGACGCCCCGGACGAGGTGGTCCTCGTCGTGCACCACCTCGCCATGGACGGCGTCTCCTGGCGGGTCGTCATCCCCGATCTGCACGCGGCCTGCACGGGCGGCACCCTGCCGTCGGCCGGTGCCTCCTGGCGGCGGCACGCCACCCTCCTCGCCGAACAGGGCGCCGCCGGGATGCGCCGGGACGAACTCGGCCACTGGCGCACCGCCCTCGCCTCCGCGACCCGCCTCGGCACCCGGCCCCTGGACCGGACGAAGGACACGGTCTCGACCGCCCACCGCTCGGTCACCACCGCCTCCCCGGCTGTCACCGAGGCCCTGCTGACCACACTGCCCGCGGCGTACCGCGCCGGTGTCGACGAGATCCTGCTCGCGGCGCTCGTCCTGGCGCTGCGCGAATGGGGCGCCGACGGGGACGCGGTGACCGTCACCCTGGAGGGACACGGCCGCGAACACCTCGATCTCGCCCGCACCGTCGGCTGGTTCACCAGCGAGTACCCGGTGCGGGTACCGGCGGCCGGCGACCCGGGGGACGTGCTGCGGGCCGCCAAGGAGGCCAAGCGGGGCGTCCCCGGACAAGGACTCGGCTACGGCGTGCTCCGCCACCTGGACCCCGCGGGCGCCGAACTGGCCGCCGTACCGCCACCGGACGTGCTGCTCAACTACCTCGGCCGCTTCGCGCCGTTGACCGGCACCGGATGGCAACTGCCCGAGGAGGACGCCTTCTCGGTGCTCGAACCCGGCGCCAAGGCACTGGAACAGGTACTGGCCCTCAACTGCTTCGTCCACGAGGGGGACGAGCCCCGGCTCGCCGTCGAATGGACGGCCGCCACCGGCGTCCTCGGCGCCGGCACGGTGGCTGCCCTGCACACGGCGTGGGACCGGGCCCTGGAGCTGCTGGCCGACCACGCGCGGCACGCCACCGGCGGCCTGACCCCGTCCGACCTCCCGCTGGTCGACCTCGACCAGGACACCATCCGGGCGCTGGAGCGCTCCGGCCCCGTCGAGGACGTGTGGCCCGCCACCCCGCTCCAGGTCGGACTGTCCTTCCACACCCTGGTCCGCGACGACCCGGACACCGACGTGTACGTCGTCCAGGCCGTCACCACCCTGGAAGGCGAACTCGACCCCGAGCGGATGGCGCGGGCCGCGCGGGAACTGCTGCGCCGCAACCCGTCGCTGCGCGTGCACCTGGCGCAGACGGGCGACGAGGTGGTGCAGGTGGTGCCCGTCGAGGCCACCCTGGAGTGGCGCCGGGACGACGACTTCGAGCGGGCCGTCCAGGCCGAACTGGCGCGCCCCTTCGACCCGTCCGGGCCGCCGCTGATCCGCTTCCTGCTCTCCCGCGTCGGCCCCGCCGAGCACAGGCTGGTGATCACCAACCACCACGCGCTGCTGGACGGCTGGTCCATGCCGCTGGTCGGCCGCACCCTGCTCGGCATCTACGCCGAACTGGGCGGCGGCCCGCAGGTGCCGCCCGCCGCCGACGTCCGCGAGTACTACCGCTGGCTGGCCGGCCGGGACCGCGAGGCGTCCCTGGCCGCGTGGCGCGAGGCACTCGACGGTGTCGACGGCGCCACCCGGCTGGCACCGGCGACGGCCGGGACCTCGGTCGAGCGGCCCGGCCGGATCGCCATCGACCTGGGCCCGGACTTCAGCGACCGGCTGCGCGCCTTCGCCCGCGACCGGGGCGTCACCCTGACGACGGTGCTCCAGACCGCGTGGGGCCTGCTCCTCGGCAGGCTCACCGGGCGCGACGACGTGGTGTTCGGCTGCCCGGTGTCCGGGCGGC
Organism: Streptomyces sp. SUK 48; assembly: GCF_009650765.1. Classification (NCBI taxonomy): domain Bacteria; kingdom Bacillati; phylum Actinomycetota; class Actinomycetes; order Kitasatosporales; family Streptomycetaceae; genus Streptomyces; species Streptomyces sp. SUK 48. The sequence continues at coordinate 1,021,158 of NZ_CP045740.1, read as the reverse complement.
CCGCCGAGGTGGACGGCGTGGCCGGCATGATCGGCCAGCTCGGCACCACCATCCCCGTGCGGGTGCGGCACACCCAGGACACGACCGTCCGGGAACTGCTGGCACAGGTGCACACCGAGAGCGTCGCGCTGGCCGACCACCACTACGTCGGCCTGCCCGGCATCCAGCGGATCGCGGGCGCGGGTGAACTCTTCGACACCATGCTGGTGATGGAGAACTTCCCGCTCTCCGACCGCGCCCGCACCCCGCCGGCCCCCGGACTCGACCTGGCCGCGGTGGACATCACCGACGCCACCCACTACGCGCTCACCGTGATCGTGCTCCCCGGGGACACCCTCACCATCGGACTCGGCTACCAGCCCAGCGCCTTCGACGAGCCGACGGTGCGCGACCACGGCCGCCGCCTGCACCATCTGCTGCGCGAGATCGTCGCCGATCCCGCACGGCCCGTGCTCGCCCTGCCCCTGCTCGACGAGGCCGAGCGGGAGCGGATGCTGCGCACCGGCACCGGGGCCTGCCCGGTCCGTGAACGCGGCCCCTGGCTGGCGGAGTTCGCCTCCTGGGTGCGCCGCAAGCCCGACGCCGAGGCCCTCGTCTGCCGCGACCGCGCCCTGACCTACGCGGAACTGGACCGGGAGTCCAACCGGCTCGCGCACGCGCTGATCCGGCGCGGTGTCCGGCCGCAGGACCCGGTCGCGGTGTTCCTCGGCCGGGACATCGAGATGACGGTGGCACTGTTCGGCGTGGCCAAGGCGGGCGCGGTGTACGTGCCGATGGACGCGAGCTACCCCCGGGACCGGCTGGCGTACATGCTGGACGACATCGCACCGGCCGCCGCCATCACTGCGGGCGCGGAACTGCCCACCGCCCGCGACATACCGGTGCTGCGCCTCGACGACCCGGCCACCCTCGCCGGTATGCCCGGCACCGACCCGGCCGGGGCCCGCGCCGGCCTCACCGAGGACGCGCTCGCCTACGTCATCTACACCTCCGGCACCACCGGGCGGCCCAAGGGCGTCGGCGTCACCCACCGCGGCGTACCCGACCTGATCGCCCTCCAGGAGGACGTCGTCCAGGTCACCGAGCACGACCGCTACCTGCACTTCGCCTCGACCGGCTTCGACGTGGCGTTCTGGCAGACCATGGTGCCGCTGCTGTCCGGAGGCACCTCCGTGATCGCCCCCGAGGAGGTACGCGTTCCCGGGGACGAACTGCTCGACTACATCGTCGAGCACCGGGTGACCGGCGTGAACCTGCTGCCGTCGTTCCTGGCGGCGATGCCCGACGACCGCACCGTCGACCCCGACGTGTTCTTCGTCGTCGGCGCCGAACGCCTCGATCCCGAACTGGCCCGGCGCTGGGGTGCGGGCCGGCGGGCACTGTTCAACGCCTACGGCCCCACCGAGGTCACCATCAACTCCGTCACCTGGAAGTACGATCCGGCCGACCCCGGCCCGCTGCCGATCGGCCGCCCCGACCCCAACGTCCGCGCCTACGTCCTGGACCGCGGTCTGCACCCCGTGGGCACCGGTGTGACGGGCGAGCTGTACCTCGCGGGACCGAGCCTGGCGCGCGGCTATCTCGGCCGGCCCGACCTGACCGCCGCCGCGTTCGTGGCCGACCCCTTCGGGCCGCCCGGCGAACGCATGTACCGCACGGGCGACCTGGTGCGCTGGCGGGCGGACGGCCACCTGGTGTTCCTCGGCCGCGCCGACCACCAGATCAAGATCCGCGGCTTCCGGGTCGAGCTGGGCGAGATCGAGTCCGCGCTGACCCGCCACCCCGACGTGCGCGCCTGCGCGGTGGTCCTGCGCGAGGGACGGCTCGTGGGCTACGTCATCCCGGTCGACGGCGCCGAGTGCGACACCGCCCGGATCCGCGAGCACCTGGCCGCCGGGCTGCCGGACCACATGGTGCCCACCGCGCTGGTGGTGCTTGACCGGCTGCCGCTGGGCCCCGGCGGAAAGCTCGACACCGCCGCCCTGCCCGCCCCCGACACCGCGACCGCCGACCGCCGCGAACCCGCCACCCCCGCCGAGGCGGTGCTGCTCGGTGTCTTCCGGGACATCCTCGGCAGCGACGACATCGGACCCGGCGACGACTTCTTCGCGATCGGCGGGGACAGCATCGTCTCCCTCCAGGTGGTCTCCCGCGCCCGCCGCCGGGGACTCGGGCTGACCGCGCGGGACGTGTTCGAGGGCGCCACGGTCGCCGGGATCGCTGCCCGCGCCCGGGCCCTCACCGAGGACCGGGCCCCGGCGGTCGGCGACGCCCCGCTGACCCCCCTCATGCGGGACCTGCTGCACCGCGCGGGCACCGCCGCCGACGGCTTCTGCCAGTGGGTGGAGGTCTGCGTCCCGCCCGGCGGCGACGAGCACTCCTGGCGGACCGTGTTCGACAAGGTGCTGGCCCGCCATGACGTGCTGCGCGCCCATCTGGTCGCGGACGCGCTGCGCATCCCGCCGGCCGGCACGGTGAACGGCGCCGATGTGCTGGTCCGGGTGCCGGTGGCGCCGGACCTCACGGCCGAGGGCCTGCGCGCCCTGGCCGACGAGTGGACCGCCGAGACCCGCGCCGCGCTGGACCCGCGCACCGGACCGCTGCTGCGCGCGGTCTGGCTCGACACCGGAGCCGCACGGCCCGGCCGGCTCGTCCTGATCGCCCATCACCTCCTCGTGGACGGCGTCTCCTGGCGCATCCTGCTGGACGACGTGCGCCACGCGTACGACGGCGGCACCCCGGCCCGGCACGGGCTGTCCTTCCTGGCCTGGGCGCGCATGCTCCGTGAGGCCGACCGCAGCGCCGAACTGCCGCACTGGCAGCGGATGACGGCCACCGAGGCACTGGCGGCCCGGCCACTGGACCCCGCCCGGGACACCGTGGCCACCGCAGCGCACCACGAGATCGCCCTCGACGCCGACACCACCCGGGCCCTGACGACGGCCCTGCCCGCAGCTCTGCGCAGCACACCGGACGCGCCCCTGCTCGCGGCGCTCGCCCGGGCCGTACGCGCCTGGCGCGGCACGCCCCGGCTGCTCGTCGCGCTGGAGAGCCACGGCCGCCCGGCCGACGCGGACCTCTCCCAGACCGTCGGCTGGTTCACCGCCGTCCACCCGGTGCTGCTCGACGCCGACGACGACCCGAAGGCGGTCGCCGAACGGCTGCGCGCCCAGGGCGACGGCCTCGGCCACGGCATCCTCGCCACGGCCGGTCTGCTGGACCCGGTCGCACCCGAGATCGCCTGGAACTACCTCGGCCGCTACGCGGGCGCCCCGGACACCGAGACCCCCTGGCAGGCACCGCCGGACGCGGACCCGCTCGGCTCCGGCGGCACCGACGGGATGCCGCTGCCGCACGCGCTGATGGTCAACGCGCTGGTCCGCGAGGACCGGCTCGGCATCCGGCTGACCTGGCCCGGCGCGCTGTTCACCGGCGCCGAGATCGAGCGGCTGGCCGAACACCTGCGGAGCGCGCTGCTCGACGTCGCCGCCGCGCCGGAGATCGGCTTGCTCGACGCCGGCCGGCAGATCGCCGAGGTGCAGCCGCTGACGCCGTTGCAGGAGGTGATGCTGCGACACTCGCGCACCGAGCGCCCCGACCCGTACACCGTGCAGTCGGCCTTCTCCTTCACCGGATCCCTGGACATCGAGGCGCTGCGCAGCGCCGGTGCCGACCTGCTGGCCCGGCACCCGAACCTGGGCGCCGTGTTCCCGGCGGATCTCGCGCTCGTCCCGAAGTCCCCGGAACCGGACTTCCGGATCCGCGACGGACGGGCCGACGAGGTTCTCGCCGCCGACCTGGCAGAACCGTTCGACCTGAGCGCGGGCCCGCTGGTCCGGCTGACCGTGATCCGCCACGACCCCCGGCGCTTCGACCTGGTCCTGACCAGCCATCATGTGCTCTCCGACGGCTGGTCGGCGCCCCGCATCCTCACCGAGCTGTTCGCCCTCTACACCGCACGGCTGCGCGGCGAGGAGGCGGATCTGCCCGCTCCCGTGCCGTTCGGCGACTACCTCGCCTGGCGCGCCGCCCACGAGCCCGACCTCGGCGTCTGGGCCGAGGAACTGGCGGGCCTGCCCGAAGGGGACTACCTGGGCGCCGGTGAACCGGGCCCCGCCTGGCAGGAGCCCGAGGTGATCACCTTCGACGCGCCGCTGGTGGACCGGCTCACCCGGCTCGCGGCCCGGCGCGGTCTGACCCGCAGCACCCTGGTGCAGGGCGCGTGGGCGGTGCTGCTCGCCCGGCGCTCCGGGCACCCGGACGTCTGCTTCGGGGCCATGGTCGCCTGCCGGCCCCCGGAGCTGGAGGGCGTCGAGGAGATCGTCGGACTGCTCGCCAACACCGTGCCCGTACGGGCCCGCCTGACCGGCACGTTCGCCGACACCCTCACCGCGCTCCAGACCCGCCAGCGGACCCTGGTCGAACACCATCAGGTGGCCCTGTCCGACCTGGAACGCGTCACCGGGCGGCGCAGGCTCTTCGACAGCCTCGTGGTGTTCGAGAACTACCCGGTGGACCGGGACCGGCTGCGCGAGCCCGCGCCCGGACTCACCCTCACGGGCACCCGCTTCCGCGAGGCCACCCACCACCCGGTGACCCTGACCGTCATGCCGGACGGCGACACCTGGACCGGTGTGCTCGCCCACCGCGCCGCGGCCGCCGCCGACGGACTCGCCGAGGAACTGCTCGACCTGCTGCGCGACCTGGAGGACCACCTCGACCGCGACGTCCGCACCCTCCTGGAGCGACGATGACCGAGAAGACCGCCGCCCCGGCCGAGAAGGTTGACGCACCGCTGCTGCGCATCGCGTTCATCCTGGTCCTCGGCACGTTCATGGCGTCCGTCGACGCCACGATCGTCAGCGTCGGCATCGACACCCTGGCGGACGACTTCCACGCCTCGCTCGCCGAGATCCAGTGGGTCAGCACCGCCTATCTGCTGGCCATCGTCACCGCCGTACCCGCCTCCGGCTGGCTCGCCGACCGCCTCGGCGGCCGGCGGGTCTGGCTGGTCGCCGTGGGGATCTTCCTGTGCGGGTCCGCGCTGTGCGCCCTGTCCTGGTCCGTGACCAGCCTGATCGTCTTCCGGGTCCTCCAGGGCCTGGGCGGCGGGCTGCTGCCGCCGACCGGGCAGGCGCTGCTGGCCCGGATCGCCGGACCCTCCCGCACCGGACGGGTGATCAGCGTCGTCGCGGTCGTCCCGCTGCTCTCACCCGTGCTCGGCCCGCTGGCCGGCGGCGTCCTGCTCGGGGCGGCCTCCTGGCCGTGGCTGTTCCTGGTCAACCTGCCGGTCGGCGCCGCCGCGATCCTGCTCGCCCGCCGCTATGTGCCGGTGGTGGAACCGGCGTCCCGGCGGGCCGCGTTCGATGTGCGGGGGGCCGTACTGCTGTCACCCGGCCTCGCCGTCCTGGTGTTCGGCCTGACCGAGGTCGCCCACGGCAACATGCCGGCGGCGACCGTGGGAGTGGGCGCGGGCCTGCTCATGCTGGCGGGCTTCGTCGTGCACGGCCTGCGCACCCGGGGCACCCCGCTGATCGACCCCCGGCTGTTCACCCGGCCACCGCTCGGCGCGGCGGCCCTGGCCCTGCTGGTCCTCGGCGCGTCCGTGTTCGGTACGACGTTCCTGCTGCCCCTGTACTTCCAGACCGGACGCGGACTGTCGGCCTGGGGGACCGGACTGCTGCTGGCCCCCCAGGGGCTCGGCGCGGCGGCCGGGTCCGTGCTGGTCAACCGCACCATCGACGCGGTGGCTCCGAGGACCCTGGTGATCACCGGCGTCACCCTGGTCCTGGCCGGCACGGTCCCCTTCACCCAACTCGGCCACGGACTGCCCGACATCGCGATCGCCCTGGCGCTCCTGGTGCGCGGCTTCGGGATGGCCATGATCGGCGCCCCCGTGATGAACATCGTCTACAGCCGGATCGAACCCCAGCAGATCGCCCGCGCCTCCGGAGCGCTCAACCTCCTCAACACCGTCGGCGGTTCCCTGGGGACCGCGGCCCTCGCCGTGGTCCTCCAGGACCGGCTCGGCGCCCGGCACCAGGACGTCCCCGCGGCGTTCGCCGACACCTTCTGGTGGGTCGTCGGACTCGGGCTGCTGGCCGCGGCCGGGACGACGGGACTGCCCCGGACCCGCGCCCTCAGGAGAGCCTGATGATGCACACACTGCCCGCCCCCGCCGACCTCACCACGGCCCTTCCCCTGTCCACCGCGACGGCCCGGGCCGTCGCCGGCCACCGCGACACCGTCGCCGCCGTGCTCGACGGCAGGGACCCCCGGCTGCTCGTGATAGCCGGTCCCTGCTCGGTCCACGACCCCGCCGCCGCCCTGGAGTACGCGAGCCTGCTCGCCGCCGCCGCGCGCCGCTACGCGGACGACCTGGTCATCGTCCTGCGGGCCTACCTGGAGAAGCCGCGCACGGCACTGGGCTGGACCGGGCTGCTCAACTACCCCGCCCTGGACGGCAAGAGCGACCTGGCCACCGGTCTGCGCACCGGCCGCGCGTTCCTCGCCGAGGCCGCCGCCCTGGGACTGCCCCTCGCCTACGAGTTCGTCGACCCGCTGCTCGCGCCGTACGTGGCCGACACGGTGTCCTGGGCCGCGATCGGTGCCCGGACGGTGGCCAGCCAGCCGCACCGGCACCTGGGCTCCTGGCTCCCGATGCCGGTCGGCATGAAGAACTGCGTGTCCGGCGCCCTGGGTTCCGCCGTCGACGCCGTCCAGGTCGCCTCCCATCCCCATGCCCTGCCCGTCCTGGCACCGGACGGCCGTCTCACCGTGACGCACAGCGTCGGCAACTCCCACGCACACCTGGTGCTGCGGGGTGGCCCGGTGCCCAACTACGACGCCGCCGCCACCGAGCACGCCCGGTCGCTGCTGACGGCGGCCGGTCTGCCGCTGTCCCTCGTCGTGGACGCCTCGCACGGCAACAGCGGCAAGGATCACAACCGTCAGCCGGTGGTCGTCGCCGACCTCGCCGAGCGGATCGGCGACGGGGAGCCGGGCCTGGCCGGCGTCATGATCGAGTCGTACCTCTCCGACGGCCGCCAGGATCTCGCGGCGACCGTCCTCCGGCGCGACCTCAGCGTCACCGACGCCTGTCTGGGCTGGTCCCGCACGCTCCCGCTGCTCGACATGCTGGCGCTGGCCGCCAACCGCCGCCGTGCGCAACGCGCCTGACATCCACTCATTTGCACATTAGGTAAGCCTTACCTAAGTTATTCCCACAGATCCTGTTCCAAGGAGGAATCCCCATGCGAGTCGTCATGTTCGGTTACCAGACCTGGGGCCACCGGACCCTGCGAGCGCTTCTCGACTCCGACCACGAGGTGGTCATGGTGGTCACGCACCCCAAGAGCGAGCACGCCTACGAGAAGATCTGGAGCGACTCCGTGGCGGACCTGGCGACGGAGCACGGCGTCCCGGTCGTCATCCGCAACCGGCCCGACGACGAGGAGCTGCTCACGCTGCTCAAGGAGGCGGACCCGGACATCATCGTCGCCAACAACTGGCGCACCTGGATCCCGCCGCGCGTCTACTCCCTGCCCCGCCGCGGCACGCTGAACGTCCATGACTCGCTGCTGCCGAAGTACGCCGGTTTCTCCCCCCTCATCTGGGCCCTCATCAACGGCGAGAAGGAGGTCGGCGTCACCGCCCACATGATGAACGAGGAGCTCGACGCCGGTGACATCGTCGCCCAGCGAGCGGTGGCCGTGGGCCCCTCGGACACGGCGACCGACCTGTTCCACAAGACCGTCGACCTGATCGCCCCGGTCACCATCGGCGCGCTCGACCTCATCGCCTCCGGACAGACCGGGTTCACCCGCCAGGACCGGTCCCAGGCCACCTTCTTCCACAAGCGCGCCGAGGACGACATCCGGATCGACTGGACCTGGCCCGCCGAGGACCTGGAGCGCCTGGTCCGGGCCCAGTCCGCCCCGTACCCGGCCGCCTTCACCTACCACCGGGGCAAGCGCCTCGAAGTCCTCGGCGCCGTCGTCTCCCGGAGCCGCTACGGCGGCACACCGGGCCGCGTCTTCTACCGCGAGGGCGACGGCGTGGTGATCGTCGCCGGCGCCGACGCCCGCACCGGCCGCAACCACGGACTGGCCATCACCCGCGTACGGACCGACGACGGCCGCGAGCTGCCCGCGACCGAGTACTTCACGTCCATGGGCGGCTACCTCACCACCCACCCCTGACCGACCGACCCCACCTCGATCCGCCGCCCGGGCCGGCACCGCGCAAGCCGTGGCGGCCCGGGCGGCCGTCCCGTCAGGGAGATGGCCGCGTGGTGCCCCCCTGGGCACGGGGGGCGAAGAGGATCACTCACCTTGTCCGGACTCGGGCGGGCTGACGAGGAGTACCGGAAGGCGGGTGCCGTGGATGAGGGTCCGGGCCACCGGTCCCAGACCGTGCCGCGCAGATGGCTGTCCTCGCCCCACTCCAGGCGTACCCGGGCACCATGCGTGGTCCCGGCGCGCAGAGCCTTGTCGTACTCGGCGCTCGGCGATGACGACCCCGTCGCCGTCGGCGATCATGCCCGCGCACTTACTTCGATCCGTCCTTGCCGATGATCTGTCGAGAAACCGCCCAACCGCGGAGAGTCCACCAAATCGGCCCCAGGCACACGACATCGGCCACGCTCCAGTCGCGTTAAGACCCTCGCGCGGCACCGAGTACCTCACGATCTGAAGGCATAGCCGCCGGGAGCAGCGAGACAACCGCCAGGGGCATCCGCGCGCTCCTCGGGCCGCTCACCGAGCGGGGCGGGGGCGACGACGGGGTCCGACTTCCGCGCCGCACAGGGAGCACACGCGGGTACCGAGCTGTTCGGCGACCTCCAGCGCCCGCTCCAGGGACGGCAGCGGCAGTCTCTCGGTGCGCACGGCGCCGTGGGAGACGCCGTCGGCCGTCCGCACGCGTTCCGGGGCGTGTACCCACACCCTGTATCCGGCGGCCTGGACGTCGCCGTCCTACTGGCGGCCTCGGCCGAGTGGCTTGATCCGCGCCTACCGGGCCCAGCGATGGGGCGGGCCCGGTGGACGGCGTGTCGTCTTGGGGAGTCAGTACCGGTCGGCTGTGAAGAAGACGCCGCTGGCGGCGGTGGCGCCATCGGGTCCGCCGGCGTTCACGTACTCGTTGCGCCCGCCCGCCACGCTGCCGGTGCCCTCCCGGCCCGCGTCCATCATGAAGAAGCCGCCGCCTGCGGCGGTGGCGCCATAGCGCCCGCCGGCGTTCACGTAGTCGTAGCCCACGCCCGCCACGCTGCCGGTGCCCTCCTGACCCGCGCCCATCATGTGGCTGTACTGCTTCTCGGGGCCGTTCCAATCGTCGGCCTGGGCCGCGGCGGCCAAGGGCACAACTGCGCCCAGGCCCACCATCAGCACCACCGCGGCTCGAGTCAGTGTCGTACGCATCGCAAACCTCATTTCTGCTGGATGAACAAAGAGCCATCGTCATGCCTCGCACAACCCGACCGCTGTCCCCCCGCATAACACGTCGTATAACTCCATTCGGCCTAGACAGAGCACTCGATTCGCCCTGCCGAAGCCACAACTCAGTCGCGGCCGTCATGCTCGACGCTGAGGCCGGGACCGTGCATGCGGTCACCCACACCGATGGCTACACCCAGCGGCGAACGTCGTCCCCGACGCCGCTGCCGTCGGCACGAAGCTGCGCCGGAGCGCCCCGAAACTGATCGCGACGGCCGCCAAGCGGCGCCCGAAGGCCGGCGCCGTCACCGCAGCCGGTGACCCCACCCCTCCCAGCCGAACCGGCCCTTGCGGAAGCGGTGGAGCGGCAGAGCGCCCCAATCCGGGAGCTGTCCCGGCCGGTCACTCCCGGGCCCGACGTCGTCGCGGACGTCGCGCCGGCTCCGAGTGAGCAGGCCCGCACCGAGCACGGCCAGACTGCGACGACCGAATCCGCACCAGCGCGCGGTCTCGTGCAGGGCTCGCTCCACCACCCCGGGGGTCGCGGCGTTCGTGCAGGCCGCGACGGACGGGGAGACTGTGGCCGGGTCCGTGCCGAGCGGCGGAGGGCGGCGGATGCCTTTCACGCGGCCGTACCGCACCGAGTTCGAGCCGAGCGGGCCGGCCTCTGCGGCACCACCGCGTCGCCGCGCCGGAACGGGCGTCGTACCGACTCCCCGCGCCGGTCCACGCGTGGCTGCCCAGCTTCCCGTCTGAGTAGGCCGGTCGAGTAGCCGTACCCATGTCGGCCGAAGGTCCGCCGACGCACGCTGTTCCCATGACGTCGCGGCGGAGGAAATGCCCGGCGGATGAGACCAGTAGCAGCCATTCTGAGGGAGACACTCCATGTCCGAGCGCCTTGTCGTCTCGTCGCTCGTCGGAGCCGCCGCCGTCGTCGGCACCGTCGTGTTCGCCGCCTCCGCCGACGCCGCGGGGCCTGCCGAGCCGACGATCTCCAAGGCTGCCGCCCGCTACGTCACTTCGAGCGCCGGCGGAAGCGCCTCGCTCACCTTCACGGCCACGGTGGCCGACAGCTTGGAGTCGAGAGCCTGAAGGTGCTCGCGTGGCCCGCGAGTTCGGGTCTCGCGCCCACGGCCGACGAGATGAAGGCCGTCGAAGACGCCACGTGCAAGGCGACTTCGACGACGACCTCCGTCTGCACCTACACAGCGAAGAGCTCGGCCCGGGAATCTGCCGCGCTGCCCGAGGGCACCTGGTACGTGTCCGCGCTCGCGACCGCGAAGGACCACCGCACGACCTTCGAGCCCAAGGCCGCGACCTTCACTCTGAAGCACTGACCACCCGGTCCGCACGCGAGGGTGGGTGGTCGAGCACGGGGGCGGGGCGGGTCTTCCCGGCTCGCCCCCGCGCCCCGGCTGCCGCGTGGACGCCGTTTCCGAGCGGTCTCGTAGGCGACCGGACGTAGCAATGCGGTCAGTGACGTGGGATCGCTGTCATCGTGCTCGGCGTGTGGCTCCTCGGGTTCGTGGGCCGGCCCGAGGGCGGCAGCGCACGCTGGTATCGCCGGTGGGCTCGTGTGCTCCCGGCGGTTCACGAGCGTGTTTTCGCAAGGCTCCTGTGAAACACGCGGACACGGGTAAAGGGGTGTGTACGCCGGGGCGGCTGCCGTGAGCGCGGGGGAACCGCGTACCTCCAGACACGGCGGCCGCCCCGGTCCCATGCCGCCGTCCGGGCCGCACCAGGACGGTTCGGGAAGCGGAACCGAGGCCCGCCCGGCCGGTCGAGCGCCCTCACCCCGTCCGCCGGCGCGGACCGGCCGGTGTGCTCACGCGGTGTTCAGGGACTGCTCAGTGGGGTTCACGGGGTGGGGCTGTGACTCCTGGGATGTTTGGATGCTCGGGGTAGCAGGCGAGAAGGGCGGAAAACCATGGCTGACCAGCCCCCTGTGAGCGTTGGCGGCGTCACGTACCGCGTGACCCCGGAGTACCTGGCCAAGGCGTCCGGCAACACGGCGAGCACCGCGACCGAGATCGCGGCCCAGCTCGGTGAGCTGAAGACGTACGTGCAGAGCCTGGAGGCGAGCTGGCAGGGCATCGCCCACACCCAGTTCCAGACCCTCATGGCCGAGTACGACGTCTACGCGCGGATGCTGCACGACGCGCTGGAGGGCATCTCCAAGGGCCTCCAGGGCAACTACGTGAACTACAAGGAATCCGAGCAGCAGAACATCAACAACCTCGTCGCGCTCGGCCAGGACGTGCCGAAGACGCCGTCGGGAACCAACTTCAGCTGACCCGCTGCCCCGGCCGGCCCGCGCGGGCCACGGTCCGGGCACAACCGAGGAGAAGCCATGCCCAATGTTGACGGTACGCCGATCTACGTCGGTGAGGGCCTCGCCGCCGCCGGCGGCACGCTCAACGCCCGGGCCGGGGAGATCTCCGGCGAGCTCCAGGCGCTCAAGTCGCAGCTCGCCCCGCTCGCCGAGGCATGGCGTGAGAGCCAGGCGGCGACGTACTACCAGGACCTCCAGAACGAGTGGGACCTCGCCGCCGACGGACTCTTCGGGCCCGACGGCGTACTCGGCCGCATCGCCCAGGCGATGCATGTCAACTGGAACAACTACAGCGACGCCGAATGGTCGAACGTCTCGACCTGGCGGCACTGAAACCGCCCCGGCTCGCGGGCCGGTGGCCTCGTCCGTCTCCCCACGGCGGCTTCGCACGCACCCCGCCGCCGCCGCGGCCCCGTACGCTCACACTGAAGGAAACATCCGTGCCCGATGAACGCTGCCGGGTCACCGTGGTCGGCGAGCGCAGGCGCGTCGACCTCGCGCTTCCCGCGCAGGCCCCCATCGCCGAGTACACCCCCCGGCTCGCCACCCTGTGCGGCCAGCCGGAGCCCGAGGACCTGGCCCCGGTCTGGTCGCTGGCCGAGGCCGGCGGCGCGCCGCTCGCCCCCGGTTCCTCGCTCGCGGCGGCGGGCGTCCTCGACGGCGCCGTGCTCTACCTGCGCGACCAACGCGCCGCCGAGCGCGAGGAGTTGCACGTCACCGACCTGGACGAGCAGGTCGCGGAGGCCCGCGGGGACGGCGCGCTGTGGAACGCGCGGCAGCGCGCCCACAGCGTCGTGCTCGCCGGGCTCCTCGTCGTCCTCGGCTCGGCGCTCTGGCTCGGCGCGCACCGGCTGACGCACACGGCCTGGGTGCTCGTCGCGCTCATGTCGCCCGCCTGCGCGCTCCTGGCCTGGTACGCCACCCGCAAGAACTGGCCGGTGCCACCCGTGGTGCGCCGTCTCCTCGCCCTCGCCGCCTGTCCCCTGATGGCCGCGGCCGGGCTCGGCGCCCCCGTGCACGGGCCGCACGCCACGCCGGTGGTGCTCGCCCTCACGGCCGTCGTCGGCGCGTTCGTCGGCCTCCTCGCGCTGCCCACGGCCACCACCGTGCTCCTCCAGGTCTTCACCGTCGTCGCGGCGCTGTTCGTCGTTCCGCTGGCCCTGCTGCACGCGGGTGCCGCCGGCTCGGCCGCCGTGGTGGCCACGGTGCTGTTCCTGCTCGCCGGGCTGCTGCCCCGGCTCACCAGCCAGATCGCCGTGCTCGTCCCGATGCACGCGGACACCGGCGCCGCCGTCATCGAGGCGGAGGACGTGGCAGCCGTCGTGCGGCGCGGCAACTGGCTGCTCACCACGCTCAGCGTGGTGACCTCCGCCGGTCTCGCCGTCTCACTCCTCGTCCTCGCCTTCACGAACGACGTCTACGGCCTCGCGCTCGTCACGTGCGTCAGTCTCGGCCTGCTCTTCCAGGCCGGAACCGTCCGCCTGCTCAGCGCGGTGGCCCCGCAGCTCGCGGCGGCCGTCCTCGGCCTGCTCGCCCTCGCCGTGCGCGTTCCCGAGTACGTGCTCGACTCGCGGACGGCCGGGCCGATCGGCGCCTTCGTCGCCGGGATCGTCCTGCTCGCCTGCGGCCTCTTCCTCGCCTTCGGCGCGGCCCTGCGCCCCGCCGAGCAGGAGCGGCCGAGCTGGCCGGGCGGGCTCGCCACCTTCCTGGCGGTCGTCTCCGTCCCGCTCGCCGCCGGGGTCTTCGGCCTCTTCGACAAGCTCGCCAACCTCGGGAGCAGCCTGTGAGGGCCGCCCCGTGTCCCGCACCCGCTCGGCCCGGCTCCCCGCGGGCGGCGGCGCGGCGGCCGCGGGACCACTCGATCCGGGCCGGGCGGACGGGGGCGCGATGAGGCTCGCGGCCGAGCGCGTCGCGCCGGGAAGCTGGGGCGGCCACCGCACGATCGGCTCGGCGGTACGGGCGGCCAAGCCCGGTGCCGTCGTCACCGTGCAGGCGGGCACGTACACCGAGAGCCTGGTCCTGGACCGGGACGTCCGCCTCGTCGCCAAGGGCACCGTACGGCTCGTCGCCGTCCGGGGGCCCGCCCTCACCGTGCACTCCGGGCACGTCGAGATACGCGGCTTCACCGTCGAGTCCGACGCCACCCGCGAGCCCGCCGTCCTGCTGCGCGGCGGCGAACCCGAGCTGAGGGAGTGCGAGATCACCGGCGGTCGCGTCGAGATCGCGGGGACGGCCCACGCCGTGCTCGCCGACTGCTCCGTACGGCGCTCAGGCGCTGCCTCGCTGCGCCTGACCGGCACCGCCCGTGCCGCGCTGGAGAACGTGACCCTCGCCGGCGGCACCGGCGAGGGGCTACGCGTCGAGGACGAAGCGCGCGTCGAGGCGACCGGCTCGCTGATCGACGGCGTCACCGGTCACGGCGTCCTCGTCACCGGCGGGGCACACGCGCGCCTGAGCCGCTGCGAGGTACGCGCGTGCGGTGAATCGGCCGTCCTCGTCGCCGGCCACGCCACCGCGAGCCTCGACGAGTGCCGCCTCCACCAGGCGGGCGGCCAAGGTCTGTGGTCCCGGGACACCGCCGGCCGGCACGCCGACGCCCCCCGGGACGCGGCGCGGGGCGACGGCATCGCGGGGCCCGGCGTCCACCTGCGGGCCTGCGAGATCTTCCGCACCACCGGCGCCGGGGTGCTCGCCGAGGACGGCAGCGCCGTCCGGCTCGACGACTGCCATGTCCACCACACCGACGGCGCGGCCGTCCTCCTCGCGGGCGAGGCGCACGGCGAACTCGTCTCCCTGCGCGCCGTGGACTGCGCCGACAGCGCCCTCGTCGTGCGCGGCGCCGCGCATGTCACCGCCCGCGAGTGCACCCTCGCCCGCACCGGCGCCAACGGCCTCTACGCGGTCGGCGAGCCCGACCTCGTGCTCACCGGCTGCACCGTCCGTGACACCGCCTACACGGCCGTCCACCTCGGCGGTTCCGCCCGCCTGGACGCCCGTGACTGCCTCGTCACCGGCACCCCCGAGTACGGGCTGCGCGTCACCGCGCGCGCCGAACTCCTCGCCACCGGCTGCGAGGTGAGCGGCGCCGAACTGGCCGCCGTCGTCGTCGAGGACGGCGACGCCGCCCTGCGCGAGTGCCGCCTGACCGGCGGCCGCGACGGCGTTCGCCTGCGCACCAGCCACCGCCCCCTCCTCGCCCGCTGCACGGTCTCCGCGAGCGCCGAGAACGGCGTCCGGGTCGGGCCGGGCACCGGGGCCCTCCTGGAGGGCGTGACGGTCACCGGCAGCGGAGGGGCCGGCATCCTCCTGGAGGAGGAGAGCACCGCCGTCGTCCGGGGCGGCACCGTGTCCGCCCCCGGCGGCAGCGGGCTCGTCGTGCGCGCCGGGGCCCACCCCGAGGTGCGCGGCCTCACCGTCGAGGACGCCGCGAAGAACGCCCTGTACGTCGACGAGGGGGGCAGGGGCGGCTACGAGGACTGCCGGCTCAGCAACAGCCGCTTCCCCGCCGTCTACGCCGCCGCCCGCGCCGACTTCCTGCTGCGCCGCTGCACCGTCACCGGCACCGAGAGCGATCTGCTGCGCGCCGAGGGCGCCACCGTGCGGGCCGAGGACTGCCGCGTCGAGGACGTCGCCGAACCGCTGCTGCCCGCACTGGACGCCGGGGACGGCGCGCCCGCCGCGCTCACCGCCACGCCCGCGCGCCGCACGCCGGGCGCGCCGGAGCAGGAGCCGGACGCCGAGGTGACCGAGGAGCGGGACGAGGACGAGGCCGCCGCCCGCCTCGCGGAACTGCACGCCGAACTCGACCGCCTCGTCGGTCTCGACGGCGTCAAGCGCGAGGTGCTGACCCTGACCCGGCTCATGCAGATGGTCAAGGTGCGCCAGGACGCCGGGCTCGCCCCGCCGCCGCTCAGCCGCCACCTCGTCTTCGCGGGCAACGCCGGCACGGGCAAGACCACCGTGGCCCGGCTGTACGGCGGCTTCCTCGCCGCCCTCGGCCTGCTCAGCCGGGGCCACCTCGTCGAGACCGACCGCGGGGACCTCGTCGGCGAGTACGTGGGCCACACCGCGCCCCGCACCGCCGCCGTCTTCAAACGCGCCCTGGGCGGCGTCCTCTTCATCGACGAGGCGTACTCCCTCGTCCCGGAGGGACAGGCGACGGACTTCGGCGCCGAGGCCGTCTCGACGCTCGTGAAGCTCATGGAGGACCACCGCGACGAGATCGTCGTCATCGTCGCCGGCTACCCGAGCGAGATGGACCGCCTGCTCGGCTCCAACGCGGGCCTCGCCTCCCGGTTCACGCGCACCCTCCACTTCGAGGACTACTCCTCGCCCGAACTGGTGCGCATCGTCGAGTACCAGGCGGCGCGCCACGAGTACACGTGCGCGCCCGAGACGCTGGAGGCGCTGCACGGCTACTTCGAGACCCTGCCGCGCGGCGAGCGCTTCGGCAACGGACGCAGTGCGCGGCAGGTCTTCCAGCGGATGACGGAGCGGCACGCCCAGCGCGTCGCGGAACTCGACCTCGGCCCGGCCGGACTGGCCGCCGCCGAACCCGGGCTGCTCACGACGCTCCTGACGGCCGATCTCCCGCCCGAGGGCACGCTGTGACCGGCGCGCCCCTCCACCCCGCGCGCGTCCCGTACGCCGCACCGCGACCGCAGACCCCGGGGACCGGGGGAGAGGAAGGTGTGTCACGCATGGCTGAGGAGGTCACCTTCGAGGAGTTCAAGGCGGACCTGGCGGAGCTGCGGGACACGCTCGGATACGTCCGCACGTCGTCCGAGCACGTCAACGAGCTCATGAACCACATCGACACCGCCATGAAGGGCGTCGGCGCCGACTGGAAATCCCCCGCCTTCGGCACCTTCGACGAGATCACGACGTGGTTCCACCACTGCCAGAACGACCTCAGGAACCTCCTCGCGGACATCGTCGTCAAGATGCAGACGAGCTACGACAACTACCACGCGGTCGAGCAGCAGAACGAGCGCAACCTGCACGACCACGGCGGCGGGAGCGCGGATGCCTGAGCGCTTGCCCGCCGCCGCACGCGCGCGCGGCGCGCTCTCCCGCCGGCGTCCCGGCCGCCCCGCTCGGGGCGGGACGGCGGGGACGCGGGGCTCACGCCTTGCCGGGCGGAGGCGGGAAGCGCGACTCGCGGTCGGCGTGCCCGTAGACCTGCCCGGAGTGGTTGACCAGGGCGATGTACTCGCCGAACTTCTCCAGCGCCGAGCCGACCTGGAGCAGCGCGCGCTCCATCGCCGGGTTCATCTCGGCCGCGAACTCGCGGGCCGCCGGGGCGAACGGGTTGTCGGAGTCCTCGGCCGGGGGCTTGTAGCCGCTGGCCAGGCTCGTGTGCCCCTCCCCGTTGTCGGCCTTGTCCTTCGCGGTCTGCCCGAAGACGGTGTCCTTGGCGGAGGCGACGTGCGCGCGCACCTTCTCGTACTCGTCGACCATCGCGCGCGCCTCGACGAGCATGGACGCCTCGGCGGTGCGCAGCGAGGAGAGGCCCACGCTGAAGTCACCGGCGGGCGGCCCCGGGTCCTTCTTGTCCGCGTTGTCCCCGCCGCCGCCGATGTCCTGCGGGTCCTTGTTGAAGGAGGGCGCGGTCGTCCAGGCGACCTTGTCCTCCGGGACGAGGCCGCTGAGGTCCTTGCCGTTGTCGGCGCTCTTCTCCGAACCGTCGCCGTCCGACGTGTCGGGCTCGGGCAGAGGCGTCGTGTCGTACTTGGACTCTATGGCGCCGCTCATGCTCACTCCCTCGTCTGCCCGGCACCACCGCGGTGCTGGGGTGGCCGGGGACCTGCTCTGAAGAACCCTGCCAGGTTTATCACTTATGTGTTTAATTGTCAGGGCGAGAGCGGTACCGCGCGCGGGAACAAGTCCCGTGCGCCGCACCGCGTTTCGCCGGAAAGGCGCGTCATGGCCGGTGAGGTCGACTACGACTCCTCCTCCCTCCAAGTCTCCCCGCAGGGGGTGGCGTCCTCGGCGAAGAATCTGGTCGAGCTGAGCAAGGAGGTCGCGGACACCACCCGGGCCATCGGCGACCGCATCTTCGGTCTGCGCCTGCGCTGGGAGGGCAAGGCGGCCTCCGAAGCCCAGGCCGTCATGGACGAGTGGAACCGCGTGATGCGCGAGCTGTTCGGCCTCAAGGACGAGAACACCCCCGCCGTCCTGCCGGTGCTCGCCGGCGGCGTCTCGGACGCCGAGCACAACTACTCCCTCGTCGAGAACGGCATCAAGAGCGGCTTCGACAAGTTCCACGACGCGCTCACCGCCGGCGGCAGTTCTGACGACCACCCCAAGGACAAGCCGCCCGGCGAGGAGACCGACACCAACAAGACGGCCATCACCATGACCTTCCCCGGCTGAGCCCCGCGCCCGTGCCGGGAGCACGCCCGGCCCCCGGCCGCGGCGCACCAGCCCCCGTCGCGCCACCGCGCGCCCCGGCGTCCCGCCGCACCCGTGCCCCGCTCCGTCCGACGACAGCCCGCTAGGCAGCCACCGTGAGTCGAACCCCCTTCCACCGTCCCGTCCGGATGACGCCGCCCCCGCCCCGCACGGCGGGACGACGCTCGCCGCCCCGCCCCAACGCCCCCAGCCGCAGGGCGCGGCGAGCTGGCTCATGCTCCTGCTCCCGCTGCTCTCCAGCGTCAGCATGGCGGCGTACATGGTCGCCTACGGGCGGGCCTGGATGATCCTGCTCGGCATGGCCTTCGTCGTGGTCTCCGTCGGCATCACCATCGGCGTGCGGATGCAACTGCGCGGCAACCGCCGCCGCAACCAGTTCCGCCAGCGCGACCGGTACCTGGAATACCTCGCCGGGATGCGCAAGCAGGCCCTGCACACGCGCGCCGAGCAGCGTGCCGCCGATGCCTGGCGCCACCCGCACCCCGACCGCCTCTGGGCGCTGGCCACGCGCCGCCGCCGGGTGTGGGAACGCCGCCCCGGCGACGACGACTTCCTGCGTCTGCGCGTGGGCACCGGCACCGTGCCGCCCCTCGCCCCGCTGCGCCTGCACGAGCAGAGCGACCCCACCGTCGAGCTCGACACCACATGCCGCCACGCCGCCGCCGAACTCGTCGAACAGCACTCCGCCGTCGAGGACCAGGCGGCCTGGCTCGACCTCGGCAACTCCGGCGTCATCAGCGTCCTCGGGCCCCGTGCCAAGGGCCGTGAACTCGCCCAGGCCCTGCTGCTCCAGCTCTCCACGCTGCACGCCCCGGACGACGTGCGGGTCGCCGTCGTCACCGGCGGCCACGCCGCCTGGGACTGGGCCAAGTGGCTGCCGCACGCCCAGCCCGCCGAGCAGGACGGCCCCCCGCGCGAGCAGGAGATCGTGCCGATGCTCGCCGACGACCTCACCGGCCTCCACGACCACCTCCGCGCCCTCCTCGACCAGGCGCTCCAAGCGCGCGCCGAGCGCGGCAACCGGCTGCTCACCCAGCGCGGTGGCGCCGCCCGCCGGCACCTCGTCGTCTTCCTCGACGACTACGAGCCCGAAGCCGCCTGGGCCCGCTCCCCGCTCCTGAACGACCTGCTCACCGAGGCCGGCCCCGACATCGGCCTGCACCTCGTCTGCCTCGTGGACGAGGAGCGCTCGGAGCCGGGCCGCGTCGACGTGCGCGCGCGCACCGACGCGCGCGGCGGCCTCGTCCTGGAGAGCCGCGACCCCGCCCTGCACGCGAGCGTCGAGAAGGCCACCGCCGACGCCGTCGCCCCCGGCGTCCTGGAGGCCGCGGCCCGAGCCCTGGCCCCGCTCCAGCTCTCCGGCGAACGCGAGCAGGTCCTCTCCGAGCATGTCTCGCTCTCCGGGATGCTCGGCATCGCCGACATCGCATCCTTCGACCCGGGCGAGCGCCGCCGCGCCCCCGACGACCGGGAACTGCTCAGCGTCCCCATCGGCGTCACCGGCACCGGCCAGCCGCTCGTCCTCGACCTCAAGGAATCGGCGCAGGGCGGCATCGGGCCGCACGGCCTCGTCGTCGGTGCCACCGGCTCCGGCAAGAGCGAACTGCTGCGCACCCTGGTCACCGGGCTCGCCCTCACCCACTCGCCCGAACACCTCGCCTTCGTCCTCGTCGACTTCAAGGGCGGCGCGACCTTCGCCGGGGTCACCGAACTCCCGCACGTCTCCGGCCTCATCACCAACCTCGCCGACGACCTCGCCCTCGTCGACCGGATGCGCCAGGCCCTTCAGGGCGAACAGCAGCGCCGCCAGCGAATGCTGCGCGAGGCGGGCAACGCCGACTCCGTGCGCGAGTACCAGCTGCGCCGCGAAGCCGGCGGCACCGACTCCGAGGGCCGCGGGCTCGAACCCCTGCCGCACCTGCTCGTCGTCGTCGACGAGTTCGGCGAACTCCTCTCCCAGCGGCCCGATTTCATCGACCTCTTCGTACAGATCGGCCGGGTGGGCCGCTCGCTGGGCATCCACCTGCTGCTGGCCACGCAGCGCCTGGAGGAGGGCCGCCTGCGCGGCCTCGAATCGCACCTGTCCTACCGCATCGGGCTGCGCACCTTCAGCGCCGCCGAGTCTCGCGCCGTCCTCGGCACCCCCGACGCCTACAGCCTCCCCGCCATCCCCGGCTCCGCCTACCTCAAGGTCGACGAGACGGTCTACGAGCGCTTCCGCGTCGCCCATGTCTCCGCGCCCTACCACGGCCACGACCCGGAGGCGCCGGCCGCCGCCCTCGCCCCGCTCCCCTTCGCCGTCCACGGCGAGCTGGCCCCGCTCGCGCCCCGGGAGGAGAAGCCGGACTGGGAGTGGACCGGCAAGGGCACCACGACGGAACTCGCCCTCGCCGTCGAGCGCCTGCTCGGCGAGGACACCCCCGGCCACCGGGTGTGGCTGCCGCCGCTGCCCGCGCACTTCGGCCTCCTGCCGCTGCTCGGTGAACCGGAGGAGGACCCCGAACGCGGTCTCGTCGGGCCGCTGTGGCCGCTGCCGGGCACGCTCAAGTTCCCCGCCGGCGTCATCGACGTACCGGCCCGGCAGGAACAGCGCCCCATCGGCATCGACCTCACCGGACGCCAGGGACACATCGCCCTCGTCGGCGCCCCGCAGAGTGGCAAGTCCACCTTCCTGCGCACCGCGATGCTCAGCGCGATGCTCACCCACACACCCGACGAAGTGCAGTTCTACGCCATCGACATGGGCGGCGGCACCCTCCACGGGCTCGCCGACGCCCCGCACGTCGCGGGCATCGCCGGACGCCGCGACGAGGAACGCGTGCGCCGGGTCCTCGCCGAGGTCGGCCGCCTGATCAGCGCCCGCGAGACGATGTTCCGCGAGCTGCGCATCCAGTCCGCCGCCGAGCTGCGCGCCCGCCGCCTCGCCGGCGACCTCCCCGACGGCGTGCGCGGCGCCGACGTCGTCCTCGTCGTCGACAACTGGGCGGCCCTGCACGCCGCCGAGGACGACGCGGTCACCGCGCTCACCGACATCGCCGCGCGCGGGCTCGGCGTCGGCGTCCACCTGTGGCTCACCGCCAACCGCTGGGCCGAGATACGCGTCGGGCTGCGCGACAGCATCCCCGGCCGCCTCGAACTGCGCCTCAACGACCCCACCGAGTCCGAGATCAACCGCCAGGCCGCCCGCGGCATCGCCCAGGGCCTGCCCGGACGCGGCATCCTGCCGCCCGGCCTCGCCCACCATGTGGCGCTTCCCCGTCTCGACGGCGTGGACTCGGCCGAAGGGCTCGCCGAGGCCGAGCGTGCCCTCGTCACCGCGATCGCCGCCGCCTGGAAGCGGCCCGCGGCCCCCGCGCTGCGCGTCCTGCCCCGCCGCGTCACCGTGCGCGAACTGGCCACCGCCGGCGTGCCCGCGCCGGCCGACCGCTGGGAGGGCCACGGTCCCCGCCTGAGCGAACGCGAGGTGCCCGTCGGGCTGCGCGAGTCCGATCTGACCCCGGTCGGCCTCGACCTCACCTCCGGCGCACCGCACTTCGTCGTCCTCGGCGACTCCGGCTCCGGCAAGACCGCCTTCCTGCGCGCCTGGATGCGCGGGCTCGCCGACCGCTACTCCGCGAAGGAGGCGCGCTTCATGGTCGTCGACTACCGGCACAGCCTCCTGGACGTCGTCCCGCCCGAGTACATCGGCGCACGCGGCGGCAACGCCGACCTCGTCGCCGGCCAGGCGCAGGCTCTCGCCGAGACCCTGCGCACCCGGATGCCCCCGCCGAATGTCACGGCCGCCGAACTCGCGGACCGCAGCTGGTGGCAGGGACCCGAGCTGTACCTCGTCGCGGACGACTACGACCTGGCCGCCGGAGGCATGGGGCAGGGCCCGCTCGCAGTGCTCGCCCCGTTCATCCCGCAGGCCGAGGAGCTGGGCTTCCACCTCGTCCTCGCCCGCCGGGTCGGCGGCGCCGGGCGCGCCCTGCTCTCCGACTCCCTGCTGAGCAAGCTCAAGGAGAACGGCACGAGCGGCCTCGTCCTGTCCGGGGACCACCGCGAGGGCGTCCTCCTCGGCGACCAGCGCGCCCGGCGCGCCGACCCGGGGCGCGGCATCCTCGTGCGCCGCGACCGCGAACCGACGGTCGTACAGATCGCCCTCGACGAGCGCGACGAGCGCGACGAGCGTGACGAACGCGACGAGCGCGACGAAGCCGGGCAGTCCGGGGGTGCCGCGCGCCGCGACGGCGGCACGCCCCCGCACGAAACCGCCGTCGCCCGCTCCTGACCACCCGCTCGCGGGGCCCCACCGGCCCCGCGAGCGCTCCCGCCCCCACGTCCGAACACCAGCAGTACGCCCGAGGAGGGCGCTCCCATGGCTTCCGCGGATTCCGTACTCAACACGATCAAGATCGAGGACATCTACGCCCTGGGCAACGCCTGGATCACGCTCGGGGACGAACTCCACGAGCGCCGGGTCGCGGTCAACTCGGACGTGTCCGGCATGGAGTGGAAGGGTGCGGCGGGCGACGCGGCCCGGCGCGCCTGGACGGACGCGACCGCCAAGAACCTGGACGACGCGATCGAGACCGCCTGGACCGTGGGCCAGACGATCAACCGGTACGCGGACAAGCTCCACGAGGCGGCCGAGGAGTACGCGAAGAAGCTCAACGCGATGATGTGGGCGGACATCCTCGGCGCCCTCCTCGGCGCGGTCTTCTTCTACCTGGGCCCGCTCCTCGAAGGCGTGCTCGCCATGATCGGACAGCTCATCGCCCGGCTGATCCCGGTCATCGCCACGATGGCGGGACGGCTCGGCCCGATCGGCAGCGCCGTCGTCGGCTCGATCGGCGGCGCCGTGATCGGCTCCGCGTCCGGTCTCGCCTTCGACCTGGGCGTCGGCGCCCTGGGTGCCGCGATCGCGCACACGGACTACGACATCGACTGGAACGCCGAGGCCCTGACCCTCGGCATCGGCGGCGGCTTCGGAGCGATCGCCGGGGGCTTCGGCGGCTACCACGGCGTGCCGAAGCCCGGCTCGCCCGGCGGCATACCGAAGGGGAGCCCGCCGGTGAAGACCCCGCCGGTCCCCAAGACCGACCACACGGGCGGCTTCACGACGGTACCCGGCGGCGGCAAGGACAACCCCTTCACACCCCCGCCCACGCAGAGCAGGCGCGGCGGCAACGACTCCGTGCCGGACGGCTCCGGCAGGACCGCGCCGCCGGTCAAGGGCGGCGTCTCCGTGGGCGACTCCACCCCCACGAGCAGCGGCCCGGCCACCGGCAACCGCCCGCACGACGTCGGGATGCCCCCGCCCCCCGCGTCGCGCGGCGAGGGCTCCGGGAACCAGCGCACCACGGGCGCGCCCGCCCCGTTCACCACTCGGACCGAGTCACAGGAAGGCTCGTACTCCCCGGGCGACCGCTCCGGCGGCGACGGCGCGCGTGCCACGCCCCCGCCGGTCACCACCCCCCGGCAGGGCAAGCCGGACGGGGCGACCAGCGGCGGGACCCCGCCCCGTCCCGCCCCGGGCGACCGCAGCACCGACCACACGACCCCGCGCGGCGACGGCTCCGGCACGGGCGGCCGCGACCAGGGCTCGCGCACGGTGCCGCCGCCCGCCTCCGAACAGGGCAGGCCGCAGTCCGCGCCCCCGGCCCGCGAGCCGGGCAGGCCGGCGCCCGGTCTCCCCGGCGGCGACCGCACACAGAACGAGGTCACGCGGGTCCCCGGCGGCGATCGCACGCGGGACGACGGCGCGCGCGGCGACGCCCCCGTCTCCAAGCCGCCGGTCGGGGACCAGGGTTCGCGCACGGCGCCGCCGGCGCCGGAGCCCGCCAGGCCGGCGCCGGGCGGCGAACGGCCGGGGAGCGACGGCGGGTCGAAGACGCCCGTACGCGGCGACGCGGTGACCCCGCAGCCCACCCGCGACCCGGGCTCGCATTCCACCCCGGTGACGCACGGCGACACGCCCCCGCCCGCGCGCGGGGAGCGGGGCGAGGGCAACGGCCCGCTGCCGCGCACCGGCGGGCGCGACGGGGACACGCGCGGCACCGTGCCGCCGCCCGGGTCCGAGCGCCCCGGCAACCGGCCCGACGGAACGAGCAGCCACGGCGACGACACGAGCCGTGTCACCCAACGCCCGCCCACGGGCGGCCACTCCGAGCGCACCGGCGACCAGGGCGCCCCGAAGCCGCCCGCGCACGGCAACCCGGCCGAGGACGGCCGCACGGGCGGCGGCTCGGAGCACGTCACGCGGCCCCCGGCGGATCGCGGCGGCGACCACGCGGTGACGGGCGACCCGGCGCGACAGCCCGGCGGCACCGGTGGCGAGCGCCCGGGCTCCTCCGCACCGGGCGGCGGCCCCCGCGCCACGGACGACGCGGGTTCGCACGACGGCACCCCGCGTGCCTCCCGCCCGGTGTCCGGCGACCAGCCCGCCGCGCCTGCGCCCGCGCACCGTCCCGACTCGGACGGGCGGACGCAGCAGCCTCCGGCCGGCGAGCGGCCCGGCCCCGGCACGTCCCGTGCCGGTGACGGCCGGGAGACGCACTCGGCTCCGCCGCCGGCCCGTGGCGACCGGCGCGGGCCGGGAGCGGACGGCGACGGCGCGAAGGGGAACGGGAAGGCAACCGGCTCCGAGGGCGAGAGCCGCGCGGGCAAGCCCCTTCCGGAGAAGGACAAACACAGCTGGGGCACTCGTCAGGACGAGGCGGACGGCACCGGTGCCGCTCCGCTGCGGGAGAGCCCCGGTTGGAGCCGGCGGCGCGTGGACCGGATGTGGGAGGACGCCCAGGACAGCGGTCTGCCGGAAGGCCGAACGCGTGCGCTGTACGACGACTGGGTGGACGCCAGGATCTCCGGGGACAAGGCGGCCGAGAACAAGGCCGCTTCCGCCTGGTTCGATGCCCTGGGCGACGCGCGCCGCGAGCAGCAGCTGAACGACCAGCGGGTGACCGGGTCCCAGGCGCGGCACGACACGTCCGCGTCGGCGGTTCCGGAGCCCGCTGACGGTCGGGGGCCGGGGGCGGTGCCCATGAGGGCGCGGCTCCCGGTGGCTCGCGCTCGGGCGACGCGGGTGCGGGCCGGAGTGGCGGTGGCGGTGGTGCGCGTACCGGGCGTACCGGTTTCGGCGACGGTGAGGGCGAGGGCCACGCCGGGCGTGGTGGCGAGGGTGCGGGCGAGGGTCGCGCCGGGCGTGGTGGCGAAGGCGCGGGCCGTGGGGACGGTTCGGGATCGGGGGAGGAGAGTCTCGGTGCCTCTCCGCTCAGGGAGAGTCCTGGGTGGAGCCGTCGCCGCCTGGACGCGATGTGGGAGGACGCTCGGGGCAGCGGGCTGTCGGCGGGCAGGACCCGGGAGTTGCACGATGACTGGGTGCGGGCGCGGGCCACTGGGGATTCCGCGGCCGAGAGCAGGGCGGCCGGGGCCTGGTTCGATGCCGTCGGCGACGCGCGCCGCGAGCAGCAGCTGAACGACCAGCGGGTGACCGGCTCTCAGTCCCGGGACGACACGTCCGCGTCGGTGGTTCCGGAGCCCGCTGACGGTCACGGAGGCGGTGGCCGTGAGGGCGGCGCGGCTCCCGGTGGCTCGCGCTCGGGCGGCTCGGGCGACGCGGGTGCGGGCCGGGGTGGCGGTGGTGCGCGTACCACGCGTACCGGTTTCGGCGACGGCGAGGACGACGCGCGCGGCGGCAAGGACGGCGGACACGGGGACCGGACCAGGCGTGACGGCCGCTGGGACGACGCCGGCCGCGACCGACGCACGGAGCGTGGCGGCGAGGACCAGGACGAGCACGGCGACGGCTCGCGGCGGTTCACGGGCGACGACGACCTCGTGCCCGAACGCTCCGGGAACGTCCAGGTGACGTTCGCCGAGCCCGAGCGCTCGTCCGTCCCCAACTGGCTGGACTCGCTCAACAACCAGAAGCGCGACGGCCTGTGGGACGAGATCCACGGGAACCAGGGCGCGGACACGCGGACTCCTCCTCCCGCTCCGGCCCGTGAGAGTGGCCCCGCCCCGGTCAGGGGCGGCGAGTCCTCCGACGTGGCGCCACCCGTCCGGGACCACGACGACACGTCGTCCGCCCCGGTGCCGAGGGGCGACGGCGACGGCACCCCGGCGCCCGCGCCCCGCCCGGTCAAGGACCCGTCGGCGGTGCCGTCCGGATCCGAGGTCCACGAGGGCGTACCGCGCGATCAGGGGACCCTGGACCGGCAGATCGCGCAGCGGGTGGCGAACCGTACCCCGGCGGAGTGGGGTGATCTTGTCCGGCGTTACGGCGAGAGCCATGACATGACGTCGAAGGAGGCCGCCGGCTGGGCGAAGCACGCGGAGCGGGCGTGGGGTCCCGGTGGGGACGTCGCTCGTTTCCGTGAGCGCTTCGATCAGCGCATCGAGGAGATCGGGGCGAAGCGGGACGAGGGTGCGCGGGAGGAGACGCCGCGTCCGGTGAAGGACGAGCCGAAGGCTCCGGCTCCCGTCAAGGAGGCCCCGGCGCCTGCCGAGGGCGTCCCCGCGTCGCAGCCGGTGAAGCCTGTGGGGACGGAGGGCGGGTCGGCGCTGCCGTCCGGGCACGACGTCTACGAGGGAGTCCTGCGGGAGCAGGGCATCCTGAAGGATGACCAGGGTGTCCACGGTCGTACCCGCGACCGGGTGTACGAGGAGAGGACCCCCGCCTCGGAGGCGGAGAAGGCCCCCGCTGCCGAGCCGGTCCGCAAGCCCGTCGCCGACGAGGGGCAGCGTGAGCGGATCGCGGAGATGTCGCCGGACGCGTGGGGCAGGGCGATGGAGCGGTACGCGCGTGGGCAGGGTCTCGACGCGAAGGAGGCGGCGCGTTTTGGCTCCGCCTATCGCGAGGCGCGGATGGAGGACGACGAGCCGGGGTGGAAGCGCGTCGAGGACGGCGTGGCGGGTCGTTTGCTGGACCGGGCGATCGACCGCCGGGTGGCCGACCGCACTCCTGAGGAGTGGGGTGATCTCGTACGGCGTTATGGCGAGAGCCATGACATGACGTCGAAGGAGGCGGCCGGCTGGGCGAGGCATGCGGAGCGGGCGTGGGGTCCCGGTGGTGACGTGTCCCGTTTCCGTGAGCGTTTCGATCAGCGCGTCGAGGAGATCGCGGCGGCGAAAACCACCGAGGAGGAGACGCACACGCCGCTCCCCGCGACGACGGGCGAGAAGGACGCCGGTACGCGGAACACCGCCGTGCCGGTGGAGGAAGCCCCTCCCCGCGACCACTCCGCCGTCGAGGAGCACACCCCCGCGCGGGCGACCTCTGACGAGACCCGAACCCTCCCCGGCGCCCAGGCGACGCGTGGAGAGGATGACGCCGCGTCCGCGGCGGTCGAACCGACGCGTGAGGTGGGCGATTCGTCCCCTGCCGGAATCAAGTCGGCGCCCGGGGCGGACGATGCGGCTCCCACCGCGGTCAGGCCCGCACCCGAGGCGGATGTCAGGCCCGCACCCGAAGTGAACGTCAGGCCCGCGCCCGAGGTGAACGTCAGGCCCGCACCCGAGGTGGACGAACCCACCGCGGGGACCGTCAAGCCCGCCCCTGTCGCTCCCGCGACGACCGCGCCCGCCCGGCACACCTCCGAACCGGCGGAACAGCGGCCGGCGACGAACGGGCCGGCACCCGCCGACACCGAGCCCGTCGGCGCGCCGGACTCCGCGCCGGCCAGGCCCGGCCCCGCCACGGACGAGCCGGTCCCCGCGCCCGTTCCGCCCACGCCCACGGCGCACCCGCCCACAGCGTCCACGCCCGCGGGGACGTCCCCCGAGCGGGTCGACGGAGGCGGCACCGAGGAGCCGGTGCGTCTCGCCCCGCACGCGCCCGGGCAGTCCTCCGCCTCCGGCCGGCCGCCTCGAATCATCCGGGAGTGGCTGGAGAGTTCGGGCAGCTCGCGTCGTTCCGAGCTCCTTCAGTCGGTGGACCGCGCGGTTCGCCGGCTCGCCGAGGGCTGGGGCGGTGCGGAGGAAGCGGTGTTGCGTGACCGGGTGATAAGCAAGATCACGTCGTGGCAGGCGACGAAGAGCGGCAGGAGTTCCCGCGACGACGCGATCAGGCGTCTCACGCGGGCCATCGAGGAGCGGGGGGCGGAGCCGGCGCCCGCGACGGCCAGGCCCGCGCCCGCCCAGCGCCGCCGGCCGCGTGACCTGGGGCGGGCCAGTTCCAGGCCGCTGCTGCCGGTGCCCGAGCACCGGGTCGAGGTCGAGGGCTTCGCTCCGGCGCGCGGCTTCGAGGCCGAGGTCCACCTCATGCGCGTGGTCGTGCCCCGCGATGTGGACGACCGGACGCTCGACACACTGGTGAGTGTCGATGGCCTGCTCGACATCACCATCGACCACGTGGGTGAGCACGCCGTCCTGGAGATCGTCTCGCGCCCGACTCGTTCCCTGGTGCACGGCGAGGACGACGGGCGCGCCGAGCCGGAGGCGGTGGAGACCGCCTTCCGGGACGCTCTGTACCGGATCGCGAACGCGCCCGGCACCGCCCGTTTCCCGGCGATCTTCCCCGAAGCACGCGGCTACCGCGTCGACATGGACGCCGAGGAGCTGTGGCTCCAGGAGCACCCTTCCTCGCAGATCCTGGTGCATCACACGGTGGCCGTGCCGGTCGCCGGCTACACGAAGTTGCTGGCGCACGTGCTCGGGCACATGCGTCCGGCGGCCGGTCCCGCGCTGACGGCCGCGCACGAGGACGGCCGGCAGGCGCTCGTCCGCGGTGAGGCGGGCGGCCGGCGCTTCGCCGACTGGCTGGCGGCGAACCCCGAGTACGAGGCGCATGTCACGGAGTCCGACCTGCCGGACCTCGTGGGCGCTCTCACCCTGGGGCACGTCCAGGTGGCGGCGGCTTTCCGGGGCCGCTTCCCCAGGACGAACCACGCCAAGGACTGGGCGGCGGCCACCTCGCGCGATTCGCTCGGCGCCGTCCGTGCCTCGCTCGGCGTGGCGCCGCGCGCCTTCCTGGCGGACCAGGCGGACGTCCTGGCCCAGGAGACGGCCGCCGCCCTGGGCCTTTCGGCTGATCCGCTGGCGCAGCCGTTGCGGGACATCGGGCTCGGGCAGCCGCCCACGGTCGGGGAGTACCTGGACAACCTGCTCCGGGAGCAGCCCGCGCGCGTCGTCCGCCAGTACGAGGCGCTGGAGGTCCGCTCCGACTTCGAGGAGCTGGACAGCAACCCCGACGCAGCGGGGCGTCCACGTATCGTGCCGGCGGCCGTGCGGGTGGAGGTGCGTTCGTACGCGCCTGCCGATTCACGCGACGACGATGTCATCACCCAGTCGGACGCGCTCGCCGAGGTGTCACGCAAGACCTACAACGAGGCGCGCGCGATGCGCGGTCTGCCGCCGGTGGGCGGCCCCGCCCTCCACTCCGCGCCCCCGGCGCCCGTACTCGACCGGCCGCGCGCGGCCACCGTCGAGGCCCCGCGCCCCGGCTCCGTGCCGTCTGCCGAGCCGCTGTCCGCGACGCGGCTGTCCCCGGCGCTCGCCGCGCTCGCCGACGCTCTGCCCGGCATGAGCGCGCGGGAGCGTGCCGCGCGGGTCGCGGCCCTCGCACCGGGCGAGCGCGCCCGGCTCGTCGCCGATCCCTCGCTCGTCCGTGAGATGCGCGCGACGCTGGGCGACGACGGGTTCCGGGAACTGGCCGCCGAATGGCTGGTCGTGGTGCCCGACGGCGTCCACGACCCGGTGGAGGCGCGTGCCGAGGCGCAGCGCCTGGTCGGGGAGATGACCGCCGACGCCGACGTGGCCGAGGCCCTGCTCACCACGGGCCGTCAGCTCCTCGTCGTACCCCGCGACGTCCCGTTCACCGACCTCGACGCCTTCCACGGCCTCCAGGGCGCCCCCGGCCGCTCGCTGAGCGCGGCGCGCGGCGGCTACGCCCGCGGGCGCGCGGGCGTGCCGGAGGAGAACCTGCTCGGCGAGCCCGCCGCGGTCCACGGCGCGGGCACGTACGCGGACGGCTACTCCAGCGCACGCCACGAGTGGGCGCACGCCGTCGAGTCCGTCCTGGACGCGGCCGACCGGCAGTGGATCAAGGACGTCTACGACGCCAAGCGCGCCGCCGAGGCCGCCGGCGAGACCGTTCACTGGCCCGACGGCGCCTTCCCCAACTACTCCTCCTCCGACCGGCACGAGTACTTCGCCCAGCTCACCACCGCCTACCACGCGGCCAATGCCGGAATCGACGAACTCTCCGGATCGCGCCGCAACAACGGCGCCGACTGGGTCGAACAGCACGACCCCGCGCTCCTGCCCCTCCTCCGGCGCCTCTACGGCTCCGGACGCCCCGCCGGACACGACGGCTTCGTCAACCCGCTCACCCTCACCGCCTTCCGCGCCTTCTGGGCCCGCGTGGAGGAGGCGCCGGAGCCGGCGCCCGCCCCCGTCGCCCCCGTTGCCGAGCCCCACCCCCTCGTGCCGCACACCGCTGCCGGGAGCACCGTGCGGCACCTCGCCCCGCCCGCGGGGGACGGCTCCGCCGCGCGGCCCGCCATCGATCCCCGCATGGTCGGGGTGCTGCGCCGCGCCTTCGGCGAAGGCGTCGAGCGGAGCGGCCAGTTCCCGCACCTCTACACCGCGCTGCACACGCTCGTCGGCGCCCACCAGGCCACCCCGCGCTTCACCGGCACCCCCTTCGACTTCGACACGGTCGCCCGGCGCGTCCTGCGCGTGGACCCGGAGCAGCGGATCGACCCGCAGCGGCGCATGGAGGCGTTGCAGACGGTCTCCAGCGCCTCCCGGGCCGGGTGGGCGGGCGACCTCCCCTCGCTCGTCGCCTACCGCGTGGGGCGCATGGGGGCTCTCGGGCCCGGCTCGGTGCTCACCGACGCCCACGGCGCCTTCCTCGGCCGCAACCTCACCGGCCACCCGGGGCTCACGCTGGACGCGAGCCACGTCCTCGCACCGCGGGACGACGACCGCCTGCACGCCGCCCCCGGCCCCTGGACCGGGACCCGCGGGCACGTCGTCGTCGCTGAGCGCGACGAGGAGAGCGGCGGCGTCCTGGTGGCGCTCGGCAACGGCGACACGATCCCGCTCGACGAGGACGAGTTCGCCGCGCTCGTCGCCGCCGACCCGCAGCGCGACCCGCAGGCCGCCGTCGTGGTGGGCGTCGGTCCCCGCACGGGCGACACCTCGGAGGTCCTGACCCGGCTCGTCGCGGACGCGGCCCGCACCCGCGCGTGGGGCGTCACCCGCCCCTACCGGCTCCAGCCCGTCGGGGACGGGGTCCGCGCCTTCGCCTTCCCGCCCGTCGCGGACGGCGAGACCGTCCCCGTCGGCCTCTGGGTCCCCGCCGACCCCGGCCTCGTCCCCGCCCCCGGCCCGACCATCCAGGCCGGCGACGGTACGACGTTCACCGACGAGGACGTGCGCTCGTACCCGATCGTCACCTCGGACGGGCGCGAGCTGACCGGCCGCGCGCACCTCGACGAGGGCGACGTCGCCCGCCGCGAGGAGGCGTTGCGCCAAGTCTCCGACATGCTCTACTACTACGACGACCTGGAGCCCGTCCCCGGCCTCACCCGCGGCGCCTCGGGTCCCCTGCTCCTGCTGCCGCGCGGCCTCGGCGGCGCGTACGTGTCCATCGGGCACGGCGAGCGCGGCCGCATCGTCGTGCCCCGCCACAGCACCGACGCCAACCACGCCGTCCCGCCGCGCGAACTCGGCGGTGTGCTCGCGCGGCGGCCCAGCGTCCAACGCCTCGCGCCGGACGTGCCGTTGTGGCTCCTGTGGTGCGAGATCGCCATGGTGCGACCCGGCGCCGACCCGCTCGCGCGCCCGGCGGCGGCGCAGGAAGTCGCCAACCAGACCGGGCACCCCGTGCTCGCCTCGGACGCCACCGTCGCCATCGAGGAGGCGCACGACGGGTACCCCGCGCGCGTCGTCAAGACCGACGACCCGGCCCGGCCCCGGTACAGGTGGTACCAGTTCCTGCCCGAGCCGGACGGGCGGCGTCTCGGCGCGCTCGCGGACCTCGCCGGGCTCCCGGCGGACACGGCGCGGCGCACCAGCCGTGTGCTGCGCTGGGTGCGCGCACTGCGTCTCGTCCACGGCTTCGACATCGACACGCGCCCCGACCGTCAGGAGGAGTTCCACGCTCTCCTCGCCGGCTTCGGCGCGCTGGAGCGGCAGCGCCTGTCGCAGGGGGCCGAACCGCTCACCTGGCAGGAACTCGAAGACCTCACCCACGCCTCGGCGCGGCAGTCCGGCGCCGAGCCCGGCCCGGTGACGGCCGGGACGCTGCACCGGATGCTCCACGCCGCCGGCGCCGGGACGCTGGGCCTGCCCGCCCCGCGTCAGGGCGGCGAGGTCCGGCAGGCACCCCCGGTCCCCGAGCGCGCCGCGCCGGGCACCTCCGACGTCCTGCTCGCCCCGCCCACGCCCCCGGCTCCGACGCGGGAAGCACCGGCGGGCAGCGACCGTGTCGCCGACATCGTGCGCATGGTCGAGGAGATGAGCCGCCGCGCCGAGGAGCACGAGGCAGCGGAGACCCGCTCCGCCCCGGAAGCGGAGCGGGGCGCCGGGACGGAGACGGCACCACTGGAGGACACACTCCCCGAGACGGCGCCGGCCACCCGCGCACCGGTCCCGGCGGACGAGCGTCCCGTCCCCGTGCGGGAGGCCCCCGCCGTCCGGGAGGCCCCCGCGCGGGCGACACCGGACGCCTACCTGGCGGAGCGCGGCCTCGCACCCGTGCACATCATGCCCATCGGCGACACGCTGGCGCACCTGCTGACCGCCGTCGCCCCGGCCGAGACGGCGGCGCTCGCGCGAGGCGAACGGCCCGCCACCCCCGCCGAGTTGCGCGAACGGTTCGCGCAGGCGCTCGCCGCCGACCTCGCCCTGCCCGAGGACCGGCGCACGCTCGCGCTGCCGGCCGACGGCCCCCGGCCCGGCGTCCCGCTGCTCCCCGAGGCCGGGCCGGACGCCCTCGTCGCCGGGGTGCGGTCGGGCGAGGGGCCCGCCTCCTCCGAGTGGCTGGCGCTCGCCGTCGCCGCTCCCGTGCTGGGGCTCCGCCTCACTGTCGTCCTGCCGGACGGCCGGACCTGGGCGGCCGGCCCGCGCGAAGGGCGCGAGGCCGTACTGCTGCACAGCCCGGACCCCGCCCCGCACACCTCGCCGTGGTCCGCCACGGAAGCGGCGGGCGCCACCCGCGGGACGGAACGGACGACCCCGCACCCGCCCGCCGTGCGCCCCGCCGCGACGACGGCGCACCCGCCCGCGCGGACGGCGCCGGAGACCTTCTTCGGCATCGAGACCCGCCCGGTGCCCGAGAGCCGGCGCCCGGCCGGGACCACGCCCGCCCCGCACCCGGAGGAGACCACTGCGAGGGAGACCGGGGCGGTCCGGGCCCGCGAGCGGACCACCCCGAGCGGGACCGGTGTTCCTCCCCGCGAGGCGGCCACCGCGACGGGGACGGAGACCGTCGTGCGTCCCCGCGAGGAGGTCACCACCGGGGAGACGGGAACCGTGCGGCCGCCCCGCGAAGAGGTCACCACCCTGGAGACCACGGAGCCGCCCGCCACCCCCGAGACCACCGGGACGACGCTGCCCGCCTTCTCGCCGTACATCCACGCCTATGGCACGCGCCACGACGGTTCCGTGGGCTTCGTGGCGTGGGAACTGCCCTCCGCCGAGGTGCTGGACGGACTGCGCGAGCAGATCATGACCGCGCTGCGGCTCGAGCCCGGCAGCACGCGGGAGGAGGTCCGTGCCGACCTGGCGGAGGCGCTGGGCTCCGCCGAGATCGCCGAGAACCTTCCGCAGGTCCGTGGCCGCCGGGGCCACCGCCTCACGGTGCGCGTCGGGGACGTCGCGCACACGGTGGACGTACGGATGCGCCTCACCGCGCCGGGCCCCGACCTGCGCACGGGCATCACCCGGAACCTGCCGCGTACCCGCCGCCTGGAGCGGCAGAGCGAGGGCGTCCAGGCCCTCACCTCGACGCAAGGGTCCGGCACTTCGCGCACCGTCACGCTGCCCTACGTCGCACTGCCCGAGCCGTTGGCGGGCCCGGTGCGCTGGGTCGCCGTCACGGTGGCGCCGAGCGTGACTCTGCGCCAGCGCACGCTCAACGTCGGCCTCAGCGAGAGCCTTTCGGTCAAGGTCCTCCAGCGCGCGGGCGACGACGCGGGCGCCGTGCGCTTCGACGGCGTCTGGCAGGTCCGCGTGGACGCCGACGCGGACAGCGCCGAGGGCTGGGGCGACGAACGCGTCCACGGCCCGATGTACCTCTGGTTCCCGGGGAACCGGATCGGCGCGGAGGGCACCGCGGTGACGCTGCCGCGCGCCGCGGGGCTCGACACCTTCCCGCTGTGGGGTGTCGAGGACGTCCTCGACACCGATGTGCGTCCCGCGCAGGTGCTCGACCACCCGGAGCTTCCCGGGCTGCGTGACCTCGGCGAGGAATCACGCCAGGCGCTGGAGGGCTTCCTCGACGAGCAGATGAACCGGGGCTCGCTGCACCTCCAGCGCGACCGAGGCGTCATGTCCCCGCTCCTCACCGACGACCGGGGCACGGCCCTGGGCCTCGTCCGTGTGCGCGCCGTCGTCACGCCCGGCGAGCCGACCGCCCGGACGGCCGACGGGGCCAAGTCCCTCGAGATCCGGTTCACGCACAGCACCGGCACCGACCGCACGGCGCGTGTCGTCAGCGGCGCGGGACTCTCCGTCAACGTGGCCCCCGGCTTCACCGCGAGCACGGCGGCCGGGCACCCCGGCGCGGCCGACCGGTGGGGCGGCCGGGTGTACGCCAAGTTCCTCGGCTCCTGGCAGTCGGGCGACACGCTCGCCACCGGCTCCAAGGCCGGGCTGATGCACGGACTCACCACCTCCAGCGGGCAGTTGCTGGCCCCGGCCGCCGTCACCTACGAGTTCAGCTTCCTGCGCGCGGGCGGCGGGACGCAGGGTCCCGTCCGCGTCGTACGCGGCGAGGAGAGCGTCCAGCTCCGGCTGCTGCCGCAGGACACCGCCGCGGGAGCCGCCCCCACGGACGAGGAACTGCGCGCTCTGCCGCCGCACCTCGACAGCCTTGCCGCCATCGGCTACACGGCCGTGCCGCTCGCCCTCGACGGCGTGGACGAGATCTTCGACCGTGCCGAGACGCGGCTGCGGGAGCTCCGCTACCTGCCGCCGCTGGAACACCGGGTGTGGGAGGGGCGGTTCCAGGAGCGGCTCGCCCGTGCCCAGCTGGCCAACCTCCAGCGCTTCGAGCAACTGCGTTCCGCCATCGGCCGCGCCGCCGCGCTGCCGGACGGAGTCGAGGGCGGGCGCCCGCTGTGGCTCGAACTGCCCACGCTGACCGGCACCACCCGCGCCGAACTGCGCCTGAGCGTCACCCGGGACCGCGTGCCGCGCGCCGGGGAGACGGGGGCGCCGGCCGCCCGCCACGAGCTGCGGCTGCCGGACATCGGCACGGCCGCGACCGGCTCGCACGAGGCACGCGGCACGCGTGAGCGCTCCACCGTGCTCGGCGCCGGCGCCGGATTCGGCGGCGGTCCCCGCCAGCCGGCGGACAACTGGGCGGTGGACTACGGCGCCGACGGCGTCCTGAACCGCACGTGGACCCAGGCCGCCACCGGTGGCTCCGCCGTGGCGACCGAACAGGCCCTGGCCAACTCCAGCGAGGGCACGGAGATCTTCGCCGTGCCCGCCCGCGTCGCGCTCGACCTCTACGAGGGCACGTCGCCGGAGCCGGTGGCCCGCTTCGCCGAGCCGCCCGCGCCGCCGCAGCCCGAGACAGGGACCGCGCCCGGCGGGCGGATCGCCGCCGGTACGGCCACCGAGGAGGACACACCGGGCCTCGACGTCGTGCCGGGCACGGAGACCACCCGGCTCCGCGACCTCCCGCCGCGCGCGGACACCGCACCGCGCACGGGAACCACCCGCGCGGACGGCACCGAGGGCACCGGGACCACCCGCGCCGAACCCACCCGCACCGAACGCACCCGCACCGAACCCATCCGCGTCGAAGGCACCGAGGAGACCCCGCGCGAGCGGCCCGGCACCGAGGAAGCGGTCGCTCCCCGGCCGCCCCAGGCGCCGCCCGGCACCGCGCCCGCGACCGTTCGCCTCGCCGTCTCGCACCACCGCACGGAGCCGGGCACCCCCCGGCCCGCGGAGACCGGCACCGGCACGGAGGCCCCGGCCGGACCGCGCGAGGTGCCGGAGGTGCCCGCGTACACGATCCGCGCGCCGCGTACCGGCCCCGGACAGGACAACGACCGCACCCGGCTCGGCCTCGTCGACGCCGAGGGCAGTCCGCTGCCCGGCGTCACCCGGCTCCCCGACGACGCCACCCCCGACATCTTCCGGGGTTCCGAGGCGATCCAGGAGGCGCTGCGTCTCGTCGCCGCGGGGACGTACCCGGGGCGGCCCGACTCCGGCACCTTCGGCCGCGTCGCCGGTGCCGTCGCGCGCGGGGCCGCCGTCCTGCCGTTCGTCTCGTCGGCCGGCGCGCACCTCGCCGGGCAGGACCCGCGCGACCGGGGTGCCTTCGCCAACCAGAGCGCCTACCAGCAGCTCCGCGTCGCGAGTCTCCTCGCGCGCGCCCACCAGATCCTCAACGGCGTCTACACCGCCGAGGGGATCGTCCTGCCCGGACTCGGCGCCGACCGGCACCTCGCCGTCGACGTGGAGGGCTACCTCCACCACCCCTCGGTGGCGGCCACGTTCCCCGTCTCGGGCCAGAGCGACGTCAACGCCACGGACCTCGCGGCCACGCGGCGCACCCGGGGCAGCGCCACCACCGGCACCTTCGAGGTGACCGCCCTGCGCGGCGCCCCCCGCCCGACCCCGCAGGGCACGGTGGCCCGGATCATCCAGGGCAACGTGGCCGGCACGCTCTCGCGCGCACACCGCGGCGAGCACTTCGACGACGTCGCGGCGACCAGCGCCACCACCCGCGGGGGCACGGAAGGAGCCGACCAGCACCTCGTCACGGCGGACCTCACCCTGCTGCTCACCGTCCGGCGCGGCACGGCCAACGTCCTGGGCAACGCCGTCGGCCTCGGCAGCGCGCAGGACATCACGCTCGCCATCGACATACCGGGCGCAGTGCAGTTCCGGCTCTCCCCGACGCAACTCCTGCGCGAGGCGCGCTGGTTCGCCGGCATCGAGGGAGTGACCGTCCCGGCCGCACCGACCGAAACGGTGTCGCTGCCCGACGACTTCGCCCGCACCCGGACCCCGGGCTTCGGCGCCGTCCTCGCCGTCACGCAACTCGACGACGCGATCACCCGCAGGCCGCGCCGCGACCGCATGGGACGGGAAGCGATCCGGCTCGTGGAGCGCGTCGCCCCCGGCGTCACCCGGCCCGGCCACATCGCGCATCTGCCGGGCGTCGCCTCCCGCATCGCGGACCTCACCGCCTCGCCGGGACTGCGCGCCCTCGTGGCGCGCGGCTCCGTCAGCCTGTGGTTCCGCTACGGGGCCCGGACCGACGCCCGCCTCGTCGAGCTGACACTGCACGCCGAGACCGAGGCCCAGACCCCGGCCCTGCGCCGCGTCCAGGGGCGTCCCGGCGCGGAGAAGACCGGCGTCGAGCAGCAGTCCACGCACGCGCCCGCGAACAGGATCGAGAGCGACACCGTCTCGCGCGTCGTCACGGGCCTGCTCGACCTCGGGCTGCGCGCCCCGCGCGGGGGCCCGGCCGGCTACACGGACCGCTGGTCGGCACTGCCCTCCGCGAGCCGCTCCCACGCCCTGACCCGGCGCTCGGACCGCACCGCCGACGAGCGCTTCTGGCAGCGCACCGACAGCGTCGCGGACTTCGACCGCGTCGGCTACCGCCTCACCGCCTCGGTGCGCACCGCCCTCATCCCGGCGGACGTGTTCGACCTGCTCGGCGGTCTCCTCGGCCGGGGGCTGACGGCGGTGGCGAACCGGGGCGAGCGCTCCGTGCTCCGGGCCGCCCTGGACGGCTTCCTCCACGGGGTACCCGTCCAGCAGGTCACCGTTCCCGCCGACGTGGCACTGCGCTTCGCGGCGGCGGACACCCTCGCCCACGCCGCCGAGGAACGGGCGGCGCGGGCCACCGCCGAGTGGACCCCGCTGCGCCCGCGCGTGAGCGAGCAGGACCCGCGCCTGGTGCCGGCCGGCGCGGAAGGGGCTGAGGACGGGCGCCCCTTGCGGGTCCATCCCCGCTTCGTGCCCACCGGCACCACCCCGCTCAGCCACTTCAACGGCTTCCCGGAACTGGCCGAGGCGATCCGCACCGTCTCGCCCGGCGTCGAGGGGCACTGGGGCCTGATGGCCGACCGCAACCCGGACGCGGCCGACGCGCGCCTGACCGAACTCGCCCACGCCGGACGCGGCGCGGCCCTCACCGCGCCGGGTACGGCTGCCGGTCTCCACCCCCGGATGCCCGGCAGCTGGCCCGTCCTGAGCGAGAACGGCTCACGCGTCTCGCTCCAGGTGAGCGTGTACGCCCCCCGCCCCTTCGCGCCGGGCACCTCGGACATCGCCGCGGACAGCGCCAGGACACGCACGCGGGTCGACGTGAGCACCGCGAGCAGCAGCCGGGGCCTCGAACTCGGCCAGCGCTTCGCGTTCAGCGCCACCCGGCGCAACGACCACGTGGCGGGCGGCAGCCAGCCCCTGCTCTCGGGGCAGCCCGTCACCCGGAGCACCGACAGCAACGTGACCACCGGCGGCCAGCAGCGCGTCAAGACCGGTACCACTTCCGAGGGCGACACCTACACGCACCTCGCGCACGCCGACGTGGTCGTCACCGTCAGCGGACCCGAAGGCGACCGCTACGTCACGGGGAGCGTCACCGTGCGGGCCGGGGAACGCGACCTGCTCGGCTACGGCGTCGTCACCACGCCGTCCCAGCCCTGGGCATACGACATGGCCGCGCTGTTGCGCGAACGGCGTGGCGCGCCCACCGCCCCCCGCGAGGCGTCCGTCGCCGCCCCGGCGTACGACGCGGCCGATCCCCACGCCTGGCGCCGCGAACCGGTCACCGAACTGCCGCGCGTACTCGCCTCCGGCCTCTCCCCGGAGCCGGACGACGTACAGCTGTGGGTGGACCTCGGCGACGACCCGGACGGCGCCGTCCTCGCCCGCGCCCTCTACGTGGGCACCCGCGTCGCCGAGATCGCCCACCGCCGTGTGGAACTGGCCGTGCGCGGCGCCACCGGGCTGCGGTTCTGGCCGCTCGACGCCGACGGCTCCCTCGCCGACGTCACCGTCGCCACCCGGCCGGGCTGGGAGGAACTGCGCACGGCCGGCCGCACCTTCACCGCCGAGACCGCCGCCGAGGCGACGGCCGTGGCGCGGTGGCAGCCCCTGGACGCCCGGCTGGAGGGCCTGCGCGGGGACGTCAGGGAGGCCGAGGGCACGAGGGAACGGCTGCGGCTGCGCGCGCAGGAGGCGCAGATGTCGCACCAGGAGGCCCGGTCCACCGAGAACGGCGTCCGTGCCCGGCACGGAGAGGTGAACGCCCTGCTGACCCGGGCCGAGCGGGACATCACCACGCGCGAGGCCCAGGTGAAGGAGGCCGCGGACAAGCTCCACGCGGCGGACGAGCGGGTGCGCCTGGCGCGGGAGGCCGCCGCCCCGTCACCGGACGGCACGCCCGTCCCGGACACCGCCGTCAGCGCCCTGCACGAGGCCGAGCGGGCCCAGCGCGAGGCACTGCGCGAGCTCGGCGGCAGGGAAGGCGCGCTGGAGACGGTGCGCGACGACGTCGACCGGCTCACCGGGGCGCTGCGCCGCCTGGACGAGGAGCTGACGAACGCCGAAAAGGTCACGGAGTCCCGCCGGCTGGCCCTCGAAGAGGTCCGGGAGACCCACCGTGATGCCGTCGAGAAGCACGAGGAAGCCGTGCGCGTCCTCGACGGCGTCACGGGGGAGGTGCGCCGCCTGCGGGAGGAACAGCGGGAGCACCACGTCCTGGCGCAGCGGGCGTGGCAGAGCATGGCGGGCCTGGCCGGGCGCCTGGGCACCGACCGCTGCGCCGAGCTGACGGGCGGTTCCGGCTTCCCGCTGGACACCCTGACGCCGGGCTCCCGGGGGAGGTGAGCGCGGCCCGCCCGGGGCGGGGACGCGCAAGGGCCCCGGCGGGGATCTCCCCGCCGGGGCCCTCACGACGGCGCCCGCTCCGTTCGGCCCGGCGTAGCCTCGCTCAGCTCAGCACGGTCCAGCGGCTGTCGGCGTCCGTACCGCACTTGTCGAGCTGGAGCTGCGCGGCGCGCTCCGTGGAGTCGTCCCTGACCTCCAGGCACAGGCTGTCGCTCGCCTGGTTGCGAATGCGCACCGTGCCGCCGCCCGCCGGGTCGAGCCACCACTGCTGGTTGTCGGGGGTCGCGGTGTTGCAGACCCCCTCGACGGCGCCCCAGCCGGGCGGCAGCCCCGCGTACCCGGGCAGGTCCAGGCACAGACCGTCCTTGACGTTGACGAAGGAGACGAGGTCAGAGCCGCCCGGCCCCTTGCCCGCGCCCCGCACGACCATGCTCCACAGCTGGTTGTCCTTGTCCGTGCCGTCGCAGTAGTACTGCATGATGGTGTCGTCGGGCTTGCCTCCGTCGTAGCCGGTGACGTCGGCGCACATGCCGCTCTTCGCGTTCTTGAGCAGCACGCGGGAGTGCCCCGCCGACAGGAGCCGGTCGACGGTCGTCCCCGCCGGCTTGCTCGGCTTCGCCTTCGGCGAGTGGGAGGGCTTCGTCTCCACCGGAGGCACGTCGTGACCCGCCGCTCCGCCCCCGGCCGGGGGCTGCCCGGCCGGCTTCTTCCTCTCCTTGTGCTGCGCGCCCGGCGAAGGCGACGCGGAGGGTGAGGAGGGAACGATCCGCCGCTGCTGGGCGGCCTCCTCGGCGGCCAGATGCTTCTTCGTGTTCTGGTCGGACTGGTAGCTGCGCCAGGCGCCGAAGCCCAAGGTGGCCCCGGCCGCGAGCGCGAGCACGGCCGCCGCCCCCGCGACCTTCGTGCCCACCCGGGAGCGGTCCCCCGGCTGCTGGGCGGTCTTCGTCAGCGCGTCGACGAACCGCGCCCGCTGTCGTCGCTTCGCGTCGTCCTGTTCCGTGTCACTCAACGCTCGTCCCCAAGTCAACGATGATCCAGTTGCAGGCGGCCGGTCGCCCGCGCGTCCGGCTTCGCCGCCCTGCCCCGCCCGGTCCGGCGGGAACGGGGTGCCGACCCCCCGCGGCGGTGCCGCACGGCGGAGTCGTTCACGGGCGGTACACCGGAGCGGCGGGCCCCGACGCCGGTACGGCAGCGGTCTGTTCACCGGACCTCGACACCGTACAGCTGACGCTCGCGCAGGAGTTCCGCCGCCTTCGCCAGAGCCTCTGCCAGGCGGCGCCGGTAGGTGCTGAAGGAGAGACGCGCGTGGCTGGCCGCCGCCCGCTGACTGCGCGGACCGCTCAGATACGTGATCTCCAGGACCTCGCCGAGCTGCCGCTGCCCCGTGGACCCCGACAGCCGCTCCACGGTCTGCACGAGCACTTCGCGCAGCGCCGCCGCGTCTCCTGCCGGGGGCACCAGAGGCGTCCCGAGCAGCGGGCTGTCGGCGAGCAGCCGCAGGTCCTGCGCGTCGCGGTAGGCGTGCTTGACGGCCTCGGCGAAGGCGGGCCAGGGCAGTTCGGCCTCCGCGGGGCCGTTCGCCGGGGCGGTCGGCGCCGCCGGGTCGTCGGTGAGTAACCGCTCGAACAGCGCCCCCGACCACGCGGTGAAGCCCGTACCGCGCCAGTCCTGCACGTACGGGAGCACCACCTCGCCCTCCCGGTCCGTCACCGGTGCCTCGCGCCGCTGCCCGTACAGGCCGAGGAGCGTGGGCAGCCCGGGGCGCCCCGCGCGGGTGCACGTCCAGCTCACCGCGAGGCGCGGAACCGTCGCCCACAACGTTGTCAGCGCGAAGGCCGCCGCCGCCGGGGAGCCCGTGCTCCACCGCGCGAGGAGTATCCGCTCGCCGCGTCGCAGCGGCGCCCGCTCCCGGGTACGGGCCAGCGCCGCCTCCGCGACCGGGTCATCGGGCAGCCCCGTCGCCCCCGCCTCCAGCCAGGGGGCGACGAGGACGGCGGCGAGGGCGCCGCCCTCCTCCGCGAGCGAGAACGCGGACGGCTGCCGCTCCCACCACGCGCGTGCCGTGGCGGCCGCCGCCGGACCGTGCTCGGCGCCGAGTACGTCGAGGATCGCGTCCCTGTCCTCCGCGCGGGCCGAGCGC
This sequence comes from Streptomyces sp. SUK 48, assembly GCF_009650765.1. Taxonomy (NCBI): domain Bacteria; kingdom Bacillati; phylum Actinomycetota; class Actinomycetes; order Kitasatosporales; family Streptomycetaceae; genus Streptomyces; species Streptomyces sp. SUK 48. The sequence goes on along the minus strand of NZ_CP045740.1, from coordinate 978,821 downwards.
ACGTGCAGCCGGTCCGTCCCCTCCCACTCCACGGCCTCCCGCACCGCCCGGCTCACGCCGCCCAGATGGGCCAGCGCCGCCCCGAGCGCCCAGCGCCCCCCGGTGCGCCGCGTCAGCCGCTCCGTCACATGGGCGTGCAGCACCCGGTGCAGGCGCTCGTACTTCTCCAGCCCGCGCCAGCGCAGGTCGGCGAGGAGGAACCGGCGCACGAGCGGGTGCGGCACCAGGCCCTCGGTGGTGCTCTGCACGAAGGAGAGGCCGCGCAGCCAGTTCCCGAGCGCGTGCGCCTCCGCGACCGGCACGTCCAGCGTGTGCCGTATCAGTTCCTCGGTCGTGACGCGGGCGAGGGCGAGCACCGCGAGCGCGTCGCTCCGGGCGGGGGAGGGGCTCTCGCGCAGCAGCAGACGCAGCAGTTCGCACACCAGCTCGGGCGAATCCTCCGGGGCGTCGGCAGGTCCCACACCCTCTGCCTCGGCCTGTTGGCGGGCCTCCGCGAAGAGCGCGAGAGCCAGGGGCAGCCCGTATGCCGCCCGGGTCAGGGACGGGACGGCCGCTTCGGGCACACCTCGGTCACGCAGCAGCCGTGCCGCCTCGGCGTCGCTCATCGGGCCGAGTACGGCCGTGTGCAGCACGTCCCACCACTGCGGATCGGTGCGCCACTCCGCCGAGGGAGGCCGTCTGGCGCCGACCAGGACCGGGCGCGAGGCGGGCAGTCCAGGCAGGTAGACGTCCCGCAGCCACGACTCCAGGGGGCCGAGCAGTTCCCCCGAGTCGATGACGAGCAGGTCCGGCTCCGCCGGCCCGCCGGGCGCCTCCAGCGCGCCGAGGAAACCTTCCGGCGTCGGGGCCGTACTGCGCATGTCCACGACGCGGACCGCCTTGCCCGCCTCCCGCGCCTCGGCGACGAACCGGCGCAACAGCGTGCTCTTGCCGACCCCGGCCATCCCGTGCAGCCACAGCACCTGGCAGCCCGGCGGCGTGCCGAGCAGCGACTCCCGCAGCAGGTGCAGCTCGGCCGCCCGGCCGGCGAAGAGCCGTTGCCGTCGGGCCGAGGCCACCCCCGCGCGGTAGTCGGCGCGCGGCGCCTGAGGGGAGGGGGCTATGTGCATGGTCTACCTGTCGGACTGCTCAGGGGCGCCGTCGGGGCGGCGCCGGACGGGCGGGAACCGGAGGGCGGGAACCGGAGAGGCGGGAAGGGAAACCGGGGGGCGCTCGAAAGAGCTCGCGGGGAACCGGTCGTGCCGCACTCCGTCGCGGAGTGTTCACGCCAGGGCACGGCGGGGACAGTGCCTCCGGCCGTACCGGACTCGCGGGCCCGGCCCGGCGCGAGGTCCTTGCGCCACCGCCACTGTGCGCGCGGCACCCACCAGTCGCCACCTTCGGTCCGCTCCACCCGGCGGCGAACGGCTCGCCACCCACAAGAAAGGACGTCGCGGGCGACCGGATCGTTGCACCGGCGACGGCCCCGGGTGTGAAGATCACATACGTCACACATGAGAAGGACCGTACCTTCCGCCGTTCGCTTCCTCCCACCCGGGAAGCCGACGAAACGACACGTCAGGCGAGTCGCGACGCCCGCTTTCTGCCCGCATCGAGATGGGGGAGGAGCGGCCGCGCGCGTGCGCGAAGTCCGGTGGACCTGCCCGGTGATGCACGGTGCTGGTTCGGTGACGTGTCGGCACACCGTAGGAACCGGGGGAGAGTGGCTCCGCGGCCCCGGAAGGCGCTGCGGACGGGCATGGTGCGCGGCCCTCTTGCCCCGGTCGTGGCCGCGGACGCGCCACGCGCCGGCGAGCGCGCCCGGCAGGGGCATCTCCCGGCCGGGCCCGGCCGGTTACTCGGCGGCGATGTACCGGTGTCCGGCCGCCGTTTCGGGGCACCTCCGTGGCCGGAGGTATGACCTCTGACCTGGTAATTTCTGTAGATGATCATTTCGCTTCGCTTATCCCGTGCGGCCCGGGCCGCTTTCATCTCCGCGCTCGCCCTGACCGTGCTGCCCGCCTCGCCCGCCACCGCCGACGACGCGACTCCCCATCTCGACGCCGTGGAACGCACGTTGCGCGAGGTCTCGCCCGGCCTCGAAGGGGATGTGTGGGAGCGGACGGCCGGCAACCGGCTCGACGCCGGCGCGGACGACCCCGCCGGCTGGCTGCTCCAGACGCCCGGCTGCTGGGGCGACGCCGGCTGCCGGGACCGCGTCGGTACCCAGCGGCTGCTGGCCAAGATGACCGAGAACATCTCGCGGGCGACGCGGACCGTCGACATCTCCAGCCTGGCGCCCTTCCCGGACGGCGCCTTCCAGGACGCCATCGTCGCGGGCCTGAAGTCGTCCGTGGCCTCCGGGCACCGGCTCAAGGTCAGGGTCCTGGTCGGAGCCGCGCCGGTCTACCACATGACCGTGCTGCCCTCGAAGTACCGGGACGACCTGCGCGACAAGCTGGGCCCGGCCGCCGACGCCATCACCCTGAACGTCGCCTCGATGACGACGTCGAAGACCGCCTTCTCCTGGAACCACTCCAAACTCCTGGTCGTGGACGGCGAGTCCGCGGTCACCGGCGGCATCAACGACTGGAAGGGCGACTACCTCGACACCGGCCATCCGGTCAGCGACGTCGACCTCGCCCTGACCGGCCCCGCCGCCGGGACGGCCGGGCGCTACCTGGACCGGCTGTGGGGCTGGACCTGCCGCAACAAGGCCAACGTCGCCAACGTGTGGTACGCCTCCTCGGGCGGATCGGACTGCATGGCCACCATGGAGCGGGACACGAACCCCCGCGCCGTCCCGGCCACCGGCGACGTGCCGGTGATCGCCGTCGGCGGACTCGGCGTGGGCATCGAGGACTCCGACCCGGCCTCGTCCTGGCGACCGGCCCTGCCGGACACCTCCGACACCCGGTGCGTGGTCGGCCTGCACGACAACACCAACGGGGACCGCGACTACGACACGGTCAACCCCGAGGAGAGCGCGCTGCGTTCGCTGATCTCCAGCGCGACCCGGCACATCGAGATCTCACAGCAGGACCTCAACGCGACCTGCCCGCCGCTGCCCCGCTACGACACCCGCGTCTACGACGCCCTCGCCGCCAAGCTCGCCGACGGCGTGAAGGTGCGGATCGTCGTCAGCGACCCCGCCAACCGCGGCGCCGTCGGCAGCGGAGGCTACTCGCAGATCACGTCCCTCTCCGAGGTCAGCGACGTACTGCGCGACCGACTGGTCCGGATCACCGGTGACGAGACCAGCGCCAGGGCGGCGCTCTGCTCCAACCTCCAGCTCGCGACCTTCCGCAGCTCTTCGAGCGCGCGCTGGGCGGACGGCCACCCCTACGCCCAGCACCACAAGCTGGTCTCGGTCGACGGCTCGGCCTTCTACATCGGATCGAAGAACCTCTACCCGGCGTGGTTGCAGGACTTCGGGTACGTCGTGGAGAGCCCCGGCGCGGCCCAGCAGCTCGACGCACAGCTGTTGACTCCTCAGTGGACCTACTCGAAGGAGACCGCCACGGTCGACTACGAGCGGGGCGTGTGCCACATCTGACGCCCCGTCCGGAGAGCGGAACGAGGCGGGCCGCGCCTGCGGGCAACGTGCTGCCACGGGCGCCGGCCCGCTCTCGCGACCGGCGCTGGAGGTGGAACGTGGTGGCCGCCTCCAGGGCCGCCCGGCCGGTAGCGCCCCGGTTGACCGGCGCGTCCCCGCCGGTGACGAACAGGAACGCGGCATGCGGTGCCCCGTAGAAGCCCATGGGGGGGAGGCTGTCGGAGGCTAGGAGACGGCCTTCGGCAACGGGGCTGTCTCCTCGGCGAGTTGTGCGGTCCGTTTCCTGATGGCAGGTCCCAGGGCGAGTTGGGCCAGCGCGGCGGTCACGCAGAGGGCGGCGCAGGAGAGCCACAGGACGGTGGAGCCGACGGCCAGGAGGCGGGTGCCGGCCAGGGGGGCGATGAGGAAGCCGGTGCCCCAGGCCATGCCGAGCAGGCCGTTGTAGCGGCCGCGCAGGCCGGGCGGGGACAGATCGGCGACGATGGCGGCGGTGACGGCGAACACCAGGACCTCGCCGAGGCTCCACACCGCGACGGCCAGGGCGAAGGCGGGGCCCGCCGACGCGGCGGCGACCAGCGTGTTGCCCCCGGCCGCGAGCACGAAGCCGGTGGCCAGGACGCGGCTCTTGTCGAACGGCGCGAGCCGGTGGCCGATCAGCGGCTGTACGAGGATGAGGACGACGCCGTTGACGGCCATGACCGTTCCGTAGACGTCACCGGACAGTCCGTGCCGTGCCATGGCCAGCGGCAGGGTGGCGAACGCCTGTTGGAAGACGACGGCGTACAGGACGACCACTCCGGCGAAGGCGAGCATCGCCCGGTCGGCGAGGACGGTGCCGTAACTGCCGGTGGTGCCGCGCTCCGCGGCGGTCGGCCGGGTCTCGGGAACCGCGCACCACACCAGCAGGCCGAAGACCGCGCACGCGGCGGCGTCGACCCAGAAGAGCAGGGAGAACCCGCGGGTGGCGAGGTGGCCGCCGAGGACCATGGCGGCGGAGAAGCCGAGGTTGACCGACCACAGCAGCAGGCCGAAGGCGCGGGTGCGGTCGGCGGCGGGGACGGTGTCGGCGACCAGGGCCTGCGCGGCGGGCCGGAAGAGGTCGAGGGTGACACCCAGGGCGAAGCCGGCCGTCGTGAGGGCGGGCAGCGACTGCGCGTGGCCCAGCGCCAGCAGGGAGCCGGCGTTGGCGAGCATCCCGCCGGTCAGGGCGACCCGGCGGCCGAACCGGTCGGTGAGGAAACCGCCCAGCGGCTGGGAGATCACCGAGCCGACCCCGACGATCGCGAGGATGCCGCCGATGGTGCCGAGCGGCACGTCGCGGACCTGGCTGAGGTAGAGGCTCAGAAACGGGCTGACCATGGCGCCGAGGCGGTTGACCAGGGTGCCGGACCACAGGACCCAGAACGCGCCGGGCAGACCGCCGGCGCGGACCGTGACGAGGGTCCGCAGGCGGCCGGCGGGGGACGTGGCGGACGGGGCGGGGGTCAACGTGTTCCTCCGTGCTTGCCGAGCGGTCGGGTGGGGTGGCCGACAGGGGCGTCCGCTACTGCGGGGCCCGCGAGGGCGCCGGGCCGGGCCGCGCGGGCCCGGCGGCGCTCGCGGCCAGTGCGGCGCGGTCGACCTTGCCGTTGCCGGTGACCGGCAGGACGTCGACCACCCGCAGTTCGGCGGGGACCATGTACGCGGGCAGGGCGCGGGCGCAGAAGTCCCGCAGGACGGCGGCCATGTCCTCGCCGGGCGCCGCTTCACCGGCGCCCGTATGGGAGAGGTGCCGCGCGCCGCCTCTCGGGTCCGCGACCACGAACGCGGCCAGGCAGCCGCCCCCGTCGGGCCGGGCCAGGCGCAGCGCCGCGGCGGCGGTGACGGCGGGGTGGCGGGTCAGGCGGCGTTCGACCTCGCCCAGCTCCACCCGGTTGCCGTTGATCTGCACCTGGGAGTCGGCGCGCCCGAGGAAGTACAGCTCCCCCTTCTCTCCGCGCGTCGCCAGATCCCCGGTGCGCAGGACGACCTGGCCCGACTCCGGGCACAGCGGGTCGGGCACGAGGGCGGCGCGGGTGGCCTCCGGGTCGTCCCAGTAGCCGGAGAAGAGCGCCGGGCTGCGCAGCAGCATCTCCCCGGCCGTTCCCGGTTCGTCGACGAGGTCGCCGTTGCCGTCCCTGAGCAGGAGCTCGGCGCCCGGATGGGCGGTGCCGATCGACAGCCGCTCCAGCTCGGCCGGCAGCGGCTCGGGCACGTCCTCGAAGGTGGCCGCCATCGACTCGGTCGCCCCGTAGCAGTTGACGATCCGCATACCGGGGCGCAGCTCCTGAAGACGGCGCAGCTCCGGCAGGGGGAACTCCTCGCCGCAGAACAACACCCCTCGCAGGTGGTCGAGTTCGGCCAGCCGGTCCGCCTCGTGGCGCAGGACCTGCCGCCAGATGGACGGTACTCCGTTGACCTGGGTGGCCTTCGTGTCGCGCAGAGCGCGCAGGAAGGGCCGGGGCCAGCGCACCAGGCGCGGAGGGACCGGGACCACCGCCGCGCCGCTGCCCAGCGCGAGCCCGATGGTGAGCAGGGAGAAGTCGAAGTGCAGCGGGGAGGTGCCGGCGACGCGGTCGCCGGGGGCGGCGATGCGGTACGCCAGCATGCCGCGGCAGAAGGCGGTCACGGCACGGTGGCTCATGACAACGCCCTTGGGACGACCGGTCGTTCCGGAGGTGAACACGATGTAGGCGGGGTCGGTGACACACGGCACCCGCCGTCGGCGCGCGGTCGCCGTGGGGGCGCGTTCGACGACCAGTGCGCCGCCGCCGAAGTGTGCCGTGCCCAGTGTCGCGGGCAGGTCCGCGCGCTCCGCGGTCGCGGCCCGCACGTGCAGCGCCGGGCGGGCGGTCTCGATGAGGGCGCGCAGCCGATCCGGCGGCATCTCCGGGCTCACCGGCACGAAGGTCAGCCCGGTACGGGAGCAGGCGAGGAGGACGGCGATCGACTCGGCGCTCACCTCCGCCTCCAGCAACACCCGCGTGCCAGGGGCGAGTTCCAGCGCCCCCAGGGTTGCCGCACAGGCGTCCACGGTGGCGGTCAGCTCGGCGTAGGTGGTGACGGTGGGCGCGCCGGTGGCCGCGGGTTCGACGACGGCCGGGTGGTCCGGGGAGTGCCGGGCGGGGTCGAGCAGGAGGTCGTGGAGGAACTCACCGGTCGCCGCGGTGCAGTCCGGCCGTTGGCTCACTGACGAAGTCCTTTCCGCCGAGGGGGGGGATGGCGTACGCGTGGTGTCGGCCGGGTCCTGTGCGCGAGCGCGAGACCCGCACCTTGAGTAGTTCCGTATTACGGAATTACGTTTCCGATATCCAAACCCACGCTCTCACACGCCACCGCGGAAGCGCCACCCGCCTTTTTCAACCCCTCTCGCATGGGCGGGAGATGGCGGGCGGCGGGCGGGGGCGGGCTCGCGTGAAGTGGAGCCCCGCCCTCCCGGTGATCGCTGGACAGATCCCGCGAGCTGTGGCAGCTTGTGGCGCGCTCACTGGAATTCAGTTTCCGTATTATGGAATATGGAGGTGTGTGGCGTGCGTCCGGCTGATGCGGGACCCCTTTCCCTGGGCCAGCTCTCCGTCTGGCACGACATCCGCGACCTGCCGAAGAGCCGCCGCCACGAGCCCAACAACGCGGCCGTGTGGGACCTGCCGCCCGGGACCGCCCCGGACGCCGTGCGCGGCGCGCTCGCCGCGCTCGCCGTACGGCATCCCTCCCTGCGCACGCGCTACGACCTGCGGGACCCCGACGCGCCCCGGCAGTGGCTCCCGGACGAGCCGCCACCCGTCGACCTCACCACCGTCCCGGCCGGGGACGCCGAGGCGGCGGACCTCCCGCTGCGACTGGCCGCCGAACCCTTCGACCTGGGCCGGCAGGCCGGCTGGCGGGCCCGGTTGGCGACCGGAGAGCCCACGGCGGACGGACGGCGGCCACCGAGCCGGCTCGTCCTCGTCAAGCACCACATCCTGGCCGACGCCTGGGCCCAGGAGGTGCTGCGGCGCGACCTGCTGCGCGAACTCGCCGCGCCCGGCAGCCTCGGCGGACCGGCACCCGGCCCCGCCGACCTGGCCGCCGAGCAGTACGGGCCGGACGGACTGCGGCGCCAGGACGCCGCGTTGGCGTACTGGCGCCGCACGCTCGACCAGGCTCCGGCCACCCGGCAGCCCCTGACTGGGGACGCGCCCGGCGCGGTCGTGCAGTGCACGCTCCGCTCGGCCGCCGCGCTCCCCGGGGCCCGTGCGCTCGCCCGCCGGGCCGGGGTCTCCGTCGCCGGCGCCGTCCTGGCCGCGTACGTCCGCGCCGTGGGGCGCCGGTGCCGAAGCGGCACGCTGCTGGTGCAGTTGATGAGCGCCAACCGGTTCTCCGGACGCTGGAGGGACCTCGTCACCTCGATGAACGAGTGGGTCCCCGCCCTCGTGGACGGGGTGGACGCGGACATCGTGACGCTCGCCCGCACCGTGCACTGGGGCAGCCTGCGCGCCGTCCGGCACGGCATGCACGACGTGACGGCCCTCGCCGCGCTGCGCGCCCGTATGCCGCGGGCCCCCGAGCCCGCCTGCGCCTTCAACCACGTGGCCCTGCCGCCCGCCGACCGCGGCGGCACGGCACCGCGCGAGGCCGCCGGACCGGTCGAGCCCGCCATTTCCTTCGAGACCCCGTTCACCACCATCGGACCACGCTGCTACGCCCGTTCCCAGGAGGACGGACACACCCTGACCGTGCGGCTGACCGCGCGGGACACCGGGCGCGCCCAATGCGCCGCCCTGCTCCGGGAGTTGCACGACACACTGCTCGCCGCCGCCTGACGCCCCGGCCCCTCGCCCCACCGCCCCGCGCCCCCTGGAGGTCCCGTGCCCGGCCCCACCCCCAGCCGTCCGCTCGCCCGGCCCCGCCAGGACGGCACCGCCCCCGCCCACATCGTCGTCCTGCACCGCTGGAGCGACCGGTACGCCGACTACGCCCGCTACCTCGACCACACCGCCCACCAGGTCAGCTACGTCACCACCGAACGGGCCCTGACACACCTGCCGTTGGACGGGGCCGCCGGGGTGGAACTGGTGGACAGCACCGAGAACGCCAAGGCGGTGCGCGAGGCCGTGGACCGGCTGGCCGAGCGGTGCGGGCCGCCGACGCGCGTCGTCGCCCTCCAGGAGACCGATCTCGACCTGGCCGCCGCCCTGCGCGACGAACTGTCCCTGCCGGGGCCCGGCACGGAGGAACTGCGCCCGGTGCGCGACAAGTTGCTGATGGCCCGCCGCCTCGCCGCGCACGCGGTCCCGGCACCGGCGACCGCCGACGCCCCCGGCCACGCCGCCGTGTCCCGCTTCGCCGCAGCCCACGGCTGGCCCGTCCTGGTCAAACCGCGGCGCGGCACCGCCAGCGCCCAGGTCACCCGCCTGAACTCCCCGCGCGAGCTGGCCGCCTACGTCTTTCCCACCGGCACCGACATGATCGTCCAGCCGTGGGTGCCGGACCGCATCCTGCACGTCGACGGCGTCTTCGACGGCCGCGACCTCGGCTTCTGGCGGGCCTCGCGCTATGTGAGCAGCTGCCTGGAGTTCACCTCCGGCGAGGCGCTCGGATCGGTGGAGATCGACGACGGCGCCGCGCTGGAGCGCATCGGCGCGCTGACGGCTCGGGCCGCGCGGGCCCTGCTGGCCCGTCCGTCCGTCTTCCACCTGGAACTGTTCGAGAGCGAGCGCGGTGCGCTGACCGTGCTCGAACTCGGAGCGCGGCCCGGCGGGGCCGAAGTGCCCTTCGTCTGGCGGGAGGTGCACGGCGTCGACCTCATGGCCGCCGCCTTCGCCCACCAGACGGACACCCCCGACCCGACACCGGCCGCGCCCTCCCGGACCGACCGGGTCGGCGGCTGGCTGCTGGTGCCGCCCTCCGTCCCCGCTCCGTGCCGGGTGCGCTCCGTGACCCTGCCGGACGACGGGCCCGCCTACGCCCACCGCGTCCCGCACCGGGGGCAGTTGATGACCGGGGGCGGGTACGAGCACGCCGGAGCGCGCTTCCGATTCGCGGGCCGGAGCAGCGCCGAGGTGGAGGCGGCGCTGCGCCGTACGGCCCGTGGGACGGCGCTGGTGTGCACGCCCGTCGACGAGCGCGCGCCCGCCCGGGTGGCCGTGGTGGGCTGCGGGAACCCGCCCTACCGCCGGTACGCGCTCGCCGCCCTGGCCGAACGGGTCGAGACCGCGCTCGTGCAGTCCGGACCGCCGAGGTGGCAGCGTCCGTACGTCGGAGACCGGTTCCGGGCCGCCGACACCGCCGACGCCGACGCCGTCACCGAGGCCGTCGCCGATCTGCTCGCCTCGGCCGACGGCGCGGGCGCGATCCTCACCTGGGACGAGACGCTGCTGGCCACGACCGCGCAGGCCGCCCGGCGGCTGAACCTGCCGCACCTGGGGCCCGAGGCCGTGCGCGGCTGCCGCGACAAGCTCACCACCCGGCGGACCCTCGCCGCGGCCGGGGTGCCCTCCGCGGCCTTCCGCCATGTCCACGGCCGCGCCGAGGCGATCGCCGCCGCCGTGGAACTCGGCCTGCCCGTGGTGGTCAAACCCCGCGGCCTGGCCGGCTCCATCGGCGTCACCCTCGCCGACACGCCCGAGGCGGTCGGCCGGGCCTTCGACCGGGCCACCACCGCCGCCTTCCCCGGCATCGACCGGCTGGCGGGCGCCATCGTCGAGGAGTACCTCACCGGACCCGAGATCAGCGTCGACTGCGCCGTCGACGGCGGACGCGTCCACCTCGTCAACGTGGCCCGCAAACGCCTCGGCTTCGCCCCGCACTTCGAGGAGGTCGGGCACCTGGTGGCACCCTGGCGGCACGAACCCTGGGCCTGCGACGCGGAGTCCGTGGTCACGGCCGCGCACACCGCGCTCGGCCTGCGCACCGGCATCACCCACAGCGAGCTGCGGCTGACCCCGTCCGGGCCCCGCGTGGTCGAGGTCAACGGGCGGCTCGGCGGCGACTTCGTCCCGCTGCTCGGCCGCCTCGCCACCGGCGTCGACCAGGTGGCCGCCGCAGCGGACCTGGCCCTGGGCCGCACCCCCGACGTGACACCACGCCACGAGCGCTGCGCCGAGGTCCGCTTCGTCTACCCCGCGCACGACGCCGTCGTACACGAACTCGACGTCACCGCCGCGGCGGCCGTGCCCGGCATCGCGGACGCCGTCGCCCTCGCCCCGCCGGGCACGGAGCTGCGGCTGCCCCCGCACGGCATCGTGCCCCGCCTGGCCGCGCTGATCGCCACGGGCGACCGCCCCGAGGAGTGCCGCACGGCCCTGGACACCGCCGAGCGGGCCGTGCGCCACCGCCTCGCGCCGCTCCCTCGCTGACCTCGCACCAGAACGCCGACCTCTCACTCCGCACAAGGCCGACCTCTCACCCCGCAAAAGGAAGCAAGGAGCTCTTCGACCATGTGGATCCTGGGCGTCAACGCACCACCGGCCGGCCGGCACGACACCGCGGCCTGTCTGATCGACGGCGACGGCCGGATCGTCGCCTTCTCCGAGGAGGAACGCCTCAACCGGCGGCGCCACTCGCTGTACCGCAAGCCCGCCGGTGCCGCCCGGTTCTGCCTGGAGCGGGCGGGCATCGGCGCCGCCGAGATCGACGTGGTCGCGGTGGGCTGGGACGACGAACAGCTGCACCCGGGCGGATTCGCCGACGACGCCGAGTTCCTCGCCCACGCGGTCGGCCTGGACTTCGGCGAGCGGCTGCCGGAGGTGGTGCGCGTCGGCCACCACCAGGCGCACGCCGCCTCCTCCTTCTACGCCTCGCCCTTCCGCAAGGCGGGCGTCCTGGTGGTCGACGGCCACGGCGAGAACGAGTCCTCCAGCATCTGGACCTACGAGGAGGGCCGCGCACCGCGCCGGGAACGCTCCTGGCGGCGCACCGCCTCCCTCGGCTACGCCTACGACGCGGCCTCCACCTGGCTGGGCTTCTCCTTCCTCGACGCGGGCAAGACCATGGGCCTGGCCGCCTACGGCCGCGCCCGGGGCATCCGCACCGAAAGCCTCGTGGCCATCGAAGGCGACGACTTCGCCCTCGCCGTCGAGCCGCTGCCCGAGCGCCCGGGGCGGGCCACCGCCGAGGAGATCAAGGAGCAGTACGGCCACACGGTCGCCCGGTGGCGCGAGCGCTACGCCCGGATCGCGGGCGCCGACGGGCCGCGGGCCGCGCCGGACCGGCTCGCCGACGACCCCCGGGCGGTCCTGATCGCCTACACCGCCCAGCGCGTCGTGGAAGAGGCCGTCACCCATCTCGCCTCGCTCACCCGCAAGGCGGCCGGGGTCGAAGAGCTGTGCATGAGCGGCGGCGTCGCCCTGAACTGCTCCACCAACGGCACCCTGCCGGGACCCCTGTACGTACCGCCGGTTCCCCACGACGCCGGCGTGGCCCTCGGCGCCGCCTGGACCGTCCACCCGCCGCGCTCCCGCACGGCGCCGCTCTCCCCGTACCTCGGCAGCGACACCGGCGCCGGGACGCTCACCGCCGCGGACACCGAGGACCTGCGCCGCACCCCGCTGGACATCGACGAACTGGCCGGGCTGCTCCTGGACGGGCGGATCGGCGCGGTCGCGCAGGGCCGCGCCGAGGTGGGGCCGCGCGCCCTGTGCCACCGCTCGATCATCGCCGTACCGGACACCGCGGACGTCAACACCCGGGTGAACGCGGTGAAGAACCGCGAGCAGTGGCGCCCGTTCGCCGGTGTCACCCGGCCCGGCTACGGCGCCCGCCTGTGGGAGCGCCAGGAGCACCTCAGCCGCTACATGCTGGGCGCCGCCCGCGCCACCGAGCTGGGCCGCCGGGTCGCCCCCGGCGTCGTCCACGTCGACGGCACCACCCGCCCGCAGACGCTCGACGGCGACGAGGCGCCCGCCGTCGGCGCGGCCCTGGACGCCCTGGCGGCCCGAGGGGCGCCGCCGGTCCTCCTCAACACCTCCTTCAACGACCGCGGCGAGCCCGTCGTGGACCGCGCGCGCGACGCGCTCGCCGCGTTCCGCTCCATGGACCTGGACTTCCTCGTCCTCGAAGACGCCCTGTACCGGAAGAAGAGCCCGTCGGGAGGGGGCGCATGATGGCGGCCGGCCGGGCCGCGTCCGAGCGCTTCCGCGCACTCGGTCCCAGGCACCTCGACGAGATCGCCGCCCGTTTCGGGCTGGGGGAGGAGGTACGCGAGACGGTGCGCCGGCTGTCGCTGGTGCTGCCGTTCCGGGTCAACGAGTACGTCCTGAGCCGGCTGATCGACTGGGACCGCGTACCGGAAGACCCGATGTTCCAGCTGACCTTTCCCCAGCGGGGCATGCTGGCGGCCACCGACGAGGAGCAGCTCGCCAAGCTCTCCGCGGACCCCGGGGACAAACCGCTGCTGCGCGAGCTGGTCGGCGACATCCGGGGACGCCTGAACCCGCACCCCTCGGGCCAGCAGCAGTACAACGTGCCGCACCTGGACGGGCGGCCCGTGCCGGGACTCCAGCACAAGTACCGCGAGACCGTCCTGTACTTCCCCGGCCAGGGGCAGACCTGCCACGCGTACTGCACCTACTGCTTCCGCTGGGCGCAGTTCGTCGGCGACGCCGACCTGCGCTTCGCCGCCCCGGACCCGGCCGGGCTGCTCGCCCATCTCGCCGCGCACCCCGAGGTCAGCGACGTGCTGGTCACCGGCGGCGATCCGATGGTGATGACCACCGAACGGCTGCGCCGCCATCTGGAGCCGCTGCTCGCCCTGGAGTCGGTCGACACCGTGCGCATCGGCACCAAGTCGGTGGCGTACTGGCCGTACCGCTTCACCACCGACCACGACGCCGACGACGTGCTGCGCCTGTTCGAGCAGGTCGTGGCGGCGGGCAAACAGCTCGCCGTGATGGCGCACTTCAGCCATCCGCGCGAGCTGGAGACCGCGCCCGCGCAAGAGGCGTTGCGGCGCATCCGCGCGACGGGCGCCGTCGTGTACGGCCAGGCACCGCTGATCGCCCGCGTCAACGACGACGCGGCGACCTGGAGCGCCCTGTGGAAGGCCGAACTGGCCGCGGGCGTCGTCCCGTACTACCTGTTCGTGGAACGCGACACCGGGCCGCACGCGTACTTCCAGGTGCCGCTGGCCCGCGCGTCGGAGATCTTCCGAGCCGCCTACCGGACGCTGCCGGGCCTGGCCCGTACCGTGCGCGGCCCGGTCATGTCCGCGACGCCCGGCAAGGTCGTCGTGGACGGGGTGCAGGAGACGCCCGAGGGCGCCTACTTCCAGCTGCGCATGCTCCAGGCCCGCGATCCCGCCCTGGTCGGCCGCCCCTTCCGGGCCCGCTACTGTCCCCGGGCGGCCTGGCTGGACGACCTGGAGATCGCCCCGGACTGCCCGCCCGACCTGGCGGCCGCGCTGCGCGGCACCCCACCGGAATCCGGGGCGGCCGCGTGAGGCCGAGCGCTCCGCCGGTGGTCCGGGACGGCGGCCGCGTGAGGCCGGGCGCTCGGCCGGCAGCCCGGGGCGGCGGCCACGTGATGCCCGGCGCCCCCTTGTGTCCACCCACCCGCGAAAGGACCCCGCACGTGCCCGGTTCGCCTCCACCCGCCCGCGATACGACCCCGCACGTGCCCGGTCTCCCGCGGCGCCCGCTCTCGCCCAACCTCGCTCTGGACCAACTGGTGCACGAACGCCGGGCCGCCGGGGAGTCCCTGGTGCATCTGGCGTTCGGCGAGGCGCGGTTGCCCCTGCTGCCCGGTCTCGCCCGGGCCCTCGTCGAGGGGCGGGACGGACGTCGTACGGTCCGGTGGCGGGCCGCGCCGACGCACGCGAGGCCGTCGCCGGCTACTTCGCGCGCCGCGACCTGCCCACCGAGGCCGACCAGATCGTGCTGGCGCCGGGCAGCAAGCCGCTGCTCATGGCCCTTCAGCTCACCGTCCCCGGCGATGTGCTGCTGCCCGCCCCCGCCTGGAACACCTACGCTCCCCAGGCCGCGTACGCCGGCAAGCGGGCCATCGCGGTCCCGGTGCCCGCGGACTGCGGGGGAGTCCCCGAGCCCGCCGCCCTGCGCGCCGCGCTCGCGCGGTCCCGCGCCGCGGGCCAGAAGCCCGCGTCGCTGGTCCTGACGCTGCCCGACAACCCCACCGGCACGCTCGCCCCGCCCCGACTGGTGCGGGAGATCTGCGCGTTGGCCCGCGCCGAGGACCTCGTCGTCATCTCCGACGAGATCTACCGTGACGTGCTGCACGACCCGGCGGGCGGCTACCTCAGCCCCGCCGAGGTCGTGCCCGAGCGCACGGTCGTCACCACCGGCCTGTCGAAGAGCCTGGGCCTGGGCGGCTGGCGCATCGGCGCCGCCCGCTTCCCCGCCGGGGACCTGGGACGCCGGCTGCGGGAGGGAGTGCTGTCGGCCGCCGGCGAGCTGTGGTCGACACTGGCGGGCCCGATGCAGCAGGTCGCCGCGTACGCCTTCGCCGAACCGCCGGAGGTGGTACGTCGGTTGCGGGACGCCGCCCGCCTGCACGGCGCCGTGGCCCGCGCGGTGCACCGGATCGCGCTCGACGCCGGCGCCCTGTGCAGACCCCCCACCGGCGCCTTCTACGTCTACCCCGACTTCGAACCGCTGCGCGCCGAACTGGCCGCCCGCGGCGTCACCGGCTCCGCCTCCCTCGCCCGGCGCCTCCTCGACGAGTCCGGCGTCGTCGTCCTGGCCGGACACCTGCTGGGCGACGCCCCCCACGCACTGCGCTTCAAGGCGGCGACCAGCCTGCTGTACGGGGACGAGCACGGGCAGGCCGAGGCCCTGGCCGCCGACGACCCCGTGCGCCTGCCGCACATCGCGGGCCAACTCGCCCGCATAGCCGACGCGTTCGCCGAGCTGACCGGCCGCCGCCCCGCGCCCGCGCCGGTGCACGACCCCGCGCCCGCGCACGACGTCCGGAGGCGAGCCGAACCAAGCCGAGCCGATGACGGCGACGGCGAGCGATCACCTGGGAGGGGCCCGATGAAGAAGTCCGACGTCCCGGAGGAGGCCCGATGAAGGAGATCGACCCCACCCCCGCGGTCCTCCGCGAACTCGACCGTGCCGCCGAGCGGCTCCTCACCGCCGCCGCCACGCTGGACGACGCGGCCGTCACCGCCCCGTCCCGGCTGCCCGGCTGGACCCGCGCCCACGTCCTCAGCCACCTCGCCGCCCAGGCCCCGGCGCTGGAACGCCTGCTGACCTGGGCGCGCACCGGCGTCAGGAACGATCAGTACGCCGGCCGCGAGGCCCGGGACGCCGAGATCGAGGCCGGGGCGCTGCTGCCCGCCGCCGCGCTCGTGGCCCGGGTCCGCGAAAGCGCCCGGAGCTGGCAGCGCGCGGTCGAGACGCTGCCGGGGCCCGCATGGGACGCCACGATCGTCCCGTTCACCGGCGAGACCTGCACCCCGCGCCGCATCCTCGTCATCCGGCTGCGCGAACTCGTCCTGCACCTGGTCGACTTGGACGCCGGTCCCGAACTCGCCGACATCCCGGCGACCGCGCGGGACATCGTCCTGGACGACGTCGTCGGCTACTACGCCGAGGCCGAGAAGGTGCCCGCCTTCACCCTGAGCGACGCCGAGGGCATGGAGCTGGCCCGGTTCGACGGCGGCGGCCCCCTGGTCCGCGGCGCGCGGGCCGAGCTGCTCGCCTGGCTCAGCGGGCGCGGTGACGGCGCCCTCCTCGACGCGCCCGGCGGCCTGCCGGTGCTGCCCCCGTGGATCTGACCCGCGCCCCTCCCCGAACGACCGAGGACTCCACCGACATGCCCATCCCCCTGCCCCCGGCAGCCCCCGCCCCCCTGCCCCTGGCGGGCATCCGCAGCGACCTGCTCGACTGCGTCCAGGTGAACCTGGCCGTGCTCGCGGACCACTTCCACGGCCCCGGCACCCATCTGCGCCTGGGCGCCCGCCTGGACCTTCCGCTCCGTACCCTGCCGGACGGACTGCCCACCGCCGACCCCACCCTCGACACGCGGCTGACGGGTGACGCACCCCTGGTGGGACTGCGCCCGGTGACCAGGCGCGGCCTGGCCGCCGCCGACCTCCTCGCCGAGACGGCCCGGCGGACCGAGGCGCACTACGTCGTCGCCGACAGCTATCACCTGCCCTGGCTGCCCTACCACGGCAACGCCCACATGGAGCACAGCTTCCTGCTCGCCGCCGGCCCCACCGGATGGCACGTCACCGACGCCTACCGCGTCGAGACCCGGTGGGGCGCGGCGGAACCGGGCGAACACATCCTGGACGAGCGGGAGTTGGCGGGCATCGGGACCGCCGAGGTCGTCACCTTCGCACCGGCCCCGCCCGAGCCCGCGGAGCCGAGCGTGGCCGACTTCGACCCCGGGCCCTACGTCACCGCGTACGCGACCTGGCCGGACCGGCTGCGCGCCCTCGGCCAACTCTCGGCGGAGACCTGGCTGCTGGCCCGCGCCCGCAGACTGCACGCCGCCCACCGCGCACAGCGCGCCGGACGCGCCGAGCCGCCGGAGGCCGTACGCGCCCACCTCGCGGCCTGGGACAAGCTGGTCGAGCAGACCTACCTCGCCCAGCGCAGGGTGGCCCGCGGCCGTGCCGAACCGGCGGGCGCCCTGGACCGGCTGGCCGAACTCCTCGCCGCCGACCGCACCGTGTTCGCCGTCGACCGCGGTGCCTTCGCGCACGACAGCGACGACGCCACTGCCGACCGTGACGAGCTGCGCTCTTCCGTCGCCCGCGCGGCCGCCGGCGTCCTGGGCGTCACGGAGGCCGAGCTGCTGGACGGCGCCGCGCTGGACTCCTTCCCCTCCTTCAGCTCCTTCCGGCTGGTCGAGATCATCGACCGGATCGAGAGCGACCTCGGCCTCGAACTCGCCGCCGACGAGCTGATCCCCGAACAGCTGCGCCACGTCGACGACTTCTGCCGCATCGCCCGCCGCTGACACCCCCCCCGCAGCGCACCGGCGCACCCCGCACCGAAAGGACGCCCCCATGGACCCCCGCTTCACCGAACTGCTCCGGCCCTTCCTCAAACACGCCGGCCCCGGCGACCTCACCATCACCCCCGAGACCGATCTGCGCCGGCTCGGCGTCGACTCCATGCAGGCCATCGAGCTCCTCTTCCAGCTGGAGGACGGCTTCGGCATCCAGCTCCCCGACGAGGACATGACCGACGCCACCTTCGCCACCGCGGGCAGCCTGTGGCGCGCCGTCGCCGCCCAGCTCTCCGGCGAGGAACCCGGCCCGGTGACGGCGTGAGCGCGGAGGCCGCGTCCTCGCTCGCCGCCCGGCTCGCGGAGGTCGTCGAGGTGACCGAGGCCCACCTCGCGGACGCCGACCGGGACGCGGTCTTCCCGCTGGAGGCGCTGGCCGCGCTGCGCCGGTCCCGGCTGCTCGGGCTGCTGGTGCCGGTCGCGTACGGCGGCCTCGGCGGCACCCCGCGCGACCTGGTGCGGGCCGCCGAGACCCTCGGGCGCGCCGACATGTCCGTGGCCATGATCTTCGCCATGCACTGCCAGCAGTCGGCCGCCCTGGTCCGCCATGCCGACGAGCGGCTGGCCAAGGCGGTCCTGCCCCGCGTCGCGGCCGGCGAGATCTACCTCGCCTCGGTCACCACCGAGACCGGCAAGGGCGGCCGGCTCACCACGGCCGACGCCCGGTTGACCGAGGCCGACGGCCTGCTGGAGATCGACCGGTTCGCGCCCGTCGTCACCGGCGGCGCCCACGCGGACGGATTCCTCATCACCATGCGCGCGCCGGGCGACGCCACCGCCCACGATGTCTCCCTGGTCTACGCCGACCGGGACCAGCTGACCGTGGCGGCGTCCGGCGACTGGCAGCCGATGGGCATGCGGGCCAGCCACAGCGCGCCCCTGCGGCTGACCGGCCGCGTCCCGGTCCGCCAAGTGGTCGGCGAGCCGGGGTACTTCCACGAGATCGCCGCGCAGGTCTTCGGCCCCCTCGCTCATCTGGGCTGGTCCGCCGCCTGGCTCGGCACCGCGGCGGGCGCGCTCTCCCGCGTCCTGCGCCTGATCCGCAGCCCGGCCGGCCGCGCCCGCTTCGACATCACCTCCGAGCTGCTGCTCACCCGTCTGTCCCGGGCCCGCCAGCGCCTGGACAGCGTCCACGCGCTGCTCCGGCAGGCGGTGCCCGTCGTGGAGTCGGGCGAGGACCTGTCCCGTCCGCCGCGGCAGCTCCTGCTCAACGCCCTGAAGATCACCGCCTCGGAGCAGTGCCTCGCCGCCGTGGACGAGCTGGTCGAGGCGGTCGGGCTGCGCGACGGCTACCTCAAGGACTCGCCCACCCGGCTCGAACTGGCCGTACGCGACCTGCGTTCCGCCGCGCTCAACTACCACAACGACCGTCTGCACCTGGCAGACGGCCGCCTCGCCCTGCGCGACCCGGGAGTCACCTTTGCCTGACCTGCCCGCCACCGCACCGGCCGGAACCCCGACGGCCGACGACCCCGCCCCGCGCGACCTGGCCCCGCCCGGCCCCGACCCCCGCGACTCCGCCCCGCCCGGCCCCGCCCCGCGCGACCCCGCCCTGAGCGGCTCGGCGGCGTGGGCGGCCCTCGGCGCGGCCGGTCACCTCGCCCGCGTCTACCGGGACGGCGACGTCCGCCGGGGCATCGACACCGACGGCCTCGCCACCGTGCTGGCCACGGCCGACGCCCGCTGGTCCATCCCCGCGACGCTGTCCGCCGCCGTGCAGCTCGCCACGGCCCTGCCGGTCCTTGCCACCGGCAGCGGCCCCGCCGTCGAGCGCGCCCTCACCCGCACCCTGAGCGGGACGGCCACCCTGGCCCTGGCCGCGACGGACACCACGGCGGGCACCGACCTGACCGCGCTGCGCACCGAGGCGGCCGTCGACGACACGGGCGTCACCGTGACCGGCGGCAAGGAGTGGATCACCAACGCCACCACCGCCGAGTCCCTCCTCGTCCTGGCCCGGCACCGCCCCGGCCGGCACTTCGCCAGCTTCACCTGGGTCCTGGTCCCGGCCGACGCGCCCGGTGTGGCGGTGCGGCCGGCGCGCTCGGCGCTCTACGCGGGCGCGGGCGCGGGCCATGTGTCGTTCGACGGAGTGCGCCTGGGCCGGGAGCACGTGGTGGGCCGGGTCGGGTTCGGCCTGCCGGCGTTCGCCCGGCACATCGCGGTCGAGCGTCTGGCGGGGGCGCTGTGGGGCGTCGCCCTGTGCCGCCGGGTGCTGGCCGACACGCGGCACCGGCTGACCGGGCGGGAACACCAGGAGGGCACGCTGTGGAGCCGCGGCCATGTCCGCCAGCGCTTCGCCGCCGCCCTGGTACGGGTCCAGGAACTCCACGCCCTCACCGAACGGGCGGCTCCCGCGGTGGCCGGGCACTACGACCTGCGGGCCGCCGCCACCTTGAAGGCCGCCGCCGGCACGACCGTGCCGTACGTCCTCGGGGAGTGCGCCCACCTGTGGGGAGCGGCCGGCTTCGCCGACGGGGGACTCCAGGAGGTCCGGGCCCAGGCCGCGCTCTTCGGCATCGGGGGCGGCACCACGGAGGTGGTCCTGGAGACGGTCGCCGAGGAGGCCGAGCGCGTCCTCGACGGTCTGCGCCGCGAGATCCTCGAAGCATGAGGCCCGGCCTGGTGGTGGGCCCCCTGGCGGTCGCCGGGGGAGTGTGGGTGGTGGCGGGCTCCGGCGCCCCGAGCACCCACCCGGACGACCGGCGCCGCGCCGCCGCCCTGCCCGAGTGGCGCGCCCTCAGGTTCCTCCACGGGCGCGGTGTGCTGCGGGAGCTGCTGCGCGCGGTGGCGCCGGAACTGGCCTGCACCGACATCGTGCCCGACGAGCGCGGACAGCCCCGCCTCGCCGGGTGCCCCGGGGCCGCGATCAGCGTCTCGCACAGCGACACCATGGTGGCCTGCGCCTTCGCCGCCGAGGGGCGCGTCGGGGTGGACCTCCAGCACCCGGCGCCCTCGGTCAGTGCCACCCTGGTCCGCCGGTTGCTGCGCTCCCACGCACCCGGCGTCCTCGCGCTCGCACCGGCACGGGCGGCGACGGAGGTGGCCTGGGTGTGGACGGCCCAGGAGGCGTGCGTGAAGGCGGCGGGGACCGGACTGGCGGGACGGCCGTGGGAGATCGAGGTGCCGCCGGGAAGCCGCGGCGGCCACTGGGGACCGTACCGCTGGACCTGTCTGCGGAACGTCTCCGGAACACCGCTGAGCTGCGCCGTGGGCCCGGCCCCGCCGCTCGGAGGGGCGGCCGGCCGCCCCTCCCCGAGATCCCGGCTCTCCCGCCCCTCCCTCTCCCCGAAAGGCGTGAACGACACGTGACCGAGGCCCCGCGAGCCGAACGCCGGACGCTGCGCGACTGGTTCGCGCACCCGGCCGCCGCCCACCCCGCCGCGACGGCACTGGAGGTCGGCGACACCCGGCTCACCTACGCCGAACTCGGCGTCTTGGCGGATCAGGTGGCCCACCGGCTGCTGGAACGGAGCGGCACCGCCGCGCCGCCGCGCCGTATCGGGCTGCTGACCGGGCGGACCGCCGTCGCGTACGCCGGTTATCTGGCGGTCCACCGGATCGGCGCGGCCGTGGTGCCCCTCGGCCCGGCCTTCCCGCTCGCGCGCAACGCCCGCGTGACCGCCGCCGCACACCTCGACGTGATCCTCACCGACGGCTCCTGCGACCACGCGGCCCGGCTGCCGGCACCGGTCCTCACGCTCACCGGCGAGGACCTGCTCGCACCCACCGCCACCGCACCCCCGGACCTGCCCGAGCCGGCCACCACCCCCGACGATCTCGCCTACCTGTTGTTCACCTCGGGCTCGACCGGCGAGCCCAAGGGCGTCCCGATCCGGCACCGCCAGGTGTGCGCCTATCTGGAACACGCGGTGCCGCACTACGGCCCCGGGCCAGGCGACCGCGTGTCGCAGACGTTCGACCTGACCTTCGACCCGTCCGTGCTGGACCTGTACGCGGCCTGGGGCACCGGCGCGACCCTGGTCGCGGCGACCCGTGGCGACCTGCTGCGCCCCGTCCGCTTCGCCGCGGCCCGCGCCCTGACCCACTGGAACTCCGTGCCCTCGGTGATCTCCCTGGCCGAACGGCTGCGGGCGCTGAAACCGGGCAGCCTGCCGGGCCTGCGCCGCAGCATGTTCTGCGGCGAGCCGCTGACCCTCCGCCAGGCGCGGGCCTGGGCGCTGGCCGCCGGGAACAGCACGCTGGACAACGCCTACGGCCCCACGGAACTCACCGTCACCTGCGCCGGCCACCGGCTCCCCGCCGACCCCGGCGCCTGGCCGGACACCCCGAACGGCACCGTGCCGATCGGCCCCCTGCACCCCCGCCTGGAGGGCCGCCTCCTGGCCGGCGAACTGTGTGTGCGCGGCCCCCAGCGCTTCGCCGGCTACCTCGACCCGGCCGACAACGCGGGCCGCTTCCTCGCGCCCGACGGCACCCCGTACGACCCGGGGACGCCGCTCACGGACGCACACTGGTACCGCACGGGCGACCGCGTGACCGCGCTGTCCCCCTCGACCGCCGACGAGGGCCCCCTGGCCCCCGGCACACCCCTCGCCCACCTCGGCCGTGTCGACCAGCAGGTCCAGGTGCACGGCTACCGGGTCGAGCTGGGCGAGGTCGAGGCGGCACTGCGGCACCTGCCGGGCGTCCTCGACGCGGTGGCGGTGGCACTGCCGGTGCCGGGCGGCGGCCTCGAACTCGCGGCGGCCCACACCAGCGCCCCCGGCGCCCGGACCGAGGACCACCGCACGGCTCTGCGCCTGCGCCTGCCCCCGTACATGGTCCCGGCCCGGATCACCGCGCTCGCGGCACTCCCGCTGAACCCGAACGGCAAGGTGGACCGCGCCGCGGTCGAACGGCTGCTGCGCGCGCCGGAGCCGTCCTGAGCCGTGACCGCCGTCCGGTGTTACGACGAGGCGGGCGGGTGCGGGGAGCGGAGCACGAGCAGGGTGATCTCGCTGGGGGCGAAGACGCGGAACGGCGGGCCCCAGAAGCCGGTGCCGCGGCTGGTGTAGAGGAGGGTGCGGGCGCCGTGCCGGCTGAGCCCGGCGACGACGGGCTGGTCGATGCGGACCAGGTGGTGGAAGGGCCAGATCTGGCCGCCGTGGGTGTGGCCGGAGAGCTGGAGGTCGATCCCGGCGGCCGCCGCCCGGTCGACGAACTTGGGCTGGTGGGCCAGGAGCAGGACGGGCAGGCCGGGGTCGGTGCCGTCCAGGGCGCCGGCGAGGTGGGCGCGGTGGCCCTCCAGGCCGGAGGACTCGGCGGTGACGTCGTCCACACCGGCGACCACGAGGGTGTCGCCGCCGCGTTCGAGCAGCAGATGGCGGTTGCGCAGCGGCTCCCAGCCCAGCTCGTCCATCAGGTCGACCCAGCCCTGGGCCTCGCTGTAGTACTCGTGGTTGCCGGTCACGTACACGCGGGCCCGGGTGGCCCGCACGGTGCCGAGGGGGAGGGCCTGGGCGCGGCGGCGTTCGGCCGTGCCGTCCGCGATGTCGCCGGTGTGGCAGACCAGGTCGGCTTCCAGGGTGTTCACGGTCTCGCACACCCGCTCCGACCAGCGGGCGCGGTCGAGGGGGCCGTAGTGGGTGTCGGTGATGAGGGCGACCCGGAGGCCGTCCAGCCCGGGGCCCAGACGGGGGAGCGGTACGTCGAGCCGGCGCACCCGTGGCACGCGGCGGGCCTCCGCGTACCCCCAGCCGAGCAGGACGGCGGTGGTGCCGAGGACGGCCCAGGTGACGATCCGGGCCCGGTCCTGACCGTCCCCGACGCCGGCCAGGACCAGGGCGAGCCGCAAGAACACACCGAGCAGAACGGACCAGGTGAACAGCACCCAGCTGGTGCCGAGCAGGGTGTCGCCGGCGATCGCCGCCCGGTCCCGCTGGCGCCGGCCGTGACCGTGCACCATCGCGAGCGGCATCCCGATGAGCCCGAGGACGAACAGGGCGGTGCCGGTCAGGGAGACGGGCAGCGGCCAGTGCTGGCCGGCGTGCAGGAGCACCCAGCAGGGCACGGCCCACAGCAGCACGGGGGCGATCAGCGGGATGACGCGCATCAAGCGGTGCAGCCGGCTCGGCCGCGGCTTCTGCGCCGCACCCTCGACGGGCCGGGTGTTGCTGGTGTCGGTCACGCTTCCCCTCCCTGACCGGGCTGTCGTCCCGCGCACTGTATCCGGACGGCGGTACGCCGCCGCGAGCACCTCGGTGAAGCCACCGCGGACACCTCCCTGAAGCCACCGCGAAGAGCTGCCTGAATGACGACAGCACCTGTCCGGTTCCACACCTAGTGTCGCCTTGTCGGCCACCGAAAGGACACCAGGCCATGCGCATCGCGGTCACCACGCCCACCGGGAACGTCGGACGCCATGTCGTCGCCCTGCTGATCCGGGCCGGGCTGCGGCCCCTGCTCCTCGCCCGCGACCCCGGCCGGCTCGATCCCGCGGTACGCCGCGAGGCCGACGCCGTCGCGGTCGACCAGCGGGACCCGGAGGCGGTCGTGGCGGCCACCGCCGGGGTCGACGCCCTCTTCTGGGTCGACCCCCCGACGACGGGCGCGGACCCGCTCGGCGACTACGCGCGGGCCACCGCGAGCGTGGTGAGCGCCGTCCGCGCAGGCGGCATCGAACGGACCGTCTTCCAGAGCAGCGTCGGCGCCGAGCTGCGCCACGGCGCCGGTGAGATCGACGGACTCGCGGGCACCGAGACCGCCCTCGACGCGCTCGGCGCCACGGTCACCCACCTGCGCTGCGGCTACTTCTTCAGCAACCTGGAGTCCCTCCTCGACGCCGTCCGGGCCGGCACGATCCCCGTGATCCTCCCGCTGGACCAGCCCCTCGCCTGGGTCGCGCCGCGCGACATCGCCGAGGTCGCCGTGGCACGCCTGCTGACGACCCACTGGTCCGGCCGCCATGTCCAGGCCGTCCACGGCCCGGCCGACCTCACCTGGACCCAGGCCGCGGAGATCGTGTCCGCCGCGATCGGCCGCCCCCTGCGCGTCGAACGCGTCACCGACGACGCGATGCGGCATCTGCTGCGCGCGTCCGGCATGACCGACGGCCTGGTCGAAGCGGTCATCGGCATGTCGGCCGGGCTGCGGGACGGCTTCGTACCGGAACAGCCCCGTACCGTGCGCAGCACCACCCCCACCACACTGGCGTCGTGGGCGTACGACGTGCTGCGGCCGCGCCTACGTGTTCATCGCGGAGACAGGTGAGTTGGCCGGGCGCTGACCCAGGACCGGCTCGGGTTCAGGAAGCGGTCGATCTCCAGGTCCGCCAATCCCAGTTCGTACGCGAGGGATCGGTCGTCCACGGGCCTGGTGACCACCGATTGCGTCCATTTCGAGCCGTCGATCTCGTAGTCGAGGGTGAAGGACAGCAGCTCGGAGGACGCCTGGCTCAGCTCGCGCATGCTGATCGTGCATCCTTCCGCCACTTCTCGCGCGAACGGCGGCTCGTCGACGTAGCGCCGCTCCGGCGGGTCCCGCTGGATGAGCACACGCCCCCGGTTCTCGACGTGGGCGCGGCAGACCCTGAGAAATGCCCGGGCCTGCTCGATGTCCGGTTTCTCGATCAGATGCGACATCAGGAGAACCACGTCGAAGCGGCGGGCGAGCTTCAGATCCTCGATCCTTGATTCGATGGTCTCCGCGCCTTTGATGTGCGCCAGCATGGCGGCCGACTCGTCGACCGCGACCACTTCGTGGCCCAGCTCCAGCAGGGGATGGGTGATTCTCCCCGCGCCTGAACCGAGTTCGAGGATGCTCGCACCCGCCGGAATCGACGCGTGGATCAGGCGCGGGCTCGAACCGGCCGGCAGGCGCGCGTAGAACTCCACCGGAGAGCCGTCGGGGGAGAGGGAGAGATCAGGGTGCGTCACTGTTCCTGCCACCTAGGTAGGGCATCGGCTGTTGGTGTGGGGCGAGAACAGGCCGCAGCAGTCGCCGTCCAGATCCTCGTCGAACACGCCTTCCTCGACCGCTGGATGCTCGCCGGTCAGATCCTTGAAGTCCTGACTTCTCAGCGGCGGCAGACCGGGCACCTCGATCACGCAGTCGGACGTGATGAAGTCGACGTGCACATCGCAGGAGTGGACCAGGCCGCGCACCTGGTTGCTCTGGCCGAAACCGATATGGACGCTCGGAAACCGCTCGTTGAGGTGCGAGTTCAGGGAGATGAACCGCTCGATGCCGATGTTGGTGCCGAATCCCAGCTCGCCGACGCGATCGGCGTTCGGGAGCCGCAGGCAGCGTTCGATCAATGTCGTGACCGAAGGGTCGTCGCACCGGTGGTCCGTCATGATGCCGTTCTCGATCTCGAACACGGCGGGATGTTCCCCCAGGCGCGCGTCGAGCGTCGTGTACGCGGTCGAGTTGAAGGCGCCGTCCGCGACGAGCGTGCCGCTGATCCGTGCGGGACAGGTCGCCACCTCGCCCGCGGGGAGGAGCACGAAGGCCCCCTCGCGGTGGAGACCGCGGTTGCTCACCCAGCGGTAGCGCGCGGGGTCCAGGACGACCTCCAGCTCCGACCCGGAGGACGTCCTGACCTTGAACTGCTCGGCGGTCCGGAGGATGTGCAGGAGCCCGGCGTTGATGTCGTTCAAGGTGGCCGGCGACGTCGTCACGGCCTGCCGGAAGAATTCCGCGCCGGTCATCACGGTCCGGAAGACCTCGGTCCGCTGCCCGGCGAACGGCTCCAGCGCGTCGCGAATCATGTGCGACGGGGTGACGATGTCGTATTCGACACAGAGGACGACAAGCCGGCCGGCGACCCGGTCGACAGTGAATTTCGTGCTGTCGAGCGCTTTCTTGACCGCGGCGGCGGACATTCCTTCCAGGTCCATGAGCGCCGTGGGCACACCCCGGATATCGAGTTCGGCTGCCACCCAGGCGGCCGGTTCGCGCGCGCTGCGCGCGTACAGCAGAAGCACCCGATCGTGGTCCTCGAGACGGATGTACTGATCGAGCATCGATGAGATTCCGTGCCAGACCTGTTCGTCAGGCCCCTCGTGCGCGACGGCGCTATTTTCGACCGGACCACTATTTCCCATGGCGTGAGCGCATTCCCGGAGATCGGAGAGTGGCGGAACAGGCGGAAAACGGCGCACGCGGAAGAGGAGAGGGCTCTCTCATCTTTCGCGTGCACCGCCGATGAGGATCAGTCTTCGGTCTCCCACGCGGACGTGAAGTTCACCGCTTCGCTGTCGCTTCCCGAGAGGATGTCCACGAGCGGCGCCGTGGCGACCGGGGCCTCCTGGGCCAGCATCGTGTTCAGCGTCGTTGCCACTCGCGCATTGCGCTTAGCTTCCGAGGTCGTCATAGAAACATTTCCTCCTGGCTGGTCGGGCTGAATTCGAAAATTAACAAGTGGCCGGACCCCGGTCAAGGTTGTCGACATTTCAGCCCATTCTGTAGAGGTGAGATCGGGCCATGTTCACGTACCGCCGCTATCCCTCTTGTGGGTTGATTTCCTGGGCCGTGGGGCCGGTGGGGCGGCCGGGGCCGAACTGCTCGGAATGGCGGAGCGCGGGTAGGAGGACGAGCAGGACGGCGAGTGTCCCGGTGCCGGCGAGGGCGAAGGTGGTGCGCGCGCCGAGCAGGCCGACCGACAGTCCGCCGGCGAGATAGGCGAAGCTCGCGCCCAGTTGGGCGGCGGTGCCGAGGGTGCCGAAGACCCGGCCGAGCATCGGGCGGGGCACGATGCCCTGGATGACGGTGTCGTAGCCGATGTTCTCCCCGGCGTTCCCCGAGCCCGCGAGCAGTTGCGCCGCCAGGACGACGGCAAGGGCCGGAGCCAGCCCCGTGAGCAGCGTGCCCACACCGCTCGCCGTGATCGCGACGACCAGCAGAGCCACCGGTGAACGCCCCCGGGCCAGCCGTGTGCACGCGGCCGAGGCCAGCAGCATTCCCGAGCCGAAGGCACTGGCGGCGAGACCGTATCCGGCCGGGCCGCCCGCCAGTTGATCCCTGGTCAGGAACACCAGCGCCACGTTGTCCACACCGGCGAGGGCGACGATGACGAACAGGGTGAGGATGAGGGTGCCGACCCGCCTGTCCGCCGCGACGTAGCGAAGCCCCTCCGTCGCCTCGGCCCAGACCCCGGTGACCGCCGCGGGGGCGCGGGCCGGTTCCAGCGCCGGGAGCCCGGTCAGCAGCAGCGCCGAGACGGCGAAGGTCGCGGCGTCGACCGCCAGCGCGGTGTGGATGCCGCCGGGCCCGGCGGCCAGCAGCCCGCCGAGGCCGGGACCGACGGCGAGTTGCAGGGTGCGGGCCAGCCCGAACAGCGCGTTGGCCGGGGCGCGATCGGCGGGCTCGACCAAGAGGGGGACGAGGCTGCGCCCGGCCGGGTTCCTGATGGTGGCCAGCGCTCCCGCGAGCACCACGAGCGGGACCAGGACCGGCAGCGGCGGCAGGGTGACGGCGATCAGGCCGATGACGAGACCCGAGGCCAGTTCGCAGCGTGTCATCAGCCGGCGGGTCGGGACACGGTCGGCGAGCACCCCGGCCAGCGGGCCGGCGAGTCTCGGCAGGGCGTTCGCGAGCAGCAGCAGGCTCACCCCGAGCGGCCCGTCCTGCCGGGCGGCGAGCACCACGAGCACGGTGGCGGTGATCCCGTCGCCGACGAACGACACCGCCCGCGAGGCACACAGGGACCGCAGCGCGGGGTTCCCCCGCAGCAGACGGGTGCGTGGCGGGGGCGCCACCGGCGCGGTCGGGGGTTCGGCCATGACCGACAGGGTGCCGTTCTGGGGGCCGGGAGAACGCGGATTCGATGTCCGTCGAATCCAGGTCTGCCATCGTGAGCGGTATGACGCTGGTGCTGAGGTTCGGGTCGGGTGACACGGCACGGTGCCGGTTCGCGGTCTCCCCGTTGCAGGAGACGATGTCCGCGCTCCTGGTGCTGAAGGCACCGCACCGCCAAGCCTGGTACCTGCCGTGGCTGCGCGGCATCCAGGACGTCGTCGCCGGACTCGATCTGGGACTGCTCGGCGTCGCGGTACCGGTGCGCGGGCACGGGCCGGACTTCCTGTGGCCGAGCCCGACCGGCCCGCTCACCACCATCGAGGACGATCTCGCCCAGGTCCGGGCCACCGCCCCGGACGTCGTCGCCGCCGAACTCGCCGAGCACGCGCGTCGCCTCGACCCCCGTACGGTGCCCCCGCACCTGTACCGCGCCCTCACCGGGGACCCCGTGGTGGCCCGGGACAGGCTCGTCGCACACCAGCGAGAGGCATGGCGGGCCCTGGTCGCACCGCTCTGGGACCGCGTACGCGGCCTGCTCGACGCGGACATCACCACGCGCGCCCGGCAGTTGGCCGACGGCGGTCTGGAAGGACTGTTCGCCGATCTGCACCGGCGGGCCAGGTGGGAGAACGACGCCCTGCACCTGAGGGGGCTGCGGCGGGGGAGCCTCGACCTGCGCGGCCGTGGCCTGGTCCTCGTCCCGACCGCCTTCGGCTGGCCGAACCTGGGCATCGGCCCCACCGGCGCCACGTCGGCCGCGCCCCCGTCCCTCGTCTACCCCATGCTCGGCGCCGCGCGGCTCTGGGCCCCGGCCGCGCGGCCACCGGCGATCGCGCGGCTGCTGGGCGCCGGGCGCGCGGCCGTCCTGGCGGAGACGCTCGTCCCCGGCACGACCGGCGGCCTCGCCCGTCGGGTGGGCCTGGCACCGGCGACCGTCTCCCACCACCTCACCGTCCTCCGCGACGCCGGCCTCGTGACCGCCGAACGGCGCGGCCACGAGGTGCTCTACCGGCAGACCCCGCTGGCGGCGGCGCTGTACTCGGGCGGCGTCTGAGCACCCCGGTCGGCGGCGGACGGCACCTGGCCGGCCCTGTAGACCCAGCCCGTCGCCGTACCCGGCGTCCAGTGGCGGAGCGTGTACGGCGTCTAGCGGGGTGTGGGCCGGCCCGTGCCGTGTGTCGAGCGGACCTGGAACAGCCGTGGCTGGACGTCGGTCGCGAACTCCGCCGCCTGGTCCATGTGGACGCGTGCCGCGGGGTTGGCGAGCATCGCCCGGTAGTGGTCCTCGGACTCCCACTGGGCGTAGTTGACGACCCGTTCCCCGTCCTCGGAGGCGTGGAAGTTGGCGCAGATGAAGCCGGGTTGGTGCTTCATCGTCTCCTCGGTGGCGCGGGCCAGCAGGGCGATCAGTTCGTCCTGGCGGTCCGGCGTGACGGTGAAGACGTTGATGAGGGTGGCCACGGGGCGGGTCGTGTCGATGCTCGCGGTGACGGTGACGGTCGTCATCGTGTCTCTCCTCTTCGGAAGGGGATGAGGGCGCGGAGCCGGGTCACAGGGGCCCGGGTGCCAGGGAGCGGGCCGGATGGCGGGGGCCGAGGAAGACGGCGACGCCCCGGCCGTCGGGGGAGGGATGCGTGGCCTGGGTCCAGCCCTGGCGGCGGTAGAAGGACAGGGCGCGGCCCGACCGCACGGACGTCACCAGCCAGGCGCGGCCTCCCGGGGCGTCCGCGGTGACCGCCTCCAGGAGGCGGGCCGCGAGGCCGGTGCCCCGGGCGGCGGGGCGGACGGCGAGTTCGCCCGTCTCCCGGGCGCCGACCAGCCAGCGCAGGGTGTGGTCGGGACCGAGCCCGGCGGCGGCCTGCGCGTGGCAGCGGTCGTCGGGGAAGGGGGCGAGGGTGGTCCAGGCGGTGGCGAAGCCGAGCATCGTCCCGTCCCGTACCGCCGTCGCCGCGAGAAAGCCCGGCCGGCCGGTGTCCACCGGCAGCCGTCGGACGAACTCCGCGGCCCGCTCCTCGTCCTCGTCCCATGGCGGGGCACAGAACGCGTCGACGTAGACGGAACGCAACTCCTCGACTTGCGCGAGGAGTTCGGCGCCCGTATGGACGCGGATCCCGGTCACGCCGCCACCGCCCGGGCCGTGACCGGATGCAGCGCCGCGTGCTCCAGCGGCGCCGACGGGTCGATCGACACGTCCAGCGGGGCGGGTTCGGCTCCGGCCCGGACGAGGAGGTCGCCGACGGCGGCGATCATCGCGCCGTTGTCCGTGCACAAGTTCAGTGGTGGCACGCGCAGTTCGATGCCCGCGGCCCGGCAGCGGACCTCGGTGAGCGCCCGCACCCGCGAGTTCGCGGCGACACCGCCGACCACGACCAGCGTCCCCACGCCGTACTCCGCGCAGGCCGCCACCGCCTTGCGGCTGAGTACGTCGGCCACCGCCTCCTGGAGCGAGGCCGCCCCGTCGGCGACCGGCAGCTCCCGCCCCCTGTGGCTCTCGGCCCAGCGTGCGGCGGCCGTCTTCAGACCCGAGAAGGAGAAGTCGTACGACCCCGGCAGCGGACGCGGGAAGGCGACGGCGCGGGGGTCTCCCGTGCGCGCCGTCCGGTCGATGGCCGGGCCGCCGGGATACGGCAGCCCGAAGACCCGCGCGACCTTGTCGAAGCACTCCCCGGCGGCGTCGTCGAGGGTGTCGCCGAGGTGGCGGATCGGGTCCCGGGCCAGATCGCGCACGAGGAGCAGCGAGGTGTGGCCGCCGGAGACGATCAGCACCACGCAGGGGTCGGGCAGCGGGCCGTGGGCGAGGGTGTCGGCGGCGACATGGCCGGCCAGGTGGTGGACGCCGTACAGCGGGACGCCCAGCGCGTAGGCGAGCCCCTTCGCCCCGGCCAGGCCCACCTGGAGCGCGCCCGACAGGCCCGGCCCGGTGGTGACGGCGACCGCGCCGATGTCGGAGAGCCGCAGCCCCGCGTCGTCCAGCGCGTGCCGGACCACCGGGCGGAGTGCGTGCAGGTGGGCCCGGGAGGCGATCTCCGGCACCACCCCGCCGAACCGGGCGTGCTCCGCCATGCTCGACGCCACCGCATGCCCCAGCAGCCGCCCGTCGCGGACCAGGCCGGCGCCCGTCTCGTCGCAGGACGACTCGATGCCGAGCACGATCGGAGAACCCATCGCGGACCCTTTCTGCACACTCTACGTTGTTGCGAACAGTGTGCAATAAGAATCCCGTGGATGCGCACCCGGCCGAGAACGCACAGGTCAGCGCCCCTGGAAGAGGTCCAGGGGCGCTGTGCGCGGCACCGGTATCAGGGCCCGCCGACCGGGCCTCGGACGGGCAGCGCCACCCCGTCCCGGCCGTGGACGCAGGCGTCCCGCGCCCCCTGGACCTCCCATGGCGGGAAGGGGTCCGCGCCGCCGGCGGGTTCAAAGCGGGCGACGCCGCCCGCCTGGGACCACAGTCCCGTCACCCCGGCGCGTCCGGCCGGTGTGAAGAAGCCCTTGCCGCGCAGCACCGAGCCGAACGCGCCGCTGTCGAGCCGCTCGGTGACCAACTCCCAGAGCCGGCCCGGGTGGAAGGGCCTGTCGGCGCGGAACAGGGTGGACCCCAGCCCGGGGCCGGTCGCGCCCGTTCGGCGTCGTAGCCGCCGGTCCCGAGCACATCGCGGGCGTGCACCCGTCCCCGTACGGTCTCCAGCAGACGGGCGCCCGGGTTGAGCCGGGTCGGGACGCCGCGCAGGCGACCGGCCGAGGCGCCGTCGACGAGGTCGAGCTTGTTCCGCCGCGTCCACCACGGTGGCCATGGTGTCGAGCCGGGTGAGGTCCTCCGGTGTCGTGCCGTCGTCGCGGGCGAAGGAGAAGGCGGCGGCCACCGGCATGGGCTCCGAGATGCCGCCGGACTCGATCAGCGGGTAGTCGAACCGGCCCTCCAGGGCGAGGCGTTCGGCCTCTTCGAGCAGATCGTCCCGGAGCGTGCAGCAGATGCAGCCGTTGGTCATCTCGACCAGTCGTTCCTCCGTGCGGGAGAGCGCGGCCCCGCCCCCGCGCACCACCGCGGCATCGATGGTGATCTCGCTCATGTCATGGACGATCACGGCGACCCGCAGTCCCTCGCGGTCGGCCGGCAGAGGGTTGAGCAGGGTCTTGCCCGCGCTGAGGAAGCCGGACAGGGCCGAGGAAGCCGGACAGGACGGTCACCGGCAGGCGGCCGTTCGTCATACCGCTTCAGCCCTCCGGCCTCAGGAGGCCGCGCTCGTACGCCTTCCTGAGGTGCTGGGGCACCAGATGGGTGCGGCCGCCGACGGTGACGGGGACGAGCGAGGGGACGGACGCCCGCCACTGGGCGCGGCGGTGACGGGTGTTGCTGCGGGACATCCTGCGTTTGGGGACGGCCATGACGGTCCTTTCGTGCCCTTCGTGAAAGGGGCGGGTGCGGTGGGGGTCAGCGGCTGGAGTAAGGGAGCAGGGCCATCTCGCGGGCGTTCTTGATCGCCGCGGCGATCCGCCGCTGCTGCTGCCGGCCCACCCCGGTGACACGGCGGCCGCGGATCTTGCCGCGGTCGGAGAGGAACTTCCGCAGCAGGTCGGTGTCCTTGTAGTCGATGTACGTGATGCCGGCCGCGTCGAGCGGGTTGGGGCGGTGCTTGCGCGCGAGAGCGGGCTTGGTGGGGCGGGCCATGGGATCTTCCTCGGGACGGGGGCGGGACGGGGTACGGGAACGGTTCGCGGGACGGGGTACGGGAACGGTTCAGAGGGTCGGGTACGAGGTGCGGGGTACGGATCCGGGACCGGTCAGAAGACGGGGTCGAGCAGTTCGTCGAAACCGGTGGGCCGCCGCCAGGCTTCGGCCCCGGACGCGAGCTCGTCGTCGGTGAGCAGGCAGGAGTCGAGCAGCGAGAGCAGCCCCGCCCGGTCGAGCCCGGGGGAGGTGAAGACGAGGTGCTGGCCGCGGTCGCCGTGCTCGGGGTGCCAGTCCAGCGCGGCGGCGGTACGGCGCTCGGCGGGCATCAACTCCCAGGCGGCGTCCGGCAGCGCGGCCATCCACGGCCCGGCGTTCTCCACGCACAGCGCCCCGCCGGCGGCCTCCCAGGCGAGCAGGCTGTCGGGCCGGTCCGCCAGCCAGAACCGCCCCCGGCTACGGGCCGCGGCGCAGCACAGATCCTCCAACGCGGCGTAGAGGCGACCGGCGTGGAAGGGCCGGCGGCGCCGCCAGACGAGGGTGCCGATGCCGTGCTCGTCGCAGTCGTGCGGGAGCCGGGCGCAGGCCGGATGCTGTGCGGCCGCCGCCGCGGCCACGTCGAACCCGGCGACCGCGGCCGGGCCCAACTGCCCCGAGCCGATGGGGAGCCGCCTCGCGAGGGGATGCAACTGCCGCAGCAGCGCCAGGTCGTCGAGTCCGGTGGCGGGGCCCTCGGCCACGGCGAGGACGGGGGCGTACTCCAGCTGCCGGGCGAAGGTGTCGCCCACGGTGCGCCGGTCCGCCCGGGCCGCGGCGAGCCCGGCCTCCGCGAGATCGTCTCCGTTGGACAGGGCGGGCAGCACCAGGGCGGGGTCCACGGCGGTCAGCACATTGGTGAGCCGGAAGGCGCCGCCGCCGTGAGCGGCGATCACCTCGGCCATGCCGCGCGGCTCCACGGAGTCCCACAGCTCGACGACCGCGAGACGGGTGAGGCCGCCGTCGGCCAGCCGCTCCAGCTCGGGCACCAGGTCCTCCCGCAGGGCGCAGCAGGCGCAGTCGTTGACCAGGGGTGTCTCGCCCCACGCGGTCTCGCCCGTGGCGTCGCGGACGGTCCGGCGCACGGTGCCCGCCGGACCGGTGGACAGATCGTGGTGCAGGGCGACGCTGCCGGGCACCTCGCGCAGCAGCGTCTCGACCGCCTCGCGCCGGGCGTCGGCGTGCAGCCCGCCGACGATCACCACCGGCATCGGTGCTCCGGCGCTCATCGGCGGTTCCCCTCGCGTCCGTAGCGGCGCTCGAAGCGCTCGACGCGCCCGGCGGTGTCCAGCACACGGGCGGTGCCGGTGTAGAAGGGGTGGCTCGCCGAGGAGATCTCGACGTCGACCACCGGGTAGGTGCGGCCGTCCTCCCAGGCGATGGTCCGGTCGCTGGTCATGGTCGAGCGGGTGAGGATGGCGAAGCCGCCGGCCTTGTCGCGGAAGACGACCGGGCGGTAGGCGGGGTGGATTCCGGGCTTCATGGTGTCTCTTCCCTGGGTCGGGGTGAGGTCGGTCGGACGGTGGGAGCGGTCAGCGTTCCTCGCGGAACCCGACATGGCGTCCGACTACGGGGTCGAACTTGCGCAGCACCAGCCGGTCCGGGTCGTTCCGGCGGTTCTTGCGGGTCACGTACGTGTAGCCGGTGCCGGCGGTGGAGCGGAGCTTGATGATCGGGCGTACCTCGTTGCGAGCCATGGGAGGTAGTATACGACAATGATTTCCATTACCGATAAGCATCGGTGGAGAGAAAGGCAGCACCCCGCATGTCCGCCCACTGCCAACTGACCGGCGCCCGGCCGTCCTTCGGCAAGAAGATCTCCCACTCGCACCGGCGCACCCCACGCCGGTTCGACCCCAACATCCAGAACAAGCGCTACTGGCTGCCCAGCGAGGGGCGGTACGTCCGGCTGCGGCTGAGCGCGCGTGCCGTCAGGGCGGTGGACGCCCTCGGTGTCGAGGCCGCCATCGCCCGGATCCGAGCCCGTGGGGAGCGGGTCTGATGGCGAAGAAGAGCAAGATCGCGAAGAACGAGCAGCGCAAGCGGATCGTGGCCCGTCACGCCGCGCGCCGCGCCGAACTGAAGTCCGTCCTGGCGTCCCCCCGGGCCACGGCCGACGAGAAGGCCGCCGCGCGGGCGGAACTCGGCCGCCAGCCCCGGGACGCCAGCGCGACCCGGGTCCGCAACCGCGACAGCCTGGACGGCCGCCCCCGCGGCCACCTGCGCAGGTTCGGCCTCTCCCGGGTGAACGTACGGGCGCAGGCGCATGCCGGACATCTGCCCGGGGTGACGAAGTCGTCCTGGTGAGCTGACCGTCGGGCGGGGGACGCCACACGTGTGGCGTCCCCCGCCGGGTGGGCCTCGCTTGCCGCGCACGGGTGGCAGGGCGCGGGGCCGGATCGGAGACTGGAATCGTCTCCGCGTCGGGCGCGGGCGGGTGGCGGTCACTGCCTGTGGTGATCGCCGGCTCTCGCACGGCTCACGCACGACTTACCGGGACACACGTGTTTATCGCGCCCTCTCCTGGACACGCGGCCTGTGGGACAGGGGTGCCGGACAGGACCGTCTCCACCGCGGCCGGGTGGCGTGCGGTGGAGGTCCGCGTCCGGCAGCCGCGACGACATCGGTGTCGCACCACGAAAGGCAGACCCATGACGGAGATCCGACCCGCCACCACCAGCGATTCCGGCGCACCGGTCGAGAGCGACGAACATTCGCTCACCGTGGGCCCCGGGGGACCCATCCTGTTGCAGGACGCCTATCTGATCGAGCAGATGGCACAGTTCAACCGGGAGCGGATCCCCGAGCGCCAGCCGCATGCCAAGGGGAGCGGCGCCTTCGGTCACTTCGAGGTGACGGACGATGTCAGCGCGTACACGAAGGCGGCCCTGTTCCAGCCCGGTATCCGTACCGACCTGGTCATCCGCTTCTCCACCGTCGCCGGTGAGCGCGGCAGCCCGGACACCTGGCGCGACCCGCGCGGCTTCGCGGTGAAGTTCTACACCAGCGAGGGCAACTACGACATGGTCGGCAACAACACGCCGGTCTTCTTCGTGAAGGACCCGATGAAGTTCCAGCACTTCATCCGGTCCCAGAAACGCCGCGCGGACAACAACCTGCGCGACCACGACATGCAGTGGGACTTCTGGACGCTCTCCCCGGAGTCGGCCCACCAGGTGACCTGGCTGATGGGGGACCGGGGCATCCCGCGGACCTGGCGCCACATGAACGGGTACACCTCCCACACCTACATGTGGATCAATGCCGCCGGTGAGCGCTTCTGGGTGAAGTACCACTTCAAGACCGATCAGGGCATCGAGTTCTTCACCCAGCACGAGGCCGACCAGATGGCCGCGGCCGACACCGACTACCACACGCGGGACCTCTTCGAGCACATCCGGGACGGCGACTTCCCCAGCTGGACCCTGTATGTGCAGGTGATGCCGTACGACGAGGCGGCGGACTACCGGTTCAACCCGTTCGACCTCACCAAGGTGTGGCCGCACAGCGACTACCCGCTCATCCGCGTCGGCAAGATGACGCTCGACCGCAACCCCACGGACAACCACGCCCAGATCGAGCAGGCCGCGTTCCAGCCCAACAACTTCGTCCCGGGCATCGGACCGAGCCCGGACCGCATGCTGCTGGCCCGGCTGTTCTCCTACGCGGACGCCCACCGCCACCGCATCGGCGCCAACTACCAGCAACTGCCGGTGAACGCGCCCGTCGTCGACGTCCACACCTACTCCAAGGACGGGGCGATGGCGTACCGCAACACCACCGACCCCGTCTACGCCCCGAACTCCAAGGGCGGGCCCGCGGCGGACACCGAGCGTTACGGGTCGCCGCCCAGCTGGACGGCCGACGGTGAGATCACCCGCTCGGCCTACGTCTCGCACCCGGAGGACGACGACTGGGGGCAGCCCGGAACCATGGTGCGCGAGGTCCTGGACGACGCCGCGCGTGACCGGCTGGTCGACAACGTGGTCGGGCACCTCCTCAACGGGGTCACCGAACCGGTCCTCCAGCGAGCCTTCGAGTACTGGTCCAACATCGACGAGACCATCGGCAAGCGCATCGCCGACGGCGTCCGGGCCAAGGCGGACGAGAAGGACCCCAAGGCCGCCGAACAGGGCAACCCGGCACGGAGTTCCATGCAGCACAAGGCGTGACGGAGTCGCTTCACCGGGCCTCCCTCTCCGGGGGGCCGACGCCCACCGCGGTCGCGGACCGCGGTGGGCGCCTGTGTATCCGCCCCGGTCAGCCGGACTGCCCCCGCAGCCCCTTCTCGATGCTGTCGACCACGCCCATCGCGTCGCTGTACGAGCCGGGCAGGAAGTCGGGGGTGCCGACCACCCGGTGCTTCTTCGCGGCCGGCAGCTCCTTGAACGTCCGCAGGGCGAACAGCTTCTGGATGTCGTTGGCGGGGGAGCCGTCGTTGTTCGTGTAGTAGACGACGTAGTCGGCGTCCTTCAGCAGGTCCGCCCGCTCGTACGACACGGACTTGGTTCCGCCCTTGCCGACCGAGGCCGTGGCGGAGGCGAAGCGCACCCCCAGCCGGGAGAGGATGTCCCCGACGGGCGAGGCGGGGCTGTAGATCCAGTAGTTGCCGCTGTCGAAGCCGCCCTGGATCACGTCCCAGCTGCTGTCGGTCAGCTTCGTGCCGAGGGACGTGCGCACCGCGGCGATCCGGTCGTCGTACTTCTGCTTGAGCCGGGTGAGCTGCGCCGTGCCGTTGACGAAGGTGGCCGTGGCCTGCGGATACGTGGACCAGGAGGAGGACTC
Source organism: Streptomyces sp. SUK 48 (assembly GCF_009650765.1). Classification (NCBI taxonomy): domain Bacteria; kingdom Bacillati; phylum Actinomycetota; class Actinomycetes; order Kitasatosporales; family Streptomycetaceae; genus Streptomyces; species Streptomyces sp. SUK 48. The sequence continues at coordinate 941,082 of NZ_CP045740.1, read as the reverse complement.
GTCGAAGGAGGCGAACGCGGTCGGCGCGATGGCCGAGAGCCTCTTGTACGCCTTGGACAGGTACGGCACGTCGACGCCGACGATCAGGTCCGGCTTGAGCGCGGCGATCTTCTCGTAGTCGATGTCGGCGCCCGTCGTCACCTTCGCCGCGGCCTTCCAGCGCTTCAGATAGCGCGGCGGGACGTAGTTGGCCCCGCTGTTCTCCACGCCGACGGGCCGGATGCCCAGGTCGAGCAGCGACTCGGTGGACCAGGAGTGCACGGAGACGATCCGCAGCGGATGGGCGGGCACGGTCACCTTGCCGTGCGCCGTGCCGACCACCCGGGTCGCGGCGGCCTTGCCGTCCCCGCCGCCGGTGGTGGTCGAGGACGAGCCGCAGGCGGTGAGGACCAGGGCCAGCGCGGCGGCGGCGACGGCCGGGCGCAGCAGGCGCGGGCGGGCGGGGCGCCGCCGGGCGGACGCGCGGGCGGGGGAGGGTACGGAGGTCATGAGGGGTCCAGGTGTGGGAAGCCGGAGGGGGTGGCCGGGGTGGCCGGGGGAGTGCGGGGGTTCAGGAGGCGGGGTGCGGTCCGACGCCCGCGCGGGCGGAGTGGACCCGCGTGGCCAGGCCGTCGAGCAGGACGGTGAAGTTCGCCCAGCTGTAGGCGTACCAGGAGGCCAGTTCGGGCTTGAACAGCTGTCCGGCGGCGACGGCGGGCGTGCGCTTCCACAGGGGGTTGTCCGGCAGCGGGTCGGACACCGCCCACACCAGCAGGTCGGCCGGGATGGACGGGACGTTCTCCCAGCTCACGGCCTGGCTGTAGGTGTTGGCGGAGCCGCCGGGCACCGGCACCAGGCGCATTCCCAGCGCGCTCACCGTCTTCAGCACGGCCCAGGTCCTCGGGTTCATCACGCCGAGGGTGTTCTTGTCGATGCCGAAGACGAAGGCGACCCGCAGGTCACGGTTGGCGGCGACTGCCTTGCGCAGCCGCGTGCCGGCTTCCTGGTAGCGGGTCTTCGCGTCGCCGTCCGTGAGCCGGGCGCCGAGACCCTGGGTCAGCCGGTCGGCGGTGCCGGCGATCTGTTCGATCGACCGGTAGGCGCTCAGTCCGACGACCGGGGCGATCTTGGTGACCTCCGGGAGCTGCGCGGCGACCTGGAGGCTGCCGTCCGGCTGCACGGCGTCGATCAGCAGGTCCGGGCGGGCCTGGGCGAGCGCTTCGAGCCGTACGCCCTTGTCCGCCGAGTAGATCCTGGTGACACCGGACCAGTCCGGCTCGACGGCCGGGACGATGCCCTGCCCGGAGTCCGTGGCGGCGACCGGGTGCAGCCCGGCCGACCACAGGGCGGCGCCGACGGTGTCGGTGAGGAACGCGACGCGCTTCGGCCGCCGGGGCAGTCGTACGGTACGGCCGCGGTCGTCGGTGAAGGACCACGCGCCGCTGTCCGGGCCCGACCCGCCGGCCGGGGCGGAGCCGCCGGTCCCGCACGCGGAGAGGCCGAGGAGAGCGGCTGTTCCCAGTCCGCCGGCGAGGAGTCCGCGCCGGGTCGGGCGCGTGCCGCGGGCGGCGGGCGGCAGGCGGAGGGTGTCGTGGGAACGCTGCGGGGTTGCGCTGGGCATGGGTGTGTCCTTGAGGTGAGGGCGCGGCTCGCCGGGCCACGAGGGGGAGAGCGTGCCGCCGGGGCCGCGCGGCGAGCGGGGAGGGCGGCGCAGGGCGAAGAGAGCGCTGGGTGAGAGTGCGCAAAGCGGACGGGCGGGCGCGGGAGTTCACCGGCCCGTGGGGGGTAACCCCTCGCGGGCCGGCGCGAGGAGTGGCCGCAGGCACCTGCCGGCGCGGGCGCCGGTCATGCCCGGCCCGCCCGCCGCCGGGTGACCAGCACCCGGCACAGATACAGCCCGCCGAGCACTCCGGTCAGCGCGCCGACCGGCAACTCGGTGCCGGGCAGCACCCGTTGGGCGGCGAAGTCGCTCGCCGTCAGCAGCAGGGCGCCCATGAAACCGGCCGGTACCACCGGCGCGCCGGGGGAGCGGACCAGCCGTCGGCACAGATGCGGGGCGGCCAGGGCGACGAAGGTGATGGGTCCGACGGCGGCGGTCGTGGCCGCGGCGAGGGCCGTGGCGGCGACCGCCAGCAGGATCCGGGCCCGCCCCACCGGCACCCCGAGGCCCCGGGCGGTGTCCTCGCCGAGTTCCAGCCAGTGCAGGGCCCGCGAGGCGACGACGGTCACCGGGACGAGCACCGCCAGGGCCGCGGCCAGGGGCGTGACGACGGACCAGCTCGCGGAGTTGAGGCTGCCGATCAGCCAGATCTGCGCGTCCTGCGCCTCGTACAGGCTGGCCCGGGTCAGCAGATACGCGGTCAGCGAGGTGAGCATGGCGCTGACGCCGATCCCGATCAGCACGATCCGGTGGCCGACGGCCGGACCCCGGCCCGCCGCGACCAGGCCGACGAGCAGCGCCGTGGCCAGGCCGCCGCCGATCGAGGCGACGGCGGTGGCGTACGGTCCGCCGTGGAAGAGCACGATCTGCACCACGGCACCGCTCGCCGCGCCGCTGGTGAAGCCGATGACATCGGGAGAGCCCAGCGGATTGCGGGACATGCTCTGGAACACCGCGCCGCTCATCCCGAGCGCGCCGCCGGCCAGCAGGGCGCACACCAGACGTGGCAGCCGCAGACCGACGACGATGAAGGACTCGGCCCCGGAGCCGTGGCCCAGCAGACAGGCGAGCACGTCCGGCAGCGGGACGCGGTACGTGCCGGTGGTCAGGCCGATGACGCCCGTGATGAGGCAGGCCGCGGCCAGCAGCAGGCAGACCACGACGGTGCGCGGCTGCCAGCGCAGCGAGATCCGGCCGCCGTTCAGGCGCAGCACGCGGCCGCGCAGGACGGTGCCGTGGCGGACCTCGCCGAGGAGGACGGGGTCCCGCCGGGCGGGGCGGGCAGAAGTTCTGGTGGTCACAGTTCGGCGATCCTGCGGCGGCGGACGAGGGCGATGAAGACGGGCGCTCCGGCGAAGGCCGTCACGATCCCGGCCTGGATCTCGCCGGGCCGGGCGACCACCCGGCCGAGGATGTCGGACCCGAGCAGCAGGCTCGCTCCGAGGACCATGGAGTACGGCATGAGCCAGCGGTGGTCCGGCCCGGTGAACGCCCTGGCCAGATGCGGAACCGCCAGGCCGACGAAGGCGATCGGGCCGACGGCCGCCGTCGCCGCCCCGCACAGCAGGGTGACGGCGAGCATCCCGAGGACGCGGGTGCGCAGGACGCGGGTGCCGAGGGCGCGGGCCGTGTCGTCGCCGAGGGCGAGCGCGTTGAGCGAACCGGCCAGGCCGAGGGCGAGCAGCGCGCCCGCGCCGAGGAACGGCAGTATCCCGGTGAGGACGGACATCGGCTGCCCGGCCAGGGAGCCCACGCCCCAGAACCGGAACTGGTCGAACACGTCCGGTCGCAGCAGGGTGACGACGGAGATCAGCGCGCTCAGCACGGCGCTGACCGCCGTACCCGCGAGGGCGAGCCGCACCGGCGCGGGCCCGGTCCGGCCGCGTGAGCCGAGCAACTGGACCAGCGCGGCGGCCAGTCCGGCGCCGGCGAAGGCGAACCAGACGCGGAAGGACGGATCGGTGGTGCGCCACAGCGCGATGGCGACGACCACGGCCGCCGAGGCGCCCATGTTGACGCCGAGGATGCCGGGGTCGGCGAGCGGATTGCGGGTCAGCGCCTGCATCAGGACGCCGGCGAGACCCAGCGCGGCACCGACGGTGATGCCGAGCAGCGTACGCGGCAGCCGCAGGTCGAGGACGACCGCGCCGTCCACCGAGGCCCGGCCGTGGAACAGGACGCGCAGCACCTCGCCGGGCGGGATGGCCTTGGCTCCGACGGCGACGCTCACCACGGTGACCAGGACCAGCAGTCCGCAGACGAGGAGAAGGCCGAGCAGCCGTACGGCGAGCCCGGCCGTGCGCGGTCTTCGGTCCGTGTCCCCGGCTCCTGGCACCGTATCGGTGGTGCTGATCGTGGTGGTGCCCATCGTGCTCCTCGGCGACATACCTGCCGATACCAGGAACCGGCGGGGAGAGTTAGCTTAGCCTTACCTAAGAAGGTAGAGGCGTCGCTTCGGGCGCGGCAAGAGGGTCGGACGCCACCTCATGTCGCCGATCCGCCATCACCGGGAGGGCCGGGCCGAAAAGGCCCCGGCCGTCACTCCGGCCCGCTCGTCTCCCCCCGCGACCGGGCGAAATAGGCGGCGGGCGTGGACCCGGTCACCCGGCGGAACGCGGCGACGAACGCGCTGGGCGTCGCATAGCCCACCCGCTCGGCCACCCGTCCGACGGGCTGCCCTTCGGCGAGCTGCGCGAGGGCCGCCTGGAGCCGGGCATGGGTCCGCCACTGAGTGAACGTCATCCCCGTCCCGGCCAGGAAGAGCCGCAGCAGGGTGCGCTCGCTGGCGCCGACCGCCCGCCCCAGTTCGCCCAGCCCGCGCCGGTCCGCGGGGTCCTCCAGCAGCAGCGCGGCGGCCTCCCGGGCCCGCGGATCGACCGGCAGCGGCAGCTCGAACACGGCGGCCTCCGCCGGGCGCAGCACATCCAGCAGCACGGCCTCGGCGTGCGCGCGCCCGGTGGGCGGCAGTTCGCCGGCCAGGTGGCCGATCAGATGCCGGGCGAGCGGCGGTACGGCGAGCACGGTCGGCCGGGACCAGGCCAGCGGGCAGGTCGCCGGGTCCAGATAGACGCCCTGGAGCACCGACTTCCGCAGCGCCCCGGTGGCGTGCCGGAGACCGCCCGGGATCCACAGCGCCAGATGCGGGGGCAGCACCCAGCAGCGGTCCTGGATGTCGACCATGACCACACCGGTGCTGGCCCAGGCGAGTTGGTGCTCGTCATGGACGTGGTGCCGGAAGGTCTGCCCCCGGACCATCTCGAACCGTTCGAGCCCGATGGTCTGCTCGTGTGCCATGCCCGGCGTTCCCGCTCCTGCTCACGCGCCCCGCCCGCTGCCCATGTCCGATGTGCGACATACGGTGGCGCCCTGCTGCGTTTACGACAAAAGTAAGGTGACCCTAACGTGGCCGGGTGACCGTACCCGCCACCGCCCCTCCCCGCCGCCCCGCCGCCGCGGCCCCCCGCTCCGCCGCCCCGGCCCCGGCCGCCTCGCCCGGGGCGCTGCTGTGGTGGTCCCTGGGCAACCGCCGACGGGATCTGCTGCTGGCGTCCGTACTGTTCAGCACCCACCAACTGGGCGAGGCGCTGGTCCCGGTGATCGTCGGAGCCACGGTCGGCGAGGCGGTCCGGTCCGCCACGCCCGCGTCCACGGTCCGCTGGCTCGGGCTGCTGGCGCTGGACTTCCTGCTGCTGTCCCTGTCGTACCGCTTCGGCGCGCGGGCGTCGGTGCGCGCCCGGCAGCACACCGAGCACCGGATCCGCATGGCGCTCGCGGACCGCGTCCTGCGCCCGGCCGGCGGGGTACGGCTGGTGCCGGGCGACCTGCTCAGCCGCGCCTCCGGCGACGCCGAGCGGGTGGGCGCCTTCGCCGGGGCCCTCGCCGGCACGGTGGCCGCGGTGGTCGTCCTGCTCGGCTCCACGGTGCTGCTGCTGCGCATCTCCCTCGGGCTCGGCGCGCTCGTCGTGGCGGGCACCGCCGGGGTCCTGCTCGCACAGAACCGGCTCTCCCACGTCCTGCGCCGCACCAGCGGCGCCGAGCAGGACCGGCAGGCGCGGGCCACCGCCCTGGCCGAGGAACTCGTCCGGGGGCTGCGGGTGCTCAAGGGCATCGGCGCGGAGCGCGCGGTCGCCGCCGACTACGCCCAAGACAGCAGGGCGGCCGTACGCGCGGCGCGCCGGGCGGTGTCCGCCGAGGGCGCCCTGGTGTCGGTGGGCGTCCTGCTCACCGGGCTCTGCCTGACCGCCGTCGCCGCGGTCGGCGGCGGGCTCGCCCTGGAGGGCCGGATCGGCCTCGGCCGGCTGATCGCCGTACTCGGTCTCGCCCAGTTCGTGAACGGCCCGATGCGCGTCGTCGGCGCCGCCCACGCCCGCTGTGTCCGCGCCCTCGCGTCGGCCGCGCGCGTCCAGGAGGTGCTCGGCGCGCCACCGGCCGTACCGGAACCGGCGGCGGCCCCGTCCCCGCCGCACGGGGAGCCGGCCGATACCGGCGGAGCCCGCAGGACACCGGCCCCGCCGGACACCGGACCGGGCAAGGTGCTCGGCACCCTCGGCTTCCACGGCGTACCGCTGCCGGGCGGGACCCGTGCCGAGTGGTCCGTACCCGCCGGCGGCATGACCGGCCTCGTGTGCGCCGACCCCGCCGACGCCGACGCGGTCGCCCTGCTGCTGGCCCGCGAGGAGGACCCCGGGGCCGGGCGCATCCTGCTGGACGGCACCGATCTGACGGCGCTGCGGCTGGACGCGCTCCGCGCCACCGTGCTGGTCTGCCACCACGAACCGGTGCTGCTGCCCGGCACCGTCGCCGACAACCTGGCCGCCCTCACCGAGGACCCCGCCGCCGTGGCCGAAGCCGCCCACGCCGCCTTCGCCGACGAGGTCGTACGCGCCCTGCCGCACGGCGCGCACACGACGGTCGGCGACCGCGGCGAGACCCTCTCCGGCGGCCAGCGCCAGCGCGTCGCCCTGGGCCGCGCCCTCGCCGCCCGGCCCCCCGTACTGGTCCTGCACGACCCCACCACCGCCGTGGACGCGGCCACGGAGGACGCCGTCGCCGACCGGGTCCGGCGGGTGCGGGAGCACCGCACCACCCTGGTCATCACCACCAGCCCCGCCTGGCTCGCGCGCTGCGACCGGGTCGTCCACGTGCCCGCGGCGGACCGGGTGGTGACGCCGTGACGGCCCCGGTGACCCCGGCGACGCTGCTCCCCGTCGCCACCGCGCGGCAGACCCGGGCCCGGCTGCGCGCCGCCCTGCGCGGCCGGCGGTCCGCGCTGTGGGCGGCCCTCGCCGCGCTCGTCCTCGACGGCGCCCTGACCCTGGCGGGCCCGGTGGCGATCGGCCGGATCACCCAGGCCGTCGCCGACCACCGTGACCCGGGCGCGCTGGTCGGGCCCGTCCTGCTGCTGACCGCCGCCGCCGTGGCCGGCGCGCTGACCGCGTGGGCCGCCACCGTGCTGCTCGCCCGGGCCGTCCTGACGGTGACGGGCCGGCTGCGCGAGGACGCCGTCACCGCGGCGCTCGCCGTGCCCGTGGACGCCGTGGAGGCGGGCGGCACCGGCGACCTGGTCGCCCGGGTCTCCGGCGACACGGAACGGGTCGCGGACGCCGCCTCCGGCGCCCTGGGCGACTTCGCCGCGGCGGCGCTCGCCATCCTCGCCGCGCTCGCCGGACTGGCCGCGCTGGACTGGCGGTTCGCCGTCGCCGGACTGCTCGCGGTGCCCCTCCAGGCACACACCCTGCGCTGGTACCTGCGCACCTCCCAGCCGCTCTATGCGGCGGGCCGCACCGCCGAGGGCCGCCGCGCCTCGGCACTGCTCGGCGCGTTCACCGCCCTGCCCACCCTGCGCGCCCTGCGCCTCGGACCGGGCCGCCACGCCCGCGTGGCGGCGGCCTCGGCGGAGGCGATGTCGTACGAGTTCCGGACGACGCGCGCGGCGACCCGCTTCTACGGCCGGCTCAACATCGCCGAGTTCACCGGGCTGAGCGCGGTCCTCCTCGTGGCCTGGGCCCTGGTCCGCGCCGGGCACGCCGACGTGGGCGCCGCGACCACGGCGGCCCTCTTCTTCGTCGGCCTGTTCGACCCGGTGAACACGCTGCTCGGCACGTTCGACACCGTGCAGCAGGCCACCGCCGCGCTCGCGCGGGTCGTCGGCGTCTCCCTGGGACAACCGGCGTCCGAACGGAACCCCGAGCCGGCGCCAGAACGCCACCCCGAGCCGGCGCCCGAACAGAACCCCGAGCCGTCGTCCGGCCGCCGCGGGGAGGGGATCGCCGTGCGCGGCGTCCGCCACCGGTACGGCGCGAACGGGCCCGACGTCCTGCACGGCGTCGACCTCGACATCCGCCCCGGTCAGCGCCTGGCCGTCGTCGGCGCGACGGGCTCGGGCAAGTCCACCCTGGCGACGCTGATCGCCGGGATGCGCGCGCCGTACGCGGGCGGCGTCACGCTCGGCGGCGTGCCCACCGATCGCCTGGCCGGCCCCGGTGCGCGGGGGAGCCGCAGGATCGTCCTGGTCACCCAGGAGCACCACCTCTTCCCGGGCACGGTGGCCGACAACCTCCGCCTCGCGTGCCGGGAGGCGTCGGGGGAGGAGATCGGAGCCGCGCTCGCCGTCGTGGGCGCCGCGGACTGGGTCGCCGCGCTGCCGGACGGCCCCGATACGGCAGTGGGTCGCGGCGGTGTTCGACTGACCACCCGTCAGGTACAGCAACTCGCCCTCGCGCGCGTCCTGTTGATCGACCCCGAGGTGGTCGTGCTGGACGAGGCGACGGCCGAGGCCGGCAGCGATCTGGCCCAGTCCCTCGACCGGGCCGCGCTGGCGGTCACCGAGGGCCGGACCGCCGTCGTGGTGGCGCACCGGCTCTCCCAGGCGGCCACGGCCGATGTCGTGGTGGTGATGGAGAACGGCCGGGTGGTCGAACAGGGGCGGCCCGACGAACTGCGGGCCGCGGGCGGCGCCTACGCCCGGCTGTGGGCGTCCTGGACGTACGGGAGATGACGCGTGCGGTCAGACGCTCTCGCGGCGATCGTGCACCCGCCCCAGCTTGCGGCCGACCAGGAGGTAACCGAGCAGCGCGCCGGACGTGTTGAGGATGACGTCGTCCACGTCGAAGGCCCGCCCGGTGACCAGGGCGCCCTGGGCCATCTCCACCAGCAGCATCACGGTCGCGGTCAGCAGCAGCACCCGCCAGATGCCCCGGGCGCCCGGCGCGAGCACCGGTACCAGTATCCCGAACGGCACGCCCAGCAGGATGTTGCCGCCGATCTGCTTGACGGTGTCCCGCAGATCGGGCTGGTCCAGATAGGCCCTGATGGAGCGGCCGGGATGCAGATTGCTGTGCACCAGGGAGACCGAGGCCGGGGACGGCTCCAGGGTGATCTTGGCGAGGACGACGGCGAAGCCCACCATGAGGACGAAGGCGCACAGCATCGCCAGCATCCGGACCGGCAGGGGGAGAACGTGCCGGCGGCGGACGGGGGTTGCCACCTCGGCGCGCTCCGCCTCGGTGGCTTCCGGCGCGCGGTCCGGCTTCGCGCGCCGGAAGGCCCCGCCACTCCATCGCGCCCGTGTTTTCGCGAGGCGACTCGTCCGGGGCGCACGGCCGGGAGCGGCGGTGCGTGAGAAGAGAGCGGTGCGGGCCATGCGGTCCTCCAGTCGTCGACGACCCTGAGATGAGACGTGGTCACCCGTACGAGACGTGCACGTCCTTGAAACCGAGGGAGTGCAGCAGGCCCTCCAGCATGTCCGTGGTGTTGGTCTCGGCCCGCGCGGTCAGCCCGCTGCCCTTGGCCGCCTCACCGATATGGGACACGGCGAGCTTCTGTACGGCGTGCTCGCTGTTGGGGTTGTCCGAGAACAGGTCGCCCAGCCGGTCGAGCAGCCCGCGCTGCTTGGAGACGGCGTAGGAGTGGTCGGCGTCCAGGGCCGGCTTGCCCAGTCGCGCGTGCGGCAGCCGCAGCGTGGCCGACGTGCGGTCCTTGTTCACCGTCACGTCCTTGTCGCCGACCTGGCCGAGGTCCACGTACGCCTCCACGGTGCCGGCGCCGACGTACAGCGTGCGGGTGCTGTGCAGGGCGTCCGGCAGGTACTTGGCGTCCTTCTCCAGGTCGACGACCACCTGGAAGTTGCCCGAGGCCGCGTCGTAACGGCTCATGTCGTTGATGGACTTGAGGAGCGCGGGACCCGAGCGGTCGTGCGTCTGCGTGCCGAGCAGATCCTCGAGGCCCGGGAGCACGGCCAGCCTGATCCCGGCGAACAGCACCACGAGCACCAGCACGAAGGCGGCCACCACCTTCGCCCAGCCGGGCATGCGTCTGGGCGGCCGCTTGAGGTCGGTCGACATCCGGCACCCCTCCTTCCTGGTGTGCGGATGCCCGGCAAAGCGCGCAACAGACCATCGAGTTGACGGGAAGGCGCACGGGCGGCCGGTCCGCGCACCGGCCGCCCGCACTGCCCGCTCGTACGATCCGGTGCGGCGGTCACCGGCCTCCGGGTGCCTCGCGGGACGCCCCCGGGATCACAGGTCCGCCGCCTTCTTGACCGCCGTCTTGCCGGGGTTCGTGAGCCCCAGTCCCATGCGGTCGAGCTGCACCAGCGGCTTGTTCCCCACGTGCTCCTTCGATGTCAGGAGGGTGAACGCCGCGTCGAACTGCGCCTCGGTGAGGTGCAGTTGGCCGATCGCGTCCTGCTTCGCGCCCAGGATACGGAACTTGGGCGCGGACTTGAGGGCCGACAGCACGGCGCGGGCGACCGGATCGGTCCGCCACGCGGGTGCCGCCTCCTCGGCCGCCTGCGCGGGCTGCTCGCCCGCGGCCGACGACGGCCCGTTGACCGGACCGGGGACCGCGGGCGGAGCGAGCTTCAGCTCCTCGGCGCTCTTCCAGTACCGCGCCGCCTCCTCCTCGTGGTTCTTGCGGAACCTGTCGAGGGTGGCGGTGATCAGCTGGGAGTAGTCCCGGCCCGTCGCCGGGTTGCGCGGCGCCTGGTAGGGGTCGTAGGCGACACCGAAGTTGGCCGCCATGTCCATCACGAAGTGGTAGCGGTGGATGTCCGTGAGATCGCGCCGGTAGTCCGTGTACCACAGGGCCAGCAGCGAGTAGGCGATGGCCTCCTTGACCGCCGGGTCGGCACCGGTCGCGTCGGCCAGCTTCATCAGTTTGCCCGTCGTCCGCGAGGGCCCCAGCGACACCGGGTAGCCGAGCCGCCCCGCGGTCCGCACCTGGTCGTTGAGCTGGTTCGGTGTCGCCATCGTCCCCCGGAAGTTATTGGGGACGGGCGTCCGCTCCAGATCGCCGACGCTCCCGCCCGAGGGGGCCGCCCCCTGTTCCCGTGCCCAGTCGGGCGAGTTCCGCGGGCCCGCGAGCTTCGCCTGGTCCTTGAGCACATACCCCTTGAACTGCTCGGCGGAGACCGTGACGTGCTGTTCGAGCTCCTTGATGCCGTAGAGGATCTCGGCGATGTCGTGGATGGCGCTGATGAGCGTGGCGAACCCCTGCGCCTCGGGGTTGCCGAGGATTCCGTCCAGGGTCTTCTCGCCGAACTCGATGTACGGCAGATAGAGCCGGCGCACCGATGACAGTTCCGCCACGGTCTTCGCGAGGATGTCGCCGAGTTCCGTCACCTGGTTCCGCTGCTGTGCGAGCCACGGCCGCAGGGCGTTCGCGACGTATCCGGCCAGTACCTCCTTGATCTTCGCGTCGACGGCCACGTCGTCGGAGATCGCCTTCTCCACCTCCGCGACCGGCAGGGCGTTGACCCGGTCCAGCACGGCGGAGGCCGCCTCGTCCATCGTCGCGTACGAGCGGGCGAGCGCGTCCCGCGAGCCCCGCTTGCTGTCCGCGGTGGCCTGCGGTGTGGACTGCTTCGGCGCCGTGATCCACTCGTCGAGCACCTTCATGATCGCCGGCTTGTTCGCCGTGTCCTCCCAGGCGCTGATCAGCTCCGGATCCGTCAGCTCCGCCCGGATCTCCGCGTACGCGGGCTCCGCCGCCTTCGCCTCGCCCTTCTTGCCGAGGACCAGCAGCCGCTGGACCGCGGGCCGCCGCGCCACCGTCGTGCCGGACGCGTCCGCGGGTCCGTGCGCGGCGGGCCCGTGCGCCGCCGCGCCGGCCGGGGCTTCGCGCATGACACGGTGCGCGGTCGCCTCCGCCTCCCGCTCGAAGCGGTCCGACGGGTCGGACACCCGGAGCCCGTCGCCCATCTCCGTGCCCGCGACCGGCCCCCGGCGCTGCTGGATGACATGGGTCAGCTCGTGCGCGAGGGTGTGGTCGTCCCCGCCGCCCTCGCCGATCACGATGTGGTTGCCCGAGGTGTAGGCGCGCGCCCCCATCGCGGTCGCGGACGCCTTGGCCCGGGCGTCGCTGTGCACGCGCACATCGGAGAAGTCCGCGCCCAGCCGCGCCTCCATGTCCACGCGAACGCCGTCGTCGAGCGGCCGGCCTCCGGTGCGCAGGACGTCGTGGACGGCGGACCGCTGCACCTCGGTCCGGCCGGCCCGGGCGAGCATCTGTACGACCGCCGCGTTGCCCACCGAGGTCTGCAACCCGAGCAGCCCGCCCGGCCGGGTGGCCGGGGCGGGGTCGGCTGTGCGGGACGTACGGGCCCTGCCGATCCCGGTGGCTTTGGCGTCCTCGTGATCGCGCAAGGGGTCTCTCCTCCAAGATGTGATGATCAACTTCTTCCTGGATACGTGCTCGCGAGCGGCGGCGCCAGGTACGCAGGGGCAGCCTGACCAGCCCGAACGGGCAAAACAGGGGTGGCGGCGCGGCAATGTGAGGCCGGGAGTACGGCCGCTCGCCGCCGACCGGACCGCCCGTACGCCGCCCGTCCGTGACGCCCGTTCGATGCCGCATGCCGCCCGCCGGAACGCCCGCATGCCGCCCGCCGGACCGCCCGTACGAAGCCCGCCGGACCGCGGCTGCGAAGCCGCCGGAGCGCCGTTGCGACGCCCGCCGCCGGACCGGACGCTTAGCAATGGGCCCCGTGGGAAGTCGGGGGGCACAACTCGCCTCCGGGGGACTGATGGGGCGGGGCGGTTTCCGGGCGCGGTTGCCGGCGTTCGGCCGTCACCTAGGAGTGCGCGTGACCGTTCGGATCGGAGTGGAAGAGGAATTCCACGTCGTCGAGGTGGAGACGGGCCGGCTCGCCCCGCGGGCCGATGCCGTGCTGGAGGGTCTCCCCGGGTACTCCTTCACGACCGAGTTGCAGCAGGCGGCCGTGGAGACGAACAGTGGTGTGCATGAGACGCTCGCCGACCTGTACGACGATGTGACCAGCGCCAGGCGCCGGCTCGATGCCGCGGCGAACGCACACGGGCTGGCCGTGGTGGCCGCCGGTACCGTGCCGCTGGCCCGTGCCGAGGACACCCGCCCCACCCCCGGGCGCCGGTACCGCCGTATGGTCGACGACTACCGCCTGATCGCCGACGAGCAGCTGATCTGCGGGACCCACGTCCACGTCGACGTCCCGGACCGGGACCTGGCCGTACGCGTGATGTGCGAGGTGTCCCCGTGGCTGCACGCGCTGCTGGCCCTGTCCGCCAGTTCCCCCTTCTGGGCGAGCGCCGACACCGGGTACGCCAGCTGGCGGACCATGGTCTGGCAGCGCTGGCCCACCGCGGGCCCGCCCGGCTGCTTCGCCGACGCCGCCGAGTACGACGCGCTCGTGCAGGGCCTGGTCCGCTCCGGCGTCATCAGCGACGTCGGGATGATCTACTACGACATCCGGCCCTCCGCCCACCAGCCGACCCTCGAACTGCGCATCTGCGACGCCTGCCCGCGCGCCGAGACGGTCGTCCTGATCGCCGGGCTCTTCCGCGCCCTGGTGACCGACGCCCGCGCGCGGCTGACGGCGGCGGACCCGCCCGCCTGCCCGGGTCGGCACGAGTGGCTGCGCGCCGCCGCCTGGCGGGCCGCGCGGTCCGGCCTGGAGGGCGCCCTGATCGACCCCGGCACCCGGCGCGAGGCGCCCGCCGCCCAGGTCGTCCGGAGCCTGCTTGCGCGGGTGCGCCCGGCGCTGGAGGCCGCGGGGGACTGGCCCACGGTCCGCGGCCTCGCCGAGCGCGCCCTCGCGGACGGCAGCGCCGCCCACCGCATCCGTCGTACGGCCCACCGCGAGGACCTGCTGGCCTGCACGGATCTGGCGATCGCGGAGACCAGGGGCGAGGAGCGACCGCGCCCACGGCCCACCGCACCCGCCCGCCGCGTCGCCTCCCCGGGGCAGGCCGCCGCATAGCCGGGGCCGTCCGGGCCGCACCGCACCCGAGCGCGGAGACCTGAGCGCAGAGAGAGGACAGAAGAGGGCACACGCAGAACGTCGGTACCACCCGGACACCCCCTCGTCGCGAAGGAGAGGCATCCCCGTGTCGACCAGTCCCGGCCACATGCCGGTGCGCGGCCTCCCGCGCACCTCACCGCCGCACTTGCCGTACCCGCCGTACTCGTCGCGGCCCCCGCGCGACCCGTACCCGCAGCGGGGAGGTGGTCGCGCGTGTGCGGCCTGAGCGGGGAGATGCGCTTCGACGGCGAGCGGCCCGATCTGGCGGCCGTGGAGCGGATGAGCGACCGGCTCGCCCCCCGCGGTCCCGACGGCCGGGGGATCTGGACGCGGGACGCCGTGGCGCTGGGGCACCGCCGTCTGAAGATCATCGATCTCTCGGAGCGCGGGGCCCAGCCCCTGACCGACACCACCGGTGAGGTCACCGGCGTCTTCAACGGTTGCATCTACAACTACCGGGAGCTGCGCGCGGAGCTGGTCGCCCTCGGCCACCGGTTCCGGTCCACCTCCGACACCGAGGTCGTCCTCGCGGCGTACCGGCAGTGGGGGACCGCCTGCGTCGACCGCTTCCTCGGCATGTTCGCGATCGCCCTGGTCGAGCACCGGACCGGCCGACTGATCCTGATCCGCGACCGGCTCGGCATCAAGCCGCTCTACCTGGCGCGGACCGCCGGGCGGCTGCGCTTCGCCTCCTCGCTGCCCGCGCTGCTCGCGGCCGGCGACGTGGACACCTCGCTGGACCCGGCCGCCCTGCACCAGTACCTCAGCTGGCACGCGACCGTGGCCGCGCCCCGCACCGTGCTGGCGGGGGTGCGCAAGCTGCCCCCGGCCACCGTGCGGGTCGTCGAGCCGGACGGCACCCACCGGGACCACCGCTACTGGCAGCCGTCGTACACCCGCCGCCCCGAGCACCTCGGCATGGACGCCGCCGAGTGGCGGGACGCGGTGCTGGACGCGCTGCGCACCGCCGTGCAGCGGCGCATGGTCGCGGACGTCCCGGTCGGCGTCCTGCTGTCCGGCGGGCTGGACTCCAGCCTGATCGTGGCCCTGCTGGCCGACGAGGGGCAGCGGGACCTGGCGACGTTCAGCGTGGGGTTCGAGGCGGAGGGCGGCGACGAGGGCGACGAGTTCTGGTACTCCGACCTGGTGGCCCGGGAGTTCGCCACCGACCACCATCAGCTGCTGATTCCCTCCCGGCACGTGTCGACGGCGCTGGACGGGGCGGTCGCGGCGATGAGCGAGCCCATGATGAGCCACGACGTGGTCGCCTTCCACCTGCTGTCCGAGCAGGTCTCGCGGAACGTCAAGGTCGTCCAGAGCGGGCAGGGCGCCGACGAGGTCTTCGCCGGCTACCACTGGTACCCGCGGCTGGCCGAGGCGGCCCGCGAGGAGGAGCCGGAGCGGTACGCCGAGACCTACTTCGACCGGTCGCACGAGGACCTCGCGGCCGTCCTGCGCCCGGAGATGCTGCCGGCGGAGGACGTCTCCGGCCGGTTCGTGCGGGAGCACATGGCGGTGCCCGGGGCCGAGACGGCGCTCGACGCCGCCCTGCGCCTGGACACCCACGTCATGCTGGCGGACGACCCGGTCAAGCGGGTCGACAACATGACCATGGACTGGGGCCTGGAGGCCCGGGTGCCGTTCCTCGACCACGAACTCGTGGAACTCGCGGCCGCCTGCCCGCCGGAGCTGAAGCTGGCCGACGGCGGCAAGGGCGTCCTGAAGGAGGCCGGCCGCAAACTCGTGCCGCCCGAGGTGGTCGACCGGCCCAAGGGCTACTTCCCCGTCCCGGCGATCACCCATATGGCGGGACCCGTCCTGGACAAGGTGCGCGACGCCCTGAACGCCCCCGAGGCGAAGCGGCGCGGCGTCTTCCAGGACTCCTACGTCGCCGCGCTCCTCGCGGCCCCCGACCGACACCGCACCAGGCGCGGAGCGAACGCGCTGTGGCAAGTGGCTTTGCTGGAGATATGGCTTCAAACCCACGGAATCTGACCGCGGAGGCCGCCGCGGACGGTGCGTCCGGCGTCGGCGCGCCCGGGGCCGGGACGGCCGGTGCCGGACGGTCGTCCCCCGTGTCCCCGGCCGAGCGCCCGGACGGGACCGCCGGCCCGCTGCGGTCGGCCTCCGACGGCCTGACCGCCGCCTTCGCCGCGCCCGCCCGGGTCCCGCTGCCGGACGCCGCCGGGCCCCGCGACGTGCCGACCCGGCTCATCGCGCACGGCTGCTGGTACCCCTCGGCCGACCCGTCCGGCACCCGGCTCGCCTTCATCTGCGACCGGGGCGGTGTGCCGCAGCTGTGGACGGGCCCCGCGGACGGCGAGCCCGTACGACTGCTCGACGACGGTCCGGACCCCGTGCGGGAGGTGTCCTGGTCGCCCGACGGCCGCTGGATCGCCTACACCACGGCGCCCGGCGGCGGTGAGCACACCCGGGTGCTGTGCGTGCGCCCGGACGGCCGCGACCGGCAGATCCTGGCCGGTGCCGAACCGGGCAGCTCCGCCCATCTGGGCTGCTGGGCGCACGACGGATCGGCGGTCACGGTCACCGTCGCGGTCCCCACCGGCCCGCCCGCGCCGCCCGGTGCGGACGCCACCGCCGCCGACGGCCCGTCCGGCACCGGTACCGGCGGCGCACTCGGCCCGTCCGACGGCCGGCTGCCGGACCACTGGCAGGGCCGCGCGGGGGAGACGGAACTGCTCGGCCCTGCCCCGCACACGGACCGCGGCCCGGCCCTGCCGTCGCCCGCCGTCACGGTGGGGACGACCCCGATCGGCGCCCCGGGCGGAATCCTCCACGCCACCGGCTTCGGCGACGGTCTCTCCGCGTACCTGGTCGATCCCGACGGCGTCGCCGCCCCCGTCCTGATCGCCGCCGTGCAGGACGCGGCGACGCTGCGCGTGTGCGACCTCAGCCGCGACGGCACCCTCGCCCTGCTGCGCCGGGGACCGCGCGGCCGCCGCGAGGCGGTCGTGCTGCGCACCGCCGACCATGTGACGACCTGTGTGATGCCGGTCGCCGACGGGGACCCGTGGATCGGCGGCTTCTCCCCCCGGGCGGACGCCCTGCGGCTGCGCAGCAACGCCCACCGGGAGTTCGCGGTGCTGCTCACCGCCGAACTCGGCCCGGAAGGAGAGCCGCTCGGCTGGTCGACCACCGCCGCGCGCGAGGGCAGCGACCTGGAACTGCTGCGGTACACCCGCGACGGCGCCACCGCCGTGCTCGCCTGGAACGTCCGGGGGATGAGCGACGTGGAGATCCTGGACACGGAGACGAATACGGACATGGAGACGGACGGAGACGTAGACGCGAACGCGGACGCCCCGCCGGAAGAGGAGACCGGACCCGCGTCCCGGCACGTCTCCCTGCCCCATGAGGTGGTCACCCGCATCACGGACGCCAACTCCCGTCTGGCGCTGGCCCTCTCGGGGTCCCGTAGGCGCCCCGGCATCTGGTGGCTGCCCGACGGCGCGACCCCGGTCCGCACCCCGTGGTCCTCCCGGGACGAGGACGCCGTTCCGCCCGGCCGTCCACCCGTACGACCGGTCCCGCTGCGCCCCACCGCCCGGGACGGGCTGCCGCTGAACGGCTGGTACTACCGCGCCCCGGGGCGCGCGCCCGGCGAACCGGCGCCCTGCGTCATCCATCTGCACGGTGGCCCCGAGGACCAGGAACGCCCCGTCCTCGACCCGCTGTACCACGAGATCCTCGGCCGGGGACTGGACATCTTCGCGCCCGACGTGCGCGGCTCATCCGGCTACGGCAGGTCGTTCGTGGACGCGGACCTCGGGCGGGGCCGGTTCGCCGCCCTCGACGACGTGGCGGACTGCACCGCCCACGCCGTACTGGCCGGTCCCGCCGACCCGTCCCGGCTCGCGGTGATGGGCCGTTCGTACGGCGGCTACCTCACCTTCGCCTCCCTGGTCTGGCACCCGGACCTGTTCCGCACCGGCGTCGCGGTGTGCGGCATGTCGGACCTGGCGACGTTCTTCGAGGGCACCGAACCCTGGCTCGCCCAGTCGGCGGCCCACAAGTACGGCCATCCCGAACGCGACCGCGAACTGCTGCGGGAGCTGTCGCCGATGTCCCGCATCGACGCGCTGCGGGCACCGGTGTTCGCGGTGCACGGGGAGCACGACACCAATGTGCCGCCCAGGGAGTCGGAGCAGTTCGTACGGGCGGCACGCGAGCGCGGTGTGCCCGCCGAACTCCTCACCCTGCGCGAGGAGGGACACGACTTCCTCCGCGCCGACAACCGCCGGCTCTTCCGCCGTGCCGCCGCCGACTGGCTGCAACGGCACCTCACCGGATGAGGAGTTGGGGAGAGACGGCGTCAACTCACGTCCGGCCGACGCGGATCCCAGGGGCTCATACCCGTTCCCCGGCGCCACGCCTCCAGTTCCACCCCGTCCACGCACACTATGCCGCACTGCCGCGCGTAGTCGAGCGCGGGCGCGGTGAACTCGCTGGTGGTGACGAGCGCGGCGACGTCGGCCTCGTGGATGGTGAAGCAGGTGCCGCCGAAGCGCTGCATGTCCTGCGAGCCCACCTTGTTGGTGTCGCCGTACTGCTTGCACTGGATGACCACGCGCAGCCCCTCCGCCGTGACCGCGAGGACATCCGCGCCCAGATCGCCGGCGCCGCCCACCACCTCGACCTCGCCGCACCCCTCCCGGACGCACAGCTCGGCTATGGCCTGCTCGAACCCGTAGGGGTCCAACTCGGCATACGCGTCATGGGAGTCGAGGAGAATCGTGGGCTCCTCGCCGTCCCCGTCGGGCGCGGCGATCGTGTCCGGCAGCACCGCCGTGGGGAGACATCCCCCGGCGTCCGGTACGGCGGTCTCGACCACCGGTGTGAGGTGGAGGCTGTCGGACGCCGCCTCGGCTCCCGCCTCCAGCGCGCGGGCGGCTCGCCGGGCACACCTCCTGGCGGACAGCCGCCCCCGTCCGGGCCGCCAGAGCAGGACCCCGGAGACGGCGAGCAGGGCCAGGACGGCGGCCCACAGCGGACGTTGCTCGACGACGTGTGCCGCGAGGCGCACCACCAGCGCCAGCAGGCACAGGACGAGCGCGAGCAGGACGAAGAACCAGGTGGTCGTCCGCAGATCGAACCGCCGGTCTCGGCGCACAGGACGCAGCGGGCGCACCGGTATGGTCATCTGGCTCTCTTTCGGGCAGGAAACGAAGATCGAGGACATACGGATGCCCGAGAGCGCCGTCGGTTTCCGCGGCTCTCGGGCTGGTTCAGGCGGCCAGGACCCGGGTCCTGACGGCGGCCGCGCGGCGGTTCGCCCGGTGCCGTTCGAGGAGCGCGTCGGCCGCGGCGAGTGCCTCGTCCACCGTCCGGGTGCCGGTCATCACGCGCAGCGCGCAGGAGGTGTCCTCGAGCTCGCGGCTGGAACGGCCGGTGGGCTGGAGATCATGGCGGAAGCGGGCCTCGGCGAACCGGGCGAGCAGCGCGCGCACTTCCTTCTCGGCGGGCAGCGACACGGCGGAGTCCTTCCTGGCCTGAGGGCGGAGAGGGGGGCCACTTCCCCCCGCATCCCGTCTGCCCCCGCCGTGTCACCGCATGCCACGCTCCCACGACTTTCCGCACGTCATCGCGTCGCGTGGCGTCCCGCCCGCACATCGCCGCCCCGGGCCCGCAGCGGCACGCCCGCCTCGCCGAGCAGACGGTGCACGAAGCCGTACGACCGGCCGTGCGCCTCGGCGATGGCGCGGATCGACCGTCCCTCCCGGTACTCCCCGGCGAAGGCGTCGGCCAGTTCCTGGCGTGCGCCGCCTGTGATCCACTGTCCCTTGTTCACGGTGATCTCCTTCTCGCTGCGTCGAGACGTGATCACCGATTGCCCGCGCCGCCGCGGCCCATGCACCCGGGCCCGGTGGCGGCGACGGGGCGGTTCAGTCGGACGGGTTCAGCTCGGTGTACACCAACTCCACCAGTTCCTCGGCCTCATGCGTGCGGGGATCGCCGCCGACTCTGTAGTAGCCGCCCAGGGTGGCGATCACGTCCGCCTGGGACTCGTCGTACTCGTGGCCGTGGCCGTCCCGTTCCCCGGCGGTCCCGGAGCCGGACGTCCGCCACCACCACACCCGGCTCCTGATCTCGTCCTTCGACAAGCCCCCTTCCAGGGTGATGTCCCGGCCCTGGACCTTCCCCGTGATCCTCGCGGAGTTCGCGTCGGTGGCCATGCGCCATGTCTCCTCTCACCGGAGGGAGCGCGGTCGGTGCCGCGTCCCGGTACCGGCTGCGGATACCCCCGGAAGTGCGTTTTCCACGGTCCCGGCAGGTCGATGGCTTGAACTGGTGAAGGGAGCGGAGCCGTTGACGGACGTCAGCGCGCGGTCCAGCCGCCGTCCAGGGGGATCGAGGCACCGGTCAGGCAGGCGCCGCCTTCGCCGCACAGCCACAGCGCCGCCTCGGCGACCTCCACCGGCTCGATCAGCCGCTTGGCCGTGGGCGCGCGCCTGGTCGGCGATCTGCCTCTCCACCAGAGGCGTGCGGACGTACCCCGGGTTGAGGCAGTTGCTGGTCACCCCGTGCGCGGCGCCCTCCAGGGCGACCACCTTGCTCAGCCCCTCCAGCGCGTGCTTCGCCGTGACGTACGCCGATTTGTAGGCGCTGGCCCGCAGGCCGTGCACCGAGGAGATGTTGACCACCCGGCCCCACGCCCCCGCGTATATATGGGGCAGGGTCCGGCGCAGGATGCGGAACGGCGCCTCCACCATGACCCGTTGGATCAGCGTGAAGCGGTCCGGGGGGAACTCGTGGACGGGCGCGACGTGTTGCAGCCCCGCGTCGTTGACCACGATGTCCGCGTCGTCCGGCAGCGCGTCGACGGCCGCCGCCTCGGAGAGATCGGCCACGACGGCGATGCCGCCGATCGCCCCGTCCACCTCCGTGGCGGCCTCGGCGGCCCGGTCCACCACACAGACCTCGGCACCGGCCGCGGCGAAGCCCTCCGCACAGGGCCGGCCGATCCCGCTGGCCGCACCGGTGGATCACCGGCATATTCGCTCACCCCCGAATGGGCGCCGCCACCATGCGCCGCCTCCTCCTCGGCGCCGGTCACCGCGACGGCGACCGGGTCCGCGCCCACGGGCTGCTTCGTCATCGCCGACTCCGGCTGCTGAACCGAGCCTTCCCCGGCTGATCGAGGGCCGTACCGTACAACCGCGTCAAATTGTCGCGTGTTGCCCGCCGAACGCAACGGCAACATGTCGGCTTCATGGCACGGCTGGTAAAGACCTGGTGCAGGGGTGACGCACGGGACCAAGCTGACGTGTGCATATCCATGCAGCCCGTCCGTCCCCCCAGAAAGCGTCATCGCGCATGCCTTCGCCCTGTCTCCCCGGTACTCCCGACGTACGCGTCCCGCGTGTGGCGAGGAGGTGCCGCACATGGTGCGCTATGTGATGCGCAAGGCGGCCGGCTGGCTGCTGATGATCGTGGTGGCCACCAACGCCACCTATTTTCTGGCCAGTTGGTTCCTGGACCCGCGGTCGAACTTCAAGGAGCTGCGGCCCGTCCGCAGCGAGGCGCAGATCGACCGGGCCCTCGCGCCCTACAACCTGGACCCCCGGGTGCCGTTGGTGCACCGCTGGTGGGACTGGCTGACCTCGGTGGTCCTGCACTTCGACTGGGGCAAGTCCCCGACCGGCGTCTCCGTCAACGGCGAGATGGGCTACCGGGCCCTGGTCAGCGCGGAGTTGGTCGTCATCGCGACCGTGCTGTCCGTGGTGGTCGGTGTCGCGCTCGGCGTCTACACCGCCGCCCGGCAGTACGGCTGGGCCGACCGGGTGTCGCAGGCGGTGTCCATCGTGGTGTTCAACATCCCGACGTCCGTGGCCGCCCTCGCGGTGGTCTTCGTCGCCATCTGGCTCAACCAGCACGCCGGGCTGCACTTCCTCTACGTCGCCGGGGAGAACTCCCCAGGCGTCGAAGGGCTGTTCCCCACCCTCGCCGACCGGCTCCTGCACCTGATCCTGCCGACCCTGACCCTCACCCTGATGGGCTACGTCGGCTACCACCTGACGCAGCGTTCACTGCTGCTCGACACCCTGAACGCCGACTTCGTGCGCACCGCGCAGGCCACCGGGCTCACCCGCGCCCAGGCCATCCGCCGGCACGCCCTGCGGGCCGCGCTCATCCCGACGGCGACCTCCGTGGCGTTCAGCGTCCCGGCCGTCTTCACCGGTGCCGTCATCACGGAGACGATCTTCGGCTGGAACGGCATGGGCCGCTACTTCATCCAGACCATCGGCAAGAACGACGTACACGGCGCGGTCGCGACGGCCGCCTTCGCCGCGGCGCTCACCGCGATCGGCGCGATCCTCGCGGACATCGCGACCGTGTTCCTCGACCCGCGGGTGCGGGTGAGCTGACATGACCCTCGACGTACCCGCCCACCCGCCCGCGGAGCTGAACCCCGAACCGGCCGCCGGCGCGCGCAAGCAGGCCGACCTCGGCCTCGGCCGGCTCTATCTGCGGCGCTTCCTGCGCAACCGCCTTGCCGTCGCCGGAGTGGTCATCCTCGTCCTGCTGGTGCTGTTCGCGGCCTTCGGCGGCCGGCTCACCTCCCACGCGTACACCGACACCGACTTCACCGCGCTCACCCAGCCCCCGAGCGGATCGCACTGGTTCGGCACCAACCAGGGCGGCAACGACATCTACGCCTGCGCCGTGCACGGGCTCCAGCGCTCCCTGACGATCGCGGTGAGCGTGTCGGCCCTGACCATCGTCCTGGCCGCCCTCATCGGTTCCGGCGCCGCCTACTTCGGCGGCCGCGTGGAGCGGGTGACCCTCGGCGTCATCCACTTCCTCCTGATCGTGCCCTCGTTCCTCATCCTCGCCCTGGTCTCCCACCGGCTGGCCGGCGACTGGCGGGTCCTGATCATCGTGCTGACCGTCTTCGGCTGGATGTCCACCGCACGGGTCATCTGGTCCGTCTCGACCTCACTGCGCGAACGGGACTACGTGAAGGCGGCCGAGTTCATGGGCGTCGGACCGCTGCGGATCATCCTGCGCCACATCATCCCCAACCTCGGCTCCCTGCTGATCGTCAATCTGACGCTCGGCGTCGTGGCCACCGTGCTCAGCGAAACCGCCCTCTCGTTCCTGGGCTTCGGCGTCCAGCCCCCGGACGTGTCGCTCGGCACGATGCTCGCGGACGGCGCGAGCACCATCACCAGCGCCCCCTGGCTCTTCGCCTTCCCCGCCGCACTGGTCGTGCTGCTCACCGTCTCGATGACCCTCATCGGCGACGGCCTGCGCGACGCCCTCGACCCCACGTCGGTGACCTCGGCGGGAGGCCGACGATGACCCTCGCGACCCCCCTGCCCACCCCGGCGCCGGCCCTCGGCCCGGACCCCGTCCTGTCCGTACGGGACCTGCGGATCTCCTTCCCCTCCGAGGCGGGCACCGTCGAGGCGGTGCGCGGGGTGGACTTCGACCTGCTGCCCGGCCGGACCCTGTGCATCGTCGGCGAATCCGGCTCGGGCAAGTCCGCCACCGCGATGGGCGTCATGGGGCTGCTGCCGCCCACCGCCCGCCTGCGCGGCCAGGTGCTGCTCGGCGGACAGGACCTGATCGGCCTCGACGACCGGGCCCTGTCGAAGATCCGCGGCAACTCCATCGGCATGGTCTTCCAGGACCCCCTGTCCGCCCTCACCCCGATCTTCTCGGTGGGCAGGCTGCTCTCCGACGCCCTGCGGGTCCACCAGGACCTGACCAAGCGGGACGCCTGGGAACAAGCCGTGGAACTGCTCGACCTCGTGGGCATCCCCGACCCGCGCGGCCGGGCCACCGCCTTCCCGCACGAGTTCTCCGGCGGTATGCGCCAGCGCGTGGTCATCGCCATGGCCATCGCCAACCGGCCGTCCGTGCTCGTGGCCGACGAACCCACCACCGCCCTCGACGTCACCGTGCAGGCCCAGATCCTCGACGTGCTGCGGCTGGCGCAGCGGGAGACCGGCGCCGGACTCGTCCTGATCACCCACGACCTCGGCGTCGTGGCGGGCCACGCCGACGACGTCGCGGTGATGTACGCGGGCCGCTTCGTGGAGCACGCGGGCGTCGGGGAACTCTTCCGCCGGCCGACGATGCCCTACACCGCCCGGCTGCTGGCCGCCGTACCGACCGTGGACGGCGGAAACCGGCGCCCCCTGATCCCGATCGGCGGCGAACCGCCCGCCCTCGTGGACCTCCCCGACGGCTGCCCCTTCGCACCCCGGTGCGCCGTCGCCCTCGACGCGTGCCGCACCGCCGAACCCGCGCTGCGCCATGTCACGGGACACGGGGACGTGGCCTGCCTGCGCGCCGACGAGATCGCCGGCGGCTCCCTGGACCCCGCCGGTGACGCCGCGCCCGCGGGGCCGCCGGTGCCCGCGCGCCCCGCCGGGGCCGGCGAGGTGGTGCTCCGGGTGACGGACCTCGTCAAGACGTTCCCGGTCACCAAGGGCGCCCTCCTCAAGCGCCGGGTCGGCACGCTGCGCGCCGTCAACGGGGTCGGCTTCGAACTGCGCGCCGGCGAGACGCTCGGCCTGGTGGGCGAGTCCGGCAGCGGCAAGACCACGACACTGATGGAGATCCTGCGGCTCACCCGGCCCGAGGGCGGCCGGATCGAGATCGCCGGCGTCGACGTCGGCACGCTCACGTCCGGCGCGCGGACACGCGAGCTGCGGCAGGACGTACAGATCGTCATGCAGGACCCCCTCGGGGCGCTGGACCCCCGGCTGCCCGTCTTCCACCTGCTGGCCGAACCGCTGCGGGCGATCGGCCGCGACCGCGAGTCGATCCGCGCCCGCGTCCGCGAACTGCTCGCCCTGGTGGGCCTCGACGCCTCGGTGGGCGACCGCTTCCCGGCCGCGCTCTCCGGCGGCCAGCGCCAACGGGTCGGCATCGCCCGCGCGCTGGCGACGGAACCGAAGCTGCTCGCGCTCGACGAGCCGCTGTCCGCGCTGGACGTCTCGGTACAGGCCGGGGTGATCAACCTGCTGGCCCGGCTCAAACGGGAACTCGGCCTCGCCTACCTCGTGGTCGCCCACGATCTGGCCGTGATCCGGTACATCTCCGATCGCATCGCCGTGATGTACCTGGGCCACATCGTGGAGACCGGGGACACCGAGACGATCTTCTCCGACCCGAAGCACCCCTACACCCGGGCCCTGCTGTCGGCGATCCCGGTACCCGACCCGGAGCGGGAACGCGCCCGCGAACGCGTCGTACTGGAGGGCGAGCAGCCCAGCGCCGCGCGCCTGCCCGAGGGGTGCGTCTTCGTCGACCGCTGCCCGCTGTACCGGCTCGCCGACGAGGAACTGCGGCACCGCTGCCGTACCGAGCGCCCCGCGACGGTCTCCGCGTCCGGGCCGCCCGGCCACCAGTACGCCTGCCACGGCGTCTGAGCCCCGGCCGCCGCCGTCCCGCGCCGGTCCCACCGATCTCCGCCATCTCCCGATCTTTCGAAGGAACCCTCCGCCATGCGCACCAGACTGGCCCTGCCCGTCGCCCTGATCGCCGCCATCGCCGGCACCGCCACCGCGTGCCAGTCCTCGGGGACGGGCTCGGCCGGCTCGGACGGGAAGGCCGCCCCCAAGGCCGCGTCGTCCGTCGCCGACTACGACCCCACGCCGTACGACCGGATCAAGGACGGCGGCACGTACACCTCGGTCGGCACCTTCGACGACCAGGGCAATCCCTTCAACGTCAATGCCACGCTGACGGCGTCCCGCGTCTGGTCCTGGTACAACGCCGACGCGATCACCTACTCGCCGACCGGCGAAGTGCAGTACAACCCGGACTACTTCAGCGATGTGAAGGTCTCCGTGGCGGGCGGCGACCAGAAGGTCACGCTCACCATCAACCCCAAGGCCGTCTTCAACGACGGCACCCCCATCGACTGGAGGGCGATCGAGGCCACCTGGAAGGCCGACAACGGTTCCGACAAGGCGTACGCCGCCTCCTCCACGGACGGCTACGACCGGATCACCTCGGTCGAGAAGGGCGAGAACGCCAAGCAGGCCGTGATCACCTTCAAGGGCGTCTACCCCTCCTGGTCCAGCCTGTTCACCACCTTCCTGCACCCCAAGGCCGCGACGGTCGGGAACTTCAACAACGCGTACGTCAAGAAGGCGCACCCGGAGTGGGGCGCCGGGCCGTACACGGTCGGCACCTGGGACACCCACTCGGGCGACATCACCTTCGTCCGCAACCCGAAGTGGTGGGGCAAGAAGGGCAAGCTCGACAAGCGCGTCTACGTCAACCTGGAGTCGACCGCGGCCGTCAACGCCTTCAAGAACGGGCAGGTGGACAACGTCTCCGCCGTCAACGCCGAGAGCCTCAAGCAGATCAAGGGGCTCCCGGGCACCGAGATCCGCAGCGGCGGCAGCCCCTTCGAGTACTCGCTCTACCTGAACACCAAGTCGCCCGTCCTCGCCGACCCCGCCGTGCGCAAGGCCATCGAGGAGAGCGTCGACCGCGGCCAGATCGCGAAGATCCAGTTCCAGGGCCTGGACTACAAGGAGCCGCTGCCCGGTTCCGCCATCCTCTACAGCTTCCAGAAGGGCTACCAGGACAACGTCTCGGCAGTGCTCGAATACGCCCCGGACGACGCCAAGAAGGCGCTCGACGCGGCGGGCTGGAAGCCCGGGAGCGACGGCGTACGGGTCAAGGACGGCAAGAAGCTCGAGGTGGGCTACACACTCCTCGGTGACGACCCGCTGGACAAGGCGACCGCGGGCGCCTTCGCGGCGATGCTGAAGCCGGTGGGCATCCGCCTCGACATCAGGAAGGCCGACGAGTCGGACTTCTCCAAGATCCTCAGCGACCGCACATTCGATCTGTTCCTGTCGGGAAACCGCTCGATGGACCCGTTCGGCGCCCGCTACCTGTGCGACTTCTACTGCTCCGACCGCAGCTCCAACCTCACCGGTGCGGGGACACCGGCGCTCGACAAGGAGATCCGCGCCACGACCAGGATCGCCGACCTCGGCGAGCAGGCCGCCGCGGCCAACAAGGCCGAGCGCGACGCGCTGCGGCAGTACGCCTTCCTCCCGCTGTTCAGCGGCCCCTCCACCTACGGCGTCAAGAAGGGCCTCGCCAACGTCGGCGCGACCATCTTCTACAACCCGCTCCCGGAGACGGTGGGCTGGGCGAAGTGAGCACGCGCGGGACGGCGCCGTAGAGCGCCCGGGCCGCTCCGCTCTCCGGCGGAGCGGCCTTTCACGATCCGCTTCTACGATCCACCGCGCTCGCGGGGATCTTCAGCCCCGCCTCGATCGCCACCGGCAGCCGGTTCTCGGCCGGTGGCAGCGGGCAGGTGGCCAGGTCGGTGTAGGCGCACGGCAGGTTCGCCGCGCGGTTGAAGTCCAGGAGGACCGTGCCGTCGGCGGCGGGCGGCCCGACGTTCAGGACCCGGTTGGCCGCGTAGGTGGTCACCCCGGACGTCGCGTCGGTGAACAGCAGCATCAGCCGACCGCCCCCGTGCCCGGGGAAGGCCGTCAGGGACAGCTCACGTCCGTCCAGCGCGAACGCGATCCGGCCCGGAGCGTCGTACACATGCTCAAGGCCCTCGACGGCCGCGCCCACGGTGGTCGGCCGCGGCGCGTCGAAGGGGACGTACCGGCCCGTCACGGCCCAGCGCGGGTCGGGGGAGTAGGCGGGTGTTCCGGCGAAGGCGGCGCGCAGCGGTGCGTCCGGGTGCCGGGGGCGCACGATGTCATGGCCGCCCCGCCTGGCGACCTCGATGACGGCGTCCCCCCAGACCGCGTCGACGCCGCCACGCTCGGCGAGCACCCCGAAACGATGCTCGCCCCGCACCGGCGTGCCCTCGACGACCAACTCGTCCCCCTCGTCCAGGAGTACGACCACCCCGTCCCGGCCGCTGTGCCAGGCGCCGGGCGCGTCGGGGAAGCGCTCCGGCCGCTCGTCCAGCCAGTGCAGGCCGGTGATGGCCAGGAACCCGTGCGGATCGGCGAGCGTGGCCTCGTGGGCGCGGTACCAGCGCTGCCATTCGTCGGCGAAGGCCCGGGGGTCTGCCGTGATGCCCTCAGTGGTCATGAGTCTCTCCTTGGTACCCGCGAACGCGGAGCGTCTGCCATCCGGTCATCCGGTTATCGGGTCGTTTGGTCATCGGGTCGGCCGGTCGTTCATCCGGCCAGTTCGCCGAGGAGGGCCCAGGTACGACGGCGCTGGGCGTCCCCCGCGATCTCGGTGGCGCTGAACACGACCTCGGTCGCGCCGGCGTCGCGGTAGCGCCGTACCTCGGCCGCGACCGCGTGCTCGTCGCCGATCACGGCCAGGTCGACGGCCCGCCGGCCGCCGGAGAGCTCGATCGCCCGGGCGTAGGACGGGATCCGCTCGTAGAACGCGAGGCTCTCGGCCAGCTTCGCGCGCACCGCGTCCACGTCGTCCGTGACCACGCCGGGAACCAGGGCCACGACCCTGGGCGCGGGACGCCCCGCGGCCCGCGCGGCGGCGGTCACGGCCGGGACGATGTGCTCCGCCAGCGCACGCGGCCCCGCCAGGTACGGCAGGATTCCGTCCGCCAGCTCACCGCTGACCCGCAGCGCCTGCGGCCCCATCGCGGCGACCAGCAGGGGAACGCCGTCCTCGGCACCCGCCACCCGCGCCGGGACCGGAGTCGTCGCGGTGAGCAGCTCGCCGTGGAAATCGGCCGTGCCGGTCCGGGTCAACTGCCGCAGCGCGGTGAGGAATTCACGCAGCCGGGCGATGGGCCGCTCGAAGGGCAGTCCGAACCCGGTCTCCGTCAGCAACTTGGTGCCCACGGCCAGACCGAGGTGGTACCGGCCGTGCGTCGCGGCCTGAGCGGTCAGGGCCTGGCTGGAGACGATCAGCGGATGCCGGCCGAAAACGGGAATCGCGGAGGTGCCCACCTGTAGCCCGGGCACCGCCCGCCCCACGATCGCGGCGAGCTGCGGCGAATCCGCGCCGAAGGTCTGCCCGAACCAGGCGGACCGCAGCCCGGCGTCCGCCGCCTCCTTGGCCAGCTGAACGGTGGCGTCGACCTCGTTGGGCGCGCCCTGCGCGTTGAGTGCTACTCCCACAGTCATGCCACTGAAAACGGGCTACCGGCGGACGCGCATTCCGGATCGTGTGTGACAGCTTCTTGTCAGGTGTGTGTACGGGGGCGGCTCCTGCCCGGCCGCCCGGCCGAGTCGATCCTCCCGGACCGGTACGCCCCTACGCTTTCCCTCTCGTAGCCGGGCGGGGCCGACCACGACACGGAGGAGTGACGGACATGCGGGGGATCGACGTGGCGGAACGACGGACCCGGTTCGGCCCACGGCACCGGTCGGCGGTCGCCGCCCGCGCGAAGGGCCCGGTCGAGGTGGCGGGTGACCTCGTCGCGCCGCACAGCACCGACCCGTCCTCCGTGTACCTCGCCGTCTGGGCGCGGACGAACGGCGGTTCGGTGCCGGACGTGGAACGCGCCCGCAGCGCTACGAGGGCACGCAGAAGGTCGCGAGCAGACTGCTGCTTCTGCTCGCCGCCGAGGGCCGCGTGGTGCGGGGCCGGCCGCGCGGCTCCTGGACCTCGCACCAGTGCCGCTGGGCCCCGCTGCCCGACTGGTCACCCGGCGGCCTCGCCGAACTGGACACCCACGAAGCGGAGGAAGAGCTGGCCCGGCGCCGGCTGCGCGCCTACGGTCCGGCCACGGCGGACGACCTGCGGTGGTGGGCAGGGTGGACCACGACACAGGTCAAGCGCGTGCTGACGGCACTCAAGCCCGTCGAGGTCGATCTCGGCGGCGGCACGACGGGCCTGCTCCTGCCCGACGACCTGGAGGAGACCGAGCCGCCGGAGCCGTGGGCCGCGCTCCTGCCGGCGCTCGACTCCACCCCCATGGGCCGGCACGAACGCGACTGGTTCCTCGGCGACCACGGCCCGCGCCTCTTCGACCGGGCCGGGAACATCGGCCCCTCGCTGTGGTGGGACGGCCGCATCGTCGGCGGCTGGGCCCAGGACAGCGGCGGGTGAGATCGTGTGCCGCTTCCTGGAGGACGTCGGCGCGGACGCCGAGGCGGCGGTGCGCGCGGAGGCGGAACGCCTCGCCGCCCCCCTGGGCGACGTCAGACCGAGCGCCCGCACGCGGGGCGTACGTGGCTGGAGGACGAGCTGGCGGGGTGACACCAGGGAGCCGAGAGCGCGGTGGGGCCTCGCGCCGCCGGCCCCGGCTGGAATTGCCCGGGAAACCCTTCGGGGCGAGGACATGCCGATGTATCGTGATCGGCGCCCCTGACCTGCAGAAAGCAGGCGGGGAGCCGTCTTCCAGGAGTCCAAAGTGCTGCGAACCATGTTCAAGTCCAAGATCTAGCGTTTGGGTGTTTCCGCAGGTCAGAGCCCTGATCGCGGCCTCCAGGTCAGCAAAAGGTCAGCATCGGGCCGGGTGGTGTCCGGCTTGCTGACCTGCACTCGTGGCAAGGGCCTGCTGTGCCGCCCGGCGCCCTGCTCGGAAGGCTTGATACGTGGCTCGACAGCTCGCTCGTGGGATGGGGTCGTTCTTCAAGGAGTGCGGTTGTTCCAGGCCGACCCGTTGCTCGCACCCATACACGATTCGGTTCAGGGACGCTCTCGGTAGGCAGCGTGAAGAGGCGGGTTTCGGCACGCAGGACGACGCGATCGAGCGCCTTACGCAGATCTATGCGGAGAAAAAGAAAACGGCGCCGTCCGTTGCCGAGGCCCGCCGGGAACTCGGTCACCAGACGGTCGCGGAATACGCGAAGCAGTGGCGGCCCCGGCAGCGGAGGATGACCGAGTACTCCACGGGCTGGCACGTCGACAGCTCCATCAACGTGCACATCATCCCCCGTCTCGGATCAAGGAAGCTGAACTCGGTCACGCCGATCGTGGTCGAGCGTTTCCTGGATGAGTTGGAGACCGACGGGGTCGGGCGCGGAAACCAGGTGAACATATTCCGTGTCCTCAAGGCCATCCTGCGGGATGCCTATGGCAAGGGTGCCATGGCAGACGACCCTCTGAAGGGGGTCCAGGAGCCGGAGTACGTTCGGGAGAAGGTGGTCATTCCCTCCCTCGACTATGTGAAGAGAGCGCTGACTGTCGCGGATCACATCCTCGCCCTCGAGATCGTCATGATGGTGGGTTGCGGCCTGCGAAACGGGGAAGCCCGCGCGGTGAACATCAACAATGTCGTGGCGGACGACGTCTACCGGGTTCACGAGCAGATCCACTCGAACACGCACAAGCCGGCGAAGCTGAAGCACCGCAAGGCGGGGGAGTTCCGAGAGGTTCCTCTGCCGCGCTCGGTGCGAGAAGCGATGGAGCGCTACGAGGAGAAGCATGGCACCACGAAGGACGGCTACCTCCTGCGTGGTCCCAGCGGCTACTACACCGAGCCGATGGAACGCCGACGTGTGCAGAAGCTCTTCAAGGCACTCCCCGCGCAGGACGGTGCGGGCATGTACAGCTTCCGGCACTATTTCGCCTCGAACGCGCTCGGGAACGGGATACCGATCACCGACGTGGCGGAATGGATGGGCCACAAGTCCATCGAGGAGACGTATCGGACCTACCGGCATTTGATGCCCGGGAGCATCACGAAGGCGGCGCGTATCCTGGACGCCGGCCTCTGGGAAGCAGCCTGATTCCGCCGGCTCCTCGGGACAGCAGGTTCTTCGTCTGCTGGTGGCACACAGCTCCGATGCAGTTTGACCAGCGAAAACAGCGCCGATCGTCACAAGCTGCGGACGGCTGTCCGGGTATGGTCCGGATCTTGGTTCGAAGGTGCGTGGTGATGAGCGCTCTCGCATGTCGCGCTTGTACGACGATGACGGCCTCGGCACTGGTTCGAGAGGCGACGACGGGCCGCAGAAGACTGTCCTGATCGGGCTGCACCAAGGCTGGATCTGGCGCTGGCGGAGGACAGCGGCGATTTCTTCGGCCCGGCCCTACAACCCTGGCGCTGTCCTCGCAGGGACGCGACGACACTGCGTTGAGAATTCGTCCCGTGGGGGCTCGTTGGCCGAGGTGGCGCGGCGGTGGGTTGATCAGTGCCTACCAGTGCCTCCCGATCCTGTGACGCTCCCGGGTCATGGTCGCAGAATCACGGTTCGATGGGGCGGCTCCGGCGCATTATGGCTGTGAGTGCGCTTCCACTGCTTTTCGCCATTCGTCGGCAGAGCTTTGCTTGGCGCGACCGGGGAGTTTGCGCAGGTGAGAGACGCCAGGTCACGCGCCGCGTTAGGGCTGGCAGAAAAGAGCCATGATGAACCGCTTGGGAACTGAGAAGGGCGTTCGCCCAGCTGAGCTGCCTCAGGCTCGCTGCTCCGTGATTGGCCTGACGGTGTGGCCCCTCCTGGCCTGATGGCGACTCGACCGTGGCGTAGCGCCGTGATGACCCATCAGTTGCTGTCAGTGCCCACTGCTACACCCTTTTGTTGGGATGAGCCGCGCTCCGCGGCCCACCGACGGGAGGGGGAAACATGTCCAAGGTGCCGAACGGGTTCCACCGGGTACGCGGACACATCCGCCGTAATCCGAAGCCCAGGAGCGCCAAGCGCATGAGCGGTTGGATGATCGCCGGCTTACTGGCTGGCGTGTGGCTGTGGGGGCAGGTGTTCGGGTTCAGTGAGTCGATCGCCACCACATCGCCGGCGGATCCGAAGCCGGCGGCCAGCGCGACGGCCGACCGCTGATGGGACGGATTCGTCTGCGACGTCCTCGCGGTGCCGCGGAACTGGTCGCAGCGGCTGTCGTCGCCCTGGCTGTGCTCGTCCTGGTGGCGCGGACGGCGGCCACAGCGGTCGGCGCGCTGAAGGCGGCTTGGCCTGCCCTGCTGGCTCTCGCCCTGCTCACGGGGGCAGGCGCGGCGTGGCGGATCAGGCAGGCGAACACGATGCGGCGTCGGGAGAGGGAGCGGCTGGCCACTCTGCGGATCACGCTCGCGGAGTTCGACGCCATGGGCGACCGTCGCTTCGAGTACGCCCTGCGGGATCTGCTGGTCCGCGACGGCTGGCCGGCCCGCAGAGTGGGTGGCGGCGGCGACCAGGCCGCGGACGTCATCGGTGACCATCCGCAGCGCGGCCGGATCGTGGTGCAGGCCAAGCACACCCGCGTCGGCGGGAAGGTGGGCTCAGCTGTGATGTACGCGGTGAAGGGGACGGCCGGGCCGGTCCACAGAGGCGATCACGCTGTCGTCGTCACCAACGGAGCCTTCACCCGCGATGCCATGGCGTGGGGCGACCGGCACGGCGTCCACTGGATCGACCGGGAGAAGCTACGGCGCTGGGCCGAGGACGGTGCCGCTCTGCACGAGCTCCTCGGATTGTCTGCGCGCTCCCGCCCGAGCCGATTCAGGCGTGCGGCATGACTGGCAAAGATCGTGATCGCTGCCCAAGACGTCTGGAGGTGTGGTGTTCGATGAGGACGGGTCGCTCGACCCGCTGCTGAAGTTCCTGCTGTATGCGGTCATCGCCCTGGCCGTCGGCAAGATACTCTGGGAGTGGCTCACTGAGGACGTCGGCCAGTGGATCACCGTAGATTTGTGGGGGCTGATAGTCGATCACCCGTGGTGGACCGGGCTCTTCGTGGTCGGCGGACTGCCCATGCTGCTCCTGCTCGGCAGAATCCTGTCGTTCCTGTTCGGCGCCAACACCTACGCCAACGCGGACGACACGTTCGCGGCTCCCTCTGGCGATGCGATCGAAGCGGACGCGCTGACCTTCAAGATGAAGCAGCTTTCGTCGATGAGCGCGACGGGTTTCGAGCAGGCGTGCACTGATCTCCTGGCCCGTGACGGATTCCGGCGTCCGAAGCGGGTCGGGGGCGCCGGTGACCTCGGCGTGGACATCACTGCCCGCGATGACGAAGACCGCCTCCTGATCGTGCAGTGCAAGCAGTATCAGAGCCCAGTCGGGTCAGGCCACGTGCAGAAGTTCAACGGGACAGCCCGCCCGCACCACGGAGCCGACCTCCCGATCATGATCGCGCTCAACGGCTTCACGCAGCCGGCGATCGACTTCGCCCAGCATCACCAGCTCATCCTCATGGGCCGCCCGGAATTGAAACGATGGGCCCACGGCGAGCATCTCTACGACGTCCTCGGCATCCAAAGCACGACACACTGACGCCAGCGCACACGCAGCAGGGTCAGTCCCGGGAGACTCCCGCCTATCCGTCGGCGGTCCCTTCTCGGGATCAGTCCGGAAGGCCCTACCCAATGGGCCCGCGTCGGGATCGGCTTGCCCGCTACCCGGCTTGCAGCGTACGAGCGCTTTGATCAAACGGGCATGCTACGGAGCCACAGGGCCGCCGGTGTCAAACGCCCTTCAGGGCTCCTTCGCGCTCAGTAGGATCACCGGCAGAGTGGGGCGGGAGGCGCACGGGGTGGGGAGCAACGGTATGGCAGCGGGGGGCTGGCGACCGTCGGCGGAGCGTGCGCGGCAGCGCCGGTCGGCCGTTGTGCGCAGGCGTGTGCACGAGAAGGCGCTGGTCGAGGTGCGCGGCTGTCTGCGGGACTGGGACGACGGCCGTGACGCGGCCCGTGAGGCCAAGGCCGTGACCGAGACGATCATCGCGCCCGAGTACGAGGGTCGGGTGCTCATCGAGTTGTTGCAGAACGCGCACGACGCGCACCCGGCCAGAGCCACCGACGGACGCATTGAGATCCGGTTGGACGAGGACGAGGGTGAGCACGGCACCCTTTATGTGGCCAATTGCGGTAAGCCGTTCGGCGGCAAGAACTTCAAGGACCTGTGCAGCATCGCCCTTTCCAGCAAGCGTGCCGACGCCGGGATCGGCCACAAGGGCGTCGGTTTCAAGAGCGTGCTGCACCTGTGCGACGCGCCCGAGGTCTACAGCGTGGCCAGGGAGGGGTCCCGGCTCCTCGACGGGTTCACCTTCCGGTTCGCCCGGCTCGACGACTACGACGCGCTCGCCCGGGAGGTGGCGCCCGAACGCGAGGGTTTCGCCGACTACTTGAAGGAGAACCTGCTCACGCTGAAGGTGCCGGTCTTCCTGGAGGAGCCGCCGAAGACCGTCCAAGGCTTCGCGCGCCGGGGCTTTGTCACCGTCATCCGTCTGCCGCTGAAGTCGGCCGACGCGCGCTCGGCCGCCAGGGCGCAGGTGCGGGAACTCATGGACGACAAGGCCCCGTTCGAGCTGTTCCTCGACCGGCTGGAACGTGTCCGGCTGGAGTGGCGGGCCGCGGGGGAGACCCGGCGCAGGACGTACGACCGTCAGGTGGAGGTGCTGCACCACGCCCGTGGCCTGAAGGTGCAGCAGATCACCTTGCGTCGGCGGATGCGTCTGATCGTCGTCTGCGGGAAGGCCGACCCGGACCGCGCCCGGGAGGCGCTCGCCGCGTCGATCGAGAAGAGCGGGATGCGACGCGACTGGATGGCCTGGGAGAAGAAGGCCGAGGTACGCGTCGCCGTACCGGTCGCCGATCCCCTACGGGACGGGCGGCTCTACGCCTTCCTGCCGATGGGCGAGCAGATCCCGGCACCCGTCCGCGGCTATGTCCACGCTCCGTTCTTCGCGGAGATGAACCGTCGTTCGTTCAACGAGGCGGTGCCGTGGAACGGCCTGCTGCTCGACACAGTGGCTGAGGTGTGCGCCCGCGCGGTGCTCGCAGCGGCGGACAGGCGGGCACCGATTCCGCCCGGCACGCTCGTCGACCTGATGTGCTGGCAGCCCAAGGCACTGGCACGGCTGACGTCTGCCTTCCAACGGCTAGACAATGGCATCGCCCACGTGCCGTTCATCCCGGTGATCGGAACGACACCAGGGGCTCGCACCTCCCTGCACCGTGCCCTTCTGTGGGAAGGGAAGGACGGCTCCTCGATCTTCACCCCGCACGCCGTCGCCGCCACGGGGGTTATGGATCTCCTCGATCCGCGTCTGCACCCCATTCGGTTGCGGCGGCTGGCGTCCCTGGCCAGGAGCACGGGCACGCGCCTCGAACCCCCCACAGAGCGCCTCGCGACCTGGGCGGAAGGGCTCGCCGGGGCCGCCGTACGTGACACCTTTGATCCCGGATGGTGGGCGGACTTCTACTACGACCTCTCCCAGGCGTTCCCCGACGGCTCGGCCCTGACCGGCAAGCGGATCGTCATTACTTCCAGGGCGACGACGGCACCGGCCGGCGCGGATGGCGTCTTCTTCGACCGCGACACTCCGCAGGGCGGCTCCCTGCCGACCCTGCCCGACGGCCTGTCCGACCGCCTGCACTTCGTGCACGAGGGCATCGCCTGGTCCGGCAAGGGCCGCAAGCGTTAGAGCCCAGGGCCGCAAGTGGCTCAGGACCGCGAACCTCGTCCACGACTACGGCGCCGACCGGGTGCTCGCGTTCGTCGCAGCCGCACTGAGCGCGGACAGCGAGGACAACGGCGTACGCCTGGCCTGCCTCCGCACCAGTGTCAGGGGAGACGCCCTCAACCGGCCCTCCCGTTTCTGGGCCCCGGACCGGCCGGATCTGCTGCCGCAGTGGCGGACGAGCGCCGAGCGCTGGCGGAACCGGCGTAGGGTCGGCTACATCAGCGTGGAGTACCACTCACGCTCCCGTGCCGCGGCCATGCTGCCCGGTCAGGACGACTACGCCGCCTTCTCCGCGGAGGACCGCAGACTCTACGCGGAGCTCATCATGCACGGCCTCGCCTTCGCCTGGGCCGACTCCGCGCTGGAGATGCAATTCGTACGCCACAGCGATCCCACCGGGACCCCCTGGCCCACTCCGCTGTCCGCCTTCCTCACCCACGCACCGTGGATCCCGCAGACGGCCGCCCTAAGGGCCACCTCGGAGGGGACCGTGTTCGCTACCGCCGGCAGGGCCTGGTGGTGGCACGGCACGCAGCCCCCGCCCCAGTTCCTCGGCGTGGTGCCGGCTTCCTTGCGCAGCAGGCGGTCCGCCAAGCTCGTGGCACGGCTCGGCCTGCTCGGCATCCGCTCCTGGGACGATCCCGGCACCGCGCTCGACCGGCTCCGCCACCTGCCGGACCTGGTGCAGGCCAACGTCCACCTCAGGGAAGGAAGACTCGCGCACGAGATCGGACGGGAGTACGAAAAGGCGTGGGCGCAGCTGCTGCCGGCGGAGGGCGGGACGCGCACCGCCGACGGCGGGCAGCCTGCGGCGCCCCGCCGGCTGCTGGTGACCCGCGCTGGCGCCCTCGCCTCGCTGGACCCGGCAGAATCGGACGAGACGGTCTTCGTCCCGGATCCTGACGGGGCCCAGAACCGAGCCCTTCTGGACCGGGTCCCCGTGCCCGTGATCCCGGTACGGGACAGGGCACTGGGAGGCCGAGTCCACGTCTTCCTCCAACGGAGGACAACGTTCGACGTCCAGCGGTGCGGCGAGGCCGCGCACGACATCCAGGCCGACGGATTGCCCGTCCGTGACGCACCGCACGTGCCGTTGACGGAGTACGCAGGATCCTGGCTGCTCACCCTGATCGCGGCCCTGGTGGAGTTCGACGAGGAACGAGCGTCCCGTCCGGAGTCCGTAGCCGCGGCAGACGTGGCCGGCCTACTGCATCGCTGCGACGTGACCGTGGCCGACGAGGCCGTCCTCTGGATCGCCGGCCACCGCCTCACCGAGCACGGAGCGGACCGAGCCCTGCTGCACCCGCACCCAGACCGGCCCCGTGTGGTCGTCGTGCACAGCGAGCCGCGTACCGGCTGGCGAGTGCTCCGCACCGCCGCCCCCGCCGTGGCTGCCCTCATCGGCGCACCCTACCTCGCAGATTCGCTATGGAAGGCGCTAACCAAACTGGAGGAACGCGGCCTGAAGACCGACCATGTCCCGGAGGAGGATCTCACGGACGTCCTGGACCTGCGGCCGCACCAACTGCACGCCGTCCTCGCCGAGCGGGCGTCACAGCGTTCCGGCAGCGCCCGGCTAGTCCCCCTCCTCGCCTGCCTCGATCTCGACCTCGCGGAACAACTGCGGCAACGCGCCGACGACTTCTCCGACCGCGCCGCCCTCCTCACCTGGCTCACCGACCGGATCGGCGCACCGAGCGCGGAACAGCTCATGCGTTTGCTGGAGGACGACGACCGGGAACGGCAACTGAGCGCCATATCCGTGCCCCTGGCCGACGCCAACCGCGCATGGCGCTCCCTGGGCCTCCCGGAGATCGACAACAGGGACCGGCATGAACGGCATTTCGCGGCATGGCTTCAGCGGAACCGTCCCGCGCTCGCCGAGCGGATCAGGGACGCTTATAGAGACGTCCACCGGTCTGGACGGTCCCTGGCCGGGTATGTGAAGCTGCGCGACGTCTCCCTACTCGCGCCGGACCCGGCCTGGCACACGACGCAATGGCATCTCTCCGACGAACTCCTCCAAGGCCACGCGGACGCCTGGCTGTTGAAACAGCTTCCAGCACCCTCGTCGACGTCACGCCCGCTGAGGCCGCGGGCCGAGGTACGCGAGGCATCTAGCACAGCGGTGCACAAGCAGGTACCACGGCTGCGGCAACTAATCGAGGAATGGGAGCGCCTCTATCCCGCAAGTCGCCCCACGGTGCTGCCCCCCGCCCAGGACGTCCTGCGGGAACTGGACGACGACGGCCTGCTGGACTTCGAAGTCCTGTCCGTGAAGGCATTGATCGCCTGGCTTAGGGCCCGCGGCCACTGGCCCCAAGACATGCCTCTATCGGACCGGCGCGCAGACCTCGGACTGGCCGCGACACGTCCCCTGGAGCCCGCGGGGAGCACCGGCGGAGCCACGGGCGGGTGCGGACCCGGTGGGTCCGCACCCGGCCCCCATGTAATGCTGAACGGCAGGCTCGTGTCGGCCCGGCCCGACGACCTGGCGGCGCTCGCCCGCGAGGTGGCCGCAGACCTCACGCCTAAGCAGCGGGCCACCTCGGCCACGTCCGCCACGGCGCTCGCGCCCCGCATTCCGCGGCCACGCACCTCCTCGTCGTCCGGTGCAAGGTCGCACAGCGGTTCGTACCAGGTCCCCGCGAGTGACCAAGACCGGACATTGGCTGTGGGCCTTGCGGGAGAGGCGGCGGTGGCCGCGTGGCTGCAAGAGCAGTTCGGGGTCGAACCACAGGACTCATGGAAGTCCGGCCTGCGAGTCCACGGGCTCGCCGGCGCGCAGCCGGGGGACGACCGACTCGGCTACGACTTCCTCATCCACGACGGCGACGCGACCTACCTCTACGAGGTCAAGGCATCCACCGGCGACAGCGGCGAGATCATCCTCGGCGAATCCGAGGTTCGACGCGCTTCTCGCCTGAAGCCGGACGAGACGTACTTTATCGTGTACGTCTCTCACGTCCTCGACCGCGACCGCCGCAACATCACCGTCCTGCCTAACCCATTCGGCGCCCCCGACCTCGCAGGCTACGAACTGGTCAGCACCCAGCTGAGGCTCCGATTCAACCTTGGCTGAATCAACAATTTCGCGCCCGGCTGGCCGTGGGACGACGGACGTGGCCCGCTCCATCCAGGCATGCCCGCCTTCGGTCTACTTTGCCGCCGAGTTCCTCGAACACCTCGCAGTGCAGGGCCTTCCTTCCTGGCCGGCTCGAGCCGCGGATCCTTGGGGTGCGCGTGTGGCCCGGTGACCTTCCCGCACAAGAACAGTGCCTTCAGCCGGCCGGGCGTGCTCTCCCAATCCGGGCCGTCGCTCGCTCTACACACGTTCCGCCAAGGCCGGGACGGCGAGGGTCGGCCACAACCTCTTCGACGGCGACTACCGATGCCTGCGGACCTACGGCGACGTGGTGGACGTCGGCGTGCTGGCCGCGAAGACGGTGGACACGCTGTATGCCGTCCGTCATGTGGTCGGCGGCGGCGCATCTCGTGCGGCGCGTCTGGACCTCACCACGTTGGCGGGCGCCCAGGGACTGCGGAAACGGGCGAAGACAGCGTCCCGGACCGAGGCCCACCGCGGCATCCGCGCCATCCATGACGCGGAGGAGCGCTGGTTCTTCCAGCCCAACCCAAGCACCGAAGCGGACGTGACAGCGTGGCAGGACCATTTCGACTGCTGCGAGGGCCGCTCCGGCATCTTCCTGGACATCTCACTCCTGGAGCGCCCCTGGGGCGAGATGCACGACGACGCATCGTGACCGTGTACGCCGGGGTGTCCCACTACGAGCTCGGTGTTTACCCGTAGCCGCGTGCAGTCGTGGCGTACCAGTGCGGCGAGCCGGGGCCGGCGGATGTCCGCGACCGAGCTGAACGGCGGGCCGGCTGGGCCCGGACGCCGTTCACTGATGCGGCAGGTCAGCGGTGGCGCCAGGTTTGGCGCAGGCGCAGGACTTCGGTGGCCCAGTGGGCGGGAAGGTCAGGTTCGGGTATGCGTTCGAGGTCGAGGCTGAAGCGGACGTGGCGGTAGAGCCAGTGCAACGAGGCGTCCGAGCTCGCGACGAGTGTGGACAGCAGCGGTTCACCGACCGGTGTCTCCCGGTCGACGGCGACCAGGAGTTCACCTTGGTCGTCCGGGTGCAGGTGCGGCAGCCCGCCCGCCATCCGCAGCCGCAGGTCACCCCACGTCAGAAGTGAGCCGCCGCTGCGCGCCGCGTCCTTGAGGACGTCCCGGGCGATGGCGGCCAGCTTGTCGATGGTCTCGATCGGCAGACGGTCCGGGGGAGACGGTGCGGTGGCCTTGGGACCGGGGATGGCCTTGACCGGGTCCGCCGCGCGCGGTGCGGCACGACGCGGCGCGCTCGAGGTGCGGGCCTTGAGCTGGCGCTTCCACCGCTTGACCTGAACCTCTTCGAGCACCGGTAGGCGCCGGTCCAACTGACGGCGCAGCGAGCTGATCTCGTCGAGGAATGCGGCGAGTTGCTCGGTGGCTAGGCAGTTGCCGGCACGGCCGAGTTCGGCGAGGACTTGACGGATACGGCGCAGGATCGGGTCCGTGTTCGGATCCTGTTCCTGGCACCACGCCTTCACCTCACGCATCAACGGCGTGTAGGTGGCCCGGTCTTCGGGCGACAGACGCCGGCCGTAGATGGGTCCGGCCAAGTGGCGCGCGGTCTGGACCGCAGCCAGGTCGCCGACTTCCTGCGCGGCACGGATTTCCTTCACGAGCCAGGCGAACTCCGCTC
Source organism: Streptomyces sp. SUK 48 (assembly GCF_009650765.1). Lineage (NCBI taxonomy): Bacteria > Bacillati > Actinomycetota > Actinomycetes > Kitasatosporales > Streptomycetaceae > Streptomyces > Streptomyces sp. SUK 48. The sequence goes on along the minus strand of NZ_CP045740.1, from coordinate 900,125 downwards.
GGGCTTCTGCGAAAGCGGCAGACTCGGAAGGTGGCGCGCCGCTGGGTGACGGGTGGGTCGCCGACAGGGGGGCTCCGTCGTCTGGAGTCACCGATTCGCCGTTGACCTGGGCTTCCAGGCGGGCGAGCGCCGTGTTGAGGTCGTGCGGCAGGGGGCCGGGGCAGCGTCGTTTGAGAATCTTCGAGTGGGCCAGGGCGCTGCGCAGGGCGAGAGGCGTGGGGGCCGGGTCGGCCGTCGCAAGGTCGGCGAACAAGGTACGCAGCGCAGCGTGGGCGGCTGCTGGTTCACGGCTGTTGATCCAGGTCTGCAGGTCGGTGCGGAGCAGTAGGAGGTTCTGCCGTGGCTCACCGGACAGGCGATCCGTGGCGATCCGTGAGACCTCCTTGCGGATCCGTCTGGCCTCGTTCAGGTCGTCGGCATCACGGGCCTGCTTGAACAGCTGCCTCAGACGGGCGATGTCTGCTGTCGCCTGCGCCTGGAACGAGCGCTGGTCCTTCCCCGGCGAGACGGGGCTCTTCGCGGCGGCGGGCGGGACGGTGGGCGTGCTCCTCTTCGGGTGAGCAGACGCCGGCAGAGGGCGGCCGATGAGGCGGTCGAGGTCATCCAGGAGCCGCTCGCCCTCGCGTTGCCACGCTCGCAGCTCCTGCCTGCGTTGCAGGACAGTCTCGTAGAGCCGTTGGTGCTGTTCGCCGTCCTTGACCGTGGTGGCCAGGCGGGCGGCACGACGGCCGGTGGCGTGGGGCAACGTGGTACGGCCCACGGCCAACTGGGCATTGAGGAGGGTCAGTTGTTCCTGGGCGGCCCGCGCTTCCGCGGGGCGGGGCGCCTCCGCAATGGCAGCCGATGCCGGTAGGGGAGGCGTACGGTGGCCGTACGCCGTATGCGCAGCGCGGATCTGCTCGTCGCTCCACCGGTACAGCGCGGACTCCGAGGCTGGGGCGGGGACTTGGAGCAGGCGCAGCACGGTGGCGAGATAGGACAGAGGACGGCCGGAGGGCGCGCGGACCAGGACGCACAACAGCGACCGGTTCCGATCTCGCGGCTTGTCGACCTCCACGAGAAGGTCCCGGCGCTTGGGATCGGGCAGGTGCGCGAGATCCAGGCCGACCCGCTCGGCCAGCTGTTTCCACGTGGTGGTGGCCCCCTCCCGCGCCACGTCTTCGAGAGCCCGCCGCAACAGTGTGGCGGTGCGGCTGCTCTGGGACTGCACCGGAATGGTGGGGGCCGGGGCGGGCCGCGTGGCGGGCATCGGTGCGGGCAGGGGCTCGTCCAGGGCGACGGGGGGACGCCACAGGCCGGTACGTTCCGCGTCCAGGCCCTTGAGCTGGATGAGGCTGTCCGCGCGCACGGCCCAGCGGGTGTTCTCACCCGGCCGGTCGGCTTCGGTGACCAGCAGGCGCACCGCGCCCGCCAGCCGGTACACGTACTGCTCGGTGGGGTGGGGTGTGTCGTGGGGCAAGGAGAGCTGGGCCTTGAGGATCCGGTGCCCGGCCGGTTTGATGAAGCCGGATATCAGATACCGGCCGCCCTCCACGAGGGGCGAGTCGGTGTCCGGCCGGGCCTCGCCGTCGATCGCGAAGACGATCTCGGCGCCGCGCAGCGGCAGGCTGCCGGCCACGGCGTCGTGGCGCGCGGCTCCCTCGCGGATCAGCCCGCGGTTACGCAGTTCGTCGAGGTCGGGGGTGATGAGGCCGTCGCCGTTCATCCGGCACTGCTCGAGCGGAGACCAGGCGACGGGGCGGTTCTCGGTGACGGTGCCGATCAGAACCCGGCGGCTGTTGCCGTCGGTTTCGCACCGCACCCGCAGGGCATAGCCGTAGCGGGCCGTCATATCCCGGGTGATGGCGCTCTCCAGCCCGAAGACCCACTCGATATGCCCTTCCTTGGCGGCCAGGCTGTCCGCCGTTCCACGCCAGCTGCGGTAGTCGCTGGGCCGCAGCTCGAAGCGCAGGCGTTGATTCGTGGCACGCAGCACGAAGTCCACGGCATCCCCGGGGCCGTGCCCGAGGCTGCACAACTCGGCCTGCGCCGCGTGCCCCTGGCCCGCCAGCCACTGCGTCACGTGCGCCTTGACGAACAGGTGATCGGCGCTGTCGACGCCGTTGGCCGTGCGATGACAAGCCGCCCGGCTTCCGTCGCGGTCCGGGAAATGGGAGAAGTGACAGACCTTCGTTTCGTAGCGCTTGGTCATCAGCCGCTCGCCGCAGCCACCGAGCAGCGTCCCGCACCAGAAGTCGTCCTTGCCGAACTGGCGGCGGAACTCATCCAGATTGTGCGGCTCCTCGGGCAGGATGACCGGCTGGTCCGAATCCCGGCCTCCCATGACCGCCGTCTGGACGAGACGGAAGTCGATCTGCGCCACCAGCAGTTCCTCCGAAATCAGTCAGCACCCATCCACCCAAGGAGGCACACACCCGGCGCGGATACCGCGCCCCGGAGCACCCCTGGTGCCTGCGCAGCCACACACGTTTCGCGGGTACAGCGGCATCTTGGGCCACCCGATGAGATTATCTGTCGCGTCGGACGATGCGTCAGGTGTGGTGTGCAGTTCATCGAGCCGAAGCCGGGGACCTGGTCATGCCTTCGGCGCGGTCAGCGTGCGCACGGCCGGAACGAACCGCACGAGGATTCCGTGAGCCCCCGGAGCGCCAGGCCACGAGCAGCTTGGTGGCGGAGTAGCCGGGGATCCATACACTTAGCTCTCCAGGCGGAAAGTCCACCGAATCCAGACATCTGCCCTTCCGCTGTGGCAGATGCTTTGGAGCGGGCATGGCGTCGGGGATGACAGCGGTGCGTGCGGCTCGCTGCTGGGCACGGCTCTCGTGCACCCTGAGCCTGAGTACATTGACAGAGTCAACGCGTAGGCTTCGCTCGCCGGCTGCACCGTGCCTCGGGTGCATCGTTGCCTGCCATATCCAGCTAGACCATCCCTGAAACGAGAGACCATGGAGCAGCACGATGAACCGGTCACGCTCAGCCTTGCAGGGATGGCGCGGCTTGCCGGAGTCGGTCGTGCCGCCGTGAGTAACTGGAGGCGGCGGCACAGCGACTTCCCCAAGCCGGTCGGCGGCACTGACGCCAGCCCCATGTTCTCCCTGGCGGATGCGGAATCCTGGCTTCTACGACACGGCAAGATCGACGAGTCCTCCAGTGGCTGGGACCGTCTCTGGCCGCGGATCGAGGACCTCGGTGACCGGGGCGGGATGGCTCATCTACTGGCCTCGGCGGGGGAGCGCCTGGCGATCCCGGCGATGAACCCGCCGCGCGGAGCCCCGGAACCCAGCGCTGCCGACCGGAAGCTGGCGGACGAGGTCGTGCGGCTGGCCCTTCGTCAGTCGTCGAAGGAAGCCTTCGCCGTGCTGCTGGATCGATGGCACGCCGTCCACGTACGTCAGTTGATCGTCACTCCCCGCCAACTGGCCGACACCATGGTGGCTCTGGCGGCCGAACTCCGCGACGACAGTGCGCCGGTGCGTCGGGTGCTGGACCCTGCGTGCGGAATGGGTTCGCTCCTGGCTGCGTCCGGTCGGCGATGGTCGGGGCAGGTACCTCCGCCTGCGCTGGCAGGTGTCGACAACGATGCTGCTGTGGCTCGCCTGACCCGAGCCAGACTGGCTCTGGAGTTCCCGGGCTGCGAGCGACACGTGCAGTCTGGGGACACACTGCTTGATGCCCCCCTGCGGCACGCTTCTCGCGCAGACGTGGTTCTGAGCTATCCACCGTCCAACGAGCGTTCCTGGGGGCACGACGAACTGGCGACCGATCCTCGCTGGACGTATGGCACGCCACCACGGACCGAGCCTGAGCTGGCGTGGGTGCAGCACTGTCTGTCCGTGCTGGAACCTGGGGGAGTAGCAGTGCTGGTCCTACCACCGGGTGTCGCTTCGCGCCGGGCCGGACGGCGAATTCGGGCGGGGTTGGTACGCACCGGAGCCGTGCGAGCCGTAGTCGCGCTGCCGCCCGGGAGCGCGCCGCCGCATGGGGTGGGATTGCATCTGTGGCTGCTGGCGATGCCCCGTGAACACTCCGCGGATGAGGTGACCTTCGTCGACGCTGCGGACTGCCGGACGACAGCGATCACCGGTCGCGGCATGGCCGTCGACTGGGACGGTCTCCGTGAGCGCACCGTGGCGGCCCTGCGTGGCAGTGACCTACGTGGCGTCACACGGGTGCCGACCGCGGAACTGCTTGGCGACGGGACCGACCTGACGCCCTCTCGCCGTACCGTGACCGAGCGGTCCGTGGGGCCGGTGGAACTGCGCCGCGCCTGGACTGGCTGGGACAGGGCCCTGATGGATATGGACGATGCGGCCAAGGCAGTACGCGAACACGAGGCGAGTGCCGCAGCGCCGGACGACTTCGGCTACATCTTCGTGGGTGATCTGGAGCGTTCCGGTGCTCTCGAGGTGATGCCCGGCAAGGTTCTCGCTGACGATCTGATCCAGCAGGGAGAGCAGGCCGAGGATGCTCTGCCCGTCATCACCCCATGGGCCGTACGGGGTGAGGAGCCATGGGTTGCCGCGGCGCAGGCCGCCGAGTTGGAGGCTGAGGGACAGGGGGTTCTGACGTCCTTCGGCGATGTCGTGGTCGTGACCGCGGTCGGCGGATTCGACGTCTGGGTCGAGACGGCCGGACCGCGACTGCTCGGTGCCCACACCGTCCGGCTGCGTACCGACCCTGCGCTGCTCGACCCGTTCTTCCTTGCCGCGTGTCTGAACGCGCCAGGCAACGACCAGCGGGCAGGGACGCGTGCCTCCTCTTCCTCTCGCGTCGACGTGCGCCGACTCCGCGTCCTGCGCGCGCCGGCGACGCAGCAGCGGCGGATCGGGGAGGTCCACCGCCGACTCGTCCGGTTCCGGGAGGCGGTGGCCGACCTGGGCAGGCACGGTGATGCGCTCTCAGCGATGTTGTCGGGGCTGCTGGCCCAGGGCAGGCTGACGGAGGAGTGAGGGGCCAGGCCCAGGCAGAGTCAGGGCCCCGGTTTCCGCGGGGTTCCTCAAGCTGGCCCTGGCAGGCGATCCAGCAGCTTGCGGATTGCCTCGGGCAGCGCCGGGGACACTTCACCTTGCCTCGCGTCCAGAACAAGTTCCTTCACTTCGACTCCTACTTCTCGGCAGAATTCCACGGTATGGCGGGATGGTCCTGGCCCGGGCCAGGACGCGAGTTCATCGGCCAGCTCCAGCCAAGTGTCGGCCACCGCCTGGACCGGGCTCCTTTCCGCGGTCATCACCTGGACCGCGACGAGCCGTGCCCGTGCTCGCAGTTCAGCGGTATCCGTGCCGGCCGACGCGTCCGCGAGCCGCCTGGCGACATCCCGGCAGATGCGGCCCGCGGAGGCAGTCTCTCCGCGCAGCATCTGAGCACGGGCCACGACGAGGCGCGCGCTTTGCACTTCGCGGACCGCCCCAGGGAGGCACTGCTCGGCGCGCAGCAGCATGGCGGTCAACTCGTCGACGGCCTTGTCCGGTTCGCCGCGTTCGATTTCGATCTCGGCCTCGGCGCACAGATTTCGGAGCGCGGACCGGGTGGGACCGCCGACGGGTCGGCGATGCACCCGAGGGCGACGCGGACCCGTCGGCGGTGCTTCCGAGAGCGGGGCCGCAGCGGTCTCCGGGGTGCGATGGGGCAGGGTCGGGTCCGGGTCGAGGGCGGGGCGTGGAGAGGAGTCGCCCGGCGAGGGCAGCAGGGGCCGCCAGATCTCGAGTGCCAGTTCCAGAGGCGGCCGATCGGCGGGCGACTTGGCGAGCATACGGTCCGTGATGTCCACGATCTCGGACGGCAGGCCGGGGACGTCGTCGCTGAGCAGCGGCGGCCGCTCCTCGCAGTGCAGGCGGGCCAAGTCGTAGTCGGAGTGGCCAGCCTCGAAGACCAGCCGTCCAGTTACCATCTGGAACGCGATGCAGGCGACACTGTAGAGGTCGGCCTCCGGGCCCGGGTTCCGTTCGCCGTGGTGAATCTCCGGGGCCATGTAGCCGATCGTGCCGGGCGTCCGTCCGTTGGTGTACCGGGTGGCCGCCGGATCTTTCGGCAGGGCGATGCCGAAGTCGGTGAGGTATACGACGCCGTCGCGTCGGGCCAGCAGGATGTTGGCTGGCTTGACGTCCCGGTGTACCACGCCCGCGCCGTGCACCCGACCGAGCACTTCCAGCAGCGGGACGATCACACACGCCGCAGCCGACAGGGTGGGTCGGTTCCGGGTGAGAAAAGCATGCAGGTCATCGCCGTCGACGTACTCTGTGACGAGGTACGGGCGCGGCGGGGAGAGATCGGCGTGGACGAAGGCTGGCACGCCCCGGCCACCGAAGCGTTGGTGCATTTCGCACTCGCGGTCGAAACGCCGTAGCTCTTGTGGGGTGGGAGTCCGGTACCCGCGCAGGGTGGCCTCCGGATCTCGAGGCCACAGGAACTTCACCGCGACCGCCCGCTCGGCATGCCTCTCGTCGGTCGCCCGATAGACGACCCCCATGCCACCCCATGCGCCTTCGCCGGCGCGGCTGAATCTGCCCGCGAGCTTCTTCCCCGCCGGCCATGGCTCCACCACACACACTCCCTGCCTCTCCTGGCGAACCGTCAGACAGCAAGCTACAGGAGATTCTTGCGTGCCTTGACTTTGTTCACAGAGCTCTGTCACGGTGATGCCCTCACCGTCGAGACTGCAAGGAGTCGGCACCGTGCAGCCCTGGGACAACCCTCCCGGTACGGTCGGCGTCGGGCGCCTGGCCCGCATCCCGGTCCGTCATCTGCGCGACGAGGAGCCCGGTTGTCCGATGAACCGTGCTCTCAGTGTCCGCCGCGACGTGTTCTCTGCGGAACGGGTTTCGTCCAAGACTCCACGCGAGGAGTTCCCGTTCGCGCTCGTGCAGGAACTGCTCGATCAACTGGAGTCCGGCGCGGCGCAGAGCATCGAGGAGGCCATGGAGCGGTGTCGCCGGACGCGCTCCCGGTGCCTGCCGCAGCACGTGACCTGGTCGGCGGCGGCCGCGGAACGTTACCTCGACGCCCGCCGCAGGGACCAGGAAAGCCGCGACGGCGCCGACCTTCCGCGCACGTTCCGCGCCCCGGACGCATGGATCGCGTTCCGCACGCTTGAGGAGCCTGACGAGCGCGGCATCACCGACTACGAGCGCACTGTCTGGGGGAGGCAGTACGTCTCGGACGACGCGAGGCTGCGTGAACTCGTGATTCCCGCCAAAGGAGATGCCAAGGAGCGCCTCCCGCTGCCCGAACTCGCCGCTATCGCCTCTGTCCTGTATTACGGGACTCCGGCCCGCATCCCTTCCTTCGAGCATCACTCCCCAGCCCTCAGGCACCCGGCGCCGCCGCCGCGGCCAGAACGCGTCCGGGTCTACTCCGCCGGCCTCACCGAAGGCCGGGTCCGTCTTCTGCGCACAACGGAGACTGACGTCTTCGCGGACTGGACCGCTGAAGAGATCATGGACTTGCACGAGCAGCATGTCGTGCCCCGGCTCGGCCGTGTCCTCGACGGCCGCGATCGCCTCGCCGGTGCCCACTGCGCGGGTTGCAAGGTGTTACCCGAGTGCTCAACCGTGCCGCGGGCGCCCGCTCTCCTTGTGCTCCCACCTCCCACGCGGCCTCGCAAGCGGCGCACGGTATCGGTGAGCGACCTGAGAGCACACCGCGACTGTCCCGCCCGCTACCACCTGACCCGCGTACTCAAGCTGCCGGCCTCCGTTCAGGAAAACGAGGCCGTCCGCAGAGGCCGGGCCGTCGACGGCTGGCTCAACGCCCGGCACGCCTCGGCGGACGCCTCGCCGTGCCGCGAGGTGCCTCTGCCCGCACACCTGCCCGGCCTCACGGACGACGAGCTGGCCCCCGCCCTCGGCATGCTCCGGGCTCACCGGGCCAGGTGCCCGCTCGACAATCCGGCGGCGACGCGGTTCCGCCCGCAGCATCGAGTGATGGCCCACGACCCGCAGTCCGACGTCATAGTCATCGCCTCGTGCGATCTGGTCTACGAGGAACGCGGCGGCGTGGTCGTTCGCGAGACCAAGACCAGCGCATTTCCACCGGGCGGTCGGTCCGTCCTGCTGGAGAAGCATCCGCAGCTCGCCCTCTCGGTACTGCTTATGGCGGCCGGCGTGCTCGGCGGCGATTCGCGACGGTCCCGCGTGGAACTGGAGATCCTGCGCCCGGACGGGGTGTCCCTTGAGGAGTTCGATCCGGGCGATGAGGCCACGGTCGAGCACGCCCGTACCGTCCTTGCCTCGTACACCGTCCCTTGGTCCGCCGAGACCCGCTACGACGCGGTGCCCCGGCCCGGTTACGACTGCGCGGGCTGCGAGGCACTGTCCTGGTGTGCCACTGGTAAAGAGCGCGTGGCTGCCGCAGGTTGAGGGAAGTTCCCGTTGTCTCCGTCATGTTGCTCGTCGCACCACCTGGAGTGGAAGCCATGCCTGCGAGTCCCCTTGCCACCTTCGATTCGTCCGCCGAAACGCTCGATGCCTGGGCTGCCCATGACGGTGTGCCGCTGCTGGCTACGGTGGCCCGGGCCCTGTGCGTCCTGGACCACACCACTGGGTTGGATGCCTTCTGTCTTCCGTACCCTCCCGTCGTCCAACTCGCCCTGGACCGGGCGGTTGTTGCCTGGCTGCGCGGCGGACTCCGGCCACCCGCCTCACTTGCCGAACTCGTCCAGCGGTGTGCCGACATCCCGTTGGAGGACTGGCCGCTGTCGCTGCCGTCGGATGCTGTCGGCCCGGACGACGTTCTACTCGACCCGTACTCGCATCGCCCCACTCAGTTGTGCCATGAGTGGAGCGAATGGGAACGTTCGGCGTCCGACCCGGCTGTGCGGCATCGCGATCAGCAGGTGATGCGGACCGCTCTGGACCGCTGCCGCAGCCACGGAGAGGAGGACACATACACCGAGTTCCGTAGCCTTTTGGTGCGGCGGCCGGTGCTTACCGCCCAGGAACTCTTCGCCTTGCACGGCGACTTCACGCTGGAGCCGGTCTGGGAGCTCATCGACCTGATCTACCCGGAGGTCCCTCTTTCCTGGAGCCGGGATGGTTGTTACGCGGTGTGCGGTCGCTGCGGAACATTGCTGACGCCGCTTGCGGGCGGAGAGTGGTGGTGTGAGCGGGATCGCTGCCGACGGCAGGGAGACCCGCCGGTCGGCCGTCTGATCGAGGCGGCTCACGCCGGCACTTTGTACCAGCTGGAGCGCCCGCTGCGCCGACACGTCACCGGGCCGGGACTGGCTGAGGTGGAATTGGAGGACCGGCTCACCGGTCTGGGCCTCGACGTCACCATGTGGCCGGGTTTCGACTCCTACGACCTGCTGGTGGTCTTCCCCGACGGCCACCGCTGGGCCGTCGACGTCAAAGACTGGGCGCACCCGGCCTTCCTCGGCCGAGCCGCCCGCCCCGTGCGGCCCGAGCCTCCGTACGACGAGGAGTTCTGGGTGGTGCCTGTCTACCGGGTACGCGAGCGCCCCGGCTATCAGCAGGCGTTTCAGCGAGCTCGGCCCGCAGCGGCTGCTGCCGTACGCCTGCTCACCGACGACGAATTGATCCGGGCTGCCCGGCAGCGGCTGGCCGAGTCGCGCCGTGGCACCCGCGCCGAGAGCCAGGAGGGCACAGATGCGTGATGAGAAAGCCTGGTGCGAGGCTGTAGCGGGGGAGTTGAGGGACGAATGGCCCGAGGCCGGAGCCCCGGACGGGTTTGGCCCCGTCGAGTTGTGCCGCGTCGAGCTGGGGCTGCGGCTGCTCGAACGGCTTGCCCCTACGGCGGATGCCGTGGATGCCTATGCGCTGTTCGGCGGTTACCCGTTCGCGCAACACGCCGGGCTGGCGCAACATCCGTGGCAGTGCACGGCCCTCGCCGCCGCCCGGCACCTCCTGTGGCCGCTGCGGCGGCGCGCCTGGCGGCAGGCGCTGGACGCCTACCGGTCGGTCGCCAACAGGCTGCGAGCTTACGAGCTGCCGCCAGTCGGAACCACCGGCGGTCCCCGACCCGTGGTGCCGATGGTGGCCGGGCGACGGATGGACATCTACGACCAGGCCCTCAGCCGGCTGCCGGACCTGGTCACCCGTGCCCTCAAACCGGCCCCGGCAGGGACGAGTTCCTTCCAGGAACGCCGCCGCAACGCCTCGGTTACCATTCCCGAGGAACTCGTCCGCGCCAACCCACCCGGCCACGACCTTGCCGCAGGACGGCCCGGGGCGGCGAGCCCCTCAGCGTGTGCCGCGCCGAACTGCGCGCAACGGCCCGGTGGATGGACGAGGCCGAGCGCGAGGCGGAGGTCCCGCATCCCGGTCACTGGGAACAGCGGCTGGAGGGGGTCAGGTTCGCGCCCCGGAATGCCGCGGGAACGGACTACACCGAGGCCGACGAGGTCGAACTGGCCGGCATGGTGCACCTAGTCGGCATGGTCGGTGCCGGCAAGAGCACGTTCATGATTCTGGTGGCCGTGTGGGCCGCCCGGCGCGAGATCCCGCTGCGCACCACGCTCGTCGTCGGAGACGTCGCCGAACAGCTACGGCTGTGCAGTCTCTTCGAGGCACTCGACATCGCCGTCGCGCCGGTGCTCGGCACCACGACACGCGAGCAACACGTCCAGCGGCTGCACCGGCGGCTCTCCGCCCGAGGATTCGATAACCTCCTCGACCACGACGACCCCGGCTTCGACCTGCTGAGCACCGCCTGCGCAGTGAGCGGTCTGCGCGGCGTCGACGGCGATCCGCTGCAATACCGCGACGCACCATGCACCCGGCTGCATCCCGAGCCACAGCGCGGCCCAGCGGAACCGGAATCGGTCGTCCTGGAGCAGTGGACTCCCGACCGGAGGAACACCGCACCCCGCCAGGCCCACGCCCCTGACCGCCTGCCCGGTCGCCCGCACGGTTGCCCTCTGTGGGCCGAATGCCCGCGCCACGCGGCTGCCCGCGCGCAGGTCGACGCTCTGATCTGGGTGGCCAACCCGGCCAGCCTGGTACAAAGCCAGGTGCCCGCGCAACTCAACGACGAGCGGCTGCGCCAGCTGGAACTGGCCTGTCTGCGCAGCGACCTGATTTTCGTGGACGAGGCAGACAGCGTCCAGATGGCACTGGACCGCCTCTTCACCCCCTCCGGCACGCTGGTTCGCCCCGACACCGACTCCTGGCTCGACCAGCTGAACCGTTACAAGATCGAGGAGCTGAGCAGGCGCGCCCGCCTGCCGCTGACCGACGGCCAGGTCGCCCAGTGGAACCGGGCACTGGGAACCGTCACCCTTGCCGTCGATCCGCTCTGCGCTCTGCTGATCAAGGACGAGAACCTCCGGGAGTGGGCTGATCCCGCCTACTTCAGCCCGTGGACCCTCCAGCAGAGTCTGCTCGACGACCTGTTCCGCGATGTGACCCGGCGCCACCGCGAAGGCGAGCAGTACCAGGTGGAACGGGAGGCGTCCGCCGCGGCCGACATGGCTGAGGACAGCGCTGACCTCTACGAGGGCTATGACGATGTGGCGCACGAGCCGGGCCCCTCCCCGCACCTCGCGCTCTCCCCGGCCCGCCGCCTGCTCGAGGCAGCCTGGGATGCCTTCCGCGACGATCCGTTCGGAGAAGGCGACGCCGCCGACCCGCTCACCGGCGTCTTCACCGACACGGCCGACGCCCTCCTGCACCACATGGCAGCAGGCCGCACGAGGGAACGGGTGCGTGAGCTGGCCGGTCAGCTCGTCGACCGGGTGACGGAGGAAGTACGAGCCGAACAGCCTGCATTCACCACGCCCCCGCCCGAGCCGACGAAGGACTGGTGGGACGTCCTATGCCTGCGGCTCTCCTTCCTCCTGCTGCTCAGCACCCTCCACCACAGGCTGGAGCGACTCACCTTCCTATGGCCGCACGTGGAGGCCGCCCTGCGACTGGACTCTCAGGGCAGGGAGCTGGCCCGGCGCGTCCCGCTGGACTACGCCCCGCTGGTTCCCGAGGCGCCCATGGGCAACATCCTCGGCTACCAGTACCTCCCGGACGGCGAGGAACGCGACGACGCCGGCCGCCGCGGCGGCACCCTGCGCTTCTTCCGGTGTGCCGGAGTCGGGCGCGAGCTGCTGCTGAACCTGAACAGCCTCGGCGCCGATCCGGCCACCGGTCGTGGCGGCCCGCACGTCGTGTTGATGTCCGGTACCAGCTGGGCCGGCGAGTCCAGCCGCTCCCACGTCCGCGTCCCGGTGAGCCTCGTCCTCAAGCCCACCGACGTGTCCCTGGCTGCCGTGGCCCGAACCTCGTTCGCCACCCGTTTCCTCTACGACCGGGACGAACGCCCAATGAGCCTCTCCGGCACACCGCCGCGCGACCGGCTCGCCCAGGCGGTCGCGATGGCCCGGCGGCTCGGCGAACCGGGCCCGGGCGGCTCTTCGGTGCTGGGTCAGGAGATCAGCCGTATCCCTGAGACGACGCGGCGGAGAGCGCTGATCCTCGTGGGCAGTTACCGGGAAGCCGCTGCGGTGGCCGAGGCACTCCACCGGTTCGACGCCTGGCGCGGCAAGGTGAGCGCGCTGATCCCGGACGACGAGGCCCACGGCAGCGGCGTACCAGCCGGCACCGCCCCCGGGCAGCAGGACGAGACTCCGACGACACTACGGCGTGGCGACGTCGCCCGCTTCGCCGACGATGACACCGCAGAAGTCCTGGTCGCTCCGCTGCTGGCCGTCGAGCGTGGCCACAACATCCTCAACGAGGAAGGCAAAGCGGCCTTCGGCACGGCTTTGTTCCTGGTCCGCCCTCACCCCCGCCCCGACGACCTCGACCTGTCCGTCTTCGCGGTCAACGACTGGCTGAGCGGCATGCTCCGCGACCAGCCGCGCCGCGACACCCTCGATGGCCCGCACACGCTCACCGAACTCATGGAGAAAGCGGGATCGCTGGACGAAGCGGCCGGAGCCCTGCGCCAACAGGGCCGCCGCGAATGGCGTCGGCTGCTCAACCGCAGGTACGCCTACAGTTCACTGCCCGCCTGGGAGAAGCGCGCCTTCGCCTGGGACCAACTCGTCACGCTCTGGCAGGTCATCGGCCGCCTGGTGCGCGGCGGAGTGCCCGCCCGGGTGGTGTTCGTCGATGCCGCCTTCTCGCCTCGCCTGGCGAGACAGCTCGCACCCGGCAGCACTGGCCAACCGTCCTCCGGGACTGATGTGCCCAGCACCGACGGCCTGCTCCACGCCCTCGCCGGCATCCTCGACCCATACCTGACGGACCGGCCCGACACCGCCCCGCCCCGCCCCGATCCGGCAGCTCGCTCTCTGGTCCGTCTCCTGTACCAGCCGTTCTACAACGCCCTCCGCACAATGACCCATCGCTGACTTCCCGACTCTGCTCGCGAGGAGCCGTCCCATGCCACCCGTCTATCGCTCCGCCCGCACCACGGCCTGGCGCCCGGCCGACGCCTTGGCCTCTCACACCGTGCCCTATCGCGTCCTGCCCTTCCCCGAGCAGTGGCGGGACGCCGTCCTGACTCTGTGCAACGCGTCCCGGGTGGCAGCGGGCAAGGAGCCGTGGAAGACAGCACCCACCTGGCGCCTGGAACAGGTCCTGCAGGCTTTCGCACCCGACGTCCTCGCGCTGCCACGCCCCTTCCACGACCGTGACCCGGGCGCGCCAGCCCACTGGCTGTGTGCGCCCGCCGACCTCCCCGACCCGCTCCCCGGCCCCGTCCTGGACACCGTGCTCAAGCACTGGCTGCGTGACTTGCGGCCCGAGCCCGAGTACCGCGGCCTGCTGAAGGAGACGATCGCAGAACTGGCCGCCCATCCGCCGCGCTGGGAGACCGTCCACCATGAACTTTTGCCGCGTGACGTCCCGACCAATGGCGGCACCGCACGTCCGTCACCGCACCAGTACAGCCTCAGCCCCGACTGGCTGGCCCGGCGGATCCTCGCGCTAGGCCCGTACCCGTACGACGGTGGGCAGCTCATCTTCCGGGCCATGCCACGTGGACCACGTGACCAGGGTGCCCAACTCGTCTCCGAACCGATCCGGTTCCCCGGGCCGGACGAGAAGCAGGACTCCTGGTGGTCGGTGACGCTGTCGATCACGCTCCAGACCGTGCCGTTCGACCCGCTGCCGCGCTTCAACCTCCGCTGGTCGGTTCGTCGCTGGGCCACTCGTACCAACGCCAAGACGGGTCGGTTGCGCCTCCCGTGGGGTGCGAGCACCACCGTCCTGCTGCGTCCGCGCAGGCCGTTCCTGCCGGGCACGCCCCGCAGCGAGCGGTTCGCCGTCGCCGCTCTGGAGCGCTACTGGGACAAGGAGCTGGGCGAGAAGGGCGACTTCGCCGACCGGTGGCGCGCGGGCGGCCCCGCAGCGATGCTCGCCGGACTGCCCCTGGGCGAGCCCTTCCCTGACGCCGACGCGATCCTGACCGACCCCGCGTCCTGGCTGCGCGACGATGCCCGAGCCGGCATTCTGTACCGCACCGCTATGGGTCGGCACGACGTAGGCCCCGGCTTCATGGCACACCAGCTCTCACAGCTCACAGCCTGGGCGGAAGGCGCCCTCACGTCCGAACTGCGCCGCGCCCCGGACCTCTCGCTGATCGATCGGGGCACGCCCGCGAACATCCCCAAGGGCGACAAGGAGACGGTCGAAGCGGAACGGTGTGCTCAGCGCCGGATGGCGACGGCCTACGCGCTGGACGCTCTCGACGGCGTAGCGCGCCAGGGCGGCGCTCCCGTGCTTGATGCACGGCTGCTGTGGCAGTCACCGCGGCTGCGCGACGCCGCTTTGGCCTCCCTCGGCGAGCTTCTGGGCCTCAAGGGCGACGGCGGGTCCTTCACCGCACAGCAGTACGACGACGCCACGGCCGGCGCACCGGTCGTGCACGAGTGGTCCGCTCCGGAGCTGACCGTGCGGGTCCGCTGCATGCGCCCACTCGTCGCGCTCAGTGACCGTACCGCCGACAGCCTCCTTGCCCCGCTCGACCTGCCCACCGGCACCCATATCAAGGACGTTCAGGTGACCGCCGCGACAGTGGCCCGCCGCGACAGCGCCGCACAGTGGCTGGCCGCGGAACGCACCACCGCCGCGCCAGCCCTCGCTCTTGTAGAGATCGGCCGCGTCGCATCATATCCAAGCAGACTGCACGACCCGAAGTTCGCCATGCGACTCGGCTGTGCCAAGGCAGGCTTCGTCACACAGTTCACCACGGTGCCCGAAGCAGGCGACGAGAACGGCAAGGGCGCGGAAACAGCGTCCAGCCTGCGGCACCGCACGCTAAGTGCCTGGAACGACGGCCTGCGGCAGCTCGGCGCGCGCACCCTCCCCCGGCTCGCCGAGGACGACGGACTGCCCTACGGACTGCGGCATGCCGCACTGTGGATGGTCCGTAAGAATCGTACGACCCGGAATCGCTGGGCCGCGTACCTCCCGGTCGGCGTCATGATCACCCCCGATCCGGCCGGCACCGACGCGGCCCGTGTCGAAGGCTGGGACCCCGAGGCACGCTCCGGCGCAGGCGCCTGGGTCCCTTACCCCGAACTCCTGCTGAGGCTGACCACAAAAGCTGAGGTCAAGCCTGTTCTGCCCAGCCAGCGCGGCTCACAGGACGACGAGGCCGACGCCTCTGAGGTGCAGACGGAAAGTGGAACTGAGCGCCCGAAACGCTACCAAGAACGCGAACGGCAGCGCCGTGAGGCCGCCGAGTGGCTTCAGGGTCTGCGTGCCTCCCTGCGCACCGCACCAACCGTCCTGTTCGCCGAGGCCCACAACGCCCGCTCGCACTGGACCTGGCTCCAGGACGGCCGGATCGAACGGGATCGCCTGCAGGACGGCCTCGCCCCGGCTCGTCGCCTCGACCCCGATCTGCGGATGGTCCGGGTCCGCGCAGGCGCCCGGAACGAGACTCCGCAGTGGTGGGGGAGAGCCCCGGAGGGCAAGGCGAACGGCATCCAGCAGGGCTTGTGGGTGCCAGAGGATGCCGCTGAAGACGCCCGCGTGTTCTTCAGCACGACGGCCAAGCCCGTGCAGTTCAAGCACGCGGCGGTGACCGCCGACAAGCTCTCGCCCCGGCCGATCGCTCAGGGCAAGCGCAAGGGTGAACCCACCATCGACACCGGCCAGGCGGGCTGGATGCCGGGGCTACTGGAGATCGCCGTCGTCGGTTGCCATCGGGACGACGGCGACGACCCGAGCTCCCTCGCACTTCTCACCCATATTCTGCGCCAGCCCCCGGACTACGATCAGGCCCTTGCCCTGCCCCTGCCACTTCACCTGGCCGGCCTGGCACAGGAGTACGTACTGCCGACACCGAAGGACGACGAGGCGGAAACGGGAGACACAGGGGCCGCGGTCCAATCCGGCGCTTCAGACGATGTGGATGATGCGCAGGACGCATCGCCGGTGGAACAGCCTGTGCCGAACTTGGAGTTGGGGGCACTCGACGTCGACACTGAAGGGCAGCTGCAACTGTTCGAAATGTAGCTCTGGCCGTATTCGGTGGTGACGGTGGGTAGCCATCGCTGATCATGACCGTTCAGTCGCTGTGCCATACGGCCGGTGGCCGCCGCGCCCAGGGCCGCGGCCACGCTCATGCAGTATCCGCCCTCACAGACCAGATTTTGCTGGGTAGGGTGATCCGTGTTGCCGCGGGGCTCGGCACCGAGTCAGGAGCGGGGGCGGGGACGGGTGTCGATACCCGCACTGCAGGCCATGGAGCGCGCCCGGGCCGCCGGAGGCCGCCTTGTGGACTTCACTCAGCGGGAGAGCCGCGGCATCGGACAGGTGTGCCCGTGGGACTTGGTGGTAACCATCGGGCAGGAGCCCGAGGACCTTGATGCGGCAGCCTGGATCATCGCCGACGAGATCATGCGGGCCCGCACCGACCTGGACGATCTCGCATACCGGCTCTGGCGCGACAGCGCCCTGGCCGGCACCCCGCTGACCGGCCCCGATCGCGCCCACGTCCTGCTCTACGCCGGCCCGGTATTCGAGGCCAACGACACCACCGGCATTACCGGCTACGTAGGCGAGTGGCTCTGGTATCTCTCCATCCGCGACCTTCCCCCCGAGCCGGGGCGCAGCGTGGAGATCCTGGACCCGCCCTCATCGACGGTGACGGACAGCGGGCCGGACGGGCTGGTGATCCACCGAGTACCCGGCAGCGAGCTGGGGTTCGTCTTCCGGTTGTGGGAGATGAAGAAATTCACCGCGGAAAAGACGAAACCGAGCGACACGATCCGCAAGGCATGGCAGCAGTTGAACACTTGGGGGGCGCGGTACCTGGGTCAGATCTCGTGGGGAGGCCGGGAGCTGGCCCCCGATACCCGGGAGTTCGTTGCCTCAATAGCTCGGCAATGGGTGGACGCGAAGGCGTCGGGGAACGGCGGGGTCAGCATCGCTCTCGACGCCGAATACATCCCGGACACGGCTTTCGAGCGCTCGCACCAGCACTTCACCACCCACACCCACCCGGGCGCGCTGCAGGGCGTAGTGGTGGCGATCGAGGATCTTGAAGACTTCGCGAAGGACGTGAGGAGGTACGTGTGGAGCGCACTCTAGACCTGGAGGTACTCGCGTCCGCGCTCGGCGAGCACCGGGCAGGCGGGGTGCTGCCCAGCGCACGGGACCTGCTGGCGGCGATGACCGAGCTAGAGGTCGCGGCCTTCCGCGGTGAGCGGGAGATCGAGGACGAGACCCTCGCCACGGCGTGGTACCTGCACGGGCTCGCGGCGCTCGCCCCGGAGACTCCTGGCTACGAAGCGGTGCAGGTGCGGCGAGCCTTCGCCACAAGCGCGCACCTGATGGACCTCGCCCTGGGCGACGAACGCAGACCCGAGGCTGAGCGGCTCCAGATCGCCTTCGCCGCCCAAGCCGGATACCGGCGCAGCGAGCAGGACCCGAACGCCACCGCCGTCTACCGGCAGGTCCACGCTCTCGTTGACATCACCGGTGAACTGCGCGGGCACATCGGCACCCTGGCAGTAGAGGCCGGCGTCATCTTTCTCGGCTTCGACCGACCGGAGCTGGGCCGGGCGCTGCGTGCGTGGGGGCGGCAGCTGCGTGGGGTGAGGGCAATGATGCGCCGCGAGTCCCTGGCGGGGACCATGTACGGGCCCGCAGAGGCCGTTGTGGAGGCCGTCTTCCACCTGTACCAGTTCCTGGCAGTGGGCGAGGAACGGGATCTGTTGGCGGCGCAGCGGCTGCTGCGGGACGTGATGACGCAGGCGGCCGGCCGGGGCGACCGGCTCGCGCGGTGGGTTGCCGCGCATCTGTACCAGCTGAGCGGGGAGATGGCGGCCAGCAGCCTGTACCAACTGCTCCCCCCGGGCACTCCCCGGGCAGTGTCGCGGAGCTTCGCACTGTCGGAGCCGCCAGTGATGACGCTCTGGCCGCCGCAGCGCCAGCTCCTGATGCTCAAGCGCGGCAATCCGCTCGACCCCGCGACGTCTCGAAGCCTGATCAGTGTACCGACCAGCGCGGGCAAGACGCTGATGGCGCAGCTGGTGATCTGCTCGCACCTGGCGCAGCGCCCCGGGCGCGTGGTGTACGTGTCGCCGATGCGCAGCCTGGGGCGGGAGATGCGCGGGACACTGCGGGGCCGGCTGCGGGTGCTCGGGCGGCGCCTGGCTGCAGAGCAACCGGATTTTCCGCTGGGTACCTGGACCTCCTCGGCCCAGCCGGACGGTGGGGACGTGGAGATCGTCACCCCGGAGCGGCTCATGCACATGATCCGCAACCACCCTGGCGAAGCACTGGCGGAGGTCGGGCTGGTCGTCGTCGACGAGGCCCACCACCTGGGCCAGGGGCGGCGCGGCTTCGTGCTGGAGAGCCTGCTCACGCTGCTGCAGGCTCGCAGGGACATCCGACTCGTGCTGCTGTCCGCGGCGGTCGGCAATAAGGGCGACATCGCCTCGTGGCTCGACCCGGAGCGCCCCGAACGGGAGGTCTACTTCACGGACACCTGGCGGGGCCCGCGCCGGATGCACGGGCTCATGTATCCGAACCTCATGGCGGAGCAGGCCGAGTTGACGGAGCGGCGACCGACGGCAAAGCATGCCTCGCCGGTGCTCGCCACCGTGCCTGTCGAGACCCTCCTCGATGTCCGGCCGACCGCCTCGTCCGCCATCGCCCGACTGACTACCGGAGAGGTGGGCACGCGGCGCTTCGCCGGCTCCGCAGGCCGGTGGAACGCGCGGACCCGTCTGCCAGGCGGGATCGCCGACTACCAAGTCTTCGCCGCTGGCGCCGCGGAACTCACTGCGGTCGGCAGCGTGCTGATGGTCGTCGGCACCCGGCGGGCAGCCCGTGACGCGGCACTCGCCATCGCCGAGTGCCTGCCCGAGCGGCCCGAAGCCGAGGCTCTGACCGACTACCTCGCCGACACGCTTGGCACGGAACACCCGCTAGTGCGCTGCACCCGGCACGGCGTCGCCTACCACCACGGCGCCCTACCCGAGGATGTCCTGCACGCCGTCGAGGGCGCGCTGCGTCGCAACGAGCTCCTGGCGATCGCCAGCACCAGCACCCTCACCGACGGCGTCAACCTGCCCGTGCGCACCGTCATCATCCACCACAAGGTCGACGGCGACCCGCTCACCTACGACGGCCAGCGCACCCTGTCCCCCGCCGAGCTCCTCAACGCCATCGGCCGCGCCGGGCGGGCCGGTCGGGAGAGCGAGGGGTGGATCTTCCTGACCCGCCCCTACCCGCCCCGCCCCGACGAGTTCGACTCCCTCAACCCCGACCCGGAGCAGTTGCGCGTCGTTTCCGCACTGCTGACCGACGAGGCCCTGACCGCACTCGCTGACGCCGAGGACACCCTGCGACAGGACGCTGACGGAGTCTTCGCGCTGGCGGATGGTATCGCCGCAGACTTCGCCTCTTTCGTCTGGCTCGTCCTGCAGCTCCACGCTTCCTCACCGACGCCGCAGGGCAATCCCATCGACGCCCTGGACGCACTGTTTGCCCTGTCCCAGAGAGGCAACGGGCGGCAAACCAGCCGGTGGCTCACCCTCGCGGACAAGGTTGCCACCGTGTTCGAGACCACCGACCCGGCCCAGGCCGGCCGGTGGGCCGCCACCGGCACCAGCCTGGGGTCGGCCCGCTATCTCGACTGGCTCGCGAACCAGTTGGCCGTGCTGCTCGACCGGCACACGGTGGACGACGCCATCGGAGGCAACCAGCTCGCCGAACCGGAGGAATGGTCGCTGCAACGCACCCTCGACTTCCTCACCGAGCACCACATCTTCGACCGTCTACTCGCCCACGTCCCGGAGGTCACCAAGACCTGGAGCTTCAAGGACAAGGAGACACGGGGCACACAGATGAACGTCCCGATCGCCCCCGCGCTCCGCGAGTGGATCTCCGGCACCATGATCCCCGACCTCGCCCGTTCCTGGCAGCCCGGCGTCGCTGCCGGGTGGGCGCTCGAACAGGCGGTACGCAACATCAGCACCGCCTTCGGGCACTCCCTGAGCTGGACCGTCGGCGCCCTCATCATCCTGGTCAACACCAGCCCCGTGCTCTCTCCCGGCACACCCAGGCTCAACATGCACACCGCCTGGCACATCCGCCACGGCGTCGACACTGAGCAGGCCCTGACCCTGCTCACCTCCGGCATCACCTCCCGACACATCGCCCACCTCCTCGGCCGCGACGCCGCCCGCCTGGGGCACCGGTCGGCCGGCCTGCGGCAGTGGACCGCCCAGCACCACATCGACGGCTGGACACGGCAGTACGAGGCGAACGACTACGAGGTCCAGGACCTCCTCGACTACGTCCGAACCCCCTCCGACCCGATCAACCAGCTCCTCGACAACCGCGCCGCCACCACCCCGCTAACTCGGCTGGCAGCAGGGACACCCGACGGCCCGGTCAGCGTCGCACGGCCTAGCGAGCGCCACCCGACCATCCGCGTCGGCCGCGACCGTCGCCGGGTGGCGACCGTGCCCGCCGACCGCCACCTTGATGTCCTCGCGATGCTCGACAGCGGCCTCGACCTCAACCACCGCCTCCACAACGGTCAGCTCATCACCACCCGGCGCGCCCGGTAGCGCTTGGCTCTGTCGCAGGGAACCAAACGCGGGGACTGCGGTTCAAGAGGGGGGCGATGACCCGCAGAGTCACCGAGTTGCCGCCGCCCGTGGAGGCGTTGACACGGAAGTAACATGTGTCGACGGTTCGGCGCTGCGTGCGGCACGCTGCTCGGCGGCTGCGGGAAACCGCTGCGTCCCAAACGGTATGTGACGAGGGTCTGTCACTTCGCCCACGAAGCCGACCCCGGTCGCGGGGAGTGCCACCGGACCAGCCACAGCGCGGACGGCGCCGACCACCTGTTCGTCAAGGCCCATGTCACTCGCTGAAGAAGAGCATCTCCGCCAGTACGAAGAAGTCCGCTCCCAGAGGAGGGCCCTCCGTGACTGGCTAGGAGAGGGCGACCGCGTCCTGGACCTCCTCATCGGTCTGATCGGCCGCCCCATTACCGTCACCCCGGCCAGGGCGGAGCGTCGGGCCGTCGCTCCCGACCCGAAACCGGCCAAGGCTCTTGAACCGAAGTCGGTCGAGAAGAAGGATCCGAACCTCAGGAAGATCCGACGCCTGCTCGGTGAACTGGACCGGACTCATGGGCACCGGCCCACCCAGGACCTGCTGCGGCTGCTCGACGAGATCGGGAAACATCGCGATCAGCTCGCCCGACCACTGCCCGCCGCGGAAACCAAGCTTGTCGAGCGGTGGCAGAGCAGGCTGGAGGACCGAAGGTCCGCCGAGCGCTCCGCCCAGGCGGCCGCCGCCTCGCGGAACACATCGGCGCGGACGGGACGCGCCGCCGAGCCACCGAAAGACGACCGCCTGCTGGCCGAGAAGATCGAGAAGCTGGCCCCCACGGTCCGCCATATCCTCGAAGAACTGGCCCACACCGACGGCACTCCTCTGAGCTGGGGCGACCTCCGGTTTCGGGCGGGTGGGCAGCTCCCGTTCCTGCACCCTGACGACCAGGTCGCGTTGCTTGTCGTGGTGGATCGGGGCACACCGGCTGACGAGCCGCTCCTGTTCACACTGGTCGACAATTCTGTAGCCGCCCCGCACCAGCTCTATCGCCAGGTGCGCCTCGGCCTCGGCCGGGACCCCGTCCCTGATGCGGAGCTCGAGACTCATCGGGCCGTGGAGGCTCTGCGGTTGCGGCAGATCTGGCGTTACCGGCGGTGAGTGGGTAGCCCTTCCAGAGCCCGCGACGGGGCGAGGGTGAAGCCGTGTGCGTAATGCTTCGACCGGCGTCGTCAGCACCGCCCGGACGGTCTTGCCGGAGGGTGGGCCGTGCACGCGGCCGTGCAGGACGGCGGTGGCGACCAGCTCCCGACTGTCCCTGCGCCTTGGCATGGCGAAGAGGGGAAATGATGCGGAAGCGGTCGATCGTGTGGTGGGGGAGCGTGCTGGTCGACTCTCCCTTCCCGCTCTCGCACTCGCCTGCGAGCCGGGATCGAATTAACCCCCGAGCAGGCCCAATGTCGCGGACTCTCGAAATGTCTGATGAGACGTCAGGTAAGTCAGCATCCACTCAGCATCAGTCCCGTACGGCTCCTCGCGCGTGCGCCCAGTCGGTGGCCTCGCGGCAGCCTGCTGGCGCAGAAATACGCAGGCAGCAAGCCTGGTCACAGCAACGCACGATTTTCCTGAAGGTCTTCGAGCTGAAGGCATGCCAATGTACAGTGAGGAGCGCCCCTGACCTGCAGAAAGTTGGCAGGGAGCCGTCTTCTAGGAGTCCAAAGTGCTGCGAACTTTGATCTGGGCCAACCTCCACCGTCTGGTCCTGGACGAACTCGGCGCCCGGGGCGGGCTGGACTGGTCGCGATGCGCGATCGACTCCGTCAGCGTCCGGGCCCTCAAAGGGGGCAGCTGACGGGACCGAATCCGACCGACCGTGGCAAAGCCGGATCGAAAATCCACCTCATCGTGGACCGCCAGGGCCTGCCCCTGTCGGTCGGTATCTCCGCCGCCAACCTCCACGACAGCCAGGCTCTCATCCCGCTGGTCCGCGGCATTCCGCCCATCCGCTCCCGTCGCGGCCCGCGACGTCGACGACCCGGCAAGCTGCATGGCGACAAGGGCTACGACTACCGCTACCTGCGGCGATCGCTCGCTTCCCGCGGCATCCGGCACCGTCTCGCCCGCAAAGGTGTCGAGTCGTCCCAACGCCTGGGCCCACACCGCTGGGTCGTGGAGCGGACCGTGTCCTGGCTGTCCGGCTGCCGACGCCTCCACCGCCGTTACGAGCGCAAGCCAGAACACTTCCTCGCCTTCACCGCCATTGCTGCGACCCTCATATGTCATCGCCGACTTACCAAGTGAAATGGCGTCTAACGAGTTGGTGCGTGATAGCGGGTGAGGTGTCATGCCAGGTGGATGGCATGATCCCGCTGTGGCGATCACGGTCATTCGGACA
The DNA here is from genome assembly GCF_009650765.1 of Streptomyces sp. SUK 48. Lineage (NCBI taxonomy): Bacteria > Bacillati > Actinomycetota > Actinomycetes > Kitasatosporales > Streptomycetaceae > Streptomyces > Streptomyces sp. SUK 48. The sequence continues at coordinate 876,752 of NZ_CP045740.1, read as the reverse complement.
GTGCTGGCGCATCGGCTGTTCACGGGGCTCTCTCGGCATCATCTTGCCTGCTTGGTCGATGAGTTGGCCGAGCCGTGGCAGGCCGGGGTCGAGGGTCGTCGCCATGCTGCGCGAGGCGGGGTCCGTAAGCGGGCCGCGGGTGCCGGCGCCCGTCATCGGCTGGTGTTCGTTGATCGGCTGGTGGCCACGCTGATTCATCTGCGGCACGACCTGCCGCACTCGGTGCTGGGGCTGCTGTTCGGCGTCGACCGGTCCACCGTCACCCGGGCGATCGGAGAGGTGCGCACGCTCCTGGCGAGGCGGGGGTGCGCGGTTCCCGACCGACCCGGCCTGCGGCTTCGGACGCTGACGGATGTCTTTGCCTATGCCCAGGCCGAAGGCGTCGAGCTGCGCCTGGACGCCACCGAGATCCAGGTCCGCCGGCCACCGGCCGGCCGCGGCGGACGACGCGCGTTCGTCTCGGGCAAGAAGAAGCAGAACACCATGAAGGCCACCGTCGTCGCCGACGATCAAGGTCGCACGTTATGGGCAGATGCCCTGCGACCTGGGCGTATGCACGACGTCACGGCCGCCCGCAACGAAGGCATCGCTGTCTGCTTCCGGCACTTCCCCGACGTCGAGGTCCTCCTGGACGACGGCTACCTCGGCCTGAGCCGCGACCACCGAGGGCAAGCGATCACACCGCCGAGAAAACCCCGGCCGGGAGCACTTCCAGGCAGAGTCGAACAGTGGGAACGCGACCGCCACGGCCACTCATCCGACCGCATCACCGTCGAACACGCCCTCGCCGATCACAAACGCTGGAAGCAACTGACCCGCTGGACCCATCGCCGCGACCGCCTACCCGACACCTACCGCGCCATCGCCGGCCTCGTCTCCGACCGCACGGCCAACATCTGAAGACGGCCGTGAGCAAGGCAAACACACCTCACCCGCTATCACGCACCAACTCGTTAGACGTCATTTCAGTTGGCGTGATCTTGCGGCAGTCTGGGGTGATGACTGCTGCGCTTGTCGAGCGGATGGCGCCGGAAGAGTTGTGGACGTTGTTCCAGCGGGTGGTGCCGCCGGCACCGGTTCGCCCGCAAGGGGGAGGGCATCGCCGGCGAGGGGACCGCGAGGTGCTGGCCGCGATCGTTTTTGTGGCCACGTCGGGCTGCACCTGGAATCAACTCCCGCCGGGCTTCGGTCTGTCCGGGGCGACTGCCTTCCGGCGGTTCACCGAGTGGACCGAGGCCAGGGTCTGGGCCAACCTCCACCGTCTGGTCCTGGACGAACTCGGCGCCCGGGGCGGGCTTGACTGGTCGCGATGCGCGATCGACTCCGTCAGCGTCCGGGCCCTCAAAGGGGGCAGCTGACGGGACCGAATCCGACCGACCGTGGCAAAGCCGGATCGAAAATCCACCTCATCGTGGACCGCCAGGGCCTGCCCCTGTCGGTCGGTATCTCCGCCGCCAACCTCCACGACAGCCAGGCTCTCATCCCGCTGGTCCGCGGCATTCCGCCCATCCGCTCCCGTCGCGGCCCGCGACGTCGACGACCCGGCAAGCTGCATGGCGACAAGGGCTACGACTACCGCTACCTGCGGCGATGGCTCGCTTCCCGCGGCATCCGGCACCGTCTCGCCCGCAAAGGTGTCGAGTCGTCCCAACGCCTGGGCCGACACCGCTGGGTCGTGGAGCGGACCGTGTCCTGGCTGTCCGGCTGCCGACGCCTCCACCGCCGTTACGAGCGCAAGCCAGAACACTTCCTCGCCTTCACCGCCATTGCTGCGACCCTCATATGTCATCGCCGACTTACCAAGTGAAATGGCGTCTAAACCCTCCGGACGTTGAGCGCTGACACAACCGTAATTCGGGCAATCAGGCTCCTTCGCTGGTTCGTTGTTGCATTAGTACTCCAGCCGTAGTTCGCGATCACGGCGAGTCGCTGCTCACGGCCCGTAGATGAGATCCGCACCCCCACTGGCCTCAATCAGCCAGGACAGCGAACCGCTTCCGAAGGGCCAGCCAGTGGTGGCCACCTGTACCCAGCCGCCCGACTCGTCGGTTCCTGCGTGCCACCACCACCAGCTGCGATCGTCTCCCATCCCTTCCTCGGTCGGGTCGAAGTAGTACAGCCATCCCGAGAGCGTCCACGGCCCCTGATCGACGGCCGCTCTCTCCTCTGGCGTCATCGCCCGCCATTGACGCAGCCACGCCTCGACGTCGAAGGGCTCGCCATGCTCCGGTTCCGGGGTCTCGGGCGCGCACCGCTGGATGAACCAGGTCGGCAACAGTTGCGGCCAAAGCTCATCTGTCGGCCAGTCACCCATCTGGGAGACCACACATGTCAGTACCGCACGCGCGTTGTCGATGACCTGGGCTGGGTCCTCGGCAGTGAACCGGAGGCGCACGAGAAACGGCCGGGGCTCGTCGTCATCCTCGGCCCCAGGTCCAGATCGAAGGCGCCGCAGCTCGCCTGTCATGATTTCCACGGTGAGGAAGTATGCACCGGCACCGACCTCGCGACATCTCGATATCGCCACCGGTCAGGGCACGCGAACCTCTATGGCTGGGCAGTTGGCTTGCCGTTGGTAGTGGCAGGCTCGGGCGCGGGCTTGGTGTCGGCGTCGCCAGTGTGACCAGCGCAGGCGGTGTGCGAGGTCGTGGGCCGGGCTGATCAAGGCCGCGAACAGGTGCTGGATCTCGTTGCCCGTCAAGGGGATCAGGCTGTCGAGGGCGGGCTGGTCGCGGCGTTCGGTAGCTGCGGTGACGGCCAGGAAGGCGTGGGTGAGCATCGCGAGGGTGACCCAGCGGTGCCAGGTGGTCCAGCGGCGGACCTGGTGCTCGTCCAGGCCGGTCAGGCCCTTGCCAGCCTGGAATGTCTCCTCGATCGTCCAGCGCCGTCCGGCCACCCGGACCAGTTCCGACAGCGGCACCGGCCGGGGTGAGAAGCAGCGGTAGAAGGCGAGTTCGCCGGTGCGACGGTTGCGGCGGACCAGCAGGCACCAGTGGCCGGGCCGACCGGCGGGGTCGTGGATGTCGATCTGTGCCCAGTCGTAGTACCGCTCGCCCTTCGCGCCCGTTCCGGCCGACAGCCGTTGCCAGGCCCGCTTCGGGATCCGTGCGGCCAGGGTCTTGGCCTGGAACTTCCCGGCGTGCGTGATGACAGGGTGGGTGCTGGAGCGGCCAGGACGTAGCCGGTCCGGCGGCGTTCAAGGGTGATCCGCAGGTGCGGGTTGTCGCCGTAGACCTCGTCGCCTGCGACCCAGCGTGCGGGGGTTCCCGCGTCGAGCGCCCGCTCGACCATGCGCGCGGCGAGTTGGGGCTTGGTGGCGAAGGCCAGATCGTCCGGGATGCCCGCGTTCCGGCAGCGGTCCGGATCCTCGGTCCAAGAGCGTGGCACGTACAGGGCTCGGTCGATGGCAGCGTGTCCGTGGTCCGCGGAGTACACGAGATAGACGGCGACCTGGGCGTTCTCGATGCGGCCGGCCGTGCCGGTGTACTGGCGCTGGACGCCGACGGTCGCCGTGCCCTTCTTCAGATCGCCCGTCTCGTCGACCACGAGCACCGCCTGGTCGTCGGCGAGGTGCTCGACGACGTAGGCCCGCACGTCATCGCGGATCGCGTCGGCGTCCCACTTCGCACGGTGCAGCAGGTGCTGCATGCCGTCTGGGGTCGCGTCGCCCGCATGCTCGGCCAGCGTCCAGCAGTTCTTCCTCGGCAGGTCCGACAGCAGTCCGAGCACCAACGCGGTTGCGCGACGTCGGGGTTCGACCCGAGCGAACCGGCCCGCCACGCGGCCCATCAGCTGGTCGAACATCGCCCGCCACCGGGCAGGCACTACGCTGTGACCCGCGGCCACCGCCTGATCTTCGTTTGTCCACACAACTCACGATGATCAACGGTGGCCGCAGCCATCTCCGCACCAGCCCCGACCAGCAAGATCACGATCTACGGCTGGAGTATTAGTGACGGAACTTGCTGCGTTTATCGATTCGGATAACCCGTGCGGCGGGCATCTCAACCCACATGTTATGGACAGATGCAACGATTACCTGACAGCCTTGGATGACGAGCTCGTTCAGCTGCTCAAACATAAGTTGGCTCGCCTCGCGATGGAGGCTCCCTGTAGGTTCGTCAAGAAGGAACAGGCGGTTCGGCCCTTTCTTCTCATTTATCACCGAGAACCATTGCTCCACCCAATTCTCTGCACCAGAGGCTCGGCTATTAATCCTCTGCTGTTCGAAGTGAAAGCTACTGAGGTGATACACGCCTTCTGGAGTCCGTCGTTCACTCCAGACCGCCTCAAGGTCTTCCGTCAACTGTCGACTTAGATTATTAGGACCGCGTAGCGGGGCGTCTGAAATTACCTGGGGTGCCAAAAGTGCCAGGGCGTTCAGCAGGACCGTCTTCCCCGTGCCATTGTTACCCAGTAGAACAGTGACGCCCGTGTCGAATGAAATACCTCGGCGCAGTCTGTCAAATAGGGGAATAGACTCAGGCTCGCTATAGTCGGGAGGAAGTCGCACCGCGAGGAGGAGGTTGCCGTCCTGGCCCGTCTTCTGCGGGATGCCACCGCTAGGAACATGATTTGCCACGATTCCCTGCTGCGCTGCCCAGCGGACACTTGGTGAAGCGTCATGGCTCAGTGAACCGAGGGCGGTGCGAACAACTCCATCGTTCAGCCAACCATCAACCAGGCTTTCCGCAACGGTCATCCGAACATACACGTCGTCGTCCCGGACCAGCACGAGTAGAGCATCACGCGCTACGGCGTCGCCTGCCCACCCCTCAGCCAACCCTAGTACCGCAATCTCCCGGATATTCGCACCGCTGTCACGAGTTTGCGCGACGAGAGCATCGCGGGCTACAGCATCACCGGCCCAACCTTCCGCCAGTCCCTGCACCGCAGTCTCTCGGACATTCGCACTGCTGTCGCGGGCCAGTGCCACGAGAGCGTCGCGCGCTGCGTCATGGCCAGCCCAGCTAACTGCCAAACTCCATACTGCGGTGAGGCGGATATTCGGCTGCTCGTCACGGGCCAGTCGGACGAGTGTGTCGCAGGTTTCGGGATGTTTGGGCCAATGTTTGAGGAGTGTGCGGAGCGCCGTTCCACGGGTTCCGTCATCTGTGAGCCGTGTGGCTGCCACTAGAATAGCCAGCTCATCATCCAGCTTTAGAGGTTCATGCACCGTAATCGCTCGCTGCAGATCAAGTATGGCCTGCTCTTCCGCGTCGCTATGTTCCTGAACTTTACCTAGAGCAGTGGCAATATCCGCGAGCGCAGGCGAAGCATGGAATTCTTCCGGCAGTGTCAGATGAGACGGAAGGGCTAGGTCGTCAGGAAGCTCGGGGATATCTGTTACCTCAGCATGTAAAGCCAAGCGCTGCAGATTTTCGTGTGCTTGATCCCACAGGGTCTCCAACAGGCGTCGCCGATGATTCACTCGGTCAAATTGCGCTTCCGCAGTCACCTTGTACGACTGCGCTTGCCTGCGTTGCCGCTTCGCTAGATCCTGGCCAGCTTTCTCTTCGGGGCTACGCAGCCCTCGAAGGATTTGCGCGTCCACATCGGTGATGATGTCTCGCAGCGCATTAACAATCTGCAGCAGGGTTCCCATCAGCACTTGCGTATCGCTGAGTGCCCAGCGGAGTCTGTCTTCGGTCCGCTGAGCTCGTTCCAGTTCAAGCTGCAACTGCAAGGTGGCAACAACTGAATCGGCAGGCGCCTGCGACGTCGTTATCGAACCTGTCTCACGGCGACTATGGCGGTTCCGATGCGTTGAAATCAGCAGGTCTTCCGCTCGTTCACATAGTTCACGGTGATGCTCGGGGCGGATGCCAGCGGCATGACTTGTTATGCCAAGGAAAATCCTCAAGAAACGCTTGGAGGGCAGGGACGCGGAACCCTTATAGAGTCGATCAAGGTGTGACTTAGAAAAACTCATTCTGCTCATCGGATCGGCTGGCATATCCACCCCAGCTTCGATACGCGACTTCTCCTGGTTGGCCAACTCTTGAAATCGCTCCGCGATGTCACGTGCACTCAGACCAGCGATACTGGCCTGCGATTGCAGGAACTTTCCAAGTGTGTCATCAGGTTCAAGTCCCCCCCTTGCCTCTCTCACGCCATCTTCCTCCCATGCTGCGTTCCTACATGTCCCAGGAGTGCCCCAGGAGTGTCCCAGGGACGCGTCCGGGACGCGGTTCTCCGTCCCCGTTCAGACGCCTGAAGTGCCGTGGCCTACATCAGCTTGCCCCTGATCGCCCCTGAGCTGGTTGGGGACACGGAGCCCCCGGCCTCATTGTCTCGTCCAGCGGCCGATCGGAACCGAGGTTTGCCGCAACTAGGCTGAGGAGGAACACGATCCACATGTACGTAGACGCCGTTACACAATCGCTCAGCGACACATGTTCCGGCCAGATCACCAGCATTCACGAGCTACTGCTTGCGTCTGCGCCGGAGTTCGTCGGTGGGCTCTTGGTGGCTCTTGTCACCGCTGTGGTGGCTTGGAGCGTCCGGTTGCGACGTAAGCACCACGTGTCGATTGCCACCAAGGACGACCAGGACTGTTGACCGGCGGGCAGAGGACGTCCCAGCCTCGTACACGAGCCCGAGGCCGGCGCGCTCCGCCAGCACCAAGCGGCGCGAGCCCCTGGCTTCGGGGGGTATACCAACGGCCTCTGCCTACTGGCGCTCGCCGATCGAGCATCGCGCGACACACCTCCGACACGCTGCACGACCTAATTGATCGTTTCAGAATGAGTCGGCCCACAGACCTTGCGCTTCATGATCTTGCTGGGCAGGGTGTCCGCGTGCGTTCTGATCTTGTTCCTGACGACCTCTGGGAGCGCGTGTCGCCGTTGCTGCCGCCTGCTCCCTCGCGGCGTCACCGCTACCCGGGCCGACTGCGTGTTCCCGACCGGGCGGCCCTCGCGGGGGTGATGTACGTGCTGCGGACCGGTGTCGCCTGGCGTGATGTTCCGGCGGAGGCTGTGGGCTGCTCCGGGGTGGCTGCTTGGCGTCGACTGCGGGACTGGACGGAGGCCGGCGTGTGGCCGCGTCTGCACGCGGCTCTGCTGACCGAGTTGCGCCGGACTGAGCTGCTGGACCTGGACGACGACTGTGCCGTGGACGGCTCGCACGTCCGGGCCTTGAAAGGGGGGACCTTGTCGGGCCGTCACCGGTCGACCGTGCCCGTCCCGGCTCCAAGCATCATCTGATTGTCGACCGACATGGAACCCCGCTGGCAGTTACGCTCACCGGCGGGAACCGACACGACGTCACCCAGCTCGCCCCGCTGCTCGACGCTGTTCCTCCGATCCGTGGCCTGCGAGGACAGCCTCGCCGCAAGCCCCGGCGCTTGTATGCCGACAGAGGCTACGACTTCGACAAGTACCGACGGGTGTTGTGGGCGCGCGGCATCAAGCCGGTGATCGCCCGACGGGGCGTCGCCCACGGCTCCGGGCTGGGCAAGACCCGCTGGGTGGTCGAGCGCACATTCGCATGGCTGCACCAGTTCAAACGGCTCCGCGTCCGCTACGAACGTCGTGCCGACCTCCACCAGGACCTACTGGAACTGGCCTGCAGCATCATCTGCCTCCGGCGACTCCGAACGACGTGCTGAAGTAACAGCGACCTCCAGGCGAGGGGTTCGTGAGGTTCCGGATGGGCCTGTAGCTGGTGCCATCCGGACCACGCTGGTCAGAAGTCGGGGTGAACGCGTAGAGCCGCCAGGGCGGCTGGCGCTTGGTCTGGCTTGAACGACCAGCCGGGCATGCCGCCCCAGGCGATCGACACCCGCAGGTACTCGACCAGGGTGATGCCGGATCGGCCAGCCACGCCGTGGATCACTGGGTCGGCCACGTACTGGGCCATTTCGATCTCGTGGGTGGCACCGCTGATGTTGGCCTTGTGCAACTCGTCCGGCGCGAAGTCGAAGAAGAACCCGTCCTCGCCAACCTCGGGGTCATCCTCAACGGCGTCCTGGTAGTCGCCCCAGCTCTCCTGCAGGTGCTGCACCGTAGGAAGAACCAGCGGGTCAGGAAGGATAGGGGCGGCGCTGTACTGGCTTCCTGCGGAATAGCACTCGCTCAGCGCCGGACAGTCCCCAGCGAACCACGCGCCGCCGACCTGACGGAAGCAGGCATCGAGAGCCAGGGGCACTGAGCCGATCTCCGCCCGAAGAAGATCGAGGTCTCGCAGATCCTCGGCCGTGACCGGTTCTCGGACGGGCATGACAGGCACGAGTCCGAGGTCGGTCAGTTGCTCCGCGAGACGGTCCACATGGCGTGCCACCCGCTGCATCGTCGCGAACGCCACAGCTCGGCAGTCCTCGTCGAGCGCGTCTGGAACGGAGCCAAGACGGCGCAGGTCCGCCCAGACTCCGTCATGGTCACCACTGATGTATCGCTGCACAAAGGAGGTCACCGAGGCACCCTCCCCAACATCAGCATCCGCAGGCAAACCCCGACCGCCTGCGGCATCCCCCCCACGTCCGTGCCTCACGGCTCAACTCATTCTGAAACGATCAGTTACTGATCATTTCAGAATGAGGTTCGGAGTCGTCTCAAGCAGATGATGCTGCAGGCGAGTTGGAGCAGTCCGAGGTGGAGGTCCGCTCGTATCTCGTAGCGAGTCCGCAGGCGTTTGAACTGGTGGAGCCAGGCGAAGGTTCGCTCGACGACCCACCTGGTCTTGCCCAGGCCGGATCCGTGGGCGGTGCCCTTGCGTGCGATCTTCGGCGTGATGCCGCGAGCGCGGAGCAGGCGACGGTACTTGTCGTAGCCGCGGTCGGCGAACAGCCGCCGTGGTCGGTGACGGGGCCGACCCACCAGGCCGTGGATGCGGGGTATCGCGTCCAGAAGGGGCATGAGCTGGGTGACGTCGTGACGGTTTCCGCTGGTCACCGACACTGCGAGGGGTGTCCCGTGCCGGTCGGTGATCAGGTGGTGCTTGCTGCCCCGGCGGCCGCGGTCGACCGGCGAAGGTCCGGTGTGAGCCCCCCTTTGAGGGCCCGGACGTGCGAGCCGTCGATCGCGGCGTCGTCCATGTCCAGCAGGCCCGTCGCGCGGAGTTCCGCGAGGAGGATCTTGTGCAGGCGGGGCCAGACGCCGACCTCGGTCCAGTCCCGCAGGCGCCGCCAGCACGTCACGCCGCTGCAGCCGATCGTCTCGGTCGGCACATCCGCCCAGGTCACACCCGTTCGCAGCACGTAGACGATCCCGCGCAGAGCCACACGGTCATCCGCGGGCAGCCGACCGGGATACCGCCGGCGCCGCGGCGGGCGAGGAGGGAGCAGCGGGGCGACACGAGCCCACAGATCATCAGGCACGAGATCATCCGACACCTGCAGAACTCTGCCGCCCACCAGGCCAACTGCCAAGCTCCTGAACCAAAATCATTCTGAAATGATCAGTAAGGCGATGGCCAGCAGCGGGGTGCGGTCGACTCACCGTCAGATGGCGGGCCCAGCGCACCAGGCTCCCCTTCTACTCTGCGGACTCGGGCGGCGGACCCGTCCAGGTCCGCCGCCCGAATGTTCAGGATTCGGCGGTCGTACAGAGCCGCTCGTCGCGGATATCAGCCCAGCTCAGGGAGTCGCGAATGCCCTGGGCGATGGAGTATTGGGGCTTCCAGCCGAGAAACAGCTGGGCACGGTCGCTGCGCGTGTACGCACCGGCCACGTCGCCCGGGCGCGGGTCGGTCTCGACGATTTGCACGGGCGGCTCGACCACGCTGTTGAAGGCGGCGGCCAGCTCGAAGACGGTGGTGCCGGTGCCGGTGCCGAGGTTGATGACCGACGAGCGGGCGCCTGCCAGTCCCTCGTCGAACTTGCGCAGCGCGGCGATGTGGGCGGTGGCGAGGTCCCACACGTGGATGTAGTCCCGGATGCCGGAGCCATCACGGGTGGGCCAGTCGGTCCCCGTGACGGAGAAGGCGACTCCCTCGGCGTGTGCTTCGATCAGCTTGCCCAGGGCGTGGCTGGGACGACGCAGCTGAAGGCCGGTCCGCAGCTCGGGGTCGGAGCCGATCGGGTTGAAGTAGCGCAGCGACAGGATGCGGATCGGCTGAGTGGCGGCGATGTCGGCGAACATGCCTTCACATACGGCCTTGGTGCGGGCGTACGGGCTCTGCGGGGCGAGGCTGGACTCCTCGTCCACGCTGAAGTCCTCGCCAGGCAGGTAGATCGATCCGGATGACGAGAAGATCATCTTCTCGCAGCCGTTGCGGATCAGGCTGCGGACGAAGATCAGGCTCTTGGCCACGTTGGCCTCGTAGTAGCCGATCGGGTCACCCACAGAGTCCGGCACCACGATCAGGGCGGCGCAGTGCACGACCGCCTCGATTTCCGGGTGCTCGACGAAGATCCGGTCCACCAGTTCACTGTCGGCGATGTCGCCTTCGTAGAAGGTACGCCCCGCAGTGAACTCGCGGCGACCGGTGACCAGACTGTCAAGGATCACCGGGGTGATACCGGCGTCGAGACAGGCCGAGGCGACGGTGCTTCCGATATACCCGGCACCGCCGGAGATCAGGACCTTCATAGCCTAGTAGTGACCTTTCTGTGCACCCAGGAACTGGACGGACGGCGTGCAGGCAATCCTAGCGATCTTAAGCCTGGCAGGTTCGAAGGGGGCCGCAGGCCGCCGAGGGAGCGGGAACGCGGGCGGCCGCCTCTGAGGGAGAGGCCGGCCGCAGCGCGACATTCCTCCTGCAAGGCAAAGTGATTGTTGGGTTCACCCTGACGTCCGAATGTGGCCGGCTGACGATTCCCTTGCCGCATAAGAGGACTCGCGGAGTTTACGGCAGGCGATCGCGCGACGCGTTTACGCTTCCGCTGAAAGTAGCACGAGTAAGGCCGTGACAGCCCGTCAAGCCGACGTCAGGTGCGCGGCGTTCGCCCGCTTCGCGTGGAATATCACAGGCATGACATCTAGAAGGAATGGTCGGCGTAAAGGTTGGGATAAGGGTGGCCGTGACTCCCGAAGTAAACGCGAGGGCCGTAGATGACAAGCAGGAAAATATCGGACAAACGGCAATAGAACATGTCAATAAATATGCGTTTTACAAAGCCCCCTACGAGTCAGTATGATCTTCGTTCGTTGCGGGAACGTAACACGGGGGCTGTACGTAGACACGGGTGAACTGTCACTTGTTGGCCCCCTCTCAGGTAAGAAATCTCTTCGCCCTTGGTGGCGGGAGCCTGGAACTGGAGGGGCATGACCCGCACGAGGTCTCTCTTAAGCGCAAAATATCCCGGCAAAATCGGGGCATGGGTGGCTGAAATGGCCTATGATATAGCCGCCCCCATTCATGAGGCTATTCTCTGCGAAGCTAATGAGAGTACGCTCGGCTACAACGACCCCATCAGTATTGCTCAAGGCCGCAATTCGGTCTCCGCATGGCTGCTGCGCTCGTATGGCTGGGACGTCGAGCCGACGTCCGTCGGCTTAGTCAGCGATGTCGTCAGCGGTTTCGCGGCAGTGCTGCGACACTTCGTTCCTGCGGGCAGTCCCGTGGTGGTCCCAACTCCGGCCTACGGCCCGTTCCTGACGGTCCCGGAGCTGTTCGGTCACCCGGTGATCCGGGTGCCCATGTGCGAGGGACCGTTCGGCCCGGCCATGGACATCGGTGGCATCGAACGAGCCCTGCACGCCGGTGCACGCCTGGTCGTGCTCTGCAATCCGCACAATCCAACCGGCCGGTCCTACCGCCGGGCGGAGCTGGCCGCCCTGGCAGATGTGGTCCAAGCCCACCAGGCGCGGGTCTTCAGCGATGAGGTGCACGCGCCGCTGAACCTCTCCGGCCGGCCCCATCTGCCGTATGCCGCTCTGGACGCGCGGACCGCAGGGCACACGATCACCGCCACGTCCGCCTCCAAGACCTGGAACATCTCAGGGCTCAAGTGCGCCCAACTCCTCTTCTCTGCCGCGCACGACGCCGAGACGTGGCAAGGCGTGGCCAGCCACTACGTCCGGTCGGTGTCCCGGCTGGGCGTCGCGGCTCTGCGGGCCGCCTACGAGGAGCCGGAGTCGCAGGAATGGCTGTCGGCGACTCTGGAGCGTCTTCGGCGCAACAGCGAGTCGGTCGTGCGGCGAGTGAACAGCGAGATGCCGGGCATTTCCTGCCGTCCAGCGGAGTCCACATATCTCGCCTGGCTGGACTGCACCCGCCTCGGGGTCGCCGATCCGGCCCGGCTCTTCCACGAGCACGCCGGGGTGGCGCTCTGCGATGGTGAGGAGTTCGGCTCACCGGGATACGTCCGGCTGAACTTCGCCCTTCCGGAGGCACGGCTGGAGCGGGCGCTTGACGCCATGGCAGAGGCAGTGGCGACGGAGCAGCGGCAGCTGTCGTCCGCCACAGGGCCAACGATCAGGAGTACAAGGGGGAACGCGTGATACGTGTGGTTGTGTCAGGTTATGGGGTAATGACACGCGGGGTTATCCCGCATTTGGCTCGCCAGGATGACATATCAGTCGCCCTGCTGAGCCGGCACCTGTCGGAGCCACCGTGTGAAGGAGTGGAACTCACCACGCTGGACGCCATGGTGTCAACGCCCCCCGACGTCATCATTGGATGCTTTGAGACCGACGAGCGCAGCCGTGAGTTCTGGCTGGACCGGCGGGTTGGGCAGGCCGTGGCCGAGCGGGGCGCCGGCTGCATCGAGATGTCCACGCTCAGCCTGGGTTGGGCCCGTGACTGGCACGGGGCCGTCTCTGCAGCGGGGGGCATCAGTGTTGAGTCCCCGGTCACCGGCAGCCGCCCCGGGGCGACGAGCGGCACGCTCTCGGCGTTCGTCTACGAGAGCGCCCCTGATCCCCGGGTCCGACGTGTCCTGGACTGCTTCGTCAGTAAGCGTTACGACTTTCACCTGCCGGGCAACCCGACGTGCTTCAAGCTTGTTTACAACGCTTGGGGTGCCTCGCTGCTGCACTCAGTTGCGGCATATGTGCCGACCCTGCAAGACCGCCTGGGCAAGGACTTCGATGTCGCCCAGGAGATTCTCAGCAGCGACGGCTGGATGGCTCTGGTCTGCGCCAGCAAGCTGAGCCGCGTGGTCGCTGCGGACTTCGACGATCCCGACTTCGCGGTCCGGCACATGGTCAAGGACCTCGGCTACGCCCGCGACATGGTGGGCACGCCGCATGCTCTGCTCGACCTCGTTCACCAGTCCTTCCGTACGGCGGTAGCTACCTTCGGCGGAGATGCCGACTACACCGCGGTTGCGGGCGGGGCGAGCGCATGAGGATCACCGAGATGCAGCGGCTCAGGAGCCGGCTCGATGCCGAACTCGCTGGGGTGACCGACGTTTCGGTCGCACTGTCGGGGTCCATGGCGCGCGGTGACTACCGAGCCCAAGGCGGCCGCGTGCTCTCTGACCTGGATCTGATCCCCGTCATCCGGAGCGTCTCCGACGTCGGGATCGCCCGGGACCGGATCGGCCCGGTACTCAGAACCCTCGCGGACGAGTTCGAACTCACCTGCACTGCGGCAATCACGCTCGCCGACAACTTCCTCCGGGTCCGCAACGCGGCCTACGTGACCAGCATGTCCCCTCGGCCGTTCCTGTGCGACCCCCTTCGTCTGCAGGACGAACTGGACCGGTTGACGGCTCCGATCGCGCAGGACGCGCTCCCCTGGCTGGTGCAGCCCGTAACGTACTACCTGGCTAAGGCTGGTTGGACCAAGCCGGAGGAGAATCTCGGCAAGGCCCTCGCGTCACTGCGCGTGCTGATCAGCGAGTTGCTGGGCGACGACGCCGTCTCGCGTGACGTGTCCGGCGAACTGCCGGCCGTACCGTCGGATCCGCGAGTTCCTCTCGACCCAGCCGAAGCCGCGACCCTCCGCGGCGACTGCGTCAGCATCCTCACCGCCCTGGCGGGCCGGCACGACATCGACCTGCTCCCCTCATCAAGGGAGTTCCTGCAGCGGCACGCCGCCGGTGACGCAGGTGAAACGGTTTTCCTCGCCGTCCGCGAACGGGCCTTCCTGGAGAACCAGGGGCTGCCGTTCGAAGAGTCGTCCATGGCGGCTCGCCCGACCTCGCGCTGCTAACGGAGTAAGCACTGTGCCCATCAACCTTCCCAACGACTTCCTCTGTACGGCGACGACTGCCGTCTTCGACGAGCCGAGCCCAGTCGACTTCCGACATCTGGCCCAGCCCGGTCTGCCGGAGCTCCTGCTCGAGCAACTGTCCGTACGCCGCTTCCTGGTGACAACCTCGATCGTCACCTCCACGGTGTCGGCCGAACACTCCATCAGTTTCGTTGAGACACTGTTCAAGGTCCCGGTGAGCCTTGGCGGACGGGATTTCCTGTTCCCCGTCGTGACCTACGTCGACCACGAATACTCGCTCGTGCGGGGCTACCTCATGGGCTTCAACAAGCTCCTCACTCCCAAGCGGCTGGACGCCGATCCACTCACCCTGGCGTTCGCCGACCATGACCTGGACTTCCGGGCCGAGGCCGAGGATCCCTCGACCACCCCGCAGCTGCCGGCGGAGCAGGACTACCCGATGCTGCTGTGGACCGACTACTCCGTCGGGCCAGCTCGTTCGCACGGCTTCATGACGCTCGACATCGACGCGTACTGCCGTCGGCAGGTCCGATCTCTGGCCGCCGAGCGTGCCGTACAGGCAGTCTCCGGTCGCAAGGTGGCGGCCCGTCAGCTCTATATGATCGAGGACACCTTCACGATCCGGGACGTCCTCCCGGCTTTGGCCCAAGAGACGGGGGACCTGTCGTGATGCGTCTTCTGTCCGAGACCACCACCGACCGCCTCGAGCTCGCGAGAGCGCGGGTCGCGACCCTCGGGCCGGTCGGCACGGACGCACACGCCGAGGCCAGCCGTCTGTTTGACGACATCGTGCTGACTGACTCGTTCGCCGAAGCCGTCGCCTACGGGGAACAGCACCAGACCTACGCGCTCGTCGCCGCGGGCTTCATCGAACGCAGCGCGAGCGACATCACCGACAGCTGGGTTGACCTGCATTTCCGGGCCTACGGCCGCATGACTCTCGCGGCGGTCTGGGAGCAGAACACGAAGGCCATGTGCATCGCCACCAACCCGCAGCGCGCAGAGACACTGGATGCCGTCCGCAGGATAGCGATCCACCCCGCCACGGCCGTTTTCGCGCGCAAATACACGCCTCAGGCCGAAGTCGTGTACGTCAACGCCAAACCCATTGCAGTGGAGTGTGCGAGCCGGGGGACGGTCGACGCGTGCGTCGGCTCGTTGGACGTCGTCACCCGGGCCTCGAACCTGATGGTCCACGACGTCTTCCGGCCGACGATGGTCTGGTGCCTATACGAGCCGCCGCCCCGCGCAGCCCCAGAGCGGATCGCCCCAATCGCTCACCCGCACATGACCGCGCTGGCCTCCCACATCGAGGAAATCTCCCATGGTCACTGACCTCACCGCAGAGTCGGCCCCCCAGGAGACCCCCGAACTGCCCCTGCGCCGCAACCTGAGGTTCCAGACCTACTGGATCGGGGCGACGGCCGGCGGAACCGGAATCGGAATCACCAACCTGGCCTTCCCCTTGCTGATCCTCTCCACGTCCGGCTCAGCAAGCCGGGCAGCGCTGTTCGGCGCGATCCAGGCCGGTACCCAGATTGTCCTTGGCATTCCGGCAGGGGCGTTGGCCGACCGCATGAACCGGCGCGGGCTACTGATCGCCGCCGAACTCGTTCGGCTTGTCGCGCTTGCGGGCGTCGCCGCGGCCCTGTGGCTGAATGTTCTTACCTGGGTGCAACTGCTCGCCACCGCAGTCGCCATCGGTTGTGCCCAGGCGCTGGGCGGTCCGGCCCGCGCCCTGATCCTGCGCACGATCGTGCCGCGTTCCCAACTGACCCAAGCCCTCAGTCAGGATGAGGTACGAGTCAACGCCGCCGGGATGCTCGGCCCCATGGTGGCCGGGTCCCTGTTCGCCGTCGCGCGCATCGCCCCGTTCCTGGCCTCCATGGGCGGCTTCCTGGTTTCGCTCTGTACCGCCTGCCTGGTGCCATTCGACGGACGTCCCAACGGCGACGCGAAGGGCAGGACCAAGGGCGGCGCGTTGGAAGGACTGCGCATCCTGTGGCGCAACCGTGCGCTGCGATGGATCACCGCCGCCGCGGCGATGGTCAATCTCGCTGGCGCCGCCGTGGTGCTGATCGTGGTGGTCATGCTGAAGCAGCAGCACTTCTCCAGCGCAGCCACGGGCTTCGCGCTCGCCGGTGAGGCCCTTGGCGGGATCGCCGGTGCCACGGTCACCGGCCGACTGCACCGTTGGATGCAGCCCGGCAAGCTTCTGCTCGCCGTGTGCTGGCTCTGTCTGCCCTTGATGGCCGCGCTCACCGTACCGCTCGGCCCGATCTGGATCTTCGCCCTGATGTTCACGTTCGCCGCCGGCGGGCCTGCGCTGCTGGTGATGGTTGACATCCTGGTGTTTCGTCAGGCGCCCGACGAGGTCCGCGGGCGCGTGATCGCCGGGACATTCATGGCGTTCACCGTCGGCGCACCGCTCGGCAGCCTGATCGCGGGCAAGCTGCTGGACCACTTCTCCCCACAGACCTCGATCCTGGTCGTCTGCGCCCTCCTGGCGATACCGCTGTCGCTGGTCACGGCCCAGCGCAGTCTGCGTGACGCCGTGTGGCCTGACTGACCAGGACTGAAGAGAGACGACGATGACGAATACCACCAGCACTGACACCACCATGGCGAGCGCTTTGGGTGCCGCAGAGGTCGAAGCGACCGTGCTGCTCGGGGCTGAGGAACTCCTGGGCACCGCAACCACGCCCACCGACAACTTCTTCGCGCTCGGCGGCAACTCGCTTCTGGCTGCCCGCTTCACCGCACTGGTCCTCAAGCGCCTGGACGGCATCGAGGTGTCCTTGAACGACGTCTTCGAGGCACCCGTGCTCAAGGACCTCATCGCGCGACTGCGCAGCCGAGCCGCCACGCCATCCGGCCAGGCGCAGGCCCCGTCCGCGCAGGAGCCGGCCATGGAGCAGCTGGCCGCGACCGATGAGCACCGCACGAAGGTCCCGGCTGTGCAGGCCACCGTGCTGGGCCTGCCCGGGCAGGCCATTCCCCTGACGTACAGCCAGAAGCGACGTCGCGTGCGGGACGTCTCCTCCGGCGACCGCATCCCGCACAACATCTCCGCGGTGTTTGACCTGTCGGGGCCGGTCGACACCACGGCCCTTCGACTGGCCTGTCTCGATCTGGTGCACCGGCACGCGTCCCTGCGCACGCTGTTCCTGTCAGACGAGGAGCGACATCACGCGAGCTTCGTCGACCCAGCCGAGCTGTACCTGGACGACCTGTTTAGCATCGTCCCCGCCTACAGCCACAGCCCGCAGGAACTCGACGGGCTCACCGAGGCGGAGGCGACCCGGCTCTTTGACCTGGCCCGGGACGTCAAACTGCGGGTGACCCTGTTCCAGCGTGGCGAGACCACCGCGCGACTGGTCGTCACCACCGAGCATCTGGTCGCCGACGGCGAATCCTTCAAGCTCCTGCTCAGCGACCTGTCGACCGCGTACACCGCTCGGCAGACCGGCGCGGAACCCGACCTGGGGTGGCCTGATGCGCGCGGCCGGGCCTGGGGCGAGATCGAGCACCGTCTGAACCATGAGCGGTTGGCTGCCAATCTCGACTACTGGCGCAGCAATCTCGACCCGTTGGAGGCGCTTCCGGAGGTTCGGCTGGCGGGCATGCACGAGCCCACGAGCCGCCCGACCGGCGCCGCGCAGGCTGTCACGACGATCAGCGCCGAACTCGTCCAGCGGCTGCGACAGTGGTGTGCGGAGAACGGTTGCGGCCTGTACAGCGGCTTCCTCAGTGCCCTCGCGCTGAGCGTGCTGGCGAACAACGGCAGCAGCGTCGTGGGAGTCGTCGGCCCCACTTCCGTCCGGCCCGAGGGCTGGGAGCGCGAGGTGGCCTGGTTCTCCACCCTGTCGATCTTCCGGTTCCGGATCAACTCGGAACTCGCGATGTCCGAGGTGCTGCGCGCTGCACGGGCGACGGTGCTGGGCGGTATCTCTCACGCCCTTCCGCTGCCCCTCCTGGTCGACCACCTACAGCCAGGCCGCGACACCGTCCAGCTCTGGCGCCCGTGGCTTTACCTGGACGTCCAGGAGGTCTCCGGCCAACCGGCTCTCCAACTGACCGATGTGCAGGTTGCTGAGGCCGACGCCGAACTCATGCCGGCGCTGCGCCCCGGAGTGTCCATCGGCATCGTCGTCGGGCCGCAGTCGACGTCGGTGCTGCTGCAGTACGAAGTTGAGGCCTGGTCGGCCCCGTTGGCCGAGGCCTTCTCGGCGTCACTCGCGACGTCCGTCGAACTCCTGGTGGAGGGCGGCGTGACCTTGGAAGGTCTGCGGACCCTGCGCGAGCGTCACGGTTTCGCCTGAGCTGCGCCTCAGTATTCACATGATCCCGGCGGCAGTCCGTGGTGCCACAGGCGGCACCGGGCCGCGGCCCCTGGCAAGTTGGCAGCGACGCCGCTTCACAGCCAGGTGAGCTTGCAGGTTTCCCCGACCTATCCAGTTCGGGGATTCGACGCGCTGGATTGCCCGTCCCGGCATGGAGAGTGAGAGCCGGGCCCAGACATCCGATGGGTGGCGGCCGCGAGCGTCGGCCGCCTCGCGCGCGGGCGTCCCAGGGCGTCCCCGTCGTGCAGCGGCGGGTCCGTCGCGCCTCAGGACCTATGTCCGCCGGATTTCCCGAAAGTCTTCACGCCTACTACTGGGTGAGTCTATGCAGGATCGGAAGAATCGATGAGCACTTACGCGCAAGCCCCTGCGCTGACACCATTGTTGACTGCCGCGGCGCGGATCTTGGGGCGGGATCCGGATGACACACGATCCGCTGCACAGAACTGCTCATTCGTCGCCTTGGGCGGCACCTCGCTCAGTGCAGTCGATCTCGTTGCGCGGGCCGAACGGCTGGGCCTGGAGATTGAGTTGCCGGCCCTGCTGAGCGATGACTCACTGGCCCAGGTCTTGTCAGCGGCACGTCCGGTCCCAGACCAGGTCCGGAACCGGACGCCGACACCACGTGCCGACCGAGCCGTCACCGTGGGCGAGAGTGCGATGCTGATGAGCGAGGACCTGGGCGCTGGCCATCCCTGGCGCCTGCTCTTCAGCGTTGATCTGTACGGCAAACTGGACGAAGACGCACTGCTCAATGCCGTGCAGGCGCTCACGGACCGGCACGAGGCGTTGCGCACCGTGTATTTCCGCGGGCCTGAGGGGCTACGTGCCCGCGTCATCCGGCAGTGGCGGGCACGACTGCATGTCAACGAATTGGAGCTTGCCGAGGGAGAAGCCGGTGTGGACACCGTCCACGCCGTGCTCGGCGCGGCTTCACCCTCCCTGTTGGCGCCGTTCGAGTGTCCGCCTGTTGTCTTCAGCCTGACCAAGAGCGGCAGCGGCCGCCGTGTGCTGAGTCTGCTGATTCACCATGTGGTGGCCGACGGCTGGAGCATTGGGCTGCTGTGGCGAGAACTGTTCTCGTACTACCAGGGGACCGGGCCCGAGGCGGCGGCGTCCGCATTCTCGGATTGGCCGGAGCCTGACCTGGGCACCGAACACATCGCGGTCCGCCGGGCCGGCGAGCTGTCCGACATGCCGACCGTGCTCGAGCTGCCCGGTGACTTGGGCCGGCCTGATGTCTTCGACGGACGAGGGGCGCGTATCCCCGTTCACCTCGCCGCTGACATCCGTGACCGATGCAACGAGGTGGCGCAGGTATGTGGCGTCACTCGCAACGTTGTGTTGCTCGCGGCGTGGTCGCTGGCCATTGCGCGTCGGGCTGGTCATGCCCGACTGCTGGTCGGTCTGTCCTGGGTCGGTCGATCGACGTCGGCGCAGCAGTCAACGGTCGGACTGGGTACATCAATGATCCCGGTGAAATGCGAGATTGACGACACAGCGACCGTTCGCGCATACATCGAGAACGTCAGCCGCGACGTCCGGGCCGCGATCGGCGCCCGGGACGTGCCGTTGAAGCGGCTCGCCACCGGGGTCGGCGTTCAAACGGATGTCCGGCGCAACCCGTTGGTCCAGATGGGCTTCGCCGCGCATGACGAGATGGTGCCCGAGCGGCTCGATGTCCCGGGTCTGGAAGTCCGGCTGTACGAGGGGCACTGCGGTGGCGCGACACTCGATGCCCTGCTCTACGTACAGCGATGGGGCGAAAAGCCGCGCCTGTGCGTGGAGTATGCGTCCTCCGTCATTTCTCCTGGCGAAGCGGCACTACTGATCGCAGACTTCCTCACGGTGTTGCGACAGGCGACTGAGAACCCGGAGCGTCAGATCAGGACCGTTACAGCGCAGCAAAGTGGCCTCCTGCCGTCTTCCGCGGTGACGTCCATACCGGTCGCGGTGAGTGGAGCCAATGAGACCCCGCATACGACTACGGGCCTGTGGCAGCTTATCGAGCAGGTGGCGGAGCGGAACCCGGATGCGCCGGCGGTGACGCTACCCGGCCGTACGCCGCTGTCTTACACTGCCCTTCTGCGTGCCGTAGAAGCCCAGTCCGCTGCGTTGTACGAAGCCGGTGTCCGAACGGGCGACTGCGTCGTCATCGCTGTTCCACGGTCGGCCGAGGAAATCGTCGCGGTGCTGGCTGCAATCCGGCTTGGAGCCGCATACATCGGCATGGAGCCGACGGCACCGGCCACGGTCGTACAGCGCGTCGCTGAACTGGCCCAGCCCGCAGCTGTGTTGGCTCACCCTGAGCGTGCGGCCGAACTCGCCTCCGCAGGGCTCGTGGCTGCCTCCGTCGACCCCCTTGACCCGTGGGCGGCCTCGGGCCCGACCGCTGCCATACCTTCATGCGCCGCACCCGACCCGGAACGGGTCGCCTACATCGCCTTCACCTCCGGTTCGACCGGCCTGCCGAAGGCAGTACGTATCCCCCACCGCGCCGTGCTCCGACTGATCCTTGACCCGGATGTAGTGCGACCCAAGGCACTCGGGCGTTTTCTCAGACTCGCCCCGCTGTCCTTCGACGCCTCGACGCTGGAACTCTTCTCGCCGCTGGCCGCGGGTGGATCCATCGTGGTCCACCCGAACCAGCAGCCGACGACCGCGGCATTGGCTCGCTTCCTGCACGATCACGCGGTGACGGGGCTCTGGTTGACCGCCGGGCTGTTTCGGCTGGTGGCGGATCACGAACCGGAGGCCTTCAGCGCAGTCGATCATTTGCTGACCGGCGGAGACGTTGTGCCCGCAGCCCAGGTACGCCGCGTGTTGCAACGCTGCCCCGGGCTGCGAATCACCAATGGTTACGGACCAACGGAGAACACGACCTTCACCACAGTGCATCACCTGGACGATGCCGCCGCAGTCGGCGACGCGGTACCCATCGGCCGGCCGATCGCCGGAACGGACGTGCTCGTGGCAAACGAAGCCGGTCTACCGGTTCCACAAGGCGTGGTCGGCGAGCTGTATGCGTCAGGCGACGGCCTGGCCCTCGACTATCTGAACGATCCCGCAGAAACCGAGCGCCGCTTCGTAGTGGGACAGGACCAACGTCGTTACTACCGCACTGGCGATCTCGTGCGCTGGGACGGGGAGACCAACCTGCGGATTCTGGGCCGCCGGGATCGCCAGGTCAAAGTCCGGGGATTCCGCGTGGAACTGGAAGAAGTAGCCGCGGTTCTGCGGAAACTACCCGATGTTTCGGACGCAGTTGCGGTGACCACAACCACTGACGGAGGTGAGACACGGATCGTGGCGGGGGTCGTCGCCGACCGAAGTGCTGTCGACCCGCTGCGGTTGCGAGCACTGGCGTCCGAGCAGCTGCCAGACTACGCAGTGCCCTCCCTCTGGGCCGTCACCGAACGCCTTCCAGTCACATCGAACGGCAAGGTGGACGCGGCGACGTTGACTGTTTGGGCGCTCTCCGCATCCCAGCACGCCGCGTCTGCTCCCGACCCTGCCGAAGCCGATACGTCCGACGAGATCGAGGAAATCGAAGCGATCGAAGACCGAGTCGCGGAGATCTGGGAAGAAGTCCTGGGAACAACCGATTTCGGCTACGACGATCGGTTCTTCGATGTAGGCGGGGACTCCTTGCAGATTCCCCAGGTCCGCAAACACCTGATTGCCGCCTACCCCGGCTATGAGGTCAAGCTCGCCGACATGTTCAGGTACGCAACCGTCAGGCAGCTGGCCGCCTTCATGCACGCAAAGGTGGGTGTCGCATGAATAGCGCGACCATCATGGGTTCGGACGTCGATGCGGCTGTCGCCGTCATAGGCCTCGCCGGACGGTTCCCTGGTTCCGACTGCATCGACCAGATGTGGTCCAATCTTCTGGCTGGCGAGGAGTCCCTCACCCGATTCAGCACCGAACAGCTCATTGCCGCAGGGGTGCCAGCGGAGGACTACGAAAGCCCTGACTACGTACCGGTGCGCGGAGTTCTCAGCGATGTCGACCTCTTCGACGCCGCGTTGTTCGGATACTCGGCGCGAGAGGCGCAGCTGACGGATCCGCAACAGCGACTGCTCCTCGAATGCGCGTGGCAGGCATTGGACGCTGCCGGATACGGCGGATTCCAGGGCCGGGGCGGCGTGTTCGCCGGCACGGGCATGAACAGCTATCTCCTGCATCATCTGCTGGCCGATCCGCATGGACCGAAGGACACGGACCTCCTTCAACTCATGCTGGGTAACGAGAAGGACCATGCAGCTACCCGGATCGCATACAAGCTCGGCCTGCGCGGTCCTGCGGTGGCTGTCCAAACTGCGTGTTCCACCTCACTGGTCGCGGTGCATCTCGCGAGGCAGAGCCTGCTGATGGGTGAGTGTGACATCGCCCTTGCGGGCGGCGCCTCAGTCCAGTTCCCTCAGCATTCCGGATACGTATACTCCCGCAACGGGATCCTTTCACCCGACGGTCACTGCCGCCCCTTCGATCGTGATGCACGCGGCACGGTGGTGGGTCACGGAGCCGCATTGGTGGTTCTCAAGCGGGCCAGGGACGCGTACGCCGACGGTGACACCGTGCATGCTCTGATCCGCGGATCAGCCATCAACAACGACGGCGGACGCAAGGCCGGATACACGGCTCCGAGCGCCGAAGGTCAAGCTGAGGTGATCGGCGCGGCCCTGCGCTCCGCGGGAGTTGCCGCCGATACGATCGGCTATGTCGAAGCGCATGGCACGGGCACCGAGATCGGTGACGGCATCGAGATTTCCGGCCTGACGGAAGCCTATCGGGACTACACGGACAAGACCGGCTTCTGCGCGATTGGCAGCCTCAAGGCGAACCTGGGGCACCTCGACGCGGCAGCCGGTGTGACCGGGCTGATCAAGGCAGTTCTCGCCGTTCGCGAAGGAACGATTCCGCCAGCGGTTAACTGCCCGGAACCGAATCCGGAAATCGACTGGGCATCCACACCGTTCTTCGTGAACACCGGGACCCGCACCTGGCTGGCTGAGGGCGGGCCGCGGCGGGCCGGCGTCAGCGCCTTCGGCATCGGCGGTACGAACGCTCATGTGATCGTGGAGCAGGCACCGGCACAGCCGGTGCCTCAGGCACAGCGCTCCAGGCAGTCCCTGATGGTGCTATCCGCCCGCGATCCGCAAGCTGCCAGGGCATCTGCGGACTTGCTCGCGCAGAGCCTGGACACAGCAGTCGCGGCAGATGTTCCGGACATCGCGTACACACTCCAAGTCGGCAGAGCCACCAACAACTGGCGCACCGCAGTGGTCGGCGGCGATCCCCACGCCCTGCGTGATCAGCTGCGATCGGCCTTGCCGCGCCGCGCATACCGCGCAGGCACACTCGGGTTCATGTTCCCCGGCCAAGGGGCACAACGACTCGGCATGGCATCAGGGCTCTACGATGAGTTGCCACGGTTCCGGGCGGTTGTCGACGAGTGCAGCGAGCACCTCGCCGGACAGCTCGGCATCGATCTGCGCACCCTGCTGCTGGACACGACCGACGACGCCAGCCTCGAAACGATCCTGCGCA
Source organism: Streptomyces sp. SUK 48 (assembly GCF_009650765.1). Classification (NCBI taxonomy): domain Bacteria; kingdom Bacillati; phylum Actinomycetota; class Actinomycetes; order Kitasatosporales; family Streptomycetaceae; genus Streptomyces; species Streptomyces sp. SUK 48. The sequence continues at coordinate 852,792 of NZ_CP045740.1, read as the reverse complement.
GAACCCGGTTGGCCCAGCCAGCACTATTTGTCACCGAGTACGCGCTCGCCAGCCAGCTCCTCGACTGGGGCATGAGGCCCACAGTGCTCATCGGCCATAGCCTCGGTGAGTACACCGCCGCCTGCGTGGCGCAAGCGCTCTCATTGCCGGATGCTCTGGATCTCGTCGCGGTGCGTGGCCGCCTCATGGACGGTGCCCCGCCCGGGGCCATGCTCGCTGTTCACGCTGCGGGGGACAAGGTCGAACCACTGCTTCCCGAAGGCGTTTCCATCGCGGCCTGCAACGCTCCCGAGGCGGTCGTGGTCTCGGGACCATGCGAGGCCGTGGAGCAATTCGCCGAGACAGCCGCTAAGCGCGGCATCTTCGTTCGGCCGTTGCGTGTCTCCCACGGGTTTCACAGCGTGCTGATGGACTCGGTACTCGACGAGTTCCGGGATCACGCGTCTGCCGTGCGCTACCGGCGTCCACGGCTGAGGGTGATGTCGAACCTCACCGGAGAACCGGTGAGAGCGTATTCGGCGGAGTACTGGACCAGGCATCTGCGCGAACCAGTGGGGTTTTCCGCCGGGCTGGCCCGAGTGCTTGACATGGCCGATCCCATGCTCGTGGAAGTCGGCCCCGGGCGGACCCTAACCAGCTTCGCCAGGTCACATGAGCGGGACGCAGCACTGCCGTGTCAGCCGATGATGCCAGGCACTGAGGGCACGGACCCTTATACAGCGCTCCTGGCAGCAGTCGGCGCGCTGTGGACCGCCGGCACTGAGGTCGACTGGACGGCCTTCAGCGGTGGGCAGGGACGCCGAATAGTCCTGCCGCCGTACCCGTTCCAACGTCGTCGGCATTGGGTGGAGCGGTCCGCACCTGCCCGAGCCGAGCCCTTGCCTGCGTCGAAATCGGCGACCGAGCCTGTCGCTCAACAGCAGGAGCCCATGAGAGAGGGACAGGAACCGGCCACGGTTGAGTCGAGGCTCCAGGCCATCTGGAAGCAGTTGCTCGGCGATCAGCCGATCTCGGATGACGCCGACTTCTTCGGCCTGGGCGGTGACTCCCTGCTCGCAGTACGTCTCCTGTCACTGATCCGGCGCGAGTTCGGTGTGACCCTGAATCTCGACACAGTACTCGAACACCCGGTCCTTGCTGCGCAGGTGGCACTTGTCCGGGAGCGTTCGACGGAATCCTTCACACCCGCCAACGGCCATGCCGGAGAGGACACAATCGCCCCATGAGTTCCGAAGGAAAGCCGCTGGCACGGATTGCGGCTTTGCGTGACAGCGCGGTGCAGCCCGTGGTGGTCGTGGACTTCAACGAGTTCACCTCCAAGACCACGCTGGCCGACGTAGCGGCCGCGATCACCGCCGAACGAGGCCTCTACAGAATCGACGCGGTAACCGCTCCCGTCACGGACACAGTCGGAATCGTAGAACTCGCGCAGGCATGCGCCCAGGAGCTGAGGCGCCAGGGGGTGTATCCGGAGACCCTGATCGGATACTGCAGTGCTGCGACGTTGAGCATGCACCTCGCTGCGGAACTCACCGTCCCGGGTTCTCCCGGGCCGCGAGTAATCCTGGTGGAGCCGAGCTGGTTGACACCGGATCTAGTCCGAGCCGATGCGGCAGGGATCCGGGCGAGCCTGGAGACGACTGCGCGAGAGGATTACTGCGGCGAGCTGTCCATCGAAGCGGTCATGGACTGGTTGTGCCTGGCTCTGGTCAGCAGATTGCGCGCTGATGGGCTTCCCGACGACGACCTCGATCTGTGCCTTGGCATGCTCAGCGATCGCTATCGCGCCTGGTTCACCTTTCTCCTACAGACTCTTGATACCCCGATCCCGGCCGACTTGCGGCCTGACGCGGTGATCGTCGGCAACGACGGACTCCGATTCCCCCACCCGGACTGGGCGGGTGAACGGGTCCAGACGGAACAGTTGCCGCTGCCGACGGGCTCCCTGCTCGGCGATCCGCAGACCGCCCGGCTTCTGAGCCGGCTCATCGACTCGACATCGGTCGCATCCGGGCCGTCGGAGTACGGCGAGCCGGCGCGGGATGACGGAGCCCGCATGGTGGATCTCCTGAGGCAAGGGTTCGACCTGGCGGACAGCGCACCGGCTATCTCGGACGAATCCGAATCGATCACCTACCGCGAACTCCGGCGGCGCGCAGACGACTTGGCGCAGCGGTTGCGCGACCGAGGGATCGGATCTGATGTGACCGTCGCTGTCTGCGCGGAGCGATCAGTGAGCCTTGCCGTCGCCATCGTTGCGATTCTGCTCGCTGACGGAGCATTCCTGCCCCTGGATCCGGCCTGGCCAGCCAGCAGGATCGAGCACGTGGTCAACGAGGCCGCGCCGCTGGTGATCCTGGGCGACGACCGTTGCCGTCCGTTCCTGCCGACGGGCCTCGGCCCAGCGGTACTTGATTTGGACGGCGCTCCCCATACTTTGACTGAACCCGTGGTCGAACGGACTCCACCCCAGAGCCGTGAGGTCGGCGATCTGGACCTCGCCTATGTGATCTACACGTCGGGCTCCACTGGCCGGCCCAAGGGAGTCGGCGTCCCTCACCGCGGCCTGGTCAACAGGCTGCGCTGGATGCAGGAGCAGTTCCCGATCGGCCCCGGCGACGCGATCCTGCAGAAGACTCCCTACACCTTCGACGTCTCCGTCTGGGAATTTCTGTGGCCGCTGACCGTGGGAGCCCGATTGGTCATGGCCAGGCCAGACGGGCACCGGGACCCGGAATACCTGGCCGAGACAATCCGTCGCGAAGGCATCACGATTGTCCACTTCGTCCCTACGATGCTCGAGGCTTTCCTGGCCGAGACCGCAACAGCTCCATGCTCCTCACTGCGACACGTCATTGCCAGCGGCGAGGCATTGAGCCATGGGCTCGCCAACCGGTTCACCGCTTCGCACGACGCCCAATTGCACAATCTCTACGGACCGACCGAAGCGTCGATCGACGTGACCTGGTGGGACTGCCGAGCGTCCGAGCCCGGGCCCGGTGTTCCGATCGGTCGGCCGATCCGGGGAGTACATCTGTCCGTTCGTGACGACGCCGGTCAACCGGTTGCAGCTGGTGAACTGGGCGAGTTGTACCTTGGCGGGGTGTGCCTCGCCCGTGGATACATCGGTCAGCCGGAACTAACTGCGGCGAGTTTCGTCGACGATCCCGACGCCTCGGGTGAGCGCCTCTACCGCACGGGCGACCTGGTCAGGTGGTCGAATGACGGATTCCTGGAGTTCCACGGCCGCCGTGACCATCAGATCAAGCTTCGCGGGCTGAGAATCGAGCCAGGCGAGATCGAGGCTGTGGCCTGCGAGCGCCCTTCGGTGGGCTCGGCTGTCGCGATGGTACGCGAGGACGTGGCCGGTAGTCCGAAACTCGTGCTCTACCTGACGCCCGTCCTGAACCCGGAGGAGACCGCCGCAGTACGCAGCCACCTTGCCGCAATGCTGCCGGAGTTGCTGATCCCTGCTGCAATCGTCTCTCTCACGACTTTCCCCATCACCGCCAACGGAAAGTGCGACAGGGCGGCTCTACCCGCTCCGGCGGACACCGGCCTCGGCCGCGGTGGTACTCGTCGGCGTCGTACAGGAGTAGTCCGCTCCGCGGGCTCGCGCCAAACTCAAGCCTGAGTTGACTCTATTGAGATCATTTCATCTTGAACTCGCAGGTCACGGGCCTGGTGTGAGCGGCGGCTGATGTACTCGGGCTGGTCAGGGGAGAGATCGTTAACACGTGGTCGCCGGTCACGGGCAGGGTCTGGCGTTCTGGGGTGGGGTCGGCCGTTGGCCGCGTAGCTTCCGCTGTATGACGGATGTGCTGACGTGGACGGTGCAGCAGCGGCTTGAGCTGGAGGAACGTGCCCGGCTGTTGCGCAAGGAGCTGGCCGGTGTAGAGGCGCGGCTGGTTCGGTTGGAGGCTGCCGAGGTGGTCTTCGGGGAGTGGGCGGAGGCGACGGACGGTGGGCGGAATTCGGCGAGCATCGTGGAGCCGGAGCCGGAGCCGGAGCCGGTAGCGGTGCGGCCGGGATGCGGCTGGTCCCGGGCCGTGTTGACGGGATGGGTCTGGAGGTCCTGACCTCGGGCTATCGGCGGATTATGGAGATCGTCGCCGACGCGGACGGTCCGGTGATGGCGAAGGACGTGGCCCGGTCGCTGGGCCGGGATCTCACTCCCGGCAAGGTCGAGCCCGTCCGCGGCCAGCTGCGCAAACTCGCCGACCGGGGATGGCTGTCGCGGACCGGAGCGGGCCGCTACCTGCCACGCTGACCTGGCTGGATCGTGGGCAACAGGGCCGGTGCGGGCCGTAACGCGGGCGCCCCCGGCGGGAGTTGGCCAGTCTGTGACAACGAACCAGCCCGCCGAGGGCGCTCACGATGCTGTCTACCGGGTCCGGCTCCCGCTGTCGAAGCGGACTCTCGATCTCGTCGGTGATCTGATATGCCGCGAACGCGACCGGCTGGGCACCCGCTGGCGCAAGCTCCCCGCCGGCACCCAGGCGGTGATCGTGCTCGCCGTTCTCCGCCATGACCAGCGACTTCGCGACATGGCTGGCGGCAAGGCCGTCTCCGCCTCCACCGTGCGCCGCTGGGTGATGGAGGTCCTGCGTCTGCTGTCCGCCCGCGCCCCGCGCCTGGACCGCGCACTGAAGAAGATCGCCAGGAAGGGCGGTGTCGTCGTCCTGCTTGACGGAACCTTGGTCCGCACCCGCCGCCGCACCAGAGCGGACAGCCGTAAGAACTACAGCGGGAAACACAAGGCCCACGGCCTGCTGTTCCTCGCGCTGACCGACGAGAAGGGCAAGCTGATCTGGATCTCCTACACGGCTTCGCCAACCTGAAATCATGGCGCATCCTCGCCAAGGTCCGCATGAACGCCCGACACGCGACCACACTCCTGCGTGCCCTCCTCGTCCTGGCGAATACCGAGGTTCAGAGGTGACGGATGATCTCCCCGAAGTGATCACGATGTCCACCGGCAGGAATCCGTCACTCCCGGATCACACCAGGCCCGGTGCCCTGCAGGAATCAGGATGAAACGATCTCACCGACGGCGTGGCTCCGTCTGAACCCGGCTCCCGGCAGCGCCGCCGCCCCGAAGGGCTGATCGGAAGGAGCGTGTCGGTGGCGGCGGGGAAGCCGTCACGACAGCCAACTGCCCGGCTTCGACCGCGGCGCCAGCGAAGAACGGCACGCTTTGAGCTGTGCAGCAACCCGCTCAAGCAGCGGCAAGGCCTGGCCATGCGAACCGATGTGGTGACTGCGGTGTGTTCCGCCGGATTTGTGGGACTGGCGGTGAACAACCGGCGCGCCGCGCTGCCAGAATGGGCATGCGGGTCAGGGGCGGATGGCTACGGCTCCGTAGCAGGATGCTTCGGGATCGGTGGTGGGCTCATCGGCACTGTCATGGTCGGGACGCCATCGAGGTGTAGGGACGATGCCGGGGTCGACGAGCTCCCAGCCGTCGAAGAACGCCGCGAACTCGGTACGGCTGCGGGCCCGCGTCGGGGTGCCGGCCGCGGTGTAGACCTGGGCCACACGGGAGGCTTCTTCGGGCGCGAACTCCGCCGTGAGATGGCTGACGGCGAGCGCGCTGCCGCTCGGAAGAGCTGCTTTGAGCAACTCGGTGATCTTGTGGGCACCATCCGGTACGAAGTGCAGCACGGCGTTCAGGCTGAGTGCAATCGGCTCCGAGAAGTCCAGCGTGGAGCGCGCTTCTTGCAGGATGGTCTCAGGTTGGTTCACGTCGCCCTGCACATAGGCCGTGACGCCTTTGGGTGACCCTTGCAGCAGAGCCTCGGCGTGGATGAGGACGATCGGGTCGTTGTCGGCGTACACCACTCGCGCCTCAGGATTCACCTGCTGGGCGACCTCGTGGAGATTGGGGGATGTGGGAATTCCGGTACCGATGTCGATGAACTGCCGGATGCCCGACTCGGCCAGGTAGCGGATGGAGCGCCGCATGAACCCTCGGTTGGCACGAGCAGCCGTCCGTGCGTACGGGAACACAGCCAGCGCGCGCCCCGCGGCCTCCCGGTCGGCTGGGAAGTTGGTCGTCCCGCCGAGGTAGTAGTCGTACATCGTCCGTTCCACGGCGTCCCAGGCCCTCACACGCCTCGCCCGCGCGCTGCGCAACGAGCGGGGAGAGCGGTGAACACGAATCAGCAGCGGCTCCTGCCCAGCACACGCCGCGCCGCCGGCCCCGCCGCGCGGCGCGACCGCGCGGCGGACCTCCCTGCGCGCCCTCGCCCCTCCCAGGCCCAGGCCCAGGACAGCAGCTGGACCCGGCTGCTGGCAGCGCCGAACTCGCTGCCCTCGGACCAGGAACAAGCAGCCCACGAACTGGACCTGGCAGCGGCCCTGGTTCTGGCCATGCCCACCGCCGCAGCCTCCCTGGCGCTGCTCACCAACAGCCAGTCCGTCCACCCCGAAGGCGCCCTCGTCCTCGGAGCGCTCCTGTATGTCTCCGGCCACCGTGACGGCAGCCAGTTCTGGCTGCAATTCGCGGCCGGTGGCGGCAACCACACCGCCGCCTCCCTCCTGAGCCTGCTGCATCGCAGCCTGGGAGAGGTCCTGGACGCAGAGACGTGGCGCAGACAGGCGGACACACTGGCCGATGCCCGCGAACAGCGCACTGTCCAAGAGGTCTTGGACCCCTCCGACGAACTCCTGCCCCGCGCGGTGCGCGCCGACATAATCGCCCGCTGTCACGAGGGCCTCGACGTCCGCTTGCCGCCACGCGTCGCCGCGGTACTCCACCAACTCCCCATCGACAGCGACGACCCGGAGTACGGCGAGGTGCCACAGGTCAGTGCCAGCCTCGTCCGCGCACTGGCGGCCGCTGTATAGGATCCGATGCTCCCCAGTCGTCGCGGGCGCGACCAGCCCGGCATTGGTCAGGGGCGGAGCGATCCCCGTTTGCCGGCGCGGGGCACATCGGCCCCGAACCCGCTTGGTTCGGGGCCGATGTGCGCGCGGCCGACCGGCTGCATGCCGAGGCTGGTGCTGACCGCACACCCTGAATCGGTGCAGTACCAGAGTGGGACCGAAGCCGAGCCGCAGCAGGTTCGTCGGCGAGGGCTGCCGCGACCGGTGTCGTCGGCGGCCACCGCCAGGACACGGCACAAGCCCTCGGCGTGCTCCGGGCCCGGGGCTTCCAGCAAGCCGCCCGCCTGGCGGTGTGCTCGGTCAGGGGGACGCGGTGCCAGCTGCCGTCCAAGCGCAGGCTTTCCGTCGATGCGTCCTCCAGCCCGCCCGTCACCCGAACGATCACGTGGAGCAGGGCCCGACGCGCGGCCAAAGTCGTCCACGGGCTCGTCGCAGTAGCGGGGTCGAAGGCATCCATGAGTCCTGCCGCTCCAGTCACATCGGCCGGACCAGGCCCGTAGCCTGCCGTCATGGAGCTGATCGCGCGGGCGCGTTGCCAGAACTGCTTGGATACCGCCGAGTTACCTGCTGGCTCGCTGGAGGGCGGACGGATCGCGCTACGCTCGGAGGGCTGGCGGATCGGCCGGGATGACGCGACGGACCAGTGCCCGCGGTGCGTGACCGCCGCAACGCCCACGCCCGCCCCCACGCCCAGGCAGTATCCGTGCGATCCGTCCAGCCACGCATACGGGGCGGTCGTCATCGCGCCGATTTTGAAGGCCGGCGGATTTGCGCACGAGCCGGGCGCCGACATCTGGCGTGACGGACCGGACTTCTGCTGGGAGGAGGCCGTCCCCCAGGAGGAGTTTCCCCAGGGCGCCGAGCTGTGCGTGCGCGTGCACTACGCGCTCGGGACCGCCTCACGCAACGGCCGTACCACGCTCGACCCGTACACCGCCGAAGACGACAAAAAGCTGACCGAGGCCCTGGATCGCCTGGCCCGCTATCTCACCGAGCAGGGGTTCCGCTCGGCGATCGACGCGCGCGACGGCGAAAGGCGGCACCTGGTCGTGCACCGGCTGCCCGGCGAACAGCACCCGTCCCGTCCCGGCGTTCGCTGGGTACACCGGCCGGCCGCCCCGTAGGCTCGCGGTATGCCGCACCCTGCCATCACCGTTCTCGACGGACTGCCACCGGGGCGTCCGGGCCACGGCCCGGAACGACACCGGATACAGCTCATGATCGAGTGATCGTCGGCTCGGACCACCACCAGGCAGCGCCGCTTGGACCGGCGCAGCGTCGCCCGGTACCTGGCGGTCAGTCCTCAAACTGCTGGCCGGGGCGTCCCTCTCGGTGACGGCGCCGCTGGGCGAGGAGCATGCGGACCCTGGCCAGGTTCCTGTCTGGCCGGGCAAGGCCGCGTTCTCCGGGGCTGTCAGGTTCAGCGCGGTTGCCGTTCCGGTTCCGAGCGTCCCGTCCGCGCCTGGAGATGTGGTTCCGGGGGTTTTTGGTAGCTGCTCTATCGCCAGGTCTGTGATCTCACACAGGAGCCCTGCGGCATGCTCTATGGTCAGAAGTGGCTGATGAGCAGGGCGCTTTGGAGCCGGAAGGGTGAGCGGACCGATGCTGGGGAAACGTCGAATCGCGGTGTTCGGTGCGGGCTACATCGGCCTCGTGACGGGCGCTTGTTTCGCGCAACTGGGCCATGACGTTGTCGTACGCGACATCCAGCAGGAGCGCGTCGAGATCCTCCGGAGCGGCGGTGTCCCGATCCACGAGGACGGACTGGCCTCGCTGATCGCGGAGAATGCCGAGCACCTGACTTTCACCTTGGACGCCGAGGAGGCCGTGCGCGACGCCGAGGTCGTGTACGTGTGTGTGGACACCCCATCGACGCCGTCTGGGGATGCTGATCTGTCCAGGATCTGGCAGGTGATCGATACTCTGCGGGATGCTCGGCATCTGATGGCTGTGGCGGTCAAGAGCACGGTGCCTGTGGGCACCGGCGCCCGGGTCAGGGCTGAGATGGACCGTGCCGGCCTTGAGCATGTGGGATACGCGTCCAATCCTGAGTTCACCGCCGAGGGCAAGGCGGTGCGGGACTTCATGCGCCCTGACCGGGTGGTGATCGGTGCCGACGATCCTGAGACGGCGAAGTTGATTGCCCAGTTGCATGAGGGTGTGGACGGGCCGATCGCGCAGATGGACGTCCGTTCGGCGGAGATGGTGAAGCTGGCTGCCAACGCGTTGCTGGCCACGAAGATCAGTTTCGCCAATGAGATCGCGACTATCTGCGAAGCGACCGGCGCCGACGTGGAGCAGGTGGTCCACGCGGTGGGGCTTGACCATCGGCTCGGGCCGCATTTCATGCGGCCCGGCGTCGGATGGGGTGGTTCCTGTTTCCCTAAGGACTCCCGCGCGTTGCGGGCCTTGGCCGGCAACGCCGGTTACTCCTTCCAACTCCTCACTTCTGTCATTGAGGTGAACGACCTTCAGCCGCGGCGCGCGATCCAGCGGCTGAAGGATGAGCTGGGCGGGGTCTTTCACAACCGGACGGTCGCTCTGCTCGGTGTCGCCTTCAAGCCTGGAACGGACGACGTGCGCGAGGCCCCGAGCGTGATCATCGCTTCGAGGCTCCTGTCTGAGGGTGCGGACGTCCGCTGCTGGGATCCGCTGGTCCGCCAGCTCGGCAGCGCTCCCTGGTCGTCCACCACACGCTGTGCCACGCCGCTGGAAGCGATGACCGGCGCGGACGCGGCGATCATCGTGACGGAGTGGCCGGAGCTCCAGGATGTCGCCTGGGGCGAGGCAGCGGAGATTATGGCACGGCCCTTGGTGTTCGACGGCCGCAATCTCCTCGACCCGCAGCGGATGGCCTCGCTCGGTTTCACTTACATGAGTGTGGGCCGCGAGACGGTGCGCGGCGAGGTCTGATCCCCTAACGAGATGGCCGGGGCAGCGAGTGTCGCTGCTCCGGCCATCTTGTCTGCCCCGCGGTGCGGTTGCTGGGTGATCATGCTCCTTGCTGGGCGGAATCGCGGCGGGGGCGGCCTGCCGCGAGGGTGTCAGTCACGTGGTGCGCACGTCTTCCGACAGGTCGAGTCCGCCGCTGCCTGTGAACGGGGCGCGCCCGGTTGGGGTCGGGTGGGCGGGTGGTCGTCAGGCGGGGACGCTTGCGAGTACCCGGTCGTACATCTGGGCGTACCGAGTGGCGATGGTGGGCCAGCTGTAGTGCTGGACGACGAAGTCGCGGGCGTTGCGTCCGCGCCGGTCGATCTCCCCGGGACGGGTGAGGGTGTCCAGCAGGGTGGCGTGAAGGTCCTCTGCGTCGGCCGGTGCGGTGAGCCACCCGGTGGGCCGGGGCCCGTCGGGCCGGATGGTGGCGAGGGGGCCGCCGCTGGCGGTTGCGACGACTGGCGTGGCTGAGGCCATCGCCTCCAGGCAGACAAGCCCGAACGGCTCTCCGACGGACGGGGTCACGAACAGGTCGCTGGCGTGGAGGCCGTCGATCAGATCGCCGTGCGGTCGCCAGCCCGCGAAGTACACGTCGTCGAGGATGCCCAGGCGCTCTGCCAGGGTGTGAGGATGCTCGCCCTCCCATTCGCCTGGGAAGCCGCCCAGCACGAGCAGAGCCGGGCGCACCGGGGCGCTCTCTCGGAGTGCGGCGAAGACCTGGAGCAGCAGGTCCAGACGCTTGAAGTTGAGGAAGCGGCCCATCCACAGCAGGAGGGGGCGCCGGTTGCCGGCGTCGTCGCGCAGCATGCGCTCCACGTCGGTTCGGTTGTAGGTGATGGTGCCGGGGCCGTGGCCGGGCTGCCACCCCTGTGGGTCTTCGACCAGCCAATGCTGCAGGAGGCTGCGCTTGCCGGTTTCGTCGAGGGAGGGGCGGGGCTTGAACAGCTCGGTGTCGACTCCGTTGGGGATGACCTCGAGCCGCGCTTCGGGAATGTGGAGGAGCTCGTGGGCGAGGGTGCGGTCCTGCTCGGAGACGGTGACGATGTGCTCGCTGATACGGGCGTGTTCCCGCAGGGTCTGGATCCAGAACTCGGCATGGGTCCAGCTGGCCCACCGCTCGCCGGGCAAGTTCGCGGCGTCGGTTCCGGCCGTCTCTTCGCGGCGGGCGAGTTCGGCGACGGTCGAGCGGGTGCCGGCGGCCCGGCGCACGCGGTCCAGTGCGCTCTGGAGGAACTTCAGGTCGGTGCCGTGGAGGGTCGTCACGACGGTGCGTTCCAGGCGCCGGGCTGCGGAGTGCTGGGGGTGAGGTGGTGCAGATGGAGAAGGCCGTCGGTGCCGGCACCGTGCTGGGCGAACTGGCGCGTCCAGTAGTTCTCCAGGTGCGCGTTGGTGCGGGGTGAGACGGCGGAGAACACCCGGTCCGGCACGCTGGGGCGGTCTTCGTAGGAGGGGTGCAGGGGGACGGCCGCCTCAAGAGGGTCCAGACCGGCGCCATGGGCGGTCGCGGCGAGGTTGTAGTCGGAGGAGACCAGGTGGGCTGGGTCGTAGAAGGTGGGCGCGTGGGAGCAGTCCCCGGGGCCGCCGAGGCTTCCAGCGAAGACCCGGGAGGGGCGGCCCTGGGCGCGGAGCTGTTCGGTGAGGTTTTTCGCGACCAGGGCGGACCCACCGCGCGGGTAGAAGATGAGGCCGTGATCGACGGGGACGGGGCGGCTCATGTGCTGCTCCTTCTGTGGTGCGGCGCTGCGGGTCAGGGAAGGTCGATGAGGACGGACGGGCAGGGAATCGCCTCGTGGTGGCTGGTGGCGATCAGCTCGTACATGGCGGCGTAGATGCGGTGGGTGAGGGCCTGGCCGTTGAGGAAGGCGATCTTGTCGGTGACGTTCGGGCACGCGGTGCCGTCGGCGGCCATGGTGAGGAAGGCGGCGGTGATGTCGCGGGGGGTGACGGCACTGCTCGTATGGGCGTCCTCGTAGACGGTCTCCGTGCGGCCGGTGCCGCCGATGAGCGGGTTGCGCCGGTGCTCGACACGGATGGTGTACGGCTCACCGACCGCGTCGTTCTTGGTCAGCCGCACGTGCTGGAGGCTGCCCTGGTGCAGGTCGATGACGTACTGCGACATGCGGCCCTTCTCGCGGAACGCGACATCGTCCTGGGCGTCATGGGCCAGCGCGCCGACCGTGCGGTTGGAGAGGGAGTTGGAGGTGAAGGTGTAGGAGAGCAGACCGTGTGACCGCTGCTGGGAGTCGAGGAGTTCCACGGTGAAGCCGAAGTCCATCTCGGCCAGCAGGACGCGTTCATCGAGGGCTGTGGCATGCAGGCCGGCTTCGGAGCGGGGCCGCAGCAGGGCGGTGAGGACGTCGCCCTGACCGGTCGCCAGGTGGTCACCGACACGACGGACATACTGCAGGGTCACGCGCAGCACGCTGATCTTGCCGGGAGCGAGCAGGAGGTAGCGGGTCAGCTCGTCGAGGTAGTGGTAGCTGCTGAAGCTGAGCGCCCCGACGCCGTGGGTGTAGCCGTGGGCGTTTCCGAGCGCATACTCCTCGGGCAGGCGGAAGTGACCTCCGGCGACGTCGATTCGGCCCATGGTCAAGGACTGGTTGTGGGCGTCGTGGACTTCGCGGATCAGCTCCCCGACATGCAGGAAGGCGTCGTTGGCGCGGCGCCGCAGGGGTACCGCGAACAGGTGGCCGGGCCGATCGCGGTGAGCGCGTAGCAGCGTGTCGAAGCGGCGGTGGATCTCCGCGGCGCGCACAGGGTCCCAGGCGGCGTCCTCGACACAGACGATCGGCTTGTCGCACAGGACGGGGATGCCCCGGTCGGTGGCCCACTTGAGGTAGGGGTAGTGGGCGACGGGGTCGCAGGCGACGATGACCGTGTCGAAGCGGTGCTCCTTGTGGGCCTGGTGCAGGCGGTGCTCGAGCTGGTCGGGTCTCTCGTCCGGGCTGGGGCTGATCCACGCGGGCTTGTCCCGCTGCACGAGGGTGGCGAGGTCGGGCATGTGGGCCAGGAGGGCCGGGCTGTAGGGGTCGCGAGGGTCGCAGATGGCGGCCACGCGAACGGGAGCGCCGTCCTCCTGGAGGTTGAGGATGGCCGGGATGTGGTTCTCGGTCGCGGCCCAGTGGCCGCAGCCGCCGACCAGCAGGACACTGATCGGCCGCGGTTCGGGTGAGGGCATGGTGATGCCTTCCCGGGCCGCCGCGGTGTGGCGGCCCATAGGAGTGAGACAGAGCTGGCGGGGTGCTCGACTCAGGAGTCGAGGAGATCTGTGACCAGGGCCCGCATGTGGCGGCTGCCGCCGGTGCTGAGGGCGTGCTCGCGGATCGTCGCCAAGGTGGCGGAGTCCGCGCGGGTCAGCGCGTCGCGCACGTCGGGCAGGTACGGCAGGGCGACGGTGAGAGCGGTGACGCCGAGGGAGGCCAGGACGATGGCTCCCACCGGATCGCCGGCCAGGCCTCCGCATGCGGACACGGGGATGCCGTGGCTGGCGCCCGTCTCGGCAACGGCCCGCACGGTGCGGGTGACGGCGACATGCAAGGGGTCGAGGTCGCAGGCGAGTTCCGCGCTGGTCCGCGAGATCGCCGTCAGGTACTGAGCAAGATCATTCGTGCCGATACTCAGGAAATCGACGTGTCCGGCGAACTGGTCGACGGCCAGGGCGCAGGCCGGAACCTCCACCATCACACCGAGGGGCAGAGCGGGTGCGCCCAGGGCGGCCTGCACCTTGCGAGCCGTCTCGGCGGCCTGGAGGAACTCCTCGACCCGGGTGACCATCGGGAACATCAGGCGCAGCTGCGCGCCGTCGTCGCGTGCCACCCGGTAGGCGGCCCGCAACTGCGGCAGGAACAGGTCCTGTCGGCGCAGGCTCAGTCGCAGGCCACGCACGCCGAGGAACGAATTGTCCTCACGGGGCAGCCCGAGCGCCGGCACTTCCTTGTCGCCGCCGATGTCCAGCGTCCGCAGGGTCACGGGAGCACCGCCGACAGCGCGGGCGATCTCACGGTAGGCGGCGTAGTGCTGCTCCTCGTCGGCGAGGTCTCTTTCGCGGCCGAGGAACAGCAGCTCGGTGGCGAGCAGGCCCAGACCGTCGGCACCGGCCTCGCGGAGCTCGGCAGCCTGTGACGCCAGTGTGATCGTTCCCGTGAGAGTGACCGGCGGGCTCCCGCCGTTCGTCCGCGGCCGCGGACGCCTTGCGCGCCGGTCGCGGTGGGCGGTCGCGGAAGCCAGGTCATCTCCCGTGAGCCCGCTGTAGAAGGTGCCGGTGTCCCCGTCCAGGGCGCACACCGTTCCGTCCGGGATGGACAGGACCCCGTCACCGGCCGCGACGATCGTCGGAATCCCGAGGCTGTAGGCGGCCTGTACCGCGTGAGAGGTCGGGCCTCCGGCTGCGGTGCAGAACCCGGAGACCCTGGTGAGGTCCATAGCCTGGGTTTCAGCCGGCGTCAGGTCATGGGCAATCAGGATGTAGGGTCCGTCGGTGTCGGCCCGGGAGTGCAGTTGGCGCGCCGGTGCCACCGCGAAGCCGCGGGAGCCGGCGACTCCATCGTGACGGGTGACAGATGTGGAGAACCGGCTCGTCTTGATGGCGTCTGCGCGTAAGCCCCCTGGGACGTCGCCCTCAATGGCCTTGGCCGGGGCAGTGCTGCTGGCCGTTGAGTTCATGTCGTGCCTCCGTCGTCGGGAACCGGGATAGGCCGGAGTGCGCCGGGTGCGACCGGCCACGGGTCAAGGACGCTGCTGCTGCGGACTGCTGTGGCCCAGCCATGGCGCCGATTGCCGGCTGGACGGGCCCGAACGCGGCGTGCTCAACAGGAGCGGCAGCCAGCGGGGTTGCTACTGTCCGCCCGCCCATGGCGGCTGCGGAAGCCTTCGCGCGTTGCCTCGCGTTGCCTCCTGTTGCTTCCCGGGGCGCGGGCCTTGATCGGGTGCAATGCGCTGTACAAGCTGGGCCGACACCACTGCGGGGAGGACATCGTGGCCAAGGCGGCCGAGGACGGACAGCCCATCCATCCGCTCACCGCGTTACGGGCCCGCGAGGGGCTCAGCGCCGCGCGCTACCTCGCACGGATCGGCCAGGCCCACCAGGAACTGGGCTTCGGACGAGTGGCCTTCCGCAGAGAGCAGGTCACGCGGTGGACACGAAATGGCGTAACCCCCCAACCGACGACCCTGCTGGCGATGGCCCACTACCACGGCATCGACCTCGCGAGCGTTGACCGCTACGGCTGGCCGGACTTCCTGCACCTCGCGCTCCACGACGATGGCGTCGTCCTTGAGTTGCCCTGGACGGCAGCGGGTACGGTCCTCTCACTGACTGACCTAGGAGGTCACGTGGACCGGCGCACCTTCCTCATCACCCCCACCGGTGCGCTCGGGGCGATCCTCGCCCAGTGGGCCACCGCCGAGCCCTCGCTCGCACTTCCCATCAACGGACGCAGGCTCGGCACCAGCGACGCCCGGCTCTTTGAACTCCGCCTGGACGCACTTCGGCACCTCGACGACACCGTGGGAGCCGAGCAGGTCTACCAAGGCGCAGTCTTCGAACTGCAGATGATCCGGGACCGGATCGAAAACGCCACCTACACCGAGGAGACCGGCCGACGGTTGTTCGCCGCCGCAGCCGAGGCATCCCGACTCGCCGGATGGTGTGCCTACGACGAGGGCCGGCACGCCGCCGCCGAGCGGCACTTCGTCACCGCCCTGCGCGCCGCCGCCACCGCCCAGGACCCGACCCTGAGCGCCCTTGTGCTCGGATTCTGGGCCAACCTGCGTTACAACGCGATGAAAAGCGACCCCAGGGGAGCGCTCCACCTGATCGAGGCGGCGATGTCCGACCGGAAGAAGATCTCCTCCCCACGCGTGCGGGCCATGCTTCACGCCCGCGCCGCCCGCGCCCACTCCAAGGCCGGCGAGAACGCCGCCGCCTACGCCCGCATCGATGACGCCCTCGCCGCATACGAGAGCGCCGAGGCGATCGAAGCAGATGTGCCCGCTCTGTACTGGCTGTCACGAGGAGAGATCCACCAAGTCGCCGCGAGCTCGGCGCTCAGCCTGGGCGAACCCCGCAAGGCCCTGGACCACTTCAGCGCCGCCACCCAGGAAGACCCGTACGACACCGAACGTGAGATCCGCGGCACCGTCATCTACGACGCCCGACGCGCCGAAGCCCACCTGGCGCTCGGCGAACTCGATGCCGCCGTCGCCATCGGACACGATGTCATCGACGTGATGGGCGGCGTCGACTCAGCCCGCTCGACCAGCACACTCGCGGACTTGCGGACACAGCTGCGCCAGCACCGGCACGTCCCGCTCGTCGCCGAATTCCTCAGTATCTCGGCGTGACCCCCAAACTGGCCGACCCGCCGGCGAAGCCGGCTGATCGGGGCGTGAACGTGGACGGGCGGCGCGATTCCCTCGGACGCCTGTTCTCGGAATCGCGCCGCCCGGACGAAGCGCACCCAAGGCGCCGGGCGTTGCTCTACCTGACCAGCGACCGGTGGGCCGGCACACCGCTGTACATGGAGCGGGTGAGCCGGCGCGGCCGGGGGCCGTTCCGGTAGGCACATCCGCGGTGCGATACCAGGTCGTTCCGGAAGATCAGCATCTCGCCTGGTTCCAGACGGATACGAGCGGAATGCGCCTCGGTTGCCGGACCGCGCATGTAGTCCAGCGCTCGTTCCAGGGCAGGGTTGCCCGAGGTGTTCCACAGCTCGGTCGCCCCGTCCGAGAAGCGGGTGACCAGTTCTCCGTCGACCCGGCCGAAGGCCGGCCCGGCGACGCGAAGACGTCCGGGATCCGACACAGGGATGGTCGCGAACCGTGTCAACGCCTCAGGGTGCAGAAGGCTCGTCGCGGCATTCTCATCCGTGGCAAGTAGCTTCAGGAACGCCGCGCAGGAGAAGAACAGCTCCGTCGCGCCGCCGGAGTGCGCCTGTTCCAGGCAGTGCAGAATGGTTGTCTTGATCCCGCCGAGCGGTTCCAGCAGACCATCCACATGGAACTGCTGACCCGTCACCTCGGACCATGGCGGCATCGAAGAACTGTCCCGGGGGATCTCGTTGTACGGGCCCACTTGACCGACCACTTCACACACCTCTGGATCCCGGTAGAGGACCGGCGTGCAGGCGTCGGACAGGCCTAGCGATCGGGCGACGTCCCTGTGTGCGTCGAACGGGTCGTCCGCCGTGGTGAGCGCCGGGATGACGGCGTATCCGCGATTATTCACCTCGGAAATCAGTTCGGTATTCAACATTGCGAGGCCTCCTTCTGCATAAGCCGCGGTGTTCCTGGGCGTTGCGGATCCACAGACCACGCACTCTTGGCGATTCATCCAGGGCATAACGAACCCCGGTAGGTGCCCTAAGACGGGGGAGAGGCGTGGTGATCAGCCTGACCATCAATGGCCGGCGCCGTGACTGTCGTCCGCCCTCAGCCTTGCCGCTGGCGATCTTTTGGACAACGGCTTCGGCGCAAAAGGCAACACGAGACAACACGCGGGCTCCCTCAGGAGCCGACTGCTCACCAACTGGAAGTGGCCTCGGGCGCCGAAACGACCTCGCCGAGCAACTGACCGCTGTGAAGGGGAGTGCCGACGGCAGGACAATCCGTCGGGCTCACGACGGACGTGGAGCAACCGCCACCGGCAGGCGCGTCGATCACCAGCCAAAGGAAGCGCGAGGCAGGTGTGACGCCGCCGGCACCGGTACGAACAAGGTAGCGCCGGTCGGTCCGGCGGGTGGAGCCATGGAGGGCCTCGCGCCGTCTGCCGGTGCCCGGCTTCATGAACAGCCCACATCGCCGTGTCCGTCCATGGCTGAACCGCCGTGCGGTATTCGGCCACGTCCGATGGCTTTGTGCCATTCGACGGCAACCCGATCCCAACATCACTGAGGCCCGGCTACATAAGGAGGCTGAAGTGGCTCGCTGCCATCCTCGCGTGGAGATGGCCGATCGTTTGGGAGGTTGGGACGGTTGCTGACCATCAACGTGGCCGTGTTGCTCGCCGTCATCGTCGTCTGGCGGCTGCGGCGGCGCACGGAAGCCCGTAGCCGCTTCGACGAGAAGATGACCGTCGTCATCGTCCTGGCGCTGGGCGTCCTGATCGCACCCACCCCAGCGGGCCAGGGAATCCTGAACCTCTTGGGACAGCTTGCGAGCGGCGTCACCGAGGCCAGCCGATGAGCCCCCGCACAGGCACTGGCCGGCCAGTGCCAGCCGGCGCCAACTGCGGGGCACAGGTCCGGAGAGCGAGGGAGCGATGGCGGCGTCGGCGCTTGAAGAAGCGGACGCGCCGGCAGTTGCAGGGCTGGGGCGCGGTGGCGGCGCTGGCCGCCGCGGTGTGGGTGGCCCGGCACTGGGCTGTGGTGTGGCCCGTCCTGGTAACCGTTCTCGCCGCGGCCGTGGTGGGCGGTGCCGGATGGACGCTGCTGCGCGCTCACCGCCGCGCGATCGGCCAGGACCGCGCGTGGCGGGCGCAGGAGGAGGCCCGGGCACGCGAGTTGTCGATGGCCCAGGTCGACGCCTTGTCGTGGCAGGAGTTCGAGACGTACATCGCGGAGCTGTGCCGACGGGACGGCTGCACGAAGGTCGTCGTCAGCGGCAAGAGCGGCGATCTGGGCGCGGATGTGGTCGGCTACCTGGCCGACGGCAGGAAACTCGTCGTCCAGTGCAAAAAATACGCGCCGCACCGAAGCGTGCCCTCGCAGGACATGCAGAAATTCGTCGGCACCGCCCGTCTCGAACACGGCGCCGACGTCGCGTTGTTCGTCACCACCTGCCGCGCGTTCACGAGGGACGCGCTGGGCCTGGCCCTGCGCCAGGACATCGTGGCCATGCACCGCGACCTACTGGGATCCTGGGCCAAGGGCGCTCATCTGGAAACCTTGATCCCGCTGAACGGAAGCGGCGGCGGCACCAGGCGGCGCCCCTCTGCCTGACCGCCATACCCGGGTGACGGCAGCCCCCAGCCGCGAGCGGCTCCAGGCCGGAGATGAGCCGGTGACGTGATCGGTAGGGTCACGGTCATGGTCATGGTCATGGGGGCGGGGGAATGTGGGTGCGGTCATGGCTCGCCGAGATTGCGCTGACGACGGTGGCGGGCGGCGTACTGGTCACCCGGTACGTGACGCACGTGGCGAGCCCCACCGGAGTGATCGCCTTCGCCATCGGGTCCGGAGCCGTCTGGGCTCTGGTTCGGGTATCCGCCCGGAGGTACGCCCTCTGGGAGGCGGCCGCGGCCTGACCCTCGGTCGGCGCCCTCGCTCGATGCCTTCGCTGCGAGCTGGGCATGCGCCACTTTCTGTCTCCTACCTCGTGGGTCTGGCCGAGGCAAGACGTTCACGCAGTTTCGCGTGCCGAAACTGATAAACAGTGCCGTATTGGTGGAGAATTCCGAGCCGGTGCGCATCCTCAAGAAACGCCGTGAGCCTCCATGGCAGTCGGCCAGTCACAGTTAGCCAGATTCGGCATCTCGCATAGCACCCCCATGCGCTGCGCAAAATTGCTAGAAATCCGATAAGCAGAGACCATGCAGTCATGCCGAGTGAAAACAGCGCCAAGACCGGCAAGCAAAATATCAGCAACAGTGACATCGCTTTACGGCGAGCAATCCGAAGGCCGATTCGCATGGTCGCCGCGTCCTCTGAATTAAAGGGGCGTGCTAGCCAGCCGAGGCCCCATAACATTGCACCGAGAGCGGCAGGGAATACCACAAAGAATCTTGCAGATTCAATCAGTTCCCCCGTGCTCATTTCCCGGCCGCCCGACGAGAATGATATGCCCTCACCGTGGAGTTGCTTCCAGGCTATCATGACGGCTCCGACGGTCATGATAACTACCCACAGGCCTACCCAAATGAGTACCATGAGGCCCCCGGTACGGAAAAGATCTTTTCCCGGAGTTTGCAGGCGGAAGCGAATGCGTAGATTCCATAATCTCTCGGATTCGGTTAACTTCCTTCCGGGCTCGTAAGGGCCGGAAGCGCCGGTAATAACCCAGCCCCCAAAAACACCAGCAATAACACTGAGGACGGCAGATGCTGCTAGGCCTGCACTGTCAACACGACCAAACAGTCCGGTTATCGCCAGGATCACGAGGAAAATGAAGCATGCCATGCCTGAGATGATTCCTGTGTTCAGCGCCCTCAGCCAGGCCGGTGACCGCTGATGGAGCTGCCACCATGTCAGGTCTTCCGAGCCACGCCGAGTGAGGTCGACGGCAAGCCGCCGCAGCCAGCGCTGAGCATTCTGGCTATCCCATCGGCGATGCCGCCAGGGAACCTCGGACGGGGGTGGACCACTAGTGAATGCCGTCAGCACTAACCTGTCGAGCAAGTGGTTCTCGATCGTCGTTGAATCTGGGAAAAAGACTGGGTCGAGCAACCGACCCGGCTGCGCCTCTGGGGCATTGTAGACAGCCAGAAGCAGACTGATCATGAGTGGTGATTCCAGCGCAATCGCCAAAGGGGATCTGTGATCTGCCTCCAGCGCCTCGAACACAGGTTGCCATTGCGGCTGACGCTGTGGCGTCACCGCCCTCGATAGGTGGTTGAAAGCCTCTCTGGGCTCAACGGGGTTAGCGTGAATAGCGGTGGCGTGTCGCAAAACTCCCGCGTCGCGGACAGTTGCTTCGTATTCACCAGTGCGGCAAGTGAGGACGACAGGAGAGCCCCCAGCTAAAGCGCTATTGAGATGGTGGAGTGCCAGTGCCCGGCAGTGTGTCGGCATCTCATCAAGGCCGTCGAGGATAGGGAGCACGCGCCTGGCCTCGATCAAACGTTTGGCGGCACCTCTGCCAAATTCATGACTACGCAGGCGCGGATAGTCCTCATTGAGTCTGGCAGCTAGCCAGGTATTCAGGTGCTGAAGCGCCGGATCCCAGGAGGCCAAGGGAAGAAGCACTGGTACTGGATCGTTCGGCGAGGACTGCTCAAGTAATGAGAGCAGAAGCAGCGCTGCTAATGTGGATTTTCCTGATCCGATACCGCCAAGCATGACCAGCCTGCGGTTCGGTAGGCTCAAGAACGAGTCAGCCAACGACCTCAGGTCGCTCCGCTCTCCATCGACGTGACCGCCAATGAGCTGTTCGTGATCTGATAGCCTTCCACGGTCCGTTGTCCAGCGGATTGCCAGCGGATTCGCGGTAAATAGTCCCCGCAAGCCGAGCTCTGACCTCCATTGAGAGCCCACCATCCGAGTCAGTTCTCGGCTGGCCAGATCGAGTGGGTCCGTTGCGGCCGTGACGAAAGTCGGCGAATAGCTAATCCTGCCAGTGATGTCACGCGCCATGACCACAAAATCAGCTGCGCCGTGAAATTCATTGTGAACTCCATGTGATGGTGCAGTTGCTCCGGGAGCCTCGCCGGGTTCACTGTCGGGCGTCATAGCAGTGGTACCTGTCCGGCATGACGGCTGGCAGCCGAAGCGACACCAGACAATCGAAACGGAGGCGTGGCATCAACGTGGATCTCTGGTAGCACGGCACCCTCATTCAAAAGATGGGTCGGGTCAGAGAAGGCGAGGTCGTTCTCTCCTGCATTCCCGGGGCGCGGGTCGCCAACCTTGTCACTGGGCCCCGAAGGTGATCCCGCCGCTGAAGTCCCGGCCCTGGACGAGGTTAGTCACCGTGCCGTTGTTGGTATTGTGCACGGACGAGGTGGCTTCTGTTCCCGCGCCCGTTCGAATGTTGTACAGGTCACGGACGAGATCGCCCAGAGCGGGATGTTGAGCCACTGCCGCGGTGAGGTAGCCAGCCCAGTAGGCGCGCAGGAACGCCCGGTCCTGTTCCGTATCACCAGTGGTGACTTCGGCGGCTTGAGCGTGGGCGGCATCCAAACGCTCCTCGATCGCGTCCTGCGGTTCCTGGGTCTGCCGGCTCCAGCGACTGGCCAGGAAGGTGCGTACACTTGCCCAGCCGTCTGTCAGCATCGCGGTCACTAGGGACTGGGCGCTGGGCAGGATCACTGTCATCGGGTCCATGTCTCCATCTCACACCGCCGTGGACAAGTTACGGAAGTCTGGTGTTAGCGGCAGTTGGGCTTCGACTCGGCCCCGGATCACCTGACGGCTCCAGCGTAGGCCCGCGACTCATCCCTGTCGGCGTCCTTCAGGCGAGATCTTGTTACGAGCTCTTAGCATGGCGGCCAACTCACTGCGGGAGTACAGCCGGGTGCGGCTCGATCGCGACCAGCCGGGGCGGCTGTAGCGTACGTAGGCCAGCCCCGCCTCCCAGCCGTAGCGCGCTCCGTCATGACCCCTTCCCATGTCACCGTCTTGGTGGTCACGGACTCGTCGCCTCGACGGCTGAGATTCTCTGCGCGCTCCCGCGTCGTCAGGTCCAGCACCAGGGCGCCACTGGGGGCCAACACCCGGCGCCATGCGCTGAGCGCGGCAAGGTCCTCCGCGTCCGACGCCAGGATCCCGAAGCTGGTCCACAGGTCCAGGACCACATCGAACGGCCCCATCGGAGGCTGGCGCATGTCCACAACCGCGAACTGCCCCTGCGGCTGCAGCTCTTGAGCCCGCTTGTTCTGATGCGTCGACGCGTCGATCCCGACGACGTCATGACCGCGTTCAGCCAGCGGACCGGCATGCCGTCCGAACCCGCAGGCCACGTCGAGTATCCGGACGCCGGAGTCCCAAAGTCGTCCACGGGCTCGTCGCAGTAGCGGGGTCGAAGGCATCCATGTGTCCTGGGCGGTCAGCTGACCGACGCGGACATGGGCCTGGCCGGGCTGGTGGCCGCCGGCCTGCTCAAGCAGACAGTTTGAACGCCGGCCCGCCGAGCGCCCGGGTGAGCAGCTCGGCCGTTCCGGCCGGGGCTTCGATGTAGAGGCGGGTGCCCGGTTCGGTGCTGGACGCGCGCACGGCGATGTGGCCGTGCGCGCCGTCGTCGTAGTGGGCGACGGGCCCGGCGATGTCGGCGCGCCAGGTGGGCAGCAGTCCGGGCAGAGCGCGCAGGACGTCGGTGAGCGGGGCGGGCGTGGTGTGGACGAGCTGGGTGTGCGGGTGGGCCTGACGGACGTCCTGGACGGCGTCGTCCAGGTCCTCCAGGGACGTGAAGGTGCGCAGGAGGGTGGTCAGGGCGGTGAGGGCGTCCCGCTCGAAGTAGTCGTCCGGGCCGGTGACGTGGACGAGAGCGCCGTTGGGCTCCAGCGCCAAGGCCGGGACGGGCTGTTCACGCCATGCCGCCACGAGGTGCTTGAAGCCGACGTCGGTCTCGGTGACCTTCAGGCCGCCCTGCGCGCGCCTCGCGGCGCGCAGGGCCATGCAGGGGGCGACGTGGGTGGTGATCAGCCGCTGCACCGGCAGTCCCGCGTACAGCAGCGCGGCGGCCGGTTCGGCGCTGGGGATGTAGCCGGAGCGGTGGGTGAACAGTACGAGCCGGTCCCCGTCGCCGTCGGTCATCGCCAGCAGGGCCCGCTCGCGGTGGGCGAGCTGGGACAGGAGGACACGGCCGGTGTGTTCGGCGTGGACCCGGGGGACGGGGTCAGGGCTCTGCCCGGCGAAGAACGGCAGCGGACGCCCGCGCAGGACCCGTATGCCGGGCAGACGCTCGGTCAGGACGCCGACCGCGCCGTGGGCGGCATCGAGGAGGACGTCACCGTCGAAGGCTGCGGCGGCTGTGCTGAGCGGGTCGCCGACGGCACCGACGTAGGGCCTGAGGACGTCGGTGCGCTGGTGGTGGCGCACCTCCAGCAGGCCCGGGTCGAGGGCGGCATCTGCCGGCGGCTGGGGCCAGTGGATGCCGTGCCCGGAGCGGTCGCGGACCTTGATGCCGATGTATCCGGGCGGGTTGTGGCTGGCGGTGACGACGACTGCCGCGGTCAGGTCGGGCCTGCGGTGCACGAGGCTCCCGAACGCGGGCGTGGGCCCGGGTGTCGAAGCGAGGTGGGTCGTCAGCCCGTGGTGGGCGAGCAGGTCGGCGGCGAGGTGCGCGACTTCGCGGGCACCGGCTCGGGCGTCGTGCCCGATCAGGACGTGCCCGCCCAGGGCACCCTGGGCGGTGCAGTGGTCGAGGGCGGCGAGAAGCTGCGGTTCGGCCCAGTCCGGGCCGGGACGGCCGCGCCAGCCGTCGGTTGTGGTGGCGAGGGAACGCATCGAAGAGGTCCTTCTACAGGTGGGTAGCGGCCGGTGAGCGCAGCAGCGCCGACAGGTCCGCTTCAGGCGGTCGGTGCAGGGCGAGCCAGCCGTCGAGCCGGGCGGGCCGGGTGCGGGCCAGGTCGCTCCCGGCGGTGTCGTGGACGCTTCCGCCGGCCGCGGCGACGGCCAGGGCGGCGGCCGGGTAGTCCCATGGCGCGGCACCGCGGCCGGGCCGGGGCAGGTAGACGGCGGCCGGTGCGCGGCCGAGAGCGACGAAGGCGATCTTCACGCTGGCGGTGGTGACCGGGCGTACGGACCAGCCGGTCCCGGACAAGCGGTCCTGGACGGCGGCCGTGCGGCTGGGGCTGGTCAGGACGGTGTGGGAGCCGTGGTGCGGCAGCTGGGTCACGTCGCCGGTGACATGGAGGAGACCGGGCGCCGCGCTGATGCGGAGGTCGTGGGCGGGCAGGTCGATGACGCCTTCGGCCGGGATGCCGTCGCGGACCAGGCAGACGGCGATCGCGTAGTCGCTGCTGCCGACGAGGAACGGCGCGGTGCCGTCCAGCGGATCCACGAGCAGGCACTCGTCGGGCAGTTGGGGGATCGCGGCCAGGCCCTCCTCGGCGATCACCGGGACTCCGGGGAACGTGCGGGAGAGCTCGGCCGTGAGGCGCTCTTGCAGGGTGAGGTCGAGCTCGGTGACCACTTCGCGGCCGCCGTGGACACTCGCCTTCTCCCGTGCTGGGGCCGGGGCCGCGTGGAAGCGGGTGATGTCCCGGCGGCAGGTGTCGAGGGCCGAGCGCAGCGCGCGCCCGAGCTCCGGGTCCGCGCTTGCTCCTGGCTCGGGCGCGTGCGGCGCGGTCACGGCCCGCTCCCCGGGATGGGGTCGGCGTGCACGGGCACGGGCCGGCCCAGGGCCGCGATCGCCGCCGGGTCCTGCCACAGGCCGAGCAGGCGCACCAGGCCCGGCCCCGGGGCCGAAGCCACCCGGGCAACAACGCCGTCACCGAACTGCGCGCGGGCCCGGCTGAGGAACCGCTCGCGCAGGATGTCGGAGTGGAGCAGGGAACCGGACAGAACGAGCACGGGTGGCGCCGCAGCGCCGAGTCCGACAGCCCGGCAGACCGCCCCGGCTCCCTCGACCAGCTCCTGGGCGGTGTTGTCGAGCAGCCCGGCCGCCACCAGATCGCCGGCGCGGGCCGTCTCGAGCACGAACGGCGCGAACGAGGCGACGTACGGCTTGCGGGCGGCGTCGCCGTGTACGGCGTGGAAGAGGCTCTCGCCCAAAGAGACGTCTGCGCCGGGGGTGGGCTGGCACCATCGGCGGGCAGCGTCGACGAGGGCGGTGGCGGGGCCGCGCCCGTCGTGGGCCCGGACGACGGCCCGCAGGGCGCAGGCGGCCAGGTCGTGACCGCCGCCCTCGTCGGACAGCAGCCACTCCAGCCCGGAGGCGCGTGCCCAGCGTTCGCCGTTGCGGGCGGCGAACCCGGTGCCCGTGCCGCAGATCACCACGCACAGCGGGCCGTCGCCGTCGAGCAGCATCGGCACGATGTCGTTGGTGACCAGTACCGGGACGGGCGGGTGGCCGGCGGTGGCCATCGCCCGCCGGATCAGGGCGGCGAACTCGTCGGCGCAGACGTGGGTAGAAGCGGCGCCGTGAGCGGCGACGACTCCCCGCAGCGGTCCGCGGCGGGGGAGTGCGCGAATCAGCCCGGCCGCCGCCGAACCCAGCCAGAACCCGCCCCGGAAGAAGAACCGTCCGGTTCACCCTGGCCGACCGGACACCGGTTTGCCGACCGCACCCGAGCCCGGCACGCTTCCGTCCACGCGCTCCTGGAAGCAGGACACAGCCTGCGTTCGGTCCAGCGGCAGCTCGGGATGGCCTGGCACACCGTCAAACGGTTCGCCGACGCCGCGAAGCCGGAGGACCTGTTCATCGGCCAGTGGCAGAACCGGCCCTCGGTCCTCGACGACTACAAGCCCCACCTGGACGACCGCTGGGACGAGGGCAGCAGCGTGCGACCGGCTACGTACTCCATGGCCAGCCAAGGCCGGTCTGCGTAAGGATCCGCGTCCGGGAAGCGGGCCACCCGGTTCGTGCCGATCACCGTGCGGGCGATCAACGCCTCCTTCTCGAAGCGCGCACGTGTCAGCGGATCGAGCTTGTCGTTGCGAATCACCTTCACCGCGACCGGATCACCTGCGGGCGTGTAGGCGAGATAGACCTCACCCATCCCGCCCGAGCCGAGCTCCCGCGCCACCGTGTACCGGCCGATCCGCGTGGGCACCCCGCTCATCCGCACCGACTCACCTTTCCACCGCGCCTCACCCGATCGGCGCTCTTGCCCGCCACACTCTAATCGGCCAAGAGGTCAGCCTGAGGTGCTTTCATCCTGATCAGGACACCGAGCAACGCGATGCAAGCCGAAACCGGCCGTGAGGAAGTCGGGGCACCGTGATCTCCAGCAGCCGGTGCGTCGACGACTCCTGGGTGTCTGTGAGTCCGGGGCCGACAAGAAACTGCCTGCTTCTAATGGATCTTCTGCTGTTCCAGCCACTTGAAGACCTCGGCCTTCTTGTACAGGACCTTGGCATTCCTGCCTCGGCCGAGCTTGTAGCCCTTCAAGCCCAGTTTCGATGCCTCCCTGTAGACCCAGCTCGTGGACATATTGAGCATCGCAGCGACCTCATAGGTGTCCATAAGGACGGGCTCGACGCTTCGGCGCCTGCGCGACGATTCGATATCGGTGCGGGTCTCGTCGGGGTGCGACTGCGGTCCCACGGGCAAGATGACTCCTTGAGGCTGGCCTGAGCTGATCGCGGCAGCGGTTCGCGCTCTGCTC
Source organism: Streptomyces sp. SUK 48 (assembly GCF_009650765.1). NCBI lineage: Bacteria > Bacillati > Actinomycetota > Actinomycetes > Kitasatosporales > Streptomycetaceae > Streptomyces > Streptomyces sp. SUK 48. Next base: position 826,049 of record NZ_CP045740.1, on the reverse strand, counting down.
TGGTCGAATTCCAAACGTCCTTGACGACCGCCCTGTGCCACCGCCAGGAGTCACCGGACGAGCCACAGCCATGGTCGTGAGAATCGCCGGTTTGGCTAACCGGCGATCCGCCGCTATGTTGCCGCGCTGCTTCGGCCACTCAGACTCATGGAGCTGGTGGGCGCCTCCTCCTCTGAGACGGGATACGAGGGGCCTGTGCCAGCTGACCCATGGCGGCGCGTGGTCCGGCTTCCGGTCGAGCGCCTTCGCTCCTGACTGCCATCCAGACCGGCCGCGTGACGGTGATCACGGACGTCCTTCGGGGGGTGCTGCATAGGCTTGGGCCGTCGCCACGGTGGGGTCCGCGAGAGTGGGCGAAGCCCTCCTCCAGTCAACTGACGGGGCGTCAGGAAAGTCAGCAAGTGGTCAGCATGAGTCCTGAAAAACGCAGGGAAAGCTGCCCGAACATGCGACTCGTTGTAGGGTGTCGAAACAGCCCTTGACCTGCAAAAACGCAGGCGGGGAGCCTACTTGTGGGAGTGCCTCGATGTTGCGTACAATGTTCTGGTTCAAGATGTCGTCGCGATCCATGAACATGATCTGGCTCCGCTTCGCTGCGTCCAACGCGTTGCCCAGCCAGTTGCGTGCAGCCTTGGTGATCTCCCCGCCGGCCACGATGAACGCATGGTCGACGAGGACGCGCCGGTTGGTCTCGGGGTCGAAGATCTCGTGCGCCAGCATCATCAGAGCCTGATTGTGGATCTCAGCGATGTTGGCATTGCCCGCCCTGGACCTTCCGGTGGCGTCCAGTTTCCCGCGCTTCACCTGGATGCCGAAGTACAGGAAGTGCTGGGTCGGCAGGGTGTACCTCATCCAGATGTCCTTGCCGTACTCCAGCGCCTTGTCCCGGTGCCCGGCTGCAGTGATCCGGTGAAAGCCCAGCTGACGGAAGAGCGGCAGCAGTACTTCCTCAATGAGCACATCCTCGCTGCACGTGTCCAGAAACGCGGCAAGTGCTGTACGTCGTTGCATCTCGGCGGCGCTCAGAGGGCGATGCGGGTTCTTGGCCAACATCGAAACAGTGTTCGTTCCGATGTGCCGCAGGTAGCAGTGCTTATCCTCCCCGTAGAAGGCTTCGAACCCTTCCCGGGCGAGCGCATTGTTCAGCAAGCGCAAGGCATTGGACCGGTCGAGACCCTCATTGAGGGCATCCGCCGGACTCATCAGATGGTCAATCACCCTACAGAAGGACTCCGGTGGGTGTGAAGGCCCCTCGTGCGGCTCCGCCAACAATTGTTCCAGCACTCCAGCGACCCAGCGGTGCCGCGTCGAACCATCGTGCTCCCAATCCATGTCGAGTTCCGCGAAGAACTCGGTGATGTAGCTGCTCGACCGATACGGGAAATATGCAGGCTCGCCCTCAGCTTGAGGATCTGCCGCACCGAGGTTTCCGCAAATGAGGTCGCCAAGCATTTCCAGCGTTCGCTTTCTGAACTTCACGACGCCCTCCCCAGAGCCGCTCCCCCAGCCACCGCGTGCGGACTATTGTGCCCTGTCACCGCAGAACGTCCGGCACGTACGACCAAGTCCGGTTTCGTCACGGCAGCATCAACGGTGGCCACGACGTCACGCATCCACCGACAGCCGGCATACCGCTGAGCCCGCCCGAGCAGGGCACACTGCATCAACCCACCACACGGCAGGACCCACCCGGCTTCCCCGGGGCCCGCGTCGCCTCACGGATGATCCCTGTCTTGCTGGCTGCGATCGCAAATCCAGCGTCCCCGAGCGCATCGCAGGAACACGAACTGCATGAGGAGCCGAGCGCGTCATGCGCGCAAGCACAGTCGAGCTCGAGACGAAGCCCCACCGGAGTGCTCCGGTGGAGCTTCGTCTCGTGGCTCCGGCAGAGGCCCCGCCAGCACGCTCCCCGGCGCGGCCTTGCTCTGTCACAGGCGCTGTCACACGTCTGTCACCAACTACACCGACTCCCCCGGACTCGATGCCCTGACCTGCTCTTACGCGCCCGCCCTGGACCGACATGGACGCCAGAAGACGGTCTCTACAACCTGTGCCATGTGGTGCCGTTGCAGCCCGACCCGGAGAGCAGCCCCCACAGGCTTCGCTGCAGCCTCAAGCCGCCTCCCACAGGCCGGCGTCGAGAATGCGGGCCGCCTTCGTGATGCTTCCCGGCATCAGGTGCCGGTAGGTCCGATACGTCTCCTCAATGGACTTGTGCCCCATCCATTCCGCCACATCGGTGATCGGTATCCCGTGGCCGAGCGCGTTCGAGGCGAAGTAGTGCCGGAAGCTGTACATGCCGACACCCTCCTCCGCGGGGAGGTCCTTGAAGAGCTTCTGCACACGGCGGCGTTCCATCGGCTCGGTGTAGTAGCCGCTCGGGCCGCGCAGGAGATAGCCATCCCGTGTGGTGCCGTACTTCTCCTCAAACCGCTCCATCGCTTCCCGCACCGAGCGCGGCAGAGGAACCTCCCGGAACTCCCCCGCCTTGCGGTGCTTCAGCTTCGCTGGCCTGTGCGTGTTGGAGTGGATCTGCTCATGCACCCGGTAGACGTCATCCGCCACAATGTTGTTGACGTTCACTGCCCGGGCCTCCCCGTTTCGCAAACCGCAGCCCACCATCATGACGATCTCCAGCGCGAGATACTCATCAGCGGCAGTCAGCGCCTTCTTCACATAGTCGAGGGACGGGATGACCACCTTCTGGCGGACGTACTCCGGCTCCTGGACCCCCTTCACAGGATCGTCCGCCATGGCCCCCTTGCCATAGGCGTCCCGCAATATCGCCTTCAGAGTGCGGAAGATGTTCACCTGGTTCCCGCGGCCCACCCCATCGGCCTCCAACTCGTCCAGGAAACGCTCGACCACGATCGGCGTGACAGAGTTCAGCGTCCTTGATCCGAGACGAGGGATGATGTGCACGTTGATGGAGCTGTCGACGTGCCAGCCCGTGGAGTACTCCGTCATCCTCCGCTGCCGCGGCCGCCACTGCTTCGCGTATTCCGCGACCGTCTGGTGACCGAGTTCCCGGCGGGCCTCGGCAACGGACGGCGCCGTTTTCTTTTTCTCCGCATAGATCTGCGTAAGGCGCTCGATCGCGTCGTCCTGCGTGCCGAAACCCGCCTCTTCACGCTGCCTACCGAGAGCGTCCCTGAACCGAATCGTGTATGGGTGCGAGCAACGGGTCGGCCTGGAACAACCGCACTCCTTGAAGAACGACCCCATCCCACGAGCGAGCTGTCGAGCCACGTATCAAGCCTTCCGAGCAGGGCGCCGGGCGGCACAGCAGGCCCTTGCCACGAGTGCAGGTCAGCAAGCCGGACACCACCCGGCCCGATGCTGACCTTTTGCTGACCTGGAGGCGACGATCAGGGCTCTGACCTGCGGAAACACCCAAACGCTAGATCTTGAACCAGTACGTGGTGACCAACCTGCCGCTTCCCGTAGGTGTACTGCCAGGTCCGATGCCATCCGGTGGTACCGCGGATGCGCCATTCTGATGCTCGTTCGCGGCCGGCGGCTCAGGTGGCCCGGCGGGCGTGGCCAGGGATACGGCCGTCAGCAAAGCTGCCAGGGCGCTTGGCCGCGCAAGCGGGGACGGTGCGCCGGGTGGTGTGCAGGGCATCGGTGCTTTCGGAGCGGGCCTGTCCCGCTACCTGCTGGCTCAGCAGGTCCAGGTGTACGAGGAGAACCGGCCGGACCACTCGGCCCGTCGGCTGTCGGGGCAGTCCGACCCGCTCGCCGCACAGGCTGCTGCACGGGCCGTGCTCAGTGGCTGCGCCCGGGCCCGGGCCAAGTCCGGCGACGGTCCGGTGCACAGCGCTCGGGCGCGGTGGCCCAGACCACCCACATGACCCTGAGAATGCTCGCCGGGCGCATCGAACAGCTCTCCGGGCAGATCGATGAGCTGAACCAACGCCTGACCCAGCGCGTCGAACACCAGGCCCCGGAGCTACTCGTACCGGTGGGCATCGGTCCGGACAGCGCCGTCATGTTGCTGATCATCATGGGAGACAACACTGAGCGGCTGGCCACCGAGGCTTCCTTTGCTGCCCGCGGGGTCAGCCCCATCGAGTATTCCTCTGGCCGTAGGAGCAGGCGTCGGCTCAACTACGGTGGCGACCGCCAGGCGAACGCGGCCCTGCAGCGCATCGTGTTCACCCGACTGTGCCACGCCCCCCGCATCCGGCGTACTACGAACGCCGGAGTCAGGAGGGCAAGGTTGGACGTGAGATCATCCGCGCACGCCGGCGAGCCCGGTGGACGATGTGGTGCCGGCTGCCCGGCCCATCACCGTGTTCGACGCGCTGGCCTCCTAGGCCGGGTACGGATTCTCCTCCGACTTCACACTGCCGGCGGGCGTTGTTCACGGTGCAAAAGGACGGCCGGGTGCCGAGCAACTTCCCATCGGCCGACGAGTGGATGGCGGCGCTCGGCCGCATCCCGCTGCTGTACCAACCGGGCGGCGCCTCGCTGGACGCCACCTGCTCCGTACTGCAGGGTGTACTGGGTTCGCGGGTCACCGGACAGCCGCTGCCGGAGTTCCTGACGGAACGGATATTCGAGCCGCTGGGCATGGTGGACACCGGTTTCGAGGTGCCGGCCGCCAAGCGGGACCGGTTCACAAGCTTCTACAGGCCGGCCGGCGACGGCAGCCTGGAGCTCGCCGACGGCCCGGACGGGAAGTGGAGCAGCCTGCCCGCGCTGCGGCTGGGCAACGGAGGGCTGGCCTCGACCCGCCGACGACTGGCTCGCCTTCTGCCACCAACGCTGGCGGAGGCCGCGACCGCTGGTACCGATGGTGATGGTGACCTGCCGTCCTGATCAGTAGCGACCCGAACCTGCGGGAAGAACTGCCCGGGTTGCACGGGGCAGCACCAGAAGCACCGTGGGAACCGGCCGCTAGCGTGGATGGACCGACTTGACCGAGAAGAGCCGGGGCTGCACGTCTGTCGCGATCTTGGCTGCTTGGTCCATGTGGACGCGGGCCTCGGGGTTGTCGAGCATCGCCCTGTAGTGCTCCTCGGTCTCCCACTGGGCGTAGTTGATCACGCGTTCGCCGTCGAGGGAGGCGTGGAAGTTGGCGCAGACGAAGCCCGGCTGGTGCTTCATGGTCTCCTCGGTCGCACGGGCGAGCAGCTTGATCAGCTCGTCCTGGCGGTCGGGGAAGACGGTGAAGACGTTGATGAGGGTGGTCACGGGGCGGGTCGTATCGACCTGAACGGTAACGGTCATGCGGGTATTCGTGCCCTTACGCGCGAGTGAGTTGTCGCGTTCGGCCGCGCATTCGCTCGAACGGAGGTGGGGGGCAACACCTTACATTTTGCCGAGAGTTGTCGGCACGGACGCCAGGACGTGCCCCAGGCGATCTGCCGACAGGCCCCCGCCCTGCGCCAGTTGTGCCGAGCCGCCACCCTTGCCGTTCAGGAGCCGCTTGACCATTCGCCCGGCGTGCAGTCCCGACGAGTCGGCGGCCGAGTTGACGGCGGCCACCAGGGTCGCCTTGCCGTCCGAGGCGGTACCGATCACTACAACCCCAGGGCGCTGCGCGGGAAGCAGATCGCGGACGGCGGCGGCCAGCGTCCTCGCGTCGTCCGTGTCACCGTCCGTGGTCGCGGTCACCACCAGGACTCCGTCCGAATCCCGTGCACCGTGTACCAGTTCGGCGGCGCGTGCGCGTGTGGCGGCCTGCCGCAGCCGCTGGTTCTCACGGTCGGCCCACTTCAGCCGCTCCAGCAGCCCGGCGATGCGGTCGGGGAGTTCGGTGCGCGGCGCCTGTATCTGCTCGGCGATGCGGGCAACGAGGTCGCGTTCGCGGGCCAGGTAGCCGAAGCCTTCGACGCCGACGGCGGCCTCCAGGCGGCGCATGCCCGCACCGACCGAGGACTCCGAGGTCAGCGCTACGACACCGATCTGCGAGGCGTGCTCGACATGCGTGCCGCCGCACAGCTCCCGTGACCACGCGCCGCCGATTTCGACGACGCGGACCTTCTCGCCGTAGGTCTCGTCGAAGAGGGCGAGAGCGCCCAGTTCCTTCGCCTCCGGCAGGGTCGTCCAGCGGACGCCGACCGGCAGATCGCGGCGCAGGGCCTGGTTGGCGGCCTCTTCGATCTCGCTCCGGACGGACGAGGACACTGCGCCCCGCCAGGGGAAGTCAAGGCGAAGATAGCCGGGGCGGTTGTAGGAGCCGGACTGCAGGGCGGTGGGGCCGAGTATCTGGCGCAGGGCCGCGTGCAGGACGTGGGTGCCGGAATGGGCCTGGCGGGCGCCGAGCCGCCACTCGGGATCCACGGCCGCCGTCACCTCGTCACCGACCGCTAGTTCACCTGCCGTGACGCGCACCTGGTGAACCACGAGACCGGGCAGCGGGCGCTGTACGTCCAGGACTTCAGCCGCCACGGACGGGCCGGAGAGATGGCCGGCGTCGCTGTCCTGACCGCCGGACTCGGCGTAGAACGGGGTGCGGTCCAGGATCGCGGTCACGATCTCTCCCTCACCCGCCACCGGGACCGGGCCGGAATCGGTCAGCAGGGCGAGAACACGGGACCGAGTGGTCAGGGTGTCCCACGCCCGCCAGTCGGTCGGACCGTGTTCGTCCAGGACACCACGCAGGACCGCCGTGTCCGTCGTGCCGCCCGACTTGCGGGCGCGGGCGTCGGCTCGCGCGCGTTCGCGTTGCTCGCGCATCAGCGCGGTGAAGCCCTCGCGGTCGACCTCCACGCCCTGTTCGGCCGCCATCTCCAACGTGAGGTCGATCGGGAAGCCGTACGTGTCGTGCAGCAGGAACGCCTTCGCGCCGGGCAGTCGGCGACCGCCGCCCGACTTGACCTCGGCCACGGCCGTGTCCAGGACGGTCGTTCCCTGGCGCAGGGTCGCGCGGAAGGCGTCCTCCTCGCCGGCCGCCCGGTCGACGATCCGGCCGTAGGTGTCGGCGACCTCCGGGTAGCTGGGCGCCATGCAGCCCCGGGCCACGGCCAGCAGTTCCGGCAGCACCGGGTCCTGGTAGCCGAGTTGGCGCATCGAGCGCACAGCCCGGCGCAGGATGCGGCGCAGAACGTAGCCGCGGCCCTCGTTGCCGGGGGAGACGTCGTCGGCGAGCAGCATCAAGGCGGTGCGGATGTGGTCGGCGACCACCCGCAGGCGTATGTCGGCCTCGGTGCCGGCTCCGTAGCGCACACCGGCCAGTGCGGCGGCCCGGTCGAGGACCGGCCGGGTCTCGTCGATCTCGTAGAGGTTGTCGACGCCCTGGAGCAGGGTGGCCATGCGTTCCAGGCCCATGCCGGTGTCGATGTTGCGGCGGGGGAGTTCGCCGAGGATCGGATAGCCCGACTTGCCGGGGCCTTCGCCACGTTCGTACTGCATGAAAACGAGGTTCCAGAACTCCATGTACCGGTCTTCGTCGACCGCCGGGCCGCCCGCGCGGCCGAGCGTGGGACCGCGGTCGTAGTAGAGCTCCGAGCAGGGACCGCACGGACCAGGCACGCCCATGGACCAGAAGTTGTCCTCGTCGCCGCGTGCCACGATCCGCTCGTCGGGCAGGCCGGCGATCCGCCGCCACATGCCGCGGGATTCGTCGTCGGTGTGGTGCACGGTCACCCAGATCCGGTCCGGATCCAGACCGTAGCCGCCCTCGGCCACCGGCGAGGTGGACAGCTCCCAGGCGAAGGAGATGGCCTCCTCCTTGAAGTAGTCGCCGAGGGAGAAGTTGCCGTTCATCTGGAAGAAGGAGCCGTGCCGGGTGGTGCGGCCGACTTCCTCGATGTCCAGGGTGCGCACGCACTTCTGCACGCTCGTCGCCCGCGGCCACGGCGCCGGCGCTTCGCCCGTGAGGTACGGCTTGAAGGGCACCATGCCCGCGTTGACGAAGAGCAACGTCGGGTCAGGCGTGGGCAACGGGGCGCTGGGGACGACGGTGTGACCGCGCTCGGCGAAGAAGTCGAGGAAACGGCGGCGGATCTCGGCGGTGCGCACGGGGACTCCGGGTGGCTACAGGGGCTGGACGGCCAGGGTTCGGGCGGGGTGGCGGGGGCCGAGGAAGACCGCGATGCCATGCCCGTCGGGTGAGGGATGGGTGGCCTGGGACCAGCCCTGGCGACGGTAGAAGGCCATGGCCCGGGTCGACCGGAGCGAGGTGAGCAGCCAGACGCGGCCGTCCGGGGCGTCCTCGGTCACCGCTTGAAGGAGACCGGCCGCGATCCCGGTGCCGCGGGCGGTGGAACGGACGGCGAGTTCGTCGATCTCGCGGGCGCCGCAGAGCCACTCCTCGGTGCGGCGCGGGCCCAGGCCGGCGGCCGCTTGCGGATAGCAACGGTCGATCGGGAAGGGGGTGGGTGTGGCCCAGGCGGTGGCGAAACCCACGACGTCCGGTCCGTCGAAGGCGAGTGCGGCCGTGAATCCCGGACGCCGTATGTCCGAGCCGAGCCGTGCGACGAACGCATCCGCCCTCTCCTGGTCCTCGTTCCAGGGCGGAGCGCAGAACGCGTCGGCGTAGACGGAGCGCAGGGCCGCGCTGTATGGCAGGAGAGCGTCGTACGGGACGACACGGATCTCCGTCACGCCGCCACCGCTCCGGCCGCGACCGGATGCAGGGCCGCGTACTCCAGCGGTGCCGACGGGTCGATCGACACGTCCAGCGGTGCCGGCTCTGCCCCGGCCCGTACGAGGAGATCGCCGACGGCCGCGATCATCGCGCCGTTGTCCGTGCACAGCCGCAGCGGCGGCACCCGCAGTGCGATCCCGGCAGCCCGGCACCGTTCCTCGGCCAGCGACCGCACACGCGAGTTCGCGGCGACCCCGCCGACGACGACCAGCGTGCCGACGCCGTGCTCCGTGCAGGCGGCAACCGCCTTGCGGGTCAGGACGTCGGCGACCGCCTCCTGTAGCGATGCGGCCCCGTCGTGGACGGGTAGTTCGCGCCCGGCGTGGGACTCGGCCCAGCGGGCCGCCGCCGTCTTCAACCCGGAGAAGGAGAAGTCGTAGGAGCCCGGGAGAGGGCGAGGGAAGGCGACGGCGCGTGGATCGCCCTCGCGGGCGGCACGGTCGATGGCCGGACCGCCGGGGTACGGCAGGCCGAAGACCCGGGCGACCTTGTCGAAGCACTCCCCGGCGGCGTCGTCGAGGGTGTCGCCGAGGTGGGTGATCGGGTCGCGGGCCAGGTCGCGCACGAGGAGCAGCGAGGTGTGGCCGCCGGAGACGATCAGCACCATGCAGGGGTCGGGCAGCGGGCCGTGCTCCAGGGTGTCGGCGGCGACATGACCGGCCAGGTGGTGCACGCCGTAGAGCGGGACGCCGAGCGCGTAGGCGATGCCCTTCGCTCCTGCGAGGCCCACCTGCAGGGCGCCGGACAGCCCCGGGCCCGTGGTCACGGCGACCGCTCCGACGTCGGAGAGCCGCAGCCCCGCCTGGTCCAGTGCCTCACGCACCACCGGGCGCAGGGCGTGCAGGTGGGCGCGGGAGGCGATCTCGGGCACCACTCCGCCGAAACGGGCATGCTCGTCCATGCTCGACGCCACGGCGTGCCCGAGCAGGCGTCCGTCCCTGACGAGCCCCGCACCGGTTTCGTCACACGACGACTCGATCCCGAGCACGATCGGAGAGCCCATGCCCTCCCCTTCCTGCGGCGTCTACGTTATTGCGAACAGTGTGCAATAAGATCCGTGCGGATGTGAACCCGGACTCCGTCGCACGGGTGATCGCTTAGTAGAGTGCGCCCCTGTCGCCCCCTGAACTCCGAGGTAGCCAGCAGTGACCCCCGCCCGAGAAGGCCCGTCCTCCGCCGTCACCGTCGTAGGGATCGGAGCGGACGGCTGGAAGGGCCTGGCCGAACCCGCCCGTGCGGAACTGCGTCACGCCGAGGTGCTCATCGGCGGCCCGCGCCAGCTGGATCTGCTGCCTGCCGAGTGCGCCGGCGAGCGCGTCGCCTGGCCGTCGCCCCTGCGCCCCGCCGTCCCCCGCCTGCTCGCCGCCCACGTCGGCCGCCGCATCGCCGTTCTGGCCAGCGGCGACCCGATGTTCTACGGCATCGGACGCGCGCTCGCCGAGGAAGCCGACACACTGCGCGTCCTGCCCCACCCGTCATCCGTGTCCTATGCCGCCGCCCGGCTGGGTTGGCCGCTGGAGGACATCGAGGTCGTCACGCTGGTGGGCCGCCCCACCGCCCGCCTCGCCGCCGCCCTGCACGACGGCCGGCGCCTCCTCGTCCTCGGCGCCGACGCCACCACCCCCGGAGAAGTCGCCGCGCTGCTCAGCGACCGCGGCTTCGGACCGAGCCGGATGCGCGTCCTGGAACAGCTCGGCGGCGACCGCGAACGTACGACCGCCGAGACAACTGCCGACGACTGGGCACGGACGCAGCAGTCCGCCGATGCGCTCAACATCGTGGCCGTCGAATGCCGCCAGGCACCGGACACCCTGCGACTCGGTGCGGTGCCGGGGCTGCCCGACGAGGCGTACGAGCACGACGGGCAGCTCACCAAGAAGCACGTCCGGGCCGCCACGCTCGGCGCGCTCGTCCCCGCTCCCGGCGAACTCCTGTGGGACGTCGGTGGCGGGTCGGGCTCCATCGCGATCGAGTGGATGCGCACCCACCCGTCGTGCCGGGCCGTCACCGTCGAACGCGACCCTGCGCGTGCCGTACGTATCCTCCGCAACGCGGAGCGACTCGGCGTGCCGGGGCTTCGGGTCGTCACCGGTGCCGCTCCCGGCGCGTTGGCCGAACTCCCCGCGCCTCACGCCGTGTTCGTCGGCGGCGGACTCACCGCCCCCGGCCTGCTGGACGCCTGCTGGGCGGCACTGTCCCCTGGCGGGAGGCTCGTCGCCAACACGGTCACGCTGGAGTCGGAGGCACTGCTCGCCGACGCCTACCGCCGCCACGGTGGCGAGCTGGTACGGCTCGCGGTGGCACACGCCGTGCCCGTGGGCGGGTTCACCGGCTGGCGACAGGCCATGCCGGTCACCCAGTGGTCCGTACAGAAAACCCTCAATCCCGTTCCAGGAGCAGACAGATGACCGTGTACTTCATCGGCGCCGGCCCCGGTGCCGCCGACCTGATCACGGTGCGCGGCGCCCGGACGCTCGCCGCCTGCCAGGTCTGCCTGTACGCGGGCAGCCTCGTCCCGCGCGAACTGCTGGCGGAATGCCCGCCGGACGCACGCCTGGTCGACACCGCCCAGCTCGACCTGGACGAGATCACCGCCGAGTTGCTCCGCGCCCACGACGAGGGCCACGACGTGGCCCGGCTGCACTCGGGCGACCCGTCCGTGTTCAGCGCGGTCGCCGAGCAGATGCGGCGGCTGGACGCGGCCGGGGTGCCCTACGAGGTCGTCCCCGGCGTGCCCGCGTTCGCCGCCGCGGCGGCCTCCCTCAAGCGGGAGCTGACCGTGCCGACCGTCGGCCAGACCGTCATCCTCACCCGCGTAGCCAACCGCGCCACCGCCATGCCGGACGGCGAGGACCTGGCCACCCTCGGCCGCAGCGGCGCGCTGATCGTGCTGCACCTGGCCGCCAAGTACGTGGACCGCGTGGTGGAGGAACTCCTCCCGCACTACGGCGCCGACTGTCCTGCCGCGGTCGTGGCCTACGCCTCCCGCCCCGACGAGCTGATCATCCGGGGCGCCCTCGACGAGATCGCCCACAAGGTGAAGGAGGCCGGCGTCCTGCGCACAGCGGTGATCATGGTGGGGCGGACACTGGGGGCGGAGCAGTTCCGTGACAGCCACCTGTACTCGCCCGAGCGGGAGCGTCATCTCTGCTGAAACCCTCCGCGGAGCCTGCTTGTCAGGCTCCCCACGCCTCCCGTGGGGGAAGTCCGGTGAGAGTCCGGCGCTGACCCGCAACGGTGTGCACGACCCGGATCGACGGTGTCGTGCCAGCCCGATCGCCTGCGGGGGCGTATCGACCCGTTGACTGCTCGCCGTGGACTGCGAGACGGGACCGCCCGGCCGGCCTACGGCCGTACGGACTGCTCCTGCTCGACGTCCAGCAGGCGGCCCGTGTGAAGGACGGCCCTCCCGTGCGCCGAAGTATGGCTCCCAGTCGCATACCCCTGCTGCCGCTCAGCCTGGCTCTGGCGCTGCTGCTCCTGCTGTCCGTCGTGGGCGGGGTCGGGCTCGGTGCCGCCGGCGTCGGCTGGGGCGATGTGCTCGGTTTCCTGTGGGCCGGACTCACCGGCGGGACCGTGCACGCGAGTGACGCGGCCGCGTACACGATCGTCTGGGAGATCCGGCTGCCGCGGGTGTTCCTCGGTGCCGTGGTGGGAGCGGGTCTCGCGGCCGTCGGAGTGGCCGTGCAGGCGATGGTGCGCAACGCGCTGGCCGACCCCTTCGTGCTCGGTATCTCTTCGGGCGCGGCGGTGGGCGCCAACGCCGTCATCCTCCTCGGAGCCTTTGCCGGGTTCGGGGTGTGGGCGCTGTCCGCGTCGGCGTTCGCCTCGGCGCTCGCGGCCATGACGCTGGTCTACGCAGTGGCCCGCTCACCGCAGGGCCTGACGCCGCTGCGTCTGATTCTGACCGGTACCGCACTCGCATACGGCTTCGAGGCCGTCACCACCGTCATGGTGTTCGGCGCGGCCCGGGGTGAGGCGGCTCGGTCGGCCATGATGTGGCTGCTGGGCAGCCTGGGCGGAGCCACCTGGGCCCAGGTGCCGCTCGCGGCGGTCACCGTGGCGGCCGGATGGGTCTGGCTGCGCCTACGGGCCGAGGCACTCAACGCGCTCGCCATGGGCGACGAGACCGCGGCCGCCCTCGGTGCCGGACCGGCCCGGCTCCGTCGGGAGCTGTTCCTCGTCACCGCCGCCGTGACCGGGACGGTGGTGGCGGTCAGCGGGGCCATCGGATTCGTCGGGCTGATGGTGCCGCACGTCGTACGGATGCTCGTCGGCGCCGACCACCGCAGGGTGCTGGCGGTCGCCCCACTCGCCGGGGCCGTACTGCTGGTGTGGGCGGACGTACTGTCCCGGCTGCTGTTCGCCCCCGCCGAGTTGCCCGTCGGAGTGATCACCGCGGTCGTCGGGGTGCCCGCATTCCTGCTGCTGATGCGGCGAGGCGGCGGCTACGCGTTCGGAGGGCGTTGACATGCGACTCGACATCGACGACGTGACGATCGAGGCGGCCGGAACCCGCTTGGTCGAGCACATCCACCTCACCGTGGGCAGCGGGGCGTTCGTCGGACTGATCGGCCCCAACGGCAGCGGCAAGTCCACCCTGCTGCGCTCCCTGTACCGGGCACTGCGGCCGGCCGGGGGAGCGGTACGGCTGGGCGGCGACGACCTGCACACCATGGACGCCAGGGCCGCCGCCCGGCTGCTGGCCGCGCTGCCGCAGGAGTTTTCCGCCGAGTTCGACTTCACCGTCGCCGAGGTGGTCGCGGTGGGCCGGCTGCCGCACCGGGGCCGCTCGGCCGCAGCGGACCGGGAGATCTGCACCAGAGCGATGGACCGCACCGGCGTCGCCCACCTGACCGACCGCGGGTTCCTCAGCCTGTCCGGCGGCGAGAAGCAGCGGGTCCTCCTCGCCCGGGCCCTCGCCCAGCAACCACAGGTCCTGGTCCTCGACGAACCCACCAACCACCTCGACATCGCGCACCAGTTGGACGTGCTGTCCCTGGTCCGCGAGAGTGGCCTGACCGTGCTGGCCGCGCTCCACGACCTCAACCTGGCCGCAGCCCACTGCGACGTCCTGTACGTCCTCGACGGCGGCCGGATCGTCGCATCCGGCCCGCCCCAGGACGTCCTCGAACCTCGGTTGCTGGCCGAGGTGTTCGGCGTCCGGGCGCATGCCGTCCGGCACCCGGAGACGGACGCAGTCCAGCTCCTGTTCGACCTGCTCCCGCCCACCTCCTGAAGGACACCCATGCGCAAGCAGCTTCTCGCCGCCGCCCTCTGTCTCGCCGCGACCGCCACCGGATGCGGCGCCACGGTGGAGTCGGCGCAGGACGCGAAAGCCCCGTCCGCGGTCACCCTCACCAACTGCGGCCGTCAGGTGACGTACGACAAGGTGCCCGAGCGGGTCGTCACCAACGACGTCGGTATCACGGAACTGATGTTCGCCCTGGGCCTGGAGGACCGCATGGCCGGCTTCGCCATGCCCGACGACAAGGGAGACCTGCGCGGTGTGCCCTGGAAGGACGCCTACGACAAGGTCAAGTGGCTCTCCAAGGATCAGCTCACCAAGGAGAACGTCGTCGACGCCCACGCCGACCTCGTCTTCGCCGGCTGGAACTACGGCTTCCGTGAAGACGCGGGCTTCACCCCCGACGCCCTGAAGAAGCTCGGCATCTCCTCGTACATCCTCACCGAGTCCTGCCACAACGGCCGTACGAAGTCCTCCCGCGGCATCATGCCGCCCCTGGACGCCCTGTACGCCGATCTCACCAATCTCGGAAAGCTCTTCGGCGTCGAGAAGCGTGCGGCGGAGCTGATCGCCGGTTTCAGGAAGCAGATCGCCGACGTGCGGGCGAAGGCGCCCAAGGGCTCGGCCCGTCCCTCGGTCTTCCTCTACGACAGCGGCCAGGACACGCCCTTCACCTCCGGCCGCTACGCCGCGCCGGAACAGATCATCACCGAGGCCGGCGGCGCCAACGTCATGCACGACGTGGCGGACTCCTGGACCACGGTCGGCTGGGAGAGCGTCGTGCAAAGGAACCCGGACGTCATCGTCATCTGCGACTACGGAGATGTCAGCGCGGAGCAGAAGAGGAAGTTCCTGCTGTCCTACGCCCCCCTGCGCAACGTCTCAGCCGTCAAGCACCGGCGCATCATCTCCCTGGACTACGCCGACCTGGTCGAAAGCCCCCGCAACCCGTCCGCGATCGCCCGGCTCGGCGCCTACCTGCGGGCCGTGCCGGCCGGCCGGTGACGTGGCGCCTCAGCGGACCGTGCTGCGCCCCACCACCGTGCCGGCCCGGTCGATGCAGATGACGTCCACGGCGACCGGTGCTCCGCGCAGCACGGCAAGGGCCTCGTCCCGCGCCGCCCGCGCCACCAGGTCGCCCAGCGGCACGTCGGCGGCCTGGCACAGCTGGAGTGCGGCGAGGCCGGTGTTGGCGGCGGCCACTTCTGCGGCGAGCACCTCGTCCGCGCCGCCGCTGCGGGCGAGGCCGGCCAGGAAGCCCTTGTCGACCTGCGAGCGGCCGGAGTGCAGGTCCAGGTGGCCCGTCGCGAGCTTGGACAGCTTGGCGAAGCCACCGCAGATCGTGAGGCGGTCCACCGGGTGGCGGCGGATGTACTTCAGCACGGCGCCCGCGAAGTCGCCCATGTCGAGCAGTGCGTCCTCGGGCAGGCCGTACTCGGCGACGACCGTCTTCTCGGACGTCGACCCGGTGCACCCGGCGACATGGGTGCGTCCGGCCGCGCGGGCAACGTCCACGCCCCGCCGGATGGAGTCGATCCAGGCCGAGCAGGAGTACGGCACGACGATGCCCGTGGTGCCGAGGATGGACAGGCCGCCCAGGATGCCGAGCCGTGGGTTCCAGGTGGAGCGCGCGATCTCCTCGCCGTGGTCGACGGAGACGGTGATCTCCACATCTCCGCTGCCGCCGTGCCGGGCGGCCACCTTGGCGACGTGCTCGCTCATCATCCGCCGGGGCACGGGGTTGACGGCCGCCTCACCGACGGGCAGCGGAAGGCCGGGCCGGGTGACCGTCCCCACGCCCGGGCCCGCCTTGAAGACGACGCCACTGCCTACGGGCAGCCGCCGGACCGTCGCCCGGACCAGAGCGCCGTGCGTGACGTCGGGGTCGTCCCCCGCGTCCTTCACGATCCCCGCCATCGCGGCGCCTTCGGTCAGCTCCTCCGCGGCCAGCGCGAAGGACGGTGTCTGCCCCTTGGGCAGCGTGATCGTCACCGGGTCGGGAAAATCACCGGTCAGTAGGGCGGTGTACGCGGCCGTCGTGGCCGCCGTGGCACAGGCCCCCGTGGTCCAGCCGTGCCGTAGCCCCGTGTGCTCCAGCTGTCCACGGCGCCCGCCCTTCACCTGACCGGAACCCTGCGCCCCGCCCACCTGCACCATGGCTCGACCCTCACTGCCACTCACGAACGGACCCACACCCTCATGCACGTACTGATCCTCGGCGGCACCACGGAGGCCCGCCGCCTTGCGGAACTGCTTCACGACGCCCCCGGGCTGAAACTGACCAGCTCCCTCGCGGGGCGTGTCGCCAGCCCCCGCCTTCCCCCGGGCGAAACGCGCGTCGGCGGCTTCGGAGGGGCTGAGGGACTGGCTGCGTGGCTGCGCGAACATGCGGTCGACGTGGTCGTCGACGCCACCCACCCCTTCGCCGGGACGATCAGCTTCAACGCGGCCCAGGCCGCTGCCGCAACCCATGTTCCCCTGCTCGCCCTGCGCCGGCCCGGCTGGGTCCCCGTCGTGGGCGACCGGTGGCACGAAGTGGATTCGCTGGAAGAAGCGGCACGGGCGCTGCCCGCACTCGGCCGACGCATCTTCCTCACCACCGGGCGTATGGGTCTGGCCGCCTTCGCGGACCTGGACGACCTGTGCTTCCTCGTACGATCCGTTGACGCGCCCGAGCCACCGCATCCGTCCCGCATGGAGGTGCTGCTAGGCCGGGGCCCCTTCACCCTCGACGGGGAGCGAGAGCTGCTGCGGCGCCACCGCATCGACGTCGTGGTCACGAAGGACAGCGGCGGGGCGGCCACGGCGCCGAAACTGGTGGCTGCCCGCGAGGCGGGGCTGCCCGTTGTCGTGGTCCGCAGGCCGCTCGTTCCGGGGGGCGTGCCCGTCCTCCCGAATCCGGGGAAAGCGGCCCAGTGGGTTCGCGAGCATCTTGAACAGGGATCTTTTCCGGTCATTGACTGAAACCTGGTGCGGGCTTTGCTGCGGTCATCTTGTAGCTGCAACCTATTCGCAGAAACCTGGAAGGCGCGGCTGAAAACAGCCGCTCGCCGAGAAGTAAGGGTCACGCCCCATGGCCACCGCTCCTGATTCCGCTTCCGCCAGGCCGACCGCTCCGGCCACCGGCCGCGGCATCTCGTGGCACCGCGTCCGCACCTCGATGACCCGGAAGGAATGGGCCAGCGCCGGCGGCATGGCCGCCTTCATCCTGGCCCTGCACGTTATCGGCTGGTTCACGCTGGTCGCGATCGTCGCTCCCCAGCACTACAGCCTCGGCACGAAGACCTTCGGCATAGGCATCGGAGTCACCGCGTACACCCTCGGCATGCGTCACGCCTTCGACGCCGACCACATCGCCGCCATCGACAACACCACCCGGAAGCTGATGAACGAGGGGCGCCGCCCCCTGTCCGTCGGCTTCTGGTTCTCCCTCGGCCACTCCACGATCGTCTTCGCCCTCGCCTTCCTGCTCTCCCTGGGCGTGAAGGCGCTGGCCGGACCCGTCGAGAACGACGACTCCGAGCTGCACAGCATCACCGGCTGGATCGGTACGACCGTGTCCGGGACATTCCTCTACGTCATCGCGATCATCAACCTGATGATCATGGTGGGCATCTGGAAGGTCTTCCGGCAGATGCGCACGGGTCACTTCGACGAGGCGGCCCTGGAGGAGCAGCTCAACAACCGCGGCTTCATGAACCGGCTCTTGGGCCGTCTCATGAAGTCGATCACCAAGCCGTGGCAGATGTACCCCCTGGGGGTCCTGTTCGGTCTCGGTTTCGACACCGCCACCGAGATCGCGCTCCTCGTCCTCGCCGGCTCGGGCGCCGCTTCCGGCCTGCCCTGGTACGCGATCCTGTGCCTGCCGATCCTGTTCGCGGCGGGCATGTCGCTGCTGGACACCATCGACGGCTCGTTCATGAACTTCGCCTACGGCTGGGCTTTCTCCAAGCCGGTCCGCAAGGTCTACTACAACCTCACCATCACCGGCCTGTCCGTCGCCGTCGCCCTGATCATCGGCACCGTCGAACTCCTCGGCCTGATCGCGGAGAAGGCGGACCTGCACGGAGCGTTCTGGGACTGGATCTCCGGACTCGACCTCAACATCATCGGCTACGTCATCGTCGGCCTGTTCTTCGCCACCTGGGCCGTTGCCCTGGTGGTGTGGAAGGTCGGCCGCATCGAGGAGAAGTGGACGGCGGGGCTGGCCCAGCCGGCCACGGCTCAGGAGCACGGCGAGTAGAGCAGGAGGCGGTGCCGCCCGCACGGTGCGGCACCGCTCACCTCTCACGCCTCCGGATACCGGCGCGGCGTCCAGACGATCTCTTCACCGTCTCCCCGCCGTACCACCTGGGTCTGCGAGGAACCGATCAGCAGGATGGTGCGCATGTCGACCTCGGCGGGATCCAGCTCGTCCAGCCGCACGATCCGCACCCGCTCGCCCGGGCCACCGACATCCCGGGCGACCACCACCGGCGTCTCGGGCGCCCGGTACTCCAGCAGCAGCTCCTGCGCCTTGCCCACCTGCCAGGTACGGCTACGCGAGCCCGGGTTGTACAGGGCCAGCACCAGGTCCGCCGAGGCCGCTGCCCGCAGTCGCTCCGCGATCACCTCCCACGGCTTGAGCCGGTCGGAGAGGGAGAGAGCGGCGTAGTCGTGTCCGAGCGGGGCCCCGGCCCGTGCCGCGGCAGCGTTGGCGGCGGTCACACCCGGCAGCACCCGCACCGGCACATCCAGGTACTGGGGCTGCGAGGCCACTTCCAGGACCGCAGTGGCCATCGCGAACACTCCCGGGTCGCCACCGGAGACCACGGCCACTCGACGCCCCTTCCGGGCCAGTTGCAGCGCGAACTCGGCGCGCTCGGCCTCCACGCGGTTGTCCGAGCCGTGCCGGGCCTGGCCCGGCTGCTCGGGCACCCGGTCCAGGTAGGTGGTGTAGCCGACCAGGTCATCGGCGGCGGCCAGCGCGCCCCGCGTCTCGGGTGTCAGCCACAGCGGACCGGCCGGACCCGTCCCGACCACGACCACCTCGCCCCGCTCCCGTACGGGCCGCTCGGCGTCCACCTGACTGGGCAACACGGCCACGGAGAAATACGGCACCGACTGAGCGTCCACGTCCGCCAGTTCGGCGACGCGCTCCTGGCTCATGGTGGCCCGCTCTACATACCGGGCCTCGGCCAGGCGTCCCGAACTCTCCAGCGCGCGGCGCACCTTGGGGAAGGTGCGGCCGAGCTTCATCACCACCGCGGCGTCCGTCGTGGCGAGCCGGGCCGTCAGCTCCTCCTCGGGCAGGGTGCCCGGCAGGATCGTCAGCACCTCCTCGCCCTCGGCGAGCGGCGCGCCCAGTCGGGCCGCGGCGGCCGACACGGAGGTGACACCAGGGATGACCTCGGTGTCGTAGCGGTCGACCAGCCGCTTGTGCATGTGCATGTAGGAGCCGTAGAAGAGGGGATCGCCCTCGGCCAGCACGGCCACCGTGCGCCCGGCGTCCAGGTGGGACGCGAGCCTGGCCGACGCCTCGGCGTAGAACTCCTCCATGGCGCCCTTGTAGCCGCCGGGGTGGTCGGTGGTCTCCGTGGTGACCGGGTAGACCAGCGCTTCCTCGATGTGGTCGGCGCGAATGTGCTTCGCCGCGATCGACCGGGCGATGGAACGCCCGTGCCGGGCGCTGTGGTACGCGACCACGTCCGCCTCGGCGATGACCTCGACGGCCCGTACGGTCATCAGGGTGGGGTCACCGGGGCCCAGGCCGACCCCGTACAGCTTGCCGCTCACTCTTCCTCGCTCGCGATCGCGTTGAGTGCGGCGGCCGCGATGGCGCTGCCGCCGCGGCGGCCGCGGACCACCAGGTACTCCAGGCCGGAGGGGTGCGCGGCCAGGGCGTCCTTGGACTCGGCCGCGCCGACGAAGCCGACCGGGACGCCGATGACGGCGGTGGGCCGGGGCGCGCCCTCCTCGATCATCTCCAGGAGGCGGAAGAGGGCGGTAGGTGCGTTGCCGACGGCGACGACCGCGCCCTCCAACCGGTCCCGCCACAGCTCCAGCGCCGCGGCGCTGCGCGTGGTGCCCATCTTCTGCGCCAGCTCCGGGACGGCTGGGTCGGACAGAGTGCACAGGACGTCGTTCCCGGCGGGCAGCCGCTTGCGGGTCACGCCGCTGGCCACCATCTGCACGTCGCACAGGATCGGGGCGCCGGCACGCAGGGCTTCGCGGGCCCGGGCCACCACCGCGGGCGTGTAGGCCAGATCCTCGACCAGGTCGACCATTCCGCAGGCGTGGATCATGCGTACCGCGACCTGGCTGACATCGGCGGGCAGACCCGCGAGATCCGCCTCAGCGCGGATGGTGGCGAAGGACTGGCGGTAGATGGCCGCACCGTCCTTCTCGTAGACGTGGGTGGTCACGGTGGTCTTCTCACTGCTTTCGGTCGTCGTGCGGGTCATGAGGTGATCGCCGCCAGGGCGGCGGGTATCCGGGAAGGATCTGCTGCGGACACGGTGCGCCCGCTCCCGGCTGGCGCGGCGGCCGACAGGCGGTACCCGCCGTCCGGTGTCGCGAGCACATCGATGTGGGCACCACTCGGGTGCCCGCAGCGCCGTTCACACCCGGACCAGTACAGGGGGAGGGCTGGGCGGCCCGTCGCTTCGAGCGTCCGCGCCGCGTCCGCCCGGACGTCGGCGTGCGCCTTCCCGCATCCGGGGCGGCCGATGCAAGCGCCCACACGCAGCCAGGGGGACGCGGGATCGGTCACCAGGCCGGCCGCACCGAGACGTGCGAGCGCCTCGGCGGACCGCGCGGTGGTGCCTTCGTGCGGGACGACGACCCCACGCCATGGAGTCAGCCGCAGCTCGACGCCGGCGACCAGCGTCAACTCCTCCCACTGGCGGGCCGTAAGCCGCCCCAGCGGGACGTGCACGGACAGGGCTGCGCCGACGGCTCCCGGGGGCGGCCCGTCGGCCGAACCGACCGGCTCGGGACCGCCTTCGTGTGCGATGCCCGCGGCTGTCAGCCGATCGCGGATCAGACTGTCCAACTCGCCTGCCGGCATCGGGAGGTCGGACACCCTCCAGGTGCGCACGCCGTGCGACTGTGCGGCCTCCAGGAAGGTCTCGGCGGCCGCCACTGCCGCGAGCGGCGCATCAGCGGCGGCCACCCGGACCGACCCGGGGGTGAGCCACGCCGCGTCGTCCCCGACCGCGCGCACCGTGACGTCGGCGCCGAGGCCCGCCACGTCACCGCGCCCGTCGTCCAGAGCGAACAAGAACCGCCCCGACAGCCCCCTGGCGGCATCGCTGGCGCACAACGCGGCGTCCAGGGCTGCCAGCCAGGGCCGTACGTCCTGCAAGCCTGCGCCGTCCAGGCCGGAAAGGGGCGAGGCGACGACGTTGCGCACCCGCTCGTGCTCCCGCGAGGGAAGCAGGCCGGCCGCGTCCAGCGCCTCCGCCAACTCCCCGCCGCACCCGGCGGCCAAGCCGCGCAGCTGCACGTTGCCACGCGACGTCAGGTGCAGGTCGCCGTCACCTAGTCGCCGGGCGGCGCGGCCGAGCGCTTCGGCCTGTCCGAGCGTCAGAACTCCGCCGGGGAGCCGGATACGGGCAAGGGCCCCGTCGTCCGCCGTGTGCAGGCGCAGCGCTCCGGGGCAGGCGTCACCGCGCTCCCGTGTGGCCGGTGTGGCCTGGGGTGTTGAAGGAAGGGCTGCCGTGGGCATGGCGGTGAGCATACCTACGATCATGTGGGATGTATGCCCCGCGCTGTTCCAGTGACCCTTACTATGCTCCCCAGTGGATCACCCGGTCCACGAACCGCCATCACGGCGACAGGAGAGGAAGCCGGTGTGAATCCGGCGCGGTCCCGCCACTGTGATCTCGGCCTCCCCAGGCCGGGTGAGCCAGGAACTCCCTTCCCTTGCCCTCGGCTTGGTCCGAGGGGGAGCCCATTCCGACACCGCCCGGGGCGCGGACCCCGAGGAAGGCCAGGCGACGCATGCCCACTCCGTCCGGGGAGCGAGCCCCGCACACCCACGAGATCCTGCTCCTGTCGACGTCCGACACGGACCTGCTCAGCGCCCGCGCGGCCGACGGCCCGGTCGGCTACCGTTTCGCCAACCCTGCCCGTCTCACCCTGGACGACCTCCCGGCCCTCCTCGACGGCGTGGACCTGGTCGTCGTACGCCTCCTGGGCGGCATCCGCGCCTGGCAGGACGGCATCGACCTGCTGCTCGCCGACGGACGCCCGGTGATCGTCCTGACCGGCGAACAGGCCCCCGACGCCCAGCTGATGGCCGCGTCCACCGTCCCGGTCGGTATCGCCGCGGAAGCCCACGCCTACCTCGCCCACGGCGGCCCCGCCAACCTCGAACAGCTCGCGCGTTTCCTATCGGACACCGTCCTTCTCACCGGACACGGCTTCGACGCCCCGGCACCCGCTCCGACCTGGGGCCCACTGGAGCGCCCGGACCGGTCGGCCGACGGTCCGACCATCGCCGTGCTCTACTACCGCGCCCACCACATGAGCGGCAACACGGCCTTCGTGCATGCCCTCTGTGACGCCATCGAGGACGCCGGTGGCCGGCCGCTTCCCTTGTATGTCGCCTCCCTGCGCGCGCCCGAGCCGGAGTTGATCGCCGAACTCCGGGCCGCCGACGCCATCGTCACCACGGTCCTGGCGGCCGGAGGCACCAAGCCGGCCCAGGCATCGGCCGGCGGCGACGACGAGTCCTGGGACGCGGGCGCGCTCACCTCGCTCGACGTCCCCATCCTCCAGGCCCTGTGCCTGACCGGGTCCCGCACCACCTGGGAGGAGAACGACGAGGGCGTCTCCCCGCTGGACGCGGCCAGCCAGATCGCGGTCCCCGAGTTCGACGGCCGCCTGATCACCGTGCCGTTCTCCTTCAAGGAGATCGACGCCGACGGACTCCCGGCCTACGTCGCCGATCCCGAGCGTGCGGCCCGGGTCGCCGGAACCGCCGTACGCCACGCCCGCCTCCGCCACATCCCGCCCGCCCAAAAGCGCCTGGCCCTCGTCCTGTCGGCGTACCCCACCAAGCACTCCCGGATCGGCAACGCGGTCGGCCTGGACACCCCCGCCAGCGCCGTAGCCCTGCTCAGGCGCCTGCGCGACGAGGGTTACGACTTCGGCTCCGACGCGGACATCCCCGGCCTGGCCTCCGGTGACGGTGACGAACTGATCCGCGCGCTCATCGAGGCGGGCGGTCACGACCAGGACTGGCTCACCGAGGGGCAGCTGGCTCGCAACCCGATCCGGATCCCGGCCGCCGACTACCGGCGCTGGTTCGCGACGCTTCCCAAGGAACTGCGGACGGCGGTGGAGGAGCACTGGGGCCCGGCGCCGGGCGAGATGTTCGTCGACCGCAGCCGCAACCGGGAGGGAGACATCGTCCTCGCGGCCCTGCGCTTCGGCAACCTGCTCATCCTCATCCAGCCCCCGCGCGGCTTCGGCGAGAACCCCATCGCCATCTACCACGACCCGGACCTCCCGCCGTCCCACCACTACCTGGCGGCCTACCGCTGGATCGCCGCCCCGCAGAAGGAGGGCGGCTTCGGCGCCGACGCGATGATCCACCTCGGCAAGCACGGCAACCTGGAGTGGCTGCCCGGAAAGAACGCCGGCCTGTCCGCCGCCTGCGCCCCAGACGCGGCCCTCGGCGACCTGCCACTGATCTACCCCTTCCTGGTCAACGACCCCGGCGAGGGCACCCAGGCCAAGCGACGCGTCCACGCCACCCTCGTCGACCACCTCGTCCCGCCGATGGCCCGGGCCGACTCCTACGGCGACATCGCGCGCCTGGAGCAACTCCTCGACGAGTACGCGCAGATCTCCTCGATGGACCCGGCCAAGCTGCCCGCCATCCGCGCCCAGATCTGGACCCTCATCCAGGCGGCGAAGCTGGACCACGACCTCGGCCTGGAGGACCGGCCCGACGACGACGGCTTCGACGACTTCCTCCTCCACGTCGACGGCTGGCTGTGCGAGGTCAAGGACGCCCAGATCCGCGACGGCCTCCACGTCCTCGGCAACCCGCCCGGCGGCGCCGACCGCGTCAACCTGGTCCTCGCCATCCTCCGCGCCCGCCAGATCTGGGGCGGCACCAAGGCCCTCCCCGGCCTGCGCGAAGCCCTCGGCCTGGACGAGTCCGCCGCGACCCGCACGACAGCGGACGCCGCCGAGGAACAGGCCCGTGCCCTGGTCCAGGCGATGGAGGATGCGGACTGGGACCCGGCCGCCGTACCCACTGAACACGGCGAACAGGTCCGCGCCGTCCTGGACTTCGCCGCTCGCGAAGTCGTCCCGCGTCTGGCGGCGACCAACGCCGAACTCCACCACACGGTGCACGCACTGGCAGGCGGCTTCGTCCCGGCGGGTCCGTCCGGCTCCCCGTTGCGCGGCCTGGTCAACGTCCTGCCGACGGGCCGCAACTTCTACTCCGTCGACCCCAAGGCCGTCCCTTCCCGCCTCGCCTGGGAGACCGGCCAGGCCCTCGCCGACTCACTGCTGGAGCGCTACCGCACCGACAACGGTGGCTGGCCCACCTCCGTCGGCCTGTCCCTGTGGGGCACCAGTGCCATGCGCACCGCCGGCGACGACGTGGCCGAGGCCCTCGCCCTGCTCGGCATCCGCCCCGTCTGGGACGACGCCTCGCGCCGTGTGACCGGCCTCGAGCCCATCCCGTACGAGGAGCTGGGCCGTCCCCGTATCGACGTCACCCTGCGCATCTCCGGCTTCTTCCGCGATGCCTTCCCGCACACCATCGGACTCCTGGACGACGCCGTGCGCCTCGCCGCCTCCCTGGACGAACCGGCCGAGATCAACCACGTCCGGACCCACGTACAGGCCGACCTGGCGGCCCATGGCGACGAACGCCGGGCCACAACCCGCATCTTCGGATCCCGCCCCGGAACGTACGGCGCCGGCCTGCTCCAGCTCATCGATTCGCGCGACTGGCGCACCGACGCCGACCTCGCCGAGGTCTACACCGTCTGGGGCGGCTACGCCTACGGTCGTGAACTCGACGGCCGCCCGGCCCGAGAGGAGATGGAGACGGCGTACAAGCGGATCGCGGTCGCGGCCAAGAACACCGACACCCGCGAGCACGACATCGCCGACTCCGACGACTACTTCCAGTACCACGGCGGCATGGTGGCCACCGTCCGGGCCCTGCGCGGCACGGCCCCCGAGGCGTACATCGGCGACTCCACCCGCCCCGAGACGGTCCGCACCCGCACCCTCGTGGAGGAGACCTCCCGCGTCTTCCGCGCCCGGGTCGTCAACCCCAAGTGGATCGAGGCCATGCGCCGCCACGGCTACAAGGGCGCCTTCGAACTCGCAGCCACGGTCGACTACTTGTTCGGCTACGACGCCACGACCGGCGTGGTCGCCGACTGGATGTACGACAAGCTCACCGAGACGTACGTCCTGGACCCGGCCAACCGGGAATTCCTTCAGCAGGCGAACCCCTGGGCCCTGCACGGCATCGCGGAGCGACTGCTGGAGGCGGAGTCGCGGGGGATGTGGGCGAAGCCCGATCCGGCGGTCCTGGACGAACTCCGGCAGGTGTACCTGGAGACCGAGGGCAACCTCGAGGGCGACGAGTGAGCGCTCGGCTTATTGCGAACGGCTCGCAATAACGACTAGATTCAACGAAGGCCGACCGGCTGGGGTGCTGAAGCGGTACCCCGCCATCGGCCGGGTGCGGGACGTCGTCATGCCTTGACAGCGTCCGTTCCGACGGCGGCGTCCCGCACCCGTGACAGGGGCTCACTTACTCGCTGCACTGCGCACACCGGCCGTAAAGCAGCAGCGAGCCCCCCGCACCGGCGCGCAGACCGGTCAGTTCGGTGATCCGTTCCACGGTGTCACCCATGTGGGCGATCGCGACATCCTGTACGCGACCACATTCCTCACACACGGCGTGATGGTGCGGTTCGGGACTGACGCCGTAGCGCTTGGGCCCCGGGCCGTGCACGGCGTGCGCCAAGCCCACCTCCGTGAAGGTCTCCAGGGTCCGGTAGACGGTCGCCTGATCGAACGGCAGCCCTATCTCCTGGAGTTCGGCGCAGACTTCGGTGCAGGACAAGGTGCGCGCCGGTTGGTCCGCGCAGCGCCGGAACGGCGGATGCCGGGTCTCCCACACCGCTTCGGCCGGGCCCCCGGGACCGCGTACGAGGTACTCGCCGGCATCGGAGCCGACCACGGTCCGCCCGTACAGCACGCACACCGCGCCGTCCCGCGCCCGGCGCGGCGGGCAGGTCAGCCAGTGCTCCACCCCCTCGCCATGAGCGTCGGCCTGGTGGCCGGCGTGCTCCCGCACCGGCTCCGCGCACCAGCGGCACCGCCCGGCCGCCGGGCGCCGCACCTCCACGCCCGGCCCGCCGCCCTCGCCCGCACCCCCGGCGGCGGGCGGCGGGTGCTCGCCGAGCAGCCGCTCCAGGGCCGCCAGGGTGGTCGGACCGCAGGCGCTCACGGCCTGCCGGTAGTGCCGCCGCACCTCCCGCAGTCCGCCCGACTCCCCACCCGCTTCGCCGAGTTCGACCAGCCACACCGTCACCTCGGCATCCTCCGGCGCGCGGGGCCGTGCTCCGCGCCGGCGCGGCAGCGCCGGCCCGGTCGTGCGGCGGTCCACCGCGATCACCAGCGTGCCCACCGCCAGGAGCACGGCGACCCCGGCCGGCAGGTGCTCGCCGCGTACCGCGTACCCGCCGCGCTGTCCCCGGTTCACCGCCGCGACCGTACGACGCCAGCACGCCCCCGGCCGCGCACCCTCGGGCACCGCCGGCACCATGACCTCCACCGCCGCGGTCACCGCTTCGCCGCCGGCCTGCTCGTTCGCGAACCGGCCCCCTCGTTGTCTCCGGGCGCGGTCAGACGGCGGTGCGCGCGGTGGACCACCGCCACGTCGTGGCCCAGCTCGACCGCGATCACGGTCGTCGACCCGCCGCCACTTGAGCCTCCGTCGCCGCAGCCCGGCACCCCCGGCGCGGGCGACCGGCTGACAGTCCCGGTGGTCGCGGAGCCGTGGCCGCGCGGTAAATGGTGGTGCGCTGTGCGCCTACGTCGCGGCGCGGTTCAGCAACAAGCCGTGCGGTCGGCCGCTGCCTCGGCCGGGCGGGAGGAACGCAAGGGGAGGCCATCGGAAATCCCTTTTGGAGAGCGGGCGCGGACACGAAACGCGCATGCTGAGAAGGCCACGCGGGGTGATGCGATCCCTCCAGGGATGATGAGCCGTACGCTACCCGGTGCCCCGGGTGGGCCGCAGCTCTTCGCCGAAGGGAGCCACGGCGGACGGCGCATGGGCGCGGACGCGGCGAGTACTGGCTGTCTCTTTCGCGGATGCGCGGCCGGGGGAGGACCGGATGCTCTGTGCCGGGGCCATCTTGATTCCGGTGTCTTCGCTGGCGTCCTACCCGTCAGCACGGACGAGCTGACGCCGTGCACCATCGGGTGATGCCGACGCGGCCCCCGCACACCGGCCGCCGCACACGCAATCACAGGTGACACATGCCCGGTTGCCGCAACGACACCGCGGCAACCGGGCACCAAGGGCCGACGCAACCTCGACGCCCGGCCTGGACCGCAGAGGCGACCGGCTAGCAGGGCACCAGCATCTCGCGCCGCCCAGAGACAGGTGCCCCCGGCCGAGGTCAGGGCGTCGGCAGGCCGGGTCCCGAGTGCCCTGTCCGCCAGAGGGACTGATGGAGCGCCCAGGCGTTCCAGCCCGCGTTCCAGGCTGCTTGCGGCTGCCCTGGTCAACGGGTGTTTCCGCGTTCCAGCGTCCCGAAGTACCTGGATATTGTGGCGGCGCGGACGGGGTGCCCGGCAGGCTCGGATCGTCCAGGTGCCGTCCCGCCGCTCTGGCACGGGGCGGCACTGAGGGTTCGATTCAAGGGAGATGTGCATGCGGCGTATTGCCACCGCACTCGGAGTACTCGGCGCGAGTGTTGCGCTCACGCTCGGGGCGACTCAGTCGGCCTCGGCCGCGAACGGAGTTCTGATCTTCAACGGTGGCCGCTGGGAGAACCCCACCGGCTGCCACGCGAGCAACTGGCCAGGCGACCCCGCCACGATCGTCAACGCCACCGACAGCATCGCCTACGTGTACTCGGACCTGGCCTGCAAGGACCTCGTCGACATTCTGCTGCCGACCTACGTCCGTACGGTGCCGCACGCCTGGTCGGTCGCCTTCTACTAGGAGCCGACACTCACGGCAGTACTGCTCGGCCCGCTGCCGTACGCGAGCCTGGCGTACGGCAGCGGGCCCGCCTCGCCGCCATCGAGGTGTACAAGGCCCTGCTGGAAGGACGACAGCTCCCCCGGCCCCGGCCTCGCTGCCCGGAGTGCGGAGCCACCTGGTACGCCGGACCAACGCTCCGACGTCCGTGAATTTCCCGCTGGTTCCCCTTGCCTTTCCGGGTGGCCGGAGTGCTGGCATCCGGCAACGTGCGGGATTACACTCCGAGTTGTCGCATGACGACCCCGACTCATCGTGCATCCGGAGGCCGGGACGTCCCGAGATCACCGGTAACTCCGGGCCCTCAGGCCCGCATCGGCCCGGACCTGACCCATGGTCGGGCTCAAGATTTCATCACCACGGCCTCGCCAGAAAATGATGAAGGCGGCCAGATCGATCAGCGCGCATTCAAGCCGACGGAGAGAACACCGATACCGGCCGCGGCAAGCAACGAGAACATACGAGAAGTACGGTAACCGCCTGTCCTTCTTTTCCGCGGCGGAGTGCCCATGGACGGAAAGAGTAAGACGACTCCGGAATACAGCGTCGTCCGAGGCGGTGTGCTTGATCCCTACGAGGAGAAGGTCGTCCGCACCTACGAGGACGACCCGGCGGACTGGCACAAGGTGCTCGGCGAACACCTGCTCTTCGAGTGGGGCGTCTACAACCACCCGGATTCCCCTCGCCCCGTGTCGCTCGACGAAGCCGGCATACGGTTCTTCGAACGACAGCTCGAACTGGCCGGGCTCACGGCAACCAGCCGTCCCCCGCTGCGCCGGATTCTCGACCTCGGGTGCGGCTGGGGTTACATCATGCGGGACCTCGCCGACCGGTTCCCCCAGTGCCCGCTGATCGACGGCATCAACATCAGCCCCCAGCAACTCGACTACTGCGCCCGGTACCTGGCCGGCCACCGACTCACCGACCGTACCCGGCTCTACCTGTGCAATGGCCGGGACGTAGACCTGATCCCCGACCGGGGTCACCCTTACGACCTGGTCGTCGCCCGTGGGGTCTTCACCCACTTCCCGCGCGACACCTACGAGACATGCCTGGCCGCGCTGGCCCGCCGGACCGCTCCCGGCGCACTCCTGGTCATCTCGGACACACTGTTCAAGTCCCCGGAGGGCTACGAGTCCGCGATCCCCGACGAGGTAGACCGGCTGGCCTGCGGCAATCGCAAGAGCCCGGCGTACTTCGCCGGCGCCATCGAGGGCGCGGGCTTCACGATCGAGGACATGCGGGTGCTGCCCTCCAACACCGACGTGGCGCACTGGTTTCTCGAAACCCGCAGCAACATCGAGACCTGGTTTCCCGACGGCGTCACCGGGGCGCTGGAGGATCTACGGGTCACCGCCCTGAACATGTCCGTGGCCCTGCTGACCGATCAGGTCTCCGCCTACAGCGTGGTCGCACGCCGGGACGAACACTGAACCGATGCTCCCACGGAAGGTGGTGGCTTCTCACGTGGGGGACCGGAACTCTCCGCCGATCTTCGGCGACGACTTCGCCCGTGATCCGTACCGGCCCCTGGCGGCCTTACGCGCACGGGACCCCGCGCACAAGGTGCTCACGCCCGACGGCACCGGCCTGTGGATCACCACGGGGTACCAGGACACGCGGGCGGTGCTCGACGATCCGACGATGGGCAAGGACGCCGACGGCCTCCGGGCAGCCCTCAAGCGGCCGGGAACGGTGCACGAGATCGACCGGATGATCGCGTTCACCGATCCGCCGGAGCACACCCGGCTGCGTCGGCTGATCGTCAGTGCGTTCACCACGGCGAGGGTCGCGGCGCTGCGCCCGCGCATCGAAAGCGTCGCCGAGCGCCTCGTTCACCGCATGCGCCGGGCCGACGGCCCGGCAGACCTCATCGCGGACTTCGCGGTTCCGCTGCCGTTCACCGTCATCTGCGAGCTGCTCGGCGTGCCGAACGAGGACCGGCCGGGTTTCCGGGCGGCGTGGTCCCGGTTGCGGTCGGCCGCTTCCGGAACCACGGCCCACACCGCCGCGGCCAACAAAATGGCCGAGGTTCTCTCCCGGATCGTCCGTGCCAAGCGCGGCGAGGGCACCGACGATCTGCTGGCCGCGCTCGTCAACGCTCCCGGCGACGGGGAACGGCTCACCAGAACCGAACTGGTCGCCATGGCCTACGCGTTACTGGTCGCCGGCCACGAAACCACGGCGAATCTGATCGGCAACGGCACGTTCTGTCTGCTGACCCACCCCCAGCAGTACGACCTGATCCGGACCGACGCCGGGCTCGTCCCCGGCACGGTGCACGAACTCCTCCGCTACGAGAGCCCGGTGTACCTGGCGACACACCGGTTCACCACCGTGCCGGTCCAGCTCGGCCACGTCACCGTCCCGGCGGGCGAAGTCGTCCTCGCGGGGCTCGGGCCGGCCAACCGGGATCCGCGGCGGTTCCCCGACCCGGACCGGCTCGACATCACCAGGACCGGCGGCGGGCACCTCTCCTTCGGGCACGGCATCCACCGCTGCCTCGGCGCCCCGCTCGCCCTGCTCGAAGCCGAGGTGGCCCTCACCGTGCTGCCCGCACTGCGCCTGGCGGTCCCTCCCGACCGGCTGGACTGGCACACCACCACCGTCTTCCGCGGGCTGAACCACCTCCCGGTCACCCTCGCGACCTGAAGGGAGCACCACCGTGCAGGACACGCCCGCCGCGATCCCAATCGTCCCGATCAGCGGGCCGACCCCGGATCCCTACCAGGCCGCCGTCGAACGCGTCTACCAAGACCCGCCGGACCGGTGGCGGCCGGTCATCGGGGAGGCGATGTGGTTCCAGTTCGGCGTCTACGACCAAGGGACGAGCCTCGACGAGGCCGGTGCGCGACACTTCGAGATCCAGCTCGACCTCGCCGGGATCGAGCCTCCCCGTCGCGTTCTCGAACTCGGCCCCGGCTGGGGCACGGCGACCTCGCACCTCGCCACCCGGTTCCCAAACTGCCCGCGGCTCGACATCGTCAACGTCAGCCGGCCGCAGCTGGACCACGCGGCCCGGCGGCTCGCTCGGGCCGGCTTGGCCGGCCGGGTCAACCTGTACCTGTGCGCTGCGCGGGACGTCGACCGGCTGCCCGACCCCGACGAGCACTACGACCTGGTCCTGCTGCGCGGCGCCATCGTCCACCTCAGCCCGGAGATCCTGGAGGAGACCCTCGCCGGCCTCGCGCGCCGGATGAGCCCGGGCGGCACAGTGGTGATTTCCGAGCACACCTACGCCGATCTCGATCGGTACCGCTCCGCGATACCCGATCCGGACGACCGGCTCGCCAGCGGACACCGCAAGACCGTCACCGACCTCACCCGAGCGCTCGACCGTCACGGCTTCGTGCTCCGCGACCTGCGGCAGCTTCCCTCGGCCGGCGACTCGATCCGCTGGCTGACCGACATAGGCGCGAACGTGGCGCGGCACTATCCCGGCGCGGATCGCCCCAAGGTCTTCGCCGAACTCGCCGACCACGCCCGGAACTGGAGCTCCGCACTGCGCACCGGCCAGGTCGCCGTCTCCAGCCTGATCGCCACGTTCGGACCCGCGACCAGGTCCGATCAGTCGCGCCGGACCAGGGCGGTCATGCCGTCCTTCGGCACCACGGTGCACCTGCCCCCGGTCGAGTTGACGCTTCCGGTCCTGCGGCACCCCGGCGGCGACGAGGCCGAGCGCCGCACCCGGATCGCGGACCAGCCGTACCTCGAAGCGCACTACGGGAATGCCGAGGCGGTCGCCGCCTTCGCCGCGCACCGGGTTCCCGTTCTCGCCAGCCTCTGCTGGCCGCATGCCGAGGGCGACCGGATCTTCCACCTCCAACGCGCCCTGGAACACATCGCCATGCTCGACGACGAATTCGCACGGCCGGACGTCCTGGACAACGACGACCAGTGTGCCGTGCTGCGCGAGGACCACCTGAACGTGCTCGACGGCGCCGCGCCGCGCGCCGGAGCCCCTCTGGCGAAGCTGTTCTCCGAGGTGCTCGCTTCCGTGCTGGCCGATGTCCGCCCGGCGGCCGGGGCGCGGCTCGTCACGGCCATCCGGAAACAGATCGAGAACCTGGCCGCCCGGCCGGCACTCCAGGTGGACGCGCTCAGTCTCGATCAGTACCTGGTATTGCGCCGAGTCGACTTCTTTCTCGACTGGATGGCCGCCTTGACCGAATACGCCCTCGGCATCGACATGAGCGGCGGACCGGCCGGGCATCCGGACCTCACGGCGCTGCGGGACACGGCTTTCGACCTCACGGTCCTGTTCGGTGATCTCTACTCCCTGCGCAAGGAGGCGGCCGAACGGGATCCCCTCAACGCGGTCTGGCTCGTCATGCGCGACGAACACCTGGATCTGCAGGAGGCCGTCGACGCGCTCGCGGGCAGGTGCGAGGTGCTGCAGCGCCACCTTGTCGGGATCCGCGATCGAATTCTCGGGTCGGCGCTGGGCGAGCACGCCGCCGTGCGGCGTTACGTACCGGAGATCGTGCACCTGCACACCGGAATCTGCGAGTTCCATCGAGTGAGCAAGCGCTACCAGGGGCTGGGCTTTTCCGGATCCCGCTTCGACTCCGGCGACCTGACGATCGAGCCGTACCGCACTCCGGCCTCCATCGCCGACCAGGAGCGACGACACCGACCCTTCGATTCCTGAAGGCACCGACGAGTGCTTGTGCGGGGCCCGGGGCGGCCGCTGCGGCGGGGCCAGCCTTCACGGCGCGGACGCCAGGACGTGCAGGGCGCGGACGTTCGCCTCCGGCACCGCCTGGTTTGCTGTCGCCATCAGCTTCAGGGCGCTCCAGCGTAACTTCGCGCCGGCGGCCTGGACGTCGGGAACGACGCCCAGGCCGCCGGTGTCCTCGTCGAAGCCTGCTGCCTGGATCCGGCCGATGAGTTCGGGGACGGCCGCAGCGAGGATGGCGTCGAACCGGGCGAGGACGTTGCCCCTGGCGGCCGGGGCGGTCAGGCCGCGCTCGGTCATCATCCCGATCGCCGCGCCGAGCCCGAGCGGCTCGCGTCCGTCACGGCGGACGACGGTGGTTGTGCGCCGCTTCGGCTTCCTGGTGGTGGCGTCGTTCTTCCTCGCCGCCTCCCAGGCTGCGACCAGGGCCTGGCGGGCGGGTCGACACCGCTCAGCTCGGTCATGCGAGCAGCACCCCGGTGGCGTCGTCGTCCAGCAGGCGCGCGGCGAGCTCGGGCGGCCGGTCCGTCCACGGCGCGGCCGCGGCCTGTCTGGTGCGGGCGACGGCCTGCTCGCGCGGCTGCTTCAGCCGCGCCGCGAGCAGGAACTCGGCCACAGCGTCCCGGGCCGAGTCGGCGGCCTTCGTCGCCGCCGCGACGGCGTCCGCACCAGTCATGCCTCAACCTCTGACGCAGACGAACTGCACCACAGCACCGTATCGGGGCTCCCCAGCTCGCGTGGGGCCGCCGGCAGGCGGCAACGTCCAGAAGATCGGCAGTAGTTGACGCCATCACCGCCTTTATCCTGCCCGCCGCGGGCCGCGCCCCGCCGCTGCTCTGGCCCGGAGTACCCGCAGCTGCCCGAGTTTTTGACCCAGCAGGTACTCGGCGGTGCGGTGGCGGGCCTCCTCGGCGGCCCTCTCCGCCACCTGGTGCCCACGGGGGCGCTGGCGCGCACGCTGTCGTAGACCGCGCCGGCCTCCGTCTCGGCTTCCTCGCTGGCGAGGAGGCGCTGGTAGGCGCTGGCCCGGCGCTCGTCACGGATCCGCTCGGCGGCCTGCCGCGCCGTGAAGGCGGCGTCGGTGACCACCGGCTGGCCGGTGCTGGCCGTCGGCGGGGTGGGTCGGCCGGACGGGGGCGCTGTGCGCTTGCGGGTCCGGCCGTTTGGGCAGGATGGGCGGGGAGTTGTCTGTGGTGGTTTATCTGTATTGGAAGGGTGATGTCATGGGTGATCCGTATGTGGTGGGCGACGTGGGAGAACGGCCGGTGCGGGTACGGGGCCGGCGGACCGGGGTGCGCGGTGTGAGTGCGGTGGGGGCGCTGGCGTTGGGCTGGACGGTCGCGGGCGTGGCTTTGCCGGCGCGTGCGGTCGGTCCGCTGGCGGCGGGCGGTGTCGTCGCAGAGTCCGTGTCAGTGGCGCTGTACACCACGCCTGGTGGATACAACTTCCGTGTGCCGATGGGGGTGAGCGCGCTGACTGTCTCGGTCTGGGGGCCGGGCGGTCCCGGTGGCGGGGGTGGCGGTGGCGGTGGCGGCGGCGGTGGGGGCGGCGGGGAGCGGGCCGGTGGTTCGGAGGACGGTGCGGGTGGCGGTGGCGGTGGCAGCGGTGGGGGAGGCGGTGGCGGGCAGGGCGGGCAGGCGGGTGACTTCGTCACCTGCACCCTTGCTGTCCGTGGTGGGGCGCTCGTCAACGTGAGGGTCGCGGGTCCGGCGGGCGGAACCGTCGGCGGCGCGGGCGGAGCGGGTGGTCTGGGCGGGGTCGGCAACGACGACAATGGCTCGGGTGGAGGCAACGGCCTTGGCGGTGGCGAGACCCTGAGGCCGACGCCGGTCTTCGACAGCAGCGTCATCCTGGCCGGCGCGGGCCTCACAACGGTCAGGGCGAAGAGCGGCGCAGGCGGTCACGCGGGTGGGGGTGGCGGCGGTGGTACGGGAGGTGACGGCGCCGGCGCCGTCTTCGAGGGGCCCGGCAGCGGTGAGCCCGGCGGCGGCGCAGGCGGCGGAGGCAGGGGGGCGCCCACCGAGGCGACGCCGGGGTCCGTCTGTCCCGGAACCAATTCCTTGATCGTTCGCGGAGAGGCCGGTATCGCCGGTCTGGCGGGAGTTGGCGGCCTACGGGGAGGCAACGGGAACGGGCCGATCATCAACATCGGCCCAGGGGCGGGCGGCGGAGGTCGGGTCGGGGGCGCTCCTGGTGCCGGTGGGGCGGGCGGCACGGCCACCGCATCGGCCCCGTACTCCTTCGGGGCGGGAGGCTCCGGGGGCGGTGGGGGCTACGGTGGCGACAGCGGAGCCGGCGGCCAGGGCGGTAGGCGCCCGGGCGGCAGTCCGGCGAGCGGTCTGCCCGGCCGGGCGGGGGACAGCGGCACCCCGGGTGCTCCAGGAGGGCCTGGCGCGGTGCTTCTCGAATGGACGGCGGCCGCACCGGCTGGCTGACATTTTCGGTCCGCCGGCCGAGCGGGCCCGCGCCGCTGCCGCCCGTACCGCCGCGGCGCGTGTGGGTCGGGTGTGGCGCACCCGCGTTCGCGGTGTGTACGCCGGGGTGCGCGCGGGTCCGCGGGGCTGTCCGCGCCGTTGTGCCACCAGCGCTACTTCCGGGCGGTTACGTTCCGTGTCATGGTGAGCGCGAAATGTGGTTTCGGGTCTTATCGCCTGGAGGTCCGATGGACGCCGTTCTGTCTCGATCCGTGGTTTCCCGCCTCACCGGTCTGGCCGGGGCCGTGGCACTGGCCTGCGGGCTGGTCCTGGTCCCGGCGAGTTCACCGGCCAACGCTCAGGCACCGCTGGACGTGCGATGCACGGGCACATTCACCGCCGGGCTCACCCCCGCGGTGACGGCGCCCCTCCAGCCGCAGGCCGTCAACTACGCCGCCCAGTACACCTACGCGACGTGCAACGGGGCCGTTCCTTCCGGATCGAGTGCGTTCACGATCAGCTCCACGGCAACCTGCTACGCCGAGCGCTATGTCCCGTTCGACGAGATCATCACCTGGAGTGACCGCAGCACGAGCACCGTGCGGTGGGGCATCGCGGTCGGGCCTCTCGCCGGCGGCACCTTCACCGGCATGGTCACCGCCGGCCGCTACGAAGGCGCCGCCGCTACGAAGATCGCACTGCCTCTCGATTACACGGGGGCCACTTCGGTGCAGTGCGCATTCGGGGAGGGCGCCATCTCAGGGGCCGGCGGCTCCGCCGTTCTTGCCCTGACCTCACCGTGACAAGGCCCAGACCCAGGTCCTGGACCTGAGCCCGTTTCCGATCCTGCCCGTCGCGTTCCTCGACGTGATGCGTTGAGCGGGTCAGGGCGGCCCCGAGCGATCGTCGCAACCACCGTCACCGCTGCCGGCGTCCGACGCGCATGCCCGTTGGCATCTGTCGGCGTCCGGGGCCGGTGCAGGGGCTCTTTGTGCCCCCACTGTGTCTGCTGCGGCGCGTAGTTCTCAGGTGGTCAGGACGATCTTTCCGTTCAGGCCGCCCGCCTCGATGGCGCGGTGTGCCCGGGCGGCTTCGGCCAGCGGCATCTGCCCGTGGATCCGCTGGGTGAGGTTGCCGTCGGCGTACAGGGCGGCGGCGGCGTTCAGGGCAGCGGCGGTGCGGGTCTCACCCGGGCCTCCCGCCGAGAAGCGGACCCCATGGGTCTGGGCGGCCACCGGGTCGACGAGGCTGAGGACGCGGGAGGGATCGCCCGTGAGGTCGACCGAGTCACCCAGGACATCGGCGCCCGAGGTGTCCAGGACCCTGTCGACGCCGTCGGGGGCGAGGGCGCGTACACGCTCGGCCATGCCCGCGCCATAGGTGACGGCGTGTGCGCCGAGGCCGGTGACGAAGGACTGGGCGGCCGCGGAAGCGGTCCCGATGACGCGCACCCCGCGAGCGAGGGCGAATTGGACGGCGAGGCTGCCGACGCTTCCGGCGGCGCCGTGGACGAGCAGGGTCTGGCCGTCGGCCACACCGAGTTCCTCCAGCGCGCGCCAGGCCGCTTCTGCGGGCACGGGAAGCGCTGCGGCCTGCGGATAGTCCATGCCTTCAGGGATGGGCGTGAGCTGGGTGGCGTCGGCCAGGGCGAGGCCGGCGTAGGTGAGGGGGGCGGTGCCGAAGACGGCGGTACCGGGCGGGAGATCGGGTACGTCGAGGCCGGCGGTCTCGATGGTTCCGGCGAATTCCAGACCCGGGATGTGGGGAAGGCGCAGGGGCATGACCGAGGCCATCGAGCCGCTGCGGAGTTTGGCGTCCAGCGGATTGACGCCCACGGCACGCAGGGTGATGCGGACCTGGCCCGGCCCGGGATCGGACACGTCGGTGCTGGCCGGCTTGAGGACGTCGGGCGAGCCGTATTCGGCGAAGGCGATGGCGTCGGCATGCATGAACGTGATGCCCTTCTACGCTGCGGATCCTGGGTCTGGCCGTGGCGGCCCGCCGGGAGCCGGGCGCCGTGGGTGACCGGCCCCGGCGGGCGATGATGCTGGTGTCCGGTGCTGCTTGCCCCCGCGTTAGTCAGAGGGGGAAGGCACTGCCGTCGTTGCCGCTGATGGTGGGGCTGCCGGTCATTGGCGAGCTGCCGGTGAGGGCCTGGTTAGCCGGCCGGACCGACTCCAGGCCCTCGCCCCCGGGGCGGGAAGGGTCAGGTCGCTGGGCAGGACCGGCCGGAAGACGGAGCGCACAGGCCGAGATGAAGGCAGATGTCCTGGGGGCTGAAGCCGGCTTTCAGGAGGTCCAGGATCCTGTCGCGGTAGGTGTCGACCAGGGCCTGCCCGGCGGGCCGGAGCGATGCTGGCAGGGCTGCGACGGCCTGGTCCAGCGCCTGCTCGGGGCTGGCACCGTTGTCGATCCGCTCCTCGGCCCCGCTTATGAGGTAGAGGCACAGCGCACACGTGGCGGGGGCGTCCTCTTCCGCGGCGGCGGCCGACACGGTACCGGTGGGAAGGGCCAGGGCGGTGGCGGGGACGCCGATGGTGAGGAGCGCGGCGGCCGCGAGAGCCGCCAGCCCGGTGCGCAGGGAGGTGCTGGTCATGGACACTCCTGTGAGGCGGTGTGGTGCGAATATTGGAGACCAACGGGACGGCCGGAGAATGCTGTTGCGGGTTGGTGCGCACCGTGCCCGCCCGGACGCTGCGGGACTGCTCGTCCGCAGGCCGCCGCGCACTGCGTTGGCCTTCACGAACGACGTCCCGGAGGCCCGACGTGGTGCCGCGCGTCGTCGGGTACGGCGCATACCGGCGAGCGCTGCCCCTTGTTCGGGACGTGCCGCCGACCGCCCGTCCATCGTGTGCCGTCCGATGACGCGCCGCCATGCAGGTCGGCCGAACGGTTCACCCGGGCCGACACCCGGGCCGGCTCGCCAGAGGGTGGGCCATGAGGTCCTACTGGCTGGTGGCCGTCGGCGGGCCGGCCCGGAGAACCTGCCCGTGCGCCCTCCGGCCAGGCTCGGCCGCGAGGACGGTACCCCGATCTCGTCAACTCGCTGCGCGAGGTCAGCGTTTCACCGGCCTGGCCAGATGCGGACGCAACAGGTCCGGCTCGTCGGCATCACGCAACTGCGGCAGGAGGAAAGGGACGTCGCGAGTCGACGCCTCGGCGTACCGGATCGAGGCGGCAGGGGTGTCAGGTCTACTGCGGCTACGGCCGCGGTGCTCGTCGCGGACACCGGCTGCGGTGCGGACGCCGAGTCGGACTGACCGCAGGTTCCTCAACACCACGTGCCCCAAAGCCTGTTGTGGAATTTCGCTTTCGCTGTCCTGGTACCACGTTCGAGTGCTTCAGCCCTGGCGGCGGTGTCGGTGCGGCGAAGTACGGGGAACTGTGGACTATGACAGCTATGCGCACCTGTCGTCGTGGCAGGGCTTCCCTGCGTCGCAGAATCGTCGGTCTGACCGCTGCCATGGCCGTGCTGCCGTGCAGCCTGGCCAAGGCAGCACCCGGTGCACGGGCTGCGGCCCTCCATGGCGAGCAGGGCTTTGGTCCGGGGTTCGAGACGTTCACGGTCCCGGCCGGGGTGACCGAGGTGACCGTCCGTGCATGGGGACGGGGCGGTGCCGGGGCGGGCGGAGGCGCGGGCGGCGGAGGGGGTGGAGGAGGTGGCGGGGGAAGCTACCCGCCGCTGATCGCCGGCCCCATCTCCGGTGGCGGAGGCGGCGGGGGTGCGGGGGGAAGCGGCGGCGGAGCAGGCGGGTCCGGCGGAAGCGGCGCGTACACCCAGTGCACGTTCCCCGTCACGGCGGGCACGACGTTCGGCATCGTCGTGGCCGGCGCCGGAAGCCAGAGTCCCCTCGGCGGTGGCGGGGGCGGCGCGGGCGGAGACGGCGGAGCGGCCGGCAGCACCTTCACCAGCGGTCGGCCCAGCGCCGTCGGCGCGCGTGGCGGAGGAGGAGGCGCCGACACCTACACGCCCGTCACCCAGGTCTCGGGGCCCGATGCTTTTGTCACCGCGGCCGCCGGCGGCAACGGCGCCGCGGGCGGCTCGGGTCCCGGTGGGCACGGCGGCCAAGGCGGGGAGAACGGCAAGATCGGCGGCTCAGGCGGCGCGGGCGGTGCCGGCGGCACATCCGGCGGTCCCGGCACCGGGGGTTCGGGCGGTGCGGCGGCCCCCGCGGACGAAGTACTGCCCCGGAACGCTCACGGCACTGCCCGGCGCCCCCGGGACGGCAGGCGGTGCGGGAGAGACGGGCCGTGCCGGTGTCACCGGCGGCCGGGGAGCGGTGGGACGGCCCGGCGCGGGCGAACGCGGCGGAACCGGTGGACCCGGCGGAACCCGCGTCGCCGGCGCCATCCCGCCGGCGGTCTCCCCCGCCCCGCCCGCGGGCACGGGTGTCGGCGGAGACAGCGCGGGGGGCGGTACCGGCGGCACCGGGGGCCGGGGAGGAAACGGTGGCGGCCCGGCCCCCGCCCCGGATCCGCAGCCCGGCACCGCGGCCACCGCGGGCGGCAACGGCCACCAGGGCAACCCCGGCGGACCCGGCTACGTCCTGATCACCTGGTAGCGGTCGCCGGGTCGGTGACGCCGCACATGCCATTCATCCGATCGCCCTGGTTCGCAAGGCGCGAACGGCGATCACCGTGAGTGACGATCAGTCAACCGTGCTGGAGCGTCCCGGACGGCGGTGTTCTTCACCTCCGTCCCGGCAACTCCAGCCGACCCCTCGTCAGGAGATAAGTGATGTCCCCTCGTGGTCCTGTCCGCCGCCGCGCGGCAGCCCTGGTGTGCGCACCGGTTCTCGTTCTCTCCGTTCTGGTGACCCTCGGCGCTCCGGCCTGGGCGGACACCGGCCGGACGGCGGTCGGACCAACGGTGCAGAGCCCGCGATCTCTGGTCAACTTCGGCACCGTGAAGTGGTTCAGCAGCGAAAAGGGCTACGGATTCATCACCCCCGACACCCCGGGCCCCGACATCTTCGTCCACTACACCGACATCATCGGCGTCGGCTACCGGACCCTGGAAGAAGGCCAGCGAGTCGAATTCCAGATCGAACAGGGCCCCAAGGGGCCGCGGGCCGTCGACGTCATTCCCCTCTGAACGCGCCGCCCGCCGCAGCCGAAGAGGCGGTCGGCCAAGGCTGCTCGCGGACTATCATCTACCAGATAAGGGCCGTACGCGGACGCGTGACTGCCTCGGATCACCAGAGACAATTAGCATGGCCAACGGAGTCCAGACGGGGTTTGGGTAACTGCGCGGTTTTCCCTGCGGTCCCGAAAATCCGATCATGGTCGGCAGGTGCAGTCCTTGCCAGGTCGACAGCACGATACCGCGGCCCAGTAGCTGCGGCACGGTATGGCGGGGGCATGGCTGCCCACTGCGGGCAGCCGACCGCCCCCGTGCAGGACCGGCCATCGGGCGTTAGGCGGCCGCCTTGTCGTCACCTGCGAGGTGCGGCGCCGAAAGGACTGACTCTTGACGGCCTCTGCGACCTGCTGGAGGGTCTGGCCAGGGGTGAGGTGCGCGGTGTCGACGACCTCGGCCTCGGCGTGCAGCCACGTGCGAGCCTCCTCGGCGTAGGGCGCGAGGTGCTGAAGACGGAACGGGAATTGGGGCCGAGAACGGTGTCGCCCGCGATGCGCGCGCTCATTCAGTGCGTATGCGCATGACACTGACGGGTCAACCGCTGGCGCGCGATCCGCACCAGCGCTACAGCCTGCGATCAGATCTCAGGAGTTGGGTCGCGTCCACCTTGTCGGCCAGTTGACGCCGCCGCTCCTGCCACATTTCACCGACGAAGGGACTCACCCGTGTCCACGATCCGCAGAACGCTCGCCACCGCAGCTCTCCTTGCCGCGGTCACGGGCAGCCTGGCCAGTCAGGCCCACGCCGCCACCCGGACCGCCACCGCGGCGATCAGCCAGTCCGCCGTGGCGCGCACCCCACGCGCCACGGAAGCCGACCTGCTCGCCGCGGCCAAGATCCGCGCCCAGAGCTCGGCAGCTCGCGCCCAGGCCGCGGCCGCCTGGGCGGTGAAGAATGCCCCTGACGACCTTGCCACCCCGGGCATCGTCAGGGGCGCCGCAGCCGCGAAGGAATTCGCCGATGCCGCCCAGGCCGCTAGCGATCTCAGCGAAGCGCTCAGCGACGACTACCAGGCTGTCAACACCTCGTTCCTGACCGTTGCCCATGTCTGCAACCTTGCTCAGGCGCACCAGAGCGGTGCTCGGGTGAGGATCTGTGCCGCCGCCAAGGCCGCCGAGTCGGCCGCCAGGACTACAGCGGACGCTGAGTTGGACGAAGAGAACTTCGCTCTCGCCGACACCGCGGACATCGCCGAGGTCGCGGCCGTCGCCGCCAGCAACCTCGCCTTCCCCGACAACCAGGTACCCGTTCCCGTGTTCCCTGTACTCGTCTGACCGGCCGACCGGCCGGCCCGCGTCGGCTGGTCAGCGGGACATGCATCCAGGACAGGGCTCGCGACCAGTCCGGCCGGTGGCCAGCAGGAACTCATCGGAAATCCCTTGGAGAGCTGGCGCGGACACGGAACGCGCATGCCGAGGAGGCCCGCGCGGGAGTGGTGCGATCCCTCCAGAGATGACGAGTCAACTACGCTCCCCGGAGCCCCACTTCCCGCACGCCAGCCGCCGTATTTCGGACGCTCAGGCAGCATTGAGCGCGAGCGGTGACCTCTGCCTCTTACCTCGTTTAGGGGTAATCGCCTCATCAGCCAGCGAACGAGCAGATCCGTGGTTACGTTGTTGGACCGAGACGGGAAGACGGAATTCGGTGCTCCCCCGGGTAGGGCCCATCCAGTGGAGGACGGCTATATGTCGGCAGAGCTCAAGAACACCACGACGTACGCGAACCTGAAGACCGCGTTTGCCGCCGAGGCTCAGGCGTACATGCGGTATGTCTACTTCGCCGAGCTGGCGGACGAGGAAGGACGACCCTACATCGCGGAATTGTTCCGTGACACAGCAAACAGCGAGACCGGGCGGGCCAAGGGCCACCTCGACTACCTCAAGCAGGTGGGCGACCCGGTCACCGGCCAGCCGATCGGTGACACCGGGAAGAACCTCGTAGCCGCCATCGCGGACAAGACCCAGCGCGCCGGGGAACTGTACGCCGGTTTCGCGGAGACTGCGCGCGAGGAGGGTCTCGACGACATCGCCGGATGTTTCGAAACCCTGGTACAGGCCCACAAGAAGCAGGCTGGCCGCTTCAAGAAGGGCCTCGAATCCCTGGACTTCTGACCGTCGGCCAAGGAGCCGCGCCCTGCCCTGGTAGGAAGACTGAAGAGGGCAGGGCGCTTCGGTAACGGCGGCTTTGTCTGCCGGTGGCCCCGTGCGGGGTGCCGGATCGTTCACATCGTCCCGGAACTGAGGTTCATCGAGCCGAAGTTGTCGGTAGTGCCCGCCGAGCGGGAAGGCCCGCTTCAGGCCGGGGCCTGGGGGCCAGGAGGCGA
The DNA here is from genome assembly GCF_009650765.1 of Streptomyces sp. SUK 48. Lineage (NCBI taxonomy): Bacteria > Bacillati > Actinomycetota > Actinomycetes > Kitasatosporales > Streptomycetaceae > Streptomyces > Streptomyces sp. SUK 48. Next base: position 783,402 of record NZ_CP045740.1, on the reverse strand, counting down.
GGCTGCCGTCGGCGGCGACGCGGCCGAGCGGCAGCCCGCTGAACCCCGGGGTCCGACATTGGCCGTGGGATAGGAGTGGACCGGCGGCAGGCCGGCGATCACTCCGGGCCAGACGGTGTTCAGGGCCTGCGCGCCTGGGGTGAACACCGGCCCGAGACATCCCAGAGCGTGGGGGTCGTGCCATTCCCAGCGGGTGAACTTGTGCGGCTCCGCGGTGGTGAGTGTGCCGGTGAAGCCGGCGATCCGGATCACGGCGGTCAGGCGCGGGACACCTTGAGCGGCGTCGGTCAGGATGGTCACCACGGTGGCCCCGCTGGCGTGCAGGCCGGTCTCCTCGGCGAGCTCGCGCACCCCGGCTCCCTCCAGCGGCTCGGCGCCCTCGATCTTCCCTCCGGGGAGTTCCCACATGCCGCGTGTGGACCAGCCGCAGAACGCGCCCGTGCTCGTCGGTGACGACGGCCAGCGCCCCGGCAACGGCGTAGCCGGTAGCCGGCACGGACCGTTCCATGGCGACCGTGTCCGCGCACGGCCCGCGCAGGACCAGCGCCGCCAGGTCGCCGACGGCGAAGCGCTGCACGCTCGTCCATCCGCAGGTGAAGGCGCTGATCTCGTCCTCGTCCAGCGCGATGTGCCGCTTCTCGGCGGATGTGTGCGCCACCAGCGGGGTGATGACCAGCACGGTGCCGCCTTCGCGCAGCCGGCGCCCGAGAGCGTGCAGAATGCGGGTGCGGTCGTGCAAGAAGGCCACCGACAAGCGGAAGACCACCAGGTCATAGCGCTCGCTGCCCAGCGGGGCGAGGTCGTCGCGTTCGATGTCCAGGCGCAGCCACCGCACCTTCGCGTCGGGGTGGTCCGTTCGAGCTCGCGCGAGCGCGGCGTCGGCCAGGTCCACGGCGTCCACCTCGTAGCCCAGCGAGGCGAGGTAGACGGACATCTCGCCCGTTCCGCAGCCGACGTCGAGGGCACGGCCGTCCTCGTGTGCCGGCGCGTGCTCGACGATCAACTTCTTCTCGTCGTCGCCGAGCCGCCGGAAACCTCGCCCCCGGATGTAGTGCTCGGACCAGTTGGGCCGGGTGGTGTTCACAGATCGCTCCTCGTTCGTGAAAGGCCGGGGCGCTGGGTTGGGCACGGTCTCATCCGACCGTGGCGGTCCAGCCCTTCCGCGAGATGGCGACTGCCCCGTTGGGGCTGATGGTCACTGCGGCGCCTCGGACGGGGAGGTCGCCGTCAACGACGAGCCAGGTGCGAATGCGGTCCAGCTCGTCCCACAGGCGGGATGGGCCGCCCTGGTGGACGGTCGGCAGCTCGTGGCGTGTCGGTGCCGTCGCCCGGGCCCAGGAGCCGTCCGGGTGCAGCATGTACACGGTGCGGCTGCCGTCGTCCGCGATGTGCTGACGGTACTCGATGCCGGGCAGCGTGAGCTCGAGAGTGGACCGCAGCTCCCAGGTGTCCGGCACGTACGTCAGCGGGTAGCGGCCCGTGCTGGTCTCCCCTTCGGCGTGCCGGGCGTGCTGCCAGCCGGGCGCGTCGTCCGTGAGGGGGCTGTCGTAGTCCTCGCCGTGGCGTGTGCTCATGAAACCGGCCGGTTCGGGCGCGACGTATCCGCTCGCCCCGCCGCCGCTGTTCTTGTCCGCAACGATGATCAGCCCGGTCCGGGCGAGGGTGGTCACCAGCCGTCCGCCGGGGGCGAGCGCCTCCAGCCACGAGACGGGCACGGCGGGCACCGACACGGTGGAGATGATCCGGTCGTAGCTGCCGTGGGGAAGTTCCTTGGTCAGGTCGCAGACCTCGAGCCGCGGGTGGTGACCGGTGCCGGCGAGGCGCTGTCGGGCCGCCGAGACGAGGTAGGGGTCGACGTCGACGCTTGTGACCTGGTCGTCGCCGAGGCGGGCGCAGGCCAGGGCGGTGCCGTAGCCGCTTCCGGTGGTCACCAGCACGCGGGAGCGGTCGGTGATGCACCCGGAGCGGTACATCAGCAGCACCAGGGAGGGCAGCGTGGAGGACGACGTGGAGTACCGGTCGGAGCCGCGGACGAGGGACCGGCCCGGGTCGGCGTGGTCGGCGTGCTGGGAGCCGACCCGGGTGACGAGCGTGCTGTCGCTGTAGGCAGTCCGCAGCCACTGCTCGGGGTCAGCGGCGCCGTCCCGGAGCACCCAGACGGGCTTGCCGCCGGCCTCGGTGTCCCGGGCCCACCAGCGCGGCACGAACTGGTGGCGCGGAGTGGTGGCGAGCGGCGCATACCAGCGGGATTCCGGCCGGATGGCGATGCTGGCGGCGAGCCGGTGTGCCGCTGATTCCCAGTCCATCGAGGTTCTCCCCGTTCAGTGCGCGGTGGTCGCAGTGAGCCCGGAGGCGGGGTCGCAGGTGCCGCCGCCCTTGCAGCTGTCGTCGTTGGGCCCGCAGTCGGGGCCGCAGGGGTCATGCCGGCTGGCGGGGATGCTCGCGGCAACCTGCCGCCAGGACGGGGAGGCGAACACCCCCTGCAGCGTATTGCCCTGGACGTGACCGGCGGGCAGGAATCGGCCCAGGACGCACGGGGTGACCGCCCCGTCCGACAGGACCGCGGCGACACCGTTGGCGCACCGGCCGCACAGCGCGGAGGTGGACGGCAGGGCCGTGCCCTTGGCGGCGTTGCCGACGGCACGGACCCGGTCGGTGTGGATGTCCGTGATGCCGAGGCTCTTCAGGTCCGCGCGGGCCTCGGTGACGCGCTGCCCCTCCAGGACGTCGACGATCCCGACCCGGACGTGGACGCCGCGGCGGTGCGCCTCGATCAGGTTCGCCCGGGTGGCGGCGCGGGATCCGATGCGGCCGGTGACCTGGTCGTGGCCGTCGTCGGTGTCCGCGTAGTAGGAAGCGGCGAGGCTGACGCCGGGCCGGGCGAAGAGCTCCCAGTGCTCGGCGCGCACGCGGTAGAGGTTCGAGTAGACGATCACCTTCACCCCGCTCGACAGGGCGTGCTCGACGAGTTCGCCGAAGCCGGGGTGCAGTGTGGGTTCGCCGCCGATCAGCTGGATACGCTCCGTGCCGAGGGTGGCGGCCTCGCTGATGATCCGCTTCCACTCGTCGGTGGTCATGGTGCCGTGCCCCTGCGTCGGGCCGGCTTCGGCGTAGCAGTGCGTGGGGCAGGTCAGCTGGCAGCGCCGGGTGATCTCCAGTTCGAGGAGCCGAGGTACGGTCGGCGGCTTCGCTACCGGGGGTTCGAGCGTGACGGTCATGGACATGGTCCCTTCGCGATGGTCCAGGATCGGTTCGCGCGTCCTTTGCGGAAGAGTTCCGCGGAGCGCGACAGGTGTTTGAAGAACGCCCGTTCGTGCAGCCGGTGTTGAGCTGATTCGGCTGTTGGTTGGCTGATCGCTACGCTGGCGTCGGCGCCTGCCTGGCACAGACGTACAGCGGGCGTTCCTCCGACATCCCTGCCCAGCGAAGGTGTGCGCCTGTGACCGGTACCGCGACCGTCTCCGACTTCTACTGCCATCAGGCGCTCACTGGCGCGGTCCCCATCGAGAGGGTGGCGGAGACTGATCGGGTGCTGGCTTTCCACCACACCAACCCGTCGTATCCGGTGCACATCGTGGTGATCCCCAAGGAGCACGTCCCTTCGCTCACCGACCTCGGGAACTCCGACGAGGGCCTCCTGCACGAGGTTGTCGCGGTGGTGCGGGAGGTGGCCGCTGGAGTGGAGAAGGAGTACGGGGCGTGCTCGGTGACGACGAACCTGGGGTTGTACCAGGAGTCGAAGCACATGCACTGGCATGTCGTCTACCGGGGTGAGAGCGAGGCGGAGATCCGCGGCATGTACGGCAACCACGACTGACCGTGTTACCTGTGCCGGTTCGCCGCCTGCAGGACGAGCTCGGCGATGCGTTGGGCCGCGGCTTCCGGGCGCGGTCCGGCGCCCTGCCCGCCGCGGGGGACGGCGGACAGGGCGGCGCAGGCATGGACGAGTACGCCGGCGTCGGTCAGTTCCTCGTCGGCGACGACGCGGCAGCGCTCCGGATTCTGGGTGGCGTAGGCGCGCGCGTTGTCGAGCTGGTCCCCGCGGCTGACGGAGGCGGGCAGCGGTACCAGGACGGCGGGCAGTTGCAGGGCGGCGAGTTCGGCCAGGGTGGTGGCCCCGGCCCGGCCGATGACGAGGTCCGCAAGTGCCAGGGCGTGCGGCATGTCGTCGTGCAGGTACTCCAGCTGCCAGTATCCGGGCCGGCCGGCGAGCTGGGGGTCGAGGTTGCCCTTGCCGGCGACGTGCAGCACGCTGTACCGCTCGCACAGGGCGTCGAGTTGAGTGCGGACGGCGGTGTTGACGCGCTGCGAGCCGCTGCTTCCGCAGAAGATCAGCAGCACCCGTTTGCCGCCGGGGATGCCGAGGCGCTCGCGCAGCGCATCGGGTTGGGCGTCGGCAAGGTCCGCTCGCAGCGGCAGTCCGGTCACCTGGGTCTTGTTGCGCATCCAGCGCGGCGCCGGGCCGGAAGCCGCAACGCTCAGGCAGATGGTGGTGGCCACGCGTCCCAGGATCTTGTTCGCCAGGCCCAGGGAGTGGTCGCTCTCGTGGATGACGACGGGGACGCGGGCGAGGGCGGCGCCGATGCCGACCGGCACGGAGACGTACGAGCCCTTGGAGAACAGCGCGTCGGGCCGTTCGCGCCGCAGCGCCGTGAAGGCGGCGAGGATGCCCCGGGCGACGGTGAACGGCATCAGCAGGTTGCCGGTGGAGCGGTGGCGGCGCAGCCCGGCCGAGGGGACGTGGCGGAAGGGAATGCCGGCACGCTGGGCGTAGTCGTGCTCGATGGTGTTCTCGCGTCCGAGGAAGACGAGCTCGGCGCCACGGTCGCGGAGCTGGCCGGCGACTGCGAGGGCCGGAACGACATGGCCGGCGCTGGCGCCGCCCGTGATGGCGATTTTCATCAATCCCTTTTCTGAATTGGCCGCGCCGTGGTCCACCACGGGAGCGCTCTTCCTGTCGCCTTGAATGTGGAGAGTGGTCGGGCCGTCTGGATTCGAACCAGATCCTCGGCAACGCTTTTGCCGTGCTCCACCAATTAAGCTACGACCCGTTTGGAGGTGCGATGAGAAGGACGCTAGACCTTCTGCAGTCTGCGGTCAACGGGCCCGTGCGGTTGGGTGAATAATTTTCGCCGCCGCGCGGACCCGCTGAATCGCAGACGTGTTTTCTGATTTCGGGTACGCCAATTCGAGGCGTCGCCCTGGGGTGGTGTCGCCTTGCTTTTCCGGGTGTTTATTGGAGTTAATCTATGGGTGGGTGAAAGGAGTGCGGTCGGCGCTGTGGCTGAGATCTGTACGGGTGGTGCGTCCGGTGGAGCGGGCGATGACCTCGATCTGGGTGTCGGGGCGGTCGGGGGAGAGGACGGCCGCGTGGGGCAGGCCGAGGAGGCGGGCGTAGCGGAGCTTGTCGCCGGCGGGCAGGGGCCGGTCGTCGACGAGGACGCTGATGCGGCGGGCGGTGAGGTCGCGGGCGAGACGGTCGGCGCGGTCGCGCATGTCGCTCTGATCGGCGCGCAGCACCACGAGGTGCATGTCGGCGGGTCCGGTGCCCGGGGTCCAGCGCAGGCCGTGCCGGTCGCGGTTGAGCTCGGCGGCGGTCTGCAGGCAGCGGGTGATGCCGATGCCCGAGCAGGCCATCCAGGGGGTTGTGGGCCGGCCGTCGGGGTCGTTGTAGCGGAGGTTCATGGGGGTGGTGTACTGCGTGCCCAGTTCGAAGACGTGGGCGACCTCGACGGCGCGCAGGACGTTGTAGCGGCCCTGGCGGCAGGCGCCGCACGCGCTGCCCTCGATCGCGTGGTGCAGATCGGCGCCGCCCGGATGCAGCGCGGGCAGACTGCGGGTGCCGCTCCAGCTGATGCCGGTGCGCAGCCCGGTGTCTCCGTCGGAGATGCCGAACGTCTCCAGTTCTGCGGCGGACAGGTCGTACAGGGGCAGGACGCCGGTGGCGCCGGCGGCGTCCCAGGGGGTGAGGGTGCCGGCCTTCTTGCCGAGCAGGTGGGGAAGGTGGTCGGGGTCGAGGAGGTCGACGCGGGCGGCGCCGGTGGCGGCGGCGATCTTGCGGGGGCTGACGTGGAGGCCGGAGCGGATGGCGACGGTCGCTGTCTGGGTGGTGCCGTCGGGCAGGGTGAGGGTGAAGGCGATGACGTTGACGACCGGGTCCGGGCCGGGCGGCGGGGGCCCGGCGGCGACGACCGCGCCGTCGCCGCGGTTGCCGCAGTGGGTGCAGGCGACGATGGTGCCCTGCCCGCTGTCGGCGAGGACGAGGTGTTCGGTGCTGGGGCCGGCGGAGATGCTGCCGCCGTCGGCGGGGGCGGTGAAGGTGCCGGTCAGGCCCATGCCGGTGAGGGCGGCGGCGACGGCGTCGTTGAGGAAGGCGACGGATTCGCGCATGGTGTCGGGGCCGGTGTCGAAGGTGTAGGCGTCGGCCATGGTGAATTCGCGGCCGCGCATCAGCCCGCCGCGCGGGGAGAGTTCGTCGCGGAATTTGGTGGTGCTCAGCGACAGGCGCACGGGCAGGTCCCGGTGGGAGCGCAGGTGCTTGCGGACGGTGGCGGCCGCGATCTCCTCGGAGGTGGGGGCCAGGCACATCTCCTCGCCACTGGAGGAGGCCACGGTCAGCAGCGCCCCTTCGCGGCGGTAGACGTCCCAGCGCCCGGTCTGCTCCCACAGGGTGCGGCTCTGCAGCGTGGGCGGGGCGAAGGTCAGGGCGCCGCGTTCCTCGAAGGCGTGGCGGGCGATGGCGGTGAGCCGGTCGTGCACCCGTACGCCGAGCGGCAGGAGGGTGTGGACTCCGGTCGCATCCGTGCGGGCGATCAGGCCGAGGGTGTGCAGCAGGTCGAGAGTGGAGGCGCAGGCGTCGCCGGTGCGGGGCCGGACCGGCGGCCACAGGCGGCTGGCGTACAGGGGGACAGTGCTCATCGGGAGCCTTCCCTCGCGGTGCGGGACAGCGCGGCGAGATGGGCCGCGGTGTGGGCGATGTCGTAGCCGCGGGCGTTGGCGACGGCCGCCTGGTGGAGGAGCTGCCGGGTGGCGGGGCTGGCGGCCAGGTGGTCGATGAGCGAGGCGAGGGCGGCGGCGTCGCCCGGGGGGAAGCCCAGGCCGCCCGGGCCCAGGGTGGTCTCCAGCCCGGGGACGCTGCTGTAGAGGACGGGCAGGCCGTGCGCCTGGGCTTCGACGGCGACGAGGCCGTATGCCTCCAGCGTGCGGGTGGTGAACAGCATCGCGTCGAAGTCACCGAACCGCTTGAGCAGGTCCTGGCGGGGCAGGAACGGCTCGAACGTCACCCGCTTTGCGAGGCCGAGTTCGGCGGAGCGCCGGGTGAGGGTGTCGAGTTCGCTGCCGCTGCCGATCACGGTGAGCTGGTGTCCCGTGGTCCGCGCAAGGGCCTCGATGGCGGTGATCGTGGACTTGTTGGCGTCGAGGCGGCCCGCGTGGACCAGGCGCAGCCGGTCCCCGGGGCGCGGGTGAGCTGTCGGGGCTGCGGGAAGCGGCACCCCCCAGGGCACGACCGCCAGCCGGTCTGGGTGGCGGTGGTCGGTGAGCCGGTTGACCTCGTCGGCCATGGCCGCGTTGGGGACGATGACGCTCCTGCTCGCGTCGGCGATCTCGTTCAGGACGGCGCGCGCCTGGGCGTGCTGGGTGGCGGCCATGATGTCGGTGCCGTGCGCGACGGACACCATCGGCACCTCGCCGCGTGCCCGCGCGAAGGCGAGCGCGAGGCCGAATCCCAGGTGCTGGGCGTGGATCACCTCGGGCCGGTGTGCGCGCACGAGGCCGCGGACTTCGTCGGTGAGCGCGTCGGCATACGCGTCGAAGCCGGGCCCGTACGGTGCTTTCCGTGCGGCCAGTTGGGCGGTTGAGGTGAAGCCGTGCTGCCAGGTTCCGCTGCCGGGCAGGTGCGCGAACAGCGTGTCGTAGCCGTGCCCGGTCAGGCGGGTGTAGACGTCGCTGCACCAGATGGTCGAGCCGCACGAGGGCTCCAGGGGCAGGTCGATGCCGGTGAGGATCAGTGGGCGGCTCACGCGGTCGCCTCCTTGGGGGCGGGCTGCTGGAGGTGGGTGGCAAGGCCGGTGCGCAGGAGCGCCGCGGTGCCCGCCCAGCCCAGTGCGCAGACGGTGTCGATGACGGAGAGGTTGGGCGCGAAGCCCTGCCGAGGCCAAGCCTGCTGGTAGACGGGGTGGCGGTCGGCGTACTCGTTCCACCGCACGCTGACGTGGTGCTGGGCCAGGGCCGTGGTGTCGAGGTAGCTGCGGGTGCCGGAGCCCGCCCACAGGACCTTGCAGCCGGCGGCCGCGCAGATGGCAGCCAGGCGCCGGGTGCGGTCGGTGTCGGCGATGCGCATCTCGGAGGTGAGCTGCAGGCGTGCGGGCGCGCCGAGGGCGGCGCGGATGTGGGTGAGGAGCTCGATGTTCAGGTCGGCCAGCCAGGTGTGCCTCTGGCCGAGCACGGGTTGCAGGACGTGCAGCGCCTCGTCGGCGTGCGGGGTACGGGCGTAGGCCAGGCGGATTGTGCGCAGCATGCGGTCGGCGTCGAAGCCGGGGGCGATGGGGGTGTCACGGATCAGCTGCCCGGGGGCGCGGGTGACCGGGACGGTCAGCCAGCGCACCCCGTCGGCCGTCTTGATCCGGTTGCGGTTCTGGTAGCCGCCGTCGGTGTAGGGCACGTCGTCGTAGAGGGCGACGGTGTCACAGGCGAAGAGGGCCTCGCAGAAACCCAGCCAGGGCGCGAAGGGCGGCTGTTCGATGTAGATCACGACCAGTCCTCCTGGGGGAAGAGGGTGAGCACGGAGGTCTCGAAGGATTCGTACGCGCGCCCGGCCTCGGCCGCCGCCGGGCGCAGGTGCCATCCGGCCTGGGCGGCACGGTGGTGGGTGTAGTCCTTGCCGAGGTACCAGCGGCCGGCCTGGGTGCGGTGTGCGGCCAGGGCGGTGACCTTGTCGTCGAGGTGCTCGGTGATGTCGACGAGGACGGCGGGGGCGAAGGCGGCACGGGCGGCGTGGGGCTCGCCGTGCAGGATGGTGTGGCAGGTGGCCACGCGGGTGGCGGCGTTCGCGGCGGCGCCGGCCAGCGCGCGGTGGTCCTGGTGGTCGGTGTCGGCGTGCAGGCTGTGGGTGATCAGCAACGTGCAGCCCAGGCGGGTCAGTTCGGCCTCCACGGCGGAGATGAGATGCCGGTCGGCCACCAGGGCCCCGTCAGGCATACCGAGGAAGGTGAGCTGGATGCCGGTTAAGCGCCAGGCCGCGCGGACCTCTTCGGCCCGCTCGTCGGTGCCCAGGCGGCGGCCGTCGGCGGCGTCGGCCAGGGAGACGCCGTTCGCGCCGTGGGTGACCACGACCACGGTCACGGTGGCCCCGGCCTGGGCGGCGCGGCGCAGCGTTCCGTAGCACAGCAACTCGGCGTCGTCGGGGTGGGCAACGAGGGCCACCACTTTCTCCCCCCGCCCGTCGGGACCGTGCGGTGCGCGGCCGACGGCCGCGGGAGTGTTCACCGGTCCTCGAAGTCGAGATGGGCCTTGGAGGGCTGCGGGCCGCTGCTGTGCTGGTACTTGCCCTCGTACAGGACGCGTTCCCCGGTCGTCTCCCAGAAGGTGACCTGCCCGATCAGCATGCCGGGGTAGATGCGTACCGGCTGCACGGCGTGCAGTTGCAGGGTGAGCTGACCGAAGGAGCCGAGGTCGATCAGGTCGGCGGTGACGTGGACGAACAGGCCCAGGCGGGCGATGGAGGAGCGGGCCCGGATGATCGGCACAAAGTGGTCGCTGCCGATCCGCTCCCGGGTGGCGGCCAGGTAGATGCGGTGGGGCTGCAGTTCGAACCCGTCGGTGGGGATGGGCTGCTGTTCGAAGGCGTTGTCGCGGGCGCAGTCCAGGATGTGGCTGGTGTAGGAGCCGATGGTCTCGCCGAGGTGGAAGTCGTAGGAGTTGGGCTGGGCGTGGCTCGTGTCGAAGGGTTCGATGCGGATGCGGCCGTCCTTGACGCGGGACGTGATCTCGGGGCCGGTGAGGATCATGCGGTCACCTCCTGGAGGCGAGGGGTGGGGGCCGCGCCGTGGCCGGCGGCGGCGCGGGGCGACCAGGCGGCGGGGACGCTGAGGGTGCCGTAGTGCCCGCGGTAGGGGGAGCGGTGGCCGGCCGGACGCCAGAAGGAGACCTGGCCCACGCGCATACCCGGGTAGATCCGCAGCGGCTGGACCACGGTGATCTCCAGCGTCCAGCGGTGCACGGCGCCGAGTTGGCCGAGGTCGGCGGAGATCTGCAGGAAGCAGCCGAGCCGGCCGAGGGAGGAGCGGCCGATCAGGCTGGTGACGAAGTCCTCGCTGCCGATCGTCTCGACGGTCGTGCCCAGGTAGACGGTGCCCGGCTGGAGCACGAAGCCGCCGTCGCTCAGGTCGATGGCGCGCGTGCGGGCGGGCACGGTGGGATCGGCCGGCCTGCTCGTGAGTTCTTGCAGCTGGTCGCCGAGCCGGTAGTTGTAGCTGTTGGGGTTCAGCAGCTCGGGCTCGAAGGGGTCGATGGTGATCGTCCCGTTGGCGACGGCTTCGCGGATCGCGGGTCCGGTGAGGATCATCGGGCTTCTCCGGTCGCCTCAAAGCGGTGGCCGTATGCCTGCTTCAGCAGCCTGCGCTGGCCGGGCGGCAGGTCGCGCTGGCCCGGGCCCAGCGGCATCCGGCCGTGGGCGTAGCGCCACTGGTCGAAGACGAGGAGCTGGCCGGGCTGCAACCGCACGGTGGTACGCCGCGCCTCGGCGGCAGCCACGAGACGACCGAACGCGGCTGCGACTTGCTCGGGGGCGCCGCCGTCCACCAGTTCGCCGCGCTGGAGGTGGGGGAGCATCTTGGAGGTGAAGCGGATCGGTTCCCGGTCGTCGAGGTGCCTGGGCAGGACGGGGAAGCGGGCCAGGCCCTCACCGACGCCGTGCACCCCGTGGTCGGTGAAGTAGGAGAAGACCGGCCGCCGCAGCAGATCGCGGTCCGCCTCGTCGAGGTCCTCGGCAGCGGTGCGGAGGTCGGACAGGGCGGAGGCGCCGCCGCCGGCCGGGTCCGCGCGCACGCAGTACAGGGCGATCAGGCGCGGGGTGCGGTCGCGGTCGACGAGGTCGACATGCAGCCGGTTCTCGCCCACGCCGTGGGTACGGCCGGGGTCGACGTCGTCGCGGACCGTCAGCTCGTCCCAGCAGCCCCGATCCGGGTAGAGGGCCAGGACCGTGCCCAGGGCGGACAGCAGACTCAGCGCGAGGTCCAGATTTCCGTCGTGGTTCTCGGACCCGAAGGTGACGAGCGCCCTCGCGGCCCCGGGGCCGTCGAAGGCGTGCGCGAAGGCGTCCGGTGCGCTCGGGCCGCAGGTCAGTTCGCGGGCATCCAGATGAAGTAAATCGGTCATAACGTCTCCAGGTGGGCGGTGAGGACGCCGTGCAGCGTGCACGGCGTCAGGGGAGGCCGGGCGGGCAGTCGCAGACGCCCGGCGAGGTAGGACGTGGTGGCGACGCGCCTCGGGTCCGCGGCCGCCGGGGCCGGCGCGACGGTGAGGGCCTCGCCCAGCTCGCGAGCCCGCGCGGCCAGAGCACGCGGCGAGTGGGCGCCGTCCAGCACGACGAGGTCGCTGTCGAAGGGCGCGCAGGCCCACAGCGCCGCCCGGGTCACCTCGGACGGCAGTCCTGCTCGCAGCGTGTAGGTGTTGAGGACGAAGGCGTCGGCGCCCGTCGCGTGCAGCGCGCCGGCGGCCAAGAGGCGGGCGGCGTCCTCTCGCCGGGGCAGGGCGGTCGCGAGACGGCCCACAGGCTGATCCCCCCATGCCGTGAACGCCTTCAACTCCGCTTCCATGAACGGCTGTTCCGCGCCGCCGCTCGCGGCGGGAGCGTCGTGGCGCACGCTGAGCAGACCGTCGACGCCGAGGTCGAGGCGGAGCAGCCCGGCGCCCAGCGCGGCCGGCTTGGCCACGTGCCGGGTCCCCTGCGTCCAGTGCGTCCACGGGGAGTGGCAGTGCGAGGAGATCACCGTGGTCAGCGGCCACTCGGCCTCCTGGTCGGCGACATCGACCAGGAAGCCGCTGTGGCTCACCCCGACCACCACATCGGCACCGGCCGACCGCAGCGCTTCGGCCTCGGCGGCGATCAGCATGGCCGTCGGGGCCCGGTAGGTGAAACCCGCACGCTCGGCCTGAGGGATTGCCTCGTACGCCTGTTCGCCCAGGTAGCCGACGATCCCGACCCGTAGGCCCGCACCGTGCAGCAGCAGCCCGGACGTCCACCGGCCGGCGAAGGCGGCCGGTGGAGAGACGTTGGCGCAGACGACCGGCGGAAACGCCTCGGGGCGGCGCAGCCGCATCAAGTCGGAGAGGTCGTGGTTGCCGGGGACCACCGCGTCGTACAGCTCGGCCAAAAGCCCTTCCTCCACGCGGCCGCCGGAGAAGGCGTGGAAGGCGCTCCCGGAGAAGAAGTCACCTGCGTCGACGACGAGTGCCCCGGTCTTCCGCGCGGAGCGCAGCGCCGACAGGGCACGGCGGCCGTCGGGCAGCGAGGAGTGGAAGCAACCCGTGGCGATCAACTGCTGCACGTCGACCTCCGGCCGACCGCGAGGACCCGCAGCACGGTGGGAGCCGGCGGCCAGAAGGAGGCCCGGGCAATGCCGTCGACCTCCTCCACCACCAGGTCCGCGTGACGGCTGAGCAGCACGGAGCTGGCGCTGGGGACGACCACGAGTCCGTACTCCACGCGGGGGCAGGCGAACACGTGCCGGATCAGGTCGGCGGACAGATCGGGGTCGAACGGCATGATGGAGACCAGCGCGCTGCCGAGGTCCAGGCCGCCGTCCAGGTCGACGCGGCGTACGTCGTCGAAGGTGACGCGGGCTCGGGCCCCGAACGGGGCGAGCCGCTCCGTCAGGTGGTCCCGCAGCCGCTCGTCCTTCTCCACCGCCCAGATGCGGTGTCCGGCGGACGCGATCGCCGAGGAGAGCGTGCCCAGCCCCGCACCGACCTCGAGCACCTGTGCTCCCGCCGGTATACCGGCCCGCTCCAGCAGGGCGTGCGCGCAGTCCATCGTCCGAAGGAAGTGCTGCCCGAGGTCTCCACGGGTCTGGAAACCGAGAGCGGCATAGCGGTCGGCCACGCCACCGACGACTTCATCCACCGTCAAGGATTGCTTGATCACTGAGGAAGTCCTTTCACAAGGCACCCGCTCGTCGTCGAAGAACGCAGCCGGGTGCGCACAGATACACCGTGCAAACGGAGCCGGGGCGAATCGCCACAGCGCCCGAAAGGTCGCTGGGATGATCGAGTGTCGGCCAACTGTGCGTGCAGCCACAGGTGCTGACGGGAGTCCCGCGGGAGTCCCGCTGTCTGCGGCAGTACGCTCAGGCCGTGCCTGCCTGATTGGATTTCGTCGTGGACGAGGATGAGCGCACACCCCACCCGCTGGCCGCCGTCAGAATCGCGCGCGGTCTCAACCGTGTTGAGTTCGCCGAGGCCGTGCACGTCGCCGCCCGTCGTCACGGGCTTCGCTCCGGCGTGGACAAGACCCGGGTGCGCAAGTGGGAGGTCAACAAAGTACGGCCCGACGCCGTCTCCCAGACCTACATCGCGGAGGCCCTGGGCATCCCGGCAGATGACGTGGATCCTGCCACCTGGCCTGCCTGGCTTCCTCGCGTCGACCGGGGTGTCGTGCCGCTCGGCCACGCCAACACCGTGACCGCTCTGCGAGAGGCCCTGCACACCATGGACCGTCGAACCCTGCTCAGCACCATCCCCGGATCCGCGCTCGTCGTCCTTGCCGGAAGCTGGGCCGGAACCGAACCCACGGCTCTCGCCGCCAGCCCCCCTCGCCCCGGCGCCGCGGTCGGCGAGGACGTCGTGACCCTGCTGGAGGAGACCAGCGCACGCCTCAACACGCTGGCCACCGAACAACGCCAGCACCTCGCACCCCTCTACGACGCCCACCTCGCCCGCGTCACCGACCTGATCGAGGAGCAGCGCTACACCCGCCCCCTGGGAGCGCGCCTGCACAAGCTCGCCGCCGGCCTCTCCCAGACCGTCGCCTGGATCCGCTTCGACCACGGCCAGCACGGCGCCGCCAGCCGGTACTGGATCGCCGGGCTGCACAACGCCCACGCCGGGAACGACCGGGACATGGGCGCCGCCCTCCTCAGCGACCTCGCCTACCAGGCATCCTGGCGGAACGACCCCACCACCGCCGCCGGCATCCTCACCAAGGCCCTCAGCCGCACCACCCACCCCGCTGCCAGCTCGCTGCTGCACCTGCGCCTGGCACGCGCCCAGGCCGCGCTCGGCGAACGCCGCGCAACCCAACACTCCCTGCACGCGGCCGAACGCCTCCTCAGTGCCGGAAACAACGGCGACTTGCCCGCCTGGTGCTCCTGGTACTCGGACGCCGACCTCGCCGTCGACGCGGGCCGCTGCCTGCTCGATCTCGGCGACACGACCCAGGCACACCGCCTCATCGCCGAAGGCCAAGCGCTCCTGCCGGCCAGCCGTGACAAGACCCGCGGAGTCTTCCTCGCCTACCGGGCGCAAGGCCACCTCAGCCGTCGGGAACCCGAAGCTGCAGCTGCCGACGCCCTCGAAGCACTCCGCCTGGCTGAACGAATCGGAGCTCCACGATGCGTTCAGCTCGTCCGTGATCTGACCCCCGCCTTCACGCCCTACCGGACGGCGGAAGGCGTGTCCGAACTCCTTCACGCCGTCGCGTAACCCGGAGAGGAACGGCACGTGGATGCCGCCACCGTCCTGTCGTTCGGCTGCCAGTCCGCCGGCGACTGAGCCCGGGTGCCGCTGCGTGCCCATGATCTTCCTTCGTGAGTTGCTAACGAGGTCGCCGAGAGGTACCTCACCCTCGAACGCTTCGGCCGAGCGGCCGGCGTCGTCCGCGAGTCGCTCGCCGCCGTGCCCGCCGAGACGCTGGGGTGGGTGGCCGCCACCCTCGTCCTCGCGCTCGCGGGAGCCCGCGATGCTCCGGACCGGGCGGTCGGCCCTGCGCTGGACGTACTCGACCGGATCCCCCGCCGCGGCTCCGGGCTACCGCCCGCGAGCGTTTGACGCGACTGGAGCGACTGCTCGACGCCTGGGCGGCCGGCTCGGCTACAGCGCTGAGCGACCATCTGCGCGCTCTCCCCGCCCCGATTCGTGTCGACAGAACAGCGGCGTAGCTGCCTGACGTCGCCGATCCGCGACCGGGCGTCGCGGGCCGCCGACACCAGAACGGTGATCAGAACTCCCATCAAGATCACGGCGAGGCAGCCGCCGATGTCGCGGAGCGTCGACAGCAGCGGGTCCTGCTGCCAGGCTCGCTCGTCTGGTCCGCTCGGTTCTTCGTGGGCGTGGCGTCCATCGGACGGCTTCTTCATGCAGGCGACCTCGTCTGACCGTTGAGGGTGTCGGGGGCCGTGAGGGGATCGCCAGGGGTGCAGGGCATCGCGGCGAGCCTCCCGGCCCGGGATGCCTGCACGAGGGCTGCCGGGATGAGGTAGAGGACGGTCCCGGCGAGCAGAGCGGCCCGTACTCCGCAGATGGCGGCGATGCCGCCGGCGGTCAGGGCCGCCAGCGGTCTGACCCCGGACGCCAGCCAGACCGCGGTCTGCTGGGCGCGGGACTGCAGGTGCGGCGGACACAACTGCTGGCGCAACGCGCGGTGGGTGCTGCCGGCGGCCACGCCGACGGCCGTCTTCAGCGCCCCGGCGACGGCGATCACGCTCAGCCAGCCCGCACCGGGCCGGGCCACCAGGAGCGGCACCCCGCACACCGCGTAGGCGGCGAATCCGGCCACGATGGTCCGGCCCGGCCCGAACCGCGCCGTGATTCGACAGGAGAGGAGTGCTCCCGCCAGCCCTCCGGCTCCGGTGACGCCCATCACCACTCCCAGGCCGGTGCTGCCGGCGTGCAGCCGGGTCAGCAGGGTGTAGGCGGTGTAGGTGGTCACGATGCCGTCGGCGTAGGCGTACGCGGTCAGGGCCAGGACCAGGGGCCGCTGGATCGCGTCCCGCATCACGTAGCCGACACCCTCGCGTATGTCGCCGATCACCCCCGCGGGCCGACCGCCTTGTGGATCAGCGGCCGGTCCGGGTGTGATCCGCAGGGCGCAGCAGGCGCTGACGAAGTAGGACAGGGCGTCCAGCCACAAGGTGCGGGCGGCGCCTGCCAGGGCGACGACGAGCGTGCCGCCGTAGGTGCCCGCGGTGTCCGCGACCGCGCACGCGGCCCCTATCCGGGAATGGGCGGAGGGCAGGCCCTGCGGGCGGACGAGGTCCGGAACGATCGCGATCGACGCGGCCTGGTGAAACACCGTCAGGACGCCCAGCAGTAGCGCGACGACGTAGAGAACAGGCATCGACAGCGATCCGGTGGCCCAGCAGAGGGGAACCGTTGTGACCACCGCGGCCGCCGTCAGGTCCGTGGCCACCATCAGCGGCCGCTTCGCGCACCGGTCACCCACCACGCCCGCGGGCAGCGCGAGCACGACCGCCGCAGCGGTCGCGGCGGCGGCCAGCAGCGACACCTGACGCGGTGTCGCGTGCAACTCCACCACGGCGACCACCGGCAGAGCCACCGCGTGGACAAAGGAGCCGGCCAGGCTCGTGGATTCACCGACCCAGTACGCCCGTAACGACCGGGCCTCGGCATCGGTTTGCCGGACCAGCTTGCCGGAGCGCCGGCTCAGCGTCGGCGTGTTCGCGCGCTTCACAGCGTGCCCGTGACGGATGAGGTGGAGGCGCCGCGGGGATCGCCCGCGCGGACGTCGAGGATGTCCCAGACGTGGGCCAGGCCGACCAGCTGGTGCGCGCTGTCGACGTCGGCCTTGGCGATGACGGCGTCGACCTCGGTGCACACGTCACGGGCGCGCACACCGATCGCGGCGCCGATGTTCCTGTTGCCGGTGTGCTCGGCGATCGCCCGGATGGTCTTGCACTCGTCCGGTGTGAAGTCCGGGGCAATCCGGGAGGCGGCCGGCGGTGGGACTGCTCCTGCTGTGAGCAGGGTGTGCACGAGGACGGCGAGGGAGCAGCCCGGGACGCCCAACTTCTTTCGCACCGACTTCAGGTGGGTGGTGACCCCGGCCATGGACAGGAAGATCTGCCGGCCGATCGCTTTTTTGGTCATGCCGTGGACGAGCAGGGTGGCCACGCGGAGCTCGGCCGCAGTGAGGCTCGCCGGCCCAGTGAGAGAGGTGGTCATGCGCAGTCCTGGGTCGACGACGGCGGGAGGGATGAGGCCGCACCCGCGCTCGACGGGGACGAGGCGGCGTGCATGAGCGGTGCGAGGTCGGCTGCCGCGTGGAGGGTGTGGGCGGCGAGCCAGCCGGCGTGGGCTCGGGGTCTGCTGTGGGCGAGGTCGCTGCCGTCCGACGCGACGGCTTTCCCGCCCATGCTGTGCACGGCCAGCGCGGCACCGGCGTAGTCCCACGGCGCAGTGCCGCATCCGGACGTGGGAAGGCAGACAGCGGCTTGCGCCCGGCGGAGCGCGACCAGGACCAACTTGATGCCGACGGTGGGCACTTCCGCGACCGGCCGGCCGGGAAGTAGCCGGCGGGCCAGGTCGAGGTGGTGGGGGCAGGTCAGCACGGTGTCCCGGGGAAACGCGGGCAGCCGGTCGGTATCTCCCGTGACGCTCAGCATGCCTCGGTCGACCTCGACGCGTACTCCGTAGAAGGGCAGGTCCACGATGCCCTCGACGGGGAATCCCGCTCGGATGCGGCAGGCGGTGACAGCGCAGTCGGCCCTGCGGTCCCCGGACGGGCTGATGCCGCTGGGAGGGGCGAGCAGGACGCAGTCGTCGGGCAGCACCTCAAGGGCGTGGTGCTGCCCTTGGGTGATGACCGGCACTTCGGGCCATGCGCGGGTGAGGGCGCCGGTGAGCATGTCCTGCAACCGCAGGTTGAGCTCGGCGACGGGTTCGGTGCCCGCATGGGCGCTGCGTATGCGGCTGCTGTGGCCTGGGTCGCGCGCAGGGAACGGGCCGAGCTCAGCAGCTGTTTCGTCGAGTACCGGCCCGAGTACCGCAGCCAGGCCCGGCGGCTTGTCGCGTGCGGTCGTCATGAGATTTCAGAGCCCGTCATGGAACGGTCGGCGGCAGGGATATCGGCTGGCGGCCGGACGGTTCGGAACGGCAACGTGAAGTGGGGGAGCCTGGGCCGCATGAAGAACTTGGCGCGCCGGCCTGTCTTTACGGCGAGCCAACACTCGCCCGCGCTCACAACGATGGAAAGTGCTGCACCCAAGCAAATCTTTTCGGGCAGGGAACAGCTGCTGACGAGCAGACCGACGGTGTCGAAAATGGCGTGTCCGGCCAGGAGCGGGAGGATCTGGAACCGGGAATCCCTGATGTAGAACTTGGTGCACAGGACTGCGTATACGCCCATGAAAAGAGCGGGTACGCCGAAATAAGAGTGGAAAATGATCTCGACTGCGGCGACGATGCCGTAGATCTGCCAGGAGGGCCTGCGCGCGGCGCACAGCAGTATCGCCGTCGCGCCGATCACGCTGCCCTCCAGCAC
The DNA here is from genome assembly GCF_009650765.1 of Streptomyces sp. SUK 48. Lineage (NCBI taxonomy): Bacteria > Bacillati > Actinomycetota > Actinomycetes > Kitasatosporales > Streptomycetaceae > Streptomyces > Streptomyces sp. SUK 48. Next base: position 764,906 of record NZ_CP045740.1, on the reverse strand, counting down.
GACAGTCCAGGCAAGGGCGAAGAACATCATGTCCGTGGCGCTGAAGCCGCCGAGTGCGGTGAGCTGGCTGGTGCGCATGACCGGCAGCCACTGCGGCCCGAACGACCGCAGCGCGAGAACCGCCATGAACGTGCTCAAGCCGCCGATGCCGCAGTAGGAGAAGACCGTCTGTGTCATCTGCCACGTGGCCTCCCAGCGGACCGCGCGACTGCCGGCGGCCGGAGCGGACAGCGGAATGCCGTGCCAGCGGTACAGCTCGTAACACAGCCACGCCAGAAGGACGGCACGGACCGGGTACTCGTGAAGGAAGGGCCCGTCCGGATGCCGCAGGAGGCCGCCTACGGCCAGGATCCCGACAGTGCTGAAGGCCAGGATCAGGAAGACGCGATGCGGGAGGCGGACCGCCCGCCTCCTGGCGCTCAAGAGCCGGGCCAGCCACAGCAGTTGCAGGACCGTGGTGGTGATGTTCACGGCCTCGACCAGAGTGAGGACCGAGCGGGGCCAGAGGACGCCGCCGAAAACAAAAGCGCTGGACAGCACGCTGGCCAAGAGGGTGGGGAGGCTGCCCAGCAGGAGCAGACCGCCCGCGCTGACGAATAACTCGCGCGGGGAGTTCTTCCGGGACGCGATATGCGTCGACGGCCACTGAGAGAAGTGCATGGACCCTTCAAGCGATCGATAGAAGTGCCTGGAATTCAGATTCACGAAGTCGGAGCCGCAGCCCACTGTTGACGCGGCTGTGCCGTTTGCTGGGATATCACGACAAGGAACATGAGGCTGCCGCAGATCAGGGCGTACACGATGTGCTTCTTCTTGCTGCTCACTACTTACGATCCGTGTCTCTCTTGCCGAGTAGGTGGTCTGATGCTTTCCGATACGAGCCCGGCGCGACCCAGCGCAGGAGTTGCGAGGTGTTCCGATTCTCGGGCCTTACTCGTCGGATATTTTCTTCAGAAGTGTTTCGGGGTTTTGTTATGCCTGGTCCCAGCGTCGGACCGCGCGTTGCAGCGCGGCGCCGACGACGATGTCGTCCACCGAGGCGTCGTGGCATGCCTCGTCCCCGCACGAATGGCCGTCCTTCGTGGGAGCGACGAGCTGCCTGACCACGGCCCGGGCGCCGCAGGGCGCGGTCACAGTGCGCTCTCCAGCTCGCGCACTCGCTCGGCAGCGGCCGGGCTGATGCGCTCGTACAGGGCCGCGGCCCGCCGGTAGCAGTCGCCCGCGATCTGGGGCTCGCCCTGTTGCCGGTAGCCGTGGCCGAGCAGTTCCAGGGTGCGGGCCTGCCAGGGGGTGGAGCCTGCCTCCGCCAGCATCCGCAGGGCGCTCTCCATCTCCTCGATACCGGCGGCGGTTTCGCCGGTCAGGACGCGGGCGTGGCCCTTGAGGGCGAGTGCGCGGGCGGCCTCGTAGGGGTCGCAGGAATCCAGCAGCAGGACGTGGGCCCTCGTGAACAGCTCCGGTGCGTGGCCGACGTCGTCGGTGAGCGCGATCTCGCCGAGCACGATCGTCGTGAGCGCGACGCCGCGCGGGTAGCCGCATGCCTCCCACCGGGTGATGGCCTGCGTCAGCAGAGTGCGGGCGTGGCTGGGCCGTCCGGCCTTCCAGTGGCACGTGCCGAGGCCGTGCAGCGCCTGTCCCTCGTCGCGGGTGTCGCCCACGGCGCGGGCGGCCTCAAGGGCGTGGGTGTACCAGGTGATCGCTTCGTCCAAGCGGCCTGCCGAGGTCAGGCCGATGGCGCCGGAGGCGAGCATCTGGCGGACGGCCTCGTCGTTGCCTGCATGCCGGGCGGCGGCGAGCCCGATCTCGTGCGCGGTCACCCACAGCTCGTACGGGTGGCAGCGCAGGAAGTACGGCCAGAAGGCGTCGACGGTGCGCCAGACGAGCTCGTGCCACCCGGCTTCTTCCGCCACGTGCAGGATGTCCAGGAGGGCGCTCTCGTACGTCTCCAGCCAGGCCAGGGCACCGGCGTCGTCGGTGAACGGGGCCGGGCAGGCCGGGGTTGCGTTCCCCAGCGACGTCTGGAGGGTCGCCTGGGCGGGGGTCAGCCGCTGCTGGGCCTGGATGGCGGTCGAGAGAAGCCATTCGCACAGCCGTCGCTGCACGAGGAGGCGCTCGCCTGCGGGGTCGTGTCGCCGGGCCAGTTCGCTGGCATGGCCGCGGGCGGCGGAGACCAGGCGGTAGTGGACACCGTCGTGGTGGGTCGCGGTCGGCTCCAGCAGATGCTCGTCGGCGAGGGCGTCCAGGCCGGCCTCGGCTCGGCGCCATGGCAGGCCGGTGATCGCGGCGGCCATGTCCGGGCTGACGTCGTGGACCGGGAGCAGGCCGAGATGGCGGTAGAGGTGCTGGATCTCGCGCGCCAGTGCGCTGTACGTCTCGTCGAGTGCCGAAATGGTGACCATCTGGATGGGATCCTCACGGTGGGTGTGGGAGAGCGTGGTCCGGCGGACCAGGGAGTCGGCGAGGGCCGCGGCGGAGTGCCGCGGTCGGGAAGCGAGGCGGGCGCCGGCGAGGACCAGGGGCTGGGGGAGCCGGTGGCACACCTCGGCCAGGCGGGCACCGCCGTCCGCCAAGGCGGCGATCCGCTCCTGGCCCGCCAGGCGGGCGAGGAGTTGCAGCGCGGCGGACGGGCTGAAGGCGTCCAGCGAGTGGAGTGCGGCGCCGGCCGCGACCAGTTCAAAAAGAGCGGACCGGCTGGTCACCACGGTCACGCAGTCCGGACCGGCGGGGAGCAGGGGCCGGACCTGGTCCGGCGATGTCACTCCGTCGACCTGGAGCGCCACCGTGCGGGTGGCCGTGACCGTGCGCCACAGCGCGGTCAGCTCCGCGAGATCCGCCGGCGGCTGCTCGATGCCGAAGGCCCGCAGCCACCGTCGCAGGATCACCTCCGGAGGGTCGGGCGTGCGCCCGGCGGACAGGTCCGCATACACCTGGCCGTCCGGGAAGGCGCGCTGGGACAGCCAGAATGCGGCCATCGCCGTTTTGCCGACACCGCCGATCCCGCTGACGACGAACAGCCTGAACCCCGATTCAAAGGCCAAGTCCAGGGCCCGTCGGGCATCGTCCCGATCGGTGAAATGGGCGAACATCGGTGGGAGTTGTCGGGGGATAGGCTGCTTTGTGGCCGTGGCGTGGTAGTGGATGCCGCCCTCGATGGAACGGGCCTGGACGACCGGCCCGGTGAAGTGGGGCTCCCCGTGGATGCGGTTCACGCTCGCTGCACCACGCGCGGCGGCCGCAACAATCGTGGGCTCGGTGGGCGACGTCATGCCGCCTCCGCCAGTGGGAGCAGTGCGTCGACCTCGCCGGTCGGATCGGCGGCCTGGCGGGATACGGCGAGGCGGTCGAGCAGCGCCGCCATTGCGGTGGCGGCGGGCGGCAGGCCGACCGATGCACGGCGGGCGTCGAGTCCGGCAGGCTCCCGAACAGAGCACCGCTGCACTCCGGTGGGAGTGATCCGGTACTGGGTGCCCCACTCCTGCGCCTGGGCGCCCATGATCAGTGCGCGGTCCTGGAGGTGGACCTCCTGCCAGCCCGGGGCATCGCCCTCGGCGACAGCGCGATGAAGGAGGCGGACTGCCGCGCGCTGGAGGTCGAACCGGTCGGCATGAAGGGCGAGGCACCAGGCGGCACGGCAGCCGTCCACGCCCACGAGGCGGTGTCCCGGCCAGCCGTGCTCGGCCAGGACGAGCTGGAGAAAGCTGGCGTTGGCGTGATCGACGTGCCGGAACTGGCCGATCTCCACGACGTCTACGCCGTGCCGGATACGGCACGACCAGTGCTCGGCGGCCTCCTGCACGCGGGTGATGAGGTCGCGGGCGAGGAGGGGAAGTTGGGGCTGTGGGCTCATGCTGCGCTCTCGTCGTCTCGTGCACGCAGGGCGGGGCGGACGATGCCGGTAAGGCCGGGAATCTCCTCGGTCTGCCGCTCGAGGCGGACGACGCGGTCGTCCGCGATGCCGGGCCCGACCCCCCGGCTCTGCCACCCCATCCCTTTCAGGCGGTCGAGGAAGCCGGTGAGGGGATTGGTGTCCCTGCGGTGGTGGGCGGGCACCTCAGCGCGCAGGAGCGGTATGCCCTGGCGGGCGGCGTAGTCGGCGGCCCACAGGGTGATGCGCAAGACGCTGTCGGCCGAGTGGTCCGGGTGCGTGTACAGGTGGCGCAGGAGGAGGCCGGTGCGATCGGCCTCTCGGCCCCAGTGCTTGAGGTCGGGGGCGTGGTCGAGGGTCAGGCAGGCGAGCAGGACGTCGTCCTCGTACAGGCCGACCGGTTCACCCTGAGAGCTCTGCGGGTCCAGGAAGGGGGCGGCAGCGTCCGCTGCCGCGGCAACGGGTCGGCCGCTGCGGGCGAGGCTGCCCAGGCGGTCCTCCACCAGGGCCCCGGCCTCGGCCCGGTCACTGCCGGTCCTGAGGCTGCGCACCACGCGCTCGCTCATCGGCTTGCTCCTGCCGCGTCCCGGGCGTGCCTCGGATCGAGCAGATTCCAGAGGTGCCCGTAGCGGATGAGCCCGGTCGCGCTGCCGACGCCTGCGCTGTCCACGGGGGTGTGCATGGGGCGCGGCACGCCGCAGGCAGCGATGCCGGCTGCGTCTGTCATGTCCGTGGGCCGAAGGTGCTGGGCGAACGCCCGCAGGAGCCGTATCTCCTGCGACCTCCATTCGGAGTGGGTCGGCCGGGGCGCCCTGGGGCGCGGCAGTTGGCCCGAGGAGAGGATCGCGCGCACCAGGACGTGGCGCGGCGGGCAGCTGTCCTTCTCGCCTGTGGCCTCGGGCCGGCGTTCGACCGTCGAGGGAGAAAGGGACGCCCGCGCGGTGATCTCCTTCGTGGAGGGGTCGCGTACCAGGAGGGCGGGAATCTCGGGTTTTGCCGTGGTGAGTTTCTGGCGTTGGTGCCGCAGCGGGGCCACGAGGGGCGTGTGCAAAGCGGGGGACGTCATGACGGTCTCTTCCTGAAGTTGATCTGGTGCATCGCTCGGCGTTCTCGCCGTTCGGCTGTCGGCGCCTTCGCATCCGGGCGCGGGCCGGGGCCGGCGCCCGTGAGCCGGGGCCTCTTTCTGCGGGGCGCGGTCAGATGCTGGTCTCGCTGCGGGCCAGGGCCAGGAAGCCGCGGCGGGCGCGGAGGACGGCGAGGGTGCGGGCGTAGCTCTCGTCGAAGGGGCTGATGTCGACCCGGGAGAGCGCGACGATGCCGTGGATCTCGCCGGCGTCCAGTGCCGCGACGAGCCGGCCCAGCTGCGGGCGGAGCGCCGGGTTACCGTCCCCGGTGCGGTCGAAGGTGACGATGGCGGTCGTCCAGTGGCGGCGGCAGACCACGACCTGGGTCTGGGCGAGGCGGACCGTGGGGTCCTGCCCCGGCTCGACCAGGCTGTAGCGGGCGACCCGTACGGCCGTGCCGGTTCCGGCGTGCCGGGCGAGCGCACGGTCGAGGTCGGCCTCCCGCATCGCGCGCAACTCGGCCGCGCTGGTCGGGGCCCCGCGCTGTGCGGGCGCCTTGTCCACGAGCGCGTGCGGCGGCATACCGGCGGCCGAGGGGTCTCGGATCGGCGGCCGCCGCGAGCTGATCGGTTCCTGTGCCTGGCGGCGCGGCCGCAACGGGCGCCCCCTTTCGACGCCCGGGTCGGCGGCGCGATCCAGGTCCAAGGTGAGCAGGCGAAGGACCGGATCGTCGTGGGGTGTTGTGGTCATGTGGGCTCCGTGGGACATATGGGTGCTCGGGTCGTTCAGGAAGCCGGCCTGCGGCGCGGCCGGGTCCCGGCGAGCGCCGCGGCGCGGGCCAGCCGCCAGGCCGTGCCGTCGACGCTCTCGCCGGCGAGGCGGAGGTGCGCGGCGATCAGCGCCCGCAGCACGGCGTCCCCGTCGGCGCGCGAGTCGGCGGCGTCCAGTACGGCGCGATGCCTGCTCAAGGTGGCCTCGCGGTCCGCCCATAGCCCGTCAACCAGCTCTCGAGCGTGCGGAGTTGACCTGGGCGCTGACGGGCCGTTGTCCGGGGCGGCGAGTGCGTGGGCCTGCTCCAGCAGCTGCGCTGGGATTTGTTCGGCGGCGGGCGGCTTGGGCTGGGCCGCCAGCCAGCGCAGCCCGGCTGCGGTGCCGAGGTGGAAGCCGGACGCGATGGCCACGACGTTCGCGGCCGCGAGCACCGGTGTGGTAGGCAAATGACGCTGGTGGGCGTGCTGGTAGGCAAGGACTGCCGAGTCGGCTGCCAGGACCTCTTCCGCCGCCGTCAGCGATGCGCGGGCTCCCCACAGGCCGGTGTGCGGCCGGTACGGGGCGAAGACCACATCGCTGACCACGCCGGTACCAAGCAGGTGCTCGGCCCACGCGCCGAGCGTCCCCATCGCGTCGGCGGCCCGGGTGGCCTCGGCCAGCCGCACGGTCAGCACCGTGTGCGCCGGCTCGTCCTGGTCCCGGGGAGTCAGCCACCAGATCGAGCGGGGAAGGTCCGTGACGAGCCCGGGCAGGTGATCGACGAGGAGGGCATGCCGGGTCGGCGCCTGGCAGTACAGGCGGACAGACAAGTAACGGGAGGCGCAGGGCAGTTGGGCGTGGCCGCGTTCGGCGACCGGCATGCCGCGCAGGGGCGGGGACGGCAGGCGCGGCGCCGTGGAGGCGAGGTAGGTGACGATCTCGTGGGGCCGGCCGTCGCACCATCCGTAGGCGTCGTCCGGCTCGGCCTCGACGAGGGCGAGCGGGTCCTGTGAGGTGTGCCGCTCCAGGCGCGTGCGCAGCAGCGCGCGGTGGGACGGGTGGTCCAGGTCCAGCGGCGTGCGCGAGTCCAGTTGCTGGAGGTGGACGTGCCGGGGCAGGCGCCACCGCTCCCGCAGTACGCCGAACGTCTTCTCCCACTTGTCGGCGGGCGCGCCCGCGCCGGGCAGTTTGGTGTTGAGCAGGCGCCAGGTGGCCGGGCTGAGGATGCTGCGGCCGAAGCGGACCCGGGGCTGAACCGCGAGATGCTGGGCGGCGCCCCAGTCCCAGGCGGCCACGTGGCCGAACCCTCCGATGAGCCAGCCGCTCTGGCCGCGTTGCATCTCGTCCATGAACCGGGCGACGCCGGGGGTCTGGCATTCGATCTGGAGGGGGTGCGGGATTCCTGCTTCCAGTACCTGGCGGCGTGAGAGGGAGACCAGGTGGAGGCGGTCCTCGTGGCAGACCACCGCGAGATCCTCGGGCGCGAAAAGGCCCGGGTCGGGTTCGCGGTACTCGGACAGGGAGATCAGGGGGGAGACCAGGCGGGGCGTGTACGTGATGTGCAGGGCCCTGGGCCGCAGCGAGGGGAACGCGACGTGGGCGGGCAGGGCGCCGTGCACGGTGGTCGGGCGGCACGCCAGGGTGCCCAGCAGATCGCTGGGACGGTCTTGGTCGGCGAGCAGGGCGGCGAACCGTCCGCCGTTCAGGTGCCCCCACCCGCGGCCGACGCGGCGAACCGCGAGCTCGAACTCCCCGCCGTCCAGCGCCTGGGCGCTGGCCGCGTGCACGGAGACGGCCAGCTCCACGTGGGCGGGCGTGTCCGCGGCGGTGGCCGGCCGGGGCCCGGCGAGCTGCTCGACGAGGTCCTCGTCCAGTACCAGGTCACGGCCCTCGGCGACCGCTTGCTGCGCGAGGGCAACCAGCAGGCGGTCGCGCGCCGTGGTGTCGGGCAGTGGGGCCCGCGCGGTGCCGTGGTAGTCCTCGGGCATCCCCAGGCCGGAGTGCGGGTCGAGGAGGTCCATCAGCGGAACGAGGACGTTCTCGCCGTACCGGTCCTTGAACCGGGCCCGGTAGCGGGTCCACGCCATGGTCCCGTGCGGCTCCGGCGCGACGCGCGCCAGCACGGCGGCCGCCCTCTGCGCTTCCCAGCCCACGGCGCGGGACACCGCGAAGTGCGCGTCCATCCGCACGTCCACGGCGAGCGGCGTGGCCCGGGCGGCGATCTCCCGCATCCGCCCGGCGATCACCCGCCGGCGCTGCTCCGCGTTCCCCGGGGCCCGGCCCATGCGGCGGTCGAGCGAGCCGATCTGCGCCTGGATCTCCCGTACCGCCGCGACCAAGCCGGCCGCCGGAGAGGACGGATGTATGCGGGCGCGATCCAGCTCTCGCACCACGTGTCCCAGGGCGTCGGTCTCGGTGCTCGAGGGCCGAAGGCCAGTCAGGAGCATCCGCTTGGAGATCAGAAGGTCCAGCAGCTCCCCGCAGCCGGAGACACCCAGCACGGGATGGGCGGCGGCGAGCTGGCCGGCCAGCTCGCGGTAGGACACCGGTGCGCTCGCCATCCGCACGGCGTCCGCGACGGCCCCGACGCGGCGGAAGCTCACCTCGCGCAGGGCAGTGCCGGTGTCCTGCGGGGCGCGCTGCTGCCAGGGCAGGACCAGCCTCCCACCGCGGACCCGGAGGGCGTTGTTGGCCATGACCTTCAGGCTGCGCCGGATTTCCGGCACGGCTTCGAGCTGCTGCACGACGGCCTCCACCCACCCGCCGTCGGCACGGGTGAGCAGATGGTGTTCCTCGCCCCAGCGGACAGCGGTCTTGGAGCCGAACTCGCCCTCCGCGACGCCGGCGAAGTACCCGAAGGGCGTGGGGCGTGACAGGCGCAGGACGTAGCCGAGCAGCGACAGCGCCAGGCGGCGGACCGCGTCGGCGTCGCCGGTCGGCTCGGTGAGGCCGTCGAGGTCACGGGCGAGGGCGGGGCTCGCGTGACGGACGGCGGTCGCGATCTGCGGGATGTCCCAGACCTGGCGGACCCACCGCCGCCAGGACGCCGAGGCGACGTCGGCGTGCCGGGACAGGTCCGGCAGCGCCGGGAGGGGCAGGTCGTGCAGGAGTACGGAGCGCACCAGAATGCCGCGCTGGGAGTGGAAGGCGGGGCGGGAGCTCATCGTGGCCTTCTTGCTGAGGGGTAGTCAGGGGATCGGTGGCAGGCGGGTCAGATGTCGCCGAAGAAGTGGTGGATCGCGTCCGCGGTGCGCGGCACTTCGGCCTCCTGGAGATCGAGGACCTCGGCCAGGGCCGGAGGCTCGTCCCGGTCACTGCGGTGCCCTTGACCGAGCGCGGGGGCGGACGCGGTGACGTGGGCCGGTGCGGTGGAGAAGCCGGCGGTGGGCATGGTCAGGTCTCCGGTGCGGGCGGGGGCGAGCAGGCGCTGTCGGTGGCGAGGAGGGTGACGACGGGGTGGAGCAGCAGAGGCCGGCTGAGCGGATCACCGCTGCGGCGGGCCCATCCCGGAGTGCCGTCGAAACCAGCGACTCCCCAGGTGAAGGGCGGCAGCGTGAGGAGGGCGCCGGTCTTGAGGTACGTGGTGCCCGGCGGCCAGGCGGGGTCGTCGGACTGTTCGGGCAGGAAGACACCCGCGTGGCCGGCGTACGCGAAGATCCAGCCGAGCGCGGACTGCGCTGCGGACCCGCTGATCGCGTCGGTGACGAGCCGGGCGAGCGGTTCGGGCATGAGCAGGACCTCCCAGCCCGGCCCGACCTTCCCCGTCCACACGCCGTGGTCGGCGAGCCCGGGCGAGGGACCAAGCCGGCTTTGTCGAGGCAGGGTTGCGAGAGTCACGATGTGCGTCCTTGCGAGCGCGGCTGCGGGGCGCCGGAGGCGGTTCGGGGCGCCGGCCCGCCCGGGCCCGCCTCCGGCTCGTGGACGCGGCAGGCGATGAAGGCACTGAGTCCGGGCCGGGGTTCCGCGGCCAGTTCGAGGCGGGCGACTCGGTCGCCCTCTCGACCTGTTCCGGAGCCCCGGGTGACCCATCCCATATCCGTGAGCCGACGCAGCAGGGTGGCGGTGGGTTCGGCATCGAGGGCGTGACGGGCCACGGTCTCGGCCCGCACGAGGGGCAGACCGAGCTGGGCGGCATAGCCGGATACCCAGAGCGTGATCAGCCGCGTGATGTTGTCGGTCTGGCCGGGCAGGGTGTGGAGGCAGTCCAGGAAGAGGCACCGGCCCGTGCCCCAGCCGAGGTCGGGGTCGAGCTGGAGGAACATGCAGGCCAGCAGGTTGCCGTCCTCGTACATTCCGACCGGCCTCGCCTGCGGGTCGCGGAACCGGGCCGGGACGTCGGCTCGCGCGGGCACCGGCAGACGGCGCCTGGTGAGCCAGCGCTGACGGTTCCGCACAAGGGCTGCGGCCTCTTCGCACTCGGCCTGCGTGCACAGCGTGCGCATCTCGTAGCCGGCGGCCGTCGGGGCCGGAGCGAACGGGACCTGAGGGGGGTACCCCTGGCTGGTGGGCGAGGCTGCAGGCCGGGTCACTGGCTCGCCCCGCTTCGCTTCGTGCGGGCCGGCTCGCCCGGCAGCAGCTTCCAGCCGTGAGCCAGGACCACCAGCTGGGTGATGTCCTGTGCTCCCGTGTCGGCGAGGAGCTGATCGAGCGCAGCGGGCAGGTCGGCCGTGGCGAGATTGGCGGCGCTGGCGATGTACAGGGTCTGGCTATATCTGGCGACGGCCTTGAGCAGGCTGATCTGCGCAGGGCTGATGACCGGAGCGGCTCGCTGCGGTGTCGCGGCGGTGACCACTTCGGCGGCGAGGAGGTGGTGTGCGACGACGGCGAGGGAACAGCGTTCGGGGCAGTGCAGCTTCCAGCGCATGCTGTGCAACTTGGAGTTGACGGTGGGCAATTTGAGCTGGGCTGCGGATGCGATCTCGCGGGCGTTCAGGCCCTTCACCACGTGCGTGGCGAGCCGCCGCTCGGACGGGGTGAGACGCCGCGTCGGGGAGGGGTCGGGGCTGGGCATGGCGGGCTTCCTCATTGGTATCGATCAGATGGTCGTCGTAGGGCGCAGGCGCAGGACGGTGGCGGCTTCGAGGTGTGCGAGCGGGGCACCGGGGCAGAAGCGGGCGCCGCGCCCGAATGCGAGGTGGGCCTCGCCGGCTCGGGTGGCGTCGAACTGATCGGCGGTCCGGTGCAGGGCGGAGAGCTTGCTCACTGGCTCGCTCCGCTCCACGGGACGGCGGCCTTCGCGAGGCGGAGGCGCTCGGTGAGACGGCGCGCCTGTTCCAGGCTCATCCCGATCGTGAGGCGGTCGGCCTCGTGCGGGCAGGCCGGCTCGGCCTCCGCGGACACGGGAGATCCGACCACCCCGGTGATCAGCCACCGGATCCGCTCGGTCAACCGGCGAATTCCCCGCCGGCGGGAGAGCTGAAGACCGTCTGCCAGGCCCGGGGCACCGAGGAGGCGCGCGAGGGCGATGGCCGGGCCCAGCTCGTCCTCGGCCAGGTGGAGGTTGAGGTATTGCGTCCCTGCGTCGACCGTGCTGTCGACACCAAGGTCCGAAAGGACGTCCTCGAGCTGTTGGGCGGTGGTGCGGGCGGTGATCAGGGGCTGCAGCAGTGTCGCGATGAGCGTGCGCACGGAGTCGGCGGAGGCAAGGGTCAGGACGACCCGGAGGGTCTGCTCATCCCGCGCGGCGGTGGCGTCGATGCCGCTTTGGCGCAGCCATTCGGTGGCAGCCTCCACGGTGGCACCGAAGGGGGACCTGCTGCTGTACTCCATCAGGTGCAGGGCCGTCCGGTCATCGGCGACTTCGAGCGTTGCCAGGAAGTCGGCCGCCTTCAGGGCGTCGTCGAGCTCTGCCTTCACAGAGGCGGCACTTCCCTCGGTGGCGGGCTCCGGCACCGTCGGGGGATTCGCGGGCATGGTCACTTCCGTAGTCGGTGGTGGGCTGAGGGACCGCCGGCCCCCGCACCGGGGGGGGATCGGGCAGAGGGCCGGCGGCCGGCCCGTGCGCGGCGGGCAGGGGTGCCGCGCACGGGGGCTTATGCGGGGCTGGGGAGGTAGTCGGCCGACGGGCGCGCGGCGTGTGCGGTGGGGTGGACGGACCACGGGGCGTGTTCTTCGCCCAGGGCGTGGTCCGCGAGGCGCAGGCGCTGGACTTCACCGGTTCCGGCGGGCGGGTAGGTGTGCTGGATGTCGCGCCACAGCCGCTGGAGCGGGTAGGCGGCGTCGAGCGCTCGTGCACCGTGCAGTTCCATGGCGGCCCGGGCGGACTGCGCGGCCCAGCGGTGCCCGAGGTACTTGGAGTTGATCAGTTCCGGGTCGCAGGCCAGGCCGCGGTCGAGGAGATGGACGGCGTGGTAGGCCAGGGCGCGGGCGGCGCGCAGGCGGGCGTCCAGGTCACCGATACGGTCACGTACCACCGGCTGGTCGGACAGCACGCTCGTGTAGCGGGGGCGGTTTTTGAGATATGTGGTGGTGATCTGGACGATCGCTTCGTGCAGGCCCAGGCTGATCGCGGCGATGTTGGGCCTGCCGTAGAGGATGCTGCTGCTCTGGGCGACGGCCATGCCCTGGCCCTGTTCCCCGATCCGGTGGGTGTCGGGGACGCGGACGTGGTCGAGATCGAGACGGCCGGCGGAGAATCCGCGGAGCCCGAGCGCCGGTGTGTCGGTGACAGTCAGACCCTCGGAGCCGGACTCGACCAGGAACGCCGTCAGCGCCCGCGTCGTGGACGGTGTTCCGGGGGTGCGGGCGATGACGAGGTGGGCGCCCGCGAGGCCGGCGTTGCCGATGTGGGATTTGCTGCCGGTGATCACCCAGTCCCGGCCGCGGCGCGTGGCGGTGGTCTCGATGCCGCCGATGTGACCGCCGGCGTCCGGCTCGGTGGAGGCGATGGACAGCAGCAGCGAGCCCTCCGCGACCTGCGGCAGCCAGTACTTCTTCTGCTCGTCGGTGGCGAAGCCGAGCAGGGCGCCGACGGGAATGAGGGTGGCCTGCAAGATGGCGGCGGCAGCGGCCGAGACGCGGGCGAGCCGGTGGATCAGGATGACCTTGGAGACGTGGCCGGCCGCCAGGCCGCCGTACTCCCGCGGCACCGTCACCGCGAACCAGCGGCGCTCGGCCATGCGGTGGGCGAGCCGGTGGTCCGCGCGCGCGGGCGACTTCTCGACGCGGGCAGCCCACGGGGCGGCCTGGTCGGCGGCGAATCCGTCGGCTTCCTTCCACAGCAGTTCGTGGTGGGCCGTCAGGAAGGGGCGCAGCGCGTCGTCGGGTGGTGTGGTGGTCATGGTCGTCGTCTCCCTCTGCCTGGGTGAAACACGGGCGGCTTCCGGGGCGGCCTGGGTGGGGGTGGCGAAAAGGAGGATCAGCGGCCGGAGTCGTCGGTGATGTGGCGCATCACCCGCCGGGCGTACTCGCTCACGATGTCCAGCAGTGAGCGCGCGTCCGCCAGCGGCCGTTTGTGCAGGTCGGTGACACAGACCGTGCCCAGGACGATGCCACTGTCATGGATGAGGGGCGCGCCGAAGTACGACTGGATCCCTATGGCATCGACGACCGCGTTGCCGGCGAAGCGGGGGCTGGCGTAGACGTCGTGCAGCGGGAGTGCCCTTTGGCGGACCACGACCTCGGGGCACCAGCCGTCCGAGAGGCTCATCGTGCGGCCGATGATGGGATATCCGCTGCCTGCGGGCGGCTGATGCAGGCCGATGAACTGCTGCCAGTCGGCGAAGAAGGGGTTGACGAACCCGTACAAAAAGCCGGTCTCAGCGGCCATGTCACGGGCGAACGCGTCGTAATCCGGGTGAGCCTCGGTGGGCAGCCCCAGGCGAAGGATCAGGGCGTGGCGTTCGGCGGCCATGCCGTCGGGCTGCGGAGCGAGTCGGGGGAGGGGCTCGTCCGCGGGAGTGTGGCGGGGGCTGCGCCGGGGCAGCGGGTGCGTGGGCGTTCCCAGCCGGTCGGCCGGCGGCGGTGAAGTGGTCATCTCAGGAGTCCTGTAAGGCAGTGGCGGGAGGGTGGGGTTGGGCGGAGGCGACCGTGATGGCGTGGTCGACGAGGGTGCGCAGGACGGAGGCCACGTGGTGGGGGCGGCGCGCATCGCAGGTCATCAGCGGCACGTGCGGCCCGAGTTCCAGAGCGGTGCGGACCTCGTCGAGGTGATGGCGGCGGGCGCCGTCGAACTCGTTGACCGCGACGACGAAGGGCAGGTCGTTGTCCTCGAAGAAGCTGACGGCCGTGAAGCTGGTGGCGAGCCGGCGGGTGTCGGCCAGGACGACGGCGCCGACCGCTCCGCGGGCCAGGTCGTGCCACAGGCCGAGGAACCGGTCCTGCCCGGGAGCGCCGAAGAGCAGCAGCTCCAGCGGCGCGACGGGGTCGGGGAAGGTGATGCGCCCGAAGTCGAAGGCGACCGTTGTGGTCCGCTTGGCGGCCACGCCTTCCAGGCTGTCCACGGTGGTGCCGGACTCGGTCAGCAGCTCCTCGGTCCGCAGAGGCGTGATCTCGCTGACGGCACCGACCGCGGTGGTCTTGCCGACCCCGAATCCGCCGGCGATCACGACTTTGAGAGTGGCCGGTTGTGCCGGGGCCGGCGGCACGGGTTCAGCCCGCTCGGAGCAGGGATTGAGCATCGGGAAACTTCTTTCGCAGGCCCGTTGAGAGGGCTGCCAGCAACTGCGGGTTGGGGCGCGGCTTCCCGTCGGGGCCGCAGGTGTAGGGAGTGGACAGCGGCAGGGTGAGGGCGTCGGCGTCCAGGAGATCCGAGACGAGGATCTTGACCGCGGTGACGGGGCGCCTGAGCAGCCCGGCCAGCTCCGCCACCGAGCGGCGGTGTTCCCGGCACAGGGCGAGGATCTGCCCGCACTCCTGCGGCTGACCGGGCCCGGCCGGCCGGAGGCCCGCTTCGAGCACGGTGTCCATGCCCAGCAGATGCCGCGGCTGTGTCCGGCCGCCGGTCAGCGTGTAGGTCCGCACGAACTCACCGTCGGGCGCCGCCTCCCCACGAGCGTCCTCAGCGGCGCTCACCGGGCCTCATCGCCCGCCGCCACCGACCCCCGGACGGGGATCTCCATGAAGGAGGCGAACGACCGCACCAGGCGGTCCATCTCGTAGGCGACATCGTCGATACCGGCGTCGGGCGGGGTGATGACGGCCAGGATGGTGTCCGTCACCCCTCGGACGTTGCCATGCTGGTGGGGGAAGGCCGTGGTGCCGCCCGCGTTCCGCAGCAGGACCACGCAGTCGGTTCGTTCGACCAGGAGCTGGCTGACGGATGCCGGCTCGTTGGTCGGACCGGGCAGGTTCGCCGCGAGCGAGGCGAGCCCGCTGCCCACGGCGGCAAGTTTGTCCGCCCAGTCCTTGTCGATGTCGCTGTCCAGCAGCCGCATACCGTCGCGCGACAGCAGCACGGCGTGCGTGACGCCGGGAGTGTCCGCGGCGAACTGCCGCAGCAGCCAGTCCATCTCCTGCGCGGGCCCGGCTCCGTCGTGGCCGGTCGTGTTCGCCGTGTCGGACGTGGTGTTCATGAGAATCGCTCCAATGTGGGGGCGGGCCTGCGGCCCGGCGGGTTGGGCGCGTCGGTTGTGCTCAGGGCTGTTCGGGCGGTGCCGTCCGGGGGACCGGCCGGGCTTGAGGAACGCGGCCGCCATCCCGGGCGTCGCCGCCGCCGGCGCGGACGGGGGGATCGGCTGCTGCTCGGCGGAGCGCAGGGCTCCACGGGTGGGCGTGCGCCGCGGGAGCGGCGGCTCGCCGGCCGTCCGGTGCTGCCCGCTCTCTCGACTCGGGAGGGGGCCGTCCGCCGACGCCGCGGGCTGCGCGGCCGAGGAAGGTACCGGGCCGGTCTGCTCGGGCAGGGCGCTTTCCGGTGGATCGATCCGCACCAGGAGCCGGGTGGGCACGACCACCAGGGCGGTGGTGCCGCCGGTCACGTTCTCCTGCAACCGCACGCGCACACCGTGCCGCTGGGCGATCTTCGCCGCGGTCAGCAGGCCGATCTGCCCGGCCCGCACCTGGGCGCTCACATCCACCTCGTCGGGCGCCTCCAGCAGCCGGTTCATCCGGGAGCGGGCCTGCGGAGTCATCGCGACGGCCCGGTCCTCCACCTCGATCGCCAGACCGGCCGGAACGCGCTGCGCCCGCACGATCACGCGCGTGGCCGGGTCCGAGTACTCGGTGCCGTTCTCGATCAGCTCGGCCAGCACGTGCATCACGTTGGGGCCTACATGCCCGGGAAGTCCCAGCTCGGTGCCGACGGTGCCCGCCGCGACGACGACGACCCGCGGGTACTGCACCACTTCTGAGACCGCGCCCCGCAGCACCGCCGTGATGTTCACGGGCTCGCGGTTCTTGCGCAGCGACTGGCCGCCCAGCACCGCCGTGCTCTCCACCTGCCGGCGCACCCGGGTCACGAGGTGATCGATCTCCCAGATCTTCGCCAGCAGGTCGGGGTCGGCCGTCAGCCGCCCCAGCTGATCAAGGGCCACCAACGTCCGCGCGAGCAGGGCGTGCTGGCGCATGGCCAGCTTGCGCAGGACTTCCAGCAGCACGGCCGACCCGGACTCGTCGTGCACGCGGAGCAGCGCGGTCACGGTCGAGGCCCGCAAGTCCTCCAGCGCGGCCTCGATCTGGGCCCCCTGGCTCCCCGGCCGCGGTTGCTGCGTGGCGGGGACCGGCGGCCGGGCCCCTCGGCACAGTTCGTCGGCCGTCCACAGCACCGTCTTCTGCGCCGCCGCCACCGCGTTGAGGGCCGTGGTCAGATCGGCCTCCGCGGCCCGGGCCGTCGAATCCTGCACGGATCGGGCCGCGCCGCGCGCCTGACGGACGGCGATGAACGCGGCCTCGGCGAGCCCGCACGCCACACCGGCCGGCATGCTGCTGTCCGGCCAGCCGGTGATGCGCCACACCACCACGGTGGCGGCGAGCGATCCCGTCAAATGGAACAGCGGCGTCATCACGGCGCGCCGGATCCGGCCGAGGACGAACTCGTCCGCATGCGCGGGGCGCCGCCGACGGCCGCGGACGGCTGCCGGACGGGTGGGGGAGACGGCGTCAGACATGAAAAATCCTCGAACAACTCGGCAAGGCGGGTCAGATACGCGACGACAAGGCCAGCGCCGCTGGGCGCTGCTGGACCGGCACCGCGTCGGGCGGCAGGGCACAGGCTTCGGATCCACGCTCCGCCAGGAGCTGGTCGAGGAGGAGGGCACTTTCGACGAGCCCCATGTGACTGAACGCCTGGGGGTAGTTGCCGAGCTGCCGTCCGGACTTGGGGTGGTACTCCTCGGCCAGGAGCCCGAGGTCGCTGCGCAGGGACAGGACGTGCTCGAACAGCTCTTGGGCCTCCTCCAGCCGCCCGGCCAGGGCCAGCGCGTCGACCATCCAGAAGGTGCAGAGCACGAACGCGCCCTCGTCGCCGACGAGTCCGTCCACCCCCGCGCGGTCGCCGGCGGTCGCGTAGCGCCAGACCAGCCCGTCCGGCGAGGTCAGTTCGCGCTGGATCGCGTCGATGGTGCCGGTGACGCGTGGATCGTCGGGCGGCAGGAACCCGACCCGGGGGATCAGCAGCAGGGCCGCGTCGAGCTCGGTGGAGCCGTAGGACTGGGTGAAGGTGCCACGGACCGGGTCGAAGCCCTTCTCGCATACCTCGCGGTGGATCGCCTCGCGCAGCTCCATCAGCTCGAACAGGTCGACGTCGAGGACGCCTTCCTCGGCCAGGCGGATCGTGCGGTCGACCGCGACCCACGCCATCACCTTGGAGTGCACGAAGTGCCGGCGCGGCCCGCGGACCTCCCAGAT
Organism: Streptomyces sp. SUK 48; assembly: GCF_009650765.1. Lineage (NCBI taxonomy): Bacteria > Bacillati > Actinomycetota > Actinomycetes > Kitasatosporales > Streptomycetaceae > Streptomyces > Streptomyces sp. SUK 48. The sequence goes on along the minus strand of NZ_CP045740.1, from coordinate 747,446 downwards.
CCCCTCGTCCGGCTCCTGCCAGCATGCGGCCAGCTGGCGCACGAGCCGCTGGTGCAGGACCGCGGTGTCGGCGCATTGAGCCACACCGGCCTGATGCGCGAGGTACATCGTCTCGATGACCTCGCCGAACACGTCGAGCTGCAGCTGGGTCGCGGCGCCGTTGCCGACACGGACCGGCGCCGATCCCTCATACCCCGGCAGCCACCCGAGCACCCGCTCCGGCAGATCGCGCTGCCCGCCGATGCCGTACAGGATCTGGAGGTTCTCCGGATCGCCGGCCACCGCGCGCAGCAGCCAGCGCCGCCACGCAACGGCCTCCTCCCGGTATCCGGCGCCCAGCAGCGCGGCCAGGGTGGTGGCCGCGTCGCGCAGCCACGTCGCGCGGTAGTCCCAGTTGCGGGCGCCCCCGATCTCCTCGGGCAGCGACGTCGTCGGCGCCGCGACGATCCCGCCGCTCGGCTCGTAGATCATCGCCTTGAGCGTGACGAGCGACCGTACGACCGCTTCGCGGTAGGGCCCGGCGTAGGCGCACTGGTCGGCCCAGCCCTCCCAGAACGAGTACGTCGCCGCGAGCGCGGCCTCGGGGCTGGGGATCCGGGGCGGCGCACCGTGGGACGGCGCCCAGCTGAGCACGAAGGCCAGGCTCTGCCCGGCCGCGACCATGAAGGTGCTCATGACCGTGCCGTCCTCCACCTCCTGCTCGACCGTGGTGTCGAGCCAGAGCGCGTCGGACCCTGCTTCGGCGGCGATCCGCCCGTCCACCGTATGGATCCAGGGGCTGATGCGGCCGTAGCCCATGCGCGGCCGCCAGAGCGAGCGCATCGGCACCTCGCCGGACACACCCTCGAGGATCCGGATCACCCGCGGTGCTCCGTCCCGCGGCGGCATGAAGTCCGTGACCCGGGCGGTGCCGGTCGGTGTGGTCCACGTCGACCTCAGGATTGCGGAGTCCCCGACGTAGTGCCGGGCGGCGGTTGCCTGTCCGCCTTCGAACGCGGCGGCGGGCGCCAGGCGCCAGCTGCCGTGCTCACGCTCGCCGACCAGGGCCGCGAAGACGGCCTCGGAGTCGAAGCGGGGCAGGCACAGCCAGTCGATCGAGCCGTCGTCGCAGACGTGCGCGCTGGTCTGCATGTCGCCGATCAGGCCGTACTGCTCGATGCGGGGTGTGTGCTTCATCGTGTGCTCTCCATTGAGCCTCGCGGATACGGGGTGGTTTTCGGGGGCGCCGCAGCGGCCGGGAACGCTGGGCGGAAGGCAGGTCGGTGGTCACCGGGGTGAGGGGGAGCACTGTCGGGCGGCGACACGTCCTCGACGACTCGGGGCGGCCCGGTCGGCCGCTCGCCGCGAAGCACCAGCCAGGCCGTCGGCCCGAGGACCAGAGCGAGGACGACGGCACCGGCCACCGTCATGTCCGCGGCACCGAAGCGGCGACGATCAGACAGGCCAGGGCGACGGCGAGGACCGCCCCGCGCAGGGCGTTGATCTGCGGCGGCCACCAACGCCGTCGGTGCAACCGCTTCACCGACACGTCATCGATAGCCCGTACGGTCGCGACAAGCGCCTGGGTTGCCCTAGCCAGCTTGACGAGATGGACCCGGCTGGGCATGTATCCGACGGGAACACCTTCCGAGGCGAGTTGCTGCGCGTTGCGGAGCACAGGCGCTCCGGCCGGTACGGCAAGCCCGAGTTGGCTGATGTGGCCGCGAAGACGCCGCGCGAGTTTTTTCACGTCGCCGGCGCCCTCCGGCAGCGGCGACGACTTATCCAGCACGAGCGCGACCATCTCCGCTGCGGCGACCGCCTGATCGCGCTGCGGGCCAGGCACGGCTCCGACCCCGCCCTTCCGGCTCCTCGCGAGGCGCTGGCCGACATCCCGACGGGGCAGCAGCGGCAGACGCATGGCACAACTCCCTTTCACATCAGGCCAACCGGTACTGGCCGCGGCTGGTGCAGGGCTCATCGGGGGCATTCCAGGTGGGCGGTGCAGCCGAGCCCGGCATGCGGCGCCGTTGCGGTGTGCGGCCTGGGACACGCAACTGATCACCCGAAGTGACTGCGCGGTGACTAGCCAACACCCCACCGTGAAGGCGTGGGAATGACTTTCAGATGACGTTGACCCGTCAGTAACCTGGTTCGGGGTGCCGCCCGAGCAAGTGGTCCTGACATGCTGGCCGCCATGGCGACTCTTGACGGCAAGCCCGTATCCGTAGACGACCTGCTCCCCCTGGCCCTCACAAACATCGGGCACTTCACGTCCATGCGCGTGGACACCGACGGCAGCATCCGTGGCCTGTCCCTGCACTTGGAACGCCTCGTGCGGGACTGCGAGATCGTGTGGCACGCGGCCCTGGACACCGACCGCGTGCGCGGATACGTCCGCCAGGCCCTGGAGGGACAGACCCTGCCGTGCGTCGTACGCGTCTCCATCTACGACCCCAAGGTCGAGATGGGGCATCCGGCCGACGCCAGCGAGCCCCACGTTCTCGTGTCCGTCCGCAGCGCTGGCGCGCTGCCTCCCGCGCCGCTGCGCGCCCAGAGTCTGATGTACGAGCGCGATCTCCCCCAGGTGAAGCACGTCGGCCTGTTCGGAGCCCTGCACGCCCGAGGCGCGGCTCAGCGCGCGAGTTTCGACGACGCCCTCTTCGTCGGCCGGGACGGCCTTGTCTCCGAGGGCGGAACCTGGAACGTGGCCTTCGTCGACCAGGACGGCACCATCGTCTGGCCGGACGCCCCTGTGCTCCCCGGCGTCACGATGGCCCTGCTCCAGCAGCAGGCCGAACACCGCACCGCCACCGTCACCTTGGACCAGGCGAAGGGCATGGCAGCCGCCTTCGCCACCAACACCTCGATCGGGGTCCGGCCGCTGGCTGCGATCGACGACACCGAGTTCCCCGTGGACCATCCGGTCCTGAGGCAACTCCAGGAGGCGTACCTGTCCATCCCCGGCGAGACCCTGTAAGGCGAGACCATGGCGGGGGTGACCAGGTGGACCGGTAGAGAAGCCGAGTTGTTGCGCATGGCGATGCGCAAGAAGCAGAAGGACTTCGCCGATCTGGTCGGTGTGAACCCTCGCCAGGTCCCACGGTGGAAAGGACGCGGGGAGACCATCGAGCTCGGACTCGACAACCAGGCCGCCCTGGACACGCTCCTCGCCCAGGCCCCGACCGACGTCCAGCAGCGATTCGCCGCGCTGCTGACCGAACGAGCCGCTGCCGAGCACGACGAACGAGCCGAGGCGCTGCTGCGCAGGGACCCGAGCACCCGCCGGCACCCGGTCGACGGAAAGGTCATGGCCCTCGTCGAAGAGGGCATCTACCTCTCCGGACCCGACAACCGCTCGGTGTGGCTGGAGCCGTTCCTCATCGACGTCTACCCCACGACCAACCAGGACTATGCGAAGTTCGTGGTGGCCACCAACCACCGGCCGCCTCGGCACTGGCCCGACGGCCATTGCCCTGTCACTTTGGCCACGCACCCGGTGGTCTGGGTCACCTGGCACGACGCAGCCGCGTACGCCCGCTGGGCCGGTAAGTCCCTGCCCACCGCCCGGCAGTGGGAGAAGGCGGCTCGCGGTCGGCGAGGGCGCATCTACCCCTGGGGCAACGAACCGACCGCCGCGAAGGCGAACACGTCCGAGGCCGGCATCGATGCGACGACCCCCGTCTCCCGCTACCAGTCCGGCGCCAGCCCGTTCGGAATCTTCGACCTGTGCGGCAACGTCTGGGAGTGGTGCTCCACCGAGGAAGAGCCCGGCAAAGGTCGTTACCACTTGAAGGGCTCCGCCTTCACGTCCCCGTTCGAACGCGCAGCTCCGTCCCTGCAGAACACGGCTGCCGCGTCGATGTCGGACAACGACACCGGCTTCCGCTGCACTGCTCCCGTGTAGCTCACGAAGCACGGCTCCAGGGACACCTGGCCACGGCGCCGACGCGGCGGGGAGCCGACCGCATGCCGTCGGCATCGGATCCACCCGCACCGTTCGTCGTCCAAGCCCAAGGGCCTGGACGACGCCAGCAGCCGCTGACGCGGGGGACAGGTGCGGATCCACGAGCAGGTCCTTTCTCAGTGTCTCGTCCCCGGCGCTGCGGGTGACATGGTCGGATGGCCGGAGGAGCTGGCGAAACGGTGAGGTCATGTGCCGGGCTCCGGCGCCGTGCGCACTCGCGAGCGGGTCGCTCCCCAGAGACCTGCCGGGTGCTATCGCCGGCGCCGAAGCCGGCTCTTCCCCTGCGGAGCACGCCGCCCCACACGGCGCAAGGGAAGCTCAGGGCCTGCCACCTCGGCCACGGCACATGCGGGGCCGAAGCGACAGGGAGGGCCGGACCAGTGAGCCAGTCAGTCAGGTCCGGGGCGTGTCGCGGGCACGCCGCTTCCTCGCGACCGGATCCATCGCACCGTACGGTGCAAGGACCGAGGAAGCCCCAGCTCGATACGCCGCCAGGGCGCGCAGCCTGTAGGGGTGTGGACCGGCTGCCGCGGCTGTGACCCGGGATCCGCAGCAGCCGGGACGAGGCACCCCGAGGGGGCGGTGCGTAGGTCGCTCGCAGCTTCCGGGACCGCGTGGTCCCCCGGAGATCGGAAGCCGAAGCCCACGGACGAGCACTGCGGCAACGCCGAACGAGCGCCCGCCGTCGTGCCCGGCTCTATGCGGTCGGTAAGAGGTACGAGGGTTCCGTCGCGGCGCCCGCCTCCCGGCCCCGGTCACAGCCGCAGCGACTGAACGTCGGAGAGGAGGTCGCTGACCAGGTGATGAATCGCTGGTGCGGCGCCGGTGTCCGCCAGCAGGAAGCCGAACACCGCCGCCACCAGGCCCGCGCCGGCCGACAGCTTCCCGGACCGCACGAGCAACAGGATCGCGATACCGAGGAGCAGCAGCACCGGCACGGTAATGGTCATGGAGGAGCGTCCTGTTCATGCTGAGCCTCCTCGGACGAGGCGGGCTCGAATCCGGGCGAGGTGGTCGTACAGCAGGTCGGGGTCGGTCAGCGGGCGCGCCGTGCAGGTCCAGCCGGGTGGGAAGAGCCAGAACCGCATCGCGCAGGGGCGGCCCATCGGTTCGCGCGCGAGGTCGTAGCAGGCCCATCCGTCCGCCGATCGCCCGGTCCGGCACAGCGAGTGGGGTGCCATCCACCTGTGCGCGGTCCCCGCGGGGACCGGGATGAGCAGCCAGGGGTGTTCAGCGCAGACCAGGACGGGACCGACGCGGTGGCCGTCCTGCCGCAGGGCTTCGAGGGCCGCTTTGCCGCCGGACCGAGGGACGCGGACAACATCCCATGCGGCCAGCAGTTCGCGGGGGAGTTCGGGGGTGGTGAACTTCACCTGCCACAAGCTCTCCAGGTTGCTGACGGCGGTTGCCTCGCGCAGTTCGCCTTCCGTGCGGAGGGCCGACCAAGTGCCGGCGATCGTCGCCGTCATGCTGCGGCCCTTGCGTCCATTGTTGACCAGACGTACTTGCCCCCGTCGGGAGCGTTCGTCCAGCCCCACTTGGAGCTCATGGCGTCGACCAGGGCGAGTCCACGGCCGTGCTCCGACTCCGGCCCGGCCGTGATGAGGGAAGGGCTGGCCGGGGAGGGGTCGTGGACTTCGATGAGCAGCTGTCGTTCAGGCAGCGCGGTCAAGAGCAGAGTGGCGGTGTCGGTGGGGTACTGGCAGCCATGCTGGACTGCGTTGCCGAGCAGTTCGCTGACCACCAGAGTTGCCGCGTAGGCAGCATCCTCCAGCCGCCAACGGTGCAGACATACGGTCACCGCACGGCGCGCATCGCCCAGGAAGGAAGAGCCGGTCGCGTAGGCGGCGTGGAGTTGGTGTGCGCCGACGGGGATCCCGCACCTCGGGGAGCTCGTAGGGGAGGCTGCTGCCGCAGATGCCGGGGCATGCGGGAGGGGCTGTGTGGACGGGAGCAAGCGGGTGCCGCCTGCCTGCGGCCCTGCCTGGTGAGGTGCCGCCGAGGTTGGAGCCGGGGATGCCCCCGGGGCGCGACGGAGACAGGGAGGTTCGGCTGCCTGGGGCAGTAAGGCGCTGGTTTGTGCCTGGAGCATCACGGTCATGGCAAACCCCCTGGTCGAGCTCATGTCGGCGAGTTCAAGACCGACCGTAGCGACCAGGGGGTGATGTGAGGGCTACAGAATGTATCCCTCGCGCTCGCTCACACGACGCCGAGCCGGATGCCCAGTTCGAGTAGATCCCCGCGCTTTTGCGTGCGAATCATCGTGCCCACCGTCTCCCGCACGCCGGCGTGCATGCGCGTCACCTGCGGGGCCGCACGTTCGGCCTTCAGGAACGCACCGAGCGCCTTGTCCTTCTGCCCGCTATAGAAGTAGGCCCGGCCCACGTCGATGTAGTGGTGGGAGTGTCGCTCTGGAGCGAAGTGCTGCGGCAGGCGGACCTGTTCGGCCCGGTCGACGGCGACGCGGCCGTTGCCCAGCTCCACCGGCAGCGAGACACCCCAGATCGCGACGTTCGTCGGCCCGAACTGCAGCTGGAAGTCATTGCGGTCCTGACCGAGCTGCTCCGCGGCCTCCTTCGCCTTCACCCAGTGCTGCTCCGCGGTCTGTGCGTCTGCGGCCCGGGCCGAGTTCAGGGCTGCCTTGAGGTGGAAGGCTCCACGCAGCGAGACAGCCTCGGGGCGCGTCTCCCGGCCGGATCCGAGGCCGGTGAGGGCGTCGTCGATGATGTCGCCGGCCTCGTCGTGCTCGCCGATCGCGAGGAACTCACCCGCGTCGTACCACTGCGCGGCCAGTACCCGCAGCCGGTCACCCGTCTCCCGCGCCGACCACATCACGCGCTCAGTCGCCAACGTCGCATCCGACGTGTGCCCGAGCATGTAGAGGTACTGCATCGCACACTCATAGCCGGAGGTCAGCAGAGCGAACACCTGCCGACGCCCATCGCCTTGGCTCACCTCGCACGCCACCTGAAGATCGCGCAGCAGTGCCGGCAGTACCGCCCCGGACCGCGCCAGCGAAGCCGCCTGCCGGTAGCCGTTCGCCGCGGCAACCCGTCGGCCGAGCTCGGCCAGGTCGATGGCCGCGACCTCGTGCTCCGCCGGCCGTGCTGGCCGACCGTGCCGCAGCAGCGCCCGGCGCACCGCGGCGACCGACGCGACCGCAGCCTGGCCTTCCGTGTCAGAAGAGACCGGCACGAACGGAGCGCCCGTGATCTCGGTCGGATGGCAGTCCAGGACCTTCGCGAAGGCCAGGACTATCTGGGACCGTTCCAAACTGCGCCGGCCTTGTTCGTACGCCTTGATCGCGGCGAGGGAGTACCCGGCCTCCGTAGCCAGGCGTTGCTGTGTCCACCGGCGGCGAGCACGAAGCCGGGCAAGGCGCTGCCCGTTGCTCTCCACGCTCCCCCCGGTATCGCTGTATTGGGGCATGCTGGGCTCCATTCCTTGCGCTCAGCAGGAAGGTACCCCCGCGCGGTAGACCCGAGACGGCGAGTGCCCCACCCATCGCCACGTCCTCCGGGCAAAGTCCCTGATCTGCTCGAGCAGGAAGCGTCCGCAATGCCCCCTTGAACAGCTACCTCACCGTGCGGCACATCCACCGGCTGTGGCGGAAAATGCCCTCTATCCGACACGCTTGGCCGCGTGTCAGCATGGCCCCCGGTCAGCCGGTAAGCCGCAAGGAGCACCATGGGCAAGCACGAGAAGCCGCAGCCGGATCTGAGCCAGGGCAAGCCACCGCCGGACAACGCCGACGGCCAGACCCCCAAGCCGACTCAGCCTGACGGGAAACACAAGAAGGACTAGGTTGTGACCCTCGCCCAGCAGCGTCGGCGGCTGGCGGCCGCGATGGAGCAGCGGGGCCTTTGGCCGGCCCGCGCCCCGTGGATCCGGCAGGCCGCCGAAGAACTGCCCCGGCATCTGTTCGCCCCGGAGCGACTCTGGTACTGGGACGGCCACGCCTACGTACCGGCCGACCGCGGCAGTGAGCCGGACCGGTGGGCCGCCCTGGTCTATCCCGGGCCGGATGACGCCACGATCACCCAGATCAGCAGCGGTGTCCCGGGTTCCAGCCTGAGCTGCGAGGCGGTCGTCGCGGACATGCTCGACTCCCTGCTGCTGGAGCCGGGCCACCGCGTCCTGGAGCTCGGCACCGGCAGCGGACGCAACGCCGCCCTCGCCGCCCGCCGCGCGGGACCCGGCAACGTGACCACCATCGAAGCCGACGAGGAACTGGCCGCCACCGCCCGGCAAACCCTGGAAGCGGCCGGCATCGACGTAACCGCCGTCTGCGGCGACGGCGCCGCAGGCCGGCCTGACGGCGCGCCGTACGACCGCGTGATCGCGACGTACGCCGTCGACCAGGTCCCATGGGCCTGGATCGCCCAGACCCGACCCGGAGGCAGGATCGTCCTCCCATGGGGACGCCTTGGACATGTAGCGCTCACCGTCGCCGAGGACAGCCGGTCGGCCTCAGGCTGGATGCAGGGGCTCGCCCAGTTCATGCCCGCTCGCGGAATCGCGGCCGGACGCAGATGGCAGCAGGTACGCGGCAACGGCCTCTCGACGCGCGAGCGGCCGTTCACCCGGGACCTCTCCCCCCTGGCCACCAATGTCCACCTCCAGTTCGCGCTGCGGGTGGCGCTGCCCGAGGTTCAGATCACCACGGGGGCCGACCAGGACGGTATGAACGCCTGGCTCCACGACGGTGACTCCTCATGGGCCGCGATCTCAGCGCTGGGTGGCGGCAAGAGCGTCGCCGACGAGGGCGGCCCGCGCCGCTTGGCCGACGAACTCGAAGACGCCTGGGACCGCTGGCAGGCAGCGGGCGAGCCCGACCTGTACGACTTCGCCATGACGGTCGAGCCCCATCAGCAGTACGTATGGTGCCAAACCCCCGAGAACCCCTGGTGGAACACGGATACCCCAAACCGCCTCCAGGTGGGAACCAACCCTACGAGCTCATGACCACGCCCGCCTCCGCCCCCGGCGGCTTCGCCCCCGCCCAACTCGACCGCCTCCTGCACCAAGCCTGCGCGATGGCCGGCCTCGACCCCCGCGACGCGCGCCTGCTCCGTGGCCACACCAACGCCGTCTTCCGACTCGCACACGATCCTGTCGTCCTCAAGATCGCGCGCAACGGCTCATCCCCTGCCCAAGTCCAGCACACCGTCGACCTCGTCGCCTGGCTCATGGACAACGGCTTCCCCACAACACCTCTCCACCCCGTGCACCAACCCCTTCTCCTCGACGGACACGCAGCCACCCTGTGGCGCTACTTCCCCCAACCTCCGCACCCGGTCACCGCCGCGCAGCTCGCCAAGCCCCTGCACGCCCTGCACACACTCCCACGCCCGCCCATAGTCCTTCCCGACCACGACAACCTCAGAGCCATCCGCCGGTCCATCAACTCCATCACCTGCCTCCCGCCTCACACCCTCGCCTACCTGAGCGAGCGCGCCGACGAACTGGAGGCCGAGCTGGCGCAGGTCGCCTACGCTCTGCCTCCCGGGGTGATCCAGGGTGATCCCCAGCACCGCAACGCGCTGTACACCGAAGACGGCGAGGTCGTCCTGTGCGACTGGGACACCGTCGCCTTCGGACAGCCCGAGTGGGACCTGGTCACCATCGAAGTCCACTGCCGCCGCTTCGGACACGGCCAAGCCCACTACGCCGCCTTCGCCGACACCTACGGCTGGGACATCACCCGCTGGCCCGGCTACTCCACCCTCGCCGCCATCCGCGAACTACGCATGATCACCACCAACGCCCGCAAGGTACCCAGCGCGCCCCGAACCTACGACGAGGTCAAGCGCCGTATCGACGGGCTCCAGCAAGACCCCCACCTACGGTGGAACATCCTGTGACCCTATGGGATACCCGTCGAACCAGCGGTCTTGCTACTACATCAGCGCACGGCCGCTCGCGCCCTGCTCACTCCACGGGCACACGACACCGAGCCGCAGCTACCGGTCAGCCCAGGGACTGGGGCCGAACGTGACCGGTACGCCAGCCAGCCCGACCGGGACCCCGACCACGGGAGCTGGACCCTACCGGCCGCCGCGGTTCGTCGCCGCCCACACCCCGGGCGGCACCCTGTCGGTCGCCTGGTCCGGGGACGCCCGGGCCTACCTCCTGCTGGACGGCAACCTGCGCGTGCTCACCGACGACCACAACGAGCGCTGGGCGTACGACGGGCACGGCGACCGGCACACCCTTACCGCCTGCCGCGGAGCGGGCCGCAACGACGAGGAGACGCAGAAGCGGTCCGGGCACCCGGTCGTCGAACGCGTCCCGAGCTACGGGGCCGCCCCGGCCACCGTGTAGCCGCGCATCAGCGACGGGGGCCCATACCCTGACCTGACTCACTGCCTCCACAGCGAAAGCTCGCGTCTCGTGACGAACGACAACCTCGACCATGCCCTGGCCAAGCTCGCCGAGAGGCGCAGGCACGCGGCCGACCTGGAACAAATCGTCTCCCACTACCAGTTGGAGGCGCGCTTCGGTATCCGTGTCGAGATCGGCGGACGGGTCCGCAGACATGGGAAGAAGGGCACCATCGTGGATACCTCCCGCACCGGGCGGCTGACACGGTTGAAGGTGCTGTTCGACGGCACGCAGTACGCCGTGCTGTGCCATGTGACCGCGAGCATGGAGTACGAGACACCGACAGGCTGGGTTCTTGCTGCTCCTGTTCCCGTGCACTGCACGTTCTAGGCGCTGGCCGGACGTTCACCCCCCTCGCCAGGGCCAGGCACACCGCCGGTCGAGGCAGCGCCAACGGAGGTCGCCGTTGTCGACGCCGACACCGGCAAGAAGCTGATGAACACTCTCGTACAGCCCGAAGCCCCGATCAGTTCGGGGGCGTTCTGAAACCGACGGGTTCGCTGGGCGGCCCCGGACGACGGGGGGAGCTCCCCAGTAGGAGGTAGGGCGCTTGCGCCGGGACAGCCGCCCTACCTCTTCGCAGGCGGCCACGCCCTAGACGCGGGGACCGGGTTGCCAGGACGGTCCAGCCATACAGTCCGCCTTCCGCCCGCGGCCAGGCTCATTCCGTACCGGTCCGGGCCCGGACTCCTGTTGGACACCCACCACCGGTACGCCGACTCGACCTCGTCCCACACCCGCCGGCCGCCGGCGCCGTGCTGCCACACCGTGAACATCTCGTCGGACGTGCCGTCCCAGTCGACGGCGGCCCACGAGGCGGCGTCGGTCGAGGCGACCCACAGCCGAACTTTCACCCCGTCCACGTCCGGGTCGTGATGCCACGTGGACCACAAGTCCGGCAGGAGCAGCCCGAGCGTGAACCGGATGTCCCACTGTCCGTCCCCGGCGACGGACCACGGAGACAGATCGGTCCGCGACTCGGCCGGGACATGCTCGTCGCGGACCACGTCACGGTAGATCCGCAGATCCGTACGCTCCTCGCGGCGCCCCATGAAGGCCGAGTACGGCAGGAACCGCCCGCAGGCATCCCCGTCCTCGCCCACCACCAACCGCAGCAGCCCGTACGTGAACCACGCCGAGTCCCAGGGCGTCACGATGACACCGCCGGGCCGCGTCTGCTCCAGCCACGCGGAAGGCACCCTGCGCACCGAGCAGGTTGACTCCCACCGGTCGTACGGCGCCCCGGCCGCATCCCCCTCGGCACCGTCCCCGCACACGACCCGCGGCGCAACCCCGGCCCGAGCCAGTCGCACCCTCGCCTCCTCGGACAGCCCTGGGTCGACCTCGATCGTCGTCACCCGGTCCGCTCCGACCCGGCGGGCGAGGAGGGCGGCGTTCCATCCCGTCCCCGTCCCGACCTCGCAGATCCGCTGCCCGTCCTGCACGTCCAGAAGGCCGAGCATCCGGAACACGACCGACGGTGCGGAGGCACTGCACGACGGCCACAGCTCCTCGCCCGCCTCCACCGCCCGGCCGTCGTTGACCTGCGTGACCACGGGCCCATCCGCGTAGGCCGCCTCCAACCACGCCTTCGGGTCGGCCCTGCGGGATATCTCCTCCAGGCCGTCACCGACCCACACGCGATCGGGCAGGAACGCGGTCCGGGGCGTCTCACGGAAAGCGGCCACCCACGGAGGCGCCACAGGCGCGCCGAGAGCTTCCTCGACCTGGCCGAGCAGACGGTCCGCAGCCTCCCGCTCGGCGTCGCTCGTCTGCATCATGTCCGCGTACCTACTTCGATTCGTCCTTCTTGTGCTTCGGCTCCGGACTCGGCCGGGCGGAGTCCGAGGACGGCTTCGACGCCCCCGGGTCCTTCTTGCCCGCGTGCTTCCCGTCGCCGCCAGATCCGCCCGCACCAGTGCCCCAGCCCACCGCAAGTCTCCCCTCGCTCGGAACCCCCATGATGCGCTGAACAACCGCCGAAGCGCGGAAAGTTCACGAAATCGGACACCAAGCGCACGGTATTGGCCACGCGCCAGTCGCGTAAAGACCGCCCAGGCAGACCTCGATGGACCGGTCCTTGTGCGGCATGGAGCAGACCTGGACGAGCGGGCCGACCCGTCCGATCTCGGAGGCGTCGTAGGCGTGCCCGCCCAGGCGGATGCCGTCCTTCTGGATCGCGCGCTCGTCGCCGGCCCAGCAGCAGGTGGCACAACTTGTCCGTGCCGATCCGGTTCAGGGCGCTTCGTCCTTCTGCCAGGCGGCCAGCGGGGTACGGCCGTCCAGCAGCCGGTGCGGGCTTCGGTGTTGTATTCGACCCGCACGACTTCCCTGCCGATCTGATCGCAGCCCAGTGCCGGGCGGCGGAACTGTACGCCGCCCTCCACGCCCACCAGGCGACGCTTCCCTGGTCCCGTGAGCCTCACCCCGGCTGGCCAGACGAGGCCGAGCGAGGAAGAGAGTGGCGCGGCCGGCCCGCGTCACCCGGTTGGACGCTCAGCGCGGCAGGCCAATTCGACCAGCTGCTGGCGAAGCTGCGCGCCGCCACCGTGCTGGTGCAGTGCCACACGTGGTGGGAGCAGTGCAGGGGCGAGGGCATCAAGGGCGCGGCCATGGTCGCTGCCCGGCAGGCTCTTAGGCACGCGAAGGGCGCAGTCCCGGAAAGCGTGCCCGTCGGCCAGGACGACGTGCATCCAGCTGTCTGATCGGTCGCCTGACCCGTCCGAATCCGAGAGCGGTCAGAGGGTGCGGGGCTCCGCGCGGGCAGGGGCCGCGTCATGCTTTCCTCGCCGTGCGGCACATCCACCGGCTGTGGCGGAAAAGGCTCTCTGTCCGACACGCTTGGCCGCGTGTCAGCATGGCCCCCGGTCAGCCGGTAAGCCGCAAGGAGCACCATGGGCAAGCACGAGAAGCCGCAGCCGGATCTGAGCCAGGGCAAGCCACCGCCGGACAACGCCGACGGCCAGACCCCCCAAGCCGACTCAGCCTGACGGGAAACACAAGAAGGACTAGGTTGTGACCCTCGCCCAGCAGCGTCGGCGGCTGGCGGCCGCGATGGAGCAGCGGGGCCTTTGGCCGGCCCGCGCCCCGTGGATCCGGCGGGGCCGCCGAAGAACTGCCCCGGCATCTGTTCGCCCCGGAGCGGCTCTGGTACTGGGACGGCCACGCCTACGTACCGGCCGACCGCGGCAGTGAACCGGACCGGTGGGCCGCCCTGGTCTATCCCGGGCCCGTGGACCCGGGAGCGCCCCCTCGGCTACGTGGATCATCAATTCGCAACGGGCCCTGCTGGTGCCCGGAGGGCTCCATCGAGGCCACGAGGTGACCTGTCTCGGTCCGACGGTAATGAGGACTACTGCCGATGCGGCTGTGGTAACGCAGACACCAGCCCACAAGTCAGTGCGATGGAGTGCAGCCTAGCCGCGTATGCATGCCTGCGGCTCTCCTAATGGATCTTCTGCTGCTCCAGCCATTTGAAGATCTCGGCCCTCTTGTAGAGGACCTTCGCATTCCTGCCTCGGCCGAGCTTGTAGCCTTTCAAGCCCAGTTTTGACGCCTCCCTATAGACCCAGCTTGTCGACATGTTGAGCATGGCAGCGACCTCGGCAGTGTCCATGAGGACCGGTTCGACGTCACGGCGTCGGCGCGACGAGTCGATATGGCTGCGCGGCTCGTCGGGGTGCGACTGCGGTTCCACGGGCAAGATGGCTCCCTAGCTGGCCTGAGCGTGATCGCGGCATCGGCTCGCGCTCCGCTCTGGCCGAATCGAACGTCCTTACTCCCGACCTGTGCCACCGGACGAGCTATTCCATGGTCATGAGAATCGTCGGTTTGGCTAACCGGCGATTCGCTGCTACGTTGCCGTGCCATTCGGCACTCGGGATGTCTGATGGATCTTGGCTGCCTGCACCCCTGGTGGGCGGTATCGAGGCGCTTCGGTCAGCTGACTCACGGCGGTGCGTGGTCCGGCTCCTGGTCGAGCGCCGCCATCTCTGACTGCCCTCCAGGCCGCCCGAGTGATGGTCATCACGGCTGCCCTTGAGGGGGTGCGGCGTGGGCTTGACCCGTCGTCGCCGGGGGGCGGGAGAGCGGGTGAAGCGCTCCTCCAGGCACCTGATGGGGCGTCAGGAAAGTCAGCAAGTGGTCAGCATGAGTCCTGAAAAATCTGGGGAAAGCTGCCCGAACGTGCGACTCGTTGTAGGGTGTGGAAACAGCCCTTGACCTGCAAAAACGCAGGCAGGGAGCCTACTTGTGGGAGTGCCCCGATGTTGCGTACTATGTTCAAGTCCAAGGTCCACCGGGCCACCGTCACCCAGGCCGACCTGCACTACGTGGGATCGGTGACGATCGACGCCGATCTGCTCGACGCGGCCGATCTGCTGCCCGGCGAGCTCGTGCACATCGTGGACATCACGAACGGCGCCCGGCTGGAGACGTACGTCATCGAGGGGGAGCGGGGGTCGGGGGTCGTCGGGATCAACGGCGCGGCCGCGCATCTCGTGCACCCCGGTGACCTGGTGATCATCATCAGTTACGCGCAGGTCGACGACGCCGAGGCGCGGGAGCTGAAGCCGCGGGTGGTGCATGTCGACGCCGGGAACCGGATCGTGGCCCTGGGCGCCGACGCGTCCGAGCCGGTGCCGGGTTCCGACCAGCGACGCAGCCCGCAGGCCGTGGCGGGCTGACCCCGGCCGGCCCACTCGCGCGTCGATCTCGGGTGAGTGGCCCGGCGGTGGTCGGGTAGGCGGGAGGCGACGTCCAGTGACATCGACGATCGCGCGGAGGACCTGATGACGAACCCTCATCCCGACCCTGTCCCGCCGGGCACTCCTCCCACTCCGGAGCCGACCCCGCCCCCGGACCCCTACCCCAGCCCGGTGCCGACCCCGGGACCCGGCCCCGGCCCCGAGCCGACCCCGCCCCACCCGGTCCGGGTCCGGTGCCGACCCCGCCACCGCCGGGCCCCGGTCCGCAGCCGACCCCGCCCGCGCCCGGCCCCCGGAGCCGTCCCCCTCCCCGATCCCCCGGGACCGGAACCCGTACCCAACCCCGAGCCGGGCCCGCCCCTGACCACCTGAGACAAGGCCGAAAAGGCCCGGCGAAGACGCGCCTCAAGGGGCGCGGGGAACTGCGCGACCGGCCACCACCAACCCGCGGCCGGCCACCCGACAGCACCCCGCGCCCCTTTGGCGCACCCCGTGCCCCTTAAACGCACCCGCCCGCGCGGCCGCGCGGGCAGGTGCGCTACGCCGAGACCTCGCTCCGAACCAGCCGCGCTAGGCCGAGACCTCGCTCCGGTCCCCGCCCCACAGCGTGTGGAACGCCCCGTCCCGGTCCACCCTCCGATACGTGTGCGCCCCGAAGAAGTCCCGCTGCCCCTGCGTGAGCGCCGCGGGCAACCGCGGGGCGCGCAGCCCGTCGTAGTAGGACAGGGCCGCGGCGAAGCCCGGCGTCGGCACGCCCTGCCGTACCGCCGTGGCCAGCACCTCCCGCCAGTCGTCCTGGGCCGCCGCGATCTCGCGGGCGAACGTCTCGTCGGACAGCAGGCTCGGCAGGTCGGGGCGGGCGTCGTACGCGGAGCGGATCCGGTCGAGGAAGGCCGCCCGGATGATGCAGCCGGCGCGCCAGATCGCGGAGACCGCGCCCTGGTCGATGTCCCAGCCGTACTCCTCGCCGCCCGCCGCGATCTCGTGGAAGCCCTGCGTGTACGACACGATCTTGGACGCGTACAGCGCCTGCTCCACCCGGTCCGCGAAGGCCGCCGCCTCCGCCCCGCTCAGCGGCGCCGGCCGGGGGCCGGTGAGATGGCGGGAGGCCGCCCGCAGCGCGGCGTGGCCGGACAGGGAGCGGGCGAAGACCGCCTCCGCGATACCGGAGACCGGGACACCGAGGTCGAGCGCGATCTGAACGGTCCAGCGGCCCGTGCCCTTCTGCTCGGCCTGGTCCACCACCACGTCCACGAACGGCTTCCCGGTCGCCGCGTCCACATGGGACAGCACCTCGGCGGTGATCTCGATCAGGTAGGAGTCGAGGCGCCCGGTGTTCCAGGTGCGGAAGATGTCCGCGATCTGCGCCGGCGCGTAGCCCGCCACGTCCCGCAGCAACTGGTACGCCTCGCCGATGAGCTGCATGTCGGCGTACTCGATGCCGTTGTGCACCATCTTCACGAAATGCCCGGCGCCGTCCGCGCCCACGTGGGTCACGCAGGGCGCGCCGTCCTTCGCCTTCGCGGAGATCTTCTCCAGCATCGGGCCCAGCGAGGCGTACGACTCCTTCGACCCGCCCGGCATGATGCTCGGCCCGTGCAGCGCGCCCTCCTCGCCGCCGGAGATGCCGGTGCCGACGAAGTGGATGCCCTGCTCGCGCAGTTCCCGTTCCCGGCGCCGGGTGTCCGCGAAGTGCGCGTTGCCGCCATCGATGATCATGTCGCCGGGCTCCAGGAGCGGTGCGAACTCCTTGATCACCGCGTCCGTCGGGTCACCGGCCTTGACCATGATCATCAGTCGGCGCGGGCGCTCCAGGGCGGCCACGAACTCCTCGGCGGTCTCGGTCGCGATGAAGTCGCCCTCCTGCCCGAACTCCTTCACCAGATCGTGCGTCCGCGACGCCGTGCGGTTGTGCAGGGCGACCGTGTAGCCGTTGCGCGCGAAGTTCCGGGCGAGATTGCGGCCCATGACCGCGAGTCCGGTGACGCCGATCTGTGCTGAAGTGCTCATACCGCCTGCTCCCTGATCGCCTCGTACGTACGGCCCCCGTGTGGTACGGGTCCCCGCCCATCCTGACGTGACGCCCGGGCGAGCGCACATCAGACCCGCCGTCCCCGGGCCCGGGGCCCGGGTCCCTTTCGTGCCGACCCGGGGTGAGTATCGTCAACAACCCTACGATCATGGCCAGTTGGTGCCCATGGAAGGCCGAAACGCCGTCTTGTCGTGGCATGTTCGCGGCGCATAACTTTGCCCCTCCTGACGCATGAGGGGACCTCGCGCATGGCCCTAAGCGGCCGGCACCGCCGGTATCAGCCGAACAGGATCAACCGCGCCTCGCTCACGGTCACGGCGGGCGGCGCGGGCCTCGCGCTCCCGCTGATCGCCGCGGGCCCGGCCGCGGGCACGGCCACCGGGGCGGACACCCGCGCCGGCGCCGAGGCCGGCCCTCACGCGAGCCCCGGGGGCGGCATCAGGGACGCCGTACCCGGCAGGGTTCTGGACGCCGTACCCGGCAGGGCTCTCGACGCCTCCGCCCACGATGTGCGCCCCCAGACCACGCCCCAGTCCCGGGCCGGACGCACCACGATGTACACGGTGGTCCACGGCGACACCCTCTCCGGCATCGCCGGCGACCACCACGTCCCGGGCGGCTGGCAGCGGCTCTACGCGGCCAACCGCGCCACCGTCGGCGCCGACCCCGACCTGATCCTGCCGGGCGAGCGGCTCGGCCTGCACCCCGGCAAAGCGTCCGCCGGAGACGCCAAGTCCGCGCACACGCGGCCGACTTCGCACCCGGCGAAGCCGAAGGCCCACCACCGGACCAAGAGCACCAGGACCATCGAGAGTTCCAAGACCGGCAAGGGCACCAGGGCCGGGACGAGTACGCATGACGTCGGCGTCGTCGCCCCGGTCCACGCGGCCATCGGCACCGGATACCGCGTGCCCGGCCCCTACTGGTCGAAGGGGTACCACACCGGCGTCGACTTCCTCGTGCCGACCGGCACCGCCGTGCACGCGGCCGAGGCGGGGGAGGTGGTGGCCGCGGGCTGGGGCGGCTCCTACGGGTACCAGGTGGTGCTCCGGCACGCCGACGGGCACTACACCCAGTACGGCCATCTGTCGGCGATCTCCGTGCGGGTCGGACAGCGTGTCGCCGCCGGCGGCCGCATCGCCCGCTCCGGGTCGACCGGCAACGTCACCGGCCCCCATCTGCACTTCGAGGTGCGCACCGGGCCCGGCTTCGGCTCGGACATCGATCCGCTCGCCTACCTGAGGGCCCACGGCGTCAGGATCTGACCCGCGGCCGCCGGTGGGGGAGCGCCTGGTGGGCGTACGGCGCCGTGGGCGCGCGCTCCCCGGCAGGCGCGGGCTCGCCCGGGTCGCCCGGGGCGGTGCCGGCCGCCGGGAGCAGCGGCTCCCGGGGGTCCTGCTCCCTGAGCGGTCCGTCGGCGGCCGCGGGGACGCGTACGTCCGCCCCGTCGACCCGCTGCCTCGGCACCGAGGAGAGCATCGCGCCGCCGGCCTGCGTCCCGGCGGCGGCCGAGGGCTCCGGGACCGCCGGCCCCGTCTCCTCCATCCGCTCCGTCGTCAGCATGATCAGCCCGCCGGCCGCCAGCACCCCGCACCCCAGCGCGAGCAGGGTGCCCGTCGGGCCGTAGCGGAAGGTCTCACCGAACATGAGGATGCCGACGACGGCGGCCAGCACCGGGTTGACGACGGTCAGCGTGGCGAGCGGCGCGGCCAGGCCGCCGCCCCGGTAGGAAGCCTGGGACAGCAGGACGCCGGCCACCGAGAACACGGCGATCAGTGCCAGTGAGAACAGGGTGCCGGGGGAGTGCAGGCCGCCGTCCCAGTCGACGGTGACGGACTTGGTGAACACCGAGGAGATGCCGAACGCCGTGCCCGCCGCCGTGGCGAGCAGCACGCTGCGCACCGCGGGGTGCCGGTGGGCGGCCCGGCCCGCGCACATGAGGGCCACCACCGCGCCGCCGGTGACGATCGCGGTCGCCAGCCGCTGGGCGGCGTCGAGCGCGTGGTCCTGGGAGGAGCCGACCAGGGAAAGCAGTCCGGCGAGCCCGACGGTGGCCATCACGGCGCCGCGCCAGGCGGCCGCCCCGGCCCGGCGGCCCACGCACAGCGTGGCCAGCGGCAGGGCGAAGACGATGGTCAGCGCGCCGAGCGGCTGGACGATGCTCAGCGGGCCGTAGGCCAGTGCCACCACGTGCAGCAGTCCGCCGAGGCTGTTGAGCGCGAGCGCGCCCCACCAACCGGGCCTGCGCAGCGGCAGATACGCGCTGTCCGGAGAGGTCACGGCCACGCGCTCCTGCACGATCGCGCCGCCCGCGTAGCCGACGGCGGACACGAGCGACAGCAGCACCGACAGCGCGAGGGCGCTCATCGGCCTCTCCCGCTCATCGGCGTCTCCTGTGCGTGCGGCGGGGGGCCTGAGCCCGGCGCGGCCTACGGTCGGCTTCCATGGTCAACACTCTGCCCGCCCGCGCTCTTCCCGTCGTCGTCCCTGAGCACGCAATGCGTCCTACTCCCGATGGAGTACACCGGTTCGGTGATCATCCCTCAGGTGGGTTACCCGGGGGGAGCCCCCCGACGACCGGTGCGCGAACGGGCCTGGTACGAGTGTCCTCGTGGACCTCGACCCCGAACTCGCCGCCCTGCGCCCGCCGGGCCCCTTCTTCACCCTGCGCCCGGCCCCGCACGGGAACCCGGCCGGGCTGCCGACCCTCGCGGCGGCCTACGCGCCGGACGGCCCCGGCGATCCCCTGAGCGCACGCGTGCGCCTCGTCGGCCGCCGCCTGGGCACCCCCGAACCCCGGGTCGCCGCCTCCCTCGCCCAGCAGGGCCTGGCCGCCCGGCTCTGGTCGGCCGCGCTCGGCTGCGCCGTCCTGTACGGCCGGCTGCCCGATCTGCGTCCGGGCCTGCTGCGCTGGGACATCGAGGCGTCCGCGCCCGACGACCTGTGGCTCACCGAGGTACGCCCGGGACCCGGGGACGCGACCGCCCTCGCCGACGCCGTGCTGCACGGTCATCTGGAGCCCCTGGGGGAGACCCTGAGAGCCCATTACGGGATCGCGGCCGGGCTGCTGTGGGGCAACGCGGGCTCCGCGCTCGCCGGAGCCGCCCGGGAACTGGAGCGCTGGGCCCGCGCCGAGGGGCGCCCCGGCACGGTGGCCCGCACCCGCGCGCTCGCCGGTGAACTCTTCGGCCACCCCCTGCTGCGGTCCACGGGCACCCGTACCGGCACCGCGTTCCGCCGGCGCAGCTGCTGCCTGTACTACCGGGTCCCCGGCGGCGGTGTGTGCGGCGACTGCTGCTTCCCCCGGCCCCCGGCGGCACCGCGCGCCTCAACCGCCGTATCGGACACGGGAGATCGGCCGGCCGGCTGAAGTGCCGTACGGCGGGGGCGCGGCCGGGGCGCGCGCTCTTCTCACAGTCCGTCAAATCACCCTCGTCCGCGACGCGTTTACCCTCTCCCGCCGTGCAATGCCCGGTTTCACGGCATTCGCCCGCCACGATGCAGGCAACGATGTCGAACCTCCGGAGGTCATCCGAGATGAGAGGGACCCGGCGCACACGGCTGTGCCTGGCCTGGGTGATGGCAGCGTCCGCGCTGATCGCCACCCCCGCCGCAGGAGCCGCCGAGCGGACCGACGGCCACCTCACCGACCTGGTGAACCCCTTCATCGGGAGCCAGGACGAGGGCAACACCTTCCCCGGCGCCGCCGTGCCCTTCGGCATGGTGCAGCTCTCGCCCGACACCGGGCACAACACCGGTTACGACTACACCCAGAGCCGGATCCGCGGCTTCTCGCTGGTCCATCTGTCGGGTGTGGGCTGCCGGATCGGCGGCGACCTGCCCGTGCTGCCCACCACCGGCGACGTCACACAGACCGACGACGCCAAGTACGCCGCCGCCTTCGCGCACGGCGACGAGACGGCGAGCCCCGGCTACTACCGCGTCGGCCTCGCCTCCGGCATCCGCGCCGAGCTGACCGCCTCCGCCCGCACCGGGGTGCAGCGCTACACCTTCCCCGCCACCGCCAAGGCCGACGTCCTGCTGAACGCGGCCCAGTCGCTGCACAAGGCGAGCGGCAGCAAGGTGGAGATCCTGGACGACCACACCGTGCGCACCGAGATCACCGGGCACGGCTTCTGCCGGGACACCGGTCCGTACACGGTCCACACGATCACCCGGTTCAGCCGGCCCTTCACCGCGTACGGCACCTGGGACGGCGCCACCGTCACCGCGGGCTCGCGCAGTGGGCGTGGCGGCGCCTATGTCCGCTTCGACACCACCCGGGACCGTACGGTCGAGGCGACCACCGCGCTGTCGTACGTCGACGCGGCGGGAGCTGCGGGCAATCTGCGGGCCGAGGGCGGGCGCTCGTTCGACACCGTGCGCCGGGCGGCCCGCGGGCAGTGGGAGGCGCGGCTGGCGCGGGTGCGGGTCCGGGGCGGTACCGGCACCCTGCGCCGTACGTTCTACTCCTCGCTGTACCGGTCCTACCTCGCGCCCAACGTCGGCGGCGACGCCGACGGCCGCTACTTCGGCTGGGACCGGCGGGTCCACCACGCCTACGGCTTCACGTACTACCAGAACTGGTCGCTGTGGGACACCTACCGCACCCAGGCCCAGCTGCTCGCCCTGCTCGCGCCGCGCGAGGCACGGGACATGGCCCGCTCGGTGGTGGCGGTCGACGAGGACGGCGGCTGGCTGCCCAAGTGGGGGTACGGCCCGGTCGAGACGAACGTGATGAGCGGCGACCCGGTCACCCCCTTCCTGACCACCGCCTATCAGATGGGCCTGCTGAAGGGGTTCGAGGAGCGGGCCTACCGCGCGCTGCGCAAGAACGCGGACGGGGTGCCGCCCGCCGCGAACCCGGGGATCGGGCGGGAGGCGAACGCCGAGTACATCAAGGACGGCTTCGCCCCGTTCGACAAGGACCGGCCGCTGGCCAAGATGGGCGACTCCGACTACCACCACGGCGCCTCCGTCACCCTGGAGTACGCCCTCGCCGACGCCATGCTCGCCCAGATGGCCCGGGATCTCGGGCATGACGCCGACGCCGCCCGGTACGCGGCCCGCTCGCGCAACTACCGCACCATCTTCGACCCCTCGACCGGCTTCTTCCGGGCCCGGGACGCCTCCGGAGCCTTCACCGGCTCCCCCGACCCGGCGCTCGGCACCGGCTTCCACGAGGGCACGGCCTGGCAGTACCAGTGGCTGGTCCCGCAGGACCTGACCGGCATGATCGGCCTGATCGGCGGCAAGCGCGCCGCCAACGACCGCCTGGACTCCTTCTTCGCCTACGACCGGCTGCTCGCCGACCCGGCGCGGACGGCCCGCGAGGTGTGGGTGCACGGCGACGCGTACGCGTACTACAACGCGGCCGTCTACAACCCGATGAACGAGCCCGATCTGATCGCGCCCTACACCTACCTCGCCACCGGCCAGCCGTGGAAGACCACCGACGTGGTGCACGCGGCCCTGACCCTGTTCACCGACGGCCCCACCGGTATGACCGGCAACGACGACCTCGGCACCATGTCCGCCTGGAACGTGCTCTCGTCCATCGGGCTGTTCCCGATCCAGCCCGGCTACGACACCTGGGGCCTGTCCACCCCGGTCTTCGACCGCGTCGACCTCGCCCTGGACCGCCGCTACTGGCCGAGCGGCGGACTGACCGTCACCGCGCCCGGCACCTCGGCCGCCGACCGCTACGTCCAGGGCGTGCGGGCCGACGGTTCGGCCCACGGGCGGACGTATCTGACGACGCGTGCGCTGCGCTCCCTGCGCTCGCTGGCGTTCACGGTCGGCCCGCGCCCGTCAGGGTGGGGTACGGCGGCCCAGGCGGTTCCCCCGGTACTGAAGTGACCTCAGGCTTCTCCCGAGTCCCGCCCCGTTCGGAGGGGCGGGACTTTATCCGTTGTTAACTGAGCGCATATCGATCGAACTTGACCGTAATCGACTGCCGGGGCTTGACTGAAGTTCCCTTCCGTCGACGCGCGAGGCAAGCCCGTGACCTCCGATTTGCTCGCTCCCCTCGACCTGGCCTTCTGGAACATGGAGTCCGACCGGCACCCGATGCACCTGGGCGCGCTCGGCGTCTTCGGCGCGCACTCGCCCACCGCGGGCGCCCACGCCGCCGACCTGCTCGCCGCCCGCGCCGCCGCCGTCCCCGGGCTGCGCCTGCGCATCCGCGACGTCTGGGGCCCGCTCGCCTTCGGCGGCGCCACCCGCGAGGCGGACCCGGACTTCGACCCGCTGAACCATGTACGGCTGCACGCGCCGACCGGCGACTTCCACGCGGTGGCCGGTCGGCTGATGGAGCGTCCGCTGGAGCGCGGCCGGCCGCCCTGGGAGGCGCATGTCCTGCCCGGCGAGGACGGGGTCTCCTTCGCCGTGCTCTTCAAGTTCCACCACGCCCTCGCCGACGGGCTGCGCGCGCTCAAACTCGCCGCGGGCGTCCTCGATCCGATGGACATGCCCGAGCGGCCGCCGCGCCCCGCGGCCCCGCCGCGCCGGGCCCTGCCGGACGTGCGCGAGCTGCCCGGCATGCTCCCCGGCCTGCTCAGGGGCGTCCTCTCCGATGCGGGCCGGGCCCTGGACATCGGCGCCTCCCTCGCCCTGTCCACCCTGCGCATGCGGCCCAGCACCGCGCTCGCCTCCCCGCCCAGCGGCACCCGCCGCACGGCCGGCGTCGTCCTGGACATCGACGAGGTGCACCGGGTGCGCAAGACGGCCGGGGGCACGGTCAACGACGTCCTCATCGCGGTCGTCGCCGGGGCGTTGCGCCGCTGGCTCGACGAACGCGGCGACGGCAGCGCCGGGGTGGCGCCGCGCGCCCTGATCCCCGTCTCCCGGCGCCGCCCGCGCACCGCCCAGCCACCCGGCAACCGGCTCTCCGGCTATCTGATACGGCTCCCCGTGGACGAGCCCGACCCGCTCGGCCGGCTCGCGGCCGTGCGCACCGCGATGGTCCGCAACAAGGACGTGGGCCCCGACCGGGGCGCCGGCGCGGTCGCGCTGCTCGCCGATCATGTGCCGGCGCTCGGCCACCGGCTCGGCGGCCCGCTCGTCGGCCAGGCCGCCCGGCTGTGGTTCGACATCCTGGTCACCAGCGTGCCGCTGCCCGGCGTGGGACTGCGCCTCGGCGGCCACCAGCTGACCGAGGTCTACCCCCTGGCCCCGCTCGCGCCCGGCCAGTCGCTCGCGGTCGCGATCTCGACGTACCGCGGCCGGGTCCACTACGGCCTGGTCGCGGACGCGGCGGCGGTCCCGGATCTCGACCGGTTCGCGCACGCGGTATCGACGGAGGTGAAGACACTGCTGGCGGCGTGCGACTGCTGAGGCACGGGGCCCTACGGGGTGCGCACGGGCCCCCGGCCCCGCCCCGGCCGTCCGCTTTCCACCGGCCCCGCCTCCCTGTCTCCACCGGCCTCGCCCCCCTGCTCCGATCGGGTTTCGCTTCCTGGTCCCGGGCTCCGTTAAAATTTCGCGTTCGATAGCGGGCGCGAATCGGAGCGCTGCGCGGGATCAGGGAAACGGCAGCGCGATGACGGTGACAGAAGACGGCTCCATGGCCGCCACGGACCCCATGGCCGCGGAAGAGGTCGTCCACGGCCCGGGGATCGACCCCGAGCGCCTGGCCCTCTGCCTCAGCGTGCTGGAGGAGCTCGACACGATCGATGTCGACCACCCCGACGCGATCCTGGTGCGCCGGGCCACCTCGTCCCTCTACCGGACGGTCAAGCAGCGCCGCCGCCAGGAGCGCCGGGCCGCCAAGACCGCGCACGACCGCGCGATCACCGAGGCCACGGCCACCGGCTCCGCCGAGCGCATCGACGACGAGACCGAGGGCATCCTGCCCTCCTCCAAGGTCGAGGAGGGCCGCATCGCGGGCATACTCCAGCGCCCGCGCTCCTGCTACACCTGCAAGACCCGCTACGTCGAGGTCGACTACTTCTACCACCAGCTCTGTCCCCGGTGCGCCGCCCTGAACCGCGCCAAGCGGGACGCCCGCGCCGACCTCACCGGCAAGCGCGCCCTGCTCACCGGCGGCCGCGCCAAGATCGGCATGTACATCGCGCTGCGGCTGCTGCGCGACGGCGCGCACACGACGATCACCACCCGGTTCCCCAAGGACGCCATCCGCCGCTTCAAGGCGATGGAGGACTCGGCGGACTGGCTGCACCGCCTGGAGATCGTCGGCATCGACCTGCGCGACCCGGCGCAGGCCGTGTCGCTGGCCGAGCGGGTCACCGAGGCGGGCCCGCTCGACATCCTGATCAACAACGCGACGCAGACCGTACGCCGGCTGCCCGCGGCGTACGCCGCGCTGGTCGAGGGCGAGAGCGCCCCGCTGCCCGCCGGTGAGCTCCCCGCCCACCAGGTGATCGGCGCCTTCAACTCCGGCGCCGTGGACGGCATCGCCGCGCTGCCCATCGGCGCCAGCGGCCTGGACGCGCAGAAGGTCGCCGACCTCGCGCTCGTCGCGGGCAACGCGAGCGTCGCCCGGCACCTGGACGGCACCGCGATCGACGCGGGCGGCCTGGTCCCGGACGTCGTGGACTCCAACACCTGGGTGCAGTCCATCGAGCAGATCTCCCCGGTGGAGCTGCTGGAGACCCAGCTGTGCAACTACACGGCGCCGTTCATCCTGATCAGCATGCTCCGCCCGGCGATGGCCGACGCGGCCCGCAAGGCGGCGCGCGGACGGTCGTACGTCGTCAACGTCTCGGCGATGGAAGGGGTGTTCAGCCGCGGCTACAAGGGCGCCGGTCACCCGAACACCAACGCGGCGAAGGCGGCCATGAACATGGTGACGCGGACCAGCGCCCAGGAGATGTTCGACACCGACGGCATCCTCATGACCTCCGTCGACACCGGCTGGATCACCGACGAGCGCCCGCACTACGACAAGCTGCGCCTCGCCGAGGCCGGTTTCCACGCGCCCCTCGACCTGGTCGACGGCGCGGCCCGCGTCTACGACCCGATCGTGCGCGGCGAGGACGGCGACGACGTGTACGGCGTCTTCCTCAAGGACTACGCGCCCGGCAAGTGGTAGCGGGCGCCGCGCACTGACGTCCCGGGGTCCGCCCCGGGGGTCAGTCGACCGCGTCCAGCCGGCGGTGGCGCGCGGCAACCAGTTCCAGGACCGTGCGCCAGTCCTCCAGCACACCGGCGTCGAAGCCCGCCGTACGGGCCTCCTCGCGGGCCAGGCTCAGCCGCAGGACGTCCTCGTCGGCGCCCGCGTCCCCGCGCAGCAGCCGGAACACCCGTTCCCCGAGCAGCGGCCGTACCGCCGCGGCGGCCCGGCGTGCCGAGTCCGCCTCGCCGCCCGTACCCGGCAGCGGCCCGATGCCCTGCACCAGCCCCGCCACCTGGAGCTCCTTGTCGGCGGGGCGGCCGCGGCGCAGCAGTGCGGCGGTCCGCAGCGCGTGCCGGGGCCGCCCGGCGTGCAGCAGCTCCATCAGCTCCTCGACGCTGCGCAGCTCCATGCGTCCGTCCTTCCGCGAGAGGACCGTGTCGGGCGCCAGCAGACCATGGTGAGCTTGCGGTCCGGCCAACGGCACCTGAACTGACGCGCGGGACTGCCCGGCGTACGCCGAACGGGTGATACGGAGCGTCGATTCCGCGATGCGCTTTGTTATGGATAGCTGCATATTGGACGGTATTGGGTTGCCGTTCGAAGCGTGATAGTTACCCCTTGTTTGCATTCCCTATCGAGCGGCAGTCCGCTCATTTGGTTAATCTGGAGTGGACGGGCAGCGAAAAGGGGTCCCACCCCCACCCATTTCGTCCGCCGAGGAGTGTGCCGTGGATCATCGGCCCGCTCCACCTGAAGTACCGGCGCCACCGCGCCCGAACTGGCCTTCCATCCAGACCTGAGCGGGCGGCGAGCGCCGGAGCGCAGATTGTCCGGTACGCCCCGAGGGTGACCCGACACATAAGGAGTGCGCGGTGACACCGGAGAAGACGAAACGCGAGCAAAGCCCGAAGAGTACCCGGAGCGCCCGGGCCGCCGGCCCGGAGAACTCGGCAGCCTCGACGTGTGGGCCCGGTCCGCCCCCATCCGCCTCGCCGGCTACGAGGAGGACCTCGCCGAACCCCACATCCTGCCGAGCGTGGACTGATCCCCGTTCGGCGTCGCCGCGCATGGGTGCGATGCGAGCATCGCGCCCATGCCGATCAGAGAAGCCGATCGGCTTCCGGGCCCCGGTGTGTCAGTCGCCCAGAGGTGCCGTGCGGTGCCATGGCAGTGAGTGCTCCAATTCCTCGGCCAGGTCCAGCAGGACGGCCTCCGTGCCGGGGCGGCCCACCAGTTGGACGGCGGCGGGGGCGCCCGAGGGCAGGGTGCCGACGGGGACGGACATCGCGGGCCAGCCGGTCAGGTTCCAGGGCGGGGTGAAGGGCGAGTAGGCCGAGTTGGCGAGGACGTTGCGCAGCCAGCCGCGTTCGTGCCACGGTCCGGCGGCGGGGGAGCGGCGGGCCAGCGCCGGGGTGAGCAGCACGTCGTGCTCGGTGAGGAACGGGGTCAGCCGGGCGCGCAGGCGCTCGCGTTCGCTGCCGGTGCGGACCTGGCCGACGAAGCGCCGGCCGATCGCCGCGTGCACCCGGGTGCGCCGGGCCAGCCGCGCCGCGTCCAGCCCCTCGGCGTCCACCGCCGTCCCCGCCGTCCAGTGCTTGAGCGCGCTCACCCCCATCGTCAGGGGGTACGGCGGTTCCGCCCGGCGCACCCGGTGGCCCGCCCGCGCCAGCGCCCCCGCCGCCTGCCGGACCGCGCCCGCGTACGCGCCGCCGACGCCCGCCACGGGGAGCGGATTGCGCAGGGCCACGGCGATCGTGCGCCGCGCGGGCTCCCCGGCGGCGGGGAAGTCCCGGCCGGCCAGGACGCCCAGCATCAGCCGCAGATCCTCGACCGTGGTGGCCAGCGGGCCGTTCTCCGACATGCCGAACCAGTCGCCGTTGCCGATCCCCGCCGCCACCACCCCGTGCCCCGGCTTCACCGTGACGAGCCCGCAGTTCGCCGCCGGGATGCGCAGGGAGCCCATGCCGTCGTTGCCGAGCGCGAGCGGCACGAACCCCGCGGCCACGGCGGCGGCGCTGCCCCCGGAGGACCCGCCCGCCGTGCGCGTGGTGTCCCAGGGGTTGCGCGAGGCGCCGTACGGCCCCTCGGTCGTACCGAAGACGCACAGCTCGGGCACGTTCGTCAGACCCACGACCACCGCGCCCGCCGCCCGCAGCCGGGCCACCGTGACATGGTCCTCGGCCGCCGGGGCGTCCGGGGTCGCGGCGGAGCCGTCACGGTGGGCCTCGCCGCGCACCGCCAGGTTGTCCTTCACCGCCACCGGCACGCCCGCGAGCGGCAGTCCGGCCAGCCCGGCGCGCGAGCCCACCTCCTCCGCCTCGGCGAGCGCCGCGCGCGCCCGTACGGTGCGGAACGCCTCGATCCGCCCGTCGTACCGCTCGATCCGCGCCAGGTGCTCCGCCACCACCTCCCGTGGCGTGACCCGCTTCTCCCGCACGGCGGTGGCTATGTCGGCGGCGCTCCGCCCGGCCCAGTTCCCCACGGCACTCCTCGGTCGATCGTCGGCTACTCGCCGGTACGCACAGGGGCGCAGGGAGAACTGTGCCTCGTCGGGCACGGTACGTCGAGGGTCCGGCGGCCGTCGGAGGGGAATGCGTTCCTCAGCGGGTCCGAAGCGGGCCCGAAGCGCGGACGAAACCGAGCCCGAAGCAGTCCGACGTACCTCCCCCGTGAGCCGTGAACGCCCGGAACCCAGCAGGGAGCATCCCGTATGCATGACGACCGCACGCTGGTGGAGGACCGCCTGCGCCGCGTCCTGACCGAGCGCATCCGCCCCGCCGTGTACCCCGCGTCCGTGCCGCTCCAGGTCGCGGTGTGGCACGCGCCCGGCGAGCCGGTGCCGGTGGCCGAGGGGCTCGCCGCCGAACTCCGGCCGGTCGAGGTGGGCACCCCATGGGGCGCCCCCTGGGGCACCAGCTGGTTCCGGGTGACCGGGACCGTGCCCGAGGCGTGGGCGGGCCGGACCGTCGAGGCCCTGCTCGACCTGGGCTTCGCGCAGGACCTGCCCGGATTCCAGTGCGAGGGCCTGGTGTACCGGCCCGACGGCACCCCGGTGAAGGGCCTGAACCCGCGCAACCAGTGGGTGCGGATCGGGGCCCCCGTCGCGGGCGGCGAGCCGGTGTGCCTGCACATCGAGGCCGCCGCCAACCCGCTGGTCTTCGGGCCGGGGCCCACCCCCTTCGGCGAGAAGGGCACCGCCGGGAGCGCGCCGCAGTACACGCTCGCCCGCATGGATCTCGCCGTCTTCGACGACACCGTGTGGCAGCTGGTCCTCGACCTGGAGGTGCTCGGCGAGCTGATGGCCGAGCTGCCGGTGGACTCCGCGCGCCGGTACGACATCCTGCGTGCCGTCGAACGGTCCCTGGACGCCGTCGACCTCCAGGACGTGAACGGCACGGCGGCCCGCGCCCGCGAGCGGCTGACCGGCGTCCTGTCCGCGCCCGCCGTCCCCTCCGCCCACCGGATCAGCGCGGTCGGACACGCCCACATCGACTCGGCGTGGCTGTGGCCGCTGCGCGAGACGGTGCGCAAGGTGGCCCGCACGGCGGCCAACATGACCGCCCTGATCGAGGACGAGCCGGAGTTCGTCTTCGCCATGTCGCAGGCCCAGCAGTGGGCCTGGGTGAAGGAGCACCGGCCCGAGGTGTGGACGCGGATGCGCGAGGCGGTGGCGACGGGGCGGTTCGTGCCGGCCGGCGGGATGTGGGTGGAGTCGGACACCAACATGCCCGGCTCGGAGGCGATGGCCCGGCAGTTCGTGCACGGAAAGCGGTTCTTCCTGGAGGAGTTCGGCCTGGAGAACGAGGAGGTGTGGCTGCCCGACACCTTCGGGTTCGCGGCCGGGCTGCCGCAGATCATCCGGGCGGCGGGCGCCAAGTGGCTGCTGACCCAGAAGATCTCCTGGTCGAGGACGAACAGTTTCCCGCACCACACCTTCCAGTGGGAGGGCATCGACGGCACCCGGATTCTCACCCACTTCCCGCCCGTCGACACCTACAACTGCACCCTGCACGGCTCCGAACTCGCCCACGCCGCACGCAACTTCCGGGAGAAGGGCCGCGCCCGGCACTCGCTCGCGCCCACCGGCTACGGCGACGGGGGCGGCGGCACCACCCGCGAGATGGCCGGCCGGGCGGCCCGGCTGCGCGATCTGGAGGGCTCGCCCGCCGTCGTCTGGGAGACCCCGGGCGCCTTCTTCGGCAAGGCGGCGGCCGAATACCCCGACGCCCCCGTCTGGGTGGGGGAGTTGTACCTGGAACTGCACCGCGCCACCCTCACCAGCCAGGCCGGGACCAAGCGGGGCAACCGGCGCAGCGAACATCTGCTCCGGGAGGCCGAGCTGTGGGCCGCGACCGCCGCCGTACGCACCGGACACCCTTACCCGTACGAGGAGTTGGACCGCATCTGGAAGACGGTCCTGCTGCACCAGTTCCATGACATCCTGCCCGGCTCCTCCATCGCCTGGGTGCACCGGGAGGCGCGGGCGACCTACGCGCGGGTCGCGGGGGAGCTGGAGGCGGTCATCGCGGGGGCGCAGCGGGCGCTGGCGGGGGAGGGAACGCGGGAGCTGGTGTTCAACGCGGCGCCGTACGAGCACGCCGGGGTGCCGGCGGCGGGCGCCCGGCCCGCTCCGGGCGCGGGCGCCGGGGCGGTGCCCGAGCCCCGCGCGGCGGGCGGGTACGTGCTCGACAACGGGCTGCTGCACGTGGAGATCGACGCCCGGGGCCTCATCGTCTCCGCCCGCGATCTCACCGCCGACCGCGAGGGCGTCGCCCCCGGCGCGGCGGCCGGCCTCCTCCAACTCCACCAGGATCTCCCGAACATGTGGGACGCCTGGGACGTCGACTCCTTCTACCGCAACACCGTCACCGACCTCACGGACGCCGACGGGATCGGCGTCGGCGAGGACGGGGCATCGGTACGGATCGTCCGCTCCTTCGGCGACTCCCGTGCCACCCAGGTGTTCTCGCTGCCCCGGGGGGAGCGGCGGCTGGTCGTCGACACGGAAGTGGACTGGCACGAGACGGAGAAGATCCTGAAACTGGCCTTCCCGCTCGACCTGCACGCCGAACGGTACGCGTCGGAGACCCAGTTCGGGCACGTCTTCCGTCCCACCCACACCAACACCTCATGGGAGGCGGCCAAGTTCGAGGCGTGCAACCACCGCTTCGTCCACCTGGAGGAACCCGGCTGGGGCGTGGCCCTCGTCAACGACGCGACGTACGGACACGACGTCACCCGCACCGTACGGACCGACGGCGACCGGGGTACGACCACCACCGTCCGCGCCTCCCTGCTGCGCGCCCCGCGCTTCCCCGACCCCGACACCGACCAGGGCAGGCACCGCTTCCGGCACGCCCTGGTGCCCGGCGCCTCGATCGCCGACGCGGTCCGCGAGGGCTGGCGGGTCAACCTGCCCGAGCGCCGTACGACCGGCGCCCGGGACGTCGCCCCGCTCATCACCGTGGACGACGACGCGGTCGTCGTCACGGCGGTCAAGCTGGCCGACGACGGCAGCGGCGACGTGGTGATCCGCTTCCACGAGGCCCACGGCGGCCGCGCCCGGCCCACCCTCACGGCCGGCTTCGCCTTCAGTGGCCTCACGGTCACCGACCTGCTGGAACGCCCGCTCGCGGACGCGCCGCAGCCGGTCCGCGAGGGCGAGCGGATCACCGTACGGCTGCGCCCGTTCGAACTGATGACGCTGCGGTTGCGCAGGGTCTGAAGCACCCCTGACCGTGCCCGGGGTCGCGCTGGCCGGGCGCGGGCGCGGGTGGGAGCACGGCGGGGGCGTGGGCGTACGGGTTACGGCCTCTCGGTCGCTGCGGCCAGCCGGGTCGGCGGCAGGTACTCGCGCACGTACGTCCGGTCCCAGCACGCCCCCGTCTCCCGCAACTCCCGCCAGGAGGTGTAGCGGTAGCGGAAGAGGCGGGCGCGGACATAACGCGGCGGGGTGTCCGGCGGGAAGGGGGAGCGGCGCAGCAGCCGCAGCGTGGCGCGGTCGTTCTCCAGGAGGCGTTCCACCAGGCCGCCGAACCACTCCCCGGCGTACGCGGGCGACAGCGCGGCGAACCACATCAGCCAGTCCAGGCGCAGATGGTACGGCGCGAACTGGCGCGGCCAGTGGCGCAGTCGGCCCGGCTTGCCCTTGAACTCGTACTCGCGCCAGTCCGCGTCCGGCCGGGCCACCTCGTCCAAGGTGCCCTCCACGACCACCTCGTAGCGCACCCGGCTGACGCTGCCGAACGCGCCGTAGGTGTTGACCAGGTGCAGCGGATCGAAGGAGCGGTTCATCACCTGGCGTCGGGAGACCATGTTCACCACCGGGCGATAGCTGAGGAACAACAGCAGCGCGGCGAGGGCCAGGACCACGATCTCGTACCCCAGGGGCGCGGACGGCAGGGACGGAGCCGTCGCCGGGAGCCGCAGCGCGGAGACCGCCAGCACGACGGTGATCCAGTTCAGCCAGGAGAAGTTGCCGGAGAGCACCAGCCACAGCTGGGTCACGATCATCAGCGCGGTGGCGGCCGAGGCGATCGGCTGGGGCGTGAACAGCAGGAACGGCACCACGAGTTGGGTGAAGTGGTTGGCGGCGACCTCCACCCGGTGCAGCGGCCTGGGCAGATGGTGGAAGAACCAGCTCAGCGGGCCCGGCATCGGCTGGGTCTCGTGGTGGTAGTAGAGGCAGGTCAGCTCGCGCCAGCACGCGTCGCCGCGCAGCTTGATCAGCCCCGCGCCGAACTCCACCCGGAACAGGATCCAGCGCAGCAGGAACAGCACCAGCACCGGCGGCGCCACCCGGTCGTTGCCGAGGAACGCGGCCAGGAAACCGGTCTCCAGCAGCAGCGACTCCCAGCCGAACGCGTACCAGGTCTGGCCCACGTTCACGATCGACAGATACAGCGCCCACGGCACCAGCCACAGCACGATCGCGGCCCACAGCGGCAGCAGCGCGTCCGCCCCGGCGAGCAGCGCCGCCGACACCGCGCACCCCGTCC
Organism: Streptomyces sp. SUK 48; assembly: GCF_009650765.1. Taxonomy (NCBI): domain Bacteria; kingdom Bacillati; phylum Actinomycetota; class Actinomycetes; order Kitasatosporales; family Streptomycetaceae; genus Streptomyces; species Streptomyces sp. SUK 48. Next base: position 714,304 of record NZ_CP045740.1, on the reverse strand, counting down.
AGGCCGTGGCCGCGAAGAACCGGTCCGAGTAGTGCAGTTGGAACAGGCTCGGCGCCCGGCGGAAGCGGATCCGCGCCACGTAGTGCGGGATCGGCAGCATCCCGCGCTCGCCCAGCAGCGCCCGGAACTGGAGGGCGGCCGCCGAAAACGCGACGAGGTACACGGCGGCCAGCGCCCGCTGGAGGACCAGCCGGCTCAGCCAGTAGTCGGGTGCGGTGAACCAGTCCACGGCCGCCTCGCCTCCCTCGTACCGGTCCCCCGAGTTGCCAGCGAAACGGGAGCAAAGCAAATAATAGTGATAATTCACCCACAGTGATGCGGAGTGCACGGTGCGCATACCCACCGGATCCATGGTCATGGCCTGCGTGCTGCTCTCGGTGGCGCTGCTCCTCACCGGGTGTGCGGGCGCCGCCGTCAAGGAGGCCCAGCTGGGCGAGGAGGTCTTCCTCCAGCCCGCCGCCGAGCGGGGGCCCAACCCCTTCACCGCCTCCACGGCGACCGGCCCCGCCCGCACCGGCACGCCCCGGCCGACGGGCACCGGCCGTACCGCCGACGCCAGCGCGCCGCCCGCCGGCCTCGCCGTCGCCCCCCTGGCGGCGGCGCGCGCCCTGTCCGGCGGCACCCCGGGGCTCTACAGCGGCAGCGTCCGCGTCGCCGGCTGCGATGTCGAGCGGCAGATCGGGGGGCTGACGGCGGACCCCGCCCGGGGGGACGCGTTCGCCCATGTGGCGGGTGTCTCCCGGACGGATCTGCCCGGATACCTGCGCGCCCTGACCCCGGTCCTGCTGCGCGCGGACACCCGGGTCACCAATCACGGCTACCGGGACGGGCGCATCACCGGGTACCAGGCCGTGCTCCAGGCCGGCACCGCCGTGCTGGTCGACGACCGGGGCGTGCCCCGGGTGCGCTGCGCCTGCGGCAACCCGCTGCGGCCGCCCCAGGAGGCCCGGGGCGGCGTCGGCGCGCGCGGCACCGCGTGGTCGGGCTACCGGCCGAACCAGGTCATCGTGGTGACCCCGGCGCCCCAGGCCGTCGGCAGCCTCACGCTGCTGGACGCCGGGACGAACACGTGGATAGAGCGCCGGCTCGGCCCCGACGTCCGCAACGACCACCTCGTGGCTCCGCCGGCCGTCGCCGACACCGCGCCCCCGGACCCGGGCCTCACCGGCTTCCCCCACCCGTCCCGGCCGGACACCGGCCGGCCCAGTCCCGAGGGGAGCAGGTCGAACACGGCGACGGGCGAGATCGGGGGCGCGGTGATCGACACGGGACGGGTCACACCGGGGCGGGGCGAGGGCCGTGGTGAGCGCGCGGATGATCGCCGTACACGAGCGAACGGGACCGACACGGGGGAGCGGGGCACGGGGGTGCTGGAGCGCCGGGCGGCGGATCGGGGGGAAAGCCGCTCGGACATGGGGACGCGGAGCGCCGGAGAGCGGGCGGAGACGGGGACGCGGAACGCCGAGGGGAGGGCGGACACGGGTTCGCGGAGCACTGGAAGGGGGACGGAGACGGGTTCGCGGAGCGCCGGAGGGAGGGCGGAGAGCGGTTCGCGCAGCGCCGCCTCCGCCGACGGGCGCGGCACGCACGTGACGGACGAGCGGGTGACTACGGCGCCCGACGCGCGCGGCACTTCGGATGCGACCAGGGACGTGACGCGGACGGGTGACGCGTCCAGCGCACCGGCGTCGACGAGCGACGGAACCCGGGCTGCTGATGGTTCCGGGGTTCCGGCTGTGAACGGTCGCGTCACGCCGACGTCCGATGCGGCTCGTTCTCGGGCTGTGACGGGCGACGCGGCTCGCAAGGCCGGTGCCTCCGTCGCTCCCGCCAAGACCGGCCAGGGCACCCGTGCGGTCGACGCGTCCAGTGCTCCGGCGGCGACCGCGACCGGGCAGGGCACCCGGGCGGCTGATGCGTCCGGTGCTCCGGTGGCGACCGGGCAGGGCACCGGCACGTCCGATGCGTCCGGGGTTCCGGCTGCGTCCGGTCGCGTCACGCCGACATCCGATGCGGCTCGTTCTCGGGCTGTGACGGGCGACGCGGCTCGGAAGGCCGGTGCCTCTGCCGCTTCCGCCGCGACCGGGCAGGGCACCCGGGCGGCTGATGCGTCCGGTGCTCCGGTGGCGACCGGGCAGGGCACCCGCACGTCCGATGCGTCCGGGGTTCCGGCTGCGTCCGGTCGCGTCACGCCGACGTCCGATGCGGCTCGTTCTCGGGCTGTGACGGGCGACGCGGCTCGCAAGGCCGGTGCCTCCGTCGCTCCCGCCAAGACCGGCCAGAGCCCCCGGGCGGCTGATGCGTCCAGGGCTCCGGCGTCGACCGGGACCGGCCAGGGCACCCGTGCGGTCGACGCGTCCAGCGCTCCCGCTGTGACCGGCCACGGCACTCCGGCTGCCGATGTCCGCCGTGCTTCCGCCTCCCCCGGCCGGAGTACGGCCAGCCCCGCCGCCTCCCCCGAGGCACGTGCCGTACCCCCCGTCTCGGCCGTTTCCTCGGCCTCGGCGGCCCCGCCGGACGCTTCCGAGCCCGCCCCCGCCACCGTTCCCTCCGCCGCCCCCTCCCTCCTCGACCCCCTCGCCTATCCCCCCGACACCTCCCTCTACAACTCGGCTCCCTTCGGCGATTCCCTCATGCCGCAGGGCCCGGACGAGATCGGGCCGCCCAACGTCACGGACACGCCCGCCCTGCCCGACCCCAGCGGCGGTGGCGCCGGGGGAGCCGTCCCCACCCCCGCCGACGTGCTCGGCGGCTGACCGCCGGACCGGTCGAAGAATCCGGCGAATCCTGGCAAGGTGGGCCCATGGCTGATCGGGGAGCGAGTGCCCTGTCACTCCCGGAGGACTGGCCCGCCCACCCGGACCCGATTCTGGCGCTCAACCACATGGGCACCTTCGACTGGGACCTGGACAAGGGCCTGTTCCACATGGACGCCGAGGCGCACGAGGTCTTCGACCTGCTGCCCGAGGAGTTCGACGGGCGCCCCGAATCCCTGGTCCTGCGGGTACCGCGGCCCGAGGCGGCCCGGCTCGACGCCCTCATCGCCCAGGTCATCAAGGAGGGCGGCGAGAACTACGGCGCCTACTTCCGCATCCGCTGCCGCGACGGCACCCCGCGCTGGACCCACACCCAGGGCTACATCCGCCGCGACGACGCCGGGCGCCCCCGCAGGGTCGTCGGCATCGTCCGGGACGCCACCGAGGAACTGGCCGACAGCACGTCCCGGAGCGTGCGCGCGGCGCAGGAGCTGGCCTTCCGGCAGCAGACCAACATCGTCCAGGTCGTCTCCGCGGCCCTCGCGCACGCCCGCACCGTGCAGGACGTCATCGACGTGCTCAAGGACACCCACGGCATCCGCCGCCTGGGCGCCGCCAGTTTCGTGATGGCCCTGGTGGAGGCCGGGCGGATCCGGCTCGTCGCGGAGGCGCCGCCCGGCAGCTTCGTGCCGGCCAGCCAGGTGAACCGGATCGACGAGCCGTATCCGATGAGCGAGGTCGTGCGCACGCTGAGCCCCCGGTTCGTCGAGACGCCGGAGGAGTTCGCCGGGGAGTACCCGCTGCTGTGGCCGCAGATCACCCATCTGGGCATCGCCTCGGCCGCCTATCTGCCGCTGATCGCCCAGGGCCGCCCGATCGGCGCGATGGGCCTGCTCTACAGCGACCGGCGCGGCTTCTCCGACGAGGAACGCGGCGTCCTCGTCGCGCTCGGCGCCAGCATCGCGCAGAGCCTTCAGCGGGCCATGTTCTACGAGCAGCAGAAGGACCTGGCCCAGGGCCTCCAGCAGGCCATGCTGCCGCGCACCATTCCGGACGTGCCGGGCGCCGACATCGCCGTACGCTACCGTTCGGGCGCGCTCGGCCGGGACATCGGCGGCGACTGGTACGACGTGATCCCGCTGCCCGGCGGCCGGGTCGGCGCGGTCATCGGCGACGTCCAGGGCCACGACACCCACGCGGCGGCCGTGATGGGCCAGCTGCGGATCGTGCTGCGCGCCTACGCCGCCGAGGGGCACACCCCGGCCGCCGTGATGGCCCGCGCCTCCGTCTTCCTGCACGAACTCGACACCGACCGCTTCGCCACCTGCCTGTACGCCGAGGCCGACCTGTCCACGGGGGTGGTGCAGATGGTGCGCGCCGGCCACCTCGACCCGCTGATGCGCGGGCCCGGCGGCTGCCGGCGCCTCCCGGTGGAGGGCGGACTGCCGCTCGGGCTCTCGGCGGAGTTCGGCGGCCTGGACTACCCCGTCTCCACCCTCGAACTCGACCCGGGCGAGACCCTGTTGCTGTGCACCGACGGACTGGTCGAACAGCCCGGCGCCGACCTGGACGACGGCATGCGGGGCCTCGCGGAGCAGGTCTGCGGCGGGCCCGAGGACGTGGACGACCTCGCCGACCGGCTGATCCAGGCGGCCGAGGAGCGCGGCGGCGAGGACGACGTGGCCCTGCTTCTGCTGCGCCGCCGGGAGCCGGAGACCGTGCGGGCCTGCGGCCGGGTCCAGCAGCATGTGGCGCCCGGCGACCCGGAGGCCCTCACCCAGGCCCGGCACATGATCAGATCGGCGGTGCGGGCGTGGGGCGCGGGTGAGCGCGCGGACGAGATCGAGCTGGCCGCGGACGAGCTGATGACCAATGTCCTGGTGCACACCGAGGGCGCGGCGATCGTCACCCTGCGGTCCCTCGCCGGCGCCGGGCACCGGCTGCGGATCGAGGTGGAGGACTCCTCCAGCGCGCTGCCGAGGCGCCGGGACGCGGGCCAGGAGGGCGTGTCCGGGCGGGGGCTGCTGCTGGTGGAGATGCTGGCCGACGACTGGGGCGTGGAGGCGCGGGGCAGCGGCAAGGCGGTGTGGTGCGAGTTCCGGCTGAGCGAGGATCGAGAGAGGGAGGGCCGAACGGGCGAGGGCCGAACGGGGGAGGGCTGAACGGGTGAGCCCGGGGGCGTTGTCGGTGGCGGGTGGCACTCTGGACGTATGCCGGAACTGCCCGAGGTGGAAGCGCTGACGGATTTCCTCGCCGAGCACCTGGTCGGCCTCCGGGTGGCGCGGGTGCTGCCGGTCGCCGTCAGCGTGCTGAAGACGTACGACCCTCCCGTCACCGCCCTCGAGGGCGCGCGGGTGACCGAGGTGCGCCGGTACGGCAAGTTCCTGGACCTCGAGGCGGACAGCGGGCTGCACCTGGTGACGCATCTGGCCCGCGCCGGCTGGCTCCAGTGGCGGGACCGGCTGCCGGACGGACCGCCCAAGCCGGGCAAGGGCCCGCTCGCGCTGCGGGTGGCGCTGGAGACCGGCGAGGGCTTCGACCTCACCGAGGCGGGCACCCAGAAGCGCCTCGCGGTGTACGTGGTGCGCGATCCGGCGCAGGTGCCGGGGATCGCCCGCCTCGGCCCCGATCCGCTGGCCGCCGACTTCGACGAGACGCGCTTCGCGGCCCTCCTCGCGGGCGAGAGACGGCAGCTCAAGGGCGCCCTGCGGGACCAGTCCCTGATCGCGGGGGTGGGCAACGCGTACAGCGACGAGATCCTGCACGCCGCGAAGATGTCCCCCTTCAAACTCGCCGCCTCCCTCACCCCGGAGGAGACCCGCCACCTCTACGAGGCGCTGCGCACCACGCTGACCGAGGCGGTCGAGCGCTCCCGGGGCGTGGCCGCGGGCCGCCTGAAGTCCGAGAAGAAGAGCGGCCTGCGCGTCCACGGCCGCACCGGCGAACCGTGCCCGGTCTGCGGCGACACCATCCGCGAGGTCTCCTTCAGCGACTCCTCCCTCCAGTACTGCCCCACCTGCCAGACGGGTGGCAAACCCCTGGCGGACCGACGCCTGTCCCGTCTGCTGAAGTGAGGGGGCCGGCGCCCCCGCCTCAGAACAGGTGGATCGCCAAGTGCCCGAGCGGCAGCCCCAGTTGCCATGCCGGCGTCCACACCTTCGGGCCGTCGTCCTCGTCGGCCGGGGTGATCCCGCCCGGCACCGCGTCCAGGTCGGTGGCGAGGAGTTCCGTCTCCTCCAGCCAGCGCCAGGCGTCCTGCGCGAGGGCCAGGTCGGGGGAGGGGGAGCCGGCGGCGTCGGCGGTCAGGTCGGCCATGCGGGCGCGGACCCAGTCCTGCCACGGATGGTCGCAGGCGGTCAGCGACAGCCAGTTCTCCAGCTGGGAGACGACCCGGATGCCGGACAGCTCCCCCTCGGTGTCGGACAGGAAGACGGTCAGCGCCAGCGCGTCCCGGCCCGCCCGGAACTCGAAGGACGTCGGCGGCATCAGATCGCCGGTGCGCAGCAGCTCGTCGGCGATGTACTCGGCGTACAACCACGCCATGGGAACGACCAGTTCGGCACCGCCGACGCCGTCCGCGCCGTCGGTGCCCTCGTGACCTCTGTGCGGCATTTCCTTCCTGCCCTTCCTCCGGTGCGTACGGGCCGCCCGATCCCCGGGGACCCGCCCTCGCCCGGAACGCGGATGAGGACAGCCCATTGCCCCAACGGGGCCCACAGCAAGGCGCTTTGCCGAGGTTTGACCTGAGACCCGGTTTCAGCGCAGGTCGGCCGCGCCATCCGGAAGCTCCCCGCGCAGGGCGTGGAGCGCGCGGAACGCCCGGGACCTCACGGTACCGGGCGAGGTGCCGGGGGCGCGCGCCGCGTGCGCCACACCGGTCCCGGGGGCGTACACGAGGACAAGCACGTCACGGCCGAGCGGCGTGAGAGTCTTCACAGCCGCCCGGACGCGTCCGCCCGCCTCTCGCCAAGGCCCCGGATGGGTCAATGAGGGGACGCGGACCGTTTGGACGGAGAGTCGGCTTCATACCCATATGCCCGTCACGGCAAGGTCGGTAAATACGACAGCCGTACTGACGTGCTGACGCAGATCCGAAGGGGTGAGCCGATGATCGGACGCAGACACCAGGTGGCCCTGGCCCTGACCGCCGTCCTCACGGCGGCGGCCGCCTGCTCCCAGCAGGTCCGCCAGGACTCCGGCCGGGGCGGCGCCGCCGGGCCGCCCGCGGCGCGGCACGGCTTCACCCTCGTCGCCACCGGCGACATCCTCACCCACCCCGCCGTCCTCGAACGCGCCTCCGCCGACGCCTCGGGCGGCGGCTACGACTTCCGGCCCATGCTCTCGGGCGTCGAACCCCTCGTCCACGGCGCCGATCTGGCGCTGTGCCACCTGGAGGACGGCATCGGCGGCGCGGCCCCGCTGTCCCCGCCGCAGCTCGCCCAGGACCTCGCCATGACCGGCTACGACGGCTGTGCCACCGCCTCCGAACACGCCCTGGACAACGGCGCCGACGGCATCCGGGGCACCCTCGACACGCTGGACGCGGCGGGCCTGCGGCACGTCGGCACCGCCCGCGGCGCGGACGAGTCCCGGCGCCCGGCCCGCTACCGGGCCGGTTCCGCCACGGTCGCGCAGCTGTCGTACACCTTCGACACCGAGCGGCCGCTGCCGGACGGGCAGCCCTGGGCGCTCGGTCCGATCGACGCGGACCGGATCACCGCCGACGCCCGCGCCGCCCGCAAGGCCGGCGCCGACGTGGTCGTCCTCTCCCTGCACTGGGGCGCGAACGGCGACGACGCCCCCACCGAGGACCAGGCCGCCCTCGCCCGCAGGCTGACCGCGGCCGCCGACGGCCGCCGCCCGGACATCGACCTCATCCTCGGCAGCCACACCCATGTCCCGCAGCCGTACGAGAAGGTCAACGGGACCTGGGTGGTCTACGGCCTCGGCGACCAGATCTCCGACGAACTGGACGCCGGCGACGGCTCCCGGGACCCGCGCGGCAACGAGTCCACCCTCGCCCGCTTCACCTTCGCCCCGCCCGCCCGGGCCGGCGAGCGCTGGCAGGTGACGCGGGCCGAGTTCGTGCCGCAGATGTACGACCTCGACGCCGGGCGCGTGCTCGACGTGAACCGGGCCGTCGCCGGCGGGGCCGACCTCGCCGGGGTCCGCGACCGGATCCGGGACGTGGTGCTCAGCCGGGGCGCCGCCGACGACGGCCTCGTGATGGGGGAGTGATCAGCCGGGGCGCCGCTCGGCCAGCGCCGAACGCTTGTAGGAGTAGGTGAAGTAGACCAGGCAGCCGATCACGAACCACACCGCGAACCGCACCCAGGTCTGCCACTGGAGGAACGTGATCAGCCAGATCGAGAAGACGACACCCAGCCCGGGCACGAACGGCACCCCCGGCGTACGGAAGGCGCGCGGCAGGTCCGGGCGCCGCCGGCGCAGCACGATCACCGCCACGCAGACCACCACGAACGCCAGCAGGATGCCGATGTTGGTCAGCTCGGCCGCCTCCCCGATCGGCAGGAACCCGGCGATCAGCGCGGACGCCGCCCCGACGATCCAGGTCACCCGGGTCGGCACATGCCGCGTCGGGTGCGTCTTGGCGAACCAGCGGGGCAGCAGACCGTCCCGGGACATGGAGAACCAGACACGGGTGACTCCGAGCATGAACGTGAACATCACGGTGAGGATGCCGATGATGGCGCCCACCGCGATCACGTCCGCGAGCGCGTTCAGCCCGACCGACTTGAAGGCCGTACTGAACCCGCTCTCCTTGTCGATGTCCCGGTAGTTCTGCATGCCGGTCAGCACCAGGCAGGCCGCCACGTACAGCACCATGGCGATCACCAGCGAGTAGATGATCGCCCTCGGCATGTGCCGCTGCGCGTCCTTGGACTCCTCGGCGGCGGTCGACATCGCGTCGTAGCCGAAGACCGCGAAGAACACCGTCGCCGCGCCGGTGAAGGCGCCGCTGATCCCGTAGGGGAAGAACGGGTGATAGTTGGCGCTGTCGATGTGGAACATGCCGACCCCGATGACCAGCAGCACCACCAGCACCTTCACCGCGACCACGATCGTCTCGAAGCGGGCCGCGCTGCGGATGCCGAGGGTGAGCAGCCAGGCGATCAGCAGGCAGAGGAGCATCGCGAACAGGTCCACCCGGTGCCCGGCCCCGGTGCCGGGCGCGCCCATCATCCAGTGCGGCAGCTTCGCGCCCATCTGCTCGACCAGGAAGCCGAAGTAGCCGGAGATGCCGATCGCGACCACCGCCACGATCGCCGTGTACTCCAGCAGCAGGTCCCAGCCGATGAACCAGCCCGCGAACTCGCCGAGCACCGCGTAGCCGTAGGTGTACGCCGAGCCGGCCTTCGGGATGAGCCCCGCGAACTCGGCGTACGACAGCGCCGCGCACGCGCTCGCCGCGCCGGCGATCAGGAAGGACAGCAGCACCGCGGGCCCGGCCGTGCCGTTGGCGACCGTACCGGCGAGGGTGAAGATGCCGGCGCCGATGATGCCGCCCACACCGATCGCGGTGAGCTGCCACAGCCCGAGGGACCGCTCCAGGCGGGGCCCCTCGCCGACCTCCGTGTCCTCGATGTGCTCGATGGGTTTGCGGCGGAGAATGCCCTCACCCGCGCGGAGTCTTGCCATACGCCTCACCTCTTCACCGACGGCAAACGGCTGACGGCGGATCATGATGGCTCAGGGGTGCCGCGCAGGGAAGGCGCCACGCACGGCCCAGGCCGGGGTCCACGCACGCGAGGACGGGCGGGCGGGGGGCCGCTCGGCGAGATGGGCGCGCAGCGCGGCGAGCCCCGGATGCGCGTTCGCCGCGGCCCACACCAGGGAGTGCGGATAGACCGGCGTCGGATCGGTGAGCGGAATCCGCCGCAGATCGTGCCCCTGGGGCCAGACCAGCCGGATGCCCTCGGCGACCAGGGTGGCCAGCGAGGCGGAGTCCGCGATCGTGTCGAGCAGCGCCTCCGAGCCGAAGTCGGGGCCCACCGAGTCGATGGTCAGCCCGAACTCGGCGGCCAGCGCCGCGTAGTACGCCGCCCACTCGGTGCCCGCCACCAGGCCCGGCATCCAGATCCGGTGCCCGGCCAGCCGCGCCGGGGTCACCGAGCGGGCCCCGGCGAGCGGATGCCGCGGGCCGGTCAGCAGCTGCACCGGCTCGTCCAGGACCCGGGCCGCCCGCAGCCCCGCGGGCAGCCGGGTGCCGACCGCGCGGAAGGTCGCGTCGATGGTGCCCGCGCGGACCGCGGCGACGGCCGTGTCTGCGTCGAACAGGGTCACCACGTCCAGGGCCGTCTCCGGGTGCGCCCGGTGGAAGTCGCGCAGCAGCCCCGCCGGGCCGAGCCGGGCCCCGACCACATCGACGCGCAGCGCCCGCCGGCCGGGCCGCACCGAGGCGGCGGCGCGCTCCTCGGCCAGCAGCAGCTCGCGGGCGTGCGGCAGGAACGCCTGCCCGTCGATGGTCGGCCGTGCCCCGCGCGCGGTCCGGGTGAACAGCCGTACCCCCAGCTCCTTCTCCAGCGCCGCGATCCGCTTGGAGACGGCCTGCTGGGTGATGCCGAGAACGGCCGACGCCTCCTGGAACTGCCCGGTGTCCGCCACGGCGACGAAGGTGCGCACGGCCTTGAGATCCACGCCGCCATCGTAGCCACCGCCTCCCGCGGTACAACCCATGGTTGTGGCTGACGGTGTCCCGGTTGTTTGCTCCGCACCCCACCTGGTGGTTTTCATGTCCCGGGTCAACGGGAGGTTGTGGATGAAGCTGGGTCGGCGGTTCGGGTGGCTGTGGGCCGCGTACACGGTCAGTACGTTCGGTACCTGGCTCGCGTTCGACGCGCTGGCGCTGATCGCGGTCATCGTGCTGCACGCGGGCGCCGCCCAGGTCTCGCTGCTCGCCTCGGTCGGGGTGGCCGTCGGCGCGGTGGCCGCCGTACCGCTCGGGCCCTGGATCGAGTTCCGGCGCAAGCGGCCGGTGATGATCACCGCGGACCTCGTGCGCGGCGCCGCGCTGCTCACCCTGCCCGCCGCCCATGCGCTCGGCGTGCTCGGCTTCGGGCAGCTCATGGTGGTCTCCGTGGTCGTCGCCGCCGCCGACATCACCTTCACCGCCGCCTCCGGCGCCCACCTCAAGGCGCTCGTGCCGCCCGACGGCCTGCTCACCGCCGCCGGCCGGTTCGAGTCCACGACCTGGACCGCCAGCGTCCTCGGCCCCCCGGCCGGCGGCGCCCTCGTCGGCCTGCTCGGGCCGGTGACCACGGTGGCCGCGGACGCCGTCAGCTATCTGCTCTCCGCGCTCGGCATCCGCGCCGTCGGCCGCGCGGAGACCGTCCCCGAGCGCGCCGGCGCACCCCGCGCCGGAGAACTGCTCGAAGGCTGGCGGCACCTGCTCACCAGCCGCGCCCTGCGCCCGCTGTTCCTCAACGTCCTGCTGAACAACGCGCTGATCATGGCCGGCTCGCCGGTCCTCGCGGTCCTCATGCTCGGCCGGCTCGGCTTCACGCCCTGGCAGTACGGCCTCGCCTTCGCCGTGCCCTGCCTCGGCGGACTGCTCGGCTCCCGGCTGGCCCGCCCGCTCGCCACCCGGTACGGCAGGCGCCGGGTGCTGCGCGTCTCGGGCGCCCTGCGCGCCTGCTGGCCGGTCGGCCTCGCCTTCGTCGGACCCGGCACGGGCGGACTGCTGGTGGTGATGGTCGTCGAGGCCGGACTGATCACCTGCTGCGGCGTCTTCAACCCGCTCGTCGTCACCGAGCGCCTGGAGCTGACCCCGAACGACCGGGTGGCCCGCGTGCTGGCCGCCTGGTCGGTCACCGGCAAGGCGGTCACGGCCGCCCTCACCGCGCTGTGGGGGCTGATCGCCGCCCTCGCCGGCCCGCGCACCGCGCTCGGCCTCGCCGGGGCGCTGCTGCTCGCCACCCCGCTGCTGCTGTGGCCCCGCCCGGCCGCTACGGAACGACCGTCACCGGCCACCGTCCCGCCTTCACCAGCCGCACCGCCACCGACCCGATGATCCGGTGCCCGGCCTGCTCCGAGGCGCCCACCACCACCGCGTCCGCCGTCAGCTCCTCGGCCGCCGTCACCAGTCCGGCGTAGGGGTCGCCCCGGAAGGTGTGGAACTCCCAGCGCACCTCGAATATCCCGCGGACCCGCTCGGCCGCCTCCCGGATCTGCGTCACCAGATCCTCGGCGATCTCGTCGGTCGTCTCCATCACCGGCGCCCCGAGCGCCGCCCCGGCGGCCAGCACCGGCCGCACGTACACCACCGCGAGCAGCGCGTGCTGCCGCCGGGCCAGACCGCTCGCGTAGGCGGCGGCGCGCATCGAGGACTCGGAGCCGTCCACGCCGACCAGGATCACCTTCGGCCCGTCCGTGCCCCGTTCGAACCGCTGCGCATGTTCTTCGTGCTGCTCCGTCACGTCCCGAGGCTATCGGAACCGCCGCTTCCCGTGGACCGCCAGGGCGCACCGGGAGCACGCCTCGACGCGCGCGTCCCCTGTCCCCCTCCCTAGAGTCGGAACCATGACCGCCACCGCGGAGCCCGCCGCGCGCAGGGACGGCGCGGGGGAGGACCCCCCGGCCGGCGGCGGGCGGCTTGGCTGGGTGCCCGAGGCGTTCGGCGGGCTGTTCGCCGCGCTGGGGCTGCTGTGCGCGGCGATCGCGCTGGTGGAGCCCCTGCGCCGGGTGCTGCGCCCGCTCGTGCGGACCGTCGATCTGCTGCTGGTCCCCATCAGCGCCAACCTCGCCTACGCGGTCTTCCTGTTCCTGCTGGCCGGGGCCACCGCCGCCCGCAAGAAGGTCGCCTGGTGGCTGGTCGTCGTCTACCTGGGCCTGCTCGTCCTCAGCGACGCGCTCGGCCTCGCCCTCGGCGTGTACGCCCAGTCGCTGCCCTCCCTGATCCTGTGCGGCCTGCTGCTGGTCCTGCTGCTCGTGGCCCGCCGGGAGTTCTACGCCGCCTCCCGCCGCGGCGCGGTGTGGCGCGCCCTCGCCGTGCTGCTCGGCGGCCTCGCCGCGGCGATCCTGCTCGGCTGGGGCCTGGTCCTGCTGTTCCCGGGCACCCTCCCCGCGGACGAGCACCTGGCGTGGGCCGCCGACCGGGTCTGCGGCGGCCTCGTCTCCGCCAGCTCCTTCACCGGGCACCCGTCCCGCGAGGTCACCTTCGTGCTCGGGCTGCTCGGCGCCCTCGCCCTGCTCAACGCCGCCGCCGCGCTGTTCCGTTCACAGCGCCTGGAGGCCGCCCTGCACGGCGACGAGGAGGCCCGCATCCGCGCCCTGCTGCGGGCGTACGGCGAGCGCGACTCCCTCGGCTACTTCGCCACCCGCCGCGACAAGGCCGTCGTCTTCTCACCGAGCGGCAAGGCCGCCGTCACCTACCGCGTCGAGGTCGGGGTGTGCCTGGCCAGCGGCGACCCCGTCGGCGATCCGGAGGCATGGCCGCACGCCATCGCCGCCTGGCTGGACCTGGCCCGCCGCTACGCCTGGGTGCCCGCCGTGATGGGCGCCTCCGAGGACGGCGCCCGCGCCTACGCCCGGGCCGGTCTCGGCGCCCTCCAGCTCGGCGACGAGGCGATCCTGCACGTCGCCGGGTTCGATCTGGACGGCCGGGACATGCGCGTCACCCGGCAGGCCGTGCACCGCGTCCGCCGCAGTGGCGCCACCTGCCGCATCCGCCGCCACGCCTCGCTCGGCGAACGGGAGATGGAGGAGATCGTCGACCGGGCCGACGCCTGGCGCGACACCGAGACCGAGCGCGGCTTCTCCATGGCCCTGGACCGGCTCGGCGACCCCGCCGACGGCGACTGCCTGCTCGTGGAGGCATGCGGCGAGGACCGCCGGCTGCTCGCGCTGCTCTCCTTCGTGCCCTGGGGCACCGACGGCGTCTCCCTCGACCTGATGCGCCGCGACCGCGCCGCGCCCAACGGCGTGATGGAGTTCATGGTCACCGAACTGTGCGCCGCCGCGCCGAAGCTGGGCATCCGAAGGATCTCCCTGAACTTCGCCGTGTTCCGCTCGGTCTTCGAGGAGGGCGCCCGCATCGGCGCGGGCCCGGTCCTGCGCCTGTGGCGCCGGCTGCTGCTGTTCTTCTCCCGCTGGTGGCAGCTGGAGGCCCTGTACCGCTCCAACGCCAAGTACCACCCCGAGTGGTACCCGCGCTTCATCTGCTACGGCGAGACCGCCTCCCTCGCCCGGATCGGCCTGGCCTCCGGCATCGCCGAGGGCTTCGTCCCCGTACCGTCCCTGCGCACCCTGTGGGGCAAGGGGCACCGGGCGGCCGGGCGGCCGTCCGCGCCCTGGGCCCCGCCGCTCACGCCCGCGCCCGCCCCCGACACCGGCGCCGCGCCCGCCGCCCCGGACGCGGGACTGCCCGACCAGGTCCGGGTCCGCCACCGCACGCTCGACCGGCTGCGCGCCGCGGGCACCGACCCCTACCCCGTCGGCGTCCGCCCCCCGACCCACGCCCTCGCCGACGTCCCGCCCGGCGAGCAGGTCACCGTCGCCGGGCGGATCATGCTGGTCCGCGACCTCGGCGGCATCGTCTTCGCGGTGCTCCGCGACTGGTCCGGCGACCACCAGATCGCCCTCACCCGCGACCGCTGCGGCGCCGCCCTCGCCCGCTTCACCGCCGACGCCGACATCGGCGACCACATCACCGTCACCGGGACGAGCGGCCTCAGCGACCGGGGCGAGCCCACCGTCTTCGCCACCGGCTGGCAGCTCACCGGCAAGTGCCTGCGCCCGCTGCCCGACAAGCGCCGGGGCCTGACCGACCCCGAGGCCAGGGTCCGGCTGCGCCACCTCGACCTGGTCACCCGGCCCGCCGCCCGCGCCGTGCTCCGCGCCCGCTCCGCCGCCGTGGGAGCCCTGCGCCAGGGCCTGTCCGCGCGCGGCTATGTCGAGGTCGAGACCCCGGTGCTCCAGCAGATCCACGGCGGCGCCAACGCCCGCCCCTTCACCACCCACAGCAACGCCTACGACCTCGACCTGTATCTGCGCATCGCCCCCGAGCTGTACCTCAAGCGGCTCTGCGTCGGCGGCCTGGAGAAGGTCTTCGAACTCGGCCGCACCTTCCGCAACGAGGGCGTGTCCCCCAAGCACAACCCCGAGTTCACCATGCTGGAGGCGTACCAGGCGTACGCCGACTACGACGTGATGCTCGACCTCGCCCGCGAACTGATCCAGGGCGCGGCCACCGCAGCCCACGGCGCCCCGGTGGCCCGCAGAGGCACCGAGGAGTACGACATCTCCGGGCACTGGCCGGTGAAGACGGTGTACGGCGCCCTGTCCGAGGCCCTCGGCGAGGAGATCGGGCCGGGCACCGAGCTGCTGCGCCTGCACCGGCTGTGCGACCGCGCCTCGGTGCCGTACACGCCGGACGACCAGCCCGCGGACGTCGTCCTGGAGATGTACGAGCGGCTGGTCGAGGGGCACACCCGACTGCCCACCTTCTACAAGGACTTCCCGACCGCGGTCTCCCCGCTGACCCGGCAGCACCGCACCGACCCCCGGCTCGCCGAACGCTGGGACCTCGTCGCCTTCGGCATGGAACTCGGCACCGCCTACTCCGAGTTGACCGATCCCGTCGAACAGCGCCGCAGGCTCACCGAGCAGTCGCTGCGCGCGGCCGGCGGAGACCCGGAGGCCATGGAGCTCGACGAGGACTTCCTCCAGGCTCTGGACTACGCGATGCCCCCGACCGGCGGCCTCGGCCTCGGCGTCGACCGGCTCGTCATGTTCCTCACCGGGCTCACCATCCGGGAGACCCTGCCGTTCCCGCTGGTGCGCCACCGCTGAGCCCCGGCTCCGGCTCATGGCCGGGGCGAGTCCCGTCGCCGGCGCCCGCCGACCGCGCCAACTCGACTCGCCGCTCCACCCGTTGCCGTGACGACGTCCGCGGCGGCCGACGGGTCGCCGGAGCCCCCTCGGGGGCACCGCGGGTGGTGCCCGCGCTGGTCCGACCGGGTGGAATACCGCCCGCACGCCGTGCCGTTGCGGTGCGGCGACCCTTCGCGGGGCGACTGATGGGTCATGCAGAAGGATCAGTTGTTCACACGCCGTCGTATGCTCCTCGCCGGTGCCGCCGCCCTCGGCGCGGCCGGCACCGCGGGTCTCATCGTGGCGGGCGCCGACGAGGAGGGCGCCCCGACCGCCGCCTCCGCGCCCGCGCCGGCCCCCGGCCCGCAGGCCCGCCAGGCGCCCCTGAAGTCCTCCGCCTTCCGGCTCCAGCCGCTCACCGGAGGCGCCCCGCCGCACTCCGTGCCGCGCAGGCTGAAGGTGCGCACGGAACCCATTTTCCGGATCTCCGAACACGGCCGGCAGATGATGCTGACCTTCGACGACGGCCCCAACCCCGATTACACCCCGCACATCCTGGACACCCTCGCCCGGCACGACGTACGCGCGATGTTCTTCCTGTGCGGCGAGTGCGTCGAGGCCAACCCGCACCTGGTGGCCCGGATGGCACAGGACGGCCATGTCGTCGGCAACCACACCTGGACACACCCCCTGCTGACCACCCTCGACCGCTCGGAGATCGAGTCCGAGATGGAACGCACCAGTCACATCATCGAGAAGACCTACGGCGAGCTCCCGCAATGGTTCCGCGCCCCCTACGGCGCCTGGAACAAGGCCACCTTCCAGCTCGGCGCCGAGATGGGCATGGAGCCGATGGCCTGGACGATCGACACCACCGACTGGGACACGCCCGGCACTGGCGTCATCATCGACCGGGTGGAGCGCGGCGCCGCGCCGGGCGTGGTGATCCTCTCGCACGACGCCGGGGGCGACCGTTCGCAGACCGTGGCGGCCATCCAGAAATGGCTGCCCCATCTGCTCGACAGCGGATACCGCCTCACGGTGCCGAACCGGCGCGTCTGACGCCGCGCCCAACCCCCGCCGGGCCGCGGTGGTTCAGGTGACCGCGGCCAGGCGGGCGAAGACGACGACATTGCCGTCGTAGCCGTTCTGCTTGGAGAAACCGCCGCCGCAGGTGATGACGCGCAGCTCCGGGGCGCCCTTCGAGCCGTACACCCGGTCGCCCGGGAAGCCGGCCTTGGAGAAGACCTCGACGCCGTAGATCTCGAACACCGCCGTCCTGCCGTCCTTGCGCGTGACCTCGACGCGGTCGCCCTTCTTCAGCGCTCCGAGCCCGTAGAACACGGCGGGGCCCTGCTGGTTGTCGACATGGCCGACGATGACCGAGGTGCCCTTCTCGCCGGGGGAGACCGCACCGGTGAACCAGCCCGCCAGATCCGGGTCTTCGGGCGGCGGCGCGCTCACCGCCCCGGTCTGGTCCAGACCCACGGGCGTGATGGGCGCGTCCACGTGGATCGCCGGGATGCGCACCCGGTCCGCCGCGGAGAACGCCAGCGGTACGGGCCCGGTGGGCAGCGGGCTCCGCGGGGGGTGGGTGTCCGGGGCCGCCGCCGAGGCGGGCTGCGGCGGGCCGACGTCGAACTCGCCCGAGCCGTTGCGAAGGAGTGCCAGACCGGAGAGCAGCAGCAGCGCCATCACACCCCACGGGGCGCGCCGCCGGCGCCGTGCGGCGTCGCCCTCGTCCTCCTCGGGGAGCCGGGCCGGCTGGTACAGCCGGGGCGCGGACACGCGCCGTCCCGTCTCGAAGCGTCGGTCGTCCCCTGCGTTGCGCATGGGAAAAAGCTAAGTCCCGCGCGGGCGAGCGGCGACGGGCCGAGTGGCGAACGGGTGGCCCGTCACCCTCGTGGTGCGCCATCCGAGTTGCCGTTCCCAGGAATTTTCTGACGGTCCGTGACCTGCGGCTATATCCGATTGTCAGGTTGTCGTGCGGTGTGTCGGATCACCAGGACGGACCATTCTCGACATGCGGGCGTGTTCCGCGCGCCCGAGGGTTTTGCTGGGAGGTGCTTTCTCGCCGATCGACCGGGGACGGGCCCCGGGGTGCCTTCCGCGGAGGATCACATGCGAAACCAACGCGCCCTGGCGGCCGCGTGCACCGCGGTGGCCGTGCTCGGACTCGCCGCCCCCGTGGCCGTCGCGGACGGCATGGGCAACGGGGGCGGCACCACGGGAGGCACGGGTACGGGCTCGGGGACCATCGTCGGCCCCGGTACCGGTGTCGGCAACTTCGGGAACGGGGCCATCGGAATCGGTGGCGGGGGCGGGAATCTCGGTAACGGTGGCGGAGGTGGCGGAGGCGGGATCGTCGGCGGCGGGGGCGGCGGAGGAGGAGGCAACTTCGGTGGTGGTGGCGGCGGTGGCGGGGGCGGAGGCGGCAACGGTGGCGGTGGCGGTGGGGGCCGTGGCGGCGGGGGCGGTAATTTCGAGAACGGGAACGGAGGCGGCAACTTCGGTAACGGGAACGGGAATTTCAACGGGAACGGCGGCTTCAGCGGGAACGGCCGTTTCGAGGGCCACTTCAACGGCACCATCAGCGGCAACGGCCGGATCAGCGGCAACGGCCGGGGCGACGACTTCGGCCGGGGCGACAATGGCGGCCGGGGCGACAATGGCGGCCGAGGCGACAATTTCGGGCCCGGCGACGGCGGCCCGGGCGGTGACTTCGGCAACGGGCCCGGCGACGGCGGACTGCGCAACATCGTCGTCTCACCGGGCGTGGTCGCGGCCGGGGGCCGGCTGATGGTCACCGTGCAGGGCTGCCGGCGCGGCGGCGAGATGGCCTCCCGGGCCTTCCGCACCGCGCCCCTGACGCCGTTCCGGGACGACACCGCGCGCGGTGTCGTCTACGTCAACCGCAACGCCCGCGCCGGCCGGTACGACATCTCCGTGCGCTGCGACGGCCGCACCATCACCCGGCCCCGGGCCTTCACGGTGATCGGCGGGGTCAACGGCGGCCTCGGCGGCAGCAGGACCAGCGGCGCGACGACCGCGGACATGGCCATCGGCGGCGGCCTGGTCGGCGTGGCCCTGATCGGCGGCGGGGCGTACTGGCTGCGCCGCAGGGGCGAGCGGCGGGTCTGAGGGAACCCGTAGGGGGTTCCCCGAGAACGCCCGGACCGGCGGCCCCTGTGCGCGGGCCGCCGGTCCGGGACTTCGGCCGTCGGGCCGTCCGGTCCGCTCAGCTCCCGATGCCCGGGAACAGATTGAGGAACGGTTCCGCGGTCACCGCGATGCCCCGGCTGTAGGGGGCGTCCAGGTCCCAGATCAGGAACAGCATGAAGGCGATGGTCGCGGAGAACAGCCCGGCCAGGATCAGCTCCCTGCGGGTGCGCCGGATCTGCAGCGCGAACACCATGCCGACGGTGATGACCGCCCCGGTGAGCAGCCCCCACCACACCACCGAGGGCATGGTGGCGCCCGTCGAGTCGCCCCGTGCGTTGCGGGCCTGGTCCGCGGCGGCCATCTGGTCCAGCAGCGGCTGGTACGCCTGCGCCTCGAAGTCGTTCCTCGGCTGGTAGTCGGTGACGTCCTGACGGACCTTCTGGAGCAGCGCGGTCCCGTGGTCGGTGATGCGCTCCTGGCGGGCCATCGTGGACCACTCGGTGTGCACGACATAGCTGACATAGGAGTTGACATCGGCCCGGATGAGGTCCCGGGTCGCCGGCGGGTACACCCGCACCCGCTCCGAGATCTCGTGCAGCGCCTGCGCCTCGGACTGCGCGTAACTCTGGGCGGAGTCACGCGCCTCCCACACGCCCGCGATGGCCAGACCCAGGACGATCGCGTACACGACGCCGATCCACATCGTCATGTACTCGATGACGTCCGGGGTCTCGTTGGGGTCCTCGTCCTCGGGTGCCCGCCGGTGCCGTACGAAGGTCACGAGGACCACCACGACACAGGCGCCCAGCATCCCGAGGACGAGAACAAGCCAATCCGACAACGGAAACCTCCAGTGAAGAGCGGCCCGACGGGTCAGCGCGGGCGCAGGGCCACGACGGCGACGATCGCGGGTACGGCGATGAGCAGGACGTAGGTGACGGGCGCGGTGTGGCCCGGGGCGGGCCGGCCGGCCGGATGCGGGTGGTACGCCGGGAAGCTCACCGGCGCCACCGAAGGCCGCGGCGTGGGCCGGGGCTTCGGCTTGGGCTTCGGGGCGGCCGGTACGGGCTTCGGAGCAGGTGGGGGAGTGGGGGTGGGCGTCGGCCGGGGCGCCCGGACGGGCGGCGCGGGCTTCGGCGTGGGCCGCGGCCTGGGCGTCGGCTTCGGCTCGGGCGGCGGGGCCGGGGTGGGAGTGGGAGTCGGGGTGGGCGCGGGGGGCGGCGTCGGGGTCGGGGTCGGGGTGGGCGGGCACGTCGGCGGGGGCGGCGGTGGCGGGCAGTGCCGGTGCGGCGGGCGGTGGTGGTGAGGCGGCCAGTGGTGGTGACGGCCGCCGGAGAGGGTCACCGAGGCGCCTCCCGAGAAGGCCGAGGCACCGCCCGCCGTGGCCGAAGGCCCCTCGGCCGAGGCCGCGTCGGAGCCGGCGAAGGCCCAGGCGCCGCCCGTGAGGGCCGAGGTGCCGCCCCCCGAGGCCGCGACCGGGACATCGCCCGCCGAGGCCACCGCCACCGTGCCGCCCGGCCCGGTGGAGACGTACGCGCAGGCGTCGGCCGACGCATGGCCGACCGGGCAGCCCGTCAGCGCGCAGGCCAGCGCCAGCAGGGCCAACACCCTTGGGGCGGGCGCGCGTCGGGTCAGGTGGAGTCCATGCACCCGGAGATCATGGGACGCGCGGAGCGGCCGTAACCCGGACTGCGGCGGTATTGGTCCGAAGGAGGGATAAAGCCGATCAGTGGTTTGACGATCGGATGAGTCCGACATGGCCTGAAAGGCACCTCAGTTCGACCCTCGGCGCTTCGCGGCGACGGCTCCGGACCGTCAACCGAGTGACGGTCCGAGGTGTCACCCGTACCGATGATCCGCGGTGGACCGCGGTCGACGCACTCGCTCGCCCCGGAAGGTCACCGAGCGGGGTCGGCCGGGCGCTTCCCGCAGGCAGTGACCGGGAACGGATGGTCAATTTCCGGTTCGGGTCGCTCCTTTGGCGGGCGATCAGTAGCCTCAGCTCGAACACCGGATCGCCTATGTCCACGTCCCCGCCTTGGAGAGATAATGGAGCGTCCCGCCTGGGCCCCACGCAGCATCGACATCTCGGTGCCGAGCGTCTCGCGCATGTACGACTACTACCTGGGCGGTTCACACAACTTCGAGGTCGACCGGGAGGCCGCCCGCAAGGCCATGGACTTCATGCCGGGGCTGCCCAAGACGATGCAGGCCAACCGGGCTTTCCTGCGCCGGGCCGTGCGCTTCGCCGGGCAGCAGGGCATCACCCAGTTCCTCGACATCGGCTCCGGCATCCCGACGTACGGCAACGTGCACGAGATAGCCCAGGGCGCCGTCCCCGGCGCCCATGTCGTCTACGTCGACCACGACCCGGTCGCCGTCGCGCACAGCCAGGCCGTGCTCGCGGACAACGACACCGCGGACGTGGCCGCGGCGGACCTGCGCAAGCCCCAGGAGATACTCACCAGCCCCGAACTCCTGCGGCTGATCGACCTGAACCAGCCAGTCGCCCTCCTCCTCGTTGCCATACTGCACTTCGTGGAAGACGCGGACGACCCCTACGGGGCGGTGGCCGAGCTGCGCGACGCGCTCGCGCCCGGCAGCATGCTGATCCTCACCCATGCCTCGTACGAGGGAATCCCCGTGTCCGCGGAGCGGGCCGAGGGCGCGGTGGACGTATACAAGGACATTCGCAACCCGCTGATCATGCGCTCGCGCGACGAGGTCGCGCGGTTTTTCGAGGGGTACGACATGGTGGAACCCGGACTGGTGCCGATGCCGCTCTGGCGCCCGGAATCCGCGCCGGAGGACGAGGATCCGTTCGCCTTCGCCGGATACGCCGGCGTGGGGCGTACGGCGTGAGCGCGGAACCGGACGGGCCGGAGGACAGACTGCGCCGGCTGACGACGATCTGGAGCCGGGCGCTGTACCCGGTGACCTCCACGTCGCTCACCCGCGCCGAGTTCGAGGCACAACTCCTGCCGCTCGGACGCCGGTTGAGCGAACTGCTGCGGGCCCGCAGCTTCGACGCGGACGCCGCGAAAGCGGTCGGCGTGGCCCTGGTCGAGGCGCACTGCACCGACCCTGAGGCGCTCTCGCGCACCCTGGACTGCGTGGACGCCTACCTGGTGCTCTACTGCGGCGGGGACGGCCCGCAGGACGAACTGCGCATGCGTTCCTCGCGGTTGCAGCACGCCATGGCCGCGGGCTACGCGCACGCGCTGCGCCGGCGCACCCTCGCCGAGCAAGAGGCCATCGCCCAGGCCGCGTTGCGGGCCCAGGGCGTGGTGGCGCAGGCCCTGCACGCGAGCGAGGCCCGGTTCCGCGCGGTCTTCGAGGGCGCCGCCATAGGGATCGGCATCGCCGACCTCGACGGCCACATCCTCCAGGTCAACGAGGCGCTGCTGCGCATGTTCGGGCTCACCCAGCAGTCGCTGCGCGGCCGCCGGGTGCAGGACTGGACCCACCCCGACGACGCCCCGCAGACCTGGCGCCTGTACGACGAACTGGTCCGCGGCGACCGCGAGCACTACCACCTGGAGAAGGCGTTCAACCGGCCCGACGGCACGGTGCTCTGGACGAACCTGACGGTCTCCCTGCTGCGCGACGCCGACGGCAGACCGCAGTACCAGCTGGCGCTCATGGAGGACACCACCGAGCGCCGGCTGCTCAACCTGCGGCTGCGCTACGAGGCGACGCACGACGCGCTCACCGGGCTGCCCAACCGCACCCTGTTCTTCGAGCGGCTGGAGAAGTTCCTCGCCGCCGGGAACGGCCAGCGCTTCGGGCTGTGCTACCTCGACCTGGACGGCTTCAAGACCATCAACGACAGCCTCGGGCACGCGGCGGGCGACCGGCTCCTGGTGGAGGTCGCCGACCGCCTCCAGTCCTGCGCGACCGCGCCCGGCGAGATGGTCGCGCGGCTCGGCGGCGACGAGTTCGTGGCGCTGACCACCGGACCCGGCACCGACCGCACCGTGGACGAGCTGGCCGAGCGGATCATGAACGCGCTGGTCACCCCGATCAGCATCGACGGCCGGGACCTGCTGGTGCGCGGCAGCCTCGGCATCGTGGAGGGCCCGGCGGGCGAGCGTACGGCCGCCGAGGTGCTGCGCAGCGCGGACATCACCATGTACCGGGCCAAGTCGGCGGGCGGCAACCGCTGCGAGCTGGCCGACCCGGAGGCGGACGCCCGCGCCATCACCCGGCACGGCCTCACCAACGCCCTGCCCACCGCCCTGGAACGCGGCGAGTTCTTCATCGAGTACCAGCCGCTGGTGCACCTCGGCGACGGCAGCGTGCGCGGCGCGGAGGCGCTGGTGCGCTGGCTGCACCCGCAGCACGGAGTGCTCGGCCCCGACCGCTTCATCCCGCTCGCCGAGCACACCGGGCTGATCGTCCCGCTCGGCCGCTGGGTCCTGGAGGAGTCGATCCGGCAGGCCCGCGCCTGGCGGGAGCGGCACGGCGGCCGGCACGCCGGGCCGCTGCGGATCAACGTCAACCTGTCCCCGTGCCAGCTCAGCCATCCCGGTCTGGTCCAGGACACGGTGGACATCCTGGAACGCGCGGGCGTCACCCCCGACGCCCTGTGCCTGGAGGTCACCGAGTCCGCGCTCATCGGCGCCGACGACGATCTGCTCAAACCGCTGCGCAGGCTCGCCGAGATGGGCGTGGACATCGCCCTGGACGACTTCGGCACCGGCTACTCGAACCTCGCCAACCTGCGCCGCCTCCCGGTGAGCGTCCTCAAACTGGACCGCTCCTTCACCCAGGGCATGCAGCAGTTCCCCGCCGACCCCGTCGACCTGAAGATCGTCGAGGGCATCGTCACCCTGGCCCACAGCCTCGACCTGGCCGTCACCGTCGAGGGCGTGGAAACCGGCGCCCAGGCCGAACAGCTCCGCGTCCTGGGCTGCGACACGGCCCAGGGCTGGTACTACGCCCGTCCGGGGCCGCCGGAGCGGCTCCACGACCTGGCGTTGGCGGACGCGCAGGGGTGATCGCGGCGGTGTGGGGGGCGTGGCCCCCCACCAGGGGCGCGGGGAACCGCGCGCCGGGCCACACCGCAACCGCACCCGGCGACGGCGCTCCAGGGGCAGGTGCCACCCCGCACCGAACGCCCTCACCGCTCCAGCAGCATCCGCTGAAGCTCCCGCGCGGCCCTCGGCGGAGCCACATCGCTGCGATGCGCCAGCGCGATCACCCGGTGCAACCCGGGCCGGGCGAGCGGAGTCACCCGCAACCTCAGCCCCGCCCTGGTCGCGACCATCCGGGGTACGACCGCCACCCCCAGCCCCGCCCGCACGAACCCCAGCACCGCGTCCATCTCGCCCCCTCGACCGCGAACTCCGGCTCGAACCCGGCGGAGCGGCACGCGGCGACGGTCAGCTCCCGCAGGTCGTAGCCGTGCCGGAACATCACCAGGCGCTCACGCTCCAGATCGGCGAGGTGCACGATCCGCCCGTCCCCGGGCGCCGGCGCCTCCGGGGAGGAGACGACGACCAGGTCCTCGCGCAGCACCTCCCGCGTGGTCAGCGCGGGCGACGGCGTCGGCAGCGGCAGCACGATCAGCGCGAGGTCCAGCGCGCCCCGGGCCAGCTCCCGCACCAGGTCGTGCGAGCCGCCCTCCTCGATCATGAGCCGGATGCCCGGATAGCGGTCGTGGAAGGCGCGCAGCACATCCGGCAGCAGGCCCGTGCACAGGCTCGGCGTCGCACCGAGCCGCACCCGGCCGCGCCGTAGCTGCACCAGCTCCTGCACCTCCTGCCGGGCGGTGTCCGCGTCGGCGAGAATCCGCCGGGCCAGCGGCAGCAGCGCCTCCCCCGCGTCGGTGAGCGTGATGTTGCCCCGCGCGCGCAGGAACAGATCCGCGCCCAGCTCCCGCTCCAGCGCCTTGATCTGCTGCGACAGCGACGGCTGGGCCACATGCACCTGCTCGGCGGCATGGGTGAAGTGCCGGGTCTCGGCGACGGCCACGAAATACTGGAGCTGCTGGAGCTGCATACAGCAACGATAGCCCCAGGCTATGGAAACGAGCCGCACCATGTCTTGGACCGATCGGGACGTTCGGCCCTAGCGTGCTGTTCCATGGCTCTGGCAACGCGGACGGACCGACGGCCGTCCATGGCGCGCACGATGTGGGACTCCTCCGTCGGCAAGAAGACGGTGATGGCCGTCAGCGGTCTGATCATGCTGCTCTACCTGGTGGTGCACATGATCGGAAACCTGAAGATCTACTTCGGGGCGGGCGAGTTCAACCACTACGCCCACTGGCTGCGCACCGTCGGCGAACCCTTCATGCACTACGAGTGGACCCTCTGGCTCGTCCGGATCGTGCTCGTCGTCGCCGTGGTCGCCCACGCCACGTCCGCGTACCAGCTCAGCCGCCGCGACATCAGGGCGCGGCCCAGCAAGTACGTCCACACGAGGCCCCGGGCGAGCTACGCCACGCGCACCATGCGCTGGGGCGGGATCATCCTCGGCCTGTTCATCGTCTGGCACATCCTGGACCTGACCACCGGCACCGTGCACTCCGGCGGCTTCCAGCCCGGCCACCCGTACCAGAACGTCGTGGACACCTTCTCCACCTGGTACGGCGACGTGATCTACATCGTCGCGATGCTCGCGCTCGGCCTGCACGTCCGGCACGGCTTCTGGAGCGCCGCGCAGACCCTCGGCGTCGGCAGCCGCGCCCGCGACCGCGCCCTGAAGACCGTGGCCAACGTCCTCGCGCTGCTGCTCACGGCCGGCTTCATCGCCGTACCCGTGGGCGTCATGACCGGAGTGGTGAGCTGACATGACCGACTACCTGAACTACCCGACCGGCGAACCCGTCGCCGACACCAAGGCCCCCGCAGGGCCGGTCCACGAGCGCTGGGACACCCGCCGCTTCGAGGCCAAGCTGGTCAACCCGGCCAACCGGCGGGGGCACACGGTCATCGTGGTCGGCACCGGCCTCGCCGGCGGCTCCGCGGGCGCCACCCTGGCCGAACAGGGCTACCACGTCGTCCAGTTCTGCTACCAGGACTCCCCGCGCCGCGCCCACTCCATCGCCGCGCAGGGCGGCATCAACGCGGCGAAGAACTACCGCAACGACGGCGACTCCGTCCACCGGCTGTTCTACGACACCGTCAAGGGCGGCGACTTCCGCGCCCGCGAGTCCAACGTCGCCCGCCTGGCCCAGATCTCCGTGGAGATCATCGACCAGTGCGTGGCGCAGGGCGTCCCCTTCGCCCGTGAGTACGGCGGCCTGCTCGACACCCGCTCCTTCGGCGGCGTCCAGGTCTCCCGCACCTTCTACGCCCGCGGCCAGACGGGCCAGCAGCTCCTCCTCGGCGCCTACCAGGCGCTGTCGCGGCAGATCGCCGCCGGGAACGTGGAGATGCATCCGCGCACCGAGATGCTGGACCTGATCGTGGTGGACGGGCGGGCGCGCGGCATCGTGGCCCGGGACCTCATCACGGGCCGTGTCGACACGTACTTCGCGGACGCGGTGGTCCTCGCCTCCGGCGGCTACGGCAACGTGTTCTACCTGTCGACCAACGCCATGAACTCCAACGCGACCGCGATCTGGCGGGCGCACCGGCGCGGCGCCTACTTCGCCAACCCCTGCTTCACCCAGATCCACCCGACGTGCATCCCGCGCACCGGCGACCACCAGTCCAAGCTCACCCTGATGAGCGAGTCGCTGCGCAACGACGGCCGGATCTGGGTGCCCAGGGCCAAGGGCGACGACCGCCCGCCGAACCGCATCCCCGAGGAGGAGCGCGACTACTACCTGGAGCGCATCTACCCCTCCTTCGGCAACCTGGTCCCGCGCGACATCGCCTCCCGCGCCGCGAAGAACGTCTGCGACGAGGGCAGGGGGGTCGGCCCCGGCGGCCAAGGCGTCTACCTGGACTTCGCCGACGCGATCCGGCGCATGGGCCGGGGGGCCGTGGAGGCCAAGTACGGCAACCTCTTCGACATGTACCAGCGGATCACCGACGAGGATCCGTACGAGGTGCCGATGCGGATCTACCCGGCCGTGCACTACACGATGGGCGGACTGTGGGTCGACTACGACCTCCAGACCACCGTCCCCGGCCTGTTCGCCATCGGCGAGGCCAACTTCTCCGACCACGGCGCGAACCGGCTCGGCGCCTCCGCCCTGATGCAGGGCCTGGCCGACGGCTACTTCGTGCTCCCGGCCACCATCAACGACTACCTGGCCCGCAACCCCCACCAGGACCCGGTCACCCCCGAACACCCCGCCGTGCAGGAGGTGCTGGCGGAGACCGAGGACCGGCTGAACCTGCTGCTCGCCGTCGACGGCGACCGCGCCCCGGACTCCTTCCACCGCGAACTCGGCGACATCATGTGGGAGTTCTGCGGTATGGCGCGCACCGACGAGGGTCTGCGCAAGGCGCTGGAGCGCATCCCGCAGATCCGCGAGGAGTTCTGGCGGCGGATCAAGGTCCCCGGCACCGGTGAGGAGTTCAACCAGTCGCTGGAGAAGGCCAACCGTATCGTCGACTACCTCGAACTCGCCGAACTCATGTGCCTCGACGCGCTGCACCGCGTCGAGTCCTGCGGCGGCCACTTCCGCGAGGAGTCCCAGACCCCGGACGGCGAAGCCGCCCGCCGGGACGAGGAGTTCGCCTACGCGGCCGCCTGGGAGTTCGCCGGTACGGGCTCCGCTCCCGTCCTGCACAAGGAAGACCTGGTCTTCGAGTACGTCCACCCCACTCAGCGGAGCTACGCATGAAGCTCACCCTGCGCGTCTGGCGGCAGAAGAACGCCGACGCCGACGGCACGATGTCCACCTACGAGGTGGACGGCATCTCGTCCGACATGTCCTTCCTGGAGATGCTGGACCTCCTCAACGAGCGGCTCATCCTGTCCGGCGAGGACCCGGTCGCCTTCGACCACGACTGCCGCGAGGGCATCTGCGGCGCCTGCTCCCTGGTGATCAACGGCGACGCGCACGGACCCGAGCGGACCACCACCTGCCAGCTGCACATGCGGTCCTTCGAGGACGGCGACACGATCGACATCGAGCCCTGGCGGGCCGCCGCGTTCCCGGTGATCAAGGACCTCGTGGTCGACCGGTCCGCGTTCGACCGGATCATCCAGGCCGGCGGCTACGTCACCGCGCCCACCGGCTCCGCGCCCGAGGCGCACGCCACGCCGGTGCCGAAGGCCGACGCCGACTTCGCGTTCGAGCACGCCGAGTGCATCGGCTGCGGAGCCTGCGTGGCGGCCTGCCCCAACGGCGCGGCGATGCTGTTCACCTCGGCCAAGATCAACCATCTGAACGTGCTGCCGCAGGGCGCGCCCGAGCGGGAGACCCGGGTGCTGGACATGGTGGCGCAGATGGACGACGAGGGCTTTGGCGGCTGCACCCTGACGGGGGAGTGCGCCACCGCCTGCCCCAAGGGCATCCCGCTGATGTCCATCACCGGCATGAACCGGGAATGGCTGCGGGCCACCCGGAAGGCGGGCAAGCGGTAACGCCGCTCGCACACACAGACGTTCGCCGACAGGGGCGGGCGGGCGGGGCCGGGAGAGTGGTGCTCACCCGGCCCCGTCTCGTGGTGTCCCGCACCTGTACCCCCCGCTCATGATCTTCGGACACAAGGGGAGGGAGCGGTTCCTCGACGCCGTCACCGGGTTCGAGACCGCTGTGCGGGAGCGGGACACCGGTCGCGCCGAGCACGAGTTCCAGGAGCCGTACCAGCACTTTCAGGAGGCGGGAGCGCAGGAGACCGCGCAGGCCGCCCGGCGCCTCGCCGCGCTGCCGGCCGCGAGCGCTGGGCGGCGACCGGCGGGGGCGCGAGCTGCCGGACCCGGAGGGGAGCAGGACCCGGGGCCGTTCGACCGGGTCGGTCCCGAGGCCGCCCTGGCCCGGCTGACCCTGCCCCAGTGGGAGATGGCCTGCGTGGCCGTGCTCCACCACGCCGCCGTGCGCACCGCGCTCCCGCACCGCACTGCTCACGGCGCTGCGCGCGGTGCGGGAGCGCGGTGCGGGAGGCGTCCGAAGACGCGTTCAAGTGCCTCCACCACGCCCTGCTCGTCCTCGACGACGAACCGCTGATCGCCCTCGACCGCGCCACCGGCACCGGCTTCGCGCTGCGGATGAGCGGCCTCGGCGACAACTTCCCGCTGCACACCCTGCTCGCCGACGTGCTGATCGGCGGCGGCCACCTCCCCGGCCGGGCCCCCGCCGTCGAGGAGGCCGCCGTCTGCCGCGACCAGCCGGGCCAGGTGCACACCACCGGCTCCTTCAACCTGGTCGCCCCCACCGGCGCGTGGCTGTGGAACGAGGGCGCCCCCGCCGACATCCCCGTCGTGGACGGCGCCCGGCTCCTCGTGCCTGAGCCGCCGCCGTACCAGCGGAGCCGGCCCGCGGGCCGCTTCTTCCCGCACATGACCGGCGACCTCGTCCTCGAACGCCTCCTCGCCCCCGAAGAGGCCGGGCGGCTGCTCGCCGGGTGCGTGACCAAGGAGCCGCCGGGCGCGTGACGGCCCGGCGCCCCGGCCGTTCAGCATCCCCACATCCGCTCTCCCGGCACCCGTTACGCGCCGGCCAACCGGCGTCGGAAGAACAGGAGCGGCGGGCCGTGGACCACCGGTCCGCCGCCGCTGCCGCCGAACCGGCCCCGTGACCAGGAGAGAGCCATGACCGGCGTTCCCACCCTCGACCGTCCCCCGGGGCCCTTGGCACCCGCCCGCTACACCGTCACGCTCGCCCGCGACGAGGACGACGTGCGGGCCGCGCAGCGGCTGCGGTACGACGTCTTCGCCAAGGAGATGGGCGCCGTACTCGCCACCCCGCGGCCGGGCCACGACATCGACGCCTTCGACGCCCACTGCGACCATCTGCTGGTCCGCGACACCGCGACCGGGCAGGTCGTCGGCACCTACCGGCTGCTGCCGCCCGAGCGGGCCGCGGCCGCCGGACGGCTGTACTCCGAGGGCGAGTTCACGATCGGCGCGCTCGACCCGATCCGGTCCGGCCTGGTGGAGGTCGGCCGCTCCTGTGTGCACCCCGAGCACCGCGACGGCGCGGTCATCGGTCTGATCTGGGCCGGCATAGCCCGCTACATGACCGGCCGGGGCCACGAGTGGCTGGCCGGCTGCTGCTCGATACCGCTCGCCGACGGCGGCGCCCTCGCCACCGCCACCTGGGACCGGGTGCGCGACAAGCACCTGGCGCCCGAGGAGTTCCGGGTACGACCGCGCACGCCCTGGACCCCGAACGCCGAGGCCCCCGCCGGACGCACCGAACTGCCCGCCCTGCTGCGCGGCTATCTGCGGCTGGGCGCCTGGGTGTGCGGGGAGCCCGCGCACGACCCGGACTTCGGGGTCGCCGACCTGTACGTGCTGCTGTCGATGCGCCGGGTCAACCCGCGCTATCTGCGGCACTTCCTCTCCCTCGTGCCGGCCTGATGAGCGGCTGGCTGCCCACCGCGCCCTGCACCCCGGACGCCTGTGTGGAACCGGCGCCCGCCGCCGTCCCCGTGCCCCGGGCCGTGCTGCGGCTGACCGCCGTCGCCGTCCTGGTGCTGGCCGGCATCGCCCTGTCCCCGCTCGGCCGGCGGATTCCCGCCGAGTGGATCGGGCGCTGGTGCCGGGCCGTCGTACGGGCCATCGGGGTACGGGCGCGCATCACCGGCGCGGTCGCGCCCGGCGGCGGGCTGCTGCTGGTCGCCAACCATGTGTCCTGGCTGGACATCCCGCTGCTGACCGCCGTACGGCCAGCCAGGATGCTCGGCAAGACGGAGATACGGCGCTGGCCGGTGGCGGGTGCGCTGGCGGCGCGGGGCGGGACGCTCTTCATCGAGCGGGACCGGCTGCGCGCGCTGCCCGGCACGGTCGCGGTGATCTCCGACGTCCTGCGCACCGGGTCCGCGGTGGCCGCGTTCCCGGAGGGCAGCACCTGGTGCGGGCGCGCCCACGGCCGCTTCCACCGGGCCGTCTTCCAGGCGGCGCTGGACGCGGGCGTGCCCGTGCAGCCGGTCTGCCTGCGGTACCGGCTCCAGGACGGCGGTACGGGCACCGCCGCGGCCTTCGTCGGCGAGGACACCCTGCTCGCCTCCCTGTGGCGGGTGGCCCGCACCCGGGGCCTGGTCGCCGAGGCCGAGGTGCGCCCGCTGATCCCCGCGGACACCCATCCCGACCGCCGCGCCCTCGCCACCGCGGCCCAGCCGATCACCCCCGCCCCGAGCTGGACCCACGCGGCCCTGGTCCACGACCACCGCGCGTCCCCCCGCCCCCTCGGACAGCCCGCACCGGCCGACCGCGAGGGAATGACCCGGGCGCGCTGATCCGGAGGTGACTTTCCGGAGGGGATGACCCGCAGGGGATCGTCCGGGCGGGATGTCCCGCAGGGCCGGGCCAGGCGGGGTCGTGCCCTGCGGGACATCCCTAGGGCAGCACCCGGGCCAGATACGGTGCCGTCGCGCTGTCCTTGGCCCGGGCCACCCGCTGGGGCGGGCCCGCGGCGACGATACGGCCGCCCCGGTCGCCGCCGCCCGGGCCGAGGTCGACGACCCAGTCGGCGGCGGCGACCACCGTCATGTCGTGCTCGACCACGACGACCGTGTGCCCGTCGTCGACCAGGCCGTGCAGCCGGTCCATCAGGACCTCGACGTCGGCCGGGTGCAGTCCGGTGGTCGGCTCGTCCAGCAGATACAGGGTGTGGCCGCGGCGGCCGCGCTGCAGCTCGCTCGCCAGCTTGATCCGCTGGGCCTCGCCGCCGGACAGCTCGGTCGCGGGCTGGCCGAGGCTCACGTAGCCGAGACCCACGTCCAGCAGGGTGCCGAGGCTGCGGGCGGCGGCCGGGACGTCCGCGAAGAACTCCGCCGCCGCCTCCACCGTCAGGTCCAGCACCTCGGCGATGTTCCGCCCCCGGTACGTCACCCGGAGCGTCTCGGGGTTGTAGCGGGCGCCCCCGCAGTCCGGGCAGGGCGCGTACGTGCTCGGCAGGAACAGCAGCTCGACGCTGACGAACCCCTCGCCCTGGCAGGTCTCGCAGCGGCCCCCGGCGACATTGAAGGAGAACCGCCCGACGCCGTACCCGCGCGCCCGCGCCTCGTCCGTCGCCGCGAACACCTTCCGCACCACGTCGAACAGCCCGGTGTACGTGGCCAGATTGGAACGCGGAGTACGCCCGATCGGCTTCTGGTCGACCCGCACCAGCCGGTCCACGCCCTCCAGCTCCTGCGTCAACTCCCCGATCAGCGTGGACTTGCCGGAGCCGGAGACCCCGGTGACGGCGGTGAACGCGCCCAGCGGGAACTCGGCCGTCACCTCGCGCAGGTTGTGCCGGGTCACCGGACCGACCTTCAGCCAGCCGCGCGGCTCACGGACTTCACGCGGCGGCCCCGGCGCCTCGTCGAAGAGGAACGCGGCCGTCGCCGACTCCTCGACCGACGCCAGCTCGGCCGGCGGCCCGCTGTACAGCACCCGGCCGCCGTGCTCGCCCGCACCGGGCCCCACGTCCACCAGCCAGTCGGCGCCGCGCACCACCTCCAGATGGTGCTCCACCACGAACACCGAGTTCCCCGCCGCCTTCAGCCGGGCCAGCACGGTGAGCAGGGCCTCGGTGTCCGCCGGGTGCAGTCCCGCGGACGGCTCGTCCAGCACGTACACCACACCGAACAGCCCGGACCGCAACTGCGTGGCCAGCCGCAGCCGTTGCAGCTCGCCCGCCGAGAGCGTGGGGGTGGACCGGTCCAGGCTCAGATAGCCGAGGCCGAGTTCGACCACCGGCGCGATCCGCGACTTCAGGTCCTCGGTGAGGACCCGGGCCGTCTCCGAGTCGCCGTCCAGCACCTGGGCGAGCCCGGTCAGCGGCAGCGATGCCAGCTCGGCGATGGTACGGCCGCCGAAGGTCACCGCCATCGACTCGGGCCGCAGCCGGCTGCCCCCGCACCCCGCACAGGGCGCGCTGGTCAAAAAGCGCTCCGCCTTGGTGCGCAGGGTCGGCGACTTGGTGTCGGCGAACGTCTTGAGCACATACCGGCGGGCGCTCATGTACGTGCCCTGGTACGGGCGTTGGATCCGGTCCGCGTCCCGCACCGGATGCACCGTGACGACCGGCTGCTCGTCCGTGAACAGGATCCAGCGCCGCTGCTCGGCGGGCAGTTCACGCCAGGGGACGTCCACGTCGTAGCCGAGCGTGTCCAGGATGTCCCGCAGGTTCTTGCCCTGCCAGGCACCCGGCCACGCGGCGATCGCGCCCTCGCGCACCGAGAGCGCGGGATCCGGCACCAGCAACTCCTCGCTGGTGTCGTGCACCTGACCCAGACCGTGGCACACGGGGCAGGCGCCCGCCGCGGTGTTCGGCGAGAACGCGTCGGAATCCAGGCGCTCCGCGCCCGGCGGGTACTTCCCGGCACGCGAGAACAGCATGCGCAGGGAGTTGGAGAGATTGGTGACCGTGCCCACCGAGGAGCGCGAGGTGGGGGCCGCGCGGCGCTGCTGGAGCGAGACCGCGGGCGGCAGCCCGGTGATCTCGCCGACCTTGGGCGCGCCGACCTGGTGGATCAGCCGGCGCGCGTACGGCGCGACCGACTCGAAGTAGCGGCGCTGGGCCTCGGCGTAGATCGTGCCGAATGCCAGGGACGACTTCCCCGAGCCGGACACGCCGGTGAACACGGCCAGTACGTCACGTGGGACGTCCACGTCGACGCCCCGGAGATTGTGCTCACGGGCGCCGCGCACGCGGACGTAGGGATCATGGGGGCTGTGGTGCATGGAAGACACACCCTATCCGCCCCCGCCCGACCTGATCCAGACGAGAGTCCCTAAGGGCGCGGAGGATTGCCCGGGTCCTGCCGGGTGCCGAACTCGTCCCGCGCCTTGTCCTGAGCGGTGTCGACCTGCTTCTGGTACTTGTTGCCGGTGCGCTGGTCGATGTAGTCGCCACCCTTGTCGATGCCCTTGTCGGCCTGGCTTTCGTGGCCCTTGATCATGCCCTTGAGCTTGTCCATGAAGGACATGGCGGTCCTCCTCCTCGCGTGCGTTCTTGCCCTCCCAGGGTCACCGGCGCGGGCCCGCCTCGCATCTCGGGGCGCCGCCCCGGGGTCAGGGAGCGGGGGCGAAGAGCGCGGCCAGCGCCCGGTAGGAGTCCAGCAGCGCCGTACGGTCGTAGCCGCTGGTCGTGACGAGGACCTCGGCCGCGCCGGTCTCCTCCAGGATCGCCGCCAGCTCGTGCGCGACCTGGTCCGGCGTGCCCGCGAGCTGCCCGGCGAGCTGCGCCTCGTACGCCTCCCGCTCCCGCGCGGTCATGGCCCGTACCTCGGTCTCTTCGGCCGGGGCGAGCGGCGGGAAGGTGCCGTGCGTGCGGGCGTACGCCATCGACCACGCCTCCGGGACCAGCAGCCGCCGCGCGGCCTCCTCGGTCCCGGCGACCGCGACCGTCCCCGAGACCACCACGTACGGCTCGGCCGCCCAGGGGGAGGGGCGGAACCCGGCGCGGTAGCGCTCGACGCCGCGCAGCAGCCGCTCCCGGCCGCGCAGATCCCCGATGACCAGGGGCAGTCCGGCCCGCGCCGCGATCTCCGCGCCCTCGCCCAGGGCCAGCACGAACGGCGGCACCCGCAGGCCGTCCGCGGGCCGGGCGCGCACCCCCGTGGGGGACGCCCCGGAGAACCAGCCGAGCAGTTCGCCGAGCTGGGCCCCGAAGTCCTCGGCGTCCTCCTTGTCCCGGCCGAGCGCCCGGCGCACCCCGTCCGTGAAGCCCACCGAACGCCCGAGACCCATGTCGATCCGCCCCGGGAACAGCGACTCCAGCACCCCGAACTGCTCGGCGACGACCAGCGGCCGGTGGTTGGGCAGCATCACCCCGCCGGTACCCACCCGGATGGTCCGGGTGGCGGCGGCCACGGCGGCGGCCAGCACGGTCGGCGCGGAACCGGCGACCCCGGGCACACCGTGGTGCTCGGACACCCAGAACCGGTGGTAGCCGAGCGCCTCCGCCTCCCGCGCCAGCGCCACGGTGTCCCGCAGCGCCTCGGCGGGCGGGTGCCCCTGCCGGATGCGCGAACGGTCGAGGACGGAGAACCGGGTCCGGGCGATCACTGAACTGCTCACGTACGGTCCAACGCCCTGACCGCCCGCGGATTCCCGCGAGTGGCTAGGGTCTTGGTGTGAGCGACATTGGCGGGAGCGACGACAGCGCACGGCCGATCGCCGTGTTCGACCTCGACAACACCCTGGCGGACACCGCCCACCGGCAGCACTTCCTCCAGCGGCGCCCCAAGGACTGGGACGGCTTCTTCGGCGCCGCGCCCGCGGACCCGCCGCTCGCCGAGGGCGTCGAGCTGGCCCGGCGCAGCGCGCGGGACTGCGAGGTCGTCTATCTGACCGGACGTCCGGAGCGGTACCGGCGCGACACCCTGGACTGGCTCGCGGCGCACGAACTGCCCGCGGGGGAGCTGTACATGCGGGGCGACGCGGATCGCAGGCCCGCCCGGTTCACCAAGCTCGCGACCCTGCGCCGGCTCGCCCGGGGCCGCGAGGTGCGCTTCCTCGCGGACGACGACGCGATGGTGTGCGACGACGCGGAGCGCGCCGGATTCACCGTGGTGCGGGCCCGCTGGGCCGAGGAATCCGCCGCGCTGCGCGAGGCGCAGGAGAAGGAGGGCCGTACCTGAGACGGACCGGTCAGTCGCCGTCCTCGATGCGGAAGCCCACCTTCAGGCCCACCTGGTAGTGCTCGATCCGCCCGTCCTCGATCTGGCCGCGGACCTGCGTCACCTCGAACCAGTCCAGGTTGCGCAGCGTCTGGCCGGCGCGGGTGATGGCGTTGCGGATGGCCTGGTCGAGGCCCTCGTGCGAGGTGCCGACGATCTCGGTGACCCGGTAGGTGTGGTTCGTCATCGGGGGGCTCCTTGGGCCGGGGGACACGCCGTACTCCACGGTGCCGTATCCCGGCCCGCTCCGCGCGGCGTAGCGGGCGTCACCTCGCGTGATCGCCGGTAGCCCTTGACCTCGGCATTGGTCCATACCAAAATCCAGCCACACCCGTACGAGCCTGTGCGCTCGTCCCCCCACGTCGGGCCGTCACCCCTGTGCGCATGCGCCACGCCAGACAGAACAGGACCCCTCGTGAGATGTCGTCTGCTCGCCCTCGGCTGTGTCACCGGCTGCCTCGTCAGCGGCTGCGGGATGCTCCCCGGCACCCATCAGCGCGAGACCGTCACCGTGTGGCTGATGAAGGACAGCGCCTCGGCGGACTTCCTCGACCGCTTCACCAAGGACTTTGAACACACCCACCCGGACCTGCGCCTGGACATCCGGATCCAGGACTGGACCGGCATCGTGGCGAAGGTCCGCAAGGCGCTCGCCGAGACCTCCGCGGACGCGCCCGACGTGATCGAGGTCGGCAACACCCAGGTGCCGCTGTACGCCGACGGCGGCCGGCTCGCCGATCTGACCCTGGAGTCGATGCGCGACTGGGGCAAGGACAAGTGGCTGCCCGGACTCGCCGACCCCGGCAAGGACGGCAGCTCGCAGTACGGCATCCCCTGGTACGCCGCCAACCGCGTCGTCATCTACCGCAAGGACCTGTTCGCCCAGGCCGGTATCACCCGTCCGCCACGCACCCGCGCGCAGTGGCTCGCCGACACCGAGAAGCTCGACTCGGGCCCGGACCAGGGAATCTACCTCGCCGGACAGGACTGGTACACGCTCTCCGGCTTCATCTGGGACGAGGGCGGAGACCTGGCCCGCAAGGTCGGCGACTACCAGTGGAAGGGCACCCTGGACACCCCCGCCGCGCTGCGCGGCATGGACTTCTACCGGCGGCTCCAGGCGCTGGGCGACGGGCCCAAGGGCGCCGACGAGGAACACCCGCCCCAGGCCGGGGTGTTCGCCGGCGGCAAGGTGGCGCAGATCGTCGCCGTACCGGGACTCGCTCAGTCGATCGTGCGGCAGAACCCGGAACTCAAGGGAAAACTGGGCTACTTCCCGGTGCCCGGCCCGAACGCCTCCCGGCCCGGCGCCGTGTTCACCGGCGGCTCCGACCTCGTCGTCCCGCAGAACACCAAGGACCAGTTCGCGGCGACCGCCGTCATCGGGGCGCTCACCGGCGCCAAGTGGGACACCGAACTCGCCCGCACCATGAACTACGTGCCCAACAAGACCACGCTGGCCGCCGCCGTCTCCGGTGAGGAGGGGGTCGCCGCCATGGCCGCGGGCGCGGCACACGGCAGGGCGACCCCCAACACCCCTCAGTGGGCCGACGTCGAGGCCGACAACCCGATCAAGCAGTACATGACCAGGGTGCTCAACGGGGCCGACCCGGCGACGGAGGCCCGCCGGGCGTCAAAGCAGCTCACCGGGAAACTCACCCCGAACCTCTGAACCGTTCACCGTGCCGCCTGCTCGCGCGCCGCGCCGTCGCCTCACCGCGCCACGCTCAGCGACAGCGCGAACCGCTCCCGCGCGTCGGTCCACCAATGGGTCAGGTCGAGCCCGGCGGCGGCCAGTTCCCGGCTCACCCCTTCCTTGCGGAACTTCGCCGACACCTCGGTGCGCAGGTCCTCGCCCGGCGCGAACTCGACCGCGAGGCCCAGCGCGGGCACCTTCACGGTCTGGGCGGTGCGCGAGCGCAGACGCATCTCGATCCACTCGCGCCGGGCGTCCCACAGCGCCACATGCTCGAAGGCGTCCGGGTCGAAGTCGGCGCCCAGTTCGCGGTTGACGACGTTCAGCACGTTCTTGTCGAACGCGGCCGTCACCCCGGACGCGTCGTCGTACGCCCGCACCAGCACCTGCTCGTCCTTGACCAGGTCGGTGCCGAGCAGCAGGCCGTCGCCGGGTTCGAGCAGGGCGCGCACCGAGGCGAGGAAGGCGGCGCGTTCGGCGGGCAGCAGATTGCCGATGGTGCCGCCGAGGAACGCCACCAGCCGGGGGCCCGGCGTAGCGGGCAGGTCGAGCGGCGCGGTGAAGTCGGCGATCAGCGCGTGGACTTCGAGGTCCGGGCGTTCCGTGATGAGCGCCCGCCCGGCCTGGGTGAGGGCGCTCTCGCTGACGTCCACCGGCACGTACGCGGCGAGCGAGGTGAGGGCGTCGAGCAGATAGCGGGTCTTCTCCGAGGAGCCCGAGCCCAGCTCGATCAGCGTCCGGGCCCCGCTCGCGGCGGCGATCTCACCGGACCGGGCGGCCAGGATCTCCCGCTCGGCGCGGGTGGGGTAGTACTCGGGCAACTCGGTGATGCGGTCGAAGAGTTCACTGCCCCGGGCGTCGTAGAACCATTTCGGCGCCAGCCACTTGGGGTCGTCGGTCAGGCCGTGCTCGACATCGGCGCGCAGCGCGGCCTCCGTCGCGTCCTCGGGGAGGGTGCGGGTGACGTGCAGAGGGCTCACGTGCAGGTCTCCTTAGATGGTGCGGCGGCCGGTCGCGCCGCCGGGGCGAGCAGCACACCGGTGCTGTCCGCGGTGAGCACGGTGCGGTCCGGGACCTCCCGCCACAGCGGGTCGTCGTCGTAGGGCTCGGAGGCGACGACCGTGCCGTGGCCGGGCTCCGTGCGGTACCAGAGGCTGTCGCCCCAGGCGGTGGCGGCGATGGTGGTGCCGTCCGTCAGCAGCAGGTTCAGCCGGGAAGCGGGGGCGGCCTCCGCGACCTCGCGCACCGTCTCCGCCAGTGCCCGCTCCGGGGCGGCCCCGGTGCGCAGCCGGTGCAGCACCAGGGCCCAGACGAACGCCGAGTCGGTGCGCGCGGGCAGCGACAGCAGGTCGACCGGGGGCAGCGTGGCCACCAGCGGCGCCGCCGCGTCCGGCCAGCCCGGGACCGCCCCGTTGTGGCTGAACAGCCAGCGCCCCGCGGCGAACGGCGCCGCCGCGGCCTCCGCGTCCGCGCCCGCGAGGGTCGCGTCCCGTACGGCGGCGAGCACCGCGCCGGAGCGCACCACCCGGGCCAGGTCGGTGAAGGACAGGTCCGCCCAGATCGGCCCGGCCCGCCGGTAGCGGGCGGGCTCGGGGTCGCCGGACGCGTACCAGCCCACGCCGAACCCGTCGGCGTTGACCGTCCCGTACCGCTGCCGCCTGGGCGCCCACGACTGCCGGAACAGGCTGTACGGGGGCTCCGTCAGCAGCCGCCCCAGCGACGACTCGGGCCCCACGTAAGCGAGGTGACGGCACATCAGGCGCTCTCCGAACGGGCGGTGCGGAAGCCGGAGAAGATCTGCCGCCGGATCGGGTAGTCCCAGTTGCGGAAGGTGCCCCGGCAGGCCACCGGGTCCACGGCGAACGAACCGCCGCGCAGCACCTTGTGCGCGGAGCCGAAGAACACCTCCGAGTACTCCTTGTACGGGAACGCCTGGAACCCCGGGTACGGCAGGAAGTCGCTCGCCGTCCACTCCCACACGTCGCCGATCAACTGCCGCACTCCGAGCGGCGATTGCCCGGCCGGATAGCTGCCGGCCGGGGCGGGGCCCAGGTGCCGCTGGCCGAGGTTGGCGTGCTCCGGCCCCGGGTCGGCGTCGCCCCAGGGGTAGCGCCGGGAGCGGCCGGTGGCCGGGTCGTGCCGGGCGGCCTTCTCCCACTCCGCCTCGGTGGGCAGCCGGCGCCCGGCCCAGCGGGCGTACGCGTCGGCCTCGTACCAGCACACGTGCAGCACCGGCTCGTCGGGCGGCACCACCTCGGTGGTGCCGAAGCGGCGGCGCAGCCAGCCCTCGCCCTCCCGGCGCCAGAACAGCGGCGCGTCGATGCCGTGCCCCCGGATGTGCGCCCAGCCCTCCGGCGTCCACCAGCGCTCGGTGCCGTAGCCGCCGTCCTCGATGAACGCCTGGTACGCCGCGTTCGTCACCGGGGTGGTGTCGATCCAGAACGGCGCCACCTCCCGCGGATGCGCCGGGCGTTCGTTGTCCAGCGCCCACGGCTCGGCGGAGGTGCCCATGGTGAACGGGCCTCCGGGGACGAGGACTTCGGCCGGACCCGCGAACGGCGGACCCGGCTCCGGGGCCGGCGCGGTCAGCACCGCCGGGCCCGTGCGCAGCTGATGGGTGATCAGCATCGTCTCGTCGTGCTGCTGTTCGTGCTGCGCGATCATCCCGAAGGCGAACCCGGCCTCGGTCAGCCGGGTGCCCCGCAGCTGGGCGGACTCCAGCACGTCCATGACCCGCCCGCGCACCTCCGCCGCGTAGTGCCGGGCCTCCGCGGGCGGCAGCAGCGGCAGCGAGGGCCGCTCCGCGCGCGGATGCTCGAAGGCGTCGTACAGGCCGTCGATCTCGGGGCGCATCGCCTCCCGGCCGCCGACCGTCCGCAGCAGCCACAGCTCCTCCTGGTTGCCGATGTGCGCGAGATCCCACACCAGCGGGGACATCAACGGCGAGTGCTGCGCGGTGAGATCGGGTTCGTCCACGCACGTGGTCAGCAAGGTGGTGCGGTCCCGGGCGGTGGTGAGCGAGGCCAGCGCGCGCTCGCGCAGCGCCTCGGTGTCCGGCTCCGCGGTCGTGGCCTCGGCCTTGGGGGCGGTCATGAGGGGATGTCCTTCCTGCCCTGGGCGGCGGGGCCGCTCCCGGCCGGGGCGCCGCGGGTGCCGGGCAGCGCGTCCAGCAGATCATCGGCCGGGCAGCGGCCCCGGGCGACATAGCGCTCCAGGTACCCCGCCACGGCGTTCGTCACCTCGGCGCCGGCCCCGAGCCGGGGCAGCG
The DNA here is from genome assembly GCF_009650765.1 of Streptomyces sp. SUK 48. NCBI lineage: Bacteria > Bacillati > Actinomycetota > Actinomycetes > Kitasatosporales > Streptomycetaceae > Streptomyces > Streptomyces sp. SUK 48. The sequence goes on along the minus strand of NZ_CP045740.1, from coordinate 673,909 downwards.
CGTCGAGCGCCGCCGCGAAACAGGCGGCGGCCGCCTCCCGCAACTCCGGATCGGCGAGCCCGAGCCGGGCCGCGTCGCTCCACAGCGGATTGTGCGGGGCCGGCAGGTTCAGGGCCCGCTCGGCCAGGGGCTTCACACACCGGTAGGCGGTCTCGGCGGCCTGCGGATCGTCGAAGAGCGCCGCCGTCACCGCGAGCGGCACGATCCAGCCGTCCTCGCCCGGCTGCGCGTCGATCATCCGCAGCTCCAGATGACCACGCGGTCTGACCGGCGGGAACAAGGTCGTCAGGTGGTAGTCGAGGTCCGCCCGGGTGGGCGGCCGGGTCCCCTGCCCGCGCGTCCACTCCCGGAAGGTCAGCCCCTCGGGCACCTCCCAGGGCCCGCCGTCCCGGCGTACGCACATCACCGGGGTGTCCAGCACATGCCGGGCCCACGCGGACCGCGGCTCCTCGCCCAGCGGGGGCGCGCCCGCCCGGTCCGCGCCGATCCGCGCCCACATCAGCTGCCGGGTGGACAGCCAGCCGGTCGGCAGCCCGTCGGTCAGCGGGGAGTTGGCGAACGCGGCCACCAGGACCGCGCCCAGCTGGTGCGCGAGCCACCAGCGCCGCCCGTGCCCGAGCGGGCCCGGCTCCTCGTGGCCCGCGTCCACGCAGACCTGCACGGAGGCGGAGGCGCGCATCATGTGCCGCCCGGCCGGTCCGGTGCGGTCCAGGCAGGTCTCCATCGCGTCGTAGCGCGGCTCGCGCAGGAACCGGTCCGGGACGCGGAAGGGATCATGGCCGAGACCGACGAGGGCGAGGCCCTGCTCGTCGAGTACGGCGCGGACGGCCGCGAGGTCGGCGGAGACGGTGCCGACGCACTCCATCAGGGAGGCGGCGGGCGGCGAGCTCAGTTCCAGCTGGCCGCCGGGTTCGACGGTGAGCGCCGAACCGAGGGGTACGGCACGCACGGCGGCGTAGGCCGCGCGCAGCCGTTCGGGTGTCACGGGACGCTGTGGCAGGTCCCGCTCATGGATGAGCCACTCCAGCTCCACCCGAGGGTGCGGGGCGGCCCGGTCTTGAAGCAGATGCCCTGGACCAGGGCGTCCACCTCGGCCTCGGTGACGGCCGTACGGTGCTCCGTACAGTCGCCACCCTCGTCCTTCGCATCGGACATGTCGGGATCCTCCTGAGATTCCACCATGTCTGCGGTCCGGCGTTCCGTCGGCCGGACCGGCACTCGTCCCAGCCAAGACCCTCGGGCCGGATCGCACAAGAGCGCCCCTCGGGGCGGCCGGACCGGTCGTCCTCGTGACCGTGCGCGTCCGCGGCGGACTCCGGGGCCGGGAAACTCCGTTGCACCGCCCCACCAGCATCACCCAGGATGAGCGCATGAGCACAACGGGGGAGACCGCGCGGGCCGCGGTCATGGCGTCCACGGGGGTGGCGCCATGAGCGCGCGCCTGCGCGGTATCGCCGCGGAGACCGAACAGATCGTGGCCGCGGGCCGCTACCGGGTCCCGGGCGGCCGGGAGGTGTCCCTCGCGGACGCCATAGCGGCCGCGCGGACCGGCACCCGGATGTACGGTCCCGGGCCCGTCCCGCTGCCGTCGGCGCCGGGCCCGGACGCGGCGCCGGGCCCGGACACGGTCGTCGAGGTGACCGGCGAGAGCAGCATGGAGGCGGCCCGGCGGCTGGCCGACGCCCCGGTCGCCGTCCTGAACTTCGCCTCGGCGAGGAATCCCGGCGGCGGCTATCTGAACGGCGCCCAGGCCCAGGAAGAGGCGCTGTGCCGCGCCTCCGCGCTGTACACCTGCCTGCTGGGGGTCCGGGAGTTCTACGACCATCACCGTGCCGACCGGGACCCGCTCTACTCCGACCGGGTGATCCACACCCCCGGCGTCCCCGTCTTCCGCGACGATCACGGCCGGCTCCTCGCCGAGCCCTACCACGTGGGCTTCCTGACCGCCGCCGCGCCGAACGCGGGCGTCCTGCGGCGTACGGCACCCGAGCGGGCCGCCGAGATCCCGGCCGCCCTCGCGACCCGCGCCGAGCGGGTCCTGGAGACCGCCGCGGCCCACGGGTACCGGCGGCTGGTGCTGGGCGCCTGGGGCTGCGGCGTCTTCCAGAACGACCCGGCGCAGGTCGCGGGCGCGTTCCGGGAGCTGCTCGGCGCCGGAGGTCGATTCGAGCGGACGTTCGAGCGAGTGGTGTTCGGAGTACTGGACCGGACGCCCCGGGCGACGGTGCGGGCGGCGTTCGAGCGGGTGTTCGCTTCGGCCGCGGTGTGAGGCAGGGGGCGTTCCGGGGACGGGGCCGGTGGGCGCCCGTCCGCGACCTGACGCCCGCCACCCGGCCGGCGCCCGCCACCCGGCCCGCGGGCGTCAGGTCCAGCCGTACCGCTCGTGCAGCCGCTGCCGGACCAGGTTGAACCGCATCCGGTCCAGGGCGCATGCCTCGCGGCGCATGCCGTCCTCGTAGAGGCGCAGCACCCGGTCCACGTCGATCCAGGAGTCACGGCCCGAGCGGTCCCAGGGGCCGCTGCCGATGGCCACCCACTCCCGGTCGCCGTCGTGCTTCTTGCTGGAGAGCTGCACGGCCAGGAAGGTGCCCGCCGCCTCGCGGGCGACGACCAGTACGGGGCGGTCCTTGCCCCGGCCGTCGTTCTCCTCGAACGGCACCCAGGTCCATACGATCTCCCCGGGGTCCGGGTCGCCGTCGGGGGCCGGAGAGTACTCGGTGCGCACCCGGCCGACCTCGCGCGGGTCGGCCTCCGTGGTGGCGTGCGGGCCGCGGCGGCCGGGGACGTTCTCATCGGTGTCGGTAAACGTGCTCACGGGGGCACCCTAATGGCCCGTCCCGCAGGGGCAACGGGCGCCCGTCGTGCCCCGGTTGAGCCCTGTCCGGATCGGTCCGGATATGGGCCGGGACGGTCGGCGGGCCGGGGCGCGTCCGGGAGGCCCGTGCCGAGCACCCCCGTCCCCGGCGACGACCGGCGGCAGCACATCCAGCCGCAGCCCCGAGCCCCCGTCCCCGCGCGCCCCGGGGCCGCCCTGCTCACGCTCCGGCCCTCACCCGGCCGGTTCCGGTGGCCAGCGCTCGTACCAGCGCAACTCCGCCTCCAGCTGGGCCGCGAGCGACACCAGCAGCGGCTCGCTCCCCGCGGGCCCGAGCAGTTGCGCGCCCACCGGCAGCCCGTCCCCGGTGAACCCGGCGGGCACATTGACCCCCGGCCAGCCCAGCACGTTCCACGGCCACGCGTAGGGGCACGCGCCGATGATCGCCCGGTCCGTGGCCGCCCCGCCGAGCCCGTCCAGCGCGCCGATCCGCGGCGGGGGAGCCGCCGTGGTCGGGGTGAGGATCACGTCGTACGACCGGAAGAAGCCGCCGATCCGCCGTCGCAGCCCCGCCTCCGCGCGCCGGGCCGCCCGCAGCGGGGCCCCGCCGAGCAGCCGGCCGAGCCGGGCCGCGCCCCGCGTGCGGGCGTCGAGCAGCGCGGGGTCGGGGGCCTCGGCGACCAGTTCGGCGATCCCGGCGGTGGCGCGGGGCACGAAGGCCAGCCCGATCTGCCCATAGGGCGGGTCGTCCTCCGCCACCTCGTGTCCCAACGCGGCCAGTTGCCCGGCGAGTTCGGTGACCCGGGCGCGGATCTGCGGATGCAGCCGGGCCGGTACGGCGGTGAACGGCGGCTTCAGGGACAGCGCGACGCGCAGCCGGCCGGGATCGCGGCCGACCGCGTCCGCCACCGTCAGCGCGGGCGGCCGGTGCACGTCCCGGGCATGGCTGCCGCTCGCCGCGTCGAGCAGCAGGGCCGCGTCGGCGACCGTACGGGCCAGCGTGCCGTTGACCGTGATCCCCTGGAAGGGGTCGGGGCGCGGCCAGGTGGAGATGCGGCCGCGCTGCGGTTTGATGCCGATCAGCCGGGTCCAGGCGGCCGGTATGCGCACCGAACCCGCGCCGTCGGAGCCGAGCGCGGCCGGGACCAGACCCGCCGCCACCGCTGCCGCCGATCCGCCCGAGGAGCCGCCGGGGGTGTGCCCGGGATGCCAGGGGTTGCGGGTGTCGCCGAAGGCCCGCCCCTCCGTGAACGGCCACTGCCCCAGCTCGCAGGTGTTCGTCTTGCCGACGATCACCGCACCGGCCGCGCGCAGCCGCCGTACCGCCTCCCCGTCCTCGGCCGCCGGCGGGAAGTCGCCCGCGCAGCCGAACGCCGTCGGCTCGCCCGTCACGTCCGTGTCGTCCTTCACGGCGACCGGCACCCCGAGCAGCGGCCGGCGTCCGCCCGCCGCCAACTCCCGGTCGGCGGCGTCCGCTTCGGCGAGCGCGGCCTCGGCGCGCACGACCCGGAAGGCGTTCAGGAGCGGACCCCGGCCCGCCTCGATCCGGGCCAGGGTCCGCTCCACCAGCGTCCGGGAGGTCACCTCCCCGGCGGCGAGCGCGCGGGCGGACTCGGCGAGACCGGGGGAGCGGTCGGGCGTCATGGGCGAGTACCTCCGGGAGGCTCCGGACACGGGGTCTACCGAACGGTAACGTCAACAAGCGGGGGCTGGGGAGAGGGGAACCCTGCCGGGCCCCGGTCTCACCGCGCCCAGAGCCGCCGCAGCCAGTCGAGCCGGGCGGTGCGCGCCGCGCGGGACAGGGCCGCCTTCGGGGCGAGGGTGTCGAAGCCGTGGAACGCGCCCGGCCAGACGTGGAGTTCGGCCCGGCCGCCGGCCGCCCAGAGGCGGGACGCGTGGGCGACCGTCTCGTCCCGGAAGGTCTCCGCCGAGCCGACGTCGAGATAGGCGGGCGGCAGCCCGGACAGGTCGGCGGCGCGGGCCGGGGCCGCGTACGGGGAGACGTCCGGGCCGCCCCTGCGCGTGCCCAGCAGGGCCGTCCAGGCGGTCTCGTTGGCGGTGCGGTCCCAGAGTCCGCGGCCGGTCATCTGCCGGCCGGAGACGGTGTCGTTGCGGTCGTCCAGCATCGGGCTCATCAGCAACTGGCCGAGCAGGAAGGGGCCTTGCCGGTCCCGGGCGAGCAGCGCGGCGGCCGCCGCGAGTCCGCCGCCCGCGCTGGCCCCCGCGACGACGATCCGCCGCGCGGCGCCGCCGATCTCCGCCGCGTGGGCGGCGGTCCAGACGAGGCCCGCGTACACGTCCTCGACCGGCGCCGGGTGCGGGTGTTCGGGGGCGAGCCGGTAGTCGACCGACACCACCACCGCGCCCAGTTCGCGCGCCCAGTCCAGCGGGACCTCCACCCCGGCCCGGTCGGTGCCGGCCATCATGCCGCCGCCGTGCACGTGGTAGAGCACCGGCAGCGGGGCCGTCGTATCGGCCGGGCGGCAGACCAGCAGCGGGACCCCGGGGGCGCCCGGCGGTCCCGGTACCGCGTGCTCGCTCACCTCGAAGGCGCCGCCCAGGGTGAGGTCCGGTGCGGCCAGGGAGGTGCCGCGCCGGGCGGCGTCGAGGTCCTCCAGCCGGAAGCCGGGCGCGGCGGCGTCCCCGAGCGACTCCAGGCACGCGGCCAGTTCCGGGTCGAACGGGGGCGGGACCAGGGGCACGGCTTCCTCCTCGGGCGGCTGACGCGATCACGGCCGTACGGCCATCGTCCGCATACCCCTGACCGGCCCCGGAAGTCGAGCGCGACGCGGAGTCGTTCCCCCGGCTGCCCCAAGGGAACCGCGGGGGCCGCGAGGCCGAGCGGCCCCGAGGCGAAACCCGTAGGGGCCGGAGGCCGCTCGGCTCCGGCCCCTACGGGCGGTTCGGGTGGGGCTCAGGCGGCCGTCACCTCCGCCGCGGTGCCGTGCAGGCGCGCCACGACCTCGGTCAGCTGGGCGGCGACCTCGGTGTCGTCGGCCGGGTGGATCTCGGCGAAGCGGGTCATGGAGCCGGGGATCGAGAGCTTGATCTCCTCGATCACCCTGCCGCCGGCGATGCCGACCGCCTTGCGGGTGTCGTCCTGCGCCCAGACGCCGCCGTACTGGCCGAAGGCGGTGCCGATCACGGCGACGGGCTTGCCGCCGAAGGCGCCGGCGCCGTACGGGCGGGACAGCCAGTCGATGGCGTTCTTCAGGACGGCCGGCATGGTGCCGTTGTACTCGGGCGAGAACAGCAGGAAGGCGTCGGCGCCCTGGGCGGCCGCACGCAGGGCCGCGGCGGCGGCCGGGACGGCGCCCTCGACGTCGACGTCCTCGTTGTAGAAGGGCACCTCGCCCAGGCCCTCGAAGAGCACGACCTCGGCGCCCTCGGGGGCGAGCTTGGCGGCCGCCTCGGCCAGCTGACGGTTGTGCGAACCGGCACGCAGGCTGCCGACGAGCGCGAGGATACGAACAGACATGGGAAATCTCCAGGGGCTGAAACATCGCCGTTACGATCCGGACCAAGGTCCGTTTAAATTTCTACCACCCTAAACGGACCGGGGTCCAGTTCTGTTCCCGGTGCTTTACCCTGTCTTCATGTCCAGCGCGCCGCAGCCCTTCCCGACGCCGCAGGAGCCCTCCGACGCGCCACCCCTGCTGGAGCTCGGCACGGCTCCCGAGGAGCCCTGCCTGCGCGCCGACGCGGCCCGCAACCGGGCCCGGCTGCTGGAGGCGGCCGCCCGCCTGATCGCGGAGCACGGCGTGGCCGGCGTCACCATGGAGGCCGTCGCCGCCGCGGCCAAGGTCGGCAAGGGCACGGTGTTCCGGCGCTTCGGCGACCGCACCGGGCTGCTGACGGCCCTGCTCGACCACTCGGGCCGGCGACTCCAGGCCGACTTCCTCGGCGGACCCCCGCCGCTCGGCCCCGGCGCGCCGCCCCTGGAGCGGCTGCGGGCGTTCGGCATCGCGGTGCTCTACCGCTCGGCCGAGCAGCTGGAACTGCAACTCGCCGCCCAGCCCGAGGCGTGCCGCCGCTTCTCCCACCCCGCGACGCAGGCGCTGCGCACCCACGTCACCATGCTGCTGCGCCAGATCGTGCCGGACGCGGACTGCGAACTGCTGTCCCAGACCCTGCTGGCCTCCCTGGACCCGGCGCTCATCCACCATCTGACGCGGCAGCGCCAGATGCCCATGGCCCGCCTGGAGACGGCCTGGGTGGACCTCGTCGCACGGGTGACGTGCACGCGGCCGCCCGCCTGACAAGGGGTCGAACAGCCTGTGCGTGCACGGGAGTTGGTCCAAAAGCGAATCACATTCCCCCGCCCGCCACCCGCGCGGACGGCTCTGCCAAGATGCGGCTGTCATGGTGCAGATACCGAACACTCCCACGAGTGCCGATGTGGCCCGCCTGGCCGGCGTCTCGCGCGCGACCGTGTCCTACGTGCTCAACAACACCGACACCGTGCGGATCAGCGAACCCACCCGGCGGCGCGTCCACGAGGCGGCGCGAGAACTGGGCTATGTCCCCCACGCGGCCGCCCGCAGCCTGCGCGCGGGACACAGCCGTACCGTCCTCATGCCGGCCCCGGCGATCCCCTTCGGACCCCTCTACAGCGCGTTCCTCAACGAGGTCCAGAGCGCCCTGGGCCGGCTCGACTACACCGTCGTCCAGTACGGCTCCTTCGGCCTCCAGGGCGACGAAGCCGCCCGCGCCTGGGCCGAGTTACGCCCCGTGGCCGTCCTGGTGCCCGGCACCGGGATCGGCCCGCGCGGCGTCGCCATCCTCAAACGCTCCGGCGCCCGGGCGGTCGTCACCCTCGGCCCCGAACGCGTCGAGGGCGCCCACGCCCTGCTGATGGACCATGACGCCGTGGGCCGGTGCGCGGCCGCCCACCTGTACGAACGCGGCAGGCGCCGGATCGGGGTCGTCGTACCCGAGGCGCCCGGACTGGAGGTCTATTCCAGACCCCGGCTCGCCGGCGCCCGGCAGGCGCTGCGCGGCACCGGGGCGAGCGTCCTCGGCGTGCCGCTCACCTACACCGAGCAGGCCGCCGCCGAACTCGCGGCGGCGTGGCCCGATCTGGACGCGGTGTTCGCCTACAACGACGAGTACGCCATGCTGTTGATGCGGGCCCTCCAGGACGCGGGCCGGCGCATCCCCGAGGACGTGGCCGTGATCGGCGCCGACGATCTGATGCTCGGCCGGCTGCTGCGGCCCCGGCTGACCACCGTCCGCATCGAACTGCCCTCGGGCCGCGACCTCGCCGCCCTGGTCGACCGCGCGGTGCGCGACCCGGCCGGCGAACCCGAGGTGCACCGGGTCCTCGGCTCCTCGGTCGTACGGCGCGAGTCCACCTGAACGCGGGCCGCCCCCGAGTGAACCCGGGCCGCCCCCGAGGCGGCTACTGCGCCTGGCCCTCCTGGGCGGCGATGCTCTTGCGGACCTCGTCCATGTCCAGCTTGCGGGCCTGGCCGATGACGTCCGTGAGGGCCGCCTCGGGCAGCGCGCCCGGCTGGGCGAACACCGCCACCCGGTCCCGCACGATCATCAGCGTCGGGATCGACTGGATGCCGAACGCCTGCGCCAGCTCCGGCTGCGCCTCGGTGTCCACCTTGCCGAACACCAGGTCCGGATTCTCCTCGGCGGCCTTCTCGTACACCGGCGCGAACTGCCGGCACGGACCGCACCAGGACGCCCAGAAATCGATGAGCACGAAATCGTTGTCCGTGACCGTCTGGTCGAAGTTGTCCTTGGTCAGTTCCACGGTGCTGCTCATGGCCTGGTTCCCACTTCCTGGTCCGGGGGTGTGCCGACGGCGGAAACACGGCTGCTGGGCCGCCTATTCCGGGCCGAGCCCGCGCTGTGGCGGGCACTGCTGAGGCGCACCCGGATGCCTCTCGCGCACCGGGCGCCCGTGTGCGCGCTCGTACCCATGTGGCCGCAGCGCACACCACCCACCAGACTGACCCCATGACGGAAACGACGGAATCGGAAACCATCGCGTACGACGTCGTGGTGCTCGGGGCCGGGCCCGTGGGGGAGAACGTCGCCGACCGCACCCGCGCGGCCGGCCTCACCACCGCGATCGTGGAGAGCGAACTGGTCGGCGGCGAGTGCTCCTACTGGGCGTGCATGCCCAGCAAGGCGCTGCTCAGGCCGGTCATCGCCCAGGCCGACGCCCGCCGGCTGCCCGGCCTCGCCGGAGCGGTCCAGGGCCCCCTCGACACCCCGGCCGTGCTGGAGCGCCGCGACAACTTCACCTCCCACTGGCAGGACGACGGGCAGGTCGACTGGGTGGAGGGCATCGGCGCCGACCTCTACCGGGGCCACGGCCGCCTCACCGGGCCGCGCACGGTCGGCGTCACCGTGTCCGACGGCAGTGTCACCACGCTCACCGCCCGGCACGCCGTCGTGGTCTGCACCGGCACCCGCGCCCAGCTGCCCGACCTGCCCGGACTCGCCGAGGTGCGGCCGTGGACCAGCCGGGAGGCCACCAGCGCGGACACGGCCCCGGGCCGGCTGCTCGTCGTCGGCGGCGGTGTCGTCGCCACCGAGATGGCCACCGCCTGGGCGGCGCTCGGCTCCCGGGTGACCCTGCTGGTGCGCGGCAAGGGCCTGCTCGGCCGCATGGAGCCGTTCGCCGGGGAACTGATCGCCGAGGCGCTCATCGAGGCCGGGGTGGACGTGCGTACGGGCGCCTCCGTCACGTCCGTCACGCGGGAGAACGGCACCGTGGTGGCCCTCACCCGCACGGGTGAGAGGTTCGAGGCCGACGAGATCCTCTTCGCCACCGGCCGCGTCCCGCAGACCGACGACATCGGCCTCGGCAGCGTCGGCCTGGAGCCCGGTTCCTGGCTGGAGACCGACGACACCCTGCGGGTCACCGGGACCGACTGGCTGTACGCCGCCGGTGACGTCAACCACCGCGCGCTCCTCACCCACCAGGGCAAGTACCAGGCCCGTATCGCGGGCGCCGCCATCGGCGCCCGCGCGGCCGGCACCCCGCTGCTGGACGGCCCTTGGGGTCCGCACGCGGCCACCGCCGACCACGAGGCCGTACCGCAGGTCGTGTTCACCGACCCCGAGGCCGCCGCGGTCGGGCTCTCCCTCGCCGAGGCGGAGGAGGCCGGCCACCGGGTCCGCGCGGTCGACGTGGAGTTCTCCTCCGTCGCCGGGGCGGCCCTGTACGGCGACGGCTACAAGGGCCGCGCCCGCATGGTCGTGGACCTCGAGGACGAGATCCTGCGGGGCGTCACCTTCGTCGGCCCCGGTGTCGGCGAACTCATCCACTCGGCCACGCTCGCCGTCGCGGCCCACGTCCCGATCAGCCGCCTGTGGCACGTGGTCCCCTCGTACCCGACCCTCAGCGAGGTCTGGCTGCGGCTGCTGGAGGCGTACCGGGACAACTGAGGGGCTTCTTACGGCAGTTCGAAGCCGAGGGTGGCCGCCGCCGTGGCCGGGGTCGGCTGGGACCACAGGGCGGCTACCGCCTCGTTGGTGGACAGCGAGCGCAGCTCGGCGCGGTCGAGGTAGAGCATGCCGTCGAGGTGGTCCGTCTCGTGCTGCACGATGCGGGCGGGCCACCCGGTGAACACCTCGTCCACCGGGCGCCCCTGCTCGTCCTCGGCGCGCAGCCGCACCTCGGTGTGCCGGGCCACCACCGCCTGCCAGCCGGGCACGCTGAGGCAGCCCTCGAAGAACGCCACGCGTGCCGTGCCGACGGGCTCGTACGCCGGGTTGACCAGCACCCGGAAGGGCAGCGGGTGCCGGCCCCGGATCTCGGCGATCTCCCCCGGCACCGGCGCCGGGTCCTCCACGACCGCGATCCGCAGCTCCACGCCCACCTGGGGCGCGGCCAGGCCCACGCCGGGCGCGGCGTGCATGGTCAGGCGCAGCGCCTCGACGAAGCGGGCCAGCAGGGCGGGGCCGAGCTGGCCGTCGTACGCCTCGGTGGGGCGGCGCAGCACCGGCCGGCCTGCGGCGACGATGGGCAAGGGGCCGCCGGCGGCGAGGAGTTCCTCGACCCGTTCGGCGAGCGGTGCGTGATCATTTTCGGATGCCATCGCGCCAGGATGCCATGGTGGCCCGCCCGGGCACGAGGCGGCCCGGCTCGGGCAGGCGGCAGCCGTCGCCTCGGCGCCCGGTACCGCGGGAAGCCGCCCCCGGCGCTGCGGCACGCCCCCTCAGTGCTGCGGCACGCCGTCCCGGCCCTGCGGGAATTCGCCCGCGAGCGCCGAGGCGATCCGCAGATGCCGCGCCGCCTCCTCGTGCCGCGACTGCCGTTCGAGCGTGCGGCCCAGCATCAGCCGGGCGTAGTGCTCCACCGGGTCGCGTGCCACGATCACCCGCAACTGGTCCTCGGCCCGCCGCAGCTGCGCCGAGTGGTAGTAGGCGCGGGCCAGCAGCAGCCGGGGCCCGGTCTGCTCCGGCACCTCCGCCACGAGGGCGGCCAGTACGCGCGCCGCCCCCGCGTAGTCCTTGGCCGCGAAGAACGCCTGCGCGCGCTCCCAGCGCTCGGCCGGGGTGCCGTGGTCGTAGTACGTCTCCGTCGTTGTCTCCATCGGGTGCCTCCTTCGGTTCCTCCCCGGCGGGCACAACGGCACCAGGTAGTTCAATATTCCACTACCTGTCTCCGGGGGGCGCGCCCGCGTCGGACCCACCTCGGGCCGGGTCCCGGGCCCACCTCGGGCCGACCCCGGACCCCCCGGGCCGACCCCGGACCGACCTCCCAAATATGGCGAATTGATAGCCTGTCACCTCCCGCATTCCCTATCCGCAGTGCCGAAGGAGAATGACGCATGGGCGTTCTGGAGACGATCCACGGCCCGCAGGACCTGAAGAAGCTCGACGCCGCCGAACTGGGCACGCTGGCGGGGGAGATCCGCGCGTTCCTCATCGACGCCGTCTCCCGCACGGGCGGGCATCTGGGGCCGAACCTGGGCGTCGTCGAACTGACCATCGCACTGCACCGGGTCTTCGAGTCTCCGAAGGACCGCATCGTCTTCGACGTCGGCCACCAGACGTATGTGCACAAGCTGCTGACCGGCCGCCAGGACTTCGCCGGGCTCCGCCAGGAGGGCGGTCTTTCGGGCTACCCGAGCCGCGCCGAGTCGCCGCACGACATCGTGGAGAACCAGCACGCCTCCGCCGCCCTGAGCTGGGCCGACGGCATCGCCAAGGCCGACCGCCTGACCGGCCGGCGCGACCGCTCGGTGGTCGCCGTGGTCGGCGACGGCGCGCTCACCGGCGGCATGACCTGGGAGGCGCTGAACAACATCGCCGCCGACAAGACGCTCCCCCTGGTCATCGTGGTCAACGACAACGGTCACTCGTACAACCCCACCATCGGCGGCCTCGCCAGCCACCTGGCCGCCCTGCGCACCACGGACGGATACGAGCAGTTCCTGGAGCGCACCAAGGCCGTCCTCGACCGCACCCCGATCGTCGGCCGCTCGGTCTACGACGCGCTGCACGGCGCCAAGAAGGGTTTGAAGGACTTCATCGCCCCGCAGGGCATGTTCGAGGACCTGGGCCTGAAGTACGTCGGCCCGATCGACGGCCATGACACCGAGGCGCTGGAGTCGGCGCTGTCCCGGGCCAAGCGGTTCGGCGGGCCGGTCATCGTGCACTGCATCACCGAGAAGGGCCGCGGCTACAGCTTCGCCGAGGAGTCCGACGAGCGTTTCCACCAGGTGAAGGTGATCGACCCCGACACCGGCAAGCCGGTCGCCGTCGCGGGCGAGGACTGGACCGGCGTCTTCGGCGAGGAACTGGTCCGGCTCGGCGCCGAGCGCGAGGACATCGTGGCGATCACCGCGGCCATGCGGAGCTCCACCGGTCTCGCGCCCTTCGCCGAGCGCTTCCCGGATCGCTTCTTCGACGTCGGCATCGCCGAGCAGCACGCCGCCACCTGCGCGGCGGGCCTCGCCACGGCGGGGCTGCACCCGGTCGTCGCCGTCTACGCCACCTTCCTCAACCGCTGCTTCGACCAGCTCCTGATGGACGTGGCCCTGCACCGCTGCCCGGTGACCTTCATGCTCGACCGCGCGGGCATCACCGGCGTCGACGGCGCCTCCCACAACGGCATGTGGGACATGGCCGTCCTCCAGGTCGTCCCGGGCCTGCGCATCGCCGCGCCGCGCGACGCGAGCCAACTGCGCGCCCAGCTGCGCGAGGCCGTCGAGGTCGCGGACGGCCCCACGGTGGTGCGCTACTCCAAGGGCACCGTCGGTCCCGGGGTGGCCGCCGTGTCCGCCGTGTCCGGCATGGACGTGCTCCGGGGCTCCGCCGAACAGGGCGCCGACGTCCTGGTCGTCTCCGTCGGCGCGCTCGCCCCGATGTGCCTGGAGGTCGCCGACCGCCTCGCCGAGCAGGGCATCGGCGCAACCGTTCTCGACCCGCGCTGGATCAAGCCGGTGAACGCGGCCCTGCCCGGCATCGCCGCCCGGCACCGGCTCGTGGTCACCGTGGAGGACGGCGTGCGGGCCGGGGGCGTCGGCGGTGCCGTAGCCCAGGCCCTGCGCGACGCCGAAGTGGACGTTCCCGTACGGGACTTCGGCGTCCCCGCCGAGTTCCTCGGCCACGCCGAACGCGGCCGGGTGCTCGCCCGCGTCGGCCTGACGGCCGCGGACATCGCCCGCCGCGTCTCGGGCGTCTTCGCGAACCTCGGCCGCGACGAGATCCTCTTCCCGGGCTGACCCCGAGGTTCCCGCCCCCGGGCCTTCGGGCCCGGGGCGCGGGGTACGGAGGCCGTCGCCGGACAGGGGCTGCGCCGGGGGGTCGGGGCGAGGCGGGGTGGGTCCGTCGCCGGGGGCGCGGTGAGGCTGGATCTGGGCGCGGATGGAGGTGGATGGGGCCGGGGCCGGATGTGTCCGGGTGTTCGCCCGCGTCGGTCCGATGGCTGCGGACGTCGCCCGCCGCGTCTCGCGCCTCTTCGCGGGCCTGGGCCGTGACGAGATGCTCTTCTCCGGCTGCGTCGAGTTGCCGGCCTCCGAGTTCCGGCGGGCGCGGCCGGCTGTCAGCGGTGGATCGGAAGCGGGGTCGTCTCCACCAGCCGCCGTCCCGTGCCGCCCCACCGCAGGGCGATGACCTCCGCCATGATGGCCACCGCCGTCTCCTCCGGGGTACGGGCGCCCAGGTCGAGCCCGATCGGTGCGGACAGCCGGGACAGCTCCGCCTCGCTCATGCCCTCCTCGCGCAGCCGCCGCAGCCGGTCCTCGTGGGTACGGCGGCTGCCCATCGCGCCGATGTAGCGGGCGGGCGTGCGCAGCGCCCGCTGGAGCAGCGGCACATCGAACTTCGGGTCGTGGGTGAGGACGCAGATCACCGTGTTCTCGTCCACCTCGGTCGACTCCAGATACCGGTGCGGCCAGTCCACCACCAGCTCGTCCGCGTCCGGGAAGCGGCGGCGGGTGGCGAACACCGGGCGGGCGTCGCACACGGTGACGTGATAGCCGAGGAACTTGCCGATCCGGGCCACCGCGGACGCGAAGTCGATGGCGCCGAACACCAGCATCCGCGGCGGCGGCGCGAAGGACTCCACGAACACGGCGACGTCGTCGCGCCGCTCCTCGCCCGCGCGCCCGACCCGCACCACCCCGGTACCGCCCTGCGCCAGCAGCCCCTGCGCCCGCTCCACCACGGCGGCGTCGAGACGGGCGTCGCCGAGCGTCCCCCGCGCACCGGAGGGCGTGACGATCAGCTGACCGGCGGGCGCGGCCGTGGGATCCGGCTCCGCGCCGCCGCCCTCGTCCGGCAGCGGTGACACCACCGCCACCGGCCGCCCCGCGCCCATCGCCGCCAGCACCTCCGGCAGCCCCGGAAAGCGCCCCGCGCCCGCCGGACGGACCAGGATCTCGATGATCCCGCCGCAGGTCAGACCCACCGCAAGGGCGTCATCGTCGCTGACGCCGTAGGTCACGAGCGCGGGCTCGCCGCTCTCCAGGACCTCGCGCGCCAGCTCGTACACCGCGCCCTCCACGCAGCCGCCCGAGACGCTCCCGATCACCTCGCCGTCCTCGGCGACCGCCAGCGACGAGCCCGCCTGGCGCGGCGCCGACTTCCAGGTCCGTACGACCGTCGCCACCGCGAATCGCTTGCCCGACGCGCTCCAGGAGGAGAGGCCCTCCGCGATGTCCCGCATCCGTGTGCCTCCTTCGGCGGCGACCGCCACCGCCACACCCACCGCATACCCGTCCGGGCCGCCGCGCAGGCCGTACGACGGGCCGGGCCTCGGCGTCCGGGCCCTGGGCCGAACGCCCGCGGCAGCGGATTCACCCGCCCGGCGTCCGGATCATGCGAAGGCCGTCCGTCGCATGTCAACGGCAGCTTAAGTCTTCGCTTAAGTGACCGCGCCCTCCCTGCCGAGCAAGTTAAGCAAAGGCTTAAGCAGCGATTGACACCCCGCGCGGACGGAGGCGCAATGATCTTTGGACAACGGCGCCCGACGCGCCCGGCTGCCCGCCGGGCGAGACAGGGGAGTGCGGCATGCAGGTTCCCGCTCCGTTCGAGTACCAGCGGGTGGGCACGGTGGACGAGGCGGTCACGCTCCTGGACCGGCTCGGCGACACCGCCCGGCTGGTGGCCGGCGGGCACAGCCTCATCCCGATGATGAAACTCAGGCTGGCCAATTTCGAGTATTTGATCGATATCAATGAGCTGCACGACGAGCTGGGCTACATCCGCGCCGAGCCCGGTCTGATCCGCATCGGCGCGATGACCCGGCACCGCGAACTGCTGGAGTCCGACGAACTCGCCGCCGCCTTCCCGATCTTCCGCGACGCCGAACGGGTGATCGCCGACCCGGTCGTGCGCAACCGGGGCACCCTGGGCGGCTCCCTGTGCCAGGCGGACCCCTCGGAGGACCTGTCGGCGGTGTGCACCACGCTGGACGCGTCCTGCGTCATCCGCGGCATGGACGGCGAGCGCGTGGTCTCCATGGAGGACTTCCACCAGGGCCCGTACGAGACCGCCGTCGGCGACGCCGAGATCCTCACCGAGGTCCGCTTCCCGGTCCGCCCGCGCGGCTCCAGCGCCTACGAGAAGGTCGAGCGGCGCGCCGGGGACTGGGCGGTCGTCTCGGCGGGCGCGGCGCTCTGGCTGGACGGGTCCGGGCTGATCGCGGACGCCCGGGTCGGCCTCGCCGCCGTCGGGCCGAACACCGCCGGCATCCCCGGGATCGCCGACGCCCTGCGCGGCCGGCCGGCCGCCGAGGAGCTGTGGGCGCGGGCCGGCGATCTCGCGGCCGAGTCCTGCTCCCCGGTCACCGACCGGCGCGGCGGCGCCGAGTACAAGCGGCATCTGGCCCGCGAGCTGACGATGCGCGTACTGCGCCGGGCCGCGGCCCGGATCAACGGACAGGAGGTGTGATCGTGCAGGTCACCATGACCGTCAACGGCGAAGAGGTCACCCGGGAGATCGAGGGCCGGCTGCTGCTGGTGCACTTCCTGCGCGACCACCTCCAGCTGACCGGCACCCACTGGGGCTGCGACACCAGCAACTGCGGCACCTGCGTGGTCTGGCTGGACGACGAACCCGTCAAGTCCTGTACGGTCCTGGCCGCGATGGCGGGCGGCCACGAGGTACGCACCGTCGAGGGCCTGGAGCAGAACGGCGAACTCGACCCGATCCAGCGCGGGTTCATGGAATGCCACGGGCTCCAGTGCGGCTTCTGCACGCCCGGCATGATGATGACCGCCCGCGCCCTGCTCGACCGGCACCCGGACCCCTCCGACGAGGAGATCCGCGAGGCCATCTCCGGCCAGATCTGCCGCTGCACCGGCTACGCCACCATCGTCCGCTCGATCCGCTGGGCCGCCGCCGAACAGGCCGGCACCCGCACCACCGCCGAGGAGCCCGAGCGGACCGCCGTACCGGCCGACCCCCGTGAACAGCCCGTCGGACAGCCCGTCGAGCAGTCCGTCGCGTCGGCCTCGGGGAGCGCCTCATGACCACCGTCGCCGCCAACGGCCGCCGCACCGCCTTCGTCGACAACGACCAAAAGCCCAACGGCCACGGCCGGATGCTGCGCAAGGAGGACCCCCGCTTCGTCCGGGGCCGGGGCCGCTATGTGGACGATCTCCAGCTGCCCGGCATGCTCCACCTGGCGATCCTGCGCTCCCCGTTCGCCCACGCCCGCGTCCTCTCCGTCGACACCACCCTCGCCGAGGCCCACCCCAAGGTCCGTCTGGTGGTCACCGGCGCGATGCTCGCCGAGAAGGGCCTGGCCTGGATGCCGACCCTGTCGAACGACGTACAGGCCGTCCTCGCCACCGACAAGGTCCGCTTCCAGGGCCAGGAGGTCGCCTTCGTCGTCGCCGAGGACCGGTACGCGGCCCGCGACGCCCTCGAACTGATCGACGTCGAGTACGAACCGCTGGACCCGGTGATCGACGTACGCACCGCGCTCGCGCCCGGGGCGCCGGTCATCCGCGACGATCTGGAGGGCAAGGCCGACAACCACGTCTTCGACTGGGAGACCGGCGACGCGGCCGCCACCGACGAGGTGTTCCGGCGCGCGGACGTCGTCGTCTCGCAGGACATCGTCTACCCGAGGGTGCACCCGGCGCCCATGGAGACCTGCGGCGCGGTCGCCGACTACGACGCGGTCGACGGCAAGCTGACCCTGTGGTCCACCACCCAGGCCCCGCACGCCCACCGCACCCTGTACGCGATCGTCGCCGGACTGCCCGAGCACAAGATCCGCGTGGTCTCCCCGGACATCGGCGGCGGCTTCGGCAACAAGGTGCCGATCTACCCGGGTTACGTGTGCGCGATCGTCGGCTCGCTGCTCACCGGCAAGCCGGTGAAGTGGATGGAGGACCGCGCGGAGAACCTGATCAGCACCGGCTTCGCCCGCGACTACATCATGCGCGGCGAGATCGCGGCCACCCGCGAGGGAAAGATCCTCGCCGTCCGCACCAACGTGCTGGCCGACCACGGCGCGTTCAACGGAGTCGCCGCGCCCGTGAAGTACCCGGCCGGCTTCTTCGGCGTCTTCACCGGCAGCTACGACCTGGAGGCGGCCTACTGCAAGATGACGGCCGTCTACACCAACAAGGCGCCGGGCGGGGTGGCGTACGCCTGCTCCTTCCGCATCACCGAGGCGGTCTACCTGGTCGAGCGGATCGTCGACTGCCTCGCCGCCGAACTCCGCATGGAACCGGTCGAGTTGCGGATGAGGAACTTCATCCGCCCCGAGCAGTTCCCCTACCGCACCAAGACCGGCTGGGTGTACGACTCCGGGAACTACGCCCCGACCATGGAACTGGCCAAACAAATCGCCGGATACGACGAGTTGCGCGCCGAACAGGCCGAGAAGCGGGCCCGCGGCGAGATCATGGGCATCGGCGTGTCCTTCTTCACCGAGGCGGTCGGCGCCGGACCCCGCAAGGACATGGACATCCTCGGCCTCGGCATGGCCGACGGCTGCGAACTGCGGGTGCACCCCACCGGAAAGGCCGTCGTACGGCTGTCGGTGCAGACCCAGGGGCAGGGCCACGAGACGACGTTCGCGCAGATCGTCGCCGAGGAACTCGGCATCCCCCCGCAGGACATCGAGGTCGTGCACGGCGACACCGACCAGACCCCCTTCGGCCTCGGCACGTACGGCAGTCGCTCCACCCCGGTCTCCGGCGCGGCCGCCGCCCTGGTCGCCCGCAAGGTCCGCGACAAGGCGCGGCTGATCGCCTCCGGCATGCTGGAGGTCTCGGTCGCCGACCTGGAGTGGGAGAAGGGCTCCTTCACGGTGGCGGGCGACCCGAACGCCTCGGTGACCATCCAGGACATCGCGATGCGGGCGCACGGCGCGGGCGATCTGCCGGAGGGCGTCGAGGGCGGCCTGGAGGCGCAGATCTGCTACAACCCGGAGAACCTCACCTATCCGCACGGCGCCTACATCTGCGTGGTCGACATCGACCCGGGCACCGCGAAGGTGACGGTACGGCGGTTCGTGGCGGTGGACGACTGCGGCACCCGGATCAACCCGATGATCATCGAGGGCCAGGTGCACGGCGGGCTCACCGACGGCGTCGGCATGGCGCTGATGGAGATGATCGCCTTCGACGAGGACGGCAACTGCCTCAGCGGCTCCCTGATGGACTACCTCATCCCGACCGCCCTCGAAGTGCCCGACTGGGAGACGGGGTTCACGGTCACCCCCTCCCCGCACCACCCGATCGGCGCCAAGGGCGTGGGCGAGTCCGCGACCGTCGGCTCGCCGCCCGCGATCGTCAACGCGGTGGTCGACGCGCTCTCCCCGTTCGGCATCCGGCACGCGGACATGCCCCTGACCCCCTCCCGGGTCTGGGAGGCGATGCGGGGCCGGCCCCTCCCGCCGATCTGAGCCGATGGCGCGCACAGGAGACGGTGACGGAGTCGAGGAGGTGACCGGGGTGCCCAAGACGGTGAGCGCGCGAGCGCTCGAACTGGCCCAGCGGCGCGTGCCGTTCGTGCACGCCCGCGTGGTGCGCGCTCAGGCGCCCGCGTCCGCGCACCCGGGCGACGAGGCGATCGTGTACGGCGACGGCACGATCGACGGATTCGTCGGCGGGATGTGCGCCGAGGGCTCGGTGCGCACGGCGGCGCTCGGCGCCCTCAACGGCGGCGGACCGCTGCTGCTGCGGGTGCTGCCCGCGGGCGAGGTGGCCTTCCCGGACACCCCGGGCGCCAAGGTGGTCGTCAACCCCTGTCTGTCCGGCGGGGCGCTGGAGATCTTCCTGGAGCCGGTGCTGCCGCCGCCGCTGATCGAGGTCGTCGGCACCACCCCGATCGCGGAGGCGTTCATCGCCCTCGCCGACGTCCTCGGCTACGCCACCGCGCGCTCTTTGCCCGACGGGCCGCCCGCCGAGTACACCGGAGCGGTGATCGTGGCCGGGCAGGGCCGGGGCGACGCCGAGGCGCTGCGCGCCGCCCTGGACGCGGACGTCCCGCACATCGCGCTGGTCGCCAGCCGCCGCCGGGGCGCCGCCCTGCTGGACGAACTCGGCCTCGGTGAGGCGGAGCGGGCCCGCGTGCACACCCCGGCCGGTCTCGACATCGGCGCCCGCACGGCACCCGAGGTGGCGCTGTCCATCCTGGCGGAGGTGGTGGAGTCCGTACGCGCGCGCGACGCGCCACCGCCGACGGCCCTGCCCGAACAGCCGGCCCAGGTCGTCGACCCGGTGTGCGGGATGACGGTCACCGTCACCGCCGGCGCTCCGCATCTCACCGCCGGGGAGAAGGAGTTCTGGTTCTGCGGCACCGGCTGCCGGGACCGCTACGCGGCGGGGCTGGTGAGCTGAGGCGTGAGCGGACTCTTCCCTGACGCCGAGGACGTACGGCGCCGCCTCGCCGAGGTCGGCCACCTCGTGGACGAGGGCACCGCCACCGCCCTCTACCTCGCCACCGTCCTCGACCGCCCGCTGCTCCTGGAGGGCGAGCCGGGCGTCGGCAAGACCAGCGCGGCCAAGTCGCTCGCCGAGGCCCTCGCCACCCCGCTGATCCGCCTCCAGTGCTACGAGGGGCTGACGGCCGGCGAGGCGCTGTACGAGTGGAACTACCAGCGCCAGCTGCTCGCCGTACGGCTCACCGAGGCACGCGGGGAGCGCCTGGCCGACGCCGACCTGTTCACCGAGGAGTTCCTGCTGGACCGGCCGCTGCTGCGCGCCGTACGCGAACAGGGACCGCTGCCGCCCGTACTCCTGATCGACGAGATCGACCGCGCGGACGACGAATTCGAGGCGCTGCTCTTCGAGTTCCTGGGTGAGTGGAGCATCACCATCCCGGAGCTGGGCACCTTCGCCGCCGCCCGGCCCCCGGTGGTGGTCCTCACCTCCAACCGCAGCCGCGAACTGCACGACGCGCTGCGCCGCCGCTGCCTCTACCACTGGATCGACTATCCCGGCCCCGAGCGCGCGGCGGAGATCCTGCGCCGCTCGGTGCCCGCCGCGAACGAACCGCTGATCGCGTCCGCCACCGCGTTCATCGGCCGGGTCCGCGCACTGGACCTGGACAAGGCGCCGGGCATGGCGGAGACGATCGACTGGGTCTCCGCGCTCGCCGCGCTGCGCGTGTCCCGGCTGGCCCGCCGCGATGTGATCAGCACCCTCAGCGCGGTCGCCAAGAGCCCCGACGACCGCACCGCCATCACCGGGGCGCTCGGCGAGCTCGGCTACCCCGAAGAAGCGAGGAGACCGTAAGCCATGAAGATCGACAACGAGTTCCGGGTGGACGCGCCCCTGGAGCGGGCCTGGCAGGCGCTCACCGATCTGGAGAGCCTCGCCCCCTGCATGCCCGGCGCCCAGCTCACCGGGGTCGACGGCGATGTCTACCGTGGGAAGGTGAAGGTCAAAGTGGGGCCGGTGATCAGCCAGTTCCAGGGCACCGCCCGCTTCACCGAACAGGACGAGGCGAGCCACAGCGCGGTCATCAGCGCCGCCGGCAAGGACACCCGGGGCCAGGGCAACGCCTCCGCGACCGTGCACGCCCGGCTGCGGCCCGACGGCACGGGCACCGCCGTGAGCGTCAGCACCGACCTCAACATCAGCGGGAAACTGGCCCAGTTCGGCAGCGGCATGATCAAAGAGATCTCCGAGAAGCTGTTCGCGCAGTTCGTGGCGAACGTGGAGGAGCAACTGCTGCACAAGCCGGAACCGACGGCAGCGGGGGCACCGGAGACAGCGAAGACACCGGCGACATCGGAGGCACCGGAGGCACCGGGGGGCTCTGCGGGGACCACGGCCCCGACCGCCGCGTCCGCGACCTCGTCCGCCACCAACGCCGAGCCGGCGGCTGCCGAGGGTCCGGCCGCCGAGCGGACCGCCGGCGGGCCGGCCGACGCCGACGCTCCCGCCGTACGGCCCTCACCGCCCTCTCGGCCCGCGTCCGCCGCCGCGCCCCGCACGGCCACCCGACCGCGGCCGCCCGTAGCGGAGAACGAGCCCCTGGACCTGATGCAGTACGCCGGGAAGTCGGTGTACAAGCGGCTCGTGCCGGTGGCCGTCGGCGCGGTCGTCGTCGGTGTGGTGATCTACTGGGCGGTGCACTGAGCCCGGCGGGGCGGTGACACCGGAGCGCGTGCGATGACGCCGGCCGAGCCGTTCCTGCCCGCCGTCGACCGGGCCGCGTTCGCCGTGGCGCTCGCCGACCGGCTGCGGAGCCGAGGCGTGCCCGTGGGCCTGACCGCGGCCCGGGACTTCGTGCGCGCGCTGGCCGCCGCATGGCCCGCGACGCGGTCCGCCCTGTACTGGACGGCCCGGGTCACCCTGGTCCGCGACCAGCCGTACCTCGCCCCCTTCGACGAGGTCTTCGACGCGGTGTTCGGGGACGCCGTGCTGTCCCTGGACCCGCAGGCCCGCCGCACCGGCCGGGGCGCCGTGCCGCCGGCCGGGGACGACGTACGCGCCCCGCTGCCCGCGGGCGCGTCCGGCGACCCGGTGGAGGACGCGGGGCTGCCGTGGGTGACGCTGCCGCCGGTGGTGGGGGCGGCCGAGCCGGGCGAGGAGCACGTACTGACCGTGCCGCAGCGGCTGCCGACCGGGCTGGCCGCTGCCGTGGACACGCCGTTCGAGCGGCTGGGCGAGCGGGAGGCGGCGCTGCTCGGGCAGTGGCTGGAGACGGGGCTGCGGCAGTGGCCGACGCGCCGCTCCCGCCGGTACGCGCGGCGTCCGGGCGGCCCCCGGGTGGCGATCCGGGAGACGGTGGCCCGCTCCCGGCGCACCGGCTGGGAACCCGTGCGCCTGGTGCGCACCGGGCCCCTGGACCGGCCCCGGCGGGTGGTGGTGCTGTGCGACGTGAGCCGGTCGATGCAGGCGCAGGCGGTGGCGTATCTGCATCTGATGCGGGCGCTCGCGCTGACCACCCGGGCCGAGGTGTTCGCCTTCGCCACCTCGCTGACCCGGCTCACCCGGGTGCTCGCGCACCGCTCGGCCGAGACGGCGTTCGAGGAGGCGTCGCAGCGGGTCGCGGACCGGTTCGGCGGCACCAGGATCGCGCACTGCCTGGAGACCCTGCTCGCCTCCCACCACGGGGGCGCGCTGCGCGGCGCGGTCGTCCTGATCGCCTCCGACGGCTGGGACGGCGACCCGCCCGAACGCCTCGCCGCGGCCATGGCCCGGCTGCGCCGCCGCGCCCATACGGTCGTCTGGCTCAACCCCCGCGCGGGCGCGCCCGGTTACGCCCCCCGTACGACGACGATGACCGCCGCGCTCCCGTACATCGACCTGCTCCTCCCGGCGGACACGTTCGCCGACCTGCTGCGGGTGGCCCCGGAGGTGGCCCGGCTGAGCGGACGCGGCGGCTCTCGGCGCTCATAGGACCGGACCGTTCTGGACCGGACCTATGTGACATGTGCAGGAAAGGGAGGCCGTCGATGCCGGCCGCCGTTGTCGACTCGCCCGGCCGCCTCGCCGACGTCCTTGCCGTACGCGAGGTCGACGGCTCCGAGGCGCCCGGCGCGGGCGAGGTCGTGGTGCGCATGCCGGCGTCGACCGTCCACCTCTCCGACGAGGTCGCCGTCTCGGGCGCCTACGGGACCCGGACCTCGTTCCCGCCGGTCCCGGGGTTCGACGGCGTCGGTGTGATCGAGGCCGCCGGGCCGGGCGTGCCCGCCGTGACGACGGTCGACCGGTTCCGCCGGCCGGGCGTGCGCGCCGTGGTGGTCAGGGCCGCGACGTCGGCCATCGGCGGCCACCTGGCGGAACTCCTGACCGAGCGCGGTGTCGCGCCGGTCGGGGTGGTGCGCGGAACGCCGGGGCGGACGGTTGCCGAGCCGTCCCGGTGGCGGGCCGTGCTCCGGACGAACGAGCCCGGGTGGCGGGAGCGGCTGCGGGCGCTGACCGGACCCCGGGGGACCGACGTGACGTACGACCGCGTCGGCGGCGAGTCGGGCGCCGACGTGTGCGCGCTCACCTCGGGCGACGGCGTGTTCGTCCACTACGGGCTGCTCTCGGGAACGCCGCTGCCCGCGCACCGCTTCACCGAAGCCGGGGGAGCGCGCGTGGAGTTGTCCCGGCTGCGTGCCACCGTCCATGGGGACGGCCGGTGACGGCTGCCCGAGCTGTTCGCCCCGGTCTTCGGCCAGCCGCGCCGGGGCCGGCCGCGCACGGCCGTCGCGCACCGCGTCGGACCCGGCGCGCTCGCCGACCATCTCAGGGCTCCCGCCGCCGGGCGCCCGGACGGGAAGATCCTGATCGAACCGCGGCGGTGACGCCGCGGCTCAGCTCCACAGCGTCACATGGATCGCCGGACGGAACCGGCCCGCCGTGACCCCCGCGCCGCGCAGCATCGCCTGGGTGGCGCGCGGAGTCGTGACGAAGCGGCGGAGTTCGGCGGCGGCCGGCGGGGCCTCGCGGTCGCCGAGGGCGAGGAGGTTCCAGGAGCCGCGCGCGGGCAGTTGGGGGCCGCCGATCTGCCGCAGGTCGCCGTCGGCGAGGTCCTTGCCGACCGCGAACGTCACCGCGAGCGCCACCCCGGCGCCGTGCTTCGCCTCGTCCACCGCCGCGGTGTGGCTCTGGAAGATCCGCTGGCGGTCCTCGGGGATCTGGAGCCGCCGCAGTACGGACGGCACTATCCCGGCCCGCCCCACCGCCGAGGGCCCGAGCAGCCAGGTCTGCTCGCGCAGCTCCGCCACCCCGGCCGGGCCGGTGCGGGCGGCGAGCGGGTGGCCGGCGCCGACGACCGCGATCATCTGGTAGTTGAGGAAATGCGTACAGCTCATCGTGGCGTCCACGGTGGCGGGCCGGGGCCCGATGGCCACGTCCACCGCCCGTTCCGTCAGCAGCAGCGGGAAGCGCTGCGGATCGTGCACGCTCAGTTCCACGTCGAGGTCGTCGGCCCGCCCCGCGAAGAGTTCGATCAGACCGGGCGCCGCGTACTCGGCGAACAGGCTCGACGTGGCGACCCGCAGCAGCCGCCGCCCCGAGCCGGCCTGCTGCACCTCCAGCACGGTCTGGTCCTGGAGGCCCAGCATCTGCGCCGCGCGGCTGGCGAGCCGCAGCCCGCCCGGGGTGAACGCCAGCCCGCTGCCCGTGCGCGTGAACAGCTTGTCGCCGAGCTCCCGGCGCAGATGGGCGATGTGCAGCGAGACGGCGGCCTCGGTCACCGCGAGGTCCGCCGCCGCTGCCTTCACGGAGCCGAGCCGGACGGTCGCCGAGAACGCCCGCAGCTGTGCCGGGGTCAACCAGAACCTCCCCTGATCACCACGGATCGCCTGTGCCTGTGCGGTGGGTGTGACCTGCGTCTCACTGCGTCTCAAACTACCGCACAGATCGTTCCGGGGCCACGAAACCGGCCGATTCCCCAGGGCCTCCGCCGTGCCCCTGCCGGCAGGGGCACGGGCGCCCCGTCCATGGGCCGTCCGGCCCCGAAATCCCGCCCGACAGGCCCCTGTGCCCGGCGCCCGCGCATGACGATGATCGGCGCATGCGAGGAAGGGAAACCCAGGAGTGATCGCCGTCGTCGGACATCCGGATCTCACCGTGCCGACGCTGGCCCTCCTGGAGGAGGAGCTGTGCTCGCGGCTGGCCGACCGCGCCCGCACCGGCCGCGCCGGACTGGTCCGGGCCGGCAAGGGCCTGCCCGTGGCGTTCGGACGGGCCGCGCGCGCGGCGGGGCTGGCCATGGTGACGGTGCTGCCCTCCCGCAGGGGGGTGCCCGCCGGCGTCCCCGAGCCGGACCGCACGGCGGCCGGCGAACTGCTGCTGCTCTCCCAGCTGGTGCGCCTGGTGGAGTACGACCCCGCCGACCGCGCCTCCTGCATCGGCGCGGACGAGGCCCTGGTCCGCTCCTGCGCCCGGGTGCTGGCCGTCTGGGACGGCTCACCCTCCAACGGCCGTGACGCCACAGCCCACTTGGTGGCCTACGCCCGCAGCCACGGCGTCGACGTGGAGGTGCTGTGGCCGCGCGGCGCCGCGCACCGGACCGCCCGGATCGACGTTCCTGCCGGAGGTCCGGATCTCGGACAACATGCCGGAGCCCAGGGCCGGTTCAGGCCCGCTTGACCTTCAGCGCTTGACCACCTCACGGTGTCGCAGTCGTCTGCACAGGGGATCGGCCGGTAGCTCGGTCGGTGCTACAGGGGCAGGGTGATCCAGATGCTCTTGCCCTCGCCGTCGGCGTCCGCGCGGACCACCGCGGTGCCGCCCAGCTGGAGGACCAGCTCCATCACGGTGGCCAGGCCGCCCGCTCCGGTGAGCGCGGTGCGCAGCTGCGGCCGGTGGGGGTGGCGGTCGTGCACGGCGAAGGCGAAGCAGTCGTGGGCCGCCGCGTAGATGACGGTGACCTCGGGGGAGACCTGGGCCGCGTGCCGGACGCTGTTGGTGACCAGCTCGCTGAGGATCAGCAGCGCCGGGTCCACGGCGCGGTGGCGCAGCCCGATGCCCCACTCCACGAGGGCCTGTTCGGCGGTCTCCCGCGCGACGCGTACCGCCGTGGGGACGGCGGGCAGGGTGAGCACATGGCGGTGGGGAAGGGCCTGAAGGGCCTGGGACATCATCGCTCCGTCGGGCCTCGGTGGTGGTCTGCCGTGTCGGCCGTCCCGTTCACCGGACGGCTTCCCCGCCGGTCGCCGGGGCGGCCGGCCGCGCGGGCGGCGCGGGCACGACGCCCGCCAGGTGGCCGCGGGCCGCCCGGATCGCCTCGGGGGTGGTGGCGAAGTCCCGGCCGTCGGGCCGCAGCAGCTCCAGCGCGCCGACCGAGTCGAGGACGCGCAGCTGTCCGGGCCGTATGCCGGAGGCCAGGACGACGATGCCGCGCCGGCGCAGCTTCTCCACCGCGTCCTTCAGCACCAGGGCGCCGGTGGCGTCGATGGTCGACACCCGCGACATGCGCAGGATCACCACCCGGACGTCGGCGACCTCGGTCAGCTCCAGCAGGAAGCGGTGCGCACCGGCGAAGAACAGCGGCCCGTCGAGCCGGTACGCCACGATGTGCTCGGCGAGCAGCGCGTGCTCCTCCGCGCTGTGGTCGCCCCGGTCCAGCGGCACCCGGTCGAGGCGGGCCTGTCGGGCCACGGCCCGCAGCGCGAGAACACCGGCCGCGGCGAGACCGATGATCACGGCGTGGACGAGGTCGAGGGCGAGGGTGGCGACCGAGGTCAGGGCGAGGATCACGGCGTCCGAGCGGGTCGCTCCGGCCATGGCCCTCAGCGAGCCGACCTCGACCATGCGCACCGCGGTGGCCAGCAGCACCCCCGCGAGGGCGGCCAGCGGGATCTTCGCGACCAGCGGCGAGGCGGCGAAGACGATCACCGCGAGGACCACGGCATGGGTGAACGCGGCGGTGCGGGAGCCGGCTCCGGTCCGTACGTTGACCGCCGTACGCGCGATCGCGCCGGTGGCCGGTACGCCGCCGAACAGCGGGGCGGCGATGTTGGCCAGCCCCTGGCCGAACAGCTCGCGGTCCGGGTCGTGCCGCTGCCCCACGGTCATGCCGTCCGCGACCGACGCCGACAGCAGCGACTCCAGGGCGGCCAGCGCGGCGACGGCCACGGCGGGCGCCACCAGGGAGCCCAGGTCGCCGAGGTGGAGGAAGGCGAGGGAGGGCGCGGGCAGCCCGGACGGCAGGGCGCCGATCGGCTCGGCCGCGTCCAGGCGGGCGAGCCGGGCGACGACGGTCGCGGCGATCACGGCGAGGACGGAGAAGGGGACCGTGGGCCGCCACCGGGCGCCGAGCAGCATCACCGCGGCCACGCCGAGCGCGAGACCCACGGCGGTCCAGTTCGGCGCCTGCGCGAACTCCTCGACCGCCCGCCAGGCCACCACCAGCACCTTGTCGCCCTCGGGCGGGGGCACGCCGAGCGCGTGCGGCACCTGCTGGAGCCCGATCACACAGGCGATGCCGAGGGTGAAGCCCTCCACGACGGGCGCGGGCACGTACCGCATGTACTTCCCGGCGCGCAGCGCGGCCAGCGCGATCAGCAGGACACCCGCCATCAGGCCGACGGTCAGCACCCCGGTGGGCCCGTACCGGCCCACGATCGGCACCAGGACGACGGTCATGGCGCCGGTCGGCCCCGACACCTGGAGGTTCGAACCGCCGAACACGGCCGCGACCGCGCCCGCGACCACCGCGGTGGCCAGGCCCGCCTCGGCGCCGAGCCCGGAGGAGACGCCGAAGCCGAGGGCGAGGGGGAGCGCGACGATCGCGACGGTGAGGCCCGCGAGGAGGTCCCGGCGCGGATCGCGCCGTACCGCCACGAGGTCGGCGCGGCCGGGCAGCAGGGAGGTGATCCGGGTGCGCACGGCCCGTGCGCCCCGGGTGAGGGCGCTGCTCATCGGGCGGAGACCTCGGCTTCCCGCAGTTCGGCGAGGAGTTCGTGCTGCCCGGTGAGCATCTCGGTGAGGATGCGGCGGGCGGCCCGCATCAGGTCGGCCACGTCACCGCCGGACAGCTGGTAGACGACCGTCGAGCCCTCGCGGGTGGAGGTGACGATCCCCGAGCGGCGCAGCACCGCCAGCTGCTGGGAGAGGCTGGAGGGCTCCACCTCTATGGCGGCGAGCAGCTCGCGGACCGGCCGCGGCCCGTCCTGGAGCAGTTCAAGGACCCGTATCCGTACGGGGTGGCCGAGCATCCGGAAGAACTCGGCCTTCGCCTGGTACAGCGGAACCGACACGATCCCTCGACTTCTCCTCGGCGAATACAACGAACATAGCATCTAACCAATTGCGAACTTTCGCAATTCTGCTATTCGGTTCGCCAGGGGTGCAGGTGTTCGCCGGGGGCGCAGGTGGTCGCCGGTTCTGGTGGGAGCGTCAGAGCGTCGGCGGCCCCGCCTCCACCCGCCGCAGCACCGGCTCCAGCCGGTCCAGATCGGGCCCGTCGGCGAACTGCCGCTCGTCCCACCAGGTGGCGCCGGCGTCCCGCAGCGGACCGAGCACGTCCCTGGCCCCGGCCGGGTCCGCCGGGGTGACCCCGCCGAGGACGAACTCGAAGGGGCGGTCGCCCTCGGCCGTACGATGCTCACGCACGTAGTCGATCAGCTCCCGCACCTCGGTCACGTCCGGGGCCCGCCCGTGCCGGGCGTTCTCGAAGAGCGGCGCGGCGCCGTCCCAGCGCGCCGCCCGGCGCATGGGCGCGCGGCGCGGCCAGAACCCGCCGATCCAGACGGGCGGGCGGGGCCGCTGGACGGTGGCGGGCAGCAGGGTCACGTCCCGGGCTGTGTAGTGCGGGCCCCGGTGGTCCACCGGCTCGCCGGACCAGAAGCGGGCCAGCAGTTCCAGGCCCTCGTCCAGCCGCCCGGCCAGCTCGCGCGGCGCGGCGGTGTCGCCGAAGCTCTCGTACTCGTCCTCGACCGGCCCGCCCAGACCCGCCCCGAAGATCACCCGTCCGCCGCTCACCTGGTCCAACGTGGCTACCTGCCGGGCCAGTTGCTGCGGACGGTACCGGGGCACCGGCGTCAGCAGCGTGCCCAGGCGGAGCCGGGAGGTCGCGAGGGCGGCCGCCGTCAGCAGCATCCAGGGGTCGCCGAAGGGCCGCCCCTGGTGGCGGCGGTGCAGCACGTGGTCCCAGACGAACAGCCCGTCCCAGCCCGCCTGTTCGGCGGCGACGGCCACGGTCGCGACGGCACGGGGGTCGGCGAAGTCGCCGAAGTTCGGTACGTTCACGGAGAAGCGCATCCCGACATGATGAGCAGCGCGCCGCCCCGCGGCAATCACCCCGGCCCGGGGCGCCGTCTCGGATGCCGGGCGCGACACCGGGCCGAACCGCTTCGCGCTATCCTGGTGACGCGGCGCGACCTCGGTCCCCGCACGGCGGTGGGTCCCGCCGTACCCAACCGCGGCAATGTCGCCGCCAATGGTCCCTCCTTATGACGAAGTGCGCCCTGGCATGCCCGGGCGTCCTGTACGAGGAGGCCCATGTGGCAGAGCGGACCGCGCTGAACGAAGCCACCGAACGCGATGCGGCCGGCCTCGTGCGGCCCGCACGGGCGCGTCGGCGCCTGCCGTGGCGCACCCAGGGACCCGTTCTCGCGGCCATCGCCGTCGGCGGCGCCCTCGGGGCCTGCGCCCGCTACGCCACCGCGCTGCTGTGGCCGACCGCGACCGGCGCCTTCCCGTGGACCACGTTCTGGGTGAACGTCGGCGGCTGCGCCGTCATCGGCGTCTTCATGGTCGTCATCACCGACCTCGGGGCCGGGCACCGCCTGGTCAGACCCTTCTTCGGCACCGGCGTGCTCGGCGGGTTCACCACCTTCTCCACCTACACCGTGGACATCGAGCGCCTGACCGACACCGGCCGGGCCACCACCGGCCTGCTCGACCTCGTCGCGACCGCGCTCGGCGCCCTCGCGGCCGTCTGGACCACCGCGCACCTCACCCGGCGCGTCATCGAGTGGAGAACATCATGACAACGACCGTTCCCGGCGCCCGGCTCACGGTCCTCGTCGGCGAGGACGACATGTGGCACCACAAGCCCCTCTTTGCCGAGATCGTGCACCGCGCGCACCGGGCGGGGCTGGCCGGCGCCAGCGTGTTCCGGGGCGTGGAGGGATTCGGGGCGACGTCCCTGATCCACACCAGCCGGCTGCTGTCCCTCAGCGAGGACCTGCCGGTGGCCGTGGTCATCGTCGACACCGAGGAACGCGTCCGGGCCTTCCTGCCCCAGCTCGACGAGCTGGTCGGGGAGGGCCTCGTGACCGTCGACCACTGCGAGATCGTGTGCCCGGGCGGCCATGACGAGAAGGAGAGTTCGTGAACTGGCTGCTGGTCATCGCCGGAGCCGTGGTCGGCGCCCCCCTGCGCTACCTGACCGACCGCACCGTGCAGTCCAGACACGACACCGTCTTCCCCTGGGGCACCTTCACCGTCAACGTCGTCGGCAGCCTCGTCCTCGGCCTGATCACCGGGGTGGTCGTCGCGGGCGGGGTGTCCTCGGACTTCCAGCTGCTGATCGGCACCGGGCTGTGCGGGGCGCTGACCACGTACTCCACCTTCTCCTACGAGACGCTGCGGCTCGCGGAGGACGGGGCGCGCTTCTTCGCCGCCGCCAACGTCGTCGCGAGCATCGTCGCCGGACTCGGCGCGGCCTTCCTGGGCGCCGCCCTCGCCCAGTCCTTGTGGGCCTGATGCGACCCTCCGCTCCGACATGGTGTTTTAGAGTGTCTGGCGCCCCGTTCGGACGACAGGACCTGTGAGGTATCCGCGAACATGTCGACGCAGACGTTTGAGTTTCAGGTGGAGGCCCGTCAGCTGCTCCAGCTGATGATCCACTCCGTGTACTCGAACAAGGATGTCTTTCTGCGCGAGCTCGTCTCCAACGCGTCCGACGCGCTGGACAAGCTGCGCCTGGAGAAACTGCGGGACGACGCGCTCGACGTCGAGGTGTCCGACCTGCACATCGAGTTGGACATCGACAGTGACGCCCGCACGCTCACGGTGCGGGACAACGGCATCGGTATGTCGTACGACGAGGTCGGCCGGCTCATCGGTACCATCGCCAACTCCGGCACCGCCGAATTCCTGCGCGAGCTGCGGGAGTCCAAGGACGCGGCCGGTGAGGAGGGGCTCATCGGCCAGTTCGGCGTGGGCTTCTACTCCGGCTTCATGGTGGCCGACGAGGTGACCCTGGTGACCCGGCGGGCCGGCGAGAGCCAGGGCACCCGCTGGACCTCGCGCGGGGAGGGGACGTACACCCTGACCAGCGTCGAGGACGCGCCGCAGGGCACCTCGGTCACCCTGCACCTCAAGCCCGCCGACCCGGAGAACCAGCTCCACGACTACGCCTCCCCCTGGAAGATCAGGGAGATCGTCAAGCGGTACTCGGACTTCATCACCTGGCCGATCAGGATGAACGCCCAGGGCGCGGGCGACGACGCCGAGCAGGCGCCCGAGACCCTCAACTCCATGAAGGCGCTCTGGGCCCGGCCGCGCGACCAGGTCACCGACGACGAGTACCACGAGCTGTACAAGCACATCGGCCACGACTGGCGCGACCCGCTGGAGACCATCCGGCTCCAGGCGGAGGGCACCTTCGAGTACCAGGCGCTGCTCTTCGTGCCCGAGCACGCACCCCACGACCTGTTCACCCGGGACTTCCGGCGGGGTGTACAGCTCTACGTCAAGCGCGTGTTCATCATGGACGACTGCGAGGCGCTGCTGCCGCCGTACCTCCGCTTCGTCAAGGGCGTCGTCGACGCGGCCGACCTCTCGCTCAACGTCTCCCGCGAGATCCTCCAGCAGGACCGCCACATCGAGATGATGCGGCGCCGGCTGACGAAGAAGGTCCTCTCCACCGTCAAGGACCTGACGGGCGAGGAGTCGGACCGCTACGCCACGTTCTGGCGGGAGTTCGGCACCGTCCTCAAGGAGGGCCTGGTCACCGACGCGGAGAACCGCGAGGCCCTCCTCGCCGTCTCCTCGTTCGCGAGCACGCACCACGAGAGCGAGCCGACCACGCTGGGGCAGTACCTGGAGCGGATGCAGGACGGCCAGGACGACATCTTCTACCTGACCGGCGAGTCCCGCCAGGCCATCGAGAACTCCCCGCACATGGAGGCGTTCCGCGACCGCGGCATCGAGGTG
The DNA here is from genome assembly GCF_009650765.1 of Streptomyces sp. SUK 48. Classification (NCBI taxonomy): domain Bacteria; kingdom Bacillati; phylum Actinomycetota; class Actinomycetes; order Kitasatosporales; family Streptomycetaceae; genus Streptomyces; species Streptomyces sp. SUK 48. The sequence goes on along the minus strand of NZ_CP045740.1, from coordinate 641,599 downwards.
CTGCTGCTCACCGACGCCGTGGACGAGGTGTGGGTCGACGCGGTCGGCGAGTACGAGGGCAAGAAGCTGCGCTCCGTCGCCAAGGGCGAGTTCGACCTCGACGCGAAGAACGAGGACGAGGGCGCCGACGAGGAGCGGGAGAAGCGCAACGAGGCGTACGCCGGTCTGCTGGAGTGGATGGGCAAGCGGCTGGAGGACGACGTCAAGGAGGTCCGGCTGTCCTCCCGGCTCACCGTCTCCCCGGCCTGCGTCGTCTCCGACGCGCACGACCTGACCCCGGCCCTGGAGAACATGTACCGCGCCATGGGCCAGGAGGTCCCCCGGGCCAAGCGCATCCTCGAACTCAACCCCGGCCACGCCCTGGTCAAGGGCCTCAACGATGCGTACGCCGAGCAGGGTGACGGCGCCGAACTCGCCGACACCGCCGAGCTGTTGTACGGCCTCGCGGTCCTCGCGGAGGGCGGCCAGCCGAAGGAGCCGGCCCGCTTCGTGAAGCTGATGGCGGAGCGGCTGGAGAAGGCGCTGTAGGGGACGTACGGGGAAGGTGACGGGGGAGAGGGCGACTGCCGCGCCGTCCGCGGCCGGTGGTCGCCCTCGTCTCCCGACGGCCCTAGGGTCTTTCGTTTGGATCAGGCCGGATCAGGGAGCGGGGTCTGGTGCCGTGGGTCGCAAGGCGGAGGAGGGCGACATGGCGGAGCCATGGCAACCGACGACAACGCCGCGAGGCGCGGTGCCAGGGCCCGCGAGCCCGGCATGATCCACACGAGAGGCCCTAGGCGTACGGGGCGAAGTGCGCCGGAGTGTGCGTGACGGGGAGTTCGGGGCGCCACGCGGTGAGGATCTGCGCGCTGCACACGAACAGGCCGTCGGGCAGCCCGTCCAGGGGGTACCAGGCCCAGTCGCCGACCCGCTCGTCCGGCTGGGTGGCCGGCTCGCCCCGCCACGCGGTGACGAGGGCGCCGACGGTGACGCGTACGACGTCCTCGACATGGTCGACCAGCGTGCCCAGGAGCCTGACGTCCTCGGTGCGCACGCTCAGCCCGGTCTCCTCGGCGAGCTCCCGTACGACGGTCTCCTCCAGGGACTCCCCGGGCTCCACGGTGCCGCCCGGGAGTTCGAGGGTGCCGCGCTGGTGGCGGCCGAGGAGGACGCCCCGCTCCCCGAGGACGATCGCGCCCACGCCGAGTGCGGCATGGGGGACGGGGGGCTTGGCGGAGCGTTCGCGGCTGGTGCGGGTGTCGGCGTCCGGTGCGGGCACGGGGAACTCCTGGGTGCGGGGGCGTGAGGACGGCACCTGCTGGGGTGCGGGGGCCGTCCTCATGGTTCTAGCAGTTCACCGGGTCGCCGTGTGGTCCGGACCGTCCTCGAACCGGCCGTCCTCGAACTGGGCCGGATAGAGGGTCGGTTCGTCCAGCGGCAGCTTGAGCCAGGCGATCATCTGCCGCAGCTGGTGGTACGCCCGCAGCCGCGCGTCGTCGCTGTCCTGCCGCTCCGCCTCGGCGATGGGCTCCCACAGCCGGTGCACCATCACCGGCCCCACCTCCAGCAGTCCTCCGCTGCCGCCGGTCGCCCAGCGCGCCAGCACATAGCGGGCGAGGGCGCCGACCGGGATGTCCAGGTTCTCGGCCATGCCCCGCAGGGTGGCGAGCGGATCGAGCCGGCCGTACAGGACGACATCCGACTTGAAGTTGGCGTGCGGGTCGTCGTCCGGCCAGTCGGCGTCCCAGCGGTGCAGCCGGATCACCGGCACCTCCTGCGTCCCCGGCACCTCCTGCGTCCCCGGCTCCTCGTGCGGCTCCGGTTCCCCGTGCCCCTCGTACTCCTCGTGCGGCCTGGTGGTCATCCGCCTCGGCCTCCCTCTCGGCGTCGCTCTCGGTCTCGCTCGCGGACTTCGGGCAAGGCATACCCTGACGCACCATGACCCTCCTCATCATCGGCGGCAGCGGCTTCCTCGGCGGGGAACTGGTCCGGCGGGCGGTGGCGGCAGGACACGCCGTCACGGCGACGTACGGCACCCGCCCGGGATCTCTCGCGGGGGCCGACTGGCTACCCCTGGACATCCGGCAGCCGGAGCAAGTCACCTGCGTGGTCCGCCGGTTACGGCCGACCATCGTGATCAACACCGCCTCCCGGACGTCCGACTGGGCGACGACGGCCGAGGGAGCCGTCCGGGTCGCGGCGGCCGCGCGGCGGCAAGGGGCGCGGCTGGTGCATGTGTCCAGCGACGCCGTGTTCTCCGGCGACCGGGTCCACTACGACGAGTCCGCCGCCCCGGATCCGATCACGCCCTACGGCGCCGTGAAGGCCGCCGCCGAGACCGCGATCCGCGTGCTGGTCCCGGAGGCCGTCGTCGCGCGCACCTCACTGATCATCGGCGACGGCGGCTCGCCCCACGAGGCGTTCGTGCACGAGCTGTCCGCCGGCCGCCGCGCCGGAGCGCTGTTCACCGACGACGTCCGCTGCCCCGTCCATGTCGCCGACCTCGCCCGCGCGCTGCTGGAACTCGCCTTCTCGGACCACTGCGGCATCCGCCATGTCGCCGGGCCCGACGCCGTCAGCCGGTACGAACTCGGCCTCCTGATCGCCCGCCGCGACGGACTGGACCCCGCCACCCTGCCCGCCGGCCGCCGTGCGGACTCGGGCGTCCCCGGAGCCCTGGACGTCCGGCTGGACAGCGGTCGTACCCGTGGCGCCCTGCGTACGGCGGTGCGCGGGGCCCGCGAGTTCCTCACCGCCGCACCCATGTCAGGCACCGGACTCCGCGAGCCTCCCCTGGAGTTGTGACCCCCTCCCGTAGTCGGGCAGCTCGATGTTCCCGGCCTTGGCGAACTGCGCCGCGAGCAGGTTCCGCATCGGCCGGCGGGTCATCTGCCGCATGGAGAGGTCCCGCAGCCGGATGCCGAGGCGGCTCGTGGGCGCGTATCCGGAGGCACCGCCCGGCGGGAGCCGCTGGGCCTGGTCGACGTACGGGCGCATGACCTCGTCGTAGCGGCGCAGCGCGGCCCGGTGGTCGCCCCCGGTTCTGGCCAGCTCACCGGCCAGTACGTACGCGCCGACCAGCGCGAGACTGGTCCCGAGGCCGGTCAGCGGGGTCGCGCAGTACCCGGCGTCGCCCAGCAGCGCGACCCGGCCGCGCGACCAGCCGTCCAGGCGGACCTGGCCCATGGAGTCGAGGAAGAAGTCCGGGGCGGTGCGCATCGCCCGCAGCAGGCGCGGCGCCTCCCAGCCGACGTGGGCGAAGCGCCGGGCCAGCAACTCGTGCTGGGCGGCGATGTCCCGGCGGTCGTAGGCGAGGGGCGCCGAGCGGAAGCTGAGGCCCGCCTTGATCTCGCCGGGCAGCCGGCCGGGCCGGGCGGAGGCGACCAGACCGGGCGGCGCGTTGTGCATCAGGTACCAGCCGTCGAGGTCCAGGTCGCCCGTGGCGGTGAACCAGGCCGTGTAGAGGCCGAGCGGACGGACGAACTCCCGCTCCGGGCCGAAGGCCAGCGCGCGCACCACGGAATGCGGCCCGTCCGCGCCGACGACCATCCCGAACCGGCGCGGCGCGGCCCGCTCGAAGGTGACCGTGACCCCGTCCGCGTCCTGCTCCAGCGCGGTGATCGTGTCGTCGAAGAGGTACTCCGTGCCGGGCAGACTCGCCTCGTACAGCAGGCGGGCGAGGTCGCCGCGGAGGATCTCGATCTCGGAGACGATCCCCTCGCCGCCGAAGCTGTCGGCGGGCAGCGCTGCGGTGACGCGGCCCGAGGCGTCGACGAGGGCGAGCCCGCGCTGGTCGACGCTCTCCGCCCTGGCCCGGTCCATCAGGCCCATGCGTTCGATCACGGTACGGCCCGCGCCGCGCAGATCCACGGTCTGCCCGCCCGGCCGGGGCGCCGGTGCCCGCTCCACGATCGTGACCGTGAAGCCCCCCTCGCGTAGCCAGTACGCCAGCGCGGGCCCCGCGATGCCGGCGCCGCAGACGAGTATCTCGTTGTCGGTCATGGTGGGAATGTACGGCGTACGCAACCGAGTGCGCAAGCGCCAAATCGCCTGCTGGTCAGGGGAGTTGCGGATCAGTGCACTAGTACGTACGGGCGTTGGAGTGGGGTCTTGCCGCCGTATCGCCCGGCGTCGCGGGCTTACGATGGCCGCCTTCAGTGCACTAGTGCGGAGGATGGCGATGAGCGGACAGGCGGTGTCGCGCTCCGGGCAGATCGCCGGCGAGTTGCGGCGGCGGATCGAGACCGGTGAACTGGCGCCGGGCGAGCGCGTGCCCTCGACCCGGGAGATCACCCGCCAGTGGGGGGTCGCCATGGCGACGGCCACCAAGGTGCTGACCGAACTGCGCCGCGAGGGGCTGGTCCACGCCGTACCCGGCGTCGGCACGGTCGTGACACCTCCGGCCCGCCCGGCGCGGCCCCCGCGCCCCGCCACCACCCACCAGGGTGGTCGGGGGGCCGACGCGGCCCCGGCCCCGTCGGCGCTCACCCTCGACCGGATCGTCACCGCCGCGGTCGCGGTCGCCGACGCGGAGGGGCTGGCGGCGGTGTCGATGCGCCGGGTGGCCGCCGAACTCGACGTGGCGACCATGTCGTTGTACCGCCATGTCGCCGACAAGGACGACCTGCTGACACGCATGATGGACACGGTCCTCGCCCGGCACCCGCTGCCCGCCGACCCGCCGCAGGAGTGGCGCGCGGCGATCGAACTGGCGGCCCGGCGGCTGTGGGACCAGTTCCGCCGCCACCCGTGGCTCGCCCCGGCCCTGTCGGTGACCCGCCCCCAGATGGTGACGTCGGCCCTGCCGTACAGCGAGTGGATGCTCCGCGTCCTGCACTCCCGCGGCCTGGACCTGCACACCGCCTTCACCGCGCACCTGATGCTGCTCAACTACGCCCGGGGCATCGCCGTGAACCTGGAGTCGGAGCGGGAGGCCGAGGCGTACAGCGGCCTCGACAGCGAACAGTGGATGGACACCCAGGAAGCCGCGCTCCTGGACATCCTGTCCACCGGCCGCTTCCCCGCCCTCTCCCGTCTCGCCGCGGCCGGCTACGACCTCGACCTGGACGCGCTCTTCGAGTTCGGACTCCAGCGGCTGCTGGACGGGGTGGCGGCACTGGTCGAGCAGGGCTGATCGCGCTCGCGCTCGCGCCGCACCGTGCCGGGCCCGTGCAGCGCGGTGCGGCCGTTCCGGCCCCGCGTCACAGCAGCCGCTCCTCCAGCAGGAGCGTGGCCAGTCCCGCCGGGCCGAGGATGTGCAGTGCGGGGCCTGAGGCGATGGTGCCGACGGCCAGTGCGTGGACCGGGGCGCCGGTGAGGAGGGTGTGGCGGAGCTCGCCGGTCAGCGGGTCCCAGAGGCGGATGCCGCTTCGGCCCGCGGAGGCGATCAGTGTCCGGCCGTCCGACAGGGGCACCGCGGCCAGCGCCAGGGTGTCGGAAGCTCTCCAGTGGGTGAGGAGAGAGCCGTCGGCCGTGTCCCAGACGAAGATCTCGGCCGATGTGGTCGCGACCAGCACCACCCCGTGGTGGCCGCGGACAGCGCACGCGTGCCGGAACTGCGACCGGTGATGGGCAGACCGTCTCAGCGTGGTGACGACGCGACCCGAGAACAGGTCGACGACTTCGATGCCGGCCATGCCCACCACGGCGATCAGGGTGGTGCCCGGCTCCCGCGCGGGAACGGGTGTCAGGAGGCGCGGCTGATCGGTGGCCGACCTGGGCAGGGCGCCGGTCTCGGGGCCGTCGACCGGACCCCACACCACGGAGCTGCGGCTTCCTCGCCCCTCCAGCCGGACCAGCAGCGGCACACCGGCCGCCGTCGTGACGACGCAGGACCGCTGGAGGCCGGAGCCGGTCTCCTGCGCGGGACGCACCTCCGTGCCGGACACCAGGTCCCAGACCGACCAGGAGCTGCGGTCCTCGACCATGACGTACGCGCCGCCGGGAGGCGACGGCAGGGGCTCGACCTTCCTGACCCGCCCGGTGTCCAACCGCTTCACCAGCCGCCCCGTCACGGCGTCGTGGACCTCCAGTCCGACGCGGGTGCCGAGCACGAGGACGTCGTCGGCTCCGTCGGGGCCCGGGCATCGCGTCCTGCACAGCGGCCACGGCTCCGCGGGGTACGACCCGAGGGGCGCCCGGTACAGCGTCTCCGCCAGACCGTCCCCGTGCAGCGTCGGCTCGTGGCCGGGTTGCCACAGCCTGATCCCCTGGGGACCGGCGGAGACGACACGCGGGCCGTTCGGGTCGTCCAGGACGGCGAGGGCGTCGATGGACGGGAGGTCGGCCTCGAAGGAGTTCTCCCGGTCGCTGTCGATGTCCCGCACGACGATGCGGTTGAGCCGGGTGTAGGCCACCGCCGTGCCACCGGGCAGCGCCGCCAGAGGTCGCCCCCGGAGCGCGGGGCAGGGAGCGGGTTCACCCCGGAAGGGGTCCCAGAGCCGCCATCGGACAGGTGCTCCCATCCGTACGACGAGCAGGTCGTCCTTCCCGGGTCTGGACACGGCGAGGGCCACGTGCGCCCGGTCGCCCCCGAACGGCGGATGCGGGGTCAAGCCCGAGAACGGGTCCCAGAGGCGGATGCCCTCCGGCGTGGGGAAGGCGACGAGCGCGTGTCCGCTCGCCCGTCGCACCACGGCCGACGTGCTGCGGCGGAAGACGGGGCCCGACCCCGGAAAACCCTCGGCCTCGACGACGCGGCTCTCGTCGACGCCGTGAGCGTTCGGCCGCCACACGAAGGCGCTCTGCGCCGTGATGACGAACAGCTTCCAGCGCGCGGCGCCGTCCTCCAGGACGTGCACGTCGTCGACGGCCGGCAGGGAGAGGGCGGTGATGGGCTGGGCCGAGCCGGGGTCGTACAGGGTCACGCCCCTCCTGTGCCAGGTGACGAGGAACGTCCGGCCCCCGGTCGCCCGGATGGTGCACAGGCCACGGACGGGAGAGCGGGTGTCGCCGAGCTCGGACACCAGGCGGCCGGTCGCCGCGTCCCAGATCCGCACGGACCCGGCCTCCGACAGCACCGCGACCAGTGCCCGCCCGTCCAGCGTGGGCAGGACCTGGAGGCTTCTCGTCCCCCCCTTAGTCGGGGCGAGAACGTTCACGCGCGCCGACCACCGGCCCCAGGCCAGGGTGGCCGGCAGGCCGGTCGGCGCCTCCCACGGCTCGCCCCGCACGCCCCGTTGGAAGACGATGCTGCCCAGGCGCGAGGCCGGGTCCACGGTCGCGTCGAGGTAGGGCTCGACCACCGCCGCCGCCGTGAGCATCCGGCGCCGCGGGTCCGCCGCCGGAAGCGGCAGCCCGAGGCGGGACCGCAGCGTGCCGGAGGTCTCCTGGGCCAGCAGTTCCAGGGGTACGTCGGCATCGTTCAGCATCTCCCCGAGGGTCGCGTGGTGGAGGAAATGCCTGCGGACGTACGGGTGCGGGTGCCGGGTTCGGGAGCGCCGGACCACAGCGGCCAGCTCGGCGGCGATCGAGGCGTGGGCCGCGGTGAACCGCTCCGCCGGGGTCGGCGCCTGCCGTGAAGGACCGGGCGGGACCGGCGACCGGGGCAGCAGCAGCTCGTGGTTGGTGAGCAGGAGGTCGGTCAGCCGCTGGTGGACCGGACGGTAGACCGTGCGGGCATCCTCCTCGGCCATGGCCAGATAGCCGGTGAGGCGGCTGTGGCGGAGGGTCCGCAGGGCGTGGTCGACGGCCTCGGTGCCGTGACCGTATCCATTGCCCGGCCGGGCCAGGGCGGCGGTGACGGCCGGCCAGACATCCGCCCAGGGCAGACCGGCGCCCGGCGCGAACGCGGTCGCGCGCAGCGCGGCGACCAGCAGGGTGTCCGGGACGCCGGTGCTCAGCGAGACGGCCCTGACGTCCTCACGGAGCAGCCCGGTGGTCCCGTCGGCGAGACGTGCCGGCCACCCGCCCTCGGCCATGTCCTGGCGGGTCTTCGCCCGCCGCAGCTGGTCGGCGGCGATCCGCGCGTCCAGGAAGGACGGCGCGACCGCGTCCGCGATGATCGTGGCGGCTTCGGCGGCTGCCTCCGACGCGCCGCGGTAGGGGCTGTCGGCCGGTGCGAGCAGCAGCGTGGCGGCGTAGGCCGCGATGTCGTCGGCGCAGTCGGGCCCGTCACTGCGCAGCACCCCGGGCAACAGGCCCTCGTCCTTCAGCGCCTCGGTCAGCCGCAGCAGCAGATGATCCGCGCGCTCGTCGAGCAGGGACCCGCCCGACGGGTATGCCACGTCCGGGGAACTGCGGACGCCGAGGAGGAGACGGACGAGACGGGCCCCGCCCGGACCGCGCAGGCGGGCGAGGGGCAGGACGACGTCGTTGAAGACGGCGAGGGGGTCACTGGCTTCGTCCAGCGCGTCGACGACCACGGTGACCGGCCCCGCGGCGGCGTCGGTCCGCCTGCGCACCTGTCGCAGCAGCGTCGGCAGCGGCAACTCCTCGGCCTGTCCGGGCGACGGCTCCTCGCGCCCGGGGCCGAGGCTGGTGACGAGGTCCTGGACGACCGCCCCCGCGGACTTGTTGCGGGCCAGCACCGCGACGTCCACCGCCCCGGCAGCCGGCCGCAGCCGTTCGGGAATTCCCGCCACCATGGCCGCGTACGACGGATCCGCGGCGAACCCGGGGTCGGAGAGGGTCACCAGACGGGCCAGGAGCGCGGACTTGCCGGAGCCGGCCGCGCCCGTGACGACGAGCACACCCTCGCCCGTGCGCAGGAAGTCGGTCAGTCGGCTCATCAGCTCGGCCCGGCCGCTGAAGTACCAGCCCGGGTCGTCGGCGGCCGCCCGCCCCGAGGCGCGCTCCAGCCAGAACTCGTCCAGGGCGCCCGGACTCGTGCCGGTGTCCGCGGACCGGGTCAGGGCCAGTTGGCGCAGTGCCGGGCGGGCCGCGGCGACCGGAGCCCGGTACCGCGGATTGGGCAGACAGGCGCTGGGGGCGCGCCTGCGCGAGTGCGGGACGATCCACTCGGCACGGACCAGATCCTTTTCGACGCCCCGGTCGTCCCATCCGACCTCGTCCAGGAGCTGCTCCCACTCCTGGAAGGAGAGATACGGGGCGGTGTACCCGGCCGTCTCGTCGCGCATGCGCTCGCACGCCAGCGCCACGCGCTCGGTGAACGAACCGACCAGCGGCCGCTCCTCGTGATTGCCGGCGGTGACCACGGCCGCTCCGTCGAACCCGTGGCGCTCCGCGGACAGGGCTTCGAGCAGGCTGGTCAGTTCCGTGCGCAGGGTGCCGGAGAAGCAGGAGTCGACGAGGACCAGCACGTGCTCGGACCAGCTGTCGAGCACCGCGGTGATGAGTTCGCTCGTCGGGAACGCCGTGGCGAACAGGCGATCCGGGTCGGTCTCGGCGAGCGTCAGGAAGTGGCGGGGCGCGACCCGGCGCATGCCGTGGCCGGTGATGTAGACGACGACGGCTTCCCGGTACCTGGCCGCGGCCAGATTCTCCTCGCGCAGAAAGTCGCGCAGTTCGCCGACCGTACGCACCGACGGCGCCCGGGTCACCTCGAAGCGGCGGGCGTCCTCGATGTCCGGGTCCGCCAGCCATCCCGTGATCCGTGCGACCTGGGCGTCGATGGCCTCGTCGAACCCCGGGGGGCTGTCCTTGTAACCGTCCAACGCGATCACGATCAGCCGCCGCCGGACGATTCCCGTCGGCTCTTGCGCGTCCACAGCTCTCCCCCCGCTCCGCGCGCGAGGTGCGGCGCACGGCCCGGTCAGCCTATCCGGAGCGGCCGGCCCCCCGCCCGCGGCTACGATCGGCCGGGCAGCAGCCCTAGTGGCGAACGAGGAGGGGGCACGGTGAGCGCACTGCGGATCATCGGGGTGCACGGCATCCGGCAGGGGGCTTCGGCCACGACGGAGGCGCTGAGCAGGAGCTGGCAGGAGTCCGTGGACGACGCGCTGGCCTGCGCGGGGCTCGCGGAGGCGGCCGGTCCGGTCGGCCTCACCGTCCCGTCGTACCAAGGTGTGTACCCGAAGACGGCCACCCGGTACATGCGGCTGGGCCCGGACGCCGCTGGTGCGGCCGAGGACGCGCCCGTGGACGAAGAGGAAGAGGACTTCATCCTGGAAGCCCTGGCCGCTTACGCCCCGTCCGCGGTGGCGGAGGAGCAGGACTCCCCGATGGCCGGCCGGACTCTGGGGGCGGGCCGGCTCACACCGCGGATCCTCAGACGGGCTCAGGCCGTGGACCGGGTGGCCGGCAAGGGAGTGACCGACCGTCTGCTGTGGCTGATCCGCGAAGCCCATGGCTACCTGCGGCAGGAGCGGACGGCGGCCGCGGTCCGCGCCGTGGTCCGGGAGGCGCTGGTCACCACGGGCGCCCGGATGGTCATCGCCCACTCGCTGGGCACCGTCGTGTTCTACGACATGCTCACCCGGGGCGAGGTTCCGCCCGCGCCGGACGGCGGCCCGGCGGTGGCGTCGCTGATCACCTGCGGTTCGCCGCTGGGCTGGCTCGCGGTGCGCAAGGGCGTTCACGCGGCCGGTGAACCGCTGTCCGTCCCGGCCGGGGTGGAGTGGACGAACCTGTACGCGGCCAACGACCCGGTGAACAAGGGCAAGGGCCTGTCCCACCTGGCGGTCGGGGTCACCGACGTCAAGGTCGACAACGGCAAGCTCAACGCCCACGACGTCCGCCGCTATCTCGACAAGCCCGCGGTCGCCGAACGCATCGGCAAGGCCCGAGGCCGCTGAACCGGCCGTCTGGGCCCCCACGTCGGCCCGAGTCCGCCGCCCCCTCCCCCAGAACCGCAGCCGACTCTGCTCACACCGCTGCGTCTTCTTCCCTGGGGAGCGTCGGCGCGTGGCGGCAGGCTGCTGGGAAAAGACGGCTGGGAGGCGACAGTGACTACAGGCCCGGCCCCTGCGGGGGCGCCGAACGACGTGGACGCCCGGACGGTGTCCTTCGCGCAGCGCCGGCTGTGGTTCATGGACCAGCTGGCGGGCTCCTCCAGCGGGTCGATGCTGCCGCTGGTGCTGCGCCTGCGGGGGCGCCTCGACGCCGACCGGCTGGAGCGGTCGCTGGGCGGGATCGTGGACCGGCACGAGGTGCTGCGCACCCGGTTCACCGCCGTGGACGGGGAGCCGGCGGCGGTCGTGGACGCGCCCGCCGCCTTCACCCTGCACCGGGTCACGGCCGACGGACCGGCCGATCTGTACGCCCGCTGCCTGGGCCGTCCCGTCGACCTCGCCGAGGAGCACCCGGTCCGCGCCACCCTCGCCCGGATCGCCGAGGACGAGCACCTGCTGCTGGTCGAGGTCCACCACATCGCCGTGGACGGGTGGTCCTGGGGCGTGCTGCTGACGGAACTGGCCGCCGGATACCGGGGCGAGGAGGTCGCCCCGCCCGCCGTGCAGTACGCCGCACTCGCCCACGCGCAGGCCGAACGGCTCTCCGGCGCCCGGCTGGAACGGCTGCTCGGGCACTGGCGGGAGCGGCTGACCGGGCTGACCCCGCTGGAACTGCCCACCGACCGGCCGCGGCCCCGGGTCTGGGACGGCTCCGGTGACGTCGTCCGCTTCGACCTGCCCGCCGACCTGGTCGCCGTCGTGGACGGGCTGGCCCGGTCCCGCCGCGTCACCCGCTACATGGTGCTGCTCACCGCCTACCAGGCGCTGCTCGGCCACTGGTCCGGCCGTACCGACGTCGCCGTGTGCAGCACGCTCGCCGACCGGGCCCAGCGCGGTGCCGCCGAGCTGATCGGCCCGCTGGTGAACACCGTCGTGCTGCGCACGGACCTGTCCGGGCGGCCCGCCTTCGAGGCCCTGCTGGAGCGGGTACGGCGCCGGGTGCCGGCCGATCTGTCCCATGCGGAGGCCCCCTTCGACCTGGTGGTCGGCGCGCTCGGCGGCTCCCGGGACCTGTCCCGGCACCCGCTCGCCCAGGCGTCGTTCACCCTGCTCAACTCCCCGATCCGGCCGGTGCGGATGGCGGACCTGGAGGTGGCGCTCGTCGAACCGCCGCTGACCGAGACCCCGCTGGACGTCTTCCTTGACCTGACCCTGCGCACGGACGGCAGCATCGCCGCCATCCTCCAGTACGCCACCGCCCTGTTCGACGCCGCCACGATGCGCGCGTTCGCGACGGCGTACACCGCCCTGCTGCGGGCCGTCATCGCCGAACCCGCCACCCCCGTGCACGAGTTGGCGCGCGCCCTGCCCACCGGACCCGGCGCGCCCGCTCGGCCCGGGAGCGACTGGCACCACGCACCCGACCGGCCCGCGGCTCCCGCCGACCCGGTCGCCTTCACCGGACGGCCCGAGGCGCTCGCGCTGCGCTGCGGCGACGACAGTGCCACCTACGCGGAACTCGATGCCATGTCCGGCGGACTCGCCGCCGCACTGCGCGCCGCCGGAGTCGGCGCGGGCAGCCCGGTCGGTGTCGTCCTGCGCCGCGGCCTGTGGTCGGTCGCCGCCATCGAGGGGATCTGGCGGGCGGGCGGGGTGTATGTGCCGCTCGACCCCGAACTGCCCGCGCAACGGCTCGCGTTCATGGCGGAAGAGGTCGGGCTCGCCTGCGTCGTCACCGCACCGGCCACGGCCGGCGCCGCCGCCCCGCTCGCGCCCGTCGCCGTCGACGTCACCGCCGTCACCCCGGACGCGGACGGGCCCCGCCACCGGCCCGACCCCCGCCAGCTCGCCCACGTCATCTTCACCTCCGGGTCCACCGGACGCCCCAAGGCGGTCGGCGTCGAACACGCCGCGCTCGCCTCGCACGTGGCCGCCGCCCGGCAGCGCCTCGGCATCACCGCCGCCGACCGGGTGCTGGCCTTCGCCTCCTTCTCCTTCGACGCCTCCCTCGACCAGGTGCTGCCCGCCCTCACCTCCGGCGCCACCGTCGTCATGCGCCCCGAGGAGCCCTGGCTGCCCACCCAGGTGCCGGAGATCGTCCAGCGGCACGAGCTGACCGTGGTCAATGTGCCGCCCACCTACTGGTCCGAGCTGGCCCTCTCCCTCGACCGCCGGCTGGCCGCCGCCCTCGCCCCGCTCAGGCTGCTGGTCCTCGGCGGTGAGGCGGTACCGGCCGACACCCTGGCGGTCTGGCGGGCCACCGTACCCTGGGTGCGGGTCTGCAACGCCTACGGGCCCACCGAGACCACCGTCACCGCCACCACCCACGACGCCGGGGAACCGCTCGCCGACAGCGTGCCTATCGGCCGTCCGCTCGGCGACCGGCGGGTGTACGTGGTGGACGCGGACGACGAGCAGGTGCCCGTCGGCGTCTCGGGTGAACTCCTCATCGGAGGCACCGAGTTGGCGCGCGGCTACCTCAACCGCCCCGCGCTGACCGCCGACCGCTTCGTACCGGACCCGTACGGGCCGCCCGGCGGGCGCCTCTACCGCACCGGCGACGTCGTGCGCTGGACGCCCCGGGGAGAGCTGGAGTTCGTCGGCCGCCGCGACGACCAGGTCAAGATCCGCGGCTTCAGGGTCGAACTCGGCGAGGTGGAGGTCGTGTTGCGCGCCTGCCCGCTGGTCGCCGCGGCCGCCGTCCGGCCCGACCGTGCCACCGGACAGACCCTGACCGGCTATGTCGTACCCGCCGCGGACGCCCCCTCGGCGCCCGAGCGGGCACAGCTGCGGACCTGGTGCGCCCGCTATCTGCCGCACTACGCCGTCCCCGCCGACTTCGTCGCCCTGGACGCCCTCCCTGTCGGTGTCTCCGGCAAGCTCGACCGGAGCGCCCTGCCCGACCCCGACCGGGGCCGCCCGGCCGACGACGCGGGCTTCGCCGCGCCCCGCGACGAGACCGAGCGGATCGTCGCCGAGGTGTGGGCCGATGTGCTGGGCCTGGAGCGGATCGGCATCGACGACAGCTTCTTCGACCTGGGCGGGCACTCCCTGCTCGCCACCATGGCGGTCTCCCGGATCGCCGGACGGCTCGGCCGGGACATCGAACTGCGCACCGTCTTCGAGTACCCGACCGTGCGCGGCTTCGCCCCGCGCGTGGCCGGCGCCCGCACCTCGGGCAGTGCCGAGGTGGTGCCCGTCGACCGCGCCCGCCCGCTGCCGCTGTCCTTCGCGCAGGAACGCCTGTGGTTCCTCGACCGCACCTCCGACCGCGGCGACTCCTATCTGCTCTGGTACAGCTGGCGGGTCCGCGGCGGGCTCGAACGCGCCGCCTGGCAGCAGGCGTTGGACGATTCCGTGGCCCGGCACGAGGTGCTGCGCACGGCGCTGACCGAGTCCGACGGCCGCCCCGTGCAGCAGGTGTGCGATCCGGTGGGCGTGCCCCTGCTCTGGGAGGCGGCGCCCGGGGGCGTGGACGAGGAGTCCCGCCTGGACGCCGTACGGCAGCGGGCCGCGGCCCTCGCCACCCGCCGCTTCGACCTCGCCCGGCCGCCGCTGCTCCGGGCCGGGGTGTGGGAGCTGGCCGACGACGACCACGTGGTCGTGCTCGCCCTGCACCACGCCGTCACCGACGGCTGGTCCAAGGGCGTCCTGCTGGACGAGCTGGCCCACCACTACGCGGCCCGGCGGGCGGGCCGGGCGGCCCAGCTGCCACCGCTGCCCGTCCAATACGGCGACTTCGCGGTGTGGCAGCGTGAACGCGCCGAGAGCGGCGCGCTGGAACCGCAACTCGCCTACTGGGAAAGGGTGCTGGCGCGGACGCCCGCGCTGGAGCTGCCCACCGACCGGCCCCGGCCGGCCGCGTTCACCGGACGGGGCGGCGCCGTCGAGATCGACCTGCCCGCCGAGCTGGTGCACCGCGTGGACGCCTTCGCCCGGGAGCGCGGCGCGACCCGGTTCATGGTGCTGCTGGCCGCCGCCCAGGCCGTGCTGGCCCGCTGGTCCGGGCAGACCGACGTGCCGGTCGGCACACCCGTAGCCGGGCGCGACCGTCTCGAACTGGAGCCGCTGGTCGGCTTCTTCGTGAACACCGTGGTGCTGCGCACGGATCTGTCCGGGCGGCCCACCTTCGCCGGGCTCGTGGACCGGGTGCGGGAGGTGGTGCTGGGCGCCTTCGGCCACCAGGAGGTGCCGTTCGAACGGGTCGTGGAGCGGCTCCGCCCCGCCCGCGACCTGTCCCGCAACCCCCTGTTCCAGGTGATGGTGGACGTCCAGGACGCCTCCACCGGCGGCTCGGGGCTGCCGGGGCTCGACACCGGTGACTTCCGGCTCCCCTGGGAGTCGGCCAAGTTCGACCTGACGGCCACCTTCGTGGTGCGCCCGGACGGGTTCGCGCTCAACGTCGAGTACGCCGCCGACCTGTTCGAGCCGGCCACCGCCACCCGGTTCGCCCGCCATGTCGGACGCCTGCTGGACGCCTTCCTCACGGAGCCGGACACCCGGGTCGACGCGGCACCGCTGCTGTCCGCGGGGGAGCGCGACCTGCTGGTGGCGACGGCGGGGCGAAACGTGCCGGCCGCACCGGCGTTCCGGGTGGCGGGCCGCCCCGAGGACCCCGCCGTGGTGTGCGAGGGTGCCGGTCTCGACTACGCCCGGCTGGACGCCCTGACGGGCGGACTGGCCGCCGGCCTCGCCGCCGGGGGAGTGGTCCCCGGCGACCCCGTCGGCGTGTGCGTCGGGCGTGGCGTCTGGTCCGTGGCCGCGATGCTCGCCGTCTGGCGGGCGGGCGGAGTCTACGTCCCGCTCGACGCCCTGCTGCCCGAGGACCGGCTCCGGTACATGCTCCGGGAGGCCGGGGTGCGGCACGTCGTGGCCGACGCGCGCACCGGCGCCAGGGTCACCGCGCTCGGGGTGCGCGCCACCGCCGTGGAGGACGTACGACCGCTGCCCGACGGCCCCCGCCACACCCCCGACCCGGACGACCTCGCCTACGTCATCTTCACCTCGGGCTCGACGGGCCGCCCCAAGGCCGTCGGGGTCGAGCACCACGCCCTCGACGCCCATGTGGCCGCCGCCCGCGAGCGGTTCGCGCTCCGGGCCGAGGACCGGGTGCTCACCTTCGCGTCCACCTCGTTCGACGCCTCGCTGGAGCAGATCCTGCCCGCGCTGAGCACCGGCGCCACGGTGATCGTGCGCCCGGACGAGATCTGGGCGCCGGAGGAACTGGCCGCCCGGGTCGCGGCCGAGCGGGTCACGGTCATGGAACTGACCCCGTCCTACTGGGCGGAGCTGGTGTCCCACCTGGACCGGCTCGCCCCGCGGCTCGCCTCGCTGCGGCTGCTCGTGACCGGCGGCGAGGCGCTGCCCGCCGACCCGCTCACGCGGTGGTTCGGGCACCTGCCCCAGGTGCCCGTGCTCAACACCTACGGGCCCACCGAGTCGGTGATCTCGGCCACCGCGCACACCGTCGACGGCGCCCGCGGCGGCCGGGTACCCATCGGCCGGCCCCTGGGCGGACGCCGTACCTACGTGGTGGACGCGCTGGGCGAACTCGTCCCCGAGGGCGTGCCCGGCGAACTCCTGGTCGGCGGGCACGAGTTGGCCCGTGGCTATCTGGGGCAGCCGGCGCTGACCGCCGAGCGGTTCGAGCCCGACCCGTTCGGGGCGCTCGGCGGACGGGTGTACCGCACCGGGGACGTCGTACGCCGACTGCCCTCCGGTGAACTGGAGTTCCTCGGCCGCAACGACGACCAGGTGAAGATCCGGGGCTTCCGTGTGGAGCCCAAGGAGACCGAGGCGGTGCTGCGCGGGCACCCCGGGGTGCGGGGCGCGGCGGTCGTCGTGCGCACCCTGCGCGGCGAGGCCGCCCTGGTGGGCTACGTCGTCGGCGACGGATTGTCGGAGGAGATCCTCCAGACACACTGCCGGGCCCAACTGGCCCACTACCTGGTGCCGTCGGCGTTCGTCCTGCTCGACGCGCTGCCGCTGACGGTACAGGGCAAGCTGGACACCGCCGCCCTGCCCGAGCCCGCGGCGCCCGAGCCGGAGACCTTCGTGGCGCCCCGCAGCCCGGCCGAGACGGTCGTCGCACAGATCTGGTGCGAGGTCCTCGACCTGCCCCGGGTCGGCGTCCACGACGACTTCTTCGCCCTGGGTGGCCACTCCCTGCGCGCCGTCGCCGTCGCCTCCAGACTGCGCACCGCGTTCGACTGCCCGCTCCAGGTCCGGGACCTGTTCGAGCATCCCACGGTGGGGCGGCTCGCCGCCGAGGTGGAGCGCCGGCTGCTGGAGCTGATCTCGCAGATGAGCGACGACGAGATCGACCTCTCCCTCACCGCCGATTTCTGAGGGCCTCCCGCCCGACACCTGCTTCCTCCCCATGAGTTCAGATCGGAGTGCCCTCATGACCACATCCGACGTGCGCCCGGGACCCGCCGCCCCGTCCGCCGCCCTGTCCCCGGCCGCCCGGCGCCTGCTGGAGCAGCGGCTGCGCGGACTGACCGGCGCCCGCGACGACGGTCCGGTCCGCATCAGCCCGCGCCCCGACCGCGTCCCGCTGTCCCCCGCCCAGCAGCGCCTGTACTTCCTGGACCGCCTCGACCCCGGCGCCGCCACCTATCTGCTGCCCGCCGCCTGGCGGTTCACCGGCCCGCTGGACGTGCCCGCGCTGCGTGCCGCCGTCACCGACCTCACGGCCCGGCACGAGCAGCTGCGCGCGGTCTTCCCCGAGCACGAGGGCCTGCCGTACCAGCGGATCCTGCCGCCCGACCCCGGCTGCCTCGACGTGGTGGACGCCGCCGCCCCGGCCGGCGCGGACCAGGAGCTGCGGCTGGCGGCCACCGTGCACGCCGCCGCGCTGCGCCCCTTCGACCTCGGCCGGGAGCCCGCCTTCCGGGCCACCCTCGTCCGCGCCGGCGACGACGATCACGTGCTGGTCCTCGGCATGCACCACATCGTCTCCGACGGCTGGTCCCTCGGCCTGATCGTCCGCGACCTGACCGAGCTGTACCGGGCGCGGACCGGCGACCGCCGCGCCGAACTGCCCGAACTCCCCCTGGACTACACGGACTACGCGATCTGGCAGCGGAGCGGCGACCAGTCCGCCGCCCTCGACCACTGGCGCACCCGGCTGGCCGGCCTCACCCCGCTGGAGCTGCCCACCGACCACCCCCGCCCCGACACCCCCGGCGGGCGCGGCGACGCCCACGTCCTCACCCTGCCGCCCGCCCTGACCGGCGCGCTCGCCGAACTCGGCCGCCGCGCGGGCACGACGTCGTACATGACGGTGCTCGCCGCCTTCCAGGCCGCGCTGGCCTTCCACAGCGGACAGCGGGACATCGCGGTCGGCACCGTCGTGGCCAACCGGGAGCGGGCCGAGACCGAGCAGCTCGTCGGGTTCTTCGTCAACACCCTGGTGCTGCGCGGTGACTTCACCGACGACCCGACACCGGCCGCGCTGCTCGCCCGTACCCGGGAGCGGGTGCTGGAGGCGTTCTCGCACCAGTCGCTGCCGTTCGAGCGGGTGGTGGAGGCGCTCAGCCCCGAGCGCGACCTCGCCCGCAACCCGCTCGTGCAGGTCCTGTACACGCACACCGACACCAGCGGCTCCGCCTTCGACCTCGGCGCGGCCGGCGGGACGCCGTACCGGATCGACCTCACCACCGCCAAGTTCGACCTCACCCTCGATCTGCGCGACGGCGACGGCCGCACCGAGCTGGCGTTCGTCTACCGGCCCGACCTGTACGACGCCGCCTCCGTCGCGGCCCTCGCCCGGCACACCGTGAACCTGCTGGCGGCGTTCTGCGCCACCCCCGACATCCGGCTCAGCGCCATCGACCCGCTGACCCCCGCCGAGCGCGCCTTCCTGCTCGGCCCGGGCGGGCCCGCGAACGCCGGCAACGAGCCCCGGACCGCCCCGCGCACCGCCCCCGACCGGCTCGCCGAGCACATCGGCGCGGCGCCGGAGGCGATCGCGGTGGTGCGCGGCACCCGGTGCCTGACCTACGCCGAACTCGACGCCCGGGCCTCGCGCCTGGCCCGGCGGCTGCGCGCGGCCGGGGTCACCCCCGGCGCCCTGGTCGGCGTCTGCCTCGACCGCACCCCCGACCTGGCCGTCGCCCTGCTCGGCGTCTGGCGCGCCGGAGCCGCCTACCTCCCGCTCGACCCCTCCCACCCGAAGGCCCGCCGCGAGTTCACCGTCGCCGACTCCGGCATCGAGTGGATCGTCACCGACCGCGCCACCCGCGGCGCGGTGGAGCAACTGCCGGTCCGGCTGCTGGCGTTGGACGAGGACGGCGGCCCCGAGGAGGAGAGCCCCGACCTCCTCCCCGCCCCCGAGGACCTCGCGTACGTCATCTACACCTCCGGTTCCACCGGCCGCCCCAAGGGCGTCGAGATCACCCACGGCAACCTGGCCTGGCTGCTGGCCGCCGCCGACCGGCACTTCGTCTTCGGGCCGGACGACGTGTGGACGCTGATGCACTCGCCCGCTTTCGACTTCTCGGTCTGGGAGCTGTGGGCGCCGCTGACCAGCGGCGGACGCGTGGTGGTGCTCGGCGCCGACGAGGTGCGCGACCCGGCCGCCGTGCACCGGGTGCTGCGCGAACAGGGCGTCACCGTCCTCAACCAGACCCCGGCCGCCTTCAAGGGCCTGCGCGCCCATCTGAAGAGCGCCGGCGGCGACTTCGCCGAACTCCCGCTGCGTACCGTGGTGTTCGGCGGTGACGCCTTCGACGTCCGCGACTACGGCGACTGGTTCACCGCCCTGGGCGAGAAGCCCGCCCTGGTGAACATGTACGGCATCACCGAGACCACGGTGCACGTCACCTTCCGCACCATCACCGAGGACGATGTGCGCGGCACCGTCCGTTCCCCCATCGGGCGTCCGCTCACCGGACAGCACGGGTACGTCCTCGACCCCGACGGCCGGCTCGTGCCCTCCGGCAGCGTCGGCGAACTGTACGTCTCCGGCGGCGGCGTGGCCCGCGGCTACCGCAACCGGCCCGAACTGACCGCCGAACGCTTCTTGGACGACCCCTTCGGGGCGCCCGGTGCCCGGATGTACCGCACCGGCGACCTCGTACGGGTGCTGCCCGACGGCCAGTTGGCGTACATCGGGCGCGCCGACCACCAGGTGAAGATCCGCGGCTACCGCATCGAGCCCGGCGAGATCGAGACCGCGCTGCGCGCCCTGCCCGGCGTCGCCGATGTCGCGGTGGTCGCCCGCCGAGACGGCGACACGGCCCGCCTGGTCGCCCACGTCGTCACCCCGGAGGCCCGCCCCCTCGATCCGCCCGCGCTGCGCGAAGGGCTGCGGCTGACCCTGCCCGACTACATGGTCCCCGCGCTGTTCGTCCGGCACGAGCGGCTGCCGCTGACCGCCAACGGCAAGGTGGACCGCGCCGCGCTCACCGCCGTCGCCCCCGCCGCGGCCGGACCCGGCACCCATGTGCCGCCCGAGGGCCCCGTCGAGCAGGCGCTGGCCGGAGTGTGGAGCCAGGTGCTCGGCGCCGAACACGTCGGCCGCGGCGACAACTTCTTCGACCTGGGCGGCGACTCGATCCTCGCGCTGCGCCTGGTCGGCCTCGGCCGGCTCGCCGGGCTCGGCTTCTCCGTCGCCGACGTCTTCCGCACCCGCACCCTCGCCGACCTCGCCGCCCTCGTCACCGAGGCCGTCGACGCGCCCGCCCCCGTCGCCCCGTTCTCCCAGCTCGACCCCGCCGACGCGGGCCGGCTGCCCGACGGCCTGGAGGACGCCTACCCGCTGACCATGCTCCAGGCCGGCATGCTGCACGAGATGCTCGCCGACCCCCGGCGCGGCGCCTACCACAACGTCACCGACCTGAAGATCAGCACCCCGGAAGGCTTCGACCTCCCCGCGTTCCAGGCGGCCGTGGACGCGGTCGTCGCCGGACACCCCATCCTGCGCAGCTCCGTCGACCTCGTCGGCTACCGCGAACCCCTCCAGCTCGTGCACCGCGCCGCCCGCCTGCGCGTCGGCTACACCGATCTGCGCAACCTGCCCCGCGACGAACAGCGCGCGCGGCTGCGGGAGTTCGTGGACGAGGAGTTCGACCGGCGCTTCGACCTGGCCGCCGCGCCCCTGGTCCGCATCCATCTGCACCACATCACCGACCACGATCTGCGGCTCGTGCTCACCGACTGCCATGTGGTGCTGGACGGCTGGAGCCTCACCTCGCTCGTCGCCGACCTGCTCGCCCTGCACCGCGAGGCCGTCGCCCACGGCACCACGCCCCGGCCCCCGCAGGCCCCCGCGTTCGCCGAGTACGTGGCCCTGGAGCGGGCCGCCCTCGACAGCGAGGAGTCGCTGACGTACTGGCGCGACAGCCTCGCCGACCTGCGCCCCGTGACCTTCCGCCGCCGCACCCAGGGCGGTACGGGCACCGACCGGCCGCCGGTGCACGAGGTCCGGCGCTCCTACGCCCATCTCGCCGAGCGCATCGGCACACTGGCGAAGAACGCCGGGGTGCCGCGCCGCACCGTACTGCTCACCGCCTTCCACCACACCATGAGCCTGTTCGCCGACCGCGACGAGAGCGCCCTCGGGCACAGCATCGGCCTGGTCACCAACGGTCGGCCCGAGGTGCCCGGCGCCGACCGGATGCGCGGACTCTTCCTGAACACCGTGCCGTTCGGCGTCACCCGCCCGCGCGGCAGCTGGCGCGGCTATCTGCGGGACGTGTTCGAGGCCGAGAAGGAGATGCTGCCGCATCGCAGGGTGCCCCTGGTCCGCATCGCCCGACTGCGGCCCACCGAGCCGAGCCTGACGGACACCGTCTTCAACTACGTCAACTTCCACCGGCTGTCGCACGACTCCTGGGACGACTCCCTGGAGATCGCCCGGACCATGTTCCCGCTGCTGGTCAACGCCAGCGTCAACGCCTTCACCCTCGACGTGGACCCGGAGTTCGTCGCCCCCGCCACGGCCGAGCAGCTGGCCGACGTGTACTGCGCCCAGCTGGAGGCCATGGTCGCCGGCCCCGACGCCCGGGTCACCCGGCCCGCACTCACCGGCGCCGCCCGCGCCACCGCCCTCGACGACTGGGCACGCGGACCCGAGATCCCGTCCTCGCCGCTGATGCTGCACGAGCACATCGCCCGCCACGCGGCCCGCACTCCGGACGCGGTCGCGGTCGAGCACCGCGGACAGCGGCTGTCGTACGGCGAACTCAACGAACAGGCCGAGCAGTTGGCGCGGCGGTTGCGGAGTCTGGGCGTCGGCCCGGAGACGGTCGTCGGGATCTGCGTCGAGCGCGGGCCGGACCTGGTGCGCGCCGCCGTCGGCGTGCTGCGCTCCGGCGGTGCCTTCCTGCCGCTGGACCCCCAGCACCCCACCGAGCGCCTGAAGTTCATGGCCGACGACAGCGGCATGCGGGTCCTGCTGACCCAGCGCGCCCTCGACGGCACGGTGCCCTTCGAGGGCCCCGTGCTCCATCTCGACGCCCCCGCCGAGCCCATGGAGCCCGTCCCGGGCCGGGAGCCCGACGCCGACACCCTCGCCTACATCATCTACACCTCCGGCTCGACCGGCACCCCCAAGGGCGTCGCCCTGCCGCACCGCGGACTGTCCAACATGCTGGAAGGCCAGCGCGACCTGGTACGCCCCACCCCCGGGGACCGGGTGCTCCAGTTCGCGTCCTTCGGATTCGACGCCTCGATCCTGGAACTCACCTGGTCCCTCGCCAACGGCGGCCGCCTGGTCACCGCGCCCAAGGAGGACCTGCGCCCCGGCCCCGACCTCGCCCGCACCCTGCGCGCGGCCCGCGTCACCTGCGCCATGCTGCCGCCCAGCGCCCTCGCGGTGCTCGGCGAGGACGACTTCCCCGAGCTGCGGGTCCTCCAGGTCGCCGGCGAGTCCTGCCCCGCCGAACTCGCCGACGTCTGGTCGCGCGGCCGCCGCTTCCACAACGTCTACGGCCTCACCGAGACCTCCGTATGGTCCGTGGCCGTCGAACTCAGCCCCGGCCAGGGCCAGCCGCCCATCGGCACCCCGATCCGCAACACCCGCGTGCACGTCCTGGACGACGACCTCCAGCCCGTCCCGGCCGGCGTCCCCGGCGAGATCTACCTCGGCGGCCAGGCCGTCGGCCGCGGCTACCTCGGCCGCCCCGGACTCACCGCCGCCACCTACGTGCCCGACCCCTACGGGCTCCCCGGCGAGCGGCTGTGCCGCACCGGCGACCTCGGCACCCACCGGCCCGACGGCTCCGTGGAATGGCTCGGCCGCCGCGACTCACAGGTCAAGCTGCGCGGCTTCCGCATCGAACTCGGCGAGATCGAGCACGCGCTGCAGGCACTGCCCGAGGTCCGCCAGGCCGTCGTACTGCACCGCACCGACCTGCCCGGCGGCGAACCGGCCCTCGTCGCCTACCTCGTCCCGCGGGCCCCCGCCCGGCCCGCCTCCGAGGAGCTGCGCCGCGCCCTGCGCGCCTCGCTGTCCGCGTACATGATCCCCGCCCGGTTCGTGCTCCTCGACGAACTGCCCGTCAACCGCAGCGGCAAGATCGACAAGCGGGCGCTGCCGCTGCCGCCCGCCGAACTCGACCAGAGCGAGACCGAGTTCGTCGCCCCGGCCACCCCGGCGGAGAAGGTCCTCGCCGAGATCTGGCGCGAGGTCCTCGGCCTCGCCCGGATCGGCGTCCACGACGACTTCTTCCGCATCGGCGGCAGCTCCCTGTCCACCGTCCGGGTCTCCCTGATGTCTGCCGCACGCGGCCTGACCGTCTCCGTCGGCGACCTGATCGAGCACCCGACCATCGCTCAGCTCGCCGAGCACGCCACCCGCGCGGCCGGGGCGGGCCTGCCCGCCGCCGTCACCTCCGAGGTACGGCTGCGCGAGGGCACCGGCGACCCGCTGTGGTGCGTGCACCCCACGGGCGGCAGCGCCGCCTGGTTCGTACCGCTCGCCCGCGCCCTGCCGCCCGGCCGCCCCGTGCACGCCTTCCAGGCGCGCGGACTGCTCGGCGGGGTGGACCCGAGCACCGTCACCGGGATCGCCGCCAACTACGTCGCCGAGATCACCGACCGGGCCCCGGACACCACCCCGGACGCCACCCCGGACACCACCGGCGAGCGGGCCCCGCACGCCCTCCTCGGCTGGTCCATGGGCGCCAACATCGCCCTGGAGATGGCCACCCAGCTGCACCGCGCCGGCCACCCGGTGGCCCCGCTCGTCCTGATCGAGCCGTACCTGCCCAACCCCGCAGCCCGCGCCCGGCTCAGCGGCGTCACCGACGACCTGCGCACCGCCTGGCGCCAGCGCGACCTGATCCGGCAGCTGCCGCCGTCCCCGGAGCGCGACCGGGCCACCGCCGAGCTCACCGCCACCCTGCTGGGCGCCGGCATGAGCCCCGCCGAGGCCGCCCTCGTCGAGAACGCGCCCATCGAGGTGTGGCACTCGCTGCTGGCCGCCCTCGCCGGCTACGAGGTCCGCCCCTACCCCGGCCACATCCACCTCGTGGTCGGCAGCGAGGCCGCGGGCCTGCCGCGCGGACGCACCATGCCGGGCCTGGACGTCGACTACGACACCTACCTCGCCCGCTGGCGCGACCTGGCCGGCGGCGGACTGACCGTGCACATCAGCGAGGGCGACCACATGTCGATGATGGCGGAGCCGCGGGTCGGCGGCATCGCCGGGATCCTCACCGCGATCGAGGAAGGGGAGAACCGATGACGACCGCGACCTCGACGAGTACGGCGACCGCCCCCGCGCCGGTGTTCACCGAGCGCTACCTGCTGTCCCCGGACATGATCGCCGACCCCTACGGGCACCTCGACGCCCTGCGCGCGCACGCCCCCGTGCACTGGAGCCCGATGCACCACGCCTGGCTGGTCACCGGCTACGACCAGGTGATGCGCTGCCTGCGCGACCCGGCCGTCACGGCCGACCGGGTACGGCCCCTGATGGACGCCGTACCGCAGGGCGCCCGGGAGGACGCCGAGCGGGCGTTCGGCATCCTGTCCCGCTGGATGGTGTTCAACGACCCCCCGCAGCACCGCAGGCTGCGCCAGGTCTTCCAGGAGGCGTTCGCCGCACGGGCGGTGGCCCGCTACCGGACCTTCACCGAGAAGGCCACCCGGGCCGTCCTCGCCCGCAAGGCCGTCCCCGGCCGCACCGGCGACCTGATGGCCGACGTGGCCAAGCCGCTGCCCGCCCTGGTGTTCGCCCGCTGGCTCGGCATCCCGCGCACCGACGCCGCCGCCTTCTGGTACTGGAACGCCCGCGTCGCCGACCTCGTGCTCGGCACCGCCCAGGAGGAGAGCGAGTACCGGGCCTCCCTCCAGGCCCTGGTGAGCCTGGAGGACTACCTCGCGGGGCTGGTGGCCCGGCGCCGCGCCGAACCCGCCGACGACCTGATCAGCCAGGTCCTGAAGGAGGGCCGGGTGGGGGAGTCGGTCACCGAGGAGGAGTTCGTCGGGATGCTCACCCAGATGGCGTTCGCCGGCGGGGAGACCACCAGCAACCTCATCGCCAACACCGTCCTCGCCCTGCACACCCGCCCCGGTCAGCTCGCCGCCGTACGCGAGGACCCCGCGCTGGCCCAGGGCGCCGTGGAGGAGGCGCTGCGCCTGGACGGGCCGTCCAAGATGTCGATCCGCGCCGCCGTCTCGGACCTGGAACTGGACGGCCACACCCTGCGCGCGGGCGACCGGATCTTCCTGGTGACCGCCGCCGCCAACCGCGATCCGGCCCGCTTCCCCGACCCCGGCCTGTTCGACGTCCGCCGCACCGGCGCCACCCACCTCGGCTTCGGCTTCGGCGCCCACTTCTGCATCGGCGCCGCGCTGGCCCGGCTGGTGGCCGTCGCCGCCGTCAAGACGCTGGTCCGCGACCACCCGGGCCTGACCCTGACCGACCCCGGCGCGCTCACCTGGCAGCCGTCCCTCCTCAACCGCAGCCTCACCGCGCTGCCCGTCCGCTACTGACCGGACCGCCGCGCGCGGCCGCACCCCCGAAAGGCACATCATGGCCACCACCCTCGCCGGCGCCGGTCCCCGGCTGTGGGCACCCGCCCGGCAGCGGCCCTTCCGACTCCTGTGGCTGGGACAGTCGTTGTCCCTGCTCGGCGACGGCTTCAGCGTCGTCGCGTTCTCCTGGATCACCCTCGGCCTGACCGGCTCCACCCTCACCCTCGGCTACGTCCTCGCCTTCCAGGCCGTACCCCGCGCCCTGCTCACCCTGGTCGGCGGCAGCCTCAGCGACTCCTGGTCCACCCGCACCCTGATGATCGCCTCCAGCTGGACCCGCGCCGTCCTGATGGCCGGGGTCGGACTGGCCGGTCTCACCGGGCACCTGACGGTCTGGATGCTGTGCGCGGCGGCCGCCGCGTTCGGCGCGGTGGACGCCTTCTTCCAGCCGGCCCGGGTGTCGATCCTGCCCTCGGTGGTGGACAAGGACCTGCTCACCCCGGCCAACGCGCTGCTCGGCGCGGGTTCGCGCACCGCGGCCGTCCTCGGCCCGGCGGTCGGCGGTGTGGTCATCGCGCTGACCCGGGCGCCGGTCGCGTTCGTGGTCGACGCCGTCTGCTTCGCGCTGTGCGGCTGGTGCGTGTCCCTGATCGCCGCCCGGCCCCGCCCCGCCGCCGCGCCGAAGGAGGACGCGAAGCCCGCCGACGACAAGGAGGTCGAGCGCCCCCCGTCCCTGGGCGCCCGCATCCGCGAGGGCGTCGTCTTCACCCTCCGCGACCCGCGGCTGCGCACGGTCGTCGTCCTCGACACCGCCGTCAACTTCTGCTACGCCGGGCCCTTCACCGTCGGCTTCGCCACCCTCGCCGAGCAGGTGCTGCGCGGCGGCTCGGCCACCCTGGGCGTGCTCAACGGCTCCCTCGCCGGCGGCGCGATGCTCGGCACCCTGGCCGGCGGCGCGATGGGCGGGCGGCCCCGGGTCGGCCTGCTGGTGGCCGCGCTGGCCGGCTGGCTGGGCGCCGGGATGGCGGTGCTCGGGCTGGTGCACAGCACCCCGGCGATCGTGGGGACCGTGCTGGCGATGGGCTTCGCCATCGGCTTCCAGGGGGTGTTCGGGCTGAGCTGGATCCAGCGCAACATCCCCCAGGAGGTGCTCAGCCGGGTCATCTCCGTCGACATGGTCCTCGGCTACGCCGCCGCCCCGCTCTCCCTCATCGTCTGCGGCGCGCTGGCCCGCACCAGCACGCTCGCCCTGTTCGGGGTGGTCGCCGCGGTGCTCGCCCTCACCGGGCTCGCGGTGCTCGGCTCCCGGGCGGTGCGCGAGATGCGGTAGGGCCCCGCCGGACGGGCGCTAGGAATCGCGCAGGGCGGCCGAACGCGCGCACAGATCCGCGCGGTTGGCCGCCCCCGTCTTCGTGATCAGACTGGCGATGTGCTTCTCCGCCGTACGGGGAGATATGAACAGCCGGTCGGCGATGTCCTTGTTGGACAGCCGCTCCGCGAGCAGCCGGAACACCTCGAACTCCCGGACCGTGACGCCCTGGGCGCGCAACTGGTCCGGGATGCCGCTGCTCCCGGTGCGGTGCTGGCGCACGGGGGCGCCGAGCCGGCGCAGCCCCGCCCGGCAGGCGCCCGCCACGGCCGGGACGTCCCGCTCGTGGAAGTAGTGCTCCGCCTGCCGCAGCCAACTGACCGGATCGCCCCAGCCGTCCTGGTGCGCCGCGTCCGCGATCAGCCGCAGCCCGAGGTGCCGGGCCAGCGGATACGGCTCCGCCACCGCCTGCGCCGCCTCGGCCGCGCGCGCCGCCTCGGCCCCCGCGCCCTCCCGGCCCAGCAGCACCGCCTCCGTGAGCAGCACGAACTGCCGGTTCCAGCGCATCCGGGCCATCGCGGTGGCGGTGATCTCCGCGTGCCGGGTGCGGTCCGCGCGCCCGGCGAGCACGTCCAGCAGCAGCACCATGCCGTGAGTGCCGCTGAGATGGTAGGTCGAGGGGTTGTCCGCCTCCAGCGCCAGCACCGTGCCCAGATCCTCCCGGGCCAGCTCCCGGTCCTCCTCCAGCAGCGCGCAGAACGCCCGGGCCAGCCCGTGGCTCAGCGGCTCCTCCTGCGAACCGGCCCCGTCCCACTGCGCGAACGCGGCCAGCGCCGTCTCCATCCCGGCACGGTCGGCGTGGTGCGCCGCGAGGACCGCCTGCGCCATCAGGACGTACCGCACGGCGGGCGCGAGCCGCAGCCGCCGTACGACGGCCAGGCACTCGGCGGCCCGCGCGCGGGCGGTGTCGTCGTCACCCCGCAGTACGGCGTCGAGGACGAGGATGCCCTCGACGGTGTGCACGATGTTGACCGAGCCGAGCCGCAGCGCCTCCTCGCGCGCCGCCAGCAGGCCCGACGTGTCGCCCTCCGCGAGCCAGGCGTTGCCGCCGAGCCGGGTGGCCGCGTACATCCGCTGGAGGGGCAGCCGGTGGCGTTCGGCCGTGGCGAGGGCCTGGCCGAGCATCGCCTCGGACTCCTCCGGGTCCCGTTCGCGGGCCACGGTGGCGAGCAACTCCTGTGCCTGGCAGGCCACCACGGGCAGCCCGTGGCGTTCGGCGGTGTCGGCGGCCGAGCGGGCCAGCTTCTCCGCGTGCTGGGTGCGGTCGGGACCGGGGGTGTCGAGGGCCAGATAGGCCGCCGTCACATCGACGGTGGCGGCGGTCGTCTCGTCCGGCGACGCCGCCAGCACCTCACGGGCGCGGGCCACCTGCCGGTTGCCGTCGCTCCACCGTCCCGCGGTATGGGCGACCTTGGCCAGCCGGGCGTGCAGCGTGGCGAGCCGCACCGGACTGAGCCCGAAGCCGCCCAGCACATGGAGATCCTCGGCCAGTTCGAAGGCGCGCGCGAAGTCGCCGGCCTCGGCGAGCGCGGGCAGCAGGTTCTCCAGGACCGCGGCCCGGCCCTGCGCGTCCCCGGCCTCGGCCAGCAGGTTCTCGGCGCGGCAGAGCAGGGTCACGGCGGAGCCCAGCGCACCGGCCGCGAGGGCCCGGCCGCCCGCGTCCGCGAACAGCAGCCCGGCCGCGCCCTGGTCCCCGGCCTCGCTGCGCAGCCCCGCCGCCAACGCGCACCAGTCGCCGCCGAGTTCGGGATGCAGTTCCTCGACGGCCTCCGCGCCCCGGCGCGCGAGGTCGGCCCGCTGACCGGGGGTCATCTGCGTGAACAGGGCCTCCACGGTCAGCGAGTGCCGGAAGGAGTACCAGTCGGGGGCCGGTTCGTCGGGGATCACCAGACGGGCCGCGACGCCCGCGTGCAGATGGCTGAGCAGCGCGCGGTCGTCCACCCCGCTCATCCGCTGGAGCACGGTCAGCGGGAAGCGGCGGCCGAGCACGGCGGCCGCCGACAGCAGGGTCAGGCCCTGCGCGCCGAGCCGGTCGATGCGGCGCAGGATGTCCCGCGCCAGCGTGGAGGAGACATCGCTGCGCAGATCCCCGATCGCCCGCCAGCCGTCCTGGCCCTGCACCAGGGTGCCCGCCCCGATCATGGTCTGGAGCAGCTCCTCGACCAGGTACGGGCTGCCGGAACTGTCCTCCCACAGCCGCTGGAGGACCGTCTGCGGCACCTCTTGCGGGTCGGCCGCGCCCAGTTGGGCCGCGACCATCTCGTCCGCCTGCCCCCGGGTCAGCGGCGGGATCTCCAGAAGGGTGGCGGCACCGCGCCGGCGCGCGGACTGGGCCAGGTCGAGGGCGTCGCTGAAGTCCGTGCGCACGGTGGCGAGCAGCAGCACCGGCGTGTACTCCAGGTTGTCCACGAGGTATTCGAGGACGCCGAGCGTCTCGGGGTCGGCGTCGTGCAGATCCTCCAGGAGCAGCAACTGGCCCTGCCCGCGCCCGGCCGCGATCAGCAGCCGCAGCACCGCCTCGCCCAGGATGACCATGGAGCTGCTCTCGCGCTCCCCGGTGTCCCAGTCGGGAATCAGCCGTCCGAGCACCGGCCGGTACGGGCCGAGGGCCAGGTCGTCCATGGACGCGCCGCCCCGGAACAGCGACATCAGCGCCTCGGTCAGCGGCCGGAAAGGTACCGCCGGGCCCGTGGTGCTGCTGCGGCCGCGCAGTACCCGCATGCCGGCGTCGAGCGCGCCGCCGACCACCTCGGCCGCGAGCCGCGACTTGCCGACGCCGGCCTCGCCGACCAGGAAGACCACACCGCCGCGTCCCTGTTGAGCGCCGCTCAACGCACGTTCGAGGAGGTGGAGCTGGGGACCCCGCCCGACCAGGGAAGGCGCATGGGAACGCATGAACGCTGATGATAATCGGAATATCGGCACCTGTGGCAGATCGCCCGCCCGGACCGTACGGCTCCGCTTGGGCACACGGCGGCGCGGACCCGCAAGACGGGTCCGCGCCATCACGCCTGTGCCGGCCCGCGGTGCCTACCGGGGGGCGGAGACCGAGGTGTCCATGGTGCTCAGCGTGATGACAAGGCCGCTGGTGAGGACCATTCCAGCCAGCACCCGGGCGCGGGCGCAGGCGCGGTTGCGGCCCTTGAGGGTGATGCCACCGGCCGCGTCCTGCTCGTCGGCGGCGATCTCGGGAGCGATCTCGGCGGCGTCGGCGGCGTCGGCGGTGGCGGCGAAGTTCTTGTCCATGAGGTGATCCCCTTCAGATGGTCCCGCGCGGGTGGGCGCGGGGGCGGAGGCGGAGACGTGCGGTGTGGTCAGTTGCCGTACCGGCCGGGGTGTCCCAGGAGCAGGACGGAGGGCACGGTGTCGGGGTGGGCGAGGCGGAGCAGTCCGTAGCCGATGCCGGAGAGACCGGTCAGCAGCCCGGGGGAGGGAACGTGGTCGGGGGTGGCGCAGCGGTGGCCCTGCGCCTCGACGAACGCGAGTGCCTGCCCGGTGCGCAGGGTCAGGGCTTCGGCGGCCGGGGTGTCGCCCCGCCCGGCCAGGACGGTGAGGGCGTCCAGGGCGCCGAGGGCACCCTGGCCGAGGCTGAGATCGGGCCCGACCTCGGCGGCCCGCAGCCGGGCCGAGAAATCGGCCGTGGCGGAGGGGAGTTCGGTGAGCGTGGCGGCGGCGGCCGCCGTTCCGGCGAGCCCCTGCGCCCACGACGGATCGGTGTCCGCCGCCCGCGCCTGCCGGACCGCGCCGTCGAGCAGGGCCCGGCCGGTGCTCGCGGGCGCCGCGGAGCGCTCCGGGCGAGCGGCGGCGTACCGCAGCAGCGCCCAGCCGATCCCGGCGGCGCCGTCCGCGAAACCGGCGTCCTCGACGGGTCCCGCCTGGCACAGCCGGTCCGCCAGGGCGTCCGCCAGCTCCAGCGCGCCCGGGGTCCCGGTCGCCTCGTGCACGGCGACGGCGGCGGCCAGCGCCCCGGCCGTGCCGCCGGCCAGCCCGGGGTCCGTACATCCTTCCGCCGCGTGGGCGAGCGCGGTGAGCGCGTCCGGCAGACACCGCGCCAACTCCTCGCCCAGCAGGGCCGAGAGCCGGACCAGGGCGTAGCAGATACCGCCGAGACCGTCGTAGGCACCGGGGCCCGCCGCCGCGCCCAGCTCGGGGTCGGCGGCCAGGGCCTTCAGCAGCGCGGGCAGCGGCCGTACCGCCTCCCGGGCCAGCGCGGTGTACCGGTCGGCGCCGGTCAGCGCGCCGGTGTGGGCGAGGAAGAGCGCCACCCCGCAGTAGCCCTGCGCGAGCCCGGCGCCCATCGGCAGCACCGCCCAGTGCGGGCCCGAGACCCGTTCCAGACCGAGCCAGTTGGCGCGCCCGCCGTCGCGTACGGCGCGGGCGGCGATGTCGTCGGCGATCCCGCACACCGCGGCCAGCAGCCGGGACGCGTCGGGCACCACGGCCGGCACGGGCGCGACCGCGAGCGCCGACCGCGGCCGGTCCGCCGGATCGCAGGCGCCCCGGGCGGCCAGCGTCGCCGAGACGATCCATTCCTGGTCGCGGCAGTCGATCTCGTCCATCCGCGCGATCTTCTTGCGCACCGCGGCCAGGCTCGCCTCCGGCAGCACGTCCTCCAGGAAGGTCCCGTCGGCCGTCCGGACCCCTGTTCCGGACGGCCGATGGGTGAACAGGGGCACGTCGCCGCGCCACAGGTCGGCCGTCTCGTGCTCGATGAGCAGCGAGCGGGCCCGGTCGTGCTCGGACTCGGTCCACAGCACGGCGAACACCCCGTCCCGGGCGAGCGCGTCACCGAGCAGCGCCGGATGCGTGGACTCCTCCAGCAGGGTCGCGTACAGCCGGGTGGCACGGGCGATCAGCCGCGCCGGGCTGTCGGCGGCCGCCGCCAACGGGCCGTCCTCACCGGCCAGTTCGCCGCCGTGCGCCGCGATGGCCGCGTACGCCGTGCGGAAGCCGTCGAGCAGCGCCGCCCGGTGGTCGGCGCCGTCCAGCGGGCGGCCGTCGGGCAGCGGCTGGTTCTGGGCTGCCGGGCTGAGCAGCGGCCCCCGTACGGCGCGCATGGTGTCGAGGCCGCTGTCCGCCCAGTGCAGGCCCTCGCTGGGGAAGGTGCCGTCGGTGGAGCGGCCCAGCGCGGAGATGTCCAGCGCGCCGTGCTCGCCGATCAGCAGATGGGGCAGCAGGCAGGTGCGGTGCACGGAGGTGTGCAGGGCCTCCGCGGCCGGGTCGGCGCCGGCCGTCATGGCCTGCCCGAGCCCGGTGTGCAGCAGCGTCTCGGCGTCCACCAGGACCGGCTGGTCGCCGCAGGCGATGACGTTCTCGTAGTGCATGTCGGCGCCGTCCACCGCGTAGAGCAGCGCGAGCAGCACGCCCTGGCGGCGGTAGAAGGCGTCGGTCTCGGTGACCGAGCGGCACCAGCGGTGGGCCACGAACTCCAGCCAGCCGTAACCCTCCCGGCGCAGGCTGCGGGCGGTGCGCAGCGGGAGGCCGGGCACCTTGGTGTCCATCCAGGCCGCCAGCTCGTCCAGCAGGGCGTGCTGGCCGAGGGGCCGCGGCTTGTACACCACCCGGGCCCCGCCGGCGAAGCGCAGGACGGCCACCGACCGGTTGCCCTGGTGGGCGTCGCCGAGCCCGAGTTCCACCCGGGTGAGCGCGCCCGGCTCGCGGCCGTCGAGGAGGACGGCGACCAGGTCGTCCCGGTCGGCCCGGAAGCGGGTGATCAGCTCGGCCGCCGCGGCCAGGGCGTCCAGCGCGGTCTGCCCGAGCATCCGGGCCAGCACCGGGTAGGCGGCGAACAGTTCAGAGAGCCCCCGCCGGGTGCCCGCGCCGGCGACGAAGGAGGCGAACCGCTCCCGGGGGGTCGCCCCCTCGAGGCGCCCGGCGCGCCGGGCCCCGGCCAGTTCCCGTACGAGGGTCCGCGCGGCCAGCCGTACCAGCTGCGCGGTGAGCCAGGTGTCGAACTCGGCCTGCCACACGCTCCGTTCGGTGGCCGGCAGGCCCGGCAGCAGCGCGGCGAGGCGGGCGGCGGCCGGGGCGACGAGCGGTCGTACGACCGGGGCGAAGACCTCGGCGCCCGTCCCGTCCGCGGCCGGCTCCGCGCGGTGGTCGGGGGCGGCGTCCAGGGCCGCCTCCACGTACCGGACCCAGCCGGGCTCGGCGGCGCGGGCGGCGAGCCGCTCGGCGGGCTCCGCCGCGAGGGCCGCCGCCGTGGCGCCGTCCACCCCGAGGTGCGCCAGCCGCAGCGCGAAGCCCTCGGCGTCCCCGGCGGCCCAGGGGGCGCGGACGGGGGCGGCGGGGTCGGCGGGCGCGGCCGGTCGGCCGGGGGCGGCGAGGCGCTCCGCGAGGGAAAGCGCCGGGGCCCACCAGGCGAGCGGCAGGCCGGCGCTCCGGGGAGCCGGGAGGCTGGCGGTCTCAGTCACAGGAAGAAGGTCCCAGACGCGGGCAGGCCCCCACATGGGGAAGTGACCCCCATATTCTCCCCGGCCCCTCCCCAGGGGTGGGGCCGGGAACCGTGGGGGATGGGGAAACCGCAGGTCGGCGCCGTACTACCCATGACCCCCACGACCGCCCCCCATACGTCCCCAGGAGCACCCCCCATGCCCCTACGGGTGCCACCCGTACGCATCCCTACCCAGAGGCGCCCCCACACGCCGCGCCGGGCACCCCACAGGGGCGGCGCACCCGCGGCCACGCGTCCGACATGCCCTCACGGGGGCCGCGCATGCCCTTACGGGGGACCGCCCCCACCGCCCGGCGGGGCCCCGCACCGGAAAGGTGGGGACCGACTACCGATGCCCGCACCCGGGCGGCGGCGGCAGGGTGAGCGTCGTACCCCACAGGCCGCCCGCGGTGCTCACCACCGGGCGAACGACCTTGCAAGGAGCAGAAGATGGGAGTTCCCGTACCCGTCGGTGTGGTCGCCCTCGACCCGGTCCTGGAGGCCGGCACCCGCAGTACCCTGCTCGCCTGCCCGGAACTCACCGTGTGCGAGCCCGGGAACGCCCGGGTCGCCGTGCTCACCGTGGACCGGCTCGGCCCGGCCGAACTCGACATGGTGCGCACCACCCGTGCCCACCTGACGCGTCCCGCCGTCGTCCTGGTGGCCGGCGCGCTCGCCTCCGGAGACGCCCTGCACGCCCTCGCCGCCGGCGCCCGGGGCCTGCTGCTGCGCCGCGAGGCGGACGCGTCCCGGCTGGCCCACGCGGTGCTCGCCGCCGCGCAGGACGACTGCACCGTCCCCACCGACCTGCTCGAACAGGTCCTCGACCGGCCCGAGAACGACGATCGGGGCTGGGCCGGCGGATCGCTCTCCGACCGCGAACGCTCGGTGCTGCGCCTGGTCGCCGACGGGCACGAGACGGCGGAGATCGCCCAGCAGCTCGCCTACTCGCCGCGCACCGTGACCACCGTGGTGCACGACATCACCCAGCGGTTCCGACTGCGCAACCGCGCCCACGCGGTCGCCTACGCACTGAGAGCGGGCCTGCTGTGACCGCCACCCTGACCGCCGCACCCGGCGGAGCGACCACGACCCTGCCCCTGCGTGTCCAGCCGTCACGGCACGCGGACCGGGTGCGCGAACTCGCCCGCCGCGCGGGACTCGACTGCGCGATCGGCCACGGGCAGCCCGGGACCGTCACCGTCGTCGTCACCGACGACGCCGAACGGGCGCTGCGCATAACCCGGTTGCCCGGGCCGCTGCTGCTGGTGTGCGACACGGTGGGCCGCACCGGGCTGCTTCAGGCCCTGCGCGCCGGAGCCGTGGTGCTGCGCAGGGCGGACCTCACCGAGGAGAGCCTCGTCGCGGCCGTCCGCCGCGCCGGGGCGCCGCACCCGAGCATCCCCTACCCGGAGCTGTCCCACCTGCTGACCACCGGTCCGGGACGCGGCGGCCACGCGGCGCACGAGGACCGGCCGCCGTCCTTGACGGGCCGTCAGATGTCCGTGC
The DNA here is from genome assembly GCF_009650765.1 of Streptomyces sp. SUK 48. Lineage (NCBI taxonomy): Bacteria > Bacillati > Actinomycetota > Actinomycetes > Kitasatosporales > Streptomycetaceae > Streptomyces > Streptomyces sp. SUK 48. The sequence continues at coordinate 606,591 of NZ_CP045740.1, read as the reverse complement.
TGCGGCTCATGGCGGACGGGCACGGCAACGCGGGCATCGCGGGGCTGCTGGACTGTTCCGAGCACACCGTGAAGAACGTCGTCTACGAGATCATGGCCCGGCTCGGCGCCCGCAACCGGGCCCACGCGGTGGCGCGCGCGGTGCGCCACGGACTGATCTGAGATGCGGCGGCCGGCGACCCGGGGGTCACACCCCCGGACTCGGCAGCAGCCGGGGAGTGATGCGCTCCTCCACGGCCCGCCCGTCCTCGCGGCGCACCACGTACGCCCCCTTGCCCGGCAACTCCGCGACCGCCTCGATAAGTTCGGTGCCCCGGTAGACCAGGCCCACCCCGTCGTCGGTGCAGTGCGCCGTGGGCAGGGTGCCGTCGGCGACCAGCCGGTGGATCAGCGGACGCCGGCCCGGGTCGGAGTCGTAGTGCACCCCGTTGCCGTACGGCAGCAGCCCCAACGCGTCCGTCACCGGCCGCAGTTCAGGGCCGAAGGAGTCCGTGGCGCCGCCCTCGAACCAGCAGATGGAACCCGCGCTGACCCCGGCGAGCACCACCCCCGCCCGCCAGGCCCGCCGCATGACCGCGTCCAGGCCGTGCACCCGCCACACGGCGAGCAGGTTCGCCACCGAGCCGCCCATCACCCACACCACGTCGTGGTCCAGGACCGTGCCCTCGACGTCCTCGACGTTCGGCATGGGGAACAGGTGCAGGGGCGTCAGATCGAAGCCCGCCACCCGGGCCGCCTCCGACATCCGCGCCGTGACGTGCTCGGCGTCCCCGATCGCGGTGCCGACGTACAGGATGCGCGGTCGCCGTCCGTGCACACCGGAGAGATCCACCGCGTGCTGGACCAGGGCGTCGAAGAGCACCCGGGTGCGTGCGGCGGCGCGATGTCCTCCGGAGGTGGCGACGATGGTGGGTTCCGGGGCGGTCACGCGGTGATCGTAGCGCGCGGAACGTGCTCCGGACGTGGGGGAGTCGTGAAGGCCCGCCCGTGGGGACGGGTGGGGCAGTGCCCGCGAAGAGGGGCGCGGGCGCGTCCGCGAGGACGGGCGGGGCACAACGCGGCGGGGACCGGTCGTCGGACCGGTCCCCGCCGTCTTCGCGTGCGCTGTTCCCGTCGCGCCCTCACTCCCGTCGCAGCGCCACGGCCGCCGCGTACCCCGCCGGGACGAGGACGTCCCGCAGCTGCCAGTCCGGCGACGGCGACACCGGCCGCGGCCCGGTGCCGACGTGGTCCAGGGCCGGATCGCGCACCAGCCCCGTGCCCAGCCCCTTGAGGTACGCCTCCTTGCGCACCCAGGTCCGGGTGAAGGCCGCCTGCCGCTCGTGTGCCGGGAGCCGGGCCAGCTCCGCCACCTCCGCCGCGTGCAGCGCGCACTGGGCGCTGCGCACCGCCTCCACCGTGGCCACGCCCTCCACATCGACCCCGACCGGGGCGCCGGCGAGCGCCACCAGCACCAGGTCCCCGCTGTGCGAGAGGGAGAAGTGCACCCCCGAGGTGCGCAGCACGGGCCGCCCGTGCGGGCCCCCGCAGCCCGCGCACGGCTCCCGCGTCAGCGGCAGCTCGTCCGCCGGGACCCCCAGCAGGGGGCTGAGCAGGGCGCGCAGCGTGGCATGCGCGATCACGTACGCGTCCCGGTCCCGGGGCCGCCGGAAGGCACGGGCCCGCGCCCGCTCCTGCGCGTCCAGCAACTCCTGGGCGCGCAGCAGCGACCGGTCGTCCTGGCTGCCGACCTCGGTCAGATACAGCTCCAGCGGACCGCGCAGCGGCCGGGGGCCGACGGGGTATTGCGGGTACGGCGGACCGGGCAGGTCCAGGAGGGCGGGGCACAGCGGGCCGGGGGGCGCGGCCGACGACGGCGGGTCGCCCGGTTGCGCCGGTGTCCGGAGGGTCGTGAGCACACCGCCGGACTCCGTCGCCGTCAGCAGGTCGACTCCCGCAGTGAGCAAGGTTCTTGACGGTACGTCACTCACGCGCTCCGTAGGCCGCCGTGTCGGCGGTGCGTTGGCCGGCCGGGCCGGCGTCAGGGCCGGCCGGACCTCAGACATCGGCCCCGGCGAGCCGGCGGCGCAGGCTCAGCGGGCGCATGTCCGTCCAGACGGCGTCGATGTGGTCGAGGCACTCCTGCCGGCTGCCCTCGCGGCCCTCCCGGTGCCAGCCGGCCGGCAGCTCGCGGTCCGCCCGCCAGATCGAGTACTGCTCCTCGTCGTTGCGCACCACGAGATACACGTCCCCGGCGTCGGGGCGCGTCTCGTCGCCGCCGGCGGCGTTCGCGGAGTCGGATTGCGTCACGGTGAACCTCCCGCAGGTGATGGGCCGGCCGCGGATCAGGGTCCGGCGACGCAAGAGTGCCCGGCACCCGCCCCGCCGGGTCAGGGACGAACACGCCGAAGCGGTGGCACCCGTTGCTGCCGGAACTTCCCTGGTGACCCACCGCCCCGACGCGGGACCGTGCTCTTCGGTCGCGGGCCGCCCGGCACCCCGGAAACCCCGGGCCACGCGATTTCCCGCGCACCCCATTCGGAAGGAGCACGCGATGTCGGACGAGCACGCACCTGTCCTGCTGCCGGGCGGAGGCTGGCGGCTGTGGGAGCAGTTCGCGCTCCGCGGCCCCGGCTTCCCCGCCGACGGCGTGCTGCGCCTCGCCCCGCCCGGACTCGCCGAGGCCGCCGACAAGTTCGGCCCCGGCGACGAGTTGTCCGGACCGGAGTGGGGGGCCTTCACGGAGGATCTCGCGACGGCGGCCGTGGACACCGCGCGCTACCTCCAGGAGATCGCGGCCCAGCCCCGCTTCCAGGCCGCGCTCGCCTGGCAGAACCCCGCCGTCCTGCGCACCGGCATCGCGCCGTTCCTGCGCTGGACCCCGAGCGCGGACAGCCGCAGCAGCATGCCGCGGCAGCGCGAGGAGCTGGTCGCGCACTACTGGCAGCGGTTCTGCGTGAAGAACGACACCATCGGCTTCTTCGGACCCGTCGGCTGGGGCCACTGGGACCCGGCCGACGGCGGCGGCGTCACCATGTCCCCCGGCGACGGCTTCCTCGCCGCCCGCGAGGTGTACTTCTCCGGCTGGGCGATCGACGCCCTGGCGAAGGTCCTGGCCGCGGACAGCGCGCTGATGCGCTGGATACCGCCGCGCCGGGTCTCGTTCGTGCGCTGCGCCGACGGGACGGTCCAGGTGCCCGGCCGCCCCGCCCGGCAGATCGGCGACCGCGAACGCGCCGTACTGGAACTCTGCGACGGCACCCGGCACCTGCCCGCCGTCGCCGCCGAGCTGGGCCTGTCCGAGGACGAGGCCACCCAGGTCGTACGGGACCTGATGGCGCGCCGCTGGGTGCAGTGGAAGCTGGACGTGCCGGCCGCCACCCATCCCGACCGCGCCCTGCGCGAGATCCTGGAGCGGGTCCCCGAACAGGCGCCGCGCGAGGCCGCGTTGGAGCGCCTCGCCGTACTGGAACGCGGCCGGGACGCCGTACGCGCCGCGGGCACCGACGCCGCCGCCCTGACCGACGCGATCACCGCGCTGGAGGCCGACTTCGCCGCGCTGACCGACAGCGAGGCCCAGCGCGCCAAGGGCGAACGCACCGCACCCTGCCGGGGACTGGTGTACTCCGACGCCCGGCGCGCCGCCACCGCCACCACCGGCGCCGCACTCCTCGGCCACCTCGAACCGCTCCAGCTGTGCCTGACCGCCGCCCGCTGGATGACGAACCGCTTCGCCGAGGCCGTCCGCGCCCGGCTGCGCACCGTGTACGAGCGGCTGGGCGCCGGCGGCGCGCAGGTCGACCTGGGCACCCTGTGGCTGCACACCCTGCCCTCCCCGCACCCCGACGCGGGTGACCTCATCGACGCCATCCAGGACGAACTGCGCGCCAAGTGGGCCCGCGTCCTCGATCTGCCCGAGGGCGTGCGCCGGGTCCGGGTGACCACCGCCGAGCTGGCCGAGCGGGTCCGCCGCGAGTTCGACGAGCCCGGCGACGGCTGGTCGCTCGCCCGCTACATCAGCCCCGATGTGCTGGTGGTCGCCGCCGACGAGGCCGCCCTCGCCCGCGGCGACGTGGACCTCGTCCTCGGCGAGATGCACTGCGCGCTGAACACCATGGGCGCCTCGCTCTTCGTCCACCAGCACCCCGACCGGGACGAGCTGCTCGCCGAGACCACCCGCGACTTCCCCGGCCCGCGCCTGCTGCCCATGCTGCCCAAGGAGCTGCCCCTGAAGTGGTCCACCCGCAGTCGGCCCTCCCTGGACCGGCCCGAGGACCACTACGTCGCCCTGGTCGACCAGACCGGCGACCCGCACCGCCCGCGCACCGTGCTCAGCGCCGACGTCCGGGTCGAGGACCGGGGCGGCCGGCTCACCGCGGTGCTGCCCGACGGCACCGCCTACGACGTGCTCGACGCCTACGCCAACACCCTCACCCAGCGCGTCATGGACCGCTTCACCCTGCGGCCCGAGGGCGAGCACACCCCGCGCATCACCCTCGGCCGGATGACCGTGGCCCGCGAGACCTGGCAACTGCCGGTCTCCGAGGTGGACTTCGCCGACGAGAAGACGGAGGCCGCCCGCTTCGTGAAGGCCCGGCACTGGCAGCGCCGGCACGAGCTGCCCCGGTTCGTGTTCGTGGTCTCGCCGACCGAACCCCGGCCGTTCTACGTCGACTTCGACAGCCCCGTCTACCTCACCATCCTCGCCAAGGCGGCCCGCAGGCTCGCCCGCAAGGACCCCGGCGCCCGGCTCAAGGTCAGCGAGATGCTGCCCACCCCCGAGCAAGCCTGGCTCACCGACGACCAGGGCAGCCGCTACACCTCCGAACTCCGCTTCGTCGCGGTCGACATGACCGTCACCGACCCGGGGGAGCGGTGATGCGCACGGTCGCCGACGACATCGCCGCGCACGCCCTGCGCCACCCCGGGCGCACCGCCCTCAGCACCCCGGCCGGCGAGGTGTCGTACGCCCGGCTGGCGGCCCGGACCGAGGAGATCGCCCGCCTGCTGCGCGCCCGCGGCGCCCGGCCCGAGACCGTGTGCGCCGTGGCCGTCGAGCACGGCACCGACGCGGTCGCCTCGATCGCCGCCGTGCTGCGCTGCGGCGCCGCCTTCCTCACCCTGGACGTGAGCCAGCCCCGCGAGCGGCTGACCGCCTTCGTCCGCAGCGCCGGCGCCCGGCTGCTGCTCACCCACGCGGCCCTCGCCCGGCCCTCGAACTCGGCCTGCCCACCGTCCTGCTGGACCAGGAGGAACCCCCGGACGGCCCGCTTTCGGACGCGGGCGCCGACCCGCGGGCCCTCGCCTATGTCAGCCACACCTCCGGCAGCACCGGCGAACCCAGCGCCGTACTCGTCGAACACGCGAGTCTCGACGCCTATCTCCGCGACACCGCGCGGGCGTTCGGCCTCGGCCCGGACACCGTGGCCCTCCAGAGCGCACCGCTCGGCTACGACGCCTCCATCCGGGACACCTTCGTACCGCTGCTCGCGGGCGCCCGGCTGGTCATCGTGGACCGCGCCCGGCTGCTGCGTCCCGCGGAGTTCGCCGCCACCGTCCGCGAGCACGGGGTGACCGCGCTGCTCAGCGTCACCCCGTCCTTCCTCACCCACCTGGGCGGACAGACCGACCTCGCCGAACCCCTCGCGGGTGTCGAACTGGTCGCCTCCAGCGGCGAGTCCCTGCGGCCCTTCCTCGCCGCGGGCGGCCGAAGCCTCGTACCCGGCCGGCTCGTCAACCAGTACGGCCCCACCGAGTGCACCATGACCACCACCCGGCACAGCGTGCCCGCCGCCCCGGACCCCACCGCCGACCTCGTCGGCACGCCGCGCGAGGGCACCGTCGTCCGCGTCCTGGACGCGGCCCTCGCCCCGGTCCCCGACGGCGCGGTGGGCGAGGTCTACATCGGCGGGTGCGGTGTGACCCGCGGCTACGGCGGCCAACCCGCCCGTACCGCCGCCGCGTTCGTGCCCGACCCCCTCGGCCCGCCCGGCTCCCGCCTCTACCGCACCGGCGACCTCGGCCACTGGGGCCCCGGCGGACTGCACTACACCGGCCGCACCGACCGCCAGCTCAAGATCCGCGGCTACCGCGTCGACCCCGCCGAGATCGAGGGCGCCCTGCTCTCCCACCCGGGCGTCACCGGCGCGGTGGTCACCCCGCACACCGACGACCTGGGCCGCGTCCACCTGCTCGCCCATGTCACCGGCGCCCTGTCGGACACGACGGACGCCACCCTGCGCCGCCACCTCGCCCGCACCCTGCCCCCGCACCTGATGCCGCGCCGCTTCGTACGCCTGGAGACGCTGCCGACGACCCGCGCGGGCAAGGCCGACCGCCGGGTGCTGGCCGCCGGGAGACCGGCATGAGCACGACGGGGATCGAAGCCGGTACGAGCGTGACCGGGCTCGGAGCGGTCACGGCAGACCGGCGCGCCGGTGCGGGCACGGCCGTGCTCGGGGCCGGTACGAGTACGGCGGGACGCGGAGCCGGTGCGAGTACGGTCGGGCTCGGAGCCGGTGCGAATGGGGCCGTGCTCGGAGCCGGTGCGAGTACGGCCGGATGCGGCGCCGGGGCCGGCGGTGTGCGGCCGGTGGTCGCCGCCGGCCTGCCGGGCAGGGCCGATCTCCTGGCCGCCGCCGCCCGGATCGCGCCGTACGTCGTGCGCACCCCCCTGCTGCCCGGCCCGGTGACCGCGGCGCACGGGACGGGGCTGCTGCTGAAGGCCGAACACCTCCAGCTCGGCGGCTCGTTCAAGATGCGCGGGGCCGCCAACGCCGTCCTCGCTCTGGGCGCCGACCGGGTCGTCACCGGCTCCTCCGGCAACCACGGCATCGCCCTCGCCCGGATCGCCCGGACGCTCGGCATCCGGCTGACCGTCGTCCTCGCGGCGGGCGCCATGCCGTCGAAGGCCGCCGCCATCCGCGCGCTCGGCGCCGAGACCGTACAGGTCGGCGGGGGAGTGGCGGAACGGGAGGAACGGGCCCGCGCCCTCGCGGCCGAGCAGGACGCCGTGCTCGTACCGTCCTCCGACCACCCCCTCGTCGTCGCCGGACAGGGCACCGTCGGCCTCGAACTCCTGGCCGCCGCGCCCGACACGGAGACGGTGTACGTCCCCACCGGCGGCGGCGGACTCCTCGCGGGCCTGTGCCTCGCCGCGGCCGGCCACCCGGTCCGGGTGGTCGGCGTCGAACCCGCCCTCACCCCGCGCTACGCCCGCTCCCTGGCCGCCGGCCACCCGGTCCGCCTCCCGCCCTGCGCCACCGTCGCGGACGGACTGCGCGGACAGAGTCCCGGAGCCGTGCCCTACCCGATCATCCGGAACCGCGTCGACGAACTGATCGCCGTCGGCGACGCGGAGATCCTCGCCGCCACCGCCCTGCTGCACCGCCTCGGCGTCGACGCCGAACCCAGCGGAGCCGTCGCCCTGGCCGGCGCCCTGCGCGCCGGTCGCCGCGAACGCGCCGTGGCCATCGTCTCGGGCGGCAACACGCCGGCCCGGCTGCACACCCCGCAAGCCCACACCGGTACCAGCACCAGCACCGACGTCCACATCTGATCCGTAAAGAAACGAAGGAGCCCACGCCATGACCCCGAACGCCGCCACCGCCGCCCCCGTCGCCACCCCCGCCGTCACCGTCGACCTGCTGGTCGACATCTTCCGGGACGTGCTGCGCCTGCCCGACCTCACCGCCGAGACCGACTTCTACGAGGCCGGCGGCGACTCGCTCACCGCGTTCCAGATCACCGGCCGCCTCCAGGAGATCCTCGGCGCCGACGTCCCGGTCTCCCTGGTCTTCGCCTACCCGACGCCGCTGGAGCTGGCCGAGGTCGTCGAGGCCGACTACGGCACCGTCTGACCCGCCCCGCTCCCGTCGAGGCGTCCCGTCCTTCGCCGTCGCTCCCGTCCCCGTCCATCCGCGCTCGCCAAGGAGAGCCGTGCCATGACCGAAGATCTCGTGCCGTCCCTCGGCCGCTGGCGGCTGTGGGAGCAGTTCGCCCTGCGCGGGGCGGGCTTCCCCGCCGACGGCGTGCTGCGCCTCGCCCCGCCCGGACTGGCCGAGGCGGCCGACAAGTTCGGCGCAGGCGAGCCGCTCGACGGACCCGAGTGGGCCGGTTTCGCCCGCCTCTTCACGGAGGCGGCCGTGGAGACCGCGCACACCTTGCAGGACATCGCCCGCTCACCGGCCTTCCGGGAGGCGGTGGCCTGGCAGAACCGGCCGGTGCTCACCTCCGGGATCGCGCCGTTCCTGCGCTGGACCCCGAGCGCGGACAGCCGCAGCAGCATGCCGCGGCAGCGCGAGGAGCTGGTCGCGCACTACTGGCAGCGGTTCTGCGTGAAGAACGACACCATCGGCTTCTTCGGCCCCGTCGGCTGGGGCCGCTGGGACTCCGGCACCCGGACGGCCGAGGTGGACCCCGGGACCGGTCTGATCGCGAAGTCCTCCGTGTACTGGGCGAGTTGGGGGATCGACGCGGTCGCGAAGATGCTGGACGCCGACCCCGCCCTGCGCGAGTGGATCGCCCCGCGCCGCGTCCCGTTCCTCGTGCTGGACGGCGACCGGGTCCGCGTCCCGGGCCGGCGCCCGATGACCGTGCCCGCCGAGACGGCGGCCGTGCTCGCCCGCTGCGACGGCGTCCGCCCGGCCCGGTCGATCGCCGCCGAACTCCCGGACACGGACGTCCCCGCCGTGCTGGCCGACCTGGTCGCCCGCCGCTGGGTGGTCTGGCGCCTGGAGATCCCCGCCGACACCCATCCCGACCGCGCCCTGCGCGCCTGGCTGGAGACCGTCGGCGCGCCGCAGCCCCGCCGGCGCGGCCTGGCGGCGCTGGACCGGCTGGAACGCGGCCGCGCCGGGGTGGCGGCGGCCACCGACGTGGACTCCCTCGTCCAGGCCCTGACCGCCCTCGAACAGGACTTCACCGAGCTCACCGACACGGCCGCCGTACGGGAGAAGTCCGCGTCGACCGCGCCGTGCCGCTCGCTGGTCTACTCCGACACCCGCCGCTCGGCCACCGCCCGCCTCGGCCCCGGAATGCTCGAAGCGCTGCACCCGCTGAAGCTGTTGATGGACAGCGCGGCCTGGCTCACCGCCGAACTCGCCGCCGCCGTCCGGCAGGAGATCCGCCTCGTCCACGACCGCCTGGCCGCCGAGGGTCCGGTCGACCTCGCCTCCTTCTGGTTCGCGTGCCTCCCGGTCCTGCACGGCGCCGCCCGCGCCAAGTCGGCCGAGCTGCAACGGGAGTTCGCGGCCTGCTGGGGGCAGATCCTGGCGGTACCGGAGGGCGCCCGCCGGGTGACGGTGCCGACGGCCGGCATCGAGACGGCGGTACGGGAGCGGTTCGCGTTCGGCGGCGACGGCTGGACGGCGGCCCGCTATCTGAGCCCGGACGTCCTGATCGCGGCCGAGGGCACGGAGGCGATCGAGCGCGGTGACTTCACCCTGGTCCTGGGCGAACTCCACATGGCCTCCAACACCTTGGGCGCCTCCCTGTTCACCTGCCAGCACCCGGACATCGCCGAACTCTTCGCGCTGACCGACCGCGACCATCCCACCCCCCGCCTGATGCCCCTGATCCCCAAGGAGCACCGCGCCCGCCTGTCGGCCCGCGTCCGCCACACCCTCGTACGGCCCCAGGACCACCAGGTGGCCCTCGCCGACTTCACCGCGGACCCCGCGCGGACGGTCCGCAGCGCCGACGCGACCGTGGAGAACCGGGACGGTGACCTCGTCGTCCGCCTCCCGGACGGCTCCGTCCTGCCCGCACTGGACGTCTTCTCGCACGTCCTGACCACCCTGTCGATGGACCTCTTCCAGCTCCTGCCCGAGGCCGACCACACCCCCGCGTCACCCTGGACCGGATGGTGGTGGCTCGCGAGACCTGGCGCGTGCCGGCCGCGCACGCGACGTTCGCCGACGAGAAGGACGAGGCCCGCCGCTTCGTGGCCGCGCGTCGCTGGCGCGCCCAACTCGGTCTGCCGCGCTACGTCTTCGTCGTCTCCCCGACCGAAACCCGCCCGTTCTACGTCGACTTCGACAGCCCCGTCTACCTCACCATCCTCGCCAAGGCGCTGCGCCGCCTCGCCCGCAAGGACCCCTCCGCCACCGTCACCCTCACCGAGATGCTCCCCACCCCCGAACAGAGCTGGCTCACCGACGACCAGGACCGGCGCTACACCTCCGAACTCCGCTTCGTGGCCTTCGACACCGCGGCACCGCGCTAGGGTCTTTCGTTCGGATCAGGCCGGATCAGGGCGCGGTGCCAGGGCCCGCGAGCCCGGCAAGATCCAAACGAGAGGCCCTAGGTTCTGTCGTCAAATGTCACGCCCACATCAGGAGTGATGCGAGGGTGACGGCCGCTTGATAGGACTGGGCGGTCTTGTCGTAGCGGGTGGCGATGCCTCGCCACTGCTTGAGGCGGTTGAAGCACCGCTCCACGACGTTGCGGTGCTTGTAGACCTCGCGGTCGAAGGCCGGCGGGCGGCCTCCGCGGCTGCCGCGCCGGGCCCGGTTGCCGACCTGGTCGGCCCGCTCGGGGATCGTGTGCGGGATGCCGTGGCGGCGGAGCCAGCTGCGGATGGCTCTTGAGCTGTAGCCCTTGTCGCCCAGGACATGATCAGGCCGGACGCGGGGTCGCCCCGGTCCCGGGCGGGGCACCCGGATCGCTTCCATCACGGTGATGAACCGGGTGCAGTCGTTGGTGTTGCCGCCCGTGAGGACGAAGGCGAGCGGGCGGCCTCTGCCGTCGCAGGCCAGGTGGATCTTGCTGGTCAGGCCGCCTCTGGACCGGCCGAGGGCTGGGTCGCGGAGCCCCCTTTTCGGGCTCCGGCCGCATGCTGGTGAGCGCGGACGATGGTGGAATCGACCGACACCAGCCACTCGATGTCTCCCGCCGCGTCCGCCTTCGCCTGTGCGGCCTGCAGCATCCGGTCGAACGTCCCGTCCGCCGCCCACCTGCGAAACCGTGTGTGCAGCGTGGCCCACGGACCATAGCGCTCGGGCACATCCCGCCAGGCCGTTCCGGTCCGGAACTTCCACACGATCCCGTTCAGGACCCTGCGGTCGTCCAGCCGCTTCCGCCCCCGCAACGACTCGGGCAACAACGGCCGGACGAACTCCCACTCGGCATCAGACAGTTCATGACGACGTATCACCACACCATGATCCCTCAGCAGTGATCATTTGAAGACACTGCCTAGCCCGCTCCGGACGTGGCCGCCGGCCCGGCGAGCACCCGGGAAACCGGGTCGACGGCGAGCGCGGCCCTGAACGATCATGCGGTCATGCCGTTGGAAGACACCCTTGCCCGAGTCGACGCAGACCTGGCCGCCGGCCGCGTCCCCGCCGCGCGCCGGCGTCTGCGCGGCCTGGTGTCGTCCTTTCCGGACGACCTGACGCTGCGCCGGCGCCTGGCCGAGGTGTACCGCCGGTACGAGGAACCCGCCGAAGCGGGCCGCTGGATGTACCTCGAAGAGGACCGCGACGCGGCGGAGACGGCGGCCTTCGAGGCGCGATACGCCACATCGGCGGCGCGGATGAGGGCCCTTGGCTGGAAAGGGTCCGAGGCGCTGGCCCGAACACCCTTCGCCAGAGGGCAATTGGCGGCCGTACGCACGGCCTGCTCCCAGGACGCGGGGCGCCCCGTCGACTGGGACGCGGTGCCGTCCGCCGGGGACGAAGCCGGCCGCCGGAGATCCCTCACCAGCTGTCTCGCGGGCGCCGGATGCCTCGCCGTGGCACTCGCGTTCCTCGCGATCTGGGTGAACGGTCTCATCGCCCTCTTCGACTGAGCCGGGTGGCCGACCGGAGCAACTGCCGCGTTCCGCACGGCTCTCGCCGCGATGAAGCGCGCCCCCCGCGTGCGCCCCCGTGGTGAAGTCCGTGAACGCCTCACCTCCGACACTCCGTCACGGTTGGTGATCAAGAAACTCCGACCTGTGATCAACTGTGCCCTGGTCGTCGGGCAACGGGCCCGAGATGTCCGAGGAGAGTTCATGCATCGAGTTGCTATGGGCCGGCGTATCGCCGCCGCCGTCGCCACCGCGTCCCTCACCGGCGCGCTCGGCGTCGCCGGTGCGGCACCGGCCCTGGCGGCGGCGCCCGCGCCGCTGAGCTTCACCATCGACTACACGAGGAACACCTCCATCCCGCAGTCGCCGACCCTGGGTGCCGGCTTCGCGGGCAACGGCCCGGTGCTCGACGCCTACGGCCGGGTGATCGGCAGGACCTTCGACACGTGCGCCATCGACGGCGTCGAGGGCCCGACGAAGATGGACGCCGACTGCGGCGCGTACATCATCTTCAACGACGGTGACGAGCTCAACCTGAGCACCCAGGCCGTGATCGACGGCAACCCGATGGACTACCCGTACCGGTTCAAGGCCGTGGTCGAGGGTGGCACCGGGGAGTACAACGGCGCCCAGGGCGAGGCCACCGTCACCGCCGAGCGCCCCGGTGTCTACAAGGTCGACGTCAAGTTCTCCTGACGCCGCGAACCGCTGTGTGAGGAGTCGCCGGCCGGTCCTGCGGCTCCTCCGCCACCCGCCAACTACCCGCCAAGTGCCGTCAGGAGCTCCGGTGCAGCCCTCTGCCCCCACGTCGGCCGTCGCGGTCGCCGAGCCCGGTGGGGGACCCGCCCCCGCGGACCCGCCGCCCGGCATCGCGTGCCACCCCGTCCGGCGCCCGCGCCCCCGGCTGGCCGCCCATCTCCGGCTGGCCAAGCTCGGGATGGTCGACTACTACCTGAGCCTGCTCGTCGTCGTGTCACTGCTGCCCCTGACCGGCGGCCGGACCCTCGACGCCCCGTCATGGACGACCCTCGCCGCCTTCCTGCTCGGCGAGTTGTGCCTGGTGGCCGCGGCCGTCGCGTACGACGACATCACCGGGTACCGGGACGGCAGCGACGCCGCGAACTACGGCACGGACGCGGCCGTACGGCGGCTCGCCCGCAAACCCCTCCTCGCCGGCACCCTGACCGAGGCGGACGCCCTCCGCTTCGCCCGCGCCGCGCTCGCCGCCGGTGTCCTGTGCTGGACGACGGCGCTGGCGCTCGCGCCCCACCGGCCGTTGTGGGCCGTGCTCGGCGTCGCGGCCGCCGGCCTCCTCGTCCCCCAGTACTCCTGGGGCCTGCGGCTCGGCTACCACGGGCTCCAGGAAGTGTTCCTCGCCGCCGTCGGCTGGGCCTTCGTGCTGCCGCTGTACGGCCTGCTCACCGGGCGGGCCACCGCCCTCGCCGCCGTGGAAGCCTTCCTGTTCGGCCTCGGGCCCCTCCTCTTCGGCGTGTACTCGAACACGAACGACATCGCCGGGGACCGCGCCGTGGGGCGGCCCACCGCCGCCTGCCTCCTCTCCCGCCGCGGCAACACCGTCTTCATCGGCGCCCTTTCCGCCCTGGAGAGCGCGGTGATCGTCACGACCGCCGTCCTCGGCCTCGCGCCCTGGTGGTTCCCGCTGGCCCTCCTTCCCGTGACGGGCGCCCGCGTCGCGCAGTTCACGGTCGGCATGGTGCGCGACGACGTCCTGCGCGGCCGGCTGATCGGCATCCGGGCGCACCGGATTTTGGTGGTCGCCCTGGTCGCGGTCAACGTGCTGCGCGCGGCGACCACTTGACCCGCCCGGCCCCCGCGCGGCGAGCCCGCCCCGCTGCCGCTCGACCCGCTCCCGCTCACCGCGACGGGAAAGGCGCGGCGCCAGAAACCGCGGGGCCGGCCGCTCGACGGGGCGGCGGTCCCCGGCACCGGACGCCGGACCTGACCCGCGTCACCGCGCCGCCGTACCCCCACGCGAGGAAGAACCGCTGATGGCCGACACAGACGTCGATGTCGCCGTGGTCGGAGCCGGGATCTCGGGCCTGGCCACCGCCTTCCACCTGGCGCGCACCGGCAGATCGGTGCGTGTGTTCGAGGCGGGCCCCCGGGTGGGCGGGCGGATGGCCGCGCGCCGCCACGAGGGCTACGTCCTGGACGAGGGCGCCGAGCAGATCGCCACCCGCGGCTACGACGCCACCTGGGAGCTGATCCGCGCGGCCGGCCTGCCCGCCGACGCCCTCGTGCCGGTGGGCGGCCGGATGGCGGTCTGGCGCGACGGCCGCGCCCGCCCCGACTTCGGCCATCCGGCGGGGCTGCTGACCGGCGCGGGCATGACCTGGCGCGGCCGGCTGTCCTGGCTGCGCTTCACCGCGACCCTCCTGCGCCACCGCGCCCGCTTCGACCCCGAGCACCCGGAGTCGACACCGTTCGGCGAGCTGACCGTCGAGGAGTACGCCCGCCGCCACCATCGCGACCTGTACGAGCGGCTGTTGCAGCCGATGTCCGGCACCTTCTTCGGCTGGCGGCCGGAGCGTTCGGCGATCGGCCCGATGGCCGCGCTGCTGCTCGCCGTAGGCGGTGCCGGAGAGCGCTGGGTGGCGTACCGGGACGGCATGGACACCCTGGCCAGGGCGCTCGCGGACCGGCTGGACGTCGTCACCGGCACCCCCGCCGTCGCCGTCGAACCGGGCCTGCGCACGGCACGCCTCGGCCTCGCCGACGGCACGACGGTGACCGCCGGACACGTCGTCCTCGCCGTACCCGCGCCCCGCGCGCTCGCGCTGCACGCCGATGTCCCGGACGACGAGCGCCCCTACCTGGAGGCGAGCACCTACCGCCCGATGCTCAAGGTGTCCTGCCTCCTCGACCGCCCCCTGTCGAGCCCCACCCGCCGGCCCTCCTACGGACTCCAGGTGCCCGCCGTGGAGGACCGGGTGTTCGCCGGGGCCATCCTCGACCACGTCAAGGCTCCCGGCCGGGTACCGCCCGGACGCGGTCTGGTCAGCCTGTTCGCCTCCCCGTACGCGTCGACGCGACTGCTGGAGCGCACCGACGACGAGATCGTGTCCGAACTCGGCGCGCACGCCGAGCGGTATCTGCCGGGCCTGACCGAGGCGACGCGTACGACGTTCGTGGCACGCTGGCCGCACGGCCTGCCGGAAGCGCCACCCGCCGCACTGCGCCTGCGCCGGGCCTTCCTCCAACGCCCCCCGCGCCGCGTCGAGTTCGCCGGAGACTGGGTGGCCCTGCGACCCCACAGCGAGGCCGCCGCCCACTCGGCCACACTCGCCGTACGCCGGGTCCTCGCCACGGCAAGCGACTGACGCGACCGGGGGCACGGATCGGCGGCGGCAACTGGCTCACTCGGTAAGGAACGTGAGGACGCGCCGTCCCGGGCGGCGGCGAGACCCTGGAGAGCCCGCGCGTCGAACCGGCCACCCGGCTGCTGGTGCGGAGCAGTACGGGGGCGGTACGGGGGTGAACCCGGGGCCCGGCCGCCCGCCCCTCTCCCGCCCGCCCGCCGCCGGGTCAGGGGGTGAACAGCACCGTCTCGGTGCGGCCGGTCGCCTGTTGCCAGTGGTCCAGCAGGGTGCGGACCTGGCTCTGGAACTCCGCCTTCGGCAGACCCGACTTGGCCTCGACCAGACCGGGCAGCGGCATCGGGCGCCCGTCCGCCAGATGGATCCGGGCGATCATCCAGGCCGGCCCGAACATGCCCGACCGACGGCAGACCTCGACGCGCGTGATCCGCTCCCACGGGACGGTCCGCCGGCCGAAGCGGGTGGCCAGCACCACGCCCGCTGGGGTCAGCAGCGTCGCGCCGGAGCCGTACCTCAGCAGGGTCAGCACGATGATGACGAAGGCGACCACCAGAAGGACCAGCGCGGGCCGGTCGATTCCGTCCGGCCTGGACATCAGGAACAGCGCCGCCGCCACGATCAGCCCCGCGAGACCGATCGCGCGCAGCCGTACGTCCCGCCGCTCGCGCGGGCCGAATCCGAGTCGTATCTCTTCCACCCGAGGATGGTAGGGCCGGCGGCCGGCGCCAAGGACCTCCCGTTTGGGAATGGGCGACCCGCCCGAGGCCGTAGCCTCGGGGGGTTGCCCGGAATGGCGCGCCGCCGTGACGTACGACACAGGAACTCTCCGCGTCGTGCGGAGAGAAGTGAGTGTGAACAAGTCAGAGAACGACATCCGCCGCCGCGTACGCGAGGGGGATCGCGAGGCGTTCGCCCAGCTCTACGAGAAGTTCGCCCGGCCCGTCTACCACCACGGGCTGCGGCTGACCGGCGACTGGTCGACGGCCGAAGAGGTCATGTCAGAGACGTTTCTGACCGCGTGGCACTCGCGTGCGCGGGTCCAGGAGGACGGCGGCTCGCTGCTGCCCTGGCTGCTGGGCATCGCCACCCACAAGGCGGACAACGCGCGCCGGAGCACCTGGCGGCGGCAGCTGTTCCTGTCCCGCCAGCCGCCACCGCCGGACGTCGAGGACTTCGCCGCCCGTTCGGCCGGGCGCATCGACGACGCGCGCCGGCTCCGGGCCGTGCACGCGGCGCTGGGCCGGCTGCGGCGTCAGGAGCGCGAGGTCCTCGCCCTGTGCGTCTGGTCCGGACTGGACTACCAGCAGACGGCCGAGGCGCTCGGGATCGCGGTCGGCACCGTACGCTCCCGGCTCTCCCGTGCCCGCAAGAAGCTCGCCCGCCTCGTGGACGAGAGCGCCGAACGGAACCTGGAACCGCAGGTCCGCCGCGGAGAGGTAACCAGTGTGGCCGCGATCGCGGCCCTGCCCGTGCGGGAGGAACTCACATGAACGACCGTCACGCTTCCCCGGGGCGGCACGACGACCGCGACGAGATCGCCCGTCTGCTGCCGGTCCCGGCCGAGTGGGACCTCCCGCGCGAGCAGCACCTTCGTCACAAGGATCTGCTCATGCGCCACATCGACCGCGACCAGGCCGCATCCGCCACCCCCGCATCCGCCACCCCCACATCCGCCACCCCCGCATCCACCGCCCGGCCCGTCCGGCGCGCCCGGCCCCTGCTGCGGCCCGCGCTCGTCGCGTCGGCGGCCGCGCTGGCCCTGGCCGTGGCGGGGACCACCGGTGCCGTCCTGAGCGGCAGCGGCGGCCGGCACGACGACGCGGCACGGCACGCCGCCGCGGACACGCGGCCCGCCGCCGCACTGCTGCACCGCATCTCGAACGCCGCGGCGAACCACGGCACGCTCACCGTGCGCGACGACCAGTTCCTCTACACCCGGGAGAAGGTCCGCGAGGCCGACATCACCAGCGGCAAGGCCGTCGTCAGCCCGCTCAAGGACTACGAGTCCTGGATGTCCCAGAAGCCCGGACCGCTGCACCGGCTCGGCGTGTTCCGCGCCGACGGCGAGACCCTGCCCATCAACGCCGAGCTGGGGGACACCGAGGGCACCCCGGCGGGGCTCAGCCGGCCCACGTACACCTGGCTCGCCTCCCTGCCCACCGACCCGGACAAACTGCTCGCCTACCTGTACGCCAAGACGCCCGCGGCCCACGGACGGGAGCGCGACCAGGCGGTATTCGAGCAGATCGGCACCCTGCTCGGCGGACTGATGCCGCCCCGCACGGCCGCCGCCCTCTACCAGGCCGCCGCGAAGATCCCCGGCGTCGACCGGTCGGCGCGGGTGCGGGACGCGATCGGCCGGCCGGGTCTCGGCATCGTCCGCGACGACACGCGCTACGGCGTGCGCACCGAGTGGGTCTTCGACCCGAAGGACTACGCCTACCTCGGCTCCCGCAGCTACCTGACGAAGGACACGTCGTACGGCAAGGCCGGCACCCTGCTGTCCAGCACGGCCGAACTCGCCCACGCCGTGGTCGACAAGGCGGGCGTGCGGCCCGCGGCCGAGGACCACACCGGAACCGCCTGATGATCCCGGCCGAGGACCGTACCGGAAACGCCTGACGGTCCCGGCCGTGCCCCGAGGGGGAAACACCCCGCGGGGCACGGCCGCCGGGCGCGGGGGACGCGGCACAACCGCCGGACGGCTGATTGACACGACCGGCGGGCGCTCCCATCATGGGAGCGCTCCCAAGGTTCATGTCCCAAGCCCCGCAAGCCCGTTGGCGCGCCACCGGCGGGTGACCCGGTGCTGGGTGCCGCACGGTTCCCCGTCCAACGTCCGGCTCCGCGGTGTGGCCCCGGGCCGGCGCCTCACCCGGGAGGAACACCCCCATGCCGTTCCGCAGGAGAACAGCCCGCAGGAGAACGGACGGGCCGCGCGGCCCGCTCGCCGTCATGGCCTCGGCCGCCCTGGCCCTGGCGGCCGCGCTCGTGCCGCTCGCCACGTCCGCCTCCGCCGGCGCGGCCGCCGCCGGCGACACCACGGTCACGGTCGACGCGAACGCGGGTCTGGGCACGGTCACGTCCACCGCGCTCGGCGCCAACACCGCGGTCTGGGACGCGTACATGAACGACCCCGGGGTGGCCCCCCTCTACCGGGCCGCGGGGATCGGCGCACTGCGCTACCCGGGCGGCTCCTACGCCGACCTCTACCACTGGGCCGACAACACCGCGCCCGGCGGCTACGTCGCCCCCGGCACCGACTTCGACTCCTTCATGGGCACCGTGAAGGCATCCGGCGCCCAGCCGATCCTGATCGCCAACTACGGCTCCGGGACCGCCCAGGAGGCCGCCGACTGGGTCCGGTACGCGAACATCACCAAGGGCTACGGCGCCAGGTACTGGGAGATCGGCAACGAGCTGTACGGCAACGGCGTCTACGGCAGCGGCTGGGAGAACGACACGCACGCCGACAAGACCCCGGACCAGTACGCCCGCGAGGTCGAGTCCTACGCCGCCGCCATGAAGGCGGTCGACCCCACCGTCAAGATCGGCGCGGTCCTCACCATGCCCGGCAACTGGCCCGACGGCTCGGTGGCCGCGGGCGACACCGGCGACTGGAACCACACCGTCCTCGCCGCCGTCGCCCACGACATCGACTTCGTCAGCGTCCACTGGTACCCGAACACCAGCGACGGTGACCAGTCGCTGGCCGCCGTACGGCAGTTGCCCGGCGAGCTGCACGAGGTGCGCGACCTGGTGGACCGGTACGCGGGCGCCGACTCCGCGCACATCGGCATCGCGATGACCGAGGTGAACTCCAACTCCGGCTCCGGCGCCTTCACCAGCCGCCCCAACGGCCTGTTCGCCGCCGAGGCCATGATGACCGCGCTGGAGAACGGCGTGTTCACCGTGGACTGGTGGGACACCCACAACAGCGCGGGCAGCATCGGCACCGTGGGCGGCGAGACCGACTACGGCGACATGGGCATGCTGTCGAACGGCAGTTGCTCCGGCGGCGTCTGCGAGCCCGCCGTGAACACCCCCTTCGCGCCGTACTACGGCATCGAGACGCTCGGCGCGCTCAGCGACCCCGGCGACACCATGGTGGCCTCCGCCGCCTCCGGCTCCGAGGTCTCCGCGCACGCGGTGCTGCGGTCCGACGGCGACCTCGGGCTCCTGCTGCTGAACAGGAGCGCCGGCACCGAACACACCGTGGACCTGCGGTACCAGGGCTTCACCGCCGGCTCCGGCGCCCCCGGGGTCCAGCGCTGGGCACCCGGGGACGACGGCCTGGTGGACGAGACCGGCACCGCCACGGCCGGATCGGTGACCCTCGCGCCGTACTCCGTCACCGTGCTGACCCTGCACCCGCAGAGCGGCACGGGCTCCGCCGCCGTCGGCGCCCCCGGCACCCCACGGACCACCGCGGTCGGCGCCCACACCGCCACCCTGAGCTGGCCGGCCGCGACCGGCGCGGTGGACCGGTACGAGGTCTACGAGCAGCTCGGCACCGGCATCCAGCTGCTCGGCTCGTCCACCGGCACCTCCGTCACGCTCTCCAACCTGCCGCCCGGCTCCCGGCACACCGTCAATGTGCTGGCCCGCGACCAGGCGGGACGTCTCTCCCGGCCCTCCGCCCCGCTGACCTTCACCACCGGCACCCCGGACGACAGCACCTGCACCGTCTCGTACCAGGTGACCTCCGGATGGGGCAACGGCTTCGTCTCCGACGTGGTGGTGAGCAACGTCGGCTCTACGGACATCAAGGGCTGGACCCTGACCTTCGACTGGCCGTCGGCCGGGCAGTCGGTCTCCTCCTCGTGGAACGCGAACGTCACCGGCGACGGGCGGCACGTCCATGTGACCAGCACCGACTCCAACGCCGAACTCGCCCCGCACGGCGGCACCTCCGCCACCTTCGGCTTCGTCGGCGCCAACGATGGTGCCAACCCCTCCCCGACGTCCTTCACGCTCAACGGCACGGTCTGCCGGACGCTCTCCTGATCCGCTCCGGCCCCGGGCGGGACGGCCCGACCGCCCCGCCCGAGGCGTACCCGGAACCGGTGCGGCTCAGATCGCGGTCCGGCCGCCGTCCACGGCGATGGTGGCGCCGGTGACATAACTGGCCCTCGGCGAGGCCAGGAAGGCGACCACCTCCGCGACCTCGGAGGGCTCGGCGACGCGTTTCATCGCGGTGGTCGCGCCCAGCGCGTCGAACAGCTCGCGCCCCTCCGGCCGGGTGTACACCGGGCCGGGGGCCACGGTGTTGAAACGGACACCGCGCGCGCTGTACTCGGCCGTCCAGCTCTGCGTCAGCGACGCCAGGGCCGCCTTCGTGGCGCCGTAGGCCGCGGCGTTGGCCAGTCCGAGGCTGCCGGCCATGCTGCCGATACTGATCACACTGCCCGAGCCCTTCGCGGCCATCGCGGGGGCGAAGGCGGCCACCAGGAAGAAGGGCGCGCGGACATTGCCGTCGAACATGGCGTCGTAGTCGGCGGGGCGCATCTCCTCGGTCGGCGCCCAGTGCGCGACGCCCGCGTTGTTGACCAGCACGTCCACCTCGCCCACCGCGGCCGCCAGCCGGCTCGCGCCGTCCGGTTCGGTGAGATCGGCGGCGACGAACCGGGCCTGCCCCCCGGCCCCGGCGATCTCCGCCACGGCCTCGGCACCGCGCTCGGCGTCGCGGCCCACGACCACGACGGACAGCCCGTCCTCGGCCAGCCGTCTGGCGATCGCCCGGCCGATACCGGAGGTGGCCCCGGTGACCAGCGCGGTCTGGGGGCGGGTGGCGGGGGCGGCGCTCTGTGCGGACATACGGGACACCTTTCGAGGTCACGAGCCGGGCGGGTCCGTCCGGCTGACTGAGGGCACGTCCGGGACGATGCCCCCTCCCAGGGAACGCAGCGCGGGCGCGCGCGGGTGCCACGACACCCCGTGGGGCCGCCTGATCGGCGCTTTCGGGGGAAGGACCGTAGGAGTCGGAGTTCGGGGTCGGAGCTGGAGCGGGTGTCGGGGGCTTGGGGCCTTCGCGGGTGGGGCCCGGTGGATGCGGGGCCGGCGGGTGCGGGGCCGCGCGTCGCCCGTCCCCGCCCGGACTCGGCCCGGCCGCCGAGGAGTTGGGGCGGCCCTGTCCTAGTGTGATTGAGTTGCCGGAGGCCGGCACTGCCGGGAGGCCAGGGGAGGGGCGCGTGCCGCTACACAAGGACGATCCGAGATCCGTCGGCGGCTACAAGCTGATCGACCGGCTCGGCGCCGGCGGCATGGGCAGGGTCTACCGGGGCAGATCGCGTTCCGGACGCGAGGTCGCCGTCAAGGTCGTGCACGCCGAATACGCCCAGAACCCCGTCTTCCGGGCCCGCTTCCGGCAGGAGATCGAGGCCGCCCGCCGGGTGAGCGGCGCCTTCACCGCGGCCGTGGTGGACGCCGACCCGGAGGCCGACGCGCCCTGGATGGCCACCCAGTACGTGCGCGGCCACTCCCTCGCGGACCGGGTCCGCGACCAAGGCCCGTTGCGCGTGACCGAGTTGCGGCCGCTGGCTCTCGGCCTGGTGGAGGCGCTGCGGGACATCCACCGGGCCGGGGTGGTGCACCGCGACCTGAAGCCGGCCAACGTCCTGATGGCCGAGGACGGCCCCCGCGTCATCGACTTCGGCATCTCCCGCGCCGTGGAGAGCCACCACACCCTCACCGAGACCGGGCAGGTGATCGGCACCCCGCCCTTCATGTCCCCGGAGCAGTTCACCGACGCCCGCACGGTCGGCCCCGCCTCGGACGTCTTCTCGCTCGGCGCGCTGCTGGTGTGGTGCGTCACCGGACACGGTCCCTTCGACGCCGACAGCCCCTATCTGACCGGCTACCGGGTCGTCCACAACGAGCCCGCCCTCGACGGCGTGTCCGGCTCCGTGCGCGCGGTGCTGGAGCGCTGCCTGGCCAAGGAGCCCGCCGACCGGCCCGCACCGGACCGGCTGGCCCTGGAGTTCGCCGAGGCCCTGCCGGAGCCGTCCCCGGGCGAACCGGAGACGATGACGCTGCGGCTGCCCTCCGCGCGCCCCGCGCACCCGCCCCTCACCAGCGCCCCGACCAGCGCCGACCGCCGTTCCCGATGGCGCGGCCCCCGGGCGCTGCTGGCGGTGTCCGGCGTGCTGGCCGCCGCCCTGACCGGCTATCTCCTGCTCGACCCGCCGGGCGAGGGCGGCGGCACGGTACGGACCACCGCCACGGCCGCCGGACGCTGGGCCCCGCTCCCGGCCGGCTGGAAACCGTGGCAGACGACCGCGTCCGCCGACGCCGAGCAGGGCGTGCGGAAGGCACCGGGATACGACGGCAACCGGGTACCGGCGTGCGTACCGGACGGTGGCGCCCTCTACTGCGCGGGCAGCCAACTCCTCCCGGAACGGGTCGACGCCGCCACCGGACGCACCCTGTGGCGCTCCGGCATCGCCCCCGCCGGGCTACCGGCCGACCGGTACGTCACGAATATCCTCGGCACGTACGAGGGCGTGGTGCTCGTGGAGCTGACGGTCAGCGGCACGAGCGGCAGAGGACAGGGGCAGTCCGTCCTCGGGCTCGACGCCAGGAGCGGCACCCGGCTCTGGGCCCACCCCGTGCGCACCGACAGCCTGGGCTCGGCCTACGCCGCCGGGGTGACGATGACGCAGGAGGGCGACGGCGGCGCGGTGACCGTCCGCTCGGCGCGCGACGGAACGGTGCGCGGGCAGATCCCCGTACCCGCCGGATACGACTGCTACCCGCTCGCCGCGCAAGACCGCCCGTACGTGGAGTGCATCACCCGCGCGGAGGGCAAGCACCTCACGAAGTTCCTCGTGGTCGACCCCGCCGACGGGTCCGCGCACACCCTTGCGTCACCCGCCGAGCAGCGGAGCTTCATCGGGACCCTGGACGGCCGGCTGGTCTTCCTGGAATCGACCGACAACGACGCGCCCGACAGCCCCGACATGGTCTACACCCGTATCGTGCGGGTCGACCCGCGCACCGGGGCGCGATCGCTGACCCCCCTGCCCGAGCGGTACCGGGGAGGCATCCCGACCCTGGCCCGCGGCACGCTCTACCTCGCCACCTCCAGCGGCATGGTCACGGCCGTCTCGCCCCTGACCGGGGCCAAGCTGTGGCAGACCCACACGACCCTGGAGACGCCCGGCCAGCCGTCGGTGGACCCGGCCGGCCGTACCGTGTACCTGGCCGGCGGGAGCGGCCGGGTGGCCGCCCTCGACGCGGCCCGCGGCACCCTGCTGTGGGAGTCCTCGGCCCGCGCGGAGGTGCTGGACGGCGGCCTGCTGCCCACGGTGTGGTTCGACCAGGGCGCGCTGATCCTCGCGGCCTGCGACGGCAAGCTCTTCACCCTCGACCCGGCCCACCCGGACCGCGAACCCGTACCGGGGTGATTTGGTCCGGCTCGGCCGGGCGGCCGGTCAGCCGGTGGGCAGCCACTCCGCCCGCTGGGAACCGCGCGGCACGAGGATCTGCCGGTAGGCGCCGGGGGTGTCCGACATCCTCACCTGGTCGGTGACGCCCTGGTAGTGCCCGAGCGGCGTCTCGGCGGTGAAGACCTCGGGGTCCGGGTAGGCGTGCGGTTCGCCGGTGCCCGCGATCCGCTCGGCATACGACTTCTCGAAGATGCCCAGCGACAGGATCCACAGGGCGACGCGGGACAGCGAGACATGGACGCGGTAGCTGCCGCCGTCCACGGCGCGGCGGCGCAGCGCCTCGGCGATGCCGGCCGTCATGAACCAGGAGACCAGGTAGTCGTTGACCACGGTGATGGGCGGCAGGGCCGGCTTGTCGCCGTCGCCCTCCAGGTGGAGCAGCCCGGTGAGCGCGCCTGCGGTCTGGTCGAAGCCCAGGTAGTCCTTCCAGGGGCCGCTGCGGCCGTTCAGCGAGACCGTGGCGTGGATCAGACCGGGTCGGCGCGCGATGGACTCCTCCTCGGACAGCCCGATGGAGTCGAGGAAGCCCGGGCGGCGGTTGGCGTAGAAGACATCGGCGCCGGACTGGAGCGCGTGGATCCGCTCCAGGCCCTCCCGCGTGTAGGGGCTGACCGTGGCGGAGCGCACGCCCACACTGGTGCTCAGGTAGGTGACGTCGTGCTCCAGTTCGTACGGCCGCCACAGGTTCAGCACGTCGGCGCCGTGCAGGGCGAGGGCGCGGCCGGCTCCGGCGCCCGCGATGATGTGGCCCATGCCCAGGGCGCGTACCCCGTCGAACGGCGCGGTCGGGCCGGCGGGCAGCGGCTCGGGATCGCTGTCGCCGATGCGGGTGATCTCCACCAGCGGCAGCCCGGAGAGCACCTGCCGGTACTGCGCCTCCTCCAGGATCTCGGCGGGCGTGCGCACCATCGGCATCACGCACCCGGCCTCCGCGCCGGCCTGCTCCAGCTCCCGGGCGTTCCACTTGGCGATCGCGGCCGCGACGTCCTCGGGCACCTCGCCCACACCGAGCAGCCGCTGCGCCGCGACCTTGATGTTGGGGTAGATGTTGAACGGCATCATCCAGCGGTCGTCGGCGGTGCGGTAGAAGGAGTTGGCGAACGCCTGGTTCGGCAGCGAGGGGGTGCCGCCGACATAGCCGTTGAGGAGCTCCCACTTCCCGTCGTAGAACGGGCACAGGCGGTGCGGGCCGACGCGCAGGTCCATGTGGATGTCCTGGCCGCGCCCGGTGCGGTCCTTCCACAGGGCGGCGACGGCGGCGGACTTGGCGACCAGCGCGACACCGGAGGCCGCGCCCAGCCGCAGGGTGCTGGGGACGACCGGGTCCGCGCCCTCGAAGGTGATCCTGCCGCCGGTGTCGCCCGGCTTCAGGCCGATGCCCGCGAGCACCTCGTCCGTCGCGGCGTGCACGTCGAAGGCGTCGTCCGTGGCGGGGGCGGCGATGGCCTTCTTGATCTTGTCGGTGAGATCCATGACTTCTTTGCTTCTCGTGGGTGGTGTGGGGGAGTTCAGACGCGGGCGCGCTCGGCGTCCGGGGTCTCGCCGAGGGCGCGCATCAGGGCGATCTGCGCGCGGTCGCGTTCGGCGGCGAGCCGTTCCACGGATTCGTTCCCGAACGCCTCGCGTGCCTGCTCGGTGAGGAGGGCGACGGTGGCGTCGTCGAAGGTGGGGTTGCCCAGCAGCGGCCACAGGCCGGTCTCCATGCCGCGCCCGAGGTGGTCGATGAACTGGGGGAGCCCGCCGGGGCCGCCGCCGAGATGGAAGGTGCGGAAGGGGCCCGCCACGGCCCAGCGCATACCGATGGAGGAGGTCACGACGTCGTCGAGCTGCTGCTCCGTCACCACGCCCTCGGCGACGAGGTGGACGCACTCGCGGAAGAGGGCCGCCTGGAGGCGGTTGGCGACGAAGCCCGGCACCTCCTCGCGCAGGACCTGCGGCTTCTTGCCGAGCGCGGTGTAGAAGGCGGTGGCCTCCTCGACGGTGGCCGGGGCGGTCCGCGCGCCGGGCACGATCTCGACCAGCGGCACGAGGTGCGGGGGGTTGAAGGGGTGGCCCACGATGAGGCGCTCGGGCTGCCGCATGCCCTCGGCGATGGCGGTCGCCGGGATGCTGGAGGTCGAGCTGGCCAGCAGGGCCTGGGCGGGGGCGGCCGCTTCGACCGTCGCCCAGATCCGCTGCTTGAGTTCGAGGCGCTCGGGGCCGTTCTCCTGGACGATGTCCACGTCGGCGACGGCGGTCGCGAGGTCCGCCTCGAAGGTGAGGCCGGCGGCCAGGTTCTCGGTCGGCAGGCCGAGCGCGGCCAGGGCGGGGGTGATCTCCGCGAGGCCGGTGCGGACGAGGTCCTCGATGTCGGGACGGGGGTCGTTGACGACGACGTCGATGCCGCGGGCGAGGAAGAGACCGGCCCAGGAGACGCCGATCACGCCGCCGCCGATGACGGCGGCACGCCGGTAGGACTCCAGTGCGGGCTCGGAGGTGCGGGACATGGTGCGGGCCTTTCGCGAGGACGGAGGTGGGCGCGGCGAGGCGGGGTCAGGCGGTGAGGTAGTCGAAGACCGGCTCGACCGGGCTGAGCGTCAGGTCGGTGAGGATGTGGCTGGCGCCGACGACCTCCAGCACGGGCAGGTCCGCGAGCGGGGCCATGGCGTGGGCGAAGAGCTCCAGGCGCGCGGGCGCGGTGTACGCGCTCTTGACGGTGACATCGGTGATCCGGGTGCGGACCAGGTCGCAGACGCGCAGATTGCCGTCGTAGTCCGGGATCGTCTTGACCATGAAATTCGGGGAGCACACCTGGGCGCGCGCCTCCGCCTGGTCCATGGCGTAGTGCTTGTAGCCCATGGTCGCGGTGGCCACCCGCAGCGTCCCGTAGTCCAGCGTGCCGACCAACGTGTCGGAGTCGACGTAGAGGGTGGGGGAACCGGACTTCTTCGGGTACGCGCTGTACTCGCGTCCGCTGGAGATCGCGGGCACGCTGTCCACGTACATGGCGAGGTTGAACTCGCCCTTCTCGCCCTCGTGTTCCACGGCGATCAGCTGGCCGGCCTCCGTGTAGTCGCCCAGCCCGGTGGTGTCGGGCATGCGCATGATCTCGAAGCGCACGATCGGATCGGTGACCGTCAATGGCTCCGGGACGAGGCGTCGCACCATCTCGGGGTCCGTGCGGTAGTAGATATTGAGGTATTCACGGTTGGTGAACCGGTACCGCGCGGGGGCGTAGGCCGGGGAATCCACCGGAGTGGTGAAGAGGCGGGCCACGTCTTCCTTTTGCATGCGGAGCCTCCGAGGAGAGCGGGTAATTCTCGGTCGAATCCAGTGGACACTCGACGGCATACGTCTGTCCAATATATGTATACGTCAAGATCCATATGGAAGAGGATATTGGAGGGGGGCGTCGCTGTTCCGGTGAAAGATTGCGCGCCAAGAAAAGGCCCCCGTTTCTCTGGCTCGGCGTGCGGGGGAAAGCCCCCGCTTGGAATGGGGTGGCAGCTCCATCGATGACGTGGGCCGCGACCGGTGGACGAGGTGCTCTGCGTGGCCGAGGCCCGCCCCCTTCACCGGCCTGGCGGGCCTGGCCGACTTCCCCCGCTGGCATGCCCAGCCCGAGGCATGGGCCCACGCGCTGGCTCGTCTCGCCCCGGGCGGCGCCTGCCAGGTCGAGGGGGTCGGACCGGCCACGGAAGCCGGTGAACTGCTGGAGGCCGCCCGGCACGCCTGTCTCCGGCTCACCGGCTGTCTGGAGTGATCCGCGCGCCCTGGCCCCGGGTCAGCCGTCGGCGAGGCCGAACGGCAGTGACGGATCGGAACCGGCGATCTCGATCAGCCGGTTGTACTTGGCGACGCGTTCACCCCGGGCCGGAGCCCCGGACTTGATCTGACCGCAGCCGGTGCCCACGGCGAGGTCGGCGATGAAGGTGTCCTCGGTCTCGCCGGAACGATGGGAGATCATCTGCGTGTAGCCGGCCGCGCGGCAGATCCGCATCGCGTCCAGGGTCTCGGTGACGGTGCCGATCTGATTGACCTTGATCAGGGCGGAGTTGCCGATCTTCTTGCTGATCGCCTCCTGGATGATGACGGGGTTGGTGACGAAGATGTCGTCGCCCATCACCTGGATCCGGTCGCCGAGGCGTTCGGTCAGCCGGACCCAGCCGTGCCAGTCGTCCTCGGCCAGTCCGTCCTCGATCGACCAGACCGGGAAACGGTCGGTGATGGTCTCGTAGCGGTCGATCAGGTCGTCGCTGCTCAGAGCCTCGCCCGCGACCCGGTACAGGCCGTCCGGCAGCCGGAACTCGCTGGCCGCCGGGTCCAGGGCGATGGCGACACCGTCGCGGCCGGGTGTGTAGCCGGCGTCGGTGATCGCCTCGACCAGCAGGTGCAGGACGTCCTCGGGGCGGTCGAGGGCGGGGGCGAAGCCGCCCTCGTCGCCCAGGCCCGTGGTGTGGCCGTCGGCGGCCAGCCGGGCCTTGAGCCGGGCGTACACCTCGGCCCCGGCGCGTACGGCCTCGGGCAGATCCGGTGCGCCGAGCGGGGCGAGCATGAACTCCTGGAAGTCCAGGTCGTTGGCGGCGTGGGCACCGCCGTTGACGACGTTGAAGTGCGGCACCGGCAGGCGCGGCACGGTGCCCGCCACCTCGGCGAGATGCCGCCACAGCGGCTTCCCGGCGGTGGCCGCCTCGGCGCGCCAGGCGGCGAGGGAGACCCCGATGACGGCGTTGGCGCCGAGCTTCGACTTGGTGTCGGTGCCGTCCAGTTCGATGAGCGCCCGGTCGATGTCGGCGGCCGAGGCGAAGTCGCGCCCTGTCAGGGCCCGGGCGATCCCGGCGTTGACGTGCCCGACCGCCGTGGACACGCCCTGTCCGCCGTAGCGGGTCCGGTCGCCGTCGCGCAGTTCGACCGCCTCCCGGGTGCCGGTGGAGGCACCGGAGGGGACCCCGGCCCGGATCCGGCCGCCGTCGCCCGTGGTGAGGGTGACGGCGAGGGTGGGGCGGGCACGGGAGTCGAGGATCTCGACCGCGTGCAGCTCGGTGATCCGCAGGCCCATGGGTCAGGCTCCCGTTCCCACGGCCCGGGCCCGGGAGGCCGCGATCTCCGCGTACGCCTGGTCGCGGCCCTCCCAGTGCGAGCCCTCGACGGACTTGCCGGGCTCCAGGTCCTTGTACACCTCGAAGAAGTGGGTGATCTCCAGCCGGTCGAACTCCGAGATGTCGGTGATGTCCTGCACCGGCGCGTACCGGGGGTCGTGGGCGGGTACGCACAGGACCTTCTCGTCGGGGCCGTGCTCGTCCTTCATGACGTACATGCCGACGGCCCGGCACTCGATGGTGCAGCCCGGGAAGGTCGGCTCGCCGACCAGCACCAGGGCGTCCAGGGGGTCTCCGTCGCGGCCCAGGGTGCCGTCGACGTAGCCGTAGTCCGCCGGATACTTGGTGGAGGTGAACAGCAGCCGGTCCAGCCGGATGCGGTGCAGCTCATGGTCCATCTCGTACTTGTTGCGGGACCCCTGGGGGATCTCCACGGTCACATCGAACTCCACTGTGTCCTCCTGCGGGTGAGAGCTCGCCCGGTGGTGCGGCTCGGGCGGGCGGGGGCCGGGCTCGTCGGGACGGGTACCGGGCGTGTCCGCCCGGACACATCCGTCCGGCCGGGGCGGCGCGCGGCCCGGAGACCGGCGGGCAGGGCGGGGGAGCGGGACGGGGCGGGCGTGGGCATGGCTCCTCCTGGTCATATCCGTTCGACCAGGGACCGTCAGCGGCGTGTCGCCGCGGTTGCGGTGAGCCCCATCACCGGCGCGCGTTCGGCGCGTACCCATAGTGTGCCCCGAAGATCGCCGCCGCAAGCCGCGCCCAGCGGGTCGACCGCGGTGAGGAGTGGCGCGGCGTACCCTGAAAGTGCGCGTGGCGCCCGGCGCTGGACCCCGCCGGGACCACCCCGCCCCGGGGTGGTCGACCCGCCTGCCGGCCGACGGTTCCTGCCCGCCTCGACATCGGGAGCAGCGGGGAGGACACCATGGCAGGAACCGCGCCCGGAGCGCACGCCGGCTCACAACTCACCGTATCGGCAAGCTTGTTCGCGCCCGCCTGGCTGCCGCCGGGCGGCCGTGGCAACGGCCTGGGGGCGACCGCGTGGGCGCCGATCGCCGACATTCCCGCCCGGCACGTCGACACCGTGCTCGACGCGCTGCGGGAGGCGAGCGTCCCCGCCCACGCGGCCCCGGCGCCGCGCCCGGTGCGGCCCCTCACCCCGGGCAGGCGGCCGCCGGGAGCGGTGTGGCGGCTCCGGGTGGGCTCGACGTCGTACGCGAAGGCCGAGGACCTGCTGATGCGGCTGCCGCGGACACTGGATCGTCGAACCCGCCGACCGGGCCCCGGACGACGTCAGCGCGTCCGCCTGACCACCAGGAGCAGGGGCAGCGCGGCCGCTTGCAGGGCCGCCGAGAAGACCACCACCTCGGTGACCGAGCGATCGTAGAGAACCCCCAGGGCCAGGCTGCCGGCGAACCAGCACACACCGAACCCGGTGTCGAAGCGGGCCCGGCCGAGGAGACGTCCGTCGTACGCGACGATCTGGATGACCGGGTGCCCGGGAAAGAGCGGGGTGCAGGCCAGACCGCGTGCACCGGCGAGCCGTCCGAGGGCCTGTTCCTCACGGAGGTGCCACGTGGCGTTGACGACGATCAGCCGGGCCGCGTGCAGGACCGCCATCGCCTCCTGATCGAGGTATGTCATGGCGCAGGGCTCCTGTCGGGCGGTCAGCCGCGTACCAGCCGGCGGTGGGTGATCCGGTGCGGGCGGGCCGCCTCCGCGCCCAGCCGGCCGAGCTTGTCGGCCTCGTAGCCGGCGAAGTTGCCCTCGAACCAGAACCAGTCGGCGCCGCCCTCCCAGGCCAGGATGTGGGTGGCGACCCGGTCCAGGAACCACCGGTCGTGCGCGCTGACGACCGCGCAGCCGGGAAAGCCGAGCAGCGCGTTCTCCAGCGACGCCAGCGTCTCCACGTCGAGATCGTTGGTCGGCTCGTCCAGCAGCAGGAGGTTGCCGCCCTGCCTCAGCGTCAGGGCGAGGTTGAGCCGGTTGCGTTCGCCCCCGGACATCACCCCCACGGGCTTCTGCTGGTCGGCGCCCTTGAAACCGAACGTGGCGACATAGGCGCGGGAGGGCATCTCCACGTCCCCGACGCGGATGTGGTCCACACCGCCGGACACCGCCTGCCACACCGGCATGTCCGGGTCCAGTCCGGCGCGGTTCTGGTCCACGTACGAGATCCGCACCGAGTCACCGACCCGCAGGGCGCCCGCGTCCGGCCGCTCCTCACCGACGATCATCCGGAACAGCGTGGTCTTGCCCACCCCGTTGGGGCCGAGGACCCCGACGAGGCCGCCGCGCGGCAGGGAGAACGACAGCTCCTCCATCAGCAGCCGGTCGCCGAACCCCTTGGTGACATGGTCGGCCTCCAGGACCAGGCTGCCCAGCCGCGGCCCGGGCGGGATCTGGATCTCCTCGAAGTCCAGCTTCCGCGCCCCGGCGGCCTCGCTCGCCAGCTGCTCGTGATGCCGCACCCGCGCCTTGGACCTGGCCTGGCGCGCCGTGCCGCCGGAGCGTGCCCACGCCAGCTCCTCGGCCAGCCGCTTCTGCCGCTTGGCGTCCTTGCGGCCCTCCACCTGGAGCCGGGCCGCCCTGGCCTGGAGGTAGGCGGAGTAGTTCCCCTCGTACGGATAGGCGTGGCCGCGGTCGATCTCCAGGATCCACTGGGCGACGTTGTCCAGGAAGTACCGGTCGTGGGTGACGGCGACGACGGTGCCGGGGTAGTCCGCCAGATGCCGCTCCAGCCACGCCACCGACTCCGCGTCCAGGTGGTTCGTGGGCTCGTCCAGCAGCAGCAGGTCCGGCTGGGACAGCAGCAGCCGGCACAGCGCGACCCGCCGCCGCTCACCGCCCGACAGCTCCGCGACCGGTGTGCGGGGCGGCGGACAGCGCAGCGCGTCCCTCGCCTGTTCCAGCCGGGAGTCGAGATCCCACGCCCCGGCGTCGTCCAACCGGTCCTGGAGCGCGCCGAGTTCGTCCAGGAGAGGCTGCGGCTCCGCGCCGCCGGCCGCGCCGAGCCGGGTCGTGACCTCCTCGTACCGGCGCAGCGCGGCACGGATCTCCGCGACGCCCTCCTCGACGTTGCCCAGCACGGTCGCCGAGTCGTCGAGCCGGGGCTCCTGCTCCAGAATCCCGACGCTGGTCCCGGGGGCCGGGGCCGCCTCGCCATCGGTGGGCCGCTCAAGGCCCGCCATGATCCGCAGGACGGTCGACTTGCCCATGCCGTTCGGGCCCACGACACCGATCTTGGCGCCGGGCAGGAAGGAGAGGGTGACGTCGTCGAGGACGACCTTGTCGCCGTGGGCCGTGCGGGCCTTGCGCATCGTGTACGCGTACATCCGCGATGCCTCCGGAAGCCGGGCCGCCGGGCGCGGCGGCTGGTGCTCGCAGAGGCCATCAGCACGGAACGTGCGCTCAAGGGCGAGCCTCATCGCCCGTCTCCGTCCATGGTGCGCCCGTCCGCCCGGTCCCCGCCAGCCGGCCGGGTGAGGTGGCGTCCAGGTGATGACGCGGCCAGGTGATACGGCGTTCAAGTGAGGTGCAGCCACACGCCGATCCACGTCACCGCCACCCCGCCGCAGCCGAGCACCGCCGCCCAGCGCACGGGACTGCCCGCGAAGAGCCGTCCCAGGACCGCCCCCAGCACGGTGAGGGCGACGACGGCCAGCACCACCACGATCCACGACAGCTCCGGCGCCGCGGCCCCGGCCAGCAGGGGCAGCGTCGCCCCGGCGAAGCTCGCGGTGCAGGCGATCGCCGTGGCCGTGAGCGCGCGCGTCAGCGCGAGCCGGCCGAGCCGGGTCGTGGCCAACTGCCCCCGGCGGGTCAGGTTCAGCTGCCGTGAGGCACGGATCAGATAGGCGCGGCGGTCGGCGTAGTCGGCCACGAACACCGCGAACGCGGCCGTCGTCAGCGCCACCAGCCCCACCCGGAGCGCCAGCGAGGCACTGACCGGCGCGCCGGAGCCCACCAGGGAGGCGGCGGCCAGCGTGAGGGCGTTGAGCAGGCCGTCCACCAGACCGAGGACCAGCGGCAGCAGGGACCGTACGGCGAGCGTCCGCAGACCGCGGACCGAGGTCATCGCGAACGCGGCTTGTTGTCCAGCAGATAGGCGCCGGCCACGACCTCGTCGACGCTGTGGACGACCGCGCCGGTGTGCTGGATCGCCTCGGTCAGCGCGCCGACGTCGATGGCGTCGCCCTCCACGGTGACGTTCGTGCCGACGGTCTCGATGTCGATCTCGGTGACGGCGATGTTCACCGCCTTCACTCCGGACACCGCCTCGATCACCGACGCGAGGTGGATCAGATCGGGCTCGTCGACCGTCTTGTCGACGTCCAGGACCAGCCGTCGTACGGGCATGTCCAACTCCTTCTGGCGGGGGTTCAGGCAGCCGGGGCGAAGGGCGAGTTCAGGGGGAGGCTCGGAGGAGCCGAGCGGACGCGGACGCGGTGCGGCCGTGCCGGACCTCGTGCAGTCGTGCTCGTGCCGGTGTGCTCGTGCTCGGGAGCGGCAAGGGCGAGGGCACCTCCTGGCTCGTGGCCGTCGACGGGCAGCCGCGGCGGCCGTCCGACCCGCAGAGGTAGA
Source organism: Streptomyces sp. SUK 48 (assembly GCF_009650765.1). Classification (NCBI taxonomy): domain Bacteria; kingdom Bacillati; phylum Actinomycetota; class Actinomycetes; order Kitasatosporales; family Streptomycetaceae; genus Streptomyces; species Streptomyces sp. SUK 48. The sequence goes on along the minus strand of NZ_CP045740.1, from coordinate 573,375 downwards.
GGCCATCAGCACGGATGTGCGGTCAAGGGCGAGCCTCATCGCCACATCCATAGTGCGTCATCCGGCGCACGCCCCGCCACGTCCGCCACGCCGACGCCGCCCCGCCTGTCGCCTCCCCGCCCGTCGCCGCCTTGCCCGTCGGTGTCTCCGCCGCTCGCGGCGGCGGCCTCGGTCACGCGCGCGGGCGCTTTCCGGCGGAGCCCTGAAGACGCCCTTTGACCGGAGCCGTGAAGACGAGGACGGCCCAGCCGCCGTACTCGGGACGGAAGACCGCGCGCGCCGCCACGCCCCGCGCCCACAGCCGGTCGGCCGCCCCGGCGGCGGCCCGGCGGGCGGCGGGCCCGGTGCCGTAGCGCAGGACACGGGCGACCGGGCCGGCGAGCCCGCTCATGGCGCGCCGCCGTCGGTCCGCGGCGACCGGGCGGCCGCCCGGTCGCCCCTCCGGCTCCGGCCTTCACCCATCCGGATCACCACCCTCGTCGGGCAGGGACCGTCGGCGGCGCCGTGCCGCGGTCGGCGGTGGGCCCCTCCACCGTCCGTCTCACCTTCACGGTACGACGCGGGCCGCCCCGGGCGTCCGCCGCCGGTGGGCAGGGGAGTGACGATGGATTGCGCGGCGCCCCGGCGGGGCATCGGTGCAGAGGACGGCGATGAGGCTCGCCCTGTGCGACCGCCCGGCCCGCGCCGCGCTGACGACATCTGCCCGCGATCCCACCGGACAGGCGGCCCGGCACGAATCCCACCGCCCCAGGGACGCCCGGAGGAGCGTCATGAAACGAGAGCCGACAGCCCCGGTGGCAGCACCGCCCGAGGCGCTGCCACCGGAGGTCGCCGCGGCCCGGCTGCGGCTGCTCGCCGATGTGAGCCGCGCGCTGGCCTCCGGCCTCGACGCCCAGGAGTCGCTGCGCAGACTCGCCCGGCTGGTCGTCCCGCAGCTGGCCGACGCCTGCGTCGTGGACGTCGTGGAGGGCGAGGGGCTACGACGGCTCACGGTCACCGACCGGGACACGGAACGGGCGCTGCGCGTGCTGTCCGGCGCGCTGATCCCCGGCCCGGACGACTCGGCGTGCGCGCTGGCGAAGGTGCTGCGCGGCGCGGGCCCCGTCCTGGTCACCGACTTCGGCACACCCGACCCGGCCGACCCGCTGCGCGCCGCCCAATGGGCCCTGTACCGCACCCTCGGCGCCCACAGCGCGCTGATCGTGCCCATGCGCGTGCGGCGGCAGGAGCTGGGCGCCCTCACCTTCGTCCGCCGCACCGGGGCCCCGCCGTTCGACGAACAGGAGCAGGCGCTCGCCGCCGACCTGGGCCACCGTGCGGCCCTCGCCCTGGACAACGCCCGGCTGTACGCCCTCCAGGAGCACACCGCCGAGCAGCTCCAGCTCTCCCTCCTGCCCGACCTGACCGGCCTGGACCACCTCCAGCTCGCCACCCGCTACCTGGCCGCCCGCGAACGGGCCGAGGTCGGGGGTGACTGGTACGACGCCTTCCCGCTGCCCGACGGCTCGGCCGTCCTCGCCATCGGGGACGTCGTCGGCCACGACCTGGCCGCCGCCGTCCGCATGGGGCAACTGCGCAACATGCTGCGCGCACTCGCCTTCGACAGCGGCGGCGACGACCCGGCGGGCATCATGTGCCGCCTGGACAAGGTGATGCAGGGTCTGACCAGCATCGAGCTGGTGACCGCCGTCATCGCGCGCATCGAGACACCCGACACCGGCCCCTGGCGGCTCACCTGGACCAACGCCGGCCACCTCCCGCCCCTGCTGGCCCAGCCCGACGGCCGCACGCTGCTGCTGGAGGAGGGCCACGCCCCCATCCTCGGGGTCGACCCGGCGCTCACCCGGGACACGGCGACCATCACCCTGCCGCCCGGCGCCACCCTCCTCCTGTACACCGACGGCCTCGTCGAACGGCCCGGCGAGGACATCGGCCGCGGCCTGACCCGGCTGCGCCAGCACGCGGCGGCCCTCGCCCGCGAGCCACTGACCGTCTTCCGGGACGAGCTGCTCACCCGGATGAGCGACGTGCAGAACGACGACGTCGCCGTACTCGCCCTGCGCGTCCCCTGAGCCGCGACGGCCGTGACGGGCCGTCAGAGCCGTCACCCCGGGGCGGACCACATCTCGGGCCCCGCACCGCGCCCTTCGACCCGGTCCGGGCCGGCCGTACCCCGTCCGGGTCCAGCCCGGCCGTATCCCGTCCGGGTCCAGCCCGGCCGCCCACACCAGCCACAGCACGTCCACCGTGCCCCGCGCTTACCCCACGGTGCTGCCCGCCACGGTGACCCGGCGGCCCCGGGGACCGGGTGGAGGGACGACCACGCCGGCGAAGGAGCGCCCCATGACGCGTCCGCCGTCCGGGGAGCCGCCTACGGTGTCTCGCCGGACGACGGCTGGCCGTCCGGCGCCGAGACTGGGTTCACGCCCGGTGGCCTGCACGGCGACCGCCGCGCGCTGCCTGCGCCGGTCCGGCCGAACGCGCCGGTCCGCCCTCGACCGCTGGTCGCCCCTCATGATCCTGGCCGTGGGTGACGCGCCCCGCACCGCCATGCGCCGGGCCGTTGCCCGCCAACGCCCCCCGCAGGCGGGTCGGTTCGCCTCCTTCCACGGAGCGAGCCACCCCTCCCGCCACACGGCGACCGCCCTGCCGGCCACCGGCCTGGCCACCGACTCGCGCACGGCCGCCTACGGGATCGGCGGCGCCGTCGGCCTCAGCCGCATCGCCCTGCGGGTGCACTGGCCCGACGATGCCCTCGGCGGTCGGCCGTCCGGCTACGGCCGGCTGGGTGTGGCGCGGATCGCCCGGACGGGGGCGGGGGCCGCGGGGGAGATCAGTCGAGACAGAATTCGTTGCCCTCGACGTCCTGCATCGTGAGGCACGACTCGTTGAAGCCGTCGGCACGCAGCAGCCGCACCCGCACCGCGCCGAGCGCGACCAGCCGCGCGCACTCGGCCTCCAGCGCGGCCAGCCGCTCCTCGCCCACGAGCCCGGTGCCGACCCGGACGTCGATGTGCACCCTGTTCTTCACGACCTTCCCCTCGGGAACGCGCTGGAAGAACAGCCGAGGACCCACGCCCGACGGGTCGGCGCAGGCGAACGCCGCGCCCTGCCGCTCGGCCGGCAGCGAGCGATCGAAATCCGCCCAGGTGGCGAACCCCTCCGGCGGCGGCGGGACTTCGTAGCCCAGCACCTCGCACCAGAAACGGGCGACGCGCTCGGGATCCGCGCAGTCGAAGGTGACCTGGATCTTCTTGATCGATGACATCGGCGCACCCTAACAGGGAGGCTGCGCTGCCCAACTCTCTTTTACGGGACGCACGTTGCGCGGCACCGTCTTGGCCCCCGCTGGCCCGCCGTCCCAGGCTCGGCGGGCCGGCGCCGTAGGGGCGCCATCGCGAGGTAAACCGGAACGTACGCCTCCGGACGCCTCAGGGGAAGGCTTACGGGCGTGTGGTCCAGGTCACATGGGTCCGGCGTTCGGGAGCCGAACGAATTCCGCTGTGCCGCCGTTCATTTGTGAACAACCCATTGACTGGCCCCGGGAGGCTTGCCACCATCACCCTCACCCGAGAGCGCTCTCAGGCTGCGTCACGGTTCGGTCTCCAGCACGGTCCCCACCCGTTCGAGGAGTACGCCCATGCCAGTCAGCTCCGCCTCGCCACGCCTCGCGCCGGGACGCCCCCGGCCCCGGCCCCACCTCGTCCTCGCGCTGCTGATCGCGCTCGTCGCGGCGCTCGGACTCACCGTCACCGCCCAGAGTCCCGCCCACGCGGCGGGCACCCTGCTCTCCCAAGGCAGACCCGCCACCGCCTCCTCCACCGAGAACGCCTCCTTCGGCGCCGCGCAGGCGGTGGACGGCAATGACCAGACCCGCTGGTCCAGCGCGTTCGCCGACCCGCAGTGGATCATGGTCGACCTCGGCTCGGTCCAGCCCCTCACCCAGGTCACCCTGAAATGGGAGGCCGCCTACGCCAAGGCGTTCACCCTCCAGACGGCCACGGACCCGGGCGGCCCCTGGACCACCGTCTACTCGACCGCCGCCGGCACCGGCGGCGTACAGAACCTGAACGTGAGCGGCTCCGGACGGTACGTCCGGATGTACGGCACCCAGCGCGCCACCCCCTACGGCTACTCCCTCTGGGAGTTCCAGGTCTACGGCGGCTCCGGCGGCACCACGCCCCCCGACGACTTCTGGGGCACCACCGCCGACATCCCGCCGTCCTCGGCCGTCATGAAGGTGAAGGTGCTCAACCGGACCGGCGGCGCCTACCCGGACAGCCAGGTCTACTGGAGCTACAACGGCCAGGAGCACTCGATCGCCGAGCAGCCCTACGTGGACATCGTCGCCGCCCCCGCCCAGCGCATGTACTTCTACGTCGGCTCCCCGAACGGCCAGTACTACGACTTCATCGAGTTCACCACCGGCACGTCCTCGTTCAGCGGCAACACCACCCGGGTCGACGCCTGGGGCCTGCCGCTGGCCATCCGGCTGCACTCGCACAGCGGGCAGGACGTACAACTGGGCGACGCCCAGGACCTGTTCACCATGAGCCGCGACCAGGTGTTCCAGAACTTCCAGAACTCCGTGCCGCAGCAGTTCAAGGTCCTGGCCCAGACCCAGGCGCCGTACCGGATCATCGCCCCCGGCAGCGACCCCAGCTTCCGTGCGGGCGGCGCGAACGCCGGTTACTTCACGGCGTACGCGAGTTCGGTCGGCGTGAACGAGTCCACCTCGAACATCTTCGGCTGCGCCGGGTCCCTCGCCTCCAACGCCGCCCTGTGCGCCGCGCTCAACCGGCACACCGCGAACCTGCCGGCCGCGCAGCAGCAGGACCCGTCGAAGTTCTACGGCGGCGACCCGGCCAACTGGTACGCCAAGTACTGGCACGACCACGCGATCGGCCACCTCGCGTACGGCTTCCCGTACGACGACGTGGCGGGCCAGGCCGCGTACACCTCGATGGACAGCCCGCAGTGGATGGAGGTCGCGGTCGGCTACTGAGGGCCGTCCCCTCGTACGACGCCTCGCGCGCACGCCCCTCCACCGGTGATCGTCCCGGCCGGTGGAGGGGCTCCGTGCGTACGGGGCGACTGGCCGACCGGATCACGCATGAGTTAGGTTAGGCTTACCTTACTTCGCCTGGTCCTGGAGGGCCCGGATGCGTCATACCCCCAGTCCTGCCCCCGCGCCGACGGCCGCCGAGCGTGTCCGCTCGATCCTGGCCGCCGCCCACTCGATGACCGTGGTCAGCGACGGCCGCCACCATGAGATCCGCCGACTCGACGGCACCGGCGCGATGGGGCACTTCCATCTGCACGCCGCCTGGGAGGGCGACGGCACCCCGTCGCCCGTACGGGTCCCGGTCCGTCTGGAACTCACCGACATAGCGCCCACGCCGGTACGCGAGCGGCTGCGCGCCCGCGTCACCCTGACCGGGGTGCTGCGCGCGCCGTACGACCCGGACGCCACCGACAGCACGTGCATGGAGTTCGGGCAGGGCGTCCTGGAGGAATCCGGCGGACGCGCGTATGTCACCCTCCAGGAACTGGAGGCGGCCGAACTCGATCCGCTGGCCACCGGTGAGGCGGGCATCCTGACCCACCTCGTGGACGACCACGCCGACCTCGTGCCCCGGCTGCTGCGGCTCGTACGGCCGCGTCCGGAGCCCGGCGTGACGAAGGTGGTCCCGGTGGCCATCGACCGCTACGGCCTGACCCTGCGTCTGGAACACCGGCGCACCCACCACGACGCCCGCATCCCGTTCCGTACCCCCGTGCGCGACCTCGACCACGTCGGACCGCAGATCCACGCCCTGCTGTCGGCGGCGCGCCGCCTCTCCCACAGCGGCCACCTGCTGGCCTGAGCCGAAAGGCGAGACATGACATCGTCAAGCGTCCTCCCGTACTCCATGCCCGACGCGGCGTCGCTGCCGGGCGGCGGCCCCTCCCGGAGCATCGACCCGTCGCGTGCCGTACTCGTCGTGCAGCACATGCAGGAGTACGTCCTGCGGGCCCTGCGGGAGACCGCCCCGGTCGCAAAACTCCTCGACAACATAAGCCGGTTGACCGAGACCGCCCGCTGCTCCGGCGTGCCCGTCGTGTATGTGACGCGCGTTCCGGGATCGCGGTCGGCCGGGGGAGAGGGGCCGGGGCCGGTGTTCCCCGCGCCGGTCCCGCTCGCACCGCCCACCGAGGCGGACGCCCACGCCGTCGTGGACGTGCTGCGGCCGGAGGCGGGCGACACGGTCCTGACGGCCAAGCGGTACAGCGCGTTCGCCGGCACCCGGCTGCGCTCACGGCTGAAGGAACTCGGGCGGGACCAGGTGCTGGTCGTGGGCGCGGCGGCGCACACCGATGTCCTGCTCACCGCGGCCGACGCCTGGATGCAGGACCCCGAGGCGTTCGTCGTCGCCGACGCCGTGGCCGACCGGACAGCCGACGGCCACACCATGGCCGTCCGCTGGCTGGCCGCCACCAGCGCGACCGTCACCCTCACCGAGTCCGTACGCGCGGAACTCCGCGGCAGGACCGCGGACACCATGGCGCTCTGAGCATGCCCCGGACCGTCAGCGCGAGCCGGCGGGGACGGGTGCGAGCCGGAAGGCACCCTCGTGAGCGACGACCCGGCCGGCGGTGGGCGGCGCGAAGTGGGTGCCCAGGACGAGTGTCTGCGTGCCGGCGAGCGAACCGAGCAGCGCGCGGCGCGAGAGCTCGGACCGCTCGGGCTCGATGTCGACGCACGCGCCGATGCCGGGATGCGCGAGCTGGAGCGGATGGTGGATGCAGTCGCCGGTGATCAGTGCCGTGGCCCCGTGGCTGGTCAGCTCGACGGCGAGGTGGCCGGGGGTGTGCCCGGGGGTGGGGATCAGCCGCAGGCCCGGGACGACTTCGGCTCCGTCCGCGGGGATGTCGACGAGGTCGAGCAGCCCCGCCTCCTCCACCGGGATCACCGAGTCGCGGAACATCTGCCGGCGCGCCTCCTCCATGTCGTACCCGGCCCAGAACTCCCGCTCGACGCGCGAGGTGAGGTAGCGGGCGTGCGGGAAGGTGGGCACCCACTCTCCGTTCACCTCGCGCGTGTTCCAGCCGACGTGGTCGGCGTGCAGGTGGGTGAGGATCACCAGGTCGACGGAGTCCGGGGGGAATCCGGCCGCCGTGAGGCGCTGGAGGTAGTCGGTGTCCAGGTGGTGCCAGGCGGGGTTGGCCCGCTCCTTGCCGTTGCCGATGCCGGTGTCCACCAGGACGCGCAGCCCGCCGACGGTGAACGCGAAGCTGTGGCTGTCGAGGCGCAGCACGCCCTCGTCGTCGGCGAAGTGGGGGCGCAGCCAGTCCTGTCCGGAGACGACGTCCGGGGTGGCGCCGGGCAGCAGCCACGCTCCGGTGGCGGGCGGCAGCGGCGCCTCGTCGACGCGGTGGACGGTGACGTCGCCCACGGTCCAGGAGGGGACGGTGGTCGGGCCGGTGGTCTGCGGAGTGCCGGTGGTCTGCGGAGTGTTCGTGCGCGTGCTCATGATCGGTAGTTTCCTCGGGTCTCGTTACGGAAGGTCGTGGTGGGCGGGGTGCGCGTGGTGGGCGCCGTGTGTGTGGTGTGTGCGGTGGGACGTCCCGCGCCCCGGCAGGGCGAGCGCCGCCAGGGCCGCGGCGGCGAGCAGGGCGACGGCCAGGGCGTAGCCGTGGGCGGTGGTGCCGAGCCCGTAGTGCTGGGTGGCGGCGCCCGCGGCGATGGCGGGCAGGCTCATGGACAGATAGCTGAGGACGTAGTAGGCGGCCAGGGTCGCGGCGCGGTCCTGTTCGTCGAGCGAGGCGAGCGTCATGCGCAGCGCCCCTTGGGAGACGGCCCCGAACGCGACGCCCGCCAGGGCCGCGCCGCCGTAGACGGCGGGCAGGCCGAAGCCGTGCAGACCGAGCAGGCTCAGGGCCGCGGACGGCACGACGGCGAGGCTGCCGCCGGTGGCGGCGGCGCGCGGCGCGGTGCGCCGCAGCGCCCACACGGTGAGCGTGGCCGCGGCGGTGAGCACGAAGAAGACCAGGCCGCCGGCCGCCGGTGGGGCACCGGGGGCCACGAGGCGTACCAGCGCCGGCCCGAGGGAGGAGTAGAAGCCGCCCAGCGCCCAGACGGCGACGACGGCGGTGCCGACCGTCAGCAGGGCGCCGCGCGCCGACGACGGCACGGCGAGGCGAGGGCGCAGCGACCGCAGGGCACCGGCGTGCGCGCGGGCCGTCTCCGCGGTGAACGTGACCGCGACCGCCTGGGCGGCGAAGAGGGCCGCCAGCAGGACGTACACGGTGACCGTGGGCGCGGGGGCGAAGCGGACGAGGAGGGTGGAGACCAGGACGCCGACGGCCATGCCCGCCACCGGGGCGATGCTGTTGGTCAGCAGGGCCCGGCCCGGGCGCAGGGGGTCCTGGAGGTCGAGGAGGGCCGCTCCGGCGGCGCTGGTGGCCGCACCGGTGGCCGCTCCTTGCAGGATCCGGGCGCTGATCAGCGCTCCGGCGCCGTCCGCCGAGGCCAGCAGCGCCATGGCGGCGGCCGCCAGCAGCAGGGCGCCGACCAGGACGGGGCGCCGCCCGAGGTGGTCGGAGAGCGCGCCGGTGGTGAGCAGGGCCAGCAGCAGCGTCAGGGCGTAGGCGCTGAAGACCACGGTGATGGTGAGCGCGGACAGCCCCCAGGCGTCCTGGTAGCGGGGGTACAGCGGCGTCGGCGCGCTGGAGGCCGCGAGGAGGGCCGCCAGGATCGAGGCGTCCAGGGCGAAGGACGCCGCGCGCCGGGCGGTCCGGGTGCGGGCTCCCGGGCGGCTGGGGCCGGAGTGCGCGGGTGCGCTGGGTGTGACGGTGCACATGAGATTCCTCGGCGCTAAAAGCAATGGGTTTGCTTTAAGTCACCGTAGGCCCTACCATCGGCTAAAGCAAAACCTTAGCTTTTAGCCGAGGGGTTCCGTCCCCCCGGCCCCGAGGAGAGAGAAGTCCATGTCCTCCGTCGAGCTCACCCCGCCGGAAGCGGCCCGCTGGGCCGCCCGCACCGGGCTCCCGCTGCCTGCCGACCGCCATGCGGCGGTCGCGGCCATCGCCAACCACATCCACTCCGTCGTCGCGGTCCTGCGGGAGCTGGACTTCGGGGACACCCCGCCCGCCCTCGCCTACCGCGTGGAACAGGAGACGCACGATGCGACCGTATGAGCTGTCCCTGAGCGCGGCCGCCGAGGAGATCCGGGCCCGGCGGCTGTCCCCCGTCGAACTGACGGACTCCGTCCTGGAGCGCGTCGCACAGGTGGAACCGCACCTCCAGGCGTACGTCACCGTCACCGCCGAGCACGCCCGCCGGGCCGCGCGCGAAACCGAGGACGACATCGCGGCCGGCCGCCACCGCGGTCCGCTGCACGGCATTCCGATGGGCCTCAAGGATCTGATCGACGTCGCCGGCGTGGCGACCTCGGCCAGCTCCCGCGTCCGGGCCGACCACCGCGCAAAGGCCGACAGCACCGTCGCCGCCCGCCTGTCGGCGGCCGGGGCCGTGCTGGTCGGCAAGACGCACACCCACGAGTTCGCCTACGGGCTGACCACCCCGCAGACCGGCAACGCCTGGGACGCCGGCCGGGTCGCCGGCGGCTCCAGCGGCGGCTCCGCCGTCGCCGTCGCCGCGGGCGGCGCCACCTTCGCCCTGGGCACCGACACCGGCGGATCGATCCGGGTGCCCGCCGCGCTGAACGGAGTGGTCGGCCTCAAGCCGACGTACGGCCTCGTCCCCCGCCACGGCGTCACGTCCCTGTCCTGGTCGCTGGACCACGTCGGCCCGATCACCCGCACCGTCGCGGACGCGGCCCTCGTCCTGACCGCCCTGGCCGGACACGACCCCCGCGATCCCGCCTCGCTGACCGCACCCGGCACCGACTACCGGCCGGATGCGGACCCGGACCTGACGGGCCTGCGGGTGGGCGTGCCGCGCACCTACTTCTTCGACCATGTCGATCCCGAGGTGGAAGCCGCCGTACGGCACGCGATCGACCGGCTTCGAGAGCTCGGCGCAGTCCTCGTCGACGTCGAGATCCCCATGACCCGCTACATCCAGGCCACGCAGTGGGGCCTGATGGTGCCCGAGGCGACCGCCTACCACGAGCGCACCCTGCGCACGGTCCCCGAGCTGTACCAGGACGACGTCCGCATCCTCCTGGAGGCCGGCGAACTGATGCCCGCCGGGGACTACCTGCGCGCCCAGCGCGCCCGCACCCTCATGCGGCAGGAATGGACGCGCATGCTGCGGGACGTCGACCTGGTCGTCGCCCCCACCGTCCCGGCCACCGCGGCCAAGGCCGGCCAGGAGACGATCACCTGGGCCGACGGCACGGCCGAGGGCGTCTCCGACGCCTACGTACGCCTGTCGTCCCCCGCCGACATCACCGGGTTGCCGTCCCTGTCGGTACCGGTCGGCCACGACACGGCGGGTCTGCCGATCGGCATGCAGCTGCTCGGGCGACCGCTCGGCGAGAGCGTGCTCCTGCGGGCCGGCCACGCCTACGAGCGGACCCAGCCCGCCCGCGAGCTGGCGCCCGCGGTCTGAACGAGGCGCTTCGGCCCGGCCGGACCGTTCCCTCCGGGCCGAAGGCGCCGCCCCTCCCCGTCGCGTGCGCGAGGCGGACGGCGCGGGTGTGGGACGGAGGGGCGTGCGTGAGGCCGACGGCTGGCTAGACGCAATGATTTTGCTTTAAGGTGAGTGCTGTGAGCAGGCAGATGGTGCGTCCCGGTGGGCGCAGCGCCCGGGTCCAGGCGGCGGTCCACGACGCCGTCCACGAACTCGCCTCGGAAGTGGGCCGGGACGCCCTGACCGTGCCGATGGTCGCCCAGCGCGCGGGGGTGACGCCGTCGACGGTCTACCGCCGCTGGGGGGACCTCCAGGAACTGTTGTCGGACGTGGCGGTCGAGCGGCTGCGGCCCGACACCGCGCCGGGGGACCACGGCGCCCTGGCGTCCGACCTGACGGCCTGGGCCGAGCAGTTCCTCGACGAGATGGCCTCTCCCGCCGGTCGCGCCTACATCCGCGACGCCCTGCTCGGCGACCCGGACGGCAGCAATGCCGGCCAGTGCTCGGCCTACGCCGCCGACCAGATCGGCTTCATCCTCACCCGGGCGGCTGAACGGGGGGAGGAGACGCCGGGCGTCGAGACGGTCATCGACCGCGTCGTCGCGCCCATGATGTACCGCATCCTGTTCCGCCCGGACGGCCTCGACGCCACGTACGCGCGCCGGCTCGTGGCCGGGATCCTCGGTTGAGTTCCGCCGTCGGCGCCGGGGGTGCCGCTCTCGCTCGTACGCGCTGACCGGCTCCCGGCTCAGCGCACCCGGCCGCGTGGTTTCAACGGCACCGGCGGCAGCTCGGGCGCGTGCAGCGGGGCGCCGTCGTAGCCCTTCACCTCGCCGAAGCGACTGCCCTTGGCCCAGTCCTCACGGGCCTGTTCGATCTCCTCCTGCGTCCGCCCCACGAAGTTCCACCACATGATCAACTCCTCGGCGAAGGGTTCGCCGCCCAGGAGCACGACCCCGGCGTCGGACTCGGCGCGCAGGGGGAGTTCGGAGCGGCCGCAGCCGAGGTAGAGCATCGAGCCGGGCAGCACCGGTACGCCGTCCACATGGACCTCGCCGGACATCGCGAGGACGCCGTACTCGAAGTCGGGGTCCAGGGGCAGCCGGACCTCGGCGCCCCGGGTGAGCGCGAGGTCGGCGCCGACGATCGGGGTGTACGCCGTGCCGGGGGAGACGGCGCCGTCGAGGTCGCCGAGGAGCACCGTGGCGGTCAGCCCGGGCGCGGTGACCGTGGGCAGCTCGGCGTGGAACTCGAACCGCGGGTCCGTGTGCCGGTGCGCGTCGGGCAGCGCCACCCACAGCTGGGCGCCGTGGAGCAGACGGGCGTGCGGGCGGGGGCTCTGCTCGGAGTGGCTGATCGCGCGCCCCGCGGTCATCAGGCCCAGCTGCCGGGGCCGGATCGTCTGGAGGCTGCCCGTGGAGTCGCGGTGCAGCACCTCGCCCTCGTGCAGCCAGCTGACCGTCTGCAACCCGATGTGGGGGTGCGGCGGGACCTGCATGCCGGGCTCGTCGGCGATGTCGTCCGGGCCGTAGTGGTCGACGAAGGCCCACGCGCCGATCATGCGGCGGCCGAGGTTCGGCAGCAGCCTGCGCACCTCGGTCGATTCCCCCAGCCTGACGGGGCGGGGGCTCAGCAGCTCGCGGACGGGTTCGGCGACGACGAATCCACGGCCACCGCAGACGGTCGGCTCGGGCGCGCGGTCAAGGTTGCTCATGCCGCCCAACTTAGCGGTGCCGGTGCCGGACCGGTGAGCGCGGACGGGTGCAATTCGCCGGCGTGCTCACCGCGCGTGCGGCGCCGGGACGGAAGGGCTCGCCACGGGCGTGGGCGACGCGGAGCTCGGCACCGGTGAGGGAGTGCCCGCGGTCGGACGCGGGGGGTGGGCCGGCGGTGCCGGGCGGCTGCCGCCGTCGTGGAGGGCGAACAGGACGAGGGCCGCCACCGCCGCCAGCGCCAGCAGCCCCACCACGGTGCCGCGCAGCGAGGGACGGCGGACCCCGAGCGCGTCGGTCGGCGGGCGCAGGGGGCGCAGATCGGATGGTCCGACGGCGTTCGCGCGGGCGGCCAGGGCGGCGCGCAGCCGTTCCTCGACGGCCTCCCGGACGGCCCCGTCGACGGGTGAGTGGTTCATCGCAGACCCTCCAGTCGCCGGCCGAGCGCGTCCAGGGCCCGGCTGGCCGTGGACTTGACGGCCCCGCGCGACAGACCGAGCGTCGTCGCGATCTCGGCCTCCGTCAGATGCGACCAGTAGCGCAGCACCAGTACCTCCCGCTGGCGCCGGGTCAGGGTGCCCAGCGCCGCCAGCACCTCCCGGTGGTCCTCATGGATGAGCACGTCCTCCTCCGGCGCGGGCGCGTGCCCCTCCGGCACCGGAGGGTGCGCCCGTACGGTCCTGCGCCGGCGCAGCACCGAGCGCGCCGTGTTGACCACACTGGTCCGCAGGTACGCCTCCGGGTCGTCCAGGGCGGCGAGCCGATGGCCGTGCCGGCGGAACAGCGCGGTGAACGCGTCCTGTACGACGTCCTCGGCCGTGGGCAGATCGTCCACCAGCAGCACCGCCAGGCGCACCAGGGGCAGCCGGCGGTGGTGGTACAACTCCTCGATCCCGGGCGGGGGTTCGGGCGTGGCCGTCCCCGCGGTCGGGGGACACGGCCCGGACACGGTGTCCGTGTCCATGCCGATACGGGCGAGGAGCCGGGTGAACCGCCGCCGGAGCGAGGGGAGTCGGGCCGCTGTGACCCGTTCCCAGGGCAGGGCCGCCGGTGGTGTGGCTGTCGTCATGGATCTCCCGGGACCGGGTGCGGGGAACCGCCGTACGACGGCTCCCCGCACCCGCCCCTACCTCAGTGCTGCGGCGGAACCGGCGCCGGAACGGCCGGGCCGTGGTGCGGGTGCGCGGGCGTCGACGGCACCGGCGACGGGGACGCGGAGCGCGGCGGAGCCGGCACGGGCGACGGGGTCGCCGTACCGCCGGGCACCGAGGGGACGGGACGCGGGGTCGCCGTACCGCCCGGCACCGAGGGGACGGGACGCGGGGTCGCCGAACCGCCCGGGACCGACGGCACCGGCTTCGGCGTGGCCGCGCTGCCGGAGTGGCCCGCGGCGTGGTGGTCGGACTGCGCGGCCTGGGCGGCCACGGTGCCGGTGACGGCGAGCGCCGCGCCGAGCGCGGAGACCCCGAGGACGGTGCGCAGCTTGCGGGCGCGCAGCGGACGGGGGACACGGTGTGCGGACATGAGTTCCTTCGGGGCTGGTCGGACAACTGGACGAAAAGGAGGGCCTCCACCCGGACAGACGTCCGACCCCGGTCGAGGTTGCGGGTCCCGGCCGACGAATTTTCCGTACGGTCCCCACCGCCCCGACCACCACCGCGCCGGCCACCGCCCCCACACCCTCGCAACGCCCCCGCGCCCGTCAGTACACCCCCGCCCCCTCCTCCGCGGCCGTCACCGCCGCCGCATGGCCGAACAGCCCCGGCAGCCCCCCGGTGTGCACGAACACCGTCTTCTCACCGGGGAGTACGTCGCCGTCGCGCACCGCCGCCGCCAGTCCGGCCAGCGCCCGGCCCGTGTACGTCGGGTCCAGCACGATCCCCTCGGTGCGGGCGGCCAGCCGCAGCGCCTCGGTCACCGGCTCCGTCAGCGTCGCGTACCCCGCGCCCACCTGGTCCCGCCGTATCCGCAGCCGCTCCGCCGTGACCTCCCGCGAGGTGAGCGGCGCCGCGAACGCCACCACCGCGGCGGCCGGGTCGGGCAGCGCGCCCACGTCGACGCCGAGGACCCGGTCGGTGCCGAGGGCGGCGACCAGACCGGCCATGGTGCCGCCCGAGCCGAGCGCGACCACCGCCGTGCGCGACTCCGGCAGTTGGGCGCGCAGTTCCTCGCCGCAGCGCACATAGCCCCGGGCGCCCAGGGTCCCGGACCCGCCGAACGGGATCAGCGCGGGACGCCTCCCGTCCGCGCGCAGCCGGTCGCACACCTCGGCCGCGGCCGCGTCCAGACCCGCCTGGTCCACCTCGCCCGCCCAGGCGAGCCGGGCCCCGAACAGCCCGTCGAGCGCGAGGTTCCCGGAGCGGGAGGCCCCGGGGGAGCCGCGCAGCACCAGCACGACGGCAAGCCCCAGCCGGGCGGCCGCGGCGGCGGTCAGCCGGGCGTGGTTGCTCTGCGCGGCGCCCGTGGTCACCAGCGTGTCCGCGCCCTGCGCGAGCGCCGCGCCCACCGTCCACTCCAGCTTGCGGATCTTGTTGCCGCCCCCGCCCAGACCGGTCAGATCGTCCCGCTTGACCCACAGGTCCTCCGGGCCGAGCCCCAGCGCCGCGGCCAGCCGGGGCGCCGGTTCGAGCGGGGTGGGAAGGGTGCCGAGCGGCACGGGCGGGTGTGTCATGGGCGGTCCTCGGGGGAGGAGGGCCGGGACTCCCGGCACGGTGCCGGAGGACCGGAGCCCTCGGTGCGGAGACGACGGGGAGACGACGGTACGACGACCAGTCGATCACGGGAGATCGGGTACGTCACTCACGTCGCTCACACCGGCAGCAGCCGCCCCACCAGCCCCCCGAGCTGCCGCGCCGTACGGCACTCGTGCATCTCCACCAGGTCCGCGTACGCCGGCGCGGCCGAGTCCCCGGTGCCCCACTGTTCTGCCGGTTCGGGGTTCAGCCAGTACACGCGCCGGGCCCGCCGGGCGATCTCGCGGACCGCGGGCAGGTTCGGGTCGCTCTGGTTGGTGCGGGCGTCGCCGAGGACGAACACCGTGGTGCGCGGGCCCACCGCGGCGCCGTACCGCTCGGTGAACTCGCCCAGCGCCATGCCGTAGTCGCTGCTGCCGTGCCAGCCGGTGAGCGTGGCCTCGGCGCGGATGCGGGCGCCGAGGCCCTCGGGGTCGGCGCGGCCGTGGTCGAGCAGTCCGGTCACCTCGTCCAGGCGGTTGACGAAGGCGAACACCCGGACCTTGCCGAACTGGTCGTGCAGCGCCTGCACCAGCAGCATCGTGAAGTCGGAGAAGCCCGAGACCGAGCCGGACACATCGCAGAGCAGGACCAGTTCGGGGCGGACCGGACGGCGCCGGCGCAACACCGGCCGCATCGGGACGCCACCGGTGGACAACGAGGAGCGCAGGGTGCGGCGCAGATCGATGGTGCCGCGCGCGGCCCGGCGGCGGCGCGCGGCGAGCCGGGTGGCCAGCTTGCGCGCGAGCGGCTGGACGGCCCTGCGCAGCTCGGCCAGTTGCTCCCTGCTCGCGAAGAGGAAATCCACCCGGTCGGCCGTCGGGCGCACCGCGCGCCGCGCGATCTCGTCCCGTCCGCGCCGCTCGGCGACCCGGCGCCGCGCCTCCGCGCCGACCAGCCGCCTGAACTCCTCGATCCGGCGCCGGATCTCGTCGTCCAGCAACCGGTCGGCGAAGTCACCGCCGGCCCCCGCACCGGCCCGTACATCGGCCCGCACCCGGGCCAACAGGGTCTGCGGGCGCAGCCGTTCGAGGGTCTGGTACGCCGACCAGCCGTCCGACCCCGGTGAACTCCCGTACCCGCCGAACCCGTCGACCGCCTGAGCCGCCAACTGGGCCATCAGCGTGCGGTCGTCGGCCGCCAGTGCCTCGGCCAGCCGGTCGCGCAGGCCCTCGCGGTCGGCGGGACCGGCGTCCGGGGCGCCCACCCCGCGCGGGAAGTAGAGGTCGAAGACCGGGTCGAACACGGCGCGTTGGGCCGCACCGTGCAGCAGGGTCGCGGCCAGCCCCTCGCGCAGCAGCTCCCGGTCACCGAGTCCCAGCGCCTCGGCCGCCAGGGCCGCGTCCACCGTCTCCCCGGTGCCGATCCGCACCCCGTGCGCCCGCAGCGCCCCGACCAGGCCGGTGATCCGCTCGGCGGGGTCTGTCACAGCGCGTCCAGATCGAGCTTGGCCGCGGCCTTCTGGATGTCGTCCTGATGCTTGAGGATCACCCCGAGACTGTCCCGTACGACCGTCTCGTCCAGCGTGTCCGCGCCCAGCGCCAGCAGCGTGCGCGCCCAGTCGACGGTCTCGGCGACGGACGGCGCCTTGCGCAGGTCCATCGCGCGCAGCGCCCCCACCACCCGGACGACCGACTCCGCCAGCGCCTCGGGAAGGCCCGGCACCTTCAGCCGTACGATCCGCCGCTCCAGCTCCTCCTCCGGGAAGCCGATGTGCAGGAACAGGCAGCGGCGGCGCAGCGCCTCGGACAGCTCGCGGCCCGCGTTGGAGGTGAGCACGACGAACGGGCGGCGGGTCGCGGTGACCGTGCCCAGCTCCGGCACCGTGATCTGGAAGTCGCTGAGCACCTCCAGGAGCAGGCCCTCCATCTCGACGTCGGCCTTGTCGGTCTCGTCGATCAGGAGCACCGTCGGCTCGTCGCCGCGGATCGCGGTCAGCAGCGGGCGCGGGAGCAGGAACTCCTCGCTGAAGACGTCGGTCCGGGTCTCGTCCCAGCTCTCGCCGGGGCCCGCGCTGATGCGCAGCAGCTGCTTGGCGTGGTTCCACTCGTACAGGGCCCGGGACTCGTCCACGCCCTCGTAGCACTGGAGCCGCACCAGCCGCGCCTCGGCCACCTGGGCGACGGCCTTGGCCAGTTCGGTCTTGCCGACCCCGGCGGGGCCCTCCACCAGCAGCGGCTTGCCGAGCCGGGCCGCGAGGAACACGGTGGTGGCGACCGCGGGCGAGGCGAGGTAGCCGGTCTCGGCGAGGCGGGCGGAGACGTCGTCGACGGACGTGAACAACGGGGTCCTCCGGCGGGGTCGGGGCGAGCCGGGCGCGGAGTGCCACCCGAGCCCTCCTATCTAAGCGCTTGTTCAGCGCCCCTGTCACGCAGCGATTCCCGGCCGCTCGTCCGAGCGTCGTACGGCCGTCTCGCGTACGCCCCTCCCTCGTACGGCCCCCCACCGCGCGCACCCCGCCCCGCCCGCCGGTGCAATGGACCCGTGACCGCGGCCCCCGACGACTGTCTCGCGCGCAACGAATGGATCTGCGGCGCCTATCTGAGCAGCCGTCGCGGAATCCTCCTCGACGCGGTCGTCCAGCACCTCCAGCTGACCGCCCTGGCGGTCCTGATCGGCCTGGCCGTCGCGGTGCCGCTCGCGGTGCTGGCCCGCCGCTGGGGCTGGGCCGCCGGACCGGTGCTCGCCCTGACCACGATCCTCTACACCATCCCGTCCCTCGCGATGTTCTCCCTGCTGCTGCCCCTCTACGGCCTCTCCGCCACCCTGGTCGTCGCCGGCCTGGTGCTGTACTCGCTCACCCTCCTGGTCCGCAACCTGCTCGCGGGCCTGCGCGCGGTCCCGGAGGAGACCCGGCAGGCGGCGCGCGGCCTCGGCTACGGCCCCATCCGGCTGCTGCTCACCGTGGAACTGCCCCTCGCCCTGCCCGCCGCGATGGCCGGGCTGCGCATCGCCACCGTCTCCGCGGTCTCCCTGGTCACGGTCGGCGCGATCGTCGGCTACGGGGGGCTCGGCAACCTCGTCTACGCGGGCATGAACACCTACTTCAAGGCCCAGGTGCTCACCGCGTCCGTGCTCTGCGTGCTGATCGCGATCGCCGCGGACCTCCTGCTGCTGGGCGTACAGCGGCTGATCACCCCCTGGACCAGGGCGGCCGGCGCATGAGCACCCTCACCGCCACCTGGGACTGGCTCGCCGACCCCGCGCACTGGTCCGGCGACAACGGCGTGTGGCACCGGCTGCTCCAGCACCTCCTCCTCACCGTCGTCTGCCTCGTCCTGAGCTGCCTGATCGCGCTGCCCGTCGCCCTGGTCCTCGGCCATCTCGGCCGGGGCGGAGCGCTCGCCGTGAACATCTCCAACGTCGGCCGGGCCGTGCCCACCTTCGCCGTGCTGGTCCTGCTGCTGCTCACCCCGGTCGGCAACTGGGGCGAGGGCCCCACCGTCGTCGCCCTGGTGCTGTTCGCGGTGCCGCCGCTGCTCACCAACGCCTATGTCGGGATGCGCGAGGTCGACCGGGGAGTGGTCCAGGCGGCCCGGGGCATGGGCATGACCGGCCGCCAGCTGATGTTTCACGTGGAACTGCCCCTTTCGCTCCCTTTGCTGATGAACGGGGTGCGGATCGCCGCCGTACAGCTCGTCGCCACGGCCACCATCGCGGCGCTCGCGGGCGGCGGCGGACTCGGCCGGATCATCACCGCGGGGTTCAACCTCGCCAGCACGCCCCAGGTGGTCGCGGGCGCCCTGCTGGTCGCCGTGTTCGCGCTCCTCGTGGAGAGCGGCTTCGAGATCGCCGAACGGCTCGGGCCCGCCTGGGCGAGGGGAGGACGATGAGACGCGTCCTGGGTCTGCTGCTGCTCCTCGCCCTCACCGGCTGCGCCACCGGCCCCTCCCTGGAGAACCGCGGCCGGGTCACCGCGCCGCCCGGGGACAGCCACCACCTCATCATCGGCTCGGCCGGCTTCACCGAGAGCGACCTGCTCGCCCAGATGTACGCCCAGCTGCTGAACCGGGCCGGGTACACGACGTCGATCCTCACCGTCTCCAACCGGGAGCTGTACGAACCCGCCCTGGAGTCCGGCCAGATCGATGTGGTGCCCGAGTTCGCGGCCACCTTCGCGGACTGGCTGAACGCCAAGGTCCACGGCACCGACGCCCAGCCGGTCGGCTCACCCGACCTGGACACCACGATGAACGCCCTGCGCGCGCTCGCCGCCCCCCGCGGACTCACCGTCCTGCCCCCGGGCCGGGCCGTCGACCAGAACGCCTTCGCGGTCGGCGCCGACTACGCCCGCCGGCACCACCTCAAGACGCTCAGCGATCTCGGCGCCTCCGGACTGAAGGTACGGCTCGCGGCGGGCGACGAGTGCGTGCAGCGGCCGTACTGTGCCCCGGGCCTGAGACAGGAGTACGGCATCGACGTCACCGCCGTCGACCCCAAGGGCGTCGGCACCACCCCGGCCAAGCGGGCGGTGCAGCAGGGCCGGGACCAGATGGTGCTGACGACCACCACGGACGCCACCCTCGACCAGTTCGGCCTGGTCCTGCTCACCGACGACCGGCACCTCCAGAACGCGGACTACGTGGTCCCGGTCGTCAACCGCGCCCGCGCGGGCGGCGCCGGGGTCACCAGGGTCCTCGGCCGGCTCAACGAGGTCCTCACCACCGCCGACCTGGCCGACCTGAACGAGCAGGTCGACAGCTGGCGCAGGCTCCCCGCCGACGTGGCCCGCGCCTATCTCAGGGACAAGGGTCTGCTGAAGTAGACCCGCCCGCGTCCGCGGCCCTTGGCCTCACGCGTCGGACACCGAGTCGAAGGGCACCTGCCCGCGCGCCACGCCCCGCGCGTCCGCGTCCACCGAGCGGCGCAGCGCCTCGTGCAGCTTCGCCGGGGTCAGCACGCCGAGGAAGCGCGCCCCGTCGAGGACCGCGACCCACCCGGCGTCGTGCTGGAGCATCACCCCGAACGCCTGCTTCAGCGGCGCCCCGACCGGCACCCACGCGGTCATCCGATGGCCGAACTCCCCGACCGTGCCGCCCGCCGCCAGGTCCGCCACCCCGACCCAGCCGTGCAGATCGCCCCGCTCGTCCAGCACCACCGCCCAGCGCGCCCCCTGCTCGGCCAGCCGCTCCCGCGCCCGCTCGGCGGGCTCGTCCGGCCGGGCCACCGGCGGCTGCTGGAGATCGTCCGGCTCGATCGCGGTCACCGAGAGCCGCTTCAGCCCCCGGTCCGCGCCCACGAACGAGGCGACGTACGGCGTGGCGGGCGCCCCCAGCACCGCCCCCGGGGTGTCGAACTGTTCGATACGGCCCTGTCCGTACACGGCGATCCGGTCGCCGAGCCGGACGGCCTCCTCGATGTCATGGGTGACCAGCAGCACCGTCTTGCGCACCTCGGCCTGCATCCGCAGGAACTCGTCCTGCAACTGCTCGCGCACCACCGGGTCGACCGCGCCGAACGGCTCGTCCATCAGCAGCACCGGCGGATCCGCCGCCAGCGCCCGCGCCACGCCGACCCGCTGGCGCTGCCCGCCGGACAGCTGCTGGGGATAGCGCGGCCCGTAGGTCTTCGGGTCGAGGCCCACCATGTCGAGCAGCTCGGCGGCCCTGGCCCGCGCCTTCGCCCGCTTCCAGCCGAGCAGCGCGGGCACGGTCGCGGTGTTGTCCAGCACGGTGCGGTGCGGGAAGAGGCCCGCCTGCTGGATGACGTACCCGATACGGCGGCGCAGCCGCACCGGGTCGACGGCGGAGATGTCCTCGCCGTCGACGCTGATCCGCCCGGAGGTCGGCTCGATCAGCCGGTTCACCATCATCATGGTCGTGGTCTTGCCGCAGCCCGAGGGGCCGACCAGCGTCACCAGCTCGCCCTCCGCCACCTCGAAGGAGAGGTCGTCCACGGCCGTCGTACCGTCCGGGTAGCGCTTGGTGACCTGCTCGAACCGGATCATGTCCTCACGCTAACGGCGCCGCCGGTGCGACGCGCGCCGACGCCGGGCGCCGTGCCGGTGGTTCAGTCCGGTGGTTCAGCCGTCCAGCAGGATCACTTCCAGCGTGCGCGGCCCGTGGACGCCCTCCACCCGGTCCAGCTCGATGTCACTGGTGGCCGAGGGGCCGGAGATCCAGGTCAACGGGCGGGTGGGGGCCAGGCGTTCGAGGGCCTGCGGCACCGACGCCACGACCTGCGACGGGACGCGGACCACGCAGATGTGGTGGTCGGGGATCAGCGAGATACGGCGGCGGCCCTGGTCGGGGGAGCCGTCGAGGACGAGGGTGCCGGTCTCGGCGATCGCCACGGCGCAGCCGGTCACCACGCTGCCGACCCGGTCCAGGCGCTGCGGGGTGAGTTCCGCCCGGTCGTGGATCCGGACCGGGTCGGCGGCCGTCATCCACCAGTCCGGCAGCCCCGGCGGCACCAGCACCTCCTCGGCGCCGCGCGCGGCCAGCAGCCGGGTGATGAGGAGCGGCAGATCCGCCGCGTCGGCGCGGTGCACGATCGCCCGGTAGTCCGCGAGGTTCTCGGCCAGCAGATCGACGCTCTCCTCGACCGTCCGCTCCCCGTGCTCGCGCAGATAGTCCCGGGGCACGGCCTCCTCGTACGGCCGCTCGCCCGCGGGTACGTCGGCCAGCGCGCGCCGCACCCGGCCCAGGATCCGCTCCCTGCTGTTCACTTGGCGTCCTTTCCGCCGCGGGTGCGCTGCCACCAGTCGCGGAACGGCTCCGCGGGCAGCGTCGGCAGATCCCGGGTGTGGGACCACGCCCGGCCGGGACCCGGCAGGGTACGGGGGTGCAGCCGGCGGGAGCGGGAGGCGAGCCGCTGGCCGGTGCCCAGGGCGCCCGGGTGCCCGAACGCCCAGGCCGCCGCCCGCATCGCGGCCCGCTCGGCCGCGTGCCCCTTGGCCGGGCGCAGCACCACCTTGTTGCCGCCCCGCACCGCCGGGCCGCCCTCGACGACCCGTTCGCGCAGATGCACCAGCACCTCGGGGATGTCGATGGCGACCGGGCACACCTCGTAGCAGGCGCCGCACAGGCTCGACGCGTACGGCAGCGAGGCGTCGATCTCGCTCCCGGTGCCCCGGAGTTGGGGGGAGAGGATGGCGCCGATGGGGCCCGGGTAGACCGAGCCGTAGGCGTGTCCGCCGGCCCGCTCGTAGACGGGGCAGACATTGAGGCAGGCCGAGCAGCGGATGCAGCGCAGCGCCTGGCGGCCGACCTGGTCGGCGAGGGCGTCGGTGCGGCCGTTGTCGAGCAGCACCAGGTGGAAGGCGCGCGGGCCGTCCTCGTCGGTCGTGCCGGTCCACATGGACGTGTACGGGTTCATCCGTTCGGCGGTGGAGGAGCGGGGGAGGGTCTGGAGGAAGACCTCCAGGTCGCGCCAGGTGGGCACGATCTTCTCGATGCCGACGACCGAGATCAGCGTCTCGGGCAGGGTCAGGCACATCCGCCCGTTGCCCTCGGACTCCACCACGACCAGGGTGCCGGTCTCGGCGACCATGAAGTTGGCGCCGGAGACGCCGACCCTGGCCCGCAGGAACTTCTCCCGCAGATGCAGCCGGGCGGCCTCGGCGAGATCGGCGGGCGTGTCGGTCAGGTTCTCGGGCGCCGGGCGGCCCCACGCGGCCATCTCGTGCGCGAAGATCTCGCGGATCTCGCCGCGGTTGCGGTGGATGGCCGGGACGAGGATGTGCGAGGGGCGGTCCTTGCCCAGCTGCACGATCAGCTCGGCGAGATCGGTCTCGTAGGCGCGGATGCCCTCGGCCTCCAGCGCCTCGTTGAGCCCGATCTCCTGCGTGGCCATCGACTTGACCTTGACGACCTCCGACTCGCCGGTCTCCTCGACCAGCCGGGCCACGATCCGGTTGGCCTCGTCGGCGTCGGCGGCCCAGTGGACGGTGCCGCCGGCCGCGGTCACCGACGCCTCCAACTGCTCCAGATAGCGGTCGAGATGGCGCAGCGTGTGGTCCTTGATCCGGCGGCCCGCCTCGCGCAGCTCGGCCCAGTCGGCCAACTCCGCGACCGCGCCCGCGCGTTTGGCGCGGATGGTGTGGGTGGCGTGCCGCAGATTCCCGCGCAGGGTCGCATCGTCCACGGCGGCGCGCGCGGCCTCTGGAAAGGCAGGCATGCCGACGAATGTGCCGCTCATAGCGCCGGGTCCTCCTCGGTGCTCGCCAGGATCTCCGCGATGTGGACGGGCCGGATGCCCGCCCTGAGACGGGTCATGGTGCCGCCGATGTGCATCAGGCAGGAGTTGTCGGCGGCGCACAGCACCTCGGCGCCGGTCGACTCGGCGCTGCGCACCTTGTCCGTGCCCATCGCGGCCGAGACCGCGGCGTTCTTCACGGCGAAGGTCCCGCCGAACCCGCAGCACTCCTCCGCGCCCGGCAGCTCCACCAGGTCGAGGCCCGCCACGGCCTCCAGCAGGCGGCGCGGCCGGTCGCCGAGGGCCAGGCCGCGCAGGCCGTGGCAGGTGGGGTGATAGGTGACCGTGTGCGGATACCAGGCGCCCACGTCGGTCACGCCCAGCACGTCCACGAGGAACTCCGTGAGTTCGTACGTCTTCGGCACCACCGGCGCGACGGTCCGCGCGAGCGAGTCCCCGCGTCCCTCGGCCCTGGCCCGTTCGCCCATCCGGGGATACAGCTCCCGCACCATCGCCCCGCACGACCCGGAGGGCGTCACCACCGCCTCGTACTCCCCGAACACCTCCGCGAACCGCCGCGCCAGCGGCTCCGCCTCGTGCCGGTACCCGGTGTTGTAGTGCGCCTGCCCGCAACACGTCTGCCCCATCGGGAAGTCGACCTCGACCCCCAGTCTCGTGAGCAGCCTCACCACGGCCTTCCCGGTCTCCGGATAGAGCGTGTCATTGACACACGTCAGGAACAGGGCGACACGCATCGCGGCTCCTCGGGAGGGATCACGGGGCGCGACGCAGCCTAGTCGCCGCAGGGGCCGCGACGCGGACCGGGGACCGGGGCGTGGCGCGCGCCCTGGCATGTGCGGAAGTGCTCGCGGCGGGCGCCGATCCCGGGATTCTCGCCGACTACCTGGTGGACCGCCGGGTGGCCGCCAGGCCGCCGGCCCGCGCGAGGGGGACCGTCGGGGACGCGCTGGAGGCGGTCGTCGGCGCGGAGGCGCTGAAGGAGAGCGCGGAGGGCGCCTTCCGGTACTCCGGACATTCCGGACCCTGACGCCCGCCGCGGGCGCGCCGCGACCGACGCCGCGGCGGCCCGGCACCCGTCCACCCCGGCGCACCGCCCATGTGCTGAACTTGACCCGTCCGTCCCACCCCTCCCGGGAGACCCGTTGAGCATCAGCTACCGCCAGCCCGGCGTCGTTCTGACCGATCGCCGGTTCACCGTGCCCCTCGACCACGCCGATCCCGGCGGCGAGAGCATCGAGCTGTACGCGCGGGAGGTGGTCGCGGGGGACAAGGCGGGCAAGGAACTGCCCTGGCTGCTCTACCTCCAGGGCGGCCCGGGCTTCGGGGCGAATCGTTTCATCGGACGGGGGGCGTGGCTGGACCGCGCGCTCGACGAGTACCGCGTCCTGCTCCTCGACCAGCGCGGCACGGGCAGCTCCACCCCCGCCACCCGCCAGACCCTCCCGCAGCGCGGCGGCCCGGCCGCACAGGCCGACTACCTCGCCCACTTCCGCGCCGACTCCATCGTGCGCGACTGCGAGGCCGTCCGCGCCGAGGTCACCGGCGGCGCCCCCTGGACCGTGCTCGGCCAGAGCTTCGGCGGCTTCTGCACGGTGTCGTACCTCTCGCTCGCCCCCGAGGGCCTGGACACCGCCCTGATCACCGGCGGACTGCCCTCCCTCGACGCCCACGCCGAGGACGTCTACCGCGCCGCCTACCCCCGCATCGAACGCAAGGTCACCGCGCACTACGCCCGGTACCCGCAGGACATCGAGCGGGCCCGCCGCATCGCCGACCACCTGCTCACCCATGACGTGGTCCTGCCGAACGGCTACCGCCTCACCGTCGAGGCGTTCCAGTCCCTCGGCCTGATGCTCGGCAGCGGCGACGGCAGCCACCGCCTGCACCACCTCCTGGCCGACGCGTTCGTCCGCACCCCGGCCGGACCCGAGCTGGCGGACGCCTTCCAGGAGCAGGTGCAGAGCCTGCTGTCGTTCGCGGGCCACCCCCTCTACGCCCTCGTCCACGAGTCGATCTACGGCCAGGACGCCCGCCCCACCGCCTGGGCCGCCGAACGCGTCCGCGCCGAGTTCCCCCGGTTCGACGCCGCGAAGACCCTCGCGGGCGACGAGCCGCTGCTGTTCACCGGCGAGACCATCCACCCCTGGATGTTCGAGACCGACCCGGCCCTGCGCCCGCTGCGCGAGACCGCCGAACTGCTCGCCGCCCGCACCGACTGGACCCCGCTGTACGACCGCGACCGCCTCGCCGCCAACGAGGTCCCGGTGGCCGCGGCCGTCTACCACGACGACATGTACGTGGACGCCGGCCACTCGCTGGACACGGCCCGCGCCGTCCGCGGTCTGCGCACTTGGGTCACCGACGAGTTCGAGCACGACGGGCTGCGCAGCGGCGCGCCCCGGGTGCTGGACCGGCTGCTCGCCCTGGTCCGGGACGAGGTGTGACACGGCGGGTCCGGGCACCCTCGGCGGGCGCCCGGACCCCTCTGTCTCACGGCCTCACGCGGCGAGCGCGTGCCCCGGATGCAGGACGACCTTGGTGTAGCCCTCGATCCGCTTGTCGAACTTCTCGTACGCCTGCGGCGCCTGGTCCAGCGGCAGTTCATGGGAGACCACGAAGCTGGGCTTGGCCCGCCCGGCGATGATCAGATCGCGCAGCTGGCGGTTGTACCGCTTCACGTTGCACTGGCCGGTGCCCATCTTCTGGCCCTTCTCGAACATCTTGCCGATCGAGACCAGGAGCTGGCCGTGCTTGGCGTGCTCGTCGGGCCCGCCCGGGTCGGACGGCACATACAGCCCCGGCACGCCCAGCCTGCCGGTCGCCCGTACCGTCTCCACCAGCGAGTTCAGGACGATGGCCGGTTCCTCGTGGCTGGTGTCGTCGTGCGCCTGGGCCTGGTAGCCGACGGCGTCCACGCCCTTGTCCGTGCCCTCGCCGTTCGTCTGCGCCCTGATCTGCTCGGCGGGGTCGCCCTGGGTGAAGTCGATCGGGATGGCCCCGATCTCCTCGGCCTTGGCCAGCCGCTCGGGCACCCGGTCCACCACGAACACCTTGGACGCGCCGCGCAGCAGCGCCGAGTAGGCGGCCATCAGACCCACCGGCCCCGCGCCGTAGACGGCCACGCTCTCGCCGGGGGACACCTGGGCCAGCTCACAGCCGTGATAGCCGGTCGGGAAGATGTCGGCGAGCAGCACGAAGTCGGTCTCGAACTGTTCGCCCGGCGGGAGTTTCAGACAGTTGAAGTCGGCGAACGGCACCCGCAGGTGCTCGGCCTGCCCGCCCTCGTACGGGCCCATGGCCACATATCCGTAGGCGCCGCCGGCGAAGCCGGGGTTCACCGTCAGACAGAAGCCGGTCTCGCCGGCGAGGCAGTTCTTGCAGAATCCGCAGGCCACGTTGAACGGCATCACGACACGGTCGCCCACGGACAGCGAGGTCACACCGCTGCCGGTCTCCTCGATCACCCCGAGGTTCTCGTGGCCGAAGACGATGCCCGGCTCGGCCGCCGTGCGGCCCTCGTACATATGCAGGTCGGAGCCGCAGATCGCGGTCGACGTGACGCGTACGAGCACGTCGTTGGGGTGCTCGATACGCGGATCATCGACGTCTCGCACCGCCACGCTGAACGGCTCTTCGTAGACGACGGCTTTCACCTTGGTCACCTCCGCGTGGAACGCTGGACGGCGGCGGCGAGCCAGGGCCGGGGGAGCAGGCGTCGGACCCGGGCCCCCGGTACGTGCCGGAGCCCCCGTGCGCGCGCTTCACCGCCGGTACTTCCAGGTAACCCCCGTGGGGCAGGGGTCGCAACCCCCGGCCGGGCGGGCCGGGATTCCGGCTGGTCGGCGCCAGTAGGCTGTGCTCATGCCAGATCAGATAGCCGGGCTCGGGGAGCTGCGCGGGGATTGCGCGAGCTGCTTCGGGCTGTGCTGCGTCGCCCTGCCCTTCGCGGTGTCCGCCGACTTCGCGCTCGACAAGCCGGCGGGCCGGCCGTGCCCCAACCTCGCCGCCGACCACCGCTGCGGCATCCACGCCCGGCTGCGGGACAAGGGCTTCTCCGGCTGCACCGTGTACGACTGCTTCGGCGCGGGCCAGAAGGTCTCCGGGCACACCTTCGACGGGCAGGACTGGCGTACGGCGCCCGAGGACCGGGCCCGCCGGATGTTCGACGTGTTTCCCGTCGTAAGACAGCTGCACGAACTGCTCTGGTACCTGACCGAGGCGCTGACCCTGGCCGCCGCCCGGCCCGTGCACGCGGAGCTGCGACGGGCGCTCGGGGAGACCGAACGCCTCACCCTGCTGCCCGCCGAAAAACTGGCCCGCCTGGACGTCGCCGCGCACCGCTCGGAGATCAACGTCCTCCTGCTGCGCACCAGCGAACTGGTCCGGGCCGGGGCGAGCGGCGGCAAGGGCAAGAAGGACGGCAGGGGCAAGGACCGCCGCGGCGCGGATCTGATCGGCGCCCGGCTCCGGGGCGCCGACCTGCGCGGGGCGACCCTCCGCGGCGCCTGTCTCATCGCGGCCGACCTCACCGGCGCGGATCTGCGCGACGCCGACATGATCGGCAGCGACCTGCGCGACGCCGACCTCTCCGACGCCGATCTGACCGGCGCCTTCTTCCTCACCCAGCCGCAGGTGAACGCGGCCCGGGGAAACGCGGGGACGAAGCTGCCGGGGACGTTGAACCGGCCGGGGCACTGGGCCGGTGCGGCGGGGGAGTAGTACGGCAGCGGGGAAGCGACCGAGGCACCGCACACGTCGGCTGTCGCATCGGGGCGCCGGACGTGCGGCCGGGGCAGGCCATGGCGGCGCGCGGTTTCCCACTCGCCCGCCGGTGCGACAGCACGCCCCCGCCGCCGCGGCGATTCCCGAGCCGATGTGCCGGCAGGTGCACGGGTGCCGTGGCCCCGGGTCCGGCGTGCGACCCGGCCGACGGGGCACCGGCGCTCCGTCAGCGTTCCCGGAGCGGTCCGCGCGCCGGCGTCGCCCGGGCGGGCCGCACCGTGCCGGGCCGCCGAAGCTCTCCGAACCGGCCCCTGTCCGTCCCGGCACCACGCTGATCCCGCGTCACGCGGACCGCCGCCGAACCGTCATCCCCGGGTCCGCTCCCACGCCGCCCGGCCCACATCTGTGACGGCCCCCTCAACTCCCGCTCCCCGCAGCCCCTTCCGCATGCGCCGGGCAGCCGCCCCCGGGGGCCTCGCCGTTCGCCCGCTCCGGCGCCGCGTCCGGCCGCGCCGTCCGCTCGGGCGTCGCCCGGCGCGACAGCCGCAGCCGGAAGTCCTCCGGCATCAGGGTCAGCCGCTCGGTCACCTCCAGCCGGTACGCCGGGTCGGCGTGGAGGTCGTAGCGGCGCAGGAGGAGGGCGAGCACGAGGGTGGCCTCGTGGAGGGCGAACTGGCGGCCGATACAGGCGCGGAGCCCGGTGCCGAAGGGCTTGAAGGTGTGCGGGGCGCGGGTGCGCACCGCCTGGGGGGTGAAGCGGTCCGGGTCGAAGTCCTCCGCGTTCTCGCCCCAGACCGCGGGGTCCCGGTGCAGCATGGGCGTCAGGACCAGGGCCCACGCGCCCCGGAGCATCGGATGGTCCCCGGCGAGCACCGTGTCCCGGCGGGCCTCACGGGCGAACGCGGGCGCGGTCGGCCACAGGCGCAGCGACTCGTCGAGGACCCGCCGCACATAACGCAGCTTGGCCACCTGCTCGTAGCCCGGCCGCCCGGTGTCACCCCAGACGCGGTCCACCTCGGCGCGCGCCTTCGCCGCGATGTCCGGGTGCCGGGCGAGGTAGTACAGGGCGAAGGAGAGCGCACCGGACGTGGTCTCGTGCCCGGCGACCAGGAAGGTGATGACCTGCCGGCGGACGTTCCGCGCGGACAGCCTCTCGCCGGTCGAGGGGTGCTCCGTGGCCAGCATCCGGTCCAGCAGGTCCCCGGCACCGCCGCCCGACCCGCGCCGCTCCTCGACCAGGGCGTCGACCGTGCGGTTCAGATACGCCATGTCGGCCGCGTTGCGCCGGGCCGCGCCGCGCAGCAGCAGCGGGGCCAGCGGGCCGGGCACGGAGTTGAGCCGCTGGGCGTAGGTCAGCGTGCCGATCATCGCCGAGACGAAGGGATGCGGCCGGTCCCGCTCGAAGGAGCCGAAGTCGTGTCCGAACCCGGCCCGCGCGATCGTCTCCAGGGTCAGCTTGGTCATGTCCGCGGGCACGTCCACCGGGCGCCCCGCGGCCAGTTCCCGGTCCCAGCGGTCGGTCAGCCGCCCGGCGACCGCCAGCATCATCCCGTGGTAGCCCTCCATCGCGTCCCGGCTGAACCCGGGCACCAGGACGTCGTGCGCCAGCTGCCAGTTGGGCTCGTGGTTGTACGCGGTGAACAGACCGTCCCCGGCGACCGGCCGCAGGTTGGCCACGCCCAGCCCGACATGCTTGGCGAACCGGGACTCGTCGGCGAGATCGGCGGCCGGCCCCGCCCCCCACACCACCACGATCTCCTTGTTGAAGATCCGCCGCCGGAAAACGGGTCCCAGCTCGCGCGCGAACCGCATCGAGTCCTGGACGGGCTTGCGCCGGTCGACGCCCACCACATCGCCGAGCAGCGGCAGCCGGCGCGGCGGATGCGGGACACGGTCCAGTTCGGGCCACCCCAGCTCGGCACTCCGGAAGCCCTTCGGACGCTGCGGATCCCCGGTCGCGTCCGTGGTCCGCGCGCTCTCCGTCGTCTGCGCCATGACGCCGATCTCCCTTGACCCAGTGGGCCGTTGAGCCCCCGATACGCGCTTGTTGTACGTGGATTCAACAACGCCCTCAGTCTGGTCCGCTTGTTGAACCGACGTCAAGTAAAGTGACGCCATGCCCGCGAACCAGGGGGAACGCGCCCGGCGCCGCCTCAGCACCGGCGAACGCCGTGAGCAGCTGCTGACGGTCGGCGCGCGACTGTTCTCGGAGAGCCCGTACGACGAGGTGTGGATCGAGCAGGTCGCCGATCTCGCCGGGGTGTCCCGGGGGCTGCTCTACCACTACTTCCCGACCAAGCGGGACTTCTTCGCGGCGGTCGTGGAGCGCGAGAGCGAGCGGATGCTGCGCATGACCGCGGCCGAGCCGGGCGTGCCGGCCCGCGAGCAGCTGACCGCGGGACTCGACACCTACCTCGGCTACGTCGAGGCCCACGCCCACGGCTTCCGCGCCTTCCACCGCGCCGACGCCGCGGGCGACCAGGCCGTACGCAAGGTCTACCAACGGGCCCTGGCCGCACAGGAGAAGCAGATCCTCGCCGCCCTCGCGGCCGACCCCGAGTTCGGTCCGGTCTCCGAGCGCGCCCCCCATCTGCGGCTCGCCGTGCGGGGCTGGCTGGCCTTCACCACCGCCGTCTGCCTGGAGTGGCTGCGCGACGCCGAGCTGAGCCGGGACCAGGTACGCGACCTGTGCGCGCGGGCACTGCTCGGCTCCATCGCCTGAGCCCCGGCAGGGCCCTCCGGCGACCTCGTACGCCCGTTCCTGACTGTGTATTACCTATGAAGATTCCATGGGTTACCCATGGTGATGATCACGTTGTTTCGTGACTGACGCCGTTTTAGGGTCCCAGTCGACCACTTATTTTTGCGTTACATCTGTGCACGGGGGCTGGCAGATGATTCGTCTTCGTGCTGTCACCCGTGCCTGGAAAGGAACTCGGGTGACTCCTCGTATGCGCAGGATGCTTCCCGTCGTGGGGGTAGCTGCGGTTCTGGCGCTGGCGGGCGCGCCGATGCTCGCGTCCGCCGACCCGCAGCCGACAGGGGGCCCCGCAGGAGCCACGCCGCCGTCCGCGGTGGAGGACTACGCCTATCCGAACGCGGATCAGATCCAACGGGACAACGGCATCAAGCTGATCAAGGGCGACGGACACATCACGTTCGCCGCGTGCGACGACTCCGCCCAGCAAATCAAGGTCCTCACCGTGCAGGGGCAGAGCGGCAATCCGCAGGGCGCGTACTGCTTCAAGGCGAACGCGAAGACGGGGTATCTCACCCTCGAACTGGGGCGGGTGTTCGCTCTGGAGACGGCCGACCACCCCATCAGCGCGGACTTGAGGCCGCAGGCGGATCCGTCGGCGCCCGTCAAGACGGTGACCGTGGACAAGAACGGCTACCAGAGCGTGGGCGAGGGCGCGGCCGGTGGTGCGCCGACCGTGCTGCTGGAACTGCGGATCACCGGCTGACCCGGTCCACCCGCCCGTTCTCCCTCCGTTCTCGCACGACAGCAAGGAACTTGTCATGTCTGGTTTTCGTCCGCGTACCGTGTGGACCGGCGGCCTCATCGCCGCCACGTCGCTGGCCGTCTCCCTGACCGCCGCACCCGCCATCGCCGTATCCGGTCCGGCCGCTTCCGCCACGGTCTCGGCCTCCACCGCCCGGCTCGACATCGGCGGCCGGCGCGGTTGTTCGGCCACCCTGGTGGCCCCGCAGTGGGTGCTGACCGCCGCGAGCTGCTTCACGGACACACCGGGCGGCGCGCTTGCCTCCGGCGCGCCGAAGCTGAAGACGACCGTCACCCTCGGCGGCAGCGCCGAGCAGGTGGTGAGCCTGGTGCCGCGCACGGATCGCGACGTGGTCATGGCCCAACTCGCCAAGCCCGTCACCGGTATCACTCCCGTCCAGGTGGCGGCCGCTGCGCCTGCCGCCGGGGACGAGGTCCAGGCCGCGGGGTTCGGACGCACCCATGACGAATGGGTGCCCGGCCAGGTCCACGCGGCCGCCTTCACCGTCCAGAACACCACGGCCACCGCCCTCGATCTGGCCGGCAAGTCGGACGGCGCCGCCCTCTGCAAGGGCGACACCGGCGGTCCGGTGTTGAGCGGCACGGGGGCGGTCGTGGGTGTCAGCAGCCTGTCCTGGCAGGGTGGTTGTCTGGGCACCGATGCGGCCGAGACCCGCACCGGCGCGGTGGCCGCAAGGGTCGACGACCTGTCCTCCTGGGTGCAGCAGGTCGTCTACGCCCCTGTCTTCGCGGCCGCCCCGTGGAAGCACGCGGTGCACCTCACGGCCGGCTACTACACGGGTGATTCCGCGGGCGGCACCCGCCACATGGACATGATCGTCGTCTGGGACGACGGCGAGGTCACCCTCTACCAGGGTGGTTACGGCAACGACCCCGCTCGCCCCTTCGCCGCGGAACACCAATTGCAGCCCGGGAAAAGCGTCTGGACCCACGCCGTCGACGTGACCAGCGCGAACACCGGCGGCCGCACCGACGGAGTCGTGGTGCGCTGGACCGACGGCGAGATGACCCTGTACACCTCCGTCGATACCAAGGGCCTCCACGGTGAGAAGCAGCTCGCCCCGCCGAACACCGCCGCGTGGAAGGACGACGTCCAGCACCTGACCGTCGGCCGCTTCACCGCGAACGGCCTGCGCGACGACCTGCTGGCCACCTGGAAGGACGGCCACGTCTCCGTCTTCGGCGACCTGGCGGCCAACGGACTGAAGAAGCAGACCCAGACCGTCGCCAAGAACACCACCTGGCCCCACGCCGAGAATCTCGCCTCTGGCTTCTTCACCGGCAAGGACACCGACGACCTGCTGGTGCGCTGGACCGACGGCGAGACCACCATCTACCCCGGCATGAGTGCCAAGGCCCTGCCCGGTGAGATCAAGGTCCGGCCCGCCAAGTCGTACTGGACCAACGCGGCCGCGATCACCGCCGGCGCCTTCACCGTCAACACCACCGCCAACGACATCCTCGTCCGCTGGAACGACGGCCACGTGAGCCTCTTCACCGGCGTCGACGCCAAGGGCCTCCACGAGGAAATTCCGCTCGCGCCCGTCGGCTGACACATCGGAACCCGGTCTTTTGGG
The DNA here is from genome assembly GCF_009650765.1 of Streptomyces sp. SUK 48. Classification (NCBI taxonomy): domain Bacteria; kingdom Bacillati; phylum Actinomycetota; class Actinomycetes; order Kitasatosporales; family Streptomycetaceae; genus Streptomyces; species Streptomyces sp. SUK 48. Next base: position 540,373 of record NZ_CP045740.1, on the reverse strand, counting down.
GGCGGCTCGCGGGTGACCGTGCGAGCCGCCCTGGCACCGCGCTGCCCAGCGGCCAATGGCCCGGGCGGCACAGACCCGCGGTAAGTCACCCCCCCAACCGAAGGAACGAATCGAGTCCGCAGTGACATATCAACGACGCCCACGGCGCGTCACAGCAGGGGCTCGGCACGCGATCCGCGTGCTGTGTGTGGCCCTGCTGCCCGGCGCGCTCGTCCTGGGCCTGCTGGGACCTGTACCCACCCCGGCCAGAGCCGAGGGAACCACTTATACGGACACCGGTATCTCCGGTGCGCTGCCGGACACCGACCGCGCCAGGGTGGTGCGCCTGTGGGAAACGGGCGGTCCCGGAGTGCGAGCTGCCGCCGAGGTCGCCCTCATCGGCAGTGACGACGACGTCAAGAACTTTCTCTCCGGGGCCTCGGACATCGCTGTCCAGGACGAGCGGGTGGCCGTCGCCCAGTTCGCCAGTGTCGGCGGCCTGAGCCTCCAGGACGCCGCCCGTAAGGCGCTCGACGGGACGCCGGACGACCTGAAGGCGTTCCTGAAGGACGGGTGGAAGGCACCGCTGGAGCAGGATCAGCGGGTCCGCGTCGCCCAGATCATCGACGTCGGCGGTCCGGAAGTGCAGAAGGCGGGACGCGCCGCGCTCAACGGCACCTCCGAGGACATCAAGAAGTTTTTGGCCAACGACCAGTACAACGACCGGGAGCAGGACGAGCGGCTCGAGGTCGCGCAGATCATCGCGGCCGGCGGACCGAACATCCAGGCGGCCGGCCGTATCGCCATCAACGGCACCGCCGACGACATCCACGAGTTCCTCCAGGTCGGCCAGTACGTGTCCCGTGCTCATGACCAGGAGCACGCCACGATCGCGCAGCTCGCCGATCAGGCGGCCAAGGCGGGCAAACTGGCGGGGCAGCAGACCAAGGCCGCCAAGGACGCCTCCGCCCGGGCGGTGACCGCGGCGAAGCTGGCGAAGGCAGCGGCGCAGAAGGCCGAGACCGAGACGGAGGCCGCGCGCAAGGACACCCAGCACGCGGCTGCCGCCGCGGCGCGCGCCGCGAGTGCTGCCAAGCAGGCCGCGGCCGCCGCGCAGACGGCGATCGACGCGGCCAACGCCGCCACCAACGCGGCGAGGGTCGCGGCCAACGCCGCCTCAGCGGCTGCCGCTGCCGCCGGCGGTGCCGCTCAGGCCGCCGCCCAGGCCCGGGACGCCGCCGCGAACGCGGCCGTCAACGCCGGCCAGGCAGGCGCCGCGCGCAAGGCGGCCCAGCAGGCACGGGACGCTGCCGCGGGAGCCCATGCTGCTGCCGAGGCCGCCGACTCGGCCCACACCGCCGCCGCTCAGGCAGCGGACGCGGCGAAGGCGGCCAGCGGCGCCGGCAGTGACGCCACCGATGCCGCAAGCGCGGCCGACCAGGCCAACACGCTGGCCGACCAGGCCGGCGCCCACTCCGGTGAAGCCGCGAATGCCGCCGCCAGCGCGCACCGGCACGCCCGGGAAGCGAGCCGTGCCGCCGCCGCCGCCGAATCGCTGGCGAATGAGGCCGCCACCGATGCCGGTGAGGCGCGTGACGCGGCGAACGACGCCGCCACGCATGCCGAGAACGCGGCCAAGGCGGCAGACGACGCCGCCGCCCACGCCGGGCAGGCGGCAACCGCCGCCAAGCAGTCCGCCGCGCACGCCAAGGAGGCCAAGAAGGACGCCGACACCGCCAGCGCCGCGGTCGCCAAGGCACAGAAGGTCCACGACCTCGCGGTCCGCATCGACACCGAGCAGCTGACCGCGCGTACCAACGAGGCCATCGACCGCGCCCAGGACCTCAAGGCACAAGAGGACCAGCGCACCGCGACACAGCAGGCGGCCACGCAGCAGACCAAGGACCTCGACGCCACGGCGGCCAAGCTCGCCGACCAGGCGTCCAAGCCCGGCGCGGATGCCGCTCAGATCGCTCCCGAGGCCCGCAAGGTGGCCCTGGCGACGGCGAAGACCGGTCGCCCGTGGAGCCAGTCGGCCGCGCTCGTGGCACTGGCCGGCTCCGACACGGACATGACCGACTACATCCGTACCGGCCGCCGGGACGCGAGCGCCCAGGACGATCGCCAGGACGTCGAACACGTCGCGGAGGCCGCCGGATCGGCCGATGTTCGCACCGCTGCCGCCAAGGCCCTCGAAGGCGACGGTGGCACGGTGAGCGCGTTCCTCGCCACCGGCCAGTACGAGGCCATGAAGCAGGACATGCGCCTGTACATCGCCCGGACCATCGCCAACGCCGGACCGATCGAACAGCAGGCCGGCCGCACCGCGTTGAACACCGACACCACGGACGCGCTGCGCCAGTTCGTCACCACCGGCGACGGTCAGGCGCGCACCCAGGACGAACGCGTACGCGCCGCCCAGCTCGCCGACGCCAAGAACAGCGGCAACGGTCCCCAGGTCAGGGCCGCGGCGCGGATCGCCCTGGAGGGGCCCTCCGACCTCCTCCATCTCTTCGTCACCGTCGGCCAGTACAAGGCGCAGCGTCAGGACCAGCTCGGCGCCACCCACGAATCCCAGATCCAGCAGCTCATCGCACAGGCCGCGGGCGTGGCCGCCACCGCACAGAAGAACGCGGCCGAGGCGGGCAAGGCTGCAGCCGACGCCGCCAAGGCCAAGGACGAAGCCGCCGGTTACGCGAAGCAGGCGTCGCAGTCGGCCGAGGACGCGAAGAAGTACGCCACGCAGGCCGACGGGTACGCCACACAAGCCGAGCAGTCCGCCAAGGACGCCGCCGCTTCGGCCTCCACCGCCCGCAAGGCACAGCAGGACGCCGAGAACGCCGCCGCCTCGGCCGTCACCTCCGCGGCCCAGGCCCAGTACTCGGCCACCGCCGCACGTGGTTCCGCCGACTCGGCCCGGACGGCGGCCCAGCAAGCCCGTGCCTCCGCCCTCGCCGCAGGCAAGGACGCGAATGCCGCGGCCAACGCGGCGACGGAGGCGTTTCGGACCGCGGTCCAAAAGCAGCAACAGGAAATCGCCAAGTGGCAGCAGCTCCGGGACAAATGGCATAAGGAGCAGTCCGACCAGCAGGACGACGGCAGTTGGGTGCCCGACTGGTTGAAGGACACGGCCAACACGATCGGCGACTACGGCCAGGCGATCCTCGGTAATTCAGACGTCTGGGCGGGCCTGTTCGAGACAGGTGCCGGCATCTTCGGCGTCGGGGCGGGCGCCTCGGTCGACGTCGCGGGCGGAGGTCTGTGCCTGACCATCATCGGCTGCCTCGAGGGAGCGCCGGCGATCGTCGTCGGCACCGGGATAGCGGGCGCGGGGATCTACGGAATCACCGACGGCATCGGCAGGTTCAGCAACGGCCTCGGCCAGGCGCTGCGCGAGGCCGAGTCGAATGGCGGCGGCGGTTCGCTCGGCTCCGACAAGTACTGGCCCGGCGGCAAGGCGTCCGATGTCTGCGGCATCGAGCGCAGCACCGGTTGTGAACAGGTGGCGGAGTCCATTCAGCAGGACATCGGGGGAACCCATATGCGCATCACGGACCGCTATGGAGCGCCGACTCTCGGAAAGTACCGCGAACAGGATTCCTTCTGGGGTCACCACGACGTCGTCGTCAAGGACGGCCGTGTATACGATGCCTGGACCGGGCCGGAGGGCGAGACGCTGGACGAGTACCGAGGCAAATTCGAGTACGGCGACGACCTGGTATTCACTCCAGTCGACTAGGAGGGACAGCCGGTGGACTTTCCCACCCGTCTCGGAGACGTCCAGAGAAGGCCCGGTGCTTACGGGCTCGACGGCTCCTACAGGAACTATGTGGCCTTCATCAACGGAGGCGACGCGGCAACGGATGGCGAACTGCTCCGGGGTTTCCGCCCCTGGCTCGCGGAACGGCTCGGGCATGGCGCGAACCTTGTCTGGTGGGTGCTGGTGGAGAAGACATACGCTGCCGAGGCCGGTGTCCCGAGCGATGCTCCGCTTGCCGACGAGGATCTGTGTGACCGCTTGTTCGGCCTTCTGAGCGAGTACTTCGCCGACGGCGCCAGCTGAGCGAACCACCCCGACGCAGTCGGCGCACGGCCCGGACCACACGTGGTCCGGGCCTTCGCCGTACCGGGCGCCCCGTGAGGCCCGACGGCCCGAGCGGGTGCGCCCTTCGGGAGCTGTCGGCCGGTGCGCCTGGTTGGCGCGCGCCTCGATCTCCGATAGGTTAGGCAAGGCTTACCTAAGGAGGTCTCGGGATGGGTGACACGCAGGCATGGACGGCCGCCCCCGGCGCGGCGGAGATGGCCCGCTCGGTGCTCGCGGCCGCGTGGTCGTGCGCGGTGACGGCGGGCGGCGCCCGTGAGGAGTACGTCGGCGCGCACACCGTGACCGACGAGGGTGCGGTCCTGCTGACGGTGCCCGAGGACAGCGCCCTGCACGTGGCGGCCCTGTGCGCCCCGCGCCAGGACTCCCGCGCGGTGCTGGAGTTCGCCGACGTGGCGCCCGTGGCCGTCCGCGACCGGATCCGCGCCCGCCTCTGGCTGGCCGGCCGGCTCACCCCGACCGGCGACGCCCTGTGCTTCCACGCCAACCGGGTGGTGCTGCGGCGCTCCTCGGGCGCCGTACTCGTCGACCCGGACGAGTTCGCCACCGCCGCCCCCGACCCGCTGGCCACCGCCGAGGCCGGGCTGCTCACCCATCTCGCCGAGGCCCACCCGGACGCCGTGGAACGGCTCACCCGGCTGGTGCGCCCGGAGAGCCTGCACGCCGCGATCCGGGTGCTGCCCCTCGCCGTCGACCGGCACGGACTGACCCTGCGCATCGAACGCACCCGCGCCCACGGCGACGTACGCCTGCCCTTCCACACCCCGGCCGACGACCTCGGCCAGCTCACCGAGCGGGTGCACGCCCTGCTGGCGCAGGCGAGCGCCGCCGGATGCCCCCGGACGCTACAGCGGCAGCGCGCAGACGGCGACGGGTGACGCGAACGGCCCGCCCGCGGACCGCAGTTCACCGCGCTCGGTGTCGACATGAAAGACGGTGACCGTGCCGGAACGCTGGTTCGCCGCGAACAGCAGCCTGCCGTCCGGCGAGAAGGCGATCTGCCGCGGGAAGTCCCCGCCCACCGGCACCGTGCCGAGCAGCCGCAGCCGCGCCCCCTCGGCCTCGACGGCGTACCGGGCCAGGCTGTTGTGCCCGCGATTGGCGAGGAAGGCGTACCGGCCGTCCGCCGTGACCAGCAGCTGCGCCGGATAGTTGGTGACGTCCCCGGTGGCGCCGGTGGACTGCGGCTCGCCGATCGTCAGCCGGCCGGTGGCGGGGTCGTACCCGCAGACGACGACCGTGTCGTCCACCTCGTTGGCCAGATAGGCGTGCCGCCCGCCCGGATGGAAGGTCAGGTGGCGCGGCCCCGCGCCCGGCCGGGTGTGCGCCTGGCTCACCTCGCCGAGCGTGCCCCTCGCGGGGTCGAGGCGGTACGTGTAGACGGTGTCGGTGCCGAGGTCCACCGCGAGCAGATGACGGCCGTCCGGACCGGTGCGGAACTGGTGCGCGTGCGGCCCCTCCTGCCCGGGTCCTGGCGCCGGTGAGGTGTGCGTGACCAGGTCGGTGCGCTCGCCCAGGGCACCCGAGGCGCCGATCGGATGCACGGCGACACTGCCCGAGGTGTAGTTGGCGCTGAGCAGCCACCGCCCGGACGGGTGCACCGACAGATGGCAGGGGCCCGCGCCGCCGGTGCTCCGCGCCCCGAGGACGCGCCGGTCGGCGAGCCGTACGGCCGTCACCCCGCCGTCCTGGCGCTCGTCCACGGCGTACAGGGTCCGGCCGTCCGGGTGGACGGCGAGGTACGAGGGGTCGGGCACCCCGGTGAGCGTCCCGGACCCGGTGATCAGGCCCGACTCCGGGTCGTACGAGGCGAGCCCGATGCCGCTGCCGCCGCCCGGCACCGAGGTGTACGTCCCCAGGTACAGCGGGCGGGGCCCGTCCACGCGGCCGGCGGTCCCGCGCCCCGGCGCGGTGGCCGGCGCGCGGTCCGGGGGAGGGGCGGCCGGGGCCGGCACCGCCACGGCGGCGGCCGCGCCCGCGCCCATCCCGATGAATCTGCGCCTGCTCCAGCGGCCGTCCACCCGTGCCCGCGTGCTCATGCGCCCACCTCAGGTCGTCCCGGTCGTGCACGGCCACCCTCGCCCGAGCCGGGCCCGCGGGGCAAGCCCGGCACCGGCCCGCTCACTGTGTGCGGTCACCGAAGCCCGTACGGCGCCACAGCTCCTCCTGGACCCCGAGCCGCTCGCGCAGCCGGGTCATCCGGGGCAGCTTGGCGCGCTGCTCGCGCGAGACCCGGTCCAGCTCCTCCAGCAGACGGTGGGTGCGGTGCTCGGTGTCCATCTCGTCGATGATCCGGGTGGTCTCGGTCAGCACGGCGCCCAGCAGCTGCCAGTTCGCCCAGTCCGCGCGGATCTGCTCCCGCAACTGCTCGGCCAGCCGGTCACGGGTGCCGGCCGCGGTGTGCAGCTCGGCCGTCAGCCGCGACTCCGCCGACTCGGCGTCCGCGCTCAGATGGGCGGTCACCAGCACCGCGAAGCTGACCACCGCGTCGCCGATCTCCGACAGCAGCTCCTCCACGGTCGCCCCGACCCGCGGCGGGAACAGATAGTCGGACTCGCGGGCCTTCGCCAGGTCGGTGAAGGAACGGGCCAGCACCCGCAGCACCACCGTGCAGATCTCCAGCGTGTCCAGACCGGTGCGCAGCACCACCCGGTGCAGCAGCCCCTCCTTGACCCGCGGATTGAGCCGCAGACTGTCCTCGGCCTGCCGCAGCGAGGCGTCCACCTCGGCGATGTACTGGTCCAGCCGGCGTGCCTCGTGCAGCCGCTCGGCCGCCCGCTCCCAGGGGATGCGGTCCGCGGCCTCCTCACCCATCCGCAGCATCAGCTGCCGCACCCGGCGCGCCAGGTCCTCGATCGACTCGCCCGCCTTGTCCACCCAGACGGGCGGCGGCAGCAGCAGATTGCAGGCGGTGCCGACGACCGCGCCGATCAGCGTCTCCACGATCCGCGCCCAGGCGGTGAACCCGACCGTGGTCACCCCGAGCACCAGCATCGCGCTGATCGCCACCTCGGCCACGTACTCGTCCACCCGCACCAGATGGCCGACGCCCAGCGAGGCCACGATCAGCAGCGCGAGGCTCCACCAGGTCAGGCCCACCAGCACACTGAAGGCGATGGCGACCAGGACGCCGGCCACCACCGCGTTCACCCGGCGGATGCCGTTGGTGAGGGTGGCGTAGAACGTCACCTGGACCACCAGCAGTGCGGTCAGCGGCGAGGTCAGCGGGGCCGGCTCGGGACTGAGCCGGAGCGCGATGACGTAGGCGATCGTCGCCGCCGTGGCCGATCGCAGCGTCTGGACGACCACCGGCTCCCGGCGGCGCTTCGCCAGACGCAGCAGTCCCTCGAACCCCTTGCGTACCTGGTGCATCCCTTCGCCTTTTCCCGTTCCCCGGGCGCGTCGAACGTGGCTGTTCGAGGGGGGTGGGCGGTTGGGCCGTCCGGCGGGGGTACGGGACCGGGACCGGGTTTCTCAGACGTACAGCTTGTCGAGGAACGCGGCCAGATTGCCCGTCGTCCGCGCGATCTGCTCCTCGACGGTGAGGCTTTCCTCGATCCGCATCCCGGTGTCCGGGGTCTTCTTGCCCCGCAGGTACAGCGAGCACGCCAGGTCCGTGCACATGTACAGGCCGACCGAGTTGCCCTCGCGGCCCGCCGTGCCCGCCTTGCGCGCGGTCATCAGCGATACCCCGCCGCCGCGATGGGTGGTCAGACACAGGGAGCACATGCTGCGGTGCAGGAAGCCGCGCTGGGAGGAGGGGAAGCGCAGCGCGACGCCCGCCGGCCGGCCCTCCCGCTCGGTGACCAGATAGCTGCGGTCGGGCGCGCCCGGATCGCGCCAGCCGAGGAAGTCCAGATCCTCCCAGGGCCGCTCCCCGAGGTCGCGCGGGACGGCGAGCCGCTTGGCCTCACCCTTCGAGCAGTTCACGAAAGAGCTGCGGATGTCCTGCTCGGTGAGCGGTTTCATGGAAAATCCTTCGTCGTGCGTGCGCCTGACCCGGGAACATGGGGCCCCTGATCAGCCTAAGTACCCCAGGGGAGGGCAGGCCAATGGATTTCCCGGACGGACTTTCGACCCGCGCCCGGCGCGCCCTGCGCCATGTGGCGGCCGGCGCCCTGGGGCCGCCGCTCGCCGCCGGCCCGCGCATCACCCTCAATTTCCACCCCGACCGTTTCTCGGGCGGGCTGCCGATCCTCGCCTCGCTCGCCCGGGACGGCGTCTACCACTCGCAGTTCGTCACCGGAACCGGCAACGGCGGGCTCACCGCGCACCCCGGCGGCGACCGCTGGCGCTGGGAGAGCCGGATCTTCGGGGGCGCCTACGACGACGCCGAGCCGGCGGAGCGGCCGGTGTACGGCGCGCTGGACTTCCGCCGCCAAGTGGTGGGCGCCGCACCCCGGTTCGGCTCCTCGCATCTGCGGCTCACCGCCCCGGCCACGGCCCGCGCGACCTTCTGCTACCCGGACAGCGCCGCCGAGCCCACGCACTTCGGCACGGCCGGCGCGATGGGGCTGATCGCCCTCGCCGAGGCGGACCGGCGGGACGCCCTCGACGACTACATCGAGAGCCATGTCCACGGGGGAGTGCTGCTCGCCCGGGACGTCGAGGCCCTGGTCCTGGACGCGAGCTACCGCGGCACCCCGGTGGAGGCGGCCGCCCGGAGCCTCCCCTTCCCGCTGGAATGGCACCCCGGTTACGCCCTCACCGTCGACCGGCTCCGCCACCACGCCGACTACCGGGGCCCGCGGTACACCGCCCTCGGCGCCCGCCTCGCGCCGGACGGCCTCCTGACGCCCCGCCACCTCGGCGACGCCGCCCGCACCGGCCGGCACGACCTCCAGCACCTGAAGATGCTCTGGCACACCCTGGCCCGCTTCGGCGCGCCGGAGGGAGCGGGCACGGCGCGCGTCGAGGGGGTGTGCGCGGCGGGCTGAGCCGGCGGGTTCGCCCCGGCGCGTGGAGCACACGGAGTTCCTGCTTAGCTCACAGCATGAACTAAGGGTTGGTGGAAAGTCGCGTTCCGGTCGCCCGAAGGAGTATGTTGCAGGTCGGGCATGGTTCGTGAAAGGAGCCGCATGGCGGGGCGGAACGGGCGCACGGTGCGTGATCTTCGGCGGGGCAACCGCACCGCCGTGTTGCAGCGGCTGTACTTCGACGGCCCGTTGAGCCGGTTCGAGCTGGGTCCGGCCACCGGTCTCAGCTCCGGGTCGGTCAGCAATGTGGTCGCCGATCTGGTCGCCGACGGACTGGTCGAGGAGGCCGGCAGCGTCGACTCCGACGGCGGCCGGCCCCGTACGCTGCTGCGCGTCGCCCCGGGCAGCGGGCAGATGATCGGCGTCGACGTCGGCGAGACCCGCGTCCGGGTCGAGCTGTTCGACCTGGCCCTGAGCGAACTCGCCCGCACCGAGCGCCCGTTGACCGCCCAGCGCTACGACGCCGACGTCATCGCCGGACACATCCGGGACGGTGTCGCCGAGGTGCTGGGGGCGGGGGCCGCCGTACCCGAGCGGCTGCTGGGCATCGGTGTCGGTGTCCCCGGCATCGTCGAGCACACCGCCGACCGGGGTGCCGTCGTCCACGGCCAGACCATCGGCTGGGACGCGGTCCCGTTGGAGCGGCTGCTCCGGGCCACCTCCGAACTGCCCGGCTCCGTGCGGTACTTCATCGACAACGGCGCCAAGACGCTGGGCCAGGCCGAGATGTGGTTCGGCGCGGGACGCGGTGCCCGCAATGCCGTCGTCGTGCTCTTCGGCTCCGGCGTCGGCGCCTGCCTGGTGACTCCCGAGGTGGAGCGCGGCCGGGCCGTCGAATGGGGGCATCTGACGGTACGGGTGCGCGGGCGCCGCTGCCGCTGCGGCGCTCCGGGCTGCCTGGAGGCGTACGCGGGGGCCGAGTCGCTGCTCGCCCGCTGGCGCGAGGAGGGCGGGCGCCCGCCGGCCGGGGCCGACGAGGAGACCGCGCTCACCGCCATGCTCGCGGCCGCCTACCCGGTGGCCGGCGGCACGGCCGACCCGGTGGCGCTGGCCGTCCTGGAGGAGACCGCCGAGTACCTCGGGGCGGGCCTGTCCGACCTGATCAACCTCTTCCAGCCCGAGCGGATCATCGTCGGCGGCTGGGCCGGGCTCCAGCTGGGCACCCGGTTCCTGCCCGCCGTACGCCGGCACGCGACGACGTACGCCCTGCGGCACCCCGCCGACAAGGTCACCATCGAACTCGGCCGCCTCGGTCCGGACGCCGTGACCGTCGGTGCCGCGATCCTCCCGCTGGCCGACTTCTTCACCAGCGGCGGCCACCGCCCCGCACCGGCCCCCGAGAGCCCGCTCCCCGCCTGGCGGACGGCGTTGCGGGAGCGGACTCCGGGCGCGTGACGGGCGCACGACGGGCACGTGAGACGCGCGTGTGACGAATGCGTGACGCTCCGTCAGGGGCCGGCGGGCCGCGGTCTCAGGCCGCGGTCAGGGTGCGGCCGAGGAGCGGGAGCAGCCGGTCCCAGTGGCGCTGGAACGCGGCGGCGTCGAAGGCGTCGGTGTCCGCCATCGTGAAGCCGTGGACGGTGCCGGGGTAGACCTCGGTGCGGTGGCCGACGCCCGCCGCCTCGAACGCCTCCTCGATCGTGGCGATCCCCTCGGGCGTCATGTCCCCCTCGGCGAGACCGAGATGCACCTCGGCGGTGAGGCGCTCCGGGACGAGCAGGTGCGGGCTGTCGGGGTCACCGGTGACCAGGAACCCGGGGTGGAACCCGGCGACCGCGGCCACCCGGCCGGGATGGGCCGTCGCGGTGCGCAGGGCGAGCACGGCGCCCATGCAGTAGCCGATCGCGGCGAGGGGCCCGGCCGCCACCTCGGGCCGGTCGGCCAGGAAGGCCAGGTAGGCGTCGGCGTCGCGCAGGACGCGTGCGGTGGTGTGCGCCTCGACGAGCGGCATCAACTGGGCGATGACCTTGGGCCGGATCTCCTCGCCGATGTGCTCGGGCAGGTCGATCAGCGGCACCGGGCCCTGCCGGTAGTAGGCGTTGGGCACGAGCACGTAGTACCCGTGTCCGGCCAGTTCCCGGGCCATCTCCTCCAGCACGGGCCGCAGGCCGAAGGCGTCGGGGTACATCAGCACGGCGGGGTGGGGCCGGTCGTCGTCGGGAAAGGCGGCGAACGCGTCGGCGACGCCGTCCGGGGTGGGGATGCGCAGTGTCTCGGTGGGCATGATCGATCATCCTTGCCCGCGCCGCCGGACGCGCGCAAGGGAGATCAACCGTGCGGGCGACAAGGGGCGTTCAGTCGGGTGACTCGTCCGGGCCCGGGTGCTCGGGGTGGACGGTGGCCGCACGCGGCGCGCCACGCGGTCCGGTGCCGGCCTCGTCCGTGTCCGGCAGTTCGTCCCCGTCGTCCCTGTCGGCCTCGTCCGGCCGCCCGCCAGGGTTCTCGCTCGCCGGACGGTCCGTCGGCCCGTCCGCCGGCCGGTCCTTGGGCAGGTCCAGCGGATCGTCGGACCGCGCCTGCTGGTCGGGCATGTCCCTGGGGACCGGGTCCGGCTGCGGCGCCCCGGTGGGTTCCTGTTCGGGTTGTGCGGTCATGGTGTTCTCGCCTTCCTCCCCTTGTGTGCGGTCAAGTTGTGTGCGGTCAAGTGTCATCGCCGGTCAGCCCACCGTGCGGCCCCGCAGCGGCGCGGTGTCCAGCCCGCCGCCCCGCTGGAGTCCCTCCAGGAACTCCTCCAGCACCTCGGTCGCCGTCCACCGGGGCCGCCAGCCCAACTCCTCGTGCGCGCGCGTGCAGTCCATCAGCGGCAGCCGCAGCACCGCGTCGAACAGATGCGGGGACGCGGGCAGCAGCCGCAGGTTCCAGGCCGCGGCCACGGCCGAGCGGACGGCCGTCCGCGGCAGCCGTACCGGACGCGCGCCGAGCAGATCGCCGAGGACCGCGGCGTCGAGCGGCGGGTCGGCGGCGAGGTTGAAGGCGCCCCGGGCCGTCGCCGAGCGCACCGCGAGCCGGTACGCCTCGGCGGCGTCGTCGGTGTGCAGCGCCTGGACGCGCAGTCCGGGGATGTCCGGCAGGAACGGCAGCAGCTCGGGCCGGGCCAGCGGGCCGGGCAGGAAGCGGCCGCCGAAGATCCGGCGCTGCTCGCTCGCCGACTCCCGCTTGAACAGGAACGCCGGCCGCATCCGCACCACCCGCACCTCGGGGTGATCGCGTTCGAACACGTCCAGGGTGCGTTCCAGATACGCCTTCTCCCGGCAGTACGCGGCGTCCGGCCAGCCGTGCGTCGGCCAGGACTCGTCCACCGCGTGGTCCTTGGGACCCGGCGAGTACGCCCCCACGGAGGAGGCGTGCACCAGCACCGGCACCCCGGCCGCGGCGACCGCCTCGAACACCCGGATGCTGCCGAGCACATTGGTCCGCCAGGTGGCCGCCGGATCGTGCGTCGGCTGGAACGCCCACGCCAGATGGACCACCGCGTCCGCGCCCGCGAACCGCTCCTCGAGGTCCGCCCCGTCCGACGCCAGGTCGACGGCGGACCACTCGGTCCCCGGCGGCGACCACTCGGGCATCCGGCGCGCGAGGCCCCGTACCGAGGCGATCCCGGGATCCTGGGAGAGCAGGCGCACCACGCTCGTACCGACATTGCCGGTGGCCCCCGTGACCACCACCGTGCTCCCCGCTGAGCTGCTCACCTTCGGCTCCTTCCGTCCTTCGGCGAAGGGTCCGCGACGAGCGGCCGGGTACCCGGGCGGACCGCCCGCACACGCGTGCCCGGCACTCGGACACACGTGCTTGACGTGCCGGGTCATCGACCGGGCCGTCCGTTTTGGGCACGATCGGGATCATCGGCGGACCGCTGCCCCCGCGCGTCCGCCGACGCACGCGCGCGCCCCACCCCGAGGAGGACCCCCATGCCGTACTACGACAGCCCCGTCGACGGCACCCGGCTGCACTACGTCGACCACGGTCCCGCCTCCGGTACCGTCGCCGTCTTCGTCGCCGGCGCCTATCTGGGCCACGAGATGTGGGAGCACCAGATGCTGCCGCTCGCGGAGGCCGGGTACCGCTGCGTGGGCCTGGACCGGCGCGGGCACGGGCGCTCGGACGACGTCTGGTCGGGGTACGACCTCGACAGCCTCGCCGACGACCTCCAGGGGCTGCTCGACCATCTCGACCTGCGCGAGGCCACCCTGGTCGCGCACTCCGTGGGCACCGCCGAGGTGGTGCGCTGCCTGACCCGGCACGGCTCGTCCCGGGTGGCCCGGGCCGCGCTGGTCGGCGGGGTCGGCCCGGGCATCATGCGCTCCGAGCGGCTGCCCGACGGGCTGGACCCGGCGATCGCGCGGGCCGACGAGGAGTTCTTCCGGCGCGACCGGGCCGCCTGGTTCACCCGGTTCGCGGACGCGTTCTTCGCCGTCACCAGCGCGGGGAACGAGGTCTCCGACGCCTGCGCGCGCTATCTGATCGACCGCTGCCTGGTGGCCACGCCCCGCGCCGCCACCGCCGTGCGGTCCGTCGTGACCGGCCTCGACCTCACGGCCGAGCTGCCCGCCGTGGACGTACCGGTGCTCGTGGTGCACGGCACCCACGACACCTCCGCACCCCTGGCCCATACGGGTGAACGGCTGGCCCGGCTGGTGCCGGACGCCGCCTTGAAGGTGTACGAGAACGGCGGCCACGGCCTGTTCCTCACCCACGCGCGGCGCCTCACCGCCGATCTGCGGGAGTTCCTCGGCGCCGCCGGGGCCACGGCGGCCGCCACCGGGATCTGCCGGATGCTGGCCGCGGCGGGGATCGGCGGATAGCCGGGCCCGCCGTCACGGCCGGGGGAGGGGGCGAGTGTCCGGGAACGGAGAAGCCCCGGCCGTGACGGGGGGACGCACGGCCGGGGCGGTCTGAGTGTGGGTGCGGACGGCGGTCGCCTCTCGGCGAAAGGCTCCACAGGGCTTCAGCCGAACGATCGTCCCCGTGGGCGGAAGGTGAGGCCCGGGGACACTGTCCCGTCCGTACCCACGCCTGGTTCAACGGGCGGGGGGCATCCGCTGTTCCACCCCCGCCGGTGAGCTGTGCCACAGGGCGGAACGCTCAGGCCAGCGGGCTGCCGTCGAGACGGGCGAGCAGGTCCGCGGGGTCCGCGTAGACCTCCCGCGCACCGGCCTCCGTCAGATCGGCCCGGGGAATCCCGCCGCACAGCAGTCCCAGGCAGCGCACCCCGGCCTTGGCGCCGGCCCGCATGTCCCACACGGTGTCCCCGACGAACACCGCCCGCTCGGCCGGCACCCCGGCCAGCTCCAGCGCGTGCTCCACGGGTTCCGGAGCGGGTTTGCCCTCCTGGACGTCGTCGCTGCTCGCGGTGGCCTCGATCGCCTCGTCCGCGTCGATGGCCCGGCGCAGCGCGCCCAGCTCCGAGCCGCTCGCCGAGGTGGCGAGGACGACCGTCCAGCCGTCCCGGTGCAGCCGTCGCAGCAGCTCACCGGCGCCCGGCAGGGCGGGCAGCCGGTCGAAGTACTGCCCGTACAGCGCCTTGTGCGCCGCGTCGAGTTCCGCGTCCTGCTCGTGGTCGCGGTCCTCGCCCAGCAGATGCGCGATCAGGTCCGTGGAGCCGAGGCCGACGGCCCGGTGCAGGGCGTGCATGGGCACGGTGTGACCCGCCTGGCGGAACGCCTCCCACCAGGTGACGACGTGCAGATGATTGGTGTCGACGAGCGTTCCGTCGACGTCGAAGACGGCGGCGCGCTGCTCCATCCGGGGACCCTCTCTGTCGCTCTCTGTCGTTCTTGCGCTTCGCGAGCGGGTACCACGTCAGGCGTCCGCCACGCGTGCGGGCAGCCGCCCCTCGCGCGTCCAGCCCAGCAGCTCCTCCGCCGGCCAGGTGGTGACCACCCGTTCGGCGGGCACCCCGCACTCCTCCGCGCGGGCGCAGCCCAGGATCTGCCAGTCCAGCTGGCCGGGCGCGTGCGCGTCGGTGTCGATCGCGAAGAGGGTCCCCGCGGCCACGGCCCGGCGCAGCAGCGGGCGGGGCGGGTCCAGCCGTTCGGGGCGGCTGTTGATCTCCACGGCGGTCCCGGACTCGGCGCAGGCCGCGAACACCTCGTCCGCGTCGAACTGCGACGGAGGGCGCCCCCGGCCGGTGACCAGGCGCCCGGTGCAGTGCCCGAGGACATCGGCGTGCGGATCGCGTACGGCGGCCACCATGCGGCGGGTCATCGCGCGGGCGTCCATCCGCAGCTTGGAGTGCACGGACACCACGACCACGTCCAGCCGCTCCAGCAGCTCGGGCTCCTGGTCCAGCGAGCCGTCGTCCAGGATGTCGCACTCGATGCCGGTGAGCAGCCGGAACGGCGCCCAGCGCGCGTTCAGCGCGGCCACCGCGTCCAGCTGCTCGCGCAGCCGCTCGGGGGAGAGGCCCCGGGCCACGGTCAGCCGCGGCGAGTGATCGGTGAGCACGGTCCACTCATGGCCGAGCGCGATCGCCGCCCGCCCCATCTCCTCGATCGGGCTGCCCCCGTCGGACCAGTCCGAGTGCGTGTGGCAGTCCCCCCGCAGCAGCGCCCGGAGCGCGGCCCCGGGCCCCTTCGCACCGGCGCTCTCGCTCTCCTCCTCCAGCGCGCGCAGATACCCGGGCACCTCCCCGTCCAGCGCCTCCCGCACCACCCGCGCCGTCTTCGGCCCGACCCCCTTCAGCGACTCCAGCGAACCGTCCGCCGCCCGCGCCGCCACCTCCCCGGGCGGCAGCCCGTCCAGCACCCGGGCGGCCGTACGGAACGCCCGTACGCGGTAGGCGGGCGCCAGCGACCGCTCCAGCAGGAAGGCGATCCGCTCCAGGGCGGCGACGGGTTCCATACGGCCAAGACTGGCACCGCCCGCCCGCCCGGGGCGCGGCGGACCGATCCCCCGCAAGGCGCCCCGAACGACCCATCGGGGGCGTTCCGTCCTAACCTGAGTTGCATGACCGAACAAGCAGCCCCCTACATCTCCCAGCCGCGTATCTGGGTGCTGGGCGTGTGCCCGGGGAAACCGGGTGAGCCGCCCTTCAGGATCATGGAGATCGACGGGGAGGTGATCGGCGCGGCCCGGAACGTCACCGATGTGCTGCAGGTCGCCGCCGCCTACGGCATCACCATCCACGACCTCGACGATCCGGACGTGGTCCGCTGGGTCGGCGGCGGCAAGTACACCTGGACGCTGCACTGAGCCGCCGGCTCAGCCCACCGTCCACTTCTGGTTGGCGCCGCCCGTGCAGGTCCAGAGCTGCAGCCGGGTCCCGTTGGCCGAGTTGTTCCCGGTGACGTCCAGACACTTGTTCGCCTGCGGGTTGACGATGTCGTGCGCACCCGTGACGGTCCACTTCTGGTTGGTGCCGCCGGTGCAGTCCCACAGCTGGACGGCCGAGCCGTCCGCCGTACCCCGGTCGGTCACGTCCAGGCACTTGCCGAGCGCCCGTATCGTGCCGTCCGAGCCGACCGTCCAGGACTGGGCGGCGGTGCCGTTGCAGTCGTAGAGCTGGACCGGGGTGCCGTTCGCGGAGTTCGCGCCCGCCACGTCCACGCACTTGCCGGCCAGCCCCCGGATCGGCAGCCCCGCCGCCGTGTCGCTGGTCGTGACGGAGACCGAGTCCACCACCAGCTGCGCCGGGAACGGGGTGCTGCCGTCCGGGTCGCCGGGCCAGTAGCCGCCGACCGCGAGGTTCAGGATCAGGAAGAACGGCCGGTCGTTGTACACCCAGGTCTTGCCGCCCAGGTCGGCGGGCGTGCGCCGCTCGTAGACGGTGCCGTCCACCGACCAGGTGATCGAGTCCGGCGCCCAGTCCACGGCGAAGGTGTGGAAGCCGTCCGCGAACGCCTGTCCGTTCGGCAGGCTGTAGCCGGCGCCGATGCCGTTCGAACCGGAGTAGCCGGGCCCGTGGATGGTGCCGTGCACGGTCGAGGGTTCAAACCCGACGTTCTCCATCACGTCGATCTCGCCCGAGTCCGGCCAGTTCACCGGCGTGCCGAGCATCCAGAACGCGGGCCACATGCCCTGCCCCCGCGGGATCTTCATCCGCGCCTCGACATGCCCGTACCGCGCGTCGAACTTCCCGGCCGTGTTCAGCCGCGCCGAGGTGTACTGGCAACTGCCGTACCAGCACTGGTATCCGGCCGGATTCTCCTTCTTCGCCGTGATCACCAGATGGCCCTGGCCGTCCAGGGCCGCGTTGTTCGTGCCCGAGGTGTAGTACTCCCGCTCGTGGTTGTTGACGTTGTCGCCCGTCTCCTGGGTCCACTTCGAGGAGTCGACCGCCGAGCCTGCGGGCCCGTCGAAGGTGTCGGAGAAGGTGGTCACGGTCGCGGCGGGGGCGATCCGGCCCTCGGGGCGCGCCTGCGCGGGGCCGACGGCGGCCGCGCAGGCCAGCGCGGCGGACAGGGCGGCGAACAGGCAGCCGCGGAGCGTACGGGGGGAGGCCATGGCTCTCCGATCGGTGGGGGGAGGCTCTCGGATGGAGCGATGCTTCTTGATTTAAGGAGTGAGATAAGGGGGCGTCAAGAGGTTGGCGCAGAGCTGCTGTCGGGCGGTCGGCGCGCCCCGCCGGTCGCCGTTCACGCTCCCGGGGCACTGCGCCCGCGCATCCGCGTGCCGCCGCCCCGCCGGGGGTCCGGCGGTGCTTGGATGCACCGAGCGGCGAAGCGGACACACCGCCGCGAACCGGAAGCGGCTGGACAGGAGCGGGGAAAGAGGAGGCGAGGGATGCGGCGGCGTACGACGCCTCGTGCGGTCCTGCTCGCCACCGGTGAACTCCTGCTCTGGTGGGGTGCGTTGGCCCTGCTCTGGCTGGTGCTGATCAGTGCCGTCGACACTCTGGAGCGGATCGTGGGCGCGAGCGTCGCCGCCGCGGGCGCGCTGCTGGCACGGGCCGGCCGGCGGGCGGTGACCTGGCGGTGAACGGGTGGATCCTCGCGGCGACCGTGGAACTGGGCGGGGGAGGAGTGGCCGCCCTGTGGGGCGTGACCACCGGCCCCACCGCCCGCCGCGTCGTCGCCCAGAACCTCACCACCGCCGCCCTGTGCCCGGCCCTGCTGCTCCTCGCCCAGGGGTACGGCCGCCCCGCCTATCTGGACCTCGCCCTGCTGCTCGCCCTCCTCGGACCGGTCGGCACCCTGGTCTTCGCCCGGCTGCTGCACGAGGACCTGGAGGGGCGGCGGCCGAGCGCCTGGGGGCTCACCTACGCCGTGGCCGCGGTGGGCGCCGCCGTCGTGACCGCCCTCTGCGCGGTCACCGGACCGGGCCGGGCCCTGGTGAAACTGCTGGTGATCGGCGCGCTGCTGATCGGCGGCAACCTGATCGCCTCCCGGGCCCTGTCGGGCGGCTTCCGGGGGGTGCGCGGTGGCTGACCCGGGACGGGAAGACGGCCGGGGGAACGCGCGGGCAACCGCGCGCAGGAGAGACGCCGGATGACCGATGCCCCGGTCCTCGTGGCCCTGCTGCTCGTCGCCGCCGCCGCGACCGCCGCCGTCGCCCAGCGCGACCCCGCCCGGCAGGCCCTGGTGCTGTCCGTGCTCGGGGTGCTCCTGGCCGTGCTGTTCACCGTGCTCCAGGCCCCCGACGTCGGCCTGTCCCAACTCGCGGTCGGGGCCGCCCTCACCCCGCTGCTGATCATGCTGTCGGTGCGCAAGATCCGCAGGCGCCGCCGGGACCGGGACGGCACGCGGTGAGCCGGCGGCTGCGGCTGTGGCTGCTCGCCGCGGGCGGCGCCGGGCTCGCCGCCCTGCTGGCCGCCGCCTGCCTGGACCTGCCGGCATTCGGCGGCCGCTCGCACCCCTACGGCACCCGGGCGGTGCGCGCCTCGCTCGCCCGGCACACCGCCAACACCATCGCCTCCGTCAACTTCGACCAGCGCGCCTACGACACCCTCGGCGAGATGAGCATCCTGTTCGCCGCCGTCCTCGGCTGCGTGGTGCTGCTGCGCCAGGCCCGCGACGAACACCGCGAACGGCCGCGGCCGGCCGAGGTGGCCCGGCCGGTACGGCGCTACGCCCTGCTCGTCGTCCCCGTCGCCCTGGTCTGCGGTCTGTACATCGTGGCGCACGGCCAGCTCAGCCCCGGCGGCGGCTTCCAGGGCGGTGTGGTCGCCGCGACCGCCCTGCACCTGCTCTATCTGGGCGCCGACTACCGCGCCCTCGAACGCGTCCGCCCGCTCGGCGCCTTCGAGACCACCGACGCCTTGTCCGTCTGCGCCTACCTGGTGCTGGGCCTCGCCGGGGTGCTGGCCGGGACCGCGTTCCTCGCCAACACCCTTTTGCCGTACGGCACGTTCAACACGCTGTCCTCGGGAGGCTCCGTGCCGCTGCTGAACGCCGCCGTCGGCATGGAGGTGGCGAGCGCCGTCGTCGTCCTGCTCGCCAACTTCCTCGACCAGGCCGTGGAGATCGTGGAGGGGAACACGAAATGAGCGCCGTGACGCAGGTCCTGCCGTACCTGGTCGCCGCCTATGTCTTCCTGACCGGCTGCTACGGCCTCGCCACCAGCCGCGATCTGATCCATGCCGTCGGCTGTCTCTCGGTGTGCCAGGTCTCCACCTACGTCCTGCTGCTGGCGGTCGGCTACCGGTCCGGCGGCACCGCGCCCGTCTTCTCCGACATCGAGCCCGGCAGCCGGCCGCTGGTGGACCCGGTGGTGCAGGCCCTCACCCTCACCGACATCGTGGTCGGCGCCACCGTCACCGCGCTGCTGCTCGCCCTGGTGCTCCAGATCGTCAAGCGGCACGGCACCCTCGACCCGGACGAACTGCGGGAGCTGCGCGGCTGATGCCCCATCTGCTTCCGCTCCTCGTCGCGGTGCCGCTGCTCGGGGCCGCCCTGCTGGCCGCCGCCGGCCGCCGGCTGCCCCGGGCCGCCGCCGAGCTGACCGGCCTCCTCTGCTGCGCCGCCACGGCCGCACTCGCCCTCGTCCTGCTGCTGAACTCCTCGCCGCCGATGGTCGAATGGGCCGGCGGCTGGGTGCCCGTCGGCGGGGAGAGCGTCGGCATCGAGGTGATCGGGGACGGCCCCTCGCTCGGCATGGCGGCCCTCGTCTCGCTGCTCACCCTCTCCGCCCTCGCCTACTCCTGGCGCTACTTCGACGAACCGCCGCGCGGCCACGCCGGTTCGTTCCCCGCCCTGCTGCTCGTCTTCCAGGGCGCCATGTGCGGATTCGCCCTCGCCGGGGACCTGTTCAACGCCTTCGTGTTCTTCGAGCTGATGAGCGTGGTGGCGTACGCGCTGACCGGCTTCCGCATCGACGAGGCCAAGGCCGTGCAGGGCGCGCTGACCTTCGGGGTCGTCAACTCGCTCGGCGCGTACGCCATGCTGACCGGCATCGGCCTGCTCTACGCCCGCACCGGCGAGCTGTCCATGTCGAAGATCGGCCGGGGCCTGGACGCCTCGGCCGGGCGCGGTGGGCCGGACGCGCTGGTCCTCGCCGCGTTCGTGCTGGTGCTGACCGGGCTGCTGGTGAAGGCGGCCACCGTGCCCTTCCACTTCTGGCTCCCCGACGCCCACGCCGTCGCCCCCACCCCGGTGTGCGTGCTGCTGTCCGGGGTGATGGTCGAACTCGGCGTCTACGGCGTCTGGCGGGACTACGGCACCGTCTTCGCCGGACCCGGCGGCATCCCGGCCGCCGGCCTGACCCGCGCCCTGGTCACCCTCGGCGTGCTCACGGCCGTGACCGGCGCCGTCATGTGCTGGTACCAGCGGCACATCAAACGGCTGCTCGCCTTCTCCACGATCGCGCACACCGGCCTGTTCCTGGTGGCCGTCGGCGTGCTCACCCCCGAGGGCGACGACGGGGCCGCCCTCTACATCCTCGGGCACGCCGGGGCGAAGGCCGCCCTGTTCGCCTGCGCGGGCGCGCTCCTCGACCGGTTCGGCAGCGTGGACGAGCACGAACTGCACGGCCGGGCACGCGAACTGCGGGCCACCGGCGTGCTGTTCGCCGTCGGCGGGCTCGCCCTCGCCGGACTGCCGCCCTTCGGCACCGGGCTCGGCAAGGCGGTCAGCGAGGAGGCGGCCGGCGGGCCGCTCACGGTGGTGTACGTGCTCGCGTCCGCGGTCACGGCGGGCGCGGTGCTGCGGGTCGCCGCCCGGGTCTTCCTCGGGCTTGGGCCGCCGCCCGAGGACACCGACGCGTACGAGACCAGCGGCACGGCGGAGCGGCCGGAGACGTCCGGGCTGCTGCGCCGGGTGCCCGACACCATGACGACGGTCCCGGCCGTGCTCCTCGCGGCGGCCCTCGCCGTGGGCACCGTCCCGGGCTTCGGCGACCTCGTGGCCCGCTCGGTCAACGAGGCGGGCTCGGGCGGCGCCCGCGCCTCGGCCGCCTGGACCCTCCACGGCGTCCTGCTCGGACTGGTCTCCACCGCCCTCGCCCTCGCCCTCGCCACCGCCGCGCTCACCCGCCACCACCGCCCGCCCGCCCCCGCGTGGACGACGCCCCTGCGCCGCCTCCAGTCCGGCCACGTCGGCGACTACGTCGCCTGGCTCCTGGTGGGCACCACCCTGCTGGCGGCGCTGGCCCTGCCGGGGGTGCTCGGCGGCTGACGGACGGTCATCGCGCCGCAGGTAATGACTCCGCTTTACCGGAGCAAATTCCGTATCGTGCGATCAAAGAATTGCTCTGTTCGCGATGAGAGTTTCCTTGAAGAAGGCGCGACACGGCGTGCCGGGCGCCCGGCGTGACCAAAACTTCCGGGCATGGCAACAAACGTTCTCGACGCGACCGCCGCCACCGGCGCCGGCCGCCGCGCACCATGGAAAACCCCGGCGGGTGAGCCCCCGTACGCCCGTCCGGCACTACTGCTCCTCACCTTCCTCGCCGCGGTGTTCTACGCCTGGGGCATCACCCATAGCCAGTACCACACCTTCTACGCCGACGCGGCCCGCAGCATGACCGGCAGCTGGAAGGCGTTCTTCTACGGCTCTTTCGACCCCGCGAATTCCATCACGCTGGACAAATCCCCGGGATTCCTGTGGCCGCAGGCCCTGTCCGCGCGCCTGCTCGGCTTCCATCCCTGGACCCTGACGCTGCCCCAGGTCCTGGAGGGCGTGGCGAGTCTGCTGGTGCTGTACCGCCTGGTGCACCGCTGGGCCGGGACGCACGCGGCCCTGCTCGCCGCGACGGCCTTCCTGGCGACCCCGGTCGCCGTCGGCCTGTTCCGCACCTCGGTGGAGGACCCGGCATTCACCCTGTGCCTGCTGCTCGCCGCCGAGGCCACCCAGCGGGCCGCGCGGGCGGGCCGGCCGCTCCCGCTGCTGCTGGCCGGGGTCTGGGTCGGCGCCGCCTTCCAGGCGAAGATGCTGGAGGCATGGGCCGTCCTGCCCGCCCTCGCCCTGGTCTACCTGGTCTCGGCCCCGCTCGCGCTGCGCCGCCGCCTCGCCCACCTCGGCCTGGCCGCCCTGGTGACGACCGCCGTCTCGGCCTCCTGGATGCTGGCGGTGACCCTCGTACCGGCCACGGACCGCCCGTACGTCGACGGCACCACCAACAACTCCGCGTTCAGCATGGTCGTCGGCTACAACTTCCTGAACCGTTTCGGCTCGCTCGGCATCAGCGCCGCCTCCACCGGGAGCGTGAGCGCGACACAGGGCGGCGGGCACCGGGGTGCCGGGGCGAGGGGCGCGGCCGGGCCGGGGGCCGCAGGCGGTACGGCGGACACGCGCGGGACGTCCGGGCGGCGGGGCGCCAAGGCGCGGGGAGCGTCCGGGCCGCGCGGTGCGGCGGCCGCCGCCGGTGCCGCGTCGCCGTACGCGGGCGGGTTCGGCGGCGCGGAGAACGGCTGGGCGAAGATGTTCGGGACCACGCTCGCCGCCCAGACCGGCTGGTTCTACCCGTTCGCCGCCGTGGCCGTCGTCTGCGGTCTGCTCTGGCGGCGGGGACGGCCGCGCACCGACGCCTCACGCGCCGGGTTCCTGCTGTGGGGTGCCTGGCTCGCCACGTACTTCCTGGTGTTCAGCGCCGGCAGCGTCGGCCCGCACACGTACTACATGGGGGTGATCGCGGTGCCGCTCGCCGCGCTCACCGGTGCCGGGACGGTGCTGCTGTGGCGCGCCCACCGGGCCGGCGGCCGGCGTGCCTGGGCGCTGCCCGGCGCGGTGGCGGCGACCACGGTGTGGAGCGCGTGCCTCGCCGACCGGTTCGCCGCCTCCTTCCTGCCGTGGCTGGCGCCCGCCGTCGTCGCGCTCGGCCTCGCCGCCGTCGTCCTGCTGGCCCTCACCCGGCCCGAACGGCCGCGTGGCGGCGGCCGGTTGGCGCTCGCCGGGCTCGCCGTCTCGCTCGCGGCCCTGCTCGTCGCCCCGAGCGCCTGGGCGGTGCAGGTCTTCAACCCGGCGTACGGCACCTCGGGCATGGGCTCGGTGGGCCCGACCACCCCCAACGGGGAGCGTACGAGGGGGAGTTCGGGACCCCAGGCCGCCGGCGGCCGGACGGCGTCACCCTCCGGATTCGCCGCCCTGGCCGGCATCGCCTCGAACGGCACCCTGACCCCCGACGAGCGCCGCCTCCTCGACTACACCCGCGCCCATCAAGGCGGCGCACGCTATGTGTTCGCCACCACCAACTGGAACACGGCCTCCCCGTACATCCTGTCGGCCGGCGCCGACGTCCTGCCGCTCGGCGGATTCAGCGGCAAGGTGCCCTTCCCGGCCCGGGCCGACTTCCAGCGGCTGGTGGCCGCGGGGCGGGTCCGGTACGTGCTCGCGGGCGGTCCCGCCGGGCTCGGCCCGCTCGCGGCCGGCAGCGGCAACGCGGCCGCCGGGCCGACGCAGGCCACCCGGATCACCGACTGGGTCGAGGCCACCTGCGCGAAGGTCCCCGCGTCGGCGTACGGCGGCACGAACGCCCCGGCCACGCCCCCGGCGGCCAGACGGACCGCCCGGACGCTCTACCGCTGCGGCCCCGGCCAGTAGCATGAGCGACGGCAGCCCGGAATGATCATGCGAGGAGCAGATCGTGCGCGACATCGCCGTCTTCAGCGGCAGTGCCCATCCCGAACTGGCCAAGGAGGTCTGCGCGCATCTGGGGGTGCCGCTGAGCCCGGCCCGGGTCAGCCGGTTCGCCAACGACTGCCTGGAGGTGCAGCTCCAGGCCAACTGCCGGGAACGGGACGTCTTCCTGATCCAGCCGCTGGTCAAGCCGGTGCAGGAACACCTGGTGGAGCTGCTGCTGATGTGCGACGCGGCCCGGGGCGCCTCCGCCTCCCGGATCACCGTCGTGATGCCGCACTACTCCTACGCCCGCTCCGACAAGAAGGACGCGCCCCGCATCTCCATCGGCGGCCGGCTCGTCGCCGACCTGATGGTGGCGGCGGGCGCGAGCCGTGTCCTCGCCATGACCCTGCACTCCCCGCAGGTGCACGGCTTCTTCTCGGTACCGGTGGACCATCTGCACGCGCTGCGCGAACTGGCCGCGCACTTCGGGCAGTACGACCTGTCGCGCACCACGGTGGTCTCCCCGGACCTCGGCAACGCCAAGGAGGCCGCCGCCTTCGCCCGGCGCATCGGCGCGCAGGTGGCGGCCGGCGCCAAGCAGCGGTACGCGGACGACCGGGTGAGCATCAGCTCCGTCATCGGCGAGATCGCCGGGCGGGACGTCATCGTGCTGGACGACGAGATCGCCAAGGGCAGCACCGTACTCGAACTCCTGGACCGACTGCGCGAGTTGGGTCCGCGCTCGATCCGGGTGGCGTGCACCCACGGGCTGTTCGCGGCCGGTGCGCTGCGGCGGCTCGGGGAGCAGCCGGACGTGCTGGAGATCGTCTGCACCAACACCGTGCCGATCCCGGCCGACGAGCACACCGACAAGCTGCGCGTGCTGTCCATCGCCCCGGCCCTCGCCGAGGCGGTACGGCGCATCCACAACGGGGAGTCGGTCAGCGCCCTGTTCGAGGAGGGGTGAGCCGTCCCGGGGGCGCCCCCTCACCGTGAACCGGACGCGGCCCCGGCTCCCGCCAGGGCCGCGTCCGGCGTGGCGTGCGGCGGCAGCAGCCGGGACAGGCCCGTCGCCCGCAGGACGCGCAGGGTCAGCGGGTGGGTGCACACCAGGTGCAGCTGTCCGCCGTGGCCGAGGCTCCGGGTCCGCGCCCGGTAGAGCAGGCGCAGCCCCGAGCAGTCGAAGAACTCCACGGGCCGCAGATCGAGCACCACCTGGGCGCCGGGGCGGCCGGTGATCCGGTCCAGGAGGGGGAGGATCTCCGCCGCCGCGACGAGGTCGATCTCGCCCCGGAACTCCAGGACGGTGTGCGCACGGTATGCGTACACGCGCAGATGCCGGGTGAGGGACACGGGTACCCGTCGCACCTCGGCATCACCTCCCACCCGCACCCGGACGTCGGATCTCCGACCGTCAAGTTACCCTCGATGGAAGGAATTTGAGCATGTTCGATTGACATATGTCTTCAGGTTTCGCGCGTGTCCGCGGGCCGTTCAGTCGACCAGCAGCACCAGCTTCCCCGTGGTGCGCCCGGTCTCCCCCCGTTCGTGCGCCTTCGCGGCGTCGCCCAGCGGGTACGTCCCGGCGATCTCCGCCCTCAGCGTCCCCGCCCCGGCCAGTTCCGCGACCGACCGCATGCCGGACCGGTCGGCGTCCACCAGCATCCGTACCGCCCGTACGCCGAGCCGCTCGGCCTCGTCGTACAGCTCGCGGGAGCCCACCGGCAGGATCGACACCAGGATTCCGCCGGGCCGCAGCGTCCGCAGGGAGCGCAGCGCCGTCTCGCCGCCGAGGGTGTCCAGGACGACGTCCACGTCCCGTACCGCCTCGGTGACATCGGTGGAGTGGTAGTCGACCGGCTCGTCCACGCCGATCTCCCGCAGGAAGCCGTGCTTGGCGGCGCTCGCCGTACCGATCACGTACGCGCCGTGCGCCGCCGCGATCTGCGCGGCCACGTGCCCGACCCCGCCGGCCGCCGCGTGGATCAGCACCCGCTGTCCCCGCCGCAGTCCGGCCCGCTCGGTCAGTGCCTGCCAAGCGGTCAGCGATACCAGCGGCAGCGCGCCCGCCTGGGTGTGGTCGACCGAGGCCGGCTTGTGCCACAGGGCGCGGGCGGGGGCGATCACGTACTGGGCGTGCGAGCCGTGTCCGAAGGGGTAGGGCAGCATGCCGAACACCTCGTCGCCGGGCCGGAACTCGGCCACCCCGACGCCGGTCTCGGCGACCTCACCGGAGACGTCCCAGCCGAGCACGAACGGGGGCTCGCCGAGGAATCCGCCGGTGGCGCGGTGTTTCCAGTCGGTGGGGTTCAGACCGGCGGCCCGCACCCGGACCAGCACCTCGTTCGGCCGGGGCGTCGGCCGCTCCAGCGTCACTTCCCGCAGTACCTCGGGGCCGCCGAGGACGTCCTGGCCGATGGCTCGCATGGTGGTCACATCGTTCATGGTCCCCCAGCCCGCCCCGCCGCGCCCCGCGGCGGGCCCGCTCCCGCGTCCAGGGGTCGTACGGATGGCGCACGAGAGGGAGGGCGCGGTATGCGCGCAGGACTGGCGGCGGTAGGACTGGCGGCGGTGACGGCCGCGGCGGGGGCGGGCTGCGGTGCCGACGGCCCCGGGACGGGACCCCTGGTGGTGAAGGGAACCCCGCCCGTACGGCCGTACGGCGGACCGCTGCACGTCCGTACCGGGCAGACGGCGGGCAAAAGCGGCACCCGGGCGCTGCGCGCGGCCTCCGGCGCGGCCGACCGGGTGCTGTACTCCTTCGACGTCGGCGGCCGTACCAAGGTGGCCGTCGTGGTGGCCAGGGACCGCAAGGACCGGCCCGGCCGGGGCCCCGAGACCAGCGCCTCCCGCGATCCGGCCGAACTCCCCGAGCGCTTCACCGCCACCACCGAGTGGGAGGTCTGGACCGGCCGCGACGGCCGCCGGTCCCGGTGACCCGGCTCTCCGGCTCACCCGGCCCGGACCACGGCGGCTGGGCGTCCGCCCACTTCCTCACCCTCGGCGACCGGATCCACGCCCGTGATCCCGAGGGCGTCCTCGCCCGCGCCGGCTTCCGCACCGCGCCGTACGCCGGCCGGCTCCCCGCCCTGCCCGCCGACGCGTACGACACCGGATACCACCGGCGCGACCAGCGTCTTTGGCTGACCCCCGGCCGGGCCACGGCCTACGGAGACGCGCCGTCGGTGACGCGCCTCGTGCGCGGGCCAGGGCCCCGCGGCCACACTGGAGCGCGCCCGCATCTTCCCGCGCACCCGCATCCCGCCAGGAGGCCGAACGCGATGACCCCGCCGCCCGCCCGCACCGCCGAGCAGCGCAAGAAGGACACCCTGCACCGGCTGGACCACGACGAGGACGCCTGGGTGGCCACGGCCGGACCCGACGGCGGGGCGCCCTACCTGGTGCCGCTGTCCTTCGTCTGGGACGGCGCCCTCCTGCTGTTCGCCACCCCGGCGGACAGCCCGACCGGCCGCAATCTGGTCGACAGTGGCCGGGTCCGGCTCGGCATCGGGTCGACCCGGGACGTCGTCATGGTGGACGGCAGCGTCCAGTCGGTGAGCCCGGAGGACCTGCCCGAGGAGGACGCGGAGGTCTTCGCGGGCAAGACCGGCTTCGACCCCCGGCGGCTCGCCACCCGCCATCTGTACTTCCGGGTCGTCCCCGAGCGCGTCCAGGCATGGCGCGAGGCGAACGAACTGCCCGGACGTGACCTCATGCGCGACGGCCGGTGGCTGCTCGACGGCTGAGCGGGGCGGGGCGGCACCTCAGCGCCGTCCGCGCTTGCCGCCCTTGCCCCGCTTGTGCTCCGCGCGCGTCCGGCTCTCCGCGCCGTTCTTCTTGTCCTCGGCGTCCTCGGCCACCGGCCACACGCCCGTGGAGCGGGCGATGGCCTTGGCGCCGGTGCGGTCCACGGCGCTGCGCACCACCGCGAAGATCGCGCCCTGGATGGCCGCGGCCAGCAGGATGTCGCGCATCCTGCGGTCCTCGTCCAGGGCGCTGGGCGCGTCGTCCTCGTGCCGGATCGCCTTCCACGCCTGTTTGAAGGCGAGGCTCGCGACGGCGCCGCTCGCCCAGCTGAGCACGAAACCGATCGGCTGGTAGACGAAGGGGAGCTTGGTCTTCTTCGACTTCGACATGGGTGTCTCCTTCCTCGTCAGATGGATCTCATACGGGGCGGCCCGCGGCGGCCACCCGTTCGCCCTCGGGCACCGGGCCCGGGGGTGTGCCGTCGCCGAACGGTCGGCCGCCCAGCTCCTCGCGGTGGTGCGGGCTCAGCCAGGACGCGAGATCGGGGCCGAGCGGCACGATCCCGGTCGGGTTGATACCGCTGTGCACCTGGTAGTAGTGCCGCTTGATGTGGTCGAAGTCGACGGTG
Organism: Streptomyces sp. SUK 48; assembly: GCF_009650765.1. Lineage (NCBI taxonomy): Bacteria > Bacillati > Actinomycetota > Actinomycetes > Kitasatosporales > Streptomycetaceae > Streptomyces > Streptomyces sp. SUK 48. The sequence continues at coordinate 512,008 of NZ_CP045740.1, read as the reverse complement.
TCGCCGAACCCCGGGGTCTGGAACAGGTCCCGGGCGTACGCCCACAGCACCGGGTCCTCCGCCAGCTTCCAGCGGTTGCACTTGAAGTGGCCGTGGTAGACGGGGTCGAACCGGACCAGCGTGGTGAACAGCCGGATGTCCGCTTCCGTGAGGGTGTCCCCGACCAGATACCGCTGTCCGGCCAGCCGTTCGGCGATCATTTCCAGCCGCCGGAAGACGCCCGCGCACGCCTCCTCGTACTCCTTCTGGTGGGTGGCGAACCCGGCCCGGTACACGCCGTTGTTCACGTCCTCGTACACCCCGGCCATCACCTCGTCGATCTCCTCGCGGCGGGCCGCCGGATACAGATCGGGGGCGCCCGCGCGGTGCAGGGCCGTCCACTCGGTGGCGAGGTCCAGGGTGAGCTGCTGGTAGTCGTTGGTGACCAGTTCCCCGCTCGCCACGTCCACGACGGCGGGCACGCTCACCCCGCCCGGGTAGCCGCTCTCCCGGCGGTCGTACGCCTCGCCGAGGTAGCGGATGCCGAGCACCGGGTCCCGGCCGTCCGGATCCAGGGTGAAGCGCCAGCTGCGGTCGTCCTGGATCGGGTCGGCGACCGCCATCGACAGCGCGTCCTCCAGGCCCAGCAGCCGGCGGGAGATCACCGCCCGGCTCGCCCAGGGGCACGCGCGCGACACCACGAGCCGGTAGCGCCCCGCCGCCACCGGCCACCCGTCCCGGCCGTCCGCCGTGATCCGGTCCCGGAAATGGCTGCGCGACCGGCTGAAGCTCGTGTGGCCGTAGGCGCGGTTGCCGTCACCGCCCATGTCTCCTCCTCGCCGCCGGGCCCCAGGCCCCCGCCGCCGGGGCCCCGGAGCACCGGCTTCTCCGTCAGAGCACCGACTTCCCCGTTTCCGGGCACCCGCACGGTGTGATTCCCCGGCCCCCGGGCAGTCGGCCCCCGTGAGCGGAACACCACCGGAACGACAGGAACAGGGGGCCGTCCCGACGGGGGCCGCCCGCGACGAGGGGCACACCCGGGGCAGTGACCGGATCCGGGCCCGTGAGCGGCGCGCCCGGGCGAGCGACCGCCGTACCCGGGTCACCGTCCTGGTCGCCCTCGGAGCCAATCTGCTGATCGCGGTCGCCAAGGCCGCCGGCGGGGTGATCTCGGGCTCGCCCGCGCTGCTGTCGGAGGCCGCGCACTCGGTCGCCGACTCCCTCAACGAGGTGTTCCTGCTGGCCGCCCTGCGCCGCAGCCGCCGCCCCGCCGACGACCGGCACCCCTTCGGCTACGGCAAGGAACGCTTCTTCTGGTCCCTGCTCGCCGCCGTCGGGATCTTCGTGATGGGCGGCTGCTTCTCCTTCTACCAGGGCGTCGAGGCGCTGCGCCAGGACACCATGGAGACGACCCGCGGCTATGTGGTGGGCCTGATCGTGCTGGGCGTGGCGCTGCTCGCCGAGGGCGGCTCGCTGCTGCGCGCCCTGCACCAGGTGCGCAACCGCGGCGGGCGGGCGGCGCTGCGCGATCCGGCGCTGCGCACGGTGGTCGCGGAGGACGGCACGGCGGTGCTCGGCGTGACCCTGGCGATCGCCGGGATGGCCCTGCACATGGCCACCGGGCAGGTCGCCTGGGAGGCGTCCGCCTCGCTCGCCATCGGCGTGCTGCTGGTCTACATCGCCTACCGGCTGGGCCGCGAGGCCCGCGACCAGCTCATCGGGCAGGCCGCCGACCCGGAGCTCAGCGGCCGGATACGCGCGCTGCTGCGGGCGCAGCCGGAGATCGACAGCGTGGAGGAGCTGTTCACCATGAAACTGGGCCTCGACTCCACGCTGGTGGCCGCGCGCATCGACCTCGCGCCGGGCCTGGACAGCGAACGGGTCGAGGAGGTCGCCGACCGCATCAAGCGCTCGCTGGCCGCGACGTTCCCGGCCGCCGACCAGATCTTCCTCGACGTCACCGACGGACCGGACGGCGGGACACGGCAGAGCCCCGCCGCGACGGGGGAACGCGGCGGGGCCTGACGGCACGACTGCCCGTACGAAAGAGGGCGCACACCCGCCGGGTGAGGATTTCCCCGGCGGGCGCCCCCGTGCCGGGCGGTCAGCTGCCCTCGGCCGGCTCCAGGACGAACACCGGGATCTCCCGGTCGGTCTTCTCCTGGTACTCCGCGTACGGCGGGTACGCGTCGACCGCCCGCCCCCACCACTCGGCCTTCTCGGCGCCGGTGACCTCGCGGGCCCGCATGTCCTGCCTGACCGGGCCGTCCTGGAGCTCGACGCGCGGATCGGCCTTGATGTTGAAGTACCACACCGGGTGCTTCGGCGCTCCGCCCTGCGAGGCCACCACCGCGTACGCGCCCTCGTGCGTCACCCGCATGAGCGGGGTCTTGCGGATCTTCCCGCTCTTCGCGCCCCGGGTCGTCAGGACGATGACCGGCATCCCGGTGTCCATCAGGGTGTTCCCCTTCGTCCCGCCGGAGCTCTCGTACAACTCCACCTGGTCGCGCACCCACTGATCCGGGCTCGGCTCGTACTCACCCTCGAGAGGCATGGATCCGTTCCCCTTCGTCGCTCTCACGCATGCATGGCACCGGTCACAACACCGGCGGCCGCATGATTCATCCGTACCGTATCCGTACCGTGCTTCCCCGCGCCGCCGTGATCATTACCTCCTCGGTCATCGCGTCACCCCCACCACACCCGGCACAGTGGTCACCGTCCGAAACCGGCACCGACCCCCGGGAGCGACCTCATGCCGTACGACCCCACCCCCGAGACCCGCGCCGCGGTCCGGGAACTCCTGGCCAGGATCGGCGCGGGCGACCCCGACCGGATCGCCGGGCTGTACGCCGAGGAATGCGACTGGCGGCTCGACTGGCCCGAGGAGGAGCATGGCCGCCCGGACACCCCGTGGATCCGGCACCGCGCCACCCGGGCGGACGTGGCCGCCCACTTCCGGGAGCTGGCCGCCCACCATGTGCCCGCCGAGGCGGACACCAGGGTCGAGCGCGTGCTGGCCGACGGCGAGGACGCGGTCGTCCTCGGCGTCGTACGGCAGACCGCCGCACCGACCGGCCGCGCCTACACCGCCCGGATCGCCCTGCACCTCACGGTCCGCGACGGCGTCGTCGTACGCCACCACGTGTACGAGGACAGCCTCGCCGTGGCCCGCGCCTTCGCCCCGCGCGAGGGGGGCGCCGGGGCGCCGTGAACAGCGGATGCGCCGTCTGGCCGGAACTCGACCCTCCTACCTTCGCGATCCGGACGGATCGGGAGGATCCTTGAAGTGGCTGAACTTGTCATCGACCCATAGGTGCCTGAGGCATCTAATGAAGATCGGCACGACGCACTTCTTCGTCTGCGAGGTCTTTCCATGACGGAACTGACGGACATCACCGGCCCGGCGACCCCGGCCGACCCCGTCGCCTTCCCCCAGGACCGCACCTGTCCCTACCACCCGCCGACCGGCTACGCCCCGCTGCGCGAGGACCGGCCCCTGGCGCGCGTCACCCTGTACGACGGCCGTGAGGTCTGGATGGTCACCGGACACGCCACCGCCCGCGCACTGCTCGCCGACCCCCGGCTGTCCAGCGACCGCCGCCGCGGCGAGTTCCCGTCGATCTCCCCCCGCTTCGAGGGCGTCCGCGACCGCCGGGTGGCGCTGCTCGGCCAGGACGACCCCGAGCACCAGCGGCAGCGGCGGATGATGATCCCGTCGTTCACTCTCAAACGCGCCGGCGGGCTGCGGCCCGCCATCCAGCGGATCGTGGACGACCTGCTGGACACGATGATCGAGCAGGGCCCGCCCGCCGATCTGGTCTCCGCCTTCGCGCTGCCCGTGCCGTCGATGGTGATCTGCGATGTGCTCGGCGTGCCCTACGCCGACCACGAGTTCTTCGAGGAGCAGTCCCGGCGGCTGCTGCGCGGGCCGACCGCCGAGGACAGCCAGGGCGCCCGCGACCGTCTGGAGGAGTATCTCGGCGGCCTCGTCGACGCCAAGGCCCGGCAGTCCGAGCCCGGCGACGGCGTCCTCGACGATCTCGTCCACCAGCAGCTGGGCCAGGGCGCGCTGGAGCGCGCCGACGTCGTCTCGCTCGCGGTGATCCTGCTGGTCGCGGGCCATGAGACCACCGCCAACATGATCTCCCTCGGCACCTTCACCCTGCTCCAGAACCCCGGCCGGCTGGCCGAGCTGCGCGCGGATCCGGCGCTGCTGCCCGCGGCCGTCGAGGAGCTGATGCGGGTGCTGTCCATCGTCGACGCGCTGGCGCGGGTGGCGCTGGAGGACATCGAGATCGACGGCACCACCATCCGGGCCGGTGAGGGGGTCTTCTTCTCCACGTCGGTGATCAACCGGGACCCGGGCCAGTACGACGACCCCGACGCCCTGGACCTCCACCGACCCACCCGGCACCACGTGTCGTTCGGCTTCGGCATCCACCAGTGCCTGGGCCAGAACCTGGCCCGCGCGGAGCTGGAGATCGCCCTCGGCACCCTGCTCGCCCGGCTGCCGGGACTGCGGCTGGCCGCGCCCGCCGAGGAGATCCCCTTCAAACCCGGCGACACGATCCAGGGGATGCTGGAACTCCCCGTGACCTGGTAAGAGGCTCAGCTCATGCACATCGAGATCGACAAGAACGTCTGTATCGGCGCGGGCCAGTGCGCGCTGACCGCGCCGGGTGTGTTCACCCAGGACGACGACGGGTTCAGCATGCTGATCCCCGGCCGGGAGGACGGCGCGGGCGACCCGAACGTCCGCGAGGCGGCCCGGGCGTGCCCGGTGGGCGCGATCACCGTGACGGACCCGGCGGCGGCGGAGGCGTAGGCGGGCCGAGCGAGATGACGACGGGGGCGGGCGGCGGCCGGCGAAGTGGGCGACGGGCTCGCCCGGCCGCCCGCCTCACTGCCCGGTCCGCCTGCCCGGCCCTTCGGGTGCCCGGACCCGCCGTCGGCCCTGTCGGTCGGCGACGGGTCCGGCGTCCGGGCCGGTCGCCGCCGGGGGGTCAGTTGGCATGCATGCTCTGCGCCATCCGTACCAGCTCGTCGCTCTCCGCCGCGTCGATCTCGACGTCCAGGACGGTGCAGACGCGGGCCAGCAGGAAGTAGAAGCCCGCGAGGACGAGGGTCTCTACGATCTGTTCCTCGGTGTAGTGGGCGCTGACGGCCGCGTAACGGGCGTCGTCCACGAGGGGCGAGGCGGCCGCGGCGGCGGCGAAGGCGACGAGCGCCTGCTGGGCCGGGGTGAAGACCTCTGCGTCGTACCGCTGGGCGCGCAGGGCCGCGCGCTGCTCGTCCGTGACCCCCGCGGCCCGGGAGATGGGCACGTGCTGCGCCCACTCGTACTCGGCCTCGAACACGGTGCCGTAGGTGAGGATGAGCAGCTCGCGGTCGACCGCGCCGAGGCTGGCGTCGGCGAAGAGCGAGGCGCCCAGCCGGGCGATCTGCGTGACCGACCGGGGCGCGTGGCCGAGCATCCGGTACACGTTGATGATGCGGCCCTGGCTCAGCGAGCGCAGGGATTCGGGCAGCGCCTCGGTGTCGAGGCAGGGGATGCGGGACATGGGTCTCTCCTTGGGACAGGTCGGCTGGGGGCAGGTCGGCACGAGGGGCAGGGCGAGGGGCGGGTCAGGAGTCCTGGTCGTCCAGCCAGCGGGGTCCTGACGAGCCGCGGGGGACCAGCAGCGGGCCGCGCCAGGCCGGCGGGGTCTCGCTCAGGGTCACCGGCGGTGCCACGAGCGAGAGTTCGCCGAGCGGGGTCTGCCGGACGAGGCGCTCGGGCTGGACCAACGGCGTCGCGGGAAGCAGCCGTTCGACCTGCTCGGGCGTGAACGTGCCGAGCTGATAGGCCCAGTTGGAGACACCGGCGAGGGAGACCCGGACCCGGTAGCTGCCGCCCTCGTGGGCGCGGCGCAGGACCGCGCTCATGACGCCGGCGGCGACGAGGTAGGCGGCCAGGTAGTCGTTGAGCATCCGGCCGGGTGGCAACTGCGGCTGCCCGTTCCGCCGTTCGCTCCAGTTGACGCCGGTCAGGGCCTGGGCGTGCTGGTCGAAGCCGCCCCGGTCCTGCCAGGGGCCGCTGTGGCCGTAGGCGCGCACGGAGACATGGATGACGCCGGGGGAGATCTCGGCGCACTCCTCGGGGCCGAGCCCGAGCCGGGACATCTTCCCGGGCCGGTGGTTGTGCACGAACACGTCGGCGGTGCGCAGCAGTTCCTCGAAGGCGCGCCGGCCCTCGCCGCCGGAGTCCAGGGCGAGCCGGGCCGAGCGCAGACCGACACCGGTCTCGTTCCAGCACAGATCGTGGTCGAAGGCGTTCGGCTCGCACACGTGCAGCACGTCGGCGCCCTGCTCGGCGAGGACCCGGCCGGCCGCGGTGCCCGCGAAGACATGGGTGAACTGGAGGGAGCGCAGCCCGGACAGCGGCTGGGCGCCGGCCGGCAGCGGGCGCGGCGGGGCGCCGTCGTCCACCCGCTCCACGGACACGAGGGGTTCGTCCATGACGGCCCGGCCCTGCGGGTGCGCGAGGAACTCCTCCCGGCTGCGGACGATCGCGAGCGGGACCCCCCGGACGGCCGCCTCCTCCTCCAGCTCCCAGGAGATCCGCCGCGCGACGGCGGCGCCGATGGCCTCGCGGGTGTGCGCCGTGCCGAGCAGGTCGAGGAAGGCGTCGCGGGTGCTCGGATAGCAGGCGATCGGGATGGCCCAGCGGTCGTCCGCGGTGCGGTACAGATCCCACAGCGCGGGGGCGAGCCCGCCGCCGAGCCCGAGCACGCTGCCCATGTTGGAGCCGTAGCCGTTCAGCGTGTTGCCGCCGCCGAGGTAGGGCGTGAGCTGGTGCACCGCCTGCCCGAGGTCGAGGCCGAGGCGCTGCGGGCGGCCCGTGGCGCTGTGCCAGATCTGGGCCGCGCCCACGGCGGAGGACAGCAGGGCTATGCCCATGGCCGAGCCCAGCCGGACGGTCGACGGCACCAGCGGATCCTGTCCGCGCACGACGAGTTCGCTGACCGCGCCGTCGCGCGACAGGCCGAGCGTCTTCAGGGTCCTGTCTAATTCACCGATCAGATCGAATTCGTTTTCTTTCATGCCCGGAAACATAGCACCGATGAGGTGGCAGTAAACCGGTCGAGTGTCATTTTCGGAGGGGATGCGGGACGCTGTTGATGAAAGTAGAACCGTCATCAGCCGGCTATCAGTTCACTATCAGGAAGGGCTGGTTCGGTTGTTCTGAAGCAGTCGATTCGTAGAGAGGCGGTGACGTGGATGTCGCATGATTTTCCCGCCGTGGAGGAGCTCGACCACCTGCCCGAGCACGAGCGCCGGGAAGTCATCGAGGACCTGGTGGTGGCGGAGTTCAGGAGTGCCCTTTTCATGACCGACCGCGAGGAGTTCGCCCTGGACGTGGGCTTCTTCGACCTGGGGATCACCTCGCTGCGGCTGAGCGAGGTGAAGCTTTCCCTGGAGCGGAAGCTGGGGCGAGAGATTTCGACGGCCACCCTTTTCGGCCATCCGACCGCCGGTCAGTTGATCGACCATCTTTGTGCGTGATCTTTTTCCTGACCGGAGGGAATAAATGTCGGACACATCGAATCCTACGGCGGCCGAACTGGCCGCCGTACTCGCCGAGCTGCAACGCAAGGACGAAGCGCTCGCCGCCCACGCGGACGCGCTCGCCGCCCTGGAACGAGAGAAATACGAACCCATCGCCATCGTGGGGATGGGGCTGCGTATTCCGGGCGGGAACAACGACGTCGACACATTCGCCGAGTTCCTGCGCGAGGGCCGTTCGGGCATCGGGCCGCTGCCGGCCGACGAGCGCCGTCAGATGGCCCCCGGCGACGGCGAGGGAGCCGACGGGACGGACGGCGACCTGCCGCCCGGCGGCTACGTCCGCGACGTCGACCGCTTCGACGCCGCCTTCTTCTCGATCTCCCCCAAGGAAGCCCCCTACATCGACCCCCAGCAGCGGCTGGCCCTCCAGACCGCCTGGGAGGCGCTGGAGCACGCGGGCATCGACCCCACCTCGCTGCGGCACGGCGACACCGGCGTGTTCATGGGCGTCACCACCCTCGACTACATCTTCGAGTCCACCGACCTCGCCCCCGCCGACCTCGACGGCTACCTCGCGCCCGGACTGACCCACAGCGCCGTCTCGGGCCGGATGTCGTTCTTCCTCGGGCTGCGCGGCCCGTGCATGACCGTCGACACCACCTGCTCCTCGTCGCTGACCGCCACCCACCTCGCCGTGCAGGCGCTGCGCGGCGGCGAGTGCGGGATCGCGCTGAGCGGCGGGGTCAACGTCATCCACAACGCGCAGAACCACACCATCCTCAAGCTGGGCGGGGTGCTCTCCGCCGACGGGCAGTGCAAGACCTTCGACGAGCGGGCCGACGGCTACGCCCGTGCCGAGGGCTGCGGGGTGCTGGTCCTCAAGCGGCTGTCCGACGCGGTGCGGGACGGCGACACCGTGCACGCCGTGATCCGAGGCTCCGCGGTCGGCCAGGACGGCGAGAGCGCGGGCCTGGTGGCCCCCAACGGCGCCGCCCAGGAACAGGTCATGCGCTCCGCCCTGGCCCGTTGCCGGCTCACCCCCGGCGACATCCACTACGTCGAGGCCCACGGCACGGGCACCGCGCTCGGCGACCCCACCGAGATGGACGCGATCAGCGATGTGTTCGCCGAGTCGCACAGCAAGGAACGGCCCATGGTGGTGGGCTCGTTGAAGACCAACATCGGGCACATGGAGGGCGCGGCCGGGGCCGGCTCGCTCATCAAGGCGGTGCTCCAGCTGCGGGAGCGGACGGTCTTCCCGCACCTCAACCTCGTCACCCCCTCCCGGCGCATCGCCTGGGACGAGGCCCCCGTCACCGTGCCGACCGAGTGCCGCGCCTGGCCCGGCACCGGCCCCGGGCGCGCGATGGTCAACGGGTTCGGCGTGACCGGCACCATCGCCTCCGTCGTCCTGGAGGAGGCCCCGGCCGTACCCGCCGAGGAGACGGCGGCCGAAGCGCGCCCGAGCGCCGTGCTCACGCTGTCCGCCAAGAGCCGCGCCTCGCTGCGCCGGCTCGCCGAGCGCTACCTCGACCACCTGGACCGCCACCCCGGCACCCCGCTCGCGGACCTGTGCCGCACCTCCAACACCGGGCGCGCGCACTTCCGTTACCGGATCGCCGAGGTGGTGGGCGACCGGGACGACGCCGTACGGGCCCTCGGCAAGCGGGCCGAGTCCCTGGCGGCGGGCAGCGCCCGCGGCGGCTCGGCCGGCGTCCCGAAGGTGGCGTTCCTGTTCTCCGGCACCGGCACCCAGTACCCCGGCATGGGCGCGGCGCTCTACCGGCAGTACCCGGCCTTCCGCGCCGCGCTGGACGCGTGCGACGCCATCCTCACCCCGCTGCTCGGCGTCCCGCTCGGCGCGCTGATCCGCGGCGAGTGCGAGGCACCCGAGCGCATCCACGAACCCCGTTACCTCCAGCCCGCGTTGTTCAGCCTCGAATACGCGATGGCCCGGCTCTGGCTGTCCTGGGGCGTGCGTCCCTCGGTACTGATGGGCCACAGCCTGGGCGAGTTCGCCGCCGCCGCGGTGGCCGGGCTCTTCTCGCTGGAGGACGGCGCCCGCCTGGTGGCCGCCCGCGGCCGGCTGAGCGAGGCGCTGCGCAGCAAGGGCGGGATGGCCGCGGTCGGCGCGCCCGCCGCCGAGATCGCCCCGCTGGTCGAGGACTACCCGGACCTGACGATCGGCGCCGTCAACGGCCCCGGCCAGTGCCTGCTCACCGGCGGTCACGACGCGCTCGCCGACGCGGGCCGGAAGCTGACCGAACGCGGCGTGAAATTCACCCCGTTGAAGGGCGCCGTGCCCTACCACTCGCCGCTGATGGCCGAGATCACCGACGCCTTCCGCGAGGTCCTCGCCGGTGTCGAGTTCCGCACCCCGGGCATGGCCCTGGTCTCCAATGTGACCGGACGCGTGGCCCGCGGCCGGCAGATGGCGGACCCCGAGTACTGGATCAGGCACCTGCTCGAACCGGTGCAGTTCGAGGCCGGTGTCCAGGCGGTGGACCAGCGCGGACGGCACGTCTTCGTCGAACTCGGCCCCTCCGGCGCGCTCACCGCGCTGGCCCGCACCTCGGCTGGCGACGGTGACCACGTCTGGCTGAGCAGCACCTTCCGCGACGACCGCGACGGCGACATGGTCCGCCGCTCCCTCGCCAAGGCGTACGAGGCGGGCGTGCCCGTCTCCTGGGCCGGCTACCACGAGGGCGCCCCGAAGCGCCGTATCCCGGTGCCGTCCTACCCCTTCGACGGCAAGCGGTACTGGCTGCCCACCGCGCAGCGCCGCGCCGCCGAGGCCGCCTGGCAGGCGGAACGGACCGGCGAGGACCAACCGGGCGCGAACGGCGGCCTGTTCTACGAGCAGCACTGGCTCGCCCAGCCCCTGCCGGACACCCGCCGCGAAGGCCGGCGCGTCCTCGTCACCGGGGACACGGACCGGCTGCCGCGGGCCCTCGCCGAGACCGCCGCGGCGCAGGGCGTCGCCCTCGACGTCGTACCCGACCCCACGGCCCTCGCCGGGGCGCTGGAGGGCGAGCCGCCCACCGATGTGTGCTGGCTGTGGCGCGCGCACACCGGCGAGGAGACGGGAGCGGCGCGGCTGCGCGCCGAGTCCGAGGCCAACTACCGTGAGCTGCTGGCCGTGTTGGACACGCTGGGCCGCTCGGGCTTCGGCCGGGGCCAGCGGCTGTGGCTGGTCACCGAGGGCGCGCAGCACCTGCCCGGCGACAAGGACGCCGAACCGGCGGCCGCCGCCACCCTGTGGGGCTTCGGGCGTGCCCTCGGCGCCGAGTTCCCCGGCTACCGGGTGACCCTGCTGGACCTGGCGCCCGCCGCCGACGGCGTCGCGGGGCTGGTGGGGGAGTGCCTGGCGGCGGGGGAGAGCGAACTGGAGATCGTCCACCGCGACGGCGGGCGCTGGGTACGACGCCTGCGCACGGCCGACCCCGTGCCCGCGGACTCCCGCCCGCTCACCGTCCGCCCCGACCGCACCTATGTGGTGGCCGGCGCGACGGGCATGGTCGGACGGGCCGTCGCCCGCCGCCTCGTCGCCCTCGGCGCCCGCCATCTGGCCCTGCTGAGCCGCACCGGCGGCCCCGCCCCGGCCCTCGGCGACGGCGTCACGGTCCAGGTCCACGCCTGCGACCTCGGCTCCGCCCCGGACGTGACCCGCGTCCTGGCCGAACTCGCCGCCACCGCACCCCCGGTGGGCGGTGTCGTGCATGCTGCCCAGGAGGCCGCGCGGGACCTGCCGCTCGCCCAGCAGACCTGGGAGAGCCTGGACGCCGTGTTCCAGTCCAAGGTCTACGGCGCCTGGCTGCTGCACGAGGCCACCGCCGACCTGCCCGAGCTGGACTTCTTCCTCGGCTGCTCCACGGCCGGCGCCCTGTTCGGCGCCGCCACCCAGACCGGAGCCGGTGCGGGCGCCGCCTTCCTCGACCATCTGATGGCCCAGCGCGCCGGTGCCGGCCTGCCCGCCACCGCCGTCAACTGGGGCCCGTGGGCGCCCCGGGAGCCCGGTCGGCGGCTCAGCTCCTCGCTGGTGCGCAGCTGGGAGGGGCAGGGCATCACGCTCCTGGAGGAGGACGAGGCCACCGACGCGCTGCCCGCGCTGCTGGACGCCGGACGCGCCCAGGTCCTGATGGGCCGCTGCGACTGGAACCGCTTCGTGGCCCGCAGGGCGCCCAGCGCGCTCTTCGCCGAACTGGTCTCGGGGACCGCCGCGGACGGGGCGCCGACCGGCCTCGACGCCCTGACCGACACCCCGGGAGCCGCCCGTTCGGCCGGGATCAACGCCATCGTGCGGACCCGGCTCGCGGACGTCCTGCGCTTCGAGTCGGCCGACGACATCGAGCCCGACGCCGAACTGGCCGCCCTGGGCATGGACTCGCTCAACGCGGTCGAGATCCGCAACGCGCTGGAGGCGGCCTTCAGGATCACGCTGCCCGCGTCGGTCACCTTCGACCGGCCCAGCGTGGACCTGCTCGGCGCATACATCGAAGAACTGCTGTCCGGTGCCGAGGCGCCGGCGCACGAGGCGGGAACGGGAGCACACCGATGACCACAGCCACGCGATCGCGGACCCTGGGGGACGTGATCTCCCGCCAGGCCGCGCTCCGGCCCGAGCAGCCGGCCGTCGTCTGCGCCGGACGGTCGCTCACCTACCGGGAACTGGACCGGGAGAGCGCGCGGACCGCCGAGGTGCTGCGCGCGGCCGGTGTCGTACCCGGCGCCCGGGTGGGCTACCTCGGCAAAGAGGCCGTCGAGTACTGGGAGCTGGCCTTCGCCTGTGCCCGCACCGGCGCGGTCCTGGTCCCCGTCAACTGGCGGCTGACCTCGCAGGAGGTGGACCACATCCTGCGGGACTCCACCACCCAGGTGCTGCTGGTGGACCAGGAGCACCTGCCGGTGGCCGCCGAGGTGCGCGCGGGGCTGCCCACGCTGCGGACCCTGATCTGCCTGGACGCCGACACGCCCGGCGCCGGGTCGCTGGCCGCCCGCAAGGACGCGGTGGCCGCGGGCACCGGCCCGCAGGCGTCCGGCGGCCGGGAGGTGCCAAACGACGCGGAGAGCCCCGTCGTGCAGATCTACACCAGCGGCACCAGCGGGCTGCCCAAGGGCGTCGTCCTGCCGCACCGCAGCTTCTTCAACGTCGCCGAGGCGATGGACGACAACGGCCTTGACTGGCTCGACTGGAAGCCCGGCGACCGCAGCCTGATCGGCCTGCCCGGCTTCCACATCGGCGGCCTCTCCTACGCGATGCAGGCGTTCAACGCCGGTGTCACCGTGGTGTCGCTGCCCGCCTTCATCAGCTCCGACGCGGTGCGGGTGATCGAGGAGGAGAAGGTCACCACCGGCATCGTGGCGCCCGCCATGCTGGAGCTGATGCTCCTCGAACCGGCCGCCGCCCGGGGCGCCCTCGGCTCGCTGCGCAAGGTCGTCTACGGCGGCTCGCCGATCGGCGAGGACCTGCTGAGCCGGGCGATCGACCTCATGGACTGCGACTTCCTCCAGATCTACGGCAGCAGCGAGACCGGCAACTTCGCGGTCTGCCTGCCGCCCGCCGACCATGTACCCGGCAGCCCCCGGCTGCGCGCGGCGGGCCGCCCCTACCCGGGGATCGAGGTGCGCATCGAGGACCCCGAGGGCCGGGTGCTGCCCACCGGTGAGGTCGGCGAGGTCTGTGTGCGCACCCCCGCCCGGATGCTCGGCTACTGGCGGCTGCCCGAGGCCACCGAGCGCACCGTGGTGGAGGGCTGGGTGCACATGGGGGACGCAGGCTACCTGGACGAGGACGGCTACCTCTACGTCCGCGACCGCGTCAACGACATGATCATCGTGGCGGGCGAGAACGTCTACCCGAAGGAGATCGAGGACGCCCTCGCCCGGCACCCCGCCGTGTCCGGCGCCGCCGTGGTGGGCCTGCCGCACGAGCGCTGGGGCGAGTCCGTGCACGCCCGGGTGGTCCTGGAGCCCGGCCAGGAGGCGGGGGCCAGGGACCTGCACCTCTTCCTGCGCGGCCGGCTGGCGGACTTCAAGATGCCCACGTCGTACGACTTCGCCGACGCCCTGCCCCGCAACCCCAGCGGCAAGGTCCTGCGCCGGGCGGTACGCGACGAACTCGCCGCCGCGAAGAGCTGACCGTACGTCCCGTACGACGCCGGCCCGTCCCCTCACCGAGGGGGCGGGCCGGCGTCGTACACGAGGGCCCCGGACCGGTGAACCCGCCGCTCACACCACCCGGGTGCCGGGCAGTTCGTGGAGGTCGCCGGCGGTGCGGTGCGGGTGTGGACGACACCGAGCGGACGCCCCGGGGGAGGGGCGTCCGCTCGGTGTCGTCCGGTGGGGGTCAGCCGTGCAGGTGGCGGCGCAGATAGTCGTGCCAGGTCTGTTCGAGGGTCCTGGAGAGGGCCGACCGCGGCGCGAACACGTCCCACGAGTGGAAGGCGTGCGCGTAGACGTGCAGGTCGACCGGGACACCGGCGTCGATCAACCGCCGCGCGAAGTCGAGGTCCTCGTCGCGGAAGACGTCGAACTGGCCCACGGCGACGAAGGTGTCCGGCAGACCGGCGAGGTCGGTGGCGCGGCCGGGCGCGCAGTACGGGTGCACGTCCGGCGCCCCCACGCGGTCGCCCAGCACCGCGGCCCAGGCGTACAGGTTCTCCCGCCGGTCCCAGACGCCGAGTCCGGTGATCTCCCGGCTGGAGCGGGTCTCGTTGCGGTCGTCGAGCATCGGGTAGTGCAGCGACAGCAGCCGCGGACGCCGCTCACCGCGGTCGCGGATCATCAGCGCGGCGACCGTGGCGACCGCCCCGCCGCCGCTCGCGCCCGCGAGCCCGACGCGGTCCGGGTCGATCCCGTGCGCGGCGGCGTGCGCGGTGAGGTACGTGTAGGCCAGATGGCCGTCCTCGGCCGCGCCCGGTGCCGGGGTCTCCGGCGCCAACCGGTAGTCGACCGCGGCCAGTACGACATCGAGCCGCAGTGCCAGGTCCGCGGCGTACGCGCGGGCCGTGCGGTCGTGGGCGCTGCCGAGGACCTGGCCGCCGGCGTGGAAGTAGAGCAGGGCCGGGCGCACGCGGCCGGTGTCGCCGGGGTGGAACATCAGCACGTCGAGCCGGGTCCCGTCCGGGCGCGGGAGGCTCAGGGTCTCGGCCTTGACGCGCGGGTCCGGGTCGGGCGCGGGCAGCCACGCCTCGGCCGCCGCCACCCGCTCGCGGCACGCGGGGATGTCGGAAAGGTCCAGCAGGGCGCCGTTCGGGGCCTTGGGCAGCGCGGCCAGCGCGGCCGCGAGCTCCGGGTCGATGTCGTAGGCCATGGTCTCTTTCCTTCCCGGGATCGGAACAAGGGGGCGTCGCCCGACGCGGAGAACCCGGCCGCGCGGGCGATGACGGCCGGGGCGCGGCGACCGTGCACACCCGGACGGCACCGGGGCGTCGCCGCCGTCCGGGAGCACCGGACGCGACGCGGCCGCGATGCCGCCCGGAGCCCCGGCCGGGAGCGGGGCGAGGACCGCCTAGCCGATGTAGTCCCCCGGCTCGAAGACGGCGGTGCGCTCCTTGTACGCCTCGATGCTGGCGGGCCAGTTGTTGACCACGCGTCCGTCGCCCGTCTTGTACCAGCTCGCGCAGCCGGCGGCGAAGGCCGTACCCGACAGGTCCCGCTGGAGCTCCTCGTTGTACCGGCGCTGCACCTCGGGGGCGACGTCCAGGGTGCGGTTCCGGTCGCCGTCGAGGGAGCCGAGCGCCTTGAGGACGTAGTCGATCTGGCACTCCACCATGAACAGGATCGAGTGGTGGCCCAGGTTGGTGTTCGGGCCGTAGAGCATGAACATGTTGGGGAAGCCGCTGACGGACACGCCGAGATACGCCTCGGGGCCGTCCTTCCACGCCTCGCGCAGCGTCAGCAGGTCCCGTCCGACGACCTCCGCCCCGCCGGTGCGGTCGAGCGGCTGGAAGCCGGTGGCGTGCACGATCACGTCGACCTCGTGCAGCCGCCCGTCCGCGGTCCTGACGCCCTCCGGCTCGATCCTGGTGATGGGCTCGGAGACCAGCTCGACATTGTCGCGGGAGACCGCCGGATAGTAGTCGTCGCTGATCAGCACCCGCTTGCAGCCGAACGCGTAGTCGGGGGTGAGCCGCTCGCGCAGCCCCGCGTCGGCCACCTGTGCGGCCAGGTGGTCCTTGGCCACCCGCAGGAACTCGTCCCGCACCGGGTTGCCGTCGTCGCGCAGGCCGACGGCCCAGCCGTCGCGCTCGCGGTAGAGGCCCTCGCGCAGCTCGTCGTAGCGGTGCGGCTCGGCGAGCAGCGCGGCGCGCTCGTCGTCGCTCAGCGCCTGGTCCTGGCGCGGCAGCAGGTAGTTGGGGGACCGCTGGAACACCGTCAGCCGCCCGGTGTCCCGCGCGATGGCGGGCACCAGCTGGACGGCGCTGGCCGCGCTGCCGATGCAGGCGACCCGCTTGCCCGTCAGATCCAGGTCCTCGGGCCAGCGCGCCGTGTGCGCCTGGAGCCCGGTGAAGCGCTCCGCGCCCTCGATGTTCGCCCAGGCCGGCAGGTTGAGCTGCCCCCACGCGGTGATCAGCGCCCGGGCCCGCAGCCGCTCGCCGCGCGCGGTGCGCAGGTGCCAGCGGCCGTCCTCGTCCGACCAGGTGGCCTGGGTGACCTCGGTGCCGCAGCGGATGTGCTCCGTCAGACCCTGGCTCTCGGCGAACCGTTGAAGGTTGTGCAGGATCTCCGGCTGCCCGGCGTACGTACGGCTCCAGTCGGGCTGCTCGCCGAAGGAGTACCAGTACAGGTGGGACTGCACGTCGCAGGCCGCGCCGGGGTACGTGTTGTCGCGCCAGGTCCCGCCGATGGAGGCGGCCTTCTCCAGCACCGTGAACGTGTGCCGGCCGGCCTCCTTGAGACGGGCGGCCATGCCGAGGCCCGACATCCCGGCGCCGATGATGACGATCTCGAAGTCCTCGTCCATAGTCATCCCCTTCCTAGTGCCTCTTCGCGGTCCACCCTGGACAGGACTGCTGATCGACGACTGAAGAACGACTGATGAGCCAAAGACCGAGATTTGCTCACTAGAATTGCAATAGAAAAGGATGTGGCAAGTAAACCCTCGCCGACGCGGAAGAGAAAAGCATCCGATAACGCTTTGACAGCGCTCTCTTGGTGCTCGCGTCGACATTTTGTGCGGGGTATGCGCGAGGAATAGTCTCGCGCAATGCGCTGACACGGAGCTGACGCGCCGCGGACCCCTTCCGAAGGGGCCCGGAGGGGGAACGAGGAACGAGGCTGCGGCGGTACGCCCCCGGGGGTTTCCGGGCGTACTGCCGCAGCCTCGTCGATGGCCGGCCGCTGCCGGCCGCGGCGCCCCTAGGCGGGCACGGCGGCGTCCAGCGAGGGCGCCTGGTTGAGGATCTGCTGGAGCCGCTGGCGCAGCTTGAGCGAGGGCTCCATGCCCAGCTCGCTCGCCAGCCGGTGCCGCGTGCTGTTGTACGTCTCCACCGCCTCGGCCTGCCGCCCGGTCCGGTACAGGGCCAGCATGAGCATCTCGGTCAGCCGCTCCCGCCAGGGGTGGATGGTGCGCATGCGCTTCAGCTCACTGATGCTGTGCACCGGGTCCGCCAGCTGTATCTCCAGCCACAGCTTGTCCTCGACCGCGCACAGCTGCTCCTCCTCCAGGGCCAGCGCCACGCTCTGCGACATGGGCCCCTGGGCGACGTCCTGGAAGGGCGCCCCGCGCCACAGGCCCAGCGCCTCGTCGAGCAGGCGAAGTGCCTGGTCGGGGGCGTGCCGGGCGCAGGAGCGGGCCTGGCCGGCCAGCCGCCGGAAGGCCGCCGCGTCGGTCTCCTCGTCGCCCAGCTCCAGTACGTACCCCGACGAGCGGGTGAGCAGCTCGGGCGCCCGGCCGTCCGGTCCGGCCAGTTGCTGGAGGGTCCGGCGTAACCGGTACACGTGGGCCTGGAGCGAGTTCTCGAAGGTGGGCGGGGGGTTCTCCCCCCACAGCTCGGTGTACAGCTGCTCGGCGGCCAGCGGCCGGCCGGGGCTCACCAGCAGCGCCGCCAGCAGGGTGCGCTGCCGGTTGCCGCCGACGGTGTGCGTACGGCCGCCGGTGCGCACCTCAAGGGGGCCGAGGAACGCGCAGACCGGACGCGCGGGGGAAACCTCGCGGACCGCTGGCTCGGAAGGCAGTCTGCGGCCGTTGTTCGGATAGGTGTCCTCGAACTGAGAATAGGTGATCACTTTTTCCTCCTGCCGTGCCGTACGCGGTTCCTTTAATTGACTCCAGTAACCTTCGCAACCGCAAGTATCGAGGAGAGTCGGCCGTCGCTTCCAGGCCAGTGCGTGTCCATTGAAACAATGCTGATTTCTATCGGTGATGTCGGGACGGACCACCGCATGTCGGACATCATCGTCGCCGGTTCGCCATCGTACGGTGCCGAATATCGAGCTCAGCCACGGCTGGTTAAGGCACCGTATTAACGGTTTTCCAATTCTCGGGCCCGCTTTCATCGGTCGATCAGGAACCTGTCAGGTGCGGTTGCTTGGATCGCGGGTACCGCCGACCGCGACCAGTGAAAGAGGTGTGTGATGGGGGCCGTCCGTCAGCCGCTCCGGGTGGGGGTCCTGTTGCCGACCCGGGAGCAGGCGATCCTCGGCGAGCACGACGCCTCCTCCCTGCTGGACTTCGCGCGCCGCGCCGAACAACTCGGCTTCGACTCCCTGTGGACGGGCGACTCGCTCACCGCGCGCCCGCGGCTCGACCCCCTGGTGGTGCTGTCCGCCGTGGGCGCGGTGACCCGCCGGGTGCTGCTGGGCACCGCGGCGATGACGCCTGCGCTGCGCCACCCGCTCGTGGCCGCGAGCATGGTCAGCAGCCTGGACCAGGTCAGCTCCGGCCGGCTCGTCCTCGGCGTGGGATCCGGCTTCCCGGTCCCGGAGACCGACGAGGAACTGGCCGCCGTGGGTGCCTCGGCCGCTGCCCGGGCCGGCACCCTCGACGAGGTCACCGCGCTGTGGCGGACGGCCTGGAGCAGCACCCGGCCCGGCGCGCCCAACCACTTCACGGGCCGGCACTGGCAGGCGGAGGGCCTGGATCGGATGATCTGCCCGGCCGCGCTGGACGGACCGCCGCTGTGGCTCGCCGCCGGCGCCGACAGCGCCCGCGCGCTCGAACGGGCCGCCCGCCTCTACGACGGCTGGCTGTCGTCCCGTACCTCGGCCGAGTCCTACGCCGGTGCCCGGCGCCGTCTGGAGGACCTCTGCCGGCGCGCCGGGCGCCGGGCCGGCGCGGTGACCCCGGCCCTGTACCTCACGGTCACGGTCGGCCCGGACGAGCGGGGGGCCAGGGTCGAGCTGGACGACTACCTCGAACACTGCTACGGGCGCGCCCTGGAGCAGATGTCGGCCATGCGCGCCTACGCCTGGGGGCCCAGCGAGCACTGCGCGCAGCGCGTCGCCGACTATGTGCGGGCGGGCGCCCGGCACATCCTGCTCCGCATCGGATCGCTGCGACCGGAGACACACCTGCGGGAGATAGCGGACGTACTCGTCTCCAAGGCCCGCCAGACAGATCAGGAGAACACATGAGCACCGCCGGCAGCACCCGACGTGCCCGCTGGTTCACCACCGCGGGGGCCGAGCCGCACGCCGACCACCAGGTGTTCCTCTTCCCGCACGCGGGCGGCACCGCCCCGGCCTACCAGGCGTGGGCCGCCACCCTGCCCTCCACCATGGACGTGCGCACCCTGCAACTGCCGGGCCGTCAGGAGAGGCTGGGCGAGGAGCCGTTCACCGACGTGGAGGTGCTGCTGGACGCGCTCCTGGAGGTCTTCGAGGCCGAACTCGACGGCCGGCCCTATCTGCTTTTCGGCCACAGCTTCGGCGCGCTGCTCGCCTACCGGCTGTCGGTGGCCGCCGCGTGGAACGGCCTGCCGGCCCCCGCGCTCCTCGGCGTCTCGGCCTGGGCGCCGGCCCTGGAACCGGCCGCCGAACTGGACCGGGTCGCCACCATGACGGACGAGGAACTCCTCGACCGGGTCGGCCAGTTGGGCCTGATGCCGGAGGGTACGACGCTCGACCCGGCCACCCTGGCCTCGATCATGCCCGCGCTGCGCGCCGACTTCCTCGCCGCGGGCAGCCTGCGCGAGGACGGCGAACCGGCGCCCTGCCCGGTCGCGGCCTACTGCGGCACCACCGACCCGATCGTGGCACCCGGCGACATGGCCGCCTGGGCCGGCCACAGCGCCGACTTCCTCGGTGCGACCCAGTTCCCCGGCGGCCACTTCTACCTCTTCGAGCACACCGCGGCCCTCCAGCACAGCCTGGACCGCCATCTGCGCCGCCTGTCCGCCCGGATCTGACGAGCACGCTCCGGCACGGCGAGGCGGGAAGAGCGCCTCATCGGCCGATGGACGCGGCCTGCGTCCGGCCCCGGTACGGTCCGGGTCGAACTGCCGGACGGCACCGTCCTGCCCGCCGGGAGCGCGGAACCGGACGCGCGGCTCTCCGGCCTGCCCGGCCGCCAGGTCCGCGTCCCGGACCGGCCGCCGGAACACGGCACCCTGGAACGCGCGGTGCCCGCGTACGCGGGCGGCCTCCCGGATGCCCTGTGCGAGCGGGCGTCCCGGGACGAGACCGGCGACCCGGTGGCCGTGGGCGCCGGGAGAGGCCGGAGCACCGGCCGGTTCGCACTCCGGCCCCCCCTGAACCGGGCCGCACCGCGCGGTCGCCGGTCGATACGCTTCCCGGGTGAGCGAACACGCCGGAGCATCCGAGAAGCCGTTCCTGTACGTCGTCGTCTGCGCGGCCGGTATCGCCGCCGGGGTCGAGGAGTTGATCGCGGCCGGGCAGGAGCGGGGCTGGGAGGTCGGGGTCATCGCCACACCGGTGGCGATGGGCGGCTTCTTCGACGTCGCGGCGGTTCAGGCCCGTACCGGCAGGGTCGTACGGTCGGCCTGGCGGTCCCCGGGCGATCCGCGGCCGTTCCCGGCGCCGGACGCCGTGGCGGTCGCGCCCGCCACCTTCAACACCGTCAACAAGTGGGCGGCGGGCATCGGCGACACCCTGGCCGTCGGCACCCTGTGCGAGGCCGCCGGTCTCGGGGTGCCGATCGCGGTGCTGCCCTCTGTGACCGGCGCGCTGGCCGCCCATCCCGCCTACCAGGACAGCCTGGTACGGCTGCGCGGGATGGGCGTGCGCTTCGGGGAGCCGTACCCCGGTGAGCCGGGCCCCGACGGCGCTCGCCCGAAGTTCCCCTGGACGACCGCCCTGGACCTGCTGGAACGCGCCTAGGCGCAGGTCAGTTCGGGCCCCTCCAGCATGCCGCCGGTGTACAGGGCCTGGCCGTCGGGCATCCAGTAGCCCAGCTTGGAGACCACGGTCGAGCAGGTGGCGCCGACGGTGACGCGGACCCGGACCTGCTCCGGGTGGCCCGGCTGGAGCTCGGTCAGCGCGCAGTCAAGCGAGTACGGCAGCCGGGTCCTCGCCGGGTACTCGCCCACCAGCGGGTTGACGCAGCGGGCGTCGGTGGTGGCGATCCGGACACCGCTGGCCGCCTCGCCGATCAGCCCGAACCGGGCGCTGCCGTCGCCCTCCGCGCTGTCCCGGCGCACCGTGTAGACGAGCGTGGTCGTGGCGTTGCGGCGCAGCGTCGTCCGGTCGGCGGTGATGGCGTGCGTGGGCGGCGCCTTGGGCGCGGTCAGTGTCAGGGTGGCCCGGACCTGGCCGGTGAGGTCCACCCCGGCGGGCGCGGACCGTACCCGCACGGTGGCCGTGATGTCGTACGTGCCGGGCCCCGGGTAGTCGCCCGAACCGGGCAGCGGCCCGCCGGCCAGGGCCTTCCCGGAGCGCTCGGCGGTCCAGGTGCCGTTGGTGCGGCAGCTGTAGCGGACCCGGGTGCCGGCGCTACCGCAGGCGGCCGGGGCGGAGACCGCGAACTGCGGGGTGCCGCTGCCCGCGCACAGGCTGACCAGCGCGTACTGGCCGTGATCGCCGCGCAGCGTGCCGGCGACCGCGCACAGCGTGGCCGGCTCCTCGGCCTTCGGGGCCCCGGCGGCGGCCGGGCTGCCCCAGGCCGGGGTGACGAGGGCCAGGGGCAGCAGCGCCGCCCCGGTCAGTGCTCTCAGGGTGATCGGACGAGTCGGCACCGCGTTCCTCCCGGGCGGCCGGGACCGGCCGGTCGCCGGTCGCCTACCCATGAGGATCGTCCGACGGTACGACCGCCCGTCGCCTCCCACGCCGAACGGTCACCTGGGGGCAGCAACACCTCCGCCCCGGCGGCCCTACCGCACCGCGCGTACGTACCCGGCGGCGCCCGGAGCGGAGACGTCCCGGTCCCGGCGGACGATGCTCAGCCGCTTGCCCCAGCCGGCCAGGGCCTTGCGCAGTCCGGCGGACGTGTACTCGATGTCCACCACCCGGTCCCCGAACGCCTTCGCGTACACCCCGCATTCGTCGTACTGCCCGCACTCCTCCGCCACCGCGAAGTCCAGCCCCGCCCGGCGCCGCTCACCGGCCAGCTCGGCGGTGTTCTTCTGCGCGATGGCCAGGTGCCGCTCGTGCGCGTGCCGGGAGAGCAGGGCGATGAACGAGGTCGCGTCGGCGGCGGAGAGCAGCCCGTCGGAGCGGGTGTAGCTGTCGTAGTTGTCCGGCTCCACCGCGTCGAAGCCCTTGCGCGCGCAGTCGTCGATCCACCCGTCCACCCGGCGCGCGACCCGCTCGCGCTTGGCCGGGGTGCCGATGTCGAGCAGCGCCTCGTTCCAGTCCCTGTCCATGACGACCTTGCCGTGCGCGTCGCGCAGCAGCAGGTCGCGCGGCCAGGAGGCGCGTTCGGCGGGCTGGGCCTGGAAGGCGTTGACGTAGCAGATGTTGTACAGGCCGGGCGCGGGGGAGTCGGACCGGTCCCGGCTGACGACGCGGACACCGGCCGGCGGGGGATAGGCGCCGCCGATCTGGTAGTCGAACCCGGCGTGCCGGGGCGGCAGCCGCACCGCGCGCCCTTTCGCGCCGTCGTCCTTTCCGGTGGCGGCACAGCCCGTCAGGACGGAGACGGCGACGGCCAGTACGACGAGTGACGCGGCGCGGAACATGTCAGGATCAAAGCGTTCAAACGCTTCGGCCGTCAAGCCGCTCCCCGGCCACGTCGTAGGCTCGGCCGTGACCACCCGTCCCGAAGGCAGGAGCAGCAACGATGCAGTATGTGAAGCTCGGTTCGACGGGCCTGGACGTGTCGCGGGTCTGTCTGGGCTGCATGACCTACGGGGTGCCGGAGCGCGGCAATCACGAGTGGACCCTGGACGAGGAGGCCGCCCGCCCGCTGATCCGGCAGGCGCTGGAGGCGGGCATCACCTTCTTCGACACCGCCAACGTGTACTCCGACGGCACCAGCGAGGAGATCGTCGGCAAGGCGCTCAAGGACTTCGCGCACCGGGACGAGATCGTGCTGGCCACCAAGGTGCACGGGCGGATGCGCCCGGGGGCCAACGGGGCCGGGCTGTCCCGCAAGGCGATCATGACCGAGATCGACCACAGTCTGCGCCGCCTCGGCACCGACTACGTCGACCTCTACCAGATCCACCGCTACGACCACGGCACGCCGATCGAGGAGACGATGGAGGCGCTGCACGACGTGGTCAAGGCGGGCAAGGCCCGCTACATCGGGGCGAGTTCGATGTACGCGTGGGAGTTCTCCAAGGCGCAGTACACGGCGGAGCGGCACGGCTGGACGAGGTTCGTCTCCATGCAGGACCACTACAACCTGCTCTACCGGGAGGAGGAGCGGGAGATGCTGCCGCTCTGCGCCGACCAGGGCGTCGGCGTGCTGCCGTGGAGCCCGCTCGCCCGGGGCCGGCTCACCCGTGACTGGGGCACGGTCACCGAGCGCAGCGAGCACGACGTCTTCGGCGGCAAGCTGTACCAGGAGGGCGACCGCGCGATCGTGGAGGCGGTCACCCGGATCGCCGGGGAGCGGGGCGTGCCGCGCGCCCAGGTGGCTCTCGCCTGGCTGCTGCACCAGAGCACCGTGACCGCGCCGATCGTCGGCGCAGGCAAGTCCCGGCACATCGAGGACGCGGTCGCCGCCGTCGAACTCACCCTCGGGGACGAGGAGATCGAGGAGCTGGAGCGGCCGTACACACCGCGTGCGATCAGCGGTCACTGAGGCCGGTACCGGCCGTTCTCAGGGGTGATGCGGCGGGTGATGCGGTGGTGGCGGGGGGATGGTCGCGAGGCCGGGGGCCGGTTCGGGCCAGACCAGCAGGACCGGGCAGGGGGCGTGGTCGACGGCGAAGCGGACCGCCGGGCCGAGGCTGCGCGGGCCGAGCCGGGACCGGTCGCCGTCCCGGGCCAGCACCAGCAGATCGGCCCCCTCGGCGGCGGCCACCACCTCCCGCTCCACCCGGCCGGCCCGCTCCTCGCACGCGGCGGGCCGGCCCAGCCGCTCGGCCGCCGCGGCCAGGAGTGCGGCCGCCGATGTCCCGCCCAGCTCCTCCAGCAGGGCACCGGGATCGCGCTCCGGGTGCCCGCGGCCCAGCAGCCCCGCGAACGCGCCGTGCGCGACCCCGGGCACATCGGGCCCGCTGACATGCAGCAGCACCACCTCGGCGGAGTCGGGCGCATGCGCGCGCACGGCGTCCACACAGGCGGGCCAGGTGCCCTCGACCAGCCAGACGATCACCCGCATCGGGTCGGCCTCCCGTCACAGAACGTGCAGCGACCCCCACAGTGCCACCACCGCGACCGCGAGGGAGGACGGCACGGCGAGCAGACCCAGCCGGGTGAACTCGCCGAGGTTCACGCCGTGCTCGTGCTGGTGCACGATCCGCCGCCACAGCAGTGTGGCCAGCGACCCGGCGTAGGTCAGGTTCGGGCCGATGTTCACCCCGAGCAGCACCGCGAGCACCGCGCCGGGACCGGCCGGGGCCGCGAGCGGCAGCAGGACCAGCACGGCGGGCAGGTTGTTGACGATGTTCGCGAGGAGGGCGGCCAGCGCGGCGATCCCCAGCAGCGCGGGCAGCCC
This sequence comes from Streptomyces sp. SUK 48, assembly GCF_009650765.1. Lineage (NCBI taxonomy): Bacteria > Bacillati > Actinomycetota > Actinomycetes > Kitasatosporales > Streptomycetaceae > Streptomyces > Streptomyces sp. SUK 48. The sequence goes on along the minus strand of NZ_CP045740.1, from coordinate 487,473 downwards.
GGTGCCGCCCGGCACGATGTGCCCGAGCGCGTCGGCGAGCCCGTTGTCCACCACCGCCCGCACCACGATGCCCAGCGCGAGCACGAACGCGAGGAACGCCGGGGCCGCCGCCTTCACCACGGTCACCGGGGTCGCCTCGCGGCGCAGCAGCGACCGCCCGGCCAGCACCAGCGCACCGGCCGCCGCCACCCAGGCGGGCTCGACACCGAACGCCGACGCCACCACGAACCCGGCCAGCGTGCAGACGACGGTCACCACCGCGAACCGGGGGAAGATGGGCGGCTCGCCGGTGTCCGGGGCCGCCGGGGCCGCCGCCGCGAGGTCACCGGCGAAGAACCGCCGGAACACCGCGTACTCCACGGCGATCGCCGCCAGCCACGGCAGCGCCATCAGCCCGGCGAACCGGGTGAAGCTCAGCCCGCTCGCCGCGAACGCCAGCAGGTTCGTCAGATTGGACACCGGCAGCAGCAGCGACGCCGTGTTCGACAGATGCGTACAGGCGTAGACGTGCGGCTTGGGACGTACGCCGGTGCGGGCGGCGGTGGCGAACACCACCGGGGTGAGCAGCACGATCGTGGCGTCCAGGCTGAGTACGGCGGTGATGGCGGAGGCGAGCGCGAAGACCGCCGTCAGCAGCCGCACCGGCCGTCCCGCCGCCCAGCGGGCCATCCACGCCCCGCAGGCCCGGAACAGGCCCTCCACGGCACAGAAGTGGGCGAGCACCAGGACCGCCGCGAGAAAACCGACCACCGGGCCCAGCCGCTCGGCCTCGGCGCGGGCATGGTCGAGGGAGATGGCGCCGGTGGCGATCACGATCCCGGCGGCCGGGACGGCCATGACCGCCTCCGGCCACCCGAAGGGCCGTACGACGGCGAAGGCGAGCACCGCGAGGAGCAGTACCACGGAGAGTGCTTCGGCGAGCGGGCTGTTCAGGGCGGGTCCTTCCGGATTCGATCACGCTTTCCCGCCCATGAAAACAGATGTCCCCGGCCGCCCCGCGGCGGCCGGGGGCGGAAGGATCAGGGAGCGGTGCCGGGGCTGAACACGGTCAGGAAGACGGCCGAGGAGTTCCCGGAGACCGGGACCTCGCCGCCCGTCCACGTCACCTTGAGATGATCGCGTTCATTCGGCGGGGTGATCAGCAGGGCCGCCGGCTTGGCCGTCCTCGCGCCGCTGACCCCCGGGTTGGAGAAGGTCAGCCCGGCCCAGGCGCTCTGGCCGGGCTTGAGCGTGACCGTCGTCGACGAGCCCGACTCGCGCCCCGGGTTGGGGCCGAGCTGCCCGCCGGAGGCGTTCACGAAGGCCGCGCCCGGGAAGCCGCGCACGGTGCAGGTACGCCCGGAGGTGTTGGTGAGCACCACGGGGAAGTTCTCCTGCCCGGCGCCCGGGTCGTTGCGGCCCACGGAGGCGCGCAGTTCGGAGGTGTGGCAGCGGGTGCTCGCCGCGGCGGTGGTGCCCCCGCCCGAGGTGGCGGTCGTCCGGGTCGACGCGGTCGCGGGGGCGCCGGTGTGCGTGGAGGAGGCGGGGGAGGACGTGGTCGAGGCGCCGGAGGACGCCGGTGCGGAGGAGTCGCCGCTCGCGGGCGCCGCCGTACCCGAGGACGTCATGGGGGGATCGCTGTGCACGGTCTGGCCGTTGCCGCAGGCGGTCAGCAGGCCCAGCACGGCGACCGAGCCCGCGAACAGGGCTCCGCGCCGCGCGGACCGTGGGGTGTACACCATGTCGCTCAACACTCCTGGTTGGTCGGGGCACGCGCCGGACGCGTGCCTACGGTGCCGAGTGCGCCGTCACCCCACTCCGATGCACGGACCGTGGGAAAAGTTCGGAACACGAGGATTCTTTTTCCCGCTTCGGCCCCGGACCGACCCTCGCGTCACCCCTCAGCGCACCCGCAGGGAGCGCAGTACGCCATCGGTGGCGTCGCCGTCACCCCGCTGGCGTAGCTGCACATACACCTGCGGCTCGGTGGCGCCGCCCGCCGGGACGAGCGCGGACTCGGTGATCGAACCGCCGTCCGGACAGCCGCTCCAGGTCCGCACCAGTCCGTGCCAGTCCGCGCTGCGGAAGGCGCGGCTGCCGGAGTGGTGACAGCCAAAGTGCGCGAGCGCCTTCACCCGTGCGGTGACATCGCCGTGCGCGCTGACCCCGACGAACACCCCGTCGACCGGGGTGGCCAGATCGGGCCAGTGGGCCAGGTCGTCCGCCACCACCAGGCCCGGTTCGTGCCCGGAGCCCAGGCCCAGCGCATGCGGGTCCCAGCCGGAGTCGCGCAGCTCGCGGTCCCAGCTCGCGGGCACCCGCACGCTCACCCGGCCGCCCGCGTCCGCCACCCGCGGCTGCTCCGGGGCCCCGCCGCGATGGAGCACCACGGTCACCGTGACCGCCGCCACCGCGGCGGCGGCCAGCGCGGCCACCGACAGGGTCACCGCGTTCAGCCGGCCCCGGACCCGGTCGAGGCGCGGGCGCCCGGGCCTCCCCGCGGCCGCCGGGAGGCCCGCCAGCCGGTCCAGCTCGGCCGCGAACGCGCCGGCGCCGGGCCAGCGCCGCGCCCGGTCCGGCTCCAGCGCCCGCAGCAGCGCCCGCGCCACGCCGTCCCCGAGTCCCGGCCGCAGCCGCGCGGGCGGCACCACCTTGCCGGGCGGCCCCGGCACGCTCCCGGTGACCAGCTCGTAGCCGACCGCGCCCAGGCTGTAGACGTCGGCCCGCTCGTCGATGCCCGCGCCGGGCTCCGCCTGCTCCGGCGGCCGATAGCCCGCCGAGCCCGCCGCCAGGGTCAGCGCGGAGCCCTGCGCCAGGCTCTTGGCGAGCCCCAGATCGGCGAGCAGCACCCGCCGGGTGCCGTCCGGGGCGGTGTGCAGCAGCACATTGGTCGGCTTGATGTCGCGGTGCACGATCCCCGCCTCGTGCAGCGCGGCGGCGGCCCGCGCCGCCTGTGCCGTCAGCGCCAGCGCGTCCGGCACCGGCAAGGGGCCGTCCCGCAGCAGCTCGGCGAGGGTGCCGCCGTCGGCGTACTCCATCACGAAGTACGGCCGTCCGTCGGGGAGTTCACCGATGTCGTAGACCTGCACCACCCGGCTGGAACCGGCCCGGCGCAGCAGCCGCGCCTCCGACAGGAACCGGTCCCGGACGTCCAGCCGGTGCGACCAGTTCTCGGCGAGCACCTTCACCGCCACCGGGGCCTGAAGCTCCGGGTCGTGGGCGAGCCACACGGTGGCGAAGGCTCCGGTGCCCAGCGGCCGTTCGAGGCGGTAGCGGCCGATCCGCTCCAGGGAGTGCATACGACTATCATGCCTGCCTTGAGATCGACCCGAAGGAGTGCGTGACGTGCAGGACGAGGCGCCGGTGGAGGAACTCGCCCGGCATGCCGCCGCCGGTGACCCCGCGGCCCTGGAGCGGCTGCTGGCCGAGCTGCGGCCGGACGTCGTCCGCCGCTGCGGGCGCTTCCTGCCCTGCCGGGAGGACGCCGAGGAGGCCGCCCAGGACGTGCTGCTCCAAGTGGCCCGGCACATCGGCACCTTCGAGGGCCGCAGCCGTTTCGGCACCTGGCTGTACACCGTGGTCGCCAACTGCTGCCGGCAGAAGTACCGCGAGCTGAAGCGGCGGGCCGCCGAACAGCCCGTCGCCATCGAGCCGGCGCACGCCGTCGACCCGCGCACCACCAGCGTCATCGCCGGCTCCCGGGTGGACCTGCTGGAGGCGCTGGAGCGGCTGGAGCGCGAGCATCCGCAGCTGGTCGCGCCGCTGGTCTACCGGGACATCTGCCAGCTCGACTACGCCGAGGCCGCCGAACGCGCCGGCATCCCCCTCGGCACCTTCAAGTCCCGGCTGCACGAGGCCCGCAGACAGGTACGGCCCTGGCTGACGAGCCTGTGAGGGCGACCAGCCCTCGTCCTCGCCTCTAACCCTCCTCTCCTCTAGCCCTCCTCCTCGAACAGCGGCAGCTCCGCCCAGATCGTCTTGCCGTCCCCGGTGTGCCGGCTGCCCCAGCGCTGGGTGAGCTGGGCGACCAGCAGCAGCCCCCGGCCGCCCTCGTCGAAGGTCTTGGCCCGGCGCAGATGCGGGGCGGTGTGGCTGGTGTCGGAGACCTCGCAGATCAGCGTGGCCGCGTCATGGATCAGCCGGAGCCGGATCGGATGGGCGCCGTAGCGGATGGCGTTGGTGACCAGCTCGCTGACCACCAGCTCCGCCGTGAACGACGCCTCGCTCAGCCCCCACACGTCCAGTTGCTCCACCACCGCCTTGCGGATCGGCGCGACCAGCGCCGGGTCCGCCGGGATGTCCCAGGTCGCCACCTGGGAGGCGGGCAGGCCCTGGGTGCGGGCGAGCAGCAGCGCCACGTCGTCGGCGGCGCCGCCGGACGGCAGCAGGGTGTGCAGGATCCGGTCGCAGGACAGGTCCAGTGAGCCGACGCCCGCGCCGAGCGCCTCGAAGAGCTTCGCGCGCCCGGCGTCCCCGTCCAGGTCCCGGTCCCCGGACGTGACCAGGCCGTCCGTGTACAGCGCGAGCACCGTGCCCTCCGCCAGCTCCACCTCGGCGGACTCGAACGGCAGCCCGCCCAGGCCCAGCGGCGGTCCCGCGGGCAGCTCCAGCTGGTGCGGTCGGCCGCCCGGCGGCAGCGCGATGGGCGGCGGATGCCCGGCGCGGGCCAGCGTGCAGCGCCGCGACACCGGGTCGTAGACCGCGTACAGACAGGTCGCGCCGACCTCGCCGGTGCTGCCGTCCCGGCCGGTCTCCTCCGCGAGCCGCATCACCAGGTCGTCCAGATGCGTGAGCAGTTCGTCCGGGGCGAGGTCGATGTCCGCGAGGGTGCGTACGGCGGTGCGCATCCGGCCCATGGCGGCCGACGCCTGGACGCCGTGCCCCACCACGTCCCCGACGACCATCGCGACCCGCAGCCCCGACAGCGGGATCACGTCGAACCAGTCGCCGCCCACCCCCGCGCGTGCCGCCGGCAGATACCGGGAGGACGCCTCCAGGGCCGCCGTGCGCGGCAGCGTGCGGGGCAGCAGGCTGCGTTGCAGGGCGAGGGCGGTCTCCCGCTCGCGCGAGTAGCGCCGGGCGTTGTCGATGCAGACGGCGGCCCGGGCGGTGATCTCCTCGGCCAGCATCCGGTCGTCGGCGTCGAAGCTGTCCGGGCGCCGGTGCCGTACGAAGACCGCGACGCCCAGGGTGAGTCCGCGGGCCCGCACCGGGACCGACATCGTGGAGTGGATGCCGAAGCGCCGCACCTGCCGGGTGCGGGCGCTGTTCCAGTTCATCCAGGGGCTCGTGCCGCCCGCGGTCCTGGAGAAGACGAGAGTGCGGCCCGCGGTCAGCGAGTCCGCCTGCGGCGAGCCGCCCGGATAGCGCTCGGTCTGCCCCGGCTCCATCACCGCCTCCGGCACCCCGTCCAGGACCGAATGGTGGGCGGCCCGGCGCAGGGTCACCGGGGTGGCCACACGGGCCGGGGGCTCCCCGCCGTACTCCTCGGGGTCCAGCAGATCGATGGTGACGAAGTCGGCCAGCGCCGGCACGCACATGTCGGCCAGCTCCTGCGCCGTCCGGGTGACGTCGAGGGTTGTGCCGATGCGCATGCTCGCCTCGTTGACCAGTTGGAGGCGCTGCCGGGCCCGGTGGCTGTCGCTGACGTCGTGCGCGGCCAGGCACACGCCCCGCACCCGGCCCGCGCGGTCGTGCACCGGCGCGAGCCGGGCGAGCCAGGCGTGCGCCCGGCTCTCGCCGCCGGCCCGCATGAAGGTCCGCACGTCCAGCGGGCGCCCGGTGGCCAGCACCTCGCGCATGCCCCGCGCCAGTTCCTCGCTCTGCGGATCGTCGACCAGCTCCGTGAAGGGCAGACCCAGCGCGTGGTCCTGCGGCAGCCCGGACACCACGGACATGGCGTCGTTCATCCGGCGCAGCCGCAGCTCCTCGTCGTAGACCGCGATCGCGCACGGCGACTGGATCAGGCCCGCCTCGCCCAGCGGATCGTCCGCGGCGGGCGGCTCCGTGCGGGGCACCGGGGCGACCAGGATCCACCGGTTGCCCGCGCCGCCGTCCGGCGCCGGGCGGTACCGGGCGAGCAGCCATACGTCGACGCTGTGCCCGTCGAGGTGGCGCACGGCGAGCGTGCCGTGCCAGCGGGAGTCCCGGGGCAGGGCGGGGGCGGGCCCGGTGAGCAGTTGCGTGGCGGGGCGGCCCACGACGGTGTCGGCGGGGTGGCCGAGCAGGCGCCGCGCGCCCTCGTTCCACTCCACCAGCGTGCCGTCGTCGGCGATGACAGCCCGGGCCGTCGCCGCCTCGTCGAACGGATAGACCCGGCTCATCGTCGCCGCTCCCAAGCGCACACTCACAGTGAACAGGTGGCACCCCTCGCGGCCCCAGCCTAGTGCTTCCCGCACACCGGCGGACGCCGGGCCCCGGGACCCGGCGCGGCCGCTGTCCGGGGTACCGCAGCGGATATGAGGCGACCTGCGGAAATTTACGGGCGAGTACCCGAGCGGTACCGTTTGGCCCATGCCAGCTCTCAACGTGGAGTTCAGTGACCGGGAACTAGAGGACCTGCGGCAGATCGCCAAGGAGCGCGGTACGTCGATGAAGGCCCTCGTCCGCGAGGCCGCCGCCGCCGACATCGCCCGGCACCGGGCGCTGAAGGAGGGCGCCGCGGCGTTCCGCAGCTTCTTCACCGCGCACGCCGAGGAGTTCGCCGCCGCCTTCCCCGAGGACGAGCCTCCCGCACGGGGCGAGGCCGCCTGAGTGATGCAGCCCGTCATCCATATCGATGTCCCGTGGCTGCTCCAGCGGCACGAAGAGGTCCTGCCCGAACAGCCCGCGGTCGACGACTTCTCCGCGCTGGTCGCCGCCGTCGCCCGGCACCGGGTCGACCCGCCCCGGCTCGGCGTGGACTCCGACCCCGCCTGGCGGGCCGCTGCCCTGCTGCACACCCTCGCCCTGCTCAAGCCGCTGCCCGCGGCCAACGCGCGGTTCGCCTGCGCCACCGCCGTCGCCTACATGTTCGTCAGCGGCGCCGGCATCGACCCGCCGTACGGCGCCCTGGTGGACCTCGCCCGCGATCTGATCGTGGGCAAGACGGACGTGTACGGAGCCGCCGACCGGCTCCGCTCCTGGCAGATCTGAACGCCGGGCGCCCGCCTCGGCGGATGACCCCGCCGGCCTACGGCGGCGCCGCCCGTCTCCGTGACGTCCAGCCTGCGCCCGCCCCGGAATCCCGGACCCGTGGGCGGTGATCACCGGGTGAACACGAGGAGTCATGAAGGGGGTTCCGGACGGCGGTGTCGGAATGTTTCCGGACGATTAAATAACCGCTGATTTTCGGCCAATTGACGACTTCCCAGGGGCCGCCGCCGCCCAGTTCCCGGGTCCCGACGTTCGAATTCCGTGACTTCACGCCACTGCTTCAACACGAAAGGTTACCGAAACCTGTGGGGTCGATGTGTGTTTCCGGCGGGGACTCGGCAGAGTGGCGCTCGCCGGTCCGACGTCCTACCGGAAACGGAGCCGGCACCCGTCTAGTTCGAGCGGAAGGATGCACACCATGCGGAACACCGCGCGCTGGGCAGCGGCCCTCGGCCTCACGGCCGTCGCCGTCTGCGGACCCCTGACCGGGGCCGCCGTCGCCGCCCCGGACGCCGCCCCGGCCTCGCTCTACGCCCCTTCGGCGCTGGTGCTGACCATCGGCCACGGCGGCGCAGCGGCCACCGCGACACCCGAACGCGCCGTCACCCTCACCTGCGCCCCGACCTCCTCCGGCACCCACCCGGCCGCCTCCGCGGCCTGCGCGGAACTGCGCGGTGTCGGCGGTGACTTCGCCGCCCTCAAGGCGCGCGACGATGTCTGGTGCAACAAGCTCTACGACCCCGTGGTCGTCACCGCCCAGGGGGTGTGGCAGGGCCAGCGGGTCAGCTACGAGCGCACCTTCGGCAACTCCTGTGAGCGGGACGCCGTCGGCGGCAGCCTCTTCGCGTTCTAGCGGGGCCGCCCAAGGACCGGGATCGCAGGGTCTTCCGTACACACCGGATCAGGACCGTTACTGGGGAGTGCGGACCTCTCGGAACGGGGAACCCGCGATCTCGCGCCGGACCGCCGAGCGAAGTGGGGTCGCCCGCCGGTTTGCCGGCACACAGAGCCGCTCCCCGGACAGGCCCGTGGGGGGCCTACCGGGGAGCGGCGAAAAACGAACGGTGTTCAGGACTTGCGCCGATGGCTCGTGTCGCACCACGGGTAGCGGCGGCTGCGCCGACAGGTGCACAGAGCGACACGGAAGCGGTCCGAGGACACCGTCGTACCGTCTTCCAGTTCCACCTCGACCGGACCCTCCACGAGCAGCGGCCCCCGCCGTTGCACCGTGATCCGGCGGGCGCGGTCAGCGGGTTCGTTCGGCACGGATCACCACCAGCTCCTCCGTTCTCTCGTGCGGCGCGAGCAGCCCGCGCCGGCGCAGCCACTGCTCCCGGGAGCGCAGCACCGGGCCCAGCGCGATCCAGCGCCGCCGCACCACCGTGGCCTTCAGGCCCGCGCCGCGCAGCAGTTCCAGACTGCGCCCGGGATCGCTCAGCGCCGACTGCACGATCAGCACCACGCCCCGGGACGTCAGCAGCGCCGGGGCATCCCGGCAGATCCGGTCCAGCAGCAGCCGTCCGTCGTGGCCCGCGTCCCAGGCCCGGGACCGGCCGCGCGGCCCGCGCCCGCCGTGCGGGGCGGGGACGTAGGGCGGATTGGCGAGGATCAGGTCGTACGGCCGTCCGCGCGCCGGCGTGAAGAGGTCGCCGCGCCTGGCCCGTACCGGCAGCCGGAACAGCAGGGCGTTCAGCCGGGCCGTCCACACCGCCCGCCGGGACATGTCCACCGCGGTCACCTCGGCGCCCCGCCGGGCCGCCGCGAGTGCCAGTGCACCGCTGCCGGTGCCCACGTCGAGCACCCGCGCCCCGGCCGGCACCGCCTCCTCGCGCAGGGCCTCGGCCAGCAGTGCCGTGTCGTCCTGGGGTGCGTAGACACCCGGAAGCAGCAAAGCGATCACAGGACGCGAGTACCCGGACATGGCGGAAATATGGGTCATGTCCCGCTCGGCCGCGCGAGCGCGTCCGGCTGTCCGAGGGGGACGCGCAGCGAGGACCGGCCCGCGTGCCAGTCGGCGAGCAGCCGCCCGGCGAGCCGCTCCTCCAGGTACTCGGTCGCGTCGATGCCGAAGGCGATGTCCGCGGCCAACTCCGGTTCCTCCGCGAGCAGTCCGCCGATCACCTCGTGCCGGATTACCTGCTCGTGCACCGCGTCGGCCTCCACGTGCTCGTCGTAGAAGAACCGCGCGGCCGCGCCCGCGCCGGTGCGTCCCAGCGCTTCGGAGAGGCGCCGGGAGCCGGGGGAGGAGGTGATCTCCACCTCCGCGAAGTGCCCGACCAGCGCGCCGCGCAGCGCGCGGTGCAGGCCGAACAGGGACATCAGGTTGACGACGGCCAGCATCTCGGCGGGCGCCGCGTCCAGATAGCGGCCGTATACGGTGTCCAGGCCCAGGTCCCGCATCAGGTCGACGAACAGGCGCGCGTGCACCCGCTCGGCCCGGCCGCCGCCGAACTCGTCGTACTCCACCGCCGCCATCGCGGCCTTCGCCCGCCCCCACAGCCGGGGCAGCACCCAGGCGTGCGGGTCGGCCTCCTTCAGGTGGTACAGGGAGCGCTGCGCCGCGTACTCGCGCAGGTGCCACAACTCGCCCTCGGCGCACAGGAAATGAGTGACGCCCGTGCCCTCGGCCGGTTCCACCAGGAGCGCGCCGAGCGCGTCGTCCAGGCTTTCGTGCCCCGGGGTGTCGGCGCGCAGCGCGGCCAGGAAGCGGTGCTCCAGCGCGGCCCGCAGCCGCAGCAGGTCCGGGTCCCACTCGGCCTCGGCGGGCACGCCCGCGAAGCCGCGGTAGTGCAGCTCGTAGCAGAGGTACAGGGCGAGTTGCGGGTCGTCCCCGTAGGGGTCCGGGTCCCCGGCGCCGGCCGGGTCGGGCAGCGGTCCGGCGCCGCGCAGGTAGGCGACGAGCGCGGCGGACAGCGGGCCGCGCGCGGGCGGCAGCTCGGGTCCTCGTGGGTCCATGGCGGCCGGGTACCCGGATCCGGGCAGGTCAGTGGCGCCGTCCGGCGGCCGTCCGGTCGCCGCCGGACTGTTCCTGGGCCTCCGTGCTCGGGCTGAGGGCGTCTCCCGCCTCGCCGTCGGCCTGGCGCTTGCCGTCGCGCAGCTCGGCCCGCTCGACCTCGTGCAGCACTTCCTCCAGCGCCGTCTCGGGCCGCTTGCCGTGGTCCCCACCGGACATGGTGTCTCCTTCTCGCGAATGATCGTCCTGACCGGCTCCCGGTACCCGGACCTGCGGAGAACACGCCTGGCCCCGATCACGTACGGCCGGGCACGGGCGAGGGGCCGCCGTCTCCCTGCGGACGGCGGCCCCTCGGATCGCGTGGCCTCACATGTGGACGACGGTCGGCGCGCCCGCGTCCTGCCGGGGCACTCCGCGCCGGTAGAGCAGGAAGCAGATCACCGTGCCGGCGGCGAAGAAGCCCGCCGACCACCAGAAGGCGGTGGTGTAGCTCTCGATCGTGGCCTGTGCCTGGACCAGCTTGCTGGTGGCGTCACGGCCAGCCATGTAGTGGGTCGCGGCGCTGGTCGCGAGGGTGTTCAGCAGGGCCGTACCGACCGAGCCGCCCACCTGCTGCATGGCGTTGACGCTCGCGGAGGCCACGCCCGCGTCCTCGGCGGCGACCCCGCCGGTGGCCAGCTGCATCGCGGGCGGCATCACCAGGCCGAGGCCGAAGCCGGTCACGATCAGCTGCGGCAGCACGGCGCCGCTGTAGTGCGAGCCGAGGCCGATGCCGGTCAGCCAGGCCATGCCCGCCATCGCGATGGCGAAGCCCAGCGGGATGACCGCCTTCGGACCGAGGCGCGGCACCAGCAGCGTGGTGCCCAGCTGCGCCGCCACCATCAGCGCGCCGACCATCGGCAGGAACGCCACACCGGTCCTGGTCGGGCTGAAGCCCAGGTTGAGCTGGAGGTAGTAGGTCAGGAAGAGGAACACGCCGAACATGCCCGCGCCGGTGATCAGCACAGCGAGGAAGGAGGCCGAACGGTTGCGGTCCAGCAGGATGCGCAGGGGCAGCAGCGGGTGCGCGGCGCGGGTCTGCCACCAGGTGAACGCGGCGAGCAGTATGGCGCCCGCGAGCAGGAAGCCCCAGGTCAGCGGGGAGTGCCAGTGGTGGCTCTCGGCGTTGGAGAAGCCGTAGACCACGGAGAAGAGGCCGCCGGCGACCAGGACCGTGCCCGGCACGTCCAGCTTGGCGTGGCTCGCGTCGCGGTGGTTGCCCAGCAGGATCCAGCCGCCCGCGAAGGCGACGACCGCGATGGCCACGTTCACGTACAGCGTCCAGCGCCAGTCCAGGGCGTCGGTGAGCAGGCCGCCGAGCAGCAGGCCGACCGCGCCGCCGGCACCGGCGATCGCGCCGTAGACGCTGAACGCGCGGGCCCGCTCGCGGGCGTCGGTGAACGTGGTGTTCAGCAGGGACAGCGCGGCCGGTGCGAGCAGTGCGCCGAAGGCGCCCTGGAGGGCGCGGGCGGTGACCAGCATGGCGAAGCCGTTCGCCGCGCCGCCGAGCGCGGAGGCCCCGGCGAAGCCGACGACACCGACGAGGAAGGCGGGCTTGCGGCCGAACAGGTCCGCGATGCGGCCGCCGAGCAGCAGCAGTGAGGCGAAGGCCAGCGCGTAGGCGGTGACGACCCACTGCCGGTTGCCGTCGGAGAAGCCGAGGTCGCGCTGGGCGGAGGGCAGGGCGATGTTCACGATCGTGGCGTCGAGGACCACCATCAGCTGGGCGACGGCGATCACCGCGAGGATCCACCACCGCCGGGGCGAGGCGTCGTGCGGCGCGGGCCCGGCCCCCGTTCGGGGGTCGTCGGTCAGGGTTTTCTGGGACATGGGGGAACCACTCCAGGGAAAGTCGTTCACGCGCGAGTCATACGGCGTACATAAACGAAACGGTTTCGTACGCGTCGAGGCTAGACCAGCTTGAGCGAAACGGCAACGTTTCGCTGTTGCGCCCGGGAAACGCACCGGGCGGCGACATCGACGCGCCACGCGCCGACACCGACGCCGCGGCTCCATCACGGGCGCGCCGCGCCGACCGACCCCCCCGCCCCCACGCGCAAGGACCGAGGCACCATGCCCACCGACCTCACCGGCACCTACCGTGCCCTCGACGACGGCCGCTGCGCCCTGCGCTTCGGCCGCGTCTACGACCGTCCCGTCGAGCACGTCTGGCGCTTCGTGACCGACCCCGGCGAGCTCTGGCGGTGGTTCCCCTGCCCCGCCGAGATGGAGCTGCGCCCCGGCGGCACCGTCCGCTTCGGCGCCGACCCGGCCCGGCCCGGCGCCACCGGGGAGGTCAACGCCGCCGACCCGCCCCGGCACGTGTCCTTCACCTGGGGCCCAGACGAACTCCGCTTCGACCTGGAGCCCCTGGCCGAGGCCGGCACCCGGTTCACCTTCACCGACATCCTCGGCGTCCCCGACACCGCCGCCCGCACCGCCGCCGGCTGGGAGGTGTGCCTGACCTGCCTCGACGCCCTGGCCCGCGGCGAGCACCCGACGGGCCCGCCCACCCGGCCCACCCCGCTGTGGCGGCGGTACTACGACGGCTACGTCGGCGCGGGCCTGCCCTGCGGCGCCCCGGTCCCGGACCCGGACTGACCCCGGCGGGACCCCCGTCCGCGCCGCTTCCACGTGCGCGGAGTATCCGGGTGTGGCGCCCTGGATACACCGCGCGGGTCCGGCCCAGGAGCTCGCGCATCCCGCACGCCGTCGCAATGAGGTCGCCACCATGTCCCACGCCCCGTCCCCCGCAGGACCGTCGAACCGCGCACGGCCGGTGACGAAGTCCGGCCCGGCGGCGGGAGTTGACGCCCGGCCCGCCGATCAGCGAACCCCGCACTCCACGGCCCTGGTGACCGGCGCCTCCTCCGGCATCGGCGCGGCCGTGGCCCGCCGGCTGGCCGCCGACGGAGGCTGGCGGCTGGTGCTCAACGGCCGCGACCTCACCCGTCTGGAGCAGGTGGCCGCAGAGATGTCGGCGACGACCGTCGCCGCCGACCTCAGCTGGCCCGGCGCCGGCCGCCGGGTGACCGAGGCGGCCCTTAACCACCTGGGCCGGGTGGACCTGGTCGTGGCGGGCGCCGGCGTCGGCTGGGCCGGTGATTTCACCGGCATGCCCCGCGCCCGCATCGACGAACTGGTCGGCACCGATCTGCTGGCCACCCTGCACCTCGTGCGCGGACTGCTGCCCCACATGGTCGCGGCCGGCTCCGGGCGGATCGTGCTGCTCGGCTCGGTCGCGGGCAGCGTGGGCGTGCGCGGCGAGGCCGTGTACTCCGCGGTCAAGGCCGCCGTCGCCGCGTTCGCCGACGCGCTGCGCTACGAACTGCGCGGCACCGGCGTCGGCGTCACCCATGTGGTCCCCGGTGTGGTCGACACCCCCTTCTTCGACCGGCGCGGCGCCCCCTACCGGCGCTCCTGGCCCCGCCCGGTGCCGCCCGAGCGGGTCGCGGACGCCGTGCTCAGCGCCGTGCGGCGCGGCACCGACGAGGTGTACGTGCCCGGCTGGCTGCGGCTGCCCGCCCGGGTGCGCGGTGCCGCGCCGGGGCTCTACCGGCGGCTCGCCGCCCACTTCGGGTGAGCGCCCGTGCTCGCCCTCACGGTCGGCCTGGCCCTGTGCTCGGCCCTGGCGAACGCCGCCTCCTCGGTGCTGCAACGCCGGGCCGCCGCGGTCGACACCCCGGCGGAACCCGGCGGGGCCGGCGCGCTGCTGCGGGGGCTGCGGCGGCTGCTGCGGCGCCCGGACTGGCTGGCCGGTGTCGCCCTGCTGATGCTGTCCGCCGTCATGCAGGCATGGGCGCTGGCCGTGGGCAGTCTGTCGCTGGTGCAGCCGCTGCTCGCCACCGAGCTGCTGTTCACGCTGATCGTGGGCGGCCTCGTCTTCCGGCGCCGCCCGGACCGCCGCACCTGGCTGGCCTTCGTCGCGCTCGCCCTGGGACTGGCGGTCTTCCTGCTGTCGGCCGCGCCGCGCCCGGGCCGCGACGACGCCACGTCCCGGGCCTGGCTCATGGCGGGCGGGGTGGCCTGCGTCGTCGTCCTGCTGCTGGTGCTGGCCGCGCGCACGGTACGCGGGCCCGCCCGCGCCGCGCTGCTGGGCCTCGGCTCCGCCGTCTCCTTCGCGACCACCGCCGCGCTGCTCAAGGAGACCGTGGGACGGCTGGAGCTGGGGCCCGCCGTGATGTTCTCCCACTGGTCCCCGTACGCCACCGCCGCCGTCGGACTGGTCGCCTTCCTGCTGCTGCAGAGCGCGCTCGGCGCCGGGTCGCTGGCCGCCTCCCAGCCCGCGCTCACCCTCGGCGACGCCCTCACCAGCGTGGCGCTCGGCTGGGCCCTGTTCGAGGAGTCCGTGCAGCTGGGGCTGCGGATCATCCCGGAGATCATCGGCATCGCGCTGATCGGCGCGGGCAGCATCGGACTGGCCAACGCGCCCTCCGTGGGCCGGGGCTGGGACACGCCCGCCGAGGCGGACGGCGGTCAGGTCCGCACGCGCCATGAGTGAGCACCCGGCTCCGTGGCGGGCGGCCTCACCCTCCGCGCGCGCCCTGCGCACGGCCGCCGCCCTGCTGCCGCTCGGGCTCGCGGGTGCCCATATCGGCCCGGCCGCCACCTGGCTCCCCGCCGTACGACTGCCGCTGTTCCCCGGGCTCGCGGGCACCGGAGCGCCCCACCATGCCGCCCTGACCTTCGACGACGGCCCCGATCCCCTCGCCACACCCCGCTTCCTGGACGCCCTGGACGGGCTCGGCGTGCGCGCCACCTTCTTCGTGCTCGGCGAGCACGCGGTGCGCCATCCCGCGCTGGTCGCCGAGACCGCCCGGCGCGGGCACGAGATCGCGGTGCACGGCTGGCGCCACGACCGGCCCTGGCACCCCGCCCTCACCCGCGAACGGCAGGGCGTCGCCCGAACCGCCCGCGCCGTCCACGACCTGACCGGCCACCGCCCCCGCTGGTACCGGCCGCCGTACGGCATCCTCACCTCAGCCCGCTGGCTGGCCGCCCGGCGCGCCGGGCTGCGACCGGTCCTGTGGTCCGCCTGGGGCGAGGACTGGCGGGCGGACGCCACCGCGGAGTCGGTACGCGCCCTGGTGACCACGCAGCTGCGGGGCGGCGGCACGATCCTGCTGCACGACTCGGACCGGCAGTCCGCGCCCGGCTGCTGGCGCTTCGCCCTCGACGCGCTGCCGGGCATCGTCGGGGACTGCCGGGCGGCGGGACTGACGGTGGGTCCGCTGGGGGAGCACGGCATCGGCTGATCAGGAAGACCCGGGGCCGGGGCGTTCGGCGAGGTCCGCCACCGCCGCCATCGGGTCCGCCCGGAACAGGGCGCGGGTCTGTGCCGCCCTCGCCTGGGCGGAGGACGGGAGGCCGGCCAGGGCCTTCAGCAGACCGGGCGCGTGAGGGGCGAGGGCCGACAGCCCCAGGTCGGCCATCCGGCGGACGCCCTCCAGACCATGGCCCGGCAGCGGGCGGTAGCCGATGACCGGCAGCCCGGCCGCGAGGGCCTGGACGGCGGTCTGGCCGGCCGCGTTGTCCAGCAGGGCGTGCGCGGCGCCGAACAGCCCCGGCATGTCCGCGACCCAGTCGAGGGCGAGCACCCCGGGAACCCGGCCGACCCGCTCGTACAGCCGCCGGTTACGGCCGCACAGCACCACCGGCAGATATCCGGCACCGGCGAGCAGCGCGGCGGTGGCGTCCGGCCGGGACGCCGCTCCCCAGGCACCCGCGGACAGCAGCACCGGCGGCCGGCCGGGCGCGTGCCGGGCGAACCGCTCCCGCCAGCGCGCCGCTCCCGGGGCCGGTGCCGAGAACATCGGCGCCACGGCGGGACCGGTCGGCACGGCCGCCGTGCCGAGACTCCGGCGCACCTCCCGGGCCGCCGCCTCGGTCAGGCACAGATAGCGGTCGTTGCCCGGGTGCAGCCACTGCCGGTGCACGGCGAAGTCGACCAGGTAGACCGCGCTCGGCACCCGCAGCCGCCCCCGCGCCCGCAGATCCCCGGTCAGCTGGGCGGCCAGATGGAAGACGGACACCACCACATCGGCGTCCAGCCGGTCCACGAGCGCGAGCAGCCGCTCCCCGGCGAGCCGCGCGAGCGGCACCCCGCTCGGCCGGGCGCCGCCGCGGTCGCCGCGCAGGAACGCGTCGTAGACCCCCGCGTACACCCAGGGCGCGTGCCGGACCACCGCCCGGTACCAGCCGCACAGCCCCGCCCCGAGCCCGCGGGGCAGCAGCGTCAGCACGTCGACGACGTACGGCTCATGGCCGTACCCCCCGGCCCGCCGAGCGAGTTCGGCGGCGACCGTGTCATGACCGGCCCCCATGCTCGCGCTCAGGATCAGCGTCCGGCGCCGCCGGGGCACCTCGGCGGATGCGCACACGGGCCCGATTCTCCGGGGCCGGGGCGGTCGAACCGGACAACCCGGGCCCGTGTCGCACCGCGTGTCGCGGCGCCCCGGTGGACCCGACTGGCCGACTCCTCCGTGGCGGGACGCCCGGTCCGTGCCACAGTGAAGCCAGGCGCGCGTCCACGCCGGACCCGCACGCGCGCGGCGGTGAGCACGGGAGGTGCCGTGAGTCGGTTGCGGCGCGGCCTGCACCGCGCTTGGCGGTGGATCCGCGTCCAGGCCCTGTTCACGCACGGCCGGGAGCTGGAGCTGATGCACCGGGCCATGGGTTTCGCCACCCTGGCGCTGGTGACGTTGGCCCCGCTGCTGATCGTGGTGGCCGCCGCCGATCCGCTGGTCCAAGGCGGGTTCGCCTCCTGGCTGACCGACGGGATGGGGCTGTCCGGGCCCTCCGCGCGCGTGGTCACGGACGTCATCAGCCCCCCGCACAACGTCATCGGCACCACCAGCGCCTGGAGCGCCGTGCTGCTCGCCGTGTTCGGGGTGTCCTTCGGCGGCAGCGTGCAGAACGCCTACGAACGCATCTGGGGTCTGGCCGCCGGGCCCTGGCACCGGGTCTGGCGGCAGGCCACCTGGCTGATCGTGCTGACGGCCTACCTCTACCAGGAGGTGGCGACCAAGGCCGCGCTGCACGGCTCCCAGCGCATCCTGCTGTCCGGGCTCAGCGGGGTGCTGTTCTTCTGGTGGGGACAGCACTTCCTGCTCGGCGACCAGGTCCGCTGGCGGGAACTGCTGCCCGGCGCGCTGGCCACCATGGTCGGCCTCGCCGGGCTGCGTGCCTTCTCCTACCTCGTCTTCACCCCCCTGATCGTCACCAACGCCCTGAGCTACGGCGCGGTCGGCACCGTCCTCGTCCTGGAGTCCTGGCTGATCGGCGTCGGCTTCGTCCTCTACGGCGGCGCCCTGTTCGGCCGCTGGTTCTGCGAGCACCACTGGGTGATGCCGGTCCATCTGCGCCGGCACGAGGAGGCACACGATGACGGGGACGGAGACGTTGGGGACGGCGGGGAGCCGGAGCGGGACGAGAAGGGCTCCTAGCGAACCGTCCGGGCTTCCCCTAGCCTCCGTCGTCCGCGCGGTCCACGAGCCGCCGCCGGGCGATCGCGTCCCCGGGACCGGCCCGGCGGGCCAGTAGGCCGGCGACGTGGGCGCGGTGCGGGGCGTCCGCGTTGCCGCCGTACTTGAACTTGGCGGTCACCTTCTCCACCCGGACCCGCAGCCCCTGGATACCCGAGAGGCGCCGCCCGTGTTCGGCGGGGTCGACGAGGGAGGCGCCGCCGTCGCTCTCCTCGCGGGCGAGCTGGCGGCGCAGGATCTCCGCCTTGCCCTCGGCGTCGGTGACGATCCGCGCGGTGCCGACCAGCTGGGCGGCGGCGTAGTAGGTGGTCGGGACGCCCCGCGCCGGGTCCTCGTCGCCGATGGTCTTCCACGCGCCCGGGATGTAGGCCCAGTCACCGGCGACGGACATCATGACGACCGGGTTCTCCTCGATCGCGGCCCACACGGGGTTGGCACGGGCGAGATGCAGCAGGACCTCCGCCCCGTCCGCGCCGCGTTCCACGACGAACTGCGTCGGCACGACCACCGGCACGTCGCGCCCCCGCCCGGCCGCGACCAACTGCCCGAACCGGTGCGCCCGGGCCAGTTCGAGGCCCTCCTCGGCCGTCCCGGCGTCCCATGGCTGAACGAACAACGTCCCCTCCTGTGACGGTTCCAGGGTCGTGAGCCTACGCGGAGGCCGCGCCCGATTCGGGCGCGACCTCCGGTCCCGGGGCCTTCGGTTCGTCGTCCTCACCGTCGTCCGCGGCCGGCCGGGCGCGGTGTGCGGCGAGCCCGCGCCAGGCGGTCGCCGCGCTGGCCACGCTGAGGGCGGCGGCGGTCAGGAAGCTCCAGCGGGCGTCGCCGCCCGCGCCGGAGGCGATCGCGCCGAACAGCACGGCGCCCAGGGGGTTGGCGGCGAACGCGAACGTACGGGCGTTCGCGGTCACCCGGCCGAGCAACTGCGGCGGCACGACGCGCTGGCGCACGGCGCGGATGTGCACGGACGCGAACACCGACAGGCCCCCGTGCAGGAAGTTCGCGGCGGCCAGGAACAGCGGATCGCGGGCCGCCCCCATGGCCAGCAGGGTCCCGCCGAGGCCGATGACGGACACGGCGATCAGCGGACCGGCGTCGAAGCGCCGGGCCGCCGCGTTGGCGACGGAGGTGGCGCCGATGCCGCCGAGCCCGGCCGCCGCGAGGATGACACCGATCCAGGTGGGTGAGGCGTGCAGATCGTGGGTGGCGTAGAAGACGACCAGCGTCTCGGCGGCGATCACCAGGTTGATGACCACCTGGAGCGAGACCAGCCGCATGACGAGCGCGTGGCCGCGGATGTAGCGCAGCCCCTCGGCCATGTCCCGGCGGACCGAGGCACGCGCCCCGGGCTCGGCCGGGGCACCCGCGTCGAAGCGCATCGGGACGAGGGTGAGGGCGGAGAGCAGGAAGGTGACGGCGTTGAACCACATCGCGGAGGGCACGCCGAACGCGGCCACCCCGGTCCCGATGACGGCGGGCCCCAGCAGCAGACCGAGCTGATTGCTCATCTCCAAGCGGGCGTTGCCGGTCACCAGGTCCCGCGGGCGCAGACTGGTCTGGACGGCGACGGCCAGGGCGGTCTCGAAGAACACCCCGGCCGAGGACGCGGCGAAGGCCAGCAGCAGGACGAGCCCCGGGCCGAAGGGGGCGTGCACGGCGGCGGGCAGCGCGCCGAACACCGCGAAGCGCAGCAGGTCGCAGACCAGCATCACCCGTCGGGGGTTGCGCATACGGTCCACGATGGGCCCGGCGAGGAAGCCCACGAGCAGGTACGCGACGGTGCGGGGGGTCGCCGCGAGGGCGCCCAGGACCGGGCTGCCGGTGGCGTGGATCACCAGCAGGGGGACGGCGAGGGCCGCCGCGCCGTCCCCGATGACGGAGATCGTCTGACCGCCCCACAGCAGCCTGAAGGTGCCGCTGCGGACCGTACCCGTGCTCAACGCCACGTCTGTCGTCCTTTGCCTGCTCGCTCGTCGGCGGCTCGTCGGCCGTCGCCGGTGCCGCGCGTTCTCCGGGTCTCGCGGGGCATCCGCGTCCCGCGTGTCATACGAGGAAGTCGCCGGGCCACCCCTGCCACGGGTCGCGTCCGAAGCCCACCAGGGTGCCGAGCGCGCCGGCCGCGTCGCACGGCAGGGCGGTGTATCCGGCGACCTCCGCGGGTGGTTCGTCGAGGGAGTCGACGAGCCTGAGGACGGTCGAGGGGTGGGCCGCGGCGACGGCCTCCGCGGGCGTGGCCGCGGTGTCGTCGCGCCGCCGCCAGGGCGGGGCGCCCGCCGCTCCGGTGCGCCACACCCCGCCGAGGCGGGTGCAGCTGCCGGGGTGCTGATGGGCGCCGAGCGCGGCCGCCGCCGCGTCGAGCCGCTCGCCGCCGGGGCCGGCGAGCACCACGCAGCCGCCGGTGGCGCCCAGCACACTCGCGCGGGTGGCCGCCCGCACCTTCTCGGCGGTGGCGGGGTGTCCGGTGACCACCACCAGGTCGTCGGCGGTCAGCGCCGTGACCGCCTCGGCGGCGGGCACGGCTGCCGGGCGCAGCGAGTCCTCGGGCAGGCGCAGCAGCCGTGCCGTCCGGGACACCGCCGAGGCGATCGCGGCGCGCTGCCGGTCGTGGCCCGCGACCAGTACCGGGAAGCCGCACACCGCGAACGGCGCGGCCCGCCGCAGCAGATGGACCGTGTGCCCGTGGGCGGGCAGCAGGGCGAGCACCCGCCCGCGCCCGTGCCAGCCGGCCCGGGCGGCGGGTTCCCGGCCCGCGAGGGCGAGCGTCCGCCGGGCCGCCCAGCGCGCGGTGGCGGCCACCTCCCGGGCGAGCGCCCCCGGCCACACCGCGTGCGGGAGCCGGGGGTCGCGCAGGGCCGCGGTGTCGTCGCCGGGCACGCCCTCGGCCAACAGGTCGCGCAGCGCGGCGAAGGGTTCCCGCAGGGGCCGCCGCTCCAGCGGCAGCACGGCGCCCACGCCGAACAGGCCGTCCCCGGCCGCTCGTCGGGCCGTCTCAGGCATCGACGTGCCAGCCGGCGCGCTGGACGATCGCCGCCTCGCCGTGCCGGTAGTGCTGGAGGATCCCGTCCAGGAAGCTCCAGGTGAGCTGGGGGACGAGGGCGGCCGCGGCGACGGACTCGCGGTCGACGCGGTGCCGATCGGTGAGCAGGTCGAGCAGCACCCGGGTGTCGTCGCCGTGACCGAGCCGGGTGTCCTCGTCGTCGTGGCGCCGCATCGCCGCCACCATCGCCTCCGCACCGGGACACCGGTCGAACACCGTGCGATAGAAGCCGTCGTGGCGGGCGTGCACCCCGCCGTCCACGGCGCTGAGCGACAGCTGGAGGTAGGTCAGGGCGATGACGTATGCCTTCCAGTCGCGCTGGCCCAGTTCGCGCAGGGTGCCGACGAACGCGACCGTGGTCGGCAGCGGCCGCATCCGGTCGGTGGGCAGCCCGGCGTAGCGGTCCCCGCGCGCTCGTTCGATGCCGCGCAGGAACATCTTGCCGTGGTTGAACTCCTCGGTCAGGTGCTTGACCAGTTCGGCCCGGATCACGGGGTCGGGGCAGGCGGCGACCGCGGCGCCGCAGTGCTGCCAGATCCCGGCGACGTAGTGGTAGTTCTCGACCATCCAGCCGTGCACCAGCGGGAGGGTGGGCTCCTCGGTGAGGCGGCGCCACAGCCGGTGTCCGTCGATGGCCGTCATCCAGCCCTCGACCAGCTTCTCCAGGTCGGCCGCCCCGGTGCCGCCGTCCCAGTCGCGCGCGGTGCGGGCGGTCAGGTCGCGTGCGGCGGTGGCGGGGGTGGGTCCCGTACCCGGCGCGCCCGGTTCCCGGTCGGTGGCGCGCCCGGCGAAGGTGTAGGCGAGCGCGAGGGTCCGGCGGACGCCGGGGCGCGGGCTGCGCGGGCCGTGTGTCACGGAGTCGTAGATCTCGGCGGGCCACACCGGCAGTCCGTCGGCCTCGCCGCCGAGGGTGCGGACGGGACCGTCCAGGGCGAGGGCCGGGGCCGCCTCGACCACGGTCGCCGACAGGCCCTCGGTGAACGTCTCCAGCCAGCGCACGATCATCTCGGCGACCAGGCTCACCGCGTTGAGCCAGTCGGCGAGTTCGGCTGCGGGCACGACGCGGGCGGCTTCCAGGGCGTGCCGCCAGTTGGAGCCGTGGCCGAGGCCGAGGTCGGTCTGCACATGCTCGAAGATCGCGTCGACCGCCTCGCGGGAGAGGACTCCCTGGTCGACCAGCATGGTGTGCCACCCGGCGACCGACTCGCGGTCCCCCGCGGTGTATTCCAGCAGCCCGGAGCAGATCGCGGCGGCCAGCGGACCGTAGGCGGCGACCGTGCGCATGAGGTGGATCCACTCGACGGTCACCGGCCCGGGGCGGGCCTCGCGGACCAGGTCGCGGGGCAGCCCCAGCGCGGCGAGCCCGTTCTCGAAGTACGTGTCGTGGTCGGCCTCTTCGACCACATGGTGTGCCTGGAGGCGGATCAGGGGGCCGGGCCGCAGCGCGTCGGTGATGCCGCTGGCCATCCGGAACGGCGCCGCGGCCAGATAGTGGCGCGACTCCAGGAGGTAGGCGAGGACGGGCGCGGCGCCGTCGGTGCCGCGGGCCGCGCGGATGCGTCGCCACACGGGGTGGCCGTAGACGAACTCCAGGCTCGCCCGGTACTGGGCCTCGACCAGCTGTTCGGCCTCGGCGGCCGGGAGGCACCGGTCGGCGGGACCGAGCCCGAGCGGGCGCAGCAGGGTGGTCAGCAGCGCCGCGTGGCCGGCCGCGGCGAGCGGAAGCTCCACGGAATCCACGAGAATTACCGGTTCCGTTTTTTCTTCGCTATGGGAACGGGAAAGGTAGGGAACCGTCCTACGGAGCTTCGTCAATTCTCTCTCCCACGCCGGATGTCAGGTGTCCGCGCCGTCCTGACGTGCCGGTACCGCCCCCGTGGGGACGGCACCGGCACGCGCGGGAACGTTTACTCGACGACCGCGGCCCGCAGTTCCTGCGACGCCTCGGCGGCGCGCGCCTCGACGTCCGCGATCTCCTGGAGTTCCTCGATCGAGATTTCCTCGGCCATCGCATTCTCCTTCGTCAGTGCCGGCAGGTCGCCAACCTGAATACCGGCCGAATCAGGTTCCGGCAAGAAGGTGTCCTATGGATCAATGCGTTTCGGCCATTTGCCGCCGCACCAGTTCGTGCAGCCGTCCCGTCGTGTCCGCGAGCAGGTCGGCCGGGCTGCCCTGCTGGACCACGCGGCCGTCCTCCATGACGATCACCCGGTCCGCGTCCATGACCGTGGACAGGCGGTGGGCGATCACGACCCGGGTGGCGTTCAGCTTGCGGGTGCTCTCGATGACGACGCGCTGGGTGTCGTTGTCCAGCGCGCTGGTCGCCTCGTCGAAGAAGAGGACGCGGGGGCGGCGGATCAGCGCCTGGGCGATCATCAGCCGCTGGCGCTGCCCGCCGGAGACCGAGCCGCTGCCCGAGACGAGGGTGTGCAGGCCCATCGGCATGCGCTTGATGTCCTCCGCGAGCCCCGCCATCTCGGCCGCCGCCATCGCCTCCTCGGGGGTGTACGGCTCGGTGCCGCAGATGACGTCCAGGAGGGAGCCGGTGAAGGGCTGGGCGTGCTGGAGCACCACCCCGCACTGCCGGCGCACCGCCGACTGGTCGAGGGCGGCGAGGTCCTGGCCGTCGTACAGGACGCTGCCCGACAGGGGCCGGTCGAAGCCGATCAGCAGCCGCAGCAGCGTGGACTTGCCGCAGCCGCTGGGGCCGACGACCGCGACGAACTCGCCCGCGCGGACGGCGAAGCTGACGTCGTCCAGGACGAGCGGGCCGTCGTCGGAGTACCGGAAGGACAGCTTGCGGGTCTCCAGCGCCCCGGTGAGCGGACCGGGCCGGGTGCTCGCGGCGCGGACCTCGGGGGCGGCCCGGAGGACCGGCCGGATCTCCTCGAACAGCGGCAGCGCGGCCACCGCCGACACCAGCGAGCCGGTCAGCTGGGTGACGGAGGTCAGCACCATCGTCACCGAGGTGTTGAAGGTGAGGAAGTCCGCCGCCGACAGCGTGCCCCTCGCCGGGCCCGCCAGCAGCATGAACATCAGCAGCGAGCACACCGGCAGATAGACCGCGCCGAGCACCGCGGTGAGGTTCTTGATCCGCCCCGCCTTCTGCTGGAGCTCCCGGCTGCGCGCGAACTCCCTTGCCCACGCGGCGTAGGCGTAGTTCTCGGCGGCCGCGACCCGCAGCTTGGGCAGCCCGCGCAGGGTCTGGAACGCCTGGTTGTTGAGCTGGTTGCCGAGCACCACCAGGCGCCGCTGCCAGCGCACCTGCCACAGCCCGAGCCCCAGGAACACGGCCGCGATCACGACCAGCATCCCGATCGCCGCGAGCGCCATCGGCACGCTGTACCAGAACAGCAGACCGAGGTTCATCGCGCCGACCGTCACCGACTGGGCGACCACCGGGCCGACGCCCGCCAGCATCCGGCGCATCGCGCTGATCCCCATGGCGGCACTGGCCAGTTCGCCGGTGGAGCGCTCGGTGAAGAACCGGGTGGGCAGCCGCAGGAGCCGGTCCCAGACGGCCGGTTGCAGCGCCGCCTCGACGCGCCCCTCGAGGCGCAGGATCGACAGGTTCTCCAGCAGCGTGAACGCCGCCGACACCACCCCGCTCACCATCACCGCCAGGCACACCTGGACGATCAGGCCCTCTTCGGCCCTCGGCACGTACTCGCCGAGCACCTTGCCGGTCGCGATGGGCACCAGCGCGCCGATCGCCACCGTCACCAGTCCCGCCACCAGCAGCCCGAGCAGATCGCCGCGGGCACCGCCCAGCGTGAACCGGAGCAGCCCGAGGGGCGAGAGCGCCTTGTCGGGCAGCGGCCGGTAGAACATCACCGCGCGCGGCTCGAACTCCTCCGCGTTCGCCTTGTCGACGGGCGTCTCCCGGCCGCTGCCCGGGTGGACGGCCGCATAGCCGCCGCGCCGCCACAGCAGGGCGACCGGCGCCCCGGACAGCGCCCGCTGTCCCACCAGCGGCCCCACGTTCTCCCGCCACCAGCGCCCTTGGAGCCGTACGGCCCGGGTGCGCACCCGGGAGGCCAGCGCCACCCGCTCGACCGGATCGAGGCGCTCGCTCTCGGCGCCGCCCCGGGCCGGCTCGGCGAGCGTGATCCCGGCGGCCTCGGCGACCAGCACGCAGGCCGCGTACGTGGCATCGGCGTCGGCGGCCGTCGTACGACGCCCCGAGCGGCGGCCGATCGAGGCCAGCAGGGTGCGGTCCGCCTGGGCGCCCGCCGCCTCACCCGCCTTGATCCCGGCGGCCGTGCGGGTCTCATGGCTGCGCTCCAGCTGCTCGATCCAGCGGTCCAGCGCGGTCAGCAGCCGGTACTGCTGGTCGACCAGCGACTGCCACAGCGCCGGGTCCATCAGCAGATCGGCGGCGGCCTGTGCGCCGTACAGCGAGCCGTACTGGACGCTGCCCGGCGGCACCTGCATCCAGAACACGTCGTCGTCCGTGAGGACTTCGGGCCGCTCCTCGGCCAGCGGGGCCTGGAAGAGGACGGACAGGCCGCGGCCGACGCCCAGCGCGAGGGCGTACTCCAGCGGGCTGGACGCGGGCGGCACGTACTGCGGCCGCCCGTGCGCGTCGTAGGACCAGGTCTGGGTGCCCGCCTGCTGGTACAGCTCGCGCAGGTTCACCCGGTGCACCACGCAGTCCCGCACCGGGCGGGCCACCAGGGTGTGCTGGGGGCCGGTGACCGGTCCCAGCAGCAGCGCGCCCGCCTCCAGGCGGCCCAGGTGGTGCCAGTGGCCCTGCTGTCCGGCGTCCACCGCGAACAGGTCCAGCGCGCCGGCCGCCACCAGCCACAGCACCTCGGGGCCCTCCAGGTCGAGGCGGGTGAACCCGGCGCAGTCGACCCGGGTGCCGAGCGCGCCCAGCGCCCCGAGCACCAGGTCGCCCTCGTAGCCCTCCTGAACGCGCATCAACGCTCCCTGACCAGCGCCGCGTACGCGCCGCCGCGCGCCACCAGCTCCTCGTGCCGCCCGCGTTCGACCACCGTGCCGTGCTGGAGGACGACGATCTCGTCGCTGTCGCGGACCGTGCTCAGCCGGTGCGCGATCACCACACAGGCGCAGCCGCGCCGGCGCAGGTTGTCCATCACCACCAGCTCGGTCTGCGCGTCCAGCGCGCTGGTCACCTCGTCCAGGACCAGGATGCTGGGCCTGCGCACCAACGCCCGCGCGATCTCCAGGCGTTGGCGCTGCCCGCCGGAGAAGTTGCGGCCGTCCTGGTCGACCTTGCCGTGGATGCCGCCGGGCCGGCGCGCCACCACCTCGTACAGGGCCGCGTCCTTCAGCGCCTCGACCACCGCCTCGTCCGGGACGGACGGGTCCCACAGGGCGACGTTGTCGCGGACCGAGCCCTCGAAGAGGAACACCTCCTGGTCCACGAAGGAGACGGAGGCGGCGAGCGCGCCGCGCGGGATGTCCTCCAGGCGCCGGCCGTCGATCCGGATCACCCCGTCCCAGGGGGCGTACAGCCCCGAAATGAGCCTGGACACGGTGGACTTGCCGCTGCCCGAGCCGCCCACCAGGGCCACCTGCCGCCCCGGTCCCACGGTCAGGTCGAAGCCGGCCAGCAGCGGCTTGTCCAGCGGGCTGTAGCCGAACGTCACGTTCTCCAGCTCGACATGGCCGTGCAGCCGGCGCGTCTCGTCGCCGGGGCCGCCCCGCGCGTAGAGCGGATCGGCCTGGAAGTTCTCCACGTCCTTCAGCCGGGCCACGTCGGCGGCGAAGTCCTGGATGCGGCCCGCCACCCCGTTGAGCCGGGTCAGCGGCGCGGTGAAGCGGGTGACCAGCGCCTGGAAGGCCACCAGCAGCCCCACCGAGATATGCCCCTCGACGGCGCGCAGACCGCCGATCCACAGGATCAGCGCGCTGTTGAACGTGGCCAGCGTCGGGGCGACCACCCCGAGCCAGGCGCTCGGCACCCCGAGCCGCTGCTGCTCCTCCAGCGTGGCCGCGTGCTGCCCGGCCCACTTGCGGAAGTAGCCGTCCTCACCGCCGGTCGCCTTCATCGTCTCGATCAACTGGAGCCCGGTGTATGCCGTGTTGGTCAGCCGGGCGGTGTCCGCGCGCAGCTTGGCCGTGCGGGTCGCGCGCAGCCGTACGACCAGCCGCATGGCGGCGATGTTCAGCAGGGCCACGCCGATGCCGAGGAACGTCAGCTGGGGGTCGTAGGTGTAGAGCAGCACCGCGTACAGCACGACCACGATCGCGTCCACGCCGGCCGCCGCCAGGTCGCGGGCCAGCGTCTCCGCCACCTGGTCGTTGGACTGGAGGCGCTGCACCAGGTCGGCGGGGGAGCGCTGGGCGAAGAACGTCACCGGCAGCCGCAGCAGATGGCGCAGGAAGCGGGCGCTGCTCAGGGTGGAGGAGATGATCCGGCCGTGCAGCAGATTGGCCTGCTGGAGCCAGGTCAGCACCAGGGTGAGCAGCACGCAGGCGGCCATCGAGGTGAACAGCACGCCCAGCAGCGAGGTCTGCCCGCCGATCAGGAACATGTCGATATAGGTGCGGCTCAGCGCCGGTACGGCCGCGCCGACCGCGACCAGCAGCAGACTGGCCAGCACCGCGGCGGGCAGGGTGCCCGCGGTGCCGCGCAGCCGGGCCGGCAGCGCGCCGAGCACGCCCGGCCTGCGCCCGCCCCGGGTGAAGTCCTCGCCGGGCTCCAGCACCAGGACGACCCCGGTGAAGCTGCCGTCGAACTCCTCCAGGGGCACGAAACGGCGGCCCTTGGCGGGGTCGTTGATGTGGATGCCGCGCCGACCGAGACGGCGGCCCGTCCCGTCGTAGACGACGTAGTGGTTGAACTCCCAGAACAGGATGGCCGGGGCGCGCACCTCGGCGAGGGCGGCCAGGTCCATCTGCATGCCCCGGGCGGTCAGGCCGTAACCGCGCGCCGCCTTCAGCAGGTTGCTGGCGCGCGAGCCGTCCCGGGAGACCCCGCAGGCGATGCGCAGTTCCTCCAGCGGGACATGGCGGCCGTAGTGGCCGAGGACCATCGCGAGGGCGGCGGCGCCGCACTCGACGGCCTCCATCTGGAGCACGGTGGGCGTGCGGACGGTGCCGGCACGGGAGGCGGGGGCCGGACGCCGGGCGGGGGCGGCGCGTCTGCGGCCGCGGGTCTCCTGGGGGGCGGGCGTCACGGGAGCAGCCAATCGACGGGGTGCTGGTCGGCCAGCCGGATGGAGGCGGAGGCGAGGGTCATGGAGGCCGGCCGGAACGGCGGCCCGTCGGCGGTCGACCACCGGTAGCCGCTCCTGGTGGCGGACGAGCCGTCAAGGCGCACGGTCACGGCGACCGGGCGGCCGTCCTCGGTGAACTGGCGGCCGAGCTGGCTGTCGCCGAGGAACGCGGCGATCGACTGCGCGGACTGCGCGGCCCGGTCCACCGAGCGCACCTGACCGCGCAGCACGCCGTAGCGCTGCGCCGGTACGGAGGAGACGGTGAGGTCCACGGAGGCGTGCGCGGGGATGGCGGCGGCGCTCTCGGCGGGGACGTACACGGTCGCGTACAGCGGGTCGTCCGGGTGGGCGGTCTTCTCGACGGCGGCCACGTCGGTGCCGGTCTGCACGATCTGCCCGATGGTGGCGGCGAGCGTGGTGATCCGGCCCGCGGCGACCGTGCGCACCACCGAATCCCCTTGCGGGGTACGGACCTTGACCACGGGGGCGTTCGCGGGCAGCTGCCGGCCCTGCCGGGCGAGGACGGCCGTCACCTGACCCGCCACGGGGCTCTGGAGGACGTAACTGCCCTGCCCGTGGGTGAGGATGGCGCTCGCGCTCACCGTGGAGGCGACCGAACCGGTCACCGCCCAGACGGAGGCCGCGGCCATGACGGCGACGGTGACCCCGAGCGCGAGCCGGCCCTGCGGGCGGGCGAGCCGCACCGGGAGGTCCAGCTCCTGGGGCGACTGGAGCTTGGCGAGGGCCTGTTGGCGGAACTGCACGGAACTTCCCTCACCTGTGGGGGAGTCGCGGGTGTTTCGGGACGCCCGAGAGCCCCGGAGCCGGGGGACGGCTCCGGGACCGACGGGGAGGCAAGAGGCTCGGTCAGAGACCGGCGACCAGGCCGGTGACCGGGGCCACGTTCAGGCCGGTGACACCCTCGACCGTGCCGATGGCCGTGTTGGCCAGGTCGGAGACCGGGGCGATGCCGTTGACGGCGCCGGTCACGGTGTTGAGGGCGTTCACCTGGAGACCACCGGAGACGGCGTCCAGCTCGGCGTCGGCGATCTCAGCGGTCTGGACCTGGGGGGTGGAGTTCATGATGGAACTTCCCTTCATATGGATATTCGCAAGGGGGGAACGGACCTCTCCGGTCGACAGGCGATCGACAGGAGGAAGGGCCGCGGTGCGAAGGATCAAAGCACGCGGGCCGTCCGCGCTTCCACTCAATCAGGCCCCTCACCAGCGAACTTGATCCACGAGGGGGTGCAACCGTGCAGGCGCGGGCACGGCTTGTCGGCGACTTTTTCACATGCGGCACGGCATCGTCGCGGCCACGGGGTTGCCCCGGGCGGCGGGTCCGGCACGACGGCCGCCCGGAGCGGGCCGGGGGCGCCCGGATGTGCAGAAGCACTGACCGCGGTGGCTTGGTTGAGCATTCAATGTGCAGATTCGCTGAAGCGGGGATTCCGGTACGCATCGTGAACTGAACGTCATGGACCGATCGCTGAACGTGGCGCTTCGGGTGCGAGGGCTCTCATTCGGGCGTGGAGGGCTCTCAGTCGTCGCGCGCCCGCAGGAGCAGCAGCGCCACATCGTCCCTGCGCGCCCCCGCCGGCACGCTCTGCCGGACCAGTTCGTCCGCGAGCATCTCCAGCGGCAGCCCGCCCAGCTGAGCGAGCCGTGCGCCCAGTTCCGCCAGGGCGTCCTCGATGTCCACGCCGGGGGATTCCACCAGGCCGTCGGTATAGAGGACGAGGACCGAGCCGGGGGTGAGGGCGACCTCGGTCGTCGGGTACGCCGCCGACGGGTCGATGCCGAGCAGCGGGCCGCCGGCCAGGTCCAGCACCCGCACCTGCCCGTCGGGCCGCCGCAGCAGCGGCGGCGGATGCCCCGCGCGCGCCATCACGGCGAGCCCGGCCGCCGGGTCGAGGCGCAGATACAGACAGCTGGCGAACAGCTCCGCGCCCAGGTCGATCAGCAGCCGGTTGGTGCTGGCCATCACCTCGTGCGGGCCCTGCCCCACCGCGGTGTACGCCCGCACTCCGGTGCGCAGTTGCCCCATCAGGCCCGCCGCCGTCACGTTGTGCCCCTGCACGTCCCCGATCACCGCCGCCGTCAGGGGCCGGGCCGCGACCAGGTCGTAGAAGTCGCCGCCGATCTCCATGCCATGAGTGGCCGGCAGATACCGGGCCGCCGCCTCCACGCCCGGCAGCGACGCCAGCGAGTGCGGCAGCAGCGCCTGTTGCAGCCCGTGCGCCAGCTGGTGCTCGGCGTCGTAGAGCATCGCGCGCTCCAGGGCCTGCGCGATCAGCCCGCCGAGGGCGGTCAGTACGGCCCGCTCGTCGGCGGGGAAGAGCCGCGGCTCGGCGTACGCCAGCACACAGGTGCCGACCGGCCGCCCGGAGGCGATCAACGGCAGGTACGCCCAGGCCGAGAAGCCGTCCGGGCTCTCCTCCCGCTCCGGGTAGAGGCGCCCCATCTGCTCCCGGGACTCGAAGAACGCGGGCACCCCGCTGCTCAGCGCCCGCATGCCCGGGGTCCGCTCGGACAGCGGCAGCCCCTCGAACCGCTCCACCACCCGCGGATCGTCGTACCCCCGGTGCCCCAGCAGATGCAGCCGCCCGGCCTGCGGCGAGGCGATCGCCAGCGCCCGGCAGCCCACCGCGGGCGCCAGCTCCTCCCAGACCAGCCGCACCACGTCCCGCACCCCCACCGCCTCGGTCAGCGCGCCCGCCAGGTTCAGCACCTGGGAGATCGTCACCAGCCGGGACGGCCCCGCCTCCACCGGCGCGGCGGCCCGCACCACGTCGGCCATCGGGCGTGCCCGGACGATGCGCACGCTGAGCCCGGTCAGGCTCGGGTACAGCCGGAACGACAGCCAGTCGCCGGGCGGCCGCAGCGCCACGAACGAGGTCGGCTGCTGGCTCAGCAGCGCGGCCCGGTAGCGGTCCTCATAGGTCGGATCGTCCAGCCAGGGCACCGAGAGCCACGGCAGGGTGCCGAGCAGGTCGTCCGGGGACCTGCCGAGCAGACCGGCGGCGGCCGGGCTGACGTAGCCGATCCGCCCGTGCAGATCCAGCGACAGCAGTCCGTACGGCAGCCGGGCCACCATCCGCGTGGCCTCGACGGAGCCCAGTGTGCCCGCCACCTCGGGTCCGGGCGCCGCCAGCAGATCGTGCTCACGGCCCAGGGGCCTCCGTTCCCTCGCGGCGCGGGCGAGCCGCAGCGCCAGCCGCTTGCAGGCCGCGGTCAGCCGGACCCGCTCCTCGGTGGACAGCGCGGGGGGATGGCTCCCGGGCCAGGTCACGAACACCGCGCCGTACACCTCGTGCGCCGTCGCCAGCGGCAGCGCGGCCAGCGCGAACGGGTACGGCAGCACGACCGCGATGCGCGGATAGCGCCCCGCCATCTCCTCCTCGCCGCCCACCCAGACCAGGTGCCGCTTGCGCACCGCGTCCGCGACCGGCACCGACGCGCCGAGCCCCAGCCGCTCCCAGGGCGCCGCGAAGGCCCGGGGCAGGCCCGCGTGGACCGCCATCTCCAGGACCGGTTCGTCGGGCCTGAGCAGGTACACCGCCCCGGAGTGGGCGTGCACCTCCTCCATCATCGAGGCCAGGGCGAACGACAGCACCGGCTCGCCGGCCGGTGTCCCGGCGGCAGCCGCCCGAGAGGGCCCTGGCCCGTCGGACACGCCGACCACCTCCTCGTACGGCCGCGTGTCGCATCCCGGCTCAAGACTCCCCCGTGGCGGCGTCCGGCGCACGGCGAGCGGGCCGGAGGGCTTGGTTGCGGGTTGGACAGGCGCGCCGGCGGGACCACGCCTAGATTCGATGGGGTGGCACACACCTTCGAGGAACTGGTGCAGAAGCAGCGGGCGGCCGAGACGGCCCACACCACGGTCGAGGAGCTGCGGGAGGCGTACGGCCCGCCGGCCGAACAGGGCATGACCGGCGCCCAGTCGGGCACCTACGAGACCGCCCTGCGGGCCTGGCGCGACCTCGCCCGCGATGTGCAGACCGCGCTGAGCGAGTACGCGAAGGAGACGGGCCGCCCGCGCGCCGACATCGAGGCCGAGGTGGAACGCGCCGCCGCGGCGCAGGGGCAGCGGCCGCCGGCGCTCTGACGGGCGGCCGGGGAAAGACCCCCGTAAGAACCAGTATTCGTCTCTCCACCCCGGGTACCCGCCGTCCATGAACACTGCCATGTACGAAGCGGCCGCCGGCAGGCAGGTCTTCGGCTACGTCCTCATCCTGGTCGCCGGGGTCGTCCTGGTCGGCGGACTGATCTGGGCGTTCCGGCTGGGCTTCAAGGTGCGCGAGCGCGAGCCCGCACCGCCGCTCCCGGAGGAGCAGCCCAAGCTGCCGCCGACGGGCCCGGTCGGCGAGACCATCGAGATGCGCGAGCCCCGCGAGGTGCCGAAGGCCGCCGACGGGAGCGAGCGTCTCACCCCGCACCAGGTCGACAACATCCGCTCCCAGCGCGCCGACGACCAGCGGCGTCCGCGCTGGTCGCCCGGGTCCGGCGGGTCCTTCGGCGGCGGTGGTGGCGGCCGCACCTGAGCGGCTCCGGCGCGCGGCCGGTGTTTGCGGGCCGCGCGGAGTGGTTACCCGCACCGGACAGTCCAGACCAGGTCTGCGGGGTCGACACCACGCCGGTCCCGCCGGCCGCCGTACGCAGAGGGTGGATGACACGACGTGATCGCGCAGCCGATCGAGCAGCCGGACATACCGCAGGCCGAGACGGGGTGGGCGCAGGCGCACAGCCGGCGGGACCACCCGGATCTGCGGGTGCGCACCTGCGTGCCCGCCGTCCTGGACCGCACCGGGACCTGGCGGCCGGGCAACGGCCCCGAGGACACCATCGTGCGCGGCGAGGACTGAACCCTTCGCGGCGAGCACTGAGCACACGGCACCCCCGCGGCTGTGGAGAGCGCACCGGCCCGGCCCCTCGCGCAGGCGAGGAACCGGGCCGCCGCGCTGTCCGGACCCGGCCGGGCGCCGCCTGCTCCGGGGCTCAGCCGTGCGTCTTGGCCAGCAGCTCCAGGACTTCCGCCGCGGTGCCGGTCTCGCCCAGCCGCGGGAAGATCTTCTCGACGCTGTGCGCGTGCGTCGCGGCGTCCCGGTCGGCCATCGCGTCGGTGGCCAGGGTGACGTGGTAGCCCATGGCGTAGGCGTCCCGCGCGGTGGACTCGACGCCGATGCTGGTGGCGATGCCGGTCAGCACGATCTGGGTGACCCCGCGGCGGCGCAGCTGCACGTCCAGGTCGGTGCCGAACAGGGCGCTCCAGTTGTGCTTGGTGACCTGGATGTCGCCCGGGTGGCCGGTCAGTTCGTCGACGATGACGTCCCAGCCCTCCGAGAACGCCGCGCCGCCGCCCTGCTGCTCGGTGCGGCCGGGCATCACGTCGGCGAAGTCGGCGGCGAAGGAGACCCGGACCAGGACGACGGGCAGGTTCCGGGCGCGGAACGCCTCGGCCAGCTCCACCGAGCGGGACAGCACGTCGGCGCCCGGGTGCGGCTGGCAGGGGGAGCCCACGA
The DNA here is from genome assembly GCF_009650765.1 of Streptomyces sp. SUK 48. Taxonomy (NCBI): domain Bacteria; kingdom Bacillati; phylum Actinomycetota; class Actinomycetes; order Kitasatosporales; family Streptomycetaceae; genus Streptomyces; species Streptomyces sp. SUK 48. Next base: position 454,138 of record NZ_CP045740.1, on the reverse strand, counting down.
TGCCGCGCTGGAGGTCGATCACGACGAGGGCGGTACGGGGGTCGAGCGTGGTGAGCGACATGAGTCGGTCGGCCTTTCGAGGGGGTTGTTTCAGGGGTCGTTCAGGGTTTTTCAGGGGGCGTGCGCAGGCGTGCGTGCGTCCGGTGGCTGCGCGTCCTTCCGGTGGCTACGGCCGCGACAGCCGCTGCATCAGCTCCAGCGCCGTCAGGATCGTCTGCCGCTCCGCGTCGCTGTACCGGTCCTGGAAGGCGCGCGCCAGCCACTCCTCGCGCACCTGCCGGTTGCCCTCGACGCGGGCCCGGCCGGCGTCGGTCAGGGTGACCAGCTGGCGGCGGCCGTCGTCCGGGTCGGGGGCGCGGCGGATCAGGGCGTGCTGCTCCAGCCCGGCCAGCGTGGTGGCCATGGACTGCGGGCGCACCCCCTCGGCGGCCGCCAGCGCGCTCGCGGTGGCCGCGCCGTGCTTGCCGACCAGGGTCAGCGCCGACTCCTGCGACGGAGTCAGGTCCGCGTCCTGGGCGACCTCGCGGATACGGCGCCGCAGCCGGCTGAACGCCACCCGCAGATCGCGCGCCGCCCGGACCGCCGCGTCGGAGATGTCTTCCATGCCGTCACCCTAGGTCCGTCAGGCAAGACTGTCCAGCTGGAACTGTTCAGCTTTACCTGAACAATTGGCCGGCTTTGCCCGAAGGACTCCCGGGCACGCGCCGGACGGCGCCCGCCTAAGCTGAAGCCGTGCGACTCCTGCTCATGTCCGACACGCATCTGCCCCGGCGCGCCAAGCGGCTCCCCGAGCTGCTGCTGGACGAACTCCCGCGCGCGGACGTCGTGTTCCACGCCGGGGACTGGGTGGACACCGCCACGCTCGATCTGCTGGAGAGCCGCAGCCGCCGGCTGATCGGGGTCTACGGCAACAACGACGGACCCGGGCTGCGCGCCCGGCTGCCCGAGGTGGCGTACGCCGAACTCGGCGGCCTGCGCTTCGGGGCGGTGCACGAGACCGGGGCCGCGCCCGGCCGCGAGGCCCGTTGCGCCGCGCGCTTCCCCGACCTCGACGTGCTGGTGTTCGGGCACAGCCACATCCCCTGGGACAGCACCGCCCCCGGCGGGCTCCGGCTGCTCAACCCCGGGTCGCCGACCGACCGCCGCCGCCAGCCGTACTGCACCTATATGACGGCCGAGATCAAGGACGGGGCGCTTGCCGAGATCACCCTGTGCAGGCTGCCCCCGCGGTAGTACGGCGTGCGATCATCGCCGGATGATCTCCGGCGCAGGCATACCCGACGTCGTACCCGCGGGCCGCATGGCCGACGGCGGGCAGCCCGTGCTCGGCCTCGCGCAGGGCGTGGAGCTGCGGCCCTGGAGCCCGGACGACGCCGACGCGCTGCTGACCGCCGCGCGGGATCCGGCGATCTCGCGGTGGAACCTGTTCACCGTGGCCGACCACGCCGACGCCCGGCGCCGGATCGAGCGGATGCGGGAGCGGTGGCGGGACGAGACCGGCGCCGTCTGGGCCATCGCCAGGTCGGGCGGCCCCGCGATCGGACTGATCGGGCTCAACGACATCGACCTCGCGGGCGGTGCCGCGGAACTCGTCTACTGGCTGCTGCCCGGGGCCCGCGGCGCCGGCCTCGCCGTCGGCGCGACCCGGCGCCTCGCCCGCTGGTCCCTCGACGACCTGGGCCTGCACCGCCTGCGGCTGTGCCACTCCACCGCCAACCCCGCCTCCTGCCGGGTCGCCGAGAAGGCCGGGTTCGCCTTCGAGGGCACGATGCGCGACGCCCTGCTGCACGCCGACGGCTGGCACGACCAGCATCTGCACGCCCGGGTGGCGGGCGACCCGGAGTAGGACCGGACGACCGCTCCGCGCCCGGCCCGGCTCCCTCACCGGCACCCCGGCATCAGGGGACCGGGAACCCACGCCCGCCCCCGGCCCGCGCACCGCACCGCCCTCCGCACCCCGACCGGTCCCCGCCCCGCGCACCACCGCCGCGAGCCGTTCCAGCGCCGCCAGGCTGTGCCCCTCCACGAACGCGTCCACGCTCGGCAGCGCCGCCGCCATCCCCGCGGCCGTGGGCGCGTAACCCGGCCGCGCCTTACGGGGGTTGGCCCAGACCACCCGGTGCGCCAGCATGTGCAGCCGGCGCATCTGGGCGCCGAGCAGCGCGGGATCGTCGCGCTCCCAGCCGTCGGAGAGCAGCACGACGACCGCGCCGCGCGCCATGCCCCGCTGCCCCCAGCGGTTCAGGAACGCGCGCAGCAGCTCGCCCAGCCGGGTGCCGCCCCGCCAGTCGGGCACCGCCGCCGCGACCGCCGCCATCGCCAGGTCCGGGTCGCGAGGGGACAGTTCACGCGTCACCCGGGTCAGGCGCGTGCCGATCGTGAAGACCTCCGTACGGCCGTCCCGCGCGGCCGCGTGGGCGAAGCGCAGCAGCGCGTCCGCGTACGGCGCCATCGAGCCGCTCACGTCCACCAGCAGCACCACCCGGCGCGGCCGCTCGACGCGCGCGTGCCGGCGCAGCCGGGCCGGTTCGCCGCCGCGCCGCAGCAGTTCGCGCACGGTACGGCGCGGGTCCACCGCCCCACGCCGCGCGGGCCGCCGCCGCGCGGCACGCCGGGTCTCGCCGCGCAACGCGAACGCGGCCAGCAACCGGTGGAGTCGGGCGCGCTCGGCGGCGTCGAGCGCGGCGATGTCCCGATGCCGCAGCACCTCCGTGGCGCTGGCGAGCGCCGCCGTGGGCGGCCCCAGCGGATCGCGTTCGCCGGGGCCCCGGCTGCCGCCCGCCGCGTCCCGCGCGCGCAGCCGGGGCCGGGGCGGGGGAGGGGTGCGAACGGTCGGCAGGGCGGCAGGGCCGTCGGTGGTGCCGAAGTAGGCGGCGAACACCCGCTCGTAGCGCTCCAGATCGTCCGGTCCGCCGCACAGCGTCGCCCGCCCCGCCGCGTACACATCCGCCCGCATCCCGGGCCGCAGCACGGACACCGCCCGCAGGAAGGCGTACATCCGCTCGGCGCTCGCGTCGACCCCCGCCGCGCGCAACGCCCGTACGAATCCCAGCAGTACGGCATCCGCCCCGGCGGGCCCCCGAGCCGGCGCCCCGGCCGACCGCGACTCCTTCCGCCCGCCGACGGCCATGGCGCTCACCCTCCCCGCGCCGCCAGCACCGCGGCCAGGTCGAGCCCCCGGGCCCGGTCCGTGTCCTCCCGGTACTTCAGGACCGAACCCAGCGTGGCGACGGCGAGTTCCGCGTCCACCTCCGTGGCGCCCAGCGCGTCCAGCGCCTCGGCCCAGTCGATGGTCTCCGCGACCCCCGGGGCTTCACCAGGTCCGCCCCGCGCAACGCCTGCACGAGCGCCGTGACCTGCTCGGCCAGCCGCGCCGACACCTCGGGCAACCGGCGGCGCACGATGGCCAGTTCACGGGCGAAGCCGGGATGGTCGAACCAGTGGTAGAGGCACCGCCGCTTGAGCGCGTCGTGCACCTCCCGGGTCCGGTTGGAGGTGAGGACGACCACCGGCGGCACCTCGGCCCGCAGCGTGCCCAGTTCCGGGATCGTCACCGCGTACTCGGACAGCAGCTCCAGCAGGAACGCCTCGAACTCGTCGTCGGCCCGGTCGATCTCGTCCACCAGCAGCACCGACGGCTGTGTCCGGAGGGCCTGGAGCAGCGGCCGGGCGACCAGGAACCGCCGGTCGTACAGCTCGCTCTCCAGCTGGTCCGCGTCCTTGACCCCGGCCGCCTCCGCCGCTCGCAACCGCAGCAGCTGACGCGGGAAGTCCCAGTCGTACAGGGCCTGCGAGGCGTCGATGCCCTCATGGCACTGCAACCGGATCAGCGGCGCGTGCAGCGCCTCGGCGAGGGCGGCGGCGAGTGCGGTCTTGCCGACGCCCGCGTCGCCCTCGCAGAACAGCGGCCGGTGCAGCCGCAGCGCCAGGTAGCAGGTGACGGCCAGTCCCTCGTCCACGAGGTACCCGGTCTCCGCCAGGCGGGCCCGCACCTGTTCCGGGTCGTCCATCCGGCTGATCGGCGCTCACCCCATCCCGGCGGCGGTCAGCACCGCCCGCTTGGTCAGCACCTCGGCCAGATGCGCCCGGTAGTCGGGCGAGGCCGACGCGTCCTGCCCCGGCCGCGTCCCCTCGGCCGCCGACCGCGCGGCACGCGCCACCGCGTCCGGCCCGTCGGCACCGGCCAGCGCCGTCTCCGCGGCGGCGGCGCGCAGCGGGGTCGCGCCCATGTTGGTCAGGCCGACCCGGGCCTCGGCGATGTGCCCGTTCTCCCGTCGTACGAGCGCGGCGACCCCGACGATCGCCCAGGACTGCGCCACCCGCTGGAACTTCTCGTAGTGGAAGCCCCAGCCGTCCGCCTTCGGCAGCCGCACCTCCACCAGCAACTCGTCCGGGCAGAGGGCGGATTGGAGGTAGTCGACGAAGAACTCCCGGGCCGGGACGGCGCGTCGGCCGCCGGGGCCCACGGCGACGAGTTCGCCGTCCAGCGCCAGGAGGGTCGCGGGCAGGTCGCCCGCCGGGTCGGCGTGCGCCAGCGAGCCGCCGAGCGTGCCCCGGTGCCGTACCGCGGGATCGGCGACGGTCGCCGTCGCCTGCGCCAGCAGTCCGGCGTGGCGGCGCACCAGCGGGTCGCGGATCACGTCGTGGTGGGTGGTGAGGGCGCCGATGACCAGCGTGTCCCCGTCCTCGCGCACCCCGCGCAGACCGGGGATCCGGCCCACGTCCACGACGAGTTCGGGAAAGGCGAGCCGCAACCGCAGCAGCGGCAGCAGGCTCTGCCCGCCGGCCAGCACCTTCGCCTCGTCACCCGCCTCGCCGAGCAGCCGTACGGCCTCCTCGAGGGTCCCGGGGCGGGCGTACTCGAACGCCGGGGGAATCATGCCGTCGCCTCCCTCACCGCGCGCCACACCCGTTCCGGGGTGCAGGGCATCCGTACGTCGGTCACGCCCAGCGGCCGCAGCGCGTCCACGACGGCGTTGACCACGGCGGGTGTCGAGGCGATCGTCCCGGCCTCGCCGACCCCCTTCACGCCGAGCGCGTTGGACGACGCGGGGGTCTCGGTCCGGTCGGTCACGAACTCCGGCAGGTCGGGGGCGGAGGGCACGAGGTAGTCGGCCATGCTGCCGGAGACCAGGTTGCCCTCGTCGTCGTACACGGCCTCCTCGTACAGCGCCTGCGCGATGCCCTGCGCGAGCCCGCCGTGCACCTGCCCCTCGACGATCATCGGGTTCACCACATGGCCGACGTCGTCCACGCAGACATACGACCTGATCCGGGTCCGCCCGGTCTCGGTGTCGACCTCGACCGCGCACAGGTGGGTGCCGTGCGGGAAGGAGAAGTTCTCCGGGTCGACCACGTGCTCGGCGTTGATGGAGGGTTCCACCCCGTCGGGCAGATCGTGGCTGGTGAACGCCTCGAAGGCGATCTCCTGGATGGACTTGCGGGCCTCCGGGGAGCCCTTCACGGAGAAGACGCCGTCCCGGAACTCCAGATCCTGCTCGCTCGCCTCCAGCAGATGCGCGGCCACCTTGCGGGCCTTGTCGACCACCGTGGCCGCCGCCCGGTGCACGGCCTCGCCGCCGACGGCCAGCGAGCGCGAACCGTAGGTGTCCATGCCCTGCGGGGACGACCTGGTGTCGCCGTGCAGCACCTCGACGTCCTCGAACGGCACCCCGAGGACGTCCGCCGCGATCTGGCTCCAGCAGGTCACGTGGCCCTGCCCGTGCGGGCTGGTCCCGGTGACCACCTCGACCTTGCCGGTGGGCAGCATCCGGACGCTCGCCGCCTCCCAGCCGCCCGCGCCGTACCTGAGGTCGCGCAGCACCCGGCTCGGCGCCAGGCCGCACATCTCCGTGAACGTGGACACGCCGATGCCGAGGCGCACCGGGTCGCCGCGCTCGGCGCGCTCCCGCTGCTCGGCGCGCAGCGCGTCGTAGCCGAACAGGGCGAGGGCCTTCGCGGTGGCCGCCTCGTAGTCGCCGCTGTCGTAGGTCAGCCCGGCGATCGTGGTGTACGGGAACTCCTCGTGCCGGATCCAGTTGCGGCGCCGCAACTCCACCGGGTCCAGGCCCAGTTCGGCCGCCAGTTCGTCCATGATCCGCTCGATGGCGAACGTGGCCTCCGGGCGGCCGGCGCCCCGGTAGGCGTCGGTGGGAGTGCGGGTGGTGAAGACGCCGGTGCACCGGAACTCGTAGGAGTCCATCTTGTAGATCGCCGGGTACATGAACGCGCCCAGGATCGGGATGCCCGGTGTGACCAGCATCAGATAGGCGCCCATGTCCGCGAGCAGATCCACCTTCAGGCCGAGCAGCCGGCCCTCCCGGGTGGCCGCGACCTCGATGTCCTGGATCATGCCGCGCCCGTGGTGGGTGGCGAGATAGCCCTCGGAGCGGGACTCGGTCCACTTCACCGGCCGCCCCAGCTGGCGGGCGACCGCGAGGGCCAGCACCTCCTCGCCGTACACCTGGAGCTTGGAGCCGAAGCCGCCGCCCACGTCCGGGGCGATCACCCGCAGCTTGTGCTCCGGGACGCCGGTGACCGTGGCGAGCATGATCCGCAGGATGTGCGGGATCTGGGTGGCCGAGTACACCGTGTACTCGCCGGAGGCGGCGAGCGGGGTGACCACGACCGCGCGCGGCTCCATGGCGTTGGGGATGAGCCGCTGCTGGTGGAAGCGCCGCCGGACCGTGACCTCGGCGCGCTCGCGGACCGCCGCGAAGCTCTCGCCGGTGGCCAGCGGCCAGGTGTAGCAGCGGTTGGTGCCCTGGTCGGAGTGGACCAGCGGGGCGCCCTCGGCGAGCGCGTCCTCCAGGTCGAGGACCGGGGGCAGCGGGTCGTAGTCGACCTCGACCGCCTCCAGCGCGTCGGCCGCCGCGTACCGGTCGCGGGCCACGACGACGGCCACCGGGTCGCCCGCGTAGCGGACCTCGTCCACCGCGATCGGCGGATGGCCGGGCAGCACGATGTCCTCGGTCACCGGCCACGCGCAGGGCAGCGAGCCGAGCCCCTCCGCGAGGTCCGCGCCGCTGAACGCGGCGAGGACACCGGGGCGTTCGAGCGCGGGGGCGACATTGACGCGGGTGACGCGGGCGTGCGCCATCGGGCTGCGCAGGATGGCCAGGTGCAGCAGCCCGGCGACCTGGATGTTGTCGGTCCAGGTGGTCTGGCCCGTGATCAGCCGGGCGTCCTCCTTGCGCAGCCGGGACCGGCCGACCTCCCGCCCGGCCTCGCCCGCCACGGCCTGCCCGGTCATGCCCGCACCTCCTCGGTGGCCTGCGCCCCGGGCGCGTCCCCCGCGCGGGAGCCGGGCTCGGGGCCGTCCTGCCCACCGGCGGCGGCGAGCACCGCGCGGACGATGTTCTGGTAGCCGGTGCAGCGGCAGAGGTTCCCCTCCAGGGCGTCGCGCACCTCCTCGGCGGTGGGGCGCGGGTTCTCCCGCAGCAGATCGCGCGCCGCCATGATCATGCCGGGGGTGCAGTAGCCGCACTGGAGCGCGTGCTGCTCGTGGAACGCGCGCTGGAGCGGCGTCCACCCGCCGTCCGCCGCCAGGCCCTGCACGGTCGTCACCGCGCAGCCGTCCGCCTGGACGGCCAGCACCGAGCAGCTCTTGGCGGTCGCGCCGTCCAGGTCGACCGTGCACGCGCCGCAGCTGGAGGTGTCGCAGCCGATCGGGGTGCCGGTCAGACCGAGGCGGTCCCGCAGATAGTGGGCGAGGAGCAGCCGCGGCTCCACGTCGTCCTCGTAGACCGTGCCGTCCACCGTCACCTTGATGTGCGTCATGTGCCCTCCAGACCGTGCGGGCAGGAGTCGATATCAGCCGGTCCGGCATGATGTAGGTCACTCTATGGCCGGGCCGTGGACCCGGCGAGCGCTGCGCCGTCCGATCCGTTGAGCGTTCATCCATTGCCATTGCCATTGCCATTGCCATTGCCGGTGCCGGTGCCGGTGCCGGTGCCGGGGTCCGGTCCGCCGCCGGCTCGATGTCCGGCGGGAGCCGTTCGGCGCGCGCGATCGCGCCGGAACTGGTCTGCTGGTCGAGGGGCGGGCCGTCGTACCGCCCCGCCGGGCCGAGCGGCGGCCGTCACCCATCGACCGGCCGCCCCGCCCACGCTCGTACCCCCTTCTCGGGAGAGATCCATGAGCAGTTATCGAGTCGCCCAGGTGACCGCCGCGAACGGCACGTTCGAGGTGGTCGAGCGCGAGGTGCCGCGGCCGGGGCCCGGCCAGGTGCGGATCGCCGTCGAGGCGTGCGGCGTCTGCCACAGCGACGCGCTGTTCGTGAGCGCGGCGGTGCCCGGCATCACCTTCCCCGAGGTGCCCGGGCACGAGATCGCCGGGCGGATCGCGGAACTGGGCGAGGGGGCGGGCGAGCGCGGGTGGCAGGTCGGCGACCGGGTGGCCGTGGGCTGGTTCGGCGGCAGCTGCGGCCACTGCCGGGCCTGCCGCGAGGGCGACTTCATCGTGTGCGAGACCCTCAAGGTGCCGGGCTGGGCCTACGACGGCGGCTTCGGCGAGCAGGTGATCGCGCCCGTCGACGCCCTGGCCCGGATCCCGGACGCGCTCGCCGCGAGCGACGCGGGGCCGCTGGCCTGCGCCGGGGTGACCACGTTCAACGGGCTGCGGCGCAGCGCGGGACGTCCCGGCGACCTGGTCGCGGTGCTGGGCCTCGGCGGCCTCGGGCACCTCGGCGTGCAGTACGCGGTCGCGATGGGCTTCGAGACGGTGGCGATCGCCCGCGGCCCCCAGAAGGCGGAATTCGCCAAGCAGCTCGGCGCCCACCACTACGTCGACAGCACCGCCGCCACCCCGGTCGCCGAGGCGCTCCAGTCCCTCGGCGGCGCCAAGGTCGTCCTCGCCACCGCCGGCAACTCCGACGCCATCTCCGCCACGGTGGACGGCCTGACCCACCGCGGCGAACTGGTCGTCATCGGCGCGGACACCGCCCCCTCGGCATCAACCCCAACCAGCTCCTCATGGCCGCCCGCGTGGTCCGGGGCCACCCCTCCGGGACCTCGCGGGACATCGAGGACACCATGGCCTTCAGCGTCCTGAACGGCATCCGCCCGATGACGGAGAAGGTCCCGCTGACGGAGGCGGACGCGGCGTACCGGAAGATGATGTCGGGCGGCGCGAGGTTCAGGATGGTACTGACGGACGGGTGAGCCGGGGCGGTAACACCGGCCCCTCGCCCCCTTCCGCCGTCAGGCCGCCCCGGCCCCTCCGGCCGCGGCCTCCGCCGCCGTCACCGTCTGCTCCAGCAGCGTGGCGATCGTCATCGGGCCGACACCGCCCGGCACCGGGGTGATCAGGGAGGCCCGTTCGACGGCCGAGTCGAAGTCGACGTCGCCCACGTTCCCGGCGTTGTAACCGGCGTCGATCACGACCGCGCCGGGCTTGATGTCCTGGCCCCGCAGCAGCCGCGGCCGGCCGACCGCGGCGACGACGATGTCCGCCTCGCGGACCGCCGCCGACAGATCCCGGGTGCGCGAATGGCAGTACGTCACCGTCGCGTCCCTGGCCAGCAGCAGCATGCCCACCGGCTTGCCGAGGATCGCGCTGCGGCCCACCACCACGGCCCGCTTCCCGGCCGGGTCGACGCCGTACTCGTCCAGCAGCCGCAGGATGCCGCCCGGCGTGCAGGACACGAAGCCCGGCAGACCGAAGCTCATCGCGGCGAACGAGGCGAAGGTGACCCCGTCGACGTCCTTGCCGGGCGCGATCGCCTCGAACGCGGCCCGCTCGTCCACGTGGTCGCCCACCGGGTGCTGGAGCAGAATTCCGTGCACGGCCGGATCGGCGGACAACTCCCGCAGCGTGCCCACCAGTTCGGCGGTGGACGTGCTCGCGGGCAGCGCCACGTGCCGGGAGGTGATGCCGGCCTTGCGGCAGCGGTTCTGCTTCATCCGGACGTACGTCACGGACGCCGGGTCCTCGCCCACCAGCACGGTCGCGAGACAGGGCACCACGCCGGTGCGCGCGGTGAGTTCCGCCGCCCTGCGCGCGGTGTCCTCGACGATGCGACGGGCGAGGGCGGTTCCGTCCATGAGACGGGCCTGGGTCATGCGGCACACTCCTGAGCTGGATCGATGTCATTCGCCCAGGCGCGCGGCAACCCTACGGACCGCTCCCCGGTGGTACTCCACCCAAGCGCCAGTCACGGCCCGGGTACAGCGTAGCCGAGGCGGGTACGAGGCCGAGGAGCGGGCGTGACGACGCCTGGGAGGCTCACCGCGTCCGGCCGCGCCGGAGCCGCGCCACCCGTGCCGTACGCGGCACCACGGCCGGCGGGCGTCCGCGCACCGCTCTCAGGACCGACCGCAGCACCGCCCTCGTCACCGGCACACCCGCCGCGCAGACCGGTGCCTGCCGCCGGGGCCGCGCCCGGCCCGCCACCGCGCGGGCCGAGAAAGTCCAGGTCAGCCGGGAGCTGACCTGGACCCGCGCGAACCTCCCGCCTACTCGTCCCATGCCTGGATCAGAATCTGCTCGGCGATCTTCCCGTCCCGCAGGGTGATCATCGACTCGGCGAGGACACGGGTGCCGTCCCCGTACTGGCAGGACTCGGTGAACGCGACGTGGTCGCCCTGCACCACGCACCGGTCCAGCTTGTGGATCATGTCGCGGCGGTAGACGTCGTCGAGCATCTCGGCGATCTCGCCGCGGCCGTGCAGGATCCTGGGGTGGCTGGGCTGGGTGTCGCGGTCGACGATACGGATCTCCGCGTCGTCCGCGTACAGGGACAGCAGGGTGTTCCCGGTGTTCCCCTCGATGCCCCGGCGCAGTGTCTCGGTGTCGAAGGCGGAGCCTGTCGCGGTGCCCATGGTGACCTCCTTCAGGCGCTCGCGGCCCGGCGGCGGACCGTACGGGCCCCGTCTTCGAGCGTCCCCCGGCCCGGCGGCCTCGGCAAGCGCACGGGGCGTGCTCCGCCTCACGAGTGAGCGCGGGCCGCCGCCCGTGTCCGGCCGGGGGTCCCGGCCGTTGCTGAGGGCATGATCTCAACACGCCGTATCGTCGCCGTCCTCGGTCTCGCCGCCGGGGTCACGGGCCTGGCCGCGCCCCTCGCAACCGCGGCCGACGCGAGCGCCTCGCACACCGGGCAGATCAACCCGATGACCGTGCTCGACTCGCTCACCACCGGCAACATCCCCGCGGAGCAGCGGGCCCAGATGCCCACGGCCTCCCAGCAGCTCAAGTCCCTGAACCAGGTCAGCCGGCTGGACCAGCTCAGCGAACTCCACCAGGTCACCGACATCGTGGCGCCGGTGACCGGCCTGCTGCCGTTGTAGGGGTCCGAGCCGCGACGGGTGCCTGACGCGCCGTCTCATGCCGGGGCGCCGCGCGGCCTCGTACCGCCGCCGTTCAGCACCGCCCAGTCCCGGGCCACGGCGTACGCCGCGCCGGGGGCCGGCGCGGTGCCCGGCGGCAGGTCCTCGGTCAGCGCCCGGGTCAGGGTGTCCGCCGGTCCCAGCTCCAGCCAGGTCCGCACCCCGTCCCGGTGCAGCAGGCCGGCCACGTCGGCGAACCGCCGGGTCCCCGGACCCGGCAGCCAGAACCCCGGATCGGCGGTCTCGGCGCCGACCGGGCGGTCGGTGACGTCGGAGACGAGGGGGAGCCGGGGCGGGCGGGGATGGAGGGTGGCCAGCGTACGGCCGTAGGCGGTGAGCAGCGCCTTCGGGGCCGCCTCGCCCGGGGCGGCGTCCAGCAGCCGGGCCAGCGTGCCGACCGCGTGGCAGCCGGCCGACGGGGAGAAGACCCCGGCGGCGCACGCGGCGGCCATCCGCCCGGCTCCATGTCCGAACAGCACATCAGGGCGGGCGCCCCAGCTCCGCAGCAGCCGGTACTGCGCCACCTGGAGCGCGAAGAGCGCCGGCCCCGCGTACGACGCCCGGCCCAGCAGCGCCGCCGTCCGGCTGCCGGGCTCCGCGAACATCACGCTTTTCAAAGGCAGTTCGAGATAGGGGTCCAGACGCGCGCACAGCTCGTCCAGCGTCTTCGCGAACAGCGGGAAAGCCGCCGCGAGTTCACGTTCCGTCCCGGGGCGCGGCGAGGCACCGGCCGAGAACAGGAAGGCGGTACGTCCCTTACGGCCATCAGCGAGCATGCCGCCAGGAAGACATGTCCGGGTAAGCGCCCGGACCAGCCGAGTTCCCGCACCTCGCAAAGGAATCGCCATCAGCGGACGTCGTCCTTCCCTCCGGTTCTTGCGCGATTCATAAGCGCGGTTCATCAGCGCTTCCCCGCTCCGGTCGGCCCGGCCAAGCCACCCCCCGGGGGAAAGATCCACGGTCACCGCCGTGGCCCGTCCCGGTGCCCATCGCACGCGCGTAGGGTCTGCACCGTAAGCACTCGATGGAAGGAACCAGACCATGGCGCAGGAAGTACGCGGCGTGATCGCACCGGGCAAGAACGAGCCCGTACGAGTCGAGACGATCGTGGTGCCCGATCCCGGGCCCGGCGAGGCCGTCGTACGCGTCCAAGCCTGCGGTGTCTGCCACACCGATCTGCACTACAAGCAGGGCGGCATCTCCGACGACTTCCCCTTCCTCCTCGGCCATGAGGCCGCCGGTGTGGTGGAGTCGGTCGGCGACGGTGTCACCGAGGTGGCCCCCGGTGACTTCGTCATCCTCAACTGGCGCGCGGTGTGCGGCCATTGCCGGGCCTGTCTGCGCGGCCGCCCCTGGTACTGCTTCAACACCCACAACGCGAAGCAGAAGATGACCCTCGCCGCCACCGGCCAGGAACTCTCCCCGGCTCTCGGCATCGGCGCGTTCGCCGAGAAGACCCTCGTCGCCGCAGGCCAGTGCACCAAGGTCGACCCGGCCGTCTCCCCGGCCGTCGCGGGCCTCCTCGGCTGCGGTGTGATGGCCGGCATCGGCGCCGCCATCAACACGGGCAACGTCGGCCGGGGCGACTCGGTCGCCGTCATCGGCTGCGGCGGCGTCGGCGACGCGGCCGTCGCCGGTGCGAGCCTCGCCGGCGCGGCGAAGATCATCGCCGTGGACATCGACGACCGCAAGCTGGAGAAGGCCCGCGCCCTCGGCGCCACGCACACCGTCAACTCCCGGCAGAACGACCCGGTCGAGGCCGTCCGCGAGCTGACCGGCGGCTTCGGCGCCGACGTCGTCATCGAGGCGGTCGGCCGCCCGGAGACGTACCAGCAGGCGTTCTACGCCCGCGACCTCGCCGGCACCGTCGTCCTCGTCGGCGTCCCCACCCCGGAGATGAAGCTCGAACTGCCCCTGCTGGACGTCTTCGGCCGCGGCGGCGCCCTCAAGTCCAGCTGGTACGGCGACTGCCTGCCCTCCCGCGACTTCCCGATGCTCATCGACCTGCACCTGCAAGGCAGGCTCCCGCTCGACGCGTTCGTCACCGAGACCATCCAACTGGACGAGGTGGAGAAGGCGTTCGACCGGATGCACCAGGGCGACGTGCTGCGCTCGGTGGTGGTGCTCTGATGGCCGCGCGCATCGAACGGCTCGTCACCTCGGGGCAGTTCAGCCTCGACGGCGGCACCTGGGACGTCGACAACAACGTCTGGATCGTGGGCGACGACCACGAGGCGATCGTCATCGACGCCGCCCATGACGCCGACGCCATCGCCCGCGCCGTCGGCGACCGCAGGCTCACCGCCATCGTGTGCACCCACGCCCACAACGATCACATCGACGCGGCGCCCGCGCTGGCCGACCGCACCGGCGCGGTCATCTGGCTGCACCCCGACGACCTGCCGCTGTGGCGGATGACCCACCCCGACCGCGACCCCGACCGGCTCCTCGTGGACGACCAGGTCATCGAGGCGGCCGGCGCCGACCTCACCGTGCTGCACACCCCCGGGCACGCGCCCGGCGCGGTCTGCCTGCACGATCCCGGGCTGGGCGTCGTCTTCACCGGCGACACCCTCTTCCAGGGCGGCCCCGGCGCCACCGGCCGCTCCTTCTCCCACTTCCCGACGATCGTCGACTCCATCCGCGACAAGCTGCTCACCCTCCCGCCCGAGACCAGGGTCCTCACCGGGCACGGCGACTCCACCACCATCGGCGCCGAGGCCCCCCACCTGGAGGAATGGATTAAACGCGGGCACTGAACCGCACCGTGCGCATAGGGTCACGATCATGACCACGAACACGCTCGTGACCCTGCACGACAGCCGCGTCCTGCGCTGCGCCCCCGACGGCCCGCCCCTGGACGGCGAGCGCGCGGCACTGGACCTCATAGGCGACGCCTTCGGGCAGGACGCCCAGCTGGTCGAGGTGCCCGTGGCCCGGATCGCACCGGAGTTCTTCCAGCTGCGGTCCGGCGTCGCGGGCGCCGTCGTCCAGAAGTTCGTGAACTACCGGGTGCGGCTCGCCGTCGTCGGCGACATCTCGGCCCAGGTCGGGGCGAGCGACGCCCTGCGCGACTTCGTGTACGAGTCCAACGAGGGCGACCAGCTGTGGTTCGTGCCGGACACCGACGCCGTCGCCGAGCGGCTCGCGCGGTAGCACGGAGCCGGGCGGGAACCCCGGTACAAGACGGTGAAGGACCGGGGGTACGGCCGTACCGTCGCCCCATGAGCGATCACACCCGTTTCGCGGGACACGGAGTCCTCGTCACCGGAGCGGCCCGCGGCATCGGCGCCGCCGTCGCCCGGCGGCTCGCCGAGGAGGGCGGCCGGGTCCTGGTGACCGACCGGGACCCGGCCGAGGCCGAGCGGACCGCCGCCGAGCTGCGCCGAGGGGGCCTGAGCGCCGAGGCGTTCGCCTGCGACGTGGCCGAGCGCACCGCCGTGGAAGCGGCCGTGGCCCGCGCCGTCGACGCCTTCGGCTCCCTGGACGTCCTGGTCAACTGCGCCGCCCACTGCACCCCGGACACCCCCCGTTTCGAGGACGGCACGGACGGGACATGGGCCCGCGACCTCGACATCACCCTGACCGGCGTCCACCGCTGCTGCCGCGCCGCCCTGCCCCACCTGGCCGCCTCCGGTCGCGGGGCGATCGTGAGCATCGGCTCGGTCAACGGCCTCCAGGACTTCGGCAACCACGCCTACAGCGCCGCCAAGGCCGGCCTCGGCTCCCTGACCCGCACCCTCGCCGGGCACGCCGCCGCCCGGGGCGTCCGGGTCAACCTCGTGGCGCCGGGCACGGTGCGCACCTCGGCGTGGGAGGGCCGCGACGACGAACTCGACGCCGTCCGCGCCCTGTACCCGCTGGGCAGGATCGGCGAACCCGAGGACATCGCCGCCGCCGTCGCCTTCCTCGCCTCCCGCGACGCCGCCTGGATCACCGGCACCACCCTCGTCGTCGACGGCGGCCTCACCTCGGTCCACACCGGCTTCCACGCCGCCCTGCACGACCGGCACGACTGATCCTCGTACCACCCCACCGGTGCCGCGATTCAGCCAATGTTCTCCAGGAGTTGTCGCCCGCGCCCCCGCGTGGCGGCGTCCGGGGACCTGCTGCTCGTCGCCTCTGGCCGGACGCGTACCGGCGGCCTGCTGCGGGGTGAGGAAGCTCACCGTTTCGTCATGACGTGACCAGAAAGGCAACCCTGACTTGCCCGATCAGGTCTACTTGTCCGAGATCGTGGGAAACGCGCACGAAGACACCCCGGGGGAGGCCCTGGGAAACAACGGTGACAAGAAGGAGAAAAGCCCTCATGGGGGACATACGTAGACGAGGTGTGGTGGCACTCGGCCTCACGGGCCTGGTGGCGCCGCTCACACTCGCCCTCACCGCGGCACCGGCCCAGGCCGCGAGCGACTGCACCACCTCGACGGGCCCGTACCAGAAGCAGGCGGAGAAGTTCCTCGGCCGGCCGGTCGACGGCCGCCAGTCCGCCGCCGACTGCAAGGCGATCCGCTCCTTCCAGGCGAAGAACGCCATCACCCCCGCCATCGGCTACGCGGGGCCCGTCACCTGGGGTGTGATGGACCTCATCAACCAGCAGAAGGCCGTGGGGAAGAACCCGAACAAGAGTGGCAAGTGCCCGGTGAACAAGGGCCGGATCGCCTGTGTGGACCTCACGCGCCAGCTCAGCTGGATCCAGGACGGCAAGAAGCTCGTCTACGGCCCGGTGCCCGTGCGCACCGGCCGCAAGGGCTTCGTCACCCGCACCGGCCTGACGAAGGTCTACTGGCGTGACCTGCACCACGTCTCGACGCTGTACGACGTGTCGATGCCGTACAGCCAGTTCTTCAACGGCGGCGAGGCGTTCCACTCGGTCGGCCTGAGCATGTGGAACCCGCCCGGCTCGCACGGCTGCGTCAACATGACCCCGAAGGACGCCAAGAAGTACTGGTCGCTGCTGCGGACGGGCGACGACGTCTTCGTGTACGGCCACAAGCCCGGCACCTGAGCGACCGGACGCTGTGCCTTAGCTCACCCTCGTCCGGCGGTCCCGGTGCGGCCGCCGGGTGAGGGTCGGGTGTGAACTCCCGTACGACGCTTGACACATCGACGTGATGAGCAACACGGTCCGAAATGTCCGTATCGAGGGTACTTACTCACAGCGCCTTCACCCCGGTCGGCATATGCTTCACAGCATGTCCACCACTCTTGAAGCCGCCTCCGAGCGATCGGCCGCGGAGGTCAACGAGGAGATCCGGGCCCTGTGGCGCCGATCGGGCGGGACGCTGACCACCGAGCAGCGCAAGCAGTACCAGCGCCTCGTGATGGAGTGGGCCGCCGCGGCACCAGGGGCGTACCGGGCCCTGTGACCTCACGGCCGTAGCGGGTCCTGCGACCTCACGGCCTACCGGTTCTCCGACCTCACGACACGAACCCGCGACCCCGACCGGGAGTCGCGGGTTCCTCATATCCCCCTCAGCCCTTGCGGGCCACCCCGCCGAACATGGCGACCTCCTCCGGCTCGGCCCCGTTGTCGTGCTCCGGGCGCCAGCGCGAGCAGGAGACCACTCCCGGCTCCAGCAGCTGAAGACCCTCGAAGAACCGCGCCACGTCGTCGGGCGTGCGCTGGGTCAGCTTCGGCGTGCCGTGCTCGTTCCAGAACTTCACCGCCTCGTCCACGTCCGGCATCGAGGGGTGCGTGACCGTGTGCGACAGCACCAGATGGCTGCCCGCGGGCAGCCGGTCCATCAGCGCCCGCACCAGCCCGTACGCCTCGTCGTCCGCGCCGATGAAGATGACCACGCCGAGCAGGATCAGCGCGACCGGCTCGCTGAAGTCCAGCGTCTTCGAAGCGTGTTCGAGGATCGCGTCCACATTGCGCAGATCCTCGTCCAGATAGTCGGTACGACCCTCCGGCGTGCTCGTCAGCAGGGCCCGCGCGTGCGCCAGCACCAGCGGGTCGTTGTCCACGTACACGATCCGCGACTCCGGCGCGATGCGCTGGGCGACCTCGTGCGTGTTGTCGGCGGTGGGCAGCCCGGTGCCGACGTCCAGGAACTGGCGGATGCCCGCCTCCTCGACCAGATGCCGCACGGCCCGGCCCAGGAACAGCCGGTCCGCGCGCGCGTACTCCCCGATGCCCGGGTGCAGCCGGCGGATCTGGTCGCCGGCCGCCCGGTCGACCTCGTAGTTGTCCTTGCCGCCGAGCCAGTAGTTCCAGATCCGCGCCGTGTGCGGCTGGCTGGTGTTGATACGGGCGCGCAGCGACACCGCCACGTCGTTGGTGGCTGCGGGGTTGTCGGTCACGTGCGTCAGCTCCTGGGGGCCTGGAGGAGTGGTTCAAGAGTCATTCAACCTTCAAGGCGCAATCTAATCCCCCGAGTTGCCCCGCGCCGCCGGTCCCTCCGATTCCGGTACCGGTCCCGTCGGCGCCCGGTCGCCGAGGCACGGGCGCAGGGCACGCACTCCGCCGCCGCGTCCTCCGGCAGCGCCACGCCCGCCTCGTCCGCCCCGTTACAGCCCGCCGCGCGGCCGCCTATCTTGTGCCTCATGACCAGCTTCCCGCACGACACCGCCGGCGAACCGGATCCGCTGCGCGCCCTCGGCCTGGAGCGGCTGCGCCGTCGTACGAGCATGAAGTGGCGCACCTACCCCGAGGACGTCCTCCCGCTGTGGGTGGCCGAGATGGACGTGCCCCTCGCCCCGCCCGTCGTCCGCGCCGTCACCGACGCCCTCGCCCTGGGCGACACCGGATACCCGGCCGGCACCGCCTACGCCGAGGCCCTGGCCGCCTTCGCGGCCGCCCGCTGGCACTGGGACGGGATCGCGGCGGAGCGCACGGCGATCGTTCCGGACGTCATGCTCGGAGCGGTCGAAATGATCAGGCTGGTGACCGGGGCGGGCGATCCGGTGATCGTCAACCCGCCGGTGTACCCGCCGTTCTTCCTGTTCATCACCCACATGGACCGCCGCGTGGTGGAAGCCCCCCTCGGCGCGGATCTGCGCCTCGATCCGGCGGCCCTGGAGGACGCCTTCCGGCGCGCCACGGCGGGCGGCGGGCGCGCCGCCTACCTGCTGTGCAGCCCGCACAACCCCACCGGTACGGTGCACACCGCCGCCGAGCTGACGGCCGTCGCCGAACTGGCCGAGCGCCATGGCGTGCGGGTCGTCGCGGACGAGATCCATGCCCCGCTCACCGCCCCCGGCACCCCCTTCGTGCCATACCTCAGCCTGCCCGCCGCCGCCCGCGGTCTCTCGCTCATGTCGGCGTCCAAGGGCTGGAACCTCGCGGGCCTCAAAGCGGCCCTCGCCCTGGCCGGCCCCGAGGCCGCCGCCGATCTCGCCCGGATGCCCGAGGAGGTCGGGCACGGCGCCAGCCACGTCGCGATCCTCGCCCACACGGCCGCGCTGCGGGAGGCCACCGGCTGGCTCGACGCCCTGCGCACCGGCATCCGGGACAACCGGCTCCTGCTGGCCGACCTGCTCGCCGAGCACCTGCCCGCGGTCCGCGTCCACCCCGGGGAGGCCACCTACCTCGCCTGGCTCGACTGCCGCGCCCTCGGCCTCGGCGACGACCCCGCCCAGGTCTTCCTGGACCGCGGCCGCGTCGCCCTGTCCGCCGGTCTCCCGTTCGGCACCGGCGGCGCGGGCCACGCCCGCCTTAACCTCGCGACCTCACCGGAGATCCTCACCGAGGCCGTCCACCGCATGGCCGCCGCTCTGGGCTGAGCGAGCGCCTAGACTTCCCGTCATGGACCACGATTCGCGCCTGGCCCGGCTCGCCGCCGGGAAGTACCTGCTGGTCACCAGTTTCCGCAGGAACGGCACGCCGGTGGCCACCCCGGTGTGGGTGGTCCGGGACGGCGCGAGCCTCGGTGTCTGGACGGCCGCCGACAGCTTCAAGGTCAAACGCGTCCGCCAGCGCGCCGACATCCTGGCCGGCCCCTGCGACGTGCGCGGCAACCCCACCGGCGACCAGCTGCCCGCCACCGCCGAGATCACCGACGCGGCCACCACCGCCCGCTACCGCGCCTTGATCGCCCGTAAGTACGGCATCCTCGGCCGCCTCACTCTGCTGGGCAGCCGGCTGCGGCGCGGCACGGACGGCACGGTCGGCATCCGGGTGACCCTCGGCGACTGACGGCCGAGAGCCACCCGGAACGAACCACCGCTGGATCAGGACGCGTTCAGCACCGATCCCTCCAACAGCATCCCGTCCTTACGGGGTCGGCCCGTCCTGTCGTCGAGCTGCTGGAACCGGACCGACTCCTCCGGCTCGGCCACCTTGTCCTTGACCGTGGGCAGCGTGATGTCCGCGCTGGTCCGGTGCGCGGGGATGTCGACCCAGACGGTGAGACCGTTCACCTTGGACAACGGGCGCTCCGGGTCCGGGGATTCATCGGAGACGTCACGCAGCCACGCGGCGGTGACGTCCTTGGTGGACAGCTCCTTGCCGCCGGCCGGCGGGGTGACGCCGAACATCGCGCTCATGTCCACGTCGACCGGCCCCGACAGCGTGACGCGCCACTTGAGGGACTGGCCCTCGGTGACCCGGTTCGCGATCGGGGTGACGGTCATGGTGGGCGCGGGATCGTCGTCGTGCACGGTGACACCGCCCGCGTAGGACCCGACGACGGCGCCGTGCACCGCCTTGACCAGCACCTCGTGCGTCACGTCCGTGCCGTAGCGGGTGTTGCCCTTGACCTCGATCGGCACGTCGATGTCGGCGCCGCCGGGGTGCACCGTGACCAGCCGGCCGGTGGCGTGACCGGTGACCGGGTCGAGGACGTAGACACGGACCTGGCCGCTGCCATGGCCCGACACCCGGGCCGGGACACGGTAGGTACGCGTGCCCGAGTCGCCCTCGGCCACCGTCAGCCGGCCGAGGTCCACCCGCGCCAGCGCCGCGGCGCGCACCGCGGGCGTCCCGGGACGCCAGCCCCACGCGTCCACGACCCAGGCCCGCCCGGATGCCGAACGCGCCGTCAGCTCCATGGACTTGACCGAGCGCAGATCGACGCGGGCACGGCCGGCGGCCGTCAGCGGGACCCGGAACTCGCGGGCCCAGTAGGAGGCGGTCCGCTCACTGCCGGGCAGCCCGTCGGCATGGATCCGGCCCAGCGTCGCACGGTGGCCGCCGGTGTCGGTGAGGGTCACATCGAACTGCGTGCCACGGGAGTTGGGCGGCACGAACAGCCGGAGCGCCAGGTCCTTGGCGCCGGACAGGGACAGCGGCCGCTGCGCGGTCACCCGGGTCCGGGCACCGGTGTGGGTCCAGCGCAGCGCGATCGCGTGCCGGCCGGCCTCCTGATCGGCCCCCCACTGCGCGAAGTGCGGCGAAGAACCCTTCCCGTCGTCGCCGAGGCAGCGCTTCGCGGGGCTGGGGTCCACGACGGCGCACAGCCTGCCGCCGCTCACCGAGACCCCGCCGTCCGGCAGGAACCCGCCGTCGCGGCGCGCCCCCACCGCATGGCTGAGGACCCGCGCCGGGTCCGCCGACGGGGCACGCTTCCCTGAGCCGTCGAGCAGCGGGCGCACCCGGTCGTCGCCGGCCACGAACAGGCGTGCGGCCGCCGCGATGTACACCGAACCGGCGCGGTGCTGCCGGTCGGCGGAGAGCCGGGTCGCGGCGTGCTTGCCGCACACCGGGTCCGGCCGGTCCGGGTCGTCGTAGAAGTCGTCCTCGGCGGGTGCCGCCGACGTACCGGGCGTCCACTCGGAGTTGAAGAAGTTGTGGTCGGCGCCGACGACGTACACGGCGCTGTGCAGCGCGCTGCCGGTGCTGACCGCGCGGGTCCCGTCGACGTACACCTCGCCTTCCAGGTCGGAGACGTCACCGTCGCAGCCCGGCAGGACCGACACCGACGGCACGTCGGGCACGGGGTTCTGGCCGAAGACGGTGGGGCCGATCAGCACCATGCCGCGCACGGTCCAGCGCACCGCGCCGTGATAGCCGTCCTGGTCGGCGGGCGGCGGGTAGAGGCTGTCCAGGGCCGCCCGGTTGACGCCCTCGCCGCCCCGGGAGTGCCCGACGAGCAGCACCCGGGACAGATCGGCGGAGGGTGCGGAACGGACGATCGCGGGCGCGGACGCGGGGTTTCGCGCCCAGTCGGCCCAGTGGCCGAGGTGGAGCCGGATCAGGGAGGAGCGGGCCTGGGCGCCGCCGTCCTCGGCGTCGCCGTCCTGCCCGTTGATGCCGTTCGCCGCGATCGACACCGTCATGTACCCCTGCGAGGCAAGGAGTTGCTGGTCACGCAGATAGCCGCGGTAGCTCGGCACCGACCGGAAGCCGGTCTTGCAGGGCCAGTCGATGCTGATCTCGTCGCCGCGGTAGCAGGTGTAGTGGCGGCCGTGCAGGAACAGCGCGAGCGGCCGCTTGCCGGGGGCGCCGACGGGGGCGACGACCACCGCGCGCATCTCCACCGGCTTCGCGAAGCCCGGCAGCCGTACCGACTCCAGGCTGTACTCGCCGGTCTTGGTGCGGTAGGCGCCCGGCTTGCCCGGGTCGACACCGTTCGCCGGGAGCTGCGGCGGGAGAGCCGGCTTGCCGGGTGAGACGGGTGCCACGGGCGAGGCGGGTGCCTCGCCGCTCGTACGGCCGTCCAGCCGGCGGCCACCGGACCAGACCTGGAGCCCGTCGGGGCGGCCGAGTCCGGTGAGCCCGCTCGGCCCGCCCGCCTGCTTCCCGTCGAGCGGGAGACGGAACGTCCGTCCGTCCGCGTCCGGCTTCGGCACCCCCAACAGGCGCCCGCCGGAACGGAATTCGACGCGTGCGTCACCCATGGGCACCGGTCGGCCGGAGCGCCACTCCAGCCGGGGCGCCGACGTCCCGCCGGTCAGCCGCCAGCCGGGCGGCAGCGCGCCCTGGCCGTCCGATGAGGCGAACCGCGCCGCCGCTGACGGTGGTTGACCCTGGGCGACCGCCACCCCTGGAGACACTCCCGCCACCGCGCATAACGCGGCGGCGGTGACCCATATGTGCCGGGCACGGACCACTGTTCCTCCTCGACCCCCGACCCCGGGCGCCCCGGCCGTCCCGGAGCCCCTCGCTCCCGGAGGACGGGACACGGAGTCTGTGGGTTGCCTGTGGAGGCGAAGTGATGGTTCACAAGTACGGGGATCAGGCGTACGAAAGTGAGGCGTGCGGGGGCCGGGTGTGCGGGGACCCGGTGTGCGGGAAGGTCAGGTCCAGGCCCGGTACGGCTCGTCCATCAGCTGGAAGACCGGCTCGCCGCGTACCGGGTCCATGGTGGTCGACAGCCGCACCCGGTCACCGCTGTGCACGCCGACCGGCGGACCCATCACCCGGCCGCGGACGACGAAGCCCTCGGCCATCTCGATCAGCGAGACATTGCGCGCCGCCGGGGTGTTGCGGTGCACCACCGTGGAGTGGCGGACCGTGCCGATCCCCTCGCTGCGCTCGGTGCACAGCTCACTGCCCTGGCACACCGGACACAGCAGCCGGTGGTACATCGCCGTACCGCACCAGGCGCAGCGCTGGAAGTGGATGGCGTCCTTGGACTCCGCGGGCGCGGGATCGAGCAGACCCGTCGCGGCGCCGGCCGCCACCTGCGGGGCGCTCGCTGAGTGGTGGTACATCCTGGTCAACTCCCTGCACTCGGCCGGAATCCGCGTGCCGTCCCGTGCACGCGTGCGCCGGCGGCCTGGCCGCCGCGCATGACCGACAGGCTATGGCACTCAGTGTCACTCGTAAAGGTACTCGGTACCCCTAAATTCACGTCAGGAGCCACCCGCGCACCCGCCTCGCCGGACGCTCAGTCGCGGTGCAGCGCGGTCTCCAGCTCCCGCACCACCCGCCACAGCGGGGCGTCCCGGCGCGTGACGAGGACCAGGACGTCGTCCGGGCGCGGCGAGTCCCCGTGGTCCGGTGCCGGCCCGAGCCGGACGGGGGAGCGGCCGCCCGCCGCGGCCGCCGTCTCCTGCGGGCGCCCGAACTCCCGCTGCACATACCCCAGCGCGTGGTCCAGCGCCGCGACCGCGTCGCCCTGTCCGTCCGAACGCAGCCAGGAGCGCAGCGCGTTGTTGTGCGCGGCGACCACCGCGGCCGCGATCACATCGGCCCGCAGCGTCCCGTCGGACCGCCCGGCGAACCGGCCGCGCAGATATCCGGCCATCGCCCGCTCGTACCGCCACACCACCGACAGCTCGGACGCCCGCAGGCCCGGCACCTTGCGGGTGAGGCGGTAGCGCTGCACGGAGAACGCCGGGTTCTCCGCGTACATGTGCAGCACCATCCGGGCCGCGTCGCACACCCGCCGCACCGGGTCGCACCCCTCGCCGCCCGCCGCGAGGAAGGCCGTCATGTCGGTGAGGCAGCGCTCGTGGTCGGGGAAGACCACGTCCTCCTTGGCGGGGAAGTAGCGGAAGAAGGACCGCCGGCCGACCCCGGCCAGCGCCACGATGTCGTCCACCGTGGTCTGCTCGTAGCCGTGTTCCGAGAAGAGCCGGAAGGCCGCCGCGACCAGGGCGTCCCGCATCGGCGGCTTGGCGGCCGGCGCCGCGCTGCTGGAGCTCATGGACGGGAACGTAGCACCCGGACCGGCAACTCTGACACTCAGTGCAGCAACCGGGGCGTGGCGAGGGAACTGAGTGCTGCGCGAGTTGCCCGCGGCGCCCGCGGCGGCCGCCTCGTCATCGGCGGCGCCGGCTCCGTCGACACCGTGGAGTCCGTCGAGGCGGCACACCTCCTCGCGGGCGGCGCGCGGGTCGCCCCGCTCGCCGGCGTCCCCCGCATCGCCGTCGCCCCGCCCGAGCGCCCGGTCGGCCAGCTCGCCGTCGGCATCTTCCTGAGCCGCATCGCCGAACGCGTCGGCCGGCTCGCCCAGAGCCCCGCCGACCCCTCGACCCGCTCCCGGAGTCGCCCCTCCGCGCCTCCTGCGGCGCCAGGACTCCGGCCGCCGCCGCACGCCGGCCCGGCGGGCGCGCCGACCGCCCGGACGGCCCGGTCAGGAGTCCAGCCAGTCCGCGATCTCGCCGGTGTGCTCGCCGAGACGGGGCGGGCGGCGGTCGTAGCGGGGCGGGGTGCGGGACAGGGAGATCGGGTTGGCGACGAGGTCCAGGGCCGGCCCGTCCGCCCCGTCCAGCGTGGCCCGGGGCGCGAGACCCAGCCGGTCGGCGAGAGCGAATGCCTGGCCGATGTCGTTGACCGGACCGCACGGGACACCGAGCGGTGTGAGGTGCTCGAACCACTCGGCGGCGGTACGGGCCGCCAGCAACCCACCCAGTTCCCGCGCCAGTTCGTCGACCTGGGCCACCCGGTCGGCGTTGGTGAGGAAGCGCGCGTCGACGGCCAGATCCGGGGCGCCGACGCCCGCGCAGAGCGCCGCGAACTGGCGGTCGTTGCCGACGGCGATCACCAGCGGCTGGTCCTTGGCCCGGTACACCTCGTACGGCGCGATCGACGGATGCCGGTTGCCCATGATGCCCGGCACCCGCCCGGCCAGGGTGTAGCCGGCGGACTGGTTGACCAGGCTCGACAGCAGGGTCGTCAGCAGATCGACCTCGATGAGCTGCCCCTCGCCGGTCGCGTCCCGGTGCCGCAGCGCGGCCAGCACCCCGACCGCGGCGTGCAGCCCGGTGAGCACGTCCACCAGCGCCACCCCGGCCTTCACCGGCTCCCCGGGCGCGGACCCGGTGACACTCATCAGCCCGCCCACGGCCTGGATCAGCAGATCGTACCCGGGCAGCGCGGCCCCGGGTCCGGACCCGAAACCGGTGATGGAGCAGTACACGACGCCCGGGTTCCCGGCGCACACCTCCTCGTAGCCGAGCCCGTACTTGCGCAGCGTCCCCGGCCGGAAGTTCTCGAACAACACATCGGCGCGGCGCGCCAGTTCGACGGCACGGCGCCGGTCGGCCGCGTCCCGCAGATCGAGCGCGACGGAACGTTTGTTGCGGTTGACGGAGAGGAAGTAGGTGGCCTCGCCGTGCGCGTGCGGCGGGCCCCACGCGCGGGTGTCGTCACCGCCCGCCGGATGCTCGACCTTGATCACATCGGCGCCCAGGTCGGCGAGGAGCATCGTCGCGTACGGCGCCGCGAGCACCCGCCCGAAGTCGGCGACGAGAAGACCGCTCAGCGGCAGCGGCGCGCCGGACCCGCTCATGAGGCCGTACCCCCGAAGCCGTGCGGACACCCGGTGCCCCGGGGCCGCCGGACCGCTGCGGGACGCCCCTCCCCGCCGCCTGCGTTGGACCGCAAATCGCCACTCCTTTCGGCATGCCGCCGCCCACCGGGGAGCCCCGAGGCACGGCGGCCTGGCTGAGGCGGTCATTGTGGGGGAGGCGGGCGCGTCGACGCACTGGACGAAATGGCCTGCTCCCGGGGGCCGGGGTACGCCGATCCGTCGAGGGCGCCACGCTCCCGGTGCGGCTCCCGCCCCCCCCGTGCAGCCCCCCGCCCCCCTCGTGCTGCCTGCGGTCCCCGTGCGGCCCGCGCGCCCTCCACCCCGTCACCCCTGCGACGCCGACGACCCCGCACCGGCCGCCAGGTCGGCCGGTGCGCTCGCGTCGAGAGGGAACCCCGGGTGATCGAAAACGCGTGAACAGTCAGGCGTAACCTTTCTGCGCCCGGCCCACCCCGGCCCACCCCGGCCCACTCCGCCCCGCCCATCTCCGCCCCGCCCATCGACCCCAGCGCCGCCCAAGGAGAACCGCATGCCCGCCGCTCGCCCCCGCGTCCTCTACGTCACCGACCTGGCGTACCAGGCCCGCGGGCGCCGCTACTGCGACGAGGACATCTTCCTCACCTCCCGGCTGCGCGCCCGTTTCGACCTCGCCCTGTGCCATCCGCTGGACGCGGCGGCCCTGATGGACGGCCACGACGCCGTCGTCGTCCGCAACAGCGGTCCCGTCCTCGGCCACCAGCAGGCGTACGACGCCTTCCGCGCCCGCGCGCTGGAACGCGGCAGCCGCGTCTACAACCCGCTCACCGGCAAGGCGGACATGGCCGGCAAGCAGTACCTCCTCGACCTGACGGCCGCCGGGTACCCGGTGATACCGACCGTCGACAGCCTGGCCGACCTGCACCTGCTGCCGGCCGCGCACCGCTATGTGGTCAAGCCCCGGCTCGGCGCGGACTCCCTCGGCCTGCGCATCGTCCCCGCCACCCGCCTCGACGCGCGTGCCGGGGACGACGTCCTGATCCAGCCGCACATCGACTTCGCCTACGAGGTCTCCTTCTACTTCGTGGACGACGACTTCCAGTACGCCCTCTACGCCCCCGACCCGCGCCGCCGCTGGGAGCTGAAGCCGTACGCGGCGACCGCCGCGGACCTGGAGTTCGCCCGGCGCTTCATCGACTGGAACGACCTCGGGCACGGCATCCAGCGCGTGGACGCCTGCCGCGCCCCCGACGACGGACTCCTGCTGGTCGAGCTGGAGGACCTCAACCCCTATCTGTCGCTGGACGCCCTGCCGGAGGACGACAGGGACGCCTTCGTGGGCGCGTTCACGGCGTCCCTCGGCCGGTTCGTCCAGGGGGTGGGGGCGATCAGCGCAGGCTGACCGTGACCAGCTGGGTGACTCCGGCCGTGCCGGTGAGATCGCCGAAGGCCAGGGTGAGCGTTCTGCCCGTCCGGGCCGAAGCGAGCGTGGCCGGGGCCGAGACGACCGAGGCGACCGGGCGCCGCCAGGTCAGGGTCAGACCCGTGCGCATCAGCATCGGATCGCTCACGGCGATCACCGCGGTACCGTCCTCCTTCTCGCTGATCATCACGGAACACGGATCGCTCGCCGTGAGCGATCCGACCGTTCCGCCGAACCAGAAGTTCACCCCGGTGAAGCCGAGCGAACGGACCGAGACGCCCTGCTGATCGTTCGTGTTGGCCGATACGGTCAGCCAGTGCCGGTCCGCCGATCGCGCGCGCGTCCGCGCGGCGCTCGCGCCCGGCATGAGCAGATAGGCGTACGAGGCGTTCACCGGATCGGTGCCGTGATCGACGTACATCGTCAGGTACGTGCGGCTCAGCACGGCCGTCGATCCGCCCGTGTTGATCGAACTCCAGCTGCCCTCCCGCGCCTCGCGCAGCGCCCGCACCGTCGCGCCCCCGGGAAAGACGTAGCCGCCGTGCCCGCCGATGTGCGCCCAGCCGGTGCCGGGAAGCGTCTGCGACCACGGGTGACCGGCCGGTTCCGTCCTGCCGTCCACCGTGAACGCCGCGCCGCCGGCCGCGCCGAGGTTGCGGTTCTCGACCGTCGTCTGAACGGCCGTGCCGTCGGCGCAGGAGATGCCGGCGCCGAGACAGACCACCGTGTCGTCCAGGAAGAACCACGACTTCTTCGCGACCAGGGTCGACTGGAGGCCCTTGAGGTACTGCCCGACCGCGGCCCGGTGGCCGTCCGTGGCGCCGCCGACCCAGTTCACGTCCGGTCGGGCCGCGCCCCAGTCGCCGCCCGCGCCGTCGGCCAGCGCCTTCCGCGAGACGGTCGTACCGGGGAGCCGGTAGGGGTCGACGGTGGGCCAGAAGGCGTCGCTGTACTGGTCGTTGGCGAAGGTGTCGCCCCACCAGTACAGCATTCCGGAACCGGTGTGCCAGCCGCGCGGGTTCTCGCCGTTGCCGGACTCGTAGTACGCGATCCGCTGGTCCGCCATGCTCAGCGAGGCCGCCCAGCCGGGCCGGCGGTGCGTGGCCCGCGCCATGGCGGGGAACAGCCGGTGCCCGGCCGGCTCCGGGAGCGCCCGCACCGACGGGTCGTCCTCGACTCCCTTCAGCCGGGCCAGGTTCGGCAGGCTGAGCACCGGGTCCGCGAGCGGCGGACGGTACCGGTCGCGCCGCATCCAGCCCTTCACCAGGGCGCGCCAGCGCGCGTTCTCCGCCGGGCCCGCGCCCTGCCCGAGCAGCACGATGGAGGCCAGAATGGGGTGACCCCGCAGATGGTCGTCCTGCTGGACGCCCGACGGGTCGCCGGCGGACAGGCCCCGGCTGACCGCGCGGCCCGCGACACCGTCCATGACCAGGCCGTTGTACAGGAACGGCGCCCACGCCCTCTCGACCGCGTCGAACACGATGGTCCGGTGCTCGTCCGTCACCTCCCAGCTCGACCCCGCCAGCAGCGCGAACAGCATGCCGAGACCCCCGAGGAACACCGCACCGTACGAGCCCGTGTACGGCACCCAGGTGTGCTGGACGAACGAACCGTCGGCGTGCAGACCGTCACCGGAGGAGACGTAGGGGAAGACGGGGGACAGGGCGTCCCGGGCCAGCGCCACCTTCGCCGCGTCCGCCCCGACCACCCCGCGCAGCGTCAGCACCCGGCACAGGTCGACCCGGTTGGCGCCGGTGCTCGTACCGCTGTAGTCCGACACCGCCGAGTCGGGCACGAACCGGTCCACCGCGGCGAGATACCCGGCGAGTCGCTCGGCCGGCAGCACGTCGTACATCAGCACGCACGCGTCCAGCAGCGCCTGCGGGGCGCCGATCTGCCAGCTCCACCAGTTGCCGTACCGCGCCTGGCCGGCGTTGTACACGTCGTCGTGGAGATGGGCGAGACCGGTGAGGACGGCGTCGCGCAGGCTCGGATCACCGGTGAGGCCGGTGCCCGGCTGGGCGTACGCCTGCGCGAGGGTGCTCAGCCGGGTGTAACTGGTGCTCATGTTGCCCGAGTAGACGTACGACTCCGGGTCCGTGTCCGGATCGGGGTCGGCGTACGGGAGGTCCGGCCACAGCGCCCCGGTCACCGGGGACATCGCGGCGAGGTACTGCCGTGCGGTGGCGCCCAGGCCGGCCAGGCGGGAGGCGAAGGGTTCGGCCGAGGGCTCGAAGCCCTCGCCGAGGATCAGGGTGCGCCACGTGGCGCGCAGGGCGGCGAACTCGTCCGGTGCGGCGGAGGCGGGGGAGGAGGTGCCCAGTCCCAGGGCGGCGGCGGTGCCCGAACAGACGGCCAGGAATCCACGACGTGACCAAGGAGTCGTCATGACGGCGCTTTCTAGCACGCGCTTGCTCATACCCTCAATGGCCGCGTCGCAGGTGGCCGGTTGAGCGTTTGAACGACTGCTCGACGCGGCACTCGCACGCGACGGTCACGGCGGTGGACGGAGCGGTATGGCGCGGGCGGAGGACGGTTTCCTGGGGCGGCTCGACCCCGACATGTGCGTGGTCACGGCCGCGGCCGGGGGCGAGCGGGCGGGCTGCCTGGTCGGCTTCGCCTCCCAGTGCTCCATCCGGCCGCCCCGGTTCACGGTGTGGCTGTCCACGGCCAACCACACCTGTCGTGTCGCCCGCGCCGCGCACTGCCTCGCCGTCCACCTGCTCACCCGCGACCAACACGCCCTCGCGGAACGCTTCGGCGGCGAGACCGGGGACGACACCGACAAGTTCGCCGGCCTCGACAAGACCCCGGGACCCGGCGGCGCGGTCGTCCTCGCGGACGCGGCGGCCTGGTTCGTCGGCACCATCCTGCACCGCGTCGACGGCGGCGACCACGTCGGCTTCGTCCTCGACCCCCTGGAGTGGGGCGGAGGGCGGGCGGGCCCCCTGCTGCGACTGTCCGACGCGATGGACATCGAGGCCGGCCACCCCGTGGACCGGCCGGGCGGGCCGAGCTGACCGCCGTCAGCCGCGGCGGTGGCCGGGACACTCATGTACCCGTGGCGGCCGGCGTCCTGGACCTCCCGGTCGGGGCTCGGGGAGGGCGGGCAGCGGCGAACGCCCGTCAGCCGCCCCCGTGCTCCCCGGTCCCCGCCGCGTCGGTCTCCACGCCGACCGGCGCCGCCCCCCGCCCCGGCATCCGGATGTCCACCACGCAGACGTCGTCCCGCCATTCGTCCACCAGCATGGCCGCGAGCAGGGCCTCCAGGGAGCCGGGCTCTCCCTCACCGTGGGCGCGTACCGCCCGGGCGAGGCGGTCGAGGCCCGCGTCCAGGCCCTCGCCGGGGCGTTCGACGAGGCCGTCGGTGTAGAGCAGGAGCCGGTCGCCGGGTTCCAGCCGCAACTCAGCCGATTCGTAGGAGGGGTCGGCGCTCGCGCCGAGCAACAGGCCGCCGGGGCGGTCGAGATAGCGCACCTCGTCGCCGCGCACCAGCAGCGGGGGCGGATGCCCGGCCTGGGCCCAGGCGAGGAGGCGGTGGCCGGGGTCGTAGCGGGCCATGATCATGGTGGCCGTCATCCGGCTGTCCCGGGAGTGCAGCAGCAGGTGGTTCAGCCGTGCCAGGGCGACGGTGAGCGAGGTGCCGGTGCTGACCATTCCCTTCGCGGTGAAGCGGAGCTGGGCCATGGTGGCCACCGCGTCGATGCCGTGTCCGGCCACGTCGCCGACGACGAACAGCGCGTCGTAGTCGGCCAGTTCGACGGCGCTGAACCAGTCGCCGCCGACATGGATACCGGCCTGCGCCGGCAGATAGGCGACCTCGACGCGCAGCCCGGCCAGCTGTACCGGCTTGCTGGGCAGGGGCAGCAGGGCCTGCTGGAGACGGGCGGCGAGGGCGCGTTCGGCCTGGAGGACACCCCGTTGCAGCGTCATGGTGCGCTCGCTCTTGACCAGGGCGAGTTCCGCGGTGCGCTGCGCGGTGAGGTCCTGCACGAAGCCGTGCACCTCGGCCGGGGTGCCGTCCGGCTCGCTGACGGCCTCGGCGACCATCCGCAGATGCCGTACGCCCTCGGGGGTCTCGACCCGGAACGGCACGTCGAACGGCCGCCCCCGGTGGATCAGCCCGGCGATCGCGGCGGTCAGCGGATCCGCGTCCTGCGCCAGGGCCAGCCGCGGCAGCTTCTCCAGCTCCAGCGGCCCCTGCCCGGGGTCGCGGCCCAGGACCGCGTACGCCTGCGCGGACCAGGAGATCTCCTGGGTCAGCAGATTCCAGTTCGCCCAGCCGAGGTTGCCGAGCCGCTGCACGTCGGCCAGCCGCTGCTCCTGCCGGTCCAGCGGGTCGTGCCGCAGCCAGGACACCAGCAGGCCGCCGCCCAGCACAGCGGCCCGCACCGAGAAGGTGCCGGTCAGGGCCACCCCGCCGACCGTCTCCTGATAGGCGAACGGCTCGCTCTCGAACGGCACCCCGGACTCCAGGGTCTCCAGATACCCCCGCCACAGCGGCTCGCCCGCCACGGACGGGTAGCTCTCCAGGACGAGCCGGCCGACCATGTCCCGGCCCGTCCGGCCGGACACGTCGACCGCCTGCGGGGTGGCCGCGTCGATCCGGTAGTCCGTCACCTCACCGGCGGCCGTACGCAACGGCGTGAGCAGGACCGCGGCCCCCGGCAGCGCGTCGAACACCGCCTGCGCGATCTCCGCGACCCCCGGATCCCCCGGCGCCTCCCGCGCGGTGTCGAAGACGCGCAGCCGCCCCGCGCACAGCCGGGCCGCGGCGACGAGCAGCCGGCGCTCGCGTGGCTCGAACGGGCCCTCGCAGCGCCGCAGCACCCCCAGGGCGAACCGGGCGGTTCCCCCGGCGGGTACCGGCAGCCACACCCGGCTCGGCCACCGCTCCGGCGCGCCCCCGACCAGGGCGTGGCGGACCCGGTCGGCGGCCAGGTCCTCCAGCCACAGCGGCTCACCCGCCGCCAGGGCCTCGAACGCGGGCACCCCGGCCAGCGGGGGCACATACCGCCACCCGGCGGCGAACCGCGCGTCGATCCCGGCGTGCCCGGCCAGTTCCAGACCCCCCTCGGCCCGCCGCTCGTAGAGCAGCACGGCATCGGCCCGCACCTGCGGCGCCAGGTGGTCCAGCAGGCGCCCGGCCAGCTCCTTTGCGGAACGGACCCGGACCAGCTCCCGCCCCATCTCGCCGAGCACCTCCGCCATGGCGGCCGTCTCGGCCATCGCCGCCGTTCCCGCCATCTGCGAGGCACCGGCGGGGGAGGGCGCGGGCGCCGTACGGGGAACGGCGGCCTTACGGGGGACGGGGGCCGTACCGGGCGGCGCGGGGGCCGGCGGTTCCTGGGGCGGCGGGAGGGTGTCCAGCGTGAGCCGGCACTGTTCGAGAAGGGTGCGCCCGTGGTCCCCGGCGCGCCTGCGCAGTTTCTGGTCGGCGGCGTCCGGGGCGCAGCCGGTGACCGCCATCAGGGCGCCCTTGGCCCGTTCGAGGACCGCCGCCGTCGCGGCGAGGTCGCGCAGCCGCTCCAGCTCGGCACGCTGCCGGGCCACGACCTCGGCCAGCGCGGCGCTGTCGGCGCCGGTTCCGGGGTCGTCCATCGGGGCACGGACTCGCTCGTCACGCGACGAGCATCGCACATTCGGCCACGTTCGATCACTCGTCCGCTGGGGGTGAGGTGCTACGGCCTTCCACCCGCCCCTCGCGGCCGTCCGGGCGGTCCGACATGGGCCGGGGCGATTTTGGCCGGGGCGCGGGGTGGGGTGCGGGCCGGGGCGGGGCTCAGCGGCGGCCCAGGGCCGTGCTGACCGCGCGCACGCTGCGGGCGATGTGCTGGAGTTGCAGCACCTCCGCGGCGTACATCTTGATCGTGTGCTCGATGACCGCCTCGGGCAGCCCGAGCATCGGCAGCTCGGCCCGCGCCGTCTGGAGCGCGGTGCGGGCCACCCGGATCTCCTGCTCGACCTGGATCTGCGCGTGCCGGGCGAGCAGCACGGGGTGCCGGATCAGGGCCGGATAGCTGGCATAGCGCGCCGGGATCAGCTCGCGCAGCCACTTGGCGGCCGAACGCTCCCAGTCGTACGAACCGGGGGTCTTGACCTGGCAGGGCCAGTCGGGGCTGATGCGCGTGCTGGTCAGGGGCATGGTCACGGGCATGGTCACTTCCGGTCTGCGGCGTCGTGAGGGTGGTCCGACGAGATGCGGGCGGCCCCGGCCTAGGGGATGACCGGGGCCGCCCCCGGTGCGGCACAGGGGCGCCGCACCACCGGACATCCCGGGTGCCGTCTGGGTAGGTGACGGCGGTCCGGGATGCCCGAGCGGGCGATCCGCCAGCAGAGTATTTATATATACCGAGCAGTTTGCAAGACGTATGAAAACATTCATGCGCGATATGAGGTGAAAGATCCCCCTAAGGGTGATCGGCGACCGCGAGATCTTCACGGGTGTGAGGGCCGCACCGCAGGACCGACGGCGCGCGGGCACACGGATTCCCTACGGGACGTACGGGGACGTACGGAGGCGTACGGGGAGAATCAGTCCCGCACGAAGAACTGGTGCTGGTCGGAGACCTGCTCGTACTTCTCCAGCCGCGCCTGTGTCCGCTCCGGGTCGGCGTCGGTCATCGCCTGGAGCAGCGCCGCGGCCATCATGTTGGGCGCGGCGTAGGAGTCGAAGACCAGCCGGGAGCCGGTGCCGGTGGCGAAGGTGACGTCGGCCTCGTCGGCCAGCGGACCGAGCGCGAGGTCGGTGATCAGGGCGACCTTGAGACCGGCGCGGTGCGCGACCCGGACCGCCTGGAGGGTCTCGTGCGAGTGCCGGGGCATGGCGAACGCCAGCACCCAGCTGCCGCCGGCCTCGCGGGACTGGAGCAGCGCGTCGTAGGCCACGCTGCCGCCCCGGGTGACCAGCCGTACATCGGGGTGGATACGGCGTGCCGCGTATCCGAAGTACTCCGCGAGCGACTCCGAGATGCGCAGGCCCAGCACGGTCAGCGGGGTGGAGCGGGACAGCTCCCGGCCGATGTGGATCACCCGGTCCGGGTCGGCGAAGTCGCGGCGCAGGTTCTCCAGGTTCGCGATCTCGGCGTCCACGGCCGCCTGGAGCTCATTGGCGCGGTCCGGCTCCGCGGGCCCGCCGGCCAGGGCCTTCAGCGCGATCGACTGGAGCCGTTCCCGCAGGGCGGGGTAGCCGCTGAAGCCGACGGCACCGGCGAAGCGGGTCACGGACGGCTGGCTGACCCCGACCCGGTCCGCCAGCTCGGTGATCGACAGGAACGCGGCCTCGGTGATGTGTTCGATGAGGTACTGGGCGATCCGCCGCTGCCCCGGTGACAGACGGGGGCCGTCGAACAGCTCCCTGAGCTGGGAGGTCGGGGCGGCCTCGACCTCGGGCGCGGTCTTGCCCGAGGTGATCGCTGATGCCTGTGCGCGGGCCTGCTGCGGCGAGGGCACCGGTCCGTCTCCTTTGTCTCCCACGAGCATTCAACATAGCTCACCCAGGGCCGTGACCAGCGGGTTGACCAGCAATCGAAGGAAGCGGCCCAGCACCCGGCGCGGCCAGGGGAATCGGCCCCGCCGACCGGAGCCGCCCGGGGAGCAGCTGGAGCCGGCCGGCCCGGCTGACCAGCAGTCAACCGGCGCGGCGGCAGGCCCGGTCTCGCACGGGTGGCGGCAGCGCACCCGCCGGGACCACCAGATCCGCCCGCTCCCGCGTCGCCGCCACCAGCTCGGCGTTGCGCTGGTCCGTGCCCAGCACCCACGCGCGCGCCGCCGCCGATTCCTTGCCGAACTCCACATGCCGGGCCACCAGTCGGCGGATCCGCTCCTCCTCGGGGATCTCGCAGTACCAGACCTCGTCCAGGCACGGCCGCACCCGTGCCCACGAACCCTCCGCCAGGAGAAGGTAGTTGCCCTCGGTCACCACGAGCCGGACGTCCGGCGGCACCGGGATCGCACCGGCCAGCGGCTGCTCCAGGACCCGCTCGAACCCGGGCGCGTACACGACCTCCTCCGTCTCCTCCCGCAGCCGCCGCAGCAGCGCCGCGTACCCGGCCGCGTCGAAGGTGTCCGGCGCGCCCTTGCGGTCCCGGCGCCCCAGCCGGTCGAGTTCGGCGTCGGCCAGATGGAAGCCGTCCATGGGGACGTGGGCGGCCCAGCGGGGTCCGTCGGCGTTCAGGGCGCGCACCAGACACGCGGCCAGCGTGGACTTGCCCGCGCCGGGGCCGCCCGCGACGCCGAGCAGGGCGCGCCGGCCGCCTCGGGGGAGTGCGCGGGCGCGCGCGAGGAGGTCGTCGAAGGTCGGGGGCACACGGTCGGAGGTCAACGGCACACCCACGAGTGTGTCACCCCCTGAACCGGCGAAATTGTGGCGCGGGACACTCGCTGGAGCGCCACTCATGGGGAACAGTCCTCGGTATGAACCAGCTCGGTCTGCCCGACGACATCCAGGCGTGCCTCTTCGACCTCGACGGGGTCGTCACCAAGACGGCCGTGGTGCACGCGGCCGCCTGGAAGGAGACGTTCGACGCCTTCCTGCGCTCCCACGAGGGCCCGGAGGCACGGCCGTTCGACGCGGTCGCCGACTACGACGAGTACGTCGACGGCCGCCCCCGCGCCGACGGGGTGCGCGCCTTCCTGGAGTCGCGCGGCATCCAGCTGCCGGAGGGCACGGCGGACGACCCACCGGACGCCCTGACCGTGAACGGCCTCGGCAACCGGAAGAACGAACTGCTCCTGGAGCGGATCCGCACCGGCGGCGTCGAGGCGTACGAGGGCACCCTGCGCTACCTGGAGGCGGTCCGCGCCGAGGGGCTGCGCACCGCGATCGTCTCCTCCAGCGCCAACTGCCGTGACGTGCTGCGGGCCGTGGACGCCGAGCACTTCTTCGACGTCCGCGTCGACGGCGTGGTGGCCGCCGAGCGCAAGCTGCCGGGCAAGCCGCACCCCGACACCTTCCTCGCCGCCGCCCACGACCTCGGCGTCGAGCCGTCCCGGGCGGCCGTCTTCGAGGACGCGCAGGCGGGCATGGACGCGGGCCGCGCGGGCGGCTTCGGCTACGTCGTCGGCCTCGACCGGGTCGGCCAGCGCGACGCGCTGTACGCGCACGGTGCGAGCATCGTCGTGGAGGACCTCGCCGAGCTGGGAGGCAAGCGGTGATCACCCAGGGTTCGTACGCCGTCGAGCCGTGGGCGGTCCGCGAGACCACCCTCGACCTCGACGTGCTCGCCCAGAGCGAGTCCGTGTTCGCGCTGTCCAACGGCCATGTCGGCTGGCGCGGCAACCTCGACGAGGGGGAACCGCACGGACTGCCCGGCAGCTACCTCAACGGCGTGCACGAGGTGCACCCGCTGCCGTACGCGGAGGCCGGGTACGGCTATCCGGAGTCGGGCCAGACCGTCATCAACGTCACCAACGGCAAGGTCCTGCGGCTGCTCGTGGACGACGAGCCGTTCGATCTGCGCTACGGCCGCCTCACCTCCCACGAGCGGGTCCTGGACCTGCGCCGCGGGGTGCTGGAGCGGACCTGCGAGTGGACCTCCCCGGCCGGTTCCACCGTCCGGGTGCGCTCGACCCGGCTGGTCTCGCTCACCCAGCGCGCGGTGGCCGCCGTGGCGTACGAGGTGGAGGCCGTCGACTCCCGCAGCCGGGTGGTGATCCAGTCCGAGCTGGTCGCCAACGAGAGCCTGCCCGGCTCCGACGGCGACCCGCGCGCCGCGGTCGCGCTGAAGTCTCCCCTGGAGCAGGAGGACGATTTCGCCACCGGCGACCGGCTGCGCCTGGTGCACCGGACCCGGCACAGCGGCCTGCGGGTCGCGGTCGCCGCCGACCATGTCGTCAGCGGGCCCGAGCGCACCACCACCCGCAGCGAGAGCGGCACCGACCTGGCCCGGCTGACCGTCACCTCGGTCCTGGAGCCCGGCCAGAGCCTGCGGGTGGAGAAGCTGGTCGCCCACGGCTGGTCCGCGACCCGCTCGCTGCCCGCGATGGCCGACCAGGTCGACGCCGCGCTCGCGGCCGCCGCCCACGACGGCTGGCCCGGACTGCTCGCCGACCAGCGGGCCGCCCTGGACGACTTCTGGGCCCGCGCCGACGTCGAGGTCGGCGGCGACGAGGAGATCCAGCAGGCCGTACGGTTCGCGCTGTTCCACGTCTTCCAGGCCGGGGCCCGCGCGGAGCGGCGCGCGATACCCGCGAAGGGCCTCACCGGCTCCGGTTACGACGGGCACGCGTTCTGGGACACCGAGATGTTCGTGCTGCCGCTGCTCACCCACACCGCGCCCGCCTCCGTCGCGGAGGCGCTGCGCTGGCGGTACAGCACCCTGGACGAGGCCCGCGAGCGCGCGGCCCAACTGGGGCTCGCCGGGGCCGCGTTCCCCTGGCGGACCATCGCGGGTCCGGAGGGGTCGGCGTACTGGCCGGCCGGCACCGCCGCCTTCCATGTGAACGCCGGCATCGCCGACGCCGTCGTCCGCTACGTCGACGCGACCGGCGACACCGCCTTCGAACGCGAGGCCGGGGTCGAACTCCTGGTGGAGACCGCCCGGTTGTGGCGCTCGCTCGGCCACCACGACGCGCACGGCGTCTACCATCTCGACGGCGTCACCGGACCCGACGAGTACAGCGCGGTCGCCGACGACAACGCGTACACCAACCTGATGGCGCGTCAGAACATGCTGGCCGCCGCCGATGCCGTCGAACGCCATCCGCGCGAGGCCGCCCGGCTCGGGGTGGACGAGGAGGAGAGCGCGGCCTGGCGCGACGCGGCCGGGGCGATGCACGTGCCGTACAACGCCGAACTCGGCGTCCACGAACAGCACTCCGGCTTCACCCGCTACCAGCGCTGGGACTTCGACGGCACCCGCTCCGACCAGTACCCGCTGCTGCTGCACTTCCCGTACTTCGACCTCTACCGCAAACAGGTCGTGAAGCAGGCGGACCTGGTACTGGCCCTGTACACCTGCGACAGCTGGTTCGCCGAGCGGTACGACGAGGAGCAGATCGCCCGGAACTTCGCCTACTACGAGCCGCTGACCGTCCGCGACTCCTCCCTGTCCGCCTGCTGCCAGGCCGTCGTCGCCGCCCGGACCGGCCATCTCGACCTCGCCTACGACTACACGGCCGAGGCGGCCCTGATGGACCTGCACGACCTGGAGCACAACACCCGCGACGGACTGCACATCGCCTCGCTCGCCGGCACCTGGATGGCGCTGGTCGCGGGCTTCGGCGGGATGCGCCGCGACGGTGAACGGCTGCGCTTCGCCCCCCGGTTGCCCGAACGCCTCTCCCGGCTCGCCTTCCATGTGCAGTTCCGGGGCCGCAGGCTGCGGGTGGAGATCGACGCGGACAAGACGACGTACGAGCTGCTCGACGGGCCGCCGCTGGACCTGCGGCACCACGGTGACGCCGTCACGGTGACCACGAGCGAGCCGGCCGTCCGCGCCGTACCGCCGATCGCCCGCAGGGCGGTGCCGGAGCAGCCGAGGCACCGGGTACCGAACCAGACCGCCTGAGGCCCGGATCTCCCGGGGTCCGGATCTCCCGGGGTCCGGACCTCCCGGTCTCGTGAGGCCCGGCAGGCGGGGGAGAGGCCCGGTCCGGTCAGAGCGGCGCGCCCGTCAGCAGCCGGAAGAGATCACCCGTGGCGTCCGCCGCCAGCAGCGGGGGCAGGGTGCTCAGGGCGAGCACCGCCAGCGCGGCGGACCCCAGGCTGGGCTGCGGGGCGCTCTGGAGGGCGGCGATCCGGCGCGTGACGGCGCGGTCGGCGAAGTGCAGCGCGCACACCGCGCCGCCCCGCTGCGCCGTGAGCGCGGCCCGCGCCAGCGCGTGGGCGGTGGTGCGGCGGTCGCCGACCGCGGCCGCCGCCCGCTCGTCGGCCCACCGCTCCACCAGGTAGCCGACGGTCGAACGCACCGGAGACAGCAGCGGGTCGGCCGCCGCCGCGAGCGCGGCCGCCGTCACCAGGACGTCGTGCCGGTGGGCGAGATGGGCCCGTTCGTGCGCGAGGAGCGCCCGCCGCTCCTCGGGCCCGAGCGCGCCCAGCATCGCCGAGGTGACCAGGATCCGCCCCGGCCGCCCCGGAACCGCGCACGCCCGCGGCACCGCCGAGGCGGCCACGATCAGCTCGGTGTCCGCAGGCTGCCCCGCGCACAGCCGGCGCAGCGCCCGGCGGGTGCGCCGCTCGGCCCGTACGGCCCGGAACAGCCGCACGCCGACGGCCGCCAGGGCCGGCCACGCGGCCACCCCGATCACCACCGGTACCGGATCGGCCGCAGCCTGCCCGCCCGCCCCGGCCGCGCGCGTCACCGCCGGCACGTCCCCGAGCAGCGCCACGCCGAGCAGCACCAGCGACCAGGTGGTGGCGCAGGCGGTCACCACGGCGGCCCCGGCCAGCACCCGCGCGGCCACCGCGGGCGCGACGTACCGGCCGGTCAGCGGGGCCGCCAGGGCGAGCAGCAGCGACAGCACCAGCGGGCTGTACACATCGAATCTCATGCGCGAGACCTCATGTCGTGGACGTCGTGCGCGGAACCGCGTGTGCCGGACCTTGTGCGGAGCCGCCGTACCCGGGCGTCGTACGGCGGGATCGGTACGGGGCCGGTGCGCCGGATCGGTGCGGGGACCCGGTGCGGGAACCCGTCCGCTCAGGCGTCGCCCTCGGCGAGCAGTTCGCGCAGCGCCCGCTCCTCCTCGCGGCTCAGACCGGTCACGAACTGCTGGAGCGCGGCGATCGGGTCCGGGCCCCGGTCCAGCGCCTGGTGCATGGCCTCGGCGGTCAGCTCGGCCGCGTTCTTCGCCGGACGGTACGCGCCGCGCCGCCCGTCCGCGTCCCGCAGCACCAGCCCCTTGTCATACAGGCGTTTGAGGATGGTGTGCACCGTGTTGTACGCGAGGCCGCCGCCGATCTCCGTCTGGATCTCCGCCGGGGTGAGCGGCCGGTCGGTGGCCCAGAGGGCGGCCAGCACCTCGCTCTCCAGCTCCCCGGCGCTGCGCCGTTCCGCCCTGCCCCGGGACCCTGTGCCAGCCATGGTCCCACCTTACAGCGCGTAGTGGCGGCGCCCGAGGGCCGTACCGCCGTGCCGGACACCGGGGGCGAGCGGCGGGTCCGCCCGGGATCCGGGGCCGGTCCGTGATGGGGTGGTCCTTTCCGGTTCCGCCCCGCCCGGGGCGCAGGGGAGGATGATGACCGGCACCGCCGACGCCGTACCCACCGGGACGCGGTCCGCCCGCGCCCGGCCCCCGTCCGACGCCGCCCGCAACCCCCGGGCCGCCCTCCCGCTCGCGGCCGTCGCCGCCGCCTTCACCCTCGCCCAACTGCTCCTGGTCCGGCCCGGGATGGGACTCGGCTGGGACGAGGCGGTGTACGTCAGCCAGGTCGGCGCCCACGCCCCCGCCGCCTTCTTCAGCGCGCCCCGGGCCCGCGGCATC
Organism: Streptomyces sp. SUK 48; assembly: GCF_009650765.1. Taxonomy (NCBI): domain Bacteria; kingdom Bacillati; phylum Actinomycetota; class Actinomycetes; order Kitasatosporales; family Streptomycetaceae; genus Streptomyces; species Streptomyces sp. SUK 48. Next base: position 413,846 of record NZ_CP045740.1, on the reverse strand, counting down.
TCCCTGCTCGTCGCGCCGGTCGCCGCGTGGTCGTCCTCGACTGTCCTGCTGCGCTGCTACCTCGCCGTCCTCTCCGGCCTCGCCCTGTACCTGGCGCTGCGGACCTGGCGCGGCCTCTTCCCACCCCGCGTCCTCGCCCTCGCCGCCGCCCTCCTCGCCTCCCTGTGGGTGACCCTCTTCTACGGCCTCCAGGCCATGCCCAACTACTGGGTCGCCACCGGGGCGCTGATCACGGTCGGCTCCTACCTGCGCGCGGGCGCGCCCCCGTCCCGCCGGGCCGCGCTCGGGGGCCTCGCCGCAGGCGCCGCGCTGATGGGCGGGATGCGCCCCATGGACGCGGTGTGGGTCGTGCTGCCGCTGCTCGCCCTCGGCCTGTGGCACCGGCACTGGCGGCGGCTGACCGCGCTGCTCGCCGGGCTCGCGGCCGGGGCCGCCGAGTGGGTGACCGAGGCGTATCTGCGCTACGGCGGCCTGCTCCACCGGCTGGCCGAGGGCTCGGCGATCCAGGGCGGCCTCGGCTGGCACCTCGCCGTCACCGATCAGTTGCGCAGCCTCGGCGGACGCACCCTGTGCCGCCCCTGCGCCGGCGCGCTGCCCGGCCCGCTCGTCACCTTCTGGTGGTGCGCGCTGCCCCTCCTCGCCGCGCTCGCCCTGTTCTTCGCGGTCCGCGCCGGACGTACGGCGGCCACGGCGCTGCCGCTCGCCTGCGCGGCGTCGGCCGCTTTCCCCTACCTGTTCCTGATCGGCTACGCGGCCCCCCGCTTCCTGCTGCCCGCCTACGCGCTGCTCGCCCCGCCCCTCGCCGCCGCGCTGCTCCGCCTGGCGAGCGCCCCGCCCCGGCCCTGGCGCCCGGTGGCCGCGGGCGCGCTCTGCCTGGTGTTCACCGTGCACCTCGGCGCCCAACTGACCGTCCTGGTACGCACCGCGGACGTCGCCACCGCCGGCCACCGCTCCTGGTCGCGCACCGCCGTCACCCTGCACCGCCTCGGCGTGCGCGCCCCCTGCCTGGTCACCGGCGCGGACGCGCTGCCCGTCGCCTTCTACGCCGGCTGCGCCTCGGCGGCGACCGCCGGCCCCAACGCCGACACGACGGCGGCCGCGATCGCGCGCACGGCCGAGCAGGTCCCGACGGCCACTCTCGTACCGGCCGGGGCGAAACCGCCCCCGTACGCCCGCGGTTGGCCGTGGGTCGCGGCCGAAAGCCGACGGGTGTACTACACGCCGGGGCGCGGGGAGGGGTTTCCCATTCGGCCGCGTCAGGTAGGAGACGGGTGATACCGCGTGTCTATGGAGGGGAAGCAGATGACGGGGAACGACACCGCCGGGCTCATGGACGAGGCGTTCTTCACGCCGGGAAGCTCGTCCTTCGCCGAGTTCCTGGCCGCCCACCGGCCCCGGCTGCTGCCCACTGCGTCCCCGCTGCCACCCGGCACGAGCGCGGCCCCGGACAGCTTCCCGCACGGCACCACGGTGCTCGCGCTCACCTACGGCGACGGCGTGCTGCTCGCCGGGGACCGCCGGGCCACCATGGGCAACCTGATCGCCCAGCGCGACCTGGAGAAGGTCCACCCCGCCGACGACCACACGGCCGTCGCCTTCGCCGGCACCGTCGGACTCGCCCTCGACATGGTGCGGCTCTACCAGGTCGAACTCGCCCACTTCGAGAAGATCGAGGGCATTCCGATGACGCTGGGCGCGAAGGCGACCCGCCTCGCGGCCATGATCCGGCAGAACCTCGCCCAGGCCATGCAGGGCCTCGTCGTCGTCCCCCTGCTCGCCGGGTACGACCTCGGCGCGCCCACCGGCGAGGGCGGCCGCATCTTCGCCTACGACGCGGCGGGCGGACTGTACGAGAAGCGGGAGTTCCACGCCGAGGGCTCCGGTTCGCCGTACGCCCGCGGCGCGCTCAAGAAGCTCTACCGGCCCGGCCTGACCCGCCGCGAGGCCGCCCTCGCCGCGCTGCACGCGCTGTACGACGCCGCCGACGACGACTCGGCCACCGGCGGGCCCGACCTCAACCGCCGTATCTTCCCGATCCTCTCGTTCATCACCGAGGACGGCTACGAACGGCTGCCGGAGGCCGAGACCGAGGAGCTGAGCCGGGAGATGGTGCGCCAGCGCGACGGCCGCCCGGACGGCCCGCACGTGGCGCCCTGAACCCCGACGGGACGTCATTCGCACGGCAGCGGACCACGCCCCTGGCGGGCCGGGAAGGTCAGCGCTCGTAGACGCCGGTCAGACGGCCGCGGGCGAGGACCGGGGCGGTGACGGCGGGCAGGAGGGCGCGGGGGCGGGCCCGGTCCGGCCGCGGCAGGCCCACGGGGGTGGCCAGGGCGAACAGCTGGAAGGTGTAGCGGTGGGGACCGTGCCCCTTGATCGGGGCCGGACCGTGGTAGCCGCGGCCGATCGTGGAGCGCAACAGCCGTACGCCGGGGGCTGGTCGCCGTGATCCGAGGGCGCCCGGGGCGAGGTGCTCGGCCGCCGGGTCGATCAGGGCGAGGCAGTGCACGGCGGGCTTCGCCATCGGGACGTCGATGTCCTCGACCACCAGCAGGAGCTGGGCGGTCCCGGCCGGCGGGGCCGTCCAGGCCAGGTGGGGCGAGAGGTCGGCGCCGCCGACGGCCTTCGCGCACTGCTGGAGCGGCATGACCTCACCGTCGCCGAAGTCCCGGCTGGTGAGGGTCAGTTGCCCGGGACCCTGGAGGTTGTGCAGGTGCCACGCGGCATGGGTCTCGCCCGCCCTGCGGTTCCGCAGAAGCCGGCCCAGGAGGCTCATCGCGTCGCCCCCAGCATGGTGACGACCTCGGCGGTGGTGGCGGTCTCGCCGAGCTTGGGGAAGACGCGCCGGACGCTGTGCCGGTGGGCCTCGGCGTCCGGGTCGGCCATGGCGTCGGTGGCCAGGACCACGTGGTAGCCGTGGTCGCAGGCCGAGCGGGCCGTCGACTCCACGCCCGAACTGGTCGAGATGCCGGTGAGCACGACCTGGGTGACGCCCAGGTCCCGCAGCAGGGTGTCGAGCCCGGTGTCGTGGAACGCGCTGCGCCGCCGCTTGGTGATCAGATGATCGCCCGGCCGGACGTCCAGTTCGTCCACGAGCTCGGCCCAGTCCGACGGCCGCTCGGCCCCGCCCCCGGACCGGCCGGCGTCCCGGGACCTTACGGCGTCCGTACGGCCCGGCGCGCGTCCGGTGACGTTGACGAGGACCACCGGCAGGCCGTGCCGCCGGAACTCGCCGGCCAGTTGGGCCGAACGCTCTACGGCCGCGGTCACCGAGGCGTCGGCGTGGGCGGAGACGATGCCTTTCTGGAGATCGATGACGACGACGGCGCACGCCGGGTCGATCGTGGTCAGTGCCATGGTGGTTCCTTGTCCTGTGGATGTCCGTGGTGCGGGTCCTGGCCCGGTGCGAAGGGGCCCGGGCCGGGCGGTGTCCCAGGCGCTGGTGCGCCGGTCCGGCCGCGCGGCCGTGTCACCGGCCTCGCGCGGTCCCGGGGTCCGCGCGGGGGTGCCGGCGCCGCGCAGCAGCGAGGCGGTCGCGGCGAGGAAGGCGAGGGCGGCGCCGAAGGCGAACACGATCACCGGACCGGAGTGGAAGGGCCCGGAGATCAGCTTCGGGAAGAACTCCCGCCCGGTCAGGGCATGTTGCCGCGCCGGGGTCAGCCGGGTCAGGGCGCCGCCGGGCGCCGGCAGATGCCGGACCGGATTGACGCCGAGCTGGGCGGCGAACAGCGAGGAGACCGGGGGCAGACCGCCGACCCGGGCGGCGACGGCGGCGGGCATGCCCTGCCGGTGCAGGCCCGCGGCGAGGGTGTGCGGCAGGCGCCGGGCCGAGCCGGCGATCATCAGGGAGAAGAACACGCCGATCGAGACGGCCGTGGCCCCGTAGCCGAAGTCGATCGGCAGGGCGATCAGGACGACTGAGCCCGTCCAGCGCGGACATGAAGACCGCGGCGGTCGTGTTCGTCAGCGCCGTCCGCTTGTACCGGTCACCGGGTGAGCGGTCGTACCGGTCACCCGGTGAGGAGCTCGGGGCATGCGTGAGGGGAGGGTCCGTCATCGGCCTGCTTCCTCGAAGGTCCGTCGGCGCGAGGGGGGCGTCGGCGTCAGATGCTCTGGGCCAGCCGCCGCAGCAGCGGCGCGGCCGCCGCGAGCCGCTCCAGCTCCGCCGGAGTGAACGCGCCGCCGGTCAGGGCGCCCGCGATGAGTTCGGCCCGCGCGTTGCGCTTGTCCCGCAGCGCCTGCCGTCCGGCGTCGGTCACCGTCAGCACCACGCGCCTGCCGTCGTCCGGATCGCGGCGCCGTTCGACCAGCCCCCGGGCCTGGAGCGCGCCGAGCGTCGCCCCCATGGACTGCGCGGTGATCTGCGCGTCCCGGGCCAGCGCCGAGGAGGTGGTGGGGCCCGAGCGGTCCAGCTGCGCCAGCGCGCCGCGCTCGGGGAGCGTCAGCCCGCCCTCGACCGGCACCTGACGTACGCGGCGCACCAGCACGCCGATGCTCCCGAGCAGGTCCGAGGCGACCGCCTCGGGGTCCAGATCATCACTCATATGATAAGGCTAGCTTATAAAGTTGCCTTAGTATCTTCGGTGTCGGTCCTGAGGTCGACGGGCAGCCACCGGGCCGCCGCCGTGAGCGCCGCCGCGAGCCAGCCCGCCGCGAACAGCCAGCCGCCCAGCACATCCGTGCACCAGTGCACCCCGAGGAAGATCCGGGTCAGCCCGACCCCCGCGCCCCAGCAGGCGGCCAGGAACATCAGCGCGCCCCGGCCGCGCGGGGCCCGCAGCCACAGCGCGGTGATCAGCAGCCCGGCCGTCAGCGCCGAGGTGGTGGTGTGCCCGGAGGGGTACGACCAGCCGGAGGCGAGCACCTCCCAGCCCCCGTAGGGGGGCCGGACCCGGCCGACCAGGCCCATCACGCCGTACCGCACCGCCTGACCCAGGGCGAGGCAGAGCAGGCCCAGGAGGACGGCGGTGTACCGCTGCCGGGACGTCCGGCCCGCGATCAGTCCGGCCGCGATCACCAGGGCGTACGGCACCGCCCCCGTGCCCGTGCCGGTGAGCCCGCGCGCCGCGGCGACCGCCACCGGTGACCGGTGCCCCAGGGACCAGGCGAGCAGGGCGCGGTCCGGGGGGAGCGGGGCGCCGTGCCGCGAGACCACGATCAGGGTCAGCGCCGCGAACGCGGACCAGGCGCAGACGCCGAGAGCGACGAGGGCCGCGGTCCCGCGGCGGCTCACGAGGCCGACGGCGGCCAGGCCCGGCACGCCCCCGCCGTCCGCGGTATCGGCCCGCACGCCGCCGGGCCCGTCACGGCGTCTCCTTCGCCGCCCTGCGCGAACGCAGCACCTCCGCGGCGAGCGGGATCAGCGAGACCAGGACGATCAGCGCGATCACCGGCAGCAGGTACTTGTCGACGTTCGGGATCGAGGACCCCAGCGCGTACCCGCCCAGCGTGAGACCGAGGCTCCAGACCAGGCCGCCGATCACCTGCCAGAGGGTGAAGGTGCGGGCCGGTACGCCCAGCGCGCCCGCCATCGGGTTCAGCACCGTACGCACCACGGGCACGAAGCGGGCCAGCACGATCGCCTTCGCGTGGCCGTACCGGTCCAGCAGCTCCTCCGCGCGCTCGGCGCCCTCGCGCAGTTTCACCGAACGGGTGCGGGCCAGCAGCGCGCCGCCCGCCTTGCGGCCGATCAGGAACCCGCACTGGGAGCCCGTCAGCGCGCCGAGCGCCGCCGCGACCAGCAGCGGGCCGAGCGAGAGATGCAGCCCGCGGTCGGCCGAGCCCGTGCACAGCAGGCCCGCCGTGAACAGCAGCGAGTCCCCGGGCAGGAAGAACCCGATCAGCAGGCCCGTCTCCGCGAAGAGCACCACGCCGACGCCGGCCACGCCGAAGGCGGCCAGCAGCGAGTGGGCGTCGAGCACATTGACCGCGAGCTGCGACGCCAGTTGTGGGGGAGTGGCCACGGCCGCACACCCTTTCCTTCGACTTGCTTCGACAACATGTGACTACACATTTGTAGACGTTCGCCGGGCGACCGGCGGACATGGACAGGGGAACGTTCCCGGACTTTGCCCGTGTATTACCGGATCGTGACCGGTTGCCTACGTAGGTGTGGTCATCATGGTCCGCGAAGGTGAGGCATGCCTTCGCTTAGTTTTCCGGGAGGGCCGCAGGGCATGTGGGACGACGCGTTTCCGAGTTTCCTGATCGGGTTGAGAGAGGGACTGGAAGCCGGACTCATCGTCTCCATCCTGGTCGCCACCCTGGTGCGTGCCGAAGCCCGCTCGCGGCTGCCGCAGGTGTGGACCGGTGTGCTGGCCGCGATCGCCGTCGCGATGAGCTTCGGCGCGGTCCTCACCTTCACCGCCGCGTCCATGCCGCAGACCGCCCAGGAGGCATTCGGCGGCGTCCTCAGCGTGATCGCCGTCGCGTTCGTCACCGCCATGGTGTTCTGGATGCGCCGCTCGGCCCGCAATCTCTCCAGCGAGCTGAAGCAGAAGGTCACCGGCGCCCTCGCCATGGGCTCCGGCATGCTGATCCTCACCTCCTTCCTGGCGGTCGGCCGCGAGGGCCTGGAGACCGCCCTGTTCCTGTGGACCACCGCCCAGGCGGCCGGTGAGTCCGCGGGCCCGCTGACCGGCGCGGCCATCGGCCTGGTGCTCGCGGCGGGGCTGTGCTGGGGCCTGTACCGCAGGGTCCTGAAGATCAACCTGACGAAGTTCTTCACCGCCACCGGCGTCGTCCTGATCGTCATCGCCGCGGGCGTCCTCGGCTACGGCCTGCGCGACCTCCAGGAGGGCGGCGTGCTGCCCGGCAAAACGGCCTACGCCGTCGACCTCGCCGGCAGCATCGACGCCGGCTCCTGGTACAGCACTCTGGTCCAGGGCGTCTTCAACCTGACGCCCACCATGACCTGGCTCCAGGTGACCGCCTACGCCGTCTACCTCGCCGTGGTGATGACCCTGTTCGTGCGCGGCATGCGCGGCACCACGCCCAGGGCCAGGCCGGAGCCCGCTCCCGTGCCGGCCGCCCAGGGGTCCGCCGACGGGTCCGGTGAAGACGGGTCCGGTGGAGACGAGTCCGGTGTCGACGGGCCCGGTGAAGGAGCCGCCGCGCCGAAGGCCGCCGCCCGGCGCCGCCCGGCCTGGGTGATCCCGGCCGCCGTGGTCGCCGTACCCGCCCTCGTCGCCGGACTCTTCGTCGCCCTCGGCCGCCCCAAGCCCGCCGGTGACCAGACCGTCGCGGTCTCCGAGACCGACTGCGGCAAGGGCTTCACCGCGCCCGAGCCCGGCCGGCAGACCTTCCAGATGCACAACACCGGCCGCCAGGCGTCCGAGGTCTACCTGGTCGACCCGTCCACCGACGCGGTCTACGGCGAGATCGAGGGCCTCGCCCCCGGCACCACCCGCGACCTCGTCGCCACCGTCGCCGGCGGCACCTACGCCTGGCGCTGCGTCCCCGCGAGCGGCAAGGCCGTCACCTCCAAGGCGGTCACCGTCACCGGCGGCGGCACCGCCAAGCCGGTCGCCCCCGTCTCCGAGCAGGACCTCGCCGCGCCCCTGAAGGCGTACAAGGCGTACGTCGGCAAGGGTCTGGACACCCTCGTCGGGCAGACGGGCACCCTCCAGCACGACATCGAGGGCGGCCACCTCGGCAAGGCCCGCACCGACTGGCTCACGGCCCACCGCACCTACGCCTCCCTCGGCGCCGCCTACGGCACCTTCGAGGACTTCGACAAGAAGATCGACGGCCGCGCCGACGGCCTGCCCGGCGGCACGCGGGACAAGGGCTTCAGCGGCTTCCTGCGCCTGGAGTACGGGCTGTGGCACGGCCGGTCGGCCGAGCAGCTGACCGGGCCCGCCCGGCAGCTCAGCACGGACGCGGCCGGGCTGCGGCGGGCGTTCCCGGACCAGGACTTCGACCCCGGCGACCTGCCGCTGCGCGCGCACGAGATCCTGGAGAACACCCTCCAGTTCGAGCTGACCGGCGACACCGACGAGGGCAGCGGCACCAACCTCGCCACCGCCGACGCCAACCTCGCCGGCACCCGCGAGCTGCTCACCGTGCTCAAGCCGCTGCTCACCGGCCGCGCCCCCGAGGTGCTGCCGACCGCCGACACCGGCATCGACCGGGTGCAGAAGCTGCTGGACGCGGCGCACGACGGCGGCCACTGGACCCCCGTCGAGAAGCTCCCGGCCGCCGACCGCCGGCGGCTGAACGGCGCCACGGGCCAGCTCCTGGAGGATCTCGCCCCGATCCCGGACCTGCTGGAGATCCGGAAGTCCGCCTGATGACCACCGCGCACCCGCACCCCGGAGGGAACCCGCCCATGTCCACCGCCGACACGCCGTCCTGCCCCGTCGGCCCCGCCCGCCGCTCCTTCGTGCGCGGCGCGCTGGGCGCCGGTGCCGCCGGCGCGGTCCTGGCCGGCGGCGGTTTCGCGCTCGCCGAGAGCGGTGGCACGGCCCAGGCCGGGCCGAGCGGTCCGGACGGCCGGGCGAAGGTGTCCTTCCAGGGTGCCCATCAGGCCGGGATCATCACCCCGCAGCCGGCCGCCGCCGCGTTCGTCTCCTTCGACGTCATAGCCGACGACCGCCGCGGCCTCGCCGACCTGCTGAAGACGATCACCGAGCGGGCCCGCATCCTCACCTCCGGCGGCACCCCCGACGACCTCGGCGTCGGCGCGCCGCCCGCCGACAACGGCATCCTCGGCCCTGAGGTCCCCTCGGACGGCCTCACCCTCACCCTCGGCGTCGGCACCTCCCTCTTCGACGACCGCTACGGCCTCGCCAAGGCCAGGCCCGCCCGGCTCGTCCCCATGCGGACCTTCCCGAACGACCATCTGAACCCGGCCGAGTGCCACGGCGACCTCTCCCTCCAGATCTGCGCGCAGAGCAGGGACACCGTGCTGCACGCCCTGCGCGACATCGCCCGGCACACCCGCGGCGCGATGCAGGTCAAGTGGCGCATCGACGGCTTCCAGAACGCGCCCCGGCCCACCGGAGCCCAGCGCAACCTGCTCGGCTTCAAGGACGGCATCGCCAACCCGGACGTGAACTCCGCCCGGGAGACGAACAAGCTGATCTGGGTCGGCGACGGGCAGGGCGAGCCCGCCTGGGCCACCGGCGGCAGCTACCAGGTCATCCGGATCATCCGGATGCTGGTCGAGTTCTGGGACCGGGTCTCGCTCACCGAGCAGGAGAAGATGTTCGGCCGCCGCAAGGACACCGGCGCCCCGCTGGACGGCGCGAACGAGACCGACATCCCCCAGTACGCCAAGGACCCGCACGGCAACGCGATCCCGACGGACGCCCACATCCGGCTCGCCAACCCGCGCACCGCGCAGTCGGACGGCTCCCGGATCCTGCGCCGCGGCTACAACTACGACCGGGGCGCGGACAGCGTCGGCAACCTCGACATGGGTCTCGTCTTCTGCTGCTACCAGCAGGACGTCAAGCGCCAGTTCGAGGCCGTGCAGACCCGGCTGATCGACGAACCCCTCGTGGACTACATCTCCCCGACCGGCGGCGGCTACTTCTTCGCCCTGCCCGGCGTCCGGGACTCCGGGGACTGGCTGGGCCGGGGCATGTTCTCCGCCTGACCGGACACCTGCGGGGCCCGACCGGACATGTCCCGGGCCCGCTCGGGCACCCACCGGGCCCGAAAGGGCAGCGGCCATGCCCGGACGGGCACCCGCTTCCCCTCGACGCACACCCGCCCCTTTACCGCTCCCCTCGCCCTGGTGAGCGGCCTTTTCCTGCTCATGGTCTTTTCCTGACCATGGGAAAGCCCTGCCGTCGCCTTTACTGCACATGATTTGCAGGTACGGGACGATGGCACAAGGCTGTGCTGTGCAGCCGTACCCGTACGACGTTAGGAATGACCCTCCCGATGACGGCCGCCCCTGGTTCCGCTCCGTCCCTCCCCGCACAGGCCGGCGTCAAGCCGTCGGCCTGGCAACGCGTCCGCCGCTCCATGACGCGCGAGGAGTGGATCAGGGTCGGCTCGATGGCCGCCTTCGTGCTGGCCCTGCACATCATCGGCTGGGGCACCCTGGTCGGCATCATCGCGCCGCAGCACTTCAGCGTCGGCACTGGTTCTGCCGGCGAACCGGCGGCCTTCGGCATCGGCATCGGCGTGACCGCCTACACCCTGGGCATGCGGCACGCCTTCGACGCCGACCACATCGCGGCCATCGACAACACCACCCGCAAGCTGATGGGCTCGGGCCAGCGCCCGCTGTCCGTCGGCTTCTGGTTCTCCCTCGGCCACTCCACCATCGTCTTCGGCCTCGCCCTGCTGCTCTCCCTCGGCATGAAGACCCTGGCCGGACCGGTCGAGAACGACAACTCGCACCTGCACGAGGTCACCGGCCTCATCGGTACGACCGTCTCCGGTGCCTTCCTCTACCTGATCGCCGTGATCAACCTCGTCATCCTGGCCGGCATCTGGAAGGTCTTCCGCAAGATGCGCACCGGCCACTTCGACGAGGCCGCCCTGGAGGCCCAGCTCAACAACCGGGGCTTCATGAACCGCCTGCTCGGCCGGGTCACCAACTCGATCACCAAGCCCTGGCAGATGTACCCGCTGGGCCTGCTGTTCGGCCTCGGCTTCGACACCGCCACCGAGATCGCCCTGCTGGTCCTCGCCGGCTCCGGCGCCGCCTCCGGACTGCCCTGGTACGCGATCCTCACCCTGCCGGTGCTGTTCGCGGCCGGAATGTCGCTGCTGGACACCATCGACGGCTCGTTCATGAACTTCGCCTACGGCTGGGCGTTCTCCAAGCCGGTCCGCAAGGTCTACTACAACCTCACCATCACCGGCCTGTCCGTCGCCGTCGCCCTGATCATCGGCTCCGTCGAACTCCTCGGCCTCCTCGCCGACCAGATGGACCTGCACGGCTTCTTCTGGGACTGGGTCGCCGGGCTCGACCTCAACACGGTCGGCTTCGTCATCGTCGGCCTGTTCTTCGTCACCTGGGCGCTCGCGCTGCTGGTGTGGAAGGCCGGCCGCATCGAGGAGAAGTGGACCTCGGGCCTGGCGGAGCAGTCCGCCGACTGACCCGGCCGCCCCCGCCGGATCGGCATTCGCGGGTGTGACGTCCCGGTTGCGGGTTACGCGGACCGGGACCGCCGCGCGAGCACCGAAGGAGGCGACGATGAGCGACGCGCAGACTCCCCTGGGGGACGATGCCTACCAGCCCACCGGGAGCAACGAGGAACAGGCGGACGCCGCCCCCGTGGATCCCGAGGACGCGGTCGGCGAACGTTCGTACGACGACATGCTCGACGAGGGCTACTCGCCGCCCGAACGCCCCCTCGGCGTGACCAAGTACGGCACCACCGCCGCCGAGCAGCGCGCCGGGGAGTCCCTGGACCAGCGGCTCCGGCAGGAGGTCCCCGACCCGGACGAGCCGGCCGGCGACGGCATCGGCGACCTGCCCGGCGGCGAGGGCGAACCCCTCGACCCCGAGGCGGGCGCCTCGCGCGCGGGCCGCCTGTCGGCCCGGGAGCCGGGCGTGGACACCTTCGCCGAGGACGTGGGCATCGACGGGGGCGCGGCGGGCGCGGAGGAGGCCGCGGTGCATGTCGTACCGGACTACCGGGACGAGCTGGATCAGCCGGAATGACGGGCGCGCTCCGGCCGCCGTCCCGCACATGACACACCTGACCGCGTACCGGTCGCGCACCTGACCGCGCACCGCCGCGCGCACGGACCGGGCCAGGGCGGGCGACGCCCATCCGCGCCGCCCGCCCTGGCCCCCCGTCTGCCCCCGTTCACTCCCGTCAGGGAAGAAGCTTCTCGATCGCCGACGGACCCTCCGTCTCCAGCTTGCGGCGCGCCCAGTCGAGCGTCTTCGGGGTGACGTCCCGCCCGGCCGCCATCACCAGGTCCTCCGGGGTGACGTCCTGCTGGGGAGCCGAGTGGAGCAGGGAGTCCGGGGTGCAGTGGTCGTCGGGCGACCGGGACCCTCCAGTTGCGGATGTCGACATGTGTTGCCTCCTCCTCGGTCCGGATGACCGCATCCGTGCCGGTGCCGCCGAACGGGGCACACTCTCACCATTGCCCGCCGCGGCGCACCCTGCATCCGGAAGGACACGCCGGTGACGGGTGACAGGCGCCTGCCCACTCCATCGCGCCCCACTCGCTCCTAAGCTGGAGACATCGCGGGACGAGTTCGCGCACCCGCACCGGGAGGCCGCCGATGAGCCAGACGCCGTTCGCCGCGGACACCTCCGCGAGCCCCCGCTACCTGCCCATCGCCGAGCACGGCCTGATCGGTGACCTGCGCAGCGTCGCCCTGGTCGGCAGCAACGGCACCATCGACTGGTACTGCTCGCCGTCCTTCGACTCGCCCAGCGTCTTCGCGGCCGTCCTGGACGCCGAGCGCGGCGGCTGCTTCGAGCTGGCCGCCGCCGTCCCGGCCCGCACCAAGCAGTTCTACTTTCCCGACACCAATGTGCTGATCACCCGCTTCTTCACCGAGGACGGCGTCGGCGAGGTGCAGGACTTCATGCCGGTCACCGCCGAAGCCGGGCAGCCCGGCGAGACGGTGCGGCACCGGCTGATCCGGCGGGTGGTGTGTGTGCGCGGCCAGGTGCCCTTCCGCGCCCTGATCGCCCCCCGCTTCGACTACGGCGCAGCTCCGCACACCGTCCGCGACATGGACGGCACCCTGCTGTTCGAGTCGCCGGACCTGGCGCTCGCGCTCACCGCGACCGTGGGCATGGAGTGCGACGGCCGCGACGCGTGCGCCGAGTTCAAGCTCGGCGAGGGCGAGACGGCGGTGTTCGCCCTCGACCAGGCCGATACCGCCATCGCCCCGCGCGGCTGCGCCCACGCCGAGGCCGAGCACGAGTTCAACGCGACCGTCGCCTACTGGCGGCACTGGCTCCAGCAGTCCCGCTACCGGGGCCGCTGGCGCGAGATGGTGCACCGCTCCGCCCTCACCCTCAAGCTGCTCACCTACGCCCCCACCGGCGCCATCGTGGCCGCCCCCACCACCAGCCTGCCCGAGCAGCTCGGCGGCGAGCGCAACTGGGACTACCGGTACGTCTGGGTGCGCGACGCGGCCTTCGCCGTGTACGCGCTGCTGCGGCTCGGCTTCAGCGGCGAGGCCGAGGCGTTCATGCGCTTCCTCACCACCCACATCAGCCCCGGCGACGGCGCCGCCTCCGGCCCGCTCCAGATCATGTACGGCATCGACGGCCGCACCGACCTGCCCGAACGCGAGCTGCCTCATCTGGAGGGACACCAGGGCTCGGCCCCGGTCCGGGTCGGCAACGCCGCCGCCGACCAGCTCCAGCTCGACATCTACGGCGCCCTGATCGACTCCGTCTACCTCTTCGACAAATGGGCCCAGCCCATCTCCAGCGCGCAGTGGGACGACGTGACCCAGTTGGTCGAATGGGTCTGCGAGCACTGGGACCAGCCCGACGAGGGCGTGTGGGAGACCCGGGGCGGGCGCAAGAACTTCCTGTACTCCCGGCTGATGTGCTGGGTCGCGGTGGAACGCGCCATCCGGCTCGCCAACCGGCGCGGGCTGCCCGCCGAACTGCTGCGCTGGCGGCAGACCCGGGACGCCATCTACCGGCGGATCATGGACCGGGGCTGGTCGGAGCGGCGGCGCGCCTTCGTGCAGCACGAGGACGGCGAGGTGCTGGACGCCTCCGTGCTGATGATGCCGCTCGCCAAGTTCATCGCCCCCACCGACCCCAAGTGGCTGTCCACCCTGGACGCCCTCACCGAGGAACTGGTCTCCGACTCGCTGGTCTACCGCTACGACCCGCTGGTCAGCCCCGACGGGCTGCGCGGCGACGAGGGCACCTTCTCCATCTGCTCGTTCTGGTTCGTCGAGGCGCTGGTGCGGGCCGGCCGGGTCGACGAGGCCCGCCTCGCCTTCGAGAAGATGCTCACCTACGCCAACCATCTCGGCCTGTATGCCGAGGAGATCGGCCGTACCGGCGAGCAACAGGGCAATTTCCCGCAGGCGTTCACCCATCTCTCCTTGATCAGCGCCGCCTTCAACCTCGACCGCGCCCTCGGCTGACCCGTCTCAGGAGGGGGCCGTATAGCCGCGGCTGCGGACCAGTTCATGGGTGAGGCGGGTGAAGGCGAGGGTCGCCGCGCTGCGATAGGCGTCGGCGCGGCCGAGGAGGGTGACCGTGCGGGTCGGCAGGGCGGGATCGAGCGGCACGGGGACCAGACGGGGGTGGTCGTGGGTGATCGCGTCCGGCAGGACGGTGGCCAGCCGGGTGCGCTGCACGACCTCGGTCAGGGCCTGGATGGAGTTGGCCTCCACCGCGATCCGCGGGCTGACGCCGTGCCCCTCCAGATACGCGTCGATATGACCGCGGGTGGCGAAGTCGCCGCTGAGCAGCGCGAGTTGGCGGTCGGCGAGCTCCCGTACCGGCAGCGCGCCCGAACGGCCCCCGATGGCACCGGAGTCGCCGGTGACCAGGGTGAGCGTCTCGGTGAACAGGGCGGTCGCGGTGATGCCCGGCAGATGGACGCCCCGGAATCCGATGCCGAGGTCGAACTCGTCGGCCAGCAGCCCCGTTTCGATCCGGTCCTGGGCGGTCTCCCGCACGGTCAGGGTGATGCCGGGATGCCGGCCGTGCAGCTCGGCGGTGAGCGGGCCGACGAGATAGGCCGTGAACGTGGGGGTGACCGCCAGCCGCAGCCGCCCGCGTGTCAGGTCCCGCACATCGTGGACGGCGCGCTCGGCGGCGGCCAGCTGGTGCAGCGCGCCCCGGGCGTGATGGGCGTACGCCTCGCCCGCGTCGGTGAGGCGCACGGTGCGCCCGGTGCGGTCGAGCAGCTGGGTGCCGAGGGTCCGTTCGAGCTGCTTGATCTGCTGGGACAGCGTGGGCTGGGAGATATGCAGATCCTCGGCGGCGCGGGTGAAGTTGCCGTGCTCGGCCACGGCGAGCAGATAGCGCAGATGACGCAGTTCCAGGGCCATGACCGCCACTATAGATGGCAGCAATAGCTTTGATGTCCAGCACGTCTTGGACGCTATAGCTCGAGGTCATGCATGGTGGATCTCGCCGGGCCCGACGGGCCGGGCCGCCACGAAAGGGAGTGACCCCATGCACGATCTCGCCCAGGGTGTCGCGCGCTTCCAGCAGGACGTCTTCCCCGCCAAGCGGGAGCTGTTCAGTCACCTGGCCGCGCACCACACGCCGCACACGCTGTTCATCGGCTGCTCCGACGCCCGCGTCGTGCCCGAGCTGATCACCGGCTGCGAGCCCGGCGAACTGTTCGTCATCCGCACCGCCGGCAACCTCGTCCCCGCCCGCACCCCGGGCGCCGACGGGGTCGCGGCGAGCATCGAGTACGCCGTCGGCACGCTCGGCGTGCGGGACATCGTCGTCTGCGGGCACTCCGCGTGCGGCGCGATGACCGCCCTGGCCCACGGCCACGACCTCAGCGGCGCCCCCGCGGTCGCCGACTGGCTGCGGCTCGCCGACGCCTCGGTGGCCCGCACCTCCGCCGCCGCGGACGTGCCCGCGCTGGTACGGCAGAACGTGCTGGCCCAGCTGGCGAACCTGGCCACCCACCCCTCCGTCGCCCGCGCCCTGGCGCGGGGGCGGGTCACGGTGCGCGGCTGGGTCTTCGACATCGCCACCGGCCGTGTCGAGGACCTCACGGCCGGCGCCCCGCTCGCCGCCTGACCACCCGACCCCCGGACCGGCCCCGCCGGGGCGGTCCGGTTCCCGACCCGATCACACAGTGAGGAAACGATCCCCATGATCCACGCCCAGTTCGACCCCACCGCCCGCCAGCTCCTGGCCGCCGCCGCCGTCGAGGCCAAGACGCGCAAGGACCTCTCCTGGCAGCAGATCGCCGACGCCTCCGGCCTGTCGGTCGCCTTCACCACCGCCGCCGTCCTCGGCCAGCACGCCCTGCCCGCGGACGCCGCCGAGGCCGTCGCCGCGCTGCTCGGCCTCGACGCGGACGCCGCGCTGCTGCTGACCACCGTCCCCACCCGCGGCTCGATCCCGAACACGGTCCCCACCGACCCGACGATCTACCGCTTCTACGAGATGCTCCAGGTCTACGGCACCACCCTCAAGGCCCTGGTCCACGAGGAGTTCGGCGACGGCATCATCTCCGCGATCAACTTCAAGCTCGACGTCAAGAAGGTCGCCGACCCCGAGGGCGGCGAGCGCGCCGTCATCACCCTGGACGGCAAGTACCTGCCGACCAAGCCCTTCTGACCCGTCCCATCACCGACCTCCGAGGAGGACCGCATGGACTTCGTCCAGCGCACCATCGACCTCGCCCGCGGCAATGTCGCCGAGGGCGGCCGCCCGTTCGCGACCGTCATCGTCAAGGACGGCGAGATCCTCGCCGAGAGCCCCAACCGGGTCGCCCAGACCAACGACCCCACCGCGCACGCGGAGATCCTCGCCATCCGCGAGGCATGCGTGAAGCTGGGCACCGAGCACCTGACCGGGACGACCATCTACGTCCTCGCCCACCCCTGCCCGATGTGCCTGGGCTCGCTGTACTACTGCTCGCCGGACGAGGTCGTCTTCCTCACCACCCGCGACGCCTACGAGCCGCACTACGTCGACGACCGCAAGTACTTCGAACTGGACACCTTCTACGAGGAGTTCGGCAAGAACTGGGACGAGCGCCGGCTGCCGATGCGGCACGAGCCGCGCGAGGACGCGGTGGAGGTCTACCGGATGTGGCAGCGCCACAACGGCGGTGAGCGCCGCGTCGCCGACGCCCCCACCACCGGCTGACCGCGCCGCGACCGCCGGCCGACCGGCGCGCCGAACGGCGGGATCCGGGCGGAGCGGCCCCTACGGCAGTGGCTGCTCCGCCCAGATGATCTTGCCGTTCGGCGTGTAACGGGTGCCCCAGCGGTCGGCGACCTGGGCCACCAGGAACAGGCCCCGGCCGCCCTCGTCGGTGCTCGCCGCGTAGCGCAGATGCGGGGAGGTCGTGCTGCGGTCGGAGACCTCGCAGATCAGGGTGCGGTCGCGCAGCAGCCGTACCCCGATCGGCGGCCGCCCGTAGCGGATGGCGTTGGTGACCAGCTCGCTGAGGATCAGCTCGGTCGTGAAGGCCAGCTCGTCCAGGCCCCACGCGTCCAGCGCCCGGGTGACCGCGGAGCGCACCTCGGAGACGGCCGCCGGATCGGACGGCACCTCCCACTCGGCCACCTGGTCCGGACCCAGCACCCGGGTCCGGGCCACGATCAGCGCCACGTCGTCGCTCGGCCGGCCCGGCATCCGCTCCAGCACCGTACGGCAGGTCGTCTCCGGGGAGCTGTCCGGCGCCCGGCGCAGGGCGTCGCCCAGCAGGTCGAGGCCGACGTCGATGTCCCGCTCCCGGTCCTCCACCAGACCGTCCGTGTACAGCACCAGCCTGCTGCCCTCGGCCAGCTCCAGATCGACCGTCTCGAACGGCAGCCCGCCCAGGCCCAGCGGCGGCCCGGCCGGCATCTCCGGGAACTCCACCCGCCCGTCGGGACGCACCAGCGCGGGCGGCGGATGGCCCGCACGGGCCATGGTGCAGCGCCGCGACACCGGGTCGTACACCGCGTACAGACAGGTCGCCCCGGTCACCGCGGCGCCCTCGTCCGGGTTCTCGTCCTGGTCGATCCGGCCCACCAGTTCGTCCAGCAGACCGAGCAGTTCGTCCGGGGGCAGGTCCAGCGCGGAGAAGTTGTGCACCGCCGTACGCAGCCGCCCCATGGTCGCCGCCGCGTGCAGCCCGTGCCCCACCACGTCGCCCACCACGAGCGCCACCCGGGCCCCGGACAGCGGCAGCACGTCGAACCAGTCGCCGCCCACCCCGGACTGCGCCGGCAGATACCGGTACGCGATCTCCAGCGCGCCCTGCTCGGGCAGCGTCCGCGGCAGCAGGCTGCGCTGGAGGGTGACCGCCATGCTGTGCTCGCGGGTGTACCGGCGGGCGTTGTCGATGGACACCGCCGCCCGCGCCACCAGTTCCTCGGCGAGCGCCAGTTCCTCGCTGTCGAAGGGCTGCGGCTTCTCCGAACGCCAGAAGTTCGCCACGCCCAGCACCAGGCTGCCCGCCCGCAGCGGCACGGTGATCAGCGAGTGGATGCCGTACTCCACCACCTTGTCCGTGCGCTCCGGCTCCTGCGCCCGCCAGCCCGGCGCGTCCCGCAGCCGGGGCTCCACCACCGACTGCCCGGTCGTCAGGCTGTGCGCCTGCGGCGAGGTCGCGACGAACCGGATCCGGTGGTCCACCGGATACAGCGGGGAGTCCTCGCGGATGCCCACACAGGCCACCCGGCGCAGATTGCTCCCGGGCCTGGGCTCCTCACCGTTCAGCACCGGTTCGAACAGATCTACGGTCGCGAAGTCCGCGAACCGGGGCACCGCCAGCTCCGCCAGTTCCCCGGCGGTACGGGTCACGTCGAGGCTGGTGCCGATGCCCACCCCGGCGTCGTACAGCATGTTCAGCCGCTCCCGGGCCACCTCGGCCCGCCCGGAGACCGCGCGCAGCTCGGTGGAGTCGCGCAGCGTGGTGACGCTGCCGGCCGGGCCGCCGTGCAGCTCGGTGGGCCGCTGGTTGATCGCCAGGAGGCGGTCCTTGACCAGGTGCACCTCGTCCGTGGCCACCCGCCCCGAC
This sequence comes from Streptomyces sp. SUK 48, assembly GCF_009650765.1. NCBI lineage: Bacteria > Bacillati > Actinomycetota > Actinomycetes > Kitasatosporales > Streptomycetaceae > Streptomyces > Streptomyces sp. SUK 48. The sequence continues at coordinate 395,225 of NZ_CP045740.1, read as the reverse complement.
GCCAGCAGCCGCGCCGTGTCGTCGTCCAGGCCCAGCTCCAGGACGTGCCGGCGCTCGGCGTTCCTCGGCAGGTCGAGCAGGCGCTGCGCCTCGTCGTTGGCGAGCAGCAGCCGGCCGTCGCGGCCGACGATCAGCACCCCCTCGCGGACCGCGTGCAGCACCGCGTCGTGGTGCTCGTACATCCGGGTCATCTCGTACGGCCCGAGGCCATGGGTCTGGCGCAGCAGCCGTCTGCTGACCAGCGCGGTGCCCGCGGTGGCCAGCGCGAGGGCCGCGGCGGCCGCGGCGAGCAGCAGGGGAAGCTGCTGGTCGGCGGCCCCGCCCACGTGCGCGGTGGTGATGCCGGCCGACACCAGCCCCACCACGTTCCCTCGCGCGTCCTTGACCGGGACCACGCTCTGCACCAGCGGGCCGAGGGTGCCGTTGACCTTCTCCACGACCGTGCCGCCGGCCACGGCCGGGCCGATGGTGCCGACGAACTTCTTGCCTATGCGGTCCGGATTGGGGTGCGTGTAGCGGATGCCCTGGGTGTTCATCACGACGATGAAGTCCACCCCGGTCGCCTTGCGGGCGGCCTCGGCCTTCGGCTGGAGGATCGCCGTCGGGTCCGGTGAGCGCAGCGCGGCGGCCGTGCCGGGCGCGTTGGCGAAGGTCTGCGCCACCGCGAGGGAGCGGTTGCGGGCCTCGGTGTCGCTGTCGTGGCGCACCTGGAGGACCTGGGCCACCACGGCCGAGACCACCAGCAGCAGCACGATCACGACCTGGAGCACGAACACCTGGCCGGCGACGCTGCGACCGGTCACCGCCGCCCACAGCATCCCCGGCCGGTCGGCGTTCGCACCGGGGCCGTCCGGCGGCGGGGCCAGTGGTGCGCGCGGGTGCCCGAAAGGTCGGGGCGGCCGGGACACGGGCCGGCCGGGCAGTCGCACCATGTGCCCATGTCTACACTGCCCGACGCCATCAGGCGAGAGCGTCACCCGGGGGAGTGAGTGCCGAGGGAGACGGATGAGGCGTGTCGCGCGGACCGGCCGGTTACCCATGGCGGAGCCTGCGGGCGAGGAGCAGGGCCACGTCGTCGGGGCGGGCGTCGGCGTGCCGGGCGGCGGCGGTGAGGCGGTCGGCGACCCCGGACAGGGTGAGCCCGTCGCGCCGGGCGGCGGCCGCGCCCGCCCGGTCCAGGCCCCGGCGCAGCTCGGCGATCCCGTCGTCGATGTCGGCGCCCGCCCGCTCCACCAGCCCGTCCGTGTACAGCGCGAGGATCGCGTCCGGTTCGAGGACCAGCTCGGTCACCGGATAGCGCGCCCCCGGATCCACCCCGAGGACCACCCCGCCGGGGATGTCGAGGCGCCGGGCCCGGTCGCCGGGGGAGAGCAGCAGCGGCGGCGGATGGCCCGCGCGGGCGATCCGGGTGCGCCCGGTGGCGGGGTCCAGGCGCAGACAGCAGCAGCTCGCGAACTGGCCCGGGTCGAGGCCGATCAGCAGATGGTTGGTGCCGCTGAGCACCTCGTCGGGCGGCCGGTCGCCCAGCGCGAACGCCCGTACCGCGCTGCGCAGCTGGCCCATGGTCGCCGCCGCCTGCACCCCGTGCCCCTGCACGTCCCCGATGACCAGCGCGAGTCCGTCCCCGGACTCCACCACGTCGTACCAGTCGCCGCCCACGTCCAGGCCCTCGGTGCCCGGCAGATAGCGGCCCGCCGTCTCCACCCGGGGATGCGCCGACAGCCGGCTCGGCAGCAGGGCCTGCTGGAGGCCCCGGGCGAGGGCCGCCTCGCTGTCGTAGCGCCGGGCCCGCTCCATCGCGTGCGCGATCAGCCCGGCGAGCGCGGTGAGGACCGTACGTTCCTCCGCGCTGAAGCCGCGCGGGCGGTCGAAGCCGAGGACGCAGGAGCCGACCGGCCGGCCGGACGCGATCAGCGGCAGGAACGCCCGGGACCCCTCCTCGGCGTCCAGCGGCAGCCCCGGGTACGTCCGCGCGATCTGCCGCATGGACTCGAAGAACAGCGGGCGGCCCGTCGCCAGGGTCTCCACGGCCGGGATCCGCGCGTCGAGCGCCACCCCGTCGAACGGCTCCAGGAAGCCCGGCGGGAAACCGGACTCCCACGCCAGGTGGAGGTGCCGTTCCTGGAGCAGGTAGATGGCCAGCCTGCGGCCCCCGAACGCGGGCAGCAGCTCCCGCATCACCACGGCCGACACCTGCTCGGCCGTCACCGCGTCGGTCAGCGCGATGGCGAGCGCGATCGGCCGGTAGGCCGCCGCCGTCGCGGGACCGGCCGCCACCCCGGGTCCCGGCGGCGGGGGCCCGCCCGGCGCCTCCATCCGACTGGCCGGGACGAGCGTGCAGGTCAGCAGGTCGTCGCCGGGATGCACCGACACCGCGAAGCCGTCGTATCCGCCAGATGCCCCGCCGGCGCCGCCCGGCCGCCGCACATGGAAGTGCACCGGCTCCGGGGACAGCAGGGCGCCGCGCAGATGATCGTCGTACGGCGGTCCGGTCAGCCACGGCAGCGCGTCCCACAGCGTCCGCCCGAGCAGCGCTTCCCGCGCCCGCCCGGTGAAGCACGCCGCGGCCGCGTTGGCGTACACGATCACCCCCAGCCGGTCCAGGCAGAGCACGCCCTGCGGCAACTGGTCGGCGGCGCCGTCGGCGAGGGCGGCCCGGCCGGGGTCGAACACCACCCCGCCGACCCGCGCCACCGCGCCGCCGTGCGCCTCGCACGGCAGCGCCCCGTCGTCCGCGGCGGCCCACAGGTCCAGCAGCCGGGGCGCGCCGTCGGCCGCCCGCAGGCTCAGCGGCGCGCCCGGCGGTCTCCCGGCGGCGGTGTCGCGCAGCGCGGCCAGCACCCGGTACGCCTCCGCCGGGGCCAGCGCCTGCGCGAGCGCGGTGCCGGTCCCCGCGAAGTCGCCCGTCGCGAGGCCGAGCAGCGTGTGCAGCCGGTCGTCCGCGCGGACCGCGTGGGTGCCGGGGTCCCAGGTGAAGCGTCCGACCGCGGCCTGCGGGGGCCGGACCGCGGGCGGCCGTACGCACTGCGGTTCGCCGTCCCAGACGAGCGCGTCCGGGTCCCCGCCGGCGAGCGCGCGCAGCTCGGTGCCCAGGCCCTCGGCGAGCCTGGCCAGCAGCTCCCGGTCGAGAGGCTCGTCGCCGTCGTCGCCGCTGACGGGGCGCAGCACCGCGAGCACCCCGAGCGGTTCGCCGCCGCCCGGCACCGGCATGTGCACCGAGGCGAAGGGGAACGGCAGGGCCGCCGCGAACTGCGGGTAACGGCGCACGGCCTCCGTCGCGTTCGCCAGTACGACGGGCTGCCCGAGCCGGTAGGCGTCGCAGACGGGTAAGGGGCGGTCCACGTGCACTCGCCACCAGGGGCGGAAGAGGGGCCCGGGGAGGCCGGAGAGCACGGCCAGGCGGAGGAAGCCGGGCGTGTCGGCGCGCAGATACACGCCCGCCACCCGGCCGTCCGCCGCGCGGAGCGCCGCGACGGAGGCGTTGGCCAGCAGCGCGGCCAGTCGGGCCCGTGTACGGACCGCCCGCTCCCCGCTGCCCGCCATCGGCCCTACCTCGTCCTGTCCGCCTCCGGATGGATCACACAGCAAGAATGCGCCAGGAGGAGCAGGGGGCGCACCCCGGCGGGGGCTGGGGCGGCGGGGGCTCACACCAGTGCCTCACCCGGGTGGCGGCGCGGGGGAGCGGCTCCTAGTAATGGACTGCGTACAGCGCGTGCCGCGGTCGGGGGAGTCAGATGCGGCCGCACTCCTGCACTGGAGCCGAGATGACCACCCGCTCTTCATCCACTCGTTCCGACGACTCCCTCATACGGCCGGCGCCGGTCACGACCGGTGTCCGCGCGCGGCCCGTCCGGGTCCTGACGCGGTCCGCGCCGCCGTCCGGGGCGCGGGCGGAGGGGCCGCCCGGGACCGCGTCCGGGACTTCGCGCGAGGCGATGCCCGCGTCCGCGTCCGATGTCGTACCCGATTCCGCGCCCGGGTCGGCGCCCGGGTCGGTGTACGGGTCCGTGCACGCGGCGGACGGCCGGTACGACGATCCGCTGCTCGGACTGGTCCGTACGGCCGTCACCACCCGCCCGCTGGAGGACGTCGTCCGCCTCATCGCCCTGCTGGAGAGCTCCCCCGGGCACACGCTGACCCTGGCCGAGGCGGTGCGCGCGGCGGGACTCGACCGCTCGGTCGCGGACGTCACCCGGCTGGCGGCCCTGCTCACCCGGCCCCCGCGGACCCCCGCCGGCGCCGACGCCGTCCTCCGCGTCGCCGCCGGGCAGCGGCCCCTGGACGAGGTCGGCCCGCTGCTGCGGCTGCTGCACCGCACCCCGCTGGAGCCGCACTGCCGGCAGACCGCCGTCGAGGCCGCGGCCACCGGGCGGACGGTCGGGGAACTGACCGAACTGATCGGCCGGCTGGCCACGGACGCGGCTGCGGACGTGGACGCGGACGTGGAGGCGGACGGCCGGGTACGGGAACTCCCGCACGCGGCACCGGAGACGGAAGCCTCCTTCGCCGAGGCCCCGCCGCGCCGGGCGCCACGGCTCAAGCTCCTCCGGCTCGACCCCGTCGCCCACGCTCCCCTCGCGCCCCTGCCGAAGACGGCCGTCCGGCACGCCCCGGCCGAACTCGTCGTCCGCGTCGCCGCCCTGCTGGTGTTCCTCTGCGGAGCCGCCCACGCGCCCCGCTACTGGGCCGGGCTGTCCCACGGGCTGCTGGGCGCCACGCTCGTCGCCTCCGCGCTGTGCATGCTCCTGGGCCTGGCCCTGCCCACGCGGGCGGCGCACGCCCGGCTCGGCGCGGCGGCCGCCGCCCTCGTGGTCACGGCGGGGCTCGGGGCCGGACAGGTCCTCGGCGGCCGCCTCGGACTGCCGGACCCGGCACGGCTGTGGGCGGCGACACTGGCCCCGCCCTGGCTCGCCGGCGCGGCCGCCGCGGTGGCCGCGCTCGCGGCGCTGGCAGTGGTACTGGCGGTGCTGCTCGGGGTCAACGCTCGCGGGCATCGAGAGAGTTGAGCCGGAGAGGGGCTGTTCGACCGCGCGCAGCTCCAGGCGGCCGTCCACCCGGACGGCCGCCATGGCGAACGGCACGCTGTCCGCCGCCAGGCACAGCTCCACGTCCTCGGGATGCACGCCCGTCCATCCCCGCCGTACCGCCTCCGCGAGTTCGGCCGCCGCGGCGGAGCGGCGGGCCCGCTCCAGATAGGGCCCGGGATCGGTGCCGGGGGCGCGCACCCGGGCGGCGATGTACTCGGCGCAGGCCAGATCCTCCTCGGCCCGCCCGTCGTCCCCGGTGACGACGAAGGTCACCGTGCGCGCCCCGGACCGGCGCAGCGTCTCGGCGGTCGCCCCGGCCACCAGGAAGCTCGCGCACAGCATGAGCCCGGCGTCCGCCACGGCCAGCGCCCCCGTCGTACCGGCGGTGGTCTTCTGCACGATCGTGCGCCCGCGCACATCGAGCGAGCGCAGCCGCGCGGGCGAGTTGGCGAGATCGAAGCCCGGCACCGGCGCCCCGTCCTGGAAGGCGAGCCAGTCCGGGTTGCGGGCCTTGAGCGCCAGCGCCTCCCGCCGCGTCCCGGCGAACACGATGCGCTCGGCACCACGCCGCAGCGCCGAGGCGGCCACGGTGAAGGCGCGCATCACATCGACGACGACGGCGGCCTCCGGGGCGGCCGGGGCGTCGGAGATCCCGGTGAACACGGTACGCATCGCACCATGATCCCGTACCCGCTGCCGGTTCGGGGCAGTCGGTTCAGGCAGCTCTGCTCAGGGCAGCCGGGGCCTCTCCGGGGTCTCCGGCTGGGCGGCGCGCAGGCTGCGCAGGGCGAGGAGCAGGACCCCGATGTCGTCCAGGTAGATGGGATCGGGCAGCAGATCGGTGGGGAGCAGCAGATAGGCCACCGCGCCCCAGAACACCCAGCGCGGCCCCGTGGGCAGCCCGGCCCGCAGCAGCGTACGCCGGGTGCGCACCAGGCGTACGAGCAGCGCGACGGCGCCGACGGCCAGGCCCGCGGCGACGACGGCGGCGATGACCAGCAGCAGGGTGGTGTTGTCCATCGGGGCTCCTTGTCCGGTACGAGGGGCTTACGACGGGAGGTCGGGGGACGGCAGGTCCGCGCCGTCGGCGGTGTCCTCGGGGGTTGCCTTCGCCCGGCCGGGAAGACCGGGAAGACCGGAGAGCCGCAGCCGCTCGAACGTCCGGGTGAGCTGCTGGAGCGGTGCGGGCGCCTTGGCCGCGGGCCGCTGCTGCGGCAGGGCGGGGGCCGGTACGTCACGGTAGGCGGCCAGCGCCTCCAGGGCCTGCTCGGCGGCCTGCTTGTACAGGTCCCGGGACTTCGTCATGGCCTCCAGGGCCTCGGCGTACATGGCGACCAGACTCCGTTCCCGGTCCAGCTCCTCCTGGTGGGTCATCAGGGTCCAGTTGTCCCTGAGGTCCGCCAGCGCCTCGGTCGCGTCCTGCGGCGCGGGGCGGGACAGGGCGACGAAGTGGCGCAGCGCGGCGAGGAGTTCCGGGGGCTCGGAGCCGTCCAGGAAGACGCTGCGCACCCGGTGCGGGTCGCCGTCGTAGTCCTCGGGGGCCGGGTCCGGCGGCAGGATCACGGCGCCGCCGCGCGGCACCTCGACGCCGAGGTCCTTCAGCGCCCAGTTGACGCCGCGCAGCTGGTGCGGGGCGGCGCGGTGCTCCACGACGCGGTGCCGCAGGGCGGGCGGCAGCAGCCGGGCGAGCGGCAGTTTGCCCTGCTCGTCGGGGGTCATGGCCTCGTGCACCACCAGGTTGACGCACCAAGCCTCACGCGCCGCGTCCCGCAGCCGGCGGCGCATCTCCTTGTCGTCCGCGGGCAGCGCGTTGACCTGACGGAAGCGCACGCCCGCGACCGTGGGGTGGTGGTCCCAGGAACCGTCGTCACCGGTGCCGCCCTCGGGCCAGAACAGCGTCGCGGGCGAGGGCCAGCCCTCGTCCCACGGCTGCTCGGCCTCCGCGACCAGCCGCCACTCGTGCCCCTGGAGCTTGTTCTGCCGGGGTACGAGGGTGAGCCGGGCCCGCACGGTCACCGTGCCGCCGGCCCGCCAGCGTGCCTCGAAGACCGTGGGGGTGTGTCGCTCTCGGGGGTGTCCTCGAGCACGGGGGGCTCGGCGAAGTCGTCGATGTCCCCGCTCTCCTTGTGCCGGCGCAGGGTGCGGCGGACGACGTCCTCGGGGCGGGGCCGGTGTGTCGGCCGCGGGCCGCCCAGACGGACTGCGGGACGGGGGCGCGGTCGGTGGCGGAGTTCGACATAAGCCAATCTGCTGATGGGGGCGGGTGCGCCTCCCAGTATCACGGTTCGCCCCGGGGAAACGTAGACCGCCCCGTGCCCGCGCGCGGCGCGTGTTCCTCGCCGGGGGTTGCGCGGGAGCGTCTTCGGACGGGGCGCGCAGGTCGCTTCCGCCGGGGCGCGCCGGTCGTTCACCCCGGGTTTCGCGCGCCGGTGTGCGCCCGCGCCCCGCACACGCGGGGTGTGGGGAGCGCGAGCGCCGGGCCTGCGGGGCGGCGTCTCCGCGAATGCTGTCGGGAGACGTCGGGCGATGCCGGAAGGCGTCGGCTTCCCGGCCGACGGCGGGGCGGTCCCCCACGGGCGCGGGGAATCGCGCGACCAGCCACGACGAGCCCGCACCCGCGCCCTGCTCGACGGCCACCCGCCCGCGGGCGGGGTTCAGCCGTGGCGCAGGGCCGGGTCCGGTCGCGGCGGACGGGGCCGAGCCCCCGGCCGAGGCTCAGCCCCGGCCGAGGTGGCGCCCGGCAAGGCTCACGCGCCGCTCTCGCGCAGCATGTCCTCGCGCTCGACGATCTTCACGCGCTCGCGGCCCTGCGGCTCGCCCAGGGCGCGCTCGGCGGCGTCCAGCCGGTGCCAGCCCTCCCACGTGGTGTAGCGGACGTTCCGCTCGGCGAGGAAGGCGTCCACGGCCTCCGGCGCGGGCGAGGCGGGGGTGTGCAGCCGGCCGTCCGCGTGGTCGGCGAGCAGGTGGGACACCGTCTCGTTGGCGTCGCCCTTGGTGTGGCCGATGAGGCCGACGGGGCCACGCCGGATCCAGCCGGTGACATAGGTGGACTGCAGGTGGGTGCCGCCCTCCTCGATGACCCGGCCGCCCTCGTCCGGGACGGTGCCCGAGCCGAGGTCCCAGGGCAACTTGGGCAGCTTCTCGGAGAGGTAGCCGACCGCGCGGTAGACGGCGGTGACGTCCCAGTCCTTGAACTCGCCGGTGCCCTTGACGTTGCCGGTGCCGTCGAGGGCGGTGCGCTCGGTGCGCAGGCCGACGACCCTGCCGTCCTCGCCGAGGATCTCCGCGGGGGACTCGAAGAAGTGCAGGAACAGTTTGTGCGGGCGATCGCCGACGTCCCGGATCGCCCAGTTCTCCAGGGTCTTGGCGACCATGTCGGCCTGCTTGTTGCCCCGCCGGGTCTCGATCGAGCCGGCGTCGTAGTCGATGTCCTCGGGGTCGACGATGACCTCGATGTTGGGGGAGTGGTCCAGCTCGCGCAGCTCCATCGGGCTGAACTTCGCCTGGGCGGGGCCCCGGCGGCCGAAGACGTGGATCTCCAGGGCCTTGTTGGCCTTCAGACCGTCGTAGACGTTCTGCGGGATCTCGGTCGGCAGCAGCTCGTCCGCGGTCTTGGCGAGGACGCGGGCCACGTCCAGGGCCACGTTGCCGACGCCGAGCACCGCGACCTTCTCGGCCTCCAGCGGCCAGGTGCGCGGCACGTCCGGGTGGCCGTCGTACCAGGAGACGAAGTCGGCGGCGCCGTAGGAGCCGTCCAGGTCGACGCCGGGTATGGACAGCGCGCGGTCGGCCATGGCGCCGGTGGAGAAGATCACCGCGTCGTAGAAGTCGCGCAGGTCGTCCAGGCTGATGTCCGTCGGGTAGTCGACGTTGCCGAACAGCCGGATCTGCGGCTTGTCCAGCACCTGGCGCAGGGCGGTGACGATGCCCTTGATACGCGGGTGGTCCGGCGCGACGCCGTAGCGGATCAGACCGAAGGGGGCGGGCATGCGCTCGAAGAGGTCGATGGACACGCCGGGGTCGGCGGCCACCTCGGACTTGAGCAGGGCGTCGGCGGCGTAGATCCCGGCGGGGCCGGCTCCGACGATGGCTACCCGCAGGGGGCGCGGCATGATCAGATTCCCTTCGAGTGAAAAAGTCGACTCGATCGGGAAGCCTAAGCTAAGGCAGACCTAAGTTGGTACGCGGGTCCCACCTATGACCTCATAAGTACATCTTATGGCATCCCTAGGGTCGCCTTATGGCCTTTGATCCCGGGCTGCCGGGCCACGTCTTCCCGCCCGCCCGCGAGCCCCCACGGGCGCCGTCCCCGGCATCCGCGCGTTCTATCTGCGGAGCGATCTCGGCTACCGCCCCCGGCCGCCGGAGCGGCCACGGTCCCCATGTTCGCGCTGTCCTCGCTGTGTGCGCGGGTGGCGGGCAGGCGGTCCGGCACCACCAGCCCCCGGACGATCGCGGCCCTGGGCTTCGCCCTGCTGACCGTGGGCACCGGCTCCCTCGCGTGGCTGCCCGCCCCGGGGGCCGGCCTCGGGGCGCCGATGCCGCCATGCTTCTGGTCGGCCTCGCGTGCTGCGCCGTCACCCGACCCGCCGAGTCCACGACCCGGCCCACCTGAGAAACCCTGAGGGGCCCTGAGGTGCCGGTTTCCGCTCTGCCGGCCGCTGGTCCACGGCTGCGGCCGGCAGACCGCGGGTGATCGTAGGCATGACCGCTCGCGGAGCTGGAAACCCGGCCCACTGACCACACCCGTCACAGCGAAGAAAGGGCCGCTCATGTCCCAGGTCGAAGAATCCATCGAGGTCCACGTCCCCGTCACCGCCGCCTACAACCAGTGGACGCAGTTCGAGGACTTCCCGCAGTTCATGGACGGTGTCGAGCGCATCGAGCAGCGCACCGACACCCTCACCCACTGGAAGACGAAGATCGGCGGGGTGGAGCGGGAGTTCGACGCGGAGATCACCGAGCAGATCCCGGACGAGCGGGTCGCTTGGACCTCCATCGGCGGCGAGGCCCACCAGGCCGGCGTCGTCACCTTCCACTACATCGACGACCACACCACCAAGGTCATGCTTCAGCTCGACTACGAGCCCGAAGGTCTGGCGGAGACCGTCGGGGACAAGCTCGGATTCGTCAAGCGGCAGGCCACGGGTGACCTGAAGCGCTTCAAGGGGTACATCGAGTCCCGTGGCGGTACCGAGACCGGCGCCTGGCGCGGCGAGGTCTGAACGAGGCACTCGCGTCCGTGTCCCCGGAGAGGCATCGACCGGCCGGGGACACCGTCGGCGCGTGCACGCCGACGATCATCGGACTCGGCCAGGGCTTCCCGCCCCCTCGGCGGCGACGCACACCCGCCCGGATCACTCCGGTTGGGTCAGCGCCTCCTTCTGGAGCTGCACCGCCGCCAGCAGGCTCAGCCCCGGCTCCGCCTGGCGCAGGGCCTTGACCGCCGCGACCGAGGACAGGTCGCCCGTGAAGCCGACGGCGGCCAGCCGGGCGCGGGTCCAGTCGGCGCGCAGCTTGCCCTCGGTGGCGCCCGCGGCCGACTCGACCAGCGCGACGGCACGTTCCAGGCCCGGGCGCTCCTCGGGCGACGCCTGCGCCAGCGCCTCGCGGAGCGCCGAGGCCACCACCTCCGCGTCCCGGATGACCAGCAGGTGGTCGTGCTTCCTGTTCAGACCCGCGATTCCCATCATGTTGATCATCCTCGCCGCCAAGAGCTCCGTGCGCCAAGCGGCTTGAGCAAGACCAGAGGCTCTTGAGGAAGACCAGGGGCTCCCAGTTAGGGCCCGGGGCCCTCGGGGAGGGCCGGAGGCTACCGCGCGGGCTTCCCGGGTCGCCGGCAGTGCAGGAACAGATGCGGCTCCGGTACGGCCTCGGGATGCGCCGGCGCGAACTCCGTACGCTCCTCGCCCAGTACGGCGAGCCCGGCCCGCCCCGCCACCTCCCTGAACGCGTCCGCGCCGAAGCTCGTCACCCGCACCGGCTGCCCCATGAAGAGACCCTCGGCGCCCTCGATGTCGACGGGCACGGTCGCCAGCACCACGAACCCGCCGGGCCGTACCGCCCGCGCGAGCCGGCCCACCACGGCCTCCTGCTCGGACCGGTCCATCTGGAGCAGCGAGAAGTAGGCGCAGGCCGCGTCGAACGAACCGTCCTCCAGAGGGAGTTCGCGGATGTCGGCGTGCCGGAACTCGGCCTCCGGCACCTGCCGTGCCGCCAGCTCCACCATCACCGGGGACACGTCGACCCCGAGCACCCGGTGCCCCGCGTCCGCCAGGGTCCGCGCGGTCGGCCGCCCCGTCCCGCAGCCCACGTCCAGCACCCGGCTGCCCGGCGCCAGCCGCTCCAGCAGCCACCCCAGGGACGCCCGGTGCGCGGCGGAGGAGGCGAACGCCTTCTCGTAGTCGAGGCCCAGCGCGTCGAACACCACGGCCGCCGGCACCCGGCGCTCGTCCTCGGCCACCACGGCTCCTCCCGTCGCGCGGCGCCGACCCCTACGGCACCGACCCGTACGGCACCCGTACGGCGCCGACGCCGGGCATCCTCGCACCCCGCCCGCGCGCCCACAACGGCACGGACCGGCGGCGCGTTTGCGTACCGCGCGCCGGACCCGGCAGGGTGCGGGGGTGCCCACCTTGCTGATCGTCCACCACACCCCGTCGCCCAACTGCCAGGCCCTGTTCGAGGCCGTCGTCTCCGGCGCCACCGCACCCGAGATCGAGGGCGTCCGGGTGGTGCGCCGCGCCGCCCTCGCGGCCACCGCCACCGACGTCCTCGAAGCCGACGGCTACCTCCTCGGCACCCCCGCGAACCTCGGCTACCTCTCCGGCGCCCTCAAACACTTCTTCGACCAGATCTACTACCCCTGCCTGGACGAGACCCGCGGCCGCCCCTTCGGCTCCTACGTCCACGGGGGCAACGACGTCACCGGCGCGGCGCGCGCCCTGGACACCATCACCACCGGCCTCGGCTGGCGCCGCGCGGCCGAGCCGGTCACCGTCACGGGTGAACCCGGCCGGGCCGACACGGAGGCATGCTGGGAACTCGGCGCCACCCTCGCCGCGAGCCTCTCCGCCTGAGCCGCCCACCCGCCCGCGCTGGGCCGCGCCGGCCTCACCGAGGCCGCCGCCGGCAGCGGGCACATGGTGCTCACCGCCCGTTCGGCCGAGCGGACCACGGCCACCGCCCCGGCGCACACGGCCGATTCGAGCCGCCCTGCCCCGTCGCCCGGTCCCGTCTCCCCGGTCGCCGCCGTCCCGGACGCCCCGCGCACGGCGCACGGCACCACCGCCACCACCGCGGCCCGGATGGGCGCGGCGGCTGGGCGTAGCACCCCGGTACCGCCCCTTCTGCTCCGTTCAGCCCCCAGTACCACGGGTTTGCTGGCTTTCGCGGCCTAGCGTTGCGGATGAGACGTCAGACGTGACGGACGCCGCCGCCCCGAGGGCGCGACGGACGCCGCGATCCGCGACAGAGGGAGCCCGCATGATCGAGGCACGAGGACTGACCAAGAGGTACGGCGAGAAGACGGCGGTCGACGGACTGGACTTCGTCGTCAAGCCCGGCACCGTCACCGGATTCCTGGGCCCGAACGGCGCCGGGAAGTCCACCACCATGCGCATGATCGTCGGTCTCGACGCCCCGACGAGCGGCTCCGTCACCGTCAACGGCCGCCGCTACGCCGGTCACCGCGCCCCGCTCCAGGAGGTCGGCGCCCTGCTGGAGGCCAAGTCCGTGCACCCCGGCCGCTCGGCCTACCAGCATCTGCGGGCGCTCGCGCTGACCCACGGCATCCCGCGCCGCCGCGTGGACGAGGTCGTCCGGCTCGCCGGGCTCGGCGACGTCGCCGGCCAGCGGGCCGGTTCCTTCTCGCTCGGCATGGGCCAGCGGCTCGGCATCGCCGCGGCCCTGCTCGGCGACCCCCGCACGGTGATGCTGGACGAGCCGGTCAACGGCCTCGACCCCGAGGGCGTCTTGTGGATCCGCAACCTGCTCACCTCGCTCGCCGCGGAGGGCCGCACGGTCTTCGTGTCCTCCCACCTGATGAGCGAGGTCGCGCAGGTCGCGGACCATCTGATCGTCGTGGGCCGGGGGCGGCTGCTCGCCGACACGACCGTACGGGACCTGGTGCGCGAGGCGGGCGGTGACACCGTCCGGGTCGCCACCGAGGACCCGGGACGGCTGCGGGAGGTGCTCGCCGGGCCGGGCGTGGAGATCACCGGCCGGGGCGGCGCGGAGGAACTCCAGGTCAGCGGGGTGAGCGCCCGGGAGATCGGGCTGAAGGCCGCCGAGCACGGCATCCCCCTGTTCGAACTGAGCACCAAGGCGGTGTCCCTGGAATCGGCCTTCATGGACCTGACCAGGGACTCCGTCGAGTACCACGGAGGCACGCACGGCGGCGACACCGCCGGCACCCGCACCGACCGCACCGGGAGCGCCGCATGAGCACCCTGACCGAGACCACCTCAGCCGCGGGGAACACCGAGGCCGCGCCCGGCCGCCCCGCCTACCGGGTCACCGGGCGCCGCGTGCTGGCCTCCGAATGGGCCAAACTCTGGTCCCTGCGCTCCACTTGGATCACCCTCGGCCTGGGACTGCTGTTCCTCGTCGTCTTCGGCGTCATCGCCTCCTACCGCTACCAGTCCATGATCGGCTCACCCCGCATGGACAAGGACTTCGCCCGCTCCACGGCCCTCAGCCTCTCCCTCTTCGGCGCCAACTTCGCCCAACTCGCCCTCGGCGTCCTCGGCGTCCTGGTCATGGCGGGGGAGTACTCCACCGGCATGATCCGCTCCACCATGGCGGCCGTACCGCGCCGGCTGCCCGTGCTCTGGTCCAAGGCGGCCGTGTACGGCCTGGTCGCCCTCGCCGTCGGCACGGCCGGCGCGTTCGTCGCCTTCCTCGTCGGCAGCCGCGTCGTCTCCGACACGTCCGCCGCCCTGACGCTCGGCCACGCGGGCGTCGTCCGGGGCCTGCTGGGCGCCGGACTCTACCTCGGCCTCGTCGGCGTCATCGGTACGGCCCTCGGCGCCCTGCTGCGCTCGGTGGCCGGCGGCATCTCGGTCCTGGTCGCCGGCTTCATGCTCGTCCCCGGCCTCGCCTCCCTGCTGCCCAGCTCCTGGCAGGACGACATCGCCCCCTACCTGCCGAGCAACGCGGGCCAGGCGATGTACGCCCTCACACACGACGCCACCTCGCTGTCCCCCGGCGCCGGGCTGCTGGTCTTCCTCGGCTGGACCGCGCTCGCGCTGGCGGGGGCGGCCTACCGGCTGCGGCGGGAGGACGTCTGACCGGGAACCGCGCCATGACCACCCTGCCTCCCGCCTCCGCGGCGGTCGCGGAGGAACTCGGCGCCATGGGGCCGCTGGTCGCCCGGCTCGGCCGGGCCGGCCGGCGGCTGCGGGGTGCCGACCTGGCCCGGCCCTGGGTGCTGGACACCGCCGTGGTGGCGGTCGTCTTCCTGCTGTTCTGCCTGCCGGACCTGCTGCACGGCGGCGTCGTCGACGCCGACGGGCCGCGCCGCTTCCGGCTCGCGTTCACCCGGCTGCCGGTCGCCGCCATGTTCGCCGCGCAGGCGGGCCTGGTGCTGCCGCTGCTGTGGCGCAGACGGCGCCCCGCGACGGCCTTCGCGGCCGTCGCCGCCGTGTTCGTCCTCCAGTGGGCCCTCGGCGCCGCCCTGCACGCGGACGTCGCCCTCTTCATCGCCCTGTACAGCCTCGCCCTGCACGGCAGACCGCGCCAACTGCCCTGGGCGTGCGCGGTGATGGGGGCCGCCCTCGTGCTGGTCGCGGTGCGGGTCTCGGTCGTCGTGTCCGTCACGGACACGCTGTTCTTCCTGCTGAGCACGGCGACCGCGGCCCTCGCGCTGGGCCTGGTGATCCGGATCCGCCGCGCCCAGCTCGCCGCGCTGCGGGACCGGGCGGCCCGCCTGGAGACGGAGCGCGACCAGCGCAGCAGGCTGGCCGCCGCCTCCGAACGGGCCCGGGTGGCACGGGAGATGCACGACATCGTCGGCCACCACCTGTCCGTGGTGATCACCCTGGCGGACGCGGGCGTGTGCGCCGCGGCCGGTGCGACCGCCGCCGGGTCCGGGCGCGGTACCGAGGCCCTCGGGCTCATCGGCGACACCGGCCGCCAGGCCCTCGCCGAACTCCGGCGCGTGCTCGGTGTGCTGCGGGACACCGACGCCCCGTCCGCCGGACCCGAACTCAGCCCGCAGCCCGGGCTCGCCGACCTCGACGCCCTCTGCCACGGGGTGCGAGCCGCCGGGCTCGACGTCGTCTACCGGAGCACCGGGAAGGCCGAAGCCCTGGACGGGGGCGTCCAGTTGACCGTCTACCGGATCGTGCAGGAGGCCATGACGAACACCCTGAAGCACGCGGGCGCCGGCACCCGGGTCGACCTCGCGATCGATGTCGGGGAGGACCGGCTCGGCATCCAGGTCCGTGACACCGGCACGACCGTCCGGGCAGGCCGACACGCCGACGGCCAGGGGCTGTCGGGCATGCGCGAGCGCGTCGCGCTGTACGGCGGCCACCTCAGCGCGGGCCCCGCCCCGGGCGGCGGCTGGACCGTGGCGGCCACCCTCGACCTCGGCTCGCGGGAGGGAGCGGCGTGACCACCGTGCTCATCGTGGACGACCAGCCGCTGCAACGGTACGGCTTCCGGATGCTGCTGGACTCCGTGCCCGGGACGGAGGTGCTGGGCGAGGCCGCCCATGGCGCGGAGGCCGTGCGCCGGACCGCCCAACTGCGCCCGGACGTCGTGCTGATGGACATCCGGATGCCCGGCATGGACGGCATCGAGGCGACCCGGCGCATCGTCGCCGCCGGGGCCCGCTCGCGCGTCCTCGTGCTGACCACCTTCGACCTGGACGAGTACGTGCACGCGGCCCTGCGCGCCGGGGCCAGCGGCTTTCTGCTGAAGGACGCCCGCCCCGACGAACTGCTGGCCGGTATCCGCGCCGTCGCGGGCGGCGACGCGGTGGTCGCCCCCGCCCTCACCCGCCGCCTCCTGGACGAGTTCGCGCGCTACGGCTCCGCCCCCACCGACGACCCCCGCGTCGACCGTCTCACCGAACGGGAACGCGAGATCCTGGTCGCCATCGGCAAGGGCTGGACCAACGGGGAGATCGCCACCCGCCTCGTCCTGTCCGAATCCACGGTGAAGACCCACGTCGGCCGCGTCCTGGCCAAGACGGGCGCCCGCGACCGGGTCCAGGCGGTGATCTTCGCCTACGACCTCGGCCTGGCGCGGCCGAGCGTGCGGTGAGACCGGCCTCGCCGTCCTGGTCAGAGGTCCGTCAGGTCCTCCGCGAACACCTGCGACAGGGGCTGCGGCCCCACGTACTGCTGGCAGTTGCACTGACCAGCCTCGTAACGCAGCGGCTTCTTGTTCTCGTCCCAGGCCACCGGCACCTCGACGCGCTCATGGCACTGGCCCTGCTTGTCGTGTTTGGCGAGATGGTGCGTGCATCCGCACACCGGCTCAGGAGACTTCTTCGCCGCTTCGACGGCCAAGCGGTCCTGTCGCGCCGCCTCCAGCAACTGCAGCTTGCGCTCGTGCCGATGACGCAGCGCGGTGCGGACGTTGTCAGCCGCCCACGCGAAGCCACCCGTCCAAAAGACGATGAGAACCCACCAGAACCAGTCCACCGCTCTGCCCTCCCCCTGTGATGCTGCGGACCAGCATAGATGGCTCATCGGCGGGGCTTCGCCGCAAGGCGACGGGGAACGTGGCGCGCATGGGTGAGGCGGCTGCCCCGGACCGGAGCAGCCGCCTCACCCAGGATGAAATCCGGCCGCTCAGCCGCGGACGATGTTCTGCGCCTGCGGGCCCTTCTGCCCCTGGCCGATGTCGAAGGTGACGTGCTCGCCCTCGGTCAGTTCGCGGTAGCCGCCGCCCTGGATCTCGGAATAGTGCGCGAAGACGTCCGGGCCCCCGCCGTCCTGCTGGATGAAGCCGAAGCCCTTTTCGGCGTTGAACCACTTCACGATGCCGCTGGCCATACTGGTCGATCCTTCACGTCATGCCCAGGAGCAGCCCTTCGACCGGGCGTGCTCCGGCTCGCGCAACTACACGAGCCAACAACTGTTCTACCCCGCAATCCCGTACTCATCCAGTGGGAACTCGGCCGTACGACCAGAGTCACATCCCGACACCCGGGCTGGTGGGCCGATCAGGGGCCCGGTCCCGGCCCGGTCGTCCCGGCGGCGATCCGCTCATGGCCCCGCACATGATCCGCCGGACAGCGCCCAGCCCCGACCGCCCATCCCCGGGCCAGACCGATTCCTCCCGGCCGCCCCACCCTTCGGCACCCCTGGGCCATTCGGGTGAGACGCGGCCGCCGGGAATATGCCACCGGCCCCGACGGCCCCGACCCGCCCCTGCTCCGCCGCACGGCCCGCCGCAGGGCGCTCGGCCGCACCCCCGCCGCCCGTTCCGGTCCCTTACGGAAGTGCGGGGCCGGT
The DNA here is from genome assembly GCF_009650765.1 of Streptomyces sp. SUK 48. Classification (NCBI taxonomy): domain Bacteria; kingdom Bacillati; phylum Actinomycetota; class Actinomycetes; order Kitasatosporales; family Streptomycetaceae; genus Streptomyces; species Streptomyces sp. SUK 48. Next base: position 377,728 of record NZ_CP045740.1, on the reverse strand, counting down.
GGGGGTGGCACACGATGGACGCGGGTCGCGTCCCGCCGACGCGGCCGCAGCCGTCGTACGTCGTCGAACCGAGGGAGCGTCGGATGCGAGCGGACGGCACCGCACCCGGGCCGCCCCTGCCGGGCGGGCCGGACCCAGGGGACGTGCTGCGCGGCTGCGCGCGGGACGTGTTGGAGATCGCCGAGGGCATCCGCGCGGTGTCCGAACGCACCGCCACCACCCTGTCCGCCCCGGACCTGACCGCCGCCACCCGCCGCCACCCCCGCACCGGCCTCGCCGGATGCTGGGCCCTGCTGCGGGCCCTCGCCGCGCGACCGGGCCTCGCCGGTACCGGGCCACGCGGCGGCATCACCCGTGCCCGCGACCTCTTGGGCCGGGTGCGCGGCACGGACGACCTGGCCGCGCTGGTGGCCCTCACCGCGCTGCGGCTGCGCGTCACCGCCGTACTCGCCGACCACCCCGAACTGGCCCGCACCCCCGGCATGCGCCTGCTGACCCGGGCCCTCACCGCCGACCGCGACGAGGACGCCGTACGGGCCCTGCGCGCCCTGCTCCGGGACCGCACGGCCCAGCGCGCGCTGTCCGGGCTGGCACCCCTGATATCCGAACTCCTGTCGGTCCGGGCGCTGTTGGGCGGGCCGTCCGAGGGCAGCGGCACCTCCGAGGGCGGTGCCGAGGCCGTCGAACTCGCCGACCAGCGGCGCCGGATCATCGCCACCGAGGGCTCCCTCCTCGGCTTCCTGCGCAACATCGAGGCGCTGTCCACCGACGGACGGATCCTGGTCCAGAACGTGCGCGGCCCCGACGGCGTCGTCCGCTACGTCGTCCAGGCCCCCGGCACCGCCCCCGGCCGCCCCCGCGCCGACGCCCCGCAGGACCTCGTCGGCGCCTGGCGCGACCTGTGCGCGACGGACTCCCCGTACACCCGCTCCCTGGCGCACGCCCTGGCCGTCCACGGCATCCCGCGCGGCGCCGAACTCGCCCTGATCGGCCACAGCGAGGGTGGCAACGCGGTCCTCAACCTCGCCCAGGACGAGGACTTCTGCCGCACCTACCGGGTCACCCACGTCGTCGCCGTGGGCTCCCCGTCCGGCGACCGCAAACCCGCCGACCCCCGCACCTGGATCGCCACGGTCACCAACCGGTACGACCTGGTGGCCGCCCCCGACGGCCACCCCGGCGAACCGACACCCGGCGAGCCGACCTCCGGCGCATCGACGTCCAGCGCCCCGACGGCCGGCGAACCGGCGCCCCCCGAGGACCCGGCCGGCGCCACCCGCTACCGCGTCGAATACGCCGGCCCCACCCGCGAGTTCCCCCTCTGCCACCGCCTGCGCGAGTACATCGAGCACCTGCGGACCCTGCTCCCGGTGGCCCGCGCGGACCTGGACGAGGCGCTGGCCCCCTATCGCGGCCCCGTCGTACGCACCCAGGCGTACCGGCTCAAGGACCACGCCCACCCGCCCGCCGGCCACCCCTTCCTCACCCTCGCCACCGCCCCCGTGCGCACCACGGTGGGCCCGGTCGACGTGCCGGTGCGGTACTACGACTCCGCCGCCGCGCACCTCTGCTTCCCCGTCGACCCGGCCGCCGCCCGGAGCCTGCTGCCCGACGCGCCCTGGCTGACCCCGAGCCGGCTCGGCCCCCGGGCCCTCGCCGTGCTCTCCGTGCACGAGCACCGCTGCACCACCATCGGCCCGTACACCGAGATCGCCCTGTCCGTCCTGGTGGACGACCTGTGGCGGCCGCGTCCGTACGACGCCGTCACCGATCTGCTGCGCCGCGTCGACCTGCGCCGCACCGGCCGCTACGTCCTCTCGCTCGCCGTCACCACCGAGGCGGCCCGCGTGGTCGCGCAGGAGGTCTGGGGCCAGCCGGTGCTCAGGATGCGTGCCGAGGCCGACCTGACGGGGCGGGAGATCCGGGCCCGCTCGGCGGACCTCGGGCTCGTGGTCGAGGGCCGGCTCGGGCCGGGCGTCCGCTGCCTTGACGCCGACCGGGCCCTGTACGGCCGCCGGGGCACCGGCACGGTACGCACCCTGGTCCGGGCCCATGGCAGGCTCCGGCTGCACCCGGGCGCGGGCGTGCGGGTACGGCTCGACACCGCGGCCGCCGAACCCCTCGCCGGACAGCTGCGCCGGCTCGGCATCGATGTGGCCCGGCCCCTGTTCGTGCTGGCCTGCCCGCAGTTCATGGCGCACCGCGGCGGCGGCGCGGAACTGGCGCGCTGACGTCCCGTACGCACCCGCACGCACACAGCCCAGTTGGGAGTACCCATGGTGACCCAGTCCGCCCGGGCCGGCGCGGCGCAGGCCGACGAACTCCTCGCCCACATCGGCCGGTTGCGGGCCGACGCCGATCTGCTGGACGGCTGTGCCCGGCGCCTGCGCGCCACCGTCGTCACGCTCGGCGGCTGTCCGGCGGCACCCGAGTGGAGCCGTCCGGCCCTGGAACGGCAGGCGGCCGCCTGTGCCTCGGCGGCGGTCCGACTGCGCACCGCCGCCGAGGCGTTGCTCGCCCACGTGCGCGCCGGCCGGCCGGCCCGGGGCGCGATGCCGGGGTCGTAGAACCCCGGTGGAGGGACAACCCGTAGAGCCTTGTACGGGGGCAAAGGGAGTTTCGAAAAAGGGGAGTTGGCGGGGGTCAGTCGGGCTGTTCCTCGGAGCCGGGCTTCGGGCGGGCCCGGGTCCAGGAGGGGTCGACGACCGGGAGCGGCTGGGGGAGGGGAGCGGTGTGGTGCATGGGGATCCTTCGGACTGGTGGGGGTTGGTCCGGAACGGAGGTGCGAAGAGCGGCTGCGCTACCGGGAAGAGTGGGACAAGGCGGGTCAGACGGACCGCAGTTCCGCCCAGACGACACGGGCGGGCCGGCCGGACGGGAGGGCGACGCCCCAGCCGAGGCTCAGCGCCTCCACCAGGAGCAGCCCGCGCCCGTGCTGGTCCTCGGGCCCGGGACGGCGGGCCGCCGGGAGCGCGGTGCCCGCTGCCCCGGTGATCTCGTCCGTCACCTCGACCCGTATCCGCTCGGCCGCGCGGTGCAGCCGGCAGCCGATCCGGGTGCCGCCCGCGTGCACCAGCGCGTTGGTGATCAGCTCGGAGACCACCAGGAGCACATCGTCCCGAACCCCCTCCGGCACGTCCCATACGGTCAGCAGATCCCGTACGACCCGGCGGGCGGCGCCGACGGCGAGGGGGCGGGCCGGCAGGTCGAAGCAGGCGTCCGACGCCGGGAGGGGGACCTCGGCGACCGGCCGGCCGGCCTTCTCGAACAGCGCGCTTTGCCTCGGGCCCGGGCCGTCCGCGCGAGACGACCGGTCCCCTCTCGCGCCCGGGGGCGGGCGGTGGAGCGGTCGGGGGAGGAAGGGCGGAGCCATCGCCGTGCGCCTTTCGTCCGGCCTCGCGTGGGGAGCGTCCGGCCGTGCGTGGTGTGGGGGGTTCGGTCGGCCGGCCGCGCGCAGCAGACGGCACACCGCCCCGCACGAGGCCGTGCCGCGGCCCGGTCCCCCGACCGGCCACGCCGCCTGCTCCTCGGTCGGCCGGAGCAGTCGCTCCACTTTCCCACCTGCCAACAACGGGCCGCAACCTGCGAGTTGAAAATGGCGGTCGGCCGTGTGCCTGCTGCCCGCACGGGGCACACCCGCGCGTGGCGTGCCCGCGGCGACGGTGTACGAGGCGAGCCTGCCGCCTGCTCCCGGGGGTGCGGATGACCACGGAGACCGGCTGGAGCGGCGCCCCTCCCGTGCCGCGCCTCGCGGACGCCGGGAAGCTGCTCCAAGTCCTACTGCATGGCCGGCCCGCACGAGATCGACGCCTTCCCGCGCTCGGTGCGCGAGGCCGACCAGCGTGGTCGGGGGTTCGGGCGCGCGCGGATCGACCACCTGGTCGAGGCCGGCCGGCTGCCCCATGTCACCGTGCGGCTCAAGCCGTTCGCCCACGGCCCGCACCCCGCTGCTCGGGGCCGTCCACCCCGACAAGCCCGAACACGTCGAGCCGTACCGCGAGGCCCTGGACCGCCTCGCCGCCCGGGGGGTGCCCGCGGCGCGGACCGAGACCCTGCGCGGCGCGATCCGCAAGGAGCTGTAAGGGCCGCCGGTCCGGGTAGCGTGCGTCCCGTGTACGCCACCCGAGTCACCCGTCATGTGCGCGCGGACCCCGCGGCCGTCTACCGGGCCCTGACCGACCCGGCCGCGGTCGCGCTCTGGCGGGTCCCCGACGGGATGACCGCCCGGGTGCACACCTTCGAGGCACGGGAGGGCGGCGCCTTCCGGGTCTCGCTCACCTACGACGCGGGCGGCGGCACCGGCAAGTCGGGCGGGCGCACCGACACCTACCGCGGTCACTTCGCCCGGCTCCTCCCGGGCGCCCTGGTCGTGGAGGTGCTGGCGTTCGAGACGGACGACGACGCGCTCGGCACCACCATGACCCTGACGACGACGCTCACCCCGGCCGACGGCGGCACGGACGTCGAGCTCCTGCACGAGGGCGTTCCCGACGCGATTGCCCGCGCGGACAACGAGCGGGGCACCCGCATGGCCCTCGACCGGCTCGCCCGGCTGCTGGAGGAACGGTAGAACCGGATACATGACCGGATCGGCACGCCCCGAGGCCGGAAACCGACGCAACCTTTTCTGCCTTGCCGCATGCCCGGAATCATCCGGAAAGCACCGGAACCACCTTTGCCGAAACGTGGTCTTACCAGCCGTCAGCGGACGGGAGCAGCCCGTCCGTCACGAGACCGGGGAACGAGACACATGTCCGTCCGCAACCGTACGACCCTTTTCACCGCCCTCGCCCTCGCCGCCGGCCTCAGCCTGGCCGCGGTGACGCCCGCCCTGGCCCGGCCCTCCACCGCGCCCGGCACCGCCGTCGCCCAGGGCGACGCGCACAACGTCACCCAGCACGTCGCCGACTTCTACGGCGCCTACATCGACGCCGTCTGGGCCACCGACGACAAGGCCGCGGGCGCCGAGGCGAAGGCCCTGCGCGCCTTCTACCTCTCCGCGGCCGCCCAGAAGAAGGTCGCCGCCTACGAGACCAAGGAGCACGCCGACGGCATCCTCTTCGCCCAGAACGTGCCGATGCGCTGGCAGGTGGCCTACACCGGTTCGGGCGCAGGCCACGCCACCAGTCAGGTGACACTGACCTGGAGCGACGGCCCGCACGCCCAGGTCACCCGGATCGACGTCCAGTCCGACCTGCGCACCCTGAAGATCACCGACCTCAAGCCGGCCGGCTGACGCCGACGGCACGGTCGTACGGCCGCCCCGCCCGCCCCGTTCCGCTCCGGGCGGGGCTACGGCCGCTCGGCGCCCGCCGTGTCCTGCCGCGCGGCCGTCCGCCCGTGGCCGCGCCCATGGCCGTGGTGGCGATGCCGGTCGACGGGGGTGCGGTGCAGCGCGATCAGCGCGGCGTCGTCGCCCAGCCGGCCCCCGGCGTGCGCGAGCAGATCGCGGCGGATGTGGTGAAGCAGCGCCTCGGGGCTGTCGTCGGTCCACCGCGCCACCCGCTCCGCCAGCGGATAGAACCGGCCCCGGGCGTCCCGCGCCTCCACCACGCCGTCGGTGTAGAGCAGCAGCGTGTCACCGGGCTCGAAGGAGAAGACGTCCAGCGTGTGCTCCACGCTCGCCGGCAGCCCCTGCACACCGAGCGGCGGAGAGGGGTGCAGACTCGGCATCGTCACCACGTGCCCCGGGCTCAGCAGCAGCGGCGGAGGATGCCCGCAGCTGGTCATCCGGGTGATCTGGTCCCGGTCCGGGATCTCCACGAGCAGCGCGGTGGCGAACCGCTCGCCCGCCTCGTCCTCCGACTCCAGATCGGCCGTGTACCGGGTGACGCTCTGCTCCAGCGTGTCGACCAGGTCCTCCAGCGTGCGATGCCGGTGGGCGCTCTCCCGGAACGCGCTCAGCAGCAGCGCGGCCTCCCCGATGGCGGGCAGCCCCTTGCCGCGCACGTCCCCGATCAGGACCCGTACGGCGTTGTCGCACACGGTCGCCGCGTAGAGGTCGCCGCCGATCTGGGCCTCGTCCTCCGCGGCCAGGTACAGCGAGGCGATCCGCAGCGGGCCGATCTGCTCGGGCAGCGGCCACATCAGCACGTGCTGCGCGGCCTCGGCGACCGTGCGGACCTGGGCCAGCTGGGCCTGGCGCCGTTCGCGCAGGGCGCTGTAGAGGACCACCATCACCGAGAGCACCGCGAGGGTGATGATCTGCACGATGTGGTTCGAGGTGCCGATCCCGCCGTGGGCGATGCCTATGACGATCTGCGCGAGCGTGGCCAGCGCGCCGACGGCCGCGGTGGTCCGGGGGCCGGCGAAGGACGGCGTCAGCGCGGGCGCGATCACCAGGGCCGGGCCGAGGTGGATGCTCTCCGGCGCCTGTACGTCCACCACGGTGATCACCACGATCAGGGTGACCGGCAGCAGCAGCAACGCGTGCGACGACTGCCAGAATCGCCGCCCGCCCGCCGACCCGACCCTCGATCTCATGCCTACCAGCGTGCTACCGGGCGGGACGGGCGGCCACTTGCGCCTTCGGCACGGGCACGCCGCCGAGCCCCGCCCCGCCGCCGTGTCGCCACCGTCGCCCCGGGTACCCGGACGGCCCCGGGTCACCGATGACCGGGGCACGGGCCGGGAAGGGAGGCCGTGTCGCACCCCGGGGAGGAGACCGCGTCCGCACGGTGCCCGGACGTACCGGAGGTCACCGGGCCGCGCCGCACGGCGGACGGGACCCGGCCGGGAGCGGCCGGTGCGCCGAGAGCGGCGGGTGTACGGCCACACGCCCTGCCGGACTCCGGTCCGCAGCCGGGAGCCGTAGCCCCACCGGGGCATGAGGCGCGGCGACAGGCCCCACCGGACCCCGGGCCCGAGATCCATGAGCCCGTGGCCGATCCCTTCCGCGGCAGCCACCTCCTCGCGGAGGCCGTCGACACCGCGGGCGCCGACCTCGCCGTGCACGGCCACGCGCACGCCGGCACCGAGCACGGCATGACCACCGGAGGCATCCGCGTCCGCAAGGCCGCCCAGCCGGTGATCGGCCGGGATTTCCACGGGTACCGCCTGCCCGACCATCCGGGGTGAGGCGGCACCGGCGCCGCCCGCGGCCCGAAGGAGGCTGTCATGGCCGATGACCAGCACGGACGAACGCCCCGGCCGGGCCGCTGCGCCCGCCCCCGCACCCCCGCCGGCACCGAACCGGCCACCGCCCGCAGCGACCTGCGCCTGCGCCTGATCCTGTCCGCCCTCTTCCTCCCGGTCTTCACCGCCGCCACCGTGGGCTTCGCCCTCTGGTCCGCGCACCAGGGCCCCGGCGACAGCCCCGGCAGCGGCCCCCTCACCGTTCTCGCGGTGGTGTGCGGGGTCCTCGCGCTGGCCGCGGCCCTGGACCTGGTGCGGGTGACGGGCCGCCGACGACGCGAGCGCGACACCACCGACGACGTCATCGGCTGACCGGCGGGTCGCGGTCGGGCTCAAGGTCCTGCGGACCGGGGGCGCGCTTTGCGCGGCTTTGGCCGGAAGCAGGGCGTGAATATGCCATACGCACGCTACTGAATCCCGGATTCCGGGGGCAGTCTGCTCACGTACCGCCTGCCCCGCCGTGTTCACGAGGTCCGGAAGCCTCCCCGCACACGGCGGGGCAGGCGTTCGTACGGTCCGGAAATGCGTTGCGGCGCGCCCGGCGCACCCGGTGAGCTGGAGCCATGGACACCCCGGCGGACAGCATCGGGCGAGCGGACCGGGCCGGTACCCGGCGACCGTCCTCCTGGCGCGGCCCGGCCGTGCTCGGCGCCCTGATGCTGGCCGCCTTCACCTTCAACACGGCGGAGAGCCTCCCGGTCGGCCTGCTGAACGCGATCTCCCGCGGCCTGCGGGTGCCGCCGCCGACGGTCGGCCTGCTGGTCACCGGTTACGGCGCGACGGTCGCCCTCGCCTCCCTGCCGCTCGCCCACGCCACCCGGACGGTGCCCCGGCGCCATGTGCTCACCGGGCTGCTGGCCGCGCTCGTGCTCTCCAGCCTGCTCGCCGCGTCCGCCCGTTCCTACGGGCCCCTGCTCGCGGCCCGGCTGCTGACCGCGCTCGCGCAGGCATTGTTCTGGGCGGTGATGGGCCCGGTCGCGGTGGGCCTGTTCGCGCCCGAGAGGCGCGGTCGGGTGATCGGGGCGCTGTCCATCGGCGGTTCGCTCGCCCTCGTGCTCGGTGTGCCGGCCGGCACCTGGCTGGGCGGCCGCACCGACTGGCGGGTGCCGATGGGCGCGCTCGCCGCCCTGGGCCTCGTCCCGCTGCTCGTGATCGCGGTGCTGCTCCCCACCTCGCCCGCCGAGGCCGAGCCCGCCGCCCACGGCACCGCCCCCGACACCCGCCGCTTCGCGACCGTGCTCGCGGCCGGGGCCCTGTCCGCCACCGGGGCGTTCACGGGATACACGTACCTCGTGCCGTTCCTCGGCTCGGTGAGCGGGTTCTCGCCGGGCGCCGTCGACACCCTGCTCGTGGTGTTCGGCACCGCGTGCCTGGCCGGGGTGGGCGTCACCGGCGCGTTCCTGGACCGCTTCCCGCGCGCCGCGCTGATGACCGCCGTGGCCGTCCAGGCGGCCGGCCTGCTCGGCCTCCGCGCGGGCGGTACGCACCCGGTGGCCGCCGTGGTGTTCCTGGCCCTGACGGGCGGCGCGCTCGGACCGGTGTTCATGGCCACCCAGCACGAGATGCTGAGCTGCGCTCCCGGCCGCACGGACCTCGCCCTCGCGGCCAACTCCGGTGCCTACAACGCCGGTATCGCGGCGGGCGCCGCCCTCGGCGCGCTGATCCTGCCGCTCGCGGACGTCCGCGGCGCCTTTCTCGCCGGCGGCCTGCTGACCGCCGGCTCCTGCGCGGTCCTGCTCGCCGGACGGGCGCCCCGGCGGTGAGAGCATCCGAGTCGGATGACGTGGCCGAAGGGGGAGAGGTTGCCTTCCCTCCCCAGTTTTCCCTTCTATCCGCCTGTGGGGCTTCCCACCCGTTAAAGATCTTGACGGGCGTCGCGCGGGTCGCTGAACTGTCCCCCGGGCCGTGCGACCACACGACCCGGGGAAATCCGCCGACATCCGGTCGGCGATGCCTGAAACGAATGGGTATGGGGAAAAGCCTCGTACGGTCGATCACCGGACGCGGGCCGAAGGGGGGCGATGTGCATGACAGGTGCGTCGAAGACGAAGGTGACGGGCTGTCCCGTCCCATGACCGCGGAAAGACATCCCGACCGGTTCCGCCCGTCGGTGGCACGCCTCGCCCGGTTCGCCGGGCGCACCCTGCGCGGCGAGTGGCACGCCATCGTCGTCGACCCGATACGGCAACTCGCCCGGCGCGGGCTGTCCGGACTGCTGCTGGCCTTCGTCGCCGCGTTCGGCGTCATCTTCTTCCACGACATCGCCCAGCACCCCACCGGCGCGGTGTGGGTCACCCGGCTCGGCGGCGTCAAGGCCGACCTGCCGCTGTGGCTGTCCCTGCTGCGCACCCCGGTGTCGCTGTACGTCCCGGCGCTCGACCTGCCGGTCTGGGCCGGCATCACCCAGCTGTTCCTGGCCTTCGCGCTCGCCGAACTCACCCTCGGCCGCTCGCGCACCCTCGCGATCGCCTACGCCACCACGCTGGCCGGCACCCTGGTCGCGCGGCTGATGATCGCGGTCGGGCCCGGCTGGTCGGGCTTCGGACTGCCGGCCGCGTGCGGGCATGTCCTGGACACCGGGCCCTCGGCGGCGGTCGTCGGCCTGTTCACCTATCTCTCGGTCGTCAGACGCGCGCCGGTGGTCTTCACCCTCACCGGCGGCTCCATGGTGTGGGAGTCGATCGCCGTCCCCAACCTCGCCGGCCGCGAGCATCTGATCGCGGTGGGCTCGGCCGTCGTCCTCGGCCTCCTGCACGGCCGCCGGGCCCGGCTGCGCGCCCTCGCCCGCTCCTTCCTCCCCACCCGCGCTCCCGGATCATTCCCTACGGCCCCTACGGCCCCTACGGCCCCTACGGCCCCTACGGCCCCTACGGCCCCTACGGCCCCCAAGGTGTCCCCGGTCCTCCCCGTGACCGCTCCCGCTCCCGCCTCCGCCGTAGTCGCCGCCACCGTCCCCGCCCCCGCATCCCCCCATCCCACCGCCGCCCGCGCCGGCGGCACGGCGATGACCTCCCTCGAACGCTGACCTGGACACGTCCGCGCCCCCGGCCGGAAACTCCCCCCGAACCGCCGCGCACACCTGTGGCGCCGCCCACACCCCTGATGTGATGGTTTTCGCATACGGGCCCGCACGGGCAGCCCCTAGGGTTGCGCGGGATACGGCAGGGCAGGGCGTGTCTTACTCACCATGACGTTCGTCGCCGCCAGGCAGCTGAAGGGATTCCAGGATGTTCCGTAAGGTGCTGGTCGCCAATCGCGGAGAGATCGCGATCCGCGCGTTCCGGGCGGGCTACGAACTCGGCGCGCGCACCGTCGCCGTGTTCCCGCACGAGGACCGCAACTCGCTCCACCGGCTCAAGGCCGACGAGGCGTACGAGATCGGGGAACCGGGGCACCCGGTGCGCGCCTATCTCTCCGTCGAGGAGATCGTGTCCGCCGCCCGCCGGGCCGGAGCGGACGCCGTCTACCCCGGTTACGGCTTCCTGTCCGAGAACCCGGAGCTGGCCCGCGCCTGCGAGGAGGCGGGCATCACCTTCGTCGGCCCCGGCACGGCCACGCTGGAGCTGACCGGCAACAAGGCGCGCGCGGTGGCCGCCGCCCGCGCGGCCGGCGTACCGGTGCTCGGCTCCTCCCAGCCCTCCACCGACGTGGACGAACTGGTGCGGGCCGCCGACGAGATCGGCTTCCCCGTGTTCGTGAAGGCGGTCGCGGGCGGCGGCGGTCGTGGTATGCGCCGGGTCGAGGCCCCCGCCCAGTTGCGCGAGTCCATCGAGGCCGCCTCCCGCGAGGCGGCCTCCGCGTTCGGCGACCCGACCGTCTTCCTGGAGAAGGCCGTCGTCGACCCGCGCCACATCGAGGTGCAGATCCTCGCCGACGGCGAGGGCAATGTCGTCCACCTCTTCGAGCGCGACTGCTCGCTCCAGCGCCGCCACCAGAAGGTCATCGAGCTGGCGCCCGCCCCGAACCTCGACCCCGGGCTGCGGGACCGGATCTGCGCCGACGCCGTGCGCTTCGCCCGCGAGATCGGCTACCGCAACGCGGGCACCGTGGAGTTCCTGCTCGACCGGGACGGCAACCACGTCTTCATCGAGATGAACCCGCGTATCCAGGTCGAGCACACCGTCACCGAGGAGGTCACGGACGTCGACCTGGTCCAGGCGCAGCTGCGGATCGCCGCCGGCGAGACCCTCGCCGACCTCGGCCTCGCCCAGGAGACCATCACCCTGCACGGGGCCGCGCTCCAGTGCCGCATCACCACCGAGGACCCGGCCAACGGCTTCCGCCCGGACACCGGCACGATCAGCGCGTACCGCTCGCCGGGCGGCTCCGGCATCCGGCTGGACGGCGGAACCACCCACGCCGGTACGGAGATCAGCGCCCACTTCGACTCGATGCTGGTGAAACTCACCTGCCGGGGCCGGGACTTCAAGGCCGCCATCGGCCGCGCCCGGCGCGCCGTCGCCGAGTTCCGCATCCGCGGTGTGTCCACCAACATCCCGTTCCTCCAGGCCGTGCTGGACGACCCGGACTTCCAGGCCGGCCGGATCACCACCTCGTTCATCGAGGAGCGCCCGCATCTGCTCACGGCCCGCTCCTCCGCGGACCGCGGCACCAAGCTGCTGACCTTCCTCGCCGATGTCACGGTGAACAAGCCGCACGGCGAACGGCCCGACCTGTTCGACCCGTTGACCAAGCTGCCGGTGTCGGCCGCCGCCGAGCCGCCCGCCGGATCGCGCCAGCTCCTCGTGGAACTCGGTCCCGAGGGCTTCGCCCGCCGGCTGCGCGAGTCGCCCACGATCGGGGTCACCGACACCACCTTCCGCGACGCCCACCAGTCGCTGCTCGCCACCCGGGTACGCACCAAGGACCTGCTGGCCGTCGCCCCGGTCGTCGCCCGCACCCTGCCCGAGCTGCTCTCCCTGGAGTGCTGGGGCGGCGCCACCTACGACGTCGCCCTGCGCTTCCTCGCCGAGGACCCCTGGGAGCGGCTGGCCGCCCTGCGCGAGGCCGTGCCCAACATCTGCCTCCAGATGCTGCTGCGCGGCCGCAACACCGTCGGCTACACGCCGTACCCGACGGAGGTCACCGACGCCTTCGTGCAGGAGGCCGCCGCCACCGGCATCGACATCTTCCGCATCTTCGACGCCCTCAACGACGTCGGCCAGATGCGCCCCGCCATCGAGGCCGTGCGCGAGACCGGCACGGCGGTCGCCGAGGTCGCCCTCTGCTACACCGGCGATCTGAGCGACCCCGGCGAGCGGCTCTACACCCTCGACTACTACCTGCGGCTCGCCGAGCAGATCGTCGACGCGGGCGCCCATGTCCTCGCGATCAAGGACATGGCCGGACTGCTGCGCGCCCCGGCCGCCGCCACCCTGGTCTCGGCGCTGCGCCGCGAGTTCGACCTGCCCGTGCACCTGCACACCCACGACACCGCGGGCGGCCAGCTCGCCACCTACCTCGCCGCGATCCAGGCGGGCGCGGACGCGGTGGACGGCGCGGTCGCCTCCATGGCCGGGACGACCTCGCAGCCGTCGCTCTCCGCGATCGTGGCCGCCACCGACCACTCCGAGCGGCCCACCGGCCTCGACCTCAAGGCGGTCGGCGACCTGGAGCCGTACTGGGAGGGCGTGCGCCGGATCTACGCCCCCTTCGAGGCGGGTCTCGCCGCGCCGACCGGGCGCGTCTACGACCACGAGATCCCGGGCGGCCAGCTCTCCAACCTGCGCACCCAGGCCGTCGCGCTCGGCCTCGGCGACCGCTTCGAGGACATCGAGGCGATGTACGCCGCCGCCGACCGCATCCTCGGCCGGCTGGTCAAGGTCACCCCGTCCTCCAAGGTGGTCGGCGACCTCGCCCTGCACCTGGTGGGCGCCGGGGTCTCCCCGGCGGACTTCGAACAGACCCCCCACCGGTTCGACATCCCCGACTCGGTGATCGGCTTCCTGCGCGGGGAGCTGGGCACCCCGCCCGGCGGCTGGCCGGAGCCGTTCCGCACCAAGGCGTTGCAGGGCCGCGCCGCCGCCAAGCCGGTGCCCGAGCTGTCCGCCGAGGACCGCGAGGGCCTGGCCAAGGACCGCAGGGCGACCCTGAACCGGCTGCTGTTCCCGGCGCCCACCAGGGAGTTCGAGGGCCACCGGCAGTCGTACGGCGACACGAGCGTCCTGGACAGCAAGGCGTTCTTCTACGGTCTGCGCCCGGGCAAGGAGTACGCCGTCGACCTGGAGCCCGGCGTGCGGCTGCTGATCGAGCTTCAGGCGATCGGCGAGGCCGACGAGCGCGGTATGCGCACGGTGATGTCCACGCTCAACGGCCAGCTGCGGCCCATCCAGGTCCGCGACCGGGCGGCCGCCTCGGACGTGCCGGTGACGGAGAAGGCCGACCGTTCGAACCCGGACCACGTGGCCGCGCCGTTCGCCGGTGTGGTGACCCTCTCGGTGGCCGAGGGCGACGAGGTGGCGGCCGGGGTCACCGTCGCCACCATCGAGGCGATGAAGATGGAGGCCGCGATCACGGCCCCGAAGGCGGGCCGGGTGTCCCGGCTGGCCATCAACCGCATCCAGCAGGTGGAGGGCGGCGACCTGCTGGTCGAGATCGGCTGAGTCCGCGCGCAAACGGCCGGGTCCGGCAAGGACCCGGCCGCTTTCCGTACCGCGCTCGCCCGGGGTCCGTGAAGGGCCCCGGGCGATCCGTGCTGTCAGCCCTGCGGCGACGTGGGGCCGTCCCAGAGCGGGAACGACATCACGTGCTGGAAGCCCTGCGGCCGTGCGCCGCTGTAGGTCAGGGTCAGCTGGGTGAAGCGCTCGAAGGAGGGATGCTTCTTCCACTGCGTGCCGCCGCTGAGCCGGATGACCACCGGGTAGGGGTGGAAGGTGCCGGCCGCGCAGTACGGCTTGCAGTCGTTCACCCAGTTCGTGCCGGTGCCCGTGGCGCCGCCGTTGCTCCAGGCGGTCCAGTTGAGGCCCTTGAGCCGGCTGTTGCCGTCACCGCAGGCCAGGATGAAGTCCGTGGGGCGCACATTGCGGTGGGAGAAACAGTCCACCAGCACCCGGTCCCCGGCCCGCGCCGTCGGCGCCACGGACGCGGTCGGCGGACTGGCCGAAGCCGTCGTTCCCGCCGCCAGCACCGCCGCTGCCGCCAGGGTCACCGCCGTTCCCACCACTGATCCGCGCATGGCCGCTCCCACCGTTCGTCCCGTGTCCGAGCAGGTCACATCGACGCTACGGCCACTTGGCGTATTCCACCAGTCGCGCAGGTCGCACCGTGTGTCATGCGGACGGACCGGTTCCGGGACAGGCCGGTGGCCGGGGACGCGCCCGGCCAAGTGACCACCGCGCGCGTCCCCGGCCACCGGGCGGGCAACGCGTCAGCAGGCGCCCTCGTCCTGCCAGGGACCCCAGGTGGAGGCGCCGGGCACCTCGTTCTGGGTCCACCACTTGGCCTTCCAGTTGTGCTGGCCGTACGACACCTCGGTGCCGCCCGTGTAGGCGGTGGACGAGTTCCACGCGGGCTTGCACGAGGTCGGGGTCGGCGTCGGGGTGGGGGTCGGGGTGCCGGTCGGCGGGGTGACCCCGGCGAACTTCACCGAGTACTTGGCGAAGTCCCAGGGGCTCTGCGCCACGCTCGAACAAGTCCCGGACGTACGGCCCCCGTTGTCGGGCGGGCTGCACTGGCGGTCGCGGTTGATCGACCAGAACGTGAAGCGGTCCATGTGGTGGCTGGTCGCGTAGTCCAGCACGGTCTGGAAGTCGCTCTGGCCGAAGATCTCGCCGGTGTCGCTGCGGCCGTTCATGCCGGAGAAGCCCTCGTGGGCGTAGGCGGTGGCCGCGTCCCAGCCGAAGGTGGACTGGAGGATCGAGTTGAAGTTGGTCAGCGCGCTGGTCTGGCTCGCCGCGCCGTTGAAGCCGCCGTCGAACGGCATGATGGAGAAGTTGTTCGGGGTGAACCCCTGCGACTTCGCCTCCAGCAGCATCTGCTTGCCGAACCAGCCGGTGCCGTCCGCCGTGCCGGCCGTCGTCACGGAGACGTACAGACCCGGGTTGTTCTGCTGGAGGATCTTGGCCGCGCCGATCTCGTTCTTGATGGCCGCGGTGTTCTCGTACTCCGGCTCCTCCAGGTCGAAGTCGATGGCGTGCAGGCCGTACTTGGTGATCACCTGCTGGTACGCCGCCGCCGTGGACGCCGGGTCCGCGCACGCCTGGCCGAGCTTGGTGCCGCCGTAGCCGCCGATGGAGACGGACACGTCGCCGCCCTTGGCGCGGATGGCGGAGATCATCGACTGCACGGCGGTGTCCGCGGAGACCGGTGCCGTACCGCCCCAAGTGGGGGAGCAGCCACCCCCGTTGGGGGCGAGCACGAAGGCCAGCTGGAACGCCTTGAGACCGGTGGCGTCCATGATGGCGGCCGGGTCGGGCGGGTCGTTGTCCAGCGGCATCAGATAGGGGGCGGCCGCGTACCAGCGGTTGCTCAGGGCGTCCTGGGGAGTGGCGCCCGAGGCGTTGGCCGCGACCAGGGCGGTGGTGCCCGCGGCGGCGAGCACGACGGCGGCCGCCGCGCTCAGACAGGCGTGAAGACGTCTCACTGCGTGCCTCCAGAGGGTGGGGAGAGACCCGGGTGGGGGAGGAGCCCCCACCCTCCGGGAGCTGTTGCGGTCACGTCAATGAGTTGGCCTAGACCAACCTGCTCTTTGGACTAGACCATACGACCCCTTTACCTTTTGTCGACCAATCGCAGACCGAAGCCCCGGTCCAGCGGCAGGCTCGCCGTGGTGACCGTCGTGACCCGGGTGGCCGGATCGAACGACCAGGCGGAGCGGGGCAGTTGGCGCCCGTCCACCAGCACCCGCGCGGGCGCGGAGCCGCCGTGCACGGTGAACCGGTAGGTCCGGGCGGCGACCTTGCCGTGGTAGGCGCCCTCGCTCGCGCCGACCGACACGGTCGTGCCGTGCGCGTCCCGGTGCAGCGAGACTCGCTGGGTGGCGGCCGCGCCCTTGGCGAAGTCACGCGTCACGCCGTCGTCCTCGTACAGCGTGTAGTGGCTGGTGCCGTGGGCCGACGGGTACAGGTCCCAGTCCAGCTCGTGCCGGTCCCGGGTCTGCCAACTGGTGGTGTCCTTCGGCCACATGGGCACGATCGCGCCCTCGCGCACGAACAGCGGGAGGGTGTCCAGCGGGGCGTGGTAGCCGTCGACCGTGGTCGGGCCGTGGTAGGTGCGCCCGGTCCAGTAGTCGGTCCAGGTGCCCTTGGGCAGATAGATGCCGTCGCGGGTGTCGGAGTCCTGGTAGACCGGCGCGACCAGGAAGTCGGACCCGGACAGGAACTCGTACTTCGCGTTCGCGCCCAGGGTGCCCGGGTCGTCCGGGTACTCCAGCCACAGCGGACGCACCGCGCCCACCCCGCTCTTCGCCGCGTCGGCGGAGAGGGTGTACATGTACGGCAGCAGCCGCTCCTTCAGCTGGAGGTACTTGCGGTTGATGGAGGTGTACGGCTCGCCGTCCAGCCACGGCTGCTGGTCGGCGGGCTTCTTGGTGGTCAGGTCGGTGGCCCAGCCGTCCATGGTCATGATGGCCGGCAGGAACGCCTTCCACTGGAGGTCGCGGGCGTACATCTTGGCGTCGTGGAGGTAGATGCTGCCCACGTCGCCCGTGTCGTAGGCGATGCCGGACATCGTCGCCCCGGCGTACGTCGGGATCTGCCAGCGGATGTAGTCCCAGGACAGCTGCTGGTCGCCGCTCCACAGCACCCCGCAGCGCTGGGCGCCCGCCCAGGAGACGGGCAGCCAGACGAAGCCGCGGGCGTCGCTGTTGTCCTCGATGCCCTTCTTCGCCGCGTCGCAGGCGTCCAGGGCGAACCGGTAGCCGTTGCCGACCCAGGCCACGTCCAGCTTGGCCACCCGCTGGCCCGCCTTGACCTGTTCGGCCAGCTTGTCGATGCCGTCCTGGGTCCACAGGCCGAGCTGGGCGTTGTGGTCCTGGAGACCCTTGGCGGTCTGCTGGAGGTCCTCGTAGCCGCAGCCGTAGCCGTCGTTGACCAGCATCCAGCCCAGCGGCATCTGGTGCTGGGTGTAGCCGTCGGCGACCTTCAGCGCGTCCAGGGTGTGCCGCTCGCCCCGGTTGGCGTTGTGCAGATAGCAGTCGGAGTCGCCGGGCTCCAGGCCGTAGACCGGCGGCATGAACGGCTTGCCCACCAACTTCGTGTATGCGCCGATGACGTGCTTGGCGTCACCGAGGAAGTAATAGGCGTCCAGGCGCCGTTCCTGCTGCCCCGTGGTCACCGGCGAGTCGAAGGTGTACACGCCCGGCGCGAAGGTGTTGCGGAAGACGCCGTAGCCCGCGCTGGAGAGGTAGAAGGGCTGGGAGTTGTTGTAGCCGCCCTCGTCCCAGTCGAAGCTGTTGGAGACGTACATCGTCTGCCCGCGGTGCGAGAAGCTGCCGTTCTGCTCGCCGCCGCCGAAGAACTGCTCGTCCGCGCCGCGGTCGAGGCTCTGCCGCATCCCGTCGGTGGACCAGCGCAGCGGCTTGTCCTCCTGCCAGATCCGGGTGCGGTTGTCCGCCTTGTACAGCCCGAACCGCAGCGGCTTCTTGTACACGCGCAGTACGGCCTCCGATGCGCGGATGCCGTAGTAGGCGCCCGCGTCGAAGGACGAGGTGTGCCGGTCCGCGGCGGGCTCCGTGCGCACGATCTCGGTGCCGGCCGGGTCGCTCAGCGAGCCCGACGGGTCGGCCTGGAGTCGCAGTCGGCCGCCGCTCAGGAAGTCGGCGCGGGCCAGGAGCTGCCCGGCGCGGATCGTGTAGCTGCCGTGCCCGCCCGAGAAGGACGTCAGACCGCCGGCGTCCTCGGTCGCGGGCAGGTACGCCGTGCCGGTGAAGGAGTTGTCGTGCACGTCGTACGGCACGACCACCACGTGGTACGTCCCCGACGCCCGCGGGATCAGCGTGGCCTCGGGGTCGGCGGTGCCCGCGCTGGAGGCCACCTGGGTGCCGTGGTCGTCGTACACGTACAGGTCGAAGTCGTCGGTGGGGTGCTCCCACTTGACGGCCAGCGGGACGCCGCCCTCGGGGTTGTCGTTCCAGTAGCCGGCCGGCACCGAGACGGACAGGTCGAAGCGGTCGCAGACCTGGTTGCCGGGGTCGGCGCCGGGAGTGGGGCAGTCCTTCGGGTCGCCGACGGTGCCCTTGGCGTAGACGGGACTCTGCCAGCTGACACTGCTGTGGGCGGGGTCCAGTACGGCGCCGGTGGCGGCGGCCGCGGCGGGCGCCGGGACGACCAGCGCGGTGCCGGCCAGGGCGGTCACCAGCCCCAGCGGCACCCAGGCCGGCCACGGCACCCGATGTCGGAGTCTTCGCACGGCGGAACAGCTCCCCTCGCGTCGGTGCGGAGTATGTGAGCGTGCGCGGAAGTGCTTGAAGATGCGCATATTCAAGCAACTTCACGCACGAAGACTCGAAGGAAGCACAGGTTCATGTCAATAGCGCGGGCGGATCCGGGACGCCCGGGACGTCTTCCGGAGTAGCGCGGGCGCGCACGACGAAGGGGCCGGACCCCGCCCCTCGGCGTGGTCCGGCCCCTTCGGCCGTACCCCTTCGGCCGTGTGTCTCAGCCGACCCGCTCGCGCAGCACGATCTGCGTCTGCGTGGTCTGCCCGACCAGCCGGTCCCGGTCGTCGCGCAGCTCCGTCTGCACCACGATCAGCGTGCCGCCGAGGTGCAGCGGCCGGGCCGTGGCATGGACGTGACCCGAGGTGAGGGCCCGCAGGAAGTTGGTCTTGGACTCGACCGTGGAGGTACCGGCCGCCCCCTCGGGCAGATTGAGGTAGGCGCACACCGCGCCCACGCTGTCCGCCAGCGCCATCAGCGCCCCGCCGTGCAGCGCGCCCCCGGCCGTGCACATCCCGGGCGACCAGGCGAGCGAGCCCACCGTGCGCTCGGCGGTGGCCTCCCGCAGCTCGATGCCGAGACCGGCCGCGAACGGCATGGTGGCCAGCAGCTCGGCGGGCTCGGAGTGGGACGTCATGGCGTACCGCCTTTCATGAGGGCCAGGATGATCAGGAAGTCTGCCAGCCGGCCCCTTCCCCCGGGGCGGAACGGGGAGTTCGCGCGGGAGCGGCAGCCCACGCGTCGCCTGCGCGCCCTTGACAAGGTCCGCCTGTTTGGCCAGTTTTGAGCAGCGGCGCACGGCGGGGGACCGGGCGCCCCGGTACGGCGGAAAGGCGGGGGAGCCGAGTGGAGATCACCGTCCACGGGTCCGGCGAGCTGACGCCGGGGCAACTCCGGGCCTGGCACGAGGCGATGGACGAGTCGCCCGCCTTCGCCAACCCCTTCCTCGCCCCCGAGTTCGCCCGCGCCGTCGGCCGGCACCGGGGCGGCGCCCGGGTCGCCGTGCTGCGCGAGGACGGCCGGGACGTCGGCTTCCTGCCGTACGAGCGGGGGCCGTTCGGCATCGGCCGGGCGATCGGACTCGGACTGTCCGACTGCCAGGCCCTGGTGCACCGGCCCGGAACCACCTGGGACATGGGGGAGTTGTTGCGGGCCTGCGAGCTCAGCAGCTTCGAGTTCGACCATCTCGTGGGCGGACAGCGGCCGTTCGAGCCGCATGTCACCGGCACCTTCGCCTCGCCCGTCATCGAGCTGCGCCCCGGCGACGGCGACTACGCCGCCTGGCTGCGCGGCACCTACCCCGGACAGGCGAAGACGACCCTGAAGAAGGAGCGCCGCCTCGGCCGGGACGCCGGTGAGGTGCGCTTCGTGTTCGACGAACGCGACCCCGAAATGCTGCGCACCCTCATGCGCTGGAAGTCCGCGCAGTACCGCAGGACCGGCCGCATGGACCGGTTCGCCAGGCCCTGGATCGTCGCCCTGGTCGAGGAGCTGTTCGGCCTCCGGGAGCCCCACTGCACCGGTGTGCTGTCCGTGCTCTACGCCGGGGACCGCCCGGTCGCCGCCCACTTCGGCCCCCGGTCGCACACGGTACTGGCGGCCTGGTTCACCGCGTACGACCCCGGACTGCACCGCTACTCACCGGGGCTGATGATGCATCTGCGCACCGCCGAGGCCGCCGCCCGGCACGGGGTGGAGACGGTGGACCTCGGCCGCGGCGACAAGGAGTACAAGGACTGGCTGAAGACCCGCGAACTCCGGGTCGGGGAGGGCTTCGTGACCCGCCTGCACCCCGTGGCGCTCGCCCACCGCCTATGGCGGGGACCCGCGCGCGGCCTGCGCAACACCGTGCTGGCCCACCCCCGGCTGCGCGGACCCGCCGACCGCCTGCTGCGGACGGCGGGCGCCCTGCGCACCCGGGGCGAGGATTCCGCCGGCTCCTGAGGCCGGGTGCTACGCGGAGGGCTCCACGACGCTGCGCAGCGACACCGCCGAGGACGGCGCCCCGGTGAGACCCGCCCCCGCCGTCCGCGTCCACCAGTCGGCGCCGTCCTCGATGTAACGCAGCAGGATGCCCTCGCGGATCGCCCACGGGCACACCACCGCCCGGCGCAGCCCCATCAGCTTCAGCGCCGTGTGCCCGACGACGGCACCGGCCAGGCTCTGCGCCGCGCGCGGCGCGGAGATGCCGGGCGACTGGGCGCGCTCGGCGGCGGGCAGGGTGGCCAGCGCGCGCGCCGCCTCGCCCAGGTCCCGGCGCCGCAGCGCCCGCGGCTCGAACGGCCCGAACCGCCCCGGCGCGGCCCCGCACAGCCGGGCCAGCTGCTGGAACGTGCGGGAGCTGACCGCGGCGGTACGCGGCGACTCCCACCGTATCCGCGCCGCCACGTCCCGCAGCTCGTGCCGGATGCGGCGGCGCAGCTCCTTCAGCTCGGCCGCCCCGGGCGGGTCCTGGACGTCCAGGAACTCCCGGGTCAGCCGGGCCGCGCCCAGCGGCAGCGAGGCCGCGAAGTCGGGCAGCCGGCCCCGCCCGAACGCCACCTCCAGGGAGCCGCCGCCGATGTCGAGCACCGCGAGCGGACCCGCCTTCCAGCCGAGCCAGCGGCGGGCCGCCAGGAACGTCAGCTCGGCCTCGGTCTCACCGGGCAGCGTGCACATCCGGATGCCGGTCCCGGCCGCCACCCGCTCCAGCACCTGCGCCCGGTTCGGCGCGGCCCGCACCACGGTGGTGGCGAAGGCCAGCGGGCCCGCGGCCTTCCACCGCAGCGCCGTGTCGCCCGCCTCGGCCACCGCCGTCACCAGCCGCTCCACCGCCTCCTCGGCGATCGTGCCGTCCGCGCCGACCTGTTCGGACAGGCGCAGCTTCCACTTGACGGTGTGCACCGGCAGCGGAACGCCTCCCTCCACATCCGCGATCACCAGTCGTACCGTGTTCGATCCCGCGTCCACCAGACTCACCCGCATGGCCGGGTCGTACCCACTCCGGCCGCCGGAACGCCTGCGCGCGAGGGGCGGTCGTGCGCACACCACGCCCCGGCGGGCGGCGCCCGGGGCGCTCCCGGCACCCACCGGCGCACGCCGGCCGCCGTGCCCGCCCCTGTCCGGATTCGTGCCCCGCCCGGCGCTCCCGCTCCACCGCTGTAATTGGATGGTCGTCACCACTGTCGGGCCGAGGAGCGGCACATGACCGGTACGGAAGCCACCAGGGTCCTGGTGATCGGCGGCGGCGTCGCGGGCAGCGCCGCCGCGCTGGGCCTGCGCCGCGCGGGCTTCGACGTGCGCGTGTACGAGGCGCACTCCGGCGCCGACCAGGACATCGGCGCCTTCCTCACCCTCGCGAGCACCGGCATGCGCGCCCTGGCCCAGCTGGACGCCACCCGGGCCGTGACGGCCATCGGTTTTCCGCTGACTTCGCTGCGCCTGCTGGACGCGGAGGGCACCGAACTGGCCCACGTCCCGCTCGGCGAGGTCACCGAACCCGATCTGCGCTACCGCTGCCTGCGCCGCGGCGAGCTGAACTCCGCGCTCCAGCGGGAGGTTTCGGGGCGCGGCATCCCCCTCACCCACGGCGCCCGGCTGACCTCGGTGACCGACGGGCCGTACGGCGTCACCGCGCGTTTCGCCGACGGCACCACCGCCACCGGCGACCTGCTCATCGGCGCCGACGGCCTGAACTCCGCCGTCCGCCGCGCGCTCAGCCCCGAGGTCCGGCCCGGCTACGCGGGCCAACGCGTCTTCTACGGCCGCACCCCCGGCGCCCCGGGCACGGCGGGCAGCGGTGTCATCACCATGGTGCGGGGCAGCGAGAGCGCCTTCGGATACGCCGGGGCGCCGACGGGGGAGACGTACTGGTTCGCGCGCGTCGGCGGCGACCCGCTGCCCGAGCGGGGGCCGGGCGCGCGCAGTGCCGTACCGCGCGAGGAGCTGCTGCCCCTGCTGCGTAAGGACGCCACACCCGCCGCCGCGCTCGTCGCCGCCTGCCCGGGCCCCGTCATGGTCACCAACGCCACCGAGATGCCGCTCGGCGCCCGCTGGCACACCGGCAGGGTCCTCCTCGTCGGCGACGCGGCGCACGCGGCCTCCCCGGCGACCGGGCAGGGCGCCTCGACGGCGCTGGAGGACGCGGTCGTCCTCGCCAAGGCGCTGCGTGATCTCCCCGACCCCACAAGGGCGTTCGCGGCGTACGAGCGGCACCGGCGCCCGCGCGTGGAGCACAACATCACCGTCAGCGGCGGCATCTCGCGCGGCACCCACGCGCCGGCCCGCCCCGCCGACCCGGACCACCGGCCCGACCACCGGGACGACGAGCTGATGCGCCAACTGGCCTGGGACATCCCGCTGTCCGAGGAGGGCTGAGCGGCCGGCCCGGACGCGAAAGTGCAAGAGGCGGCGCACGGGAGTCCATTGCCGGGACACCGCCGGGGGCTGATCGTTCCGTGGGACCGGACGTCCGGCCTCACCTCCGGCAACCCTTCGGCAACGAGGAGCATCCGTGCGACTGTTGAGCAGAGCGGGCGGCGCCGTGGCCGCGGCCGTCGCCCTCGTCCTGGGCGGCGCCACCGCGTCCCCGGCGTCCGCCGCCCAAGCCCCCGCCTACACCGTCACCGTGGGCAGCCCGGTGCCGTTCCCGTACCCCACGGACACCCCCGCGAGCCCCTTCCTCGACCGCGACGGCACCTTCCACTACCAGCAGTCCGCCGCCCTGTACGGCGCGAACGACCCCCGCACCTGGGACTTCTACACCGGCGCCGACTTCGACTCCGCCGCCTTCGACACCGCGCTGAGCACCGCGGTGAACCCGGCCGACCCCGCCGACCGCAACGACGACACCACCGCACGCTGCGACAACAGCCCCACCGGCCGCGAGGCGAGCTACCCGCCGGCCGGATCGGGCTACGCGCAGAAGAACTACTGCGACCTGTCCGGCGTGTGGATCGACCCCGACACCGGCGACTGGTACGGCCTGGTCCACAACGAGTTCACCCCCCAGCCCTTCGGCGACGGGCTGCACTTCGACGCCATCGACTACGCCGTCTCCACCGACCGGGGCCGCACCTGGACCATCGAGGACCACGTCATCACGTCCCCGTTCAGCACCGTGCGCGGGGACACGGCCGCCTTCCCGAACCAGACGTACGACTACGGCGACGGCGACCAGCGCCTGTTCGTGGACACCGCCTCCGGCTACTTCTACGTCTACTACGGCTCCCGGATCGTGGACAAGAAGGGCGGCTGGAAGGCGTTCTACGAGCACGTCGCCCGCGCCCCCATCGCTGGCAAGATGGCCCCCGGCTCCTGGCGCAAGTGGTACGACGGCGCCTGGTCCCAGCCCGGCACCGGCGGCAAGGAGAGCAACATCGTCCCCGTCGACGCCGCCCACCCCACCGGACACACCCCCGCAGCCGACGAGTACGACCCGGCCGGCACCGGCACCACGGCCGAGCAGATCGCGGCGGGCAAGACGCCCCCGACCTCCCCGCTGTTCGTGATGAACATCGCCTACGACGCCTACCTCGGGCTGTACATCGGCGAACCGCAGGCCGTCGACCAGAGCGGGAACGCGCCGCAGCGCCTCTACGCCACCGACGACCTCACCACCCAGAAATGGCACCTGATCGGCGACACGGGCGGCTACACGAACGCCTCCTGGTACCGCTGGTTCCTCGACGGCGCGAACCGCACCAGCTCCTCGATCGTGGGCCGGACCATGCGCTCGTACTGCTCCTTCGGCTGCGCGCACGGCGCCGACGGCGAGTACGTCGACCTCACCCTCGACTCCACCGCGCCCGCGGCCCCGCCCGTGGCCGCCGGGCACCGCTACCGGATCGCCGCGGGCACCGGCCGCGTCCTCGCCCAGAACCCCGGCGCCTCCTCCACCGCGGCGGCCCGGTCCGCCGACTCGGCCCGCGCCTCCTGGACGTTCCGGCCCACCGGCGACGGCGCCTACACCGTGGCCAACTCGGCGACCGGCGACCTGCTCGGCGTCGACTCCGGCAGGACCGGGAACCGTGCCTGGGGCACCCGGCCGACCGCCGCCCCGCAGCGCGGGAAGAGCCCGGCCGTCGGACAGCAGTGGTTCCTGATCCCGGACGCCTCCCCGGCCGGCACCTTCCACCTCGTCAACCGCTACAGCGGGCTCGTCCTCGCCCTGTCCGCCGATCCCGGCCGCGGCGCGGAGACCGTCCCGGTGCGCACCTGGACCGACACCACCCACAGCGCCGTCGGCCGCGGCCGCACCGCCGCCGAGCAGACCCTCGGGCTCACCCCGGTACGCGGCTGAACTGCTCTTATCGTCCTGTGAGGTGCGCATAGGCTGCGCCCATGACGATCACTCACGGGGAATCCGACGCCCGCCTGGCCGTGACCGCGGCCCGGGCGGGCGCCGCCGTCGTCCGCGACCTGTACGGCGGCCGGCTCGCCCGCTACGAGAAGGGTGCCGGAGACTTCGCCACCGAGGCGGACCTCGCCGCCGAGCGGGCCGTCCTGGGCGTGCTGCGCACCGCCCGCCCGGACGACGCCGTCACCGGCGAGGAGAGCGGTCCCGGCGGGGTCGCCGGGGCGCGGCGGCGCTGGCTGGTCGACCCCCTGTGCGGCACCCTCAACTACGCCGTGCGGACCATGCTCGTCGGCGTCAACGTCGCTCTGCGGGTGGACGGCGAGACCACCGCCGCGGCCACCGCCGACCCGTTCACCGGCGAGGTCTTCTGGACCGACGGCATCCGGGCGCGACTCAGCACCGGCGACGACGGCGACATGGAGGCCGGCGAGGAGCTGACCCCGTCCGCCGCCTCCGCGCTGGTGGACGTCAACCTCGACCCGCCCTTCCCCAACGCCCCCGCCTTCCGGGCCACTTCGCTGCTCGCCGACCCCGGCTTCACCGAACGGTTCCGGCCCCGGGTGATCTCCAGCACCCTCGCCGTCGCCTGGGTCGCCGCCGGGCGCCGCGCCGCCTATGTCACCGACGGCCACCTCGCCGACAGCGTGCACTTCGCCGCCGGGATCGCCCTGTGCCAGGCCGCCGGCTGCACGGTCACCGGCCTGTACGGCGAGCCCCCGTACACCGGCCGGGGCGGCCTGATCGCCGCCGCCGACCCCGCCACCCACGCCGCACTGCTCGCGATGGCCGAACGGCAGGCGCGAAAGGGCCGTGACGCGATGCACTGAACGGCACGCGCCGAAACGTTCGGCTTCCGAAGGCTTGTGCGGCATCCATCTCGCCACTTAAATCAAAACGTGAACTAAGTAGTGAGCGATCGAGGTTCACCCCTCAGTCTCCAGGGAGCCGCATATGAGATTCCGATCCGCGGGTGTCGCGCTGGCCGCCATGGCCGCGCTGATCACCCTGCCCCTCGGCCACGGCCGCGCCGCCGCGGCCGAGGCGCCGCTGTCCCAGGGGAGGACGGCCACCGCCTCCTCCGAGGAGAACTACGGCACCACCGCGGCCGACGCCGTCGACGGCGACACGGGGACCCGCTGGTCCTCCGCCGCGACCGACGGCCAGTGGCTCCAGGTCGACCTCGGCGCCACCGCCTCCGTCTCGCGCGTCGTCCTCGACTGGGAGGCCGCGTACGCCAAGGACTACAAGGTCCAGATATCGACGGACGCCGTCAACTGGACCGACCTGAAGGCCGTCACCGGCTCGGACGGCGGCAACGACACCCTCGACGTCTCCGGCCAGGGCCGCTACGTCCGGATGCTCGGCGTGCACCGCGCCACCCCATGGGGCTACTCCCTCTGGGAGTTCCAGGTCTACGGCAGCACCGACACCGCACAGCCCAGCTGCGGCACGGCGAACGCGGCCCAGGGCAGGCCCGCCACCGCCTCCTCCACCGAGAACGCCGGCACCCCCGCCTCCGCCGCCTTCGACGGCAACACCGGCACCCGCTGGTCCAGCCAGGCGTCCGACCCGCAGTGGGTCCAGGTCGACCTCGGCTCCGTACAGGACCTGTGCGAGGTGGACCTGAACTGGGAGACCGCCTACGGCAAGAACTTCCAGCTCCAGACCTCCGCCGACGGCCAGAACTGGAGCACCCTCAAGAGCGTCACCGGCGCCACCGGCGGCACCGCGTCCTACGACGTCAGCGGTTCCGGCCGGTACGTGCGCGTCTACGGCACCGCCCGCGGCACCGGCTACGGCTACTCCCTGTGGGAGGTCGCCGTGCACACCGGCACCACCGGCACCCCGCCCGTGCAGGGCGGCGGCGACCTCGGGCCGAACGTCATCGTCGTCGACCCCTCCACGCCGAACCTCCAGCAGAAGTTCGACACCGTCTTCGCCCAGCAGGAATCCGCTCAGTTCGGCACCGGCCGCTACCAGTTCCTGCTCAAGCCCGGCACCTACAACAACATCAACGCCCAGATCGGCTTCTACACCTCGATCTCCGGGCTCGGTCTCAACCCCGACGACACCCAGATCAACGGTGATGTCACCGTGGACGCGGGCTGGTTCAACGGCAACGCCACCCAGAACTTCTGGCGTTCGGCCGAGAACCTCGCCATCAGGCCGTCGAACGGGGACGACCGCTGGGCCGTCGCCCAGGCCGCGCCCTTCCGCCGCATCCACGTCGAGGGCGGTCTCAACCTCGCCCCGAACGGCTACGGCTGGGCCTCCGGCGGCTACATCGCCGACTCGAAGATCGACGGCACCGTCGGCCCCTACTCCCAGCAGCAGTGGTACAACCGCGACAGCTCGGTCGGCGGCTGGACCAACGGCGTGTGGAACATGACCTTCTCCGGCGTCCAGGGCGCGCCCGCCACCAACTTCGACAGCGGCCCGTACACCACGCTGGACAACACGCCCGTCTCCCGCGAGAAGCCGTTCCTCTACCTGGACGGCTCCACGTACAAGGTGTTCGTCCCGGCCAAGCGCACCAACGCCCGCGGTGTCTCCTGGCCGAACACGCCGGGCACCTCCATCCCGCTCGACCAGTTCTACGTCGTCAAGCCGGGCGCGACCGCGGCCACCATCAACGCGGCCCTCGCCCAGGGCCTCAACCTCCTGTTCACCCCGGGCGTCTACCACCTCGACCGGACGATCAACGTGACCCGCGCGAACACCGTGGTCCTCGGCCTCGGGCTCGCCACCCTGGTCCCGGACAACGGCGTCGACGCCATGCACGTCTCCGACGTCGACGGCGTCAAGCTGGCCGGTCTGCTGATCGACGCCGGATCGGTCAACTCCGACACCCTCCTGCGCATCGGCGACCCCGGCGCGAGCGCCGACCACTCCGCGAACCCGACCACCGTGCAGGACGTGTTCTTCCGCATCGGCGGCGCGGGCCCCGGCCTCGCCACCAACTCGCTGGTGGTCAACAGCGACGACACGATCATCGACCACACCTGGATCTGGCGCGCCGACCACGGCAGCGGCGTCGGCTGGACCACCAACCGCGCGGACTACGGCCTGCGCGTCAATGGCGACGACGTCCTCGCCACCGGTCTGTTCGTCGAACACTTCAACAAGTACGACGTCTACTGGAGCGGAGAGCGCGGCCGGACCATCTTCTTCCAGAACGAGAAGGCGTACGACGCCCCGAACGCCGCCGCCATCACCCACGACGGCATCACCGGCTACGCGGCCTACAAGGTCGACGACTCGGTCACCACGCACGAGGCATGGGGCCTGGGCAGTTACTGCAACTACACCGCCGATCCCTCGATCGTGCAGGCCCACGGCTTCCAGGTGCCGACGGGATCCGGCATCAAGCTGCACGACCTTCTGGTGATCTCCCTCGGCGGCAACGGCCAGTACGCCCACGTCGTGAACAACACCGGAGCGGCCACCTCGGGAACCAGCACCGTCCCCTCCAAGGTGACGTCCTTCCCGTGACCACGCCACACCCCGGGACCGGACCCCACCGGTCCGGTCCCGGGCACGCCTGACCGGCCCTCCCGAACTGCGCCGGCCCCGGGCAGCCCCTAGGGTGTCGTCAGCGGGCGGCCGCGTGCTGCCCTGCCCGGGTCGAGCCGCGGGCTTTGACGAAGGCGCCCTCGGCGAGGGGGACTTGACCCTGCCCGAGCGGTCTCCGGGACCGGACCAGCGCGTCCGGCGGGCCAGCCGCCCCGGAACTCTACGGGAGACGGCCCGACTTCACCCCGGCCGGGAGATCCCCGATCCCCGGTTCCGGACGCCCCGGCCCGGGGACCTCGGCACCCGCACCGCCCGGCCCCGGTGCGCCGAGACCGGACCACCCCCGCCCCCTCCACTCCGCCCCCGAGAGGGGGTGTTTCGCGGCCGTCGCACGAGCGGGATCGGGCCGTCACGGGGTGGTTCCCTCCGAAGGCGGCCACCCCGTCGGCGTATCCGGAGAGGCGAGCGCCCCGGGAGCCGGGTGTGATGGTCCTGTCCCTACCGTTCGACCAGTAAGGCAGATTCATGCGTATCCGCAGCATCGCCACAACGGCCGTACTCGCAGGCGTCTTTGCGCTGGGCGGCACCGCCAGCGCCTTCGCGGCCGACCCCGACCCGACGACCGGCACGGCCGTGGGCAGCCCGGGCCTGCTGTCCGGGGACGTCATCCAGGTCCCGATCCACATCCCGGTCAACGTCTGCGGCGACAGCATCGACATCATCGGGCTGCTGAACCCCGCCGCCGGCAACATCTGCGTCAACCAGTGACGGCACACCCGTGCGCCGGTTCCCCGTCCCGGGAACCGGTGCACGGGTGCGTCAGCCGGCGGTGCGGCACAGCAACAGACAGATGTCGTCGTCGTGTTCGGAGTCCCGCAGCATCGGCACGAGGAGTGCGTCGGCCGCCGCGTCCAGCCGCTCCAGCTGCGCCGCGCCGAGCGTGCCCAGGGACCGGGCCAGCCGGTCTATGCCCGCGTCGATCCCGGCGGAGCGGCGCTCCACCAGGCCGTCCGTGTAGAGCGCGAGTGTGGCACCGGCCGGCAACTCCTCGTGGTGGTCCTCGTACTCGTAGGGCACCGGAACCCCGAGCATGATCCCCGGCTTGGCGTCCAGCACCCGCACCTCGCCCCCGGGGCCGCGCACCAGCGCGGGCGGATGCCCGGCCGCCGCCCACACCACGCCGGGCTCACCCGGCGTGAACCGGGCGATGGCACAGGTCGCGTACAGCTCGGGCTGCTGATGGCGCAGCATCCGGTGCAGCAGGGTGAGGGTGCGGGCGGGGCCGTTGCCCTCGACCGCGTAGGCGCGCAGCGCAGTGCGCAACTGGCCCATCATCACGGCGGCCCGCAGCCCGTGCCCGGTGACGTCCCCGATCACCGCCAGCACACTGCCGTCGGGCCCCGGGAACGCGTCGTACCAGTCGCCGCCGATGTTCAGGCCGTGCGTGGCCGGCAGATAGCGGGCCGCCAGCGCGAGCCCCGGAGTGTCCGGCAACTCGGTGAGCTGGGCGCGCTGGAGGGCCTCGGCGACGTCCCGGTGCTGCTCGTACTGGCGGGCGTTGTCCAGCGCGATGCCCGCCCGCCGGGCCAGCTCCATCAGCATCACGGCGGTGTCCGGCGCGAACCGCTCGCCGGGCGCGGACAGGGTCAGCACGCCCTGCGCGGTGCGCGCGCCGAGCGGCAGGCACAGCAGCGGCCGGTCCGGGCAGAGCGCGGAGGCCGGCAGATCGTCCACCCCGGGGAGCCCGCCGGGCCGCGGCCCCGCGTGCTGGGGGCGCCCGGTGCGGGCCGCCATCACCGCGGCCGCGGCCCGTTCGGCCGGCGG
This sequence comes from Streptomyces sp. SUK 48, assembly GCF_009650765.1. Lineage (NCBI taxonomy): Bacteria > Bacillati > Actinomycetota > Actinomycetes > Kitasatosporales > Streptomycetaceae > Streptomyces > Streptomyces sp. SUK 48. The sequence goes on along the minus strand of NZ_CP045740.1, from coordinate 347,546 downwards.
GGTCCGCTCGTCGTCCGCCAGCCATACGTCCACGTGCCGGGCGTACTCCGGCACCAGCAGCTTGGGCAGCCGGCGCAGGATGTCCTCGTGGTCGAGGGAGGCGTTGAGGGAGGCGCTGGCGTCGGCGAGGAAGGTCAGCAGCCGGCGGGCGTTCTCCGCCTCCGCGCGTGCCGCCCGCTCGGCGTCCAGCAGCTCCCGCTGGGCCAGCGCGGCCGCCTCCAGCTCGGCGTGCAGTGCGAGCACGCCCTGGTTGGTCTGGTGCAGCTCCTCGCGGTGGAAGCGGACCAGCTCCTCCGCCTCGTCCATCCCCGCCAGCACGACGGCGGTGTCCTCGCCCGCGCCGAGCAGCGCCTCGGCGAGGTCCGCCTCGGACAGGTCGGCGGGCCGGGGCAGCGGCCGGGGCAGGGGCGAGGGGCAGGCCAGCGTGGACCGCCAGGGCTCGGCGCCGTCCAGGGCGAGGTGGAGATCCTCGTCGGCGGTCACGGTCAGCCGCTGCCGCCGCCCCTCCCGGCAGGGCCGCAGCAGGGCGGTCAGCTCGGCGAGGAAACGCGCGCGGTCCCGGGCGGGCACGCCGGCGTCCGCCGTGAGCCGCGCCAGCAGGGCACGGGCACGGGCCGCGTCGACGGGCCCGTCGAGGGTCCAGGTGTCGGAGGTCGTGGTCATGGGCGCCGGTCCGGGGCCAGTACGGCGACGCTGGTGTCGTCGCGCGGGGGTCGGGCGGAACTGCCCGCGTCCCGCAGAACGGTCGTGGCCAGCACCGAGGGGTCGTGGGCGAGCAGCCGGGGGTCCTCGGGCGGGGTCCACCGGCTGGGCAGCCCGTCACTGTGCAGCACGAGCAGACTGTCGCGGTCCCACGGTGCCCGGCGCAAGGGGACGCTGGCCGGGAAGTACGCCCCGACGATCCCCGGGTGCGACACCAGTGACGTCCACCCGCGCGAGGTGCGCAGCCGGGCCCCTATGTTGCCGACCCCCGCGAAGGTGAGTTCCCCCTTCGCGGTGTCCAGCTGGGCCACGGCGATCGCGGCTCCCCGGGTGGGGCGCAGGGCGGTGTGCAGCCGCCGCAGGAGTTCCTGGGGCGGCGCCTGCGCGGCCCGCCGCAGCTCGGTGACGGCCGCGCCGGAGGCGTGCCCGGCCTTGGGCCCGTGTCCGAGCCCGTCCGCGAGCAGCAGGGTCACCAGCCCCTCGTGGTGCACGCACTCCCAGGCGTCGCCGCAGGACTCGGCCCGGTCGAGGGACACGACGACGCCGCCGGCCGAGGGGCCCTCGGGCGCCTCGTGGTCCCGCGCGCGCTCCGGGTCGATCCGCGCCGTCGCCACCGTGCCCCGGCCCGGGGGGCCGTACAGGTGGAAGGCGTCGGCGTTGCGCAGACAGCTGCCGAGGCCCGCGCCGAGGGAGGGGCCGGCGGTGGTGCAGCCGTCGCGCAGGGCCGCGGTGACATCGGCGATGCCCGGCCCGTCGTCGAGCGCGAACAGCCGTACCGAGGTCCCCGTACCGGACGGCGGTGTCACCAGGTTGACGAGCAGGGTGCCGCCGCCCGCGTGCCGGAGCAGATTGGTGGCCAGCTCGGTGGCCACCAGCTCCCCGGCCGCCGTACGGTCCGGCCCCAGGCCCGCCAGCTCGCACGCCTCGCGGACCGCCGTACCGGCGTCGCGCACGCGGGTGGAGTCGTGCACCGGTACCTCCCAGACGCGGCTCATCCCAGCCCCGATCGTGAGGAGGGCACCTGGGTCACCCAGGCGACGGCCGTGACGGTCGTGCCCCGGCCCGGCTCCGTGTCCACGCTGAACTCCTGCACCAGCCGTCTGGCACCGCTGAGTCCGAGCCCGAGGCCGCCGCCGGAGGTGTAGCCGTCGGTCATGGCCAGCTCCAGATCGCGGATGCCGGGGCCGCTGTCGACGAAGCTCATCCGCAGGCCGCGGGCGCGGCCGTCGTCCAGCGGGGTGATCTCCGCGTGCCCGCCGCCGCCGTGCACCAGGGTGTTGCGGGCCAGCTCGCTCGCCGCCGTGACCAGCTTCGTCTGCTGTACCAGGCCGAATCCGAGGGTCGCCGCGCACTGCCGCACCTGCTGCCGCACCCAGGACAGATCCGCGTCCGAACCGATGGGCACGCGGGTCGCGGACGCCTGGCCGGACGGCTGCATCATGTCCCCCTCCGGGACAGGATCTCCATGGCCCGCTCGACGTCCAGCGCGGTGGTCAGACCGGGCAGCGCCAGCCCCAGTTCGACCAGGGTGATCGCGACGGCGGGCCGCATTCCGGCGAGGATGGTGCGGGCGGCGAGCAGCCGGGCGGTGGACGCGATCTCCGCGAGCACCCGGCCGAGGAAGGAGTCGACGATGTCCACTCCGGAGATGTCGATGACCACCCCGGCCACGCCGGTGGTGGCGATGCGGTGGCTGAGGTCCTGCTGCAACTGCTCGGCGAGGCCGTCGTGCAGTTCGCCCTGGAGCGAGACGAGCAGTATGTCGCCCAGGGCGAGTACCGGCACGGGGGCCGGATGGACGGGGGCGGGTTCGTTCACCGGGCGTTCGCACCCGTCTGCGCGCGGGAGACCTCGATGCCCTGCCGGCTCAGCGCGTAGGCCAGGGCGTCGGCGAGCGAGGACCGGGTGAGCACCGAGCCCAGGTCGATGCCGAGCTGCACGATCGTCTGCGCGATGGCCGGCCGGATGCCGGAGACGATGCAGTCGGCGCCCATCAGGCGCGCCGCGGCCACCGTCTTCATCAGGTGCTGCGCCACCAGCGAGTCCACGGTGGGCACCCCGGTGATGTCCAGGATGGCGTACCGGGCGCGCTGGTCGACGATGGCCTCCAGCAGCGACTCCATCACGATCTGGCTGCGGGCGCTGTCCAGGGTCCCGATCAGCGGGACGGCGACGGTGCCCTCCCACAGCTTGATCACGGGGGTGGTCACCTCGAGCAGCTGCTGGCGCTGCCGCTCGATCAGCTCGGCGCCCGCGTCCAGGGCGGTCTCCATCACGACCAGGCGCAGGGTGCCCAGCAGCAGGGTCAGCGCCAGCACGCTCTCCTGGGCCCGCGGGGCGGCCGGGTCGGCGAACTCCTCGCGCAGCAGATCGACGGCGGGGGCGCGCAGCGCGGCCACCTCGTCGGCGATCCCGGACGGTGTGGCGCCGCCGCGGGCCCGGCTCTGGGTCATCCGGCCCAGCTGCTCGCGCACCGGTTCGTAGCCGGGGGCGGTGGTGTCTTCCAGGCGCCCGCTGACGGCCACCTCGGACAGTGCGTCCACGACCGCCCTGCTGGCCTCGACCGCCTCGTCCCGGGAGACCGTGAACACCGACCTGAACAGGGGAGCGTCCGCCCAGCGCTGGGCGATCTGCTCCCGGCGTCGCTCCAGGAAGGAGCCCACCCATCGTGGCGCCGACGCGGCCGCGTCCTGGTCCTCCGGCACTGTCACACTCTCCTCTCGCCCACCCGGGGGCCGCCGGTCGGCAGCCGATCTTCACCGTTCCGGCACCCTAGCCCCCACCGCCGGGGCGGACCAACCCGGGCAGGCCGCTGACGTGCCAACTCTCCGTATTTCACGGCGAGTTCACCTCAACAGCCGACCCGGTCGGGACCGTTCCGGCGGCGGCCCGCGCCCGTTCGACGTGGCTGCCGGGGGGCCGTCTACCCCGGATCGCGCCGGAGTCCCCCGACTGTTGCGAATGTCACCCCTGCGGGTGCACATCCGCCACGCCCCCGGCCGGCCGGCGGAACAGGGCCGTCCACAGGAACGGCTCCCCGAAAAGCGCGGAGTCCGGTGGCTGGGGCCGCATGGCGCGCAGCTCGATCTCCTCCAGCCCGGAGAAGACATGGCGCAGCGCCCCGGGGCTGTACGCGAGGCCACCGCCCAGGCCGCCCGCGCGGTAGAGGTCCGCGTCCGAGAGCTCCGATCCCCTCCGCCCGGCGGCGAAGCAGACGAGCGAGAAGCACCCGTCCGGTTCCACCGCACAGAAGGGGACATCGAGACCCGCCGCCCGCGCCCGCTCCGCGGCAGAGCCGAGCGGGGCGGGGGAGAGGTCGACGGCGTCCACCTCGAAGCGGCGCTCGGCGAGCAGCAGCGCGTTGCGGCCCAGCCCGCAGCCGAGGTCCAGGGCCCGCCCGACGCCCGTCACCGCCCTCGGTTCCCCCCCGGTGACCTGGTGCCGGGCCTCGTACGTCCCTAGGTTCTCCGCATCGGAGGGAGGGCCGGATGGACCGGAGCACGCGCACGGTGGAGGACGTACTACGACTCCTGGACGGACTGTTCGCGCCGGGGCACGACCGCTGGACCGGCGGGGCGGCCGACTGGTCGGACGATTTCTACGCGGACCTGGGCAGACCGGTGCCGTTCTTCGTGGCGAAGCCGGACGAGAGCCTGGTGTCCCGCCTGGACCGCGGCCTGGTCCCGGCCGGGGGAGGCGCCGGAGGACGGCGCGGGGCTCTCTCCGGGCCCCCGCCCCTCGCTCTCGACGCCCCCGCTCACACCCCTCAGAAGGCCCGCTGAGCGCCGACCGGGGGCCACTTTCTCGACTGTTTCCGCGTGGCCCCTCTGTTTCCCGCGTGCCGCTCTGTCTCTCCGCCCGCTCTCCTCAGTCCGACGCGACCGCGGGGGCCTCGCGTCGGGCCGGTACGGAGTCGGGCTGCGGCTGTTTCTTCACGGTGGACCGCCGACGGCGCAGCAGCAGCCGCCTGGCCGGGCACTCGACCGCCTCGTACAGCACCCAGGAGAGCCCGAGCGAGACGGTGAACGCGGTGGCGGTGACGGCGAGCCCCGCGAGGGCGCCGAAGTGGGGCTTGGTGCCCAGGAGATTGCTGCTGGCTCGCAGCACCAGCAGATGGATCATGTAGAAGGCGAACGACAGTTCCCCGAGCCGCACCAGGCGCCGGTGCCGCCACAGGGACGGCAGCCCGTTCAGGTCGGCGACGGCCGCCGCCGGGATGAGCAGCGCGAACCCGGTGAGGGTGCACACCGTGGCGGAGTAGCCGGGGGCGACCTGGGGTACGAGGAAGTAGCCGATGATCGCCAGCGCGAGGGACGCCTCAAGGCCAGGACCGCGCCACCGGCCGAGCAGCACCAGCCGGGCGGTGACCGCGCCGAGCACGAACTCGGGCAGCCGGGCGGCGGGGAACGAATAGAGCGTGTACGTCCACCAGTGGTGCGCGTCCGACCAGGCCAGCACCAGCACCGAGGCCGCCGCCAGGGCACCGAGCGCGGCCGACGCGCGGGCGCCGAGGCGGCGCAGCAGCACGATCAGCAGCGGGAAGGAGGCGTAGAAGAACGCCTCGCAGGCGAGCGACCAGCTGACCGGGTTGAGCGTCTGCCACCAGGGATGCCACCAGGAGTGCAGCAGCAGGACGTTGGCGAACGCCGGCTCGGGCGTGGGGTTGCCCTGATGCGCCAGTGTGAGGGCCATCAGCAGGGCCACGGCGAGGGTGACGAGGTGCACCGGGTAGATCCGGGCGATGCGCCGCCGCCAGAAGGCGAGGGGTCTGTCACCGGTCCGGGCCGACCAGGTCAGGACGAATCCCGACAGGACGAAGAAGAACGACACCCCGGTGGAACCGGCGCCGAACCCCCAGTTGACCAGGTGGCCGCCGGTGCCACCGAAGTAGCCGAAGTTGTTGACATGCGTTCCGAACACCAGCAGCGCCGCCATCCACCGCAGCCCCGTCAGGGACGGAAGGGCGGGATTGGCGGCGGGCGGGACATGGGCGTTCGTCGTGCCGGTCGGGGCGAGCGGCGTCGTCCGGGGCTCCCGGGTCGTCGCCGTGGTCATCGAATCACCTGCCGCAGAGGGTGGTTGGCGTGGGTAATGAAGGAGACTGCTGCCCGCTTCTGCCCGTTCCATCAGCTCACATGTCGAACATCACACAGATGCCGAACGAGACAACCCCTCCCGCGCCACGGACCGCACACTCCGCTACACCCGTACGAGCGACACGATCTCCACCGCTTGGCGGCGGGGGCGCGGTTCTCCGAACCGCGCCCCCTTCGGTCACCGGACGTCAGTCGGTGTCGTGTTGACCTACGTTCAGGTCCACCTCGCGGGAGGTGCCCTCGTCCAGGGTCACGTCCGCGAGGACGGGGCCGTAGCCGGAGGTGACGACGGTGTAGGCGCCCGGGGCCAGGTTCCCCAGGGTGTAGGCGCCGTCGGGGTCCGTGGTGGCCGTGGCGACGACCTCGCCCGAGGCGCTGAGCAGGGTGACGCTCGCGTCCGGGACCGGTCGGCCGGTGTCCTCGTGGCGCACCGTGCCGCGGACGGTGCCCAGGCCCGCGAGGGTGACGTCCGGTACGACGGGGCCGGTACCGGCGTCGAGTTGCACGGCCCGAGGATGGTGCCCGGTGGCCGAGACGACCAGGGTGTACGACGAGGGCTCCCTCGGCGTCAGTTCGTACGTGCCGTCCTCGGCGGTGCTGGCCAGCGCCCGCTGCCGTCCGGCGCGGTCGACCAGGGTGAGGGCCGCGCGTGCGAGGGGCCGGCCGGCGCTGTCGTACACCCGGCCGCGCAGCACCCCCGCGGGCGCCGTGGCCTTGGCCGGAGTCGGGTCCGGCGCCGTCGTCACGGGTGCCGGGGTCGGTGCGCCCGCCGGCACCGGCTCCGGCCGGCGGCCGCGGATCAGTGACGCGCCCGCCGCCGCCAGCGACATCGCGATGGCGAGGGAGAACACCACGACCAGGCCGTCGTGGAAGGGCTGGGAGATCAGGTGGGGGAAGAACTCGCGGCCGGTGAGATGCGCCGCGGCGGACGGGGACAGCCGGCTCAGGATGTCCGGGCCGAGCAGGTGCTGGATCGGGTTGTAGCCGAGGAACGCGGCGAACAGGACGCCGACCGGCGGGAGTTGGGACACGGTGTGCGCGGCGCCCGCGGGCACGCCCTGGGCCGTCAGCCCGGTGGTGAGGGTGTCCGGGAGGGTTCCGGCGAGGCCCGCGACCATGAGTGAGAAGAACACGCCCATGGACAGCACCATGCCCGCGTTCTGGAAGGTGGCGCGCATACCGGATGCCGCGCCGCGGGCGTCGGCCGGCACGCTGGACATGATGATCGCCGTGTTGGGGGCGGCGAACAGACCGCCGCCGAGCCCGTTGAGGAAGATCAGCGCGGCGAACACCCAGTACGAGAAGTCGCTGGGCAGGACCAGCAGCCCGGCGAACGACACCGCCATCACCAGGAAGCCGCACGCCGCGAACAGCCGCGCCCCGAACTTGTCCGACAGCGCGCCCGACAACGGCCCGGCGAGCAGGAAGCCGATGGTCAGCGGAAGCATGTAGATGCCCGCCCACAGGGGTGTGTCGGCGTAGTCGTAGCCGTGCAGCGGCAGCCAGATGCCCTGGAGCCAGATGATCAGCATGAACTGGAGCCCGCCCCGGGCGATCGCGCCGAGCAGGGTCGCGGCGTTGCCGCCGGCGAAGGCCGCGTCGCGGAACAGCCGCAGCGGGAACATGGGTTCGGAGACCTTGGCCTCCACGACGCAGAAGACGGCGAGCATCACGGCGCCGCCGATCAGACCCGCGAGCACCCAGGGGTTGGTCCAGCCCATGGTGTGACCGCCGTACGGCTGGATGCCGTAGGTGATCCCGGCGAGCAGCGCGGTCAGGCCGATGGCGAAGGTGATGTTGCCCCACCAGTCCATCCGCCCCGGCCTGCGGATGCCGGTCTCGTGCAGCGACTTGTACGCCCACACCGTGCCGATCAGGCCGATGGGCACGTTGACCCAGAAGATGGAGCGCCAGTTCCAGGTGACCAGCACACCGCCGAGCACCAGGCCGAGGAACGAACCGGCGATACCGGCCACCATGTTGACGCCGAGCGCCATACCGCGCTGGCGTGCCGGGAAGGCGTCGGTCAGGATCGCCGCCGAGTTGGCCATCAGCATCGAACCGCCGACGGCCTGCACGATGCGCCAGCCGATCAGCCACAGCGCGCCGCTGCCGCCGTGGAAGGGGTCGAGCGAGAGGATCACCGAGGTGATCGTGAAGATCAGGAAGCCCGCGTTGTAGATGCGGACCCGGCCCATCATGTCGCCGAGCCTGCCGAGCGCCACGACCAGCACCGCGGTGACGAGCATGTAGCCCATCAGCATCCACAGCAGATAGCTGACGTTGGCGGGCTCCAGCGGGTCCAGGCGGATGCCGGTGAAGATGCCGGGCAGCGAGATCAGCACGATCGAGCTGTTGATCGTGGCGATCAGCATGCCCACCGTGGTGTTGGTCAGCGCCACCCACTTGTAGCCGGGATGGTCCGCGCCGATCCATCCGCGCCCGCGGTGCCGCCCGGTCGCGGAGGCGCCGGGTATGCGGTCGGTCTCCTTGGTCGTCATCGGTCGCTCCCGGTGTCAGGCCGTTCGGGCAGGAGGGCGGGCTGGGCGGGCTGGACAGGCTTCGCGGGCTGAGCGCTCTTGGCGGGGTCGGCGAGCATGCGCTGCACGAGCGGGGCGACGACGCGCATGGCGTCGGCGAGCGCGTGCCGGTCGTCGTCCGCGAGGGTGGCCATCAGGTCGGCCAGGCGTGCGTCGCGCGACCGGCGGCGGGCGGCGAGCACCTCCCGCCCGGCGTCCGTGACGGCGATCAGCGTCACCCGGCCGTCCACCGCGTCGTCGACGCGCATGACCAGGTCCTGGCGTTCCAGCCGCTGCACCAACTGGGTCATGGACGGCTGGGCCACGCCCTCCGCCGCCGCGAGGAGCGTGAGCCGGAGCGGGCCCTCGCGTTCCAGCCGCGCCAGGGTGGCGGCCGCGGTGAAACTGAGGTCCCGGTGATCCGTCACGACCCTGATCACGGCAGCTGCCGTCTCCGCCAGTGACTGTGCGGTCTGTTGTACGTCCGCATCTCTGTGAGAGTGATCCACACTCCTTAAGTATCACCCTCCTATATAGGAACCCTATGAAAATCTTCGTAAGAACTTCCGGACATGCCGGTGCCGGGACGGCGGGGCCGTCCCGGCACGGGTGAAAAGCGGTCGCTCAGCTGACGGTCACGCCGAAGACCGGGGACGCCGTGCTGCCGCTGACCATGCGCAGCTCGTTCTTGCCCTTCAGGCCCAGCTCGGCGCGCAGCGCGTAGGAGCCGCCGCTGTTGACGGGCGTGGACGCCGGCAGGGCGACCCACTTGCCGTGCTGCTTCTGCTGGAGGGTCACCTTGCTGCCGGCCTTGATGCCGGTGGTCTTGCCGGTGATCCGGAACTGCGTCCAGGCGCGCACCGAGGACACCGACGGCGTGGCCGTGATGGCGGGCTTGGCGGTCGCGGCCGTACGGGCACTGGCGGGGGCCGCGGTGTGCGCGGCCGGGGTGGCGGCCATCGCCGTGCCCGCGAGGGCGAGGGAGGTCGCGCCCAGGACGCCGACGACGGCGATGCGCAGGGAACGCCGCTTCGTGACCATCATGAATCTGTCCTTTTCTGTGATGAGTTCGACTGTTCACGCCAAAGGAGAGGAACATGCCGATTGGCGCGGTCACTTGGAACGACGTCACCACGAGCGCGGGCGTTCACTCACGCTTTGTCCCCGTCTTGTAACAGCCGGTCCGGCGTCACTGCCGGGGCCCGATCTCCTTCCCCTCGGCGTCCCGGACGGTGATGGCCTGCATCGGGCAGATGTCCGCCGCGTCCAGGGCGCGTTCATCGCCCTGCGGGATCTGCTCGCGCACCGGACGGGAGTGGTCACCGTCGAGGACGAACAGGTCCGGCGCGGTCCCGGCGCACATGCCGGAACCCATGCACTGGCCGGGGTCCACACTCAGTCGCCAGCTCATCGCCGCCTCACCAGCCCACCGGCATCACGCGGGGCCCGCGCACCAGCATCTCGGTCTTCCAGGTGATGTCGCCCGCGAGGTGCAGCCGCGGGAAGCGGGTCACCAACGCCCCGATGGCCTCCTGGAGTTCGAGCCGGGCGAGGGGCGCGCCGAGGCAGTGGTGCACGCCGTGGCCGAAACCGAGGTGCGCGTTGCCGCCGCGGGTGAGGTCGAGCGCCCCGGCCTCGGTGAAGCGCAGCGCGTCCCGGTTGGCCGCCCCGATGGCGACCAGCACCGGCTCCCCGGCCCGCACCAGGGTGCCGCCGACCTCGACGTCCTCCTTGGCGTACCGGGCCTGGCCGGCCCCGCTGCCCAGCGGCACGAACCGCAGCAGCTCCTCGATGGCCTGCGTGATCAGCGCGGGCTCCGCGCGCAGCCGCTCCACCGCCTGCGGGTGATCGAGCAGGGTGAGCACGAAGTTGGGGATCTGGGTGGCGGTGGTCTCGTGACCGGCCACGAGGATGCCGACGCACAGATCGACCAGCTCCAGTTCCGACAGCCGGTCGCCGTGGTCGCGCGCCTCGATCAGCGCCGTCATCAGGTCGTCCCGGGGCTCGGCGCGATGTGCGGCGATCAACTCGGCCATGTAGGCGCGCAGTTCCTCGCGGTTGCGGTCGAACTCCTCCGCGGTCAGCGAGCTGGTGGACAGCGCCGCGTCGCTCCACACCCGGAACTGGGGACGGTCCCGCTCCGGCACCCCGAGCAGCCGGCAGATCACCGCCACCGGGATCGGCAGCGCGTAGCGGTCGACCAGATCGACGGGCGGCCCCGCCGCCTCCATCGCGTCCAGCAGCGACGTCGTCAACTCGCGCACCTGCGGGCGGAGTTTCTCCACCTGGCGCACGGTGAACGCCTTCGCGACCAGCGAGCGCAACCGGGTGTGGTCGGGCGGGTCCATGCTGAGGATCCCGCTGTCCCGGCGGCCCTCGGAGGCCCGGGGCTCGTCGTGTTCGAGGCTCAGCGCCCGGCTGAACCGCTGGTCGCCGAGGACCAGCCGGGCGTCCGCGTACCGGGTGGCGAGCCAGGCCGGCTCGCCGTACTGCATCCGCACGCGCAGCAGCCCGGGGGTGTCACGGGCGCGCTCGTACGCCTCGGCCAGGTCCAGGTCCTGGCCGGAGTTGAAGGGGTAGGCGAGGGGTGCGTGGTCGGTTGCCGTCACAGCTGTCTCCCTTGTGTAAGCACACGCTTACAACGCTAGGAGCTGCGCACCGGGCGCGCAACGACGCTAATCGGCCGTACTCGGCGGGCCCCCGGCAGCGGTTACTCTGCGGGTCCTCGGCAGACGCGCGTCGGGCGCGGGGCGGCGAAGGAGCAGCGGGTGGACGGCGGCGAGTACACGCAGGACCAGCACCGGAGCGCCGGGGGCGGGCCGGACGGGGAGCCGCCGCAGCGTCCGCGCGATGCCCGGGAGACCCGTGCGCGCATCCTGCGGGCGGCCGGCGCGGTCTTCGCCGAGCGGGGGTACGAGGCGGCCACGGTCCGGGACATCGCCGCCCGCGCCGGGGTGAACCAGGCGCTCATATTCCGCTACTTCGGCTCGAAGAAAGCCCTGCTCACCGAGGTGATGGCGCAGAACGGCAAGGAGCAGGTGAGCACCACGCCGCCCGAGCTGCTGTTCGAGACCGCGCTGCGCGGCGTCCTCGCGGAGGGCGGCGGCGCCGACGCGGACCGGCTGGCCGTCTATCTTCGCTCCATCGGCAGCGCCGACGCCGCTCCGGAGACGGTCCGCGCGCTCGGCGAGGAGTACGCCGGCGCGCTCGCCGCCCTCTCCGAGGCCGAGGACGGCACCCTGCGCGCCCAGCTGGCCATGGCCTGGCTGCTCGGTATCGGCCTGATGCGGGTCGTCGTACGCCAGGAGCCCCTGGCGACCGCCGAACCGGACGCGATCTGCGCGCATGTCCTCACGGCACTGGACCGGCTGCTTCCGCTGCTGCCGGGCGGGGACACGGGGCTGGAACCGGGGGCCGGGGCGGGGCCTGGACCGGGGGAGAGGGCCGAGACGGGAGAGGGGCGGCCGGGCGTACGGCCGTAGGCGCGGCCGGGCATACGGCCGTACGCGGTGCGGTACGGCAGCGGGCGGGGCCGGAGCCGCACGCGACACGCGCCCCCGTGCCGGTCCCGGGCCGGACCGAATCCCCCCGGCCCGCCCCGCCCTCGAATCGGTCAGGTCGCCGCCGTCGACCCCACCCCCACCCCCGTGAGATACGCGCTGAGCACCCGGTTCAGCCGGGGTTCCACCTCCACCACCGCGTGGCCGAGCCGGGGGTCGCTCGTGTAGAGCTCGCGCAGGCGGGGGCCGGGCGTGGCCATCTGCCACAGGGCCCCCGCGAGGCTGGTCGCCGTGGCGATGGTGTCGACTGCCTGCGACTCGTCGAGGCCGAGCAGCCGGCCCAGCTCGCCGCCGATCAGCTCGACCTCCTTGAGCGTGACGAGCTTGAAGGAGCGCACCGACTCGATCGACACGTTCCGCTCCAGGTTGAGTGGCGCCTGTGCGAGCAGATCGCAGAACATGGGCCGCGCCGCCAGCGTGCCCGCGAGGACGGCCGCGACCTCGGCGGGTGTCGCCCCGGCCCGGCGCCCCAGGTCGGCCCGGAGCGCGGCGGACCACTCCCGCCAGCCCTCGGCCGTCAGCGCGAGGAAGATCTGCTCCCGCGTCTCGAAGTAGCGCAGCAGCGCGGACTTGTGCATGCCCACAGCCGCGGCGATGTCCGTCAGGGTGACGTCCCGCACCCCCCGCACCCGGCCGAGCGTCCGGGCGGCGTCCAGGATCGCCGCTTCCCGCGCCTGTTTGGCCTCGGCACTGCGCGCACGCTGAAAGGCAGGCTCACTCATGCAGGACATCATAGGAAGAGATAAGGCAACGGCGTTGCGTTAATAAGAGAACGGTGTTTCACTAACGGTATGAGTCCACAGGAACCCCAGGTCTGGTTCATCACCGGTTCGTCGCGCGGCTTCGGCCGCGCCCTGGTCGACGCCGTACTGGCGGCCGGCGACCTGGTCGTCGCCACCGCCCGCCGCCCCGAGGCCCTCGCGGCGGACCTCGCCGAGTACGGCGACCGCGTGCTGACCCTCGCCCTGGACGTCACCAGCCCGGACGCGGCCCGCGCGGCCGTCGAGGCGGCCGTGTCCCGCTTCGGGCGCGTCGACGTGCTCGTGAACAACGCGGGATACGCGAACGTGTCGCCCATCGAGACGACGGGGGACGACGACTTCCGCGCCCAGTTCGAGACCAACTTCTGGGGCGTCTACCACGTCACCAAGGCCGCGCTCCCGGTCCTGCGCGAGCAGGGAGCGGGCACCGTCGTGCAGTTCTCCTCGATCGGCGGCCGGGTCGGCGGCTCGCCGGGCATCGCGTCGTACCAGGCGGCCAAGTTCGCCGTGGACGGCTTCAGCCGGGTGCTGGCCGCGGAGACCGCGCCGTTCGGGGTGCGGGTCATGGTGGTCGAGCCGAGCGGCTTCGCCACCGACTGGGCCGGTTCCTCGATGACCGTCCACGAGGTCCCCGAGGCGTACGACGCGACCGTGGGCGCGATGAACCGGCTGATGCGGCAGAACACGGCCGGCGCGGCCGGGGATCCGCGCCGCGCCGCCGAGATCATCGTCCGTACGGTGCGCGGCGGCGAGGTCCCGGGCCATCTCCTGCTCGGGGTGAACGCCGCGACCATGGCCCTCGACCACTCCCGCCGGCAGCTCGCCGAGGCGTCCGCCTGGGAGCGGGTGAGCCGCTCGGCCGACTTCGGGGAGCCCCACCCCGTGCCGCTCCCCTCGGAAGCGGCCGGGTGAGCGAGGGCAACCCCCTATGGCGGCGCGTCACTTGCCGAGGAGCAGTCCCGCCCCGCTGACGTAGACATGGATTCCGTCCTTGCCCACCGCGACCCGCTGGACCCGCAGGTCCCCGGAGGGCGGGTTCGGGATCCTGAAGGCGAAGTCGAAGCGGTCGGCGACATCCGGGCGGGTCAGCTTGGTGAGGGAGGTCAGCAGGGAGAGGTCGACGCCGAGCCGCTTGAGCACCTCGGGGTGGGCGAGCGCCAGGTCCACGAGGTTCACCCGGGTCAGCTGGTGCAGGAAGCGCGGCGCGCCGGTGAGCCGGTGCAGCTTGTCCTCGTCGTGCAGCGCGGCGTTCACCGCGCTGTCCGGCACGCCCATGCGGTGCACGATCTCCGGGACGCCCAGCAGCGCCTTGATCTTGTCCGCCTCCCGGGTGACCCGGCGCGCGGCGGCCCGGGTGAGGTGCAGCCCCTCGGTGGGTCCGGTGCCGGGCCGGTAGGTCGCGAGGTCGCCGATGTCCAGCCGCATCCCGTCCACCGAGGTGCTGATGCCGCGGTCCCCGTTCCGCTGGATGTGGGCGTCGGCGCGTACCCGCACATCGTGCCCGGCCAGCCGCAGCGAGCCGAGCGCCCTGATCCGGCCCGGGCCCCGGGCGCTGAACGACACCTGGGAGGCGCCCAGTTCGCGGTTCATGTCGGCGAAGGACAGCAGCACCTGGCCGTGCACCTGCCGAACGAGGGCTCCCCGTACGGCCGTCGGCCCGTCGCCGTCGATGCGTATGTCGTGCGCGGTGGCGGTGACCTGCGTCAGGGTGACCCGGTCGGCCGGTACGTCGGGGACGGTGACCTGCACCGAGTCCAGCCGCTGGTCGACCAGTTGGGTCAGGAAGGGGAAGCCGCCGATCCGCACCTCGGGCGCGGCGGTCAGATGCAGCCGGTCCTTGAGCCGGTCGGCGGCCTGTCGCTCGGCGTAGAGCAGTGCCCAGCGGTCGGCCAGGGTGACGAGGCAGGCGAAGGTGAGCACCCAGACGGTCAGCCTGAGCAGGGTGGTCAGCCCGGTGGCGCGGTTGCGGCGACGGCCCCGGCGCCTGTGGTTGGGTGGTGCCCAGGCGTCGTCGGGGTCCTCGTCCCGCTGGTGGGGGGCGTCCTCCACGCGGAGGAAGTCGTCCAGCGGGCCGTCCTCGGGGCCGCCCGGGGGATCGTCCGCGAGCGCGGCCAGTTCGTCGTACGGACTTCGGGTCGGCGGAACCCGGTCGGGGCCGGGTCCGTCGGAGTGAGCGGTGTGATGCGTCGGTGTGTGGGGGGTACGCATCGGCAGATTTGATCACATAACCCTACCGGACTCGCAACTCTGACGAGGACCGGGGCGGGGAATGACCCGATTCGCACACGTTATCGAGCCATAGGCAACTCGCCGGTGCGCAGCCGCCGTTGGACACTGGCGGCGACGGCTTTCGTGAGGCACGGAAAGGACGACCTCCATGACGGCAAGGGACACCGGGCGTTTCGTGGGCAGGGCCGCGGTGGTGACCGGCGGCAGCCGGGGCATCGGGGCGGCGGTCGCCAGGCGCCTGGCGGCCGAGGGGGCGGCCGTCGCCATCGGCTACCGGAGCAACCGGGCGGCGGCCGACGCGCTGGTCGCCGCGATCGAGGCGGACGGCGGCCGGGCCCTGGCGTACGGCGCGGACGTGGCCGATCCCGGCCAGAGCGAAGCGCTGATCGACCGCGCGGTCGCGGAGTTCGGCCGGCTGGACGTGCTGGCCTCCTGCGCCGGCGTCGAGCACTTCGGCGCCCTGGCGGATCTCACCCCGGCCGATTTCGACCGTGTCTTCGCCGTGAACACCCGCGGCCAGCTGTTCGCGGCCCAGCACGCCGCCGCCCGGATGGTGGAGGGCGGCAGGATCGTGCTGACCTCCTCGGTCAGCGCGTCCCGCGCGGTCTTCGAGCACACCCTGTACGCCGCCTCCAAGGCCGCCGTGGAGTCCATGGTCCTCAACCTCTCCGCCGAACTGGGACAGCGCGGCATCACCATCAACGCCATCGCGCCCGGCGGCACCGACACCGACATGGCCACCGAGAACTCCGCCGGATACCAGCACCCCCGGCTGCGCGGCGAGATGCCGCTCGGGCATTGGCTGTCGGTGCACGGCGCCCTCGGCCGCCTCGCCACGCCCGAGGAGATCGCCGCGGGCTACGCCTACCTCGCCAGCGACGACGCCGCGTACATGACCGGCCGTACGCTCGCCCTGGACGGCGGCTTCTTCTGAGCCGGGGCGGACGGCCGCCCGGGAGGCGGACGTGGTGACGACGGCTCGGCGGGCGGCGGGGTGACGGCGGTCCGGGCGGCCGGTGCTCACGACCGCCCGGAGCGCACCGGATCGTCGGCCGCCTCCTGCGACCCCTTCCCGTCCCCGGAGCGCGTCCGCCGGTCCCGCCGCCAGTCGAAGGTGGCGAGCGCCAGGGACGCCACCATGCCGATGAGCGCGGCACCCAGCGCCATGACGACCGCGGCGCGGTAGTCCTGGTGCCGGCCGAGCATCAGGTAGTAGAGGCCGGGCAGCGCGGCCGTGCCCACCGCCGCGCCGAGCCGCTGCCCGGTCTGGAGCGCGCCGCCCGCCGCGCCCGCCATGCGGACCGGCACGTCCCGCAGCGTCATCGTGAAGTTGGGCGAGACCACGAAGCCACCGCCGATGCCGCCGAGGAACAGCACCGGGGCGGCGACCCAGGGGGCGATGCCGAGATCCACGAAGTGCAGCAGCAGCGCGGTGCCGCCGAGGCCGAGGATCACCCCCGCCAGACCGCACACGGTGAGCAGCCGGCCGAGCCGCTCCACCATCCGCCCCGCGATCACGGCCGCGAACGCCGAGCCCACGGCGAAGGGGGTCACGGCGAGCCCGGAGCGCAGCGGGGAGAAGCCCAGGCCGTGCTGGTAGAAGAGCGCGAAGACCAGCCACACCCCGCTGAAGCCGATGAAGTACAGGGTGCCGACGCCCGCGCCGACCGCGTAGCCGCGCACGGTGCTGAACAGCCGTGGGTCGAGCAGCGGCTGATCGCCCCTGGCCACCAGGTGCCGCTGCCACTGGGCGAACGCGAGGAGCACGACGACACCCACCGGGAACAGCCACCACAGCCGGGCGATCCCGCCGGAGTCCGCCTGGACCAGCGGGTACATCAGCGCGAGTACGCCGAGGCCGAGCAGCGCGACCCCGGTGGCGTCCACATGGCCCCGCCCGGTCCCCTGGACGCGGGGCAGCAGCCGGCGGCCGAGCAGCACGGCGAGGATGCCGATGGGCACATTGACGTAGAAGATCCAGCGCCAGCCGTCCGCGCCGGAGGCCAGCGCCAGGATGGCACCGCCGGTGATGGGCCCGACGGCGGAGGAGATGCCGACGGTCGCGCCGAAGAAGCCGAAGGCCCGGCCGCGCTCCGCGCCCCGGAACAGCTGCTGGATCAGCGCGGAGTTCTGGGGCGCCATGAAGCCGGCCGCGAGACCCTGCGCGAGCCGGGCCACCACCAGCAGGGTGATGTTCGGGGCCGCCCCGCAGGCCGCGCTGAACAGCACGAAGGCGCTGAGCGCGAGCAGGAATATACGGCGCCGGTCCAGGGCGTCACCGAGCCGCCCTGCGGTGACCAGCGCGAGGGCGAAGGTGAGCGCGTATCCGGACACCACCCACTGCACCTGGGCGGGGGAGGCCCCCAGATCGCGCTGGACGGTGGGCAGGGCGACCGCCACGATCGTCACGTCCAGCAGGCTCATGAAACCGGCCACGAGCGTCACCCACAGGGCCCGCCACCGGCGCGGATCCGGCTGATAGCCGGTGTCCTGAGCCCCCTGGCCGCGGCCGCCTGCCGCTGACGTCGACGTAGACACCTGGGCTCCTCTCCGCTGGGGCCCCGCCTGAAGGATTCAGGTTCCCCCGCCGGGGCACGCGCACACACCTCTCACTGCAACCGCAAAGGACGGGAAGAAAGTCCGCACGGGCGGACGAGCGCCGCGGCGCCGGCAAGATCCCGTTGTCAGTGCCGGCTGCGAGGCTTGGACCATGAACGGCGACGACGAGCAGCTGCTGCGCGGCCGGGTCTACGGCCACGACCACGACGACCCCGGACCACGCCCCGACCGCAGGTACGCCCAACTGGTAGGCGGCCCCCTGGACGGCCTGCTGCTGGACATCACCGACCGGGCCGGCGACGCGCCCGCCACGGGCGTCCCGCTGCGCACCGAGCTGGGCCGGTTCGGCATCGGCGGCCGGGCGATATACACCCCGCGCCCCGGTGACCGCACCCGTCTCGACTGGAGCGGCGACCTCCCCTGAGGACCACCGGACCGGAGCGCCATCCACCCAGCGTATCCGAATGGCTGCGGTACGAAGCGGTTAGTTTGATCGCGCGAGATCTGCGCAGGCGTTGGCGTGTGCAATGTGACCGGCGAAAGGAACACCGTGATGACGGCGACTGACCATGAGAATCCGGTGGATCCGGTGGATCCCGCCGCGGTCAGGCGCCACCGGATGCTCTTTCGCGCCATCGAGAAGCGACGCAACCCGAAGCTGCGCCGCAGCGACATCACGGTGACCGAGGAACCGGCCGTCAAGCGCGCCACGAAGGCGGCCGCCCTCGGTAACGCGATGGAGTGGTACGACTTTGGTATCTACAGCTATCTGGCCGCGACCCTGGGCAAGGTCTTCTTCCCCTCGGGCAATCACACCGCCCAGCTGCTGAGCACCTTCGCGACCTTCGCGGTCGCCTTCCTGGTGCGGCCCGTCGGTGGCATGGTCCTCGGGCCGCTCGGCGACAAGATCGGCCGCAAGACGATCCTCGCCCTCACCATGATCATGATGGCGATCGGCACCTTCGCGATCGGCCTGATCCCCTCGCACGCCACGATCGGCTTCTGGGCCCCGGCCCTGCTGATCTTCTTCCGGCTGGTGCAGGGCTTCTCCACCGGTGGTGAGTACGGCGGCGCCTCCACCTTCATCGCGGAGTACGCGCCGGACAAGCGACGCGGTTACTTCGGCAGCTTCCTGGAGTTCGGCACGCTCGCCGGGTACGTCGGGGCGTCCGGCCTCGTCGTCGCCCTGACCAGCCTGCTCAGCGACGACCAGATGCTGCACTGGGGCTGGCGCGTCCCCTTCCTGGTCGCGGCCCCGCTCGGCTTCATCGGTCTGTATCTGCGGCTCAAGCTGGACGAGACGCCCGCCTTCCAGAAGCTGGAGGGCGGCCAGGCCAAGGCGACCGAGGCCGCCGACGCGGTGGAGACCTCCGCCGCCGCCGACCTCGGCAAGATCTTCACCCGCTACTGGCGGCCGCTGCTGCTGTGCGTCGCCCTCGTCGCGGCGTACAACATCACCGACTACATGCTGTTGTCGTACATGCCGACCTATCTGTCCGACGAACTCGGCTACGACACCAATCACGGGCTGCTGATCCTGCTGATCGTGATGGTCCTCCAGATGTGCGTCATCAACCAGGTCGGCCGTCTCTCGGACCGTTTCGGCCGCAAGCCGCTGCTGATGACGGGCATGCTCGGCTTCCTGGTGCTCTCCGTGCCCTCGTTCCTGCTCATCCGGCAGGGCGACATCGTCCTGATCACCCTGGGCCTGCTGCTGATGGGCCTGTCCCTGGTGGCCATGCTCGGCACCATGTCCGCCGCCCTCCCGGCGATCTTCCCGACGCATGTCCGCTACGGCTCCCTCTCGGTCGCCTACAACTTCTCCGCCTCCCTCTTCGGCGGCACCACCCCGCTGGTGATCACGGCCCTGATCGGCGTCTTCCACACCAACCTGGTACCGGCGTTCTACGCCGTGGGCGCGGCGGCCGTGGGTATCATCGCGGTCCTGTGCATGAAGGAGACGGCGAACAAGCCGCTGGACGGCTCCCCGCCCTCGGTGGAGTCGGAGGCCGAGGCCGCCGAACTGGTCAGGGCCCAGTCGCCCGACCCGAAGTTCTGACCGGCGCGCCACTCCCGCAAGACCGGACCACCGGGTGCCTCACGCGCCCGGTGGTCCGGCACGTGCGGGGCAAGCAGCGTGACATCCGCTGTCCCTCCGGAACCCCGCGTTCCCCCGTCCCGCCGCGGGCTCCGGCTTGATCAAACCGGCTTTTATCTGGGAGCGCTCCCGTGGGAGCGCTCCCAGATTGGCATAATGAAGGTCCACCGTTCCCGCGGGTGTGTCAAGGGGACGAACACTTCGAGTCGGTGCGACTGACGGGTTGTCATCCATGGTGACGGGCAAGAGCGCGATGACTACGGGCGAGGGGCGGGGCGGCCGGCCGACGCTGGAGATGGTCGCCGCGCGGGCCGGGGTCGGGCGGGGCACGGTCTCGCGGGTGGTCAACGGCTCCCCGCATGTCAGCGCCCAGGCGCGGGCGGCGGTGGAGGCGGCGATCGCCGAGCTGGGGTACGTGCCCAACCGTGCCGCCCGCGCGCTGGCCGCCGACCGCACGGATGCCGTCGCCCTGGTCATCCCCGAATCGGAGACCAGGCTCGGTGCCGAGCCGTACTTCCTGGACATCGTGCGCGGTGTGAGCACCGAACTCGCCGACACGGACATGCAGTTGCTGCTCACCCTGATCCGTACCCCGCGCGAACGCCAGCGCCTGGGCCAGCACCTGGCGGCCCGCCGCGTCGACGGCGTGCTGCTGGTGTCCGTGCACGAGAACGACCCGCTGCCCAGCCTGCTGGAGCGGCTGCGGGTGCCGACCGTGCTGAACGGCCGGCGCTCGGAGCGGGAGTGGATGTCGTACGTCGACGCGGACAACGTGGGCGGCGCGCGGTCGGCCGCCGAGCATCTGCTCGCGCGGGGCCGGCGGACCGTCGCCACCATCACCGGCCCGCTGGACATGTATGTCGCCCGCTGCCGGCTCGACGGCTACACCCAGGCGATGAACTCCGCGGGCCTCGGCGGCGATACCGCGCTGGTGGCCCACGGCGACTTCACCGAGGAGGGCGGCCGCGCGGCCATGCTCACCCTGCTGGAGCGGTACCCCGGCCTCGACGCCGTCTTCGCCGCCTCCGACGTCATGGCCAGCGGCGCCCTGCACGTCCTGCGCCAGTCGGGGCGGCGGGTGCCCGAGGACGTGGCCCTGATCGGCTTCGACGACTCCGCGGTGGCCCGGCACGCCGATCCGCCGCTCACCAGCGTGCGCCAGCCGACCGAGGAGATGGGCCGCACCATGGCGCGGGTGCTGCTGGAGGAGATCGAGTCCCGCAACGGCATCCGTCGCCATGTGGTGCTCTCCACGGACCTGGTGGTGCGCGAGTCCGCCTGAGCGCGGCGCCGGGGGCCGATGCTTGGTGGCCGGCGTCCGCCCCCGCCCGTCCCGGGCTGCTCCGGGGTTCATTCCGGCATCCCCATGCGCGGCTGAGCGTCGGTACCCGCGTGCCGCGCCGGGCCACCGTCGTCCGTGCGATCGCCGAATGGCCGCTTCTCCCCCTTGCTTCCGGACCCGCACGGCGACCGGACTTCGGCGGCCCGTTTTCCGCTACCCGACGGTAGGCGTCGCGCCCGGCGCGCATCGCCGCCGGAAGCGGCGAGTTCACCGTGGTCCCGGGCGGCGCCGCCCCGCCGCCGTCGGGCGTGCCTGCCCTCGCACCGAGGGGGCGCGTGAACGCGCCATTGCGCCCAGGTTTCGCCTGGCCCCTTCACAGCGCTGTTTCGAGTTGTTACTTTCCTCACTTGCTGGGAGCGCTCCCACGCTCAACACCTTTGAATCAAGCCGGAGTTGTTCATCACCGCCGCCAAGTGGCGGAAGTCTTCGCTCCGTTCGCACTCGGGCGGGCGCTCCCCGGCACGGCACCACCGCGTACGCACCGCACACGAACCGCATGTGAACCGCGCCGCCGCCCGCCACGGGCCACGACGCGGCAGCGATGTCAGTCAGCACGGGGGCACGCCACACAAGAGGAGTTGGCTGCTATGAGACCTGCGGACCTGGGCCCACCTCGGCGGTATACGGCCATGGGCGTCGTGGCCGCGATCCTGCTCGCCCTGCTGGCCGCCGTGACGGGTACGGCGCCCGCGCGGGCGGCGGGCACGGCGGGAGCGGGCTACTGGCACACCAGCGGCCGTCAGATCCTGGACGCGAACGGCAACTCGGTGCGCATCGCCGGGATCAACTGGTTCGGGTTCGAGACCGACAACCACGTGGTCCACGGCCTGTGGTCCCGGGATTACAAGAACATGCTCGACCAGATCGCCGCGACCGGATACAACACGCTCCGCATCCCGTATTCCGACGACATCTTCAAGTCCGGCACGACGCCGTCCAGCATCGACTTCTCCAGCGGCAAGAACGCCGACCTCCAGGGGCTCAACTCCCTTCAGGTCCTGGACAAGATCGTGGACTACTCGGGGCAGATCGGCCTGAAGGTCATCCTCGACCGGCACCGGCCGGACTCCAGCGGCCAGAGCGCCCTGTGGTACACGAGCAGCGTCCCGGAGTCGACCTGGATCGCCGACCTCAAGTCGATCGCGAGCCGCTATGCGAACAACCCCACGGTCGTCGGCATCGACCTGCACAACGAGCCGCATGATCCGGCCTGTTGGGGCTGTGGTGACACGACCGTCGACTGGCGGCTCGCGGCCCAGCGCGGCGGCGACGCGGTGTTGTCGGCCAACCCCAACATGCTGATCTTCGTGGAGGGCGTCCAGACCTACAACGGCGACTCCACCTGGTGGGGCGGCAACCTGGAGGGCGCCGGCACCTACCCGGTCCAGCTCGATGTGGCCGACCGCGTGGTCTACTCGGCCCACGACTACGCCACCAGCGTCTCCAACCAGCCCTGGTTCAGCGACCCGTCCTTCCCGGGCAACATGCCGGGGATCTGGGACAAGCACTGGGGATACCTCTTCAAGAACAACATCGCCCCCGTCTGGGTCGGCGAGTTCGGTACGACGCTCCAGTCGACCACCGACCAGACCTGGCTGAAGGCCCTCGTCGACTACCTCCGCCCGACCTCGCAGTACGGCGGGGACAGCTTCCAGTGGACCTTCTGGTGCTGGAACCCCGACTCCGGTGACACCGGCGGCATCCTCAAGGACGACTGGCAGACGGTCGACACCGCCAAGGACGGCTACCTGGCATCCGTCAAGGCCCCAGGCTTTGGCTCCGGCGGCGGTGGCGGCGGCGGTACGGATACGACCGCGCCGTCCGCGCCGACGGGTCTGGTGGTGTCGGGGACGACGGCTTCGAGTGTGTCGTTGAAGTGGTCGGCGTCGACGGACAACGTGGGGGTGACCGGGTACGACGTGTACCGGGGGTCCACGAAGGTCGGCAGCAGCACGTCCACGTCGTACACGGACAGCGGACTGTCCGCCTCGACCGCGTATTCGTACACCGTGAAGGCGAAGGACGCGGCGGGCAACGTCTCGGCGGCCTCCGGCGCGGTGACGGCGACGACCTCGGCCTCCGGGGGCGGCGGTGGCAATCCCGGCACGGGTGCGGTGAAGGCGCAGTACAAGAACAACGACTCCGCGCCGACCGACAATCAGATCAAGCCGGGGCTGCGGGTCGTCAACACGGGGAATTCCGCGGTGGATCTGTCGAAGGTGACGATTCGCTACTACTTCACCGGTGACGGTGGCGCGTCCGGCTTCTCGACCTCGTGCGACTACGCGGCCGTCGGCTGCTCAAACGTCACGCAAAAGGTCGTCGCGCTGTCCTCGCCGAAGTCCGGCGCGGACCACTACGTGGAGATCGGGTTCACCTCCGGCGCCGGCACTCTCGCGGCGGGTGCGAACACCGGGGACATCCAGAGCCGGATCAACAAGAGCGACTGGTCCAACTTCAGCGAGAGCGACGACTACAGCTACGCGACCAACACCGCCTACGCGGATGCGTCGAAGGTGACCGTCTATGTCGGCGGCACCCTCGCGAACGGCATCGAACCCTGAGTTCTCCCTCCCCTCGCGGCGCGTGGTGTGCCGTACGGCCGCACCGCGCGCCACAACACCCCATGGAAGGAACCCCTGGTGAAGAAGTCTCCGCCTCCCCCGAGATCCAGGCTCACCCGCGGATGCGCGGTGCTGTCGGCGCTCGCCCTCGGCTCCGCGCTGGCCATGACGCTCAACGCGCCGACCGCCTCGGCCGCCACCGCCCGGGTGGACAACCCCTATGCGGGCGCCACGGGTTATGTGAACCCGGAGTGGTCCGCCAACGCTGCCGCCGAGCCCGGCGGCAGCGCGGTCGCCAACACGCCGACCGCGGTATGGCTGGACAGCATCTCGACCATCCAGGGCGCAAGCGGCCGGATGGGCCTGCGCGCCCACCTCGACAAGGCCGTGTCCCAGGGCGCCAACCTGATCACGCTGGTCATCTACGACCTGCCGGGCCGGGATTGCGCCGCGCTCGCCTCCAACGGCGAGCTGGGCCCCACCGACATCGGCCGGTACGAGACCGACTACATCGACCCGATCGCCAAGATCCTCGCGGACCCGGCCTACGCCAATCTGCGGATCGTCAACATCGTCGAGCCCGACTCGCTGCCGAACCTGGTCACCAACGCGGGCGGCACCGACGGCTCGACGTCGCAGTGCCAGACGATGAAGGCGAACGGCAACTACGAGACCGGCGTCGGCTACGCGCTGAACCACCTGGGAGCGATTCCGAACGTCTACAACTACATCGACGCCGGCCACCACGGCTGGCTGGGCTGGGACTCCAACCTCGGCCCGTCCGCCGACGAGTTCTACAAGGCGGCCAACACCGCCGGTGCCACGGTCAACGACGTGCAGGGCTTCATCGTCAACACGGCCAACTACTCGGCGACCGTGGAGCCCAACTTCAAGGTGACCGACTCCGTCAACGGCACGACGGTGCGCCAGTCGAAGTGGGTGGACTGGAACCAGTACGTCGACGAGCAGTCCTACGCCCAGGCGCTGCGCACCACGCTGGTGTCGAAGGGCTTCAGCTCCGGCATCGGCATGCTGATCGACACCTCCCGCAACGGCTGGGGCGGTTCCGCCCGGCCGACCGGCCCCGGCCCGACGACCTCCGTGGACGACTACGTCAACGGCGCCCGGATCGACCGCCGCATCCACGCGGGCAACTGGTGCAACCAGAGCGGTGCCGGCCTCGGCGAGCGGCCGACCGCGGCCCCGGCCAGCGGGATCGACGCCTACGTATGGGTCAAGCCCCCGGGTGAGTCGGACGGCGCGAGCCAGCCCATCGACAACGGCGAGGGCAAGGGCTTCGACCAGATGTGCGACCCGACCTACACGGGCAACGCGCGCAACGGCAACAACCCGACCGGTGCCCTGCCGAACGCCCCGCTGGCCGGCCACTGGTTCTCCGCCCAGTTCCAGCAGCTGCTCAAGAACGCCTACCCGCCCGTCTCCGGCGGTGGCGGTGGCGGTACGGATACGACCGCGCCGTCCGCGCCGACGGGTCTGGTGGTGTCGGGGACGACCAGTTCGAGTGTGTCGTTGAAGTGGTCGGCGTCGACGGACAACGTGGGGGTGACCGGGTACGACGTGTACCGGGGGTCCACGAAGGTCGGCAGCTCCACGTCGACGTCGTACACGGACAGCGGTCTGAGCGCGTCGACGGCGTATTCGTACACGGTGAAGGCGAAGGACGCGGCGGGCAATGTGTCGGCGGCCTCCGGCGCGGTGACGGCGACCACGGCGGCGAGTGGCGGTGGCGGCGGTAACCCGGGCACGGGCGCGGTCAAGGTGCAGTACAAGAACAACGACAGCTCCCCGACCGACAACCAGATCAAGCCGGGGCTGCGAGTCGTCAACACGGGCAATTCCCCGGTGGATCTGTCGAAGGTGACGATCCGCTACTACTTCACCGGTGACGGTGGCGCGTCCGGCTTCTCGACCTCGTGCGACTACGCGGCCGTCGGCTGCTCAAACGTCACGCAGAAGGTCGTCGCGCTGTCCTCGCCGAAGTCCGGTGCGGACCACTATGTCGAGATCAGCTTCACGTCCGGCGCGGGCTCCCTCGCGGCGGGTGCGAACACGGGTGACATCCAGAGCCGGATCAACAAGAGCGACTGGTCCAACTTCAGCGAGAGCGACGACTACAGCTACGCGACCAACACCGCCTACGCCGATACGACGAAGGTGACCGCCTACGTCGGCGGCACCCTCGCGAACGGCATCGAACCGTAAACAGGGCAGCCACCGAAGGTTTCGCCCAGTACGCCGGCGCCCGCAGCAGGGCGGTGTACTGGGCGAACGCCATGCCGGGAAACTTGCCGGAGAGAGCGGTCAGAGGCCGCGCAGGCGCGCGAGGGTGGCGTCCAGGTCGGCCCCGGCGGGCCGGTTGTGGGGCAGCTTGGCGAGGACGGCGGCCATGCCGCAGGTATTGCTCACGGCGGAGAAGACCAGACCGCCCGCCACACCGGCGGACAGCAGCCGGAAGGCCGGGTGGACGAACTCGCCCAGGGCCAGGCCGAGCAGGACCAGGGAACCGGCGGTGAGCCGGACCTGGCGGTCCATGCTCCACACCGCCCTGACGTCGCAGGCCGCCGGGCGCTCCAGATCCCGCCCCCGGGCCGCCCAGGCGCCGGTGCCGCCTTCGAGGGTCGCCGCGTGCACGCCCTGCTCGGCGAGCTTGCGGCAGGCGTTCTCGGAACGGGCACCGGAGGCGCACACCACGAGGACCTCGCCGCGGCCGGCGGCGCCGCGGATCTCGGGCAGCGCGCGGTCGAGCTGGTCCAGCGGGATGTTCAGGGCGCCGGGTATGTGACCGCCGGCGTACTCGCCCGGGGTGCGGACGTCGATCACGGTGAGCTCGTGCAGACGCTCCTCGGCCTGATCGGGAGTGAGGGTGGTGAGGGTCGTCATGGCAGGTGTCGTCCTTGCGTTGTCGAGGGCGCCCCGGAGCGGGGAGCGACCCGTGGGGAGGTGGGGGAGGGTGCGGGGACGCCCGGCGCTCCCCACTGTGCCAGGGCTCTGTGACGGGGGTGTCACACGAGTACGTCGGCGAACATGAAGACGGCGACGGCGAGCAGCACCCAGGCGAAGACGCGTTGCAGCGTCCCGCCCCGGACCTTCCTGGCCAGGCGCTTTCCGTCCCAGGCGCCGAGCATGGCGGCCGCGGTGAACGGCGCGACGACCGCCCAGTCCAGGTGCGTCCCGGTGCCGGCGCGGGCGCCGAGCGCGGCCAGTGAGTTGATCGTGATGACCAGCAGGCTGGTGCCGACCGCCCGGCGCATGGGCAGCCGGAGCACACCCACCAGCGCCGGTACGGCGAGGAAGCCGCCGCCCACGCCCAGGAACCCGGTGACCGCGCCCAGACCCGCCCCCACCGCGCCGGCCTTGCCCGGATGGATCCGGGCGCCGGAGTCGGGGGCGGTGCGGGCGGGCCGCAGCATGCGCAGCGCGGCGAGTGCCGCGATGCCCGAGAACGCGACGGTCAGCAGGGACTGCGGCAGATGCCCGGCGGCGGCGCCGGCGGCCATCGCGGGCACGATGCCCGCCGCGGCGAACAGCAGCCCGGTGCGCCAGGCCACATTGCCGTCCCGGGCGTGCCCGGTGAGCGCGGTGACCGAGGTGAGGGTGACGATGACCAGGCTGGCCGTCGTCGCCTCGGCCGTGGTGAATCCGAGGAGGTAGATGAGGGCGGGTACGGCGAGGACGCTGCCGCCCCCGCCGAGACCGCCCAGGGCCAGGCCGATGACGGCGCCGGCGACGAGCGCGAGGAGCAGGGCGGTCATGCTATGGAACCGCTGTGGCCGTGCGCGTCGACGACGGGGAGCAGGACGGCCTCGGCGACGCTGGCGCGGGCCTCGTCGCGGGGGAGGAGGGACATCACTCGACCTCTCGGGAAAACGGCTGGATCGGGGCGGGTACGACTGGATCGGGACTGGCGGGGGAGTGCGTCACCCGGTGACGACGGTCAGCCCGGCCGCGGTCGCGGAGTCGAAGCCGTCGTCCACCGCCACCACGTCCCGGCCGGACGCGTGCAGCAGGGAGGCGGCGATGCCGGCCCGCATGCCGCCGGCGCAGTGCACCCAGACGGTGCCCGCCGGTACCTCGCCGAGCCGCTGGTGCAGCTGGTGGACCGGGATGTGGACGGAGTCCTCGATGTGCCCGGCGGCGCGCTCGGAGTCGCGGCGCACGTCCAGGACGACGACGCCGTCCGTGCCGCGCTCGGCCAGCCCGGCGAACGTGGCGCGGGGGAAGGAGACGAGGTCCTCGCCCTCGGGCACCCACTCCTGGGGCGCGCCGGTGGCCGCGGCGGCGGGCCTTTCGATGCCGACCCGGACCAACTCACGCTGAGCCGAAGCCAGTTGCTCGGGGGACTCGGCGAGCAGCGTGACCGGCTTGCCCCACGGGATCAGCCACGCCAGATAGGTGGCGATCTTGCCCTCGGCCTCGAAGTTGAAGGACCCGGCGACATGGCCCTCGGCGAACGCGACCCGGTTGCGCAGGTCCACGACCCACTCCCCGGCCGCGAGGCGGGCCGCGATCTGACGGGCGTCGGCGACGGCCGGCGCGGTGAGGTCCACCGGCGCCGGGCCCGCCGCGTTGGCCGGTCCCATGTGGGTGTAGTAGGCGGGGATGTCGTCGAGGCCGGCGAGCAGCCGGGCGACGAAGGAGTCGACGTCCGTGGTCAGCGCGGCATTGGCCGACTTCTCCTTGCCGATGGTGGTGGTGTCGCCCTCGGCCTGCGCGGAGGAGCAGAAGCTGCCGAAGCCGTGCGTGGGCAGCACGGAGGTCTCGTCCGGCAGTTCGGCGGCCAGCCGGTGGGCGGAGGCGTGCTGGGCACGGGCGAGGCGCTCGGTCAGGCGGGGCTCGACCAGATCGGGGCGGCCCACCGTGCCGATCAGCAGCGAACCGCCGGTGAACGCGGCGACCGGGCGCCCCTGTTCCACGAGGACGTAGGAGGTGTGGTGCGGGGTGTGCCCGGGGGTGGCGACCGCCCGCAGTTCGAGCGTGTCGTCCACGGGGACGGTGTCGCCGTCGGCCACCGGCACCCGCGCGAACGACACCCGCGCGCCGGCCGGCACCAGGTAGGCGGCGCCCGTCACCCGGGCCAGCTCCAGGCCGCCGGTGACGTAGTCGTTGTGGATGTGGGTCTCCACCACGTGCGTGATCCGTACGCCCCGTCGCCCCGCAGCCGCCAGCACCTGGTCGACGTCGCGCGGCGGGTCCACCGCCACGGCGGTCCGCCGGCCACCGGCCAGGTAGCTGCGGTTTCCGAGGCCCTGAAGCTCGATGGTGTCGATGAAGAACACGGGGACGTTCCCTTCGCTGATTACCCCCCGGGGTATATGTGGACCCTAGCACGAGTACCCCGGGGGGTATTCCGTACGCGTGCCGGGATTCAGAGGCGGCCGGTGAGCATGCCGCGCCAGTAGATCTGCGGCAGCAGGTAGCGCTTGAAGACCCACATGTCGCGCCGTTCCTTGAAGGTGTCGATCAGCGGGAAGGAGGGCCGGGGCGTCAGGTCGTAGTCGAACTCGGCCAGCAGCATCCGGTCGCGGGCGGTCACCAGGGGGCAGGAGGTGTAGCCGTCGTACCGGTGCGCCGGTGTCCGGCCGTTCATCACGTCCAGCAGGTTGGCGGCGACCACCGGGGCCTGCTTGCGCACCGCGGCGCCGGTCTTGGACGTCGGCAGATTCGCCACGTCGCCGAGCGCGAACACCTCCGGATACCGCGGGTGTCGCAGGGTGTACTGGTCGGCGGCGACGAAGCCCAGCGGGGCGGCGGGATCGGCGAGCGGGCTCCGCTTGACCCAGTCGGGCGCGCTCTGCGGGGGCACGGCGTGCAGAAGGTCGTATCCGATGGTCTCCGCGCGGCCGCTCGCGTGGTCGGTGACGGTGATCTCGCGGCGGTCGCCGTCCACGGCGGTCATCTCCGAGCGCAGCCGCACCTCGATGCCGTACCGGTCGGCCACCCGCTCCAGGACGCGGCCCCACTCGGGCACCTTGAACAGGGTGGCGTCGGGGATCACCAGGACGATCCGGATGCGGTCCAGGACGCCCCGCCTGCGCCAGTGGTCGGCCGCCAGGTAGGCGATCTTCTGCGGCGCCCCGCCGCACTTGAGCGGTGTGGCCGGGTGGGTGAAGACGGCCGTGCCCGAGCGCATGTTCCTGATCAGCTCCCAGGTGCGCGGGGCGTACTCGGGCGCGTAGTTGCTGGCCACCCGGTCGTGTCCGACGGCCTCGGCGAGGCCCGGCACGGCGTCCCAGTCCAGTTGCAGTCCGGGGGTCATCACCAGGTGCTCGTAGGAGAGTTCGGCGCCGCCGGAGAGGGCGATCGTCCGCGCGTCCGGGTCCACGGCGAGGGCATGCCGGCGGATCCAGCGCACCCCGTCCGGGATCACGGACGCCTCGGGGCGGCGGGTGCTGCGCAGGGCCGCCTGGCCGCCGCCGACCAGGGTCCACAGGGGCTGGTACCAGTGGCTGTCGGACGGTTCGACGAGCGTGATGTCGGTGACGCCCGCGCGGCACAGCCGGGCGGCGACGCTGATGCCCGCGCTGCCGCCGCCGACGATGGCGACCCGGTGCCGGCCGGTGATCGTCTCGGTGTCGGGTATGGGGCTTGCGACCATGGCTGGAGTCCTTCCTGTGCCGGCCCTGACGTCGTCGGGCCGAGGGTCGTACCGGTGCGCGGGCCCTGCCGCACACCCGTTTGGTTGTCTCCTCAAATACCCCGGGGGGTTTCCGTGATCGAAGCTATGACGGTCCCGTCGAGACGGTCAAATACCCCGCTGGGTATTTGCCTCAGAGGTAATTCCGGGTCTGTGCGGGGCCTGCCGTAGACCCGTGCGAGGGGACGCGGCAGCGCGCCGCGTGGCATGAACGCCCTGCTCCCGCGCGGGCGTCGTAGCGTCCGAGGCGTGCGTGTGCGGGGCGCGGAACCGAGACCGCCGACGAGCGCCCGCCCTGTCTGGGCGGCCCTCCTCGTCGCCGCGCTCGTCTGTGCCGTCCTCACCGCCGCGCTCGGCGGCTGCCCGCGCATGCGGGCCCTGGCCGGATCCGCCGTCGACGCGACGCACCGGCCGTCCGCCGCGACCGCGCCCCGGGCGGTGGCCGGGCCACGGGCCGCGGACGCGTCCGGGACCGTCGCCGCGGCGGCGACCCGGGCCGGTATCGCGGGGACACCGAGGGCGGTGACCCGGGCCGGTATCGCGGGGACGCCGAAGGCGGCGACCCGGGCTGGTGGCGCGGGGACACCGAAGGTGGCGGGCCCCCGGTGTCACGGCCGCGCCGCGACCACCGCGATGACCCTCGCATCCGAGCCCGTCCCGCGCGTCCCCGCGCGCGTCGCGGACGGCACACGCCCAGGGGTGCGGGCGAGCGCCCCGCCGGCGGCCCCGGAGCCGCGAGCGCCCCGGCCGGTGCCCGGCGGGCGTCCGGAACCGCTGCTCAGGGTCTAGGGAGTTCCCGGCCGCGAGCGCCCGTACGGGGCGTCCGCCCGGCCGTCGCGCGTCCCCCACCCTCCCGCGGCACACCAAGGAACTCCCCATGCCCGCTCGCTCTGCCCGCTGCGCCCGGCTGTCCGGCTGGATCCACCGGCGTCTGGGCCCGGCCGTCCTCCTCTGCTACCTGCTCGCCCTGCTCGTCCCCGGCCCCGGGACCCGGCTGCGCCGAACCGCGCTCGGCCTCTTCGGACTGCGCCTCGACGCGCCGTCCGTCGCGCTGTTCGTCATCCTCTTCGCCGCCGCCTTCCAGGTGCCGCCGGGCCGCGCCCTGGCCGCCGTCCGGCAGCCGAGGACCGTGCTCGCCGGTCTCGCCGGGCATCTGCTGACCGCCTTCGTCCTGGCGCCGGCCACCGCCCTGGTGCTGTACGGCGCCGGGCTGCGCGGGCCGGCCGGCGGACTGTCCACGGCCGTGGCGCTGATCGCGGCGGCGCCCGTGGCCGCCGCCGCGACGGTCTGGATCGGCCGGGACGGAGAGGTCACCGCCCTGCTGGCCGTCGTGCTGCTCTCCGCGCTGCTCAGCCCGCTGACCATGCCCACGACACTCGGCCTGCTGGGGCACGTCCTGCCGTCGGCGGCCCCCACCCGGGCGTCGGCCGAGGGCGCGGCCGGGCAGGCGCGGGCGCTGCTCACCGGGGCCGTCGCGCTGCCCTGCGCGCTCGGCCTGCTCGCCCGGAGAACCGTCCCCGCCGCCGTCACCGGCCGCCTGCTCGCCGCGGCACCCCTGGTGGCGATCACCGCGCTGCTCGCACTGACGTACGTCAACGCCACCGCCGCGGTCCCCGTGCTGCACCGGGAGCCCTGGACGGCCGTCGCGCTGTGCGCCGCCGTGGGGTGGGGCGTGTGCCGGCTGGCCTTCCTCGCGGGTTCGCTCACCGCCCGCGCGCTGCGCCTGCCGCCCGGCGCGGGGGCCACGGTCACCCTGGCGTGCGGGATGAGCAATGTCAGCGTCAGCACGGTCGTCGTCGTACAGGCACTGCCGGGGCAGCCGCACGCGCTGCTGGTCGCCCTGGTGTACGGGCTGGCGCAGAAGGTGTCGGCACGGCGCGCCGTCGTGAAAGGGGCCCGCGCGGCGTCGTACCCGACGGTCGGCGAGCGGAGCGCCGTCCGGTGATCCAGCGGTCGGCGAACGGACTCGAGACCGTCGTGCGGCCGTCACGCCCGCGATGCCCGCGATCCCTGGCGGACGCGCCGGGACCTCTGGCATCATCCCCACGCACCACCTGCACCGTCGCCCCACACGTTGCCCGGCCTTTCGCAGGAGGCTCGCCCATGAAGGTCCGCTCGGCCCTGACCGCCCTCGCGCTGGTCGTCGCTCCCGGTGTCGCCGTCCTCGGCACCGCGACGGACGCCTTCGCGGTCACCAAGATCAGCAACGCCACCGCGACCCAGATGTTCCGCGACGCGGGCATCACCTGGTCCTCCTCCGGTGGCTGCTCCGACCGCAACAACTCGACCTGTACGTCGTTCGACCAGCTCAATCTGACCACCGCCCAGGGTGCCGTGACCCTCAAGCACGCCAGCGGCTGCGCCCTGAACATCACCGGCGGCACCGAGACCGGGCACGCTTCCGGCACGTACTCCCACTGGAACGGCTACAAGCTCGACTACGGCAAGAACACCTGCGTCACCAACTACATCAAGAACAATTTCACCTACTCCGGCCTGCGCGGCGACGGTTACCCGATGTGGACCGCGGCCTCCGGCAACGTCTACGCCGACGAGAGCAGCCACTGGGACGCCCTGTACTACAACTGCGGCGGCTGCTGACCTCGGGCCGGCCGGTATCCGGGCGACCGCCGTCGCCCGGGTCCGCCCGCCCCTCCAACCGGGTTCGGGCTAAGCCCCGTTGGCCTCCCTCTCGGCCATGAGGTCGAGGACCGCCTC
This sequence comes from Streptomyces sp. SUK 48, assembly GCF_009650765.1. Classification (NCBI taxonomy): domain Bacteria; kingdom Bacillati; phylum Actinomycetota; class Actinomycetes; order Kitasatosporales; family Streptomycetaceae; genus Streptomyces; species Streptomyces sp. SUK 48. Next base: position 314,743 of record NZ_CP045740.1, on the reverse strand, counting down.
GACGACGGCCCCGGGAGCCGGGCCCGCGTCCACGGCGCCGCCCCGTTCATCCGCCTCCAGCGGTTCCAGCGTCGCCTCCTGCGACTCCAGCAGCGCCCGCGGCATGAAATGGCCGGGGCGCTCGCTCATCCGCCGCCCCACCTCCTCGTGCCGGGCCGTCAGATGCACGAAGAAGGCGTCCGGGCAGGCCGCCCGCAGCACGTCCCGGTAGCGGCGGCGCAGCGCCGAGCAGGGCACCACACCGCCGGTCCCCGCCCGGTCGCGCGCACGCAGCCAGCGGCCGATCGCCGCCAGCCAGTTCTCCCGGTCGGCGTCCGTGAGCGGCACGCCCGCCGACATCTTGGCGACGCTCTCGGGAGAGTGGAAGTCGTCCGCCTCGGCGAACGGAACGTCCAGCCGCCGCGCGAGCAGCCGGGCCACGGTCGTCTTGCCCACCCCGGACACCCCGATCACGACGACGCACGGCGGACGCCCGCCCGGTTCACGGCGCATCGGACCGCCCCTTCTCCTCGCATCCCCTCACGTCCGGCCGCCATCGGCCGCCGTACCCAGCACCGTCTCCTCGTGCAGCAGCGCCTCCCTGGTCACCGGGCCGGGCCCGTACGCGCCCCGGGGCACCGGTCCGTCCGAGCCCGCCGGGTACTCCTCCAGCGGGACGAGGTCCCGCTCCCACGCCGTGAGCACCGGGGTCAGCACCCGCCACGCCTCCTCCGCCTCGTCGCCGCGGATCGACAGGGCGGGATCGCCTCGCAGCACGTCCAGCAACAGCCGTCCGTAGGCGGGCAGTTCGGCGGGTTCCAGCTCGGCCGACAGCTCCAGCCCGGTGAGATGCCCGGCCCGCGCGCCGGTGCCCATCAGATCCAGGGTCAGGCCCTCCGGTTCGAGGCCGAAGCGCAGCACATTGGGCTCCACCTCCCCGGTGTGCCCGAACGGCAGATGCGGCACGGGCCGGAACCGCACCGCGACCTCCTTGCGGTCCGCCCGCAGCCCCTTGCCGCTGCGCAGCCGGAACGTCGTGCCCGCCCAGCGCCAGCTGTCCAGTTCCAGCTCCACCTCGGCGAAGGTCTCGCTGCCGCGCCCGGGGTCCACACCTTCCTCGTCCGTGTACGACGGCACCTCCCGCTCCTCGATCCGACCCGCGGTGTAGCGGGCGCGCCGGGTGCGGTGCACCACGTCGTACTCGGTCAGCAGCCGCACCGAGCGCAGCACATCGACCTTGCGGTCCCGCAGATCCCGCTCGCCCAGGGTGACCGGGGGCTCCATCGCGACCAGGCAGAGCACCTGGAGGAGATGGTTCTGCACCATGTCCTTCAGGGCGCCGACGCGGTCGTAGTAACCGGCCCGGCCTTCCAGCGCGAGGCTCTCGTCCCAGACGATCTCCACCTCGGCGATGTGGGTGCTGTTCCACAGGGGTTCCAGCACCCGGTTGGCGAGCCTGCTGCCCAGTACGTTCTGCACCGTGGTCATGGCCAGGAAGTGGTCCACCCGGAACACCGCCCGCTCCGGCACCAGTTCGGCCAGGCGTGCGTTCAACTCGCGCGCGCTGTCGAGATCTTCGCCGAACGGCTTCTCCAGTACGATCCTGCTGCCGGCCGGCAGGCCCGCCGAGCGCAGCGCGGAGACCACCCGGGGGAAGAGCGAGGGCGGCAGCGCCAGATACAGCGCCACCGGCTCGTCACCGTCCACGAGCGCCCGGACGTCCTCCTGGTCGGTGACATCGGCCCGCTGGTAGTGCGCCGACTCCACGACCGCCCGCCGGGCGTCGGCCGGGAGGCCGTCGCCCTGCCGGTCGAGCCAGTCGGCGATCCACTCCCGGAACTCCTCCGTGGTCAGTTCCTCACGGCTCGCCCCGGTCAGCCGGAACCCGTCGCCGAGGTGCCCCGCGGCCCGCAGGGCGGCGAGGGCCGGCATGAGGAAGCGCCCGCTGAGATCCCCCGTCGCGCCCAGGACGACCAGACGCCCGATCATCGCCCGCCCGCCGCCCTCGCCCGCTGGAGGTTCACACCGCTCGCGATGACGCCGATATGGCTGAACGCCTGGGGGAAGTTGCCCATGAACTCTCCTGTGGTGGGGTGGATCTGCTCCGACAGCAGCCCGACCGTGCTGGCCCGCGCGCACAGCGACGCGTACAGCTCCCCGGCCTCCTCCAGGCGGCCCTGCCCGACCAGGTTGTCGACCAGCCAGAAGCTGCACAGCACGAACGCGCCCTCGTCACCGGCCAGTCCGTCCGGGGCCTCGTCGTGCAGATAGCGGTACAGCAGCCCGCCCCCGGCCGACAGCCGCTGCGCGACGGCCTGGGCGGTGGCCACCATCCGCGGATGATCGGCAGGTACGACCTCACGCAACGGCAGCGCCAGCAGGCTCGCGTCGAGGACGCCGCCGCCGGACAGATGGGCGCTGAGGGTGCGCGACTTCTCGTCCCAGGACTCCTCCAGGATGACGCGGCGCACCTTCTCGGCCGCCGCCCGCCACCGCTCGATCCGCCCGGGCAGGCCGTGCCGCTCCCCGATGCGCACCGCCCGGTCCAGGGCCACCTGGCACATCCCGGCCGAGTAGGTGAACGCCCGTCCTTCGCTGCGCACTTCCCAGATCCCCTGGTCGGGATGGTGCCAGGCGCGCTCCGCCGCGTCGGCGAGCCCGGCCAGACCGGCCCACAGCGCCGGCTGGATCTCCCCGCCCGACAGCAGCCACTGGTCGGCGCAGTCGAGGATCTCGCCGTACACGTCGTGCTGGCGCTGGTCGGTCGCGCCGTTGCCCCAGCGCACCGGGGCGGAACCGCGGTAGCCCGCCAGTTCGCCGTCCGTCACCTCGTCCGGCACCGCGGTGCCCTGGAGGGTGTACATGATGCGCGGCTGCCGGCTGTGCTCGAAGGCGTCGAGGACCCAGCCGAGGAACGAGTCCGCCTCCCCGTCGAAGCCGATACGGCGCAGCGCGAACACGGCGTACGCCGCGTCCCGGATCCAGGTGTAGCGGTAGTCCCAGTTGCGGATGCCGCCGATCGGCGCGGGCAGCGAGGAGGTGGGCGCGGCCACCAGGGAGCCGCTGGCCCAGTCGTCGCACATCTTCAGCGTGAGCGCGGCCCGCCGGACCAGGGCCGCCTGTGGTCCGGCGTAGTCGCAGTGCCGCATCCAGCGGTGCCAGGCGTCGGCGGTGCTCTTGAGCATGGCGTCGGTGTCGAAACGGTGGTGCCGGTGGAAGCGCCCCCAGGACAGCACCAGGTCGAGGCGCTCGCCCTGCCGGAGTTCATGGGTGCCGCGCAGACCGGTCAGGGGCCGGTTGGCGCGCAGATGCAGGCGCAGGTGCGGCTGCCGGTGCGGGCGTACCTCGAGACCGCTGAACAGCGCCTGCGCCTGCCCGCCGCCGCGCGGCTCCAGTTCGGCCCGCAGCCGTACCTGCCCGTCCAGGACGACCGCCGAGCGCACGAGTTCCGCCCGCCCGGCCGGCATGTCCTCGGTGAGATCGGCGCCGGCCCTCAGAGCGAGCGCGTCGGTGAGCCGTACCAGGCCGGTGCGCGAGCGCAGCTCGGTGACCAGCACCCCGGTGTCGGGCCGATAGTGCTGCCGGGCCTCCACCAGATCCTCGGGCGCCACCGTGAAGTGGCCGCCGCGCGCGTGGTCGAGCAGACCGCAGAAGACCGCGTCCGAGTCGAAGCCGGGCAGGCACATCCAGGGGATGGAGCCGTCCAGGCCGACCAGCGCCGCCGTGGTGCCGTCGCCGATCAGGCCGAGATCCTCCAGCGGGAGGTGGCCGTCCCGTCCGCGGACGGGACGGAAGGGCGGATCGGGATCGTACATACGGGCTCGCTCCTTGGACCTGCTGTCAGCCGGACCGTGCTGCCGGGCCGCCTCACTCGTCGAAGGTGACCAGCACCTTCACGGTGTCCTCCGGCTTCTTGTCCGAGACCTCGAAGGCCCGCTCCATCTCGCTGAAGGGGAAGCGGTGGGTGGTGAGCCGGGTCGGGTCGAGGCGCTTGTTCTCCAGCACCCGCAGCAGCCGCTCCATGCGGAGCCGGCCGCCGGGGCACAGGCCGGTCGCGATCGTCTTGTCGGCCATGCCCCACGCCCCATTCGACGCGCGGGATGTGCACGAACTCGCGCTGGCCGACGTAGCCGATGACGGAGATCGTGCCGCCCGGCCTGGTCACCTTGACCGCGGTCTGGAAGGTGACGTCCGCGCCGAGCGCCTCGATGGCGGTGTCCATGCCCTGCCCGTCGGTGAGTTCATGGACGCGCTCGACCACGTCCTCCTCGGCGAAGTCCACGATCACGTCCGCGCCGTAGAACCGGGCGAGTTCCTGCCGGCCGGGCACCGACTCCACGCCGATGACCAGGCCCGCGCCCCGCAGCCGCGCCCCGGCCGTGGCGAACTTGAAGCCGCCCAGCGGCCCGCCCGACTGCGAGGGGTAGCCGTTCTGCGCGGCGAGGTCGCCCCAGTCGGGGGTGATGGCCCCGGCCGGCACCCGGTCGCCGGGCCGGACGTCCCTGACCTCGCCGCCCACGGCGTGCACGACGCCGACGCCCTCGTGGCCGAGGGTGAGATTCGTGCGGGGGCCGATGCCGCCCCGCACGGTGTGCGAGTCGGAGGTGCAGATCAGCGCCTTGGTCGTCCGCACCACGGCGTCGGTGGGGCCCGGCTCGGGGACGGGCTTGTCCATGAAGCCGACGCTCCCGATCTCCTTCACCACGAATGCCTTCACCGGCTTGTGCCCTCCTGTCGGACGACCGACCGCGCGCCACCGTACGGATCGCTCGCCGTCACCGGCGGCGGGCCCCGGGCACCGTGATCACCGTCTCACGGGGCCCTGGGGAGCGCGCGGCGGCCGGTGGGGGCGTTGATGCGTTCCGGTGAAAGCGGAGCCACGTCGGGTGGCTAATCCGCCGCGCTCCGGCGGGGCGCGCGCATCGTGGTGACTCCGTCGTGCTGCGCGCGGGGCGGAGGGCGGAGGGTTCATGTCCGGCAGTGCCGCAGGGCGCGCCTTCATCGGGTCGTTCACGTCGGCGGGTGGGCCGGGGATCGTCGTGGCCGACATCGATCCGGACACCGGGGCGCTGACCTGGGCGGGCGCCGTGCGGTCCGTCGCCGACCCGTCGTACCTCGCCGTCGGACACGGGGAGGCGGGCCCCGTCCTGTACGCGGTCTCGGAGACGGTCGCGGGCGCGGTGGCCGCCTACGACGTCACCGGGGCGGTGCCCCGTCCGCTCGGCGCGCCCGTGCCGGTCGGCGGCGACGAACCGACCCATCTCGCCCTGGCCCAGGGGCATCTGCTGACCGCCAACTACGGCTCGGGCAGCGTGAGCGTCCTGCCGCTGACGGCCGAGGGCCGGCCGCTGCCGCCCAGCGCGGTACTGCGCCACGAGGGCTCGGGGCCCCACCCGGAACGCCAGCGGTCCCCGCATGCCCATCAGATCGTTCCCGATCCCACCGGCCGCTGGGTGCTGGCCGTGGACCTCGGCACCGACTCCGTGCGGATCTGCGCACTGGATGAGCGCACGGGCGCACTGCGCCCGCACGGCGCGACCGCGCTGCCCCCGGGCACCGGACCCCGCCACCTCGCCTTCCACCCCCGCGGGGACCACGCCTACGTCCTCGGTGAACTCCGGCCGACGGTGACCGTGTGCCGCTGGGACGCCGCCACCGGGGTGCTGCGAACGGTCGGCGAGACCCCGCTCCTGCCCGCCGGCGCGGACGTCCCGGTGCAGCCCTCGGCCCCGGTGGTGGCGCCGGACGGCCGGTTCCTGTGGGCGGCGGTGCGCGGCACGGACACCGTGGCCGTCCTCGCCCTCGACGCCACCGGGGATCTGGCGGAACCGGTGACGGCCGTGCCGTGCGGCGGCCGCTGGCCGCGCGACCTGGTGCTCGATCCGGCGGGCCGGCATCTGTACGCGGCCAACGAGCGCTCGGGCGAGGTGACCCGGCTCGACCTCGACCCCGCGACGGGTGTGCCCCGGCCCGCCGGATCGCTGCCCGTGCCCGCCGCCAGCAGCATCGCCTTCGGATGAGGGCGCTTCGTACGAGGACGAGTGCGAAGACGATGACGAGGCCGAGCACGAAGACGATGACGATGACGAGGAGAAGAGGATGGCCGAGCGGCAGGGCGAGAGGGAACGCATCGTGGTCGGGGTGGACGGCTCGGAGGGGTCCGGGCATGCCCTCGGCTGGGCGGTGCGCCAGGCGGAACTGACCGGCGGCCGGGTGGAGGCGGTGATCGCCTGGGACATCCCGCAGTTCCACGGCGCCCTCGGCTGGATGCCGCCCTCCAGCTCCGACGAGGCCGCCCTGGAGGAACGGGCGCGGAGCGAGGTGACGTCGGCGGTGGAGGAGGCCGTCGCGGCACACCCCGGAGTCCAGGTCGACACCGTGGCGCGCTACGGCACCCCGGCCGGCGTCCTCCTGGAGGCCGCCCGCGACGCCGCGCTGCTCGTCGTCGGCAGCCGGGGCCTCGGCGGTTTCAAGGGCCTGCTGCTCGGCTCGGTCGCCCAGCACTGCGTCCAGCACGCCCCCTGCCCGGTCCTCGTCCTCAGGGGAGGGGAGGAGTGAGGCGCGGCGAGCCGGTGGGGGTGAGGGGAGGGGCCGGTCCGACGCGTGCGGGGGCTCGCGCACGGTTCGGGTCAGGCGGAGCGGGAGAGCTGGTCGCGCACCCACGCCGGGTCGGGATTGACGTACGGCCGGCCCGACACGACCACGGTCGGCACGGTCTCGTCCCCGTCGTTGACCGCTCGCACCGCCGCGGCGCCGTCGGGGTCGCGCCAGATGTCGACCCAGTGGAGCCGGCGGCCGCCGCGGCCCAGACGCACGCGCAGCCGGAGGCAGTAGGCGCAGCCGGGGCGCCAGTAGACGACGGGCCGGCCGTCGGCCGCGCTGCGCCGCCCGGCTTCCGCCGCGCTGATCGAACTCGGGAAGATCAAGGGGGAGTTCACGACCGCGAGCAGGAGAAACACCACCAGGACGGCGATGCCCGCGCCGCCAACGCCCCTCAGGAACACTCCTGTCGCCGCGACGGCGCCGCCGAGGACGAGCAGTACCGGGAGGGCCCAAGGGTGTCTCATGATGACGCAGGTTATCCGAGGGGGAGGGGCGCGGGAACGGAAATCGCCCACGCCCGCCGCCCCGTTCCCGTCCTCGCGCGGCCCCGAGGGCGTCAGCCGTTGCCCTCCTCGCCGTAATGCACGACGCCGTCCTCGTCCATCCGGGGGTGGATGCTCTCGGGTCCGTGGTCGCTGGTGTCGGACGGGCGCGGGCCCTCGGGGCCGTCGGGTCCCCAGCGCAGCATGCGGCGGGTGCGGATGATCCGGTACGTGGTGTCGAGGACCTCCAACTGGTTGACGCGGCCGGAGCGCAGCCGCTCGGACGCCTCGGCATACGCGAACATCACCGGATCGGCGCCGGGGTCCTCGGCCGTCACGGTGCGGGCGTCGACGAGCCGGTCGGCCTCCACGGGGATCAGGCCCCGGGTGCGCGGTTCGAGCCAGGTCAGGAAGAAGTCCAGCGACTTGCGGGCGCCGAGCGCGGAGGTGTGCGGGCGGCTCGCCGGTTCCCAGCCCTTGCCGTTGCGTTCCGCGACCGTGAACGTGGTCGGCAGCAGTACGACATCCGGATGGGTCGCCCGGGCCCGGCGGGACTCCTGGACCACGAGGTCGGGGAAGCGGGAGCCGGCGTACGCGAAGTCGCGCAGCGCGAGGCGCTCGGTGGCCTGCGCCGGGGTGAGCGGCGCGTCCGGGTCCAGGACCAGACCGGCGTCCACCTCCGGTTCCCGGCTGCCGCGGCTCCAGTCGGGGGAGAGGGGCTCCGGGTCGGTCGGACGCGGCAGTTCGATGCCGCCCGCGCCGGAGCCGGCCCACTCCTCGGCGCGCACGATCCGGTAGCGCGTGCCCAGCACCGTGAGTTCGTCGACGGGCTCGGTCTCCAGCCGGGCGACGGCCGCGAGCAGGGCGCGGCGCTCCGCCCTGTCGTCGGTCTCGTCCTTCGCGCGGAACCACAGCAGGGAGTTGAGGCTGTCGCGCGACATCTGCGGGAACGGAGCGGTGATCGAGGTCACCGCCCGCCAGCGCTGCCCGTCCTCGGCGCTCTGCGCGACCACCCCGAACAGCGGTCCGCGCACGGCCACTTCGCCGGCACTCACGACGGCGTCCAGGGCGTCGGCCTCCATGGCGGCCTCGACCGGCTCCACCGGAATACGCACGACCACCGGCCGAACCCCGTCCGGACTCACATTCCCAAGGTCCATGGCCCCATCCTGCCGAGCGGAGGGCGCGGCCAGCGCGGTTTTTGGTGAAATACCGCTCCCCATGCGGAAAACCAGCCATCCGTGGCGGAACGGCGGCCGCGGGCTGACGGCGCCCCGGCCTCGAACTGACGGCGCCCCTGCCGTGGCGGCGGTGCCTGCCGGGAACATCCCTCCTCGTGACCATCGGGGACCTCCCGCCTCGTGGTCAGGAGACACGCGCGCTATCCGGCGGAGCCGCGCCAGTGCCGGATCTCCAGCGCCGCGGCGACGTCGAGCGGATGCTCGGCGAGCGGGCGGGGCAGCAGCCGGTCGGCGCGGTGGAGGCGGCGCAGCAGGGTGTTGCGGTGGGTGAACAGCCGGCCGGCGGCCCGCGAGGCGTTGCACTGTTCGGCAAGGAAGGCGCGGACCGCGTCGGTGAGGTCGTCCGGGGCGTGCTCCAGATCGCCGAGGGTGCGCTGGACGAAGCGGTCGGCGCGTTCGAGGTCCTGGGAGAGCAGGGCGACGAGTTCGACCTCGTCGTGCGAGGCGAGGCGCTGGGCGGAGGCGAGCCGGGCGAGCATCCGCTGGGTGGTGAGGGCGTCGAGGTGGCTGCGGCGGAAACCGTCGACACCGAGGGCCGGTGAGCCGAGCGCGACCCGCACGGCCGGGAGCCGTTCGAGCCCGGCCCGTACCCGTTCGGTGTCGGGCCGCCCGGTGAGCCACACCCAGCGGGTGGCGGCGCTCGCCATGACACTGAGCAGGTGCGAGGGGCCCGCGGCGGTGGCCAGGAGGTCGGCCGCGCGGTCGAGTCGGCGCAGCTCCGCCTCGGGGGCGTCGGTCCAGACGACGGCCGCGGTGTGCGTGGCGTCCAGCGGATAGCCGAGACGGGCCTCGGCGCGCCGGCGGGTCATGGGCGCGCCGTCCAGGAGCAGTGCGACGGTCTCGCGGCGCTCGGCGTGGGTGCCGCTGGTGAGTTCGGTCAGCTCGGCGTTCATCTGCGCGGACATGGCCGCGACCGTCCGGTCGACGAAGTCGGAGATGGAGCGCAGGGACACATCGAGCAGCTCGGCGAGTTCCTCGTGGTCGCCGGTGAGCGAGCAGGCGATGCGCGTCCACACGCGCACGGCCACGCTCTCGCCCGCGCGGTAGGAGTCGAGCGCGGGCTCGGCCAGTCCCCGGCGCACGATGTCGCGGGCGATGGCGCGGGTCACGTCGCTCTCGTGGGCGGGCACGGGCGCGCCCGGCGCGTTGATGTTGGCGGCGGCCCAGTGCAGCAGATTGGCCCGGTTGGCCCGCCGGATACCCGCCGAGAGCACCGGATCGTCGGCGATCGGCCTGCGCGGCTCGCCGGCCAGGGTGGCCGCGTCGAGCTCGGCCAGCCACTCGGGCCGGGGGTGAGGGTGATCTCGGCGCCCTGCCGGATGAGCTTCCGGATCCGGGGCGACGGCGGACTCCACGACATGGCAGGCAACGTAGCAGTGCACAGTGCACAAGTGGAGGGCGAATGATGGTGCGAACTGCCTCTAGGCGTGGGCCGTGTTCGTTCCGACCATGGAGCGGTCCACCGCCGCTGTGAGGGAGCCGCCCATGTCCTGCGAAGCCGACGCACCCGCCGCCGAACATCTGGACGTCCTGATCGTCGGCGCCGGGATATCCGGCATCGGCGCCGGCCACTATCTGACGACCGGGCTGCCGGACAAGAGCTTCGCGATCCTGGAGGCGCGCGCCGACCTCGGCGGCACCTGGGACCTGTTCCGCTACCCCGGCATCCGGTCGGACTCCGATCTGCACACCTTCGGCTACGAGTTCAAGCCGTGGCGGGACGCGGAGTCGATAGCCGACGCGCCGCAGATCCTCGCCTATCTGCGGGAGACCGTGCGCGAGAACCGCCTGGAGTCCCGCATCCGCTACCACCACAAGGTGCTCGGCGCCTCCTGGTCGAGCGAACGGGCGCGCTGGACGGTCGAGATCGAGCGCACCGACACCGGCGAGCGGACGACGCTGACCTGCGGCTGGTTCTTCTGTGCGATGGGCTACTACCGTTACGACGCCGGGTTCACCCCGCGCTTCGAGGGGCGAGAACGTTTCCGCGGGACGATCGCGCACCCCCAGCAGTGGCCCGAGGACCTCGACCACGCGGGCAAGCGCGTCGTGGTGATCGGCAGCGGCGCCACGGCGGTCACCCTCGTCCCGTCGATGGCCCGCACCGCCGCCCGGGTGACGATGGTCCAGCGCACCCCGTCGTACATCATGCCCGTCCCCCGCAAGGACCCGATCGCCAACGCGCTGCGCGGGCTGCTCGGGGACCGGCGGGGATACGCGCTCGCCCGGCGCAAGAACATCGCCCGGCAGCGCGCCGTCTGGTCCTTCTGCCAACGGCACCCGAAGGCGGCGCGCCGGATCATCCGCTGGGTCAACACCCGGCAACTGCCCGCGGGCTACCCTGTCGACGAGCACTTCAACCCGCCGTACGACCCCTGGGACCAGCGGCTGTGCGCGGTCCCGGACGGCGACCTCTTCAAGGCCATCAGGAACGGCAGCGCCTCGATCGTGACCGACCGGATCAGCACCTTCACCGAGCGGGGCGTCCTGCTGCGGTCGGGCCGCGAGATCGAGGCCGACATCATCGTCACGGCCACCGGGCTGAACGCGCAGGCGCTGGGCGGCATCCCGATCACCGTCGACGGAACCGCGGTCCACCTGCCCGACACCGTCGCCTACAAGGGCATGATGCTCTCCGGCGTCCCCAACCTCGCCTACGCCATCGGCTACACCAACTCCTCCTGGACCCTGAAGGTCGGCCTGCTCTGCGAGCACTTCTGCCGCCTGCTGGCCCATATGAGCACGCACGGCTACGACATCTGCCGCCCCGAACCGGCCGATCCCGCCATGCCGACCCGGCCCTTCCTCGACTTCGGGGCCGGCTACATCCAGCGCGCCGTCGACCAGCTGCCCCGGCAGGGCGACCGCATGCCCTGGCTGACCTCCACCGGCTACGCCGACGACGTCGCACTGCTGCGCTCCGACAGCGTCACCGATCCCGAACTGCGCTTCACCCGGGTCACCGCCGACGAGCCCCGGGCGGTGGCCCGGTGAGCGGGACGGAGGGACCGGGCGGCGACGGCCCGACGAGCGAGACCGAGGACCGCTTCCTCACCACCCCGGCGGGCCTGCGCCTGTGCTACCGCGTCGACGGGCCCGCCGACGGTGTGCCCCTGCTGCTGATCGCCGGGCTCGGCCTGGACCTCACCTCCTGGCCGCGGCCGATGGTGGACGCCTTCACCGGCAGCGGTTTCCGGGTCGTCCGGCCGGACAACCGCGACATCGGCCGCTCCGCCCGCGTGGCGACCCCGCCGCCGGGGCTGCTGCGCCAGGCGCTGGCCCGGCCGCGCCCGGACGCGTACGACCTCGCCGACATGGCCGAGGACACCCGCCACCTCCTCGACCACCTCGGCATCGAACGGGTCCACCTGGTCGGCATGTCGATGGGCGGCATGATCGCGCAGACCCTCGCGGCCCGGCACCCGCACCGCGTCGCCACCCTGACCTCCGTCTTCTCCACCACCGGCAGCAGGAAGGTGGGCCGGCCGGCGCTGTCCACCCTGGTCCGCATGGCCAAGCGCCCCGCCAGGACCCCCGAGGAATCGGTGACCCGGCACCTGGCCCTGCTCGCCCACATCGGCTCCCGCGTCTTCCCGCCCGACGAGGCGCGGGAGCGGGCCTGGGCCGGCGCGGTGTGGGAACGCGGCCGGGACGCCGAGGGCGTCGCCCGCCAGATCGGCGCCATCCAGGCGTCCGGCGACCGCACCGCCGAACTGCGCCGGATCACCGCCCCCACCGTGGTCGTCCACGGCACCCGGGACCCCATGGTGCATCCGAGCGGCGGCCGCGCCACCGCCGCCGCCGTGCCCGGCGCCCGGCACGTGGAGATCACCGGCATGGGCCACCATCTCGCCCCCGGCGTCCTCGACCGCCTCGTCGGCCTGACCACTGACCTCGCCCGCACCCATGGCGCCGCCGTCACCCGTACCCGGACAGAGGAAGCCGCATGAGCACCGTCACCGGCAAGGTCGCCGTCGTCACCGGCGCCGGCTCCGGCATCGGCCGGGGCCTCGCGGCCGAACTCGCCCGCCGCGGCGCCCGGCTCGCCCTCAGCGACGTCCACGAGGCCGGCCTCGCCGAGACCGCCGCCCAGGTCGAGTCCCTCGGCGCCGAGGCGCACACCGCGCGGCTCGACGTCAGCGACCGCGCGGCCGTCGAGAGCTACGCCACGACCGTCGCCGAGCACTTCGGGACCGTGCACCAGGTGTACAACAACGCCGGTATCGGCGGGGGCGGCGGCACCGTCCTCGAAACCGACTGGAGCGTCTACGACCGTACGATCGCGGTCAACCTCTTCGGGGTCGTCCACGGCACCAAGGCGTTCCTGCCCCATCTGATCGCCTCGGGCGACGGGCACGTGGTCAACATCTCCAGCCTCAACGGGATCATGGCCCAGCCCACGCTCGGCGCCTACTGCGCCGCCAAGTTCGGGGTGCGCGGGTTCACCGAGACGCTGCGCACGGAGATGCTCGCGGGGCGCCATCCGGTGCGGGTCAGCGTCGTCCACCCCGGCGGCGTCCGGACCAACATCGCCACCGCGGCCCTCGACGCGGCCCGCGGCCAGGGCATCGAGATCCCCGCCCGGCAGCTGGCCCGCGCCCGCACCTACAACGAGAAGCTCCTGAAGATGCCCGCCGGGCGGGCCGCCACGATCATCGTCGACGGAGTGGAGGCCGGTCGGCCGCGCATCATGGTGGGCCGTGACGCCCAGGCCGCCGACCTGCTCGTCCGGCTCTTCCCACGCCTGTCGCCGAAGCTGACCGTGCTGTTGGAGCGCAGACTCTTCGGCAAGGCGTGAGGGGGGCGGAGCCGTGCGCGCCGGTGCCGGGAGAATGACCGGATGGTGAGCACGGAGGAGTGGGCGCGGGAGCGCCGCCGACTGTGTTTCGGGCAGCGCCTGTCCGGGCGGGTGGTCCTCGTGCCGCGGCCGGGCGTGATCGGGGTCTTCGTGGACGTCGGACTCGTCGTCGGCGGGTTCGTCGACGGGATTCTGCTGCCACAGGACGCCGAGCGGTGGCCCACGGCGGGCACCGAGTCGGAGTTCGAGGTCTGGTGGGCCGACGACCGGCCCCAGCTCCGGCTGAAGCCCGTGGAACGGCGTTATCTGCGAGAGGACTTCGCCGAATGGGCCGCCCGGTGGCGCCCCGGCTGGCCGCAGGAACACGGCCGACCGGTCCTGGCCGCCGACGGCGCACCCACGACACCCGAGGACGCGGAACCTCAGGACGGATGACGCGCCGCGAGGACGTCCGGGAGCCGGTCCGGCGGCGGGGCGGGCAGCGGCGCGTGGGGGCCGATCGGGTCCGGTACGACGGCGGTCACCCTGTGTACCTCGGCAAGGCGGCGGATGGTGGTGTGCCCGACCCGGACGCCGGGCACATCGGTGATCGCGTCGAGCGGCCCGGGGTGAACTCCCGATGACGATGCCCAGATCACGCGCCCGGGGACGGGCCGGCCACGCCGCCTGCTCCTCGATGGACGGAGCGGCAGGGGCGGCGGCACCTCCGTGACCGCCGCCCCCGCGGCGTGATCGTGCTACGGCCGGACGCGTGCGGTCGACGATCGTCTCCGGCTGGTCGTCCGATCGTTGATCCCCCAGGTCAGCGCTCGGCGCCCCCGGTGATCTCCAAGGCTCCCGCGATCGCGATGCTGACCCTGCGGCTGTACCGCTGGAGCGCCAGCTGGCCGTCATGCGGTTCGCCCGGGTAGCTGTCCAGCATGGCGCCCGGTGCGGTGACGCGCAGGGCGCCGGCGCGGAAGAACTCGCCGGCGAGGGGGACTGCCTGGTCGGCCGAGGCGTGCAGGCCCACGGTCTGGAGGTAGCGGCGCATCGGGTGCAGGACGCGCACGATGTCCTCGCGCGGGAGGGGCTTGACCCAGACGGTCCCGAACAGGGGAGAGGCGGTGAGGCCGGGGCGCTTGTCCGCGAGGACGTGCCAGCGCCCGCCGGGCCCGCTGAACGTCCGGGTGAGGCCCAGGTGTTCCTCCAGACGCGCGACCGTGACGACGTTCGTGACCTCCGCCTGCTCGGCCGTGTCCCTCGGGAACTCGGGGAACCCGTCCGCCTCGGCGGCCAGCGCGTCCGCGAGGGCACGGGCCTCGGTGAACAGCACCTCCGTGTCGTCCGTGTCGACGTAGACGACCTGGGGGCTCGTGCAGGTGCGCTGGCCGTTGCGGAGGATGTCCCGGGCCAGCGCCCGCAGCGCCGCCCCGTCCCGGCGCTCGCCCGTGCGGTCGAGGTAGGCGAGGGAGATCTTCGGCCCCCAGTCGACCAGCCGGCAGCCGGACGGCAGGAACCGCGCCACCCCCTCGACCGCCTCCTCGGTCCCCCAGACCGCCACCGCGTCGGCGGGGCGGCACAGCTGGCGCAGCCAGTCCGTGTCCCTGGAGGAGAACCGCAGCACCACCAGCCGCTCGCGCACCTGGCCCGACGGATCGGCGTCGGCGAGCGCCGCCAGCGCGTGCTGGGTGAACAGGCTCTCCCCGCCACTGGTCTTGACAACGTTGACATTGCCCGCGAGAAGACCCTCGACGGCGCTGAGCACGCCCGCGACGGCCACATTGCGCGGCGCGATGTGCACCAACGTGCCCACCGGCTGCCACAGTTCGGCCGCACCGTCCGCGAACTCCGCCGCGACGGGCCGGTACGGAGCCGTGCCGCCGAGCTCCGCCGTCAGCTGGGCGGTCAGCGGCTCACGGCCGAGGGCCGAGGCGAGCCCCGCGAGGGCGGCTTCCGCGTCGCCGGCGTCGAGCGCCGTCGTCCCGGGATCGGTCAGATCGGCGAACAGCCGCTGGTACGGCGCGCCGTCCCGGTCGGTGAGCACCTCGGCGAACCGCGCGCACGCGCCCAGGACATGCTCGGTGTCCAGCGGCCCGGACAGGGCGGGAAGGAGGGAGCCGAGCCGGCCGAGCCGGCGCCCGGCCTCCTCCGCGTCGACCCATTCCCCCTGCCAGTAGTAGGGGGTGGTCACGGTCTGCGCGACGGTCGTCATCGAACCTCCATGAGCTCCGCCGCGGCGACGGCGCACGTACGGTTGCGGCGCACACCCGCGCGCCCGAGGACCTCGAACCACGGCGTGGCGATCCCGCAGTCGCCCGGCGGACGCAGGGTGCCGAGATCGGCCATCAGCACGCTGTGCGCGGGCAGCGCCGTGATGAACGGCGACACGAACTGGAGATAGCCCACATCGCCGTACCCCACCGGCTCCAGGGTGCGTACGTCCCGCACGACGCAGCGCGCCCACACCGGCACATGGAAGTGATGCGCCGCGCACTCGATGTACGGGACGCAGTGCTCGACCGAGCCGTAGCAGTCCCGGATCCGCTCATCCGGGATACCGAGCTGCCGTTCGATGCCCGCCCGGAACTCCGTGCGCCCGATGGCCCGGTCGGCATGGCTCTTCCAGCCGCCACCGGTCAGCACCAGGGAACCCTCGGGAAGCCGCAGGGGCGGAACCCCCATCGTCCCCATCCGCTCCAGCACGGTGTGCAGCAGCGCGGGGAACCCGACGATCCGCACCGGCTCCGCGCGCTTCGCGAACTCCAGCAGGGTGTCGACGCAGCCCATGGGGTCGAACTCGTGCCCGTCACCGGTGTTGCGCAGCGCGTGCCGGACGGAGGCGACGGGCGCGAAGTCGCACAGCTCGTTCAGGCCGTGCGCGGCGCCCATGGTGAGCCGGGGGTCCGGCTCGTACCCGAGGACGAGATAGTTGGCGGGCCGCTCCACGTCGATCAGCCCGAGCGCCTTCATCGTCCAGGCGTCCATCCGCTGCGCGGTCCCGATGGACCACGCGTCGAACCCGATCTCCGTCTTCTCACCCCCCGTCCCCGACGACGTCAGCCGCAGCGCCACGGCATCGTCCGCGATCGAGCTCAAAGCGTGTCTCTTGAACAAGTTCACATGTATGTAGGGCAGTTCGGCGACCTGCCCCACGCTGTCCATATCCGGCGCCCCCGCCTCCTTCCACAGTGCCCCGTACAGGGGGTTGCGCAGGGTGTGCCAGGCGTTGATCTCGCGCATGGCCGCGACGAACAGCTCGTCGGCGGCCGCATCGGCGCGAAAGGGGTCGGAGAGGTCGCACAACTCCTGTACCCGTGGCAGCTCTCCGGGTTCCGGGACCTCCAGGGGCCGGAAGTACTGTGCGAGAGAGTCGAGTTGACGTACGAGCTCGGCGTCAGAGGTCGACGCGGTGGTCATAGCACTCCTTGTTGATCACTACGTGTGCAGACCAAGTTGAACCCGACGGCCCTTGAACCACCGATATCTCCGATGGGTTTGAGCCAGCCGCGACGACCGGCTACTAGGGTCGGGATCATGACGACCGTTCTTGCCAGCACCGCATTCGACTCGCTCCGACTCGACGCCGTGACCGACCAGGAGGCGCTGCGCCGGGTCTACGCGCTCCCCGGCGCCGCCGCCGTGCGCAAGCAGATGACCGAACTCACGGACCAGACAAGCCGTTTGATCGGCTGCTCGTCGCTGGTGCTGGTCGCCAGCGCGGACGCCGAGGGCAACTGCGACGTCTCCCCGCGCGGCGGTCCCGCCGGGTTCGTCTCCGTCCTGGACGCGCGGACGGTGGCGATACCGGACGCGACCGGCAACAAGCGCCTGGACACCCTGCGCAACGTCATCGCCACCGGCCGGGCCGGGCTGCTGTTCGTCGTCCCGGGCCGCACCACGACGCTCCGCGTCAACGGCCGGGCCTGCGTCTCCACCCGCCCCGACCTGCTGTCCCAGCTGACCGCGGTGGGCAAGCCGCCGGCCAGCGCGCTGGTGGTGGGGATCGAGGAGGTCTACCCGCACTGCCCCAAGTCGTTGCTGCGCAGCGGCGCCTGGAAGCCGGAGCAGTGGCTGGCGGCGGACGCCCAGCCGACCTCGGCCGAGGTGACTCTGGCCCAGATGCGGATGCCGGAACTGACGATCGCCGACATCGAGCGGGCCGAGGCGGATGCGCTGAAGTACCGGTACGAGTAAAGGCCGTCGCGCCCGACCGGGATGCCGTTTCGGGGTGCCGGGGTGGTCAGCGGGTCGAGAGCTCGTTGACGGAGAGATTGCCCCAGGTATGGTTCGCGGCCTTCACCACCAGGCGGACGCCGGTGGTGGCGACCGCGGCCGGCAGGCGCAGGGCGGCGAGTTCGACCTGCCCGCTGTTGGCCGCCCAGCCGATCGTGGCGTCGGCCGACCGGGTCGTCCACGCGGTGCCGTCCCAGGTCTGGACGTCGAGCCTGGTGACGCCCTGCCCCTGGCCGTAGTGCGTGGCCAGGACGACCTCCGACACCTCGCGCGGGCTCGGGAAGGTCAGGGTGAGGGTTCCCGGATAGGTGACGCCGGTGTCGGGGCTGGCCCAAGTGGCTTGATCCGAACCGTCGGTGAGGGCGACGGGGGACGTCGACTGACCGTCGCCGAAGCTCGTGGCGGCCGTCGGGGCGGCCTCGTCGAGACCCGTGCCCGCGGTGCGCTGGAGGCCGCCGAGGTCGGGCATCCCGGCGGGCAGCGCCGTACCCACCGCGTCACGGCCGCCGTCGTGGGCGATGTCCAGACCCCGTGCGAGAACGGGCGAGCCGGCCGTCGGCAGGTATCCGCCGAGGTCGTCCAGCGAAGCGGCCGCGCCCGGTGCGGTCAGCCGGGCGTCGCCGGTGAGCGCCGCCTTGTCCGCCGGGGGGACCGGGCCGTCCTGGTAGAGGTTGCGGTCGTAGGCGACGACACCCGCGTCGTCGTACGGCAGCCGGGCGCCGTCGTAGATGACGTTGTTGCGGAACCTGACGTCCCGGACCGTGCCGCTCCACACCTTGACGAGGCTGAACGACGCCCGGTCCGGGTGGTCCGCGATGAACGGCGTCAACGGCACCCAGACGGTGTTGTTGTAGACGTCGATGTTCCTGGCATTGGTCGACAGCGCGAACACCTGATTGGCGTCGCCCTGGCTGACGTTGTAGCGCACCGTCGCCTCGGCCGGGGCGCTCCCGGTCGACACCGCGATGAAGAAGCCGCCCTCGTTGTCGTGGCTGAAGTTGTACTGCACCAGGCTGCGGTGCACGGAGGCGTCGGCGTCGAAGGCGGTGCCGTCGCTGGAGAGCCCCCAGTACTTCGTGCCCGACACCTCGTTGAACCGCACCACCGTGTCGTCCGCCCCGGCCCACCAGATGCCGACATTGCCGTGGTTCTGCGCGGCCCGCGCCACCCGGTTGTGCTCGATCAGGGCGCCGCGCGCCTGCATGACCGTGATGCCGCCCGCCGAGACGTCGTGCACGGAGTTGCCCCGTACGACCACCCCGGTGCTCGGCGTCCACGGCCGGAAGTCACCGGCGGGGACTCCCATGAGGTCGGGCCAGAGGGAGTCCCAGCCCTCCCGCCGCATCCACTGCGACCAGGTGACGATGCCGTAGGCCCGGGTGTCGTAGACCTCGTTGTCCGCGATCGTCAGGTTCTCGTAGTACGTGGGTGTCCGCTTCCCCCGGGCGCTGACGATGATCCCGCCGGCGGAGGGGTTGGACGCCTGGCCGCCCGACGCCGCGCCCTGGACCGCGTGCACCCGGTTGTCGCGTACGACGACCCCCGTGACGGCGCCCCGGTCGGTGGCGACCACCCCGATGCCGGTCCGGGGGGTCGTACCGGCGCCGGAGTTGGTGACCTCGAAGCCGTCCACGACGATGTCGTGCTCGTCGCTGATTTTGATCGCGGCGTCCACCGCCCCGCCGCCGTCGATCAGGGGTTTCGCGCCGCTGCCGTAGGAGGTCAGGACGACGGGGTCGGCCGCGGTGCCCGAGCCCTTCGGACTGAGCTGCCCGGCCCAGCGGCCGCCCGCCTTGAACCGCACGGTGTCCCCGGGGAGCAAGCTCTGCGCGTCGACCCTGGACAGGCTGCGCCACGCCGTCGCCGGGGTGAGGCCGTCCGCGGTGTCGCTGCCGTCCGGATCGACGTAGTACGAGGTTCCCGTGCCGGATGCGGCCGGGTGGGCGGGGGAGTGCGCGGGAGCGGCCGGGGCCGGGGGAGCGGAGCCGAGGGTACCCGCGCACAGCAGGAAGGCCATGAGGGCCGTCCCGGGGAGGCGTCGTGACATGGGGACTCCTTGCGGCGGCGGCGAGGACCGGCGCGACGCGCTCCAGGGGGAGGACCGGGAGCGCGGGGCCGCCGGTTCGTGGCGGAGAGGGCAGGATTTGAACCTGCGTGGACCCCTGGGGGTCCGACCTTGAGGCGTGCTCAACTGGTCCCCGATAAGCCACTCCGGGCACCTCTCCTCGTTCCCGGCTCCGGGGCGGTGCCCCCTCGCCGTTCACAGGGAAGAGACTGCCAGGCGGCACTGACGGACCGCTGACGAGAGGCTGACGGTCTCTCTTCTCCGTCCCGGGTGCGGCCCGTTGATATGTGTAATGGCCACGAGTGTCACAGAAATGTCTCAGGGTCGGGTGCCGGGCAACCGGGGAGACGGCGCCTCTGTCTCGATAGGCGCAAGGCCCGCTCACCGGGAGCGGGGCCCGTCCTCAGGGGGAACTGATGCGCGTCCAGAAGATCTCGATGTTCGCCGTCGCCGGTGTCGCGCTCGGCCTGTCGCTCACGGCCTGCGGCGGCAGCGGCTCCGACGGCGCCTCGCCCTCCTCGGCCGCGTCGTCCACCGCCACCAGCTCCACGCGGCCCGGCTCCGCCGCCTCCGCGTCCGGCCAGGGCTCGGCATCCGGCCAGGGCGCGACCCGCACCACGCCGGCCGGCACCCCGAAGAAGTCCGCCCCGGAGAAGGGCACCAAGCCCGCCGGTACCCCCAAGAAGTCCGGGGTGAGCTGCACCAACCAGATCGACTACGCGGGCGACCCGCGGTCGAACGCGGAGATCAACAGCATCGGCGAGCAGACCGGCCACTGCCCCGCCCCGGAGAAGGGCACCAAGCCCGCCGGCACCCCGAAGAAGCCCGGTGTCAGCTGCACCAACCAGATCGACTACGCGGGCGACCCCCGCTCCAACGCCGAGATCAACTCCATCGGCGAGGACACCGGCTACTGCCCGCCGGTCCAGCACTGAGGCCCCCGGTCCCGACCCGAGCGGGACCGCCACGCACATGACCGCCGCCCGGCAGGGACGGCGGTCATCGTCGTTTTCGGGGGACCGACTCCCCGGCGGAATAAGGGAAGTTGGCGCACGCCAGAGGGTGTCTGGCCGGATCCCGCGTCAACTCCGCTTGACCGTATCGCCGGTTCAGGTGCTTGGGGGAGCTCCCGCGCTTATCCGGTGTTCCGGCAGAAAATAATCCACTCAACGACGCAGACGAACTGGAGCAATACATGCCCCGTACCCGTATCGCCCCGCTCGCCGCGGCCGGTGCAGCACCGCCCGCGGCAAGCGCCTCCACCGGCACCGCCCCCGCGGCGGACGAGGGCGACGTCGTGGTGCGCAGGACGGAACCGACGCTCCGGCCCGCACACCACGTCTCCTACGGGCGCCGGGAACTCCACCGCGGACACCCGGCACCCGCCGGCGGCGGCCTCCGCGTCTGAGCCGCGGCCGTCCCTCTGCGCCACACCCGCTTCCACACCTTGGAGAACCTGCACACATGGCCGCCGAACTCGTCGTCATGGGGCTGGGGCACGTCGGGCTGCCGCTCTCCCGAGCCGCGGTCTCGGCCGGCCTGGCGACCGCGGGATACGACGTGTCCCGCCCCGTGGTGGACGGCCTCGCCGAGGGCCGCTCGCACGTCGGCGGAGTCGACGACGCCGATGTCGCGGCCATGCTCCGCGCGGGCTTCCACGCCACGGACGACCCCGCGGTCCTGGAAGGCGCGCAGACCGTGGTGATCTGCGTCCCCACCGGACTCACGGACAAGGGCCTGCCCGACCTCTCCGCCGTCGAGGACGCGACCGCGGCCGTCGCCGCCCGGCTGCACCCCGGCACCCTCGTCGTCCTGGAGTCCACCAGCTACCCGGGCACCACCGAGGACGTCGTACGACCGCTGCTGGAGCGCGGCAGCGGACTGCGGGCCGGCGAGGACTTCCACCTCGCGTACTCCCCGCAGCGCATCGATCCCGGCAACCCGACCTGGGACGTCCGCAACACCCCGAAGATCGTGAGCGGCCGCACCGCGCTGTGCGCCAAACACGCCGTGGCGTTCTACTCCCGGTTCGTGGACCAGCTCGTCGTCGCCCGGGGCACCCGCGAGGCGGAGATGGCCAAGCTCCTGGAGAACACCTACCGCTACGTCAACATCGCCCTGGTCGACGAGGTGGCCCTGTTCTGCCATGAGACGGGCATCGACATCTGGGACGTCCTGCACTGCGCGGCGTCCAAGCCGTTCGGCTTCGCGCCGTTCAGCCCCGGACCCGGTGTCGGCGGCCACTGCATCCCCGTCGACCCCCGCTATCTCGCCGCCCGCGCGGAGTCCCAGGGCTTCGCCTTCCGCACTCTCGCCGCCGCCCAGGACGTACTGAGCCGCATGCCGGACCACGTCGTGGACCGCGCGCTGACCATTCTCACCGAGACCGCGGGACGCCCCGAGGGGCGAGAGCCCTGCTGCTCGGCGTCACCTACAAGCCCGATGTGGCGGACATCCGCGAGACACCGGCACGCCAGGTGGCCACGGGACTGCTCGCCGCCGGCGTCGAGGTGTCGTACCACGACCCCTACGTCCCCGAGTTCACCGTCGGCGGCACACCGCTGCCCCGCGCCGAGAACCTGCGGGACGCCCTGGACCGGGTGGACGTGGCCATCCTGCTCCAGGACCACGCCTGTTACGCGAGAGAGACGCTGGGCCAGGCCCGCTGCGCCCTGCTGGACACCCGCGGCAAGGCCGTGGGCCGCAGAGTCACCCTTCTCTGACCTGACCTCTCATCCTCGCCGGCTCCGTCCGGCTCCCCTCCGGCCGGTCCCCGACCGGCCCCCAGAACCCGCGCACCGGCACCGCCGTGCGTGGACGCGGCCCTGCCCGGGCTGCCGCAGTTCAGTACCGCCGTAACACCATCAAAAGCAAGGAGAAACCCATGAGCACCGCTGCCGCCAACGCGCGTCTGGTGAAGCGTTTCGACAAGTGGGACACCGACGGCAACGGGGTCCTCGACGCCGCCGACTTCCAGAGCGAGGCCGGACGCATCGCCCAGAACCTGGGCAAGGACGCGGACTCGCCGGAGGTCCAGGAACTGCACAGCGCGTTCACGGGTCTGTACGAGTACCTCGCCGAGAAGGCCGGTGTCGAGGCCGGCGGCGTCATCAGCCGCCAGCAGTTCCTCGACGCCACCGGGGACATGCTGTTCAAGGAGGGCGAGGCCAGCTTCAACCGCGCCCTGTCGCCGATCGTGAAGGCGCTCATCCGCCTGTGCGACGAGGACCACGACGGCCAGATCGACGCCCGTGAGTTCCAGGCGTGGCTGTCCGGCGTCGGCGTGCCGGTGTCCGATGCCGGACTGGCGTTCCAGAAGGTCGACACCAACGGCGACGGGCGGCTGTCCGAGGACGAACTCCTGGAGGTCGTACGCGACTTCCACTTCGGCCGGCTCGAGGTCGAGCTGCTCGGCTGACCCGCCGGACCTCCTCCGGTGACACGGGGTGGCGCCGCCGGGCTCAGCGGCCGGCGCCACCCCGTGCGCGACGACACCGGTGACAGGCCAGACCCCTACGGGTCCGGTCGCACGTGGGCCCCCGCACCCGGCCACGGGTACAGGGGCCCACGCGTGCGCCTCAGGCTCCGTGTGGCGCGCCGTCCGCCGTCCCGGCCCGCTCCCGCACGCGGGCACCGGCCCTTACGGGCCCGCCCTGGGTGAAGGTCACGGCCTGCTCCGGCAGCAGCTCCAGGTCACGCCCGCTGACCGAACGCCCGGCATGGATCAGGATGTTGTAGTGGTTCGGCAGATGGCAGGCGTCGAAGCCGAGCACCGTGCCGACCACCGTGTCCCCGACACACACCAGGTCGCCCCGGTCGATCACCCCGCCGCAGCCCAGCTCCACGAAGCCCAGGAACCCCACCCGGTCGATCCGGGCGCCGGGGTACGGCTCCCACTGGTCGGTGGTGACCAACTCGTGCACCTCACCGCGTCGTACACAGCGCGCCGCGTGCTCCTCCACCCGCATACCCCGGTCCGTACGCCGGTGCACCAGCACCTTCACCAGGGTGCCGCGCACCACGCGCTTCGGACCGTCCTCCGCCGGGTTCACCGGACCACCCCCTGCCCGGCGGGCAGGGCGCAGCCGTACGCCGCCTCCACCAACTCCAGGGCGTGCAGCCCCCCGTGCGCACCCGGACCGGCCGCGGTGCGCCCGTCCACGAGCTCCGCGAACTCGCCGAGGACCGCCTCGTACTCGTGCCAGAGCGACCCCTTGAAGGCCGGGTGCCCGGCCAGCATGTCGGCGCTCAGCACCTCCCCGTCGGCCAAGTCCACCTCGATGTCCTTGAGTTCACCCGGGTACGACCAGTCCAGCTCGACCGATGCCATCGCCCCGGTACGGCCGCGTACGCGGATCACCGCCCGGCGGTCGATGCCCTGCCCGTCGCGCTCGATCGCGCACCCGGTGACGGTGAGGTCGCCGAGCAGCAGCCGTACCACGTCCAGGGCGTTGGGACCGTTGTCGGCCAGACAGCCGCCGCCGCAGCGAGCGGGGTCCAAGTACCATTCCTCGCCGCCGAGATGCTCCTCGATGCGCTCCAGGTACCGCACCCGGACCGAGTGGATCTCCCGGCCCGCGACCCGGCGCGCCAGATCGCGCACGGCCGTGTTGTAGCGGCGGTGGAAGGCAGTCATCAGCGGGACCCCGCCGCGGCGCGCCAGCTCCACCAGCACGCGTCCCTCGGCCGCGGTCAGGGCCAGCGGCTTCTCCACGCACACCGGGACACCGGCGCTCAACGCGTCCCGGCACACGGGCAGATGGACATCGTTCGGGACGGCCACGACCAGGGCGTCCGGCCGGGCCTCGGCCAGCAGCACCCGGTGGTCGGCGAACCGCGCCGCCGGACCGGCGTACGCCTCGAGGGTCTGCGCGCGGGCGTCGCACACGGCGGTCAGCTCCCAGGCGGGGAGCCGTTCGGCGGCGGCCAGATAGTAGGGCGAGATGGCGCCGAGGCCGACGACCCCGAGGCGCAGCGGCCGGTTCACCGAGGGCCCCCGAACAGCCCGAGCGCGGTCAGCTCCTCGTACAGGTGCGGCGGCAGCGGGATGCCGTCGCGGCGGCGCCCGGCCGCGAGTTCCGCCTCCCACCAGCCCGGATAACGCACCGGCTCGCCGTCGCGCACCGGCGGGCAGTCGGTGAGCGCACCGAACAGGGACCGGGTCGCGCCCGCCACATCCGCGTCGGGGCGCAGCACCTGCGGGGCGATGGCCAGCAGGAAGAAGCCGATGTCGTCGTCGCTGCCGTGCGGCCGGCCGTCCCCCGCCAGTGCCGCGGGCGCGGGCCCCACGGCCGCACCGGAGACCACGGCGGCCAGCAACTCCACGGCGAGGCCGAGCCCGAAGCCCTTGTGCACACCGGTCCGCGCGCTCCCGCCCAGCCAGCGCAGGAACGCCTCGCCGCGGTCGAAGGCGGCCGGGTCGGTCACCGGCTCGCCCGCCGCGTCCTCCAGCCAGCCCGCGGGCACCGGCTCGCCGCGCCGGGCGGCGACCCGCACCTTTCCGGTGGGGGCGACCGTGGTGCTCATGTCCAGCAGGAACGGATGCCCGTCGAGGGCGGGCGCGGCGACGCTGAGCGGGTTGGTGCCGAGCATCGCGAGCGCGCCGCCCGGGGGCCGTGCGATGCGCTGGCCGCCGCAGTTGCTCGCGACCACGCCGATCATCCCGGCGTGCGCGGCGCGCGCGGCGTGGAAACCGGCGCACCCGAAATGGGTAGCGCCACGGACCGACACCAGGCCGATCCCGTGCCGGGCGGCCCGTGCCACGGCGTCGTCCATGGCCTCCGCGGCCGCCCACAGGCCGAGCGCCCGCCGCGCGTCCACGACCGCGCAGGCGCCCAGGTCCGTGACGGTCTCCGGTTCGGCACGGGGATCGCAGCGGCCGGTGGTGAGCAACGGCAGGTAGAGGCGGCCGAGGTTGAACACACCGTGGGAGTCGAGCCCGGTCAGATCGCCGTGGCAGAGCGCGTCCGCGGCGAGCCGGGCCCGCGCGGCCGGGATGCCGTGGCCGGCGAACAGGCCGGTGAGCGCGGTGCGCAGCTCGGCGTGGTCGACCAGGACAGGGGTGCGCTCGGCCACCGCTCGGTGGGCGGGGGGTGCCGTCATCCGGATTCCTTAGGGGATGGGGTCGGTTCTTCTACGGGTCGGGTCATGGGGCGGGTCTGGGCACACCGGCGGTCAGGTGCGCGGCTCGCTCCACCGAGGGCCGCGCCCCGTCCGCGAAGGACGTGACGAGCCGGTGGACCACCCGGGCGAACTCCTCCAGGTCGGCGAGATCCACGAACTCGCCCGGCGCGTGGGCGCGGTTGGCGGCGAGGTCACCGGGGCCCAGCACCACGGTGAACGCGTCCGCCAGGCCCGCCGCCCAGACGGCGTCGCAGGTGAAACCGGGGTCGTCGGCCGGCGGCCGGGCACCCGCCCGGGCCAGGAGCGCCTCCGCCCAGGGGTCGTGGTTGTCCAGCGCGGGCAGCCCCCGCTTGTCCCAGCCGAGCCGGGTGACACGGGCCGCGTCCCGCGCCGTACGGGCGAACTCCCGCCCCGCGCCGAACAGTTCGGCGAATCGGTCGAGGCCCTCGGCCAGATGCCGGGTGACCGCCGACTTCAGGCGGTCGCCGTCGGCGGTGGCGCGGTACGACAGGTTCAGCAGCAGCGTGCCGGTGCCGTGGACGCGGTTGTGGGTGTGGCCGGTGTGCAGCCCGGCCACGCACACCCGGGCACCGGGCACGGCCCCGTCCAGGCGGGCGGCGAGATGCTGGGCGAGGAAGCCGAGCAGCACGGTCGCGTTGTGCCCGGCGTCCGGGTGGTCGTCCACCGCGTCCTCGCCCGCCACGGTGATCCGCGCGGTCATGGCGGCGGTCGCCCGGGGCAGCGCGCGCAGCCCGGTCGGCTCGCAGAACACATTCAGCCGCCCGTGGAACCCGGCCTCCATCAGCGGCCGGGTGCCGTAGGTGCCCAGCGCGCCGCCCTCCTCCCCGGCGACGGCCTGGACCAGCACGGTGACGTCCCGCCCGACCGCCGGATGCCCGGCGGCTGCCGCCAGCCCCGCGAGCAGGGCGACCGCGGGGCCCTTGGCGTCGACCGCGCCCCGCCCGGTGAACCGGGTGCCGTCGAAGCCCGGCGGGGTGTGCCCGGCGACGGTGTCCAGGTGCACGTTGAACATCACCGTGTCCGCACGGGCGCGTTCGGGCCCCAGCCGCAGCAGCAGACTGGGCTGGTCCTGGAGGAAGCGCGGATCCCGGGCGGCGGCGCGCACCGTGGCCGGTACGCCGGGCCGGTCCAGGCAGTTGGCGGCGGGCGCGGCGAGCCGTACCGTACGGAACCCGGCCGCCGCCGCGGACTGCGCGTATCGCTCCAGGACGCGCGGCAGCAGGGACGGCGGGTCGTCCGGGCCGGTCTCCAGCGGGTTGACGCTCGGCAGGCGCAGCAGATCGAGCAGCAGGTCGCGGTACCGGCCGGTGAACAGGTCGCTCACGCGGGGCCGTCCGCGAGGTCCTCGAGCAGCGCGACCAGCGCCCGCCCGGCCCGCACGAAGAGATCGGCGGCGTCCGCACCGGCCCGTGCCAGCCCCTCGTGCGGACGCACGGCGAGGTGCGGTTCGAGGGAGAGGCCCCCGCGGTAGCCGTGCGCGGTCAGGATTCGCAGACACTCGGCGACCCCGGCGGCGCCCTCGCCGGGGAGCGTGTAGGCGGTGGAGCCGTCCGGCAGGCGTACGGCGTCCTTGATGTGCACGTGCTCGACGTACGGCGCGAGGTCGCGCAGCATGGCCGGGGCGTCGTACCCGTAGGGGACGCCGTTGCCGGTGTCGAACAGCAGGCGCAGCGCGGGGCTGCCGACCGCGCGCAGCAGGCGCAGCGCCCGGTCGGCCCGGTCCCCGGCCCAGCCCGCGCAGTTCTCGTGCACCAGCACCAGGCCCGCGCGCGCTGCACGGTCCGCGAGGACGGCCGTGCGGGCCAGCGCGCGATCGGCCCATTCCCGCTCCGGCAGGCCGTCGTTCGGGTACGACATGATCCGCACCAGCCGGCAGCCGAGGGCGGCGCACCGCTCGGCCAGCACATCGAGTTCGGCGAGGTCCGGGCCGATGCCGCCGGTGACCGGACGCGACCAGTTCCCGATCCGGGACGCCACGCCGAGCACGGTGACCCCGTCGTCCGCGAGGCGCCGGGAGAGCGTCTCGAAGGCGGCGGGGGAGAGGTCGGCGAGCGCGGTGCCGTCGACGTTGCGCAGCTCGACGGAGGTCCAGCCCAGGCGCCGTAGCGCGGCCAGTTGACCGTCCAGGTCGGGCGCGGCCTCGTCCCCGATTCCGGCCAGCGGCCCGAAGCCGGGGGTGGCGAGGTGCCCCGGACGCATGTCAGCGGCTCCCGGCACGGGCCTGCGGAACCCCGGCCGGCGACGGGGAGGGCGGTGCCACGGCATGCGGTGGGGAGGCCGGCGCCACGGCACCGGGCGGCGCCACGTCACCGAGCCGCACCATGTCACCGGGCCGCGCCCCGACGGCACAGCCGGCACGCGCCGCACACAGCAGCCGCGCCGTCGCACACGCGAGCGCGAAGCTCATCGCACCGGCCGTTCCCGAGGCGAAGCCCCGGTAGGCGCCCTCCAGGAAGTCGGTCAGGGCGTCGTCACGGAAGACGTGGTGCTCAACCTCCGCGTCCGCGCGCTGGACGATGAGCTGGGCATGGTCGTCGTCCTCGCTCAGCGGGAAGTGCGCGGTGGCCGTCCCGCCCTCGAACGCGCAGACCACACTGCGCTGTCGGACCGCCGCGCCGAGATCGGAGCGCAGCAGGGTCGTCACCCCCGACGGGTGCGCCAGTTCGAGGTGCGCGCCGCCGAGACGGGGCAGCACCCGGTCCTCGCAGCGCAGGTCCCAGCAGTGCGCCGCCCGGAGTTCGGCCGGACCTGCCAGGTCCAGGACGAGCGCCAGCGCATGGGGGACCTCCACGTCCAGCGCGCTCGGGTGCCCGTCGGTGGTCAGCGACCGCAGGAAGCGGGGCTTGTGCTGGTCCACGGTGATACGGCGGAGCGGACCGAGCGGCTCGTCGCGGACCAGCCGGCGCAGCCGGGCCGTGAGCCGGGAGCCGGTCCAGTGCGAGACGACCACCACGTCGAGGTCCGCCCGCTCGCGCAGCCGCACCAGGGCGTCGAGTTCGTCCTCGGACGCGGCGAGGGGCTTCTCCACGATCAGCCGGCGGACCCCGTGCCCGGCGAGCCGCGCGATCACGTCGTACCGCATCCCGGGCGGTGTGCACACATGGGCCACCGTGGTGGCGGGGTCCACCCGGGCCAGGGCCTCGTCCAGTGTGCCGACGGCCGTGAGTTCACCGGGCGCGCCCGCATCCCCCCGTGCCTCGGCGCGCGGGTCGCAGCCGACCACGGGCAGGGCGACGAGCGGATCGCCGGTGGCCGCGGTGCGCCGGGCCAGCCGGGCGAGGGTCTTCAGATGCAGTCCGGATCCGGAGCGGCCGAGCCCGACCACGAGGGGCTTCAGCACCAGACCTCCTGGGAGAAGGGAAGAGAAAAGCGAACGTCTTTCGCGGGACACGCGGTTCGTCGGGCATGGCGTCGGCATGGCGCACAACTCCGGTGCGCCGCCCGACTATTGTCGTCCGAAGAGGAAAGGGTCAAGCGATCCGGAACCTCGTTACCCACAAAGTGTGAAGATGATCCTTTCCTTTCTCCGTCTGCGGGAAGATCCGACTAGCGTGGCCGTTCCACAGAAACGACGGGACGGGTGAGAGTTTGCCTTCCAGTGGACAGCTCCGGGCACCGGCCGGGGGCGCGGTACCGACCCTTCCGGGAACGGCCGAATCGATTCCCTTCTTCTCCCAGGCCGCCACTTTCGAACAATTGTGGCCGTCCATCGAAAAAGCGTTGGGCGACGTTTTCGACAGCGGCAAATTCAGCCATGGGAAACAGGTCGGGCAACTCGAGACGGAACTCGCCCGCTACACCGGGGCGCGCCATGTGATCGGCGTCAACAGCGGTACCGACGCCCTGGTGCTGCTGCTGCGCGCCTGCGGACTGCGGCCCGGTGACGGGGTCCTGGTGCCGGCGTACTCGTTCTTCGCCACCGCCTCGGCCGTCGTCCTCGCGGGCGGGCGCCCGCAGTTCGTGGACATCGACCCGCACACGTACGCGATGGACCCCGAGGCGCTCGACGCCGCCGTCACTCCCCGCAGCCGGTTCGTGATGCCGGTGCATCTGTTCCACACCATGGCCGACATGGCAGCCGTCGACGCCGTCGCCCGGCGGCACGGCCTCACCGTCGTGGAGGACAGCGCCGAGGCGATCGGCATGCGCCGGGGCAGGATTCACGCGGGGCTGCACGGCCGGGGCGGCGTCCTGTCGTTCTTCCCCTCGAAGACGCTCGGCGCGATCGGCGACGCCGGAGCCGTCCTCACCGACGACCCGGAGATCGCGGAGACCGTCGCGGCCCTGCGCCACCACGGCAGGGGCGGCCGTACGCTGAACGACTTCCCGGCCATCTCCACCGAGAGCGCGCTGCCGGGCGCGAACAGCAAGATGGACGACATCCAGGCGGCCGTCCTGCTCGCCAAACTGCCCCTCCTGGAGGCGCACATCGCGCGCCGCGCCGCACTGGCCGCCGCCTACACCGCCCGGCTGCGGGACGTGCCCGGCATCCTCCGCCTGCCCCGGACCGTCGCCGAGACGCCGGACGACCGCGACGTGCACTACGTCTACCTGATCGAGACCGAGCACCGCGACGCCCTGGTCGAACACCTCGGCGCACAGGGCATCGGCACCGAGGTCTACTACCCGCTGCCGCTGCCCCACCAGCCCGTCTTCGGCCATCTCGGCCACCGGCCCGGCGACTTCCCGCACGCGGAGGCCGCCGCCCGACGCGCCCTGGCCCTGCCCTTCCACCCCGATCTGCGCCCCGGCGACCTGGACCGCGTCTGCGACACCATCGGCTCCTTCCTCGCCACGACGAGGACCACCGCATGAGCACAACGCCCGCCACCGCCGTCCCCTTCTTCCCGCCCGCCCTCTTCGAGGCCGACCGCGCCCGGCTGATCGGCCTGGTCCGCGAGGTGGGCCTCGACCCGGAGCAACGTTTCATCCTGGGCGCGCGCACCGCCGCCTTCGAGGAACTGCTGCGCGCCGACCTCGGCGCCGCCGACGTGGTCGCCTGCTCCAGCGGCACCTCCGCGCTCTCCCTGGTGCTGCGGGCCATGGACATCGGCCCCGGCGACGAGGTGATCGTCCCCGCCTTCGGCTGCGCGCCCCTGGCCTCCTCGGTCGTCGCCGTCGGGGCCGTCCCGGTCTTCGCGGACATCCGCCCGGACACCATGACCATGGACCCGGACGCCGCCGAACGCCTCGTCACCGAGCGGACCAGGGCGGTGATGCCCGCCCATATGTTCTCCGTGATGGCCGACATGCCCCGTTTCACCGAGCTGGCCCGGCGGCACGGACTGCGCCTGGTGGAGGACTCGGCGGTCGCCCAGGGCGGCGTGTTGCGCGGAGTTCCGGCCGGGCTGTGGGGCGAGGCGGGGGTCTACTCCTTCGTGCAGGTCAAGACGTGCGGCATGCCCGGCGAGGGCGGAGCGGTGATCACCCGGGACCCGGCGCTCGGCGAGCGGGTGCGGATGCTGCGCAACCACGGCCAGCGGCCCGGGCGGCGCTTCGTGCACCACGCCGTCGGCGTCAACAGCCGCTTCGACGAGATCCAGGCGGCCTTCCAGACGTACCGCTACGCCGGTTTCCCCGCGCGCCTCGCGCGGCGGGCCGAGATCGCCGCGTACTACACCGAGCGCTTCACCCCGCTCGCCGACCGCGGTGTGACCCCGCCGCCGCCCGACCGCGACGGCCGCTGCTTCTACGTCTACACGGTCCTCGCCGACGCCCGGGAAGCCCTCGCCGCCCGGCTGGCCGAGCACGGGGTGGCCAGCCACGTCTACTACCCGAGCCCCCTGCCCGCGCACCCCGCGTTCGCCCCCTACGCGCCACCGGACGCCCGCTGGCCCGCGGCGGAGCGGGCGGCCCGCCGTCATCTGTCGCTGCCGGTGCACCACTTGCTGACCGACGCCCAGGTCCGGCAGGTGGCCGACCTCGTGTGCGCCTTCGCCACGGAGCACGGCTGACGGACCGCGGCCCGCCGGTAGGGAGGACGACGGCTGCCCGTCACCCGCCGTCCCGACGCGCGGCGGACCGCACGGCACCGGGCATCGGTGAGACCGGGCGGACCCCGTCACCGCGACCGCGCACCGGTGAACGCCTGGCGGCGAAGCGCCTCAGGACACCCCCGCCCCAGGACACCGACGAACCGAGGCGACCGACGGCCCGAGGGGACCGGCGGCCCGAGGCGACCGACAGCCCGGAGCAGCACGCCACCCGCTCGGTGCGCCGCGCCGCCGCCCGCTACGACGCACCACCCACCCGGCACCGACCACCCACCCGGCAGACCGTCCGCCCGCGCGCCCGCACCTTCCCGAACCCTGACCACTCTTCCCCGACCCCCGACCCCCGACCACCCCTCCCAGAGACCCGACCCGAAAAGGCCCCATGACCGACAGCATCGTGGCCGGCCGTCCCACGGCCACCACCCACGCTCCCAGCAGGCCGCGCGCCTACGCGCGGCTCGGCAAGCTGGACGTGTACGACTACTACCTCGGCGTCTTCCTCGCCCTGGCCGCCGCCCTGTTCCCGCTCGACGCCTTCACCGCCCGCAAGGCCCTGGTCCTGGCGCTGTTCCTGGTCGGGGAGATCGCCGTCCTGATGGCGATGGTCGCCCTGGACGACGTCACCGGGTTCCGCGACGGCAGCGACCTCGCCAACTACGGCCCCGACAACCCCCTGCGCAGCAAGGCGCGCAAGCCCCTGGTCGCCGGGGTGCTGACGGTGCCCCAGGCGCTGCGCTTCGCCTGGACCTGCGCGGTGGCGGGCGTGCTCCTATGGACGGCCGCCGGCGCGCTCGCCCCGCACCGCCCGCTGTGGGCACTGGTCGCCGCGGGCGCGCTGTTCGTGGTGTCACTCCAGTACTCGTACGGTCTGAAGATCAGCTATCACGGTTTCCAGGAGGCGTTCCTGGTCGCCCTCGGCGCCGTGCTCGTGATCGTCCCCTACGGCCTGCTGACGGGGGAGTTCGCCGGCTTCCTGATGGTGCAGGCGGTGCTGTTCGGGTTCGGCCCGCTGATGTTCGGGGTCTACTCCAACACCAACGACGTCGAGGGCGACCGGGCCGTGGGCCGTCCCACCGTGGCCGCGCTGGTCTCGGAGCGGGGCAACGCCGTCTTCATCGGGGCGCTGTCGGCCGCCGAGTTCCTCATCGGCGCGTTCGCCTCACTGACCGGCACGGCCCCCTGGTGGTTCGTGCTGCTGATGCTCCCCGCGACCGCGCTGCGCACCCGGCAGTACCTGACCGGGTTCGTCCGCGGCGACATCATGACCGCCCGCCGCACCGGTTTCACGGTGCACCGGCTCAGCGTGGTGCTGATGACCGCGGCCAACGTCCTCGTCGGCTGGGGGGCCACCCGATGACACCCGAACTGGACGTCGCCGTCGTCGGCGCGGGCATCGCCGGACTGACCGCCGCCCACGAACTGCGCCGCGCCGGACTCTCCGTCCGCGTCTACGAGCAACTCCCGGACGTGGGCGGCCGGATGCGCAGCCTGCGCCACGAGGGCTGGACCGTGGACACCGGCGCCGAACAGGTCGCCTCCCACGGCTACCGCGCCACCTGGGAACTGCTGAGCCGCCTCGGCGTCACCCCGGCCGAGGTGCCCCGGGTCGGCGGCGGGGTGGCCGTCTGGCGCGGCGGGCGCGCCCGCCCGGGCGTGGGGGAGCGCACGGCCGTGCTCACCGGCGCCGGACTCTCCGCCCGCGCCCGCCGCGATCTGGCCGCCTTCTCCGCCTGGTCCGGCCGCCGCGCCGCCGGGTTCGACGGCGACCGCCCCGAACGCACCCCGCTCGGCGCCACCACCGTCCGCGAGGCCACCGCGCGCTACCACCGCGACCTGCACGACTACCTCTTCCAGCCGGTCGCGGGCTGCTTCTTCGGCTGGGACACCGCACGCTCGGCCGCCGCCCCGCTGGTCAGCCTGCTGCGGGAGGCCGGTTCCCCGAGCAGCTGGCGCACCTACCGCCAGGGCATGGACTTCCTCGCCCGCCGGCTCGCCGCCGACATCGAGGTGGTCACCGGGTGCACCGTGCGCGAGGTGGTCGACGCGGGCGGCCACGCCGTCCTGCGCTGCGCCGACGGCGAGGTCAGGGCACGGGCCGCGGTGCTCGCCGTACCCGCGCCCGTCGCGGCGGCCCTGCGCCCCGAACTAACTGCCGGGGAAAGGCCGTTCCTCACCGCCTGCACCTTCACCCCGATGCTGAAGGTCAGCTGCCTGCTGGACCGCCCGCTCGCCCCGGCCGCCCGCCGCCCGGTGCACATCATGCTCACCCCGGCCGCCGAGGAGCGGATGCTCTCCGGCGTCGTCGTGGACCACGCCAAGGACCCGGGGCGCGCCCCCGACGGCCGCGGCCTCGTCACCCTCGTGGCCGCCCCGCGCCAGGTTCCCGACCTGCTGGACGCCGACCCGGACGAGGCCGCCGACCTGCTCGTCCACGCGGCCGAACGCTACGTCCCCGGCATCGGCGCCGCCCGCCGCCACCACTTCACGCACGCCTTCCGCGACGGCCTGCCCGAAGCCACCCCCGCGGCCCTCGCCGAACGCGCCGCCTTCCTCCGACGGCCGGTGCGCGCGGTGGAGTACGCCGGTGACTGGGTGATGCTGCGGCCCGCGTCCGAAGGCGCCGTCCGCGCGGGCGCGCTCGCCGCCTCCCGCGTCCTGAGCAGGCTCGGCCGGTCCCGCGAGGCCGGCCCCGACCGACTGGAGAAGTCCGTTGCGACCGCATGACATGGGCACCCTGTTCGACGAGGCCGCGGCGAGCGGCGCCCGCACCGTGTTCCACCTCGACCGGCCCCTCGACATCGCCCCGGACGCCGGAACCCGCTGGAGCGTCCCGGAACTCGCGGACCTCGTCCGGGTGACCGCCACCCGGCTGGCCGCCGCCGGGGTGCGGCCCGGGGACCGGGTCGCGATCGTCAAGGACAACCACTGGGACTACGACCTGCTCGCCTGCGCCGCCGTCCGCGCCGGCGCCGTCCCCGCGCTGCTGTCCGCCCGGCTGGAGCCGGAGACCCTGCGCACGCTGCTGGAGCGGCTGCGCCCGGCCGCGCTCGTCACCACCACCGCGCTGCTCGCCCACTGCCGGGCCGCGAGCCCACCGGTCCGCGTCACCCTCGACGCCGAGGCGCCCGGCGCCCTCCACCTCGCCACCCTGGACGCGGGCCGGCCCCGCCCGCCGGTACGACGGTCCGACGACGACCCCCTCGTCATCCACCACACCTCGGGCACGACCGGGGTGCCCAAGCTGGTCGTCCACTCCACCCGCACCCTCGTGCACAAACTCGCCCGCTTCGAGGCGGTGCGCTACCCGGGAATCGGCATCCGCCGGGACGACGTCCTGCTCAACGCCAGCGCGTACGCCCACGGCCGGGCCTTCTGCTGGACGGCGGTGGTCCTGTCCACCCCGCCCGCCGAGGTCGTCCTGCTCACCGGCGACGACCCGGACACCGCCGACCCCCTGCTGCGGACCCACCCGCCCACCGTCGTCGAGGCGCTGCCCGCCACCTACGTACGGATGCGGCCGCTCACCACCCGACTGGACAACCCCTTCCGGCGGGTCCGCCTCTACGTCAGCACCTACGACGCGGTCCACCCGCCCGTCCTGCGCGCCTATCTGACGGCGACCCGCCACGCCCGCCCGATGTGGCTGCAGGGCTGGGGGCAGACCGAGACCGGACCGCTGACCTTCCGCTTCCACACCCGGCGCGCCGCGCTGGCCCGGGACACGCGGTCCACGGCGCGGCGGCTGGGCCGCCCGGTACCGGGCCGGACCCGGCTGCGCGCGGTGGACCCGGACACCCTGCGCCCCGTGCCGCGCGGCCGCCCCGGGCTGCTCCTGGTGCGCACCGCCGCCCTCGCCCTCGGCTACCTCGCCGAGGACGAACGCTGGGACGCCAAACGGGTCGGCGGCTGGTGGTCCACAGGCGACATCGGGGTGCTCCACCGCGACGGCGGCGTCAGCGTCCTGGACCGCGAGGTCGACAGCCTGCCCCACCTGAGCTGCCTGCGGACCGAGGACCTGCTGGAGGAACGGCTGCCCGAGGCCCTGGAGTGCGTGCTCCTCGGCGCCACCGACGGCGATCCGCTGCCCGTGGTCGTCACCGCCGACGGCCAACTCGACCCGGGCGCCTGGAAAGAGGCCACGAACGGCCTACCGGCGCTGCGTGAACCGGCCGTCCTCAGCTGGGACGATGTGCCCCGCACCGGCACCGGCAAGGTGCGCCGCGCCGCCCTGGCGCGCCGCCTCACCGGCACCGGGCCCGCGGGCACCGGCCGCTGGACCTGACGGACCCGCCCACGACCGGCCCGCGCGGACTCCGTACCCGTGGGCCGCGCCGTGACCGGCCGAGCCCTCGGCGGAACTCCGCGAAATTCGGCGTATCCCGGTGAAACTCGATGGAAGGAGCCACCCCCATGGCACCGCCGGCCCCCGCCCGCGCGGTCTTCGGCAACGGCACCGCGCACAGCCGCGACCAGCACCGCTGTCTGGAGGCCGCCTACGATCCGGTGACCCTGCCCCGCCTGGCCGCCGCCGGTGTCGGCCCGGGCTGGCACTGTCTGGAGATCGGCGCGGGCGGCGGCAGCATCGCCCGCTGGCTGGCCGGGCGCGTCGCGCCGGGCGGCTCGGTGCTCGCCACCGACCGCGACCCCCGCGACCTCGTCCCGGGCCCGCACCTGGCGGTCGCCGCGCTCGACGTGGCCCGCGACCCGCTGCCCGAGTCGGCCTACGACCTGATCGTGGCGCGCCTGGTGCTCCAGCACGTGCCCGCCCGCGACGCCGTCCTGCCCCGGCTGGTACGAGCCCTGCGGCCCGGCGGACTGCTCCAGATCGACGAGATCGACGCCTCCTACGAGCCCCCGCTGCTGACCCCGGACCCGGCGGCCGAGGCGCTGTACGTCCGCTTCCTGCGGGCCAAGTCGGCCGCGATGCGCGCCGCGGGCGGCGACCCGCACTGGGGACAGCGGG
This sequence comes from Streptomyces sp. SUK 48, assembly GCF_009650765.1. Lineage (NCBI taxonomy): Bacteria > Bacillati > Actinomycetota > Actinomycetes > Kitasatosporales > Streptomycetaceae > Streptomyces > Streptomyces sp. SUK 48. The sequence goes on along the minus strand of NZ_CP045740.1, from coordinate 278,260 downwards.
TGCCCGCCGCCCTGCGCGCGGCGGGGCTGACCGGCATCGACGCGCACCTGCACATCGGCGTCCGGCACGCCCAGGACCCCGGCCTGGGGCTCCAGTCGAACCACACCCGCAACCTCCGCGACCGGCTGATCGGGCAGGGCATGACCGAGGAAGAGCTGGAGCAGGTACGGCGGTTGATGCGGGACCCGTCGTTTAGCGCCGCCTCCAGCGTCTTCTACTCGGTGCAGGGCCGGCGGCCCGGCGGGGCGGGCAGGTGAGCCCGCGTACCGCCGTACGGCCGGTGGTCGCCGCCGCCGTCGCCGACCGGCTGCTGCGGCACACCGCCCCGGGCGCCCCGGCGGCGCGCCCCACCCTCGACTGGGCGGGCCCGGTCGGCATGGATCTGCCGGACGAGCGTGCCGTACAGGCCGCGTGCGGGCTCATGCACCTGCACGGCCGGGCCACCGGCGGCCCGGCCCCGCTCGCCGTCGACTACGCCTCGGTGGTGGCCGGGGTCCTGGCCGCCCAGGGGGTCACCGCCGCCGGGATCGGGCGGGCGCGCGGGCTGGACCTGTGCGAGGTGCGGACCTCGGTCGCGCAGGGGGCGCTGCTGGCGGCCGGCCAGTACCTCGCCGCCGCGACGGCCCGCGCACCCGATGACCGGCCCCCGGGAGCGGAGTCGTACCCGGCCGGTCTCGCGACCCTGGAGACGTCCGACGGCGCCCGCGTGGAGCTGGAGACCCTCGACCCGCTGGCCTGGCGGGAGTTCTGGGCCCGGCTCGGGGTACCGCCCGCCGTCGCGGGCCGCGGCTGGGGGCCCTTCCAGCAGCGGTTCGCCACCGCCGTATGCCCGTTGCCCGACGCCCTGCGCGCGGCCGCCCGCGGCCGTACCCTGCCGGACCTGCGGGCCGCCGCATACGACACCGGCGTCAGCCTCCTCACCCTCGGCGCCGACCCCGACCCGCCCGTCCGCCCGGACCCCTGGCGGCTCACCCCCGGGCATCCGGGTCCCCGGCTGCGGGCGCCCGGACCGGCGCACCCGGCCGTCGGCGTGCCCGCGCCGCGCTCCGGGGGCGCCGCGCTCCTGCCGCTCGCGGGCCTGCGGGTGGTGGAGTCCACGCGCCGGGTGCAGGGCCCCCTCGCCGGACACGTCCTCGGGATGCTGGGCGCCGAGGTGATCAGGATCGAGCCCCCGGGCGGCGACCCGATGCGCTGGCTGCCCCCGCTCGCCGGAGACACCTCGGCCCGGTTCACGGCCCTCAACGCGGGCAAACGGGTCGTCGAGGCCGACCTCACGACCGCGCGCGGCCGGGAGACGGTACGAGCGCTGGCGGCCGAGGCCGACGCCTTCGTGCACAACTGGGCCCCGGGCAAGGCCGGCCGGTTCGGCCTGGCCGCCCCGGACCTGCTCGCCGCCCGGCCCGCCCTGGTGTACGCCTGGGCGTCCGGCTTCGGCGACACCCTCGGCGACCGGCCGCCCCTCGGCACCGACTACCTCGCCCAGGTGCACAGCGGACTCGCCGCCGCCGCACGCCCCGCCGACGAACCCCCGGCCCCCTCCCTGCTGACCCTCACCGACGTCCTCGGCGGACTGGTGTGCGCCCAGGGCGTGCTGGCCGCGCTGGCGCACCGGGAACGGACCGGGCGGGGCGGCCGGGTCGAGTCCAGCCTGGTCTCCGCCGCCGCGCTGGTCCCGCGCCCCGCGCACCGGGTCCGCTGGACCGCGCTGGACCGCCCGCTGCGCACCGCGGACGGTCATCTGTACCTCGGCCCCGAGGCCCGTGCCCGCCCCGAGGCGGCGCGCCGGCTGCTGGACCGCACCGGCCGGTCGTCCCTCACCACCGAGGAGTGGACACGGCGTCTGGCCGAAGCGGGCCTGACCGCCACCCCCGTACACACCGACCTGGCCGCCCTGGCGGACGACCCCGCCTTCAAGGCGGCCGTCGCACCACCGGACACGCTCATCGGCCACGCCCGGCCGCACGCGCCCTGGGAGTTCGCATGACTGTCGCCGCCCCCGCCACCCTCCCCGCGGCCCGCGGCGGACACCCGGCGTGGACCTCTCGCGCCGGCGTGCTCTTCCCCGACCTGGTGCCCCGGGCCCGGCGCCTGGCCTGGGTGCGCGAGGGACTGTGCCCGGACACCGACCTGTACACCCTGTTCACCGCCCGGGTGGGCGAACACCCGGACCGGGCCGCCCTGGTGGACGACGCCGGGACGCTGAGCTACGCGGCCCTCGGCGCCGAAGTCCGCCGCCTCGCCGCCCTGTTCGACCGGTCGGGCCTCGCCGCCGGGGACGTGGTGGCACTGCGGCTGCCCGACGGACGCGACGCCGTGGCCGCCGAACTCGCCGTGTACGCGCTCGGCGCGGTCGCCCTGCCCCTGCCCCCGAGCGGCGACGACCGCGACACCCGGGCCCTGCTCGCCCGCTCCCGGGCCCGCGCCGCCGTCCTCGCCCCGGACCGGCCCATCCCGGCCCTCGCGGACCTTCCCCACCTGGCCACCCTGTACGTCCCCGGCCCGGACCGCGCGGGCGCGCTCGGCCTGCATCCGCCCCGGCCCCGGGCGCCCGAGTCCTGGCAGCCCGGCCCCGTCGACCCCTACGGGCCCGCCCGGATTCTGGTGTCCTCCGGCTCCGAGACCGAGCCCAAGATGGTCGCCTACAGCCATCACGCCTTCGCCGGCGGCCGCGCCCGCTACGTCCGCGCCCTGCACCCGGACCCCGAGGTGCCGCCCCGCCACCTCGTCCTCGTCCCGCTGGCCTCCTCCTTCGGCTCCCTCGGCACCCCGGTCACCCTCGCCGTGCTCGGCGGCACCCTGATCGTGGCGGCCCGCTTCGACCCGGCGGACGCGCTGCGCCTGGTCGCCGAACACCGCCCCACCCACCTGTTCGCGGTGCCCACCATGCTGCGCCGCATCGCCGACCTCCCGGCCCGGCCGGGCGAGGACACCTCGTCGCTGCGCGCCGTCGTCTCCAGCGGCGCCGCCCTGCCCCCGGCGATCGCGGCCGCCTGCCGTCGGCGCCTCGGCCGCCCGGTGGTGACCGTCTACGGCTCCTCGGACGGCGTCAACTGCCATACGGCGGGGGAGAGCCGGCCCGCGGACGACAGCGCCGGCACCCCCGACCCCGGGGTCGCCCGCATCCGGATCACCGGCCCCGACGGCACCCCGCGGCCCGCCGGACAGCCGGGCCAGATCGAGGCGCTGGGCCCGATGACACCCCTGTGCTACGTCAACGCGCCCGAACTGGACGCCCGTTACCGCACCCCCGACGGCTGGGTGCGCACCGGTGACCTGGGTCGCCTGGACGAGCACGGCAGGCTGCACGTCCTCGGCCGGCTCAAGCGCGTCGTCGTACGCGGCGGCCTCAACATCAGCCTCGCCGAGGTGGAACACGAGCTGGGTCACCACCCGTCCGTCACCGAGGCGGTGTGCGTCCCGGTGCCCGACCCGGACCTCGGGGAACGCCTGTGCGCCTGCGTCCGCCCGGCCCCCGGCACGCCCCCGCTCACTCGCGCCGACCTCACCACCCACCTGCTCGCCCGCGGGCTGGGCCGCCGCAAACACCCCGAACTCCTGCTGCTGGTCGACGAGATGCCCCTCGGTCCCACGGGCAAGATCTGCCACCGGACGCTGACGGCGTGGGCGACCCGGCAGCGGGACGGCGGCCGACCGGGGGAGTGAGGGACCGGTCCCCCGGGACCCCGGGGCTGGGGTCGGGACGATGCCCGGCGTGGACGACCGCGGCCGCGCCGCGCGACGAGGCGTGGACGAGGACCTTTCGTCCTCGTCCACGCGCTCGTCGTCACGACGCGGCCGATGGACGGCCACCCCGACGCGACGCCGCGGCGGGGGCCGTCCGAGCCATCGGGCGGCGGTCGGTCAGAGCGCCGTGGTCGTGCCCTCCCCGGAGGCGCTGCCCGCGAGCCACTGGGTCCAGTCCAGGTTGAAGTCCGCGTAGCCGTTGTCCGGATCCGCCTTGGCCCGGGAGGAGCCCGTGATGGTGATGGGGTCGCCTTGCTTGACCTGGCCGTAGAACCACTTGGCGTCCGACAGGGACAGGTGGACGCAGCCGTGCGAGCCGCGGGCGCTGCCGCCGCCCGGCGTGGGGTCGCCGGTCGAGTAGTGGACGTACGTACCGCTCTGGGTCAGGTGCACGTCCCAGGGCAGCGTCAGGTCGTAGTAGTTGGGGCTGCCCTTGTCGCAGCTGATGCCGACGCTGCAGGAGGTCATGTGGACCTTCTCCTGCTTGTCGATGACGGCCATCGTGCCGTTCCACGTCGGGTACTCGGGGCTGCCGGCGTTGATGGACAGGGTGCGCACCGGCTTGCCGCCACGGGTCACCTTCATGGTGTGGCCGGTGACCGAGACGTCCGCGCGGACGTCGTCGCCGATCGTGAAGGTGTGCGTGTAGTCGCGCACGCCGTAGCGTCCGGCGCCGTTGCTGACGCCCTGCATGTCGGCGTCGATCTTCACCTTCGTGCCGGAGGGCCAGTAGTCCTTCGGCCGCCAGTCGGCGCGCTTGTCGCCGAACCAGTGCCAGGCACCGGCCACCGGCGTGGAGGTGCTGACCTTCATGTGCTTCTCCACCGCGGCCCGCGCCTTGGCCGCCACGGGGTTGGTGAACACGACCGAGATGGGCATGGCCACGCCCACCGTGGTGCCGTTCTGCGGGGTGATCGTGTCCAGCAGCATCGGCGGACCCGCGGGCTTCGTCGGTGAGGGCGAGGCGCTCGCGGTCGACTTGCCCGGCGCCTTCGCGTCACCGCCGACCGTGTCGGAGCCACTTCCGCCGCCGCAGGCACTCGCACCCATCAGCACGGCACCCGTGACCAGTGCGATCCCTATGCTGCCCTTGCGCCGTCCCACTGCCTACCCCGCTCTCTCGTACCTTCGGCCCTGACGGGCCCGACTCCCTGCCAGACAAGGAGAAGGCGGACCTCAGTTGCGTGTCCCGCGCAAAGAGTGTCCCAAACTCTCCTGTGAGTGGTCGGACCGGGGAACGGCGCTCGGCGCCCCTCGCCCTGTCCACCGGACCCTGCCCAGCGCCGCCCCCCGCGAACCTGCCCCGCGCACCGGGACGTTGGCCCCCGTCGCTCAGCAGCCGTCGTGTTCCGGCTCGATCGCCATCCTGCTGCCGCTCTCGCGCAGCCGGGCATCCGTATAGGCGTTCCTGGCGACCCGGTACCAGAGATGGTCCCGGGAGCGCTTGCCGCCCACGTCGTCCAGCATGACGCACCAGCGCTCCCGGCGGATCACGCGGCGGTAGGTCTCCGTGCCCTGCCGCACCTTCGTGCACACGGTCGTCGTCCTGGTCGTGTACCAGGTGCGTTTCTTGCTGCCGCGTCGGGACGTGTCGCGCACCCGCCCGGATTCCGCGTGGCAGTGCCTGACCATGTGCGGCCGCGTCGCGAGCCGGCTCGTCGCCGGCACCCGCCGGGTGGTGTCCAGCAGTCCCGACACCTTCCGCGGCGGGTCCGAACAGCCCCCGAGCGCGGCCGCGACGACCAGGACCACCGCGACGAGCACCGACCGGCGTCCACGCGCCGGCCGGCGTATGTGGTGCTGCACGTTCCTCCTCCATTCGCCACCCCGGGAGCGAACGACCATCTCGCGCCCCCGGCAGGTGTGAGCCCCCGGGAGTATGTCGGACCACCACCGGAACCCGGAACCCGCCGCACACGGGCGAGGACGCCGGCCCGGCACGGCGAGCCGTAATCCATTTGAACCACGGGCGGTCGAACGGACAGGCTGACGCGGTGGATATCACCTTGTCCCCGCGCCTGTTGGACTGGTCCGATGTGGACCCCGCCCGGTACCCCTTCGACATGGCCTCGGCGTCGCGGGTGGTGCGGTCGCTCGGTCCCGCCCTCAGGGTGCCCGTCCGCCCCGATGTCCCCGCCGGCGATCCGGCGATGCACGCCTGGAGCTGGGAGGAGGGCAGGCCCTGGGCCGACGCCATGGCACACGCGCTCGCCGAGCACTACGGCCCCTGGACCGCGGGCTGGCGCTGGGCGCACGACGAAGGCGACTACGACGGGGGACCGGTCGGGAGCTGGTGCTGCCCACGGGACTCGATCACGACCCCGCAGGAGACGCTCGACCGTGTCGTGGCGGCGCTGTGCGAATGGCGTGAGTGGCTGGAGGGCCTCGCCCGTTGGTTCGAGCCGTACCCGCTGGACCTGGCCGGGGTCGAGGACCAGCGGATCCTGTGGCAGCGCGTCGCCCGGAACCTGATCCGGCACGTGACCGACCGCACCGGCTGCGGCAGCGGCTGGTACGGACACTGCGAGCAGGTCCTGGGCTGGTTCCTCAGCCGCTGGGGCGTGGCACCCGAGGTCGCGGACGAACTGGTCGAGGAGGCGATCGGGGGGCGGTTCGAGAGCTGGACCGGCCCCGATCCGGTCCTGGTGGAGGACGTCGCGGACCGGCTCGCCGGCTCGCTGCGGCCCGAGGACCGCGCCCGACCGGCCGCCGGCCCCGTACCGGACCACCTCGAACGGTGGCTCGCCGTACGCCGGACGGTCCCCTGGCAGGACGCTCCGGACGACGGCGAGCAGGGACCCCTGACCCCGCCGCGCGACGGCGTGGCGGAGGACATCCGGGCCTTCGACGGCGCCGTGGACCCGGCCCGCGCGCAGGGCCTGCTCACCGCCCTGGAACTGATCCGGGCCGACGCCGCGCGCGGCGCCACGCTCGACTTCGAACTGCTCCGGAGCTGGCAGCGGCACGTCCTCGGCACAGCGCAGCCACCGCCGTTCCGCACCCTGCCGGCCTTCGCCAAACGGGGCCGGGAACGCTACGGCATCGGCCCGGACACCCGGGCCCGCCTCGATGCCTGCCTGGCGGAGAGCGCCCGGGACGCGGGGCGGCCGCTTCCCCTCGTCGCCCGGGCCGCACGCGCCCATCTCGACGTCTGCTTCTTCCACCCCTTCGACGACGGCAACGCCCGGGCCGCCCTCCTCGCCCTCCTCTTCGTCCTCGCCCGCGAGGGCCTCTCACCCGACGGGGTCGGCCTGATCCGTCGCTGCTCCTTCCGGGCCGACGACCCCGCGGACGCGCTGTCCCTCGCCCGCTCCATCGGCTTCCACCTCGCGGACACCCGACGCAAGGTGTCCGCCGCCGACCCGGCCTCCTGACCCCGGGTGCCACCGGCCCGGGGCCGAGCGAGCGGGCCCAATGCCGGAGGAACTCCGCACAGGGGAGCGGCAATTCAGGAACCCTGGGTGTCATGAGCGAGAACCTGAACGAATCAGTCCCGGGCGGTGAGGCCGGCGCGCTGCTCCGGGTTCTGGACGGGCAGCGGCGCCACGTCCTCGGCATGCCCGACGGGCTCGACCCGGAGGATCTGCGCCGCCCCGTGCTGCCGTCCGGCCGGCACTGCCTCGGCATGGTCCAGCACCTCACGCTGGACGTGGAGCGGTTCTGGTTCCGCGCGGTCGTCGCCGGGGACGAGGCGGTCGTCCGGGGCCTGACGGGCGGTGACACGGCTTGGCGGGTGGCTCCGGACGTACCGGCCGCCGATGTGCTCGACCGGTACCGGCGGGAGGCGGAGCGCGCCGACGCCGTCATCACCGCCACCCCCGTCGACGCGCCGCCGGCCTGGTGGCCCCGCGACCTCTTCGGTGAACCGCACCTGCATTCCATGCGCGACGTCCTGCTGCATGTCATCACGGAGACCGCGTGTCACGCCGGCCACCTCGACGCGGCCCGTGAACTCCTCGCCGGCCGCCGCTGGATGGTCCTCACATGAGCCTTCCGGCCCGGCCCCCGGACATGAGCCTTCCGGCCCGGCCCCGGCAGGAAATCGAACATGCGTGGCCGGTCCCGCCAGCGGCTTGGCTCGATCATGTACGGGCGCGACGCGGTGATCGTCTTGTGCGGACCGCCGCGTCCCGCCCCGGCCCTCGCGGAGATGGCGCAATGCCGCCTGTCGGCCCGATAAACCGTGTTCAATTTTTTATCACCGCTTCGGAGTAAGCCCACCGGTATTCCGGAGGCGGGGGCCTGACCGGCCATTACGGTCCTCTGCGTGGGCGGGTCCCCGAGATCCCTCCCGCGCCATTCCTCCCTTTCGCGGTCGGCGCCCCGTGCGTCGACCGCCCTGTCACGCAAGGAGAGGCCCACCTCGATGACCGTCGACAGCAGCCCGGAGCCCCGGACCGTACCGCAGCAGTCCCTGAGCACCGCCGCCGCCCGCAATCTCGCCACCACCACCAAGTCCGCCCCGCAGATGCAGGAGATCACCTCCCGGTGGTTGCTGCGGATGCTCCCCTGGGTCGAGACCAAGGGCGGCGCCTACCGGGTCAACCGACGGCTGCGGCACACCCTCGGCGACGGCCGCATCGAGTTCGTCCAGGAGGGCGCGGCGGTCCGCGTGATCCCCCGCGAACTCGGTGAACTGGCCCTGCTGCGGGGCTTCGCGGACCTCGACGCCCTCACCGCCCTCGCCGACCGCTGCACCCAGCGCGACTTCGCCGCCGGCGAGGTCCTCGTCGAACGCGGGACGCCCGCCGACCGCCTCCATATGATCGCGCACGGCCGCGTCAGCAAGACCGGCCACGGCCAGTACGGCACCGAGGTCGCCCTCGCGGTCCTCGCGGACGGCGAGCACTTCGGCGAGGAAGCCCTCCTGGACGGCGACTCCCGGCACGCCTACACGGCCACCGCCGAGACGTCCGGCACCCTCCTCACCCTCTCCCGCGCCGACTTCGCCGCCGTACACGACTCCGCGCCGAGCCTGCGGACCCACGTCGAGCGGTTCAGCTCCACCACCCGCAAGCGGCAGAACAAGTACGGCGAGGCCGAGATCGCGATGTCCGCCGGGCACGTCGGCGAGGCCGAACTGCCGCACACCTTCGTCGACTACGAGCTGAACCCGCGCGAGTACGAGCTCTCCGTCGCGCAGACCATCCTGCGCGTCCACACCCGGGTCGCCGACCTCTACAACGGGCCGATGAACCAGACCGAGGAGCAACTCAGGCTCACGGTCGAGGCATTGCGCGAGCGCCAGGAGCACGAGCTCATCAACAACCGCGAGTTCGGGCTGCTGCACAACGCCGACTTCAAGCAGCGCGTCCAGCCCCACTCCGGGCCGCCGACCCCGGACGACATGGACGAACTGCTCACCCGGCGCCGGGGCACCAAGTTCTTCCTCGCCCACCCGAGGACGATCGCCGCGATCGGACGCGGGTTCACCGCCTGCGGCCTCTACCCGGACCACGTCGACGTCGGCGGACAGACCGTCCCGGCCTGGCGCGGGGTCCCGATCCTGCCCTGCAACAAGATCCCGATCAGCGAGGAGCAGACCAGCTCCGTCATCGCGCTGCGCACGGGCGAGGAGAACCAGGGCGTCATCGGCCTGTGGCAGACCGGTCTGATGGAGGAGCACGAGCCGGGCCTCTCGGTGCGCTTCATGGGCATCAACGAGCAGGCGGTCACCTCCTATCTGGTCAGCACGTACTACTCCGCCGCGGTCCTCGTGCCCGACGCGCTCGGCGTACTGGAGAACGTGCACATCGCCCGCAGGCGCGACTAGGAAAACCGTTTCGCGGACGAGGGCGCCGACCCCGCCCCACCCAGCACGAGTCCGTCCTCCGCCGCCGCAGCAAGGAGTCGCAGATGCCCGCTCCCGGGCCCCTCGGACCAACCGTCCCCGCGCAGCAGCCGGCCACGCCCTCGATCCGGGCGGCCACCGTTGCCTCCACGGAACCGGCCGCGCCGCCCGCGCCCGCCGCCGGGTCCGGCCTCCGGCGGATCCTCGGCGGCCCGACCGGCCTGGGCACGTCCTCCCTCTCCCTGGCCCGCGCCCTCCGGCCGCCGGACGCGGCGCCGACACCGGCCCTGGCACCGGAAGCGGCCCCGTCGCCGGAACCGTCGCCGCCGCTCCCTGCCCCGCCGTCTCCGCCGCCGAAGGCGACGTCGTCCCCGGCCTCTACCACCACCCCGTCCCGGAGCCCGACCCCGGCCGCGTCGAGGAGGTGAGCCGCCGGATCAAGCGCTGGGCCGAGGACGAGGTCCAGCTCTACCCCGAGGAGTGGGAGGGCCAGTTCGACGGCTTCTCCGTCGGCCGCTACATGGTCGGCTGCCACCCCGACGCCCCCGGCGTCGACCATCTGATGCTCGCCACCCGGCTGATGGTCGCGGAGAACGCCCTCGACGACTGCTACTGCGAGGACCACGGCGGCTCGCCCATCGGCCTCGGCGGGCGCCTCCTCCTCGCGCACACCGCGCTCGACCACCTCCACACCACACCCGAGTACGCCCCGGCGTGGGAGGAGTCGCTCGGCTCCGACGCCCCGCGGCGCGCCTACCGCAGCGCGATGGACTACTTCGTCCGCGCCGCCACGCCCTCACAGGCCGACCGCTACCGGCACGACATGGCCCGGCTGCACATGGGCTACCTGGCCGAGGCCGCATGGGCGCAGACGGAGTACGTGCCACAGGTGTGGGAGTACCTGGCGATGCGGCAGTTCAACAACTTCCGCCCCTGCCCGACCATCACCGACACCGTCGGCGGCTACGAACTGCCGGCCGACCTGCACGCCCTGCCCACGATGCAGCGGGCCATCGCCCTCGCCGGCAACGCGGCCACCATCGTCAACGACCTCTACTCCTACACCAAGGAACTCGGCGGCCCCGGCCTGCATCTGAACCTGCCCGTGGTGATCGCGAAGCGCGAGGGGCTCTCCGAACGCGACGCGTACCTGAAGGCCGTCGAGGTCCACAACCAGCTGATGCACGGCTTCGAGACCGCGGCCGCCGAGGTCGCCGCGGAGTGCCCCCTGCCCGGCGTGCTGCGCTTCCTCAAGGGCGTGGCCACCTGGGTCGACGGCAACCACGACTGGCACCGCACCAACACCTACCGCTACAGCCTGCCCGACTTCTGGTAAAGAACGGATACACCTGTGACCACGGAAACGACCCCCGGCCTCGCCACGACGATCCCGGCCCCGGCGACCCCCTACCAGGAGGACATCGCCCGGTACTGGAACAACGAGGCGCGGCCGGTGAACCTGCGCCTCGGTGACGTGGACGGCCTCTACCACCACCACTACGGCATCGGCGCCGTCGACCACGCCGCGCTCGGCGACCCGGAGCACCGCGAGTACGAGAAGAAGCTCATCGCCGAGCTGCACCGGCTGGAGTCCGCCCAGGCGGAGCTGCTCCTGGACCACCTCGGCGCCATCACGAGCGAGGACACCCTCGTCGACGCCGGCTGCGGGCGCGGCGGCTCCATGGTGATGGCCCATCAGCGCTTCGGCTGCGAGGTCCAGGGCGTCACCCTCTCCAAGACGCAGGCCGAGTTCGGCAACGGGCGCGCGCGAGACCTCCGTATCCAGGACCACGTCCGCTCCCACGTGTGCAACATGCTCGACACCCCCTTCGAGAAGGGCAGCGTCGCCGCCTCGTGGAACAACGAGTCCACGATGTACGTCGACCTGCACGACCTGTTCGCCGAGCACTCCCGCTTCCTCAAGGTGGGCGGCCGCTACGTGACGATCACCGGCTGCTGGAACCCGCGCTACGGACAGCCCTCCAAGTGGGTCTCCCAGATCAACGCCCACTTCGAGTGCAACATCCACTCGCGCCGTGAGTACCTGCGCGCCATGGCCGACAACCGGCTCGTGCCCCAGACGATCATCGACCTGACCCCCGACACCCTGCCCTACTGGGAGCTGCGGGCCACGTCCTCACTGGTCACCGGCATCGAAGAGGCGTTCATCGAGTCCTACCGCGACGGCTCCTTCCAGTACGTCCTGATCGCCGCCGACCGCGTCTGACACCGGCCGGCCCCGCAGCCGACGCAGCGGTCAGGGACTCGCCCACCACACCCGGTGGCTCCGCCCTGACCGCACCGCTCACCGCCGGCCACGGGACGGCACCGGCGCGTGGATGCGGCGCCCTCCCGGGGACTACCGTCGGGCACCGGTACCAGCGGGGGAGGGGTCGTCATCGACCGGGTGGAAGTCAACGGCGTCGAAGCGGACAGCGACGATCTGAAACTGCTCGCGCGGGCCAACTACGCGCATTTCACCGCCATGCAGGCACGCGACCGAGCGGTCCGCGGCCTGGACCTGCATCTGGAACGGCTCGACGACAGCACCCGGGAACTGTTCGGGACCGGCCTGGACCCCGACCGCGTACGCGCCTGCCTGCGGCGCGCCCTCCGGGCCGCACCGGACGCGGTGACCGCCCGGGTGACCGTCTTCAGCCGCCACCAGGACGCCGTCCTGCGCGGCGAGCCCACGGAACCCGACCTCGCCGTGACGACGACCGCGCCCCTCGCGGCACGGACCGCACCGGTACGGCTGCGGACGACGCCGTACGAGCGGGATCTCCCCCACGTCAAGCACGCCGGGACCTTCGGACTCAGCCTCCGCCGCCGCCGGGCGGTCCTCGCCGGCTACGACGACGTCCTGTTCACCGACCGCGACGGCCGCGTCGGCGAGGCATCGATCTCGAACATCGCCTTCTTCGCCGACGGCCACGTCCTGTGGACCGAGGCCGCCGTCCTGCCCGGCATCACGACGCGGCTCCTCCAACGCGGCCTGGCCGCCGAGGGAATCCCGTCCGAACACCGCGACCTCCGCCTCCCGGACCTCACCCCGTCCCTCGCGGCCTTCCTGACGAACTCGATCTCCCCGGCCGTCCCGGTCACGAGCATCGACGACACCGCGCTGACCGTCGACCCCGACCTCACGGCCCTGCTCGTGAAGTGCTACGCGTCCAACCCCTGGCAGCCCGTCTAGCACCGGGCCGAGGCCCTCCCGGCGGTCTTCCGCGACACCCTCCGGCCCGCGTTTGGCAAGCTGACCGTATGAACAGTGCAGGTGAGCGGGTGCGGGCGGCGAGGATTCTGGTCGTCGACGACGAGCCCGAAGTGCGGTACGCCGTCGAGGACGGCCTCGCGGTGGAGGGCTACGACGTACGCGGGGCGCAGGACGGGCCCGGCGCGCTGTCCGCCGTGGCCGCGTGGGAACCCGACGCCATGGTGCTCGACGTGATGCTGCCGGGCCTGGACGGGCTCGCGGTCTGCCGGCGGCTGCGCGACCTGGGCGACCGCACCCCGGTCCTGGTCCTCACCGCCCTCGGCTCGGTGCGCGAACGGGTCGACGGCCTCGACGCGGGCGCCGACGACTACCTGGTCAAACCCTTCGCCCTGGACGAGCTGGTGGCACGCGTACGGGCCCTGCTGCGCCGCTCCGCGCCCACCGGGCCCGCGGCCGGCACGGAGCTGTCGTTCGCCGATCTCGTCGTCGACCCGGTCACCCGCACCGGGCGGCGCGGCCCCCGCGCCGTCGAGTTCAGCCGCACCGAGTTCTCCCTGCTGGAGCTGCTGATCCAGCACCCCGGACAGGCGCTGCCGAGGAGCGTGATCCTGGACCGTGTGTGGGGCCACGACTTCGGACCGGAGTCCAACTCGCTCGCCGTGTACGTCGGTTACCTGCGGCGCAAGCTGGAGGCCGGGGGCGAACCCCGCCTGGTGCACACCGTGCACGGCATCGGCTACCGGCTGGACCTGCCATGAGGGGCCTGCCGCGGCGCCGGTCCGCACGGCGGGGCGGCGGATGGCCGCGCCACCGGCTGCGCACCCGGCTGACCCTCGCGGCCTCGGCCGCCGTCGCCGTCGTCGTGGTGGGGGTCTGCGCCGCCGCGTTCCTGGTGATCCGCCACCAGCTGCTGCACCAGCTGGACCTGCATCTGACCCAGTCCGCGCGGCTGGCCGCCCAGCAGTACCGGCGGGAACCGCCGGGCGTCGTCCAGGGGGAGTGCCGGTACCTCGCCGCCCCGGCCTGCACCCAGCTGGTGCCCGCCCGCGCCGGGGACGATCCGGCGGCCCCCTACCTGCTGCCCGTCACCGGCGCCACCCGCCAGGTGGCGGCCGGGACCCGCGGCCCCTCCTACAGCGAAATCCGCCTCGCCGGCCACCGCGCCCGGATGCTGACCACCCCCCTGCGGACGGGCCGCGCCCTCCAGGTCGCGGTGCGCGCCGACACCGTCGACCAAGGGGTACGGCAGGCCGCCGGACTGCTCGGTGCCGTCGGCGCGGCCGGTGTGGTCCTCGCCGGGGTACTCGGCTTCTGGGTCTCCCGGACCGGCCTCGCCCCCGTCGCCCGGCTGACCGCGACCGCAGAGCGCATCGCCGCCACCCGCGACGCCCGCCACCGCATCGAGCTGCCCCCCGAACGGGCGGACGGCGACGACGAGATCACCCGGCTCGCCGCCGCCTTCAACACCATGCTCGGGGAGCTGGAGAAGTCCGTCACCGCCCAGCGCAGGCTGGTCGCCGACGCCTCCCACGAACTGCGCACCCCGCTCACCGCGCTGCGCGCCAACGCCGACCTGCTCGCGCGCGCCGACCGGCTGACCGAGGCGCAGCGGGAGCGGGCGGCCGGCGCCCTCGGCCGCCAGCTGCGCGAGGTCACCGTCCTCGTCAACGACCTGATCGAACTGGCCCGCGAGGAGGAGCCGGACCCGCTGGTGGAGGACGTCCTTCTGGCGTCGGTCGTCGCCCACGCGGTCGACGCGGCCCGCGACCACTGGCCGGACGTCCCCTTCCACCTGCGGACCGCCCCCGACACGCAGACCGGGACGGTGGCGGGCGTACCGGCGCGGCTGTCCCGGCTGCTGTCGAGCCTGCTCGACAACGCGGCCAAGTTCAGTCCGCCCGGCCGTCCCGTCGAGGTCACCCTGGCCCGTGCGGCGGGCGGCATGGTCCTGGAGATCCGCGACCACGGGCCGGGCATCGCCGCCGAGGACCTGCCCTACGTGTTCGACCGCTTCTACCGCGCCCGCACGGCGCGCGCCCTGCCGGGCTCCGGGCTGGGACTGGCCATGGCCCGCCAGATCGCCCGCGCCCACCACGCCGACCTCAGCGCGGGACACGCGCCCGGCGGCGGCGCGCTCTTCCGGCTGCGGGTACCGGACTCCGCCGGGTCCGAAGACCTCTCAGGGGGGTGACCGAGATACTCCGGCCGGTCTCCGGGCACGCGTCGAGCGCCGGTGTCCCGGCCGGCATGCCCACCTGGGTCATGCCCCCGGATCCTCCGCCAGGGGCAGGCACTCGGCGAGCAGGCCGACGACGTCGTGCCAGGCGCGCCGCGCGTGCCGTGGGTGGTGGCCGACGCCGGGGACCGCCGGGTGGTCGACCGGCGGGTGGTGGAAGGCGTGCAGGGCGCCGCCGTAGACCGTGAGGCGCCAGTCGACGCCCGCGGCCCGCATCTCGTCGGTGAACGCGTTCCGTATCGCGGGCGCCATGATGGGGTCTTCCGACCCGACACCGGCCCACACCGGGCAGCGGATGCGGGCCGCCTCGCCCGGCCGGCCCGTGGCCAGTCCGTTGACCGTCCCGATCGCGCGCAGGCCCACGCCGTCACGGCCGAGTTCCAGCCCGATGATGCCCCCGGTGCCGTAGCCGACGGCGGCGATCCGGTCGGGGTCGGTCCGCGGTTCGGCGCGCAGCACGTCGAGCGCCGCATGGCCGATGCCCCGCATCCGGCCGGGATCGGCGAGCAGCGGCGTGCAACGGGCCAGCATCTCCTCGGGGTCACTTAGATAGCGCCCGCCGTGGAGGTCGAAGGCCAGCGCGACGTATCCCAGTCCGGCGAGAGCGTCGGCCCGGCGGCGCTCGACGTCGCTGAGCCCCATGCCCTCCGGTCCGAGCAGCACCGCGGGCCCGCGGCCGACACCGGCCGGGAGCGCGAGGTGCCCGACCATCGTCAAACCGTCGGCCCGGTACGTGACCGTACGTGTCGTCATCGTCGTCATGAGACTCGACCGTAGTGAGCGTCGAGCCCGGTCCGGCCCGTGTTCCGCCACCGGCGGAACAGTCGTCCCTCGGGCGCGTGTCTCGGTCGCACCCCTCTCACAACTCTCTTATCCCGGACCACCACAGTGACGAACCATGAAGGCGAGGAAGATCAGGAAGACCAGGAAGAAGGTCGTCGCGCTGAGCGGCGCCCTCGCGGTGCTCGGCGTTCTCGGCACGGCCACCGCGTTCGGGGACGGCACCGGTGACCGGCAGCGCGTCGAGGTGCACGGAAGCCGGGTGACCGTGCCCGTCGCGGGCGGACACGCCGTGGTGGACACCGCGTCGCTCGCCGTGCGCGCCCAGGCCGACGACGGCCGCGGCTGGCAGCTCTCGGCGCCCGCCGCGGACGGCCTCGGCCCCGCGGGCAAGGTGTCGGTGCACGGGAGCGAGGCCACGTGGCGCTACCCGTCGACGGGCTTCACCGTGACCGCGGCCGCCCGCGACGGACGCCTCGCGGTGGCGGTGCGCTCCGACCGCGATGCCACGCTGAACTGGCCGGTGACCGGCGCCGACCCGGCCACCCGGGAGATGCAGATACCGCGCGGCGAGGGCCTGGCGGTGCCGGTCGCCGACCGGTGGTGGAACTCGTCCAAGGCCGGGCTCGCCGGCAGCGAGGCGGGCCTCTCCGACGGCCTGACCATGCCCTTCTGGGGCACCAGCCTCGCGGGAGGGCACGGTTCGAGCTACATCGCCGAGTCCGACATCGGCAGCACGCTGGCGTTCGTCTCCACCGGCGGCCGGCTGCGCACCGAGGCACGGCACGCGTTCTCGGCGCGGGAGGGCACCGGGAACTACAAGATCACCTTCGCGCTCACCGACGGCTCCCCGGTGGCCGCCGCCCGCGACTACCGCGCCTGGCTGCTCGGCCACGGCGGCATCACCACCCTGCGCGCGAAGATCGCCGCGAACCCCGCGGTGGGCAAGCTCGTGGGCGCCTTCCACGCCTACACCTGGGGCCAGGCACGCACCGCCGAGGGGGTGCGCCGGCTGCGGGACCTCGGCATCGACCGGATGTGGCTCGGCTACGACGCCGACGGCTCCCCGATGGACGCCAAGGCCGTCGCCCTCGCCGAACGCTCCGGCTACCTCGTGGGACCGTACGACTCCTGGGCCAACGCACAGGACCCGGACTCGGCCGACACCCCGGTGTCGAAGTGGCCCGCCCCGGTGTGGCCGGACGCGTGTGTACGGGACGCGGACGGCAAGCCGGTCACCGGTTTCGGCGGGCGCGGCTGCTACGTCAGCTCCGAGGCGCTCCGGCGCGCCGAACCGTCCGAGCACTATCTCGCCGACCGGACCCGGGAGATGACCGCCAACGGCGCCGACAGCTACTTCCTCGACGTCGACGCGGCCGGCGAGCTGTTCACCGACCGGTCCCCGGCGCACCCGATGACCCAGGCGCGGGACCGGCAGAACCGGCTGGAGCGCATGGCACGGCTGTCCGGTGACCGGAAGCTGGTCCTCGGTTCGGAGAGCGCCGGCTCCTGGGCGAACGGGGTTCTGTCCTTCAGCCACGGCTCCGGCACGCCCGTCACCGACGGCCTGTGGGCGCTGGAGCGGGACCGGGCCACCTGGGGCGGTTACGCGCCCGCCGGCGCGCCCGGGATCTACTTCAAGCCCGTCCACCTGCCCGCCGGCATCGCCAAGGCGATGTACGACCCGAGGTACCGGGTGCCGCTGTACCAGACGGTGCTGCACGACTCGGTGATCAGCACCGAGCGCTGGGAGCTGTCCTGGTCGAAGCTGCCGGACCAGAGCCGCACCCGCGCGCTGCTGGCGATGCTCTACAACGTGCCGCTGAACCTGGTGCTCGACCAGTCCGAACTGGACCAGCACGGCAAGCAGATCGCCGCGCTGCAGAAGTACTTCGAGCCGCTGCACAAGGCCGCGGCCACCCTGCCGATGACCGGCTTCAGCCGGCTGACACCGGACAGCCTGGTGCAGCGGACGACCTTCGGCGACGGTGCCCTGACCGTGACGGCCAACTTCTCCACCGCCACGCACGACGGCCTGCCCGGCGGCTGTGTCGACGCGGTGATCAAGGGCGGCAAGGCCCGGCGCATGTGCCCGCCGGGCCTGTGACCGCCCCGGGCCGCCGGGCCGCACCGGCCCGGCGGCCCCGGCGGGCGGCCGAACACCGGCCTTCCGGAACGGAGTTGATCAGCAGGTGCGGAAGGTGTAGTCGTCCGAGCCGCGGACCGACACGTCCACGTCCCGCTGGACGATGCCGAGCTTCGGGCCGAATCCCGAGCAGGCGCGGCTGAAGCCGCTGTCCGTGTACTCGATCACGAAGACCCGGTCGGCGTACGCCTTGGCGAACGCACCGCACTCGTTGTACTGCCCGCACTCCTCGGCGACGGCGAAGTCGAAGCCGATCTTGGCGCGGTCCGCGAGCATGTCGGCCGTGTTCTTCTGCCCGACGGCCAGACCGGCGGCGTGCGCGCGGTCGGCCAGCAGCTTCGCGAAGGCCGCGTTGTCCGCCTTCGTCAGCCGGCCGCCGGACCGCTCGTAGGAGTCCAGGTTGTCCGGCTCGACGGCCTGGAAGCCGCTCTTGGCGCAGCCGTCGATCCACGCGCCGACGACCGTGGCGAGCCGGGAGCGCTTGTCGGCCGTGGACGTGTCCAGGAGCGCCTCGTCCCAGTCGCCGTCGATCACCGGCCGCTTGCTCTTGTCCCGCAGAACCAGGTCGGGCTGGTTCTTCGTCCACCAGCTCAGCGCGTCGGGCTGGGCCTGGAACGCGTTCACGTAACACACGTTGTAGAGGCCCTTGGCGGGCTTGGCGGTCCGGTCGCGGGACACGGCGGTGACGCCCTTGGCCGGGGTGTAGGCGCCGCCGATCTGGTAGTCGAACGTGGCGCCGGCCGTGGGGAGCACCACCTTCGGCGCCGCCTTCGCGGCCGGGGTGTCCGCGAAGACGTTCGACAGCGTCAGCCCCGTCCCGAGCGCGGCGGCGACCCCGACCGCACCGGCGACGACGGTGCTCCTGCGGCGGAAGAAAGGTACAGCGGAGTGCTTCGACACACGGACTCCTGTGCAAAGGTCGTACTGGCCCGCACATCCTGAGCCGCCGACCATGAGGTTTTCATGAAGGGCCGGGGGGCGAGGACCGGCCCGGTGCCCGGCGGTGTCCGGCCGACCGCTGGAGCGGTCCCAGTGTCAGCACGAAGGCCGACCCGCCGCCCGGCCTGCGCCGGACCGTCACCTCCCCGCCGTGCGTGGCGGCGACCTCCCGCACCAGGGACAGCCCGATGCCGGTTCCGCCGCCCTCGGAGCGGAACCGCTCCAGCAGGCCGGGCAGACCGTCCGGGTCCACCCCGGCGCCCCGGTCCGCCACCGTCACCGCCGTACCGCGCACCATGACGTCCACCTCGGCGCGGTCCTGCGGGTCCCCGGGCGTCCGCCCGTGCCGCAGCGCGTTGGCCAGCAGATTGCGTACCGCGATCCGCACCAGTGCCGGATCGGCCGTCGCCACCGACGCCTCCAGATAGGTCGTCACCGTGTGCCGGGAGACCGGCAGTTCCTCGCAGACCTGCTCGACCAGCTGGTCCAGGCGCAGCGGCACCGGCCGGAAGGCGTCCGCCGCCTGGAGCCGGCCGCGGGTGAGGATGTTGTCGACCACGTCCGTCATCCGGTCCGCGGCCCGCCGCAGCCGCGGCAGATGCGAGTGCAGGCCGCCCGGATCGGTGTCCGCGATGTCCACCGAACCGCGCATCACCGCGACCGGGGTGCGCAGCTCGTGCGCCGCGTCCGCGAGCAGCCGCTCCTGCGCGTCCAGCGCCTCCCAGGCGGGCCGCATACTCCGCCCGGACAGCACGTATCCGGTCACCGCCGACAGCAGGACCAGCAGACCCGAGCCGGACAGCACCGCCACCCCGAGCCGCTGGTGCTCGGCCCGCCCCTTCCCCGGGGCACCGGCCACCACCACCGCGCCGGCCGTCTTCTGCGACTGGTCCTGGTAGTACGGCAGCGCCAGCAGGTACACCGGATCGCCGCCGCCGGTACGGGCCCGCGTGCTCACGGTGTCGTCGTCCGTCATCGCCCGGCGCGCTATCCGGTCGAGCGCGCCCGCCTCGACGTCCACGCCGGGGCCGCGTGAGGTGAACAGCCGCCGCAGCCGTCCGCCGTGCGCCTGGAGCACGATCACCCGCGCGCCCGCGCTGGTCGCCTCGTCGTCGTACAGGCCGTCCAGCTGGATGCCCGCGTCGGTGTAGTAGATCAGCGACACGGCCACCGCCGCCCGCCGGTGCATGTCCTCGTACTCGGCGGACTGCCAGGACCGTGCGTCCGTACGGATCACCAGCCACGACAGCGCGCCCACCCCGGCCAGCGTGATCAGCGTGTACGCCAGCGTCAGCCGCCACTGGAGCCGGCCGAGCCGGCGGCGGGCCGGGGACGGACGCGCGGTGCGCCGTGGCCCGGCGGCCCGGCCCCGGCGGGGGAGGAGCCGTATGAGGAGCCCGCGCCGGGGTGCCCGGCGCGGACGCCCCGCCGGGCGCCGCTCCTCGGGGCCGCCCGTCACACCGCGTCCGCGTCGGCGGAGAACCGGAACCCGTGCCCGCGCACGGTCTGGACCGGCGAGGGCGGCCCGAGCTTGCGCCGCAGCCCCGCCACGACCGCGTCCACCACGTTCGACACGGGGTCGGCCATCTCGTCCCAGCAGTGCTCGATCAGCGCCGAGCGGGTGACGACCTCCTCGGGGTGCAGGAGGAGCTGGCGCAGCACCGCGTACTCCTTGGGCGTGAGGGAGAGCAGGATTCCGGCCCGGCGCACCTCGCGGCGGGCCTCGTCGACCTCGACGTCGGCGTGGCGCAGGTGCACGGGCGTCCGGTCCGGCGCCCGGCGGACCAGACTGCCCACCCGTGCCACCAGCTCGACCATCGCGAACGGCTTCGCCAGATAGTCGTCCGCCCCGGCGCGGAAGCCGTCCACCCGGTCCGGGACCTCGTGCATCGCCGTCAGGCACAGCACCGGCGTCGTCCAGCCCCGGCGCCTGCGCTCCCGCAGCGCGGTCAGGGTGTCCCCGGACGGCACCATGCGGTCCAGGACCACGCAGCCGTACGGCGCGAGGTCGAGCAGGACGTCCGCGTCCGGCCAGTCGGAGACCGCGTCCACGGCGTACCCGGCGCCCCGCAGACCGGCCTCGATGACATGCCGGAGATCTTCTTCGTCCTCGACCAGGAGCACGCACATGGTGGTGACTCGTCCTTGGGGCTCGGGCGGCGCGGGGCAGGGGGCGCACCGGTTCGCCGGAGGAGTGTGGGGCCCGGCGAGGACGACATAGTAGACACCTGGCGAGAATCCGGCGGTCCCCGGGTGGCCGGGCCGGCGCCGCGGCCGGGACCGGACGGTGGTGCCGGTCCACGCTCCCGGAGAACAGCCGGCCATCCCGCCGGTCCGAAGGACGCCACCCGCCCCTGCGGCAGCGCGCATTGGTAGCGTGACCTGGTTCGCGAGGCGAGGGATCGGAGGACGCGGTGGCCGCGGAGGTTGTCGTCGGGGCGGGGCTCGGGTACGGACCCAGTGGCAAGCTCCTGGACGTGTACCGGCCCGCCGGCGCGTCGGAGCCGGTGCCCGTGGTGCTGCTCTGGCACGGCCAGGGTCCGGACGAAAGGGACGTCCTCGCCGCCGTCGCGCGCGCCGCCGCGGAGCGGGGCGTCGTCGCGCTGGTGCCGGACTGGCGTCCCGACGCCCCGGACGGCGGCCGGACGCACCTGCGGGAGTCGGCGGACTTCGTACGACGGAACGCGGCCGGTCTCGGCGGGGACCCGGAGCGGATCGTGCTCGCCGGCTGGTCCCGGGGCGGCAAAGCGGCGGTCGGCGTCGCGCTGAACCCCGGGGCGTTCGACGGCTGGCGGCCGCGAGCCGTCGTGGGGATCGCGGGCGCGTACCTCACGGCCGCCCCGAGCACCGGAACCGTCCCGATCGAGGACGCCCGCCAAAACGGCGGCTCGTTCGCGCCCCCGCCCGTGTGGCTCGTGCACGGCACCATGGACCCGGTGGTGGACGTAGAGCGTTCCCGCGAGCTGCACCGGGCACTGGACGAACGCGGCTGGCCGGTCTCCCTCGACGAGCTCGCGACCGATCACGCCGGCGTCATCATGACCGAGTACGTCCCCGAGCGTCAGCGCTGCCTGCCGAGCACCGCCGGCCACGCCGTCGAGGCGGGATCGCGGACCGCCGACGTACTGGCCCGCGCCGCCGGAATCCCGGTCCCGGGCTCGCACCCCCGACCGTGACCGGCAGAGCCCCCTCTCCGCTCCATGGCGGCCTGTTCGGCTCACGTCCGGCAGGCCGATGGCGAAATGGCGCCGCCGCCGGCGGGCCGGACGGCAGAGTGACCCCATGACGACACCCGATGCCAAGGCCGACCTGCGTCGATACCTCCAGTCCGGCCGTGACGCCCTGCTGTGGAAGCTCGACGGGCTCTCGGAGTACGACGCCCGCCGCCCGCTCACACCGACCGGAACCAACCTCCTCGGCCTGGTCAAGCACGTCGCCAGCATGGAACTCGGCTATCTGGGCGATGTTTTCGCACGACCCTCCGGCGAGCCGCTGCCCTGGCTGGCCGAGGGCGCCGAGCCGAACGCGGACATGTGGGCCACCGCCGACGAGTCGCGCGCGTTCGTCGTGGAGCTCTACCACCGCGCGTGGGCGCACGCCGACGCGACGATCGAGGCGCTGGCGCTCGACGCGACCGGCAAGGTGCCCTGGTGGCCGGACGGCAGGAACGAGGTGACGCTGCATCGCGCCGTCGTCCACGTGATCGCCGAGACCGAACGGCACGCCGGACACGCTGACATCGTGCGGGAACTCGTCGACGGCGGCGTCGGACTGCGCCAGGGCGGCGACAACATGGCGTCGGACGACCCGGCGTGGTGGGCGGACTACCGGGCCCGCCTGGAGCGCGCGGCACGGGACGCCGACCGGGGCACGTCACCGCGGACCTGAGCACGGACGAGGGACGGAACGCACTGGTGTTCGTCCCCGGATCCGACGCATTCCGCCCGGAGCGCGGGGTACTCGCGGTCAGGTACGACAGGCACTGCGGGAGGTAACTCATGGGCAAGCTCGGGGACATCGCGAAGAAGGCCAAGGAGATGGCCGAGAGCCACCCGGACCAGGCCGACAAGGGCGTCGAGCGCGCCGAGCGGCTGGTCGACGAGCGTACGGGCGACAAGTACGACGCCCAGACCGACAAGGCGGCGGACGCGGTGCGGCGTTCCTACGGCGGCCACGACGGCACGGCCGGGCACTGACTCCGTACCACCACCGAGATCCGGGCCCCGGGGCACCTCGCCCCGGGGCCCGGCCGCGTCCGCTCTCCCGTTATGGGCGGCCGTCCGGCCGTGGCGGGACCCGAGACGGCGCCAGGCGTGGTGGCGCCGTCTCGGGGCACTCTTCGGCCATGGAGGAAAGCCGCACCACCCGCCCACCGGTCCGCGCCTTCGTGCTGGGCGGTGGTGGCGCGCTCGGCGCGTACGAGGTCGGCATGCTCAAGGCCCTCTTCGCCTCGGGTGTGCGCCCCGACCTCGTCGTCGGCACCTCCGTGGGCGCGATCAACGGGGCCGCCGTCGCGGCCGATCCGTCGAGTTCGTCCGTCGCCCGGCTCGCCGACCTCTGGACCGGTCTGGGGCGGGCCGGTGTCTTCTCCGGATCGCTGCTGGGCCGTCTCGGCACCGCCGCGCGCAGCGGCACCCACCTCTACCACGCCACTCCGCTGCGGGAGTTGCTCGCCTCCCACGTCCCGGTCGCGCACATCGAGGAGCTGCCGCTGTCGTTCCAGTGCGTCGCGGCGAGCATCGAGCGGGCCGCCGAGCAGTGGTTCACCGCCGGGCCGCTGGTGGATGCCGTGCTCGCCTCGTGCGCGGTGCCCGGACTGCTGCCGCCGGTCCGGATGGACGGGGAGCACTACGTCGACGGCGGCCTGGTCAACAGCATCCCCGTCGGCCGCGCGGTGGCCCTCGGGGCGACCGAGGTGTACGTCCTCCAGGTGGGCCGGGTCGAGCGGTCCCTCTCGCCGCCGCGGGCCCCCTGGCAGGTGGCCCTGGTGGCGTTCGAGATCGCCCGCAGGCACCGGTTCGCCCGCGACATGGCGGACCTGCCGGACGGGGTCACGGTCCATGTGCTGCCCTCGGGGGCGAGCCACGACGAGGGCACGGCCCTGCGACAGCTGCGGCACCGCACCTTCGGGCGGACGGCCGAACGCATCGAACGCGCCTACGCGGCCTCCTCCCGCTACCTCGACACCGCGTTCGGCTCACGGTGACCGGCACGGGAACCCGCCGCGGGCGCCCGGCCCGCTTGGCCGGGGCGGTGGTCACCGGTCTGCGCCGCGCGACCACCATCGCGCTCCTGCTCGCGCTCGTGCCACTGGCGGCCGGGCTCCTCGTCGTCGCGGGCGTGCTCTGCGCCCCGTTCGCGCTCGTCACCCGTGAGCCGTGGCGTCCCGTGCGCCTGCTCGGCTTCGCCCTGCTGTATCTGCTGGTGGAGCTGGGCGGGCTGCTGGCCGCCGCCGTGCTGTGGGGCCGGCGGCTGCCCGACCGGCGGCACCGCGAGGAGCGCCGCGCCGCGGACGCGTTCGCCGTACTGGAACGGCTGCTGGGGCTGCTGCGACGGGCCGCCGAACCGGTCTTCCGGCTCAGGGTGGAGGTGACGCCCGCACCGGGGATCGCGTCCGGGGAGGTGGCGGCGCCGGTTCTGGTCTTCGTACGGCACGCCGGCGTCGGCGACTCGTTCCTGCTGATGCAGACGCTGCTCGGCCGGGCCGGACTGCGCCCGCACATCGTCCTGAAGCGGGCCCTGCGCGCCGACCCCGCCCTCGACGTGCTGATCGGGCAGGTCCCGCACTGCTTCCTGCCGTCCCTCGACGGCCGCGACGAGGAGGCGATCGGGGACCTGGCGGCCGGACTGGGCCCGGGTGACGCCCTCGTCATCTTCCCGGAGGGCGGCAACTTCACGCCGCGCCGGCGGCGCCGCGCGATCGCCTCGCTGCGCCGCCACGGGCTGCCGCGCCGGGCGCGCCGCGCGGAACGGATGCGCCACGTCCTGCCGCCGAGGGACGCCGGCGCCTTCGCCGCGATCTCCGCCGCGCCCACCGCCGATGTCGTCTTCGTCGCCCATACCGGTCTGGACGTCGTCCACTCGGCGCGCACCGCGTGGACCCGGCTGCCGCTGCGTGACGTCGTACGCGCGCACTGGTGGCGCGTACCCGCCGGGCAGATCCCGCAGGGCGACGACGCGCGCAGCGAGTGGCTGCTCGCCCAGTGGGCCCGCGTCGACCGCTGGGTGGCGGGGCACGCCGCGGCGGACGCGACGCACGCGTGAGGCCGGGCCGGTCACCTGACCGGCCCGGCCGGTGGCCCGTCACCCGACCGACCTGGCCGGGCGGGTGAGGAGGTGCAGGAGCTGCTCCATGGGCCCGCGTCTGAACAGCCGGGTCCACACCGTCGCCAGGAGCATGGTGGCAGCGATGAACGCGGCCAGCACCGTCAGGGCGGACATGCCGTCGCCGTCGACGCCGGGGACGTACCAGACGTCGTCGAAGAACCACAGCGCCAGGATGTGCAGGACGTACGAGGTCAGCGCCATCATGCCCACCGCGGCGACGGGACCGGCCGCACGGGTGAGCCGGGGCGCCCGAGCCGCGACGGTCAGGCAGCCGGCGACCACGGCAACGGCGACTCCGGTGCCCCCGACGATCGAGAACGTCGTCTCGCTGTGCGGGACGGCCACCAGCAGCCAGCCCGGCGGGGGGCGGCCCGCGGGCTCGCCCGCGGTGTCGGACCACCACCAGGGGGACGACGCCGGGCGGTGCGTGGCGGCCGCGACGGCGGAGCGGGCGTGCGGGACCAGGCGCAGGGCCAGCCAGGAGCCGCCGTAGCCCAGCAGCGCGAGCGCCCCGCCGGTCAGCGCGAGCCGCGAGGCGGTGTGCGGGCGGCCCAGGTCCAGCCGGGCCACCGCCATTCCGGCGAGCAGGAACGGTATCCAGGTCAGCACCGGGTAGTCCCCGGTGAACAGCAGGTCCAGGGTGCCGTCCGTGCCGGTGAGGAGGGCCAGGGGGTCGTGGGCCGTGACGGCGTCCGCCCAGCCGCCGTCCGCGATGGCCGTCCGGATCCCGTACAGGGCCTGGGGGAGGACCAGGGCGGCCGCGCCGGCGGCGAGGGCGAGCGTCCCGGCCCGCAGCCGGTACAGCGGGAGAACGGCGAGGAAGAGCACCCCGTAGTAGCTGAGGATCACGTTGACCTCGGTGCCGAGGGCGCTCAGCGCGTAGCCGAGGACCAGCAGCACCACGGCCCGGATCACGACCGTGACCACGGCCTGCCGGCCCGCCCGGCCGGTACGGGGCCGCGGGCGGCCGGTGATGATGACCAGGGAGAACCCGGCCAGCAGGGCGAAGAGGGCGGAGGAGCGGCCGCTCGCCGTCTCCAGCAGGAATCCCACCGGGCCGCCCACCGCCGGGTCGGGGCCGACGTGGACCGAGAACATGCCGAAGACCGCGAGTCCGCGGGCCAGGTCGATTCCGACGAGCCGCCCCGCCGGGACCCTCCCGGACCGGGCGGGGCCGGGTCGGGGAGACGGGCGCGATCCGGTGCTGGTGGCACACGTCCCGGCGGGGCCGGGAGTGCCGCGGGGGCCGGTGTCGGTCGGCGAGCCGATGCCGATGCCGATGCCGGTGTCGCTCGGCGAGCCGGTGCTTTGCGGGCCATGTACCGATGGGTTCACCGCGCCGCCGCCCGAACCACTCCGGCAGCCGTCCCGAGGCGCCCCGCCACGCGTCCGCAAACACCTCCCCCCGCCGACCGGCCGCATGCCCGCCGGGCGGCCGGGGGAGTCCCCGCCGACCGGCTGAGTCCGTGCCGCCGATCGGCGGGTACCGCGCGCCGGCCGCCCCCGGCGGGCTCCGGCGGGGGTAGGCATCGCAGGCAGGCTTGCGAGGAGCGGAGCGCACGTGGTCCGGGTAATGGTGATCGACGACGAAGCCCTGATCCGTACGGGTTTCACACACATTCTCAACGCGGCGGACGACATCGAGGTCGTCGGCGCGGTGCCCGGCGGTCTGGGCGTGCGCGCGGTGCGGGAACTGCTACCCGACGTCGTCCTGCTCGACATCCGGATGCCGGACGTCGACGGGCTGTCCGTGCTGGCCGACCTGCGCCGGATGCCTCAGCCCCCGGTGGTCGCGATGCTCACCACGTTCGACGCCGACGACTACGTGGCCACGGCACTGCGCTCGGGCGCGGCCGGGTTCCTGCTCAAGGACACCGATCCGGAGGAGCTGCCCCACCTGGTGCGCACGCTGGCGCAGGGCGGGACGGTGCTGTCGTCGAAGGTCACCCGCAGGGTGGTGGACGGCTATCTCGACCACGGCGCGCGCGAGCCCGCCGCGGTCCGCCTCACCGACCGGCTCACCGAGCGCGAGCGCGCGGTCCTCACCCTCATGGCGGAGGGGCTGGCCAACACCGACATCGGCGAGCGGCTGCATCTGAGCACCGGCACCGTCAAGGGCCACGTCACCAATCTGCTCGGCAAGCTGCGGGTCGGCAGCCGGGTCCAGGCCGTACTGATCGCCGAGCGCGCCGGACTGCTCTCCCGGGAAGGGGGCGAGGGCGTCCGTTGACCCTCCGACGGCCTTCGGACCGGCAGCTCGACGTACTCCTCGTCGGGCTCGCGCTGCTCGACGCGGCGGCCCACGTCGGCATCGCGGAGCAGCCGGCCGCCGCCTGCGCACTGCTCGGCGCGCTCGCCCTCGGCGCGCGCCGCCGGCTGCCCCTGGCGACCTTCGTCCTCACGCTCCCCACCGCCCTGGTCACCGACGCGGTCCTCGCGCCCATGGCCGCGCTGTACACGCTCTCCTCGCTCAACCGCCACCGCGTCCTGCTGGCCGCCTGCGCCCTCACCTACGCCGTCATCGACTACCTGCCCTGGCCGTGGTCGTCCCTCGACGCCACCGAACTGTCCCAGACGAACAACCTCTTCCACCTCAGCTACACCCTGGCCACCGCCGCCGCCCCCGTCTTTCTGGGCCAGCTCGTCCAGGCCCGGCGCGAACTCTCCCTGCGCCTCGCGGACATCGGCGAGGCGCGCGCGCAGGAACGGCTGCTCACCGCCAAGAGCGTCCTCGCCGAGGAACGCGCCCAGCTCGCCCGGGAGATGCACGACGTGGTCTCCCACCAGGTCAGCCTGATCGCCGTACAGGCCGGAGCGCTCCAGGTGGGGAGCGGGGACACCGAGACGCGGCGGGCGGCGGCCACGATCCGCCGCCTGAGTGTGCAGACCCTGGACGAACTACGGCACATGGTGGGCGTCCTGCGCGATTCCGGCAGCGGCCCGGGTGAACTGACACCGCAGCCCTCCCTCGCCGACCTGGAGCGGCTGGTCGACGCCAGCGGCATCGAGGCGAAACTGGAGACCGACCTGCCCGAGGACCTGCCGCCCGCGGTGCAGCGCGCGGTCTACCGCACCGTGCAGGAGGCGCTGACCAACGCGCGCAAGCACGCCCCGGGAGCCACGGCGATCGTCCGCGTCGAGCACCGCGGCGACCGCGTCCGCACCACCGTCACCAACACCGCCCCGCTGCGGCGGGCGCTGGCGCTGCCGAGCGCCCGGCACGGTCTGGTC
This sequence comes from Streptomyces sp. SUK 48, assembly GCF_009650765.1. NCBI lineage: Bacteria > Bacillati > Actinomycetota > Actinomycetes > Kitasatosporales > Streptomycetaceae > Streptomyces > Streptomyces sp. SUK 48. The sequence goes on along the minus strand of NZ_CP045740.1, from coordinate 249,849 downwards.
GGTCTGACGCAGCGGGCCGAACTCCTCGGCGGCAGCGTCATCTCCGGCCCCACCGCGCAGGGCGGTTACGAACTCCGCCTGGAACTGCCGGTCGGCCGCAACCGCTGACCTCCCGCCTGGCGGACATCGCGCCCGCGTCGTCCTCCAGACGACCACCGTTTCGTTTCCGTCGGCGGCCGGATGGCGGAGAGGGCAGGATTTGAACCTGCGTGGACCCCTGGGAGGTCCGACCTCGAGACGTGCTCGCTGGTCCCCGATCAGCCACTCCGGGCACCTCTCCTCGCTCCCGGCCCCCGGTCTTTCCCGAGCGCCGTTCACATGGACAACAGTGACAGGGGTCCCTGATATGCGGCTGATCCGCCCCTGACGGGGTTGCGCCGGTCGACGACCGTCACGGGGGAGGGGACGCGGACCGGCCGGGGTCTTCCCCGCCGGGCGTCGTGGTGGCGGCGGCGGACAGCGCGCCGCAGCGCGTCGGCCAGCTCGTGCGTCCTGCGGCGCCCATCCGCCGGGTACCAGGTCCAGATCGACGGACGCGTCGCTGCGATCACGCCGCAGCACCGGACCATCGGGACCCTCGGCGAGACGGCCGCCAGCACGGGCAGCTGAGGTGACAACTCCCTTACGACGGCCCGTGGAAGCCCGACGTCCAGGCTGCCGTGAACCGTCCAGCCGACGACGACGGGGCCACCGGCCATGGCCATCGCCGCCTCAGCGGGCGCCAGTGCCGGCTGAAGGTGCAACTCCGCCCGGAACTCGTTCCCGGGGGAAGCCGGCGACGCCCGACGGTCCCGCTCCGGGGCGGACGCACCGGACGTAGGGGGACCTGCGGACAAGAAGAGGTCGTTACGATCGGCGGATGATACGGGTGCGCCCCTTGCGTGAAGAAGACATCCACGGCGTCTCGACGGTCCGGGTGAAGGGCTGGCAAGCCGCCTACCCCGGGATGGTGCCGCAGAGCTACCTGGACGCGTTGACGGTGGCGGAGGACGCCCGCCGACGGCGCGACATGTTCGAACGCGCTTCGGACACGGTGCTGAACCTCGTCGCCGAGGAGGACAGCATCGTCGTCGGCTGGGCGGCACTGGGCCCCTCCCGCGAAGACGACCGCCACCCGCAGGACGGCGAACTCCTCGCCCTCTACGCCTCCCCCGACCGCATCGGCACCGGCATCGGCAGGGCCCTGATGCGGCGGACACTGACCGCCGCCCAGGAACGCTCCTTCCGCCGCCTCGTCCTCTGGGTGCTCGCTGCCAACACCAGGGCCCGGCGCTTCTACGAACACGCCGGCTTCCTGCCGGACGGCGCCACCTCGGACTGGCCGGTCGACGGCGTCATGGTGCCGGAGGTGCGCTACAGCAGGGACGTGCCCCCGCTCCGCTGAGGCCCCCGGTCGTCCCGGCCGGACCCTCTGACAATGACGGCCGGCCGACCATGCCACCTCGTCAACCACCCTACTCACTGAGGGAGTTCAGGTCGGCCAGCTCGCTCTCCGACAGGCGGATCGACCCGGCGGCCACGTTCTGCGCGAGGTGGTCGACATCGCCGGTGCCGGGGATCGCGAGGACGTGCGGGCCCTGGTGCAGGGTCCACGCCAGCCGGATCTGGGCCGCGCTCGCCCCATGGGCGCGGGCGACGGCGTGCAGCGTGCCGTGCTGGTCGGTGGTGGTCACTCCGGCGGTACGTCCGCTGCCGGCGATGGAGTAGAACGGCACGAAGGCGATGCCCTGTTCGCCGCAGACCCGCAGGAGCCGCTTCTGATCGGGCGTGGCCCCGATGCCGTGCATGTTCTGCACGCAGACCACGGGGGCGATGGCCTGGGCCTCGGCGAGCTGATGCTCGTGGATGTTGGACAGGCCCAGGTGCCGGATGAGCCCCGCGTCCCTCAGCTCCGCCAGCGCGCCGAATCGCTCGGCGATCGAATCGGTGCCCACGATCCGCAGGTTCACCACGTCCATGTGGTCGCGCCCCAGCTGGCGCAGGTTCTCCTCGACCTGCCCGCGCAGTTGCCGAGGCGTGGCGTGGGGCAGCCACTGCCCCGAGGTGTCCCGGCCAGGACCGACCTTGGTGACGACGACGAGGTCGTCGGAGTAGGGGTGCAGCGCCTGGTTGACGAGTTCGTTGGCCGACCGCAGCGGCGAGAAGTAGAACGCGGCGGTGTCGATGTGGTTCACACCGAGTTCGACCGCGCGCCGCAGGACCCGGATCGCCTGATCGCGCTCGCGCGGAACCGCGTCGGGCACCAGCGCCTCGCCGTACTGCGGCAGCCGCATCGTGCCGAAGCCGAGACGGTTGACCGAGAGATCGCCGAGCGTCCAGGTGCCCGATGCCGCCGCGCTGTTCGTGCCGGAAGTGATGTGCGAAGTCATGCCGGGATGATCTCCACCCGATAGCGTGACCGCCATTGATTCGAACATGTGTGAATCCTCTGGGGGGGGGTGGCCGCATGGCCGAACTGGCCTTCTCGGCCGGTGATCTGGCGCAGGTACGGTTCGTCGTCTCACCGATGTGGCAGGTGGTGACCAGCTTCCGGCTGCTGTCCGGCCACGCCGGCCGCGCCGCCGCCTCCCCGGCGCACCGCCCGTGGATCGAGCAGGTCCGGCCGCGGGTGGCCGCCGCCGGACTGGACCGGGGATGGCTCGCCGGGCTGATCCCGCCGGCCGGCTTCTTCCCCTACTTCCTCAACCCCGCCCCCACCGGTGCGGCCCCGGCCCTCGCCACGGAACTGGCCGCCGTCCAGGACGCCTCCGCCGACCGGATCCGCCGCGACCTCGACCACCTCGAACACCACCAGGGACGCCTCGACCCCCGCCTGCGGTCCCTGCACCAGGACCCGGAGACCCGCCTGGCCCGCGTCGCCGAGGAGATCCATACCTACTGGGAGCTGGCCATCGCCCCCTACTGGGCCCGCATCCGGGCGGCGCTGGACACCGACGTCTTCCACCGCGCCCACCAGGTCGCCGAGCACGGCGCGGGCCATGTCCTCAACGACCTGCACAGCGCGGTGCGATGGGACGGCGGCAAGCTGCACCTCACCCGCCGCAGCAGACCCCTGTCCCGCACCGCGGCGGGCCCCGGACTCCTGCTGGTCCCCTCCGCCTTCACCGGCCCGCGCGTGCCCACCCGGGTCGCTCCCCCCGAACCCCCGCAGCTCGTCTACCCGGCCCGCGGCACCGGCTCGATCTGGACACCGCGCCCCACCACCGGCACCGACGCCCTCGCCGCCGTACTCGGCCGCTCACGGACCCGCCTGTTGACCGAGTTGGACACCCCGGACTCCACCACCCGGCTGGCCCACCGCACCGGCCTGTCCCCGGCCGCGGTGTCCCGGTACCTCACCGCGCTCCGTGACGCGGGCCTGGTGAGCGCCCACCGGGCCGGCCGCTCCGTCCTCTACGCCCGCACCGCCGCCGCCGAAACCCTCCTCGAAGCCGCCTCCACCGCCTGAACCACCAGCGCCGTGCACCGGCCTCGGCCTCGCCGCCGTCTTCGCGCTGCTGGCAGTGGCGAACCATCTGACCCCGGCCCTGCGCGGATTCGACGACGGCTCCCGGGCCGCGGACGCCAGGAAAGACCCCGTCGACCCGGGCCTCGTCGCCCCGGACCCCGTACCGGACCCGGGGAGCCGGGGCCGGACCCCGTCGGTTTACGAGACCGGGTGAGGCGCTGTGGGCGGCTCCAGTACGGATTCCAGGTTCTTCCGGGCGACCTGCCTGCGGAACTCCCCCTCATAGCGGGCATCACCGGAGTCATGCATGGCCTGGGTCATCCACACCGCGGACGCCTGGCGTTCCCAGGTATGGCTCAGACAGGTGTCGGAGTAGCCGTCGAGCAGGCTCCAGTCGTCCTTCTCGACCTGCCGGACCACCGCGCGGGCCAGCACGTCGGCGTCGTGCAGGGCGAGACTCATGCCCTGCGCGCTCATCGGGGAGATGAGGTGGGCGGCGTCCCCGAGCAGGTAGAGCCGGCCGTAGCTCATGGGGCTGAAGACGACTCCCCGCAGCGGCACGATCTGCTTGCTCCTGATCGGGCCCCTGGCCGGCACGGGCCTGCCGAAGCGTGCCTCCAGTTCGCTCCAGACGCGGTCGTCGGGCCACTGCTCGACGGTGTCGGTGAGCGGGCACTGGAGGTAGACCCGGCTCGCGGCCGGACCGCGGGTGATCTGGGCGGCGAATCCGCGGGAGTGTACGGCCAGTACGGCCAGGGGGTCCGCGGGCACCTCCGTCAGCACGGACAGCCAGGCATAGCCGAACTCGTGGGTGGCGCAGGTGAGGACGTCCTCGGGAACGGCCGTCCTGCTGACGCCGTGGTAGCCGTCGGCACCGGCGACGAAATCGCACGTGACCGTCCGTGCCGCGCCGTCCGCGTCCCGGTAGCGGACGACGGGCCGCTCGGTGCCGACGTCGTGCAGCGACACATCCCGCGCCTCGAAGCGCAGATCACCGCCCTCGCGCAGGAAGACCCTGATCAGGTTGCGGACGAGGATCTGCTGCGGGCAGAACGCCCCGTCGGCCTCGTCCTCATCGGCGTCGCCGGTCCGCCACCGCCGCTCCTCTCCGTCTATGAGCAGCGGCATATCCGCGTCCGAGTCGCCGTGGCTGTAGCCCTCCACGGCCTCGCCCACCCCCCACTCGTTCAGCACGCGCACTCCACCGGCGTCGAGGGCCCCGGCCCGCTGCCGCTGCTCGACGTAGGCTCGGGCGTGCTTTTCGAGGACGACGCACCCGATCCCCTTCCGCAGAAGGAAGTTGCCCAGGGCGAGTCCGGCGACTCCGCCCCCTACGATCACGACGTTCGTGTCCTTGCCGGTCTCGGCCATGGATTCGCGCTCCTTGGAAAACGTGATGCCGCGCGCGTCATGGTGTGAACGGCCCTGCCGGCCGGGTCGCGCGCCGTACGGACACCACTGTGGAACCGGCCGCACCCGTCACCAACCGGTTGATGGACACGCGATACCGAAAACCCGCCAACATGGTGGGTGCGGTGTTCCAGGCGTCGCGGAGGTGCGTCCGCTACGGCGCCGCGGTCGCGGAACCGTTGCGCAGGTCCGCCTGATAGCTGCCGGGGGTCTGGCCGACCACCTCGTTGAAGGCGTCGATGAAGCTGGACGGATTCGACCAGCCGCAGGCCATCGCGGTGTCGGTGACCGACATGCCGTCCGCCAGGTAGGCCAGGGCGTGATGGATGCGCAAGATGGTGCGCCACCGGTGGAATCCCATGCCGAGCTCGGTGTGGAACAGACGGCTCAGGGTGCGCTCGCTGGCTCCCGCGACGCGCCCCAGCTGGGCCAGGGTGGCTGGCCGGGCGGGATCGGCGTGCAGCAGGTCGGTCACGGCGCGCAGCCGGTCGTCGCTCGCCTCGGGCAGGTGCAGGGAGAGCTCGGGGGTGTCGGACAGCTCGTCGATCACCACGGCGAGCAGCCGGCGGTGGGCGCCCGGCCGCGTCTCCGGCCGGCCGCCGGTCAGAGCCAGCACCACCTCGCGCAGCAGCGGGCCGACCGTGAACACACTGGGGTGCCCGAGGAGTTCGCCGCAGAGCTCGACCGGGATCGTCAGCAGTCGCGCATCGGTACGGCCGTAGAAGCGATGGGAATGGGCGAAGCCGGGCGGCGTCCATGTGACGCGGTTCGCCGGGGCCACCCACGTACCGCGCTCCGTCGTGGTGGCCACGGTGCCCGCGGCGGCGTAGACGAGCTGACCCGCTTCGTGCACGTGGGTGCCCATCGAGTAGCCGTGCGGCAGCCACGCGGCTCCGCCGTGCGTGTCGTACGGCTCGGGGGACTCGGGGGACCCCGGAGCATCCTGGCGGCTTTTCGGCATTGCGCGCCAGCCTACCGACGCGTGCTCGCCCGTTCGGGTCGGACGTCCCGTCAGGGCGAGGCACGCCGGGCCGCTCCGTCAGATCAGGCGCCGCGCCCGGAGGTCGGTCACATATTTGGTGATCAGCTCCTGCGACAGGCGGGGAATGTCGCTCTCCCCGCCGGGGGCCGCTGCCCGTACCGCCGCCCGGAACCGGTCGGCCGGCAGGGCGGATCCGCGCAGTGGCTGCTGCGGTGTGGCGAAGGCGTGCAGCAGGGGGAGCAGCGAGTGCTGCCGCGGGCGGTCGGGCAGCCCCCGCAGGGCGGTCTCGAACCGGCCGTGCCACTCGGCGTAGTCCGCCACGCGGTTCAGCGGGTGGCCGGCCGCTGCCAGCCAGTCGACGAAGGTGTCGAGCGAGATGCCGTCCTCGTGCGGATTGACCACGTTGTACGTCTGGTGGCCCGCCCGTACGTCGTCACCCAGCGCGGTGACGGCCCGGGCCGTGAAGTCCACGGGGAGCGCGTCGTAGTGGGCGCCGTCGCCGGTGCCGTCGGCGTAGAAGCTGCCGGGCGCGGTCCCCGTGGCCACCAGGCTCAGCAGGAGGCGGGTGAAGACGTCCGAGACGTTGAGCTGGCCGGCATAGCGGGGGTGCGCGAGGATCAGGTTGGAGCGGAAGACGGCGACCGGCAGACCGAACGCGTCGTGTGCCTCGCGCAGCAGCACCTCGCCCGCCCATTTGGCGGCCGCGTAGCCGTCGGCGTAGTCGCCCTGGAGATCGCGTGTCGGGCAGGCGGTGCGGATGTCCGCGGACTCGTCGGCCGCCGCCTCGTCGCCGAGGACGACGGCGACCGTCGACAGGAAGGTGAACTGCTTGATCCGGGAGGTGACCGCGAGCCTGATCAGTTCGGCCGTGCCCAGGACGTTGGGTCCGAACAGCTGGTCGTAGGGCAGGAGATGGTTGACCTGGGCCGCCGGATGGACGATCAGATCCACCGTGTCGGCCAGTCGCCGCCAGGTCTTCTGGTCGAGCCCGAGGTCCGGTTCCCCGATGTCGCCGGGGAGCACCTGGAGGTGTTGGCCGGCGAACTGGCGGTATCGGCGCAGGAGTTCCGGGTCGCCGCTGTCGAACGCCGCGTCGAGCCGTGCCCGGGCGGCCTCGGCGGAGGAGCCGCGGACCACGCACACCAGTGTGCCGCCGCGTTCGGCCAGGCGCTCCAGCCATTCGAGGCACAGGAAGCGGCCGAGGTAGCCGTTGGCGCCGGTCAGCAGGACGGTGCGGGCCTCGGGTAGTGGACCGGACGGCTTCTCGGCCCGGGTGATGGTACGGGGGTCGAAGAACGTGTCCAGCCGCAGATCACCCGCGTCGAGTCGCGTCGCGGCGGGGCCGTGGACGCGGTCGGCGGTGGGGCGACGGTGTTCCGACGCGAGTGCCCGCTCGATGTGATCCGCCACCCGCCGCAGCGTGTTGACCGGGTTGATGACCACGTCGACGGGGACGTCGACATGGAAGACCTCCTTCAGCGTCCGGGAGAACGTCAGCGCCGTGAGGCTGTCACCGCCCAGTTCGAGGAAGCGGACGCCTCCCTCCACGGCGGCGTCCTCCTGACCCAGGAGCGCACGCGCCGTCCGCAGCACGGTGTCCAGCACCGGCTGGCCGGTGCCGGCCCGGCGCAGTGCCGCCAGCTCGGTGGACTCGCGGTCGGACAACTCGGCGTACAGCGCTTCGAGACGTTCGCCGTAGCGCTTCGCCAGGGCCGGCCTCAACGGCTTGCGCACGCCGGAGAGCAGCCCGTTCTCCTGGCTGAACGGCTCGGTCTCCACGAGGAGTTCCCGTGGCACCTCGTAGGAGTTCAGACCCGCCTCGGCCGCGATGCTCCGCAGGGATTCCCGCACGATCGTCCTGAGTCGCCGGGTGTCCCCGGCGGCGCTGTCCAGGGCGTCCCGCGTGGGGACGACGACCGCGAGCAGATAGGCGCGAGAACTGTTGCCGTACAGGAAGATCTGCCGGACGGCGGGACTGCCGCCGAAGAGCGCCTCCAGACGGGAGACCGCCACGAACTCGCCCTGCGACAGCTTGAGCACGTTGGCGCGCCGGTCCACGTACCTCAGCTCGTCGGGGCCGACGCGGGCCATGATGTCGCCCGTCCGGTAGAAGCCGTTCTCGTCGAAGACGTCGGAGGTGGCATCCGGGCGCCGGAAGTAGCCCGGCACCAGCCGCTCGGACCTGACCAGCAGTTCACCCCTGGGGTACGGCGAGTCGGTGCCGAAGTATCCCAGTTCGGGGACGTCGGCCAGCTTGTGGTCGGTCACCGGCGGGCGCAGTACGCGGCTGTCGAGGAGGACGATCCCGGCCTCCGTCGAGCCGTAGCCGTCGAGCAGCCTGATGTGGAGGCAGCTCTCGACGAACGCCGTCATCTCCGCGCTGAGCGGAGCCGAGGCGCTGACGGCCCATAAGAGGCGGCCGCCCATGGTCTTCTCCCGGAGTTCCTCCTTCACCCGCTCCCCGGACTCGGCGGCATCCCCGCCCGTCCCATCGTGGCGCGCCAACTCGTCCCGGTAGTACCGCAGGAGCATGTCGGCGATGCGGGGCACCATGACGAACTCGGTGGGGCGCACCAGGGAGAGGTCCTCGAAGAGCGTCGACAGGTCGCCGGACGCCGCGAAGCAGGCCAGACCGCCCTTGGCGAGCGTGCCGAACAGCACCCCCCGGCCGATCATGTGACTGAGCGGCAGGTAGTTCAGCACGATGGCGGGCCGCGCCGCCTGGCCGGGCACGAAGTCGGCCCAGAACTGCCTGACCACCCGCTCGGTGTACATGGCGCCCTTGGGGGTGCCCGTGCTGCCCGAGGTGTAGATCAGTGTGCTGAGCGCGTCGGCCGCCGACGCCGGGGGAACCCGCGGGACCGGGGGCAGAGTCCTTCCCCGGTCGATGACCGACACCAGCGTGTCCAGGGTCGCGCCCCGGCCCTGCGACGCGAGCCGGTCGCGTGCGGCGACCAACGCCTCCTGATGCGCGGTGACTTCGGCACGGTGGCCGAGGACGACGATCCTGTCCAGCGAGGGCGCGTTGGCCGCGATCTCCAGCGCGACCTCCAGATGGCCGGCGTCCACCGCGAGCAGCCGCAGTCCGGTCTGCTCGACGATGGGGGCCAGTTGGTCCGCGGTGGCGCCGGCCGGCAGGGGGACGGACACCGCGCCGGAGCGGACACAGGCCAGCTCCACCACGGTGTACTCGGCACTCGGGCGTCCGAGTACGGCCACGAAGTCCCCGGCCTGCAAGGCTTGTTCGGGGTGGTGCAGCCACTCGGCCGCCACGGCACCGACCCGCTCCCAGAGGGCGCCGTAGGTGAGGGTGTCGAACCGCTTCAGGAGGCGCAGCGCGGTGCGGCCCGTCTCCGGGTCGGTGAACGGCTCCGTGGCCCGCTCGCCCAGAGCGGGGCGGTCGGCGTACGCCTCCATCACCGTGGCCACCAGGGCGGCGAGGGGCAGTCCGGGCCGCCGGATCGCCTCGCTGACCGTGTCCAGGGGCGCGGTGTCGCGGAACTGCGTATCGGTCGCGTACAGGTGGGCGCTTCGCCGGCCGGCGCGTGCTTCGAGTTCGTCGGCGGGGAGTCGGGAGGGGGACAAGGGCGGTCTCCTTCGGGTGGCCGGGAGCTGTTCACGTGGGTGGCCTCGCGGTTCGGACAGCGCGGCCGAGTCGGCGGGCGGGCGCTGCCCGGTCGGCGGCGGCCCGGGTCACCGGTGACTTACTGCTGCTCCGCCGCTCGTGGTTCGCCGGTCTCGTGGTCGCGGGTGAGCCGGACGATCGTGGCCGCCGCGTCACGCGCCGCGCCCGCGTCCTGGGCCTCGATCGCGTCGACGAGCCGCCGGTGCAGCCGGGCGTGGTCCTCCGCGTCGGCGGCGTCCCAGGTCAGACCGCCCAGGGACGAGGTGAGCGCCGTACCGAGGTAGTCGTACACCTCGATCAGCAGGTCGTTCCCGCTCGCGCGGACCACGGCCCGGTGGAACAGCGCGTCGACGCTCGTGGCCGCGGCCGGGTCCGCACCGGCGGCGGCCGCGTCGGCGTCGGCCAACAGCTCCCGCAGCTGCCGCAGTTGTGCCTCGTCGCGGCGCAGGGCCGCGGCTCCCGAGGCGTACTCCTCCAGTACGGTGCGCAGCTCCAGCACGTTGTCCCGCTGCGCGGAACTCGCCCGCCGCACCAGGACGGACTGGAGCTCGCTCGACGAGCGGACATAAGTGCCGTCCCCGGCCCGGGGCTCCAGCAGCCCCAGGTGCACCAGCGCGCCGATCGCCTCCCGCAGGGTGCTGCGTCCGACCCCGAGCTCCTCGATGAGTGCCTGCTCCGAGGGGATACGTGTGCCCACGGGCCAGCCCCCCGCCTCGATGTGTGCGCGGAGGCTGTCCACGAGCTGAGCGGACAGACTGGCCGTCCGCCGCGGTGCGTTGATGGGTGTCATGGGGAACACCATACAGAAACATCAGACGTTTGAACATCTGCTGATCGAGAGGGGATTACACCGCTTCCCAGGGCAACCTCCCCTCCGTGGCACCTCTTTGTGTGGCGGTTCCGCTGTTCGGCGCGATGCCGCGGCTCGACGCCACGGCTCCGTGAACGGCGAGGCCGTAACGCGCGTCACGGCCACCACGAAGGGTGTTCCAGGCGACTCTCAGGCGTTGGTCCACCCGGTGGTGCTGGAATACGCGGCCAGCAGGTCCACCACGAAGACGAGGGTCGAGCCCGCCGGGATCGACGGGGAAGGCGACTGATTGCCGTACCCGAGACGCGGGGGAACGATGATCTCGCGCCGGCCGCCAACCTTCATCCCCCGTACCCCTCGGTCCCAGCCCTTGATGACCTTGCCGCCGCCCAGGGCGAACTTGTACGGCTCGCCCCGGTCCCAGGAGGCGTCGAACTCCTTCCCGGACGCGAAGGTCACGCCGACATAGTGGACCCTGACCACCATGCCCGGCTTCACCTCGGGCCCCTCCCCGACGACCAGGTCCCGGGTGGTCAGTTCGGCGGGAGCGTCACCCTCCGGAACGTCGACCTTCGGCTTCGTCGGTTCACTCATCGCACCCTCGTCTCTTTCCGCCGGAAGCCGTCGCACGGACCAACCGGACACATGGGCGTTCCATGCGGCAACAGGTCACGCTATCGGGCCCGGAACCGGTCATCGCGGGCGAGACCGACGTGCCGCGGCGCGCCGAACGTCCTCATAGGTTCCATCTATGGGCACATCAACCCGATTGCACTACCCGGGCGGTTCGCCGGATCGGAGGCTGGTCCCAGCAGCAGCGCACGACGCCACACAAGGGATCAGGCAGTGAGAAACAAGTACATGGCAGCGATCGCCGCTGCCGCCGCACGGGCTCCGGCACTCCTCGGAGCCACGCCCGCGGCCGCGGACGAAGCCCTCGACACGGCCCTGTCGATGCCCGACCGGAGCCCGGAGGAGGACGCGGCGAAGACGCGTGCCGCTACGGCTCCGGACCTCCGCCTGGAGGGGGCCCCGAAGGCCGTCGAGGCAGGCGGTGACTGGGCAGGCTTCTCCGTCGTCCTTGAGAACGCTCACGACGGAGGGGAGGTCTGGACACTCGACATGTCCCTCGATACGGACGGCCCACGCCTGTACGGGGATGACCTCCGAGTCCAGGTCCACATCGACGGCGCGTGGCGTGACGCGCGGGTTCTCAGCGATCCCGAACTGGGCAATTACGACCTTGCGCTGCGGGAGGCGTTCTCGTTGCCGGCGGGTCGAACCACCGTCCCTGTCCGCATCCGCGCCGGATCTGACGCCCCGCTCGTCGAGTTCTTCATCGGTCCGCGGATCTTCGACGGCCATGTTCAATCGGACCCGGGTTACTGGGTGGAATCGAAGATCATCGCTCCTGCCGAGGAAGGTGAGAAGCCCGGAGGCGGCGACGAGCCCGGAGAGGGGCAGGAGCCCGGAGGCGGTGGTGAACCTGGAGAGGGGCAGGGGCCCGGAGGCGGCGGCAAACCCGGGGCTGGGCAGGAGCCCGGAGACGGTGACGAGCCCGGAGCCGGGCAGCAGCCCGGAGGCGGCGACGAACCCGGGAACGATCACAATTCCGGTACCGACCACCCCCGTGAGGACGACATGAGCGGCGGTGGCGCTAACGCCACCGGTCCCGCAGCGTCGAGCTCTTCCAACGGCGGAAGCGGTGCCGCCGCGTCGCTCGCCGAACACTCTGACGCGGCCGGCGACGACTCCGGCAGGACCGCCGCGAACGCGTCCCTGGCGGAGACCGGAAGCGACGTCTCCGGCCCGCTGCTCGGCATCGGCGGCGCCTCGATCGCTCTCGGCACGGCGCTGGTCGCCGCCCGCAGGCTGCGCCGTAACTCCTCCTGAGCGGCACCTCTTCAGCGCGAGGGTGACGACGGCGAGCCGGTACGGGTCCCGTGACCTTCATGGCCGGGTGCCCGGGCGGGCGCACGCCACGATCCGACGGCGATCCGTACCGCGCCGCCGCCTCGTTCACCTCGACCGCTCGGTGAGGGTGGCTTCGACGTACGGGAACCGGACCAGGACGAGGGCGGCATTGACGCCGGACAGCGGATCGGGGCGACGTACGACGTCAGAAGGGAACGGCCAGCCCGGCCTCACGCAGCTGAAGCAGTGCGCTGCCCATGCACTCGGCGGCCGAGGCTCCGTCGGCCCGCATGCCACCGTCCAGCGGCCCACCGGAAGCGGCGAACGTCCACGCCGGCCGACCCTCACGCATGCGCTCCGCGTCGACCCTGATCATGGCACCGACCCCCTGCTCGCCGAGCCACTCCAGGATGGGCAGCGTCACGTCCTCGACGCCGCTGTCCAGGCCCACCTTGAGGTGCCGCCCCATCCCCTTTGCCATGGTCACAACCCTACCCAGCGTCCGAGCGCGGCGACCTCCATGGGGGCGGGGCGAGAGCGCACCGCGGAACGATCACGACGCGACACGCGCCTCAGCGCATGGCCTCGGTCGCGCGTATGTCGGCGAGCGCCCGCCGTGCCAGCGGGCCGAAGTCCTCGCTGTTGCCGGTGTCGATCCACTGGTCGTGGGCGATCTCCCAGACGAGCGTGCCGAGTTTCGCTGCCACGCGCGCGGTCAGGCCCGGGACTCCACGGTGTTCGAGGGCCTCGATCATCGAGGCGGTGAGGTCGATCCGCTTCAGGGCCTCACGTTCACGCAGTTCCGTGTTGGCGTCCAGCACGGCCTGGCGCCGGCCGCTGAACTCGCGGCGGTCGGCGGTGAAGAACGTCCGGCCGAGCGCGTCGAGGGCGTCCGCCACCGCGTCGAGCGGTCCGGCCGCCTGCGGTGCCGAGGCGATCCCTTCGACGAGCAGACCGGTCACCGTGTCCCTGTCGAAGAGCACCTCGCGTTTGTCCGGGAAGTACCGGAAGAACGTGCTCTTCGTGAGCCCCGCGTGCTGCGCGATCTCGCTCACGGTCGTGTTCTCGTAGCCGTTCGCCTCGAAGAGGTCGAGGGCGGCGGCGGCGAGTCGTCCTGGTGCGTCGGGTTGCCAGCGAGCCATGGGAGCAGTGTACGGGACTTGGTCCCATCACTGGTGTACGGTCGATAAGACCAAGTCCCATCACTGGCCAGGAGAGGTCATCGATGAGTAGAGCTGTGCGTTACCGGCGATTCGGCGGTCCCGAAGTACTCGAAGTGGAGGAGATACCCGAGCCGCACGCCGCACCGGACGAGGTGCGCGTCCGGGTCACGGCCGCCGGGCTGAACCCGATGGACTGGCAGATCACCACCCAGCCCGACATGGCGGCCCGGTTCGGCATCACCCTTCCGGCCGGGTTCGGCAGCGACTTCGCCGGGGTGGTGGACGAGGTGGGCGCCGAAGCCACGGGATTCGCGGCCGGCGACCGGGTGTACGGGGCCGCGATCGGCCGGTCCGTCGCCGATTTCGTGCTGGTCAAGACACCCACCGCACACCTGTGGCCCACCCCGGCGGGCGTCGGCGATGAGGTGGCGGCCACGCTTCCGGTGTCCGGGCTGACGGCCTCCGCCGCGCTCGCCGCGATCGGGCTCCGCGCCGGGGATACCGTCCTGATCGGCGGGGCGGCGGGTGGTGTGGGCATCTTCGCCGTGCAGTTGGCGAAGCTCGCGGGTGCCCGGGTGCTCGGCACCGCCTCCGAGGGGACGTTCGGATTCCTGCGCGGGCTCGGCGCCGAGCCCGTGGCGTACGGCCCCGGTCTGGCGGACCGGGTGCGGGCCCTGGCGCCCGAGGGGATCACCGCCGCGACGGACCTGTTCGGCAGGGAGACCGCCGAGACCGCCCTCGAACTCGGCGTGGCAGCCGAGCGGATCACCGTCGTGGCCGACGGCCCCGCCCCGCCGCCCGGTGTCCGTACGGCGGGTGCCCTCGACGCGGGTCCGGGCGCCCTGGAACGGATCACCGAGGCGATCCGTTCCGGCGGGATCACGGTACCGATCGCGGCGACCTTCCCGGTCGAGCGGATTCGCGAAGCCGTGACGACGCAGGCCGAGAGGCATGTGCACGGAAAGATCGTGATCGCGCTGTGAACCGGCGCGAGGTGGACTCGGCGACCAGGATGAAGGCGGACGACGTGTCGTGATCATCCTGTGGGTTTGCCCGCGCTCCGAGGACTGAGCCGGCAGACCGCTGTCCGTGACACGAGTACAGCTGACCGACGAGCAAGGGGAGTTCACCGGGCCGTACCCGCCGATCGGCGAGTACGGCCCCTCTCCCGAGCGTCCGCGGCAGCAATTCGGGTTCACGCCCGCGGCTCCACCGGCGTCATCGGCGCGGACGCCGTAGGCCGCGAAACTCATGGAACATGCCGGCACCGGCGACGAGCGTGCCTGCGTCGGCGTTCGGTACCTGCCGGACTCAGAGGCGGTAGATCTGCCCGGTCTGCGCGCCTTCCACGGAGCGCACGTACGCCTGGGCCACGCGCTCCAGCGGCACCGAACCCATGCCGGGAAAGAAATCGCCGTAGGTGCCGAGGGACTCGGTGAAGACGTTCGGGGACACCGCGTTCACCCGCTGCGGGGCGAGCTCGATCGCGGCGGCGCGGACAAAGGCTTCGACGGCGCCGTTGGCCAGGGAGGCGGCGGCCCCCGTGACGATCGGCTCGTGCGCGAGGACACCGGTGATCAGAGTGAAGGAGCCGCGCCCGGTGACATGGGCGATGCCCTGGCGGACCAGTTCGATCTGGGAGAGGACCTTGCCGGTGAAGGCGGCCTGCCAGTCGTCCGGGCCCAGCTCGGCCAGAGGCTTGTACGGCACCGAGCCGGCCGCGCTGACCACGGCGTCCAGCCGCCCGGCCGCCTCGTAGAGGGCGGTGATCTGTGCCGGATCGGTGATGTCGTAGCGCAGTTCGCCCGAGGTGCGGCCGGCGGTCAAGACCCGGTGCCCGCAGGCGGTGAGGGCCTGGTGCACCGCGCGGCCGAGGGTTCCGCCGGCGCCGATCAGGAGAATGCTCTGCTGGGGGTTGGTCATGACGACCACGCTAGGCGTGCCCACGGGGGCAGGTGAAATGCCTTCTGGTCACTGCTTATGCTTGTGGGTCATGAATGTGGAGCTGCGTCATCTGCGGGCCTTGGCGGCCATCGGCGACGAGGGCACGCTGACGGGCGCCGCCCGTACGCTGCACATCACCCAGCCCGCCCTCTCGCGGACCCTCGCCCAGCTGGAGCAGCGTATCGGCGTGCGGCTGGTCGAGCGTTCGACGCGCAGCCTGCACCTGACCGAGGCCGGCCAACGGCTCTGGGAGAACGCGCACCGTGTCCTCGCCCAGCTCGATGACGCCTTGGCCGATGCCGCCGGGCAGGGGACGGCGCGTCCTTTGCGGCTCGTCTTCGCCTGGGCCGCGCTGGGCAGCCACACCGTGCCGCTGCTGCGGACCTGGCGCGAGCGGTATCCCGAGATCCAGGTGCACATCCGCCGGGCCGACGATCCGGCGGCGCTGCTCCGCCGCGGTGCAGCGGATCTGGCCTTCCTGCGGCTGAGCCCGGCATCGGACGATTCGCGCCTGGTCCATCGTGCGCTGACCAGTGAGCGGCGGATGGCCGCCGTACCGGTCGGGCATCCGCTGACGGACCGTTCGGAGGTGGGTCTCGCCGACCTGGGCGACGAGACGGTGGCCCTGTGCGCGAGCGCCGCGACGACCAGCGCCGAGCTGTGGCCGGCCGGCCGGCGGCCCCGTACGGTGACCGTCCCCGGGGTGGACGAGTGGCTGACGACGATCGCCACCGGCGCGGCGGTCGGGGTGACCACCGAGGGAACCGTGCATCAGCACCCGCATCCCGGCGTGTGCTATCTGCCGGTGCGTGACGCCGAGCCGGTCACGGTCCATCTGGCGTGGCCCGCGCGGCCCGCCCACCCTGCGACGGACACGTTCCGGCGCCACGTCGAGGACCACCTCGCCGAGCGGCGGTGACCGACGCTCAACTGACCGGCGGATGCGGCGTTCTCGCCGGTTCCGCGCCGCCGAAGGCCGCCCTCTTCACCGGCTCGCCCGCACGCGTGGGAGGCGATGCCTTTATCCGGTGCGGGTGAGCCGGTGGGATTCCGGTCGAGAGGCCCGCCGCCCGGGTTGGGGCGTCCTGCCACGCCGGGCCCACGCGGAGGAGTTCGGCCGCCGGGTGCCGGGGCGGCGCGGACCGCGTGACGGGAGCGGGATCGCCCGTCGCCGCTTTCCGGCGTGCTCCGCCCCGCCACGACGGGCCATCACGCTGGGCGGCCCCCGGCCGGACCGCGAAACGTTCCCGGCCGGCCGCGTGCGGGTCCCCGGCCGACCGCTTGCGAGTCCTCGAACCGGGGACCGGCGTCATGCGCGACCGGGGTCGTCGAGTCCGTGGCGCCGGGCGTAGTTCGCCGCGGCGACCCGGTCCCGGCAGCCGGTCTTGCCGAAGATCCGGTTGATGTGCGTCTTGACCGTGTTGCCGCTGAGGAACAGCGCGGCGGAGATCTCCGCGTTGCTCAGGCCGCGCGCCACCAAGGCCAGCACCTCGGCCTCCCGCGCGGTCAGGTGGTCGGGAAGTCCGGCCGCCCGGGGCACGGCGGGGGCCGGCTCCACGGGTCGCGCCGCCGCGGCCAGTAGGGCCGCCTGGACCTGGGGGTCGAGGACGGCGTAGCCGGTGACCGCGCTGTGCAGCGTGCGGGCGATGTGCAGCCGGTCCGCGTCCTTGGTCAGATAGGCGCGGGCACCGGCGCGGAGCGTGTCGAGCACCGAGGCGTCGTCGGCATAGGTGGTGAGCACGACGACGGCGACATCGGGGTGTTCGGCCGTGAGCCGGCGGGTGGCCGCGATGCCGTCCAGGACCGGCATGTGCAGATCGAGGAGGATCGCGTCCGGGCGGTGCTCGGCCACGGCGTCCAGGGCCTGTTCACCGTCGGCGGCCGTGGCCACGACGCTGAGGTCGGGGAGCAGGTCGAGCATGATGGCCAGGCCCTCGCGGACGCTGGCCTGGTCGTCCGCGACCACGATCCTGAGCGGCGGGGCGGCCGTCCCGGTCGCACCGGACCCGCTCTCGGCGGTGCCCGGCCCGAAGGCGCCCGGAGCCGTCATCGGGGCACCCGCGCGGTGAGTGTCCAGCGGCCGTCGCGGGCATCGGTCAGCAGCTGTCCGCCCACCAGGAGCAGGCGTTCCCGGATACCGGTGAGGCCGTAGCCGCCGTCGACGGTGGTGAAAGAGGGCTTTGCGGGCTCCTCGCCGGCGCTGAGAAAGGGGTTGCTCACGGTCATGGTCACCTGATCGTCCTGGTAGCCGAGGACGATGTCCACCGGCTGGTGCGGCGCGTGTTTGGCCGCGTTGGTCAGCGCTTCCTGCGCGGTGCGCACCAGTTGCACGTTCTGTTCCGGTGACAGTCCCGGCTCCGGACCGCTGATGGTGATCCGCACGGGTGCCCGGTGCTGCCTGCGGTGCTGCTCGGCGATGGCTTCCAGGGCCTGGGGCAGAGGGACGCTGTCCGCCCGCAGGGCGTGGACCGCGCGCCGGGTCTCGACCAGACCGTCCGCGGCCATGCGCTGGGCCCGGGCCAGCATCTCGTCGACGCGGCTCTCCTGACCGCCCTCGGCGATCAGCGCCCTGGCCGCCTGTATCTGGATGCCGAGGGCGCCCAGCGACTGGGCCAGCACGTCGTGGATCTCCCGGGCGATGCGGGTGCGTTCGTCCAGCACCGCGGTCAGCCGCTGCTGGGCCCGCAGCCGCTCCACCTGCTCCAGCATCCGGGCGGCCTGCTCGGCGCGAATCCGGTAGGCGCGGCGATTGTGCCCCGCCAGCAGGGCCACGACCAGCAGCAGGGGGAAGCCGAGGAAGACGCCGCGGCCCGCTCCGCCGGCCAGCGCGCCGATCTGCACCGCCAGCACCCCGATGGCCACGACGATCCAGCCCGTGCGCAGACCTGTTTCGCTGCCGGCCGCGATCACGGCCATGATGGCGAGCCCGACCAGGGCCGAGGCATGGGGCGCGGCGCAGGCCAGTCCCGAGACCGCGGTGATGACGCCGAGCAGGATCGGCAGCAGGACGTCCCAGCGGGGTGGGCCGGGCGCACGCGAGTCCCGGTGGGCGGAAAGACCGGCGGAACCCCGTGCGGGGGAGCGGCCGAAGGCGCCGGGCTTCAGGTCTCCGTAGGCCCAGGTGGCCAGTGCGGCGCCGGACAGCGCGAACGCGGTGGCCACCGGCGTCGACGGGCCCGAGCCGGCGGGGAGGAGGACGAGACTGTCCAGCCCGATGAGGAGGAACGCGATGCCCCGGATCAGCCAGGTGACAGTGCGCAGCACAGCACCACGATACGGCTCCGGGAGGCGACCCAGCAGAGGAGCGGACCGGTGTGCGGTACGGGCGGTGCCGAGGTGCGCCGGGGCCGTGTGCTCCCGTGCGCCGGGCCCGGAGCCGGGGGTGAGGGACGGCAGGAGGAGGGGGCTCACCGGCGGCGGTCTCGCCGCGCGCGCCGGGCGTCCCGCTCCGCCCGCCGCGCGAGGTTCCCCGCGCGGGGCCGGGCGCCGGACCGGGCCGTCGTATCGGCGCCCGGGGCCGCCGGGCCGGAGACGGTCCCGGTACGCTCCGAGGCGGCGCGCACGATGCGGCCCGCGCGCCGGTTCGTGCGCGAGATGTTCCTGGACGGCTCCCCGGCGGCACCGGCGGGCACGGGAGGCCGGTTCCCGTACCGGCGCACGAGCCCGCGCGCACCGCCGGGGACCGGGGTCTCGCCGCGGTCCGGCGCCAGGGAGACACCGGCGGCCAGCGCGCGGGGCACGAGGACGAGGGCCTGCCCGACCCGGTTGACGCCCAGCAGGAGCAGAACGGACGAGCTGGACGCGGCCACCCCGGCATCCAGGGCGTGGGCGAGGCCGGTCATGACCAGCCGTGAGGCGATCAGCGCGGCCCACCACCACAGTCCCGCGACGGGCATCCGGGCCCACAGCGCTCCGCCCCGGTGCTCCAGCCGGACAGCGCGTCCCTGCCCCGCCCCGATCACCGCCGCCAGCAGGCCGCCGACCACCAGACAGCCGGTGTCGGCGCCGGTCGGCTGCCGCCCCGCGCTCGCCAGGCTCAGCGATCCGGCCACCGTGAGCGCCGCGGGAAGGACGATCAGCTTCCTCGCGTGCACGGCATCGCCCCGCCACTGCCGCAGCAGCACCAGTACGACGATTCCCACGGCGAGCAGGATCTCCACCGGGCTGGACATGAAGGGCCTCCGCGGATTCGGCGCGAAGCGGCACGAAGGTGGGCCGCGCGGTCGGGACCACGCTAGGAACCAGGCCCCCGCGCGGCGTCACCCCATGCGGTGACCGGCAGGGTGATGTCCGCGCCGCCCGTTGGTACCGCGGGGTCATCCGCCGCCCGCCGGGAGTCGTACCGGTCTCGCCTCCCGCGATGACGCGGTACACCCGGCTTCTTGCCGAAGCTGGGGTACGCCCCGGTTCCGCTTGCGGAGATCTTCGCGGGAAAGCCCCCTGAGAAAGGATGTTCTGCCATGTCCGGCATCGGCCAGGCCATGATCATCAATGGCGTCGTGCTGTTCGCCGTCCTGGAGGCGGACCTCGGTCCGCACCGCACCATCGGACGGTTCCGTGTGTTGCGGCCCGTCCTGACCGCGGCGGTGATCGTGCCGTTCTTCGTGAAGGGCCTCACCACCACGGGATACGGTCTCGTCCTGGAGCTCGCCGGTCTGCTGGCGGGCCTGCTGTGCGGGCTGCTGGCGGCGCGCGGCATGCGGGTCTACACCAGCCCGCGCACCGGCCGGCCGGTCAGCCGGGCCGGGTGGGGTTATGCCGCCGTGTGGTGCGTGGTCATCGGTGCGCGCGCGGCCTTCTCCTACGGCTCGGAGCACTGGTTCCCCGTGCAGCTCGCCACCTGGATGGGCACGCACCGGATCTCGGCGGACGCACTGACCGACGCGCTGCTGCTGATGGCCGTCACGATGATGCTCACCCGCACTGCGGCGCTCGTCCTGCGGGCCCGCGGGGTGCGTACTCGTACGGCCGCGGCGCCGGCCTGACCCGGCCTTCCGGGGCCGGCCGGCGGCCGCGGGCTCACACCCGGTGGCGCGCGACCAGCCTCGCGTGCAGTCGGCGGCCCCCGAGGAAGGCCACCGCGGCGGTCACGGCACCCGCGGCGCCCGGCACCTCGTAGCCGACGGCGGCGCCGGTCGCGTCCACCACGAAGCCCGAGACCGACGCGCCCAGGGCGCAGCCCAGGGCGACGCCGGCGGTCGCCCAGGTGAGGCTCTCGGCCAGCCGGCCGCGCGGCACCACCCGTACGACCGCGGCCTTGGTGGTGACCGAGACGGGAGCCACCGCCGCTCCCGCGATCAGCAGGGCAGCGGTCAGCGCCGCCAGGCTGTGCGTCAGCTGCATCGGGATCATTCCGGAGATCATCACGGCTGCCGCGAAGGGCAGGCGGCCTGTGGGTTCCCCGGCCGTTCTCAGCAACCCGAAGGCCGAGCTGGACACGCACGCGCCCAGGGCGAACGCCGCGAGCATCTGGCCGGCCGCCGACTGGTCCCCGAGCGACCGGGCGGACGCGACGGTCGCCACCTCGATTCCGCCGAAGACGATCCCCGTTCCCAGACAGGTCGCCACCAGCACCCGCAGCCCGAAGGAGTTCAGAGCCGGTTCGCGGTGGCTACGACGTGGATGCGGCGGGGGCTCGACCGCGTGCCGCACCGTGAGCATGAGAACGCCCACGATCAGAAAACCGAGTGCCCACAGCGGCCCGGCGGTGGGAAACCACAGGGCGCTCAGCTCGATGGAGAACAACGGCGCGACGATGAAAGCCGCCTCGTCGAGCACCGACTCGAGCGCGTAGGCGGTGTGGAGCAGCTGCGGCGAGTTCCCGCATACCGCCGTCCACCGCGCACGCGTCATCGCCCCTACGCTCGGCATCGTCCCCACCGGCACGGCACAGACGAAAAGTGACCAGTCCGGCGCACCGAGATGGAAGCAGAGCAGCAGGGCGCCCGCGGCCGCCACCGTGACCGCCGCGGCCGGGCGCAGTACCCGCCGCTGCCCGTACCGGTCCACGAAACGCGAGATCTGGGGGCCGATCGCCGCGGTGGAGAGCTGGAGGGCCGCCGTCAGGGTGCCGGCCAGCCCGTACCGTCCGGTGGTCTCGGAGACCATGGTCAGGACGCCGAGTGCGAACATCGGCCGCGAGAGCCGGCCGAGGACTCCCGCACCCGTGAACCACCTGGCACCCGGCAGGGCGAAGAGGTCGCGATAAGCGGCGAGCACGAGCGCTCCCAGGGACGCGGCGCACGGTGCCGGTCGTCGTGCGGCACACACGGGTCAGGTGGTGCACCGAGGTCGTTGCGGCCGAAACCGTGCCGATTTCGGTGTGAGCACCGGGCACGGTGCGGTCGGACCGTCTCCTCGTGAATCGCGGGCAGTGCCCGGACCGCCGGACGCCACGACACGCCGGCCGGCCCCTCGGGCAACGGACCGGCGAACCGTGGCTGCCACCGGCACCGCGGACCGAGTGCTCCTGCCTGCCATTGTTCAGCAGGCGGGCGTGCCGGGCACACCGCGGACGCCTTCGGTGCGGCCCGTTCCCTTCCCGATCGGTCATGTCCGCGGCGCCCCGCCGGCCGCCCGCGAGGCACGCGCGCGGCGGGCGGGGAGGTCTTCTTCCGACTCGTCCGGGCGGACCGGCAGGTGCGGATCGATGTCGGGCGCCTGGTGGCGGATGCCGGGCCGCGACAAACATCCGGGGGGACGGCCGGAGTCGTAGGCGTGGCGGCCGGTACGCCAAGTGCGACGAGGCAGAGGGCGGTACAGGTGACTTCACGGGCACGCCGCGCCGCGGCGGCGGCGATGTCGACGGACGATGGCGGAGGGCGGGGACCCGGCGGGAGAGCTGCGAAGGGCTGACGGTGCAACAGGACGTACTCGGTATCTATCTGAACGACCATCTGGCCGGAGCCACGGTCGGTGCCGGCCTCTCACGGCACCTGGCCGACCGCCATGGGCGCAGTGCCCGCGCCTCCGTCCTGAAGCGCGTCGCCGACGAGATCGCCCAGGACCGGCAGAGCCTACTGATGATCATGGGCCGACTGGGCGTCCCCGTTCACCGCTACAAAGTCCTCGCGGGCTGGGTCCTGGAGAGGGTCCGGCGGCTGAAACCCAACGGCGTCCTGCGCCGGCACTCCGGCCTCGACACCGTCATGGAACTCGAGACTCTGCGCCTTGGGGTCGAAGGGAAGTCCCTCCTCTGGCTCACCCTGCTCGCGCTGGCTCCCCAGCGGACCGCTCTGGACCCGGCACAACTGCGGGACTTGCTCGACCGCGCGCGCACCCAACTCGACACGGTGGAAGACCTGCGCCGCAAGGCGGCGACCGCCGTCTTCTAAGGGCTGTAGCGAAAGTGGATCACCGTGCCGGGTTCCGGGAGTGTTTTCCGGCAGGTGGCGCCAAACCGTCTTGATATCAGCGGCTTAGGGCAGGGGCTGATCTTTCACACGCGAGGGGACTTCGGGCAAGTCCCCGAGACGTGCCGGCGGCCGCTGGACGGGCGGTCGGCGGTCAGCGGTCGGTGAGACGGGCCGTCAGGCGGGACAGCAGGGTGACGGACTCGCCGAGCCGGCGTTTTTCGTCGGGGTCGAAGGTCTCGCGGATGGCGGCGCCGAGGGCGCCCGCGCGGAGAGTGCGTTCCCGCTGAAGGCGAGAGCGGCCCGCGTCGGTGAGGTGCAGCAGGAACTTCCGGGCGTCGTCGGGGTGCTGCTCGCCGTGGACCAGGCCGGCGGCGGAGAGGTCCTTGACCGACTTGGCGGCCGACTGGTGTGTGACGCCCCGCAGGCGGGCGAGGTCCGCCGTGGTCAAGGGGCCGCCGCGGTCGAGGAATCCGAGAACGGCCGCCTCTCCGGGCGGCATGGTGTCCACGGTCCGCACGGCCCGGACCAGCTCCCCGAGCGACCGCCGTAGCTCCTCGGCCAGCGCGTCTTCGTCCATGAGGCCATCCTAGCCGCCCATCTCACACTTAGTTGTACAGTTAAGTTGTACAACCGAGTTCAATAAATACAGAGGGATGTGCTGGTCATGCAGCTCACCAAGTTCGGTCACGCGTGTGTACGGCTCGAGAAGGACGGACGCCGCCTGGTCGTCGACCCGGGCGGTCTGACCGACCCGAGGGCGCTGGACGGCGCCGACGCCGTGCTCGTGACGCACGAGCACTTCGACCACTTCTCGGAGGAGGCGCTGCGCCGGGCCGCCGCGGCGCAGCCCGGTCTGCGCATCTGGACCAACTCCTCCGTCGCCAAGCGGCTTGACGGCCTGGGCGCGCGGGTCACCGCCATCGGCGACGGGGACGCCTTCAGCGTGGCGGGCTTCGACATCACGGTGCACGGGGCCTGGCACGCGGTCATCCACCCGGATGTCCCGCGCGTCCCCAACGTGGGCTTCCTGGTGGACGGGACCCTCTTCCACCCCGGCGACGCCCTGACCGTCCCCGGGACTCCGGTCGGCACGCTGCTGCTGCCGGTGCACGCCCCCTGGTCCACCGTCGGCGACCTGATCGACTACCTGCGCGAGGTCGCTCCCCGCGACGCCTACGCCGTGCACGACGGCGCCCTCAACGACATCGGCACCGCCATGGTCGACGGCTTCCTCGGCGAACGGGGACCCGGGGTCCCGGCCCGCTACCACCGGCTGGCCCCAAAGACGAGCGTCCGCATCGGCTGAGGGCCGCCGTCACCGGCGAAGGCGGCTCCCTCCTCGCCGGCCCCCGGACCTGTCCCCGCCGCCCCTCACCGGCTCACGCGCCCGGCGCCGAGACGCGGGGCGGGGGCGGAGTTCGCGGAAGAACGCGGTGATGTCGTCGGCGAGCAGGCCGGGTTCCTCATGGGCGGCGAAGTGCCCGCCGCGGGGCATCTGCGTGCAGCGCGTGAGGCGGTAGGTGCGCTCGGCCCAGCTGCGTGGCGGCCGGGCGAGGTCCGCGGGGAACAGGGCGAGGGCGGTGGGGACCTCCACCCGCCGTACCCGTCGCGTCAGTTGGTGCGCGTACTCGTAGTACGGGCGGAACGACGTGGAGATCGCGCCGGTGAACCAGTACAGGGACACCTGGGTGAGCAGGAAGTCGTCGCCGAAGCGCGTGGACAGGTCGCCTCCGCAGTCGCTCCACGCCCGGTACTTCTCCAGGATCCAGGACAGCAGCCCGGCGGGTGAGTCGCTCAGGGCGGGAGCGAGGGTGAGGGGCCGGGTGTTCTGCTGGTGCGTGGAGCCCCCTTCCTCCGCCAGTCAGGCGGTGGCGGAGGCGAGATGCGACTCCTCCTCGGGCGTCAGCGAGGCGGGGTCGGGCTCGGCGGGGGCCGCGGCGGCGAGCAGATGGATGCCCACGACGGACTCGGGGTGCGCCTCGGCGAGCCGTGAGGTGACGCCGGCGCCCAGATCTCCGCCGTAGGCCGCGTAGCGCCGGAAGCCGAGGTGGTCGTGCATCAGCCGGTGCCAGAGGTCGTGGGTCTGCTCCGTGCCGCCGAGGGTGGGCCGCTGGGGGCTGAAGGGAAAGCCGGGCAGCGAGGGCACGATGACGGTGAAGGCGTCCCGGGTGTCCCGGCCGTGGCGGGAGGGAGCGGCCAGCCGCTCGGCGAGGGCCGTGAGTTCCAGGACGGTACTCGGCCGGCCATGGGTGAGGACGATCGGCAGGGCGTCCGGACGCTCGGCGTCGTAACGGAGGTAGTGCACCGGTGTGCCGTCGATGTCGGCGAAGTGGGACGGCAGCGCGTTGACGGCGGCTTCGTGGGTCCGCCACGCGTAGTCGGTGGCCCAGTACGTGACGAGGCGGCGGAGTTCGGCGGCGTCGGTCCCCGCCTGCCAGCCGTCGACCGGCCACGGCTCGGCCCACCGGGTGGCGCGCAGCCGGGCGCGGAGATCCTCCAGATCGGCGTCACCGACCTCGATGAGGGGAGCGGTTCTCGGCACGGTGTGCTCCTTGGTACGGGTATGCGGAGGGCGGGAGCGGGGGAGGCGGGTAGGGCGTCCAGGTCCCGTTCGCCGCTGGATCTTCGGTGGGCGGCGGTACTCGGGTACGGGGGCTCACGTGCCCGATCCGGTGGCCGGGCCGAGCGTCCGCACGATGGCCGTACGGGTCTCCGCGCGCGGTTCCGGCTCCGGGGAGAGCAGCGCGTGCATGATCATTCCTTCCAGGAGGGCATCGAGGCGGGCCGCGGTCTCCCGGCCGGTGAAGCGGGCCAGCACCGCCCGGCTCGACCCGGTCCACTCCTCGGTCAGCGCGCGCAGCGCGGGATCGCGCAACGCGGCCAGGTGCAGCTCGAACCCGAGGACGGCGCTGCGGTGCCGGTCCGGCCCGCCCCGGACCAGCTCCACCAGGACGTCGACCAGCTCCGCGCGCGAGGTCACCTCGGCGAAGAGCGCCTCGTACTCGGTGCTCCGCCGCTCGACGTACCGGGCGAACGCCCGCGCGCACAGTTCGGTCAGGCTCGCGAAGTGATAGGTGACGGAGCCCAGCGGCACGTCCGCCCGGGCGGCGACCTTGCGGTGCGTGATCCCGGCGACCCCCTCCTCGACGAGGACCTCGAGCGCCGCGTCGAGCACGCGCTCCCCGCGCCGCGGATCGTGGCGGCGCGCTCGGCCGCCGGGACCGATCCGATGCGCTCGGCTGCCGGTGGCTACCCGCCGCCTCCTCCGCCCCCGCCGCCGGTGTCGGGGGCGGTGGCGGGGCAGTGGTGGCCGCAGCCGGTCATCTCGCTGACGGCCCAGGTGGCGGCCGCGACTCCTCCGTAGACGATGCACAGCAGACCGATGAACACGCCGACGACGAGTGCGTACTCACGTGCGGTGCGTGATCGTGCCTTCGCCACGGGCTTCTCCTCCGATGTCGAGCCGTGGGGAGAGTGTCCCGCTGCGCGGCGGCCGGTGTCACCACCGGGCCCAAGAGCCTTTCGCGCGGTGGGCGTTGCTCAACCCGCTCAGGACACGGGCAAGCCCTGTGTGTCGGGCCGGCGCCGGTCGGCCGACGGCGGCTCGCTCGCGCCGAAGGCACGGCGGTAGGAGGCGGGCGACACCCCGAAGGCCGTTCTCATGTGCGCGCGCAGCGAGTTGGCCGTGCCGAAGCCGGCCCGGTGCGCGACCAGGTCGATCGACAGGTCGGTCGTCTCCAGCAACTGCTTGGCGAGCTCCAGGCGTTGTGCGGTGAGCCACTGCACCGGAGTCATGCCGACCTCGTCGCGGAACCTGCGGCTGAAGGAGCGCAGGCTCATCCGGGCATGCTCGGCGAGCCGGGCGAGGGTGAGCGGCTCGCCAAGGTGCTCCAGGGCCCAGGCGCGCGTCGCGCTGGTGCCCGCGACGGTGGGTTCGGGCACCGGACGGTCGATGTACTGGGCCTGCCCGCCGTCCCGCCACGGCGGTACGACACACATGCGGGCGGCCCGGTTCGCGGCGGCGGCCCCGTGGTCGCGGCGGATCATGTGCAGGCACAGGTCGACGCCGGCGGCCACGCCCGCGGAGGTCAGCACGTCGCCGTCGTCGACGAACAGGACGTCCTCGTCGAGCTTGACCTTGGGATAGACCCGGCGGAACTCCGGGGCGAGGTTCCAGTGGGTGGTGGCCGGGCGGCCGTCGAGCAGTCCGGCCGCGGCGAGGACATAGGACCCGGTGCAGATGGACACCAGCCGCGTGCCGGGCCGGATACCGGCGATGGCCGCGGCGATCCCGGGCGGCAGCGGTCCGCCACGGCCCAGTTCGGGCATGGCGTGCGTGGGCGGGACGATCACGGTGTCCGCCGCGGCCAGGGCCTCGGGGCCGGCCGCGGGCTGGACGGTGAAGCCCGCGTCGCTGAGCACGGGGGCGCCGTCGGCGGTGCAGACGGTGACGTCGTACAGCGGGCGGCCCCCGGCGTCGTACACGCTGCCGAAGACACGCGAGGGGATGCCGAGCTCGAACGGCGGCACCCCGGGCAGAGCGAGTACGGCGATCCGGTGCCGCCGTGGCGCGCCGCCCGTGCCGCCGGTCTCGTTCTCCCTCGCCGTCCACCGCATGTCGTCCATGGCCAGATCCTGGCACATAGTGGCCGTACGGCCAACACCGTGGCGGGCGGCGGTGGCCGATGCTGGGCTGCGTCGCGCTGGGGAACTCCGGGCGCGGACCGATACGAAGCCGAGAACAGTGAAGGATGAGGAAGACGATGCGTGCGGTGGTCGTGGAGCAGTGGGGCGGGGCCGAGAACCTGGTCGAGCGCGAGATGCCGCGCCCGGAACCGGGGCTGGGCGAGGTCCTGGTCCGGGTGCACGCGGCCGGGGTGAACCCGGTGGACTGGAAGACGCGTGCCAGTGGGGCTCTCATCGAGTGGGGCGCGGTCCCCGCGGTCGGATGGGACGTGTCGGGCACGATCGAGGCCGTCGGTCCCGGGGTGGGCATGTTCCGCCCCGGTGACGAGGTCTTCGGAATGCCGTCGTTCCCCCGCCAGGCGGGCGCCTACGCCGAGTACGTGGTGGCACCGGCCCGGCATCTCGCCCCCAAGCCGGCGGCCCTGACCCACGTGGAGGCGGCGGCCCTGCCGCTCGCGGCGCTCACCGCCTGGCAGGCCCTCGTCGACACCGCCGGTCTGCGTCCCGGCGAGCGGGTGCTGGTGCACGCGGCCGCCGGCGGGGTCGGCCACCTCGCCGTACAGATCGCCAAGGCCCGCGGCGCGTACGTCATCGGGACGGCCGGCGCGGCCAAGCACGACCTGGTGCGCCGACTGGGCGCCGACGAGGTGATCGACTACCGCGCGGTGCGGTTCGAGGACGCGGTGCGCGACGTCGACGTGGTGTTGGACGGACTGGGCGGAGAGACGGCCGAGCGGTCCCTGAAGGTCCTGCGGCCCGGCGGCCGGCTGATCACCCTGCCCGGCCCGGACGACGTTCCCACGGCCCAGGACGGGGTGCGGGCGGTGTGGATGCTGGTCGAACCCGACCACCTGGGGCTGCGCGAGATCAGCGCCCTGGTGGAGCGGGGCGCGCTGCGGCCGGTGATCGACACCGTGGTGCCGCTGGCCGAGGCCGCGAAGGCGCACGAGATCGGTGAGCGGGGCCGCACCGCAGGCAAGATCGTGCTGTCGGTCGTCTGAGCCGCACCTGCGGCCAGCCTCTGTTCCGGCTCCCGGTCAGCCCGCTGACGCCCGGCGCCGCCACCTTCATCCAGGTGGCGGCGCCGGGCGTTCAGGCGGTTACAGGGCGCCGATGGCACCGGCCTGGTCGGCCGGGTGGGTGCTTCGTGGCGCGTCCGCCGTCACCCCTGAGCAGGACGGGGGCCGGCGGGCGTCCTCAAAAGCTTGCCGCCCCGGCCCGCGTATATGCCGCCCGGCCCGCGATCTGCCGGTGCCCCGCCGGGTGACGCCGCGACCGGTTGTCGGGCCGGGCTCCACTGCGTCTCCTTTACGGATTCGCCGCTTCACGGACTCGCCGCGCGCGGTGGCTCTCGGACCCCGGCGCGACGCACACGGGACCGCCCCTCAGGCGCCGGCACGCCTTTCGAGATCCTCCGCGGTGTCGGCCGCCCACTGCCGAAGCATCTGGTGGGTGCGCAGGCCCAGGTCGATGGCGTAGAGGCCGAAGCGCGGCGACTGCGCTGTCGTACGGGCCTCCACCTCCGCCTTGAGCGCCTCCATCTCGGCCAGCCGGGCGGCGAACCTGTCCTCTTCGGCGCGCATCACGGCTGCTCCCTGCGCCGGCGGCAGGAGGGTGACGAGAAAGCCGCGCAACGCGGTCTCGTCCCGCACGTTGCGATGCGGATCGCCGTCGCAGGCCCAGTGGGTGATCTCCTCCCGGCCCGCGTCGGTGACGGTGTAGATCTTGCGCCCCCGACCGTCACCGACCTCCTCGACGGTGACGGCTCCCGACTTCACCATCTTCGCGAGCTCTGGATAGATCTGGCTGTGCTTGGCCTGCCAGATGTGGTTGACGGAGCTGTCGAACTGCTTGGCCAGTTCGTAGCCGGAGGCGGGGCCGGTGAAGGCGAGGGTGCCGAGGAGGGCGATCCGGAGGGACATGCCGTCAGCATACCTCGAACTTGACCTGTCAGTCTCTACCTGTCAGTGTCTACGTATGCCGGACGGTCGTCCGGCCTGCCCGAGGCCACCCGGATGCGGGACGCGCGGCATTTCCCCCATCTCCTGACGCCTCGGGCACCCCGGATCTTGCATGTCAAAAACTACCTGTAGGGCCTTACCTATGAAGCAGCACAAGAAAACCGCGCCCCACCACGGACTCCTGCTGGTCGCCATCCTCGGCGGCATGTTCCTGTCCATGCTGGATCAGACGATCGTCGGCACGGCCCTGCCGAGGATCATCCAGGACCTGGGAGGTGACGACCTCTACACATGGACGGTGACGGCCTACCTCCTCGCGTCCACCGTCACCGTCCCGCTCTACGGCCGGCTGTCGGACATCTACGGCCGTAAGCGGCTGCTGATCATCGGCATGGTGGTGTTCCTCACCGGCAGCGCCCTGTGCGCCCTGTCGCAGAACATGGGCGAGCTCATCGCCTTCCGCGGTCTCCAGGGTCTGGGAGCCGGCGCCCTGATGCCGCTGTCCCTGGCCATGGTCGCGGACACCGTCCCGCCGGAGCGTCGCAGCCAGGCCCAGGGTGCCGTCGGCGGTGTCATGGCCCTGAGTTACGTGATCGGCCCCTATCTGGGCGGCGTGTTCACCGACCACGCCAGCTGGCACTGGGTCTTCCTGGTCAACCTGCCTATCGGCGCCGTCGTACTCGGCATCATCTGGCGGCTCCTGCCCGGCGGCGGGGGCATACCGGACGCCGGCCGCCCCGACTACGCGGGCATCGGCGTCCTGTCCGTCGGGATCAGCTCGCTGCTGATCGGCCTGACCATGAAGGGGGTGGACGGCCACACCTGGACCGACGGCGTCGTGCTCGGCCCCATCCTGCTCGCGGCCCTGCTCCTGGTTCCCTTCATCCTGATCGAGAACCGGGCCGACCAGCCGATCATGCCGCTGGGCCTCTTCCGCAACCGCGCGTACACCCTGGTCAGCGCCGCTTCCTTCTTCTCGGCGTTCTGCCTCTTCGCGGCCGTGATCTTCCTGCCCCGCTTCTTCCAGGAGGCGCTGGGCCACAGCGCCAGCTCCAGCGGTCTGCACCTGTATCCGCTGATGATCGCCATGGTGACCGGCAGCCTCCTCACCGCCACCATGATCAGGAAGTCCGGCGGCTACAAGATCTGGCTGCTCGGCGGGACCGTCCTGGCCGGAGCGGGAGCCGCGCTGTTCACCCGGCTCGCCCTCGACACGCCGCTGCTGACGATGTCGTTGTGGATGCTGCTCATCGGCCTCGGTATCGGTCCGATGCTCTCCGGCCTGACGATCGTCATCCAGGCCAACGTAGGCCCCGCCGACCTCGGCACCGCCAGCTCCAACATCACCTTCTTCCGGCAGATCGGCGGCTCCATCGCCCTGGCCATCGGGGGCAGCCTCTACGCGGACGCCGTCACCGGCCACATCCACGACGGGATGCGCCAGGCGCAGGCCGCCGGCACGGCCAGCGCACTGCCCTGGCTCTCCGTCATCGGCGCCGCGGCCGCCTTCCTCGCCGTACTGTTCCTGCCCGCCCCGCGCCGGAACCTCGACAGCGAGGCGACCAGGGAAGCCTCCCTCGCCGCGCTGGGGTGAGCACACCGTCCCGCCCGCGCACACCACGCCAGCCGTGACGACCCCCGGCCCCCGTACCGCCTCCTTCCTTCCGGATGCGGTGCGGGGGCCGCCACGGCTTGTGGCGCCTCGCCGGGCCCTCGCAACTCGCCCGACCGCCCGCCCGGCTCACCGGGAACCGTCCTGTCCGGGGCTCTCGAAGCCACTGCCACCGCGCCACTGCCTAGCTGGAACCCGGCAGGTCTTCATCGCCGTGAGTGTGCTCGTCTCGCTCGAAACTTTCGATCGCATGGCGACCTGTCGGTATGTCAGATGTGCTGATCGTCGCCTGAGTTGCAAGATTGTGCTGGGCAGAGCGCGGTAACTGTTCTCTGAACAGGGAAAATGCTCCTCCCGGCGGAAGCTCCCCGGTCGGAAATATTTCGAAACTTCTACCGAAACTGTTGACACCCGTCGGTCGCCGTCCAGACTGTTCGCCATCGCCGGTGCCCATCACCGGCGGTCCGGCCCGCACGCCGACCCGGCCTCCGGAGGCGGCATTCGACGGCCGGATGTGTCATGCCCCTGTCATTCATGGTCGTCCTCGACCGGTGGTGATCAGGGGCCCGGCACACAGCAGGCCCTCCACACCCGCACAAGGAGGAAACACCCCATGAGTACGCTGACCCGCGTGCCGCGCCGCAGACGCGGCCTCGTGGCCGCCGTGCAAGGGCTCGTCGCCGCCGTGGTGGCGGTCGTGGTCGCCTTCGCGCTGACCGGCCCGGTCCAGGCCGCCACGACCATCACCTCGAACAGCACCGGCACCAACAACGGTTACTTCTACTCGTTCTGGGAGCAGTCCAGCGGCGCCACCATGACCCTGGGGTCGGGCAGCAACTACAGCCTGACCTGGAACACCGCCTCGCAGAACGTCGTGGCCGGCACCGGCTGGAACCCGGGCACGACCAACGCCGTCTCGTACTCGGGCACGTGGAACTGCAACGGCAACTGCTACCTGTCGCTGTACGGCTGGACCACCAACCCGCTGATCGAGTGGTACATCGTCGACAACTACGGCAACTACAACCCGAGTTCGGGCGCGACCAAGCTGGGCTCGGTCAGCAGTGACGGCAGCACGTACGACCTGTACAAGACGACCCGCGTCAACGCGCCGTCCATCGAGGGCACCGCGACGTTCGACCAGTACTGGGCGGTCCGCCAGTCGAAGCGCACCGGCGGCACCATCACCGTGTCGAACATCTTCAACGCCTGGAAGAGCCTCGGCCTCAACCTCGGCACCCCGAACTACGAGATCCTGGCCACCGAGGGCTACCAGAGCAGCGGCAGCTCCGACATCACCGTCACCAGCGGTGGCGGGGGCACCACCCCGCCGCCCACCAGCCCGCCTCCCACCACCCCGCCGCCGAGCGGCGGCGGTTGCTCCGCGGCCTTCACCGACTCCTCCGACTGGGGCTCCGGCTTCACCGGCTCGGTGGCGGTCAAGAACAACGGCTCTTCCAGCATCAACGGCTGGACCGTCAAGCTGACCTTCCCCGGCAACCAGACGGTCACCAGCCTCTGGAACGGCAGTTACACCCAGTCCGGCAACACGGTCACCGTGAAGAACGCGAGCAACAACGGCTCGATCGGCGCCGGAGCCGGCACCTCCTTCGGGTTCAACGCCAACTACTCGGGCGGCAACGGCGCTCCGACGGTGTCCTGCACCGCCGGCTGAACCCGACGTACGGAATGACCCGCCGCTGAACCGACTTCGACCGGCGTATCGGCGAGACCCTGCCCGGTTGGCCGGCGTCGTGCCGGACGAGGGCGGCGGCGAGGTGGAGTGCGGCCTGGCGGGCGAGGGCGAGTTCGTCGCATCGGGTGGCCAGGCCGCGCCACTGCTCGCGCGGGTCGACACCGTGTTCGGCGGTGGTGCCGCTCGCGGGCGGCAGACCTGGCCGGACGGCTGCGGAGGCACCGCGCGGATGTCACACCTGCCTCGGCCGGTTCACGGTGTCGTGCCCGGCCCGGAGTTCGCGCCGCGCACGGCGCCGGTGCCCCGGAGTGCTCAGCCGCCCCAGACCGACCAGGAGGCGGCTCCGTGGAGGGACGCCAGCAGGGCGAACACGACCAGGTCGGCGATGCCGAGCCCCAGTCCGAGCAGTGCCCGGGAGCGGCGGGGGGTGTTCCGGCGCAGGGCGATGACGGCGAGCACGATGGCGATGGGGCCGAGGACCAGATTGAGGACGAGCAGTCCGAGAAGCCCCAGGACGAAGGAGGCCACCGCCATGCCCTCGGTGTCCCGGCGGCCCGTGCGCGCGGAAGGCGGTGCGGTCAGCCGCATGATCAGGCCCTCCTCGTCCGGCCGCGCCGGCGCCGCTCGCGTCCGGCGAACACGACGAGCCAGCCGACGATCACGGCCCCGACCACCAACGTGACGGGCCACGGAAGGTAGGCGGCCGAACCCAGGATGATGCCCAGCAGGAGCAGGGCGACGACCAGGAAGAGCACGTCTACCTCCTCGGCCCGACGGTGCCGGCGATGGACGACGGTTCGCCGTTCTGTGCGTACGGCGACCTCTGCGACCGTTTCCTCAACGCGTTCATGAAATCGCCGTTACCCCCGAGTACGCGTCTCACGCGCCCGGGGGCGTCACGGACCGGCCCGCGCGGTGGCACGCGGACCGGCGCTTCAGCCCAGTTGCTCGGCCAGCCCGACGATGATGCCCGCCGGGCCACGCAGGTAGCAGAGCAGATAGCTGTCCTCGAACCGGGCGATCTCACCCACCAGTTCGGCGCCGTGAGGACGCAGCCGGGCGACGGTGTCCTCGATGTCGTCCACCGCGAACATGACGCGGTGTGTGCCCAGAATGTTGTGCGGCCGGTTGCGCGGCTCCACGCTGGTCGCCTCGGGGTTGCGGTACTTCGCCAGTTCGAGCCGGCTGTTGCCGTCCGGGGTCCGGACCATCGCGATGTCACAGCGGACGCCGTCCAGCCCGGTGCACCGGTCGGCGAAGAGACCCTCGACCTCTGCCCTGCCCTCCAGTTCCATACCGAGTTCCACGAAGAACGCGATGGCGGCATCCATGTCCTCGACGACGATGCCGACGTTGTCCATCCGCAGGATCGCCATGATGGTTTCTCCTTCTTTCTCGCTCCTGATGCCCTGGGGACGCAGCCGGCGGCGCGTTCTCGCGGGGCACGGCGGCCATGCTTCCGCACCGGGGTCGACCTGTCTCTGTGAGCGGCCTGCCGCCGCGGCCTCCGCCGACCGCCGCAGGCGTCTGCCTGTCAGACCCAGCGCCTAGGGTGAAGTGAGATCGATCAAGGAGCGGGGCAGTGCGAATAGAGCGTCACCAGGTGGACGAGGCGGCCGTGTCGGCGGCACGCGAGGACTTCACGAACCGCATCGGGGGTCAGGTGCGGTCCATGTCGCGGGGCGGCCGGATGACCACCTACGAATGGCAGTCGATCGCGGACGAGTTCCTCGACTACCTGGGCGCCCTCTCCGCCGCGACCCCCGACCTCGGCATCCCGGAGGCCAAGGCCGCTCTCAAGGACGCCTCCGAAGCCGCGGCCGGCGCCGTCGCCTACGCCGCCTACCACCCGCACTGCGGCTTCCAGGTCTTCCTGGACTACGTGAACTTCGGCATGAGCTACGACCCCGGGGACGACCACCCCAGGAGAGTGTCACCCCCGCGGCGTGGATCGACGCGCTCTGCCTCGCCGTTCTCCGGGACAAGGCCGAGTGGCACGGCGAGGCGTTCCACTTCGCCCGGGTCAAGTTCGCCGCGCGGGCGGAGGCGACGCCCCTCGGCGAGCTCGCCACCGGGCTGACGGCCGTGGTCCTGGACGACACCGGCGACGACGAGGAGTACCCGCCGAGCGCGCAGGCCAAGCTCGCCGCCGTCGACGCGGCCCTCGACCGCGTCCGTGCCCGTGCCGAGGAGATCCGCGAGCCCCTCCTGGAGGGGCCGGACAGTGCGGCGCTGCGCACGCTGCGCGCTCTGGCCGCAGGGGACCGGGACGCCTTCGACGCCGAGCTGGCCGGCCTCCTGGCCAAACACGCCGCCCGGCACGGTCGTACGGCCTCCCCGAAGACCCTGCTCCCGCTCGTCCCCCTCGCGCTCGCCGCGCTCGCGTACCGGACGCTGGGCTGGGCGACCGCCGTCCACAGCGACTACCTCCCGTACGCGCTGATCACCGGCTTCGAGACACGAGGCCCGCGGGTCGGGGCGTTCGGCCGCGACCGGCGACCGGACGCGGTCGCCGCGCTCGCCGCGGGCCCGCTGGTGGTGGAGAGGCCGGACCGCGAGCGGACCGTGCACCCGCAGGCCGAGGCCATGGACGAGAAGGGGGCCGAGGAGGCGTTCAACGCCACCGACGGAGAACTCCTCGCCGTACGGCGGCTCGACAGCATCATGGGCGGCCAGGAGCGCCTGTTCAAGTGGCATGCGGGAGATCACGACGATCTCACGGAGGCCCAGCTCGCCCCGCTGCGGCTGGCCGCCCGGACGGCCGCGGCCCTGTTCCGCGTCGCCCTTGCCGAGCCGGGAACCGAGGTCGAGGTGACCGTCGACGGCCGCACGCTGCGGTGCCCGGCCGAGCGGTCCGAGGAGGCCGTCGCCCACAACTGGCACAAGGCCGTCGCCTTCGCCCTGATCACCGGGGTACGCGAGGACCTCGCCCCGCTGGTCCTCACCGGCCCCGCCTTCGCCCGCCCGGACGGTTCCGCGTTCAGCGCCTACCGCGAGGCCCTGCACGCCTACCTGACGGGCATCGACACCGAGCAGGCCGTACAACGCGCGCTCCAGCAGGACGAGAAGGCCGCGGACTGGGGCTTCGCCATGCCACCGGCCGTGCTGCTGTCGCAGCTCGTGGAGGGCGACGAGGAGAGCTTCAACCTCGCCCTGGCCGACGCTCTCGAAGCCCACCGCGCCTACTACGCGGTCGCCGACCGCGCCGACGATCCGGACGCCTCGATCAACCTCGACATCCTCGCCCTGGCCTGCCACGCCCGCCGCCGCGGCTGGACCATCCGCGTCGAGTCCCGCTACCTTCCGCCGAGCCTTCTCCGCGCCGCCCAACCCTTCTAGGGCAGGAACCGCCACGGTGAAACGCCTGCGTCCCTCAGCCGGAGAACGGGGACGGGCCGACGCCTGCGCGTGGCCGTGCGAGTGCGGCGGGGGAGCCGGGCGTCGGCTGGTTCACCGTGGGGCTGATCCCGCGAGAGCGAAGTCCCTGTTCGCCGATCAGCAGGTGGACGGCGATCGCGCCGGTCTGGAGGAGTACGAAGCCGATGGCCGCGGCGAACGCCGTTCAGGGTCCACCCGTTCATGGTGACCCGGAGGCCGGCATCCGGCCGTGCCCTTCCGGTCGAAGGCGTGTGGCCATGCCATGCCAAGCCATGCCGTGTCGTCGGCTTCAGGCGGGATCGGCGGGCTCGGTGGCGGGCTCCGTCGCGTAGCGGCTCATCGCGTCGATGTTGGCCTGGGGCGTCAGCGGTCGGCCGGCGGCGAGTACGTCCTGGAGGTCCCGGAAGTACTGCACGTACAGGTCGGGGGTGAACGTGCTGAGCAGGACGGCGGGTTGGTCGGTCGGGTTGGCGAAGGTGTGCGGAGTGCCGGGCGGCACCATCACGAGCGTGCCCGTGCCGGCGTCGTAGTCCTCCTCCCCGACGGTGAACCGCACGGTGCCCGACAGGACGTAGAAGCCCTCGTCGTGTCGGGCGTGGCGGTGCTGCGGCGGCCCCTGGGTGTGCGGGGCGAGGACGGACTCGGTGATCGCGAGGCGGTGCCCGGTGTGGCTGCCGTCCTCCAGGACCCGCATGCGTGTGGGCCCCAGGACGATCACCTCGCCGTCGCCGGGACCCGTCACCGATACGGCGGGGCGGTGCTGCGGCTCGCTGCTCTTCGCTTCTTCGATCATGCCCCGAGTTCACCGCCGGCACCCCCGACCTGTCCAAGACCTGTCCCGCGTCGCCGATACCTCACGGGTATCGTCGCAGTGTGGAGCTACGGACCTTGCGCTACTTCGTGGCGGTCGCCGAGGAACTCCACTTCGGCCGGGCCGCCACCCGGCTGCACATGAGCCAGCCGCCGCTGAGCCGGGCGATCAAGCAGCTGGAGGCCGATGTCGGGGCCCTGCTCTTCGCCCGCTCGCCCGCCGGCGTCACCCTCACTCCGGTGGGCACGGTGCTGCTCGACGAGGCGCGCGCCCTGCTCGACCACGCCGACCGCGTCCGGGTGCGCGTGAGCGCGGCGGCCGGCGTCGCGACCCTCACCGTCGGCATCCTGGGCGACGGCACCGACCCGGGAGTGGCCAGGCTGGCCGCCGCCTACGGCCGACACCACCCCGGCGTCGACATCCGCGTCCGTGACACCGATCTGACCGACCCGACCTGCGGGCTGAGCGCGGGACTGGTCGACATCGCGCTGACCCGGGCACCGTTCGACGTGACCGGCCTGACGGTGCGTGCGCTGCGGACCGACCCGGTCGGTGTGGTCCTGCGGGCCGATGATCCGCTGGCCCGCCGCGACGGGCTGCCGCTGGCCGAGCTGAGCGACCGCCGCTGGTTCCAGTTCCCGCAGGGCACCGACCCCGTCTGGCAGTCGTACTGGAACGGGGGCAGGCCACGCGAGGGCCCAGTGGTGCGCACCGTCCAGGAATGCCTGCAAGCGGTGCTGTGGAACGGCACGGTCGGCCTGGCCCCGCTCGGACACGACCTGCCCGCGGAACTGGCCGTGGTGCCGCTGACCGACATGCCGCCGAGCCGGGTGGTGGCGGTGTGGAACGAGGGCGACACCAACCCGTTGATCCGGTCCTTCGTCGAGATCGCGACGACGGCGTACCGCCACTGACACCGGCAACCACCCGGGACGAACCCGAGCACGACGCGCGGGACTTCGCCATGTCACGGCTCTGCCACAGCGGTCGTACCAAACCCGCACGGCACGTCACACTGATTCCCTCATCACCACAGTCCAGGGGGGACGACATGGGGTTCATCAACAACGCCAAGGCGCGCGGTGCCACCGACGAAGCCCGCAAGGCCGTGGCCGAAGGACGCACCGTCCTCGTCTACAAGTTCATCGAGGCGAACAAGACGAGCACGACGACCGCTCCGATGGCCGGGATCGGCGAACAGATCGAGGCGGTGGAGGCGGAGGGCTGGCGACTCGACCAGATGGCCGCCGCCGAGAGCAAGACCCTCAGCGGCGAACGCATCGGGCTGGTCTGCC
Source organism: Streptomyces sp. SUK 48 (assembly GCF_009650765.1). Classification (NCBI taxonomy): domain Bacteria; kingdom Bacillati; phylum Actinomycetota; class Actinomycetes; order Kitasatosporales; family Streptomycetaceae; genus Streptomyces; species Streptomyces sp. SUK 48. Next base: position 211,758 of record NZ_CP045740.1, on the reverse strand, counting down.
TCTTCCGTCGCCGTATCTGACCCTCACGCCCTGCTTACGGCGGTGCCGGCGGCGCCGGTGCCGGGGGCGAGGATGGCCGCCGTCAGGGTGCGTTTCATCCAGTCGCGAAAGTCGTCGCGTTCGTAGCCGAGACGGCGGACCAGAAGGTCGTAGGTGTCAGGGCTCGCGATCGTCCACGCCGTGTCGATCGCGGCCTCGCGGGTGAGACCGTCGGCCAGCGCGGCCGCGGGGATGTCGTCGAGTACCCGGGCGAAGAGCCCGCGGCGGAGGAGCTGGAGTTCGTCCCAGTCGGCGGCGATCTCAGGGTCGACGGCCGAGGCGTCGCGGTACAGGCGCCATCCGGTCGCGGCGCGCCCGGCGACCTCCGCGACGAGATCGGCCAGCTCCGCGAGCCGCTCCGGCGGTGGCATGCCCGCGAATCGCGAGGCCGCGTCCTTTGGGGACGAAGCCGTTCCGGAGAGGGCCTTCTCCATGTATCCGCGAAGAAGCTCGCGTTTGCTTCCCCACGCCAGGTACAGGGTCGGCACGGAGACGCCCGCCGCGGCGGCGAGCCGGGTGACCGTCGTCCCCGCGTATCCGTGTGCCGCGAATTCTTCGGCGGCGGCCTCCAGCAGCCGATGGCGGGTGTCACGCCGCAGAGCGTCCCCCACCCTCTTCTGGCGACTGCGGTGCTTCGGATCGCCGGCTTCGTCAACGGTCATGACGGCAGCATACCCCCGTGCTTTTAAGTGCCGATCAAGTGAACTAGAACACCACTTAAAAGCATGGTAGGACGGTGTCATGAAGAAGAGCACGGTCGATCGGCCCTGGAAGCGCCCCGGCGCCGCCGTCTACGCACGCCACCGGATCGCGAAGGCGCTGCGCCCTCCGGTCTCCGTCTACCCGATGCCGTCGGACATCAGGAAGGACGAGGACGTGCAGGTGCGCATGCGTGACGGCGTCACGCTGCGCCTGAATCTGTTCCGCCCCGCCGGTGACGGCCCGTTCCCGGTTCTCCTGTCGGCGCACCCCTACGGCAAGGACTCCGTGCCGAAGCGCAGGCGCGGGAAATGGTCGCTGAACCCGCAGTTCCGGATCATGAACCAGTCGGAGCCGCTACGGATCTCCGACCAGACCAGCTGGGAAGCTCCGGACCCGGTGTGGTGGGCCCAGCGGGGCTACGCGGTCGTCAACCTGGACACCCGTGGCGGCGGTCGCTCCGAAGGGCGCGGCGATCTGCTCTCCGACCAGGAGGCCGACGACATCGCCCAGGTGATCGCATGGGCCGCGGCGCAACCGTGGTCCACGGGCCGGGTCGGCATGCTCGGCGTGTCGTATCTCGCCCTGTCGCAGTACAAGGTCGCCGCGCTCAATCCGCCCGCCCTGAAGGCGATCGCCCCGTGGGAGGGGTTCACCGACGCCTACCGCGACTTCTTCACCCCCGGCGGTGTCGTCGAGAACGGCTTCGCCCGGGTCTGGCTGCTCCTCACCGGCCGAGTGGCCCGCCTGCGGACCGACCTCGCGGCCGAGCGGCGCAAGCACCCCCTCCGAGACGCGTGGTGGGAATCCCTGACCCCTCGCCTGTCGAGGATCACTGTCCCGATTCTGGTCTGCGCCAGCTTCTCCGACAGCAACCTCCACAGCGTGGGGTCGATGCGTGCCTTCCAGCGCGTCGGGTCCGCCGAACGGCACGCGTACACGCATCGCGGACCCAAGTGGGCCTCGTTCTACGGCGCGGAAGCCCTCCGGACCCAGCTCGCGTTCTTCGACCGGTACCTGCGCGAACGGGACGTTCCCCCGCCGCCCCGCCTGCGGCTGGAGATCAGGGACCGGCTCGATCACGTCGTACAGGTACGGGACGAGCGGGAATGGCCGCTCGCCCGCACCGACTGGCGCCGGCTCCGGCTCGGCGAGGGGGGCGCCCTGAGCGATGCCGAGGGCGGCGCGGGGAGCGTCACGTTCGACCTGCGCCGCGAGGCGGCCGTCTTCGACCACCGCTTCGACGAGGACACGGAGCTGAGCGGCCCGATGACGCTGCGACTACGCGTGGCCACCACCGGCGCCGAGGACCCGAGGCTCTTCGCCGGAATCGAGAAGTGGTCGCACGGCGCGCCGGTCCCGTTCGAGGGCTCCTACGGCTACGGGCGCGACCTGGTCGCACAAGGCCGCCTCCGCCTCGCGCTCCGCGAACTCGACCCGGTGCTCAGCACCCCCCACCAGCCCGAGCACACCTTCCGGACGCTCCAGCCGGTCCGGGACGGTGAAGAGGTCGACGTGCTCATCCCGCTGAGCTCCTCGGCGACCCTCTTCCGCGCGGGCGACCAACTGCGGCTCACGGTGGCCGGCCGCTATCAGCGACCCCGTAACCCCTTCTTCGGCCATTTCCCCACCCACTACCGACCGACCACCTCGGGAAAGGCCACCATCCTCTGGTCGCCCGGAAACGCTTCCACGCTCGAGATCCCCGTCATCCCGACGACGTGACCGGCCCGCACCCGCGCAGCCCGCCGGCGCCTCCGGCCAGGAACACCTCGGCCTTCCGAAGCCTTCCCCCACCTCGACAGCGTCGAGGTGGGCCTGGGCTGGTTCGGCCGATCCACCCCGGCCTCGTCCGGGCCGCCCACCCGCCTTGCCGAGCCCCTGCTGCACACCGCGGCGGTCCGCACCGCGGCGGTCCGCGGCGCGGTCACCAGGCTCTCTCCCACCGCCTCCCGGAGCCACGCGCGAACCCGACGCCGGCCGCCCCCTGCCCACATCGGCGCTCACCGGCCCCGACCCCTACGAAATGACCGGCTCCCTGCCCGAGCCCGTTTCCGAAAACACGCCTCAGTAGCTGTCGTACCGGGGCTCACCGTTCGGCCGGTAGACGCCGACGACGGTGCCCCCCTTCGTCGTCGAGACGCTGACCGGCTCCAGCGCGGCGGGGATCGCGCCGTCGGCGAACAGCCGCTTGCCGGTGCCGATGATCACCGGATGGATGGTCAGCCGGTACTCGTCGACGAGGCCGTGCCGCATGAGGGTCTGGGCGAGGTCGCCACTGCCCACGACGTTGATGTCGCCGCCGTCGGACGCTTTCAACTCGCTTACGGCATCGGCGACATCGCCCTCCAGCAGCGTGGAGTTCCGCCATTCGACAGCTGTCAGGGTGCGGGACGCCACGTACTTGTGCATGCGGTTCATCCGACTGGTGAACGGGTTGTCAGGGTCGGCGGTCGGCCAGTACGACGCGAAGATCTCGTACGTCTTGCGGCCGAGCAGCATCGCGTCGGAGGACTCGTACCAACCGGCGATGGCCGCCCCGACCTCGTCGTCGGACGAGGGCTTCTGCCAGCCGCCGTGCTCGAAACCGCTCTGCGTGTCCTCGTCGGGACCGCCCGGCGCCTGCATGACGCCGTCGAGCGTGAGGAACGTACAGATGATGATCTTGCGCATGGTGCGCTCCCTTCGTCGACGGGTAGACCGCACAACCGCCGCTGACTCATCGGATTCCCGCCAGGCGGATATCCCGCCGACGGCCGTCCGCTCCCCGCGCCGGAGTGAGCACGTCGTACGCGACGACGGAGCTTCTCATCGCATCCGCACGCACGCCCACACCCGAAAGAATGGGCGCCGGACGGTGTGGACCGACGACGGCAGGGAGCGAGGCGCTGCGGTGACGGTGTGGAGAGTACGACCGGACGGTGGCCGCCCGCAGGGCCGTACGTGTCCGCACGCGGCGGCCGCGGGTCCGCAACCGGCGCCCCTGAGCGGCGCGTGCCTCGACTGCGTCGCCCGCGGACGTCACGAGCGCCGCTTGCGACTGTGTCTGACCTGCGGCCACGTGGGATGCAGCGACAGCTCTCCCGGCGCGCACGCCACCGCTCACTACGAGTCGACCGGGCACCCTCTCGTGCGCTCGACGGAACCCGGCCACGAGTGGGCCTGGTGCTACGTCGACGAGTTGTTCCTGGAACCGGGCGGCGGCCGCGGGCCGGCGTGACGCCCCGCCCGAAGTGGTACGCGTACGGCCGCGACCGGTGCCGGCCCCGGACCGGGCCCCGCACCGCCGTGCGGGGCCCGGGAGCGCACCGCCTCCCAGGTCCCTCGACCGACGGGCGCTCGACCGGGCGGCAGACCCGGTCCCTCGGTAGTCCTTTCCGCTCGCGCCCCCGGAACGGATGCGCGGGAGTGCCGCCCGGATCCGGAGGGGGCCGGAGCACCGGCCGGCGGCGGGGTTCGTCACAAGACACCGGCTCCGGTCTCTCAGGGGAGCGTGACGCACGGGTAGTCCTCGGTGTAGGAGTCGCCGTCGCTGCCGTAGTAGGTGCAGGTGCGGGCGGCGGTGTCGACGTCGTACCAGGCGATCCCGGCGTCCCAGCAGGCGCGGACGAATGCGGGGAACGTCGTCTCGCCGGCTTGGTCCGCGCGCAGTGCCGCGACCAGGGCCGCCTCGTCGAACCGCGGCGCGAGCGCGAAGCCGGTGACCAGCGGTTCGCCCTGGACGACGACGTCGCCGTGCTCGGTCAGGTACAGGAAGGCGTTGGCCGGGACGGCCATACGGCAGTGGGTCACGCCCGCCTGGCGCAGGCTCTCGGCGAGGTAGGGAAAGCCGCCGGCCTTCGGGCGGGCGGCCGCGCCGCGTTCCATGGCGGCCTGAAGTCGGCTGATGGCATCGGTGGTCATGGTGTCTCCCTGGTGGTTCTCGTCCGGGCGCGCATGGATCTTGGACGAGGCGCGCCACTATGGCAGTATGTTGTCATAGTGACAACATGTTGTCGATTGTGGAGGTGGGATTCCGGTATGGCGGATGAACTGGCCCTTCTCGTGGCCGATGTCTACGAGGCGGCGGGTGCGCTGCGCCGCGCAGGCGAGGCGCTGGCGGCGGCGGAAGGGCAGACGCAGGCGCGCTGGCAGCTGATGAGCGCGGTCAGCGAGCAGCCCTTGCCCGTGGCCCGCGCGGCGCGCCGCCTCGGGATCGCCCGCCAGGGCGTGCAGCGCATCGCCAACGACCTGGTCCGCGACGGTCTCGCCGAGTACCTCGACAACCCCGACCACCGCACCTCACCGCTGCTCGCCCTGACCGCTGTCGGGCACGGGACGCTCGACGCCATCACCGCCCGGGCCACCACCGCGCATCGGGTCATGGCAGAGGGCATCGCGGGAAGCGATCTGGCGACCGTCCGGGAACTGCTGCGGCGGCTGACCCGGCAGACGGACGACTGGGCCGACACCGCCGGCCAGGCGCGCGGTGCGCGCCCGAAGGCCCGCACCGCGACCACGCGCGAGGAGGGCGCGTGAACACCGCTGACGGCGCATCAGCACGTCCGGCGGAAGACCTCCGTGCCGCCCTGCGCGCGCTGGCCGACCCCGCTCGGGCCGACCAGCAGCGCGCATACCTGCACAGCGACCTGGATCATCTGGGGGTCCGCGTGCCCGACCTGCGCCACTGCGTCACCCGAACCCGCCGGGCTCTGGGCGCCCAGTCCGGCTCTGCGGTGCTGGCCCTCGCGGGCGCGTTGTGGTCGGCCCAGGAGGGCTCCGGGAAGCCCGTGTACGACGACCGCCGGGCAGCGGTGGAGATCCTGGTGCAGTACGCGGGGGCACTGGACGCCGCGAACCTCGAGGACGTCGAGACGCTGTTGCGGCAGTGCCGCACCTGGGCGCTGGTGGATCCGCTGGCGGTGCACTGCGCCGGCGCCGTCGCCCTGCGAGACGCAGCCGCGGGCAAGGTGCTGGACCGGTGGATCGCGGACCCCGACTTCTGGCTCCGCCGTGCCGCGCTCCTCGCGTTGCTGCCCGCCATCCGCGTCGGCCGGCCCGACAGCGATCGGCTCACCCGCTACGCGGACGCCCTCGTCCACGAGCGGGAGTTCTTCCTGCGCAAGGCGCTGGGCTGGGTACTGCGCGAAACCTCCACCCGCGACCCGCGATTCGTCAGGGACTGGCTGACCCGCCACGGCGCCCGCGTCGCCCCCCTCACCCGCAGAGAGGCGCTACGCCGCCTGACGAGCGAGGAGGATCAGGACCGTGGGGAGCGGCGACGCGCAAGGCGGGCGGATGCGCCTCTACCGCCACGTCAATGACCCCGGGCCGGGCGTCGGCGACCGCGGGGGGCATGCACCTGATCCAGCTCTGGCCGGCCCCCCGGACGGCCCCCGTGCACCCGGACATCAGCGAAGCGGACCGGCAGGCGCGGGCCGACGAGGCCGCGGACATGACCGATCCCGCAGCGAACTGCACCGCCGCATACGCCTGCACCGACGGCGGTGAGGCCAACTGACCGTGTTGACGGGCGTGTTCGCAGGCACCAGGGCCGCCCGGCGCGAACCCGGTCACCAGCGGGCTCGCAGCACACCGTCGCCATCCGGCAGGACGGCGCGGTGCAGCGGGCGGCGTTCGCCGAGGTCCAGGGGAAGGGCGCGGGCCGCCCGCGCGCCGGCCACCACGGCGGCGAGCCGCTGGTACTCGGTGTCGTCGACGACCGCGTGGCTGATCGTGCCGTCCCGCTGTTCCCGGACGAACTGCACCGGCCCCTCCTCGGGCAGCGCCGCGAGAACCGCGCCGACATCGGGGACCAGATCGGGCCAGACGGTCAGCAGGGCGCGCGGCCCGAGGCCGGCGCGTACCGCGTCGAGGTTCTCCACACTGCTCCCTGCACGGTCGGAAGAGTTGCCGGCGTAGTCCGGGACGACGCGGGCGCGGCGGGCGGCAAACTGAGCCCAGCCGCCGTGACCGCCCGGGGCGAGACGCGGGGCCTGCGCTCCCGGAGCCGGTGGCGGCTCCGGCTACGGCGCTTCGCGCATGGTCAGCGCGGTCCGTGCCAGCCCGCGCAGCCAGGTGTGGGCGTGGTCGGTGTCGTAGCGCTGATGCCACGACAGGTAGACCGGTGCGGGCGGCAGATCGAGCGGCAGAGGGAGCAGGACGAGGCCGAGGTCGGCGACCGCGGACCGCGTGGTGGCTTCGGGGACACTGACCAGGAGATCGCAGCCGCGCGCGAGCTCCAGGGCGGCGGCTTCCGTGGGCGCGGTGGCCACCACGCGACGGGTGAGGCCGAGCGGCGCGAGGGCGTCGTCGATGGCGTTGTGGAGGTTGCCGCGCCGCGAGACGGTGACGTGCTCGGCGGCGGCGTACTGCTCCGCGGTGACGGTCCTGCCACGGGCGAGGGGGTGCCCCTGCCTGACGACGATGACGAGGCGGCTCTCGCCCACCTTCTCGGCGCGGATGTCCGGTGCGCTCGGGCGGTTGGCGTTCGCCTCCAGGTCCACCTCGCCGCGCCGCAACCCGGGTGTGTCGAGGCTCGATTCCGCGACGAAGCGCAGGCGCACGCCGGGCGCCTCCGCGCGCGCCGCCGCGAGCAGCGCGGGGCCGCTCAGGGCGACCAGGGAATCGTGCCAGCGAAGCGTGAACGTGCGTTCCAGCGTGGCCAGATCGAGTTCTCGGCTCGGTGCCAGCACTCCCTGGACCTGGTGCAACAGCTCGTGCACCTGTTCCCGTACGGCGATCGCGTACGGCGTGGGGGTCATCGTCCGCCCGGTGCGTACCAGGATCTGGTCCCCGGTCGTGCGCCGGATCCGGCCCAGACTCCGGCTCATCGCGGGGGCGGTGACATGCAGGCGCGCAGCGGCCCCGGCCACACTGCCCTCCTCCAGCAGCGCGTCGAGCGCGGCCAGGAGATTCAAATCCAATTGCATGCGAGTAATCCTAGCCGTGCCTGACATGCATTTGAAGTTAATCAAAGGGCTCTATACCTTCGAGAGCAGAGCGCGGGAGCAGGGCACGCAGCCCAGCCCGGCCAGCCTCAACACCTCTTCTTCCAAAGGGAGTTCCGCCGTGTCCGAGACCCTTGAAGCCGTCGGCATCGCCGCCTCCGACGCCGACCTGCTCGACCAGACCGCGATCGCCGTGCGCGCGGCCGGCTCCGCGCTGCGCGAGCGCTTCGGGGAGGTGGTCCGCTACCAGACCCGCGAAGAGCTGATGCGCGCGCTCGCCGCCAACGACGAGGCGGCCCTCGACATCCTGCGCCCCCGCCTCACACGGCTGCGCCCGCAGGCCGGCTGGGTGGAGGACGAGCTGGACGGCGGGGCGCTGCCGCCCGGCGAATGGTGGGTCGTCGACCCGGCCGAAGGCAACGTCAACCACCTGCACGCCCTGCCGGAGTGGGCGGTGACCGCCACCCTCGTACGCGAGAACCAGCCGGTGCTCACCGTGGTCCACCTGCCGATGACCGGCGAGACCTACACCGCCCGCACCGGCGCGGGCGCCCACCTCGACGGCCGGCCGCTGCACGTCTCCCGGACCACGGACCTCGGCCTGGGCATCGTGGCCACCAGCCAGGCCCGGCCCGACGAGGAGGACGAGGTCGTACGCCGCGTCGGCTCCTCGATCACCGCCATGCTCTTCGACGCCCTCGTGGTCCGCACCGCCGTCCCCGCCACCCTGCACCTGCTGAACGTGGCCGCCGGCCGGATCGACGCCTTCTGGCAGTTCGCCGGCGCCCGCGCGGACCTCCTGCCCGGAACCCTGCTCGTCACCGAGGCCGGCGGCCGGATCTCCGACGCCGAGGGCCGCCCCTGGACCCCGTGGAGCGAGAGCTTCCTGGCCGCCGCACCCGGCATCCACACCCAGGCCGCCGCCACCCTCACACGCTGACCGCGCACCACCACCCGCACCTGCACACACGGAGGAACCAGCCCATGACCACGATCACCGTCCTCGGAAACGGCCGCGTCGGCGGCAACCTGGCCGCGGCCCTCACCCGGGCAGGGCATGAGGTGAGGGTGGCGGACCGCACGCCGGGCGCCGCCGCGGACGCGGCCCGCACCGCCCGGATCGTCATCAACGCCACCCCGGGCGCCGGCTCGCTGGACCGGCTCGCCGCCCTGCGCGAGGAACTGCGCGGCAAGATCCTCGTCGATGTCTCCAACGCCACCGTCGACGGCCCCGACGGGCTGCCCGCCGACCTGGTCTACCCCGGCTCGAGCCTCGCCGAGCGACTCCAGGAAGCGCTGCCCGAGACGCGCGTCGTCAAGACGCTCAACACCATGCTCTTCCCGGTGATGACCGCGCCGGGCGCGCTCACCCAGGCACCCGACGCCTTCCTCTCCGGCGAGGACCCGCAGGCCAAGCAGACCGTCCGCGAACTGCTCGTCAGCCTCGGCTGGCGCGAGGAGTGGATCACCGACCTCGGCGGGATCCACACCGCCCGCGCCACGGAGGCCGCGATCCTGTTCGTACCGCATGTGATCCGCTCCACCGGATTCGCGCCCTTCGCCATCTCGATCGCCCGCTGACCACCACCCTCGCCCACCGCCGACTGCGCGGCCGGGGCCCAGCCGGACGCAAGGCGCGCCTGGAGGTGAGGCGGTAAGACCAGCCGACTCAGGGGATCGCGGCACCGGGGCTGGGGAGTCGGACGGGTGCGCTTGCCCTTCACGCTCTCGGGGAGGGACCGTCTTGACCGGTCACGATTTGTCATGTTCGTATCCAATGTCGCGCCGTGTGGGCTTCGCCGTCGTGGCGACCGCGGCTGTCGTGGGGGCCATGACTCCTGCGGCATCGGCCGAGCCGGTACCGGCCGCCGCCGAGGTGGTGCTGGCGCCGTACGGCAAGTCGTTCCTGCCCGAGTACCTCTACTCCGCGGGACGGACCGGATTCCTGCACCGCGCGTACGGCCGCGGGTGGCAGTGGACCGACTACGCCACCGGCGAGTCGATGACACCGGATATCCCGGCGGACGGCAGCGTGGGACGGATCTTCGACACCCACGCCGACACGATCGCCTATCAGACCGGCACGAACGGCGTCGTGCTGATCGACCCGGCCGACGGCACCAGGCGTACCCTCCGGCTGCCGGAGGGCTTCACCCTCCGTTCGGTGCAGGGCGACACCGTCCTCGGCGTCGCGAACGGCGAATGCCACCTCTTCCGTCTCACGTCGGACGGCTCGCTGGACGACCGCCCGGTGACGGGCGTGCCCAGTGGCGCGACCTGCGGAGTGTCCTCTTTCCTGGACGCCGGTGACGGACACGGTGTCGCCGTGCGCTACCGGTCGGCCGGCGGTGACGGTGTGGGCCTGGTGGACCTGTCGACAGCCCGGATGAGCGTGCTGCCCGTGCCCCAGAGCTACCTGACGAGCCTGCAGATCACGCCTCAGGCCGTCGCCTGGTACGACCTCTCGGCGGGCGCCGAGAAGATCGTGTCGCGCGACGACCCGCAGGCCACGCCGTGGAGCGTGCCGAACCCGTCCGCGCCGATCAGCAGCGTGTTCCGCCTCGTCGGCTCCCGCGTCCTGCGGATGACCACGGATCCCGATCTGACCGTCACCGTCGTGTCGTCCGACGGGGTCGTGACCAAGCCCTTGGACCATGGTGGGAACATTCCCGTCAACTTCGTCCCCGGCCCGGACGGCGATCTCCTCGTGAGCGGTGAACTGGACGGCGAACACGGGGTGCACCGCTTCTCCGAATCCTCCGACGGCGACCTGCGGCGCAGCGCCGTGCTGGACATCCCCTGGGTACCCTCGCGCACCGGCTCGCTCGCCCTCTTCCAGGGACGCCTCGACACCGAGGACACCTACGTCGACAACCTGACGGCCTATCACGAGCGGAAGCTGCCGGCACCCGGCACCTCGGCGGTCGTGAAGAAGGAGGAGCGGGTGTCCTCTGTATCCGACCGGCGACGGTCGCGTCCTCTACCCGGCCGTGGTCGAGGAGAAGGCCGTCCTGCGTCTCGTCAGCGGGACGCATCCGGCCCCGGGTACAACGATCGCGACGGGTCTGACGGACCTGGCCGTCGAGAGTGTCTCCGGACGGTACGTCGCCTATCGCACCGCCACCGCGACCGTGGTGCGCGACCTCGACTCGGGCGCCGTGGCGCGCACCGTCTCGGCCGCGCCCGGGGCACTGTGGGGCGCCACCCTGTGGCAGTCGGCGGGGGCCGGCAAGATCACGGCCACCGACGTGCGTACCGGCACGGTGAGCCGGACCCTGTCCGCGGGCACCTCGTGCACTCCGTCGTCCGTGCAGGCCACCAGCCGGTACGTGTACGTGGAGTGCGGCGCCGGCAAGGACACCGCCGTCTTGGCGAGCCTCGCCGACGGAAAGGTACGCGCCCTGCCCACCGGTTCGGCACCCGGACCGCTCGGCGACGGCTTCGTCGTACGCGTCGGCGCCGACCGGCAGGTCACTCTCACCGACGTCACGTCCACGACGCCGGTGACCCGCGTACTGGGCACCGCGCGCGGTGCGGCTGCCGGCGTGGACTGGACGGTCGACGCGTACGGCGGCCAAGTCGCGTACGTCGACGCGGACGAGAACGTGCACGTCGTCTCCGCGGGCATCGCCGCCGGGGCGCTCGGCGTGACGGACTCGTCGGTGCCGGCGAGCGCGGACGTCGCGTTGGACGGACCCGCGTGGAAGCCCCGCTGGTGGATCTCCAGGCCCGTCAGTTACTGGCAGCTCACGATCAAGAACCGGACGACCGGGAAGACGGTGCGTACGCTCGAGGGTGGCGAGACGCGCGGGCAGATCACGCCGAGCTGGGACGGCTGGACCGGCGCGGCGGGCGTCGGCGCCCCGGACGCCACCTATGCCTGGACCCTCACCGCCTGGCCCACGGACGGGCAGGGGCCGGAGGTGACGAAGTCCGGTTCGGTGAAGATCACCGGCGGCCAGACGGCGTACCACGACTTCGTGGCCCGCGACCGCGGCGGCGATCTGCTCACCCTGAACTCCGCCGGCGCCTTCACGTTCCAGCAGAGCACGGGCACGGGCACCTTCTCCGGCAAGACCTCCGCCGGTGGCTGGCCAGCCTCCGCCGTCGCGGTGCCGTTCGGGGCCGGCGACGACGAGTGCAACCACGTGCTGGTCCGGCTCGGCAGCGGGGAACTGCGCGGCTACCGCCCGGGGTGCGGCGCCCTCAAGCCGAGCACGCCGTACACCTCGCTCGGCACCGGCTGGAACGCCTATGACAACCTCACCGCCCCGGGTGACCTGACCGGCGACAGCCGCCCCGACCTGCTCGCTCGCAAGAAGTCCACCGGTGACATCTACCTGTTCGCCGCGCGGAGCGACGGCTCGCTCGCGGCGGCCAAGAAGATCCGTACGGCCTGGACCGGCTATACGACGATCGTGGGCGCGGGAGACCTCGACGGCGACGGCTACGGCGATGTGCTGGCGCGGGACAAGGCCGGCACCCTGTACCGCTACAACGGCACGGGGACGGGCCTGTTGAAGGACCGCGTGAAGGTCTTCTCGAACTGGGGCGACTCGTACAACGCCATCGTCGGCGCCGGAGACATCGACGGCGACGGGAGGAGCGACCTCGTCGAGCGGGACACGACGGGCAATCTGTACCGCAACAGCGGCGACGGCAAGGGGTCGTTCGGGGGGCGCGTGAAGATCGCCACCGGATGGCAGGGCTACAAGGGCATCTTCTAGCCGGCACCACCGGACGACTTCCGCCGGACGCGGACGAGGGACTCGCCGCGGGGTCGATGACACCGCCGCACGCGAGAGCGGGTCCACCGCGGCCGGCGACAACCTTTCCTAGGGTCTTGTCGGTCGAAATACGAGGGGCATCCGGTGTTCACAGTTGTCACGGCCGCGGTGTTCATCCTGCTGGCGCCGCACCTGGATTGGTACTTCAACCTCCCGTTCGTCCTCGTCGTGGCCGTCTGCCTTCTCGCGGACACGGCATCGAACAAGAGGCACGTCCGGTACCTGGCTCTCGGCTACCTCCTCTTCGTCGACGTCGCCGTCCCCCACGAGACGAGCCGGAAGCACGGCTGGAACTGGCTCACATAGGTGGACCTGCGCTCGCCACGGCGACCGACCGAGCCCGCGCCATCATGGGCCGCTCCACGGACCGGCACGATGCCGAGGGGCCGCGAGCCGGAGGCTGTCGCCGGGTCCTGGTCCGCCAGGTCCTCGCGCCCGCCCGCACCAGCAGGTGCCGGCACCCCCACCTCGCGCAACCGGATGACGCGTACTCCGCCCGCGACGTCCTTGCCGGACAGATCCGCCTGCGAGGAAGCCCAGCGCCGCGCCTCGGCCGCCTTCCTGGAAGACCGGGGCGGCGGCCGGCTGCCTCGGGTGGGAACCGGCTCATGCCCGGGTCGTATTCTGGCCGGGCGACGAGGAGGGGACGCATGGCTGAGGGGGCAGGTTCCGGCACGGTGCTGGTCGTGGACGACGACGCCGCGATCCGCCGTTCGCTGGAGCGCGGGCTGCGGCTGGGCGGCTTCACCGTCCGCACCGCCGCCGACGGCGCCCAGGCGCTGGACGCGATCGCTGAGACGCCTCCCGACGTCCTCGTCCTGGACGTCTCCATGCCCGGCATCAGCGGCATCGACGTGTGCGTCCGGCTCCGGGACGCGGGCAGCGACCTGCCGGTGCTCATGCTCTCCGCCCTGGACGAGACCGCCGACCGCATCGCCGGGCTCCAGGCCGGGGGCGACGACTACCTCGTCAAACCCTTCGCCCTCCAGGAACTGGTGCTGAGACTGCACGCCCTGCTGCGCCGCAGGCCCCCGGACGTCCGGGACGTACTGCGGGTCGCCGGCCTGGTGATCGACCCGGCGGCCCGCACCGCCACCCGCGAGGGACACCCGCTGGAGCTGACCCGGCGCGAGTTCGAGCTGCTGGAGATGCTCGCCCGCAACGCGGGCCTGGTGCTCACCCGGACCCAGCTGCTGGAACGGGTGTGGGGCTACGACTTCGACGTGCGCACCGACACGGTCGACACCTTCGTCAGCTATCTGCGGCGCAAACTGGAGACCGGCGGTCGCGCCCGGCTCGTCCACACGGTCCGCGGGGTCGGCTTCGTGCTCCGCGAGGAACAAGACGCCCGGTGAGGCTCTCCACCCGGATCGGCCTCGCCGTCGGCTGCACCGTCCCGCTGCTGCTCCTGGCCGCCGGCTGGCTGCTGCTGCACATGGTCGCCCGCGACCTGCACCGCGCCGAGGACCAGCACCTGAAGCAGCGCGCCACGGCACTCGCCCCCCAGGCCCGGGCCCTGCTGCGCGCCACGGCGAACGACCGCTCCAAGGCGGCCGACACCCGCGAACGGCAGCTGTTCAGCGCCGCCCTCGACGTCGGCGTACGCGTCACCGCGGCGGGCGCCGACTTCCGTGGCGGGCCCCAGCCCGGCCCGCGACCCCGCTGCCGGCCCACGCCACCGCACCGGTCACCGTGCACGACGACGCCCGGGGCTGGCGCGTGCTGTCCCGGCCGGTCCGGGTGGCCGACGGCAACGGCACCCTGTGGGTCTTCGCGCCCGACACCGCCGACCGCACCCAACTACGGCTGGTCAGGCGCCGCGTGCTGCTCAGCGCGCTGCTCGCCGCGCCGCTGTCCGGGCTGCTCGCCTGGGGCCTGGCCGCCGGTGCCGGGGCACCACTGCGCCGGCTGACCCGCCGTACCGCGGGCCTCGACCCCCGCACCAGCACCGCCCGGCTCGACCACCGGCCCACCGGGGTGACCGAGGTGGACGAACTGGCGGCCACCGTGCGGACCGTACTCGCCCGCTACGACGAGCAGGCCGCCCGTACCGCCGAGGCCCTCGACACGGCCCGCTCCTTCTCCTCGGCCGCCGCGCACGAACTGCGCACCCCGCTGATGAGCATGGGCACCAACCTCGACATCCTCGCCGGGCACCCGACTCTGCCCGCCGCCGACCGGGACGAGATCGTCGCCGACCTGCGCGGCGAACACGCCCGCCTGCTCAACCTGCTGGTGATGCTGCGCGCGCTGGGGCGCGGCGACCTGGTGGAGGCGGAGTCCCTGGGCGCCGTCGACGTGTCCGAGCTGGCCGAGGCGGCCGTCGCCGGGGCCCGCCGCGCGGCACCGGACGCCGACGTGCGCCTGGACGCGGCGCCCGGCGTCACCGTGCACGGCTGGGAGCCGGGCCTGCGGATGCTGCTCGACAACCTGGTCGGCAACGCCCTGGCCCACGGCCGCGACGAACGGGGCCGGGCCGTGGTGCGGGTGGGCGTGTACGACGGCCCGCACCAGGTGACGATCACGGTGGACGACCAGGGGCCGGGCGTGCCCCCGGAGGCCCGCGAGTCCGTCTTCGAACGCTTCCGGCGCGGCCCCGGCAGCGACGGCTCCGGACTCGGCCTCACCCTCGTCGCCCAGCAGGCCGCGTTGCACCGGGGGAGCGTGACCGTCGCGGACGCGCCCGGCGGCACGGGTGCCCGCTTCGAGGTACGGCTGCCCTCGGGCGACGGCGGACTGCCCGGCCGACGGGACTGGCTGATCGGCACCGCCGGGACGAACCGGTCACAAGGTTTCCCCAAGAAGCCTTCCTAGCCTCCCTCATGACGGGCGGCCGGCCGTGGCCGTCCGGGAAGTGAACGGAGAGGCAGATGAACGGACGACGACGCACGCGCACCCTGCTCGCCGGCCTGGCCGCGACGGCCGTACTGGCGGGCTCGGCGACAGCGGCGGCCGCCGCCGACGGCACCACCCCCTCCTCGGCGGGGCCGTCCGGCGACGGGGCGAAGGCGCTGTGCAAGCGGCTGCCCAAGGTCGACCGGCGCGTCGAGCGGGCCCTGAAGCGGCTTGACGCGGGGGCGGGCACGCGCGGTTCGGTGGCCCGGCTGCAGAAGCGCGTGGACAACGCGAAGAAGGCCGGCCACACCGAGATCGCCACCTACCTCCAGAACCGGCTGACCTTCCGCGAGACGCTGCGCACCACCTTGCAGCAGCGGCAGAAGGACGTCGCGGGCGTCAAGACGTGGTGCCAGAAGAACGACAACGGGAAGGCGGCGAGCTGATGCGGGGCCGGTGGCCGGTCCGGGCCGCGGGGGTGGCCGCCGTCCTGGTGGCCCTCACCACGGGCTGCTCGCACCAGGACGGCGCCGCGTCGCCCAAGGCACCGGGCGCCTCCCCGTCGGCACCGGCCGCCACCGGCGCCCCCTCGGGCTACGGCGAGATGGAACACAAGCTGGACGCGGCCGAGTCCGCGGCGGCCGCCGCCGACCGGGACGCCACCAGCAACGCGGACCGGTGAGCCGGCCAGGCGGGGAGCGTACGCCGCTCCCCGCCCGGTGCCGGCCGCCGACGCCTTCGAGCATCCCGGCCACGGCCTGCTCGGCGCGAGGGGCACCCGCTCGCGTCGCGGCGCTGAGGCTGGTAGCACCTTGCCCGGGGTGACCGGGTTCGAGGAGACGGCCCGTCGAGGCCGGTGATCGCTCTCTGTGCCCGCCGTCGCCGAGGGTCGCGGCGCGTCGACGGCGACTGCGATTCCGGCGCCGATCAGCTCTGTCAGCGCATGTCCGTGAGGAGGGTGTCGAGTTCGGCTTCCTGTCGTGCCTGCGGCATCGGCGGGTTCGGGTGGTCGATGCCGAAGGTCTTCAGGACCTGGTCCATCTGGGCGTCGAGGAACGTCCAGCCGGTGTTGTCCAGCGGCTGAAGCGTGGCCTGGTCGGCGTCCCAGAGGTCGCGCAGCGACTGCGCGGCCGCGTGGGCCCCGCCCGCGTTCCCCGACCGCGCGTCCTTGAGCGAGGTCGACGCGAGGGCCCGCAACGCGGCGACCTTCGCGGGCGGGAACTTCTTCACGGCCTGGCCGGGGGCGAGATGAACGGTGGAGGTGGCGTCGCTCTCCGGCGCCGGGCCGACGTGCGGCCGGCTGTGCGCCCAGACCAGCAGGACCACGGTCGCGACGGCGAGAAGACCGAAGCCCGCCAGCGCGACGCGCTCCCTCCGCGGGTCGGCGGCGGTCTGCGGGACGTGCGCGGCGTCCTGGGTCTCGGTCACGTCGGAGCGTGTCACCGTCAGGTGGACGACGGTCGCCAGGATCAGGCCGAGGAAGATCAGGCTGGTGGTGAAGGTGCCCAGCGCAAGGCCGGTCGGGTCGCCCGGGCTCTGAGCGACCTTCGGGGAGGCGAGCCAGTCGCCGATGTTGGCGCCCAGCGGTCGGGTCAGGATGTAGGCGAGCCAGAAGGACAGCACCGGGTTCGCGCCGAACCTCCACAGCAGCGTGATCGCCGCGATGAGGCCGAGCGGGAGCAGGACCGAGACTCCCGGGCTCCAGCCGGTCAGTTCGAGGGTCCAGTCGCCGGTCGCGGTGCCCAGCGCGAAGGTGACGAGAACGGTGAGCCAGTAGAACGACTCGCGCGCGGGCGTCGTGACCGAGTGGATCGAGAGGGTGCGCTCGCGCAGCCACCACGTGCCGAAGACGAGGGCGAGCAGGACCGAGAAGGCGGCGGAGCTGATCCACAGCGGCACGTTGAGCTGGTCGGTCAGGATGTCGGTGTACAGCGTGCCCGTGACACTCACGACGACCACGGTCAGCCAGTACGGGAACGGGACGTACCGCTTCAGCCGCAGCTGGACGCCCAGAACCACGACGAACACCGCGGTGAAGATCCAGGCCGTGTTCACCAGGCCGACGCCCAGCTTCATGTTGATCCAGTCGGCGAAACTCTCACCGACCGTCGTACAAAGGATCTTGATCACCCAGAACCAGATGGTGACCTCGGGAACCTTGTTCAGCAGTTGCCGACCAGGCGTCCGGAGATGCTCGGGCGTCGTCGTGGTCGTCATGTAACCCCTCACGTACAACGGGCAGTGGCACGGAGGGGACGTCCCTCCCGTCGGCGCACGGTAGACTGTCTACAGCCATGTAGACAAGTGGGACCCTAAACCGTGTAGTGTGCCCAGGTGATCTCGACAGCACGTCATGCCCGTTCGGGCAGTACTTCCGCAGATGTATTCCAGGGTGCGATCCGGGTGCCCGCAGCCGTTGCCGCCTTCTGGGCCGCGAAAGGCTTGTCGACCGCGCTGGGGGAGAGCGCCTCGGACTACCTCGTCCAGGCGATGGTGCCGCAGCTCGCCGTCGTGCTCGGTTTCGCCGCCTTTCTCGTCGCGCTCGTCCTCCAGTTCCGCCGGGCCCGCTACCAGGCGTGGACGTACTGGTTCGCCGTCGCCATGGTCGGCGTCTTCGGCACGATGGCAGCCGACGTGGTGCACGTGGCCCTCGGCGTGCCCTACACCCTTTCCAGCGCGCTCTACGCGATGACGCTTCTGGCCGTGTTCGCGGTGTGGCGGCGGACCGAGGGCACACTGTCGATCCACAGCATCGACTCACCCCGGCGCGAGGCGTTCTACTGGGCGACCGTAGTCGCCACCTTCGCCACGGGCAGCGCACTGGGCGACTTCACGGCCTTCACCCTGCACTTGGGCTACTTCACCTCCGCGTTCGTTTTCGCCGTGCTGATCCTCATCCCGGTGGTGGGGTACCGCCGGCTGCGCTGGAATCCCGTGTTCTGCTTCTGGGCCGCCTACGTGCTCACCCGTCCGCTCGGCGCTTCGATCGCCGACGGCCTGGGCAAGCCCCGCTCCGTGGGGGGCCTCGGCCTCGGCGACGGGCCGGTGACTCTGGTCCTGCTCGCTTTGATCGTTCTGGTGGTCGCCTACCTGGCGGTGACCAAGGCCGACGTCCAGCGTGTGCATGAGCCCGCCGACATCCCGGAGACGGCCGCCGCGCGCGAGTAGAGGGCAGATCACGAGGACAGCGATGTCCCGCCACGGGTGGCAGCGCCGCCCCCCAGCACGTCCTCCTCGACACCGACGGCGGCAGCGGCCTGGTCACCGCGAGACTCTCACCGTCGCCTTGGCGCCCCCGCTCGGCGGCGGCTACGCAAAAGCAGTCACCATGGCTGCGGCCGCGCAGCTCGTGATTGATCGTGCTCGCGCTGCGAACCGTTGATGAGACTCCGTGGCTTCGGCCGACGAACTCCCCGATCGGGCGGCGAGTGACCCTCGGGACAATGAGAGCGTCTCCGGCGGCGACCGCGAGGATCGCCCCGAGGATGTCGCCTAACTAGTGCCGTCTATGAACAGTTGTGCTGGAGTGTGACGGCGGGGGTGCGGCGCAGCCCTTGATCAGCGGTCGTAGGACTCGCCCTGCGGCGTGTAGATGAGGATGAAGTCCTTGCCCGCCTCGGTCGCGATCTCGCGCAGGCGGGCCAGGACGTCGGTCTCGGTGGGACGGTCGATGCCAAGAGCGGCGGCGGCCCGGCCCTGCCGAACTGGCAGGTCGGGCATGCCTTTCAGGCACTCGGCAGCCAGCTCAGCGTTCTCCTCCGCGGTGAACGCTCGGCAGTCGCGCCACCAGGGTGCGACCAGGAGGAGCCGCAGGAGTTCCGGCAGACCGATCGCGACCAGAGCTGCGCCCCCTTCGGAATCCGCGTACAGGACCGGGCGTTCCTCTCCGCCATCCCCACAGAAGAAGTACCTGCCTCCGGCTCCATCACCCGCGAAGCCCTCCAGCGCCGCGCCCGACGCGAGGTGGACCTCCTCGCCGTGGTCCCCCGGTCGAGTTCGAAGTCGCCAGGCCAAGCCAGGTAGCAAGCAGGGCGGCCCGCGTGCCCTGTGTCGGGCGGCGTGGCCGCGGCCGGGGAGCGGGGCGCGGGCCGGTCTCGGCAAGGCAGCCGTCCATGGCCAGACCGTCGGCCACCGCCGATTACCGGGTGCGGTCGTCGTACTCTTCGCGGGCGGTGATGACTTCTTCGATGTGCAGCACGGACCACTCCGTGAGTGCCTTCAGCGGTTCCCGCAGTGTCTGGCCGAGCGCGGTCAGCTCATACTCCACGTGCGGCGGCACCTCTGGGTAGACGGTCCGGCTGACCAGCCCGTCGCGTTCGAGGGTGCGCAGCGTCTGGGTGAGCATCTTCTCGCTCACGCCCGCCAGAGCCTGCCGGAGCTGGCTGAACCGGGAGGTCCCGTTCCGGCCGAGTTCGCCCAGCACGAGGACCGCCCACTTGCTGCCGATCTGGTCGAGCAGGTCCCGCGACGGGCAGCCGCGCTCGTACGGATCGAATGACGGTAGGGGCCCGGTCGCGTTCTCGACAGCAGCCATGCGGCTCACCTCGATGCTTTCAGTCTGGTAAGTACCACACTAACAAGTGGCTACTTCCTAAAGGAGAGTGTCCAGGTCATTCTATGTTCCATCCCGCCGCGGACGGACCGCAGCAAGCGTGCGAGGCACGCTCGGAAGGAAGGAACGACCGACATGCCGATCGTCGTCACTGGAGCCACCGGCCAGCTGGGCAGGCTCACCATCGAGGCGCTGCTGCGGCGCGGGATCCCGGCCGCGGACATCATCGCGACCGGCCGGGACATCGCCCGGATCAAAGACCTGGCCGACCGGGGCATCACGGTACGCCGCGCCGACTTCTCGGACACTGACAGCCTGGCCGGGGCATTCGCAGGGGCGGGCAGGCTGCTGCTGATCTCGGCTTCGGTCCCCGTGGGCGAGCGGGTCGCGAACCACCGCCGCGTGATCGACGCCGCGGCGTCCGCAGGCGTGTCGCTAGTGGCGTACACGAGCACGACGCACGCGGACACGGCCACCACCGTCATCGGTGCCACACACGGCGAGACCGAGGAGTATCTGCGGGAGCGCGGAATCCCCAGCGTGCTGCTGCGCAACGGCTGGTACCTGGAGAACTACACCAGCCAACTGCCGCAGATCCTGCGGAACGGCGCGGTCGTCGGCGCCGCAGGCGAGGGGCGGATCAGCGCCGCGTCCCGCGCCGACTACGCCGAGGCCGCAGCGGTCGTCCTCACCGCTGAAGGCCACATCAGCGCCGTGTACGAGCTCGGCGGCGACGAATCCTTCACTCTGACTGAGCTCGCCGCCGCGATCTCCGCTGCGGCCGGAAAGCAGGTTACCTACGCTGACCTCCCGGAGACCGACTTCGCTCAGGTACTGGTCGCCGCGGGGCTACCCGCCGAGCTGGCGGAGGTTCTCGCTGACGCTGACCGAGGCATGAACCGCGGTGAGATGTACACCGACTCCGGCGACTTGCGCCGCCTGATCGGCCGCCCGCCCATGACTCTGGCCGAGGCACTTGCGGTCGCCCTGCATTACTGAGGTTGAACTCGTGATGTGGCCGGGTTGCTCAGGTGGTTCTGATCGTCAGGACGGTCTCGGCGAGGCAGCCGTCTATGAGTTCGCTGCGGTACTGGATGTGCCGTAGGCCGCGCTGGATGCGCTGGACGAGGTGTTCGGGGTTGCTGAAGGCGACGTCGGAGAGTCGGCCGCGTCGCAGGAGGGAGCAGATCCCCGACGAGCACGAGCGGGCCGCCGAGCTGCTGGTGTGCTGCGATCAACAGGTCGCGGTAGTCGCGCCGGGAGAAGCTCTTGCGTCCGCGACGGACGTCGTCATGGCGGGGCTGGTAGATGAGCCTGGGGCGGTGACCCGGGTTGTAGCAGGTCAGCGCGGTGATGGAAATCCGCCTGCGGGAGCGGCCGCGGACCCGCACCACCGGGGTTCGGCCGCGCCGTGACCAGGTCTTCGCGTGCGGCGGCGTCATGGAGAATCCGGCTTCGTCCTCGAAGACGAGCCAGGCTCCACGGGCCGCCGCGAGTCTTCCGCGCAGGGCCACACCTCCTTGACCCACCCGGCCACCGCCTCGTCGTCCCGCTCGATGGCCCGTCGGGCCGGGACCTGCCAGGACCAGCCGCTACGCGCCGGCAGTTTCCGCACGCCCTGGATCGTGTCGACCATGCGGAAGCACCGACCGATCACCGTCTTGATCCGCGCCAGTGTCCAGCGCTGGTCCTCCCAGTCGTGCGCGGTCGGTCCCTTGGCCAGCTCTGCCTCCGGCTGCGCGAACTGCTCCTGGCTCAGCCTCGGCAGCGATGCCGGCCCCTGCGACCGCAGGGCCCGCGGTCCGCACTCCTCCCCCTTCCGTCGCCACCGTTGTACCGAGCGGACGTGGACGCGCAGGGCCTTGGCGATGACTGGGGTCGCCTCGCCCTGGGCGAACCGCTCGGCCGCCTTGCGCCGTAACTCCTCGCGGAACTGTTGCCGTTCGGCAGTCAGCCCGCCTCCTTGTGGATACCGCATGCCCAGGTGGTACCGCACGGACGAGGAGCTATCAGCCCCTACGACACCACGAGTTCAACCGCGGTAACCGGACAGGGACATCCGATCAACGGCATAGTCCATCAAAGAGACACGCCTAGACGAAGCCCCCGGCAGAGCCGAGAACCTGAGCAGGGCGGTCGGCCGGTCTTGCGCAGCGTCACCTGGCCAGCACAAAGTCACTGCCGCTCCGGTGTTTAGCCACAGAGTGTGGGGGTCATGCGGAGCAGACGATTTGCGTCGTGGCCTGGAGTGATGCCGGGCGAAGTCACATCGAGCGGACAGCGAGGGAGTGGTCGTGGTGACCGGGGCGGCACAGGGCGGTGGCGGTGGTTCCAGCGGCCTCTATGACGTCCTGGAACTGATCCTCGACCGTGGTCTGGTGATCGACGCGCATATACGGGTGTCCCTCATCGGCATCGAGCTCCTCACGATCGAGGTCCGGGTCGTGATCGCGAGCATCGACACCTACCTGCGTTTCGCGGAGGCGTGCAACCGGCTCGACCTGGAGGCAGGACCGCGCAAACCGGATGGGATCGCGGAGCTTCCCGGTCGACTGAAGGAGGCCGGCCGCCGAGGGGCGGCCAAGGGGATATTGCCCGGCACTGCGGAAGCATTCTCCGACACTGGTCAGCAGGCGCGTCCAGAGGGCCGGGCGCGGCCGCGCCACCGGAGAACCGACGGCTGACAACCATCTGGGCGGCAGCGGACTCGGCGCCGACTCCTTCGCGCACCGTCACCGCTCACGCCGTACGCCTTCATGTGAGCAGGGTGGCATCGAGTGCCAGTCCCACTCACAGCCACGGCGTCGGCGTCGTCACCCCCGGTGGCGGCCACCCCGTCCCGCTCAGAACAGCGGCCTCTATTCCGCCCTCGTCCGCGTCGGTGCAGTCGCTGGAGCTGGTGGCGAGTCGTCATGTGCCTGGCCTTGATTCGTCTGCGTACACCATCACGTGTGGGACAGCCTCGTCGCGGCAGTCGGGATTCCTTGCTTCGGAGTTGAGGAATAGACGCCAGTACTTGGAGGCGTCCTTCTTTTTCTCTCCGGCTGCGCGGGCGTCGCCGGTGCTTTTCTTTGCCTGTCCCTCGGACGTGCCCTTGGCCTGGTCGCTTTTCGCCTTGGCTTTCTCGCCGTCACCCGTTCTTTTCGGCGCCGGTTTCGCCCCCAAGATTCTCGCCCACGAACATGTCCGGGCGCAGGTCAGGAATCACATGCGGCGAATGCGTCTCAAACGGGGTCCATCGTGCACGTTGACGCCTGCACGAACGATCCGGCAGGGCCGCCGGACCCCGTCCGCGATCAGCGCGCAGCAGGCCCGCATGGTGCTCACCGACACGGTGATCCAGGCTGGGCCGTGCCCGATCTGCCGGCCGGAGAACAAGCTGGGGATCGACCTCGCGCAATGGTGTGCACCGTGGCCGACCTGCCGCCGCGGGCTTGAGTGCCTGCGCCCATCGTCATCGCCCGACCTGGTCCTGGTCCTGGCCCTGGTCCTGGTCAGGATTCCGGAGCTGTCAGAACGGCCTGGGCCGCCAGCCGAAGATTGTCGATCATCGGATTAGGGTCGCCCTTGCGGCTGACCAGGACGACCCGGCTGGGGGGAGCACCCTCGACCGGAACGGTGAGGAGGTCGGGACGCAGCGAGCTGCGCCGGTCGCCGACCGGTAGTACGGCGATCGCCCTGCCGCTCGCAACGAGTTCGAGCTTGTCCTCGTAGCTCTCGACCGGCGGGACGCCGGTCCCGAGGATGCGGTAGGAAGTCCAGTCCGCGGTCTCGAACGCGCACGGCACCGCCTCTTCGCCGGCCAGTTCTTCCGCGGTCACCGACGCGCGGTCGGCCAAGGGATGGCCGCGCGGGACCACGAGCATCCGGGGCTCCTCGTACAGCGGAGTGGTGAACACCTCGTCGTCGGCGAGCGGCAGCGGGGCCCGCGCGATCAGCACGTCGACGCGCTTGTCGGACAGTGCCCCGACGTCCTTGCAGCTCAGATGCCGGGTGGCGATCTCGGCGTCGGGGTGACGGCGGCGCAGTTCGCGCACGGCGGCAGTGATCACCAGGTCTTCGACGTAGCCGATGGCGATCCGTTCGGTCTGGGCCTGTTCACGCACGGCCAGCTCGGCCTGGCGGGCGGCCTGCAGCAGGTCCCGGGCCCGGGGGAGGAACGTCCGGCCGGCCGGAGTGAGCCGGGTGCCCTGGGGAGTGCGGTCCAGCAGTCGTGCGCCGAGATATTTCTCGAGCCGTTGGATCTGACGGCTCAGCGCCGGCTGGGCCACGTGCAGGTCGGCGGCTGCCCGGCCGAAGTGCTGGTGCGCCGCCACCACGGTGAAGTAGCGCACGAGCCGCAGTTCCAGGTCCTGTCCGAGATCGTTCACTCGTGCATGGTAGGCGTCATGCCGTTTCGGAATGGTCCGGTTGCCGAACCGGTCTTGGACGGACATGCCGCCCCTGACTTTGACTGAAGGAGCAACGTTTCCCCGAGAAAGCGACAGGCGTGATGAAGGCGATCCAGTTCCACGAAGCGGGCGGCCCGGAAGTTCTGCGGTACGACGAGGTGCCGGTTCCTGAGATCGGCTCGGGTGAGGTGCTCGTCCGGGTGCACGCGGCGGGCATCAACCCTCCGGACTGGTACCTGCGCGAGGGGATGAAAGTCATGCCGGCCGAGCTGAGGCCGGCGCTGGAGTTTCCCCTTATCCCCGGAACGGACATGTCGGGCGTGGTCGAGGCGGTCGCTCCGGACGTACAGGGTTTTGCCGTCGGTGACGAGGTCTTCGGCATGCTGCGGTTCCCCGGATTCGACGGCCGGACGTACGCCGAGTACGTGGCCGCGCCGGCCTCTGACCTGGCGCACAAGCCGACCGGTATCGACCACGTGCAGGCGGCTGGTGCGCCGATGGCCGTGCTGACTGCGTGGCAGTACCTCATCGATCTCGGCCACGACCTACCGTCTCCTTTCACCGGCCAGGTGCACCAGCCGGTGCCGATCACGCCGGGGATGACCGTGCTGGTCAATGGCGCCGCCGGTGGAGTGGGCCACTTCGCGGTGCAACTGGCGAAATGGAAGGGCGCACACGTCATCGCGGTGGCCTCGAGCCGGCACGAGCAGTTCCTGCGCAGGCTCGGCGCCGATGAGTTCATCGACTACACCACGACGCGGGCCGCGGACGTGGTCAGCGGCGTCGACCTGGTGGTCGACGCCGTCGGCGGCCCTGCCAGCTCAGGCTTCCTGACCGTGCTCAAGCGCGGCGGCACCATGCTTCCGGTGTTCTTCGCCCAGTACGACCCGGAAGAGACGGCACGTCTGGGCATCACCGTCTCGAACATTCAGGTACGTTCCAACGGCCTCCAACTCGCCGAGATCGGAAGCCTGTTCAACGAGGGCAAACTCCAGGTCGGGGTCGACAGCACCTACCCACTGCCCGAGGCCGGCCGCGCACACACACGAGCCGCGCAGGGACACATCCAAGGCAAGATCGTGCTGACGGTGGCCTCGTGATCGCCGAACCCCAGCGGGGGGTGGCACACGACGCCCATGCCTTGGACGGGCTGAATGTGCCAGAGCTGTAGCGGTGATCGACTTGCTCCGTCGGCGCTGCTCGCTGCTGAACACGGTGTGGGGGTGCGGGCCGAGGTGAAAGGGGGGATACCCATGGAGGAACAGACACCAGCCGAGCAGGCTTTGAGCCGTTCGTACGTCACCGCTGACGGACTCCGGTTCGAGGTCATCAGAATGACGGTCGAGTACCATCCGGACCGCAGCGCGACGTTGAGGTACTGGCTGACGGTGCGCTGCCAAGACAACCCGGACGAGCGTTGGGTCGTCACCCTCCTCTGGGAGGACAGGTCCTGGGCGGATGTGCTCGCCTCACCCGCGCCCCCTCCCGACCGGCTGCTGCAACTCGTGCACCTCGTCCACGCCCATCTGGAAGAGTGGTGGGACACGAAGGGACACAACCGGCAGTCGGCAAAGATGGGACGGCGACTCACCTGACCCGTCCCGCCCACGCGGCACCGCTCCGCTTCCTCCGCCGAAGCGCGTGTCCGGCGCTCTGCGGCTTCGAGGTCCCACGGTCATGGCCCGCCCGCGGGGGCGACGGCCGGGCTGCGGGGCCCGGAATCGGTAGCCGGTCGACCGGCGCCCAAGGCCCTCCGGGGCGCCTCGGCATGGCGCGGTCGGCCGCTCCCCGCGTCCGCGGGGATGGTGCTGGCGGCGTGGGCAGTCCGCTGCGCCCCGCACCGGAGGCGCCCACGCTGTCCGCCTTTCGCCCGCGCCGGCTCGACCGGTACCTCGTCGGCGCCGGGGCGGCACGGTGACCCGCCCGCCCGGGATGCCGCAGGATGAGACGGGCGTTCTTCGCTCACCTCCAGGAGTCCGCCGTATCCGCGTTGCGCACGGGAGACGACGGACTACGGCCTCACCGCCAGACTGTCTGCCCCTGCTCCTACGACCGAACCCCCGAGGCGACGTCGTGGATTCGCCACGAGCGGATCGGTGATCCCCGAGCCGGCCCGCTGACGTACGGCGACGAGCCGCGCGGACTGACCGGGTAGGCCGCGGTGGTGATGCGGATCAGCGGACGTCGACGTAGTCGGTGACCCTGGTGCTCGCGAGGTAGTGGTCTCCGGTCTGGCGGCTGAGGGCGATGGCCCAGGTGCCGTCCTGCTTGGCGGTCACCATGCCTACGAGGTGGCCGTTGCCGGCGCTGCCCAGCTCGCAGACGTAGCGGTAAGTGGTGGAGCCGCGCGGCTTGAAGTAGAGGGTGGGCGAGCCGCCGGGGAGCGGCTTCCAGGCGGTGCCCTTCTTGTACTGGAGGGTGCCCGCGAAGCTGATCGGCTGTCCCTTGCGGACCGGGTCGGGGGAGGCGTGGAAGCCGGTGATGCGGGTGGCGTAGCGGTAGAGGTGCACCGGCTTGGTGGTGCTGGTTCCCAGGTCGGGGTCGCCGTCGAAGCGGGCGCGCCAGTAGGCGTCGGTGTCCGGCTTGGTGAGGGTGCGGGCGAACGTCTCCTGGATCAGTGGTTTGTTGTGACGGATCGGAACCGTCACGGTTGCGGCGTCCTTCCAGCCGGTCTTGCCGTCCTTGGAGTACTGAAGGGTGACGGTGGGCTTGGCGGGCCAATGGGCGCGGCTGTCTTCGAAATACACGTCGCCGCGGGCCGTCAGAGACCCGTCGTCGTCGAGGAACGCGCTCAGGGAGGTGTGAGTGGTGTAGGCGACGTGGAGGCTGAAGGGCTCGGCGGCGGTCTGCTGGAAGAGCATCCCGCCGGTCCCCGCGATGAGTTCGGCGTCCGGGGCGGCGTTGTCCGAGGAGACGCGCAGGGTGTAGTCACCCCGCGCGTCGGTGGTCGTCTGCCCGGCCACGACCGTGTTGTCCTGGACGGTGATCGAGGTGTGGGGCAGCGGCTGCCAGCCCGAGGCGGTCTGGATCTCCGCGTGGCCGGTGACGGTCCCCGTCGTGCCCTGTCGCAGGTTCAGGGTGTGCGTGCTGGCCGAGAAGCGGACCGGTGCCTGTGCGGTGTGCATGCTCTTGGGGTACGCCGGCGGGGAGATCGCCCCCGGGTAGCCGCTGGAGGCTTCGGGCGTGGTGTACAGCTGGAAGGACGGCTCGGAGGGGACGAAGGCGGCGGTGAAACGGCCGTCGGCGCCGGTGGTCGCGCGCGTGTGGACGCGCCCGGCGTCGACGGCGACGGCGACGCCGACGGCGGGAGCCGGGGTGCCGGGGTCGCGGGGGTCACGGGCGACGACGGTGCCGCCGACGGAGACGTCCTGGTGGAGGAAGTCCGGCACGTCCGGGGTGGTGGTGAGGTTGGTGACCGTGAGGACGGTCTGGTAGTGCAGGGTGTGCGGCGAGAGGGCTCCGGTGACGGTGGCGCCGGAGGCGTCCTGCAGATCGACGGTCACCCGGTAGTCGCCGAGTTCGGCGAGGTGCACCGGCGCCCGCCAGACGCCGGAGCGGGCGTCCTGCCCCGAGTACTGGGTGAAGTCCGCCGTCGATCCGGCCTCCGGGGCCCCGTCCGGTGCGCTCAGGGGATAGAAGTGGGCCGTGACGCGGGTGAGCGGGCTGTCGGAGTGCGCCGTGACGAAGAGCAGGCCCGGCTCGGACCAGTCGGTGGCGTCGGACAGGGCCGGCCCGCCCGTGGTGCCGTCCGCCCGTGCCGGGGAGGTTGCCCAGAACAGGGATGCGGACAGGGCGGTCGCCGTGGCCGCGGCCAGGAGGGTGCTGCGTCTCATGTGGGTTTCCAGTGAGGAGGTGGGATGCGGGCGAGAGGGTCGAGGCCGAACGGAAGGTGTGGGCCGCGTCGCGCGCCTTGGCGGGCTCGCGCGGAGGTCGGACGCCGGCTCAGGTGCCCCCGTCGACCGTCGCGACGCGCTGTGCGGCGCGAGCTCGTGAGTACGGTCTGCCGGAGGGCCGGAGCCGGGATCCGGGTGCGGGCGGCGGCGCGGAGTGACGGCCCGGTGTCAGTCGAGCTGGGGCACCTTCGGTAGGTCGCAGCTGGAGGCGGCGCCCGCCGGGGGCAGGGCTCCGGAGGAGTCGTACAGCTGGAAGCCTTTGTCGGTGGTGCCGTCGAGAGACACGGCGTTGCCGCGGGTGGTGTCGGACGCCCAGGGGTGTGCGTCCGGTACCTGTCGGCGGTCTCAACACCTGGCGGGCGTCCTTTGGTTCGCGGGCAGTGGGGTGGGGGAGGCCCGGTTGCCACGGAGAGCGGAGAAGCGATCAAGCTCGGCACAGAAACTACACAAGATCTGTCATGATCATGCATGGTCTTTGCCTGGGAACGGTAAAGGGCCTTGAGCCGTGATCGCGACGCCACCTGGCTCCCGGTGCGATGACCAACCTGTGATCAGTCAGTGTGACGGTTCCTCGGAATGGGACTGCTCCGGGGGGTACGCGTGAGTGACGGACGGCGCTGGTCCGTGGGCACATGGCACCGCAGATTTTTCGGCTGACGGGGGCTGTGGACCGTACAGGCCGGCGCCGGCCCCACCCGCGGCCGCCACCAGCCGCTCGCCGCCCCGCGCCGCTACGGAAGATCCCGGCGCGTCAGGTCGGCGTAGGTCTCGCGGCGTACCACGGCGCGGTGCGCGCCGTCGCGGACGAAGACCACCGGCGGGCGGCGCGCACCGTTGTAGTTGTTGCTCAGCGCATAGGTGTAGGCACCGGTCACCGGCACCGCGATCAGGTCCCCGACGTGCGGATCCGCCAGCGGGACACCGGCGCTGAGGATGTCGCCGGACTCGCAGTGCCGGCCCACCAGACGGCACAGCTCGCCGTCGCCGGTCGGGCGGCCGGCGACGGCGGCCTCGAAACGCTGCTGATACAGGGAGACTTCGAGGTTGTCGCCCATGCCGCCGTCGACGGCGACGAAGGTGTGGCCGCCGCCGCGCTTGACGGAGACGACCCGGTACAGCGAGACGCCGGACTCGGCGACCATCGAGCGGCCCGGCTCGATGAGGAGGCGGGCGTGGGCGGGCAGCAGGCGTCGGGCGACGTCGGTGACGGCGTCCAGGTACGCCTCCACCGTGGGCGGCCGGTCGGCGTAGGTGTAGCGGGAGCCGAGGCCACCCCCCAGGTCGTAGACGGCGAACTCGCCGAGCTCCGCGACCGCCTCGACGGCCTGCGCGAAGGGCGCGAGGTCCAGGATCTGCGACCCGACGTGTACGTGGATGCCGTCCAGCCGCAGCCGGTCGCTGCCGCGCAGCCGCGCGATCGCCGCCCGAGCCTGCGGCAGGGGCAGACCGAACTTGGAGCCGTTCTGGCCGGTGGACACGGCCGCGTGGGTGTCGGGGCGGATGCCGGGGGTGACCCGGACCAGTACCGCCTGCTCCGCCGCGGCGTCGGCGAGAATCTTCTCCAGCCGGTCGATGTCGTCGAAGTTGTCGACGACGATCGTCCCGGCGCCGGCCCCGACGGCGAGGCGCAGTTCCTCCTCGGTCTTGGCGTTGCCGTGGACGACCAGGCCGGCCGGGTCCGCCCCCGCCGCGAGGGCGAGGGTCAGCTCGCCGCCGCCGGCCACGTCGATGCCGAGACCCTCCTGCGCGAGCAGGCGTACGACGGCCGTGCAGGGGAATGCCTTGGACGCGAACGCGACGCGCGAGTTCGGCCAACGGGCGGCCAGCCCGTCGGCGTACCGGCGGGCGCGGGCGCGGACCGACGCCTCGTCGAGGACCAGCGCGGGAGTGCCGTAGGACTCGGCGAGTTCCGCCGCCGGTACGCCGCCGATCACCAGCCCGCCGCTCCCGTCCCGGGTGGTCCCGGGCGGGAACAGCCCCAGCAGTTCCCGGCTTTCGTGCGTCTGCGTCGTTGCCACCCGCGCTCCTCGTGCCTCTGATCCGTCGCGTTCTCCTGCCATGCTCCCGCTGCGGTCACTCAGGATCATCGTTGACATCGTCAATACGGGTCTCCCAGACTTGACGCCCACAACAGTCCTTCGAGCCGGGAGTGCACCATGCGGGAGTCCGGCGCTCGGGAGCACCTGCCCGTCCGTCAGCTCGTGGACAACATCGGGCCCGCGCTGCTGCGCCTGGTCCAGGAGGGGACCGGCAGCGGCGGGCCGCTCACCGACATCGTCATCCACGCCCCGGGCGCGCCGGCACGGCTCGGACCCGGGTGCGTGGTGCTGGGGGTCGGCGTGACCACGCAGGCCGAGCTGCGCGAGCTGACCGCGGCCATGCGGCAGGCCGGCGCCAAGGTGCTGGCGGTGAAGGCCCCGGTGCCGCCCTCGGCCGACGACGGGCCGGCGATCATCGAGGTCAACGCGGACGCGTCCTGGATGCATGTGGCGACGACAGTCCGTGAGCAGCTGCTCGAGTACGCGAGGACGCGCGTGCGCTCGGCCGGCAGCGGCGCGGAGCTGTTCGCCCTGGCGAACGCGGTCTACGAGGCCGTCGGCGCCCCGGTCACCATCGAGGACCGCTCCTCCGCGCTGGTCGCCTGGTCGCAGGGGCAGGACCGGACCGACTCCGAGCGGATCGAGACCATCCTGGGACGGGCCGTGCACCGGCGGACGCTCGCCGAACAGCGCGAGCGCCAAGAATTCGAACGGCTCCATGCCAGCACCGAACCGGTCTACATGGAAGCGACCGGGGCCGATCAGCTGGCGAGGGTGGCCATCGCCGTCCGGGCTGGTTCCGATGTCCTCGGCTACATCTGGGCCGCCGTCACCGGGCCGCTCGACGAGGCGGCCACAGCCCGGCTGCGCGAATTCGCGCCCGTGGTCGCGCTGCAACTGGTCGGCCTGCGCACGGAGACCAGCTACGCCCGCCGCCA
Organism: Streptomyces sp. SUK 48; assembly: GCF_009650765.1. Classification (NCBI taxonomy): domain Bacteria; kingdom Bacillati; phylum Actinomycetota; class Actinomycetes; order Kitasatosporales; family Streptomycetaceae; genus Streptomyces; species Streptomyces sp. SUK 48. The sequence continues at coordinate 180,656 of NZ_CP045740.1, read as the reverse complement.
GCGCGGCGAGCTGGCCGCCGCCGTACTCGGCGGGTCGGTGGACCCGGTGGAGGCGAGCCGGCTGCAACTGGGCTCCGGCCCGGTCTGCGTCCTGGCCGCGGCCCCGCGGCTGGCCGGGAGCACCGGCCCCGACGCGCCGGACGCCGCCGGGCTGCGCCGGTTCGCGGACACCCTGGAGTACTTCCTTGCGGCCGTACACCCTCGTTCAGTCCTGGTGACGGGCACCGGAGGGGTGTACGTACTGGCCGCCTGGCCCGCGGAACACGCCACGCCGCTGGAGTCGGCCGTCGCCCTGGCCCGCGACTTCCTCACGCGGACCCCACTGGCCGGTGAGTACGTGGTCGCCGTCGGCGGCCCGGCCGAATCGATGCGCCGGATCGCCGACGTGCGGGCGCAGGCGGACGCCGCGTTGCGGGCCCTGCGGCACCCGGCCGTCCGCGGACCGGCCGTGCGCACCGTGCAGGACATGGCGCTGGCGGTGCTGCTGCTGCACCTCGCCGACGCGACCGAGGCGCTCGGCCTGCCGGACGCCGGCGGCGCGCTGCACCGGCTGCGCCAGGAAGAGGGCCAGGACGGCCCGCTGGCGGCGACCCTGGCCGCCTATCTCGCCGCCGCGGGCGCCACCGACACCGCGGCAAAGGCCCTGCACATCCACCCCAACACCATGCGCTACCGGCTGCGCCGTATCCGCGAGATCTCCGGGCTGGACTTCGCCGATGCCGACGCCATGCTGCTCGCGCACCTTCAGCTTCGGGTGCGTGAACTGCGGACGGGCGCTTCCCGGGGCTCCGGCTGATCCCGGAACGAGCGCGTGTAGCGGCACCCGTCCAGGTCGACCCAGAGCACCGCGCCGTCCGGGGCGGGCCCGGACGTCAGGCGCTCCGGCAGCCGGGGGTCGGCTCCGACGCGGAACGTCCCGTCGTCGAGCGGCACCAGTTCCGGTTCGTCGCAGGGCGCTTCCACGCCGGTCGCGGCGATCATGTGCAGCCGTCCCGCCCGCTGCACGATGCTGAAGCCGGGATACCAGGGGGTGTAGCTCCGGTAGCGACCCACGAGCGGGTGCGGGGGAGCGGCCGGCGCGCAGGGGCCGGGACCCAGAGACTCGGGTCCGTAGAGCCAGCGTCCGTCCAGAGAGTGGTGGTAGGCGGACCACCCCGGGTGATCGCACACCAGCCGCCCGTCCCCCGCGTCGTACAGCCTGCCGCTCACCCCGTCCGAGGTGAACGAGAGACGGCCGTCCCCCGCGGCCTCGACACGGACCTGACGCGGCGCCGTTCCGTGGGTCCCGACGTAGCGCCGGGCGTCCGGGATCCGCTCCGGGTCGAACAGCGCCGGATCCGCGGGGGCTCCCTGGACGACGGCGAGCACATGGCGGGCGAAGCGGTCGATGATCTGGCACTCGCCGGGCGCGTTGGTCAGCACGGCGACACCGTGCCCGCCGTCGGTGTCGACGGCGAGGTACGAGCGGTATCCCACCATCCCGCCGGCGTGCGTCAGCCAGGTGTGGCCGTCGATCACCTCCACGTCCACGCCGAGCACGTAACTGGAATCGACCGCATCGGCGGGCACCGTGACGATCTGCCGGAAATGCTCCGGTCCGATGATCCTGGCGCCGTCCAGGGTGCCCCGGCCCAGCAGCATGCGGGCGAACAGCCCCAGGTCGGAAGCGGTCGCCAGCACGTTCCCGTCGGCCGACGAATACTCGAAGAAGCCGGCCGGCGCGAGCGGGGCCGACGGCAGCGGCGGGCGGTCGTCGCGCAGGAACCGGTACCCGGTGGCGAGATGGGCGATGTCCTCGTGAGTGATCCGCGCCGCCGAGTCGCGCATGCCCAGGGGCCGCAGCAGCCGTCCGGCCATGGCGTCCGCCAGCGATTCACCCGTCACCTGCTCGACGATCAGCCCCAGCAGGTTGTAGCCCTCGTTGGAGTAGTGGAACAGCTCACCCGGTTCGGCCCAGGTCCTCGCCTCGCGCAGCGCGTAGCCGCGTGCGGCGGCATCGGGCAGCGCGTCGGCCCCGGCCACCAGGCCGGAGGTGTGCCGCAAAAGGTGCCGGACGGTGATCGCGCGGGAGCCGCCGTTCGGGGCGAACCAGGGCAGGTGGTCGGCGACCGCCGCGTCGAGGTCCACCTTCCCTTCCTCCGCCAGTATGCCGAGCAGGAAGGCGGTGAAGGTCTTGCTGATGGAACCGATCTCGAACCGGGTGCGACGGGAGAGCGGCGCACCGGACTCCGCGTTCGCGAATCCCGCGGTGACGAACGCGGACTCGCCGCTTTCGTCGACAACGCTGATCGCGATCCCCGGCACCGGCCACCAGGTCCGCAACCGCTCCGCAAGCCCGGTAAGCACCCGATTCACCTCCATCGGACGCCCGCCTTCCGCGAACCGAATCCCGCGAACCGGTCCGGACCCAGTTCGACCCGCGAGGAGTCGAACTCCGCGTCCGGCCGCCCGCCCTTGACGAACCGCCGGCACAGCGGATAGAGCAGCACGGCCAGCAGCGCCACCGCGAGGCTCATGCCGAACATCGCGGGCTCGTCGACCGCCGTACTCCACGCCAGGTACACGATCATCGCCGTGGGCAGCAGGACCACCAGGACCGCGCCGGACCGTCCGCCGGGGACCCGGACCGGCCGGAGCATCTGCGGATACCTCCAGCGCAGGACGAGGAAGGCCACGAACTCCAGCAGGATCGAGGCCAGGGTGAGCAGCACCGTGGCCCGCAGGATCGAGCTGAAGTCGACGGCAGAGAGCACGACGACGACGGCGGTGCTCGCCAGCAGCGCACCCACCGGCGTGTTGAACCGTCTGCTGTCCCTGGCCATCCAGCGCGGCAGATACGCGTCCGCGGCGAGCGCCCGCGGAACCCGGGTGCTCGTCAGCAGGATCGCCATGAACAGCCCCACCAGCGAGAGCGCCGACCCCAGGGAGAGCAGCACCTTCAGCCAGACGCCGCCCAGAGCGTCGCCGACCACGATGAAGTCGCCCTGGACCCAGTCGGCGGGCGCACCCCGGTGCAGCCCGCTGCCGATGGCGGCGATGGTGGGCAGCAGGTAGGCGGTGATGATCAGCGGAACCGAGACGAGCAGGGCCCGGGTATAGGTCCGGTGCGCGTCGGCGACCTCGCCCAGCACGGTGCTCGGGCCGTCGAAACCGAGATACAGCCACACGATGACGCTGAGCGCCCCGGCCACCGACGAATGGACGCTCTGCCCCGGCACCATGAAGGGCGAGAGCACATTGATCCCGTTGTCGATCCCGTGCCGGATACCGAGGACCGTCAGTACCGCGAACGGCGCGAGGATCAGCAGCATCATCCCGACCGAGTACTCGCTGACCGCCTGGGAACCGCGGTAGTTCAGGTACGCCATCGGGGCGATGAGGGCGACGGTGACGATCCAGTGCAGGTCCACGACGAAACCGCCGTGGAACAGGTCCACGATCACCAGCCCCTTCCCGCGGGCGATCTCCGGGACCCAGGTGGCCAGGTAGTCGACCAGCAGGATCGGGTAGAGGGCGAGGTTCAGCACCGACCCGATCGAATTCCAGACCCCGAACACGAATGCCGCACCTCTGCCGAGCGCGATCTTCGTCCAGTAGTAGTAGCCGCCGTCGACCGGTATCGCGGCACTCAGCTCCGCCGCCACCAGCGCGTTCGGCACGCCGAAGACCACCGGCACCAGGACGATCATCAGCAGGGTCATGCCCGGACCGGCGCTGGAGAGTGAGGCTTCGAGCCCGAAGGGGCCTCCGGAGACCGTGAAGAAGAAGATTCCGACCAGGGGCAGCACACCGAGCGTGCGTCTGCCCGCCCCGGGCGCCGGCCGTGTGACTTCCACCGGGATCAGTTCGGCCATCCTGGGACCCACCCTTCGTTCGCGCCTGGTCGGCACAACGTACGGGGACCTCATCGGCACCGTCCTCGTCGTGCGCGCCAAAGCCACGTCCCACCGGTTGTCGCCGCCACCAACGCCGGGCCGATCCACCCCGGAACACGACGAAGCCCCCCGGGGGGGGGGATCACGCGGGGGCGATACACCGCCACGAACTCACCCACCAGAAGCGGACATCACATGTCCCCCGGTACCGCGGACCTCGACAGCCCGGCCGCGGACAAGGGACCGGCAGCCATCAACCGCACGGCCTGCGAGATCCGGACCGGAACCTCCCGGCATGACCTGCCCGAACGCCACGGCCCATGGAAAACGGTGACCGCGCCGGTAGCCCACACGATCGTCGAGCCGGCCGAGACGACCCGGCCGAAGCACGTCCTCGTCCGCGCCTGCCCGGGCCACCAAGGCGGTGAACACCCGCTCCCGAGCACCAATGACGGCCCACGTCCGCAAGCCGGCCGCAGACAACCCCGCCGCACGCGGTCCGAAAGCAACGGCGAGCAACGGCTCGGACCGCGCCCACCGGGACATCGGCCAACGGCACAACCGGGCCAACGACCGACAGACCTGGACCGGCATCACCCGGTGAGGGCGGCGATCCGCCAGAACTCCTCCAGGAGCGGCGGCATCGGACTCGGGCCGGTCAGCATCACCTGGGTGAGCAGAACGGCGACGGTGCCGGTGGCAGGGACCATGTGCGCCGTGGTCCCGGAGCCACCGACCCAGCCATAGCGGCCGGGAACATTCCACGGCTCGGCACGATCGCGATCGACCTGACCGCCGTACCCCCAGCCCTGGCCCCGCCGGAAGAGCGCCCCGAACTCACGCTGGCGCCCGAGGGCCGTCACCACCGTGCAGGCCCGATCCGAGGATGCCAACGGCGAATTCCATCACCCGGACCAGGCACTCGCCGATCCGCTCGAGGAGTTCTCCGCCGGTTGCTGACTCGCCCCGGGAGACACCGCGCGGTCCGGGAGCCTGCGGGTCCCGCGGCACTGATCCTCCTGCGACAGGGGCGGCACCGAGTTCCGCTGCCGACCGCCGGGGCGCCTTCAGCGGACCGCGGGTATCCCGGGGGCGTCCGGTTGATGAGAAGGGGCAGGGAAGAAGCCTGCGGGGTTGTAGAGGCGCGTGGCGACGCGGACCAGGTCGGCGACTGTGCGGAGGCGGGTGTCCGGGTTCCACGCGATCGCTGTCGTCACGGGCGGAGCGTCCAGAACCGGCACGGCGACGAGGTCCCGGCGTAGATCGGTGCAGGCCGATGCGGGAATGACCGCGGTGGTGCGGCCGAGTGCGATCAGCTGGAAGAGCTGTGTGAGGTTCCGTACCTCTGCTCCTGCCCCGTCCGGGTAGCTGCCGTCGGGGCCGGGCCAGCGAGCCATCGGGGGCTGTCGCACCGAGGTGACCTCGGTCATGCCGACATGCTGACGGCCGGCGAGTGGGTGCGAGGCCGGCAGGATCACGACCTGCCCTTCGGTGTACAGATTCTCGGTGTCGAGCCCGGACGCCGAGTCGAAGGGCAGGTGCAGCAGTGCCACGTCGGCGTGGCCGTCCGCCAGCAGTCGCTGGTGTTGGTGCGCCTCGCAGAGCAGCAGATCGACCGTGGCGGCACCGGGTTCCGCGGCGTACGCGTCGAGCACTTTCGTCAGCAGTTCGCCGGCGGTGCCGGACTTCAACGCCAGGACGAGAGGGGGACGTGCCGTCGCCGCCTGGCGGGTGCGCCGCTCGGCCGCGGTCACCGCGCTCAGAATCGCCCGAGCCTCCGCCAGGAGCACGGCTCCGGCTCGGGTGAGCGTGACCTGGCGGCTGGTGCGCCTCAGAAGAGGGGTGCCCAGGCGCTGTTCGAGCTGGGCGATCGCCCGGGAGAGGGGCGGCTGGGTCATCTCCAGACGCTCGGCGGCTCTGCCGAAGTGCAGTTCCTCGGCGACGGCGACGAAGTACCGCAGTTCGCGCGTTTCCATGGCTACACGCTAGCCGCGATGTCGAACGATCGATACCTTCCAGGTATCGCCGTGCCACCGGGACGGTGTTGGTGTCCGACCGCGGCAGCGGCATATTCGTCGGCATGAGCGAGAAGACGATCGCGCTGGTCACCGGCGCGAACAAGGGGATCGGATACGAGATCGCGGCCGGGCTGGGCCGACGGGGCTGGAGTGTCGGCGTCGGCGCTCGGGACGAACAGCGCGGGGAATCCGCGGCCGCGAAGTTGCGCGCGGCGGGTGCCGACGCCTTTTGCGTGCCTCTGGACGTGACAGACGACGACAGCGTGAGTGCCGCGGTCCGGATGATCGAGGAACGGGCCGGACGCCTCGACGTATTGGTCAACAACGCCGGCGTGGCCGGTGGCTGGCCGGAGACGCCCTCGACCATCGACGTCGAGACCGTGCGGCGTCTGGTGGAGACGAACGTCATCGGCGTCATCCGGGTCACCAACGCGATGCTGGCCTTGCTGCGCCGTTCGGCGCACCCGCGGATCGTCAACCAATCCAGCCACGTCGCCTCCTTGACGCTACAGACCACACCCGGTGTCGACCTCGGGGGCTCAGCGGGGCCTACGCGCCGACGAAGACGTACCTCAACGCCATCACGATCCAGTACGCCAAGGAGCTGAGCACCAGCAACATCCTGATCAACGGCGCCTGCCCCGGTTACGTGGCGACCGACCTCAACGGATTCAGCGGAACCCAGACCCCGGAACAGGGCGCGGCGATCGCCATCCGGCTGGCCTCTCTGCCTGACGATGGCCCGACCGGCCAACTGTTCGACGACAGTGGTGTCGTGCCCTGGTGACGGATGCGGGGCCGAAGACCGCCGGTCTCGGACGGGGTGCTGTCGAGGGGGGGCGAGCGCAGGCCGTCACGTCGACGTGCCGAATGGGCGGCCCCGCCTCCGCGCCCGGGGACTCGAAGCGGCTGACGTCTCCAAGAGGAACCTCGAAGCGAATTCGTACGCCGTCGGGCCGGACAGGACCACCCCCTGGGCGCGGGCTTCCCAGGGGGTGGCACGGACAGTCAGCGAAGCAGGCGGAAGAACCCGCGCACCTGCTCGACCAGCGACTCCGGCTGCTCCAGCGCGGCGAAGTGTCCACCATGCGGCAGCTCCTCGAACCAGCGCAGGTCGGTGAACCGCCGCTCGGCCTCCCGCCTCGACGGGCGGGTGATGTCGCGCGGGTAGACCGAGAGCCCGGACGGCGCGGTCACCTTGTCCCGGAAGTTGGCGAAGCTCTCCCAGTACAGGCGCGCCGACGACGTGGCCGACGCGGTGAACCAATAGACCGAGATCTCGTCGAGGATCGTCTGCCGAGACAACGCGTCCTCGGGATGGCCGTCGTTGTCCGTCCACGCCCAGAACTTCTCGGCGATCCAGGCGGCCTGCCCCGCCGGGGAGTCGGTGAGGCCGTAGCCGAGCGTCTGCGGCCGGGTCGCCTGGATCGCCGAGTACCCCCGGCCGGTGCGCCGCATCTCCTTCTCGGCCTCGAGATTGGCCAGCTCCGCGGGCGTCGGGTCGTCGAACGTGCCCGCCGCCACGGATCCCAGGTTCAGGTGCACTCCGGCGACCCGCTCGGGCGCCACCTCGCCCAGCGCCCCGGACACCGCCGAACCCCAGTCACCGCCCTGCGCGCCGTACCGTTCATAACCCAGCGAGACCATCAACGTGTCCCAGGCGCGCGCGGTACGAGTGACGCCCCACCCGGTCGTCGACGGCTTGTCGCTCCAGCCGTACCCGGGCAACGACGGCGCGACCACGTGGAACGCGTCCGCCGGGTCACCGCCGTGCGCGCGGGGGTCGGTGAGCGGGCCGAGAACCTTCAGGAACTCGAGCACCGAACCCGGCCATCCGTGCGTGAGCACGAGCGGGAACGCGTCCGGCTCCGGCGAGCGGACGTGCAGGAAGTGGATGCCCAGTCCGTCGATCGTGTCGCGGTACTGCGGGAACGCGTTCAGCCGCTCGGCGAACCCGAAGTCGTACTCCTCGGCCCAACTGCGGCAAAGCTCCCGCGCATACGCCAGTGGCAAACCCTGGGACCAGTCGTCCACCGGCTCGCGCTCGGGCCATCGTGTCCGGCGCAATCGCTCACGCAGGTCCGCGATCTCGGCTTCGGTGATGCTGACCTCGAATGGCTCGGCGGACATGGCAAGGCTCCTTACTGGTCCAGGTGTCATCGGATCAGATGCAGGTGGGCCGTCATCGCGGGCTCCCACGCGTGGCGTCGGGTCGGGGGCGGCGATTGGCGGTAGGGCGTTGGGTCAGGCTGAGCACGACTCCGGCCAGGGGGAGTGCCGCGAGTACAGCGAGGGCCACCGGTGCCGGCACGATGCCGGACAGACCCGCGACAGCGGCCGGACCGATCCCCCCACCCAGGGCGTTCATGAAGTTGAGCAGGCCCTGTGCGGTGTCGCGGTCGTCCGCGGCGACCAGGTCCGGCGCGAGGCTCACCAGTACGGCTTGGGCGCCCGCGAACCCGCACACGGTCAACGCCGTGCCGACGACAATCAGGGTCGGCCCGGTGAAGACCGCGACCACGAGCACGCCGACGACGGTGAGTGCCGCGAGTCCGGCCGACACCTGCCAGGCGGTGAACCGGTCGGTCACGGCGCCGACCAGCCGCCCGGCCAGCACCGAGCAGGCGGCGGCCGGAACCAAGAGCACGCCGGCTTTCAGGGGGCCACCGCCCGTGACCTGCTCGATCAGGGACGGGGCGCGGAACAGCACCCCGTAGTAGCCGGCGAAGACGGTCCCGCCGATGAGCCCGGCCGCCAGGAAGCCGGGGGCCGCGATCACCCGCCGGGGCACGAACCCCTCGGGCGTGCTGCGCACGCGCCACCACAATCCCCCGGCGGCGAGCACCCCGGCGGCGGCCACGACGAGCGTGACCGGAGCGGGCAGGCCGACCGAGTGTGCCTGTAGCAACGTGATCAAGGAGCCGGCGAGTACCGACAGCACGGCCGCGCCGACGACATCGAGTCGCCCGGTCGAGCCGTTTCGCTCGCCGCTGCCGCTGCCGCTGCCGCTGCCGCTGCCGCTGCCGCTGCCGCTCCGCGTCAGCGCGCGCTTGCTCGGCAATGCGGCCAGCAGGAGGGGCAGCGCGAGGACCGGGATCGCGAGCACGGCACGCCACCCGAGCCATGCGGTCACCGCCCCGCCCAGCAACGTCCCGCACCCCGACGCCGTCGCGCCGGCGGCCGCGATGATTCCCAGGGCGCGGATCCGTTGCCGCCCGGGAAGGGCGGTGGCCGCGGCAAAGACGGCGATCACGGTCGCGCCCGCCCCGGCGCCGCCGATCAGCCGGCCGACGATCACGACGGACAGCGTCGGCCCGGCTCCGGCGAGCGCGGAGCCCGCGGCGAGCGCCACGACTCCGGCGACGAGAACCTGGAAGGGGCTCCAGCGGACCAGCAGCCGACCCGCGACCGGCATCGCGAGCGCGGAGGTCAGCGACCACGCGGCGAGAATCCATGCGGTGGCCCCGAACGGCACCGCGAGTGCGCGGCCGATGGCCGGCAGGGCCACCGACGGCGCTCCCAGTGCCACGTACATCGGCAGCACCAGCATCCCCAAGGTCAGCCCCAGCCGACGCCCGTCCGGGGCGTCGGCTCGCTCCGGAGCCGGGGCCCTTCCAGACGGGATCGTCTGCGGCGTCGTCCTCTGCCGAGTATGGCGTGACATGCTAGATCTCCTTTGCGTGTAACATTATGGAGCAGTGAGGAGATACGTCAAATGCAGGATGCGTGTTACAGCCCATGGGTGGTCCAGGCGGCCGTCGACCTGGCCAACACCTTGATGCCGATCAAGGGAGAGGACGCGCTCGAGACCGTGGAGCAGCTCCGGGCCTTCCTTGACGACCATCCCGGGGTCGAGCCTCCGAGCTCGGCCGCGAACCAAGGGGCCGGTCCGCGGCATCTCACCCGTGCCGACCTGGCGGAAGTCCGCGCGCTGCGTCAGACGGTGCGTCAGGTGCTCGAACGGGCGAACGCGGACGCGGTCGAAGCCGCGGCTCTGATCAACGACGGTCTGCGTCGCAGCCGCGCCACCCCGGTACTGCGCCACGAGGACGACCGCTGGTGGACCGAGGTGACCTCCGACACCGACCGCTGCTCGGCACACCTCGCCGCGGCTACGCTCAGCGCACTGGCCTCCGTGATCGCCACGCTCGGTCCCGCCCGTCTCGGCGTATGCGCCGGGCCGACCTGCCGGGCCACTTTCGTGGACCTCTCGCGCAACGGCTCGAAGCAGTACTGCACCCGAACCTGCGCACACCGGGCCAGCGTCGCGGCCTACCGGAGTCGGCGCAGCCCGCGTTGAGCGCCGGCACCTGACCCTGGGCAACTCTCCCACCCGCCATCCCGGTTCCCGCTACGGTGGCCGACAGCCGCAGGGAGGGTGAGTGCCGACGACCGTCGTGGGGTTCCGGCTCGGGTCCGACACGCGGGGCCGTCAGGTGACGGTCGTGCTGACGCAGGGTGGTGTTCTGCACCGCTGCAATGGCCCGATGGGCGAGGCTCTCAAGCCGACCAGAAAGCCCTCCGTGCCCGCCATCGGGGATCCCCACCCAGTGCCGCGGCAAGCCGCCAGGCTCCGCGAGATCCACGCGGAGTTGAGCGAGAAGGGTTACGGCCGTGTGCTGGTCGCCCCCGCCTGCGTGCGGCTGGAGGTCACCGAGCACCCACTGCACGAGCATCCTTACGGGCCCGAACGCCCCCCGCCACACACCCGGAGCTGCTGGAGGAGTTCCTCGGCCTCGCGCCGTCCGCTCCCCGGGACCTCGACGTGGCGCTGCGCGACTTCTACGTAGCCATCGGCCTGCCGACACGCCCCAAACGCCTCATCCGCGCCGGACAGACGCCGACGACTGCTTCCCGTGGTCCCTCCCGGGCCGAGGCGGCATCGCGCGCTCTCGCCCACGGCTCCGCCATCACCTCGCCGAGACGCCGGTCGATCGGCTGGCGGGTCACCGCCGACGCCGTACGCCTTCAGGTAGGGGCTGGAGGCGAGGCACTCTCGCACGGGGAGGTCGTCGAGCTCCAGGCCGCTTTGACGGCGTGGCTCCGCCTGAACCCGGCTCCCGGCAGCGCCACCGCCCCGAAGAGCTGATCGAGAGGGAGCACGCCGGTGGGGGAGGGGAGGCCGAGATGAGCGACGGCGGTGCCCTGATGGCCGTGGTGCGGCGGTGGGCCGGTGGCCGGGCGTCGTACGATCCGTGCCCCGGCAACCCGAGCCCATCGGATGCCCGGGTGTGCCCCAGCCGCAGCCGCAGCCGCATACGCAGTACGCACTTGTACAACGGGGTGGTGATCCGCCACGACCCGCAGATGCAGGACCTGTTCCGGCGATACTGCGCCCCCGCGCGGCGCTCTATGAAGCTCGGCGGAGCGGTACTTCGTATGCCGCGCGAGAAGTACGAGCCGTTCGTGCACGCCCTGGCCGCTGACGCGAAGGCCGTTTCCGACGCCGAGCTCACCGCCCTCTTCGAAGGCAGCCGGCGGGAGCGGCGCACCGCGGCATGGTTCGCCGCGGTCTCGCGGCGCGACCACTTCCGCGAGCGACTGGGCGCGCTGCTGCTGGAGAGCGAGGTCTGCTGCGCGGGTGGGGCCTACTGCGTGGCGCCGGCGAGCTTCGGCACCGTACGGGACGCCGATCTGCTCGCCGCGTCGCCCTCGTGTACACCGACTCCGTCCTGCACGGCGGCCGGGCCGACTGCTTCCTCCAGGAGGGCGGCCTGTGGCGGCGGTGGTTCCAGGACGCGCCCCATGTGCGCGGCGACGACGGCATCGCCGGCCACCTCGGTGGCCGCGCGATCCGGCAAGGGTGCCGGACGCCTTGTGCGATCGGCGCGCGGCGCGCCACCCCCGACTCCGTAGGCGGCCGTCAGACGGCCAACCTCCCGCAGAGCCAGTTCCCCGGTTCCGTGGGGTCGTCGCTCGTCCAGAACTGGCGCCACAGGAGCGCGAATTCCGGGCGGTCGAGATGGCCGTCGCCGTTTCGGTCGAGCAGTTCGAAGACGCCCGTCAGGTCCACCGGCCGCCCGTTCCAGGTCTCCACGAGTCGCCGGTGCTCCTCCGGGCTGATGCGGCCGTCCCCGTCGGCGTCCACGGCGTCGAAGACCGTGTTCGCCGTGGCGGTGACCTCCGCCGCCATCGCGGGCAGCCCGTCGACCACCGTGAGCAGTTCGCGCAGATCGACCGTCCCGCTTCCCCGGGCGCCTCCGGCCTCGCGCAGGGCCGACCACCACCCCATCAGCAGGGTCTCGACCCGCGCGCGCAGTTCCGTCCCCGGGCCCACCGCGGGCAGCCTGCTCCAGCGGGCGACCAGTGCCCTGAAGTCCTCCTCGCGCAGACAGCCGTCCCCGTCGGCGTCGAACGCGGCGAACATCCCCCTGAGCTTGCGCTCCTGAAACTCGCTGGCCATGAACGGCCTCCCTCGGCACCGAACCGAACCGCGGACCCCTCCCGGCGGCCGCCCCGCACAGCGGCGGCGGACCACCGGCCACTGTAGGTCGCGGACCACACACCCCCCAATAGGCTCATGTGTGCGAGCGGCCGGCCCTCCGAGGCCCCGATCTCTCCCGCCTCCAACCGCTGCTCCCCGGTGACGAGTTCAAAGATTCGCAAAGGGTACGTGGCGCACTTCGGTCCGCCGTCCCGGACCCTCTGGCCCCTCTCGCCACGGCCAGACCCTCGCCGACCGCAGTGCCGTCCAGCGGCCCCGCCCCGCATGCAAGGGGTCCTTTCAGCGCGGTCAACCATTCCTTATGGAAACAGGGCGACATGTGACCACTGTCTCCGCTCCGCCGGGAACCATGGGAAACCGTGATTCGTCCGGCCCGCACCATGCCCCTTGCCTGAAAGGCAAGCCGATGCAAGGCCGTTCCGAATGGTGAGATACGATCCGTCGTACTGGTTGATGAAACGGTCCTCCGGCCTGGCCTCCGGGGTCGACCAATTCCCCTGTACTCCCGTCGTGCCCATGGGTCGCCGACGGTCACCCCACTTCGAGCAGGAATTGATGCCCGTTCAATCATTAGCGGAGCTGGTACGCTTCGCGCGCCTCAACTCACCGTTCTACAGGCAGCTTTACTCGCACCTCCCGGATCAGGTCACCGAGCTCACGGACCTGCCGGTCGTGCCCCAGACGGAATTCTGGCGGGCCAACTCGCCCCGCGACAACAGGCTGCTGACGGCCCCGCTGCAAGAAGCGGTCGTCTTTCGCAGTGGCGGAACCACGGGATCCCCGAAGTTCTCCTTCTATACACGCACCGAATGGCGGGAATTCACCTCCGCTTTTGGTGCCGGACTTGTCAACGCCGGTCTGCGGCCCGGCCATCGAGTGGCCGATCTGTTCTACGCCGGAGACCTGTACGCGAGTTTCAGCTTCATACTCGATTCACTGCACCGCTCCCCGGTGGCCAACGTACGGCTGCCGCTGGGCGGCGCGACGCCGTGGGAATCCACCGCGGCCACCCTGGAGGAGTTCCGCGTCGAGGTGGTCGCAGGCACCCCGACCACCCTGTGCGCGCTCGCCGAACGCCTCACCGCGGCCGGCCGGACCCTGCCCGACGTCGAGCTCCTCTTCTTCGGCGGGGAGTGCCTCTTCGGTGACCAACTCCCGCTGCTCGGCAAGGCGTTCCCGAACGCCGAGGCCCGCTCGCTGGGCTATGCGAGCGTGGACGCGGGCCTCCTCGGCGAGGCCGTACCCGGCGGCGACCCGCGGGTGCACCGCGCGTTCGTCCCGCACACGGCCGTGGAGATCCTCGACGACGAGGCCGACGTGCCCGTCGAGGGCACCGGCGTCCCGGGCCGGCTCGTCGTCACGGACCTGCGCCGGCGACTGATGCCGGTGCTGCGCTATCCGGCCGGCGACCGCGCGGAGTGGGTGGACCGGGACGCGGGCGTCTTCCGCATCCTCGGCCGTGCCGAGGAGGGCGTACGGGTCGGCCCCGTCTCCCTCTACACCGAGGACGTGCACGACATCGTGCGCGGCGCCGACACGGCGGACGAGATCACCGGGCTCCAGCTCGTGATCCGCCGCCGGGACGGCCGCGACGGCCTGGTGCTGCGCCTCGCCACCGCCGAACCCGCCGACCGGCACGGCGCGTTGGGAGCCGCCGTGGCCGCGGCCGTCCTCGCCGAGCGGCCGGCCTACACCGGCGCGGCGGACGCCGGACACGTGAACCCGCTCACCGTCGAGTGGGCGCGGCACCAGGACCTCGCCGTCAACTCCCGCTCCGGCAAACTGGTCCGGGTCGTCGACGAACGGCCGCATTCATGAGCGCGGCCGTACCGCGAGGCCGGCGCCTGCCGCTGGTGCTGCGCAACCCCTCCTTCGGACGGGTGTGGACCGCTCAGCTCCTCACCCAGGCCGCAGGCCGGATGTTCCAGGTGGGCGCGGTCTGGTGGCTCGTCGGCTTCGCCGGGGGCACGCGGCGCGGTCTGGAGTCGGGCCTGTTCCTGATGGTGAGCACCCTCCCCGCGGTCGCGCTCGCCCCCGTGGTCGCCCGCGTCGTCGCGCGGTACGCGCACCGCGCGGTGCTGGCCGTCGCCGCGGCCGCGGCGGGCGCCGTCGCGATACCGGCGGCGCTCTGGGCGTACGCCGGTGACCTGCCCATGGCCGCGGTGTACGCGGTGGGCCTGGCACTCGCGGCCTGCCAGGCGGTGTTCGACCCGTGTCTCACGACGTCGGTGCCCGAACTGGTCGAGGACGCGGACATCGAGACCGCCACCGGCTTCGAACTGTCCACCCAGTCGCTGGCCGGACTCGGCGGCGGCCTGCTCGGGCCGCTCCTGGTCGACGCGGGCGGCCTCCCGGTGGTCGTGGCCGTCTGCGGCAGCGCCTACCTGCTCGCCGCCCTGCTGGTCGCCTCGGCCCGATTCCGCCACGCGACCGAAGCGACCCACGCGACCGTCGTGGCCGACATGCCCGCCGTTACCGACGCGATCGCCGTAACCGCCGTAACCGCCGTGACCGGCGCGTCCGACGCGCCGCAGGACGCGCGGGACCGCTCCACGGCCACGGACCCGGGGCACGACACGCCGCCCCCCGCCCCCCGGACACTGCGCCAGGTCCTGGCCGGGCTCCCGTTCATCCGCCGCGTGCTGCTCTGCTTCGCCGCCGCCAACCTGTTCACCACCGCCGTCTACGTCGTCATGCCGCTGTACACCCGAGGGGTGCTGCACTCCACCGGGTCGACCGTCGCCACCCTGGAGGCCGCGCTCGGCGCGGGCACCCTCGTCGGCTCCTTCACCGGGGCACGCGTACCCGGGCGGCCGGTCGCCGTCGGCAGCGCCTGCCTGGCCGTGATGGCCGTGGCGCTCGGGCTGCCGGGCCTGTGGGCCGGGCACGCGACGGCGATGGGCGCGCTGGCCGTCGCCGGCTGGTGCGTCGGCGTGATCGGCGTCCGCTTCGTGGCGCTGTTCCAGCGGCTCGTGCCCACGGCCGACAAGCCCGGCTTCTTCGCGGTCATGCAGGCCCTCCTCGGCGCCACCTTCCCGCTGTCCTCCCTCCTCTTCGGCGCGCTCGGCGACCACCTGGGCGCGCGTGCGCTCTGCCTCGTCCAGGGCGCCGGACTGGTCCCGGTCGCGCTCGCGCTGTGGTGGCTGGCCGGCCGCGCGCGGCCCGACGCGCCGCGCACCTCCCCGGGCGACGCGGCGACGGCGCACCTCACCCCGGCGGGAGAGACGTCATGACCGTCGTCCTCGCCCCGGCGGCGGTCCAGGACATCGCCGAACTGCGGCAGTTGTACTTCGAGGTGTACGGGCACGGCTACCCGGTGCCGCTCGGCAGCGACCCGGCCGTGATGCGCCGGATGATCACCGACGGCTCCGCGCACTGGCTCACCGCCCGTACGGCCCGCGGGGACCTGGTCGGCTCCGCCGTCGTGCAGACCGACGCGGGCAGCCGCGTCGGCAAGCTCCTCGGGCTCGCCGTCCACCCCGGGCACCGCGGCGGCGGACTGGCCTCCCGGCTGACCGGCGCGGTCTGCGAGGCGGCCCTCGCCACCGGCATTCCCGACTCGCTCTACGCCACCGTGCGCGTCGTCACCGAGGGCCCCCAGCACGTCGTCGTACGCAACGGCTTCCGGCCCCTCGGCCTGCTGCCCAACGCCGTCGAGGTCGACGGCTGCGAGAGCCTCGGGCTCTTCGCCCGCTACGCCGACGGCGTGCTGGAGCGCCGGGCCCCCGTGGACCGCGTACCCGAGCGGCTCACGGGGCTGCTGGCCGCCGCGTCCGCGGGCATCGGCATCGACTGCGCCGGCACGGCCCGGGCCGTCGCCCTCGAAAGCGCGCCGCGCCGGGACCCCGGGGCCGAGCCGATCGAACTGATTCCCGCACCGGCCTTCGTACGCCGCCGCTTCCTCGAACGCTTCCCCCGCGCCGCCGACCGCTTCTTCCCCCTGCACACCCCCAACGCGCTGCTGGTCGCGGCCGACGGCGGCTTCGAGGCGTACGCCGACCTCGACCCGGTGGCGGGCAGCTGCGCGCTCGTGGCCGTACACCCGCGCCCCGCGGCGCTGACCGGCGCCCTGGAGGCGCTGATGACCACGGTCACCCGGGCCGGCGCCGACTACGCCGAGACCCTGCTGCCGCTGGCCGACACCGAGGCCCTGGAGATCTTCCTGGCCTCCGGGTTCGTACCGAGCGCGGTCTACCCGGCGATGCGGCGCGTCGGCGACCGGCTGCACGACTACGTGGTGCTCTCCCGCACCAGCCGGCAGATCGACTTCCGTACGACGGCCGTGAGCCCGCTGCTCCAGCCCTACCTCGGCGCCTATCTGAGCGCCTGGGCCTCCACCTACCTGCCCCTTCACGAGGTGTCCCGATGAACCCCCATCTCGCTCCCGTCGAGGTCCCCGACCCGGCGGCGCTCGGCCAGGTGCAGCGCCTGTGCGACCTGGCCGACCCGTACGCGACCGGCGCCGAGGCCGACGGGCTGTTCGCCGCCGCCATGGCCGAGGCCAACGCCTGGCACGCCGAACGGTCCCCGTTCCTCGCCGCCCTGCTCCAGGACCAGGCCGAGATCCCGGCGCCCACCGTCGGCGACGGCGTGCGCACCCCGCTGGTGCCGGCCGCGTTCTTCAAGCGCCACGAGGCGCTCTCCGTCCCCCGCGACGAGGTGTTCCTGCATCTGACGTCCTCGGGCACCACCGGCCAGAAGTCCCAGATGTTCTTCGACCGCTGGACGATCCGCTCGGCCCAGCGCATGGTGGCCCGGATCTTCGACCACTACGGCTGGATCACCCCCGACCGGCCGGTCAACTACCTGCTCTACAGCTACGAGCCCGCGCCGTCGCTGAAGCTGGGCACCTCGTTCACCGACAACTACCTGTGCGACTTCGCCCCGGCCCGGCACACCACGCACGCGCTGCGGCACACCGGCTCCGGCCACGAGTTCGACGTGCACGGCTGCATCGCCGCGCTCCAGCGCTACGCCGACGAGGACGCGCCGGTGCGCATCCTCGGCTTCCCGGCCTTCCTGTACTTCACCCTGGAGCGGATGAGGTCGACGGGCATGGCCCCTTTGCGGCTGCCCGAAGGGTCGCTGGTGGTGCTCGGCGGCGGCTGGAAGGGCCACGCCGACCGGCAGATCGGCAAGGACGAGCTCCGCGCCGCGGTCACCGAACGCCTCGGTATCCCGGCCGAGTCCGTCCGCGACACCTTCGGGTCCGTCGAGCACTGCGTGCCGTACGTCGAGTGCGCGCACCACCGGCTGCACGTCCCCGTGTGGTCGCGCGCCGCGGTCCGCGACCCGAGGACGCTGCGCCCGCTGGCGTACGGCGAGCCCGGCTTCCTGCACCTGGTCAGCCCGTACATCACCTCCGTACCGGCACACAGCGTCGTCATGGGCGACCTCGCCTCGCTGCACCCGGGCGAGGAGTGCCCCTGCCCGCTGTCCACCGACTGGTTCACCGTGCTCGGCCGTGCCGGGGTGAGCCGCAACCGCAGCTGCGCGGTGGCCGCCGCCGAAATGATGAAGGGAATGTCGTGACCGCTTCCGTACCCGTACTCCACTTCTGGCAGGGCGAGTTCGTCGACGACGCCGAGGCAGGACGGCGGATGGCCGACCTGCCGGAGACGGCCGCCCGCGTCCTGGAGCGCCCGCTGCCCACCGATGTCGTCCTCGGCGCCTGCGCCGCGGTCGGCGCGGACCTGGCCGACCCCCGCTCCGCCCTCCACACCCGGCTGGCCGCCCACCTTCCCGCCGCCGAAGCCGCCTCCACCCTGGCCGAGCTGGCGGGCGCGCTCACCCGGCAGGCACTGGAGCGCAAGCTGCGCCGGGAACTGGGCGGTCTGCGTCCGGAGCGGCTGACCCGGCCGGACGGCCGCGAGACGGTGTTCGAGTCCTGGGCGCCGGTGGGACTCCTGGTGCACATCGCGCCCGGCAACGCGGCCGCGGTCGCCCCGCTGAGCGTCGTGGAGGGCCTGCTCGCGGGCAACGTCAACGTCCTGAAGACGAGCGGCTCGGACACGCCGCTCGCCCTCGACCTGCTCGCCGCGCTCGCGGCGGCCGACCCGAGCGGACTGATCGCCGAGCGGGTGATCGCCCTGCGCTTCCCCTCCTCGCGCCGCGACTGGCTGGAAGCTCTGTGCGGACAGGCCGACGCCATCGCGGTCTGGGGCGGTGAGGAGGCGGAGAGCGCGGTGCGTGAACTGGCGCCGCCCGGCTGCCGCGTCGTCGCATGGGGGCACCGGATCTCCTTCGCCTACCTGACCCGGGAGGCGGCGGACGCGGACGGCCTGCTGGACGCGCTGGCCGAGGACGTCTGCCGGTTCGAGCAGCAGGCATGCTCCAGCCCGCAGGTGGTCTATCTCGACACCGAGGACACCGAGGAGGTCTTCGCGTTCGCCGGCCGGTTCGCCGAGCGGCTCGCGAAGGTGTCCGGCGCCCGTCCCGCGCCCCGGCCCGGACCGGCCGAGCAGGCGGAGATCACCACCGTCCAGCAACTCGCCCGGATCGAACAGCACTTGGGCCTCACCCGGGTGTTCACCGGTGACGACGGCTCCTGGCGGGTGCTGGCGGACACCCGCCCCGCGCTCGCGGCCTCCCCGCTGCACCGCAGCGTCTGGGTCAAGCCGCTGCCCCGGCACCTGGTCACCGGGACGCTGCGGCCCATGCGCCGCTACCTGCAGACCGCGGCGGTCGGCGGCGGCCGGGCGGACGTGGCCGCGCTGTCGCGCGCCCTGTTCGCCGCGGGCGTCACCCGGATCACCCCGGTCGGCTCCATGCTGGACGGCTACGAGGGCGAGCCGCACGACGGCGTCTACGCGCTCCAGCGCTACAGCCGCCGGGTGAGCGTGCGGACGGCGGACGCGGAGTTCGGGCCGGTGGCCTGCCTGGACGACCTGGTGTCCGCCCCCGTCCTGCCCCCGGTCCCGGACGCGCCGCTGCTCGGCAAGGAGGGCGTGCAGCGCGCGCTGGCCTCCCTGGACGCGCGCCACGCCCACCTGTACTTCCGCAGCGGCGGTTCCACCGGCGCGCCCGCGCTGTCGGTGTTCACCGTCGACGACTACGACAACCAGATGCGCGCCGCGGCCGACGGGCTGCTCGCCGCCGGCTTCGACCCGGCGCGGGACCGCGCGGCCAACCTGTTCTACTGCGGCGGGATGTACGGGAGTTTCATCAGCTTCTTCTCCATCCTGGAACGGCTGAACGCCACCCAGCTGCCGATGGCCGCCGGACCCGACCACGCCACCGTCGCCGAGGCACTGGTCACCCACCGGGCCGACACCGTGTTCGGCATGCCCTCCTACCTGTGGCAGCTGTTCCACGCCGAGGCCGACCGGCTGCGCGCGTACGGCGGCATCCGGACGGTGTTCTACGGCGGCGAGCACTTCACCGGCGAGCAACGCCGCGTCCTCATGGAGGAGTTCGGCGTCGAGGTGATCCGGTCCGCCGCGTACGGCAGCACCGACCTCGGGCCGCTCGGCTACCAGTGCGCCTCCTCCGACGGCTCGGTCCACCACGTACTGACCGACCTGCACACCCTGGAGATCCTCGACCCGGGGGACGACCGGCCGGTTACACCCGGCGAGCCCGGACGGCTGGTGTTCACCTCCCGGGCCCGCGCGGGCCAGCGGCTGGAGCGCTACGAGATAGGTGACCTGGGGCGCGCCGTCGAGGGCCCGTGCGCCTGTGGCAGCCATGTACCCCGGCTGGAACTGCTCGGCCGCTACGGCGACGTCGTGCGCGTCGGCACCTACTTCGTCAACTACCGGCGCGTCGTCGCCGCCGCGCAGGAGCGGCTCGCCTACCACGGCGAGGTGCAGCTCGTGGTCCGCTCCGGCGCCGGCCGGGAGGAACTGACGATCCGCCTGGACGAGCAGTACGCCGGCGACCCCGGGGCCGCGCACCGCGCTCTGGCGGCGGAGGTGCCGGAGCTGGCCTCCGCCGAGGCGGAGGGCCTGCTGGCCCTCACCGCGGAGACCGTGCCGAGGGAGGCGTTCGAGCGCACCGCGACCAGCGGGAAGCTGCGCACGGTCATCGACCTGCGCGCGGCGTAGCCGAGGGCGGGGACGGCGCGCCCGCGTCAGCCGGGCGTCAGCGGTCCCTGCCAGTCTTCTTCCTGTGAACGGCACCGGGAACCACCGGGGCCGGGAACAGGGAGAGGTGCCCGGAGCGGCTTATCGGGGACCGCCGAGCTCGTCTCGAGGTCGGGCCCTTCGGGGCCCACGCAGGTTCAAATCCTGCCCTCTCCGCCTTGAGGCCCGTGTACGGGCGGGACACGCGACGGCACGGTCGCGTGTCCCGCCCGGAGCCGCCGTCGAGATCCGCGGGCCGAGCGCCGTGACGGTGTTTCTCACACGGCACGCGGGCGCTTCCGGCGAACCGCTCGGCAGGGTACCGATCACCGATCTGCTCATCCCCCTTGGCTGAGAGATGAGTACAGACACTCAGGCGCGCTCACGGCTCCATCGGCGACGATGGGATTCTTCCCGAGCGAACCGGAGAACCTGATGCTCAGCCGCCTCGCCGATCACCTGATCCCCGCCGTCGGACGGCTGACGATCACCACCGACGAAGACGTCGACCTCCCCCCGGCCGGGATCATCGCGGCCAACCACACCTCGCTCGCGGACCCGGCGATCGTCCTGGCCGCACTGCACCGCCTCGGCGCCCGGCCCGTCATCATGGCGACCGCCGGCCTGTGGCGCGTGCCGCTGCTCGGCCGCGCCCTCGCCCGCGAGGGCCACATCCCCGTCCACCGCGGTGATCCCCGCGCGCCCCAGGCGATCGCCCTCGCCCAGGAGGCGCTGGAACAGGGCCGGCACATCCTCATCTACGCCGAGGGCGGCCTGCCCGACC
Organism: Streptomyces sp. SUK 48; assembly: GCF_009650765.1. Lineage (NCBI taxonomy): Bacteria > Bacillati > Actinomycetota > Actinomycetes > Kitasatosporales > Streptomycetaceae > Streptomyces > Streptomyces sp. SUK 48. Next base: position 159,471 of record NZ_CP045740.1, on the reverse strand, counting down.
GCAAGGACGCGACGGAAGCCGCGCCGGGCACCTTCCGCCGGGGCCTCGCCCGGCTCGCGTACCGCACCGGCGCGCCCGTGATCCCGGTCGGCCAGGCCGGTGCACGCCGTGTCACCTCCGGCTCGGCCGTGAAGCAGCTCGCGGGCCTCGCGACCGCCCCGCTGCGGCGCCCCCGCCTCCACCTCCACGTCGGACGGCCACTGCGGCTCGACGGAGACGGACAGGCGGCCACCACGCAGGCCCACCTCGCCGTCACCGCCGCCTGGAAGACCGCGGCCACCCGTCTGAACGAGCCCGCGGCGGCGGCCTGAAGCTCCGCGGCTCATCCGGAAGTCGGCGCGGCCGTTGTGGCGGGCTTACTCCTCGACGACACCGCCGTCGCCGAGCGGTGCAAGGGCCGGCCCTGGCGCCCGTGCGGTCGCCGTCACCGGGGGAAGCCGTAGGCTCAGGCGTCCGACGGCTCGTCGGCGCTCCAGATGATCGCCGGGGGCAGTACCCGCCCGCACAGCGGAAGGCCCTGGGCGTCGGTGAGGGCGAGCCGACCCACCAGTACGCCGCTCAGCCGGGCCTCGGCGAGCACCCGCGGCGCAACGTCGGCGAGCATCAGCTTGGCGCGCCGGAACATCCGCGACGCCTCCTCGCCGGGCTGTCTGCCGAGCCAGGAGAGGTACACGAAGCGCCCGCCGAGCCGGTTCTGCACGTACGGACCACGCAGTGCGCCGTCGGCGGCGAACGAGCAGGAGAGCGTCCAGGTCGCCGACGACGCGTCGCCCGGCCGCGGATCGAGCAGCTCGGCGGGCCGGTCCTTGCGCTGGACCCCGACCTCGATCCCGCTGACCCCCGGAAACCCGGGGCCGGCGCCGCAGTCCCGGCCGGGGAGGGTGTGACCTTCGATGCGCAGATGCATGCCACCAGTGTGGGCCCGGCGGGGAGAATGGTCAGTGCCCTCCCGGGCTACGGCTCCGGAGGATGTCCGCCGACCGAGGCGAGCGCCAGACCGAGGTCACGCCACCGCGCCCCGGCCCGCTCACCGGAGATGCCGGGATCAGCTGTTGTTCAGGCGTTCCGCCAGGTAGGGGCTGCACGCGGAGGACTGGATGCCGTTGGCGGAGACCCAGTATCCGGGCGGGGTGGGGGAGTCGGCGCAGGCGATGATGCCGTTGTAGGCCACGTTCAGGCGACCGCCCAGGTACTGGCCGCAGCTGCTGAGCTGGAAGTTCGCGGTGATCACGTAATTGGCCGGGATCGGTGAATTGCCGCAGAACGTCATGCCGTCGGAGGCGGTGTTGAGCCGGGCGCCGAGGTAGATGCCGCAGGCCGCGTTCTGGTAGCTGGAGGTGATCACGTAGGCGGCGGGGATCGGTGAATTGCCGCACACCGCAATGCCGTTGCTCGCGACGTTGACCGTCTCGCCGTACCACTGCGAGCACGTACTGTCCGGTCCCTCACTGGTGATCACGTAGCCGCTCGGCAGCGATCCGTTGGAATTCCCGCAGATCCGCATCCCGTTGGTGACGGTGTTGATCCGACCGGTCTGGTACTGGCTGCAGTTGTTGGTGCTGTAGATCGACGTGACCGCGTAGCCGGTCGGGATCGGGCCGTTCAGGCAGACGGCGAGTCCGTTGGACGGCGGCTGGATGGTCTCGGTCAGGTAGCCGCCGGTACAGCTTCCGGTGAGCGACTCCGAGGTGATCACGTAGCCCGGCGGCACCGAGACGTTGCCGCATATGGTCGCGGCCTCGGCTGTGCCGGAGAAGAAGACGACACCGCCCGCGACCAGGGTGAGCGCGGATAACAGGCGCACCAGCCATGCGGTGGCGGAGCTGAGGGGTCTCGGGGAGGTCATGTACGACTCGCTTTCGTTCAGGCCCGGTCAGGTCAGGTCAGGTCAGGTGACGAGGCTGTCGAGAGGTCAGGTGCCGCGCTCGTCGCACGGCCACGGTTCAGTCGGGAATAGTTGCCGGGAGCCTGGCACAGCGCAATCCCGGAACCGGCCGTCACCGGCCACCGTCGTCTCAGGGCGGACAGGCAACAGGGGAGTGGCCCAAACGCCGCGCCTCGCTCCGTGTCCCGCCCGCCTACGCCTACAGCTGGGGCTGAGGCTCTGCGAAGTCGTACACCGCCCATTCGGCCACCCGGACATACCCGAGGCGCTGATAAAGGGCGTTACTCGTCGCATTGGCCGCGTTCGTGAACAGGACGACACTCTCCGCGCCCGCGGCCAGCGCCGCCCGGCTGACCGCCACCGTCACCGCCGCCGCGTAGCCGCGTCCCCGGAAGCGGGCCGGGGTGTAGACGGGATCCACCTGGGCCACCCCGGCCAGCATCGGATTCACCCCCGCCATGGAGACCGGCACGCCGTCGGGCAACTCCCAGAACGTGTACCGCTTGCGGGCGAACCGCGTGCCCGTCCACGTACCGGCGTCGATGGTCACGTCCTCCTCGACATCGGCCGCGAACTCCCGGCACCATCCCATCAGTTGCTCCCGATCGCCCTCGCCGACGAGTCGCCCCTGCCCCGCCGGAACCGGCTGCGGCGGGGTCGGCTCTCCGAGCCGGTACAGGCACAGCCGCACCCGCACCGCCGCTCCCACTCCGGCGTGCCGCCGCCACGCCTTCGCGAACGCGGTCGCGGTGTCGTGGTCGGCGCTGACGTACGGCAGCGAATATCCGAGTCCGGCCAGCCGGACGGCGAGGGCGTCGGCCTGCGCGGGGGAGAGGGGAGTGAGCCCGATGCCGCCGGAGGGCAGGTGGTAGAAGGTCCCACGGACCTCGCCGTCCTGCTCTGCCCAGCCGAAGACGGGGGCGTACGTTCTGGACGTGGCGGTTTGCGTGCGGTCCGTGCCTGCCTCCTGCTCCTGGAGTCTCTGGAGCATGGACAGGGTCACGATGTGCCGGACGGGTTGTGCGTGCAGGAACGTACGGGCGTGGGCAAGGAAATCGTCGACGTCGTGGGTGTGGTGCCAGTCGTCCGTGCGCATGCTTCGCCTTCTCCGGCCGACCGGCCGGGCGGGTAGACCGGATACGGCGCCGGACGCATGACGCGCGCCGAGCGGGCGAGTACGCCGATGATCCTTCGAGCTCATCCCCTGCACATCTTTGATTCGAGCTCCGGGATATTCTCGCAGGCATGTCGCCTCGGGAATGCTCTATAACGGACACTTTGAGCCTTGTGGGGGAGCGCTGGGCTCTTCTTGTCGTGCGTGAACTCAGTCATGGTGTGCGCCGGTTCGGGGGGATCGCGGCGAACACGGGGGCACCGAGGGACATTCTGACCACTCGGTTGCGCAAGTTGGAGGCCACGGGAATCGTGCGCCGTGAGCTGTACAGCGCGCATCCTCCGCGTTACGAGTACCACCTGACCGAGGCGGGCGCGGAACTCAACGACGTGTTGCTGACGTTGATGGCGTGGGGTGATCGGCATCTGAATGCCGAGGACCCGCCGATGCGCTTCCAGCACGCCTGCGGGCACCGCTTCGAGGCGGCGGTGGTGTGCGCGCATTGCGGTGGCTCGGCTCGCGCACAACTCCATTCGCCCTCCGGCCGTGGCGTCATCACAGAAGCGACCGGATAGACCGGACGGACGAGATGAGCCGGACAGTCGGGCCGGTTCCGGCGGTTGCGCCGTTGTGTCGGACGACCAGATGGACAGCGTCCACCCTGTACGGCCACGCACTGCTCGACCAGTTCCGCACGCCCCGTCGGCACGATCGGCCGCACCCCGGCCGCCGGAGCCATGGCGGCTCGGCTGCGACCTGTCTCCTTGACCATCTCCCAGCTGAGGCGCTCGCGGATGGTCCGTGGTGGTGCCGTCAGGATTTCCGTCGACCATCGTGAGCATCGGTTCGCTGATCTGGAGCGGGTTGTCCGGGCGGTTTATATGTCCGAGGCTGCTGTCCCGTGTGAAGGACCGGGACGCGTAGGCATCGGCCAACGTGCCTCGGCCGGGTTTCACCGGGGCCGGTTCACGGCGCTCACACCGCGCCCGCCGCGCTCCCCTGGAGATGGTCGCGGGTGACCTTGGTGATCTCGTGCCAGAACGGGATGGCGGTCAGATAGAGACCCATCGCGCTGAGGATGCCCAGGGAGACGTCCACGCTGATGCGTCCCTGCCTGGCCCAGTACACGTCCTTGAGGTCGAGAAGCAGGGCGAACTCGTCGGCGATCAACGCCGTACCCGCACCGTACAGGGCACCGATCCCGGGGTGGCCGACATAGGTCTCGTCGCCACGGACCGCCACCAGTCCGACGCCCGCGAGCGTGGCGATACCGAAGTTGTAGTGGTGCAGGTGGGTCTGGCCGGCGGAGATGTTCCCCCAGGGCAGCCAGCCGCCCCGGATGCCGTGAGTGATCAGCCGTGCCGCGCCGAAGGTGCAGCCGAAGCCGAGCCAGGCGGCCATGAGCGAGCGCTGGGTGGGCACGGTGTGATCGTCCAGTGCCCGGCGCCACCGTTCCCGCAGCGGAGGCCGTCGGATACCGCTTGACGCCGAGGACGCCTGGTTTGGGGACATTCTCACTCCTGATCGGGGCCTGAGTGACCGGGAGGTCGCGCTCGCGCCCGGCACCGGTCAGACCTACCACCAAGAGGGCGGGCTGATGCAGTGCGCCGCTCGGATGACACCCATCCGGGCCGTTCAGCGGCGGAGCCGCCCCGTAGCTCGTTCCGCCGACCCCGGACGATGGGCGGTGACGTGCCGCTCGGCCGCCGTACCCGTATGGGGCGAATGGCGTAAAGGGCAGAAGGGGCGGTGCACGGCCGGATGGGTGGCCTGGAGTGGGGCTGTCTGGCCGACCGGTGGAAACGCCCGTACGCCAACGGCCCCCCATTCGCGCCGTCCCGGTTCGCTGTGCACTGCGGCACCGCCGGACACCCCACCCCGCACGGACCACCACACCACAGGATCGAGGAGTCGACGCGCAAGCGCCTGGCACGGAGCGAGACACTGCTCCGGCGCTCCCTGCTGCGGCCACCCCGTGCCGTCCACGACCAATGGCTCGCCCAGCACGCCCTCGACCTGACCGGTAGCCGGCACCCCACCGGCCCTTAGAGACGGCGCAGAACGAGCAGGTGCTGGTCAGCGCTGATGCTCGTCGCATATCGGGGTACACGGCTCGGCATGGCACCGAAGATCGAACGTATCGAATTCCTGCGGGCTGTGCGGCAGTTGCACCGTGTCCGTTCCTTCTACGCCGCGGGTGTCCTGCTGTGGGCGGGGGCCACGGCGTGGTCCGGCTGGCAAGCGCCCGGGAGCCGGCAGATGTGGGTGTCCGTCCTTCTCCTGGGCGTCTTCACCGCTCTCCTCGTCACCGCGGGCCTGTCCCTGCGGCGTCTCGCCGTTCCCGCGACGGGCCGGCCCGCACATCACGCCGCCCCGCACGGGACGGCGAACTCCCGTCACGTCCACGCCTGAGCCCCCGTCACTTCGCCATGAGGGAGCGGCCAGGGTGCTGCCGGGCGGGCCCATATGGCTTCGGCGGGGCCGCCCAGGTCTGTGAGGGCGTCGGCCGGGCATACGGGTTTCACTTCCTATCGAGAGGGGCTCGTCATGCTTGGCATCGTCGCGGCAGTGCTGTTCTTCGTGTCGTTCCTCATCAACGCGGCCGAGATCAGCACCAATCACACGTTCTCGTCCGTCAACATCATGCTTCTGGGGCTGACCGCACTGGCCCTGCACGTCGCGGGGATCGGCAGCGGCTGGCCCCGCAGAAGGTGACGGGGCGACCTCGGACCCCAGAACGTTCCGAGGCCGGCCGGAGGACCACCCGCCCCACCCTGTGGCTCACGTCCTCACGCAATGACACCGGCCGGTCGGCTCAGCGGCCTCGACCCCGTCGCCGGGCCGACCGGCGCGTGGTCGGGGTGGCGCCGGTGAGCCGTGGCTCAGGCGAGTTTCACGCACAACGCCGTCTCGCCGAAGGAGTGCGTCTGCCAGCGGGACGTGTCGCCAAGATGGGAGGTGACCGCCTGGTCCGGGCCCAGGATCAGGTTGCCGGCGATCAGTGTCCCGCCGATCCGCAGCAGGCGGTGGAGTTCTCGGACGACGTCGCCGGTCGGCGTGAATCCGTCGAAGAACGCCACGTCGTAGGAGCCGCCGTCCAGAGCCCCGAGGACCGTCTCGGCGTTGCCCGGCAGGACGTCGATGCGGTCGTCCATCCGGTGCGCGGCGATCTGCTCCCGGGCCAGGCGGACGTGGATCGGGTCCATGTCGATGGTCTCCACGCGCGCGCCCGGTGCCGCGTGGGCCATCGAGAGCGCCGTGTAACCCAGTGCCGTACCGACCTCCACGATCCGCCGGGCGCCGACCGCCGCCACGATCGCGGCGGGCAACGACCCCTCCCCGTAGGCGAACGCCCCGCAATGGTGGGCGCGCCGGTGCCGCCGGGTCGCGGCCTGGACGTCGGCGAACGGGTCCGCCACTTCCAGTGGTCTGCGGACGGCGGCGATCGCCGCGACGGCCACCGGTCGGAACCTGTTCACCCACGTGCTCGGCATCGTCTGCTCCTTTGTTCATGGCGGGCCGGTCCACTGCCGCGGCCCTCGGTTTCCGTCCCGCTCGAATCGATGTCCAGGTCGAGGACGACCCGATGTCCAGATCAGGGGCGACGGTTCGTGGACGAACCCCTTGTGGTCATCGCGTGGGCCGCGACCTACCCGGTCACGCCCCCAGGGCCCGGCCGGCCGCGGCCAGGGCGATGCGGCGCGGGGCGAGCCGGGCCGCCGTGGCCGACACGCGGTTGCCGAGCCCGGCGATGACGCTGGCCGGGGTGCGGCGGCCCTCCAGGGCGTGCCGGGTCGCCGCCACCACGTCGGCGGCCGTGGCCATCCGGCCGACGACCGCCTTCCGGCTCCCGACGACGTCGAAGAACTCCGTGGCGACCGGTCCGGGGGACACCGCCAGCACCCGCAGCGCGCGGTCGCGGTTCTCGTGGGCGAGCGCCTCGGTCAGGCTGAGGACGAATGCCTTGGTGGCGCCGTACACGGCCATGGCCGGGGTGGGCTGGTAGGCCGCCGTGCTGGCGACGTTGACCAGGGCGCCGCGGCCGTCGGCGGCCAGCTGCGGAAGGAAGGCCCGGCTCAGCTCGGCGACCGCCCCGACGTTGAGCCGGACCATGCGGGCGATCTGCTCCGGGTCCTGCTCCGCGAAGGTGCCGTGGCTGCCGAATCCGGCGTTGTTGATCAGGGTCTGCACGGACCTGCCGCGCGCGGCGAGTTCCTCGCGCAGCGCGATGCCGGCGCCCGGCTCGGCGAGGTCCACGGCTATCGGCGTGGCGGAGACGGAGTGCCGTCGCTCCAGCTCGGCGGCGAGGGTCTCCAACCGGTCGAGGCGGCGGGCGACGAGCACGACGTCGGCGCCGCGCTCGGCCCACTGCCGGGCGAACTCCTCGCCCAGGCCGGAACTGGCGCCGGTGATCAGGGCGGTGGTCCCCTGATAGGACATGGTGGGCATGGGAGGTGGCTCCGCTTCCGTCGGTCGGTCGGTCGGTCGGCCGGTCGTTCGGGGTGGGCCGGCCCCGCCAATGTAGGCACGTGCCATCATTGTAGTCAACTGACAACATCGGGAGAGAAGCATGGCCGAGGGCTCTTACCACCACGGCAATCTGCGAGCCGCTCTGCTGGAGCGGGCGGAGGAAGTGCTGGCCGAGAGCGGCGCCGTCGGGTTGTCCCTGCGGGGGCTGGCCCGGGACCTCGGCGTGAGCCACGCCGCCCCGACCCGTCATTTCCGCGACCGGCAGGCCGTGCTGGACGCGCTCGTGGTCGACGGTTTCACCGACCTGAACCGGCGCATGGAGGCGGCGGGCGAAGGCCCCGGCCCCGTCGAGCAGCGGATGGCGTCGCTGGGGCGCGCCTACGTGGGGTTCGCGACCGAGCGGCCCGCCCTGCTGGAGCTGATGTTCACCGTCAAGCACGAGAAGGAGCCGGACGCCGAGATCCGGGTGCTCGGGCACCGCAGCCTGGAGATCGCGGCCGGGCTGATCGCCGAGGCCCAGCGGACCGGCGCCGTCCGTTCCGGCGACGCGGTGCGCCTCGCCCAGGTCGCCTTCTCCACCGTCCACGGCCTGGCCGTGCTCGCCGTCGGCGATCTGCTGGACGGGACACCGGTCGGGGAAGCCACCGAACTGGCCCTGGAGATCCTGCTGACCGGCCTGCGCGGCACCCCGTGAGAGGACCTCCGGAAGCCTGGTTCGGCGGGGTGGGGGGCGCGCGACGGCTCCGCCGCGCCCGCGACCGAAGCCCCGTGCCGCGGCGCGCCGCGCGGGGCCAACGATAAGAGCCCTCCGCCCGTATCCCGCTGGGCGCTGGCGAACCGGCCGCAGCCGAGGCTGACTGCCCGGCAGGCGCCGTACAGTCGGTGCTCGCCGTGCACACCCGGGCAGTCGGGCGGAAATCGATGCCGCCGCCGAGCCGACGCCGGTGCGGCACTCGGCCGGTTCCCGCACGTGCCGCGTCCGCGACCGAACCCGCCACGCCGGACGTGGCCAAGGCGTGGCCGACCTGGTACGCCGACGTGCGGTGCGCGGGGTCTGAGAGCGTCGTGATTCTCGCCGAAGCCGACGGTCCGACCCTGCGGCCGTCCCGCCCCGGGCGTTTCAGCGTTCGTCGGTCGACGGACGGCCGGGGCGGTGGAAACGCGGGTGGCACCCGGGCCACAGGCCCGGGTGCCACCGTCGTGCGAGCGGGAGCGGGACGGCTCAGTGCACGTCGACCCCGGTCCAGGCCGCCTCGACGGCCTTGTACTCGGCGCTGTCGGCGCCGTACAGGTCGGTCGCCGCGGACAGCGTGCCCTTGCGGGCGTCGGCGTAGTTGGTGGTCGACGTGAAGTACGACGTCAGCGCCTTGTACCAGATCTGGAGGGCCTTGTCCCGGCCGATACCGGTGACCGTCGAGCCGTCCTTGGTCGGCGAGTCGTAGTCGACCCCGTTCACGGTCTTCGCGCCGCTGCCCTCGGACAGCAGGTAGAAGAAGTGGTTGGCGACGCCGGAGGAGTAGTGGACGTCCTGGTCGCCGACGGACGAGGACCAGTAGTCGGCGGAACCGCCGTCCTTGCTGGGCTTGTCCATGTAGCGCAGCGGCTTGCCGTCGCCGTTGATGTTGATCTTCTCGCCGATGAGGTAGTCACCGGGGTCCGAGCTGTTGTTCGCGTAGAACTCCACGCCCGTGCCGAAGATGTCGGAGGTCGCCTCGTTCAGGCCGCCCGACTCGCCCGAGTACTCGAGGCCCGCCGTGTTGGAGGTGACACCGTGGCTCATCTCGTGGCCGGCGACGTCCAGCGCGGTCAGCGGGTCGTTGTTCCCCGTACCGTCGCCGTACGTCATGCAGAAGCAGCTGTCGTCCCAGAACGCGTTCACGTACGAGTCGCCGTAGTGGACACGGGAGTACGCGCCGACACCGTCGTTCTTGATGCCGCTGCGCCCGAACGTGTTCTTGTAGAAGTCCCAGGTCTCCTGCGCGCCGTAGGCGGCGTCGGCCGCGGCGGTCGCGGCGTTCGACGTCGTGCCGTCGCCCCAGGTGTCGTTGTCCTGGGAGAGCAACGTGCCGGTGCCGTCCTGCTGGTGGTCCAGGTTGTACGTCTTGTGGCCGCCGCGGGAGTCGTCGGTGAGGGTGTACGACGAGCCCGACTGCGCCGTGGTCAGGTCGACCTTGCCGCTGTACTGGGTGTTGCCGACGCCGGTCTCGATGCCCTGGTACTGGAAGAGCTTCTTGCCGGTGGCGGCGTCGGTGATGACGTGCAGCTGGTTCGGCGTGCCGTCGTCCTGGAAGCCGCCGATCACCGTCTCGTAGGCGAGGACGGGCTTGCCGGCCGCCGCCCAGACGACCTTGCGCGGAGCCCGGTCGACGGCGGGCTTCGCCGAACGGTCCTTCTTCGCCAGGCCCAGGGCCTGCTTGCGCGCCGTGGCCGGGGCGATCCGCGGGGTGAGCGAGGCGAGCTTCAGCGTGGCCTTCGACGCTCTGGTCACGCCCTCCGTGCCGCCGGACTTGGCGGTGTGCACGATCAGGTCGCCGCCGAGCACCGGGAGGCCCGCGTAGGTGCGCTCGTACCGGGTGTGGACGGTGCCGTCCGCGTCCTTGACGACGTCCTTGAAGACCAGCTTCTCCTCGCTGCCCAGGCCGAGGGACTTGGCGGTCTGGGCGAGCCCGGCCTGCGCGTGCCGGATGAGACCGGTGCGGGCGGCGGCCGACAGGGCGGCGGGCGCACCGGCCGGGCGGGCGGCGTCGGCGGTGGGCCGGGTGGCGGCCGAGGCGGTGAGCGAGGTGCTCAACAGGGCGGCCGCGGCGGCCACCGCGGTGGCCGCGGCGAGGGTCGTGCGCTGGCGACGTATGCTGCCGTGGGTCATGCGGGCTTCTCTTTCCGTGGGGGGATTTCCCGGTCGGTGTGGGGCCGGCCGGTGTGAGCCACATGAAGGGCACACCCTGAATGTCAGGGGCATGCCAATGCTGGGCAAAAGTCCACTGCCTCTCAAATCCCTTCACTGTGTGGGTGGTTGGCAGTGACACCCAGAGAAAACCCCAGCAACGGCCGCTCGCGCTATGCACCTGGGTCACAAACGACAACAACCCCACGCCTCCTTCACAGGCGACGCACAGCCTGTTCCGCATGTGTAGACCGCGCGAACTGCCGGGCAAGCGCGCGCACCGCCCTCGCGCGGTGAACGCCGGGCGCGGCCGCGCGAACACCGGCCCACGCCCGGCGCGTCGGCGGGGCCGGCCGTCCGGCGTGCTCCCGATCGGCCCCGCCTCCGGTCAGGGCCTCGGCGCGGCTCCCTCGTCGACGGGCAGTGCGACGGGTTCCTCGACCGGGAGAGCCCCCGCCCGCCCGGATGCCGGGCCCGCACCGGGTGCCGTACCCGCGCCCCGCGTCCGCGCCGCCCGGTTCGCGCGGCGCAGCGCCAGATGAAGGGCCGGGATCAGCACACAGGTGACGGCGGCCGACTGCCACAGCAGGGCATCGAGCCGGCCCGCCGCCAGATAGGCGCCCGCGGCCACCGCGGCCAGGGCGCACACACCGCGGTCCACGATGCTCTCCACCGACAGCAGGGTGGCACGCGGAGCGCCCTTCGGGATCGCGTCGTTGATGAGTTTGCGCTGTACCGGATAGCAGAGGCCGGTGATCGCGGCGAACACGCAGAGCAGCGCGGCCACCGTCCACGGGCCGCCGGCGGTGGTGCCCGCCAGCGTGGCCGCGAGCGCGACACTCAGCAAGGACACCCAGGCCGTGGGCGACAGCCGGGACCCCAGCCACTGGGGCCGCGCGGACGCGACCGCCTCGGCGACCGTCATCGCCGCGAGCACACTGCCGGTGGCGCTCTCGCCGATGCCGTGGTCCAGCAGCATCGGTTGGAAGAGGTTGACCTGGCAGATCCGCGACAGTGTGAAGACCGCCACGCCCTGGACCATGAGCAGGGCGAGCCACGGCGACGACCGAAGGGCCCGCAGCGCGGCGCCGGTGTCGCGCAGCGGCGAGGCCGCGCGCCGTCCGGGGGAGCGTGCCGCCCCGCGCGCGCCGCCTGGAGCGAGCCGTGGCAGGGCGAGGGCGCAGCCGAGCGAGCCCGCCGCGCTCGCCGCGCTCAGCACGTACGGAGTCTGCGGCGCCAGCACCATCAGCGGTCCCACCAGCGGCCAGCAGACGACCTTGGCCGCCAGGCCCAGGGCCCGCGCCGTACCCTCCGCGCGGAGGTAGTGGGCGTCCGCCGCTTCCGCGCGCAGCCCGTCGTAGAGGCAGGCGCTAGCCGCGCCCGAGGTCAGGGAGCGCCCCGCGGCGATGGCCAGGAAGTGGATCAGGAAGCCCGTGTACGAGGGGGAGAACACCGGCATCAGATTCGCCGCCGTCATGACCACCGCGCCCGCCCACAGGCAGTTGCGCGCGCCGATGCGGTCGGCGACGAGCCCGGTGGGGATCTCGAAGAGGCAGAAGGCGATGTAGTAGATGCTCTGGATGCCGAAGATCTGGCCGTCGGACAGGCCCGCGTCCCGCTGGTAGGCGTAGAAGACGGGCATCCACCACAGCAGGTTGAACAGCAGCTGGAACCCGTTGTTGAGGCGGATCACCCGGCGGGCCGCCGGGGTCAGGTCCGCCCGCGGAGCGCCGCGCCACAGAGCGGGCGTACGGCGCCTCACCGGGCGTACGGGCGGACCTGGACCAGCTGGAACGCCCCCTCGTCGGTCATCAGCCACTCGATGTCCAGGGCGTCGTCCGGGTCGTCCTCGCTGAAGTGGGACTGCAGCAGGCGTCCGGCCAGGGCCAGCCCGGCCAGCGCGCCCCTCGTGTCCGCAGGCAGGTCCGTGCCCGAGGATCCGACGGCCACCGTACGGCCGCCGCCCTCGACCGTGTTGTACAGGTACTGGTGGGGCAGGACCGTGCCGTCCACCACGCGCTCGGGCGAACCGGCCGTGCAGTTGAGGTACGTGTTCCGGAAGTCCTCCCGGCGCGTCGGGTTGCAGGTGACCAGCACGCCCCCGAGGTCGGCCGGCGTGTACTCCTGGACGATCACCCCCATGTAGGTGTCGTCCAGCGAGATGCCGACCTGGTGCCGCATCCGCACGCTCCGCGGCGACAGCAGCGACGCCCACACATGGACGACGGCGTCCATCAGCTGATCCGTGCCGCGCACGGTCGTCACCGAGTCGTAGATGCCCGCTGCCGAGAACCCCGGCAGATCCTCGGCGTTGGACGAGGAACGCACCACCAGACGCCGGCCGTCGGCCAGCAGCCGCGGCACGGCTCCGGTGATGGCCCGTGCCACCTCCTCGGGCATCGGCGTGCTCCGCATCAGGTGCTGGAGACCCAGCGAGAGCGAGTCGATCATGTCGAGCGCGTCGAGCTCGAGCGCCATCTTCAGCTTGCCGATGCCCTGTTGGAGCGCCGGCGACGAGGTCAGGTAGAGATGGTGCAGATGGAACGGCAGCGCCACGCCCCGCGGCGCCCGGACCGTCCGGGCCACGCGTTCGGCGGCCGAGGACCGGAGCCGCTCCAGGGGCGCTTCCGGCTCACCGAGCCGCGCGCCGAGATGGGCGAGCAGATCCGGCCGCGGCGGGCGCGGGCGGGCGTAGAAGGCGGTCAGGTCCGCGGTACGGCTGTCCAGCACATGGTGCAGTTCGCCGAGGTGGGCGGCCTTCGTGCCGTAGCTGTCCCGGTCGTCGAGCCGCAGCCGGTGCAGATCCAGGATCGGCGCGTCCTCGATGAGCGGCGCGCCGATCTGGATGCGCTGGGTGTCCCAGACCGGCCGCTCCAACGCCGGGGCGCAGGAGAGCGGTTCCAGGGTGACGGCGTCCTCCTGGACCCGGTAGCGGACCCAGGCGTCGTCCAGGCCGTGCCGCTCGACGAGGGCGTCCAGGTCGCGGACGATCGCGTTCGGGATACCCCAGCCCGAGGCCAGCACGTTGGTGTGCGAAAGCGGTGTCGTGGGGCGGGTGTTGATGAACCCGGCCACCCGGGGCACGTCGTCGGGCAGGCCCGCCATGGCGACGATGTCCGCCCAGCCGAGGTCCGCGGCGTGGGCGCGGTACTCCTGCGGATCGCGGAAGTACCGCAGACGTCCCACCGCCACGCCCGGGTTGAGGCAGGTCCGGGTGCGGCTGCCGAACAGCTCCTGGCTCAGGATGCGCGGGACGCGGGCGTCGCCGACCAGGGCCAGTTCATGCTCCTGGCCGTGGTTCGCCGGCTTCAGCAGCAACGGGAGGCGCCCGTCGACGCGGTGGCGGACGTAGTCGTAGAACTCCTGGAGCAGGGCGCCGTGCATGGTGTCCGCCTCCGTCGTCTCCAGGACGAGGAAGGGCCGTTCGGCGCCGTCGGCGTCCTCGTCGCTGTGCAACGAGAGGATGCCCAGCAGGAAGCGGCGGTCGGGCGCCATGTACACCGAGGCGTTGAACGCGTCCAGTTCCGCGTCGAGTTGGCGGGGCGTCATGCCGAGGACGCGCGTGGCGATGTAGTCGACATGGAAGGGGTGCACCCGGGTGTCGAGCAGATGCCAGGTGTCCTCGGTCCGGTCCACCACGACCTTGAGGTACGGGTGTCCTGCCAGCACGCCGGACAGCGTGCGGAACAGCGGCAGCGACAGGTTGACGCCGACCACGGTACGGTCGCCCGCCGCGTCGGCGGCGCGGGCCTCCTCCGGTGCGGGCGTCATGCGCGCGCCTCCTCGACGGCGTCCAGGGGCAGGATGTCCGGCAGCGCGTCCACCAGGGCGGTGAAGTCGCGTACGACGGACTGCGGCCGGTCGGCCGACAGCAGACACAGCCCCGCCATGGTGTTGGCGCCGCCCGCGGGGTCGTAGACGGGGACCGGCGAGCCGTCCGGGAGGGAACTCTCCCGGACCACGGACAGCGTGCCGCCGGCGCCGACCGGCGCCTTGCGGATCACCGTCGAGGAGTCCCACAGATGGCGCCGCGGCCACGGTGCGCCTTCGCCGTCGACCGCGAGCACCACCAGGGAGCCCGCCGCGCCGTCGGCGTCCGCGGGCGTCAGCGTCCGCGCGGGCCAGGCGGGGGAGCGGCCGAGCAGCTGATCGGTGAACATGCCGACCAGGTCGAGGCCGAAGACGTCCTCGATCTGCGGCACGGTCATCGCGCCCCCGAACCGGGCGGCCGTCTCGATGACCCACATCCGGCCGCCCGCGCCGAGCTTGATCTCCGTGTGGGTACCGCAGTTCTCCAGTCCCAGCGCGTCCACGGCCTGCCGGGCCAGCTCCACGATCCTGTGCTGGGCCCCGCTCTCGACGGCGGCCGGGGTGATACCGGCGCGCTCGGTGAACGGCCACACGGTCGGCATGCGTCCGCTCAGGCACACCGGCCGGAAATCGCCGTCGACGACGACGCCCTCGACGCTCACGTAGTCACCCCAGCCGGGGCCGTCGAACCACTCCTCGGCCCGTCCGGTGACGATCTCCTCGACGATGAAGTCCTCCGACGCGCCCGGCACATGCATCTCGGCGAAGCCGAGCTGTGCCGACTCCGCCATGACCTCGCGCGAGCGGCGCCAGGCGTGCCGCGCCTGGCCGGGCTCGTCGATGATCTGGTGAGCGGTCGAACCCGCGCTCCACGCCGCCTTAAGTAACAATGGGCATGACAATCGGGTGATCGCCCGCTCCAGCTCGGGGAGCGTCGCGACGGCGCGGAAACGGGGCTGCGGAACGCCGCGACGCTCCCATGTGGCGCGCATCAGCCGCTTGTCGCGGGCGAGGGCGGCGGCTCCGCCGGCACCCCGCAGGCCGAGCCGCCGGCACGCCTCGGCCACCGCGACCACCGCGTACTCCGAGAAGGTGAGGACGGCGTCCGCCCCCACCGCGCGGGCGCGAGCGGCGATCAGCTCCACGAGGTCCCGGTGCTCCGCCCGGGGAGGCGTCACCACCGAGGCGCACAGCCGTGCCGCGTCGTCCGCCACCTCCGCGGGCAGCTCGCTGAGCGCCAGCAGGTGCACCGCGGCCCTCCCGGCCACCCGCGTCAGGGCATGACCCACCGGGGGTCCGCCCTTGGCATGCACGTACAGCACCTGGCTCACGTAGACCCATCTCCTTCGATGTCGCGGCGTCTGATGTCGGGAGCACTCACGCCCGCCGGTTCTCCTCCTTCAAGCGAACCAGTCCGAACTCACCTCCCAGCGGCCGCATGACGCGATCCATTCAGGCAAATGCCTTATCTCGCTGGGTGTTTGGCGCCCTGTGAAGGTGTCGTGATGCGCTAGCGCCCAGATGGTGCAGGCCCTGAGAGCGCCCGGTCCTCCCGTGTTCCCGGAGTGCTACGGCTTACGCACGAGACGTCACCCAACGTCATATCGTGCAGTATTGAAGGAGTGGGCTGTGGACGAGACGGAACGCACGACACGCCTGGACGAAACGCCCGGCCCGCCCGGCCGGAACCCGTTCGGAGCCCTCGCCGAACTCACCCCGGCCGCCGCCTTCATGCGCGACGGCGCCGGACGCTATGTGTGGGCCAACCACGCCTACGCCCACCTGTACGGGACGACCCGCGACGCGGTGATCGGCCGCCACCTGTCCGACCTCGACGAACCCGCCAACGCCAGCCGGTTCCTCGCCATGGACCGACAGGTCCTGACCGACAGCAAGCCCCTGCGGCACGCGCTCACCTACCGCCGCCCCGACGGCTCCTCCGCACACGCGGCGGGCTACCGGTTTCCCGTCCGCTGGGGTGACGAACGCTGCGTCGCCGGTATCTACGTCGACGTCACCGACTACGTCCGGGCGCTGGACCAACGCCACCGGGCCGAGGCGGACTTACGCGCGCTGCGCGACCACAGCGGACTGGCCTGCGTCCGGCTGGCCCCGGACGGACGAGTGAGCGAGGCAGGCACCGCCACGGCCGAGATCCTGCGCCTGCGCCTCTCCGATCTGACCGGTCTGCACGCCGCGTCCCTGCTCGCCGACACACCCGAGCGCAGCGCCCTGTCACGCGTCTGGGACGACCTGATAACCGGCCGGCGCAGAAGCGCCCGCGCCTCGGCGGTGCTCGTCGACGGGGAGGGCTGGCAGCGCCGGGCCCGCATCCGGCTGACCACCGTCGGCTCGGCGGCGCCGGGCGTCACCGGTGTGTGGGCCGTAGCCACCCACCTGGGCCGACGCCAGCTGACCCAGCCCACCCTGACCGCCGCGCAGGTCCGCATAGTCGCCCTGCTCGCGGCGGGCCGCAGCAACGCGGACATCGCCGAGGAACTGCACCTGTCGCGGCAGACCCTGGACTATCACCTGAGCCGGCTCCGCGTCCTCCTCGAAGCGCCGACGCGCCCCGCGCTGGTCGCCCGCGCCTACGTCCTCGGCATCCTCTCGCCCCGCACCTGGCCACCCCGCTCACCCACGGCGGCCCACCCCTCCAGCCCGGTGTGACGACCCTCGCGAGGTGCGGGGCACGAAGGTGTGCGCCGGGTCCTCACGCGCCGACCGGGCGGTTGCCGGTCCGGTCGGAACGGCTCGACGCCTGAAACGGGCCGCCCGGTCGAGGGCGCCTGCGATGACCGTCCGTACGAACTGCACGGTCACTCTCACACGGTGCTGAGCGGTGCCGGGTTCTCGGGGAGTTGCCAGGTGCCTCCGCGGTCCTCCTTCGAGAGGCGCGCGGCGAGGTCGGGGAGGTGCAGGCGGCAGGCCAGTGCGGTGGTGGCCTGGAAGGCGCCGATCGCCCGCCGGGTCATCGGCATGGCCAGGCGTAGCAGGCGCGGTTTGACCTGGCTCTGGATCGTGTCGACGAAGGGCCGCAGCATGCTCTCGTAGTTGGCCAGGGCGGTCGGCAGGTCGGCGGGGTGGCGGTTGATCTCGCCGGCCAGGACGTGGGCGCCCACCAGGCCGCCGGAGATGCCCATGCCGCTGTAGGGGGAGGCGCAGTGGGCGGCGTCACCGGCCAGGACCACATGGCCCCTGGACCAGGTGTCGGTGCGGACCTGGACGATCTCCTGGGAGTAGAAGAACGGGCTGGACCTCATGCCCTCGACGAAGCGTTCGGTCTGCCATCCGGCATCGTGGAACCTGCTCGCCCAGAACTCCTGCTGGTGCTCGACGGGCGCGCGGTGGATCGCCGAGGCGTCCTCGGATTCCTCCCGTAGGACGAAGTACACCTGGGTCTCGGCCGGGTTGTGGCTGCGGCGCATGATCTGGCGGCCGCCCGGGACCATGTAGGTGTCCCGGATGGTGCTGTCGGAGGCGATGCGCGGGACGAACCAGTAGGCCATGTGGATGCCGACGCGCCAGTACGGGTCGAAGCCGTCCGGGAGGATCGCCCGCCGGATGCGCGAGCCCTGCCCGTCGGCGCCGACCAGGAGGTCGTACTCGCCGCGGGTGCCGTCGGAGAAGTGCGCGACGACCCGGTGTTCGTCCTGTGCGAAGCCGTCCACGCTCTTGCCGAAGACGTACTCGGCATCCTTCCTCGTCGCATCGTGCAGGATGCGCACCAGGTCCCCGCGCATGATCTCGTACTCGGAGGTGAGGGTCTGCCGGCCCTTCCCCGAGGTGTTGGCCATGATCGTCGCCCTGGCCCTGCCGCGGGCGTCGACCAGGGCGACGCCCGCCTCGTCCACGAGCCTGCCCCGGACGGCGTCGAGCAGCCCCATGCGCTCGACGGCCTCGATGCCCTGGCCGCGCAGATCGACCTGGGCCCCGGCGGCCCGCAGCGCCGGAAAGCGTTCGACGACGGTCACCCGGTGGCCGCCCCGGGCGAGCCAGAAAGCCAGGGCCTGCCCCGCGATTCCGCCACCGGCGACGAGCACCCGTAAGGGCCGCCCGCCCGATCCCTCCGCCATGCCCATCCCCCCAAATCTATCGGTGAAAGATTCCTTCCCAGCGTCATCTATCAGCGATAGATTGTCAACGTGACCAAGATGAACCGCGAAGTTGTCGTCACCGAGGCCCTCGGCCTGCTCGACGAGGTCGGGCTGGACGCCGTGAGCACGAGACGGCTGGCGAAGCGGCTGAACGTGGAACAGCCGTCGCTCTACTGGTACTTCCACACCAAGAAGGACCTCCTCGCCGCCATGGCGGAAGCGGCGATGGAACCCCATGCGACCGCGCCCCTGCCGACACCCGGCGACGACTGGCGGGACTGGTTCGCGGACAACACGCGCAGTTTCCGGCGCACCCTGCTGATGCGCCGGGACGGCGCACGGCTCCACGCGGGCAGCACCCCCGGCGGCGACCTCGCCCGGCTCCGCCGCAAGATGGACTTCCTCGTCGCCTCCGGCGTGCCCGAGCGGGACGCCCAGATGGCGATGCTGGCCGCCAGCCGCTTCACCGTCGGCAGCGTCCTGGAAGAGCAGGCGGACACGGGCCCCGGCGACGGCGCGGAGCGGCCCGCTGACATGCCGGTGATCGATCACGAGTCGGCGTTCGAGGCGGGCCTCGCCCTCCTCCTGAACGGCCTCGCGCGACGCACCGGCATGTAGGGGGTCGACCGGTCCCTCGGAGCACATGCCCTGCGGGCTCAGATGCCCTACGGGCAGGGAGATCCACCAGACCCGGAATCCGACCGACGAAGCACGACGGGTTGGTTCTCACCAGAACTGCCGGAGATTGAAGCTCCGCAGCGAGACCTGGCTCGCGGGCTCGGTCGAGCTTCTGGCGTACAGCAGCGGCACCCCCGCTCGGGCGGAGCCGTACGCGGCGCTCCAGGCCGGCCACTGGTACGCGTCCCATCCCCGTTCCATGCCGATCCCCACGCCGTCCTTCTCCAGCGTGGTCAGGGCCAGGCGGTGGTGGAAGGCGACGTCGTAACGGGCCCGGACGTCGAGCGGTCGCCGCTGGTGCCGGTCGAACCAGTGGAGCGCCGACACACCTCGCTCACTCGGAGTCTCGGAGTCCTTGTGCAGCCTGAGCAGCCGGTCGAGGTCCAGCGGCGCCTCCCGCATGAACCGCGCCATCTTCCCCTTCGCCTCCTCGACGGCCGAGTCCAGCGTCCCCCCGCCGCTCCATCGCGGATCGGTGGGCGCGCCGGTCCAGTCGGGTCCGAACACCTCCTCCATGTCCCGCTCCACCAGCTCGCTGAACGGATCGAGCGGGGTGAACCCGAAACGCGTCGCCGAGACGGTGTCGTGCCACGCCAGCACCACCCGTATGTCGTCCGCGTGCTGGTCGACGGCGCGCAGGAGGTGTTCCAGCTTTCCTTCGAGCGCGTAGTGCCGGAAGACGAGGGAGTCGACCGTGCCCGCCGCGCGGTCGGTCGCCGTCTGCTGGGAGACGCTGACGGTGCGCCGCCCGGCCCGCGAGTTGTCCAGCAGCGCGGCCACGAACGCGACCATGCGGTGCGCGCCCGTCGAGCTGACGTGTTCCGGCATCAGCGGGTTGCTCACACCGGCCCGGTGCGCCCAGTCCGATCTCCACCTCCAGGGCAGGCAGCTCCTCCAGTAGCACCGACAGGAAACGCGCGCCCTCCCGATAGCGGTTCGCCCCCGGGTTGAACGCCTCGCCCTGCCGGCTGAAGCGGAAGCCGGCGATCATCGCGGGGACCAGTGCCAGCACGCGGGACACGGTGAGCGCGCTCCGATCGGGCTTCGGCAGCCGGTCCAGCAGCTCCCGCCCCTTGATGATCTCCTCCCGCAGGGCGACCTGCCCGCTGGCGGCGTAGATCATCGCGGCGATCGCCGCCTCCCACCGGTGTGGCCGCTTCAGTGCCAGGGGATGGATGCCCACCATCTCGTCCGCGGACGGGAGTCGCGGCGGTTCGACGGCTTCGATCTCGCGGCGGACGGCGCACAACTCCGCGATCTTCCGCACGTCGATGCTCGAACCGTTGGAGCGGCTCAGCGCCCGCGACCTCGAGAAGTCCCTACTGCGCGCGCGACGCGCACCGTATCCCCGCCGAGGGCACCGCGCGGAACTTCTCCTTCAGCCCCGCCGCCGGCCTCCGCGTCCGGCGGACGGTCGAGGACTCGCCCTCCATCGCCCCCCGGCTGCGGCGCTTCCGGACCCCCGCGATGCTGATGATCGCCGAGTGCTCCTCCCAGGTCCGCCGATGGGAGACCACCGTCCTCGCCGACGACCCCGCCATCCGGCGCACGCAGTGCCTGCCCGGAGTCGGACACCACATGTGGAAGGGCCTCGACGACAACGACGACCGAGCCGTCGCCGTCATCACCGCCTTCCTTCAGGGCAAACCGGCGGTGCCCCTGCCGAACTACCCGGCCCGCGACGACATTCCCGCCTTCCTGCGCGACCGCGAATGATGACGGTCCGGCCCGTACGAGGATCTCGCCGCCCGCCGGCGGCAGCAGTGGCCCGAACTGCCCGCGCTCGACCGGCCTTTCGAGCCCACCGCCTGACGCCTGCCGGGTCAGACGAAGTAGGACAGGTTCACGAAGAAGGCGATATAGGCGATGGCGAGGATCACCACCAGCGTGGTGAACCACCCGAAGTGCACCTGACGCCACGGCACCTTGGCGCCGGGAAAGCGGGTGCGGAACTGGGGCCAGGTCAGCATTCCCTGCTGCCTGACCGGTGCCTCGGCCGGCGGGGCGGTCAACCGGCCCAGCAGGCGCCGCAGAGGCTCTTCTTCCCACAAGCGGGTGTCGAGGACCAAGGGCGTGTCGTCCACCGAGGTGAGCACCAGGCGGTCCTTGTGGCCGTCCACGGGTATCCGGACGTGGTGCAAACCGGTGACGTCGGACTCCAGGGTGAGCAGGACGAGCCGCCCCCAGCGGTCGTGGACCCTCAGCACACCGTCTTCCAGGGCGATGCCGGCTTTCACCCGGCGCAGCGCCAGCCCTCCGGCGAACCACACCAGGGGAACGACGACCGCGAGTACGGCGACGATCAAGCCCGGCCAGCCGGCCCCCGGCGAACTGCCGCGTCCGTTGGCCAGCCGGAGCCCGAGCCGTATCGTCCCGAGGCCGATGGGCAACGCCCCGCCCAACAGGGGTGCTTTGTAGACCCTGTTGTCGGCTCTGACCTTGATCGGGGCATTCGAAGAATCTGTTATCTCTGCAGACATCGGCCGATCGTGGCATCGCGGGGAACCGCCCTGTGCAGCTTTGACCAGAGCTATAGCATGCGTCGGCCGGTCGCCCCGTCCCCGCCGCGACCGGGACGTGTCCGCCAGGCGGGTGGACGCGGAGGCCCGGCAAGCCGACGCTGGTGCGCGGCCCGTCGAGCGGGGGAGAGGGTCGGTGCATGAGCACTCACCCTGCCGACGGCCCGGACGGCGCGCACCTGCGCCCGCCGGGCGTGTCGGACACCCTCGTGCAGGCCCTCGGGGCGTTGTCGGAGGCGTTGGAGACGACCGAACGCGCCCGCGGTCACCTCTACGCCTTCCACCAGCTGACCGGAGGAGCCGACTTCGCGCTGGACCGCGCTGTGGCGCTGCTGCGCGAGGCCGGCCACGGCGGATGGGCGGACCGGGTGCAGCGGGAGATCCTGGGCCGCAACGTGATTCCGGGCCACTGGACGTTCCAGATCGTCGAGGCGTACAACGCCGCCTACTACGCGCCGTTCAAGGAGATGGAGGCCCAGGCGCGCCGGGAGCTGGTCGCGGGCAGGGACCATCTGTACGAGGCGGAGCTGAAGGAGCAGCGGCGCACCCGGGGACACCCCGGCCACACCGCCCGGCCCACCACGGCCCGCGACTCCGCGTTCCGTGATGAGACAACGGGAGAAAACGACGTCTGAGTAGGCCAGTTGAGTAGCCGTACTCATGTCGAGCAAAGGCCCGCCGACGCACGCTGGTCCCATGACGTCGCGGCGAACAGCGTGCCCGGCGGACGGAACCAGCAGCAGCTACCCAGGGAGACACCCCATGTCCAAGCGCCTCGTCGTCTCGTCGCTCGTCGGAGCCGCCGCCGTCGCCGGCGCCGTCGCGTTCGCCACCTCGGCCGACGCCGCGGCGCCTGCCAAGCCGACGATCTCCAAGGCTGCCGCCCGCTACACCACTTCGACCGCCGGGGCCTCGCTCACCTTCACGGCCACTGTCGCCGACAGCTCTGGAGTCAAGGGCCTGAAGGTGCTGGCCTGGCCTGCGAGTTCGGGTCTCGCGCCCACGGCCGACGAGATGAAGGCCGTCGAGGGCGCCACGTGCAAGGCGACTTCGACGACGACCTCCGTCTGCACCTACACCGCGAAGAGCTCGGCCCGGGAATCCGCCGCGCTGCCCGAGGGCACCTGGTACGTGTCCGCGCTCGCGACCGCGAAGGACCATGGCACGACCTTCGAGCCCAAGGCCACGACCTTCACCCTCAAGCACTGACGTACCCGGTCCGAACCCGAGGGTGGATGGGCGACCACGGGCGCGGGTGCGGGCCCGACTGCACCGGGTGCTCCTCGAGAGCCCCGGTGCTCGGGGCGAGCCGGGATCACATCGGCGGCGCCCGGCCAGGCTTCATGCGGACAAGGGCTACGGCGACGACCACCTGCGGAAGTGGCTTCGTGAGCGCCGCGTCGCCCGCCGCGCCCGTGACACGCCGCACCGTGCCGGACGGCTACCGCCGCGCGATCGAGGCGGACCGCCCAGGCCGCCCGGCAGTCCCCGATCGACCCGGCCGTCACGGAAGCGGTGGAGCGGCGGATCGCCGCGATGCTCCGGCTGTCCCGCCAAGGATTCCCGAACCCGACGTCCTCGCCGACGACGCGCCGGCCCCGATCGAGCGCCCCTCACCGGGGACCGCCGCGAAGCGGACGTCTCCCATGCCGCGGACCCGCGCCGGCCGGTGAGGAGCGCGCGGCGAGAGAGGCCGGTACGACGGCCGGTCCCCAGGCGGCCGGGCCCGCGTGCCGTTCAGCCCGGGAAGCGCCCCGTGGCGCGCAGCTGCCAGCGGCGCTCCGCGTAGGCCAGGTCGTCACGCCACAGCCGCGCGGCCGCGGCGCGCATCAGGGGACGCAGCAGCGGTGCGGCACGGCGGGCGGCCGCGAACCCCGGTCGGTCCGACGCGGCGACCACCGCCTCGGTCACGGCGGTGCGGGGCCGGCCGGCTTCGTCCGGGCCCAGCGGCGTGGCATGGGTCTCCACGACGGAGCCGACGCCCTCGCCACGTGTGATGCGCATGACGACCGTACGTGGTCCGGGCGCGGTGAAGACGGCGCGGACCGGCACGACCAGTCGGCCCGCCGCTTTGAAGGACACGTCGACGGTCAGGGCGTCCGAGCCGTCGCCGTCCGCGCCGAGCGGTCCCTCGGGCGCGTCCACCACCGTCAGGTCGGCGAACGCGTAGGGATGGAACCATGCCCCGTGCCACGGGTCGAGCCGGTTGGCCACCACGTCCTCGGGCTCGCAGACTCCCGTGCCCGTGTAGACGGCCGTGACGGCGCGCGCGGGCTCGGGACGGCGCGGAACGACCGGCGCGTCCCACGGCTCCTCGCCGCCCACCGCGTCCAGGCGCAGCCACACCAGTACCCCGTCGTCGTGCACCGGCAGCGGGGACCAGCCCGCGTCCGGGCCCCCGTTCAGGGCCAGCCCGTGCCAGTGGCACACCAGCCTGCCGCAGCGCACCGGGCTGTCCCGCAGCGGTGCTCCGAGGTGCGGGCAGATCCCGGGACCGCCGACGGGGCGTCCGTCGGGCCCCCGCCACACCACGACCTCGTGCCCTGCCACGCTCAGCGCGAGCTTGCCGTCCCCGCGCAGGGCACGTGAGGCGCCGACGACGTACCAGTTCCCGGACGGCCGGGCCCCCGCCCGCTTCAACGCCCCGGCGATCACCGCGGGCCGTGCCTCGCGCCAGGTGGCTCGCTGCCGTTCCCACGGCACGGCGTCGCGGCGCCACGACAGCGGCAGGTGACGGCGCTTCACGCGGCCTCCCCGGCGGGGCGGACGGCCGTCGCCCGGGCCGCCACGGGCAGGCGGGCACCGCCCCCCGGCCGGCGCACGGGACCGCTGCGCGCCCGCAGCCGGGCCGTCACCACCCGGGCGAGCCCGTCCGCGGCGACCACCGCTCTGCGCCGCCGCCCCACCACCGACCGCCGGTGCAGCACGGTGTAGCCGTCGCGGGCCACGGCGTCGAGGATGCCCCCGTACAGGACGGCGGCCGTACGGATGCAGGGCCGTGCCACCGGGTCGAGCAGCCCGATCCCGGGGACCGCCGACCGGTAGACGCCACGGGTCAGCGCCTCGAACTCCCGGAGCGCGGCGGTGATCCGGCGGTCCGGGCGCCCCTCCGCGCGGCTCCACGCCAGCAGTTCCCGGTCGACGCCGTGCCCGGCGAGCAGATCGCCGGGCAGGTACACGCGCCCGCGGTCCAGGTCCTCGCCGACGTCCCGCAGGAAGTTGCTGAGCTGGAAGGCGACGCCGAGCGCCGCGGCGTACGGCGCGGCTTCCTCCCGTGGCACCACCGTGCCCAGCACCGGCAGCATCTCGAGCCCGATCACCGCCGCGGAGCCGTGTGTGTACGCGCGCAGATCGGAGTAGGTGGGGTAGGACGTCACGACCAGGTCGGAGCGCATAGCGGTCATGAAGTCCCGGAAATGGGCGTGGTCGATGCCGTAGCGGCGGGCGGTGTCGGCGAGCGCGTGCACCACGGGCTCGCCGCTGCCGCCCCGTCGCAGCCCCTCCTCCAGTTCCGCCTGGAGCCGCGCCAGCGCCCCCGCGCACGCCTCGGCTCCGGCCCCGGGGGCGGGGCAGTCGACGATGTCATCGGCCCAGCGGGCGAAGCCGTACAGGGCGTGCACGGCGGACCGGCGTTCGACGGGCAGCAGCCGGGTGGCGAGGAAGTACGTCCTGCCGTGCCGGGCGTTGAGGGCGCGGCAGTGGCGGTAGGCCGCGCGGAGCCCCGGGTCGCTGATCCCCGCCGCGGCCAGTTCTCGATCGGTCATCCCGTCCTGCCTTCGTTCGTGGGGGCGGCCAGGAGGCCCCCCGGCGCTTCGGGCTGCCCCGCGACAGCCGGGGTCCCGGACGCCGTCGGGGACGCCGTAGGGGCTGGGGCGTCCGTCCGGTCGGCGCGGGCGGGGGCCGCCGGGGGACGCGCGCGAGTGCCTCGACGCGGTGGGACGCCCGTGACGCGGGCCGCGGCGAGCTTCCCGGACAGCAGCACGGTCGGCACACCGACGCCGGGGGTGGTGCCGCAGCCGGCCAGGACCGCGTTCTGTGTGCCGCGCACCGTGTTGCGCGGCCGGAACGGGCCGGTCTGCGTGAAGGTGTGGGCGGCGGAGAAAGGGGTGCCGGCCGCGTGCCCCAGAGCGTGCCAGTCGGCCGGGGTGACCAGGCATTCCGCCTCGATGGCGGCTTCGAACCCGGCCAGCCCGCGTCGCTCCAGCTCCCGCAGCAGGATGTCCCGGTAGCGCGGTCCCAGATCGGACCAGGCCGCCGCGTCCGGGCCGATGTCGGTGTTGGGGCAGGGGGCGAGGACGTAATGCAGATGGCGGCCCGGCGGCGCGAGGCCGGGGTCCGTGGCGGTGGGGCGGGTGACCAGCAGTGACGGGTCGCTCATCAGATCGCCGGAGCGGGTGAGTTCGTCGAACGTGGAGTGCCACGCCGCGCCGAACGAGATGGTGTGGTGGGCGAGTTGGGGCCAGGTGCGGTCCGTGCCGGCGTGCAGCACGACCGCGGAGGGCGAGTGCCGCAGCCCGAGCGGTCTGCGCGGCCGGCGGCCGAGCAGACGGTAGGCGACGGGCAGGTCCGGGGTGAGGACGACCGCGTCGCACGGAATGCGGCCGGTGTCGGTGACGACGGCGGTGACCCGTTCGCCCGACCGCTCCAGCCGGGTCACCCGCTGCCCGAAGCACAGCTCGGCGCCCGCCTCGGCGGCCGCCTGCGCCATCGCCCGCGGCAGCGCGTGCATGCCGCCCCGGGGGAAGTACACGCCGGCGACCGTGTCCATGTAGGAGATGACCGCGTAGGCGGCCAGCGCCCGCGCCGGGGGCACACCCGCGTACAGGGCCTGGAAGGAGAAGACCCGGCGCAGCCGTTCGTCGCTCAGGAAGCGGCCGATCCGGGCGTCCAGCCGGCCGAAGCCGCCCAGCGCCGCCAGCCGGGCGAGGTCGGCGTTGAGCAGACCCAGGGGCGAGTCGAAGTTGGTGTCGATGAAGCGTCGCATCTGGACCCGGTACAGGCGCTGGAGCCAGTCGCGAAGCCGGCGGTACCCCGCCGCCTCGGCGGCCCCGGCGAACCGCTCCACCTCGGCGGCCATCGCGTCCGCGCCCGTGTGCACGTCGAGCGTGCTGCCGTCCGCGAAGCAGGCCCGGTAGGCGGGATGAAGGGGGACGAGGTCGACCCGCTCGCGCAGGCTGTCGCCGACGGCGGCGAACGCCTCGTCGGCCAGCTCGGGCATGGTCAGCACGGTGGGCCCGGTGTCGATCCGGTATCCGGCCAGGTCGAGGCGCCCGGCTCTGCCTCCCGGCAGTTCCTCGCGCTCGACGACGGTGACCCGCCGCCCGGCGCCCAGCAGATGCAACGCCGCCGACAGCCCGGCCAGCCCGGCGCCGACGACCACCACGTGGTCCGTGGGACCGGGCAGAGCGCGGGTCACCGGCCGCTCCCCGCGCCGCCGCGAACAGGATGCCCGTACGGGCTGGGCGCGGGCCACGGGCGTACGGCGTCCCCGTCCGGCGGCACCGCGTCCGCCCGGACCCCGTTCGCCCGCGCGTCGTTGACCCGCGCGCCGTCTGCCCGCGTGCCGTCTGCCCGAGTCCCGTCCGACCGCGCGTTGTTCGTCCGTGCCCCGTCCGGCGGCGCTTCGTTCGTCTGCGCCTCACCTGCCCGCGCCTCGTTCACCCGAGCGCCGTCCACCTGCGTGCCGTTCGTTCGTGCCTCGTGCGGCGGTGCCTCGTCCGTCCCCGCGCAATCCGGCGGCGGCGCCTCGTTCGTCCGCGCGCCATCTGTCCGCGCGCTGTCCGCCCGCGCGTCGCTCGTCCGTGCCCCGTCCAGCGGCGCTTCCCTCGTCTGCGCCCCACCTGCCCGAGCCCCGTTCGTCCGCGCCCCATTGACCCGCGCCCCATCTGCTCGGGCGCCGTCTGCCCCCGTGCCGTCCGGCCGCGCCCCCGCCGTCGCGAGCAGCAGGGCGCGCAGCGGACCGGAGCCCTCCGTGTCCAGCGCCGCACGGTCGAAGTGCCACAGCCCCCGCGCGGCGAGCCGGTCGATCCTGCTTTCCACGGCGTCGCGCGCGCCCGTTCCGACCAGCACGTCCCGTACCTGCTCAAGGCCGCGGCCGGTGAGTGCCGGGTCGCCGAGCCACCGCTCCAGAACGGCCAGCGCGGCGCCGTCACCCGCCGCCTCGGCCCGCGCGCGGGCGACCGCGAGAAGAGAGGTGGGCTTGCCCTCCCGGATGTCGCCACCGCACGCCTTGCCGGTCTCCCGCGGATCGCCGAAGACGTCGTCCACGTCGTCCCGCAGCTGGAACGCCATGCCGACACAGCGGCCCGCGTCCCCCAGCCGGCGCGCGGTCACGTCGTCGGCGCCCGCCGCTGCCGCACCCAGGGCGAGCGGCCGCCCCACCGAGTACAAGGCGCTCTTCAGGCAGGCCGCCCGCCGCACCCGGGGCAGCGACCACGCCGCCGCGATCTGGCCCCGCACATCCAGGTACTGGCCCGCGACCATCTCCGTGCGCATGTCGCTCCACAACCGTCGCACCACCATCGCCGTCCGGGACGGCAGCGGCGTCTCCGCGACCAGGTCGTCGGCCCAGGCCAGCGCCAGGTCCCCGGCGAGGACCGCCGCCGACTGCCCGAACCGCTCGGCCCGCTCGTCACCCACCCGCCCGGCGTGCCCCCCGGCCAGGTCCACGTGCAGCGCGGGCCGGCCGCGCCGGACTACCGCCCGGTCCATCACGTCGTCGTGGACGAGCGCGCACGTCTGCAGCAGTTCGAGGGCGCTTCCGATGCGCAGGGCGGCCGCCGCGGCCACCGGGTCCCGGCCGGCGCATGCCCGCACCGCCCACCACACCAGTTGAGCGCGTGTGCGTTTGCCACCCTTGAGAGTGAAGCGCGCCACCCGTTCGGCCAGTTCCTCGGCGAAGAGGGGATCGGCCGACCGGGCCCGGCGCAGGCGCTCCGCCAGCACGCCGTCGAGTGTCCGGCCGACGGCACCCGGCACGTCGGCATCGGCCTCGCGCACCTCGGCGGCGCCGGCGAAGAACGGCGCGCCTGCCACGGCGTACGCCTCCTCGTCGTACCGCTCCCGGCCGCCGCAGGCCGGTGGCCTGCACGGAAGCGACGCCCCGGAGACCGCCGCCACCGGTCGGGGCGGCGCGGTCGCGGGGTGGTCCTTCGCGTGGGTGGGACGCATCCAGGTTCCCTCCGTCGTGTCGTCGTCCGTCGGTCCCGTCACCCGTGTGCTTCGGTGCGGGCGGCACGGTCGGATGCGCGAACACCCCACCTGATCGCGGCGGCACCGGGATCCCCCCTGCACCACGGTGCCCTGACTCGGGCTCAGCCGCTCGCCGCGGGCGGTGTCCTGCATCCGCCGGGGTACACAATCCGGAAGAACAGGGTCCGTGCGTTCGCGGACCGGGCCGCCGTGCTCCCCGGACCGCCGGCGCGGTCCGTCGCCGCAATGGACCACCGGCACCGCGCGTCGCTGCCGAGACGGAAGGCAGGAATCCGAGGAAGGGAGACACCGTGCCGGACACCGACGTGGCCGTCGTGGGAGCGGGCGCCGCCGGGCTGTCGCTGGCCCACCGGCTCGCCGGAGGCGTTCCCGGCCTGCGCACACCGTCCGTCGTCCTGGTGGACGCGCCGCCCGGCCCGTTGCGGCCACCACCGCGGACCTGGTGCTACTGGACGGCCGGGCCCGGGCGGTTCGACGCCGCGGTGCGGGCCGAGTGGCAGCGGCTCAGAGTGCGCCCGCGCACCGGCGCCCCGGTCGAGGAGGACATCGCCCCGCTGCGGTACCGCATGATCCGGTCCGACGACTTCGAGCGCCTCGTCCACCGGGACCTGGACCGCAGCCCCAACGTGCGGCGGCTCGAAGCGACCGTCGAGACGGTGGAGGACGTACGCGGCGGAGCACACGTCCACCTGAGGGACCCCGGCGGACGCGAGCATGTGCTGAGCGCCCGCTTCGTGTTCGACTCCCGCCCCCCGGGCAGCCTGCCGGCCGCCCGCACCACCCTGCTCCAGCACTTCCACGGCTGGTTCGTGCGCACCGCCCGGCCCGTGTTCGATCCGTCCGCCGTGGAACTGATGGACTTCCGCACCCCGCAACCGGAGCACGGCCTGTCCTTCGGCTACGTCCTGCCGACCGGCCCGTGCGAGGCGCTGGTGGAGTACACCGAGTTCTCCAGGCGTTCCCTCACTCCCGACCGGTACGAGGCTGCCGTAGGACACTATGCCGACGAGGTCCTGCGGCTCGGCGAACGGCTCGTCCTGGCCACCGAGACCGGCCTCATCCCGATGACCGACGCGCCGGTACCCCGGCAGACCGGGGCCCGCGTCTTCCGCATCGGTGCCGCCGGCGGCGCGACCCGGCCCGCCACCGGCTACACCTTCGCCGGACTCCAACGCCAGACCAGGGCCGTCGCCGACGCACTGCGCCGCGGACACTGGCCGCTGCCCCCCGCCGCCCACTCGGCGCGGTCCCGGGCCATGGACGCCGTCCTGCTGCGCGCCTTGGACAGCGGCCGGGCCGACGGCCCGGAACTGTTCAGCCGCCTGTTCGCCCGCGTGCCCATGGCACGCCTGCTGCGCTTCCTCGACGGAGACACCCGCCTGCACGAGGATCTGGCCATCGGCCTGCACGCCCCCGTGGGGCCGATGCTGCGCTCCGCCCTGGAACTGCCCCACCTGCCCCGCCGCTCCTTCGACCTGCCCGCACCACCGCGCCCGCCGCCCCCTCCCGCCACCCCGCCGGACCCCCACCCCCCGCACCTTCCCCCGACGGAGAACCCATGACGCTGCTGCGCGACGAACGCCTCGCCGCCGCCTTCGACCACGCCTCCCGCAGCTACGACACCCTCGTGGCCGCCAACCCCGGCTACCACGCCCACCTGCGCCGCTCGGCGCGCCGGCTCGGTCTGCCCGGACAGGGGCAGGGGCTGCGCCTGCTCGACCTCGGCTGCGGCACCGGGGCGTCCACCGCGGCGCTGCGCTCCGTCCTCCCCGCCGCCGACATCACGGCCGTCGACGCCTCGGCCGGCATGCTCGGGCGGGCCGCGGCCAAACCGTGGGCGGACGGGGTGACCTTCGTCCACGCACCCGCCGAACGCCTGGCCGAGGCCGGGGTGAGCGGCCCCTTCGACGCGGTGTTCGCCGCCTACGTCCTGCGCAACGTCACCGATCCCGACGCCGTACTCGCCGCCGTGCGCGGCCTGTTGCGCCCCGGTGGCCGGCTCTGCGCGCACGAGTACACGCTCAGCGGGCGGCGCGTCGACCGCGCGGTGTGGACGCTGGTGTGCCGGGGTGTCGTACAGCCCGCGGCCACCGTGCTGGGGGACGGGCGGCTCTACCGCCATCTGTGGCGCAGCGTCGTGGAGTTCGACACCGCCGAGCGCTTCGCGCACCGGCTCGGCACGGCCGGGTTCGACCAGGTGCGCACGCTGCCGCTGACGGGCTGGCAGACGGGCATCGCCCACACCTTCGTCGCGCGGCGGCCGCACGGCCACGGGGCGCGAGGATGAGGGCCCCGCGCCAGGGCGTCGCGCGCCGGGGCCGCGACCGGCGGGCCCGGATTCTGCCGGCCCCGCCCGGCGCCCCCCGGGTCCGGGAAGAGCCGCCGTCGGTGGCGGTGGTCGGCGCGGGCATCGCCGGCCTGGCCGCCGCCACCGTGCTCGCCGAGCGCGGGGTGGCGGTCACCGTGTACGAGAGGCGGTCCTACCTCGGCGGGCGGGTCGGCGGCTGGCCGACCCGGCTGTACGACGGCTCCCCGGCGACCATGAGCCGCGGCTTCCACGCCTTCTTCCGCCAGTACTACAACCTGCGCGGGCTGCTGCGCCGGACGGATCCCGCGCTGAAGCGGCTCACCGCCCTCGCGGACTACCCGCTGCTGCACGCCGACGGACTGCGCGACAGCTTCCGGCACGTCCCGCGCACCCCGCCGCTCAGCGCGATGGGCTTCGTGGCGCTCAGCCCCTCCTTCCGGCCGACGGACCTGCGCGCCATGAACCCGCTGGCGGCCCTGCCCCTGCTCGACGTACGCGTGCCCGAGGTGTACGACCGGCTGGACGACACCAGCGCCCATGACTTCCTGGACGCGGTGCGCTTCCCGGACAGCGCCCGGCACCTCGCCTTCGAGGTGTTCTCCCGAAGTTTCTTCGCCGATCCACGGGAACTGTCGGCGGCCGAGATGGCGCTCATGTTCCACATCTACTTCCTGGGTTCCGCCGAAGGGCTGCTGTTCGACGTGCCCCGGGCCTCCTTCCCGGCCGCCCTGTGGGAGCCGCTCGCCGCCTACCTGACCCGGCACCGCGCCGAGGTCCGCACCGGTACGTCCGTCCAGCACATCGCGCCCGTCGCGGACGGCGGTCTCGTGGTCGCCTGCGACGGGGACGAGCGCCGCTTCGACGGCGTCGTCCTCGCCCTGGACAGCACGGGGCTGCGCTCGCTGGTCGAGGGGTGCGGCCAACTGGGGGACGCGCCCTGGCGCGAGCGGATCGGACGACTGCGCACCGCCCCGCCCTTCCTGGTCAGCCGGCTGTGGCTGGACCGGCCCGTCGCACCCGACCGGCCCGCGTTCCTCGGCACCAGCGGTTTCGGCACGCTCGACAACATCAGCGTGCTGGAACGCTACGAGGAGGAGGCGGCCCGCTGGAGTGGGCGTACCGGGGGTTCCGTCGTCGAACTGCACGCCTACGCCGTACCGCCCGGGGCCGTCCGGGACGTCGAACACAAGCGCCTCCTCGCCCAACTGCACCGCGTCTATCCCGAGACCGGCCCGGCTATCGTTCTCGACGCCCGTCACGAGTGGCACGAGGACTGCCCCCTCTTCCCGGTGGGCGGCTACCGCGACCGGCCCACCGTCCGCACTCCGCACCCGCGCGTGGTCGTGGCCGGTGACCTGGTCCGCACCGGGCTGCCCGTGGCCCTCATGGAACGGGCGGCCACGAGCGGCTTCCTGGCGGCCAACGCCCTGCTGGAACAGTGGGGCGTGCGGGGCCAGACACTGTGGACGGTGCCCGACCGAGGGCGGAACGCGCTCCTCCGAGCACTGGCCGCATGGGCGCCGGCGCCCGCCGCCCGTGGACGGCGGGCCTGAAGAAAACCTTCCGGCCCGGGAGGCCGTGCGGCGCAGCGGTTCGGCGAGCCACGGCCGGACGTGGCTCGCCATGGCCGACCAGGGGAGCGGCCCACTGCCGGGGGCGCCATGGCCGGGGAACGGCCATGGCGCCCCCGGCACCCGATGGCCGGCGTGGCCCAGAACAAAGAACGCCGGGCGCGACCCCGGCGCCCGCACCGCGACCCACCGGAGGTTCCGCAAGAAGCGCCACGCCCGCCGGACGCACGCGTTCCACGCCTGAACCTCCGGACCGAACGAGACGTGTCCAGTCCGGTACTTGGCGGGGACGGCGACCGCGTCGTCCCCGCTCCCACGACGGCGGAGCGGGCCGGCGGCTCTCCGGGCCCGTGACATGACACGCGTGCCGGGACCACGACCCGGGCGCGCGTGCTTGGCGAAGGGGGAGTCCATCGTTCCCCTTCCGTATCCCCGCGTCCGTCCCGCCGACGGCGGACCATCCGGCCCCACCGGGTGATCTGACCTCTTGTCAGCGCGTCTGCCCCTCCATACCTTTGTGCGGCGAGTCCCGGCCCGGCGGGTCCAGCGTCCCGTCCCGGCCGTTGCCTGTCCCTCAGCGCACGACACACCATGGAGGCGTCACATGCCCGTAGCCGTGCCGGATCTTCTTCAAGCCGACGGATTCCGCGACGCGGGTCCGCTGGAGATCGACGACGAGGCGATCGTGTTCGAGGACGACGACCGTGGCGACCGCGAGCCCACGGCCTGCCTCTCCGACCCCTGGGTGACCGCCACCACCCGCTTCTCCTGTGACCTGAACTCGTAGCGGTGGCCGTCTCCATCGCCGGCCGCGACGGCTGGTCCGACGAGACGTGGGCGTACCTGAACGATCCACGGATGCCGGCGATGGAACACGGCTGGAAACTGCATGTCTCGGCGCGTCCCGGCGACCTCGGCACCGTGACCGCGCTCGTTCTGCCGGTGCTGTCCCGGCACGTCTGCCACGCGAAGTTCGCCCGCGATCCCGAGACCCTGCGCCGCCTCAACTCCGGGGTGGTGAGCGCCGGAGCCGTCGGCAAGGCCATCACCGTCTACTGCCCGGCCGACACGGTGGTCCACGTCGCCCGGGAACTCGCCGCCGTACTGCGCGACCGGGAGGGCCCGCGCGTCGTCAGCGACCGGCGGGTCGATCCGCGGGCACCCGTCTACTACCGCTACGGCCCCTTCACCGGCGACTACCGGACCGGCCGGAGCGGGCGGCTCGAATCCGTCATGACCGGTCCGGACGGCCGGATGTTCGACGGCCTGGCCGTCGGCCGCTACCGGTGCCCGCCCTGGGCCGACGACCCCTTCGCGAGCGGCTCCGCACCCGGCGACGAGCCGTCCGCGCCCCACTTCGGCGGCGGACGCTACACCGTCACCGCAGGCATCACGCGCGCGCCCCAGGGCAACGTCTACCGCGCGGTCGACCACGCTCTCGGGCAGCCGGTGGTGGTGAAACAGGCGAGGGCCTTCGTGGGCGAGGACGAATCCGGCACGGACGCCCGCCACCGGCTGCGCAACGAACACGCGGTCCTCACCGCCCTCGACGGCGTCGCGGGCGTGCCCCGCGCACTGGACTACTTCGCCCACCAGTCGGACGAGTACCTGGTGATGACCACCTGCGGCGACCGGAACCTGCGCCGGGAGGTGCTGCGCGACGGCCCGTACCGTGACGACGGCACCCGG
Source organism: Streptomyces sp. SUK 48 (assembly GCF_009650765.1). Lineage (NCBI taxonomy): Bacteria > Bacillati > Actinomycetota > Actinomycetes > Kitasatosporales > Streptomycetaceae > Streptomyces > Streptomyces sp. SUK 48. The sequence goes on along the minus strand of NZ_CP045740.1, from coordinate 125,234 downwards.
CCGGAGCGCAGCCTGTCCGCCCTTGCCTCCCGGCTTCTGCGCGTCCTGGACGCGATCCACGGCCGGAACGTGGTGGTGCGCGATCTCAAGCCCGACAACGTCGTGCTCGACGCCGCCGGCCCCGGCCACTGCCACCTGATCGACTTCGGGATCAGCGAGCGGGACGGCACCGGCCCGGGCGGCGCGACCCCCGGTTACAGCGCGCCGGTCCTGCGGACGACCGGCCCGGCCACCCCGGCCGACGACCACTACGCCCTCGGCGCGACCCTCTTCTTCGCCGCCACCGGCATGGACCCGGTGATCGTCGACAGCGACCACGCGGTCAACCGGGACCGGACGCTGGCCTGCCTGGCATGGGTCCTGCCCGGACGCGCCCACCGGGAGATCCGGTCGTCGATCTCCGGTCTCCTGAGCCTCGACCCTGCCGTACGGACCGCCACCGCCGACCGCCTGCGCACGGGCACTGCGGAGACGGCCGGGGCCACGCGCCGGCCCCCGCCGCCCCGGATCGACAACGACCTGCTGGACGAGATCATCGAGCACACGACCGCGTTCTGCGTCGATGAAGCGCACGCGATCGCGGACCCGGAACGAGCCGCCCGACTGAACGTCCCCACCTCGATCGACGTCTACGGCGGCAGCTCGGGCCTGGGCCTGGAACTCCTCCACCACCTGCACCGGCCCCGCGTGCGTCCGGCCGTCACCGCGCTGGCGCGATGGACCGCGGAACAGTCCAGGAACCTCCCACCCGCCTTCTACACGGGGCGCACGGGCGTCGAACTCTTCCTCGCCCAAGCCCAGTTGACAGCAGAAGTGGCGGGGACGTACGAAGAAGCGCGGCCCGGGCACCCCGCGCTGCCGGACCGCGCACCGGACGGCGGACCGCCGGAGGCGGACCTGATCGCGGGCGCCGCCGGGACCGGACTCGGCCGGCTGCTGCTGGCCCGCCACGCCCACCGGGCCGGTCGCCCGCAGGCCGCACACCGGCACCTCGCCGTCGCCGCCGACTGCGAGCGGATGCTGGCCTCGGGCACCGCCCGGCTGACCCCGGCCGGCCCGGACACCGCCGGCCGCGCCGCGCTCCACGAGGGCATCGCCCACGGCGAGGCGGGCGTCGCCTGCTTCCTCCTCGAATACGGCGGCGTGACCGGGGGCAAGGACGCGATCAGCCGCTCCGAGCGGGCCGCCGCGCACCTGGCCGCCGTGACACCGGTCATCATCGCGGCGGCCACCGGGCCAGGAGCGACACGCCGCTACGGCTCGTGGTGCCGGGGCCTGGCCGGCATCGGGACCGTACTCGTCCGGGCCGCCGAACGCCTCGATGAACCCGGTTACCTCGGCCCGGCCCGGCGGGCCGCACGCGCCTGCGCCGCACTGGCACCCCGGATGCCGCTGGTCACGCAGTGCTGCGGGCTGGCCGGAGTGGGTGAGCTGATGGTGGATGTCGCGGAGGCGTCCGGGTCCGAGGAGTTCTGGGACGCGGCCGAGACCACCGCCCTGCTCATCCTGAGCCGCAGCGGCGGCACTTGGCTCCGGCCCGTGTTCCCGGACACCGGGCTCGCCGGGCCGAGCGCCACCTGGGCCGGCGGCTCCGCGGGCGTCCTGGCCTTCTTCAGACGCCTGCGCGACCGGGGCGGCCCACGGCTCGGCCGAGTCACCTGACCGTCGCGGTCGCCCCGCGCAGACGGTACGGCTTCCGCGTACGGCGTGACGCGCGTGTACGCCCCTCGATCCACTGAAGTATCTCGATGTTGCCCCGACCGCGGCGCGACCGGATGCTGGCGGGGTACGAACTGCGGAGGTCCCGGCAGCACGCGCGGGGCCTGTTCCCCGCCTCGTCCACCGGCCGCCGGGACGCTCGCCCTCGCGGCGGACGGAGCGCCCCCACCCCTGACAGCTCGGCCCGGTCGGCCGCGCCGAGCGGCGCGCACCAGGCCGGCGGAGCCACGGCTGGTCGCCGGTCCGGAATCCGCGGCCGAACCCCACGACGCGTCGCGCCCCTGGGGCCCGCTCTCGCGTGGGCGAGTTCGGCGCCGTGGACCGCCGGACGGGGGGCCTCGCCGACGATCACGCCCTCCTCGACTCCACGGCGGCACTCCTCACCTGTGTGCTCACTGAAGCCGCCTGTCACAGCGGTCATTTGGGGGCGGTGCGCGAACTCGTCGGGAAATAACGGCTCTCGGCCGTCCTCGTCACGAAGGCGCTGCCCATCGGATCTACCGGCGGACCGCCGAGATCAGTCCACCCGGGCGCTCCTCGCGCTGCGGCGGGGTGCTGATGGGGCGGCCGTAGGCGGCGGCGCGCTCGCGCAGGGTGTGGCTGTCGGCCTCCCAACCGTGCCCGGCCAGCCAGCCCACCGGATCGTCGGGCATCTCCGAGACCCACATGGACGCCGCCGATCCCGGCGTGGCGTCCGGGCCGAAGCGCTCGATCACGCCGCGCGAGCCCAAGGTCAGCCCCATCCGGCTGCCCGCCGCCGACCGCGCGCTGATCCGGGCCGGCAGCAACTCCACCGCGTCCTCGGGCAGATAGATCAGCAGCCCCTCAGCGATCCACACGGTCGGCACCGCCGGGTCGTGCCCCGCGCCGGTCAGCGCGCCCGGCCAGTCCGCCCGCAGATCCACCGGGACGGTGATCCGCTCGCAGCGCGCGACGGCCCGCTCCTGGCGCAGCACCGAAGCCTTGAAGTCCAGCGGTTCGGCGGTGTCGACCTCGAACAGCCGGGTGCCCGCGGGCCAGTTCATCCGGAAGGCCCGGCTGTCCATCCCGGCGCCGAGCAGCACGACCTGCCGGATCGCGGACGCGACGGCATGCCGCAGCAGATCGTCGAGGAACTTCGTCCTGATGACGATGGAGAACGCCACGCCCAGCCGACGGCGTCGCGCGGCCTCGTCCCCGGGCGGCGGCGACGAGAGGGCACCCGGACCCAGACCACCGGCCGTGGCGAACGCCTGTGCCAGCGGGTCGCGGAACAGCGCGTTCTCCCGCTCGGTCTCCAGCGCCCGCACCCTGGCCACCCCCACCGCCGTGGCCCACACTCCCGACGGCCGCACCCGCTCATGCTCCTGCTCATCAGTCACCGCGCCAGCCTATGGGCTGTCCTGGCATCGACCTCCGGGGGACTCGGCACCCACCGGCACCGTGGCCGACGGATTCGCGACGCATTCGAGCAATCTGCCTCTCCGAGAGACAACCACCCATATTCTGAAGGCGTGTTGGCGTCCCCGGCGGTAGACGGGGGGCGCGTATGCGATCTCCCATCGTCTCGCCGGGCCCTTTTCTCTCCCGTGTGGAAGCCGGGCGAAAGCGTGGGGCCGGGGCCGTCACAGCCCCCCGTCTACTCACTCGCCCCCGTAGGGCATCGGCGCCGCTCCCTGCTCCCATGCTCCTGGTCCTCACAGCGGATCGCAGGCGGAGGGCTCGCGGGCGAGGCGCTCGTCGGGTGCAGGCCGGTGAGGGGTCCGGCTGCCATCGCGTCGTCCCGCGCGTGTGGGCCGTCCCAGGACGACTCCGACCAGGACGAGTGCCAGCCCGCACGACTGCTGGGCCGTCAACACCTCTCCGGCCACTGCCGTGCCGAGCAGTACGCCCGTGACGGGGTTGAGCAGTCCGACCAGACCCACGGTCCCCGCGGGCAGGTGCCGTAGCCCGGTGAACCAGGCGGCGAAGGCCAGCGCGGTGGCGACGAAGGTGACGTAGCCGAACGCGAGGAGCGCCGGCGTGGAGAGTGCGGGCGGAGGTCCCTCCACGGCTGCGGCGACCGGTAGCAGGAACAGCCCTCCGGCGGTGAGCTGCCAGGCGGTCGAGGCGAGCACGTCGATGCCGGCGCTCCACCGCTTGGTCAGGATGTAGCCGGAGGATGTCGCGCAGATCCTGCGGGTCACGGGGTCGGCGTGGGTCGGGGCGCCGTGTGGCGGAGGCCGTCGAGGAGCAGGTCGAGGAGGCGGCCGGCGCGTTCGCGGTGGCCGGGAGCGCTCGTCACCAGTGCGAGGCCGGAAAGGCTGAAGCCGACGTCGAGGGGGTCGATGTCGGAGCGCAGGAGACCGGCATCGGCGCCCGCGTGCAGCAGGGTGCTGATGGCGGTGCCGAGCCTGTCGAGGGTCTCGGCGAAGGGGTCGGCGCCGGTGGCGACTGCGGCCCGCAGGGCGTCCGCCATGCCGTGCTTGGCGGCCAGGTAGTCGATGAACCTGTCCATCCACAGCCGCAGCGCCCGGTCCGGCGGGTGGCCGGCCAGCAGGTCGGCGGCGCTGTCGCAGACCCGGGCCAGCTCGTTGCGGTAGGCCGCCTCGACCAGTGCCTCACGAGTGGGGAAGTGGCGGTAGAGCGTGGCCGAGCCGACGCCCGCCGCCTTGGCGATCGTGTCGATCGCGACGTCCGCGCCCCTCTCGGAGAAGGAGCGGACTGCTGCTTCGAGGATGCGCTCCCGGTTGCGCCGGGCATCGGCGCGCAGCACGTTGGGCTGGGCGGTCACGTGTGCTCCCTTCGTCCGGGACCAGTCTAACTGGACAACCGGGGAGTTCCCCGCTTACCGTTCGAGGCGAACCGGGGAACTCCCCGGTTACGGGCGCGGCCCGTCACGCTCCCCAGCTGAGGAAGACCCGTATGACCTCCCCGAAGACCGTCCTGATCACCGGCACATCCTCCGGTATCGGCCTGGCCGCCGCCGTCGGCGCGGCTCGGGCCGGCTGGACGACCATCGCGACCATGCGCGACACCAGGAAGGCCAACGCCCTGCGCGAGGCCGCTGCCGAGGCGGACGTGGCCGACCGCATCCAGGTCAAGCGCCTGGACGTGACCGACCCGGAGAGCATCGCCGCCTGCCTGCACGAGGTCGTCGCCGAGTACGGCGGTCTGGACGCTCTGATCAACAACGCCGGAGCCGCCCAGGTCGGCACCATCGAACAGAGCAGCCTGGACGATGTCCGTGCCGCGATGGAGGTCAACTTCTTCGGCGTGGTGGCGATGACCCGGGCCGTCCTGCCGCACCTGCGGGCCACGCGGGGCCGGGTGATCACGGTCAGCAGTGTCGGCGGCGCGGTGGGCCAGCCATTCAACGAGGCTTACTGCGCGGCCAAGTTCGCCGTCGAGGGCTTCATGCAGTCCCTCTCCCCGGTCGCCGCCACCGTCGGCGTCGACGTCACCGTGATCGAACCCGGCGCCGTCGCCAGCGAGTTCGTCGCCAACCTCGGCCTCGACGTTCCCGCGATGCTCGCCGAGAGCGGGCCCTACGCCCAGGCCCTCCAGGCGTACATCGCCCGCACCCAGCAGTCCTTCGGCAACGCCCAGAGCCCGGACGAGGCCGCCGCCCCGATCATCGACGCCCTGAGCGCCGACCGCCCGCCGTTCCGGATCCAGACCTCGCAGTGGGCCCGCGACTTCGTCGCCACCACCCTCGCCGACCTCGACGGTTCCGCCGTCCGTTCCCTGACCGACACCTGGGTCCGCTGAAGCACTCCGGAACCCGGACCGGACCCGGCCGCCGTGGGCGCGGCTGCCGCCGGGGCGGGGGAGCACGCCCGAGCCCGGCGGCCCGCACCGGTCAGGCCACCTGCCCGGTGACGGCCAGCACGATCTCCCGGACCGTGACGTGGGGGCCCTCCAGCCTCTCTCGCCGACGGGCGAAGAGCAGCAGCGGAGGACCCCGCGCGGAGAACAGGCGCGCCGTCACGGCGCCGCTGCCGGAGCCGGCGCCGGTGATGACGATCAGGGACTTGGCCGTGGGGGAGTCCTTCCGGAAAGACGTGTCGTATCCGTACTCCAGCGGAGCACCGCTCCGGCCCCCGCCCGTGCCGGTACGGGCGCCCGGGCCCGTCGGGGTCTCACAGGCCCCCTCCGCCGTGGCCCGGAGTCCCGCATGCCGTCCTAGGTTCTGTCGTCAAATGTCACGCCCACATCAGGAGTGATGCGAGGGTGACGGCCGCTTGATAGGACTGGGCGGTCTTGTCGTAGCGGGTGGCGATGCCTCGCCACTGCTTGAGGCGGTTGAAGCACCGCTCCACGACGTTGCGGTGCTTGTAGACCTCGCGGTCGAAGGCCGGCGGGCGGCCTCCGCGGCTGCCGCGCCGGGCCCGGTTGCCGACCTGGTCGGCCCGCTCGGGGATCGTGTGCGGGATGCCGTGGCGGCGGAGCCAGCTGCGGATGGCTCTTGAGCTGTAGCCCTTGTCGCCCAGGACATGATCAGGCCGGACGCGGGGTCGCCCCGGTCCCGGGCGGGGCACCCGGATCGCTTCCATCACGGTGATGAACCGGGTGCAGTCGTTGGTGTTGCCGCCCGTGAGGACGAAGGCGAGCGGGCGGCCTCTGCCGTCGCAGGCCAGGTGGATCTTGCTGGTCAGGCCGCCTCTGGACCGGCCGAGGGCTGGGTCGCGGAGCCCCCTTTTCGGGCTCCGGCCGCATGCTGGTGAGCGCGGACGATGGTGGAATCGACCGACACCAGCCACTCGATGTCTCCCGCCGCGTCCGCCTTCGCCTGTGCGGCCTGCAGCATCCGGTCGAACGTCCCGTCCGCCGCCCACCTGCGAAACCGTGTGTGCAGCGTGGCCCACGGACCATAGCGCTCGGGCACATCCCGCCAGGCCGTTCCGGTCCGGAACTTCCACACGATCCCGTTCAGGACCCTGCGGTCGTCCAGCCGCTTCCGCCCCCGCAACGACTCGGGCAACAACGGCCGGACGAACTCCCACTCGGCATCAGACAGTTCATGACGACGTATCACCACACCATGATCCCTCAGCAGTGATCATTTGAAGACACTGCCTAGCCCGGAGAAATGAGTACGTCAGCGGAGCGCGGAACCAATCTGGACCCGCGCGACCTCCTTCCCTCCCGCCGGACGCGGATCCGACCCGACGAGGCCAGGCTGCCCGCGCATGCCGGCCGGCGCCGGGTGCCAGGACTGCGCCGTGATGAGGTCGCCCAGCCGACCGGGGCCAGTGTCGACCACTCGTCCGCCTGGAGCGCGGCCGTACCTGAACCTCTCCACCGCCGTGCTCCGCCGTGGCCCGAGACCCGAGGCCCGACCCCGCCGAGCGCCCTCCACCTGTTCGACCTGGCCAGACCCAGACCGGGTACGGCCCGCACCGACCCAGCGGGTACGGCCCGGACTGCTGCGCGTCCTGGACCCCACCGCCCACGACATCCTCGCCGACTGGAAGACAGCCGCCCGCAGCACCACGGCCGCACTGCGTCTCTACGCCGGGCGCCACCCGCACGATGCGCGCCTAGTGTGAAGGCCGTATGAGCAGCCCCCGCAGGGGTAAGCGTGCTGCATCGTCCGTTGACCTGAGGAGATGTCAAATGTCTGCGTCGCTGGTGGAAACCGTTGATCTCCAGGCTCCTGTTTCCGTCGCCTGGGCGCTGTGGAGCGATGTGACCCGGTGGCCGAAGTTCCTGAGCCATGTGGCCAGGGTGGACAAGCTGGACGGGCAGCGCTTCGCCTGGAAGCTGGAACTGCCCGGAGCTGACAAGGCATTCGTCGCGGAGCTCACCGAGGTGATCCCCGAAGACCGCATCGCCTGGCGCACCGTCGAAGGTGTCGATCACGCCGGAGTGGTCACCTTCCACCGCCTGAGCGACACGACAAGCCGTGTCACCCTGCAGATCGAGTACGACCCGAAGGGATTCATCGAACATCTCGGCGCCCTGACCAATCTCGATTCGACGCTCGCCAACTACGATCTCGGCGAATTCCAGAAGCTTGCTGAGGCAACCACCTCCTCCTGACCCAGCCGGGCGCGTCCGGCCGCCGCACGAACGGGACACCACCGACGCGGCCGGCCGGAGGCCCGAACGCAGCCGTGCGAACGGCCTCGTACCGACACCCCGGCCCGCCGCGCACACCACGACCGCCCCGTGGAGACACACCTCCAGACCGGCAGGCGTAGGGCCAACGGATGAGGGCCTTGGCCAGCCCGATTGGCCACCACACACGCCCCCCCGGTCGGATGATCCCGGCCTGGGATGCCACGACGGTGAGGGGGAGCGCCCGTCCGGGCCGTGAGACAGCGGGACGCTGCTCAGTGCCTCGTTTCGTATCTCGTCAGGACCACGCCGTCGGGGAAGGTCCGCGTCTCCACCAGGTTCAGGTTCACCCAGCTGTCCAGCGCGGTGAAGAACGGCGTGCCGGCGCCCACCAGCACCGGATGGACGGCGATCACGTATTCGTCGATCAGCCCGGCGCGCATGGCCGCCCCCGCGAGGGTTGCGCCGCCGATGTTCATCGGCCCGCCGTCCTCGGCCTTGAGCCGGGTGATCTCGGCGATCGCGTCGCCGGTGACCAGGCGGGTGTTCCAGTCGGCCTTCCTGATCGTCGAGGAGAACACCACCTTCGGAGTGTCCCGCCAGTTGCGGGCGAACTCGATCTCGGCAGGAGTGGCGTCGGGGTGCTGGTCGCCGGTCGGCCAGTAGGAGCTCATCGTTTCCCAGAGCTTGCGCCCGTACAGGGACAGGCCACTCGCCTGTTCGTGGTCGAGCCACCACTGGAAGAGCTCGTGGCTCGGCGGTCCGCTCCAGCCGATGTCGTCGTCGGCCGCGGCGATGTAGCCGTCCAGCGTCAGGTTCATGCCGTAGATCAGTTTCCGCACGGCCCAGCCTCCCGTCTCGTGGGTGTCCGGCGTACAGACCAGAGTGACTCGGGAAACTCATCGATGCGCGATCCGGGCTCGCCGGCAGTCTCCGTGCCCGGAGCTCAGCGTGGTGCACTCGACCGCCACGGGCGCGCGTCCGATCTCGACCTTGTCCTCGCGAAGAGGTGCCATGGATGTGTGAAACTGCCGGGCACATCCAGGGCCTTGGCGTTCGACGCGGAATCCCGGCGCCCTGGACGTAGTCCCCGACGCATCCGCCGCACGGCACGGAGCGGCGCTGGAGCGCGCCGAAGCTGGGATGCCCGGACCCCGCCCGGTGCGGCCGCCCGAGCGCTCAGGGTTCCGTGACCGGGCTGTCCACGACGATCCGGAAAGGCTCGCCGCCGGTGTGCCGGTGCATCGTCTCGGCCGGCTGAGTCCTCCTCGTGGACATCTCACTCCTGCCCGGCGGGGGCAATTGGTGCGACCGTGCTCCCGCGCGCCGTGTCACACCGGTGTTATGGGTCGGCCGGAGACAGTGCTGGGTCCCTGAGCATTGCCCATGACTTCACGTCAGTGCAATGTTACATATCGCTGCCCGCCCCCTCGGGCGGCCTCCCCTCGCTCCCCCCACTGGAGACCAGATGCGTTCTCGATCACTCCTGCCCAGAATCATGGCCGCCGGGCTGGCGGCAGGAGGGCTTGTCGCGGGGCTCATGACCGCCCAGGCCACCGCGGCCCCCGGTGCCACGGGGCCGGTCCCGTCACCGGCCGCCTCGGCGCCCTCCGTGGCCGTGCAGGCGGCCAGGCAGCACGGAAAGGCGACGCCGACCGGACCGGAGACCGGTCGGTCCCAGGCCACGGCCACGCAGGCGAAGCCGCTGCCCGCGAAGCTGCGCGGGCAGCCGGCCGCCCTGGGTTCGGCGACGCCGCCGAAGCCACATCTGCCAGGTCACACGACGCTCAATGCGGCCGGTGTCACGTGCACCACAGCGGACTTCGCGGACCGGTCCGGCGGCGACCTGGTGTCGTACATCAAGACGGTGAACTGGAGCTCCTGTATCAATCCGCTGTTCAACCTGACCGGTACGGACGCGCACGCCGTTTTCAACCAGTCGCAGATGCTCGCGGTGGCGAACGGCGTCGCGAGCGCGGCCGGCTCCTACACCGGTGACGACTCCGGCGGTCTGTACGAGCTGATGTACTTCATGCGGGCCGGCTATTACGTGCAGTACGGCGACCCCCAGGACGTCGGCACCTACGACTCCTCGCTGCGCACCGCCGTCGAGAAGGGGTTCGACGCGCTGTTCGCCGGCGACCACGCGAACGACGTCAGCGCGGGCAACGGAGGCGTGCTGGAGCAGGCGTTCGTCCTCACCGACAGCGCGCAGGTGCAGGCCGACTACCTGGACGTCTACTCCCGGTATCTCAACGCCTACGACAGCGGCGCCTGGGACGCCGTCCCGGAAATGGACCGGGCGCTGAACGCGATCTACACGCCGCTGTGGCGCGGCCCGGGGCTCCCGGACTTCGTCACCGCGATCACCGCCGCCCCCGGCATCGCCGACACCCTCTACGACTTCACCCTCGACCACCGCGACCTGCTCGGCGGGGACAACGACGTCCTCGACTCCAACGCGGGGAACGACCTCGCCAACTTCATCCAGATCCCGGCCCTGCACAGCAAGATCCGCCCGCTCATCAAGGGTCTGCTGGACGGCTCGTCCATCACCGGTGCCACGGACAACCTGTGGGTGCACGTCGCGTACAGGGCCGGCATCGGAGATCCTGGCCAGTGCTCCTACTACGGGGTCTGTGACCTGACGAAGCAGCTCACCGCGGCCGCGCTGCCGATCAGTTACCCCTGTGGCAACTTCACCATCATGGCTCAGGCGCTCACAGCGACGGAGCAGACCGACGTCTGCACGAGCCTCACGCACGAGACGACGTTCTACCAGAACCAGGTCAAGACCGCCGTGCCGATCCCCGGTGAGTACTTCGACCTGAAGATGGTCATCTTCGGGAGCAAAACCGACTACGCGACGTACTCGTGGGCGATCTTCGGCAACGACACCGACAACGGCGGCGAGACGCTCACCGGCACACCCACCGACCCCGACAACATCGCCTACTCCATCCTTTACCAGTGGCCGGTCGACAACGGCTTCACGGCCAACGCGTGGAACCTCAACCACGAGTTCGCCCACATCCTTCAGTCCGTCTACGACATGAAGGGCGACTTCGGCACCCAGGTCACGGTGCCGGACGTCTGGTGGATAGAGGGCCAGGCAGAGTACGTCTCCTACACTTACCGCAACGTCACCGACGACGGCGCGATCACCGAGGCGGCCAAGCACACGTACAAGCTGAGCCAGCTGTTCCAGAACACCTACGCGATCGACGACGAGACGCGCACCTACCCGTGGGGCTACCTAGCCGTCCGATACATGACAGAGAAGCACCCGGACCGGATCCAGGCGATGCTGGCCAAGATGCGGACCGGGGACTACCAGGGCGCCTACGCCGTCTACAACAGCATCGGCACCGGCTACGACGCCGACTTCGACGCGTGGCTCGACACCCTGACCGGCGGGAGCGGCAACGGCGGCGGCTCGGTCACGGCATGCGCCGACTCCAACACCCAGGCCATGGACCGTAACTGCTACCGCTCCGGCCAGTCCAGGGTGGCGGGTGACACCGACTACTTCTGGATCTACCTGCCGGTCGGCACCACCACCCTGAAGGTCACCACCAGCGGCGGCAGCGGCAACGTCGACCTCTACTACGACCCGACGACATGGGCCGGCCCGTCCGCCTACACGAAGAAGTCCACCGGCTCCGGCACTACCGAGAACATCACCGTCACCAACACCGAGGCGGGATACCGGTACATCAGCCTCTACGCGGTGACCGACTTCAACGGCGTCACGCTCACCACCTCGTACTGAGCCTCCGTTCACCGACTGACCCGGGGCCGCGGCACGTCGACTCCGGTCGACGTGCCGCGGCCCCGGCGGTGCACCGGCCGCTCATCCCGTCGCTGCCTAACTGACCATTTCAGAATGAAAGGGGCAAGCCGAAAGGCTGTCAGTCCTCAAGGCGCTGAAGGATCTGTGTGAACTCGCCGTTCTCGATCAGCCCGGTGAGAACATGGGTCATGTTGCTGATGCCGGCGTCACGGACGATGAGCCTGTCCGAGCACCAGAAGTACCGGCTTGCGAAGGCTTCGCCGCCGGCGGTCCAGCGCTTCATGAGGATCTCGACCTGGGCGACGGTGATGATCGTCGCGCTCCACCGGGAACCGTCGTTGAGGTCCACGAAGACGTCGACGCTGTCCACGGACTCCAAGTCCTCGCCGGCATCCGGCAGGAACGCGGCCTCGAACTGCTCTGTGTGGACGCGGTACCAGGGTCCGTCCCAGTTGCCCAACGGTGTGCTGTGGCTCATCGGGCGAGTGTGCCGGGGCCGATTCGGCCTCCTCGTGGCCAGGCCGCGCCACTGCTTGAAGCGGTTGATGCACCGCTCGACGGTGTTGCGCTGCTTGTAGGCGTCCGCGTCGAAGCCGGGCGGGCGTCCGCCGTGGCGCCCGCGACGCAGACGGTGGCCGATCTGATCCGACGGCTGTGGGATGACCGCGCGGATCTGTCGACGGCGCAGGTGGCCGCGGATCGCGCGGGATGAGTAGGCACGGTCGGCCAGGACCATGACGGGGCGGGTGCGAGGCCGGCCAGGGCCTGTTCTCGGCACCCGGATGCGAGCCATGACCGTCTCGAAGGCGGGCGCATCACCGGCCTGGCCCGCTGTGACAACCAGAACCAGGGGCCGCGCTTGGCCGTCTGCGGCCAGATGGATCTTGGTGCTCAGCCCGCCGCGGGAGCGTCCAAGCGCGTGGTCGGCCAGCTCACTTCGGCCTTCAGCCCCCTTTTGAGTTCTCCGGCGGCGTGCTGGTGGGCTCGGACGACAGTGGAGTCGACCGACACGCTCCAGCCGATGTCATCGACGGCGTCCGCTGCCGCGAGCACGGCGGCAGAATCTTCTCCCACGTTCCGTCGACGGCCCATCTGATCAGCCGTTTGTGGGCGGTCTGGAACGAGCCGAGTTCGTCGGGCAGGTCCCGCCAGGGCGAGTTGGTGCGGTACTTCCACGCGATGGCCTCGAGCGTGCGGCGGTGGTCGGCCCACCGCCGTCCGCGAACCGGATCGGCCGGCATCAGCGGCTCGATCCGGTCCCACATCGCATCAGTGATCACTAATCGGACAGACACATCCGATCAACGAAGGCTGCGCGCACGACGCGGCGGAAGCGCTGGCGCTGGCCGCGCGCGCCAGACGACGGGGAAGGAGCGCAGCTGTTGGCGGGCAAGCGTGAGGAGAACCCTGCGGGGTCGTCGAACAACCTGCGCGGTGACGTGCTGCGCGTGCTCGGAGTGCTGAAGGTCGCGACGGTCGAACAGGTCCAGCAGATCTCAGCCCCGCACCTGAGTTACCGGCGCAGCGGCAAGCTGACCCCGTCGAAGCGGAAGCAGGCCTGCACCGCCTCGCACATGGGCGCGCTGTCCGATCTGCGCAAGTACGGCCTGGCGGAGAAGGCTCCCGGCGCGCCGGTCGGGGCCGAGCCAAACCCGGGGTGACTGTGCAGCGGCCACAGGGCTGACCGACCCGGCCCACACATCACGATGGTGCGTCACATCTACTGTCACACACGGCATATCGGGCTGCGGGATGCGGTAGTCCGGATAGAGCTCATTGACACGTTTGACCAGCCGACCAGATAGTGCTCTTCACATTATGAAAATTTCATGAGAGGTCTGGCGTGGCTGAAAGATATCGGGGGAGAATCGCCGTCGGTGCGATCTCCCTACTGGTCGGGGCCTTGCTCACGGGGCAGCTACCAGGGTCGTCCCTACCCGCCGCGTTCGCGCAGACCTCGGATCCGGCGACAACGCAGTCCCCCATCGCCGACGATCCCGCACCGGACACGCTTTCCCCCGGCGTCCGCGAGGCACAGGAACAGGCCCGGCGGGACGGGAAGCAAGTCGAAGTCGTCTCCGAACGCGGCGCGAACCGCGAGGTGTTCGCCAACCCGAGCGGCGCCCTCACCGAGATCACGCACATGGAACCGGTGCGCACCCGCCGGGCGGGCAAGTGGGTCGACATCGACACCAGCCTGCGGCGTCTGGACGGTGCGGGGATCGCGCCCATCGCCTCCGCCCTCGACGTGGTTTTCTCGGCGGGCGGCAACCGGGAGCCGCTGGTCAGGATGAACAAGGCGGGCCGGGAGCTGTCGCTGTCCTGGCCCGGGGCGCTGCCGTCGCCGGTGCTCGCCGGACCGTCGGTGACCTATCCGGACGTCTTCCCGGACGTGGACCTGCGGATGACCGCCGAGCCCGACGGCTTCTCCCAGGTCCTGGTCGTCAAGAGCGCCAAGGCCGCGGCCAACCCGACGCTCGCGGAGCTGAAACTGCCCATGACGGGCACAGGGCTGACCGTCCGATCCACGGACTCCGGGGGGATCGAGGCGGTCGACACCCAGGCGGGGGGCGTGGCCTTCGAGGCGGCGCAGCCCGTGATGTGGGACTCCCGTGAACCCGGTGACGGTAGGGCCGCGAGCACGACCGAAGCGAACGGGCCGACGACGGCCGCCGCCAAGTCCGCCCGGTCCATGAGTACCGCCGCGTCCGCGGTGCCGGCCGGGGACTCCGGCCCGGGCAACGCACCGTCCTCCGAGCTGTACGACGGCCCCGGCGACGGTTCGGCACGAGCCGATGTGCGTGTCTCCGTGACCGGCGACTCCCTGCACCTCACCCCGGACGCGGAGTTGCTCTCCGGTGAGGACACTCACTACCCCGTCTTCATCGACCCGTCGTGGTCCTCGCCGCGTGCGTCCTCCTACGCGATGGTCTCCCGGGCCTACCCCGACTCCGACTTCTACAAGTTCGACGGTGCCGACGACGCGGGACTGGGCTTCTGCCCGCCGAACTTCACCGGCCTCAAGTGCGCGACCAACGACGCCAAACGTCTCTTCTACAAGCTGCCCGTCACGAGCTTCGCGGGGAAGAGCATCACCAGCGCCGAGTTCGTCGTCCGCGAGACGTTCGCCTACAACTGCGTGAAGCAGCCGGTGGAGTTCTGGCGGACCAAGCCGCTCACCTCCACGACCACCTGGAACGACCAGAAGGCCACGGGCTACTGGATCGACCAGATGCCGACCGTGCTCGCGGCCAAGGGCGCGACGGCCTCCTGCCCTGACGGCGACCTCGAGTTCAACGCCAAGGACGCGGTGGTGTGGGCCGTCGCGAACAAGCAGACTTCTCTCACCTTCGGGCTGAAGGCAACGAACGAGAGCGCCGAGAGCCAATGGAAGCGGTTCTCGGGCAACGGCTTTCTGCGGGTCGAGTTCAACAACCCGCCGAGCCAGCCCAAGCAGTCGCAGCTGACCATGAGCCCCGGCGGCACCTGCACGCTGGCGCCCAAGGCGGTCAACGTCATCCCCAAGGCGACGGCCGTCCTGTCGGACCCCGACAAGGACCAGGTCTACGCGGAGTTCAAGGTCGAGTGGAACGCGGGCGACGGCTGGAAGGAACACTGGAACTCGGGCCGCATCGGTCCCAAGGCATCCGGACAGGCGTACACGATCACCCTCCCGTCGAACATCCCGCAGAACGTCACGGCAGCGTGGAGCGTACGTGCCTCGGACGGCAAGCTGTGGGGTCCCTGGAGCTACGCCGGTGACACCCAGACGGCTTGCTACCTGGCCTACGACTCCAAGCATCCGGCGGCGCCGTCCGTGATCTCCTCGCAGTACCCCGCGTCCCGTACCGACGACCCTCTCGACCCGTGGCTGGACGGGGTCGGCCGGTACGGCCGCTTCACCCTCGACTCGACCGCCTCGGACGTGACCAAGTACTGGTTCGGCCTGAACGCGGACCCGACCGCGGCCAACGAGCGCAAACCCGCGACCCCGGGCGGGCCCGTCACCATCGATGTGATGCCCACCCGTCCGGGACTCAACAACCTCTACGTGCAGGCATGGGACGCCAACAACAACGACAGCACGATCGCGAGCTACCAGTTCCGTGTGGCGACCGGCCAGCCCGAACGCGCCGCGTGGACTCTGGACGCCTCGGCCGGTTCGACGCAGGACACGGGCAGTGGCGGCTCCCGGCCTGTCCTCCTCGACGGGACCGCGGCACTCGGTGAACCGGGTGTCCACGGCACCGCCCTCACCCTGAACGGCGGCGCTGCCACGGACGGTTCCGCGGTCGCCGGCCCGCATCAGCTGGACACCGACGGCGACTTCACCGTCTCCACCTGGGTACGTCTGGACTCGGACTCCGCCACTGCCACCGCGGTCAGCGTAGACGGCACCACCCAGGCGGGCTTCTACCTCGGTTACCTCAAGGGCAGCGGAAGCTGGGCCCTGCGCGTACCCACCAAGGACGCGACGGGTGCGGACTTCAACGTCCAGCAAGTCCAGTCGTCCACCCCTGCGCAGGTCGGCACCTGGACACATCTCACAGCCGTCCGTGACGCGCGGGCCGGCAAGTACACCCTGTACGTCGACGGCGCTCTGGCCGGCTCGGCCCCCGTCACCAACACCTGGCACGCCGCCGCCAACCTCCAGTTCGGCCGCGCCAAGTACAACGGCGCCTACGGCGAGGCGTGGCAGGGCGCGATCGACGAGACCGCCGTCTACGACCGTCCGCTGAACGCGCAGGACGTCGGCCGGCTGGCCCAGCAGCAGCCCCTGACCACCGGCCGGCCGGCCAAGGCCGCCTGGGACTTCGACGACCCGGCCACCTCCCTGGTGGCCAAGGGTGCCAGCCAGGTGGACCCGCTGGTCCTCAAGGGCGAAGGCGGTGAGTTCGGCGCCGGCGGGAATGTCGGCGGCGCGCTGGACCTCAGCTCTCCCGCCAACGGCTACGCGAGCACCGCCAGGCCACACCTCGACACCCTGCGCAGTTTCTCGGTGTCGGCCTGGGCCAGACTGCCCAGGACGGAGCCGACCGGAGCGCAGATCATCGCGACCCAGGCCGGCAAGGAGCAGAGCGGCTTCGAGCTCTACTACTCCGCCTCATACCGCCGCTGGGTGTTCAACCGCTACAACTCCGACACTGCGGGCGTCGATCCGACCCGGGCCATGGCGAACCTCGGCAAGCCCGCCGCCGACCAGGTGTACCCCGGCGACAGCTGGCACCACCTCCTCGGCGTCTACGACGGCACGCTGAAGGAATTGCGTTTGTTCGTGGACGGCGGGCTCGTCTCCACGGTGCCGTTCGCACCAGCGCCCTGGGACGCCACCGGCCCGGTACAGGTCGGTGCCGGATCGTACGGCGGCAAGCCCGACGCGTTCTTCACGGGGCAGATCGACGACGTGCACCTGTACGACCGGGTGGTCTCCAAGGACGAGGCCGGCGACCTGTTCAAGCAGCACCCGCAGGTCAAGGGGCGATGGAAGTTCGACGCCACGACGGCCGGCACGCCGGCGACCAGCCCCGACGACAGCACCGGCAAGCGGCCCGCGCTCCTGGGCGCCCAGGCGAGCGTGCGACCGGGCGCCGGCTGGGTCGGCGCCGGCGGTCTGGTCCTGGACGGTGTGGACGACTACGCCGCCGCCGCGACGGTTCCCGTGAACACCAAGGAGAGCTTCACCGTGACCGCCTGGGTGAGCACGGCGGCACGCCCGCAGAAGAAGGTCACCGTCCTGTCGGCGGAAGGAGCCGTCAACAGCGCCTTCACCGTGCGGTACGCCCCCGACCCCGCAGACCCGCAGAACCAGGGCGGCTACGAGCTCGAACTCCCCACCACGGACACCTCGGCAGCGTCCCGGCCCGTGGTACGGCACTCGAGTTTCCAGTCGGACTTCGAGTGGGACCATCTGGCGGTCGTGTACGACTCCTTCGCCGACGAGGCGCGCCTGTACGTCAACGGACACCTGGAACAGGTGCTGGACGCCATGTCGTGGCGGTCCAACGTCCAGCCGTTCCAGGCGACCAAGCAGCTCCAGTTCGGCCGCAACAAGGAGAACGGCACAGCCGGCGAGTACTGGCCGGGCGTGATCGACGACGTGTGGCTGTTCTCCGGCGTGGCGAGTGAATCCCAGATCGCCAAACTCGGCAACGGCGAGTCCCTGGACACGGTCCCGGGCCCGTAGCCACCCGTCCGGAAGCGGCCGGCAGCACGTCCCCGTCGGCCCGTGGGCCCGTCAACGACCGAGCCCACGGGTCCTGGCCCTGCGATCAAACGGCGCCAGGCCACGCCCACCGTCATCCACACCTGCTGGCATCCACTCCCGGCAGCGTCCAGACCCATCGACCTCCTCGCGCACCGACATCCTCATCCACCGACGTAAGGAACCATCGGGTTGTCCAGACCCATACGGCCGCTGCGTGCGGCCCGTCTCCCTCGCTACACCGCCTTGGCGCTGGCCGCACTCATGGCCGGCTCGCTGTTCCAGGCCGATCCGGCGCTGGCCGCGTCGAAGCCCGGCGGCACCAGGCACACGGCACCCGTTGAGGCCGACCACCCGGTCCCCGGCACAGCGCTCAAGACCGAGCCGCGCAAGCGTGACGGACTGGCCTCCGGGCACCGCCGGGCGCCCCGCGCCGCCTGGCCGGCAGCCCGCACCGCGCAGGTCACCCTGCCGCCCACCACCTCCCGTACCGAGTCCGGCAAGAAGGTCCCGGGCACACCGTCCAAGGGTGCCGCCGCCACGCCCCTGCGTGTTCCGGGCATGCCCGTCCGGCTGCTGCCCGCACCAGCGGCGACCGCCCCGGCCAAGGCCGAGGTGCGGCTTCTGCCGCAGGACCGTGCACGCGGTCTCGGTCTCGACGGAGTCCTGCTTTCCGTCAGCGCCTCGGACCCGGCGCGTACGGACTCCGCCGCCCCCCGCGTCGGCGTCAGCCTGGACTACTCCGCATTCGGAGAGGCGTACGGCGGCGGCTACGGCGCCCGGCTGCATCTCGTCACCCTGCCCTCCTGCGCGCTGACCACGCCGAAGCTGCCCCGCTGCCGCAAGACCACTCCGGTGGCCGGCCGCAACGACGGTGAGAAGCGCACGGTCTCCGCCGACTCCGTCGCGCTGCGCCCCGCCGCGTCCCCCGTCGTGCTGGCCGCCGTCGCCGACGCCGGTAGCGGCTCCGCAGGCTCCGGCGACTACACGGCGACACCGCTGTCGTCGTCCGCCATGTGGCAGACCAGCCTTCAGACGGGCGACTTCTCCTGGTCCTACCCGCTGACCGCGCCGACCGTACCCGGGGGGCTGCTGCCCAAGCTGTCCCTCGGCTACTCTTCGGGCGCCGTGGACGGCCAGACCACCACCAGCAACAACCAGTCCTCCTGGGTCGGTTCCGGCTTCGACATGAACACCGGCTTCATCGAGCGGCGCTACAAGCCGTGCAGCGAGGACGGCAGCTGGAGCAAGGACGACGCCCCGGGCGACCAGTGCTGGGGGTACGACAACGCCACCATCAGCTTCAACGGCCGCGCGGGCGAACTGATCCCGGCGGGCAAGGACACCTGGTGGATCCGCAACGACGACGGCACCCGCGTGGAGAAGCTCACCGGCGCGGACCGGGCCAACGGCGACGACGACGGCGAGTACTGGAAGGTGACCACCACCGACGGCCTCCAGTACTTCTTCGGTTACAACCGCCTCCCCGGCTGGAGCGCGGGCAAGCCCGAGACCAAGTCCGCTTGGACGGTCCCCGTCTTCGGCAACGACACCGGCGAACCCTGCCACCAGGCCACCTTCGCCAAGTCCTGGTGCCAGCAGGCGTGGCGCTGGAACCTCGACTACGTCGTCGACCTCAACGGCAACGCCATGTCGTACTGGTACAGCCCGGAGACCAACTCCTACGGCCGCAACCGTGTTGCCGCCGACGACACGCTGTACGAGCGCGGCGGTGTCATCGACCACATCGAGTACGGCCAGCGCAGCGACACGCTGTTCACCGCCAAGGCCGTCGGCAAGGTCCGCTTCACCAACACCGAGCGGTGCATCGAGGCCACGGCCGCCGACTGCGCCGCCGCGGAGATCGAGAAGAACCCCGACCGCTGGGAGGACACTCCGTACTACCTGAACTGCAAGGCCGGCACCGACTGCGACAAGGGCCGGTTCGCCCCGTCCTTCTGGTCCCGCAAGCTGCTTTCCAAGGTCACCACCCAGATCCTGCAGCCCTCGGGCGGCTACGCCGACGCGGACGCCTGGACGTTCAGCCAGAAGTGGGGTGCCGCGGACATCGACCGCGCCCTGCTCCTGGACTCCGTCCAGCACACCGGTCTGTCCGCGAGCCCCTCGATCACCCTGCCCAAGGTGACCTTCGGTTACAAGCAGGCGCCCAACCGCCTGGACCGGCTCGGCGACGGTGTCGCGCCCTTCATCAAGTACCGGCTGTCCAACGTCTCCGACGAGTCGGGAGGGTCGATCGACGTCGCCTACTCGGCTCCCGAGTGCGACTTCGACGCGCTGCCCGCCCCGGAGACGAACACCACCCGCTGCTTCCCGCAGTACTGGCAGCCCGCCGGTGCGGCGGACCCGGTCCAGGAGTGGTTCAACAAGTACGTCGTCACCCAGGTCACCGCGACCGACCGCACCGGCGGCGGCGACGACATGGTCACCAAGTACTCCTATCTCGACGGCGCCGCCTGGCACTACGCCGATGACGACGGCCTGACCAAGGAGAAGTACCGGACTTGGTCGCAGTGGCACGGTTACGGCCGGGTCAAAGTACAGACCGGCGGCTGGGCCGGCATGCGTTCGCTGACCGAGCACTGGTTCCTGCGCGGCATGGACGGCGACCGCAAGAACGCCGCGGGCGGCAGCAAGTCCGTCACCGTCACCGACGGCGAGGGCGGCGACGTCGTCGACCACGAAGCCTTCCAGGGGGACGAACTCAAGACGGTCGAGTACACCGCGCCGGACGGCACGGTGGAGAGCAAGACCCTGAACACCCCGTGGCGCAAGGAGACCGCCAAACGTGTACGGGATTGGGGCACCGTCACTGCGAACCTGACCGGCACGTCGGCGACCCGCTCCTGGGCCCGCAAGCACGACGGCACTTGGCAGCAGACCTCCACCGCGACGACCTACGACGACGAGGGCCGGGTCATCACGGAGAGCGACCTCGGCGAGGCCGCGCCCGGTGACGAGCAGTGCACGACCACCACGTACGCCGACAACGCCACCAACTGGCTGCGCGCCCTGCCACAGCAGGTCGAGGTCCTCGACGTGGCATGCGGCACGGCCGTCACCTACCCCGCGCACCTCCTCTCCCGCAAGCGCAACACCTACGACTCCCTCGCCTTCGGGGCCGCGCCGACGCGGGGCCTGCTCACCAAGTCGGAGGAGCTGGTCGGTTACACCGGAACCACACCCCGGTACCGGTGGAAGAGCACCGGCTACGACGAGTTCGGACGGGCCCGGTCCACTTCCGACTCGTCCGGCGCGACCAGTACGACCGTCTTCACCGCGGCCACCACCACCAAGCCCGGCACGCTGAGCGTGACCGGCACCGAACTCGTCGCCGGCACCCCGTCCAGCGCTCAGTCCGTCGTGACGGAGTTCGACGGCGTCCGTTCGCTGCCCACCGCCACGATCGACGCCAACGGTAAGCGCAGCGACGCGGAGTTCGACGCGCTGGGTCGGCTCACCAAGGCATGGCTCGCCAACCGTCCCAAGGCTTCAAGCCCGACGCCCAGCCTGGAGTACGGCTACCAGATCAAGGAAGGTTCCATCGCCGCGGTCGTCGCCAAGAAGCTGCTGAACGACGGTAACCAGCAAGCGTCGTACATCCTCTACGACGGCTGGCTTCGGCCCCGGCAGTCGCAGTCCGCCGGACCCGACGGCGGACGCCTAATCGACGACACGTTCTACGACGAACGCGGTCTGGTGAAGCGGAAGTACGCGCCCTACTACGCCACCGGCGCACCCGCGGGCACGCTCTTCGGAGTGACCGAACAAGGTGCCGTGGACTCCCAGACGGTCAACGAGTACGACGGCCTGGGCCGCCAGACCGTCAGCAAGGCCCTCCGGGGCAACGGCGTGGGTATGGAGCTGTCCCGCACCACGACCACCCACAGCGCCGACCTGGTCACCGTCGACCCGCCGGTCGGCGCCACCCCGACCGCGACGGTGCTCGACGCGGCCGGCCAGATCACGGAGCTGCGCGAATTCCACGGCGCGTCGCCGACCGGCGCATTCGACAGCACGCTCTACGAGCACGACGCCAACGGGCACCTGACGAAGGTCACCAGCCCGGACAAGGCGACCCGTTCCTACACCTACGACCTGCTCGGACGTCAGCTCACCTCCACCGACCCCGACTCGGGCACCACCAGGACGACGTACGACGACGCCGACCGCGTCACCACGACCACGGACGTCGGCCGCGAGAAGACGCTCGCCTTCGTCTACGACCGGCTCGGCAGGCACACCGAGACCCGGGAGGACTCGGCCACGGGGCCGCTGCTGGCCTCCTGGACCTTCGACACCGTGCGCACGGGGTACCTGGGCAGCTCCACCCGTTACGTGGGCGGCGCCGGGGGTGCGAAGTACACGCAGACGATCAACGCGTACGACAACCTGTACCGGCCGCTGCGCACCACCGTGTCGATCCCGGCATCGGAATCCGGCCTCGGCAGCTCGGCAGGGGTGAGCTACCAGACCAACACCACCTACAACCTGGACGGGACGGTCAAGTCCGCCAGCTACCCGGCGGCGGGGAACCTGCCCGCCGAGGTCGTCGCGCCGACCTACGACGGTCTGCAGCGCGTGGTGAAGGCCGAAGGTCTCGGCACCTACGTCGGCAACGCCCGCTACAGCCTCACCGGGAAGCTGGAGGAGCTGGAGCTGGGCAGCGCGGGCAAGCGGGTCTGGATCAACAACACCTACGAGCCGGGCACCCAGCTGCTGTCCACCAGCCGGACCGAACGCGAGGGCGTTCCCGGGGTCGACCGTGCGGTCACCTACGCCTACGACGACGCGGGCAACGTCACCTCGGCCACCGACGCCTCGCGCCAGGGCACAGACCGGCAGTGCTTCCACTACGACTACCTCCAGCGGCTGACCGAGGCGTGGACCCCGGCCGGTGACTGCGCGAGCGACCCCGGCAAGGCCGCCCTCGGCGGACCCGCGCCGTACTGGCAGTCGTACACCTACACGACGGCCGGGAACCGTGACACCGACACCCGCCACGATCCCGCCGGGAAGACCGACGGGGACATCACCCGCACCTACCGCTACGACGAGAACGACAAGAACCAGCCGAACACCCTGACGTCGGTCTCCTCCAGCGGCGCCGTAACCGGAAAGGACACCTACACTTACGAGCCGGGCGGCGGCACCGAGTCCCTCACCCCGAGCGGTGGAACGAAGCAGTCGTTCGTCTGGGACTCCGAGGGCAACCTCGCCTCGGTCACCAAGGGCACCTCGGTCACCGAGTACCTGTACGACGCGGACGGCAAGCGGCTGATCAGCCGCGTCCCCGGTGTCAGTTCGACACTGTACCTGGGCGCGACCGAGATCACTTGGACCAAGTCGACCGGCAAGACGACCGCACGCCGGTACTACGACCTCGGCGGGGCGAGTGCCGTGCGCCAGGACGACGGCACGTTGTCGTTCGTGATCGGCGATCACCACGGCACCGGCGAACTCGCCGTCGACGCGGCGACCCAGGCCATGGTGCAGCGCCGCAACCTGCCCTTCGGCGGGACACGCGGCACGACGCCGCCGGCCGGGAACTGGCCGGGGAGGAAGGGCTTCATCGGCGGCACGCAGGACGCGACCGGCTTCACCCATCTCGGGTCCCGGGAGTACGACCCGGACACGGGCCGCTTCCTCAGCGCCGACGCGGTGGTCGACCCCTCGGACCCGCAGCAGCTGAACGGCTACGCCTACGGCCACAACAACCCGCTGCGCCGCAGCGACCCGACGGGCAATTACGACCCGGACATGATGGAGTACTGCCGGACCGCCCCGCCCGGGACCTGCGTGGGCGGAAGGGTCGTCCCCAAGCCATCGAAGCCGAAGAAGAACCCGAACCCGGGCATGCACAAGAAGCGTGCCTACATGCCTCCGGTGGAGAATCAGCGCCTCAAGGACATCATCGAGGAGCTGTACATCCGGCCGATGGTAGCCGATTCGGACGTGGTGGGCGACGGTAAGACGGCCACGGCGCTGATCGAGGAGATGAACGAGGGCAAGGGCTTCGGCGGCGACGGAACGAAATGGCACATCGAGAAGGCCGTCGCCAAGCTGGGCGGTCTGCGCGACCTGCTGGAGGACGACCGCAAGGCCAAGGAGGGCACTGGGAAAGGCATCCTCTCGGACGCCGACCGGAAGGTCGCGCTCAACGAGTCGAAGGAACTCTGGACCGCCCTCAACGCAGACGACGTCGCCGGGGCGGTGACGAAGAGGGTGCAGGCCAAGCCCGAGTTCGCGAAGACGGTGTCCAAACTCATCAAGACCGTCATCTCGGCGGAATCGATGAGCGAGGTCACCGGGCAGAAGTTCGCCGTGCCGGAGAACCTCCACCCCAAGGCACCGCAGCGGGCCGTGCCCTCCGGCGAAAGGATCAAGGGACGGGGCTTCGCCAAGGCGTTCGGGGTGGTGGGCGGAGCCCTCAGTGCAGCCCAGTACCCGGCGGACATCTACAACTACGGCGTCAAGGAAGCGACCAAGCAGCTCTCGGAGTCCCTGACGGACCCGCTGGACGTCGTGCCCGACGGCCAGGGCGCAGGCTGCGTCTTCTTCGGTGACTGCTACATAGTGACCCCGATGGCCTGACCCTCTGCCGAGGACGCCGCCGGTCGGGAAACCCACCCGGCCGGCGGCGCGGTATTTTGCTGCTCGCAACGAAGGAGTACGAACATGCAGGGAATCCCCTCCGGGGAACTGGTGGAGCGGCTGGTGCGGCTCCTGCCCGAAGTCGTCCCCCACGTCGACGAGGCAGCCCGGCGGCACGGCATGCGCGCGTCGCAGGTGACCCACTGGGACCAGGTCAACACCCACCCCGGGACCTTCCTGTCCGAGGTACTCGTCTACCCGCTGTTCAAGCCTCTGATGACGTCCGCCGACCCGAGCCCCGAACAGGAGGACTTCCTGGCGCGCTGTTTCGAGTTCATCGAGGGTCTGGAGGAGAGTCCCGGGGGCGAGCTGGTGGACACGGCCCACTTCACCTTCCTGGAGAACCTGCTGGAGAGCAGAGCGGTACTCGACCGTGCCTTCCGGTTCGCCCTGCCGAGGACCCGGATGGAGATGCTCTCCATGCTGAGGGGCTGGAACATCCCCGTGGACCCGGCGTGGGAGGACCCTGCGGACACTCCGTGACACCTGAGCACGACGGGAGCGGGACACCGCGGCCTGATGCCGCTCCGGGCCGGCGGCGAAGGGCGACGCGCCGTCCTGCGGTGACGAGACGCCTGTCGAAGGTACCCGGAGGCGTAGAAGCTGCTGTTTGCGCCGGCCGGAGCCTTGAGACGGGCGTTCCAGAACAAGGCGTTCCGAAAGAACTTCGCATATGGGCACAGAGCCTCTACGCGGCGGCCGGAGCGGAAGAACTCTTCCCGTGGTTCGTCGTCATGTTCGGCATCCCGATCCGTGGCCCTCGTGGTCATGCTGCTTAACTGATCATTTCAGTATGAGAGGGGCAAGCCGAGGGGCTGTCAGTCCTCAAGGCGCTGAAGGATCTGTGTGAACTCGCCGTTCTCGATCAGCCCGGTGAGAACTTGGGTCATGTTGCTGATGCCGGCGTCACGGACGATGAGCCCGTCCGAGCACCAGAAGTACCGGCTTGCGTAGGCTTCGCCGCCGGCGGTCCATCGCTTCATGAGGATCTCGACCTGGGCGACGGTGATGATCGTCGCGCTCCACCGGGAACCGTCGTTGAGGTCCACGAAGACGTCGACGCTGTCCACGGACTCCAAGTCCTCGCCGGCATCCGGCAGGAACGCGGCCTCGAACTGCTCTGTGTGGACGCGGTACCAGGGTCCGTCCCAGCTGCCCGATGGTGTGCTGTGGCTCATCGGGCGAGTGTGCCGGGGCCGATTCGGCCTCCTCAACCGCTTTGTTTCTGAGACGCTTCCGGCGTGAACAGCGATCTTGTGCCCGATGACCTGTGGGAGCGGACAGCCCCGCTGATTCCGGCCCGGCCGCCGCGGCGGCACCGGTTTCCCGGACGAAAGCCGGTCGACGACCGTACTGCGCTGGCTGGGATCGTGTACGTCCTGCGCAAGGGAGTGTCCTGGGCAGACGTCCCGTCCGAACGGATCGGCTGCTCCGGCGTCACCTGCCGGCGGCGGCTGCGGGACTGGACCGAGGCCGGGATATGGCACCGCTTGCATGAAGCCCTGCTCGTCGAGCTGCGACGTGTCGGCCTGCTGGACATGGACGACTGCGCGATCGACGGCTCGCACGTCAGGGCGCTCAAAGGGGGGTGCAAACCGGGCCATCCCCAGTCGACCGCAGCCGCCCCGGCAGCAAGCACCATGTGATCGTTGACCGGCACGGCACTCCACTCGCCGTCTCGCTGACCGGCGGCAACCGGCATGACGTCACGCAGCTCATCCCGCTGCTGGACGCAATTCCTCGCATCCGCGGCCGCCGTGGCCGTCCCCGCCACAAGCCGAAGCGTCTGTACGCCGACCGCGGCTACGACTTCCGCAAGCACCGCCGACTGCTGTTGGCCCGGGGCATCGTCCCGAAGATCGCCTGAAGTGGCGCTCCGCACGGCTCCGGCCTGGGCAAGACCCGCCGGGTCGTAGAGCCCACGTTCGCGTGGCTGCACCAGTTCCAACGTCTGCGCATCCGCTACGAGATACACGCAGACCTTCACCAAGGGTTCCCTCTAACTCGCCTGCGCCATCATCTGCTTGAGGCGGCTACGCACCGCATTCTGAAACGATCAGTAAGTACGCGGGGTGCGGTAGTGACGGGCGGCCCACCTCTGGAAGTGCGGTGCCCGGGCGATGAGTTCCTCGTAGGCGGCCAGGGCGGCGCCGAAGAGTGTCTCGACCACCTCGTCGGACACGCGCTCGCGATGCCACACCAGCACGTAGCGGCACCACAGGGGTGTGCCGGCCAGCGCTCTGACGACCACGCCCGGGATCGGCTTGCACGTCGCCTGGACGACGGAGATTCCCAGCCCGTCCGCGATCATCCGCTGCAACTGGTCTCTGTCGCCGAGGAACTCGTGCACCGTGGCGGGGGTGAAGCCGGCCGCCCGGAAGGCGTCGTAACAGACCCCGGGCCAGCCCGCACCGTCGTCGGGTGTCAGGAACCAGGCGTCGTCCGCCAGGTCGAGCAGCGACACGTCCAACCGTGCGCTCGCCGGGTGATCGGCGGGCAGGGCGACGAAGCTGGGCTCGGTGACGATGCCGCGCCGCACCACGGCCTCCGAGTGCCCCAACTCGCTTCCCGGGTAGTCGACCGCGACGCCGACGTCCAGCGTGCCGTCCTCGAGCAGCCCGACGATCTCGGCCGAGGAATACACACTGCTCACCTGCGTGGCCAGCGCCGGCAGGACGGTGCGCGTCCGTTGCAGAAGGCCCGGCAGAATGGGCGTGTTCGTCGCGGCGAGCCGCAGCACCCGGTCGGTCCCGGGCCGTTCTGCGGTGGACCGCCGCCCGATCGCGCCGGCCAGCGCCACTATCTCGCGCGCTTGCACCACCACTTCGACCCCGAAGCGTGTCGGTGTCACCCCCGAACTGCCCCGGACGAACAGGTCTGCGCCCATCAGCCGCTCGATGCGCTTCAGCTGGCTGCTGACCGCCGGCTGCGAGCACCCCAGGACCGTGGCCGTCCTGCCAAGGCTCATCGTGTCGGCGATCGTGCACAGAATCCGCAGGTGTCGGAGCTCGAGTTCCATCAGCACCCGTTCCAGATCTCTGAGGAGTACACCGATTTTACCGCCGGCCAGGGCTTTGAGAGCGTCCGCCGCAGGCGTTCAGGGTCTCCCCGCGGTCAACCTCCGAAGACGGTGAAAGCCCCGGTCCGCGTGGGCCGCTCGTGCGGTGCCCGGTTCGCAAGGTGGCCCGGTGGGCGATCGCATGGGGCTTGCGCCGCGAGTGCCCGACCGCACCCGGAACTCCCCGCTCTCGCCGGCCGGTGTCCAGGCCGCCGTCCCTGACCACGCGGAGTCCACGCCCCGCACACGGCCTGGTCCGGACCGTGTTCGGCCGCTGAGGCCATGCGGCCCGAGGCCGTGCCCCGGCGGCCGCGCGGACCAGCGGACGAAGGGACCCGGCCGCTCGGGGAGCTGCCCGCATCCTGACCGCGGGGGCGGCGGGGCGGCGCGGCTGTTATCCGTACAACTGCGGCTTTCCCGGCTGGTCGGTGACGTCCCGGCCCGGCTTCGGATGCCCGGCGGAGGGCCGGCCCCGAAAGGCGCCGGGAAAGGCAGCCTCGGTCGGCTGCACAGCACCCCGCGGTCCGCGACGTGGAACGCGAGTCCGGTGGGCCTCACCTCGGTCGCGGCTCGAGCACGCCGTCCACGAGCCGGGTGACTCCCATGGGGTTGTCCGTGCGCAGTTCCGCGGGCAGGAGGGCGTCGGGGAAGGACTGGTAGCAGACGGGACGGAGCCAGCGCTCGACCGCGAGGCTCCCGACACTGGTCGTACCGGGTGAGGAAGTGGCGGGCCAGGGGCCGCCGTGCACCATGGCGTGGCAGACCTCGACTCCGGTCGGCCAGCCGCCCCACAGGACGCGCCCGGCCCGCTCCTCCAGGACCGGCAGGATGCGCCGGGCGGTCATCAGGTCGGCGTCGGTCCCGTGCAGGGTGGCCGTCAGCTGTCCCTCGACGCGCTCGAGCACGGTGAGGAGTTCGTCGGTCCCCGACCATCGTACGACGAGCCCCGCGGCGCCGAAGACCTCGCCGGAGAGGTGCTCATGGGCCAGGTAGGTGGCCGCGTCGCACTCGAGGACCACGGGGCCCGGCGCGCAGGAGCCCTCGCCGGGCACCCCCTGTGCCACGACGAAGACGCCCTCGGTGGCCGCCCACCGCGCCGATCCCTTGACGCATGCCTCCGCGATGCCCGGGGTGAGCATGGTCCGTCCCGGGATGCCGGTCACGGCCCCGGCCACCGCCGCACGGAAGGCATCGCCCGCGGCGCCCTCCGGCAGCAGCAGGAGGCCCGGGTTCGTGCAGAACTGCCCCGCCCCGTCGGTCAGTGACCCGACGTACGCGGTGGCGAGCGGGACGGGGTCGGCCAGGGCGCCGTCGAGGACGATCACGGGATTGACCGCCGACATCTCCGCGTGGACGGGAATGGGCACGGGTCGGCTGTTCGACGCCTCGACCAGTGCCAGTCCGCCGGCCCGGGAGCCGGTGAACCCGACGGCCGCGATTCGCGGGTCCCGCACCAGGGTCTGGCCGACCGCGGTGCCGCGGCCGACGAGCAGCGAGAAGACACCAGCGGGCGTACCGGTGCGCGCGGCGGCAGCCGTGACGGCACGGGCGACCAGTTCGCACGTGCCCGGGTGAGCCGGATGTGCCTTGACGATGACCGGGCAGCCGGCGGCGAGAGCTGACGCGGTGTCACCACCGGCGGCGGAGAAGGCCAGCGGGAAGTTGCTCGCGCCGAAGACGGCGACGGGCCCGACGGGGATCTTGCGCAGGCGCAGGTCGGCCCGGGGGAGCGGCCGGCGCTCGGGCATCGCGGGGTCGATACGGACACCGAGCGCGTCCCCGCTGCGGACGAGAGCGGCGAACATACGCAACTGCCCGCAGGTGCGCGCGCGTTCGCCCGTCAAGCGGTCGAGCGGCAGCCCGGACTCGCTCGCGGCGAGACGCGGGAGTTCATCGCCCAGTGCCTCGATCTCCTTTGCGCAGGCGTCGAGGAACGCGGCCCGGCGGTGTGCGGGCAGGGCCCGGTAGTCGCGCGCGGCCGCGGCGGCCAGTTCCGCCGCCTGTGCCACATCCGCGGGAGAGGCGTCCCGCAACCGCGGGCCTCGGGACTCGCCCGTCGTCGCCACTACGCCGTACCACGCCTCGCCGGTGCCGGGAATGTCACGGCCGGCCACGATCGAGTTTCCGGTCAGGTTCACTGCTCACCCTCACCCACGTCTCAACAAGGTCTCGCCGTGAATCCGGCGTTGTCTTCGTCTCGAGCAGGTGTATAGCCTACGTAATGTCATGTGACATTGCACAGAGGGGAGTTGGTGACCCTGAAAGTCGTCGTCGTGGGCGCGGGCGTCGTCGGCGCCGCGTGCGCCTTCCACACCGCCTCGGCGGGCATGGACGTCACGGTCGTCGACCGCAGCCCCGTCGGCGCCGGGACGACAAGCCGCGGTGAGGGCAACGTGCTTCTCTCCGACAAGGCACCCGGCCCCGAACTGGACCTGGCGCGGGCGAGCCGCAGGCTGTGGGACGAGGCGGGTGAGGAGCTCGGGCCGGAGTCGTTCGAGCTCGAACCCAAGGGCGGCCTGGTCGTCGCGAGCACCACCGAAGGGCTCGCGGCGCTCCGGGAGTTCGCCGCGCGGCAGGAAGCGGCCGGCGTCCGCATCGAACCGGTCGATCATGTGCGGGACATCGAACCTCACCTGGCACCCGGGATTCCCGGCGGCGTCCGCTACCCGCAGGACGCCCAGGTGCAGCCGGTCCTGGCGGCTGCCGCGCTGCTGCGGGGCGCCGTGCGGTACGGCGCACGTTTCCACACGGGTGCGGTCGTCGGCGCGGTGACCGGCAGGGACGGCCGGCTCGACGGCGTCCGGACGGCGGCCGGCGATGTCGTGCCCGCCGACGCGGTCGTCAACGCCGCCGGGACCTGGGGAGGTGAGATCGGCCGCCGGCTCGGCGCGCCCGTAGAGGTGCTGCCACGCCGTGGCTTCGTCCTGGTGACCGAGCCGCTGCCGCCGATGGTCCGGCACAAGGTCTACTCGGCCGACTACGTCGCCAACGTCGCCTCGTCCGACGCGGGACTGGAGACCTCGTGCGTCGTGGAGGGCACGCCCAGCGGCACGATCCTCATCGGTGCCAGCCGGGAACGCGTCGGCTTCGACGCGACGATGAACACCGCAGTGGTCGCCAGGCTCGCGGCACAGGCATGCCGGCTCTTTCCGTTCCTGAGCGAAATCCACCTGATCCGCGCCTACCGCGGCTTCAGACCCTACTGTCCGGACCACCTGCCGGTCATCGGCCCCGATCCGCGCGTGCCGGGGGTCGTCCACGCGTGCGGTCATGAGGGGGCGGGTGTCGGTCTCGCGCCCGCGACCGGCGCGCTCGTGACCGCCCACCTGCTCGGCCGTCCCTGGCGCGGCGTCGACCCGGCCGCGCACACCGGCCTGCTGCCCGACCGCTTGTTCGCCTCCGGAGGTCTACCAGAGTGAGCGAGATCATCGTCGACGGAGTGCCCCTGCCGTTCGTCGAGGGACAGACCGTCGCCGCGGCCCTCGTGGCCGCGGGCCGGGTCGCCTGGCGCACCACCCGCGTCCGGCACCGCCCGCGCGGCGTCTTCTGCGGCATCGGCGTCTGCTTCGACTGCCTGGTGAGCATCGAGGGAGCCGGCGGTCAGCGCGCCTGCCTGGTGCTGGCGGTCGCGGGTATGACCGTCACCACCGGGGAGCATGGCGATGAGTGAGCCGGCAGACCTCGTCGTCGTGGGCGCGGGACCGGCCGGCATGGCCGCGGCCGTCACGGCTGTGGCCGGCGGGCTGTGCGTCGTGCTGGTGGACTCCGGCCCCGCCGTCGGCGGCCAGTTCTGGCGCCACCCGCCCGAGCACGCGCGAGCGGCGATCCCGACCGGGGATCTGCACCATGGGCTGCGCGAGTACCGGGCCCTGTGCGAGGAGTTGGCGGCGGGCCGGGCGGCCGGCCGGCTCGACCTGCGTCTGGTGCATCACGTGTGGTCGGCCGTCCGCGACGAGAAGGATTTCGCGGTCCACGCGGTCGACCGGAGGGAAGCACCACGGGAGAGGGCGGTGGTCCTGCGCGCGCCGAGGCTCCTCGTCGCGACCGGGGCCTACGACCGTCAACTGCCCTTCCCCGGATGGGACCTGCCGGGCGTCCTCACCATCGGTGGCCTCCAGGCACTGCTCAAGGGCGGCGGCGTAGCGGCCGGGAGCCGGGTGGCGCTGGGCGGTACCGGTCCCTTCCTGCTGCCGGTGGCCGCCGCCCTCGCGGCGCGCGGGGTCGAGGTGGTCGCGGTGTGCGAGGCTGCTGACCCACGTGCGTGGCTGCGGCACCCGGGCGCACTGCTGCGCAACCCCGGCAAGTGGGCCGAGGGGGCCAGGTATGCCGCCGTGCTCGCTCGCCAGCGCGTCCCGGTCAGCCCGCGCACTGCGATCACCGGCGCCGAGGGCGGCGAGCGCGTGAGGTCGGTCCGGATCACCTCGCTGGCCTCGGACGGCAGCCCGCGTCCGGGCACGGAGCGACGGATCGAGGCGGATGCCGTCGGCGTGGGCTGGGGTTTCGTACCGCAACTCGACCTGCTCATTCCCTTCGGCTGCGCACTGACGGAGTCGGCGGACGGCAACGCGGTCGTCGCCGTCGACGAGGGGCAGCGCACCACCGTTCCCGGTCTCTACGCCGCGGGGGAGTCGTGCGGTGTGGGCGGGGCGCCCCTCGCGGTGGCCGAGGGTCGCCTTGCCGCGGAGTCGGTTCTCGCCGACTCGGGCGCCGCGCCGGTGCTGGGCAGGAAGCGCCTGGTCAGGGGGCGCGCCACGGTGGCGAGGCAGCGTGCCTTCGCCCGGGCGATGAGTCTTGCCCACCCGCTCCCCGCGGCTTGGTCCTCGTGGCTGACCGACGAGACCGTCGTGTGCCGCTGCGAGGAGGTGACCGCGGGCGCGGTCCGGGCGGCTGGTGTCGACGGCGGCGCGTACGACCACCGGCAGGTCAAGCAGTTGACCCGAGCCGGCATGGGCTGGTGCCAGGGGCGGATGTGCGGACCGGCCGTGCACTGTCTCACGGCACAGGAACGGCCCTACGTGCCCGCGGAACGGCTCATCGCGACACCCGTCAGCCTCGGTTCGCTCGCCGAACCCGATGAATGACCGTCGAAACGGGACGGACCACGGTGAGAACCAGCGAAGACCGACAAGGAGTGCTCATGACCGAGACCCGTAAGCCCTGGCACGGCGTCATCGTCGCGACCAGCCTGCCGTTCAACGACGACCTCACGGTCGACTTCGGCGCCTATGCGGACGGCGTCGCCTGGCTCGCCGAGAGGGGGCTGCACGGCGTCGCGCCGAACGGGTCGCTGGGCGAATACCAAACACTGACGGACGAGGAGCGCGACCGCGTCGTCGAGACGGCCGTCGCCAACGCCCCCGAGGGCTTCACCGTGATGCCCGGCGTCGGCGCCTACGGCGGTGTGGAGGCCCGGCGGCATGCCCGGTTCGCCAAGGACGCGGGCTGCCAGGCGATCATGTGCCTGCCGCCCAATTCCTACCGCGCCGACGACCGTGCGATCCTCGAGCACTTCGAGCTGGTGGCCTCGGCCGGCCTGCCCGTCACGGCGTACAACAACCCCATCGACACCAAGGTCGACCTGCGCCCGGAGCTGCTGGCCACGTTGCACGCCGAGGGGCTCATCGTCGGCGTCAAGGAGTTCTCCGGCGACGTGCGGCGCTGCTATGAGATCTCCGAACTCGCGCCCGGACTCGACCTCGTGATCGGTAGCGACGACACTCTCCTCGAGGTCGGCCTCGCCGGCGCCAAGGGGTGGGTCGCCGGTTATCCGCAGGTGTTCCCCGAGTCCTGCCTCGCGCTGTACTACGCCTCGGTCGCCGGCGACCTCGCGACGGCGCTGCCGCTCTACCGACAGATGCATCCGGTTCTGCGGTGGGACAGCAAGACGGAGTTCGTCCAGGCCATCAAGCTGGGCCAGGAGATGATCGGCCGCCCCGGTGGTGTCTGCCGCCCGCCCCGGCAGCCGCTCAGCCCGGACACGGAGGCCGTCGCCCGCGCCGCCACCCAGGCGCTCATCGACGCCGGGGTGAGGTGACCATGCGCTCGACCGTCTGCTACCACGCCGTCGACTCCCACACCGAGGGGATGCCGACCCGCGTGATCACGGGGGGTGTGGGCGTCCTTCCCGGGGCGACGATGTCCGAGAGGCGCCGGCGGTTCCTTGCGGAACGCGACCACCTGCGCACCCTGCTCATGTGCGAGCCGCGCGGGCACGCGTCGATGTCCGGTGCCATCCTGCAGCCACCGACGCGGCCTGACGCCGACTTCGGCGTGCTCTTCATCGAGGTCTCCGGCTGTCTGCCGATGTGCGGACACGGGACCATCGGCGTCGCGACGGTCCTCGTGGAGACCGGAATGGTCGAGGTCGTCGAGCCGGAGACCCTGGTACGGCTCGACACACCGGCGGGGCTGGTCACGGCCCGGGTACGGGTTCGCGACGGCCGCGCCGAGTCGGTGGCCCTGGAGAACGTCGCGTCGTACTGCCACGCCCTCGACCAGGTGGTCGACGTCCCGGGCTATGGGGCGGTGCGCTACGACATCGCGTACGGCGGCAACTTCTACGCCTTCGTCCGGACCGAGGACCTCGGGATCACCTTCGACCGGGCGGAGAAGCAGCGGCTGCTCGACGCCGGACTGGCCGTCATGGACGCGATCAACGAGCACAAGCCGGTGGCCCATCCGGAGAATCCGGAGATCAACGTGTGCCACCATGTCTACCTGGAGGCCCCCGGGTCGACCGCACAGCACTCCCGGCACGCCATGGCCATCCACCCCGGATGGTTCGACCGGTCGCCCTGCGGCACGGGCACCAGCGCCCGGATGGCGCAGCTGCATGCGCGCGGACAGCTGCCGGTCGGCCAGGAGTTCGTCAACGAGTCGTTCATCGGGTCCAGATTCGTCGGGCGCGTTCTGCAGGAGACGACCGTCGGGGACCGGCCGGCCATCCGGCCGTCCGTCACCGGCCGCGCCTGGATCACGGGGACCGCCCAGTACCTGCTCGACCCGTCGGATCCCTACCCCGCCGGCTTCACCCTCTGAACACGGACGCCGGGCGGTCTGCCTCCGGCCTGTCACGCGCCGCAGGCGGTTGGCCTTCTGACCGGCCCGTTGGCCTTCCCGAGCGCCCCGCTCGCGCGAGGCCCGGCGGATCGCCCGTGACGCGTACGCCTTGTCCGCGATGGATGACCGCATCAGGTCGTCTCGGGACCGACCGAGCGCCTGGTGAGCGGCCCCAACTTCCGGATCTTCCAGTTAATTCCCTGACCGCGCACCGTTGATCACATGCCGGTGATGCCTCCCACGGCCGGCGGAGCTGGCGACGCTGCCGCGCCTCATCGATGCGTTGTTCGGGCCGGGCTGGGCGCCGGAGGACAAGGAGCCGACGCCGCCGGGGCTGCTGGCCGGTCGCAGGGGCAAGGGAGCGGCGACCGACCGGCTCGGACTGCTGCTGATGGTGCTGAACACGCGGGCGTCGGGCTGGCTGCAGCTGTGCGGCGGCTCGGTGAAGAAGCGCGAGGGGCGCGGTGCGGCGACGCTGGCCCGGCTGCTGGGCTGCTCTCCCTCGGGGGCTCGGAAGGTGCTGGTGCAGCTGACGGAGGCCGGTGTCGTCGCACGGCACCGCAAGGCGACGGCGACGCGGATGAACGGCCGGGGCAAGGTCATGCCGCTGCCCGTGGCTCGCGCGTGCGGCCGCGCCCTGGCCCCTGTGGAGGCTGTTTCGCAGCCCGGCACCGTGTCTTCGGCGCGTCCCGATGGTGCGTGCGGATCGGGAGCGTCCCGATGGTGCACAGCTCCACACAGACCACGCGTCTATGGTTACTCCAGTAGTTCCTCCGCGGCTTGATTGTAGTTTTTCCGGCGAAGGCCATGGGGCTGAAGGTCGTCGTCCGGAGCGCGTGTGCGCGGGCGAGGACCAGCCCGTCGACGACGAGACCAACGCTGCCGAGACCGGGTCGACGGTGGCGCAGGACGGCCCGCTGCGCGGGGAAAAGCCGAAGAAGTTCCCGGCCGATGAGCGGGATGGGCAGCGTGCTGCCGGGGCTGGTGCTGGTGGCCGGCCGACGGCTACGGGCTGGGAAAAGGCGCGGCAGAAGCGGAGGGTGAGCCTTCCGGCTCGTCCTGCTCTGCAGATGGCGCTGGGGCCGGTCGCGGGGCTGTGGGCGCAGCTCTCCGGCTGGCAGCAGGACCAGGTCAAGGTGGCCGCGGAGGTGGAGATCAGGCGGCTGGAGAGCCTGTTGGAGCATCCGGGCGGCGGGCCGCGGCTGCTGGCCGACCGGCTCACCCACCGGCTGGAGGAAACCGGCGGCGAGGCGATGGTCACCGGCCCGTATGGGTGGCTGATCCGCAAGGGCCTGGTGCAGCGCCAGGCGTGCACAGACCGGCGCTGCGACGACGGGATCCGTCTCGACACCGGCGGCGAGTGCGAGATGTGCGGCAACGTGGTGCACATCCGGCGGGCCCGGCGGGTGAAGATCGCCGCGCAGGTCGACCGGGAACTGCCCGGCCTGGCCGCCGGCGAGCGCCGCCGGGTCCTCGAGGAGCGGCTTCGGGAGCAAGTGGCCATTGAGGCGGAGGACCTCGCGTGGCGGCAGGAGCGGGCCCGCGCGGAGCAGGCCCGCCGTGATGCGGCCCGTGCCGCTGCCCGGGAACGGGTGGAACGTGAGCGCCAGGAAGCGGCGGCCGCCGATGCGGTGCGCCAGGCCCTGCCGTGCGAGGACTGCGGGCGGCAGTGGTCGGCCGGGCTGTGCGAGGTGTGCGACCACCGCCGTCAGACCGAGACGCTGATCGGTGAGGCCGGGCTCCTCGCGGCGGCCGGGTCCGCCGACCTAGCCGACCCGGGCAGCGTCGCGGCCGTCACCTCCGAGGCCCGGGTGGCCATCGACAGCAGCATCGCCGCCGCATGGCATGAGTTCCTGCAGATCACCGACGTGGCCGCCCTCGAGGCCGACCCGGGGGTTGCGAGGGACGCGTACGCGTTCACCGCGTTCGAGACCGCGCGGCAGGTCGTCCAGGAGTTCCAGGACACCGCGCTGGCGGAGCTGGGCCGGACGGAGGCGGCCGAAGTCGAGGCCCGGCGGGAGTTCAAGGCTGAGCAGGGCCGTCCCTGGTTCCAGCACAACCCGACCGGCGCGGACGCCGTCGCCGCCACGACGAAGGCCGCCGACGCGGCCCGGGAGCGCGTGGCCAGATACCTGCTGGCGACGCGACTGGAGAAGCTTCGCGAGCAGACCGCCGCCCGCACCGACACGGCCGCGGCCGCGCCGTGGACGACAGGCTGCCGACACTCCTCGTGCGCCCGCTGACGGCGCAGCCACCGGGGCTGTATTCGGCGTGAGAACTAAACCGAGCCGGGGTCTCGCTGGTTCTGCTCCCGGTTCGGAACATCCCCGCGTCGGCGGGGAGGACCTCCACGTGCGGCCGGTGTCATGCGGCACGAGCGGAACATCCCCGCGTCGGCGGGGAGGACGCACCAGGCCCAAGCACGGCACACCTCTTGCACGGAACACCCCCGCGGCGGCGGGGAGGACGCTTCCTGACCTGCGTCTTAAGAACGATTTTGCATTTCCTTTGCGGTTGCTGCGGCTCCCATCCGTATCAGGGTGAGACCGTCGAAGTCCTCGGGGACGCGGCGTTGTGTTCCGGCGGTACGGACCGAGTAGCCCTGTTCGGTTGGTGCGGGGTGGACGAAGACGGCAGCTCCGTCGCCCACGGTTTCGGTGACGGCCTGCCAGAGTTGGTCACGGACGCGTGCGGAGACGCTGCCGACGAAGATGCCGGCGACGACTTCGCTGGTCCATCGGCTGAGGGCGCCGCGTAGGTGGTCGGGAACGGCGGTGGTGGCGATGACGATCATGGAGGGCATCAGGTGTTTCCTGAACCGTAGTTGACGCCGGCCGGGAGAACGCCGGCTTTGGGGTCCCAGAGGTGGACCATCTGGACGTCGTGTTTCTCCTGCGGCTCATCGTCGTCTGTGTGCACGTCGATGCTGTTCATGTCGCGCGGTGTGAGGAGGGTCTGGACGTCTCGGACGATGCGGGGCAGGAGTTTGAGGAGGCGGAGGTTTTCGCGGAAGCGGCGGCGGGCGTCTTGTTCGGGGTTGTCGGAGTTGTGGAGGGCGAAGGCCAGGGGGAGGGCTGTCTCGGCCTTGTAGAGATCGGCGATGTCGTAGACGAAGGCGTGTTGGGTGCCGGCGTGGACGAAGCCGAGGGCTGGGGAGAGGCCGAGGGCGAGAAGGGCCGCGTGGACGATGCCGTAGAGGCAGGTGTTGGCGGCGGACAGGGCCAGGTTGACGGGGACTTGGGTGTCCCATTGGTCGGGGCGGTAGTTGCGGCGGAAGCGGCCGATGCCGTGTTGTTGGGCGAGGATCTTGTAGAAGGCTTTCATGCGTTGGCCTTCGAGTCCGCGTAGTTGCTCGAGGGTGACGGTCTTGGGGAGTTCGGTGTCGTTGAAGCGCATGCCGTACATGCGTACGGCGACGTCGAGGCGTTGTTGCGGGTCGGACCAGCAGGCGACCTGTTGTTCGAGCCAGTGGGTGGTGAGGGAGTCGGGGAGGATGCCGGCGTAGGCGCGGACGCCGCCCGCCCCGACACTCACGACGCTGGTGCCGTGGCGGGCCAGGGTGTTCAGGGCGGGGGTGGTGATGGAGACGCCCGGGCCGAGAAGGAGGCAGGACAGGGCGGCGGTGGGGATGTAGACGAGGTCGGTGTGTTCGGCGTCGGCTTGGATCTGGGCGCAGACGCCGGTGTCGTCCTGTACGACGCGCACCATGTCGAGGTAGAGGAACGACAGTGAGTCGGCGATCCTCGGGAGCATGGCGAGGGTCGGGGAGGGCTTGGAGTTGTTCGAGGGTCCGGCGTCAGGTGCCGTCGCGCTGCCATCGGCGGAACAGCCCGTACATCGTCTCCCATGGCCCTGACCGCGCGGGCAGGTTGCGCCACGGGACGCCTGCAGCGTGCTGCTCTTCCACCTCGTCGTTGCGCTGGAACGACTGCTGCTCCTGTGAGTCCGGGAGATCACCGGTCGGCTGGTCTCCACCCAAAGTTCCACCCGTGGGTCCAGGCGCTTAAAGGACCGTGCCAGCAGGCTTGCAGCATGACAACAACCGACTGGATCACCGACATCGCCCTCCTCCTCGTCGTCTTCCGGCAGTTGAGGGAGGGCCGCCTTGACGCCAAGTCGTACGTGATCCCGCTGGGGATCGTGGCTTTCGTCGCGCACAGCTATCTGAACAGCGTGCCCACGGCCGGCAACGACCTGGTGCTGATTGGCGCGCTCGTCGCCGTCGGCGCGGCCCTCGGGATCGCGGGCGGCGTCTACACCCGTATACGCAAGGTCGGCGCGCATCTCTTCATCAAGGCTGGCGCGGTCTCCGCGACCCTGTGGGTGCTGGGCATGGGGGCGCGGATGGGGTTCCAGCTGTGGGTCGACCACGGCGGCGCCGACGACGTGGCCCGTTTCAGCCTGGCCCACCAGATCACCACGGGGGACGCGTGGGTGGCCGCGTTCGTACTGATGGCACTCACCGAGGTGGTCACGCGGCTGGGCACCATATTCCTCCGCGGCCGCATGATCACCCGGGAGCAGCGGCCGCCGGCGGTGGACGGACGCTCCGCGGCGGTCGCCGCGGACCGGACGGTATGAGTACCGGTTATCGTCGCGCCGTGTCCGCTTCCGACAATCCACCAGCCCCCGGTCCCACATCCGAAGGGGAGACCGGTCCTCGGATCGTGCTCCGGCACGACGTCTCTCTCCAGTGGGCAGTCACCCTGCTGATCATCGCCATCGCGGTCTTCACCGTCCGGCCGGTGGGTGTCGGCGGCCGCGGCCTGGCCGTGGTCGCCCTGTTGGTGGTCAACTCCGTCGCCCTGACGGCCAGACATCTGCCACCCGCCTTCCCACGCCGGGCCGCGCTGGTCTGGCTGGCCGCCGGTGTCGTGGCGTGCGCCGGCCTACTGGAGGTGAGCAACAGGGGCTCCGGCTACCTCTTCGCCTACTTCCTCGTCGGCCACGCCGGCTACCGCCTCGCCCTCAAGCCAGCCCTGGCGGTCGCGGCCCTGTCCAGTCTGCTGTGCGGTGCTGTCTTCTATTTCTATGTCGGCCCCGATCACCAGGTGCTGACCTGGACCTTCGGCCTCAGCACAGGTATCCCGGTGGTGGCCGGAATCCTGGGCCGCAGCAGGCAGCAGGCAGTGGAGGCGAGACTTCAGGCTGCCGAGTCCGCCGAGCGGGCCGCGCGGGCCGAGGCGCGGACGGCCGTGCTCACCGAACGCGGCCGCATCGCCCGCGACGTCCACGATGTGCTGGCGCACTCGCTGGCCGGGATCAACATGCACCTGGAGCTGGCGGACGCCTTGATCGACACCGGTGACCTGGAGAAGGTCCGCGTGGCGCACAACAAGGCGCAGAGCCTTGTCAGGGAGAGCCTGGAGCAGGCCCAGTGGACTGTGCACGCGCTGCGCGAGGACTCCCTTCCGCTGCTCGAGAGTTTGACCGCCATGATCGAGTCGTGTGGCCACCGCGAGGTGCTCACCGTCACCGGGTCCGTCCGGGAGCTGTCGGCACAGGTCACCCAGAACGTGCTGCGCATCGCGCAGGAGGCGCTGACCAACACGGCCCGGCACGCTCCTGGGGCCGAGCTCGCCGTGGAGCTGGCGTTCGACGCCGCCTCGACCAGGCTTGCCGTCCGCAACGGGCCTGCGACCGGTGAGGCGGCCGCAGGGGCCGGCAGCGGTATGGGGCTGATAGGAATGCGTGAACGCGTCGCCCTGCTGGGCGGCACCCTCACCGCGGGTCCGCTCACCGAGGGACCGGACCGGGGCGGCTGGCAGGTGGAGGCAGTGATCCGAGGATGACGACGAACGGACCGGCCCAGGAGCCGCGGAACCCGCAGGATCCGCTGACCGAGCGCCCGTTGAAGGTGATCGTCGCCGACGACCAGGCCAGCGTCCGAGAGCCCCTGGCCGCGGTGCTCGGCATGACCGAGGACATCGACGTCGTGGCCGCCGCCGCGGACGGTACCGAGGTGCTGGCCGCCGTGGCCGCCACACCGGTCGACGTCGTCCTGATGGACCTGCGCATGCCGGTGATGGACGGTACCGAGGCCACCCGCCGGCTGAGCGAGGAGTACCCGGGAACGGCCGTGGTCGTGCTGACCACCTTCGCCGACGACGACTCGATCCTGGCCGCCCTGAGCGCCGGCGCCCGCGGCTATCTGACGAAGAACGCGGGGCGGCAGGACATCGTCCGCGCGATCCGGGTCGCCGCTGCGGGACAGTCCGTACTCGACTACGAGGTGCAAAACCGCCTTCTGGCCACCGTCCGCACGCGCCCGTCGGCCGACGCACAGCCGCTTCCCCGCGATCTCACCCGCCGCGAACGCGAGGTGCTCACCCTTATCGGCCAGGGCCTGCCCAACCGGGCCATCGCCGAGAAACTCTTCATCAGCGAGGCCACGGTCAAGACCCACATCAACAACCTGTTCGCCAAGGCGGGCATCCAGGACCGGGCCGACGCCGTCCGCCGCGCCATCGCGGCCGGTCTGGCGTGACCCGGCCCCGGCCGGGCGGTCAGGCCGTCCCGTCAATCAGCGCCGAGCGTCGGCTACGGGAGTTGACGCGGTTCTCGTCCCTGCGGTGATCGCGGTGCGGTTCTGGCTGACGGGCTGGCTGCCGGGCCCTGGGGCCGTTCGGGCGGTGCCAGGGCACGCGGTGACTTTGAGCGCTCCGCCCCGTGAGCACTACCAGAGTCTACACAGTGACGGTAAAAATCGACACTGTGTAGACTTTCTGATGGGGGAGCGGTCCGGCTCCTCGCGCGACCTCTGTGGAGGAACAGTGCAAAAGCAGAACTGGCTCGTCACCGGCGTCAGCACGGGCCTCGGACGTGCCTTCGCCGAGGCCGCCCTGACCGCAGGCCATACCGTCGTCGGCACCGTCCGCTCCGAGGAGGACCTGCGGGCCTTCGAAGAACTCAGGCCCGGTAACGCTCACGGTCGCCTGCTGGACGTGACGGACGACGACGCCGTCCCCGACGTTGTCGCGGAGGTGGAGCAGAGCGTCGGCCCTTTGGATGTCGTCGTCGCCAACGCCGGCTACGGCCTGGAGGGAACCTTCGAGGAAACCCCGCTGGCCGAGGTGGGGCGGCAGTTCGAGGTCAACGTGTTCGGGACGGTGTCCACGCTGCGGGCGGCACTGCCCCGCATGCGCCGACGTCGCCGCGGACATCTGATGGCCGTCACCTCCATGGGCGGGCTCACGGCCGTGCCCGGCATGTCCGCCTACTGTGGCAGCAAGTTCGCCCTGGAAGGCATCCTCGAGGCGCTGGGCAAGGAAGTCGCGCAGTTCGGTATCCACGTGACGGCGATCGAGCCCGGATCCTTCCGTACCGACTGGGCCGGGCGGTCCATGACACGCGCAGCGCGGGCCGTCGACGACTACGACGAGCTGTTCACTCCCATCCGCGAAGCGCGGCAGAAGGCCAGCGGCAACCAGCTGGGCAATCCAGCCAGAGCCGGGGACGCCCTCGTGCACATCACTTCGGTCCAGCGCCCGCCGGCCCACCTCGTCCTGGGCTCGGACGCGCTGCGACTGGTCACCGCCGCCCGCACGGCCGTGGACGAGGACATCCGCGCATGGGAGGCACTCTCCCGTACGACCGACTTCGCCGACGGCGCGCAGCTCTGATGCCCGGCCACTACCCCGCGCGGAGCCGTCGCGCCGGCGAACGCAAGGGCGACCTCCGGGAGCGGGCCATCCTCGACACCTGCGAGGCCCTGCTGGCGCACAAGGGCTACGACGCCATGACCATCGGCGACATCGCCCAGGGCGCCGGCATCACCCGCGGCGCGCTGTACTTCTACTACGGTTCCAAGCAAGAAGTGGTCACGGCACTGGTGGCCCGGACCGTCGAGCACCTGTGGGAGCGGTCGAGGGCAACCGCGGAGGCCGACGAGCCGCGCCGGGCCATCGCGGCAGCCATGCAGCGCACGGTCGAGTTGTGGAATGAGCACGGCCTGGTCATGCGCACGGCGATCGACCTGTCGTTGTCCGTGCCGGAGATCGGCGAGCTGTGGAACCACACGGCTGACCTGTTCATCGCCGCTATCACCGCCGTCCTGGAACGCGCTGGCATCCAGACCGGCACCGCACCGGACCAGGCCCCGGCGATGGCACGCACCCTGTGCTGGATGATCGAACGGACCTTTTACCACGCCTCACAGGAAGCCCGCGAGAAGCTCCAAGATGCCTCGGCGACATGCGAACACATCTGGCTGACCAGCGCCGGTCTGACCACTTGAGGTATCCGCCATGGACGCGGTGAGCCGCGGAACCATGAAGTTCCGGTCGGGCCTCGCCCAGTGAAATGGACACCTCTTCGCGTCGTTATGCGATGAGGGTGCTGGTGGCCAGATGCCAGCTCGAGGCGGGTCGGCTCCTCGGCGAACTTCCTGTAAGCAAGAGGACGCGGAGTGGTCTCGGCGGTTTCGCATGTTCCTGCACGGGCGGGCGTGGACGCACGCCGGGGGCCGTTGGCGCTGTTCAACCAGGCGGTGGGCTGGCTGCGCCGTCAACGGGGGCTGCTGCCGGGGGTGAGCGTGCTGGCGGAGAAGGAGCGGCTGAGGCGTTGCCGCAGCTTAAGAAGGTGGCGCGCACGCTCGCGCGGCGGCGAAGGTGCTGTTCGAGGAGCTGGAGCTGGTCGAGGAGCACAGCGCGGACCTGGACGTGGCCGCGCTGTGGGCGGCGGTGGAGGACGTCGCCCCACACGCCGCCGTGATGAGACAGGGATCAGCCGTAGACCTGGACCCTACTGCCCTGCGCTCCGACGATGTAGACGAGGTTGCCGCTCGGGTCGTACTCCCAGTAGCCCGCCTGAACGATGTAGGTGCCGTTGTGGACCCCGATGTCCTTGGTGTTGAACTGGATCGACCCGTCATCCTGGTTCGAGCTCAGCCATTTGGTACCGAGGCACCCGAAGTCCGCCACCTGGGTGGTGGTGTTGTCGGCGTTGAGCTGCAGCAGTTGGGCGCAGGGGAAGATGTTGACGTGGTTCGGGTTCTTGTAGTTGATCTTCCCGGAGACGCCCGTGCCGTGGTCTCCCACGCTGCACGGCAACTCGCTGATCCCGTAGGTCTCGTTGGCGTAGCCCTTGTCCCGGCAGCCGCCGTCACTGGTGTTGGCCGACGCGCTGGAGGCCGTGGTGACGCCGGTGGCCAGCAGCGTGCCGAGAATGGCAAGCGCGGCGGCGGCTCGCTTCGCGCCGGACGGG
Source organism: Streptomyces sp. SUK 48 (assembly GCF_009650765.1). Taxonomy (NCBI): domain Bacteria; kingdom Bacillati; phylum Actinomycetota; class Actinomycetes; order Kitasatosporales; family Streptomycetaceae; genus Streptomyces; species Streptomyces sp. SUK 48. The sequence continues at coordinate 81,506 of NZ_CP045740.1, read as the reverse complement.
CCAAGGATCTTCTCCATGATGCCTCTCTCCTGTGGGTGCAACTGGATTCAATGAGTCTGGGCTGGCCCGAGCCGACGACTCGTCCGGGCCTGCCGTGGACAATGTCCAGGCTGGCCGGAACGGTTGGACACAGTCACGCTTCCCACACGAACCCACTCAGTCCACTCTTAGACTCGCACCGTCATCAACACGGCTGGACGACGCGGGGGGCGTAGTGGTCGAGCAGCGGGGCAAGATGCCGGATCCGAGTCAGGCGACTGATCTGGCCGAGTTCGTCGGCCTGCTAGGCGAATTGCGCGCCTGGGCGGGGTCGCCGTCCTACCGGACGCTGGCCAAGCGGGTCGGAGCAGCGGTGCGGCCGGCACGCGTCGTGTCGCCGTTCACGGTCACGGACGTCTTCAAGGTCGGTCGGCGTCGCCTGGACCTGGACCTGGTCGTGGGAATCGTCCGGGCGCAGGGGGCGGAGGAGCCTGCCGTTGATCTTTGGCGCACAGCATGCATCAAGGTCCACGGACTGGCCAGGACCGGCGGACCGGTCGGGGTCTTCGGTCAACTACCCACGGACCTGGCAACGTTCACCGGGCGCCAAGTGGAACTCACGCGCCTGATCGCGGCCGCGGCGCAGGATCACGACCGCGCCGGTGCCAACACGGTCGTTATCTCCGCGGTCGAGGGCATGGCCGGGGTGGGCAAGACCCAGCTCGCGATCCACGCCGCCCACATATTGGTACGCACCGGGCACTTCACCGACGTGCAGCTGTATGTGAACCTGCGCGGTTTCGACCCCGAGTTCCCGCCCGCGGACCCGTCCGCGGTGTTGGAGGCGTTCCTGCGGCAGCTGGGAGTAGCCGCGCAGCAGATCCCCGAGAGCCGGGATGAGCGGGCGGCGATGTACCGCGACCGAATGCGGGACCGTCGTGCCGTGGTGCTGCTCGACAACGCCGCTACCGAGGACCAGGTCCGCGACCTCATCCCAGCCGGGCCCGCGTGCCTGGTCCTGATCACCAGCCGCCGCACTCTGGCCGGACTCGACGGTGCCACCCCGCACCTGATCGACACCTTCACCGACACCGAAGCACTCGACCTGCTCACCCGGATCGCCGGACACGAACGTGTGGCCGCCGAACCCGAAGCCGCCGCACGCGTCATCGACTACTGCGACCGCCTCCCGCTCGCCCTGGCGCTGACCGCCGCCCGGCTGCGCTCCCGGCCCGCCTGGAGCCTGGCCGAACTCGCCGACCGGATGCGGGCCAGGCGTCTGGAGGCGATCAGCGCCGGCGGCCGCGCCATACGCCCAGTGTTCGACGCCTCCTACCAGGCGCTCCCGGACAAGGCGCAGCAAGTGTTCCGACTCATCGGCCTTCACCCCGGTCCGGACTTCAGCGCGGCAGCGACGGCCGCATTGGCGGGCATCACCGCCGACGAGGTCTCCGAGGTACTGGAACTGCTCTTGGACGAACACCTGCTCCAGCAAAAACGCAGCGGGCGCTACGAGCTCCACGACTTGCTGCGCGCCTACGCCAATGAGCAGGCCGACATCATTGACCCTGACCAGGACCGCAGCGCCGCAGTGCACCGGATGCTGGATCACTACGTGCATACCGCGCACGAGGCCGCCCGGCTAGTGGAACGGGGCCGGGACTCGCTAGACCTGCCTCCGCCGCAACCGGGGGTCTGCCTGGAGAACTTCGCCGATCACGAGCGGGCACTGGCCTGGTTCGCCACCGAACAGACCGTGCTTCTCAGCGCCGTGGGCTACGCCACCGCCACCGGTTTCGACGCCCACACCTGGCAACTGGCCCACGCCCTCGCCACCTACCTCGACCGGGGCGGGAACTGGCACGACCTTGCCGCAGTCGGCAACACCGCAATAGACGCCGCCGACCGGCTGGCCGACCCCCTCGGGAAAGCCATCGCGCACGCTATCGTCGCCCGCGCCCGCCTCCGCCGTGGCGACTATGACGACGCCCGGCATCACCTACGCCACGCCCTCGAACTGTTCGGCCGGATTGGTGACCTGGCTGGGCGAGCTGGCACGTACCTGGAACTCGCCCGAGTGAAGGCATGGCAGAACCCTCCTGCCATTGCCGAAGGACTTACGCTCGCCCGTCGAGCCCGCGCCCTCTACCAGTCCTGTGGACACAAGTTGGGGCAGGCCCAGACCCTCACCGCTATCGGCTGGTCGCACGCGCGCCTCGGCGACTACGCAAAGGCATTGACCTGCTGCCGACAGGCTCTGCCAGTCCTGGAAGAATTCGACGACCGTGAACGGCAAGCCCATGCCTGGGACAGCATTGCCTACGCCCACAGCCACCTGGGTCAGCACTCCCAGGCCGTCACCTGCTACAAAGTCGCCCTTGACCTGTGCCGCGAACTCGGCGACCGCCCCCTGGAAGCAGACATCCTTAGTCGCTTCGGCGACGCCCACCATGCCGCGCACTGCCCCGACGCAGCCCATGACGCCTGGCAGGGTGCTCTGAACATTCTCACCCAACTCGATCACCCCTACGTCAACCAGATCCGCGGCAAGCTCGCTCTGCACGGTGACGGGCCGAAAATCTCGGACAAGGAACGTGTCAGAGGGCGGTATGAGCTTGACGTCCAACCTCGCTCGACCGCTATGCGTCGACGTCACCGACACCGCGCTCCAGGCCGTACAACTCATGGGCACGAAGGCCGTTCCGCAGAGGTCCGGCGGCGCCCGGCTCGCCGCCCTGCAGACCGGGCTAGTACTGCAACGGTGCTTTTCCTGATGGTTGGGCAGGTTCGGGTGGTGTGTGGCCGCGTCGTTGGTAGTGGCTGATCCGGGCTTGGTGTTGTCGTCGGCGGCGCCAGCGGGACCAGTGCAGGATGTGGTCGAGCGGGTCTGGTCGGCGGTGGGTGAGGCGGTGGATTAGGCGCCTGAGTTCGGGAAGGCTCAGCGGGACGAGGTCAGAGGATCCGTTTCTGCTTTCCCCGCATCGAGCTCGCGGGCCCGCAGGACGGTCAGGCAGGCGTGGATGGCCATGGCCAGGGTTATGTGGCGGTGCCAGCCGGGATAGCGGCGGACCTGGTAGTCGTCGAGACCGCATTCCTGTTTCGCGGTCTGGAAGCACTCCTCGACCGCCCACCGGCTGCCGGCAACATGAATGAGCTGGTCAAGTATGGTGTCGGCGGGGCAGTAGGCGATGTAGTAGGAGATCTCCTCGGGCCTGCGGACGCTTCGGCGTGCGATCACCCAGTGCCTGCGGTCTTCCCGGTGCCAGGGCCGGACCTCCACCCGTGCCCAGTCGAACACGCGGGGCCCGTGAGACCCGTTCCCGCAGGACCGGCGCTTCCACTTCTGCCGCGGCAGCCCGTGGAACAGGTCATGAACGGGATGGTCCATGGCCCAGCGGGTGACGACGGTGTCGTGCCGGGTGGTGGCCATGACGTGGAAGACGTCCGCCCGTTCCAGCTCGGTCCGCCAGCTCTTGGAATAGCCGTAACCGGCGTCCGCGGTCACCCACCCGAACGGGATCTTCCCCTGGATCGCCCTGCGGACCATCGCCCGGGCCATCGCCACCTTCGTCTCGAAGGCGACCTCGTCGTCGATGCCGGCCCGCCTGCACCGTTCCCGGTCGTCCGTCCAGGACGTCGGCAGATAAAGGCTCCGGTCGATGAGGGTGCGGCCGCGGTCGGTGGCATAGGCGAGGAAGACCCCGACCTGGCAGTTCTCCGTCCGTCCCGCGGTTCCGGAGTACTGCCGCTGGACGCCGGCCGAACGGTCTCCCTTCTTCAGGAAACCGGTGTCGTCGACGATCAGTACCGCATCCCGGTCCCCGAGATGTTCCACGACGTACTCACGCACGTCGTCCAGGACCTCGTCCGCATCCCAGTCGATCCTGTTCAGCAGCCGGTGGATCCGGTCGGGTCCCGCATGGCCCGCCTCCTCCGCCAGCGTCCAGCCGTTCTTCCGCTCCAGCGGTGCGATGAGTCCCCGCATATACGAGGTTGTTCGTCGCTTTCTGCCCGCCTTCGGTGACGGCTGCTCCGCCGCCCTCCGGGAAGTGGGCGCGCAGGCGGTCCACCGCGTCCAGGTGCGACTCGCGGACGACGTAGCGGGTGATCCCCCAGCGGCGCCGGTGCTCGTCCAGCGCGGCCGTGATCTCCCGTGCCGTGCCGACCCATGCGTAGGGCGAGGCGAGCACGTCGGCCGGGGAGCAGTTCAGCTGCCCGGCGATGCGGTGGGCCGCAGCCTCGGCGTCGTCGGTGATCTCCACCATCTGTACCAGTGCTTCGCGCGCCGGGGCGGTGGACCGGCCGGCGGCGCCCTGCTCGATCAGGTCGATCTGGCGGTCGATGTCCTCGGGGTTCCAGCGCGCCTCGTGCGTGTGGCCGTCGGGCAGGTTGCGGCCCAGCCCGCTCAGGCCCACGACGTCCGCGTGTGCCCCCGCCCAGCGCAGCAGCGTGCTGTTGCCGCCCCCGAAAGTGAACGGCACATCGCCTCGGACCGGGCGCGGCCCGGTGAGACGGGCCTCACGGGCGCGCGCCTCGGGGCCGTCGAGGGTGACGGTCTCGCCCGCGAGGAGTGCGCGGCAGGCTTCGGCCACGACCTGGAAGCGCCGGACGCGCCCGGCCACGTCCGGCCGCTGCCCGCCCAGCATCTCCCACTCGGCCGGGGTGTGCCCCGCGCCCAGGGCCAGGCGCGCGCGTCCGCCGGAGACGAGATCCAGGGTCGCGACGTCCGACGCCAGCAGCAGCGGCTCGCGCACCCCCGCGTGGGAGACGTAGGAGCCCACGCCGAGGCGTTCGGTGACCGCCGCCGCGGCGGCCAGCGCGACGAAGGGGGAGGCGGCGGTGCCCGGGTGGTCGGCCCCGAGCAGCGCGTCGTACCCCCCTGCTTCCGCGCGCCGGGCCAGCGCGGTCCAGGAGGCGGCGTCTCGCGGCTGGGCCTGTACGGAAACGATCGGTGACTGCATGTCAGGAGGCTAGGGTGAGGACCCGCCGGGCGGTGGTCTTTGCGCGTGTGGCGAAACCGTGCCGCCCGGCTCGGGCGCGGCGTCAGCCCGTCGTCGCCGCGTCCTCGGAGAGCCGTGTACCTGCCTCCGCCGGCCCGGCGAGGCCCCGCAGCGGGCGGTTCCTGACCACGTAGCAGATGAGCAGCACGTACAGACCGCCGAACAACCCGAGGGTGGGGCGCAGGCCGATGTTCTGCGCGAGCCAGCCCGTGGCGAAGATGCCGACCGGCGCGGCGGCGAAGGCCATGGCCATCACCGCACCCCAGACCCGGCCCAGCGCGTCCGGCGGGGTGGAGCGCTCCACCACGCCGGTGACGAGGGGGTTGACCGGTCCGCTGGCCAGCCCGATGGCGAAGGTGATCGCCACCATGATCCACAGCCCGGGTTCGGCGACCATGGCCAGCCGGGCGGCGCAGATCAGCGCGAAGCAGCCCACGAAGGTCGCCCACCGGTTGGCCAGCAGCCTGCGGCTCGCCGGGGCGTAGGCGAACGATCCGACGACCGCGCCGATGCCGTTGGCCGCCAGTAGCAGCCCCACCGCCCGCTCGCCGCCCAGCAGTTCACGGCTGTAGACCGGCAGCACCACCGGGGTCAGCGCGTCGTCCAGGAAGTTGGTGCACACCACCACGCTGATGATGGCCGCCAGTACCGGGGTGCGCAGGATGTAGCGCGCGCCCTCGGTGACCTCCCGTAGCAGGCCCGGACGGGTCCCGGCAGGCTCCGCCACGTCGCCCGGCTCCGCCTTCTGGGTCCGCGAGGCAGGCTCCCCGCCCGGCACCGCCATGATCAGCAGGGCCGAGGCAAGGAACGTGCCCGCGTCCACGTAGAGCACGGCGGTCGGACCGGTCAGGCCCGCCATCAGCGCGGCGAGCGGCGGGCCGACCACGAAAGCCACCCGCTGGGCCGAGGCGAACAGCGAGTTGGCGGTCTCCGAGCGCACCTGCCCGCGGGCGGTCACCCGGGGCAGCAGCGCCAGCCGGGCCGCCGCACCCGGCGCGTCGGCGAGGGTGCGCAGGAACAGCAGCGCCATCAGCGCCGGCAGCGCCAGACCGACCGTGCCGTGCAGCAACGGCACCGCGGCCATGCACGCCCCGGCGGCCAGATCGGCGACCACGCTGGTGCGCTTCGGGCCGACCCGGTCGGCGATCACGCCCCCGGCGAGGCCGGCCACGATCATCGGTAGCGCGTTGGCGAACCCCGCCGCGCCCGCCTCGGTGGCGCTGGACGAGATCTGGAGCACGTAGAGCGGCACCGCGACCAAGGTCATGGTGTTGCCGATCCAGGACAGGTAGTTCGCCGTCACCAGCGCGGTGAGGGGGCGCCTGTCACGAGTGGTCGTCGATGTCATGCGGAGGGGCTCTTCTTCTCTCGGGTCAGCTCGGCGAGCATGCGGTTCACCTCGTGCAGGGACATGCCCGCCGTCGAGGGCGGCTGGGCCCCGTGCTGCCCGGTCAGCCGAGTGAACTCCTCGGCGGCACTGGCCGCAGCGGCCCGCACGGCCGTCCCGTCGACGGCCTCCGGGTCGAACTTCCAGGTGAACACAGCTTCCTCGCCGTCGGTTTCGAAGAGGACGGCGACGGCGTGGTAGCGCGAGGCGTCGTCGTTCCCCGAAGGGCCGACCTGCTCGCCGACGGTGAACAACCGCCCGCTGTCCGCGCCCGCGAGCAACGTGCCCAGGTAGTTGAAGGACAGCTCGGCCCGTCCCCATCCGGCGGCCTCGCGGCGCACCTCGGGATCGGCGGACCAGCGCAGCGCCAGATAGCCCTTGCCACCGTCCGGTACGGCGTCCAGAGCGCGGCCCACCTGCGCCAGGTGGCTGCCGGGGTCGTCGGCGAAGGGGAGGCGCAGCGGGTGGCTGGTGGCGTAGAAGCCCACGGCACGGCCCGGATCCCAGCCGTCCGCGAGCGGCAGCTCCCGCCCGGGGGCGATGAGATCGAGGACGACGTCCCGGCCGCCGAACCAGGGCCGGGTGGCCCTGGCGACGGCCGTCAGCGCCGCGGCCGGCCGGTCCGCGGCGTCGGCGCCCGGCGGTATCGCCGCGAGCACCCGGTACGCCGTCTCGCCGCCGATCCGGTCCGGCCCGCCGGTGCGGCAGCCCAGGGGAGCGGCACCCGCCAATTGGTATCGCCAGTAGTCGCGTTGGTCTCGCACGTCGTGGTCGCGCCACGAGGCCGCGTACACCGACGGGTGCCGGGCTTCGGCGGCCGGCCTGGCCCCGTGGTAGGCCCGGTCGAGGTCGTCCACCAGGATCTGCCAGGACAGGCCGTCCACGACCAGGTGGTGTGCGGTCAGGACGATCCGGTCGGGCTCGCCGGGGATCAGGGAGGCCGCGAACAGCGGTCCCTCGCGCAGGTCGAAGGCGGCGCGGTGGGCGGCCGCGACCCGGGCCGGATCGGCACCCGGCGCCTCGACGCGCCACAGTCGGCGGTCCGTGGCGTCCGCACGCCAGCCGATGTCCGTGCGCCCGAACGCCGAGCACAGGCCGGGGTGGGCGGCCGCCACCCGTTTGACGACCACGGCCAGCCACTCGGGGTCCAGCGGCCGGGCGGCGGTGAGCACCAGGCTGTGCGCCCACAGCTCCGGGTGCGGAAGACCGCCTTCCAGCAGATCCTCCTGCTCGGGGCTGACCGCCCCCTCCGCCGGTTCGGCACCGCCTCGGACAGCGGCCGAATCCGTTTGGACCAGGGCCAGTTGACCGCGCATGGTGGGGGCGCGGAACAGTTGCCGGGCGGTGAGGGCGAAACCGGCCCCGCGCAGCGCGTGGGCCAGCCGGACCGCCGTCAGGGACGTACCGCCGCACTCGAAGAAGTTGTCGTCCGGGCCCGGCTCGGTGCCCAGCACCTCCCGCCAGACCGCCGCGATCCGGCGCAGCTCGCCCGGGTCCACCGGAGCGGGGGCCGCGGGCGCCGCCGCGGCGGTCCGCGCAGGGGTGGGCGCGGGAGCCGCGGCACGGGCGCGCAACGGTTCGTCCGGCCGCTCCACGAAGACCCGTACCAGTTCCAGGAGACGTCCGACGAGCCGGTCGACGGTGGCGTCCGTGAACAGCTCGGTGCGGTACTCGAACCGCCCGTACATCCGGTCACCCGCCCGCCACCAGCCGACCGTGATGTCCATCGGTGACACGCCGTCCTCGACCTCGATGCCGTGCACCTCGGCGTCGGGCAGCCGGACCACGGTGTCGTCGAAGTCCAGCACGAGGTGCATGGTCTGCAACAGGGGGTACCGGTCGAGGCTCCGCTCGGGCGACACCGCGTCGACGATCTCGCTGAAGGGCACTTCACGATGGTCGGCGACGGCGGCCGAGGCATGCCGCACCACGTGCAGGATCTGCGTCGGCGTCGGGTCGGCGGGCAGCCTGGCGCGCAGCGGGACATTGGTCAGCAGGAAGCCGATCAGATCATGGGTCTCGGGCCGGCCGCGGGTCGCGCTCGGCAGGCCGACGACGATGTCACGCGACCCGGTCTCCTCGTGCACCAGGCCCACGTAGACGGCCAGCAGCGCGTCGGACAGGGTCAGCCGTGCGGAGCGGCACATCGCCAGGAAGGCGGCGCTGAGCCCGTCGTCGAGCCGGAAGTAGTGGTGCTTGCCCTCGTGCCCTCGGCTCTCCGGGGGCGCGTCGTAGGGCAGCGGCAGATGCGCCGGCACGCCCTCCAGGTGGGCGCGCCAGAAGTCGCGGTGCGTCCGGCGGCGGTCACCGGTGAAGTACCGCCGCTGCCAGACGGCGAAGTCGCCGTACTGCACGGGAAGTTCGGGGACCCGGGCGGGACGGTGCTCGCGGGCCGCGCGGTAGTGCTCCAGGAGTTCCCGGTTGAGGCGGACGAACGACCACTGGTCGGTCACCGAGTGGTGCATCGTCTCGATCACCTGGTACTCGTCGTCCGCGGCGCGCACCACGACCACCCGCAGCAGTCCGCCGGCGGCGAGGTCGAACGGCCGCCGCACCAGCGAGCGCACGGTCTGTGCGACGGCGTCCGGCTCGGCCCGCAGGTCGAGGAACTCGACCGGCGTCGCGAACTCCTCACTCACCCGCAGCACTGGCAGGCCGTCGCGGACCTCCACGTGGGAGCGCAGCAGTTCGTGGCGGCGCACCAGCGCGGTGACGGCCGCCCGGAACGCCTCCTCGTCGAAGGCGCCCTTGAACCGCAGCCCGGTGCTGATGTTGTACGTGTGCCGGCCGGGATCGAGCTGGTCGAGGATCCAGATGCGCTCCTGGTCCAGGCCCAGCGGAAAGACGGAGCGGTCGCCGGAGCGCCGGGTGAGGTCCGGCTCGGCGGCCGGGCCCTCCTCCCCGTGCCGCAGTCGGCGCTGGAGGGCCGCCCGCTGCTCGGGCGTCAGGCGGGCCAGCCGGTCGGCGACGGTGCGCGGTCGAGTCACGGTCACTGGCTCCTGACGGCGTCGGCAGCGGTGGGTCGGTCGGCCGGCAGCAGCTCGGCCAGCCGGGGCAGGCCGGCCAGCACGTCCCCGGCCGGCAGCCCGAAGTCGACGAGGCAGCCCACCTCGTCGGCGCCCGCCTCGGCGAGCCGGGCCAGCACCCGGGCGGCCTTGGCCGGTGTGCCCAGGAGCGAGGGGCCTGCCAGGTAGTCCTGGAAGGCGGCCTCCAGCAGGACGGGTTCGTCGCCGCCGCCGCCGGTCTGCGCCCGGTAGGAGGACAGGTAGTCGTGCAGCGCGGGCCGCAGTCTGTCCTCCACGTCGGGCTCGTCGCTGACGTGCGCGTGGGTCATCACCACGACGTCACCGTCCCCGGCGTGCCCGGCGTCCCGCCAGGCGGCCCGGTACCGGGCCACGTTCTCCCTCAACTGGGGCAGGGTCTGGCCGAGCAGCGCAGTCATCACGCCGTACCCGGCGGTGCCTGCGGCCCGGAAGGTCTCCGGGTGCCCGGCCGCGGTGATCCACACCGGCAGTTCGGGCTGCACCGGGCGCGGCTGGGTGAGCACCTGTGCCGTCGTGCCCGCGGTGCCGGGGAAGGCCAGCTCCTCGCCCGCCCACAGCCGCCGCACCTGTTCGACGGTGCGCATCAGCGTCTTCTTGCGCTCGTCGTACGGTTCCCGGGCCAGCACGAAGTCGTCCGGGTGCCAGCCGCTCGCGAAGGAGACGCCCACCCGGCCGCCGGAGATGTTGTCCACCACCGCCCACTCCTCGGCGACGCGGACCGGATGGTGCAGCGGTGCGGCGACGCTGCCGGCCCGCAGCCGCAGCCGCCGGGTCACGGCCGCCGCCGCGGCGGCGAGGACGGAGGGGTTGGGGTGCGAGCCGCCGAAGTCCACGAAGTGCCGCTCCGGGAACCACGCGGCGTGGAATCCCCGCTCGTCGGCGAACTCGCAGGCCCGCAGCATCATGGCGTAGTAGTCGGGGGCCGCGAGCGCGCGGGCCTGAGGGAAGAAGTACAGGCTGAGCCGGACCCGCGGCACCGCGTCCGGCGGCCCGTCGGCGGCCGGGTCCTGTCGGGCGCGTTCGCGCAGCCGCAGCCGCAGGGCCGCGCGCTGCTCGGGGGTCAGCTGTCCGAGTCGTTCGCCGATGTCGCTCACGCCTGTCCCTCCTCTTTTTCGCCCTGCCCCTCGATCTCGGCCAGCAGCTCCAGCAGTTCGGCGTCGTCGCGTTCGCTGAGGATCTCGTCCACCCGTGCCGCGAAGTCGCCGAACGTGGAATGCTCGTACAGGTCCTGAAGACGCACCTCGACCAGCAACTGGTCGTTGACGACGGAGATCAGCTGCGCCGCCTGGAGGGAAGTGCCGCCCAGTTCGAAGAAGTTGTCCTGCGGGCGGATCGCCGGGCCGCCGAACGACTCCTGCCACAGGGCGGCCAGCAGGGACCGCGTCTCCGCGTCGTCGGGCACGTCGCCGGCACCCGGCTCCTCCTGCCCCGAGCGGGCCGGCACCGTCTCGGGGACACCCGTCGCGGCCGTCCCCTCTGAGGGCGCGCCCCCCGAGGCCGCATCCTGCTCGGGCGTGCCGTCCGGACCGGCGGCCGGCCAGTGGCGGGTGTCGGCGAACGCGATCCCGGGCACCCGGGCCGGGGCGGCCGGCCGGGCGACGAGGTCGTCGGTCGCGCAGCCCGCCGTCCACGCGGCGCCGAGCGCGGCCAGGTGCACCGTCGCCTCGTCGCGGGCCCCGTCGCCGAGGAGTTCGGCGATGACGGGACGGTGCTCCGCGCCCCGGGTGGCGCGCCGCAGCTGCGAGGCGAACGTCCGGCCCGGCCCGGCCTCCAGCACCACGTGGGGTGCCGCGTCGAGCAGCACCTGCACCCCTTGGGCGAAGCGGACGGTGGTGCCCAGCTGACGGCCCCAGTAGGCCGGGTCGGTGGCCTGCGCCGCGTCCAGTGGCACCCCGGTGACGTTGGACAGCACCAGCAAGCGCGGTGCGTGCAGGGAGAGGCTGCCCACCACCTCGGTGAACGCCTCGGCGGCCTCGGCCATGGACCGGGAGTGGAAGGCGTGCGCGGTGGCCAGCCGGCGCACCTTCACCCCCGCGGCGGCGCAGCGGCGTTCCACCTCCGCCACGTGCTCCGCCGCCCCGCCGAGGACCACGGTGTCGGGCGAGTTCACCGCGCAGACGTCCACCGGCAGCCCGGCCGCCAGCTCCCGCGCCGTGTCCTCCCCGGTCAGCACGGCGGCCATCGCACCGGCCGGCGCGCGGCTCATCAGCCGGCCGCGTTCGACCACCGCCCGCGCCCCGTCCGCCTCGGAGAACACGCCCGCCCAGGTGGCGGCGACCAGTTCCCCGACGCTGTGGCCGAGGAGGACCGACGGGGTGACACCGTGCCGCCGCAGACCGTGCAGCAGGGCGAGTTCCACGCTGAACAGCAGCGGCTGGACGACATCGGTGCGCAGCCAGCGCGGATCGTCGTCCGGCCAGGTCCAGCAGCCCTCCAGGTCCGGCCCTCCACACGCGCGGACGAGGGCCCGGGTACCGGCCCACTCCCGGGCGAAGGCATCGTCGGCCGCGAGCAGTCCGCGCCCGGTACCGGCCAGGGCCACCCCCTGGCCCGGCAGGAGCACGGCCACGGCCGGCTCGGGCAGCGCCTTCGCCTGGACCGACGCCGACTCCAGCGCGTCCGCCAGCGCGGCGCGCGCCGTTACCTCGTCCGCCGCCTCGATCGGGCAGGCCCAGCGGTATGGCAGTCGCCGCCGACCGTGCCAGAGCGTGCCGAGGACGTCGTTCACCGGCCGGGTGCCCTGGCGCACCGCGGCGGCGAGCCCGGCCGCGGTGCGCCTCAGCGCGTCCGGGCTCGCGGCGGAGAGCACCGCGGGTCCGCGTCCGGGCGGGCCCGCGGGCGGCTCCGGCGGCCCTGCGGCGACGGCCGGTTCGGCGAGGATGACATGGGCGTTGGTGCCGCCCAGCCCGAAGGAGCTGACCGCCGCGTACCGGGTGCGGCCGTCGGGCCAGGGCATCGCCTCGCGCGGCAGGTGGAAGCGGTCCGCGCCCAGCGGCGCGTCGGGGCCGTCCCCGGGTTGTGCGGGGATCGGCGGGATCACCCCGTGCTGGACGGCGAGCACCGCCTTGATCAGACCGACCACGCCCGCAGCGGTGTCCGTGTGCCCGATGCCGGCCTTCACCGCGCCGAGCGCGCACGGCTCCGCCGCGTCGCCGTACGCCTGGGCCAGCGCCGCCAGTTCGACCTGGTCGCCGAGTTCGGTCGCGGTGCCGTGCGTCTCGATGAAGCCGATGTCCGCAGGTTTGCGCCCGGCTACCGCCAGTGCCTCCTCCAGCACCGCCGCCTGGCCCCGGGGGCTGGGCGCGACGAGGCTCATCCGGTCGGCGCCGTCGTTGTTGACCGCGCTGCCCAGCAGCACTGCCCGGGCACCGCGCCCGGCCTCCTCAGCCCGGCGCAGCACCACTACCCCGGCACCGCTGGCGGGCACGGTGCCCCGGCTGTCCCGGGTGAAGGGCCGGCAGCGGCCGTCGGGGGACAGCACGTCGCCCTCCTGGTAGGTGTAGCCCGCGCCCGGCGGCAGTTGGACGGTGACCCCGCCCGCGATCGCGAGGTCGCACTCGTAGGTGAGCAGGCTGCGCAGGGCCACGTGGACGGCGACCAGTGAGGTGGAGCAGGCGGTCTGCAAGGTGAGCGCCGGGCCGGTGAGGCCCAGCCGGAACGCGAGGGAGGTCGCCAGGTAGTCCTTGTCGTTGCCGAGGGAGATCTGCTGGCGGCCCGCGGCCCGTACCAGCGTGGGGTCGGCGTCGACATAGTGGTGCCGGTAGCCGCTGTCACCGCAGCCCAGAAAGACTCCCACCCGGCCCGGGTCGCGCTCGGTGTCGACGCCCGCGTCCTCCAGGGCCTGCCAGGCGACCTCGGTGATGACCCGCTGCTGGGGGTCGGTCACCGCGGCCTGGGTCGGGCTCATGCCGAACAGCTCCGCGTCGAACCGGTCGACGCGGTCGATCCCGCCGACGCCCAGGGTGCCGTTGGGCAGCACCCCCGGCAGTGCCACGTGCCCGCGGGCCACGTCGGCCCAGAAGGTGTCCGGGTCGGCGGCTCCGGGCACTCGGAGGGCCACTCCGATCACCGCCACCGCGTTCTCGGGTGCGTGCATCTGCGTCCGCCTCGATTCCTGGTACCTAGAGGGTCGATGAGGGCCGCCGGCCGGTGCGCCAGCCGCTGAGGGCGCGGGAGCGGTCGCGGCCCCGGGCCGCGCCTTGCGCCGCGGGCCCGTCGGCGACGGCGGCACCGTCGAGGTGTGCCGCGAGGGCGCGTACGGTGGTGTGACGGAACAACTCGGCCGCCGTGAGCCGGGGATGGGCGGTGCGCAGCGCCGCCAGCACCCGCAGCACCCCGTGGGAAGTCCCGCCGAGCTCGAAGAAGGTCGCGTCGTGGTCCTGGACGGGACGGCCGAGGACTGTCTCCCACTCCTGGCACAGGCGCGCCGCCGTGGCCCCGTCCGCCGGGGGCGGCCCGGCGGGCGCGGTCGGCCGCCGGTCGGCCGCCCAGCGCGCCAGGGTGTCGCGGTCGAGTTTGCCGTTGGGTAGTTGCGGCAGCGCGGGGACGCGCAGCCATGCGCCGGGGACCGCGGCCGCGGGGAGCCATGCCTCGGCGTGGGCGCGCAGCTCCCGCAGCGGGTCGGGGGCCGCCGGGCGGGGCGGTCCGTCCGCCGCGACGCCGTCCGCCAGGAACGCCACCAGGTGGGTGGAGTCGGCGTTCGGGGCCACGGCGACCTCTGGCGCGCCGGCCGCGTGCAGGGTGGCCTCCACCTCCTCCACCTCGATCCGCTGGCCGAGGATCTTGCACTGTCCGTCCCGGCGGCCGAGGAACCGCAGCCCCTCCGGGCCGTCGAGGACGACCAGGTCCCCGGTGTCATAGCCGCACCCGCGGCCTCCGCCGAGCGCCACGAACCGCTCGGCGGTCAGCTCCGGGCGGTGCCAGTACCCCTCGGCGACTCCCAGGCCGCCGATGACCAGCCGGCCGGGGCAGCCCGGGGGCAGCCGCCGACCCAGCCTGTCCAGCACCTGGCAGGACTCGCCCGGCAGCGGCAGCCCGATCCGGACGGCGGCGCCCCGGGCGACCCGCCAGGTGGTGGACCACACGGTGGTCTCGGTGGGGCCGTAGCAGTTGACGACAGGCCCCGGGACGGTCGCCGCCAACTCCTCCGCCAGATCGCGAGCGAGGGGCTCGCCGCCCACCAGCAGGGCGCCCAGCTGGCCCAGCAGGGCGCGGCCGGCCGGGTCGGCGAGCAGCAGCCGGGCGATGGTGGGCGTGCACTGGTACAGCGCCCCGGCCGGCACGTCCTGCTCGGCCGCCTGCCGGTGCCCGGTCACCAGGACGGTGCGGCCCCGGGTGAGCGGCCACAGCAGTTCCAGGACGCTGATGTCGAAGGACAGGCTGGTGCCCGCAACGGTCAACGGCGCCCCGGGCAGGGCCCGGTCGCACGCGTCGAAGAGCGCGGTCAGCCGGGCGTGTCCCACCACGACGCCCTTGGGCCGGCCGGTCGAGCCGGAAGTGTGCAGGATGTACGCGCGCCCGGCCGGGTCCGCCGGCGCCGCATCGCTCTCCTCGCCGTCCGCCGGTACGGCGGCCCCGACGTCGGCCATGTCCAGGGGCAGGACGCCGAACGTGTCCCGCAGCGCCCCCGGCAGGGCCCGGTCGCCCAGGACGACGGCCGGGGCGGTGTCCGCCACGATGAACCGCAGCCGGTCGGCCGGGTATTCGGGATCCAGTGGCACGTACACCGCGCCCGCCCGCCAGACGGCGAGCACGGCCACCACCAGGTCCGTGCCCCGCGGCAGGCAGATGCCCACCCGGTCTCCGGGCCGCACCCCCCGCCCGGTGAGCGCGTGGGCCACCGCGCGCGACCGCCGCTCCAGGGCGGCGTAGGAGAGCGCCCGGGCCCCGTCGGTGACGGCGGTGGCCTCCGGGGTCGTACGGGCGTGCCGCAGGACGAGTTCGTGCACCGGCCGCGGGTCGGGGTCCAGCGGGGCGCCCTCCAGGACGGTCAGTTCGGCCTCCTCCGTCTCGCCGAGGAGGTCGACGGCGGCGAGCGGGCGCGCCGGGTCCTCGGTGAGCCGCTCCAGGAGACGGGCCACGTGGTCCACGGTGTTGCGGGCCCGCTCCGGCGGCAACGCGTCCTCTCGGTGGACGAGTTCCAGCCGCATTCCGCCGCCGGGCAGATGGCGCAGGGCCAGGCAGCAGTCGTACTCCGCCTCCCCGGTGTCCGTCTCGCCGACCGTCCAGCGCAGCCCGCCCGCCTCGACCGCCGGCACCGGGACGGTCTCGGTGCACAGGATCTGGGCGAGCGGCTTGCGGCCGGGCTCCCGTACGGCGCGCACGCCGGACAGGATCTCCTCGAAGGGCAGTTCGGCGTGGTCGAGCGCGTCGAACAGGGCGTCCATGGTTCGGTCCACCACCGTCGAGGTGTCCGCCCCGGCCAGGTCGAGGCGGACCGGGACGGTGTTCTGGAGACAGTCGATGCGCTGGTCGCCGCCGTCCCTGCGGCCGCTCACCGGGACCGCGAGGACGACGTCGTCCCGGTCCAGGTACCAGGCCGTCACCGCGCCCACCGCGCCGAGGAACTGGACGAACGGACTGGCACCGGTGGTCCGCGCGCGGTGCCGCAGCCGGTCGCGGAGCGCGGCCGGCAGATCCCGGACGACGGTCCGCTTGCGCCGGTCGGCCGCGGGCCGCGCCCAGGGCAGTTCCGTCCGCTGCGGGCAGCCCTCCAGGTACCGCCGCCAGAAGGCGCGCAGTCGTTCCCCGTCCGCCCGTGGCGCGGACTCGTCGTCGTCCCGGGCGTCGGCGGCCGGTGCGGTCGTGGCGGGGTCGGCGTAGGCGCAGGTGAGCGCCGACAGCAGCAGGGCCGTGGAGTCGTCGTCGAAGACCGCGTGGTGCACGGCGATCAGACAGTGGGTGCGCCGCGGGCCGACCAGCGCCCTGATTCGGCACAACGGGCCGCCGCCGTGTTCGAACGGTACCGCCAGCGCCGCGGACTCCGCCGCCACCAGCGCGTCCGGGTCCGGCGTCGTCCGGATCACCATGTCCACGGCCTCGGGGTCGTGCACCCGCCGACGCAGCCCCCCGGGGTCGAGGTGCAGCGAGGTGCGCAGCGCCGGATGGGCCGTGACCACCGCGCGCAGCGCGTCCCGGAGCCGCCCGGGATCGGCCGTACCTTCCGCGGTGATCCGCTTGACGAGGGTGCGGGCGGCGCCGCCGTCCTGCTGGTCCAGCAGGTAGAACCGCAGCTGTCCGGGGGTGGCCGGGCGGGTGTCGAGGCGGCTCATCCGGTGTTCTCCGGACGTGCGCCGGCCCTGACGCGCAGCAGTTCCGTCATGGCCGCCGGGGTGGCATGGCGGATGACCTCTTTCAGGGCGAGTTCCGGCAGTCCGGCGCCGCGCAGCGCCGTTTTGAGCCGCAGCGCGAGCAGGGAGGTGCCGCCGAGGTCGAAGAAGTTGTCGTCCGGGGCCACGGGTACGTCCAGCACGTCGCGCCAAGCCCCGACGACCCGGTCGAGGACGTCACCGGACGCGTCCGGGGAGCCGGCAGGGCCGACCGGGGTGTCCGCGTCCGGCTCGGGGCGGGCAGCCTCGCGGTGTCGAGCTTGCCGTTGGCGGTGACCGGAAGGGTAGTGAGCGCGGTGACGGTCTGCGGGACCATGTACTCGGGCAGCCGGGCCGCCGCCCGCCGGAGCAGCCCCTCGGTGGAGCCCCCGGGCGTGAGCACCACATAGGCGTCGAGCCGGGCCTCGGTGGTGCCGGCACCGTGCACGACGACCGCCGCGGACGTGACCGACGGGTCCCGCAGCAGAACGTCGCGGAGCTCGCCGAGTTCGATGCGGAAGCCGCGCACCTTCACCTGGTCGTCCAGCCGCCCCAGGTGTTCCAGCTCCCCGCCGGGCAGCAGCCGGCCCTGGTCGCCGCTGCGGTAGAGCCGTTCCCCCGGCACCCGCGGATGGCGGTCGGTGGTGAAGCGTTCGGCCGTCAGCTCGGGACGGTCGAGATAGCCGAGCGCGACCCCCGCCCCGCCCACATGCAGTTCTCCCGCGACGCCGGGCGCCACCGGACGGCCGCGCACGTCCAGGACGTATATCTCCCAGCCGGGCAGCGGACGGCCGACGACCCGGCTGCCGGTACGGGTGTCCTCGGGGGTGACCGTGTGGGTGGTGCTGTGCACGGTCGTCTCGGTGATGCCGTACATGTTCTCCACACGCACCCCCGGATAACGCGCGAACCAGGGCGACAGGGTGCGTGTGTCCAGCGGTTCGCCACCGAAGACCACCAGACGCACCGACAGGCGGCCCCGCGCCAGCCGGTCGGTGGAGAGCAACAGCCCGAACGCGGTCGGTGTCTGGCTGAGGACGGTCACCTCCTCGTCCTCCAGCAATTGGTGGAACTCCTCCGGATTGCGCGAGACCGCCCGCGGCACGACCACCAGCCGGCCGCCGGTGAGCAGACAGACCCAGATCTCCCAGGCGGAGAAGTCGAAGGCGAACGAGTGGAACAGCGACCACACGTCGTCCGGGCCGAGGCCGAAGTCGTCGCGCGTCGCGTTCAGCAGAGAGGTCACGTTGCGGTGTGTCACCAGCACGCCCTTGGGCCGGCCGGTGGACCCGGAGGTGTGGATGGCGTAGCAGGGCAGATCCGGGTCGACGGCGGGCAGCGGCCGGGCCGGGTCCCGTGGCCGGGTGTGCACCGGCAGCCAGTCGATGTGCTCCGGCAGGTCCGCCGGGCGGGAGTCCGCGTCGCCGACCACGACCCGCACGTCCGCGTCGCCGATCACGAGGGCCAGCCGCGCCTCGGGGTAGGAGGGGTCCAGCGGCACGTACGCCGCTCCGGTCTTCAGCACGCCCAGCAGGGCGACGACCAGGTCGCAGGAGCGTTCCATGCGCACGCCCACCCGGTCCCCAGCCCGCACCCCGGCCTCCGCCAGCGCGCGGGCCACCGTGCTGGAACCCTCCTCGACCTCGGCGTAACGCAGCGCGGTCCGACCGTCGTTGACGGCGATGCGGTCGGGCGACAGCCCGGCGCGCCGGGTGAACAGCGCGGGTACGGAGAGTTCTTCGGGCGCGAGAGGGGCGCCGCGCCCGGCGTCCAGGACGCGCTGCCGGTCCGCCTCGTCGAGGACGGTCACCGAGGCCAGGCGCGCATCGGGCCGCTCGGCGAACTCGCGCAGTACCGCGACGAGCTGGCGGGTGAACAGCGCCGCCTGGTCGGCCGAGAACCACCGGTGGCGGAACTGGAGCAGCCCCCGTGTGGCGCCCTCGGCCGCCAGGTCGACGTAGACGAGCAGGGGGAACTTCGCGGCGCCCGCGAACGGGTGGGGGAGCGGCCGCGCGGTGAGCCCCGGCAGACGCAGCGGCGGCGGGGTCCACAGGGGGGCGACCGCGGCGGTCAGTGAACCGGCTCCCAGTGGGTGGCCGGTGGGCAGCACGTCGAAGAGCGGCAGGTCCGCGTCTCGGTAGGCGGCGAGGCACTGGCGGTGGCAGGTACGTAGGAAACCGGCCACGGTGCCGTCCTCCGCCAGGCGCACCGGAACGGGAACGGTGTTACTGAAGTAGCCGATGGTGTGCCGCTGCGCGGCCGGCCTGCGGGTGACGAAACTGCCGACCAGCGAGGCGTCCGTGCCGCCGTTGCGCGCGAGCACCAGCCCCGCCGCGGCGGTCAGCGCCGAGTAGCGGGAGATGCCCAGGCCGCGCGCGGTGCCGGCCAGTTTCCGCCATACGTCCTCCGGAACGGTGAACGGCAGCTGGCCGCCGTCAGCGTCGGCCGCGTCGCCGTCGCCGCACCCCCAGCCCGGCGCGGAGCCGAGCGGGAGGGCGGACAGATCGGCGCGGCGGGCGGCCGCCCGGCCGGCCCCGCGCCGGGCGGCCCCGGCCGCGGCCGTCGCCCAGCCCGGATAGTCGCCCGGGGACCGTGTGGTGTCGCCCGTGAGCACCTCGGCGACGGCCGTCTCCATCGCCTGGTCGTCGACGACGAGGTGACTGGCGGTCAGTACCAGATCGGCGCTGCCGTGCCGGCGGCGCAGCAGCGCCCCGCGCATCAGCGGTCCGTTCCGGGTGTCGATCGGGCGCAGGCACTCCGCAAGGCGCCGGGCCGCGCCGTCGTCGTCCGCCGCGGACGGCGGGAGGATCTCGTCCCGCCACTCCGGGGCGGTGTCCGACCGGGCCATGCCGAGGGCCGGGCCGTCGTCGACGAGGCGCGAGGACAAGGCCGGATGCCTGCGCACGAGGGCACGGAACCGCTCCGCGAGCAGCTCGCCGTCGAACATGCCGGTCAGGTGGTAGGCGGCGACCACCGTGTGCAGGCCCGGCCGTTCGGCCAAGGCGTCGGCGAGGTGGACGCCGACCTGGTTGGGTGCGAGCGGCCAGCCGGCCCCGGCTGGACGGGCGGCACCCGCCGGGTCGCTGCCGTCGATTGCGCCGTCGTCCGGGCCCGGCCCCACGAACCCGCCACTGCGGTCGATCACGGCTTGCCTCCAGTCGGTGCGTGTCCTGCTGGTGAGGGGCTGGGCCGCGGCGCGGAACGCCGGCCGGCCGCCCGGGGCCGGCCGGTACGGCTGTGTCCACCGTCCCGTGGGCGCGGCCCCGCGGGGACCGGCTCACTCATAGTCGATCCAGTCCATGGCCTCGATCGCGGCCACCGTCTCGGCAAGCGCCGCCGGATCGGGAGCGGACCCGCTGAGTGCGGCCACGTTGCCGGCCGCGCCGATCCGCCAGTCGACCGGCGCGCCCGGTTCGACCAGCGGCACCACCCGGTTCACGTACGGCAGCCGGCGCAGCCCGGTCAGGTCGCGCATCGCCTTGACGCGGGTGGCCCCCACGGGCGGCACGATCAGATAGTGGAAGACGGCGGGGCCGCGCCCCACCGGGTCGGGGGTGGTGTACGGGCGTCCCAGCGCCGCCTTGACGGCGATGTCGGCCGGCACGCTGCTGCCCGCGCGCACGCCGAGGTCGTCCACCCAGGCGCCCAGGCGGCCGTTGACCTCGATGATCCGCGGGCCGTCGGGGGTCAGCTTGATCTCGACGTCGGCCACCCCGTGCACACCGAGGGCGCCGACCGCGCCGCACGCCAGGTCGGCCACCTCCCGGACCAGGTCGTCCGGCACCACCGACTGCCCGCCGTACGCGCCGCGTTCCCGGAAGGGCTCGGCGAGCGCGAACTTGCTGCTGACGAAGACCGGGCGCACGTCGTCGCCGCGGGCGACGCAGTCCACCGCCATGTAGTCGCCCCAGGGGGCCTCGACCGGCATGCCGACCAGCAACTCCTCCAGGACGAGCGCGGTTTCGGCGGGCCCGCCGAAACCGCCGAGCGCCGCCGCGACCACCGCGCGGCACTCGTCCGCCGTGGCGACGGCGGTGGTGTTGCGGCTCGACGCGCCGACGACCGGTTTGACGATCGCGGGCAGTCCCACCCGCGCGATGGCCGCGTCCACCTGGTCGGTGGCGGTCACGGTGCAGAACCGCACGGTGTCCAGGCCCACTTCGGCGAACCGCTCGCGCTGGCGGTCCTTATCGGTGACCGCCTCCCGCAGGGCGGGGGAGTGATAGGGCAGACCGAGCGCGGCGGCCAGCCGGACCGTGTCTGCGATACGGAATTCGCTGAACGTGATGATTCCGGCGGGGTTCAGCCCGCGTAATTCATCGACGACCGACGCTTCGGTACGGCCCGCCGTGTTCACCACCCGGCCCAGTCTGCCGAGAAGTGGAATCATCTGCTGTGCGTGTGCCGAGTCCGTGGCCACGAACGCGATTTCGCAGTCATTGTCGCGGGCGACCTGGGAAAGACGGAGCGGCGCGAGACTTCCGACGTCGTAGACGGCGAGGAGTACCGGTGAATCGCTCAAGTGGGTGGTCCTTCCCAAGTGATCGACATGAGAGGCGGCAGAAGCATAGTCACTGACCAGGGCCCCGACAATGATCGATTTTCAGCCATCGCTTTCCGGGCGATTTCTCCGGGCATTGTGGAGTGAGCTGCGTCACATCACCTGACGGAAGGTTTCGCCACATGCGGCGCCGACCAATTTCCTAGCGTTGACAGTCCAATCCCGTCCGTGGGTCCGCGTCGGTCTCGGAATCGTCGTGCGTTTGATGAGGTGAGGAGTCAGATGAACCAGATTCCCGGTACGGAAAACGGTGCGGACCGTATTGCGGCGTTGTGGGCAGAAGTTCTCGGAACGGGTTCCGATCCGAATCTGGGTTTTCTGGAGAACGGCGGGGATTCTTTCGGGGCCCTCACTCTCTCCACCAGGATCCACGAGGAGACGGGCGTCGAGATAGATTTCCTCGACATCCTGGAAAGCGAGAACGTCCGCGCAGTGCGCGACCTTGTGCGCTCTGCGGCCGAATCGTCCTGACGCAATCGGATGGTGGGCCCCGAATCGGATGGTGGGCCCCGAAAATGAGAATCGCGATCGGAGGAAACACGTGTCCGCTCCGCGTGTCGCGGAAGAGACGGCCTACTCTGAACCGGCCGCTCCCCGGCCCCTGCGGATGATGTGCGTCCCCTACGCGGGGGCGGGCGCCGGCGTGTACCGGGGACTGCGGCCGGGACCCGGCGCCGACCTTGACGTGGTACGGGTCCAACTCCCCGGGCGGGAGGAGGAGTTCACGGCGCCGTTCCACCGTACGGTCCGGGCGGCTGCCGAAGACGTCGCCGGCCGGGTCGCCGGGCACGCCGACGGCGCCCCCTACGTCCTCTTCGGGCACAGCCTCGGCGCCCTCCTCGCCTACGAGGCGACCCGTCACCTGCTGGAGACCGGGGGTGCCCCGCCCCGGCACCTGGTGGTCAGCGGCTCGGTGAGCCCCCGGCGCCGCCGCCCCGAGAAGCTGTCCGACGATCCGGCGCTGGCCGTCGCCCAGTTGCGCGAGCTGACCGGGCAGCCGGAAGCCTTCGCCGACCCTGAGATCCGTGACCTGCTGCTGCCCGCCCTGCGCGCCGACACCGCGATGTCCGAGGGCTACCGCCCGCAGCCGCACCGTCCGCTGTCGGTCCCGCTCATGGCCCTTCGCGGCACCTTGGACGTCTCCGTCCCGGTCGCCGACTGGCGGGACTGGGCGGCCTACACCTCGGCGGGCTTCCAGAGCGTCGAGTTCCCCGGCGGCCACATGTACCTCACCGAATCCTGGCCCGCCGTGCTGCGCGCCGTCGCGGAGCTGGTGTGACGACTCCCGGTACGCAACGAAAGGAGCCGCCCGTGGCAGCGGCCGCCCCCGCGACCCTTCATGAGCTGTTCGCCCGTTCCGCCGCACGTCATCCGGACCGCACCGCGCTGGAAGTGGACGGCCGGACATTCAGCTACGCGGAACTGGACCGCCTGTCGGACCGGCTGGCCGGACGGATCCTGTGTCGGGCCGGCCGCCGCCCCGCACGAGTGGGGCTACTGGCCGTCCGCAGCCTCACGGCCTACGCGGGCTATCTGGCCGCGCTGCAACTGGGCGCGGCGGCGGTGCCGATCAACCCCGCGCACCCGCCCGCCCGGCAGCTGGCGATCGTCAAGGACTGCACCCCCGACCTTGTCGTCGGCGCGTCCTCGGGCACGCGGAACGGCACCCGGGCGCGGCCCGACCTCGGCGTGCCCTGGCTGCTCGTCGACGAGATGTCGCTGACGGAACCGGCCGACGGCACCGGCGCGGCAAAGAGCGACGACGGCGGGGACCGGCCGGGCGAAAAGGTCGCCGCGCCGCCACGGCCGGACGACATCGCCTACATCCTGTACACCTCGGGCTCCACCGGTGCGCCGCGCGGTGTGCCCGTCCGGCACGCGAACATCGTGCCGTTCATCGGCTGGGCTGTCGACGCCTGCGGTTTCGGCCCGCAGGACCGCACCTCCCAGAACGTCGAGTTCTCCTTCGACGTGGCCGTCTACGAGATGTTCGTGACCTGGGCGGCCGGCGGTGCACTGGTCGTGCCCCGCGCCAACGACGTGCTGCGGCCCTCCCGGTTCGTCAACGAGCACCGGATCACCCACTGGTTCTGCGTGCCGTCTCTCGGCAGCCTCGCCGAGCGCACCGGCGCGCTCGCCCCTGGCTCGATGCCCACCCTGACCAAGGTCATGCTGGGCGGCGAACGCCTCACCGCCGAACAGGCGCGGCAGTGGGCCGAGGCCGCGCCCAACGCCGCACTGCACAACATGTACGGGCCGACCGAGGTGAGCGTCGTCTGCGTGCACAAGGGCCTCGGGAGCGTCGGCCGGCTCGTGCCCGCCGGCTCCAACGGGACGATGCCCATCGGCGAGGTACTGCCGCACCTGGAGAGCGTCGTGCTCGGGGAGGACGGACAGCCCGCCCCGACCGGCGAGTTGTGTCTGCGCGGGCCCCAGCGGTTCGCCGGCTACCTTGACCCGGCCCACAACGAGGGGCGGTTCCTGCGCCGCCGGCCCGGGGCGGCGGCGCTCGCCCTGCCGGCGGGGGAGACGCCCCGCGACACGGACTGGTACCGCACCGGCGACCTGGTCCGCGCCGAGGGCGACGGACTGGTCTTCCTCGGCAGGCTGGACGACCAGGTGAAGGTGCGCGGTCATCGCATCGAAGTGGGTGAGGTGGAGGCGCAGTTGGCGTGCCACCCCGCGGTCCGGGAGGCCGTCGTGGTCGCCCACCACGCCGGGGCGGAGGCGACGCTGGTCGCCCACTACACGGGCACCGTCACCCCGCCCGCCGAACTCACCGGCTTCCTCCGCGAGCGGCTCCCGCGCTACATGCTGCCGAGCCGCTTCCTGCACCGGGAGTCGTTCCCGCTGAACACCAACGGCAAGACCGACCGCCGCTCGCTGCCGGCCCCGGCCCCCGGACAGACACCGCACTGAGCTGCGCGCCCGGCCGGGGCGCGCGCCCACCACCACGTCGACCCGCTGCGGAGGAGACATGTCAGGCATCACGACCGGTGAGATACCGAAGATCCTCCTCATCGGTTCCGGTGACCTCACCACACGGTTGGGTCATCTGCTGGCGAGCGCGGAACCGGAGACCCGGCTCGTCCTCGCGAGCCGCTCGGCGGAGCGCGCCACGCGCTTCGCGAACCTGACCAAGCTGGCGGCTGCCAACCTCGGCCGGATACGCGAGGTCGAGGCAGTGGCCATGGACATGGCCGACGTGGACCGCACCGCGGAGCAACTGAGGCGCATCCGGCCGACGATCATCTTCATGGGCGCCTCCATCCAGGCCGCCCGCGCCATCATGGACCTGCCGGAGGACCTGTTCCGACGGCTTGACGAGGCACAGCTCGGCCCCTGGCTGCCGATGCACCTCACGCTCGTGCACGAGCTGATGCAGGCCGTACGCCTCGCGGAGTCGAGGGCCGTCGTCGTCAACTCCGCCTACCCCGACACGGTCGGCCCCGCCCTCGCGGCCCTCGACCTGGCGCCCGACGTCGGGATCGGCAACATCGGCAACATCGTGCCCGGTATCACCTGGGCGGCCGCCGAGGAACTGGGCGTCTCCCCGGCCGAGGTCGAGGTAAAGGCCGTGGGACACCACTACTTCAGCCACCACGTGCACCGGTTCGGCGAGGCCCGCGGCATCCCGCACCTGCTCGATATCCGCGTCGCGGGGACGCCGGCCACGGTCGACGCCGACGCGATGTACGCCCGGCTGGCCGGCGGCCTGCGGCGCCAGGGTGGCAAGGAGGGTCAGCAGCTGACGGCCACCTCCGCCGCGCGCCTCCTGCTCGCGCTGCTGTCCCGCACGGAGCACACCCTGCACGCGCCCGCCCCCGGCGGCATGACCGGGGGCTACCCGGTCCGGGTGTCGCGCGACGGCGTACGGCTCGACCTGCCGCCCGGCATCACCCCCTCGGCGGCCCAGGCCGTCAACCGGCGCTGCCAGCTCCTGGACGGGATCGAGCGCGTGAACGCCAACGGAGCGGTCCAGTTCACCGAGGAACGCATGGCGGTGATGCGGGAGATGCTGGGCTACCACTGCACCGAGCTGAAGGTCGTCGATGCCCGCTCCGCGGCGACCGAACTGGCCGGGCGCTACGACGCCTTCCTGCGCCGGCACGGACTGGGCGTATGACCGCGCGCACCGTGCTCTTCGACCTCGACGGCGTGCTCGTGGACAGCCAGGACGCCGAGGTACTGGCTCTGCTGGAGTTCGCCGGGACCGTGCATGCCCGGGTCCCGGCCGAGGGCTTCGCCGAGAGGGTCGCGGGCCGCCGGATGAGCGAGTCGGTCGCGATCGTCGGGCAGTACACGGACGCCCCGTTGCCAAACGACGCGGTGGAGCGGGTCAGGGAGATCGCCGAGCGGTACCTGGCGACCCGGTTGCGCGCCACTCCTGGGATGGCGGCGGCCCTGCGGGAGATCACGGCCCCCGTGTACGTGGTGTCCAACTCCCCGCTCGGCATGATCGAGGACCGCCTGCGCCGCACCGGCCTCGCCGGCTTCTTCACCGGCCCCCACTTCTCGGCGTACGAACTGGGCACGTGGAAGCCGGACCCAGGTCTCTACCGGCAGGCGGTACGGACGCTGGGGGTGGACCCCGAGACCGTGGTCGCGGTCGAGGACAGCGAGGTCGGCGTGCGCTCCGCCCACGACGCGGGCCTGCGCGTCCACTGGTACCGGCCCGACCGGCCGGAGGAGAGCCGGTGCTCGGGGCGCGTCCGGGTCCTCGGGGACATGAGGGCACTGCCCGGACTGCTCGCGGCGCGGGTGTGACCGGGCCGCCCGCGCAAAATCCGCGTCCCCTGTTTCCGCGGCTCCGGCGGCACAGGGACGGACGGCCACGGCTGTCACAGGCCGGGGCCGAGGGCGTCCAGGCCGGCGCCGTCCTCTCGGTGCGGCTATCCCCAGTTCATGCCCAGCGCTGCGAGTGCGACGAGTCGTTCGGCGGCGAGTCTGTCCCACCGCTGCTCGGTGTTGGAGATCCGTCCCCCAGCCGGACGGCTACCGGCGCTGCTCCGTCGTCGACGGTGATCTCTTCGCTGTGGTCCCGCCTGGCGGTGCAGCAGCACCCCGCCCTCGCCCTGCTGGGCCGTCGCCTCGGTCGTGTCCCGCAGGTGGTCGAAGAACACCGCCCGGTCCGCGGCCGCCAGCTGCGGCGCGGCGGCGACCGGGCCGCGCCGGGGTCTGGGTAACCGTCCGGGTGAGCGCCGGCGGGATGGTGCCGTTCAGCGTCCAGGCCAGCATGTGAGCGGTGTCCCGGGTGTGCACCCACCCGGCTGGCGGGTGCAAGCCGCCGACGGGCCTTGGCCCTTGATCTTGGACACACGAGACACTGGATCCTGAGGATCTGAGGACGGACATCTCGTGGTCATGAAGAACTATCCGCCGCAGTTCAAGGCAGACGCGGTCGCGCTGTACCAGTCGCGGCCCGAGGCGACGATCCGGCAGGTCGCTGCCGATCTGGGAATCAACCCCGAGACCTTGCGGAACTGGGTCCGGGCAGCCGGCGCGAGCCGGCCGCGGGGACGCCGGGCAGAGGCACCGGCCGAGCCGCCGACACCGCTGGAGGCCGAGAACGCCGCTCTGCGCCAGAAGGTCCGCGAACTGGAGGAAGAACGCGAGATCCTGCGCAAGGCAGCGAAGTATTTCGCCGGGGAGACGCGCTGGTGAACCGCTTCCAGTTCGTCGCCGACCACCACCACCGCCGCTACGGGGTGAAGCGGCTGTGCACGATCCTGGGCATCGCCCGCTCCAGCTTCTACTACCGGCGCCGGACGGCCGCGGACCGGGCCGCCTGGCAGGCGGCCGACGCCCACCTCGCCATCCGGATACGAGCCGTGCACCACGAATGGGGCGGCACCTAAGGCGTTCCCAGGATCACCGCCGAACTCCGCGACGGCGGCGAGCGAGTCAACCGAGCTGGTCGAGGCCGCCGACGAGAAGCAGCTCACCAAGACCATCGCCCGCCACGGCCGCGTCGATCTTTTGTGCATCGACGAGTTGGGATACATGGAACTGGACTGGCACGGCGCCGAGTTGCTGTTCCAGGTCCTGACCGAGCGCGAGGAGAAGAACAGCGTCGCCATCGCCTCCAACGAGTCCTTCGGCGGCTGGACGAAGACCGTCACTGCCCCCGGCTCTGCGCGGCCATCGTCGACCGCCTGACCTTCAACGGCGCGATCATCGAGACCGGCACCGACTCCTACCGGCTCGCCTCCACCCGGGCCCGGGTGGAGGAACCCGCCAAGGCCGGCTGACACCTGCAGGCCCCACCTCAACGGCGCGCCGCCCTCACGGGCGGCGCGCCGTCCTATCCCATCTTTCAACCCCGCTTGATCTCCTCGCGCTCACCCGGCTTCATAGCGATGAGCGGACACTGCCGAGCACGACCTCAGTCGGACAACGCGACCGGGGACCACATGCCGAACCACTGCTCGGCGCCCCAATCCTCATACCGTTGCACCTCGGTGAACCCCAGCTTCGCCGCGAGGCGCATCGAGCGTTCGTTGGCGGTCTGGGTGGTGAGCACCACCGGCTCGCCGGGCAGCGCTTCGGCACACCAGTCGACTGCCGCCGCGCACGCCTCCGTGGCATACCCGTGTCCCCACGCCTGCGGTAGGAACATGTAGCCGAGCTCGACCTCCGAGGCCCCGGGGCGGACGTGAACCGGATGCTCCGGGTCGCGCCGCTCAAGCGCGACGATCCCGATCATCGCCCCGTCGAGATCGACCACGAAGAGGCCAGGGCGCCGCTTGGGTGTCTCGGGCACCGCACGCTCGAACTCGTCGCGCTGTCGGGGGCCACCGATATAGGTGCCTACCTCGGGCGACGTGAACAACTCGATGACCGCCGCACGGTCTCGGGCTCCCGGAGCACGAGCCTCTCGGTCCTCTCGGTCTTGATCGGGGCAGGCATCCCGGGCCATGGTGCGTACAGCGTCGGCCAGGCGGAATCTCCGGCGGTGCTTCCTGTCGTCACCGTCCTCGTCGGAACGGTCGCCGAACAGGTTCAGACGCTGATCAGGAACGTCAGCGCCCGGCAGCACAGGAGCTGTCCGCCCCCACGCCGCATCCGTCAGACCGGGCGGCCTCCGCTCGGCCGTCTGCCCACAGAGTGCGGACATGCGCCAGATGCCGGCGCATGCAGTCTTCCGCGTCCTGGCCCCGGCCGGCTACCAGCAGGTCGAGGAGTTCGACGTGCTCCTGGGCGGAGGCGACGAGGCGTCCGGTCTCGTTCAGGCTGCCCAGTCCGAACAGGCGTGAGCGCTTGCGCAGGTCCGCCACCACCTGCACGAGGTGGTGGTTGCCGGCCAGGGCCAGCAGCGCGAGGTGAAACCGATGATCGGCTTCCAGGTACTTGAGGACGTCATGATTCTCGGCCGCCGTGACGATCTGCTCCGCCAGCGGACGCAGACCATCCAGTTGCTCGGCGCTCGCCGTCGCGGCGACCCGGCCCACGGTGGGGACCTCGATCAGGGTCCGGATCTCGGTGAACTCGTCGAGATCCCGCTCGGTCATCTGCGTGACCCTGAAGCCCTTGTTGCGCACCGCTTCGACCAGGCCCTCCCTGGCCAGGTCCAGCATCGCTTCGCGCACCGGGGTTGCGGAGACGCCCAGTTCCGACGCCAGGGTGGGAGCGGAGTAGATGACGCCCGGACGGAGTTCGCCCGCGATGAGGGCGGCCCGGAGCGCGTCGGCGACCTGATCGCGGAGATGAGTCTGGACGGAGATCATCCGCGATTCGAGATGAGGCATCTGCGCTCCTCTGTGTGCCCAGCCCAGTGATCTCCCAATATACAATGTCACGTTGCTCTGGAATCGGACGCGTCCGAGTGGCCGCCGAAAGAGCGCCCGGCCTGCCGATCAGCGCAGGGACGCCATCCAGGTCTCGACATCGTCCGCGCTGCGCGGCAGACCGGACGACAGGCACACGGCCCCGTCCGCCGTCACGACGAAGTCGTCCTCGACGCGCACCCCGATGCCGCGCAAGGTCTCGGGAACGGTGAGGTCGTCGGGCTGGAAGTACAGTCCGGGTTCGACGGTGAGGACGTGACCGGCTTCGAGCACACCGTCCGCATACGCTTCGCTGCGAGCACCGGCACAGTCGTGGCAGTCCAGCCCCAGCATGTGGCCCGAGCCGCACACGGTGTACCGGCGGTACAGCTCGGACGGGGAGGCGGAAGCCGTCCTGCCGTGCGGTCTGAGACCCCACGCGTCGAGTCCCTCGGCGATGACCCGCATGGCGGCGTCGTGGAAGTCACCGTACGGTGCGCCGGGCCGCAGCGCGGCGATACCCGCCGACTGGGCCGCGAACACCAGGTCGTAGACGCGGCGCTGGACATCGGTGAAGCGTCCGCTGACCGGTAGCGTCCGGGTGACGTCCCCGGTGTAGAAGGAGTCGGCCTCGACGCCCGCGTCCAGCAGCAACAGGTCCCCGTCCCGCACGGGGCCGTCGTTGCGCATCCAGTGCAGGACGCAGGCGTGTGCGCCGGCCGCCGCGATGGTCTCGAAGCCCAGGCCGTGGCCCCCGAGCCGGGCGCGCCGGTTGAACGTGCCCTCGATCCAGCGCTCTCCCCGTGCGAGACGTGTGGCGTGGCGCAGTTCACCGACGACGTCGTGGAAGCCGGTGACGGTGCAGTCGACGGCCGCGCCGAGCTCGGCTCTCTCCCAGTCGTCCTTGACCAGCCGGAGTTCGGAGAGGAAGAAGGCCAGTTCGGCGTCGGACCGGGGGGCCGGCGGCACCAGCGCGTCGATGTACGTGTCCTCGCCGCGCAGTACACGGGTCGCGACGTTTCTGCCGAGAGCCCGCTCCAGATCGTCGCGGGCGCGGACCTCGACGCCGAGTGCGTCCGAGGTCTGCGACAGGGTGCGGCGGCGGCCGATCCAGAACTCGCCGTGCCGACGGTCGCGGTGGAACTCCGCGTCCTGCTCACCGCGCGGTGACCGCGGCCGGGTGAACATGGTCACCGAATGGCCGTTCCCGGTCGGTTCGAAGACCAGGACGCTGTCGGGGACCGCCGACGTACCCTGCTCGGCGGTGAGATGGACGAATGCCGAGTGCGGCCGGAACGGGTAGTCGAAGTCGTTGCTCCTGACCTTCAGGCCGCCCGACGGGACGACGACCCGTTCACCGGGGAACCGCTCCGACACCGCCGAGCGCCGTTTCGCCGCCCACGCCGCTCCCGGCACGGTCGGCAGACGCAGATCAGTTTCCGCCCATCCTGACCGGAAGGGCCCGGCTACCGCCGCCGGTCCCTCACGATGATCGCTGTCCGTGCCGCGCACGTTGCCCTGGTCTTCCATGGATTCCCTCACGTGTCGGGGTCCTGCGCCCGGTGGCGTGGACCGGGCCACCGGTCAACCCACCTCGGTAAAGTGGCCACCCGCGGCCGTTCGCAACCCCCTGGAGTGGGCGCGGACGGAGGTCTCAGCCGCGGATCCGGGCCATCCACGCCTCCACCTCCTCCGCCTGGCGCGGCAGGCCGGCCGAGAGGTTCTCGTTGCCCTTCTCGGTCACCAGGATGTCGTCCTCGATCCGTACGCCGATGCCGCGATACCGCTCGGGAACGGTCAGGTCGTCCGACTGGAAGTAGAGGCCCGGCTCGACGGTGAGCACCATGCCCGGTTCCAGCGTGCCGTCCACGTACGTCTGCGTCCGGGCCTTGGCGCAGTCGTGGACGTCCAGGCCGAGCATGTGCCCGGTGCCTGCCAGGGTCCAACGGCGGTGCAGCCCGAGCCCGTACGCCTCCTGCGCCGACCGGTTCCCGAACAGGCCCCAGGCGGCCAGGTGTTCGGCCAACACCTGCTGGGCGGCCTCGTGGAAGTCCCGGTACGCGGCACCGGGCTTGACCGCGGCGATGCCGGCCTCCTGCGCCGCGTACACCGCCCGGTAGACCTCGCGCTGCACCGGGGTGAAACGGCCGTCGACGGGCAGGGTGCGGGTGACGTCGGCGGTGTAGAGGTCGCGGGTCTCCACTCCGGCGTCGAGCAGCAGGAGATCCCCGGGCGAAGCGGCGCCGTCGTTGCGCACCCAGTGCAGGGTCGTGGCATGAGATCCGGCCGCGCAGACCGATGCGTAGCCGACGTCATTGCCCTCGATCCGCGCGCGCGTCCAGAACGTGCCCTCGATGAGCCGCTCCGGAGTAGGTGTGGTGGCGCCGAGCGCGCGGACGACGTCCTCGAAGCCCAGTGCGGTCGCCGCACAGGCGAAACGCAGGTCGGCGATCTCGAAATCGTCCTTGACCAGGCGCAGCTCGGAGAGGAACGCCCGGAATTCGGCATCGCCCTCGGCGCTCACCTTGCTCGCGAGAGCGTCCTCGACGCCCGTGTCGTGACCGCGCAGCAGGCGAACGGGGCCGGTGACCGCGCCGAGCCGGCCGGCCAACGTGTGGACGTCGCGGCACAGCAGGCCGAGCCGCTGCTCGTTCTCGGCGAGACTGTTGCGGCGCCCGTCCCAGAGCTCACCGTGGTAGTCGAGCCAGAACTCGCCGTCGCCGCGGTCGGAACGGGGGAGCAGATAGACGGCCGCCCGGTGTCCGCCGGACTCGTCGGGTTCCATCACCAGCACGGCATCCCGCGACTGGTCGCCGCTCAGGTAGACGTAGTCCGAGGCGGGCCTGAACGGATAGGCCGTGTCGTTCGCGCGCACCTTCGACCGGCCGGCCGGGACCACCAGCGTTTCACCGGGAAAGCGAGCGGACAGCGCCTTTCTACGGCGGGCGGTGTGCACCGCCTGCGCGATCGGTTCGACATCGCGGCGCTCGGTGTCGGCCCAGCCCCGCTTCATGTTCTCGGCGAGTTCGATACTCACTTCGCGGTACAAACCGTTCTTGCGGTGCCTGTTCTCGTCGGTCTCCGTCGTCACCGTCATCTCCTGTACCGATTCGGTTCTGGAAATTCCTCGCTGCCTGTCGCGTCGACCGGAGACTGCCAAATCACTTCGCCGGTAACAGCTTCGAGAACATTCGTCCTCCCCAGGGCGTTCACCGCCCAGCCCTCGCCTCGCTGTCAGGCATGCTGTCTCTCCTTGGAATCGCGGCCGCTCCGTCAGCGGCCGGCTGGCGCAGTTCCTGAAGCGCATGAGGACTTTGTGGCGTACGCGCCGAGGCGGTGGGAAAGTCGTCGAGGACGGGAAGCCCCACGTTGCCGGAGCAGCGGTGCCAGGGTGAGCCTTCCACGGCCGGCTCCGCGAGGACAACGGGCTGGGGCATAAGACAACGCGCGGACCAGGCATAACGTTTCGACACGGGGCACCGGCGCGCGCCGGAGGGGACGCCGGTACGCCCCGGAGTCAACGGTCTCTCGTTATGTACACAGACACTTCCGGACCGATCACGGGTACGCGCGCGTGGATGAACGATGAGCTGAGGATGATCCTCTGGAGTGGACACCCTGACAATGGATCTTGATGGTCCAGGGAGGGGGACGTAAGTCTCCGTATCCGGAGGAGTTCACGAAAGACGCTGTCGAGCTCTACCGCGCCGCGGCCGGGAAGCGGACGTACTCGGCGGTGGCCGCGGATCTCGGGATCATGGCGGAGTCCCTGCGGACGTGGGTCCGCAAGGACGACTCGCAGGCCGTGCCTGGACGCCGTGAGGCGGGCGGAAGCGAGGCGGAGGAGATGGCCCGGCTGCGGGCGGAGAATGCCTGGCCGCTGAAGCAGAGAAGGAATGGCAGTTGCAGCGTGAGTCCTGCGCCGGGCAGCCGCCTATTTCGTCCGGGAGGTGAAGTGACCCCTCACCGCTGGGACTTCATCTCCGAGAACCGCGCCAGTCTCGGCGTCAAGCGGATCTGCCGTGCGCTCGGAGTCTCCCGCTCCGGCTACGACCGGCACGTAGCCGCCGCGCAGGCCCGCGCCAGGCGCCAGGCCGAGGAGAAACGGACCGTGGGCGAGATCCGTGCCACGCCGACCACTGGATGTGCCAGACCCTCGACCTGGACTACGACATCGTCCTCGACCTCGACATCGCCTTCGCCCGCCGCCCCACCTGGCCCGTCCAGCCACGGGTCCGTCATCCGCAGGCTCTGCGCGAAGCGGTGGAGCGCCTCGAAGTCGAGGTTCCATCACCCGGACCAGGCACTGGCCGATCAGCTGGAGGAGTTCTCCGCCAGCTGCTGAGCCGCTCCGGGAGACCCCGCGCATCCCAGGAGCCTGCGCATCCCATGGTGCTGCCCTTCCTGAGGAAAGGGCAG
Organism: Streptomyces sp. SUK 48; assembly: GCF_009650765.1. Taxonomy (NCBI): domain Bacteria; kingdom Bacillati; phylum Actinomycetota; class Actinomycetes; order Kitasatosporales; family Streptomycetaceae; genus Streptomyces; species Streptomyces sp. SUK 48. The sequence goes on along the minus strand of NZ_CP045740.1, from coordinate 48,043 downwards.
CACCATGTACCCGTGATTTATATGGGGGTTGACACTCGTCGGGCTTGCTCCGGCGGTATCGATGTGCCCCGGGGCAGATCTCGACGCACATCGGACGTCAGGGGTTCCCGGTGCTGACCCGGATCATGCTGACATCCGTGTCCGGCGGCGTCGAGGACGACCATCCCGGCCTCCACGCCGCGCAGGACGTCCTCGGTGAGTCGCTCACCGGGTAGCACCGCCGGGATGCCGGGCGGGTAAGGGGTGAGCGTCTCGGTGCTGACGCGGCCGGCTGCCTTCTGCCAGGGCACCTGCTCGACCCGGCCGAAGAAAGCGCCGCGGGGCAGCCTGACCTGGCCCGAAAGGGAAGGGGGCCGGGCGCGCGATCAGTCAGCGGACGACGCGGACGAGCTTGTGGTTGGCGAACTCCTCCATCCCGAAACGTCCCAGTTCACGGCCGAAGCCAGACCGCTTGACCCCGCCGAAGGGCAGCTCGGCGGCGGTGCCGGCCGGTCCGCCGACGAAGACCATGCCGGTCTGGAGCCGGTGGGCCACCCGCTCGGCCTGCTCGGCGTCGTCGGTCTGCACCGAGGCGCTCAGCCCGTAGGGGGAATGGTTGGCGAAGTCGACGGCCTCGTCCTCGGAGCCGACCTTGAACAGCAGCGCGACGGGGCCGAACAGCTCCTCCTGGTAGGCCCGCATGTCCGGGGTGATGCCCGCCAGCACCGTCGGCTCGTACCAGGCGCCCGGGCGGTCGATGCGCCGACCGCCGGCCAGCACGGTCGCCCCCTTGGACACGGCGTCCTGGACCTGCTCGTCCAGCGTCTGCGCGGCCTTGTCCGAGGAGAGCGGGCCCATGAAGGTATCGGGGTCGGTGGGATCGCCGGGAACGATCGCACGGACCGCCTCGGTGTACTGCTGGGCGAAGGTGTCGTAGTGCTCGTCCAGAGCGATGATCCGCTTGGCGGCGTTGCACGCCTGGCCGGCGTTGGCCATCCGGCCCATCAAGGTGTTTTTCACCACCCGGGACATGTCCGAGACGCCGAGAATGAGGTAGGGGTCGGAGCCGCCCAGTTCCAGCACGACCTTCTTGAGGTTCCGGCCGGCGATCTCGGCCACCGCCGCTCCGGCCCGCTCGGAGCCGGTGAGAGAGACACCCTGGACACGCTCGTCCCCGATCAGATCCGCCACCTGGTCGTTGGTGGCGAAAATATTGACGTACGCGCCCTTGGGCAGCCCCGCGTCCAGGAACAGCCGCTCCATCTCCAGGGCGGACTCCGGGCACTGCGGCGCGTGCTTGAGCAGTACGGCGTTGCCGAGCATCAGATTCGGCGCGGCGAAGCGGGCCACCTGGTAGTAGGGGAAGTTCCACGGCATGATCCCCAGCAGCGTGCCCACCGCCTCCTTGCGAACGACGGCCCGCCCGCCGGAGGCGACGTCCAGCTCCTCCTCCTTCAGAAAGTCCTCGCCGTGATCGGCGTAGTACCGGTAGATCGAGACGACCGTGCCGATCTCGCCGAGGGCCTGCTTGACCGGCTTGCCCATCTCCCGGGTGATGACCGCGGCGAGCTGCTCCCTGCGCTCCTCGTACAGGTCGGCCACCCGGTGCAGCACGGCCGCGCGCTCGGACGGTTCACGGGTGGCCCACGCGCGCTGCGCGCTGTCGGCGGACTCCAGCGCCGCACGGAGGTCGGCGTCGGTCGCGGTGGGGTACTCCCGCACGGTCTCACCGGTCGCGGGGTTGACGATTCGGTACTTCTCCATGGCGTGTGACGTCCTCTCGTTGGCCGGCCCGCCCCGGTCTGCTCCGTCCGGGTCACTTGGTCCGGAAAACCGCAGGCGGATGCGATGCAGCCGTACGTTTTCGGATGGTATGGACGACCGCCTACCCGTCGAACGGACCGGGACACCCGGACCTGCCCGTCTCCTCTGGTCTATCCGAGGTCTGGCCCGGGCGCCCGTCGAGCGGCGCGGCCGACCGGCGTCTCCGTTCCCCAGAGGGACCGTCGTACAGAGGAGTGCGAGGTGACGGTGCGCCTGCTGAAGGCGGACGAGCGATCGGCCGCGCCGTGGAAGACGTAGCTGCTTGCTCCGGGCCACGTTGCTTCGTCACGCCTGGCCGGAGGCGGGGCTGTCTACGGTTGGCGGGTGGGTTCGGCGGCGGGGAGTGTGAAGGAGATGCGGGTCCCGGGCCCGTCGGCGGGTTCGAGGGTGATGGTGCCGCCGTGGTGTTCGACGACCTTCTTGCACATGGCGAGGCCGATACCGCTTCCGGGGTAGCGGTCCTTGGTGTGCAGACGCTGGAAGATGACGAAGACGCGGTCGGCGTATTCGGGCTCGATCCCGATGCCGTTGTCGGTGACGGTGAAGCGCAGCAGTGTGTCTTCGCGGCTCACGCCGATGTGTATGACGGGGGCGCGGTCGGGGTCGCGGAATTTCACGGCGTTGGAGAGCAGGTTCTGCCAGAGCATGCCGAGTTGGGTGCTGCTTCCGGTGACGGTGGGCAGGTCGTCGCGGGTGACGCGGGCGCCGGCTTCCTCGATGGAGACGCTGAGGGTGTCGAGGGTGGTGTCGACGAGGGCGTCGAGGTCGACGGGCTCGCTGTCGTGGGGGAAGCGGCCGATCCGGGAGAAGGCGAGGAGGTCGTTGATGAGGACCTGCATGCGGTTGGCGCCGTCGACGGCGTAGTTGATGTACTGGTCGGCGCGGGCGTCGAGGTGGCCGGCGTAGCGGCGTTGGAGCATCTGCGTGAAGGTGGAGACCTTGCGCAGGGGTTCTTGCAGGTCGTGGGAGGCGATGTAGGCGAACTGCTCCAGTTCCTCGTTGGACCGCTTGAGATCGGCGGCCTGTTCGTCCAGGAGTCGGCGCTGGCGCTCGCTGGTGGTGAGTTCGTCGGCCAGACGGCGGCGCATCGACTCGATGTCCGCTCCGAGGTGGCGAAGATCCGCCGGTCCCCTCACGGTGATGTGGTGGGCGAAGTCGCCGCGGGTGACGTGCCCGGCGTCCTCGCTGAGGCGGGCGAGCGGGGTGGTGACACCACGACGCAGACCTTCGAAGACGGCCGTGACCATCAGCACGATCACCAGCGCGATGGCGGTGAAGATCCAGTTCCGCAGCCGTTGCGCGGCCATGAGATCGTCCACGGCGTCGGCACGCGCCTGACGGAAGTGATCCTGCTGGGCCGTCATCGCCTCCCTGAGGTGGTCGAAGGCGGCCTTGCCCTCGGCAGCCCGGTCCGTGGCCAGCCGTACGGGAGCGCCCGGCGGAGCACTGGACACCGGGGTGGCCACGCGCTGCTGCCACGTCCGCGCCCGGTCGAGAACGGTCGCCAGGTCGGCCAGGCCGCCTGCGTTGCCGGCCAGGAGATGACGGAGCTTGTCGACGGCCGTCTTCTCGTCGGCCAGTCCCTGCCGGTAGGGCTCCAGGAACTGCGTCCGCCCGGTCATGCCGTATCCGCGGATGCCCGTCTCCTGGTTGACCAGCGCGATCTCCAGACGCACGGAGTTCGTCAACGAGGGGGAGCGGGTGTCGACCAGTTCGTCGGTGATCGACGTCGCACGGGCTATCGCCCAGACGCCCAGAGCACTGAGGAGGACCAGCACGAGAAGGGCCGTGCCCATTCCGGCGCGCAGCCAGTGGCGGGTCGTCCAGTGCGCTGGGGCCCCCTCGCGGCCGGCCGTCTTCTGGCGTGCCTGACCTGCGGTCATCCTCGGTACTCCTTGCTCAGAGGCCGCTCTGGTACGTCCGCGGCGGACACACTTTACTGCCATGACAACGACAGTTGTCATGGGGCGGAAAGTGGTCATACAGTGAGCCGCATGCCAGGCATCCACTTCTCACTACGGATGACCGACGATGAGATCGCGGCGATCACGACTCGCGAGGTCGACGAACTCGTGACGCACCTCGTGTCGGAAATGTGCGTGCTCCAGCGCGGCCCCGTGGAGTACACCCGTGAGCAGGCGACTGCCCTGGCGCACCTCCACCTGCTCACTCACCTGAAGCGGGCAGTGGACGAGCTGGAAGCGGAAGCGGCGCACTGGGCCGCCGACGCCGGAGCCGGCTACCCCCAGATCGGCCGCGCCTCCAACATGACCCGCCAGGGCGCCCGCCGCCGCTGGCCAGGACTGCTCGACCAGCAACCTCGCCCGCCCCGAAACCGGGAGTACCCGATGATGACCGCCCCTGCCCGCCCCTACGACGTCCTGCTGGTGGAGGACGACGAGGCCGACGCTCTCCTCATCGAGGACGCCCTACTGGCCCGCGGCGCCCGCAACCTCACCCAGGTCCACGACGGCGTCGCCGGCCTCGCCTACCTCCGCGACCCGGCCAACCCCCGCCCCGACCTGATCGTCCTCGACCTCAACATGCCCCGCATGAACGGCCGCGAGCTGCTCACCGTCATCAAGGACGACGCGGGCCTGCGCACCATCCCGGTCGTCGTCCTCACCACCTCCTCCGCCCCGGACGACGTGTCCAGCGCCTACCAGAAGCACGCCAACGCCTACGTCACCAAGCCGGTCAACCTCGACGACTTCGAACGCGCGGTCCAGAGCATCGATGCCTTCTACCTGGAGACCGTCACCCGCCTCCCGCGCACCTGACACCTCCGGTCCCGGGGAACCCGCCGTCCCAACAAGACCGAACGGCCGGAATGCACGACCACCCGGTGCTGTACATGCCTTCGGTCTCAACGCCCTCCTCCGTCTGCGCCGGCCCATTCGGGCCCGCGCCGGCGTCCTCGCGCTGGTCATCGCCCCCGCCTCCTCCATGACCGGGGGCGTGCGCGTCCTGAGCGTGAGCGGCGAGATGGACCACCACACCGGTGACACACTGCGTGAGGCCCTGGGAGCCTGCACGACCGACCCACCGCGGGTCGTGGCGGACCTCCACCGGGTCTCGTTCATGGGCTCCAGCGGCATCAACATCCTGATCAGTGCCCACCGTGCTCTCACCGAGGCAGGCGGCTGGCTCCGCCTGGCAGCGCTGTCGGCACCCGTCTTGCGCACGGTGCAGATCGTCGGCCTGGACACGGTCATCGACTGCCACCCCACCCTGGACCAGGCTCTGCACCTGTGACGCCAGCCGGACCGAGCCGCCTCCACCGCAGGCCGCGCCCGCCGAGCCCGGTGTACGCATCCGGGAGGCCGCCCCGCCCGGGTACCGACGGACGTCGGTCATGAACCAGGCCGTCGTGCCTCCAAGCTGGGTGGACCCGTCGATCGCGGAGGCGGTGGAGCGGCAGTCGGTGCGGGCGTTGAGGCTGTGAGGCTTATCCGAACTGGAGGGGGCGGCGGCCGTACGACCAGCCGGCCCTGATTGATCGGGCAGGCCCCGCACCGAGCGCCTCCGCTCGGCAGTGTCTTCAAATGATCACTGCTGAGGGATCATGGTGTGGTGATACGTCGCCATGAACTGTCTGATGCCGAGTGGGAGTTCGTCCGGCCGTTGCTGCCCGAGTCGTTGCGGGGGCGGAAGCGGCTGGACGACCGCAGGGTCCTGAACGGGATCGTGTGGAAGTTCCGCACCGGTGTCGCCTGGCGGGATGTGCCCGAGCGCTATGGTCCGTGGGCCACGCTGCACACACGGTTTCGCAGGTGGGCGGCGGACGGGACGTTCGACCGGATGCTGCAGGCCGCACAGGCGAAGGCGGACGCGGCGGGAGACGTCGAGTGGCTGGTGTCGGTCGATTCCACGGTCGTCCGCGCTCATCAGCATGCGGCCGGAGCCCGAAAAGGGGGCTCCGCGACCCAGCCCTCGGCCGGTCCAGAGGCGGCCTGACCAGCAAGATCCACCTGGCCTGCGACGGCAGAGGCCGCCCGCTCGCCTTCGTCCTCACGGGCGGCAACACCAACGACTGCACCCGGTTCATCACCGTGATGGAAGCGATCCGGGTGCCCCGCCCGGGACCGGGGCGACCCCGCGTCCGGCCTGATCACGTCCTGGGCGACAAGGGCTACAGCTCAAGAGCCATCCGCAGCTGGCTCCGCCGCCACGGCATCCCGCACACGATCCCCGAGCGGGCCGACCAGGTCGGCAACCGGGCCCGGCGCGGCAGCCGCGGAGGCCGCCCGCCGACCTTCGACCGCGAGACCTACAAGCACCGCAACGTCGTGGAACGCTGCTTCAACCGCCTCAAGCAGTGGCGAGGCATCGCCACCCGCTACGACAAGACCGCCCAGTCCTATCAAGCGGCCGTCACCCTCGCATCACTCCTGATGTGGGCGTGACATTTGACGACAGAACCTAGGCCTCGATGAGGACGAGTCCGAAAGCCTCCAGACCTCTGGTGGTGAAAACGAAGGCGTCGAAGTTCAGCAGGCCGGGGTCCTTCCGATCATCATGGTCAGCGGGAAGCCCTGACGGGGTGGGACGTTCTCCCAGCCCGACACCCACCCGGACGCGCACCGACTCGATACTCACTCGCCGCTGGGGTCCTGGGCGGCCGACCACGCCGCGTACGAGGCGGAGAGCGATGCGATGACATCGCTCTTCTGCGGCTTCCAGTCCAGAGGAACCGTGGCAGCGGAGGTGTCGATGATCTCGGACCGGTCGAACACCCTGTACAGGGGCTTCTCGTCCTTGATCGAACGGCAGGCGACGGCGTCGGTGCTCCCGGCGACACGAGCGGCGGCTTCCACGACCGAGTACACGGCCGTGGGCTGGGAGTCCGCCAGCAGACAGGTGCGCCCTTCGTGTGCACCTGGCGAGCGCAGGACTGCCACGAATGCCTGGGCGAGGTCATCGACGTGTATCCAGGACCACACCTTGTCGAGCCGTCCCCGATGCACTGGCCCGGTGGACCGGGCTTCCCGGAACCAATCTCCGACAATCGAACTGCGTGCGTCGCCGCCATGCACCATCCCTGGCCGCAGAACGGTGTACGGCAGTCCTGTGTCTTGTAGTTCGGCTTCCAGCCGCGCGCGGACGTTACCGGCGTCGACGGGAGTTTGTGACGTCAACGTCGCGTTTGTGTGCTCCCCGTAGATCGAGCAGCCGCTGGTATACACCAGGTGCCGTCGGCCTCCTGCGTCGGCGAGAGCACCGAACAGGGCGCGGTCGCCGCCCATGTGGTCGTCCGGGTCGTACGCCGTGTGAACTACCGCCTCCGCGTCGCCAAGGATCTCGTTCAACGTCGCGCGATCGGCAAGAGCACCTCGTATCGGCCGGACATCCGAATTCGCCAGCATCTTCGCCCTGCGCGAATCCGGGTCTCGAGTCAGGGCAGCGACCTGGTGCCCCTCGGCGGCCAGAGCAGTTGCAGTGGCATACCCGATGTAACCGGTGGCCCCTGTGATCAATATGCGCATGTCAGGATGTTACGCCGAACGATGTGATGGGGTGTCATGGAAGCGACGACCTCTCCGACGTTGGTACCGCGTCTTTCACTGCGCGGCCGACGCCCCAGCGGCTCGGACACGCCTGTGAGTAACCCTGGCTGTTCGATCTGGTCGGGTCGGCGTTACCCGAGACTCGAGCCGGGCATTCCGCCACGGAGTGGTGGTATTGGCGGCGCCGGTGATGGCGGTGCTGGTGGACGGAAGCTGCGCGATGTCCGGGAGAAGCCCGCGAAAGACCGCAGGGGAGGAATATGTTCACCAGGCATCGCGCGGGCGTACGGGCAGAGCCGCGCGCCACAGTTCGGTGCGGGGCAGGAACGGATCGAAATGGACTCGGCCCCGGAGCCCGAGTTCGATGGCCCGCTGTTCCAGATGCTCCCGTAGGGGTCCTTTGCCGATCACCCCCTCGACGCGGCCGGCGACCAGGACCCGGAACGCGCCCGCGCGGCGGAGCGTGAGTGGCTCACGCGTCTCGCGGACAACCCGGCCTGCGCGCCGGCCCCGTTCGGCGGGAGGGACGACGGCGAGGGGCGCCACCGCCTCCAGTACCGCTCGGTGGCGGCGTACGACGATCTCGACCGCGTCGCCCGGCGGCATCGGGTCAGCCCGGAGACCGCCATGCTCGCCGCGCTGGCCCACGATGTCGCCGCCCGTACCGGCGAACACCGGTTCCTCGCCTCGGTGGTGGTCTCCAACGCTGGATCGTCGGGACCAAGTACGGGCGCGGCCTGTTCAGGATCGGCCTCAGCGACGGCAAGGTCCGGTGGCGGCGGCGTCTCGACCGCCGCGGCACCCGCCCCGTCTACGCCGACGGGGTCGTCCACCTCGGCACGCGCGCCGGTACGGTAATCGCGCTGAACGCCGAGACCGGCCGCAGACCTCACCGGCCACGGCGGGGGGACACGGTTCTGAGCGTACGGAACGGAAGCGGGCGACCGCCCGGGTGCGCCCGCGTCGCCGCGCGGACGGTGGTCACCCGCCCGGCGGAACCGGCGCGGGGCCGGCCTCGGCGGGCAGGCGCTCCAGGAAGCCCGCCACGGTCGTCACCGGTCCCGCCCAGCCCAGTCGGCGGCCGAGCCGTGTCATCTGGGGCAGTTCCAGGCTCTCGTCCGCCGTGTCGGCGACATGCGCCGGCCAGTCGACGACCGGGCCGTCCCAGGCGACCCGGCCGTTCGCCAGGACGATCACGCGGTCGAAGTGCTCCACGCAGAAGTCCATGTCATGGGTGATGGCGAGGACGGTCCGGCCGTCGGCGGCCAGGCTGTCGACCAGGTTCCCCAGCAGGACGATCGAGGCGTGGTCCTGACCGGTCGTCGGCTCGTCGAGGACGACGACCGGGGTGTCCATGGCCAGGACCGAGGCGAGGGCGACCCGCTTGCGTTCGCCGAGCGACAAGTGATGGGGGTGGGTGTCGCGGGCCGCCGTGAGGCCCGTCCGCCGCAGGGCCGACTCGACCAGCTCCGCGCGGCGCGCGGCCGGGAAGCGGAGGTTGCGCGGCCCGAACCCCACCTCCTTGACGACGCTCGCCGCGTGCAATTGGTCGTCCGGGTTCTGGAAGACGAATCCCACGGTGCGGGCGAGTTCGGCGATGCCGAGCCCGTCGGTCGGCCGGCCGTCGATCTCGATGGTTCCGGAAGCCGGACGCTCTATGCCGACGAGGTGCCGTGCGAGGGTGCTCTTGCCCGCGCCGTTGGCGCCGACGATCGCCACCCGTTCACCGGCCCCGACACCGAAGGACACCCCGTCCAGGGCCGTGGTGCCGTTGGGGTAGCGGAACGTCAGGGAATCGATCCGTATGATCATCGCCGGTCTCCTCGGTCTCCTCGGTCTCCTCGGTCTCCTCGGTCTCCTCGGTCTCCTCGGTAGAGGCGGCCCGCCGTCTCGCCGAATCCCTCGGCGGCGGCGTCGAGGGTCACCGGAAGCGGCTCGCGGTCCGGCCAGAGCCGCCGGGCCGCGGCCCGGCGCGCGGCCACCGTGTAGCGCAGGGGTGAGACCCCCCATTCCTCCAGCCGTTCGTCCGCCAGTACCTCACCGGGCGGGCCCTGCGCCACGATCGCTCCCCGGTCGAGGACCAGGACGCGGTCGGCGGCGCGGGCCAGGCGTTCCATGCGGTGTTCGATCAGCAGCACGGTCACGCCCTGCTCCTTGAGGGTGCCGAGCGCGTCGAAGACCAGCGCGTTCCCGGCCGCGTCGAGCTGCGAGGTCGGTTCGTCGAGCACCATGACGGTCGGCCGCATGACCAGGATCGACCCGATGGCCAGCAATTGCTGCTGGCCGCCCGACAGTTCGTACGGCGACCGGTCGCGCACCCCGGTGAGTCCGAGGTCCTCCAGTACGGGGTCGATCCGGGCCGCCATCTCGTCCCGCGGGACGCCGAGATTCTCCAGGCCGAAGGCGATCTCCTCGCGTACGGAGAAGCGGGCGCCGGATATCTGGTTGAACGGATTCTGCATGACCAGCCCGACCTCGCCGACCAGTCCGGACAGCGGTGTTTCGGCCAGATCCCGGCCGTTGACCCGGACCACTCCCTCCGCCGTACCGCCGGTGAGATGGGGAACGGTGCCGCTCACCACTCCGGCCAGGGTGCTCTTGCCCGCGCCGCCGCCGCCCACCACCGCGCACAGTTCGCGCGGGGCGACCTCGAAGGCGACATCGGTGAGGGCCGGCCGGGAGCCGGTGGGGTAGGTGAAGGAGAAACCCTTGACTTCGATCAACGCAGTACTCCCCAGACGTTCACGGTGACCGCGAGCGCGGCGCAGAGCAGCATCGCGGCGCGGAGGCAGCGCTGTACCCCGCTGTCGGGGACCTCCGTGAGGCTCGTGGGACGGCGGGTGGCGCCAAAGCCCCGGGTCTCCATGGCGGCGGCCCGTTCACCCACGTCGGTGAAGGCGCCGAGAATCAGCGGGCCCATCAGCGGTACCAGCGCCCGCGCCCGGCCGCGCAGCCCGTGGATCACCTGGCCGCGTGCCTGCTGGGCATGGAGGATGCGCGTGGCGCGGCGGTTGAGCGCCGGCACGATCTGAAGCGCCGCCGACACGATGTAGATGAGGCTCGGCGACACGTTGCGTTCGCTCAGGGCGCTCATGAACGCGCCGGCGTGGGTGGTGAGGAGCAGAAGGAAGAACCCGCTCATCAGCACCAGGATGTGCAGCGCCGTCTGCAGGGCGAAGGAGACGCCCTCGCTCTTCAGCTCCAGCGGGCCGAGCCGGGCGATGACCTCGTGGGCGCCGGGAAGAAAGAATCCCTGGATCACGAACAGGACCACGGCCACCGGAACCCAGAACGTGGCGAGCAGGAGGAGGAATCGGCGTAATACTCGCGCGCCGATCGCGACCGGAAGGAGGAGGGCGGCGAAGAGCAGCAAGGGCCACCGGTAATCCACCACGGCGAAAGCGCAGACGGTCACGGTGACGGCGAAGGCGAGTTTCGTCAGGGGATTGAGCCGGTGAATCCCGGAAACGCCGTCCGCGCGGGCGGCGTCCCGCACGGCGTTCACGCCGCCCTCACCAACTCGGCACGCGGCGCAAGGACATGCCGCTCCCGGACGAACGGGAAGCGGTACAGGAATCCCGGTGGCAGGCCCTTGAGAATGGCCATCGCGAGCACCACCGTCAGCGCCTTGTCGAGCGGATCGGCCACCAGCCCTTGCAGGGTGGCCGCCTTGAGCATGCCGTTTCCGAACGCCTGGAAGGTCGCGATGAGCGCGGACTGGCCCACCGATCCGCTGGCGTTGCCGAAGACGAAGGCGGTGATGGGGGCCGAGATGACGCCCGCCACCACTCCGATCAAGCCACCGGCGAGCACCGCGGTGGGCAGCCGCCGGAACATCCCGGCGCGGGCCAGCACGCCCGCGGTGAAGCCGATCATGGCCGCCGTCACGGCGTACGGCAGGGCGCCGGGAGTGATCGTCATGCCCACGATGACACTGGCCAGCGCCCCGGTGGCGGCCCCGGCGGCAGGCCCCGCGACCACTCCCACCAGCACGGTGCCGATGGAGTCCAGTTGCAGGGGAAGGCCGCTGAAATAGACGATCTTGCCCATCACGATGTTCACCGTGATGGCCACGGGTAACAGAGCCACGGTGGTGGGAGGCAGCCGGGCCACCGCGCCGGAGACGATCAGCAGGGCGCCGAGCGTGTAACCCACCAGCGCCAGCAGCGCGATCGGGCCACCCACGCCGTGCTTCGAGGTGGGGTGGACGGCGATGAGCCCCGCGTAGGTCACGAGCACCACGCCGGTGCCCCAGCCGATGCGCCATCGTTCGTTCAGCCATGGCGGGGCGGAGCGATTGAAACCAGCCATTGTTTGACCTCATTCCACCGGCAGCCAGGTAATTACCGGAAATTCAAGCGCGCACACTAGCAGGGCCTCTCCAATGCGTGTCAACGCTCGGTGACTTTACCGATTCCTGGGCAACCGGGGAGCCGACCGGGGGCTGTAACTGCCCTCTCCAGGGGGTTGGTTGACAATGATCGGGTGCCTGGTGTGGGATCGCTCGGGTAGCTGGCCAACCGGTCACGATGGTTTGTCCGGGTTGACGTGAGGTGAACTCTTCGCCATCTCTCGGACAGCTCTCAGAATTAAGGAACGTGGCATGGATGTTTTCCGTTCTTTTGCCGATGCCTATACGTCCGGCCTCCAGGCGGTCCTCGACGAGGGAAGCGACATCGCCTCGGTCCGCGACCCGCTCTCCAAGGCATCCGACTTCGGCCGCAACGACCGTCCCTACCGCGAAGTCATCGCCCACCGCAGCACGGTCGAGGACCCGACGTCCTGTCTCGCCGTCACCCCGCACCTGCCGGTGAACCTCTCCTACTGCTTCGGTCTCCTCGCCTGGTCGCTCGACGGGCGCAACGACGTGGAGACCCCCGCGTACTACCGCCGGGGCGCCCACGAGTATTCGGACGACCAGCACACCCTCAGCGGCGCCTTCGGCCACCGGCTCATCACGGCCAACGGCAACCAGCTGGAGGAGGTCGTCGGCCGCATCGAGCGCGACCCCGCCCACCGCCGCGCCTTCGCCCTGGTCCTGGAGCCGCAGGACAACTTCCGTCAGTCGCGGGAATACCCCTGCGCCGTGGGCGTGCACCTCTTCCTGCGGGACGGGGCTCTCGTCTGGCTCACCGTGATGCGTGCCCAGCAGGCGCTGACCGTCCTGCCGTACGACGCCTTCCTGTTCATGGGCATGCAGCAGTACGCCGCCGGTCTGCTCGGCGTACCCGCCGGCCGGTACATCCACCAGGCCGGCACGTTCCACTTCTACGAGAACGAGACGGCGCTCGCCCGGAAGATCACGGACGACCCGGCGGTCCCCGCCTCCCTGCCCGCCTTCCCCACCACCCCGGAGGGCGCCCGCGAGGCGGCGCGGGAACTCGTCGAGCTCGAATCCCAACTCCGTCAGGCGGCCTTGGCCAAGGACACCGCCGCGGTCGACAAGATAGCCGCGACGCCGGCCGTCACCGACTACGCGGACGTGGCCCGCGCCTGTCTGGCCACCCACGCCTACCGCAAGCTCGGCGACACCACCTCCCTGGTGACCAGCCGCGCGGCCGAACCCGCCGTGGCCGAGCTGATCTCTTCGATCTGATCACCGGAATCGCAGGCCCCCACGTGATACTGACGGTTCGTACCCCCCTGGAACTGCGATGTCCCGACTCCACCGCCCGGCAGGAGCTGGCCGACCGCCTCTCCCGCCGCCGCGAGCTCTTCGAGCGGGCCGCTGACCCCACCCCCCACCCGGTCCGGGACCCCTACCTCTTCCCGATCATGGCCGCCCTGGTCCCCGTCGCCACCAGCCGCGGCGGCGAGGTCGCCTACCCTGGCGACCCCATGTGCCTCTACTCGGCGCTCTCCCTCACCGTCGAGCGGTCCGTCGCACGCCTGGAGCGAGGGCTCCCCGAACAGCCGTCCCTGGACGACGTGGCCGCCGACTGGGGTCGCTACCCGGACGACGCCTACCGCCTCGCCGAGGACGGACCCCGCTCCGTGCTCGTGGCGGACAGCCGTACCACCGACGGCCATGTCTTCGACCCGCGCATCTGGGACGACGTGGCCCGCACGGCGTTCATCACCGAACTCCGGGCACTGCGCCCCAGGGTGCTGCTGCTCAGCTCGGTGTCGGCCGGCCACCGCTATGCGCTGGAGATGGCCGAACTGGCCAAGGAGCACGCCCCCGGCTGCCTGGTGATCGTCGGCGGCAGACACGCCGACGAGACCGTCCGCTACCAGGACGCCACCGGCACGGCCGACCTGTCCTGGAGCAGCACCGTGGAAGTCATCCGCGACGGCCGCGCCCGGCCCGTGGTCGACTTCGTGGTCGCGGGGGACGGATCCCCCCTCCTCGACCTGCTGTTACGCGCGGTCGCACTGGTCATGACCCCCGAATCAGGCACCACCTCCGTCGAGGAGGTCCTCGACGCCCTCGATCTCGTCGCCGCCCACGACGGGACGATCAAGGGGGCCGGCAACATCGTCGGCCTCACGGCGGACGAGGCCGTGCTCGTCCCCGTGCGGGGTGAGCGCATCGACGCGTCGCAACTCCCCTCGCCGTACCAGGCATTCTCCGTGCGAGCCCGGTTCGGGATCTTCACCCGCGCGGGCAGCTCCCCGTGGGCAGCCGGACCGCCCATGTGATGACACTGGACGCCTGCCCCTTCAAGTGCACCTTCTGCTCCGAGAGCATCCAGGTCTCCAAGCGACCCACACGCTTCGCGGTGTCCGAGACCGAGCACGTCGCCCAGCGCATCGAGCAACTGGTCGACTGGGGAACGGAAGCCGCCTTCTTCGACGACCCCGTCTTCTGGGGCGGCAACTGGAAGGCCATCACCGACTTCTGCCACGACCTGGCACGCCTGCGCGCCCGCAATCCGCAGTCACGGTCGTTCGAGTGGGGCGCACAGCTCACCGTGGACGTCGTCCTCAACCGTGCCAAGGCGCAGGAGGTCCACGAGGCCCTCGACCTCATGCGGGAGAACGGCTGCACCTACGTCTACATCGGCATCGAGAGCATGGCCCAGCAGGTCATGCGCAACGTCGGCAAGAACCTGCTGCGCCGCAACCCCGAGGCATGGGTGAGCAAGGTACGGGAAGCCCTGAGCACCATCAGGGACCACGGGATCCGCGTCGGCAGCTCCGTCCTGTTCGGACTCGACGGCGAGAACCGCGACTCCATCGAGGAGACGATCGAGGAGATAGGCCGGCTCATCGACGACGGACTGCTCGTCATGGCCAGCCCCAACATCCTCACCTACCACCCCGGCACCGCCATCACCGCGGCACACGGGCAGGACCGGCTCGACTACCACTCGCGCAAGGACAACCGGCCGCCCTACACGTACTTCGAAGAGGCGTACCCCGAAGTGGTCTCCCGGCTCCTGGACGAGGACGACATCTGGTTCATCCACGAGGTCTCGGCCAAGCGCTGGGGCAGCACCCGCAACAGCGCCGCCGAGTCGGCGACCCCCGTAGGCGCATGACGCCCACCAGCGGAAGGATTCCCTTGAAAGACCATGTGCTGGACGTCGACGAGAAGAGCTACTGGGGGCCGTACTACTCGTACTTCCCCGCGCTCGCCCGCTACATCCCGCTGGGCGAGTACGCCCGCCGGGTCCGCCCGAGGGCCTGCGTGCTCGGCGCCTCGGACGGCAAGTTCGCCCTTCCCCTGCTCCGCGCCGGCTGGGAGGTCGTCGGTGTCGAGACCGACGCGCTCTTCCTGAACGGGGGCGAGTTCGACCTGGTCGACGGCCACCACGAGGTCGTCGGCCTCCGGCAGCGGCTTGCCTCCGAGGGCCTCACCGACGACTGCGTCATCGTTGAGCAGGACTACATGACCCTCCCGGCCTCGGGCGACTTCCAGCTGGTGATGGGCAGCGGCCTGTGGTCGATGCCCCCCAACCGGGCGCACACCCTGGAAGCGCTCATCCACCACGCGATGGACATGGTCGCCCCGGGCGGCATCTTCTTCGGCGAGTACCTGATCGGGCTCAACGACGAGGAGCGCCGGTGCGGTTACTACCCGCCCAGGGAGGGGATGGACACCATCGTCGACCGTCCCGGCTGGCAGCTCTTCGAGAACGCCGACCTCGGCATCCGCGGCGAGAGCCACCTCGGCTACGAAGAATGGCACTACCACCGATACGCCGCCGCCATCGTGCACCGCATGCCGCTGCCCACCACCCCCGAACCGGCCCCGTGACCTCCACGGACCTCGCACGGACCGGCGGGCGCCCCCAGCTTCCCGGGGGCGCCCGCCCGGCGGTCGTCGTCTCGGACCTGGACGGCACCCTCCTGAACGCGGACCACGAGGTCGGCGAGCGCACCGCCCAGGCCCTCACCGCGGCCGTGGCGGCCGGCGTGCATCTGGTCCTCGCCACCGCCCGGCCCGCCTGGTCCGCCCGGCAGGTGCTGCTGCCGCTGCGCGGCCTGGGCGCGTCCCTCGTCTCCTCGAACGGCGCCGTCACCGGCGATCTGGACGACCCCCGGCCGCGGCGGGTCCGCGCCATGGCACCGGCCCGGGTGCGCGAGGCGCTCACCCTCCTCGGCCCGGTGCCCTGGGCTCTGGACCGCCCCTCCGGGCGGCTGCTCGGACCCGACTGGCCGGACGTCCTCAGCAGCGGGGGAGCCGACGCGCCCCGGGTCGGCCAGGTGCCGGACGACGAGGACGTCCTCTGCCTCATGGCCCTGCGCGCCGACCCGCCCCCGCCCGCCCTCCTCGCACCCGCCGGTCTCGGCTGGACCTCCTCGGACGCCGGACTGGTCGAGGTCTCGGCGCCGGGGGCCGACAAACGGTCGGCCGTCTCATGGCTCCTCGGCACCCGGGGTCTCGACTGGAGCGCCGTCGTCGCCTTCGGCGACGCGCCCAACGACCTGAGCCTGCTGCGCGCGGCCGCCAGGGGGGTGGCCATGGCCAACGCCGTTTCTGACGTACGGTCTTCGGCGACGGAACTGACGGCCTCCCACGACGAGGACGGGGTGGCCATGTGGGTGGAGAGGAACCTGCTGTGAGTGAAGAGAACCCTTCCGGCGGCCCACCGGCGGGGAAGATATGGATAGTCGGCGGCCCGGGCTGCGGCAAGTCGACCCTCGCCGGACTGCTGACGGGGTCCGAGGCGCCCCCGGTCTGCCTGGACGCCCTGTTCTGGGGACCCGAGTGGACACCGGTGCCGGAGGAGGAGTTCCTCGCCGAGGTCGGCAAGGCACTCGAGGGCGAACGCTGGGTGGTGGACGGCCAGTTCCCCGCCGCCGTCGCGGCCTACGCGCACACCGCCGACTGCGTGGTCTGGGTCGACCCGCCGCTGCGCCTGGCCTGGCCCAGGCTGCTGCGCCGCACCCTGCGCCGCTGGATACGCCGGGAGAGGCTCTGGGGCGGTACCCGGGAAACCCTGTGGACCGTCGTCGGCCCCCGCTCGATCCTCTGGTACGCCCTCAAGGTGCGGGCGGACCAACAGCGCGCCAACCAGGAGCTGTTCGCACGCCTGGCGAGATCCGGCGTGCGCCTCGTCCGGTTCCGCGGCGGCGACGTACGCGACCTCGTCGGCCGGATCCCCCGGTGATCCTCTCCAGGCCGATGCACCAACCCTTTTGTCAATGTCGGGAGTTACCCATGGATGTCCGCACCTACGACACAGTCGGCGCGCTGCCCGGCGCCGACTGGGACTCTCTCACGTCCGGGTCCACCATCTACTCGACCGCGGGCTTCCAGGGCGTACGTGAGGAAGAGCTTCCGTCCGGGGCACGGGCCCGGCGCGTCACGGCCCATGACGCCCAGGGCGCCATGGCGGCAGGGCTCGAGGTCTACGCGTTCGCCCGGCCCCCGCACGCGCTCTACACGCCGGCCGATCTGCTCGCCGGACTCGTCGACGAGGAGCGCCACGCGGCGGTCGCCTCGCGGCCCCTGGCGATCGGGGCGGGCTGGTCCGAGTTCCGGGGCCAGGTCGTCCACCACCCGGACGCCGGGCCCGAGCGGCGGGCGGCGGCCGTCGAGGCCCTGACGGCCGAGGCCCTGGCCTTCGCCGAGAAGGCGGAGGCGTCCGTCCTCGCCTACTACTACCTTCCCCGCGAGGACGCGCTCGATCTCGCCCGAGCCCACGAGGATGCCGTCGTCCTCTTCCACGACGTGGAGACGGTGCTCCCGGTCGGCCTCTGGGACGACCTGGAGGACTACTACGCGTGGCTCCCCGCGAAACGGCGCCCCCGTGCCCGCCGTGAGGTGCGCACCTTCCGCGAGAGTGGGCGCACCGTGCGCGAGGTGGCGCTGCCCGAGGTCGTGGAGCGCATCGCCCCCCTCAACAGCGCGCTGATGCGCAAGCACGGCCATGACTACGGGGTCGCCAAGGCGGCGGAGGTCTACGGCAGGCAGGGACGGCACCTGGGGGAGCGCAGCACCCTGCTGCTGGCCGAGGAGGGCGAGAACCCCGTCGGCTTCGCCCTGCGCTACCGCCACCAGGACATGCTGTACGCCCGGGTGGCCGGTTTCGACTACGGCTACGAGAACAAGGCGGACTACTTCAACCTGGTCGTCTACCACCCCATCGCGCAGGGGACGGGCCGGTCCACCCGGGCCATCCACCTCGGACTCGGCACCTTCGAGGCCAAGCTGAGCCGGGGTGCCCAGCCGGTGCCCCTGTACACGGTGCTCGTGGGCGTGGACCGGCCCCTCGGGGCCGACCCGGACGCCGTGCGGGAACGCAACCGCGAGGAGACCGAGGCGTTCGGGGCCGCGTACGCGCGGCACGTGGTGGGCGGCGTCGACACGAAGGACTGGCAGCTGTGAAAACGCGTACCGCGCCGCGGACCGGACGATGCGCGAGGAGGCCCCGGCCATGACCGAGACCAGGCATCTGACATCGATCGGCGAGATCGCACGCGACACCTGGGACTCCCTGGTGCCCGCCTCCTGCTTCTACCAGAGCCACGGCTGGCTCGCCGGGCAGGAGCGCCCCGACTTCGCCGCGGCCACCTACACCGTGGTGTCCTCGGACGGCAGGCTGCTCGCCGCCACGCCGTCCTACGACTTCCCCGCGAGGAACGCCCCGCCCCTTCCGCCGGTCGCCGCCGACCGTGCGGTCCTGCGCGTCGGCACCCGCACCGGCTACCACAACGAATTCCTGCTCGCCGGAGCGGAGGCGGAACGGCGGGTCGCCCTGGCCGAGTTGGTCGAGGGCCTGGCGGAGCACGCCGCCCGGCTCGGCCGCGACGCCCTCCTCTTCGACTTCCTCACCACCGACAGCCTGCGGTCGCTCGCCGCTCTGTTCCCGGTCCGGGCACAGCTGCGCAGCGCCGAGGCCGTGATCCACAACGAGGAGGGCACCTTCGAGTCGTACCGCCGACTGCTCGGACACAACGTCCGCAAACGTGACTACGAGGTGCGCAAGTTCGAACAGGCCGGGCTCTCGCTTGCGACGGCACCCCTGTCGGAGTGCGTGGACGAACTGGCGCCGCTGATCGGCCAGACCATGGACCGGTACGACGCGTCCCTGGACCTGGCGGAGATCCGGGCGTTCCTCAAGGTCCAGGCCGAGCACCTCGACGGCCTCAGCACGGTCTTCCGTGTCGTCGACGAGGAGGGCGGTCTGGTCGGCGGGCATGTCGCCTTCGCCTGGCGGGAGATGCTCTACGCCCGGGTGGCCGGGTTCGACTACACCCGGACCCGGGGCGCCTACGAGTACTTCAACGCCGTGTACTACGGCCCGCTGCGGCACATGGAGCGGCGCCGACTCGACACCCTGCATCTGGGCCTGTCGGCGGTGGAGGCCAAGGTCAGGCGCGGGGCGCGGCTCCATCCGGTCTGGGCGGCGGTGCTGCCGCTGCCGCTGGTCCGGGGCGCGGGACTGACCCGCGACACCGCCGCCGACCAGGCCCTCGCCGACTCGCTGCGGGCCGAGGCCGGCGGCGGAATGGACGAGGAGGAGTGGGAGCTCGGCCGGATCACCCCGCTGTGACCCGTACGACGGACTTCCCGGGGTGACGCGCTGCCGACCGGTACGGCACCCCGGGCGAGCCTCGGCCCCCGGGACCCGCGCGGGTCCCGGGGCCGGAGCCCTCATCCCCCGGCGGGCCAGAGGGTGGGGCAGAACTCCGGGTCCGCGTAGTCCGGTTCGCCGGACGGGGTCCGCCGTACCAGGACGTCGTGCTTGTACGGCTGCTGGCGGCCGTCGGAGTCCCGGTAGTGCCGGTAGGCGTTGGACCCGTCCTGGAGGTGGAACGAGATCGCGCGGCGGGGGCGCGGACTGCGGTTGGGCCCGCTGCCGTGGTACAGGAGGCAGTGGTGGAAGGTCATATGACCCCGCGGTATGTGCACGGGCACCCGTTCGACGGTGGCGCCGTTGCGCTCCGCGTCCCCCTCCAGCAGGTAGTCGCGGGCCACGTCGGCGGGATCGCCGGCCGGTCGCTCGGCGCCGTGACGCCGTTCCCACCGATGGCTTCCCGGCACCATCGTGATGGTGCCCGCCTCTTCCGTGCAGTCATGGAAAGGGATGAAGGCGGTCAGCATGTTGTCGGAGGAGCAGGTGGGCCAGAAGTATTTGTCGAAATGCCAGGAGACAATGTTCGACGTTTCTTCCGGGGCCGCCGGCTTGTAAATGAGAGTCGCCTGGAAGGTGCGTATCTCCGGAGTTCTCGCCAATCGCGCGGCCACGGCCGCTACGAGGGGTTTACGGAGAATTCCGGCGATGGTCTCGTCCCGGTAATGAATGTAGTCGCTGTTGCGCTGGATCTCGCCGTCGGCGGCGGACCAGTCGGCCAGCCGGTCCGGTCGAACAGGTAGCTCGCGACCCCTTTGACCTGCGTAGAAGCGCTCGCTGGCCTCGGTCAGAGCTTCGGTCTCCGCGTCGCTGAGCAGCTTCTGCGAAAGATACCAGCCGGTTTTCTCGTAGCGCAGGACATCCTCGTCCGACGGCAGCAGCTTTAATTCTTCCTCTGTCAATACCGAATATTCCGACACCGTATCCTCGTCTCTCTGGACGTCTGTCGAACCGTCGGTCCGCAACGCACTCTAGCGTATGGGTGAGGCGTGTGCTAGGTTCATTTTCAAATTGGTGCGATCGAAGGACGAGATGGCGATCCTAGACGACGAAATCCGAGTTCTCCTCAAGAAGAACAGGGATTTCCGAAACGTATGGACAGGGGAGTCCGCCGCCCACTTCGGGGCCCAGCTGACCAACTTCCTGCTCCCGCTGGTCGCGGTGACCGCCCTGCACGCTAGCGGTACCGAGGTGGGCCTCATCTCCGCCGTGCAGTTCGTCCCGGTCGTCCTGCTGTCGCTGGTCGCCGGGATGGTGGTCGACCGCTACCCGCCCCGCCGTACGCTGGTGCTCACCAGCCTGGTCCGGGGCGCCGCGCTGGGGCTCCTCGGCCTCGCCCAGGCCGCCGGGGGGCTGACGGCCACCCAGGTCGTGGCGGCCGCCGCGGTCATCGGCACGGCCACCGTCTTCTACGAGGTGGCCTACCAGTCCATCCTCCCCAAGATCGTCCCGATGGACGCCATCTCCTCGGCCAACGGACTGCACCAGGCCACCTACTCCATCAGTCAGCTCGCCGGCCCCTCGGCGGCGGGCTTCCTGGTGGGAAGGACGGGGCTCTCGCCCACCTGCGCCGTCACCGCCGCGCTCTTCGCGGGCGCGGCCTTCAGCGGATCACTCCTCCGCGGCGTCAAGGCCCCCGGGGTGCCGCGGCAGTCGGCACTGCGCTCGATCGGATCGGGGCTGCGGTACACCTGGTCCCTGCGGCCCCTGCGCGACCTGTGCACCCAGGCGGGCCTGTCCAACCTGCACGAGCAGTGCTTCCTGACCGTCTTCCTGATCTTCGCCGTCCGCGAGCTGGGCCTCGACGGCACCACCATCGGCGTGGCCATCGGCATCGGCAGCGTCGGCGCGCTGGTCGGCTCGCTGGTGGCCGCTCGCATCGGCGCCCGGTTCACCGTGGGCAGGGCGCTCACCTGGGGCGTGGTCCTGGCCGCCGTGGGCCTGCTCCTCGTCCCCGCCGTCGCGGTCTTCGACCTCGGTACCGTCGTCCTGGTGACCCTCTTCGCCCTCGCCTTCGTCGTGAACGGCTTCGGGGTGGCGCTCTTCAACGTCTTCGCGGTGAGCCTGCGCCAGACCATCCCGCCGGAGGACCAGTTGGGCGCGGTCACGGCGAGCTACCGGCTGGTGGCCCTCGGGACGCTGCCGCTCGGTGCCTTCGCCGGTGGGGCGCTGGCCGACGCGCTGGGGCCCGGCCGGGCCATCTGGATCGTCGGGGCCTCGTACCTGTGCGTCTCCTTCTGGCTGATGTTCTCGCCGCTGCGTTCCGCCACCACCCTCGAACAGGCCCGTGTGCTGGGTGAGGGGCCGCGGACCGCGGACACCGCCGGTGAGCGGCCCTCCACCTCCTGACCGGCCGCCTGCCCGCCCCGCATCACCTCCCGCCCCTTTGCCCGGACCCAGAGAGAGAAACGACGTGGCTGTTGAGCGAGATGTCCTGATCTACTCCAAGCGCTTCGAGGGCGGCGTACGCCTCGTCTCGCGCATGCTCTCGGACATAGGACGCCGCCCCGTCCTGGTCTCCGACGAGCCGGAGGACGTCAACCGCGATCACTGCGCGGCCCACATCGTCGTCGACTGGGAGCAGGCGAGCCTGGCGGAGCTGGTGGCGGCGGTCGACGCGGCGGGCGTGGAGCCGACCGCCGTCGTCAACTTCGTCGACTCGCTGATCTCCTGGCAGGTGCGCACGGCGCGGCACTACGGGCTGCCGGGCGGGGAGCGCGGCCGGGAGGTCCTGCTGAGCAAGGCGCGGGTGCGGGCGGCCATGACGGACCGGGGCCTGTCCTCGCTCCCGTTCGTCGCGGGAACCGTCGCCGCCCTGGATGTCGAGGCGGTCACCGCGTACCCCGTCATCGTCAAGCCCGATCAGGACTCGGGTGGTTCACGGCTCGTCCGCCGCGCCGAGAACGCCGTGGAACTCCGCTCCCGCCTCAAGGACCTGGCCGACATCATGGGCCCGGACACGGACGCCATCGTGGAGGAGTACATCGACGGCGTCGAGTTCTCGGTCGACGGTCCGGTGCTGGAGGGCCTGTTCCACCCGCTCTTCGAGGTCGAGAAGACCGAGCACGACAACCAGCGGCACCACGACGCGGGACTCCTCATCTCGCCCCCGCCCTCCGCGCACGTCCGGCAGGCCGTGCGCGATCTCTCGGAGCGGATCGGGACCCTCTGCGCCTCTCTCGGCCTGGAGGGCAGCTGGTTCCATGTCGAAGGGCGGGCGCGCGCGGACGGCAGCTGTGAGCTGGTCGAGATCAACCCGCGTCCCGGTGGCCGGATGTACCGGGCGGCCACCCAGCGGACCTGCGGGGTCGACCCCATCGACATGTCGGTCCGCATGGCGCTCGGCGAGCGGCTGGACGACGCCCTGGCGGGGGCGACGCGCGGCGGCGCCGAGCTGCTGGCCATGCTCCCCTTCGAGGCCGACCGGGTCGGCACCCTGGTGAGTGCCACCCCCGTCGAGGAGCTCAAGCGGATTCCCGGAGTGGTGGACGGCTATCTGTTCGACAACTTCCGGGTGGTGACGATGGAGCGGGAGAACTTCTTCGCCGAGGCCATGATCATCGCGGACGGCGTCGCCGATCTCCATGAGATCGCCGAACAGGTCCGCTCGGTCTTCACCTTCACCTTCGAGTGACCCGCGACGGCGGCATCAGGCTCATGGCCCGGACGGGGCCCGCCGCTCCCCGCTGGGGGCGACGGGCGCGGCATAGCAGTGCACCGTCACCGTCTCGGTGGGGCCCCAGCGCTGGTCGACGGTGTCCAGCAAGGTCCACCCCAGCCGTTCGTACAGGGCCACGGCCGAGGTGTCGGACGTCAGCACGTCCAGCACCGGATGGCGCCGTCGCCGCCGGGCCTCGCCCGCGGCCCGCTCCATCAGCAGGGCGCCGACCCCCCGGCCGCGCAGCGTAGGGGCCACGAACAGCCGGCTGATCACGGCGGTCGCCTCGACGGGCGTCCCGGCCCGGCGGCTCCACAGGCCCGGCGCCCGGTCCTCCACCCCGCCCTCGGACAGGCCGACATGACCGACGATCCGACCCTCCAGCTCGGCCACCCAGGCGGCGAACAGGGCGGGCCGGGCCAGCCAGTCACCGGGACGCTCGGGCCAGTTCTCCGGGTAGCCGTCCCGCTGGTGCACCTCGGCCAGCAGCTCCACGCAGGCGTCGAGATCCGCGTCCTCGCGCTGCCGTACACCGCAGCCGGAAGCCTCTTCCGTCAGGGGCCGTACCGGTTGTTCCACCCCAGAATGAAACCACGGCGGGACCGCTCTCGCGTGGCGGCGACGAACCGGGGCCGAACCCGGAGCCGACCCGCTCACGCGCCTTTCGTCAGCGGCGTCCTCGGCCGCGGCTGAGCCAGTGCCAACCGGGGTTTGCGCGCGGCCCAGTGGTGGACGGCCGTCGTCATCGCCTGGGCCGGGTCCCGTACGGGGTGCGTCGGGGTGAAGGGGGTGGTCATGCTGGTGTAGCTCTGGAACATGGCCAGGAGTTTGACCGCCTCGCTCTGGAAGGGGGAGAGGTAGCGGTCGGCGAGGGGGCGCCACCGGCGGGGCGCCGTGCGTGGCGCGGAAGGTGTTCAGTGCCGTGCAGGTCACGTCGATGAGCGTGGCGAGGCGCAGGCTCGCGGAGCCGGCGGCCACGATCTCGGTGCGGGCGGGGGGCGGACGATCGTCAGGGGGCCGGGGTGCTCCTCGCGCACCACCTCCTCGCACCGGATGGGTGTCCCGGCCGGCGAGGGCGAGGACCGCGCGCAGCGGTTCCACGTTGGCGGCCGGCGTCTCCGCACGGGTCATCGTCCACCGGGTGGAGGCAGTACGCACACCTCAGAACTTGGACCAGAACCACGACTCGTGAACCAAGCCACCGGCTGTCACCGGTTCCTCGACGACCAGACGCGCGGCCGTAGGCGCTCGCCCTGGGGTCCGAACATGATCAGGTACTCGACCGGGCCGCCGGGGCCGGCGTTCGCCACCCCATGCGGGGTGCGGGTGTCGAACTCGGCGACGTCGCCGGGGGCCAGGACGAGGTCCTCGACGCCGAGGGCGAGCCAGAGCCGCCCGTACAGGACGCACAGCCACTCGTGGCCGTCGTGGGAGACCTGGCGGGGCCGCGCGGGCGGCTTATCGAGGGCGGGCAGGACGTGCTTGTGGGCGTGCAGGCCGCCGACGTACCGGGTCAGCGGCAGCACCGCCTTGTCGTCGCCGAAGCTCAGCGGCGCCGCAGCACGCGGCTCGGCCCCGGCGCCGGGCGCGGTACCGGCCAGCTCGTCCAGGGAGACGCCGTATTCCTTCGACAGGTGCAGCAGCACCTCCAGGGTGGGCTTGCGCCGGCCGGTCTCGATCCGGGACAGCGTGCTGGTCGAGAGGCCGGTCGCGCAGCTGACACCGGCGAGCGTCGCGCCATAGTGCTCGCGCGCGGCCCGCAGCCGGGACCCCATCGCGGCCAGCGTGCCGTCCACGTCGTCGACTGCCACCTTTCCCGCTCCTTCTTGTCGATAGTGCCGCTCCATCGCTCTGTGCTGCGAGTTTGCCAGAATGGCAAGGCTGATCGCCTCGGGCGGGTGCCGCGTCGCATGATCGAGGACAGCCGCGCCCACCGCGAACCGAGGAGAAGCCCATGCAGCCCGAGCCGGCCACCGCGTTCCGTCACCGCACCGTCGAGGCCCCGGCCGGACGCCTCCACCTGGTCGAGCAGGGCACCGGCCCGCTGGTCCTGCTCGTGCACGGCTTCCCCGAGTCCTGGTACTCCTGGCGCCATCAGCTCCCGGCCCTCGCCGCGGCCGGCTACCGGGCGGCGGCGATCGACGTACGCGGCTACGGCCGCTCCTCCAAGCCGGAGGCGACGGAGTCCTACCGGATACTCGACCTGGTGGAGGACAACATCGCCGTCGTGCGCGCCCTCGGCGAGGAGAGCGCGGTGATCGTCGGCCACGACTGGGGCTCCAACATCGCCGCCACCTCCGCCCTGCTGCACCCCGAGGTCTTCCGCGCCGTCGGCCTGCTGAGCGTCCCCTACGCGCCGCCCGGCGGTCCCCGCCCCACCGACGTCTTCGGCCGGATCGGCGGCTCCGAGCAGGAGTTCTACGTCTCCTACTTCCAGGAGCCCGGCCGCGCCGAGGCGGAGATCGAGCCCGACGTCCGGGGCTGGCTCGCGGGCTTCTACGCAGCCATGTCCGCCGACACCATGCCGGCCGGGAGCGAGCCCGACCCGCACTTCGTCACCCGCGGCGACGGCCGACTGCGCGACCGCTTCCCCGCAGGGATTCTCCCGGCCTGGCTGAGCGAGACCGACCTCGACGTCTACGCCGGGGAGTTCGAGCGCACCGGCCTGACCGGCGCCCTCAACCGCTACCGCAACATGGACCGCGACTGGGAAGACCTCGCCCCTCACCGCGGAGCCCCCATCAAACAGCCGTCCCTGTTCGCCGGCGGCGCGCTGGACGCGTCCACCACCTGGATGGCCGACGCCATCGACGCCTACCCCACCACCCTCCCCGCCCTGTCCGCCTCCTCCCTCCTGGACGGCTGCGGCCACTGGATCCAGCAGGAACGCCCCCACGAGGTCAACAGCCTGCTGACCGACTGGCTCGCCACCCTCCAGGACTGAACCAGGCGGGCCGTCCGGGCACCTTGAGAGGGGGTGCCTTCCGGGAGAGGGGGTGCCTTCCGGGTGACCGCGCCGAGGGCGCGTATGGCGGTCTGCTCGGTGACGCCGAACAGTCGCACCACACGTACTCCACCACACCAGTGACAACAAGCGTGCCTACGTGACGGCTATCGTGCCCCCGCGCCCCGGGCCTCGCGCCGACTGGTTCGCCGCGGGCGCGCTGTGCGCCCTCTTCTCGGCGACGTACCGCGTCTCCCCGCACAGCAACCGCGTCGGCCCGCGCACCGAGGGGCCCCGCCGGCGCGGGCGAGGCCCGGTGAACTGCCCACCGAGGGCATGGTGCTCGGGTCGGTGCAGGTCCCCCCCGGACGGGCGCCCGGTCGTCTTCCCCGAACGACCATCCGACGACCGGCGGGTATCCGGTGATCGGGGTCGTCACGGAACTCGGCCTGGCAGCGGCCGCCCAGGCCCATGCCGGGACACCGGTGCGGTTCACGCCGGGGTGACGGACCGCGCCCCGGCCCGGCGTGGACACCCGGCGCGGGCACGTCGGACTGTGTGACGGAATGCCGTACCACTGCCGCGTCACCGCGCGTTCGCAGGCGAAGCCCTCGGCTGCCGCGAGCCCGTGCCGTGGTCCGGAACCTGCGTCGTCGGGCGGAGGCCCCGGACCACGGTAGTGCGTCGACCGCAGCCGAAGACTGCGGCTTCCGTCGCACCACGGACGCCTGACTCAGCCGAACACCTGGCGCCCGCCCACGAAGGTCTGCTCCACCCGCGTCGCACCGATTTCCTCGGGCGGCCCGGCGAACGGATCACGGTCGAGTACGACCAGGTCCGCCAGGTACCCCTCGGCGACCGTGCCCGTCTCGTGGTCGAGGTGGTTCACGTAGGCGCTGCCGGCCGTGTACGCGGTCAGCGCGTCGTGCAGCCCGATGCGCTCCCCGGGCAGGAAGACCGGCGTGTCCGCGGGCGCTTCCGGTACCACCCGGTTCACCGCCACGTGGATGCCCTGGAGCGGATCGGGGCTGCTCACCGGCCAGTCGCTGCCCGCCGCGAGCGTCGCCCCCGACCGCAGAAGCGCCCCGAACGGGTACTGCCACGACGCCCGCTCCGCGCCCAGGAACGGGATGGTCAACTCGTCCATCTGCGGCTCGTGCGCCGCCCACAGCGGCTGGAGGTTGGCCGTCGCGCCCAGCTCACGGAACCGGCCGATGTCGTCCGGGTGTACCACTTGGAGATGGGCCAGGTGCGGCCGGGTGTCCGTACGGCCGTTGGCCCGCCGGGCCGCCTCCACCGCGTCCAGCGCCTCCCGCACCGCGCGGTCGCCCAGCGCGTGGAAGTGCACCTGGAAACCATGGGCGTCCAGCTCGGTGACGTAGGTCTTCAGGTCCTCCGGCGGCACGAAGCTGATCCCGCTGTTGTCGGACACGCACCCGCAGCCGTCCAGGTACGGGCCGAGCAGCGCCGCCGTGCCGTTCTCGGCGACCCCGTCCTGCATGATCTTCACAGTCGTCGAGCGGAGCCGGCCCCGGGTGCCCGCCGCGCGCCGGGCCAGCAACTCCTCGATCTGCTCGGTGCCGTGCGCGCGGTCCCACCACAGCGCGCCGACGACCCGCGCGGTGAGGGATCCGTCCTCCGCGCAGGCCAGGTACGCGTCGGTGGGATCGGTGAGGTTGGCGTGTTCGCCGAGGAGGGCGTCCTGCCAGGCGGTGATGCCGAGCGAGTGCAGCAGTTGCTGGGCGCGCAGCAGCCCGGCCACCCGCTCCTCGCGGGTGACCCGGGGGACCAGACGGCCCACCAGGTTGGCGGCTCCCTCCTGGAGCATGCCCGTCGGCGTGCCGTCCGGGTGCCGCTCGATCCGCCCGTCGGGCGGGTCGAGGGTACGGGCGTCGAGTCCCGCCCGCTCCAGGGCGCGGGAGTTGACCCAGGCGCCGTGGTGGTCGCGGTTGACCAGATAGACCGGCCGGTCGGACACGAGGTCGTCCATCTCGGCCGCCGTCGGCAGGCCGCCGGGGAACGCCTCCATCGCCCAGCCGCCACCGGTGATCCACTCGGCGTCGGCGTGCCTCCGGGCGTACGCGGCGATCCGCTCCCGGTACTCGGCCCGGGTCACCGCCCCGCTCAGGTCGCACTGGCCCATTTCCAGGCCGCCGCCGACGGGGTGCGCGTGCGCGTCCTGGAAGCCCGGCACCAGCAGCCGGCCGGCCAGGTCCACGATCTCGGTGCGCGGACCGATCAGCTCGTGCACCTCGTCGTGCCCGACGGCGACGACCCGCTCTCCGCGCACAGCCACGGTGGTCGCCCGGGACCGGGCCGGCGAGCCGGTGTGGACCGGACCGCCGGTGAAGACCAGGTCAGCGGTAGTGGTGTCGGACATGAGGACAGCTCCAAGTGTCGGGTCGGTAAGGCTCTTACGGACGCAGTCGGTGTCCCGGCTGCTACGGGTTCTACGGGCGTCAGGAAGCTTCGGTCGCGGCCAGCGGGACCGCTTCGGAGCCGACATCGGCGCTGTGTCCGGCGACGAAGTACGGCGAGCGGCGGTGGTACTTGGCGACGGCCGCCATGACGAGCCCCGACAGCACGATCGCGGCGGGCACCGACAGCATGAACCAGCCGTTGTCCGGGCTGAGCTCGAAGTGGCCGCTCATCGTCGCGTAGTCCCGGCCGAGGTAGCAGCCGATGCCCAGCAGCGCGAGCCCGCTCACTCCGGGCGCGACGACCGCCCGCAGCGCCTCGCGGGGCGCCGTGCGCAGCATGCCTCGGAAGCGCACCGCGCAGGCGAGCGCGGTCAGGCCGTAGTACAGGGCGACCACGAGGCCGATCGAGTTCACGGCCGCGAGGATCATCTCGTTCAGCTTGGGGATGGCGAGCGCCAGCAGCGCCACGGCCGCAGAGATCGACGTGACGAGGACGGTGCCGACCGCCGGGGAGCCGTAGCGCGGGCTGACCCGCGTCCACACCTGGCCCATCGTGCGGTCCCGGCCCATCGCCAGCAGCCCGCGCGCCGTCGGGATCACGCTGGACTGCAGTGACGCCACTGCCGAGAACAGCAGTGCCAGCAGCGGCAGGCTCGCCCAAGGCTCGTCCGCGAGCTTCACGCCGAGGTAGGTGAGCGCCTGCGGTCCCTGCTCCAGGAGCTCGGGCAGCGACATCTCGCGCTGGAAGGCCACGGACCCGTACAGGAACAGCGCCAGCATGGTGAACAGCGCGATGAATCCGCCGCGGCCCGCGTCCCGTACGTCGTGGGTCTCCTCGGTGACGCTGAACGCCGCGTCCCAGCCCCAGAAGAAGAACACCGCGAGGACCAGGCCCTGGGCGAAGCCGGTGCCGTCGTGCACGGCGAACGGGTTCAGCCACGACCAGGAGAAAGCGTGCGCGCCGGTGGCCATCGCCCAGCCGCAGTAGCCGAGCAGCACCGCGTACTCGAAGACCAGCAGCCACGCCTGGAGCCGGGTCGCCTTGCGCACCCCGGTGACGGCGGTGACCGTGACGGCCGCCAGCACCACCAGGCCGACCAGGGTGGACAGCGCCGTCGAGTTCGGGTCGAGGCGCAGCCCGCCGGCCGAGTGCAGCCGGGCCTTGTTCGCGAACTGGAGGACCACCGAACCGGTCACCGCGCTCGTGTACGCCATGAAGATCAGGGTGCCGACCAGCGTGACCCAGCCGGTGAGGAAGCCGAGCCAGGGACCGAGCGAGCGACCGACCCAGACGTAGC
The DNA here is from genome assembly GCF_009650765.1 of Streptomyces sp. SUK 48. Lineage (NCBI taxonomy): Bacteria > Bacillati > Actinomycetota > Actinomycetes > Kitasatosporales > Streptomycetaceae > Streptomyces > Streptomyces sp. SUK 48. The sequence continues at coordinate 18,384 of NZ_CP045740.1, read as the reverse complement.
CGCTGCCCATGTTCCGCTCGTGCCGGTTGAGCCGGGCGTACGCCGTCGCGATGCCGAGGATCGGGACGAACGCCACCAGCAGGACCGCCGGCGCCTGAAGGCCCACGGTCGCGGCGAGCGAGCCCATGCCGATGCCGATACTCGTGGTGGCGGCCGTGCTGGAGGCCGCGATGGCGATGCCGTCGACGACGCCCAGGGAACGCCGCAGGACGGGGGGTTCACTTCTCATGGGCAGACTCCTGGAGCCGGAGAACGGGAGGTGCGGGGGGAGGCTGCGATCAAACCGGCCTTGTCAACATTGCGTCAATGGTGTTGACATAAGGCGTCCACGGAACGGTTCAGAGCCGAGAGAAGGGGCGCGCACAGTGACGAATGGGCGGATTCCGGCGGAGCGGCGACGGCGCAGACCGACCAGGTCGGGGGTGCTGCTGTCCGAGGACGTGATCGTCGACTGCGCGCTGCGGCTCGTCGGGCAGCACGGCCCGGACGCGCTGAGCGTGCGGCGGCTGGGCGCCGCGCTCGGCTGCGATCCGAGCGCGTTGTACCGGTACTTCCACAACACCGACGATCTGCTGCTGTCCGTCGCCGACCGGATCATCGGCGACGCGATGGCCGGGTTCCAGCCCGACCGCATGCCGTGGCGGGACGCGCTGCGCGAGATGGCGCTGCGGATCCACCGCGGCTACCGGGAGCAGCCGCGGGTGGCCGCGCTCGCCGCGTACCGGGTGACGCGGCGGCCCCACGAGGTCAGGGCCGTGGACGCGGGGATCGGGCTGCTGCGCCGGGCCGGGTTCGGCGACGCCGACGCCGTACGCCACTATTCGGCGTTCGTCGACACCGTGCTGGGCCACGCGGCCCTCGACGCCGCCCACCTGGCGCTCCCGCCGGAGCGCCGCGAGGCCGACGACCGGGCCTGGACCGGCGCCTACGCCGAGCTGCCCGACACCGACCACCCGCACCTGGCCGCGGCGCGCGCGGAGTTGCCCCTGATGGCGGGCAGCTCGTTCGAGACGGCGCTGGAACTGCTCCTGAGCGCGCTGGGAGCGGCGGCGCCGGGGGGCACGCCCTGAGGCACCGTGGGGGACACCAGCCGGGCGGTGCACGGCGTCCGTCCGGAGCAGGAGGACTCGTATGCACGCAGTCTTCGGACACACCGGAACCGCCGGACTCGCCGCTCTGGTCGGCCGACCAGCTCGACCCGGCCCCGCCACGGCCCGACCAGGCCGCACATCTGACGGGCAGACCCACCCCGGCCTCATAAGCCGCGACCGGACGACCACGACTGATCCCGCCGTCAGTTCTTCCCTGGGATTGGTCGGCCTGGCGGCGATAACGGTCCCCGAGGCCCGGTCTCTGGCCCTCGGTGTGTGGGCGGCGAGGGTCCGTCCGATCACGCGGCAGCCAGAGCGTCGACGGCTACCGGATGTCGCGATGAGTTCGGCCGTCTCTGCCAGTCTGTGCATATGCCGTGTGGTCCGATGACCTCGCGACGACCCGCAACCGCTGCCTCCAGAGAGAAGCTGATGTCCGACACCACCTGCCACATGTCGATCTCTCTCGACGGCTTCGTCGCCGGAGCCGAGCAGAGCCGAGACCATCCGCTGGGCAAGCGCGGCCAAGAGCTGCACGGCTGGCACATCGGCGACCCGCGCGCGACCGAAGCCGACCGTAAGGCCACCAGTTGGCTGATGCGCCCGCGTGGTGCCTACGTCATGGGCCGGAACATGTTCGGGCCCATCCGAGGTGAGTGGAACGAGAGCTGGGACGGATGGTGGGGCCCCGAGCCCCCCTACCACGCCCCGGTCTTCGTGCTCACCCACTACGCCCACGAACCGATCGAGATGGCGGGAGGGACCACTTTCCACTTCGTCACCGAAGGCTTCGACGCCGCTTACGCGCAGGCGCTCGAGGCCGCCGATGGCAGGGGTGTGGACATCGCCGGCGGTGCTTCGACGGTTCGACAGGCACTCGACGCCGGCGTGATCGATGAGCTCACCCTCGACATCGCACCTGTCCTACTCGGCAGCGGCGAGCGCCTGTTCGACGGCGTCGAGACCTTCGACTTCGAGCCCGTCGAGGTGCTCAGCTCTCCGTTGACCACTCATATCCGCTACCGCAGACGAGACGCCGGATGAGCGGCAACCGGGCGTTCCCGTCCCGCAGTACCTGCTCCCGGTCGGCGTAGAAGTCGCGTATCTCCGGGTGCACCGGGGGAGTCACCGTTTTTCGGGTGTTGGTGGTGGTGGTGTGGGTGTTTTTAGAGTTGTTCCATGGTGAAGTCTTCTTTGGTGGCGCCGCAGGTGGGGCATTGCCAGGTGGGGGGATGTTTTCCCAGGGGGTGCCGGGGGGGATGCCTTCGTCGGGGAGGCCGAGGGTTTCGTAGTAGACCCAGCCGCAGAGGAGGCACATCCAGGTGCGTGTGCCGGGGGTGTTGTTCATGGTGTTCCTTTGTGGCGCGCGTGCGTGTGGGTGTGGGTGTGGGTGTGGGTGTGGGTGTTGGTGTGCGTCTGCGGGTGTGGGTTGGTGTGGGTGTGTGTGTGGGGGTGTGGGTGGGTGGTGGGTGGGGTGAGGTGTTGGGTGGTGAAGTGGGTGAGGTGGGTGGTGGTGGTGGGGGAGGTGAGGATGCTCATGTGGCCGCCGTTGGTGGCGGTGAGGCGGGCGTTTTTCAGGCCGGTTGTCACTGCTTGGGCGTCGGTGTAGGGGACGAGGGGGTCGCCCGGGTCGTGGAGGACGAGGGTGGGGAGGTCGAGTGGGGCGCCGAGTCCTACGAGGTCCCAGTGGGTGACGGGGACGCCGTTGCGGTGGTGGAGTTCCTGGCGGATCTGGTGGATGAGGGTGGGGGTGAGGTGGAGTCCGGCGCCGTCCCAGCGTTCGAGGACGTGGCCGAGGGTGGCGCATGGGGCGATCAGTACCGCGCATTGGGGTGGGTGGCCGGTGTGTGTGGCGAGGGCGCCGATCGCGGCGATGGCGCCGAGGGAGTGGGCGACTATCACGCGTACGTCGCCGAGGGTGTCGAGGACGGCGCCGACGGCGTGGGTGTACTGGGTCATGGTGGCCTGGTTGCCGGGGCGTGCGCCGTGGGCGGGTCCGTCGAACGCGGCGACGCGTAGTCCGTGGGCGCGTAGTGGGGGGACGAGGGAGTGCATGCTGCTGCTGTTGGCGGCCCATCCGTGGACGAGGAGCGCGCTGCCCTGGGTGGCGTTCTCGTTCCACAGGAACCCGTCGGTGACGTGGTCGTCGCCGTGGACGGTGAAGGGGACCGCGCCCAGGGGCAGGACGTCGTCGGGGTGCAGTCCGTAGGTGCGGGTGCTGGAGAACACGTCGGTGGCCCAGCGTGCCGCCAGGCGGGGTGTCAGCGCGGTCGCTGTGCGGTGGGCGTGGCGGCGTATCCACCGGCTGGTCACGGGGCGCTCTTCGTGGGCGAGGGCACGGTGGTGTTCGGTTCCACCTTGTTGCGCGCGAGGTCCGCGTAGTACCCGGACTCGGTGTCGTAGAAGTGCAGGTGGCGCACGATGTCCCACATCTGCCCGAACGAGAACCGGCGTTCGCGGACCATTCCCGGGTAGCGGGCCTTGAGTGTTTCCTGTGCTTTGGGCAGGTTGTAGTAGGGGATGACGGGGGCGACGTGGTGGGCGGTGTGGATGGAGATGTTGTGTGTCAGGAACAGCAGCCAGCGCGGGTACACGTAGTCGGTGGTGACCAGGAGCCGGCTGGCGTTGCGTGTCCAGTGCTCGGCGGTCAGGTAGGGGATGTCGCTGGCGCTGTGGTGCATCAGTGTGGTGGCGCTGAACCAGGCGTGGGTGGCGAGCCAGGGCGCGACGAAGTAGATCAGCAGTCCGGTGAAGCCGGTGAAGTAGACCAGCGCGGCGGCGTAGGGCACGGTCACCGCGGCGACGAACAGCATCGAGCGCCGTACCTCGCGTCGCTGGCCCGCTTTGGGGAAGAAGCCGGGGCGCAGGGCGGATTCGGCCCAGTAGTTGATGGTGCCGCCCCAGAACGCCCAGGTGCGCGTGGACACGTACACCGTCTTGTCCCACAGCGACATCCGTTCGAACATGCCGGCCGGTACGGGGCGCCAGTCGGTGTCGAATTCGAGGTGGTTGGTGCTGCTGTGGTGCATGTTGTGGACGTGCCGCCAGGCGTGGAAGGGGTAGATCAGCGGCAGCAGTGCTGTGTGCCCGATCGCGTAGTTGAACCTGCGTGAACGCGAGAACGAGCCGTGTCCGCAGTCGTGGGCGATGCAGTGCAGTCCCCAGCCGCCGAGTCCCGCCACGATCCACAGCGGGATCCACAGCAGCGGGCTCGGCGCGTACGCCACGCCCACGAGGGCGCCCGCGTAGAGCAGCCAGCTGACCGTGAACCCGATCAGGCCGCGGCTGACGCGCGGCTCGAAGTACTCCTTGGGTATCGCGCCCGCCAGGCGTTCCCCCTCCAGCTGCTCCGCCTGGCGCATGAAGGCCCGGAAGGTCTCCTGCGGTGCCGAGGGGAAGTCGAATGCACCCATGTCCTGTTCTCCTTCCTCTTCTTCTGCCCGGTGGCTAGAGCTTGAGTTCCGCGGCGAGGTGTTCGGTGAGCGCGTCGATGGACTGGTACTCGTAGAGCAGGCCGGGGGACAGGCGGCGTTCGATGACCTTCTCCAGGGCGCCGGAGACCTGCACGGCGACGCGTGAGTCCAGGCCGTAGGCTTCGAACGTCTTGGAGGTGTCGATGTCCTCGCGGGGTATCTCGACGTGGACGACGAGGTAGTCGACGAGCCACTGGCGCAACGCCTGTTCGGTCAGGGGCCCCTGGGGACGCTGGACCTTCTTGCGGTTGAACATGGATGTGCCCTTTCCTCTCTCACCTGCTGGGTGCGGCCCCCGGTTGCGGGGCCCGCGATGGTGCGTCTGCCGGGTGCGGCCCCCGTTTCTCGGGCCGCGGTGATGCGTCTGCCGGGTGCGGCCCCTGTGCTCGGGCCGCCGTGCTGGAGGCGCGGCCGCGGCCCTTGTTTCTCGGGCCCGCGTCCTCACCGTGTGCGGGTGCGGCCCTTGTTTCTCGGGCCGCGGTGGTGTGTCTGCCGGGTGCGGCCCCTGTGTTCGGGCCGCCGTGCTGGAGGTGCGGCCGCGGACCCGGTCCTGGGGCCGCGGTGGTGCGCCTGCTGGGTGCGGCCCCTGCCTCTCGGGCCCGCGGTCTCACCGTGTGCGGGTGCGGCCCTGGCCGTGGTCCGCGGTGGTTCACCTGCCGGGTGCGGCCCCGCCCCCCGGGGGGCGACGTCTCACCCGCTGGGTACGCCCCCCAGGGGGTCGCCGTGCTTCACGTACGGCTGCGGGTGCGGCCCCGGGTCTGGGGCCCGTGGTGTCCCGTGGGCGGCTGCGGGCCCGTTTCCCGGGCTTGCGGTGTCCGTGGGCGGGTGCGGGCCCGTTTCCCGGGCTGTGGTGTCCCGTCTGCCGGGTGCGGTTCCCGCGTGCGGGCTCCGCCGTCTCGTGCCCGGCCACGGCCCTGCCCCCCCTCGGGGGGCTGCCGTGTTCCGCCTGTGGGTGCGCCTGGGTGTGGTGCCGGGGCTCAGGCCGCGGTCTTGGCTTCCTGCCGGCGCCGGGTGATGGTCTCCTTGTCGGGTTCGCGCAGGTTCCATACGACACGCAGCCGGCCGAGTCCCATCAGCAGCCAGCCGCTGAGGTCGGGTTCCCACCAGGTGACGCCGTGCCGGTAGGAGCCGGGGAAGGCGTGGTGGTTGTTCTGGAGTCCCTCACCGAAGGTGAACACCGCGACCGGCCAGTTGTTGGCGCTGTGGTCCTCGTTGTCGAAGGGGCGTCCGCCGAAGGCGTGGCAGATCGAGCCCACGCACCAGGCCGCCTGGTTGGCGACGAAGATCCGGGCGAGGCCGCCGAAGACGAGGCCGCCGAGCAGTGCCATCGGGGTCCGTACGACCGCGAAGTCGATCACGGCCGGCAGGAGAAGGCCCAGCAGTACCCACTGCGGGTAGGTGCGGTTGAAGAACATCAGCCGCCGGCTGCGCAGCACGTCGGGGCCGAACACGGTGACCTTGCTGGCCTCGGGGCTGAGCATCCACGGCATGTGCGCGTACCACAGGCCGCGCATCCGGGCCTTGAACGCCCACCCGTGCAGGTTGGGGGAGTGGGGGTCGCCGTCCTGGTCGCTGAAGCGGTGGTGGCGGCGGTGGGTGATGACCCAGAACATCAGCGGGCCCTGCGCCCCCATCGACCCGGCGATCATCATGACCGCCTCGAAGGCGGGTGATGTCTTGAACGCCTTGTGGGCGAGGTAGCGGTGGAACCCCACCGTGATCCCGAACATGTGCACGAAGTACATGGCGGCGAACAGCCACAGATCCGTCGCGGTGAAGCGTCCTGTCCACAGCAGGTACCCGGCGGCCGCCGTACCGGCCAGCGGCAGGGTCATCGTGGTCAGGGCGGAGAACCGCTTGATCCGCAGGCTGACGGGGTCGAGCCGGACGACAGCGTTGGTTGCCGCGGTCGCGGACATCGTTCAGCTCCCTTCCTGTTGGTTCGGCATGGACCGTGTCCCGGGGCCCTGATCGGGGCGCATGCGGTCGGGGTAGCGGGCGTCGCGGATGAGTCCGACGGCGTCCAGGGCCCGGATGACCGCGCCTGTCGGGTCGATCTGGAGGAGGTTGTGCCGGTTGTGGGCCAGCGAGGGCCGTGCGTGGTGGTTGTTGTGCCAGGAGCCGCCCACCGAGATCGCCGCGAGGGGGGCGACGTTGCGGCTGGTGTCCCGGGTGCGGTAGGGCCGGGCGCCGACGGTGTGGCCGATCGAGTTCACCGCCCAGGTGACGTGGTCCAGCAGGAAGATCCGGGCCAGCCCGCCCCACAGCAGCCCGCCGGCCGCGCCGCGCGCCGTTCCCCCCGACAGGAGCCAGCCCGCGAGTGCCGGCAGCGCGAGCCCGGCCAGCACCCACACGAAGTAGTACTGGTTCAGGCGCATCACCAGCCGGTCGCGGACCATGTCGGGGGCCCGCCGGGCCCAGTCCTGGCGCTGGACGGTGAACAGCCAGCCCACGTGGCCGTGCCAGAACCCGCGCAGCCGCCCGGCCAGTCCCGGGCCGAGCGCCCGCGGTGAATGCGGGTCGCCGTCCTTGTCGGTGAAGGCGTGGTGCTGGCGGTGGATGGCGACCCAGAACACGACCGGTCCCTGTGCCGCCATGCTTCCCGCGATGCCCCACAAGGTGGTGACGACGGGGCCGGCCGCGAAGGAGCGGTGGGAGAAGAAGCGGTGGAATCCGCCCTCGACGCCCAGTGAGGTGATCGCGTACATCACCACCAGCAGCAGGGCGTCCGTCCAGGTGAATCCGTAGCGCACGGCGAAGACGACGGCGGCGGCGGTGCCCAGGGTGGGCACGCCCACGGTGATCCAGGCGAGCCTGCGCGCGCCCCGGTCCGCCCCCGCCTCCGCCGCGCCCGCTCCCGCGGCCGTGGCGCGTGCCGGCGCCCGGCCCGCTCCTGCCCGGGTGCCGCTCACGACACGCCCGCCGGAGTGCCCGCCGCCGCGCCCGCCGGTGCGCCGGACGCTGTGCCCGCCGGTGTTGTGGCGGGTGTGGCGGGTGTGTCGGCCGGTGTGCCCGCTGGTGTGGCGGCCGGTGTGCCCGCTGGTGTTGTGGCGGGTGTGTCGGCTGGTGGGGTGGTGGGGAATGCCTTGAGGGTGCCGTCCAGGTACGCGGTGCGGGTGTCGCGGCGGCGGACCTTGCCGCTGGTGGTCATCAGGACGGTTCCGGGCGGTCCGATGTGTATCCGGGCGGGCCGTACCCCGTGGTCCTCGGTCACCGCGGCGGTCACGCGTTCCAGGAGTTCCTTCTCGCGCAAGGCGAACTCCTTGGCGGTGCCGCGGAATTCGGCGACCAGGACGACCTCCTCCTCGTCGCGTGTCGTGCTGGGCACGGAGAACGCGGCGGTGCGGCGCAGGTCCTGGTGGCAGTGCAGCGCGGAGTGCTCGATGTCCTGGGGGTGCAGGTTGCGGCCGCTGATGACGATGAGGTCCTTGAGGCGTCCGGTGACGAACAGTTCCCCGTCGAGGAAGAAGCCGAGGTCCCCGGTGCGCAGGAACGCGGCGTCGCCGCTGTGGCCGGCGGGGCGGGCGCCGAAGGTGCTCGCGCTCAGTTCGGGGCGTCCCAGGTAGCCGGCGGCCACGCTGGCGCCGTGGACCCAGATCTCGCCGATCCCGCCGTCGGGCAGCGGGGTCAGGGTGTGCGGGTCGACGACGATCACCTCGTGGTTCTCGGCGATCACCCCGCAGCTGACCACCCGCACCGCGTCCGCCCCGCCCGGGTTCTGGGCGCGGCGTGCCCGCCCGCGTTCCAGGGCGTCCTTGTCGAGCCACTGGGTGCGGATGGTGTCGTCGGCCTCGGGTTTGCCGGAGACGAAGAGGGTGGCTTCGGCGAGGCCGTAGCACGGGATGAGGCTGCCGGCGTCGAAGCCGACGGGTGCGAACCGTTCCCGGAAGCGTTCCATGGTGTTGCCGGAGACGGGTTCGCTGCCGCAGAACACCTGCCGCAGCCGGCTCAGGTCGAGGGTGGCCCTCTCCTCGTCGCCGATGCTCTGCGCGCACAGGTCGAACGCGAAGTTCGGGCCGACGGAGATGGTGACCTTGTGGTCGGTGATGGCTTTGAGCCACCGGTAGGGGTCCTGCACGAAGTGGATGGGGGAGAGCATCACCAGGGGCCAGCCGCCGTGGACGGCCAGCATGATGGTGCCCATCAGTCCCATGTCGTGGTAGGGCGGGAGCCAGGAGCAGCCGACGCGGTCCTCCTCGTAACCCATGTGGGCGTCCAGGACCCGGCAGTTGCTGAGCAGGTTCTCGTGGGTCAGGACGATGCCCTTGGGGTCGCCGGTGGAGCCCGAGCTGTACTGGATCAGGGCTGGTTCCACCGCCCGCGGCGGCGTCCCGCCGCTGCCGGGGTGCTGGTAGAAGTCCGGCTCGGGGAAGATCCACTGCGGCGCTTCGGTGCCGGCGGTGAGCTGTTCGTGGAACTGTCCGCTCTGCCCGGCGAAGCGCGGGTCGGTCAGTACGGCCCGCGGCGCGCAGTCGTCGAGGACGGACAGGAACCGGGCGGTGGCGCGCCGCCCGAACGGCGGGAAGCAGGGTACGGCGGTGCAGCCGGCGCGCATGATGCCGAACAGGGCGGCGACGTAGTCGAGTCCGGGGTCCAGGGCGAGGATGATCCGGCCCTCGCTCAGGCCGCGCTCCTGGAGGCGGGCCGCGACGGCGGCGGCCTGGTCGGCGAGTTCGCGGTAGGTCCGGTCGATCGGGTGGTCGCCGGTCCCGTCGGGCAGGAAACGGAACGCGAGGCGGTCGGGGGTCTCCTGGGCGCGGTGCTCGAGGACGTGCACCAGCGAGGATCCGGCGGACGGTGGCAGCGGTCTCACAGGGATACGGCCTTTCATGTCGGTCTGCGGGCGGGACACGTGCGTGATCTCCGTTCGGACGCGAGGGCGCGTCACACGGCGCGGACCACCCGCAGCTGATGGGCGCTGCCCAGGTGCGTGCCCTGCACCGACCAGGCGTCCACCTGCTCGTCCACCCACCCGTCGGGCCCGGCGGCGCGGGTGGTGGCCCGCAGCAGGATCCACGGGGAGGCGGCGCCGGCGAGCCCCGGTGCGGGGCGCACGGTCAGCTCCACGGTCGGCACGACCGCGAGGGTGGACAGGATCGCCGCGTAGGAAGGGGCGAGCGCGTCCATCAGCAGCACGAAGCGCAGCACGTCGGGCGCCTCGTCGTCCTCCACCAGCCGTACCCACGCGATCAGTTCGGGCACCGGCCCGCCCGCGTACGGGCGGGCCGCGCCGACGGGGCGGATCTCCATGCTGGTGGCGATCGGCACGAACTGCGCCGGGATGGCGAACACGTCGCACTCCTCGGGCCCCGGCGCCGCGGGCGGCTCGGGGGCCACCGCCTGCCAGGAGCCCTCACCGCGGCGGGCGAACACCGCGGACGCCTCGATCGCCGGCCCCTTCTCGCTCTGCGCCAGGGCACGGACCACGCTCAGGGTCCGCCCGGCGCGCACCAGGGAACTGTCCACGGTGAAGCCGGGGTCGACGGGCCGGTCGAACCGGCCGGTGACGCTCTGCAGTTCGAGTCCGGGCGCGTGTTCGCGCATCGCGGAGGTCAGCAGGGCGAGGGCGAGACCGCCGTGGAAGCCGCCGAAGCCGCGCAGGTGCGCGTCCGCCCGCAGCCACCCGTTCACCGGTTTTCTCAGGAGGGCTCCCGGTGTCGCCCCGTCAGTGTTCAGCATGCGAAGACAGCGTCCCGTCCGAGTGGATGGAAGAAGAGAAAAAAAATGAGGGGAGGGGGTGCCGTACGGCCGCCCCCCGGACCCGCCCGGCTGTCTGCCCGCCCGCCCGGCCGCCCGTCCGTCCGGCTCTGTGCTGTCTGCCGGGCGGGGACGGGGGGTCGTTACGGGGGATGCCGTTCGGGGGGTGCCGTTCGGGCGGGCTGTACAGGAGCCCGCCCGGGCACGAGCCGGGCCTGAACCACCCCGGCCCGGCCCCCGGCCCGGCCCCCGGCTCGGGTCCGGCCGGGGGCCGGATCGGATCGGATCGGGTCGGGTCGGGGTCGGGGGGCGGGGTCGGGGCGGGGGTGGGTCAGCCGAAGAACGCGGTCAGTTCGGCCGCGACGGTCTCGGGCTGCTCCTCCACCATGTAGTTGCGGGTGTTCTTGACCTCGACGACGCGTACGTCGCTGCCGCAGGTGGGCAGGACGCGGTTCATGTAGTCGTAGAACCCGCCGTAGGCGAGACCGAGGACGGGCACGGACAGCTTGCCGTAGCCGTGGAAGTCGTCGATGTCCTGCTGGTACGCCTGGAACCATGCCTGGCTGGCGCGGATCGCCTCGGGTGTGTCGTAGCGCTGCGCGTACACCTCCCGGTCCTGCGGCAGCACGGCGTCGGGGTCGACCAGGCTCAGGCCGAGCATGTAGTCGACCATGAGGCGGTAGCGGCCGGCGAGTGCCTGTTCGGGGAAGCCGGGCACGATGTTGAAGGCGAGCCACCAGCGGTGCGGGCCCGGGTCCTCCGGCTTCGGCATCAGCCGGAAGCCCTGGTAACTGTCGTCGATGTGCGTGGTGTTGATGATCGCGACGCGGCGGGTGGCCGCCTCGTGGTTCGCGGCGTGGGCGAAGGCGACCATGGCACCGATGCCGTGCCCGGCGATGTTGATCCGCTCGTAGCCGAGGTGCTCGGCCAGGGCACGGATGTCGCCGGCCATGCTCTTCTTCTCGTAACCGGAATCGGGACGGCTGGAGCCGCCCATGCCGCGGATGTCGACCGCGACGACCCGGAAGCGCTCCGCGAGCGCCGGCATCACCTTGCGGTACTCCCACCAGGTCTCCGGCCAGCCCGGCAGCAGGAACAGCGGCTCGCCGCTCCCGCCGCTCACGTAGTGCAGCCGTACTCCGTTGACGTCGGCGTACTCGCTGGTGAAGCCGCCCTCGAGCGATGCCGCGAGTTCCTCGTCGGACGGTACGTTCGTGCCCATCGGTGTGCTCTCCCCCATCAGTGTGTTCTTCCTCGTCGCCGCGGTACGGGACGCGCCCGCCCTGCGGCGGGATGCCCCCCTGGTGGCTCACCCCCCTTCGGGGGCTCGTGCCCGCCCCCGGGAGGTGAGCCGGTCACCCGGCGGTGACCGGCAGCCGGCCGTGGCCGCGCTGGACGATCTGGTCGCGGAACGTCGCCGCCCCGGCGAGCTTCAGTGCGGGCAGCCGCCGCAGCAGCAGCGGTACGGCCGTCTCCGCGGACATCCGGGCCAGTGCCGCGCCCAGGCAGAAGTGGGCGCCGCCGCTGAAGGTGAGCGGGCTGTTGCCGGTGCGGGCGGGGTCGAAGACGCCCGGGTCGGTGAAGCGGCGCGGGTCGCGGTTGCCGGCGGCGATGAGCAGGGTCAGCGGCACGCCCTTGGCGACCTTGACGCCGAAGAAGTCCAGGTCGCGTGAGGCGACGCGGTTCAGGATCTGGGCGGCCGGCTCGAAACGCAGGGTCTCGTCGGTGAAGCCGGCCGCGAAGTCCGCCTCGGTGCGCAGCCGTTCACCCTCGGCGGGGTGCTCCAGGGCGAGGCGGACCATGTTGCTGAGCAGGTCCTGGGGTGCCTCGGTGGCGGCGACCAGCAGCAGCATGAGGTTGGCGACCAGCTCGGTCTCGCTCAGTTCCCCGCCCGCGTCACGGGCCGCGGTGAAGGCGCTGGTCAGGTCGGTGGTGGGCTGTGCCCGGCGGCGGGCGACCAGGTCGTGGAAGTAGCCGGCGAGGCGTTCCATCGCCGCGTCCCCGGCGGTGAGCTGGCCCATGTCGCGGATCGGTTCCAGGGCCAGCGTGATGTCGCCGACGTCGCCGCGGAAGGTGTCGTGGTCCTCGTCGGGGATGCCGAGGAGTTCCCCGATGACCCCGGCGGCCATCGGGAAGGAGAACTCCGCGACCAGGTCGACCTCCCGCCCGTCCGCGGCGAGGCGGGCGACCCGCTCGACGGCGCGGGCGGCCCGGCGTTCGACCAGGGGCCGCCACGCCTCCACACCGCGCGCGGAGAAGGCGCTGGAGAAGAACCGCCGGTAGCGCTCGTGGTCCGGGTCGTTGGAGAACAGCATGTTCTTCGTCAGCCAGGACCAGGAGGCGTGCTCGCGCCAGCCGGGCAGCCGTACGTCCTGGACGGCGGCGTCGGTCGACAGCAGGTCCGCCTCGCGCAGTGCCCGCGCGCATTCGGCATGGCCGGTGACGAAGAGGTGGGCGCCGCCCACGTCGACGACCGGTCCGTGGCCCGCATCTGCTCGTACAGGGGGTAGGGGTCCTGTTTGCCCTCGAAGGACAGCAGACGGCCCATCACGTCGATCGGGTCCGCCAGGGTTTTGGTGGGGCTCACTCTCACTCCGGGTATTCGACGGCAGCCGGGCATGCGGTGCGTGCGGTACGGGGGTGGTGTCCTTCAGAGCGGTACAGGGCGAGTTCGGTGAATACCGGTGGTGCGCGGTGCATCAGCGTGTCCGAGGCAGGTGATCCGGCCGGGCACGTGGTTCGCGGTGCTAATGGTGCAGAGCCCTAACTCCGAAGGGCTCTCTGTACTCGTTGTACGCCGTCGAGTTGGAATGTCCAACTCGATTGTTCGAGCGACAATAACAATCTTCGTCGCCCCCCGGCAATCCCCGCGATCAGCGGATACGCAAGAGTTACGCGCCGGTAAGGTCATGTCCGCCGGGAAGGCGTGTCGGCGGTGCCAACCGCCGCGCCGGGGCCGTGAACACGCGGACGGAATACGGCAGTCCGCCTCCGCGGGAAGCAAAGACACCGTTGTCGGCGCCCCGTTGCGGCATTACCGGTGTGGCGTACGTCATGTCTCCATGTGTCGAACGGATGTGACGGCGTGAATCCCCGGTGCGCTCCATGCGCCGAACGCGCCGCGCGAAAACGGAATTCGGTGCCGCGGTTCCCGGAAAAAGCTGACGGCCGGTCAGATCGGGTGATCTGACCGGCCGCCGGCCCCCTCGGCCCGGCCCCGTCGCGCCCGGCTCCTGTCGGGTGCGGTCCCAGCCGCGGTGCGGCTCCTGGCGTGGCGCGGTTCCTGGCGTGGCGCGGCTCTCGCCGGGCCCGGCCCGGGCCGGGGCGTCGGGGTCCGGGCCCGAGGGGGCCGGGCCGGGGCCGGGCGTCCTCACGCGCCGTCCGCGGCGCCTTGCTCGCCCCGGCGGGCGGCCCGAGGGGGCGGTGGCGGCGCGCCGTTACGCCCCGCCGGCGTCCCCGGCCGCCCGGCCGGCTCCTGCGTCCCGGCGGGTTGTGCGGGCGGGTGGGGCGGGGGTTTTGCCGACGGTGCCGACGAAGAGGCAGGCGATCGCGGCGGCCGCGGTGGCGCCCAGGGTCATCTCCCAGCCCCGGTCGAAGGCGTCCGCCGGGTGGGCGGCGCCGGAGCCCATGGTGGCCACCAGCAGGGAGATGCCGAGGACGGTGCCGGCCTGGCGGGCCATGGTGATGACGCCGGAGCCGGTGGAGAAGCTCTGCGGCGGCAGGCCGGAGACGCCGGCGCTGATCAGCGTGGGCAGGGTCAGGCCGACGCCGATGCCGGTGAGGAGCATGCGGGCAGCATCCCGCCCGCGTAGCCGGCGTCCGGCGAGAGCCGCACCAGCCACCAGGCGATGCCCGCGCCGAAGACGACGCACCCGGCGAAGGCGACCACGCTGGAGCCGAAGCGGTGGATGACCGGCCCGATGCTCATGGCCAGCGCCGGCGGCAGCAGCGTCCCGGGGAAGATCGCGAGCCCGGTCCGCACCGCCGACCAGTGCCACACGTCCTGGCACCACAGCACCGTCGACAGCAGCATGGCCGCGAAGGCGACGGCGAACAGCACGTTGGAGAACGAGGACGGGCTGAAACCGCGGAACTTGAACAGCGGCAGCGGCAGCACCGGCGAGCGTGGCGGGCGGAACGCACCGTGAACCAGACCAGCCCCAGCACCCCGAGCACCAGCGCGCCAGGAACTTCTCCGACGCCCAGCCCCAGTCGTCGCCCTTGACCAGGCCGAGCGCGACCAGGGCGATGGACACGGTCAGCACGGCGGCACCGAGCACGTCCGCCCGCGGCAGGTCCGGGAGGGAACCCGCGGCAGCACCCGCAGCCCGCCCAGCAGCGCGGCCACCCCGATCGGCACGTTCACCAGGAACACCCAGTGCCAGCTCAGATCGGTCAGCAGCCCGCCCAGCACCGGACCCAGCGCACTGGCCACACCGCTGATCGCCGTCCACCCGCGCACCGACGCGAGCCGCTTGTCCGGCGGAGCGGTCGCCAGCAGCAGACCCAGCGAGGAGGGGATCAGCATCGCCGCGCCGACCGCCTGCAGCACCCGCGCCCGACCAGGAACCAGATCCCCGGCGCCAGCGCGCACAGCACCGAGGAGAGCGTGAACAGCACGATGCCCGACAGATAGGCGGTCCGCGGGTTGACCCGGTCCGCGAGATTGCCCGCCGGCACCAGCAGCGCCGCGAACACCACCGCGTACGCGTTCAGCACCCACGACAGGGACGCCAGCGACGTCCCCGAGAACTGGTGCCCGATGTCCGGCAGCGCCACATTGACGATGAACACGTCCAGGTTGGCCATCGCCACCCCGGCGGCGATCACCGTGAAGACCACCCCGAGCCGCGGTCGTTCCTCCGGAGGACTGAGGGTGCCGGCGGTCCGGCCGTCAGGGAGGCTCATGTTCGTCCCATCTCAGTTTGGAATTCCAACTCACTTGCGCAGTGAAGCTAGCAACGAACGAACACGCGCGGCAACGCCCGCCGGTGCGCTGTGACGCGTTCCTCTTCCGGCACGTCAGACAGCCCCCGCCCGCACCATGACGACCCGTCAGGCGGCGCGGGGCGCCCTCGCGAACCCACCGGCACCCCCGCCCCTCCCGCCCCCTCCGCCGTCCCGCGGCGCCTGGGCGCTCGCCTATCCGGTCGCCGCCCCGGCCGTACGTGCGACAGGATCGGGCAGCACGGCAGCACGGCAGCACGGCAGCACGGCAGCACGGCAGCACGGCAGCACGGCGGCTGACGCCGGGCGCGGAGACGGGCGGAGAATGATGATCACGGCGACCCGGTCGCGGAGGTCACCTCCGTGTGCGGGGCCTGCGGCGGCGTATCGGTCCGGGACCTGGGCCAGTTCGTCGAGCGGGACCTGCTGCGCCGGGGCGTCGAGGCAGACGGCGATGGTGTCCAGCCCCGGCCCCAGGCCGCGCAGCGCCGGCACCCGGTAGGGGCGTACGAGGTCGTCCTCGGTGTACTCCCGGTGCCCGCCCGGGGTGCGCCGCGAGGGCTGAGCAGGCCGATGGTGTCCCAGTGGTGCGGCGTGCGCACGGTCAGTCCGCCGGCCGCGCGAGCCGGCCCACTCTCCAGGTCGCGGAAGTGGTCAGGGAGCCACGACGCGTCCTCACACCGCGCGAGGTTCAACCCCCGCCGGGGCGAGGCTCGCGGGACATCACCCCTGCTGCGCGAACGGGCCGCCCCTCTTCGGCCGCTTTGCGGCCGGCGCGGGTGTCGGCCCGTTGTCGGTGCTGTCGCCGGCCTGTCGGTGAACTGTCGACGCCCGCCCGGACAGTGGAGCCACCGGACACCGGCCCCGCGCCGGGCCCGGTCACCGCAGCGCCTGACGACACGACGGGAAGGACCCCCCTCTCATGACCACGGATGTCACCATCATCGGTGCCGGACTCGGCGGCCTCACCCTCGCCCGTGTCCTGCACCTGCACCGCATACCGGTCACCGTCTACGAGGCGGAACCCTCACCGGCCGCCCGCGCACAGGGCGGACTGCTCGACATCCACGACTACAACGGCCAGCTGGCCCTGGAGACAGCCGGTTTGACGGACGAGTTCCGGGCCGTCGTCCTGGAGGGCCGGCAGGCGATGCGGGTCCTGCGCACGGACGGGTCCGTCCTGTTCGAGCAGAGCGACGACGGCACCGGCACACGCCCCGAGGTGCAGCGCGGCGAACTGCGGCGGGTCCTCCTCGACTCGCTGCCGCCCGGCACCGTCCGCTGGGGCCGCAAGGTCACCCGCGCCCGCGCCCTGGGCGGGGGCCGCCACGAGGTGGCCTTCGCCGACGGCACGCGCGTGGACACACACCTGCTGGTCGGCGCGGACGGCGCCTGGTCCCGCGTCCCCCCCCTGCTCACCGCGGCCGTGCCCGCATACACCGGCAGGTCGGTCGTGGAGACCTACCTGTACGACGCCGCGACCCGCCACCCGGCCACCGCGAAGGCGGTCGGCGGCGGCTCGATGATCGTGCCCACACGGGGCCGGGAGATCTTCGCCCACCGGGAGCGCGACGACACCCTGCACGCCTACGTCGGCCTGACCCGCGATCAGGACTGGTTCGCCGCCGTCGACTTCACCGACCCCGCAGCGGCCGCCCGCGCGGATCGCGGCCGAGTTCTCCGGCTGGGCGCCGGAACTCACCGCGCTGATCACCGCCACCGACACCGCCCCGGCCCTGCGCCTCCTGCACGCCCTGCCGGCCGGCACCCGCTGGGACCGCGTCCCCGCGTGACCCTCCTCGGCGACGCCGCGCACCTCGCCGCTCCCAACGGCGAGGGCGCCAACCTGGCCATGCTCGACGGCGCCGAACTCGGCCGGGCGCTGGCCGCCCGCCCCGCCGACACGCAGGCCGCGCTCGCCGCCTACGAGCAGGCCATGTTCGAACGCGCCCGGGAGTCCGACCAGATCCTCGGCCTGGACCCCGGCGACCTCACGGCCGAGGACCTGGCCGCCGCGTTCACCCGCGAGTCCGCCCGCCACGAACAGCCTGACCCCCCGGGAGGCTCCGGTCCGGGCCGCGCGCCCGGACCGGAAACCGGACGGGGTGGGTGCGGGCCCGTCGAGTCCGTCGGGCGGGGGCCGGCGCGCAGGCCGCGGTCGAGTCCGGCCGGGGCCCGCATCTCCTCGGCGGTGAGGGTGAAGCCGAAGACGGCGAAGTCCTCGCGGACGCGGGCCGGGGCGGCCGGCTCGGGGAGGACGATGCTGCCCAGCCGGAGGTGCCGGCACAGGACGATCTGGCGGCGGGCGAGGGGCGGGGGCGGGGGGCCTCCCGCGCCCGGCGGCCAGGCCGCCGATGACCGGCTGCCCAGCACGGCGCCCTGCGCGAGTGGGGCTCCACGCCTCGGTGGCGGTCCCGTGCCGGGCGTGGAACGCGCGTGGCCCGGCCGCCGGAGGCCGGGGTGCAGCTCGATCTGGCCGGCGGCCGGGGCCGGCGCGGCGTCCTCCGGCAGCCTGCTCAGCCGGCCGGGCCGGAAGCTGGAGACACCGGCGGCGCGGATGCGGCCCGCATCGGCGAGGCTGGTGTGCCGAAGGCGCGCAGGGTGGCGTCGTAGCCCTGGTCGGAATTCCACTGCGAACGCGGGCAAGGTGCGGGCGCATCAGCGTGTCCGGGGTGCATCGGGGTGCGCGGCGGGGCGTGGGCCGCGCCACGGTCCCGGGGCTCGCGGCGGCTTCGCCGGGAACGGCGCGGCCGGCCGGTGACATCCCAGGGAGGACCGGGGACGGCCCGGGGAGGACCGGTGACGGCCCGGGGAGTACCGGGGACGGCCCGGGGGAGTCCCGGGGCGGACCGGGGGCGGGCCGGGGGAGTCCCGGGGGCGGCTCAGGGGAGGATCGAGTCGACGTAGCCGCCGTCGACACGCAGCGCGCCGCCGGTCGTCGCGGAGGCCAGCGGGGAGGCCAGGTAGACGACCATGTGGGCGATCTCCTCGGGCTCGATCAGACGCTGGATCAGGGACTGGGGCCGGTACCTGACCATGAACGCCCGCTGCGCCTCGTCCCAGGGCAGTTCGGTGCCGACGAGTTCGCGGACGAACTCCTCGACCCCGCCGGTGCGGGTGGGGCCGGCGATGACGGAGTTGACGGTGACACCGGTGCCCGCGGCGTCCTTGGCGAA